>NZ_CP139724.1:2112500-2500000 GCF_034376045.1 Roseivirga spongicola
GGTTAATATTCCAATACTGGCATATGCAGCGATGGGGTGACGGAGTAGTGAAAGATCCGCGAACTGACGGAATAGTTCGTTAAAGGGAGTAGGTATTGGTTTGGTAGGCAAATCCGCCAGACTAGCTGAACCTGATAGTACCACAATGCTTCGGCAGCGTGGATAGTGATCCTAATCAGACTTCCAAGAAAAACCTCTAAGTAATGTATATGGCACCCGTACCGTAAACCGACACAGGTAGTCAAGGAGAGAATCCTAAGGTGCTCGAGTGATCCGTGGCTAAGGAACTAGGCAAAATGGCCCTGTAACTTCGGGAGAAGGGGCGCCTCCTCTGTAAAGAGAGGCCGCAGTGAAAAGGCCCAGGCGACTGTTTAGCAAAAACACATGGCTTTGCGAAATCGAAAGATAAAGTATAAGGCCTGACACCTGCCCGGTGCTGGAAGGTTAAGGGGGGATGTTATCCGTAAGGAGAAGCATTGAACTGAAGCCCCAGTAAACGGCGGCCGTAACTATAACGGTCCTAAGGTAGCGAAATTCCTTGTCGGGTAAGTTCCGACCTGCACGAATGGTGTAACGATCTGGGCACTGTCTCAGCCACGAGCTCGGTGAAATTGTAGTAGCGGTGAAGATGCCGCTTACCCGCAACGGGACGAAAAGACCCCATGAACCTTTACTATAGCTTCACATTGGTATTGGGTAAATGATGTGTAGGATAGGCGGGAGACTTTGAAGGCGTGTCGCTAGGCATGTTGGAGTCGTTGGTGAAATACCGCCCTTTATTTATCTGATGCCTAATCCCTAAAGGGAGACAGTGTGTGGTGGGTAGTTTGACTGGGGTGGTCGCCTCCAAAAGAGTAACGGAGGCTTTCAAAGGTACCCTCAGCACGCTTGGTAACCGTGCGCAGAGTGCAATAGCAAAAGGGTGCTTGACTGTGAGGCCTACAAGCCGATCAGGGTCGAAAGACGGATATAGTGATCCGGTGGTTCCGCATGGAAGGGCCATCGCTCAAAGGATAAAAGGTACTCTGGGGATAACAGGCTGATCTCCCCCAAGAGCTCACATCGACGGGGAGGTTTGGCACCTCGATGTCGGCTCGTCACATCCTGGGGCTGGAGAAGGTCCCAAGGGTTGGGCTGTTCGCCCATTAAAGTGGCACGCGAGCTGGGTTCAGAACGTCGTGAGACAGTTCGGTCTCTATCTGTTGTGGGCGTTGGAAGTTTGAGAGGACCTGACTTTAGTACGAGAGGACCGAGTTGGACTAACCGCTGGTGTACCAGTTGTGCCGCCAGGTGCATTGCTGGGTAGCTACGTTGGGCAGAGATAAGCGCTGAAAGCATCTAAGTGCGAAACTCCCCTCGAGATGAGACTTCCTTTAAGGGACGTTATAGATGATGACGTTGATAGGCTGCAGGTGTAAAGGCAGAAATGTCATAGCTGAGCAGTACTAATTACCCGTAGACTTTCCGTAACGCATGGCTGTCCTTGTTTACAGGGACAGCCTGCAACACCTAATCTTGTGTGATACTCTTACAATTAATATGTCATAAAATATTTAAGATTTTATGGTGATTATAGCGGTGGGGCCCACCTCTTTCCATTCCGAACAGAGAAGTTAAGCCCACTTGCGCTGATGGTACTGCCTTTACCGGTGGGAGAGTAAGTAGTCGCCAACCTTATTGATCTAAGGGTCACTTTTTAAGTGACCCTTTTTTTATGCCCATTTTTTTTAGCTGTCAGTAGGAGGAATTTGATGAACGGGTGAAACTCCGTGTCCTTTTGTAGTGAATATTTTTTAGCTTCGGCTTATCACTCAAACTCTTTGCATGATAGCTACTATCACAACTATTATCTTCTTAAATGATTTGGGGTTCTGGGGGCTCTTAGCAGTGGTTATACCGATAATAATTCATCTATTTAATCTTAGGAGGGTAAAAAGAGTTGAGTTTTCTAATACCACTTTGTTAAGGAGAATTAAGGAAGAGAGTTCGGCAAAAAGAAAGCCTATAGAATTATTGGTGTTGTTTAGCAGAATTATGGCGATATCCTTATTGGTTATTGCTTTTGCTCAACCGGTTATTAAGGATGATAGTACCAGTGCTAGCCTTGGGACCGATGTGCTCATTTATCTAGATAACTCTTTAAGTCTGTCTGCGCAAGGAGATAACGGAGCGTCTAATTTTGATGAAATAGTCAATGATGGAAGTTCAATAGCTGATTCTTATCCTGAAGGCGCGTCTTTTCATTTCGTAGAAAATGCATACGGGAATTCCTTAACGACTGGCTTTACTAGGGAGTCCTTGAAGGAGCTTTTGACGGAGGTTGAGCAGGTTGGTGTAGATAGAGATGCTCAGGAGTTATATAGCAGGATTAAGGGTAGTGATTTTGTTGGTGATGTTTACCTTCTTTCTGATTTTCAGGGTAAATCCGATTTTACCTCCATTAGGAAAGATAGTGTCAACCAGTACTTTGTTAAGCTTATTCAGTCGGAGTCATTGGATAATGTTTTTGTTGATAGCGTATTTTTGGAGAATTCTTATTTATCTGGAAAGTTCTCGAACCTGCTTAATGTTACGTTGAGAAGAAACTACAGAGATAATGAGGAAGTCAATATTAAATTGTTGATTGATGGTCAGCTTTATGGGACTGGAGAGGTTGATTTTGGAAATCAGTTGGTTGCTAATCATGTGTTTGAGTTGCAGGGTGCCTTGCCAGGTCTGGAAAGGATAGAACTACAAATTGAAGATCCTACCTTACAGTTTGACAACTCTTTCTATTTATCAATTAATAAAGTTGATAGGGTAAGAGTAATAGAAGTTTATGATGAGAATTCTCCCAGCTTTCTAAGCGCTCTTTTTGAAGATAATGAGGCCTTTCAGTTCGATAGAATAGATTCTAGGTTTGTAGATAATGAATTATTGTCCTCAGCTAATTTTCTGCTTATAAATCAAATCCAAAAACCATCTAATCAGTTGATCAGTTCGGTGAATGGCTTATTAGAGTCAGGTGGTACGGTTGTAGTTATTCCAAGCGCTGAAAGTGGTGAGGGAGAGCTGTCTCGGCTAGGGATTAGAGCTAATGCTGAATCTCAAGAGAGGGTTAAGCTATCTTCTCCAGACTTTGAAAACCCACTTTATCAAGGTGTTTTTGAAGATGAAGACGAGAATATAGAAATGCCAGAGGCTACCGTTTCTTTTAGGGTGTTAAATTCAGAACTTGATTATCTACAGTTTGTAAATGGACGGAGTTATCTTTCGAAAGTTATTTCAGATGGAAATCTCTTCTTTTTTGCTTCTCCGTTCGATATAAAATATTCTTCTTTCCCTAGTCATGCTTTATTCGTACCAGTTATGTATAAATTGGCTTTAGGTAGTAAGGTAAATCTCTCTAACCTTTACTATTACACTGACAGTGAAACGGTATTTTTTCCAATAGATGAAGTTAACCCTGGTTCCATTTTTCAAATGAGCTCGGAAGCTGGCCAGCTTACTCCAGACCAAAGAATTGATGGTGATAGATTAGTATTGGAGATTCCGAAGGATTTAATAAGAGCTGGTCATTATTCACTTATGCAGGGGAGTGAGTCCGTTGGGACCCTTTCTTTCAATATTCCGAAAAGTGAGTCCGACCTATCACCATTAGATCCTGCCATCTTTAGTGAATTGGCCGAACTAAATCATGTGACTGTAATGGGACTAGAAGGGGATGGAGACGTAAAGAGGTTTCTTGAGGCTAAAATTATAGGTAAATCTTTGTGGAAGTATGCTTTGCTTGGAGCTCTCTTTTTTCTTTTTGTGGAAATAATTTTAATCCGATATTTGTAGCATGGAGTTTTTGATCCGTTCCGCTCAAATTATAGATAAGTTTTCCCCATTTCATCAATCTCAAAAAGACATTTTAATCTCTAATGGGATCATCAAGCAGATTGATGACAATATTAGTTTTGATGGGGAAGTAATTAGTGCAAAAGGCCTTAAGGTATCGATCGGTTGGATTGATATGAGAGCACATTATCAAGACCCAGGTAATGAACATAAAGAAGATTTAGATTCTGGATCTGCAGTTGCGGCTGCTGGTGGGTTTACGGATGTAGTCCTTCTTCCAAATACACAGCCAGTAACAAGTTCAAAGAATGCTATTTCTTACTTTTCTAAGTGGAATAAAACCTCTTCGGTTCAACTGCATCCTATGGCTGCAGTAACACTGGAGTGTGAGGGCAAAGAGCTAACAGAAATGATTGACTTGTTTACGGCAGGTGCAGTTTGTTTTGGAGATGGATTAAAGCCGATATGGCATACTGATATCATGCTTAAAGGCCTTCAGTACTTACAAAAGTTCAACGGGCTGTTAATAAACAAGGCAGAAGATCAGATGTTGACTGCTTTTGGCCATATGAATGAAGGTCATTCCAGTACATTGCTTGGACTAAAAGGAATGCCAGTTTTGGCCGAAACGGTTATGATTGATCGAGATCTGAAGTTGCTAGAATATGCAGGTGGTAGGCTGCACTTTAGTTTGGTTTCGAGCAGAGAAGGAATTGAGCTGATTAGAGCAGCGAAATCTAAAGGACTAAATGTTACGTGTGATGTAGGTGTTAATTACTTGCAGTTCACGGAGCAAGACCTTTCCGATTATGATACCAACCTGAAAGTTAACCCTCCATACCGAACCGAGAATGATAGAATTGCTCTTATTGAAGCGGTCAAGGATGGAACTGTAGATTGTATAGTGTCGGATCATATTCCACATGATGAGGAAAGTAAGAAACTCGAGTTTGATCTAGCTGACTTTGGTTCTAGTAATCAGCAGCCTTTCTTTTCAGTTTTATCTGAAGTATTTGGAAGCAGAACTGAGGATTATATAGAGTTATTCACTACCAAGCCAAGAGAGTTGTTGAACATGCAGGTGCCTAAAATTGAAGAGGGACAGAATGCTTGTTTGACACTATTTACTGAAGATGCGTGGACTTTGGACTCTCAAACCAACAAATCCAAGAGTGTGGCATCTCCTTTCTATGGTAAGCAACTTAAAGGGAAAGTCTTGGGAATAGTTAATAATGGTCAGTTGATATTGAATTGAAATGAAAGTTAGACCAATTATTCCTCGCCTAGGAGTTCAGTATGGAGCTGTAGGAGGCTTAATGCTTATGCTAGCCTTTGTTATTTTTCACTACCTAGGAATTCCTGGATGGAGTCTAATAACTTTGATTATCTCTGTAGTAGTTATAGGTTTCTTTACCTTTCTACCAATCAAGGAATTCAAAAAATATCATAACGATGGCGAACTCCGGTTTTACCATGGAATGTCCATTGCTTTTTTGAGCTATGTGAGCATGGCACTGGTTTTCACCCTATTGTATTTAATATTTATTAATGTGATTGAGCCTTCTTACTTGCAAGATAAGTTGGACTTTCAGAGAGAACTGGTCATTACTCAGAAAGATCAGTGGATAGATCAGTTCGGAGAAGATAGCTACAATACTCGGGTAGAAGGCCTAAAAGAAATTTCAGCCTTTGATGATGTCTGGAGCGAGTTTATTAAGCGAGTACTCATAGGTTTCTTTTTGGCTCCAATATTTTCTATAATTCTGAGAACTCACAAGCCCAGATAAATGCGTTAATCTTTAGTATATGTCGTTCAAGGAAAAATTTCGTGAATTAGATATTTTGGAGTTAACTTGATGTTATTAAGAATTTTTTGAAACTATCAACCTTAATCATCAAACAATGGAAAACGAGATTTCTACCGGACAATACGCTAAAAAGTGGGGGCTTATCTATGGGCTTGTAACCTTAGTAATAGCTCTAGTTCCCTTAATTCTTGAGGTTCAAGCTCAGTGGACTGGTTTCTTACTTATTGCAGTTGCTATTTTCTGCTATGTTATGGCAACTAAAGAATTCAAGCGAGATAACGGTGGCTACATGACCTTTGGAGAGGGCTTTAGAATATGTATTACTGCCGCCCTAATTGCTGGGGTTTTGAGGAGTGTAGTAAATTACATTTATGTAAAAGTTATAGATCCTGGTGTAACTGACAGAATTGCCCAAGCCATGCAAGATGCATGGAGAGAGCAGGGAATGTCTGAAGAGCAAATTGAACAAATGAGTGGCTTTTCTTCAGGATTTTCTAACCCAGAGATTGGTTTAATTGTTGGTATCATCCTAGTTTTGTTAGGTGGGCTGATTTGGGGATCCATTGTTTCAGCTATCAACAAGAACGAAGCAGAAGAATTCTAAATTGATTGATCTTTCTATAGTAATACCGCTCTTCAACGAAGACGAGTCACTACCAGAACTCATTGAATGGATAAGCCGTGTGAATAGGTCACATGGCTTTTCTTATGAGATAGTGTTGGTAGACGATGGAAGTACTGACTCTTCTTGGCAGGTGATTCAAGCGCTGAGTAAGACCCATCCAATAAAGGCACTACGCTTTGGGCAAAATAATGGAAAGTCGGCCGCATTGAATACGGGTTTCAGAAATACCAGCGGAGAGGTTGTTATTACAATGGATGCAGACCTTCAGGATAGCCCTGATGAGATTCCCGAACTTTATAATATGATTAAGTCGGGTCAACATTTAGTGTCTGGTTGGAAAAAGAAAAGGCACGACCCAATTTCTAAGACATTACCTTCTAAGTTTTTTAATAGGTTAACTAGAATCATTTCAGATATTAAGCTCCATGATTTTAATTGTGGATTAAAGGCTTATGACAGCAGGCTTGTGAAAACGCTAGAAATCTATGGTGAACAGCACCGCTACATTCCGGTTATTGCAAAGCGAAATGGCTTTGGGAAAATAACGGAAAAGGTAGTTGAGCATAGAGCTCGAAAGTATGGGAAGACAAAGTTTGGGTTAGAGCGCATGTATGGCCTTCTAGATTTGCTTTCAATTACTTTTGTAGGCAAGTATAAAAAGAAGCCTATGCACTTCTTCGGTAGCCTGGGCACTCTTTCATTCCTGCTCGGATTCTTAATGGTGCTATGGATTGTATGGGAAAAGATACACGCCATTTATATTCTACATTCATCTGACTATAGAGATGTGGTTGATCAACCTTTGTTTTTTCTTGCAATAGCTGCAATTATCATTGGTGTGCAATTGTTTCTGGCTGGTTTTATAGGAGAAATGATGGTAATGAACAACACACGTAAGAGCGACTATATTGTTGAAGAAACCATAGGTTTAGACTAATGCTTTTCTATTCTGTAGTTGTTCCTGTTTATAATAGACCACAGGAAGTTGCTGAACTACTTGAGTCATTGACCCAACAGACCTTTACTAATTTTGAAGTGTTAATTATTGAGGATGGTTCAACCAATAAGTGTTTAGATGTAGTGGATACTTACCGCTCTAAGTTGAATCTTTACTATTTCTTCAAAGAAAATTCAGGTCAAGGGTTTACTCGTAACTATGGTTTCGCAAAGGCCAAGGGTGATTACATTGTAGTATTTGATTCCGACTGTATTATTCCCAAAGACTACTTTAAAGAAGTAGATTCATTTCTAGAGAGTAATAAGGTAGATGCCTTTGGAGGGCCTGATAAGGCGCACCCAGACTTTAATGACCTTCAAAAGGCGATTAGTTATTCAATGACTTCTCCTTTAACTACTGGCGGTATTAGAGGTAATAAAAAGCATGTTGGTAAGTTTCATCCCCGGAGCTTCAATATGGGGATTTCCAAAGAAGTATTTGAGAAAACCCAAGGGTATAAAATTACCAGAATGGGTGAGGACATTGAGTTCAGTATTCGCATACTGAAGGAAGGTTTCTCAACAGCGCTCATTCCTAATGCTTTTGTTTACCATAAAAGACGGACGAGCTTAAGTCAGCTATATAAGCAGCTTCATTTTTTCGGAAGGGCTAGGATTAATGTAAATAGGTTTTGGCCTGGTGAGGTAAAATTAGTGCACCTCTTGCCTCTATTCTTTGTACTGGGTTTGTTAGTTTGGCTTTCAACCTTATGGCTATATATGCCACTGTTTAAGGTTGGGGCGGTTTTGCTCTGCCTGTACTTTACTATTATATTTTGGCATAGCACTTTAAAGAGCCACAATATTAATGTGGGCTTTCTCAGCATGATAAGCTCTTTTATGCAACTCCTTGGTTACGGTATGGGAATGATTGCAGAGGTAATTAAGCCCAGAGGAAATCAATTCTTTGCGCAGAAATAGATAATTTCATTTGCAGGAAGCGCATACCTGTTTACTGTTTCTGTAGGCAGTTCCATCACGTATCTATCTTCTGTTACTTTAAAACCCGCTTTTTCTAACCTTTTCCCGTAATCTAGACCGAAGAGTCTCACGTGATCAGATTGCCAGTAGATTCGCTCTCGCTCTTTCGGGTCTGTAATGCTTGGATCTTCTAGTGTTTCTTGGCGGCTATAGTCCTGCGGAGATTGGATAATTGCCCAGCCTCCAGGCTTTAATACTCGGTGAATCTCGGACATCGCTTTTATATCGTCATCTACATGCTCCATTACATGGTTGCAAAACACCACATCGAACGTGTTGTTATCGAATGGTATTTCATGAACATCCATTTTTACATCTGCTAAAGGAGACTCTAGGTCGGCAGTGGTATAGTCTAGATTATCCATTGCCTTAAACTTATCTATAAAGCAAAGCTCAGGGGCGATGTGCAACAGCTTTTGTGGCTGCGTAAAGAAGTTGGTTTTGTCTTTTAGGTAAAGCCACATAAGCCTATGTCTCTCTAGAGATAATGAGTCAGGGCATAAAGCGTTGGGCCTTGGGTTCAGTCTTCCATATGGCAGAAACTTTCGGTAACTAATTTCACAGATAGGGCACTCAACATTATTGCCCCTCATGAATAGGCTTATGAACCTTAAGAAATAGTGACTAACATACTGAAGGTATTTACGAGGAATATACCTCAGCGCTAAACTTATGATTTTCTTCATTGTCTAAGTTTCGGACAAATATAGACATGTTAAATTTTCGGACGCTCGCCATCCAAACAGAGATGTGCCGAAATATGAATAATATTTACCGCTCCTATAAATCAGAAATTTTCCATTAAACCTTTAAACCCTCGCAAACATCTAAAAATCAACGGTTTTGTGCTCTAGGGCTTACGAACAAATAAAAAAGTTGGAGGTTGTGTAGTAAGTCCGTTAAACCTTAAAGTGTCTCAGCTAACTAATTATTTCAGAGGCATTAAAGTTTTTTAGGTGGACGAAAACCAACTAAGAATAAACATAATTTCGCAAACGAATTTAGAATAGACAAAAAGTCATGAAGAAGAAACTGATCATTTTCGGTGTTGTTGTTGTCACCGTTATCATTGTAGCAGCCACTGTTTTTAACCCGTCTTCGGCTGAGGAAGGTCCTGCACTTTTCACTACTGCTGAGCGCGGTGAATTCACTGTTGAAGTAACATCTACAGGAGAGCTTTCAGCTGAAAGGTCTACTAAGATTATGGGGCCTCTAAACGCTCGAGAGTATGGAATTAGACAAATCTCTGTTCAAAGATTAGTAGAAGAAGGTACTCAGGTAAGAGAAGGAGACTTTGTAGCTCAATTAGACCCGAGTGAGCTTTATGATAAAATTCAACAAGAAAAAGACCAGTTAGATGCACAAATAGCTGAGTTTGACAACGCAAAGATCGATACTGCACTTACTCTTAGAGCGGAAAGAGATAAGTTGATCAATCTAGACTATCAAATTGAAGAGAAGCAGCTTCAGTTAGATCAGTCTCAGTACGAGCCACCAGCTACAATCAAGAAATATGAGAATGAGCTAGAAAAGCTTCAAAGAGATAAAGTTAGAGCTAAAGAAGAGTATCAATTAAAAATTGAGCAGGCTAAGGCTAAAATGATTGAGGAGACTTCTGACTTAAGAAGAAGACAAAATCGTTATGACGATATGCAAGAGGTATTGTCTGATTTCACAATTATGGCGCCTCAGGCAGGTATGGTTATCTATACCAAAATGGGAAGTGAAAGAGTAGTAGAAGGTTCTCAGATTAATGTATGGAGTCCGGAGGTAGCTGAACTTCCAGACCTTTCTAGTATGATTTCTACCACCTTTATCAATGAGGTTGATATTAGAAAAGTAAAAGTAGGCCAACAAGTTGAAATTGGATTAGACGCTTTCCCTGAGAAAAGATTAACAGGTAGAGTAACTAGAGTTGCTAGAGTCGGTCAGCAGAACCCTAACTCTGATGCTAAGGTATTTGAAGTAATTGCTAGAGTAAACGAGCGTGATGGTGACTTAAGACCAGCCATGACTACTAGTAATATTATTATTACTCAGAAATTGGAAGATGTAGTGTATGTTCCATTAGAGTGTTTGAACACTTATAATGATTCAATTAACTACGTTATCAAGAAGAACGGTACGCTTCAAGAGGTGAAAGT
The DNA here is from genome assembly GCF_034376045.1 of Roseivirga spongicola. Taxonomy (NCBI): domain Bacteria; kingdom Pseudomonadati; phylum Bacteroidota; class Cytophagia; order Cytophagales; family Roseivirgaceae; genus Roseivirga; species Roseivirga spongicola. The sequence continues at coordinate 2,122,877 of NZ_CP139724.1, forward strand.
TGGGTTAACTAACAGTAACGAGGCAGTAATAGAAATGGGTGTAGAAGAAGGTGATGTGCTTTACCTTTCTAGACCTGAAGGAATAGAAGGAAAAGAGCCTAAGCTTATCCCTGAACTAAACGGTACTAGAAACCAGAAGTATGAGGTTACTGAGCCTGAAAATATGTTAGATGATTCTAAGTGGGTATTACCAAATGGTCAGCCTATGTCTGAAGATATGATCCAAAGATTGAAAGACAGAGGTATCACAGACCCTTCTCAACTTCAGAATATGATGAATGGTCGTGGTGGCTCAAGAGGTGGTCAAAGACCACAAGGTGGGTCAGGAGCTGCAAGATCTGGTCAGGCAGGTAATTAATCATTGAAGCCCTCTTTTTATGAATAAGAAAAGTATAATGTCCAATTTCTACATTGCGCTAGAGGCAGTGATAGCCAACCAAGTAAGGTCTTTACTTACAGCATTGGGTATCATCTTCGGTGTGGCAGCTGTAATTGCCATGCTAGCCATTGGTAATGGTGCGCAAAGTGAAATTTTGGAACAAATAGAACTAGTTGGGGTGAATAATATAATTGTTCAGCCTAACATAGAACAAGTAGAGCAGAAGATTGGCGCCTCTGAAGAAGAGGAGTCTAAGAAGTTTTCTCCAGGCCTTAAGCTTCTAGATGTAGAGAGCATTAAGAAAACCATTCCAGGGGTTCAGAAATTGAGCCCTGAAATTATGTTAGAGAGCTACATTATAAAGAATGGAATAAGAAGAAGCTCAAAGCTTGTGGGTGTTGAACCCTCTTATTTTGAAGTAGCAAATTTTGAGCTGTTAGATGGAGAAATGTTCAACGATAAACAGCTAGAGCTTGGTATGCCAGTATGTATTATTGGCAAAGGGATAGCTTCTAAATTCTTTCCAAGAGAAAACCCTATTGGTCAAAAGATTAAGGTGGGTAACCAATGGTTAGAAGTTATTGGTGTGCTTAAGGAAAGATTTATCTCTGAAAAGGCCATATCTAATCTAGGTATTAGAGACTACAACATGGATGTTTACACCCCAATTCAAACAGTTCTTATCCGCTACATTAATAGAGACTTGGTAACGGGCTCTGGATTGAAGAAAAGCTTTGGTGGAATAAGCGTATTCGGTGGCTTTAGAGGCATGATTTCTTTTAGCTCATCGGATAACAGTAGCAGCGACAGCAAGCCTACAAACTATCACCAAATAGATAGACTTGTGGTGCAGGTTGAAGAATCTGAAAAGTTAAACCCTACTGCCGATGTTTTGGCCAGAATGTTAGAAAGAAGGCATTATGGGGTGGTAGATTTTGAAATTACCATACCTGAGTTGCTGTTGAAACAACAGCAGAGAACACAGAATATTTTCAATATTGTATTGGCTGCAATTGCTGCAATCTCTCTACTGGTTGGTGGTATTGGTATTATGAATATTATGTTGGCCTCTGTGATGGAGCGAATCAAAGAAATCGGATTGAGACTTTCTATTGGCGCTAAATCATCAGATATTGTTATGCAGTTTCTTTTTGAAGCCGTAATGATTTCGATTACTGGAGGAATAGTGGGTGTAATTTTAGGTATAGTTTTGGCCTATGCGGTGTCTAGCTTGGCAGACTTTCCAACGGCAATTAGCCTTACATCTATTTTTATTTCATTTGGTGTTGCTGCTACAGTAGGGTTGGTCTTCGGAATTACCCCTGCAAGAAGAGCTGCAAGCCAAGATCCTATCACATCATTAAGACACGAATAAACCATTTAACAATATGAAAAAGGTCATTTTTACAATTGCAGCACTTTGTTGCTTGGTTAGTGTATCACTATCTCAAGAAAAAAAAGTGCTTACACTAGAAGAAACAATCCGTTTAGCAAAGGAGAACTCGAGAAGTGCTAAGCAAGCAGAGACTTCCAGAATATTAGGTTATTGGAGTAATCAGGTTTTTAAATCTCAAATGAGACCACAGCTTTTATTAAGAGGTACTCTACCTGCATATGTCAATAGAGCAACTCCTATTATTCAGCCAGATGGTTCGGTTCAGTATAGAACTGTTAACCAAAATAATTCAGAGCTTCGACTTGGCTTGGAGCAGGTATTACCTTGGACTAATACAACAGTTTCTGTAGATACGAGGCTTCAGCGATTCGATGATTATGATGGAGATGTTACTAGGTATCAAGGTGATCCAGTGAGCTTTTCTATAGAACAGCCTTTGTTTGCTGTTAATGAATTCAAGTGGAATAGGCAAATAGCTCCATTGGAATATGAGCAATCCAAAAGAAGTTATGTACAAGCTATGGAAGAGACTTCTAGAATTGCAGCGCAGTTCTTCTTTAGGCTATTGGTTGAACAAAAGAACCTAGAAATTGCTATTCAAAACGAACAGTCCAATGATACCATCTATCGTATAGAAGAGGGAAGATATAATATTGGTACATCAACTGAAGATCAGCTGCTTCAAACAGAACTGAACTTGTTGACTGCTCAGACTGAAGCGCAACAAGCAAGATTAGATGTTCAATCTACTTCATTAGAATTGAGGAATTTTATAGGCTTGAGAGATGATGTAAGCCTTGAGTTAGTTCCTCCTGCTGAAGTTCCTGAGTTCTACATAGATGCTGAAGAAGCTTTACAATACGCTAAGGATAATAGGGCAGAATTTCTTGACTTTAGGATTCAAAGATTAGAGGCTGAGAGACAAGTAGCCTCCGCTAGAGCTCAAAGGTTTAATGCTAGTCTAGGAGCAACTTTTGGATATAATAGTGCACAGACTACTGATTTAGGGGATGTCTATGACGGTAATAATGTAGCTACGGGTTCTACGGTTAACTTATTTTTCACCCTTCCTATTTTGGATGGAGGTAGAAACAAGGCTAGAATGAACCAAGCAAAAGCAAGACAAACAAATACTGAGTTTACAGTAGAGCAAAACGAGATCAACTTTGAGCAAGAGATTACTAATGCTGTTAGAAACTTCGATCAGATTAGAAATCAAATTGAGATAGCTGAGAAAAGGCAAGCTATTGCTTTAAAGGGATTTGAAATTACTAATGGAAGGTACTTGGCTGGTAAAGTTGGGATTTTGGAATTAAACAATGCTCGTGAAACAAAGGACTCAGCAGTAAGAAACTATGTGAGTGCTCTGCAACAGTATTGGGTTGCTTATTATGAGTTGAGAAGCTTAACTCTTTATGACTTCCGTAATAATGAATTGCTTTACAATCCATTATTGGAGTATGATCCTAAGACTGACTCAGTGATTGAGGTTCAGCCGAAGAGATAAATAGAAATAGATTTTGTCTATTCGAAGGCCCCGTGACTTGATGTCCGGGGCTTTCCTTTTTTACATACCTGTGTAGTTGAACGGGGTAATTCTTCCCAACTCTTCCTTCACTTCTTCGCTCACATTCAGGGTTTGAATAAACTCCTTAATAGTCTGTTCTGTGATTTTAGAATTTGTGCGAGTTAGCCCTTTAAGTGCCTCATAAGGTTTAGGGTAGCCCTCTCTTCTAAGAATAGTCTGGATGGCCTCTGCAACTACAGCCCAGTTATCTTCTAAGTCGGCATCTATTGCTGTTTGGTTCAACTCAAGCTTGTTAATTCCTTTTACTAGAGACTTTAGGCCAATTAGAGTGTGGCCCAGTGGAACACCAACATTTCTTAGTACGGTAGAATCGGTAAGGTCTCTCTGGAGTCGTGAAATTGGGAGTTTAGCAGACAAGTGCTCAAATACAGCATTAGCAATCCCGAAGTTCCCTTCAGCATTTTCAAAGTCTATAGGGTTTACTTTGTGTGGCATGGCCGATGAGCCAACTTCACCCTCTTTGATTTTCTGTTTGAAGTAGTTCATGGAAACATACTGCCAGATGTCTTTAGAGAAATCGAGCAGAATGGTGTTAATCCTTTTTAGTACATCAAACAATGCAGCCAAGTGATCATAATGCTCAATTTGAGTAGTAGGATGACTTCTATGAAGTCCTAAGTACTCCTTTACAAAGTTATCACCGAATTCAATCCAATTAGTTTCAGGGTAGGCTACATGGTGAGCATTGAAATTACCAGTGGCGCCACCGAACTTAGCTGCAAACGGAATATCACCAAGGTATACCAATTGCTCTTCAACCCGAGTAGAAAATACAACCATTTCTTTACCTAGCCTAGTAGGAGAAGCAGGTTGTCCGTGAGTTTTGGCTAACATGGAAACTTCTTTCCAGCTTTCAGCCATTTGCTTAATAAGGTCATTAACCTCTAAAATAGCAGGCTCAATTACTTCATGCAGTCCTCGTTTCAATGAAAGAGGAACTGAAGTGTTGTTAATGTCTTGCGAGGTTAGTCCAAAGTGAATAAACTCTTTCACATCGCTTAGTCCTAGGCCATCAAATTTTTCTTTCAAGAAATACTCAACCGCTTTTACATCATGGTTGGTTGTTTTTTCTATTTCCTTAATGCTTTGAGCATCAGAAATGCTAAAGTTTCTGTAGACATTTCTTAGGTCTTCAAAAACGTTTTGGTTTACTCCTTCAAGCTGAGGGAGTGGCATTTCGCAAAGCGCAATAAAGTACTCTACTTCAACCTCTACTCTGTATTTAATAAGAGCGAACTCTGAGTAGTAAGCCGCTAAGTCTGCGGTTACTCTTCTGTATCTTCCGTCTACCGGAGAAATGCCTGTTAAGCTGCTTAAATCCATGAAAAGCGATTATTTTTTTGGAAAGCGCAAAGATAAGCAATCCAAATTCTTGAACCTGAGAAATCAAAGGCAATGTATTGGCATATACTTCATTCGTAAGGCATTACTCATTATTTTTGCCAGCAAATGAACCCTTTGGTTTACATTGGGTTCTTACACGAGAAAATAGATAACTATGGCTTTTGGCTTATTCAAGAAGAAGAAAGATAAGATTGAAAAACAGGATACTGGCATTATCAGTCTCAAGGTGAAGAATGTGGTGAAGGAAACCGCTGATGCTGTTTCTATTCATTTTGAAAACCCAGAGAATGGTAAGATTAATTATAAGGCTGGTCAGTTCTTTACCCTTATTGTAAATGTTAATGGGAAAGAGGAAAGAAGGTCTTATTCGGTTTGTTCTTCACCAGAAGTAGACGAGTTTCCAGCTGTGGCAGTAAAGAGAGTAGAGGGGGGTATTGTTTCTAATTACTTGAATTCAGAAGTGAAAGCTGGAGATACAATGCAGGTTATTCCACCTTTAGGAAATTTCACTACAGAATTCTCAGCCAATAATTCTAGAAACATAGTTCTAATTGCTGGAGGAAGTGGAATTACACCCATGATGTCTTTAGCAAAATCGGCTTTGAACATTGAGCCAAACTCAAAAGTGACTTTGTTATATGCCAATAGAAATGCCGGATCTATCATTTTCAAGTCACAATTAGAGGCTTTAAAAGACCGATTCGCTCAACTGGAAGTAATACATGTGCTGGAGAGTAATGACGATAATTACGGACAGCACCAAGGCTATATTTCTCAATCTATTGTTCAGCAGGTAAAAGAGTCTGTTAACGATGCTCAGGCAGAATACTTTGTTTGTGGGCCTACTCCGATGATGGATATAGCCATTAACTCACTTAAAAACCTTGGTGTTGCTGAAGGACTGATTAGAAAGGAAAGCTTTACGCCAAGCTCAAGTGCGGTTGAGCCTACTAATGAATCTGAAGAAATTGTAGCAAGAGAGGTTACGGTTATTCTAGATGGAGAAGAGCACAAATATACTGTTGAACCAAAAGAGACTATTCTTGAGAAGGGTTTAGATGAAATGATAGACCTTCCGTTCTCTTGCCAAAGCGGATTGTGTACTGCTTGTAGAGGTAAATGTGTATCGGGTAAAGTGAAAATGGATGCTAGTGATGGCCTTTCTGAAGCGGAGCTGGAAGAGGGCTATGTGCTTCTCTGTGTGGGGCATCCTATGACTGACGATGTTGTAGTGGAGATAGGTTAACAGACCTTTCTCTACATTATCTTTCTGTTATTCTCCCGACCTTTTAGGTTTTCCTAAACCATTGGCTTTGGGTTTGTGTTCTATATTCATTAACTCACAATATGGATATTTCCACAGCCCAGGTAGGTCGGCAGCAAGAACTTACCAACCGTTTTAATGAAGTAAGGCAACTTACCTTAGAAATCTGTGAACCGCTTCAGCCTGAAGATTTTGTGGTTCAACCCGTAGTAGACGTGAGCCCCCCTAAGTGGCACTTGGCTCACACAACATGGTTTTTTGAGATTTTCATTCTTAAAAAGTATGTCTCAGATTACCGCTTATTCGATGACGATTACCCCTTCTTATTTAATAGCTATTATGAAAATGAGGGAGATCGGTGGATTCGCTCGGAACGCGGAGTATTGAGTCGCCCTTGGGTTAAGGAAATCATGGCTTACAGAAGCTATGTTGATGATAGCATGTTGCAATTTTTAAAAACCACTGAGCTCAATGAAGAGCAGTTGAATGTTTTTGAAATTGGACTTAACCACGAGCAACAGCATCAAGAATTGATGGTGTACGACATCAAGCATATTTTAGGCATCAATCCGTTATTTCCTACTTATAAGAGGAGCAACCTTCCCGACTATCAACCTAATTTAAAGACCAACTGGCTTAGGGTTGATGAAGGTGTTTATGAGGTTGGCTATGAGGGTAAAGATTTTCATTTCGATAATGAGGAAGGTAAGCACAAAGTTTATCTGCCCGGATTTCAGGTTCAGGATAGGTTGGTTACTAATGGCGAGTTTCTGGAGTTTGTTGAAGATAGTGGCTACGGAAATTTCAACCATTGGCTAATGGAGGGCCATGAGTGGGTAAAGAAAGAGAATATTAGAGCTCCTTTTTACTGGATAAAAGAGGAGGGAGAGTGGTTCTACTTTACGCTTGGAGGAAAGGAGAAACTGAATCTCGATGAGCCGGTAACTCATATTAGTTTTTATGAGGCAGACGCTTTTGCCAAGTGGAAGGGGATGAGATTACCTACGGAATTTGAGTGGGAAGTAGCTTGTAAGCTTCACTCGCCAGAAATACCTGCGGAGGCCAATTTTATGGACAGCCGCAACTTCCGAACTATGCCAAGAGTGGGCGCTAACCCACAGTTCTATGGCGATGCTTGGGAGTGGACCAATTCGGCTTACTTGCCTTACCCGCATTACCAAAAAGTAGATGGCGCCTTAGGCGAATACAATGGTAAATTCATGATTAACCAAATGGTGCTAAGAGGAGGCTCATTTGCTACCATGGCCAATCATATTAGGCCAACTTACAGAAACTTTTTTCATCCACACCTGCGTTGGCATTTCACAGGTTTTAGACTGGCAGAATTCACCTAACATGGAGCATACAATAGAGGTTAACAAGACGTTCGCAAAAGATGTAGTGAATGCTTTAAACCAAACCCCAAAGCAACTCCCTTCAATGTATTTTTATAATGCCGAAGGGGATAGACTTTTTCAGAAAATTATGGCTTTAGATGAGTACTATCTCACTAGGGCGGAAATGGAAATTGTAAAAAGCCATAGGGCTGAAATTTTAAAAAGCTTCTTAGGGGGCGATGCTAACTTTAGGTTGGTTGAATTAGGTGCTGGCGATGGAACTAAGACAAAAGTACTACTAGAGCACTTCGTAAATGAGGGCACCGACTTTGTTTACAGTCCTATAGATATTTCTCAAAGTGTACTGAATCAATTAGAGGAGGGGGTGCTCAAGGCAGTTCCTAACCTAAAGATAGATTGCATTCAAGGAGATTATTTTAAAGCATTAAGCGAGCTTAATTCTAACCACCTACAAAAGGAGGTACTGCTTTTTCTTGGCTCAACCATTGGTAACTTCGGGCTAGAAGCGGGTAAGAATTTTCTTAAAGAATTGAGTAATAATCTCTCTAGCGGAGATATGCTGTTCATAGGTTTCGATCTAATGAAAGACCCTAGAGTAGTGCTTGCTGCTTATGATGATAGAGAAGGTGTTACGAGAGATTTCAACCTCAACTTACTAAAGAGAATTAACGATGAATTAGATGCTGACTTCGATGTAGATAAGTTTCAGCATTACCCAACTTATAACCCTATTACGGGAGAGACCAAGAGCTATTTGGTGAGTAGAGAGGCTCAGCAGGTTCACTTCAAAGCAATTGATTATACACTAGAACTCAAGCAATGGGAGGCTATTCACACTGAGGTTTCTCAGAAATACTCATTCCAAATGATCGAAGAATTTGCTCAGTATGCTGGTTTCAAAATTGTTCGCCACTTTACTGATAGCAAAGAGTTGTTTGTAGATAGTCTCTGGGAAAAAGTATAGGCTACTTTTTGAGGCCATTAAGAATTAGGTTGGCCAGTTTTGAGCCAACCTCTTCTGGGCTTAAATTTCCTGTGGGTTTGTACCAGTTGTGGGTCCAGTTAAGTGATGATAGAATGGTAAGCATCATAAATTTTTCATCTGCTTCGTGAAACTCACCGCTTTGCATACCGTCTCTGAGGATTTTTATAAACCTGCCTTCATAGTCGTTTTTCATGGCCAAAAATTCCGAAAGGTATGGCTCACTTAAGTGTCTCCATTCGTGAAAGAAAACGGCAGAAGCATCAGTGTTTTTAGTAATCACTTTTACATAGCAAATAGCAGCCTTTTCCATTTTAGCAGCATGGTTGCCCGACTCCATTTCTACTTCTTTCCAGGCGTCAAAAAATTCATCTGCCATTCGGAAACATATCTTTTGAAGTATTTCTTCCTTAGATTTGATGTGTGAATAAAGACTGGCCGCTTCTATGCCTAGCACCTGAGCAAGGTCTCTCATAGAAGTGGCCGCGTAGCCTTTTTGTCGAAATAGTTTGGTAGCTTTTTCTTCTATTTGTTGCTTGCGCGTTTTCTTTACCACAGTTTCCATTTAACAAAAGTAATGAGGCTAACAGGTGTTAGCAAGTATTCGAATTTGGCTAATATAGACACTCTATGGAATTAAGCGACCCGCAATTCAATAAAAGTACTTTTATCAAGCAGTTAGAGTCTGTTGTTTATCTTTTTTTAGTGCTCCCACTTTTAGCCTTTGGCTGGGTTTTTCTTGAGAAAGATGGAAATGGTAGCCTCCGATCTGTAGTTTTTGAGAATCCAGACCTGATGTTTCATGGAGTAATGTTCATTGGGGTAGGATACATTATTGTAAGAACAACTGCTACTTGGACTAGAGATGTGCGTAGAGCAACAGACAAGGTAAAGGAGTTAGACGTGAGGCTGAAAATGCTCAAGAAGCCGATAATCTATAGGAATGTATTATGGGCACTGGGTGCTGGAATAGGTGCTTATGGATTGTACGAAAAAGGAGACATGATTTACGCGCTTGTCTTTACCTTGTTTTTGATTTTAATTACAGCCAACCGACCTTCTGGCAGGTACTTTTCTAAACTCCTTAAGCTTAAGGGGGATGAGAAAAAGTGGATGGAAGCATAGTAAAACAAATAACCATTTTTATATGAAAAACACACAATTGGAACCAATCAGGCTTATAGGTTTGAGACTTGCTGGAAAAACGAGCAATGAGAACGGGCAGTCTAGTAAAGACTGTGGGGAGTTATGGCAAAAGTTTGAAAAGGAAGCTATTGCAGATCAGATAGCAGGTAAGCTCAATAACGCTATATATGCAGTGTATTTTGATTATGATGGAGATGAAAATCAGCCATTTTCTTACTTTATTGGTTGTGCAGTACCTGAAAACGCAACCGTTCCAACCGGTTTGCAAACCTTAACCGTACCAAGTCAGACATATCAAAGGTTTTTGGCTAAAGGAGTGATGCCGGAGTGTATTACCGATGTATGGAAGTCTGTTTGGTCGAGTAATGTGAACAGGAGTTTCACCTACGATTTTGAGGTATATGACGAAAGAAGTGCTAACTGGAGCGATGCAGAAGTAGATGTGTTCATTGCTATAGATTAGGCGTAAAGGGAGAAAAAAAGGGATATCCAAACCGAGGTTTAAATATCCCTTTCAAGTATTATTCTTAAAGAGTTTAAAAAGTAACTCCTATGGTTATTGGGTTTAGCTGCGGACCTCTCCCTTCTTCAAATAGCTCATTCATGTCGTAAGTCATGAACATATCGAAACCATTAATTCCTATTTGCGCTCTTAGCCCGTATCGGAAATCGTTCACGAAGAACCCGCCTTTTTCTTTATCCTTCTGTCTACCATCATCATTACGATAGATGTATTTTGCCTTGTTGCTTAACCTTAGGCCAACATAAGGGCCAACACCAATTCTGAAGCCTCTACGTGCACTAAACCCAACACGAACATCGTCCTCCATAAACCTTCTCACTACGCGTTTTCCTCTTCCGAAGTCTAGCATAGGAACTGCCTGAAAACCAATGTAAGTTACTTTTAGCTTACTTTTGAGCACGCTGTTGGCATTGGTGTCTTCTATAAAGTTCAGCTGACCTCCGTTAGGGTCTAAGCGAGTGGCGGCATTTTCAAATTTGAAATTATACCAGCTAAATCCACCGCCCCACTCTAAGTAAAGAGGCCCGGAAACATAGGTAGTATGATTCCATAAAAGGCCGACATAGTTTGAGCTGATTGGCTTCACCTGATACAAATCGCTAGAAGAAGGAAAGTCACCGTTTTTCAAAAAGTTATTAAAACCGAACTCAAGATTAAGGCCTTTCAAAGTACCGTGATCGTGCTGTTCGTAATACTCAATTGTGTTGGAGTTACGTCTGCCTCTCCAGTTGCTATCATAGTCCCAGTCCCAATCCCAACGATCTTCAACTTCTACTTCCATACCAAAAAAGCCTATGCGTAAGTAAAAGTCATCATCAGAAATATAGACTTTGTTGCTTTCATGCTTAGGGATACTGACCACAGTATCTAATTTTTCGTAGTCTCCATAGCGCATCCAGCGCCACTGAGCTTGTGCTTGTGAGACTGACATGACCAGTATCAGTCCCACGATGATAGTTTGAGTAATTTTTTTCATGTTGTTTGTAAGTTTTGAGTTCGTATTAGAATACAATTCCGAATGTTACTGGAGTTAGCCTTGGAGCATCTACATCTTCATTGAAGAATTCTACCAAGTCATAGTTGAAGAACATATCAAAGAAATCCCATCCAATTTGTGCTCTAAATCCGTATTTGAACGAGTTAATATGAAAGCTGTCCTTAACTTTTTCCTTCTGCTTGTTGCCATCGGCATCATCAAACTTCATCTTGGTATTGCTGCTTATTCGGTAGCCACCATAAACTCCGAAGCCAACGCGGAAATCTCTATATCTGCCAAAAGCAATGGTGGGAACAAAGTGTACATTTAAGTACCCTACATTGATTTTACTTTTTCTACCAGTAATATCTGCCAGCTCCTGAAATACTATGCCATCATCTTCTTTCACTACTTGTACACGAGTGTTTTCAAAGGCATAATCCATTAAGCTAGCGCCAATACCCCAGTCTAGATAAAGTGGGCCTAGTATATTAGTTACATTGTCGAAGTTTACGCCAAAGTACCACGAGTTAATTGGTATCAAGCTGTAGGCTTTATCACTGTTTGGCAAATCTCCATCTTCTAACCAGTTGTTTAAACCTAGGTAGAAGTTTACAAAGTTTTGAGTGCCTCTTCTCGGGTAGTACTTGTCTATGCCGAAGCTTCTGTCTCTTCTATTTGTTGTGCTAGAGAACTCTGCAGAACTAGTTGGTTTTTCTACTCTCAGCGAATTGGTTGGTGTGTACTCCGTTAAGTTTTTTGAAGGAGTTAAACCCTTCTGAAATACGCTTGAAGTAATTGATAGATTGTCTGAAAGACCATTTTGGCCGTAGACATTTGGGCTCACCAAGCATGTGACCAACACGATAAGTGAGGCAGTTTTAAAGATAGTTTTCATTGCTAATAAGTTATTTTGAGTTTAGACTATTGTTGTTTCAAATCAGAGTCTTCTTCTTTTGAGTCTTCGGCTTTATCACCGTATTTAAGATCGTTGCTAACCCATTCGTTCTTGGACTTTCTCATTTCAGAAATGGCCTTTGCTCCGCTATTAACACTTTTGGCCATAGATACTATGCCGTCTAAGAAGCCAAACTTTTTCTTGCGTTCGTTTTCAAGTGCATCCCTTCCTTCTGGGGCAATAGAAAAGCTCTCCTTCAAGAAGTCTGTGTTAATAATAAAGTCTGATTTCGATAGGTTTCGAGCCATAAATTGTGGCTTAAGAGCCCTTGGCTGAATAAGTTCTATTTTCAGCTCAAAAGCTTGTTCATTCATTTCTTGAAATTCGGCCTGAATCTCTTCTTGAATCTCTTTTGAGCTTGCTGAATTATCTGCTACTAGTAAAGGAAGTTGATCAATTTCATTTGAGATAGGATCAATTTTCTCTGTAGGAACAGTCTTGTTTTGAACAGGATATTCTTGTTGATTTTCTTCCTGAGCTAGGGTGCCTTTGTTAAGGCTCTCGGGTTGGGCTTCTTTTTCAGAAAGAATTTCCTGCTGTTGTAGCTGAGCTTGCTGCTTGTTGTCTAATGCTAACCAACTAACTGCAGCTAATAGTGTAAAGCTAGCTGCTATGCTAATCCAGAAGATTGCACCTTTCTTCTTCTTTTGTGGAAGGCCAGCTTCTATTTTATCCCATGCGCCAACTGGTGCGCTAGCTTTGTGAGATTCAAGTCCGTTACGGAAGAGTTCATCAATTTTATTACCCTTCATGGCTCATTAATTTATCATTCATAAAACGCTCTGCCTCGATCAAAAGCTTTTGTAAATGTGCTCTTGCTCTACTCAACTGAGATTTAGAAGTGTTTTCACTTATGCCCAGTTGTTCGGCAATCTCCTTGTGTGAAAAACCCTCAATAGCGTAGAGGTTGAAAACCGTTCTGTAACCGGCCGGAAGTCTGTTGATCATTTTCATGAGGTCTTCTTCTTCCAGGTGATCGCTAAGCTGACTGTAGTCGGGCTCGCGCTCTGCATTTTCAATCTCTACCTGCATATACAGGCTTTTATTTTTTCGGATGTATGTGAGTGATTCATTGACCATTATTCTGCGAACCCAGCCTTCAAAGCTGCCTTCACTCTTAAATTGGTCTATTTTGCTGAACACCTTCATGAATCCGCATACCAAAACATCTTCTGCCGCCTCTGGCTCATTGATATACCTGCGACATATAGAAAACATGAGCCCTGAGTACTTTTCGTACACGTCTCTTTGCGCTTTTCTGTCGCCTTTACGGCAATCTTCTAAGAGCCTCTCTTCAGTTTTTGACCTTTTGATTTGAAGCATGTTTTGGTTGACTACACAAGGTAGATGTAGGAATGATAAATAACGTTGCACGCATGTTGTCAATTTTTTTATTTAACAGACATGCGTGCAGGTTAAAGATAGTAAATGTATTGTTATTCAGTTAGTTGTGTATTCTAGTATTGGCTTATAATTGCTGAATTTGATTTGTCTTTTATATCCACTTTAGGAGAGCCTTTGTATCTTACCGAAGAGAATCCGTTGGCTTCTACAGCTAGGTATTCGGTAATATTTAGTCTAGCTCTTGCTTCTGAATTTGTAGTTAGCTTACAGTCTACAACTTCTCCATCATACCCGTAAAACCTACTTTTGTCCATTACTTCCATGGTTAGGTCGTCAATAGTTGCATCAGAATCTACTCTGCTCTCTTGCAGTGCCAATAAGGATAGACGCTGAAGACGGCCAGTAAGCTGAAGTCGAGCTTGGTCTGTTAACACAATTCGGGTGTCTACCAAGCTAGTGCCATTCACAGTTACATTGGCATCGTCATTAAGGCTTAGGTTTTTTAATTCTGGAAGTTGAATGATCAATTCTGTGCCGCGCCAATTGTTAAAATCATCTTTAGCTGAAATGATTAGGTTGCCTGCATTAATTCTAAAGTTTAGTTCGTCAAACTTATTGCTAGAGCCTTCTGCTGTTACTTCATATGTTTCTCCATGCTTAATAGTCACAGGTAGTCCGGTGTAAACCGAAATCTTTTCAAAGTCGCTGTACTCAAAGGTTTTTGAATCAGAGTTGCTGGTTGAGCCATCGTTTTCTTCATCAGCCTCTTCTTCACAAGTAAGACATATTAGAGTGCCATCGTCATCGAGCATCCACGTATTTCTGTAAACCTCCCACCAGTTGTAACGGTAGCTGAAGTAGTTGAGCAAGTTGCCCATGTCGGTATTGATTTTGAATGGTTGGTTCGCAGGTATATGTAGCGTAATATCTAAGTCTTGGAACCTAAACTCAGCATCTTCAGGCATGGTAAGTTCATTGTCGAAGACGATCTCGTTTCCTGTAACTCGATATTCGTAAGCTATTTCTTCTGCATTTCTATCAGCATCTTCAATGTTTCTACCTCTGGCTGTAGCTCTTTTGTCTATTCTCCAAGTGTTATCTCTACTAACACGAATGTCTAGGTCGGTAAATTCTGACTTGTAGCTGTTGTTACGTCTATACCTTCTTCTGTTTCTAAATTCAGAACTGTATTCTTTGCTCTCGCTTAATGAGAGTGTAACGGTATCTGCTTCTATGTTTATCACTTCTGAAACATCGTGATAGCCCTCTTCTCTGAAATCACGAACTACATTCGGCACAGTGGCAAATGTTCCCAAAACCGAGATCATCCAAATACCCAAAATACTCCAACCTACAGAGCTGCTCATCACTTTTCGCTTGGCAATAATGGTAATGCCTGCAATGAACAAGTATAGGAAAGGAATGAAAATCGCAGCAAAGGCGAAAAGAATTCCTATTTCGGGTAGCGTGTTATAGAAAATATGAAGTGGGAAGTCTGAGTCGTTAAACATAAACCAATCACTATCATGAAGCCCCAATAATACTCCTGCAGTAACTAAAAGGCTGAACATTGCAGAGATTCCGACTATGGAAATAACGGCTCCTATAAATATTCTAAAGGCAGCGGCAATGAACAAAAGGAGAGGGGTTAATGCACTACCAATTGCTCTAAAGATTCTGCCGATTAAGCGAAATGGGAATAAAAGGATTTTAGTAAAAGCTCCTTCTCCCTTGGGATTAAGATCTTCTTCTTTGCTTCTTTTTATGTTAGAATCGATATTAGAAAGGGTTACTTTTTGCCCTTTCATCTGCATTTTGTCTGTAAGAGATTTAGCCTGCGGACCAATGATCCACAGGACTATATATGCTATGATACCTACGCCTCCGAAGAACAGAACTATAAAAATTATCCGGAATACGATGGAGTCTGTCCGGAAGTAGTTGGCCAAACCAGAGGCAACACCTCCAAGTACCCGATCGTCTGGGTCGCGGTAGAATTTCTTAATGCTTTCATCTTCTTTAAGCTCTCTTGAACCTGGAACTGCTATCCAAAGAATGATGTAGCCTAAAAGGCCAAAACCTGTACCAAGCAATAGTAAGAACCCTACTCTAAACCATATAGGGTCCGCATTGAAGTAATTGGCCAAACCAGACCCCACACCACCTACAATCTGATTATTCAGGTCGCGGTATAGCTTTCTTTTTTCGTAAGTGTTTTGGTATTCCTGCTTTGCAGAAGATTTGTTTTCCGTTTTGCTCTCCTTTGGCTCGCCAGCAGGTGTAAAACCAGCTTCTTCTTCCATGGCTTCAAAGTCAGATATTTTCCCCATGGTGCTTACAAGCTGATCTATGTCTTCATTAGAGATTACTTGTTTACCATCTTCATCTAGTTTTTCTAAGAAAAGCTCAGCGATACGGCTCTCTATATCCGCAATAATTTCTTCACTTTCTTCATAGCTACTGAAGTACTTATTGATAGAGTCTAGGTAGTCTTTGAGTTTTTTATAACCATCTTCTTCGATGTGAAAAATGATGCCGCTTATATTGATACTTATGTTCTTCTTCATGACCATTACTTAGATTTTTTTGTGATGATTTGTGAGGTGGAGTTGACCAACTCCTTCCAGGTTTTGTCAAGGCTGCTAACAAATTCCTGGCCTTGAGATGTGATAGTGTAGTACTTTCGGGGTGGCCCCGAGCTAGATTCTACCCACTTGTATTCAACAAGACCTGCTTTGCGAAGCCTCGTTAATAGTGGATAAAGTGTTCCTTCAACAACCATGATTTTGGCCGATGTTAGCTCCTCGAGCATGTCGGAGGCGTAGACCTCGCCTCTCGAAATGATATGCAGTATGCAGAATTCTAAAATCCCCTTCCGCATTTGCACTTGTGTATTCTCCAAATTCATCTATTCAAGTTTTAGACCTTGTGCAAATATACGAAAGAAGGTACTATGTGTTGCATAGTACTATATAAAAAATATTACCTTGTGGTGCTTAGGTTGTGAAAAAGTGGTTTTACGAATGTTTTTAGCCCGATTTAGATAATAAAAAATCTTTCTGGAGGTTGAAGCTTAAAAATGCTGCAAATCCAGTAGGTATAATTATTTTTGGGTTGTAGTACTTACACATGAGCGTGAAGCACATTGCGGTTTATATATTAAAAGGGGTGTTGCTCATCCCTATATTTTTGTCCTCTCATAAGGTCTTGGCTCAGAGTTCTCCTAAGTACAGTAATGAGTTTATGGCAATAGGAGTTGGAGCAAGGGCATTGGCTATGTCTAATGCTATGACCTCCGTTTCTGACGATGTAACTTCTATTTATTGGAACCCGGCAGCACTAACCGATATAGAACATAGGTATCAGTTCTCTTTTCAGCATGCAGCTTACTTTGCTGGAGTAGCTAATTACGACTATCTAGGAGCTGCAATGGCAATAGATACTGATAGCCACATGGGTATAGGTATTATTCGCTTAGGAATAGATGATATTCCAGATACTAGGTTGTTGTTTGACGATCAGGGTCGAATAGATTATTCCAGAATCAACTTTTTCTCTTCTTCAGATTTAGCCATAGTATTTTCTTACGCTCGAGGTGTGAGCTTTATTTCTGGTGAAAACTTTGCTGATGGCGGAGGGCTAACTTTTGGAATGAATGCCAAAGTGATAAGAAGAAGAATTGGCGAGTTTGCCGATGCTTGGGGCTTTGGTTTAGATGCTTCAGCTAAGTACCGCTATAACGATTGGAACTTTGGTGTAATGCTCAGAGACATTACTACTACTTTTAATACTTGGACCATCAATAAGGAGGAACTCAGGCCAATTTTCAATCAGACCAATAATGAAATACCTGGTAACTCAACAGAGATTACTTTACCTAAAGCAATTTTTGGGGCTTCCAGGTCATTTAAGATTACCAACAAAGTTGATGTATTGGCATCGGCCGATTTAGTATTTACTTTTGATGGCAGAAGGAATGTACTCGTTAAATCTCGATTTACTTCAATAGACCCACAGTTAGGGGCCGAGTTTGACTATGAAGATAAGTTCTTCTTTAGAATGGGCGTTGGCAATTTTCAGCGGGTCAAGGATTTTAGTTTTGCTGAACAGAGCAACGAGTCTACTTTTTGGTCTTTTCAACCCAATGTAGGCATGGGTATCAAATTAGAAGACTTCACCATAGACTATGCCCTTACAGATATAGGTAATGTTGCAGAATCGCCTTACTCCCATGTATTTTCTATTCTGTATTCATTAGAAAAACTGCCAGGTATTTATTCTAGAAATAAGAGGAGAATTGTGAAAAAGGAGGGTAAGGATGAGAAGTAAGCTTGTACTTTTCTTTTTGTTAATGGGGCACTTGCTGCTTGGGCAACAGCTAGGCAATGAGTGGATTAATTACGACCAATCTTACTTTAAGATTAAGACAGGGACTGATGATGTTCATCGAATCACTTATCAAGCTTTAGTAGATGCGGGCTTCGATGTATCCAGTATTTCTCCTGCCCAACTTCAACTATTTCACCGAGGCGAGGAGGTAGCTATCAGAACGGTAGGTATGGACGATGCATCTTTTGATGCCGATGATTACATAGAATTCTGGGGTAGAAAAAATGACGGAACTCAAGATACAGAGCTGTTTTATAGGCCACAGCATCAAATCCATAAGTTCTATAACATGTTCTCAGACACCACCGCCTTCTTTTTAACCGTAGGTGAGGCTCAAGGTAAGAGAATGCAGGTAGAAAATATTAGCCCAAGTGGTCTTCCCTCTATCACTTATCATAAGGAGAATATTTTACAAGTTCGCTCAGAAGTCTTCAGCTTTGGTCAGTATTACCCTATCGGTAACCCTACTGGCGAGGTGAAGCGATCTTACTATGACGTTGGACAAATGTTTATGAGCGATGTCATAGAGAAAACAGCTTCAACCGTAGCTAGTGGCCGAAACAAGAGAGATTTTGTTTTCGATGGAATTACCAAGCAACTTCCTAGTGTTTCTAAACCTGAGTTGACCTTTCAGATCATTGGGTTCAATAATATAGCTCAACATAGAGCCAATACCTATGTTGGTCCGTCTCAAGATGGTCTCCAGCCTCTGGTTCAAGATATTACCCTTTCATTCAATAACTTCGGAACCCGAGAAAACCTTCAGCTCAATTGGGATAGAGTAAGCGATGAAGGCAGAGTGGTGTTCAGGGTTGAGAATGTTGGTTATGATGAATACCCTCGAGACCTCATTTCCATTGGTTATTTAAGGCTACGTTATCCAAGAGAGATAGATGCTTTTGGCACAGATAAGTTCTTTTACATTCAGCCAGACGCAAGTAGTCGCCAGATTCTTATTCCAAATGTGCCTAGTAGTCCAACACTATATGATGTTACGGATTATAAGAACCCAAAACTCATTCAAGGTCAACTCAATGCAAATAGTTACCTAGCGGGTGTTTCTGGAGCCTCTACAGAGAAAAAGCTCTTTTTAAAAGGAGAAAGTAATGTAGTGGAGGCAGAAGTAGAAGCGGTTCAATTCAAGTTTCAAGATGTTAGTAGCTTCAACTACTTCATGGTATCGCATCCGTTTTTGCGAAAGCCAGTCGATGGCTCTTATGACGATCCGATTCAAGCTTATATAGATTATAGAAAATCAGTAGAAGGTGGGGCTTGGAAAGTCCACTATGCAGATGTTACTGATTTGTATAATGAGTTCAGTTATGGAGAGTATACCCCTTTAGCTATTAAGCGATTTGTAAGAAAGGCCTATCAGGAGGCAGACCCACAGTATTTGTTCCTAATTGGAAAATCTAGAAGAGTAGATAATCAGATGCAGCGGTTGCCTAATCCGCTGGCTGCAGGAACACCAGAATTAGTGCCTACTCTAGGGGCTCCTGGTTCTGATGTGGTTTACACTACTGAGTTAGATGGTACCGAGCATTTGCCAGTATTTCCCGTGGGGCGTTTGTCGGTTACCAAGCCTGCTGAAGTGGCCAATTACCTAGACAAAGTGATTGAAAAGGAATCTAACATTAAAAACTCTCCATGGACAAAGAACTTTCTTCAGCTTAGTGGAGGAATAAGTAGCGATGAGCTAATCCGCTTTAGAGAGTTTATTGAGGACTTTGAAGGAATAATTGCTCAAGACTATCTGGGGGCGGCTGTAACCAATGTTTCTAAAACGAATAACAATGCATACCAAACCATCAATATTTCCGAAGAGATCAATAACGGAACTGGCTTTGTTACCTTTTTCGGTCACTCTTCTACTAACTATACAGATATTGATGTAGGAAGGGTTACCGACCCGGCCTACGGCTACGACAATAAAGGGCGCTACCCAGTAATGTTGGTGAATGGCTGTAGAGGAGGCGAGATTTTCTACTTCAACGCTTTTGTTGAAAACTGGATGGCCGCAAGAGATAAAGGGGCCGTGAATATTTTGGCTCACAGTGATGTGGGAATCCCCAATTACCTAAGAGAATATACCGAGGAATTTTACGAAGTAATGGCCGATACCTTGTGGATGACCAAGTCTGTAGGTCAGATTCAGAAGGAGGTGATAAAAAGGCATCTTCAAGGCTTTTCAATCAATGAAATTGACCATGCCCTAGTAGAGCAAACCAATCTTCAGGGAGACCCTGCAATTCCAATTTTCGGTCATGATAAAGTAGATTATATTGTTCGCGAGGAAGATATTCGGGCTAGTTCTATCAATGGCTTACCAGTAACTGCTTCTACGCAATTCTTCAATTTAGCGGTGGTGGTAAACAATGCTGGTAGAACTACAGATGAACCAGTAAAGGTAAATGTGAGAAGAACCTTGCCGAATGGTCAGGTGTTAGAATTGCCTGAAATTGAGGTTCCTCCTGTAAGAAATAGAGATACGGTTTATTATGAAGTGAGCAACCAAGGGCTAGATGTTTTTGGAGCGAATATTTTCGAAGTTACTTTAGATCTAAACAATGAAGTCGATGAGGGAAGTGAGTTTAACAATACTGCCTCTGCTTCTATCTTTCTTGGAGCCTCTGGCACCTTCAACACTGCGCCAACCAACTTTGCTACTTTAGACAAAGAGACAGTAGAACTAGTAGTTCAATCTGCCAACTTAAAGGCTAACGATCAAAACTTCATTGTTGAAATAGATACGGTAGATACCTTCGATAGCCCGTGGAAACAAGTGAATAATTTAGAGGGAAAAGGCTTGGCCAGCTGGGAGGTTACTTTATTGCCACACACTCTTAATGATACTATTCAATATTACTGGAGAACCATCTTTGAAGAGGAGTTATTGGAAGATCCTCAGCCTTGGGCAGTTTCTACCTTTACAAATATTCAGAATGGTGTTGAAGGATGGGGGCAAACTGAATTCGATCAGTTTAGAGATTTGAGCTTGAGTTCTGTTGGTAAAGATGAGGCTTCTGAAACCTGGATCTTTGAGGGGAATGAGACATTCATCAATGTTGTTACTTATGGTGAACAGCACCCTTTAGGAGGGCAGCCGCTGAATATGACAATAGAGATTAACGGACAGTCACTATTTAGAAGCTCTACCAATGGTTCGTGCGCACCAGAGTCTCTAAACCTTATTGCGTTCGACAAAGATAGTGGTAGGCCTTATTTAGTTTTGAGAACTCCAGGGGCAGAGTTTGAGACACAAGATCCATTAAACTGTGGAGTAACACCTCAAGTAATAAATAGGATACCAGATGAAAATTTGAGTACGGCCATTAACAATGATGATGCGCTTCTCAAAAACTACCTAGATGGAGTGAGTACTGGCGATTACGTATTGATGTTCAGCATAGGAGAACTCGATTATAATAGCTGGACAGACCTAAATAACAATCAGTTTCCGCGCATAGGTGTTAGGGCCAATGACTTGCCAAGCGTTGCTGGTGAGCCAGTGATTGTATATGGTGTAAAAGGCGCCACGGTAGGGACTGCTACCTTAGTAGAAGGTACACCAGCAGGGGCTCAGACTGATGCTACTCGTACCGAAATAGAGTTTCAGACATCCATATTTGCAAGTACAGATAGTGGGTCAGTTATTTCTCCGGTAATTGGTCCGGTGAGTCAATGGGGTAGCCTTTCAAAAAGGTTTGATGATAACCCTGCTGAAGATGAGCTAGTATTTGAAGTACGTGGTAGAGCACAAGATGGAACCGAAACAGTTTTGTTTACTTTGAATGATGTAGATGAGCTCGATATGAGCAGTATAGATCCTCAACAGTATCCTTATGTGCGACTCTTTTTAAGTGCAAAAGATAGAGTTTCTGCTACACCTCCTCAGCTAAAGAACTGGGTGGTTACTTATCAGGGTGTTCCAGAAGGGGTATTGACTCTGCAAAACGACCAAAATGAACGAATTGAGTTGCAGAATGGCGAGCCTTTCGAGGCAAAATTTAGGTTTAGCAATATATCTGCTTATAGTTTTCAGGGGCAATTGAATGTGAACTATAGCGTAACTAACCAAAATACCGGGAATGAAATAACAGCTAACATTCAGATTCCTCCGGTGGCAGCAGGAGAGTCGGTAGATTTTACTGTGCCTATTGAAACAGAAGGTCAGTTGGGGCTAAACGATTTTGAGATTTTTGTAAACCCTGGAGATGAGCTAGAGCAGTACTATACTAATAATGTAATTAGGCTCGATGACTTTCTAGAGGTGAAGAAAGACGAGGTGAACCCTGCTATGGATGTAACCTTCGATGGAGTATATATAGTGGATGGCGATATTGTTTCTCCAACCCCAACCGTAGATATTGAGCTCAGAGATAACAATCCGTATTTATTGAAGACTGATACCACAGGCATAGAGATTTCCCTCGGTCAGATTTGCGATGGCTGTACATTAAAGAGAATTAACTTCTCCGATGGATTTGTCAATTATACGCCAGCCACCGAAAATGAAAATTTCAAGATTCAGTTTCAGCCAGAAGCCTTAGAAGATGGAGAATATATGCTGCAAGTAAATGCAAGTGATGCCTCTGGGAACCCTGCAGGGGTAGGGCCTTATGAAATTACTTTTGAAGTAGTAAGTGAGTCTACTATTACTCACTTTTATCCATATCCGAATCCATTCTCTACTAGTACAAGGTTTGTGTTTACCTTAACAGGAAGCGAAATCCCTGATCAGATTAAGATTCAGATCTTTACAGTTTCTGGCAAGTTAGTACGAGAAATAACTCAAGATGAGATTGGCTCCGTCCGCGTGGGAAACAATATCACAGACTATGCATGGGATGGACGAGATGAGTTTGGCGATGTATTAGCCAACGGAACCTATATATACCGTGTGCAAGTAAAAGCCAATGGCCAAGACCTCGGCCACCGCGGCACAGGAAAAGACAAAGCCTTCAATAACGACTTCGGCAAGCTGGTGATTATTAGGTGATTATTGTTGGTCTTTGAACCCTGCCGGCTAGTTAACCTCACAAAGCTTTTATTATACTCAAGTGGTTCATTATAGAGTTGCCCGCGAGTAATTATAGTGGACAGATTAATCATGTTGCTAATTGCTTTCTCTTTTTTGAAGAGGAGTCGTTTTTTTAACCTGTAAAACAACATGATCTTGTTAATAAAATCATAAAATACATAATCAATCATTTTAAGTTACAAAATGAATTGCTATAATGTGGTTTGTTGAAAAATAATAAACACCATGAGAAAAATAATCTATCCTTTACTGATAATAGTTCTTTTTGTTGGTTGTGACAGAGATAAAGAGTTAGATCCGCTCGACCAATCGGAAATCAAACAACTCGAAATCCATAATCAATTTTTCGAGTATGATGGGACAAACAGAGAAGTATTATGGGCAATAGATTTATTTAGAAACCAACCTAATTCAAACGACTTAACTAAGGCATTAAGTGAAAAGCTAGGCTTCCCACAATGGAATCATAGTATAATAGGGATAAAGAAATCAGTTAAAAAGAATTATGAAGCATCTGAAAGCAGTGAAGAGGTGCAGTCGGAAATAGGTGAGCAAGAAATCCTAATACCTATGGTTTCTGAAGAAGGAGGCTCAGTTAACGCGTTGCTCCTATATAGGCGTTTTAGTAATGGTGAAGAAACTTTTAGAATAGCCGATAGGAGTGTTTATGACAATCTTACTGAGGCTCAGCTTATGCAACGACAGTCGCTGTTAGTCGCATCATATTTATTAAAAGCAGAGAAAGAGATTAATGCTGTCGAGAGTATTACCATAGGAGGGTTAATTTTTAGAGATGCCCCAGACTCTAATTATGGTGATGTTGAGCCGTGGGATTATGGATTGATGTGTACCAAAAAGTGGGTGATCAACGCAAATACTGGTGATGTCATCGCAGAGTATTGGGTAGACTGCGTTCCAGAAGTTGTAGTTAGGCCCAATGATCCACTTTCTCCTAATTCGCCTGTTACTTATTATGATGGAGTTGATGGTGGTGGGTATCCTGACACTAATTACAACGACCCAATCTACTATGATAATGACTTTTATAGAACTGGAGGAGGAGGAGGACATACGGATTATACAGGAGGTCTAGAGGATTACTTAGATTCTCCAAAGGATGACCTTGGGCATAATCCGGGCTCTGAAATGATTCAAAGTGGTCCTTCAGGAGATGCTAAAGATGTTCTGGCCTCTTTTATGACCTTAACCGCTTCAGAGCTTATTAGGTACCCAGACACTCAAGAGGTTGCCTATTCATTGAGTGAGGCTGCTTCAGATCCAAGCCTAACGGCTGAAGAGCTTCATGTTTTAGCTTATATGGGGCGTGAGGTCTATTTAACTGCGCAATCTGTAAATTTTAAAATTGACGACCTCCATCCAGTGCATCAGATGGAGATCACGAGGAATGCCGCTTTCATTGATTTCTATCCAGAGGTTAAAAAGCAAATAAACGAAAGTAGGTGGCCTCTTTCAACTCAGGAGTGGGAGGCTCTATGGGGGATATTCAAGCCTTTAATCGGTGAGCTTTTGATTGAAGCTGTACCAGGTGGAGGGTTGACTTTAGCTTTTAAAGACTTAATAGAAGGTGCTAATAAGATGGATGCAGTAGCCATAACTGCAGGAATTGTGGGAATTGTCACAGAGTTCTTTCCTCCGGGTAAGGTATTTAAAACAGTGTGGCGCACAGGCCGAGTGGTACGTAAAGGCTTTAAGTTTGTAAAGTACAGTAGAAAATACCTTGATGAAATTGGTTTAGCACTGGAAAAAGGGCTTAAGGCTGATGTCGATGGAAGCATTATTCGAATTAGTAAAAATGGAGATGAAGTTGCCAGAGTAACTAACAATGTACTGACTTTTAAATACACTGGGTTTGGTGGAGATATTGTTACCGTTCCAAATAAAACGACAACAGTAATTGGTAAATGGGAGAATCAAATTGAGAACATTTGGAATGCTGGTTTGGCGAAGCAAGGTAGTAACAAAGGAGGGATGAATATTTTGGGAGACTTGCCAAATGGTACTGTTGATGAAAAATGGGAGTTTAATAGGGCTTGGCTAGATGATGCTATTTTCAGGAAGGATATAATACGATTAACCGCTGATCCAGTCCAAACATCAAACATCTTATATCTTAACCCACAGAACTTGAACTTTAATAACTTTAGTCAGGTGGCAGATTATATGACTTCTTTTGGAACGGGTTCACCATTGTTTGATAATCTTGGTTTCTTTGGGAAAGAAGTACACACGCTTATCAGTAGTGGGTATCAATATAATAGTTTGACTAAACAGTTTTTTAAACCATGATTTTGAGACAAAATGGTTATTACTTGGAAGAACCAAGTATTATAGGGGGGCATAGAATAAAAAGTGATGAAATAGTAATAGCGTTAAATGCCTACTATTTCAAATCATTCAGCGAGTTAATGGTTGCTTCTCAAGTTTCTAGAATTGGAGATTTAGTAGATTTTACAGCAAAGAGTTTTGATTTTGAAAAGTGCATTCCAATGTCTTATACGTTGAAAGGCAATCAAGTAATAGTTCAGCCGATAAATATATATGGCAGTGATTATACAATAGATATAAAAAACGCTAACCTACTTTTTAATAATGACACTAAAAAGGAACTACGATTTACTGAATGGCCTTCCAATTCTAATATGAATGAGATAAACGCAAAGATAATTCGAGATACCTTTGAGCCGTTTGACTGTGGGGATTATCAACTTATTAACACATAAAGAAAGATCCTTTTAGTTTCATACCTTTTAGTAAAGGTGTTAAGAAGGATATGAAAGGTTTTGAGGATATTTATTCTGTTGAAGCTAAATATGAACTTATTCTAGGTCAGTAGCAACTGGCATCAATACACCCGATAAAACCATGACATTTAAGGTGTTAATACAGGTATTATAGTTATTCGAAGAAGAATGGTTATATGAGTTGGGAGTAGACGGATGTAGAGACTCTCTTAAACGCCTAATAAACGAAAGAGTTATTCAATTAGGACGATTGCGACAGGAATATAAAAGTGCAATGCTCCTAGCTGCAGTAGATTAGCATCAAATAGCCAAGAACTCAAAGATGTTCAATTCAGTGGATATTTATTCCTCGAATGACATAAAATCAATTGTTGAATATCATCTCTTAGAAATAATAGAAGCAAAAAGTATGCTCAATCATTCACAGAAAAAAAAGATAGAAGAGCAGCTGATCTTATTGCTAGAGGACTAAAAAAGATGGTTTGATATTGAAGAGGTGTATCAACAATTAAACAATTATATTGATAGTGTTAGGCGTTTTCATCTTTATGATCATCAGTCTTTTTTAATTTAAATCTCGAATTAAAAAAAAAAACAAAATCCGGATAAATTCCTGATTGCAGACTGGATAAGATTAAAATAATTCGGAGCAAAAATGTTTATCCGTTAAACGTAATTGGTTCAATCATATCGCTGTTGAAGCGAACCATAAAATTGATGTATCGGACAAACCGTTAACGAAAGGTTAAATGCCCGTGTTGCACCTAATGGTTCTACAATAAATAATACTCGCTTTATTAAACCAGCTTATAATTCTAATTTCTACTCCCCGGAAGTTGTATCTGAAGCTATAAATAAAACAGAGTCTAATACATCATCATTCTTAAATGCACGCACAAGCGCTTCGGGTACTAGAAGAATTGTTAATTATCAGCTAAAATGATTGTAATAGTAGTAGCCCTTATGGAGCTCACTTTATTTTCAAGTTTGGTTGTTATAACATGTAGCTCCTACGGAGCTAGGGTTTGCAGTTGGCCTATTGGTCTTTGCTCTAAGACTAAATTGTATTAGCACGTTTCTGGCTACAGCGTAGTCCAATGTCATAACCAAAGTGTTTTGGCCGAAATCTGAGTTTCGTAGAAGCGGTATCCTTTTTCATCCCGACCGTAGCGGAGAGATCAGCCAAGAGAAATAGTGTTGGAATGAAAATTCGATAGGGACGATGGATTATGAAGAAGTCTGATATAACAGGGTTGCACTTGTACAAATTAAAAGTCAGTTTGCCATACCAGAGGGATCGCCTAACAGAATGGTAGAGGTAAGTATTCCTCAAGGAACAAAACTAAGAACAGGAAGAGCTGCTCCCACATCTGCTGGCATAGTTGGCTTAATTTTGAAGACTTTTACTCCTGATAAGCTATTTAAAACAGTGTGGCGCACAGGCCGAGTGGTACGTAAAGGCTTTAAGTTTGTAAAGTACGGTAGAAAATACCTTGATGAAATTGGTTTAGCACTGGAAAAAGGGCTTAAGGCTGATGTCGATGGAAGCATTATTCGAATTAGTAAAAATGGAGATGAAGTTGCCAGAGTAACTAACAATGTACTGACTTTTAAATACACTGGATTTGGTGGAGAAATTACAGCAAACCCGAATAAGACAACAACTCTTATAGGCAAGTGGATAGATAGAGTGGATGGTGTAGGATTAAAAAAAATTAATGAATCGGGTTTAACTTCCTCTGGTAGGAATATTGGAGGGTTTAATATTTTATCAGCAAATACAGATATATATAAAACTGACGGTGAAATTTGGGCAAATGTAAATGAGCCATGGTTATATGAGGCTATCTCTAATAATGATATAATTAGAAACGTGTCTAACCCATTTGATATTAACAATAGGTTCAAAAAGAATGAATTTGATCAATTTGTAGACTTAAATGGTTTACCGATTAGTCAAACTGAAGTAGGAACAAGAGGTGTTTTATCATTTTTTGGAAGAGAAGTCGAGCTTTTACAAAGTAATGGTTATGTTTTTAATGCGAATAATAAAACCTGGGTAAAAAGATGACATTGGAGGAGAATAGAGTTAGAATCGAGAACAGCTATGAATTGCTAAAAAGATTTGAAAATGAAAAACTAGGTAAATCATTCTATGATGTGTTAACTGAAGGTTTCTCATCTGGAGCAAAGAAGCCTATGTTCCCAATTATAAACTACATTGACTTTGAGCTACTCCCTTTTCTTTGGGAAGTTAAGAGTGGCTCTACTGACTTGTCAATGATGTCTGTTTTTCACTCAGATATAAGTGTAGGGCTTTATTCAATTGTAAATTCAATTAACCAATTGGAAAAAGAGCACCCAAGAGAAATTAGGAATGACCTATTTAAGTCTTATTTAGCGCTAAATGAATTCTTGAGCGAACCAATGGTTGCCATAAAAAAAATACTAGTTTCTCCGCTTTTGAGGACTTCCCAGATAGAATTTATTCAGGAATTCTTTGCTCATGAAAGCTGTTTAAAAGAAGAGAATTCAAGTTTTGAAATAGTAAGGAAACCTTTCTTTCACTTTAAATATAAACAGTTCTAATGGAAGTATAACTATTTATTTAGTTTATTGGGTATTTCTTTATATTCTCATAACAGTATAAGCTCATCCTAATTAATGAGAATATCAAATAGAGGGCTATTGAGAGGGCACGACAAAACAACAAACACTTTTAAACAAGGTTCTGCTTTGTCTTTTTTCAGAAGAAAACATGATTAATTGACTAAGCGAGTCGCGTAGGGTGGGTTAGGATATACTTATAATCCTTCTACTTTTACTTATGTCAAATAAAAAAAGAAACAAATGATTTGTGATTTTGAAGGTCTAGAATTTAAATATGTAGAACAGAGAAATGGTGGTCTAGAAGCGTAGGTTGGTTATAACAATAGGGAGTGGATAAGGCTAGATGCTTTTCTTGAGCATTGTTTGGTTAAAAGTTTTGATATCACTAAAGCATATAAAGGTGAACTGGGTAATGGTCCAGTAGATAGAGAATATCAAAATAAAATTTTGGATGTGTTTTCTCGAAAAACGAAGGGAGGAAGAGAGTTCAATATCGGGAAATATTTTAACTGGTTAAATTATCATTCGAAAATTCAATTGGTAATTAATTTGTTAGATAAGTAGGGAGCTAGCTCTTTAATTAATACATCAGTAAAAATACTGATGAAATTGGTGTTGTAAAAAATGGTAATCTTTTACTTTCAAAATATGGCAGTAGCGGGTCACCTATAGGAGAGCCAGAGGGAGGTTATCAATTATATAAAAATGGTGATAATTACCATTACAAAAGGACACCTGATGTAAGCGGATATTCACAATCAGATTTAACAAAGCTCACAGAGCATAAAAATGCACATACCTTAGAAAGACATGGGCATGATGTAACGGATGAGGCTTTGATTAAAAGGGCAAATACGGGTGTTGCACCTGATGGTTCAAAACGACCAACTCCACCACCTTACAGTTCGAAATTTGAGTCCTCAGATAAAGTGAGAGAGGCACTACAAAATACTGGGCCTGGAACTAGTGGGTTCAATCCTTCTTCTACTCAAAATAGTTTTGTACAAAAAATTACTGCAAGCTTACCTTTTGGTTATGGGTATCCGTCAGGCGGGGGATCAAAGGTGACCATGTATAGTGTTCAAGCAATCTATTCTAAGGTTAATGGTGTTTGGATGTTAAAGTCAATGTATCCCAATCCATAGAGTTTTATTTTTACCTTTATTTAAATCACTAAATGATGAAAAAATTGAAGGACCTTTACAAGGTAAATGAATTGGACAAATACTTTTTAGGTGGAGCTGTAACTTATTCAATGGACAAAATGGAGTCTGATTTAAGAATAGATGATAGAGAGATACTTGATCGAATTTGTAAAGAAGAGGGGCTCTATATAATTGGTGATGGTTGGCGTAAAATTGAAAAAAATGAAGCCACTATCATGATGCATCAGATGCTTAGATTTGACTTGGCATTTCTAAACTCAGAAGTTCTCTCAACAGAAAAGGTTGAGCATTTAATTTCACTATTATTGAGAGAATTAGACAATAATAGTAGAAGATTTTACACTAATTGGGGCAACAACCCATGGGAAGGTAACGGTAAAGGCGGGTGGAATTCATTAACTGATAGTACGTTAGACATGTCTATAGCCATTGGAGACAGCGAAAAATGGGTTTTATTTTTCAAGGTCGGGGAAGACTAAACGCATGCCATTATTACTTGCTGTATGATGCAGATGGGGGCATTTCACCCTAGTTGGTGTTGTGAGTCTGGCCGAAAATGAAAATTTCAAGATTCAGTTTCAGCCAGAAGCCTTAGAAGATGGAGAGTATATGCTGCAAGTAAATGCAAGCGATGCCTCTGGGAACCCTGCAGGGGTAGGGCCTTATGAAATTACTTTTGAAGTAGTAAGCGAGTCTACTATTACTCACTTTTATCCATATCCGAATCCATTCTCTACTAGTACAAGGTTTGTGTTTACCTTAACAGGAAGCGAAACCCCTGATCAGATTAAGATTCAGATTTTTACAGTTTCTGGCAAGTTAGTACGAGAAATAACTCAAGATGAGATAGGTCCCGTCCGTGTGGGGAACAATATCACAGACTATGCATGGGATGGTCGAGATGAGTTTGGTGATGTATTAGCCAACGGAACCTATATATACCGTGTGCAAGTAAAAGCCAATGGCCAAGACCTCGGCCACCGCGGCACAGGAAAAGACAAAGCCTTCAATAACGACTTCGGCAAGCTGGTGATTATTAGGTAGTAGTCCATTTGAAAAAGGATAGAGACCATATTTGGGGGACAATTGGAGTCACGACCTTTTCAATATTTCTTATCAGCTGGGGAGTGTACCTGTTGGTGTCGGAGAAATATGCAAGAGGTTATGACTATTACCTACAGCAGGAGACGGCTTCCGGAGGTGGATACTATATTTTAATAGGAGTGATTTTGGGTGTTATTACATATTTGACTCTTTCTCCTTTTGGTAAAACCAGACGTTTCTTTGACCGATGGAGGCAAAATAAATAATTGGGGTCTAGTTGTTGTTTAGCTAGAGAGCTTCAATAAAACTACTTTTTATTTCGCTCCTCTGGAGCTCACTTTACTTTTAAGTTCGGTTGTTCTAACATTAAGCTCCTACGGAGCTAGGGTTTGCAGTTTGCCTTTTGGTCTTCGCTCTAAGACTAAATTGAATGATCACTTATTCCTGGCTACAGCGTAGCCCAATGTCATAACTAAAGTGTGTTTGCCGAACCCGGAGTTTCATAGAAGCTGTATCCTTTTTTATCCCGACCGTAACGGAGGGATCAGCCAAGAGAAATAGTGTTGAAATGAAAATTCGATAGGGCAGATTTTCCAGTAAGCTCAAGGTTGGAAATACGGGGTAGGTTCTTCGATAAATTCAGGAGTAAAAAGAAAAAGCCCCGACAATGTCGAGGCTTTTGTACCTTGGGCCGGAGTCGAACCGGCACGTCCGAAGACATTGGTGTTTGAGACCAACGCGTCTACCAATTCCGCCACCAAGGCATTTGGAGAATATTCCTCCCTTGAAGTTGGGAGTGCAAAAATGGATAAAGATTTTTTATTAAACAACACTGAAGTAAAGGAAAATTGATCTGATCGGCATTCCGAAATTTTTCTTCTCAAATTAAAATGGGGAAGAAAAATTCCGGAATCTCTTTTTTGAAATAGCCATAGTGAGATACTGGATAGAATAGACCCTTTTTTAAATTTAGGCCCTATTTTTCTGGCATGACGTACTTATTACACCTCAACCACCTTCTTAGAAGAAAACGCCACTGGCTTATCGGCAAACTTAGCTTTGGTGGCTTTCCACACTTCACCAAATAGAGGTGAGAATCTATACTGATTCAAATGCTCTTCAGATTCCCAATAACTGTAGGTGACGAAAATATTATCATGGTTGAAGTCTTGCATCAGCTCTAGATGTTGGCAACCTTCAAAATTTCTGATCTTGTCTTTTGTCGCATGGAAAAGCTCTAGAAAGGCATCAACTTCCTCAGGCTTAAAAGTCATTCTAACAATTCGTACTAACATTGCTCAACTATTTGGTAGCCAGTCATTGTGTATTCAAAATTGTAGGGACACAAGAAGTTGGCCGGGTTATTAATCTTCAAACTGAATGGTAACAGGACTGTCGTACTCCAAACCAAGCAGTTGGCTTCCACTACCTTGGTTGATGCCAATCATTAATTGCTCACCATCTGTGAACATAACAAATACATCTCCTGGGTCTACCTGGTCTACAGAAGTTTGCACACTGTTTACATGCTCTCTTGCAAAAAAGATGGTGTAGTTTCTGTCTCTGCTCAGAATATCAAAATCTACTTTGTCAATATTGGTGATCAGGTTGCCGAAATGGTCTATGTGAATTACATGGCCTGAAATCTCCTTTTTAGTAGCTCTAGACTTTCTGCGCATAAATTTCTTGAATTCGGCTACAGGCTCTCCCATGTTTTCAGGTTTTTCACCTTGTGCTAATTTGGCTACAGCGGCTGGTATTTCCTTGTTCGGGTTTTTCTCAGTCCTTAATTGATAAACCTG
Organism: Roseivirga spongicola; assembly: GCF_034376045.1. Lineage (NCBI taxonomy): Bacteria > Pseudomonadati > Bacteroidota > Cytophagia > Cytophagales > Roseivirgaceae > Roseivirga > Roseivirga spongicola. The sequence continues at coordinate 2,154,949 of NZ_CP139724.1, forward strand.
AGTTATTTGATCAGAAATAAGACTGAGTACTCCATTATCTGGCGCAACAAACAAATGTTCTTCGATCTGCGCAACCAAATACGTGCCTTGGCTGTTTCCACCTATAAGGTGTATGGTTCCTTTCGGGAAGTCTCTAAAAACTGAGCCTATGGTGTATGAAAGATGCGCAATATTGAAGGCTTTAATTTCATGAGAAATGTCAACGACTTGAGCCTCTGAATACTCCGATAGAATTCTCGCCTTATATTGCGCCACATAATGGTCACTCCGTCCAAAATCTGAAGTGAAAGTGATAAGGGTCATATGTGCTTTTGGCGTTAATTCTATAATTTAGTGATAGCAAAAGTATTGAAAATTTAGGCTTAGACAATCATTTAGAAGCATCTGAAATTTGGTAGAAAAACTTATAACTCTCGATAATATTACTATGGTCGATTTCCTCGGAGTGGGGAATGAAAATATTAAGGAAGTAGCCTCTGCTTTTCCAAAAAGCAAGATCGTTTCAAGAGGAAATGAACTATTGATAAAAGGAAGTGCTTCTGAGATCATCCAGATCAATGACATCGTTCAGTCATTGGTAAAGCATTATCATAAATTCGGAAAAGTAACGCAAGAAAGCGTTAGGTCTTACGTACGCAGCGAAATCAGTCATTTAGACAAAGATGCTAGTGATGAGACACTGGTTTATGGTAACAGGGGCAATGTAATTAAGCCTAAAACCAACAATCAAAGAAAGTTGGTTGAGGCGGTGCATAACAACGACTTAGTGTTTGCCATTGGCCCTGCTGGTTCGGGTAAAACTTACATTTCTGTGGCAATGGCTGTTAGGGCCCTGAAGAATAAGGAAGTACAGAAGATTATTATTACCAGGCCGGCAGTAGAAGCAGGTGAGAACCTCGGGTTTCTTCCTGGTGACCTGAAAGAAAAGATAGATCCGTACTTAAGGCCTATTTACGATGCTTTAGGTGAAATGATACCTTCCGAAAAACTTAAGTTCTATCAAGAGAATAATATCATAGAAATTGCTCCGCTTGCCTACATGAGGGGTAGGACGTTGAATAACGCTTTCGTACTTTTAGATGAGGCGCAGAATACCACATCTATGCAGATGAAAATGTTCCTTACCAGAATGGGGCCAAACTCTAAGGTGATAGTCACAGGAGATGGTTCTCAGGTAGATTTGCCTCGTCATCATCATTCAGGGTTGGCCGAAGCAGTGCGACTTTTAAGAAACGTTAAGGGCATTGCAACCGTAGAGTTGGATACGAAGGATGTGGTAAGACACAAACTAGTTAAAGAGATTATAAACGCATACGACAAACCGACTAAAAAAAGTGATCAGAGTAAAGAAAATAGAGAATCAGCAGGAGCTTGATGAAGCTTTTGAAATCAGAAGAGAAGTATTCATTGTAGGGCAAGACTGTCCGGAAGAAGAAGAATTCGATGATTTCGATGAAGAAGCTACGCACTTCATAGCCTATGTAAAAGGTGAACCCGCTGGTACGTGTAGGTTTAGAACCACCTCTAAAGGCGTAAAGCTTGAGCGCTTTGCTGTTCTAGAGAAATTCAGAGGAGAAGGTATTGGTAAAAGATTAGTGCAAACCGTTTTGGGTTACTTGGATAAGGAAGGCCTAGCGGAAGGTACTTTGATTTACCTTCACTCTCAAGTAGCGGCCATGGGACTTTATACCCGTTTTGGTTTTGAAAAAGTTGGCGAAATGTTCGATGAAGTAGGTATCGATCATTACGAAATGCAGAAAAAGGTTCAGGGCTAAAGAATAGCCTTGAACCTTAAACCCACCTTTACTGTCGGATTAATGTTGGGTTAACAATCTGACAGTTTTCTTATGCTTGTGTTAATTAAGGGCGGCATGTTAATTTTTAACATATCGGCCTAGAGTACTTAGGATAGCTTCGAACCAAAATGCTATCCTTATGAGACTAACAAACCTAATCAAGAAGAGTCAGGCCTTTTGTGCCCTGATGTTGCTTATGCTATTTGGTGTGAGCACTTCGGTATTCGGTCAAGCTACCGATGCCAACATTCGTGGTGTTGTCAAAACAGACGATAATACTACACTTCCGGGAGCTTCCGTAGTACTTAAAAATACTGCTACGGGCTTTGAAACTGGAACATTAACTAGCGCCACTGGCGAATTTCGTTTCCGCCAAGTACCGCTGGGTGGTCCTTATGAAATCACGGTTTCCTTTGTGAGTTTTGGAACTCAAAAGAAAGAAGGTTTCTTCATCAACCAGAGAGACCAACTGGAAATCAACTTTACATTAAGCGAGTCGGCTGTTGATTTGGAAACTTTTGTGGTGACCGCAGATCAGCTAAGAACCAGCATAGACCGACAAGGTGAAGGAACTTTGATTGATGCTGGACAAATTCAGAACCTTCCTTCTGAAGGAAGAAACTTTACCAACCTAGTGAGCCTTTCTCCACTACAAGGAGGCGGAAGCATCAACTTGGGTGGTCAGAGAAGAACCTCAACCAATGTAACTATCGATGGATTGAATGCTAGAAACACCCTTACTGCAGGTGAAATCGGCCGTGGCCCTTACACTATTTCGCAAGAGGCTATCCGTACTTTCGAAGTTTCTACCAACGATTATGATGTAACTCAAGGCCGTCAGGGTGGAGGAGCCATCAAAGCTGTAACTAAGTCGGGTACTAACGATTTTGTTGGTAGCGCCTTTGTGTTCCACAGAAATGAGAACCTTCAGAATAAATTCGATATCAGAGAAAACGAAAGAACCGCTGAGTTCAATAATACTCAGTACGGTTTAAGTGTAGGTGGGCCAATAATCAAAGACAAGGTACACTTCTTTGCAGTGTATGAGCAGCAAGATGCTACTGAGCCATTATTTATTGCCGACATCAATACTGAAGATGATGAGAACAGATTGGGTGTAACTGATGCTAACCTGAACAGGTTCTTACAAATTGCAAGAGATAAGTATGGACTTTCTGACGATCAGCAAGTAGGTCAGTTCGAAAGAAGCTCTGAAGCTAATACCTTCTTTGCCAGAATAGATTGGCAGTTGAACGATATTCACAGACTAACCATTAAGAACAACTATAACAAGTGGTTCAGACCGTTCAATACTAGTGATAACTCAAGTATAGAAGTTAGAGAGAGCTGGTCAGACTTTGAGTCGAAAGAAAATACTTTGGGCTTGTCATTGCGTTCTGCCTTTAACGCCAACTTTACTAATGAGTTCAAGCTACAGTATCAGCATGCTGAGAGAGCTTTCCAAGCTAGCCCATTGTTGCCTTCAGCCAATATTCCTAGAGCTATTGTAAACATCAACTCTGTATTGCCAAATGGTTCTAACAGAACAATTACTGCTCAGATTGGTGGTCAGCGCTTTACGCCAGAAACTAACTTAGAAAAACAAGTTCAGTTTACTAATACGGCTTATTTAACAAGCGGAAAGTTCAACTTTACTTTCGGTACAGATAACATGATTACTTATCTGGAAACTTTACTTTCCAATGAGCAAAACGGTAGGTTCTTCTTCGACTCATTAGATGATTTCGATAACCTAACGCCAAGCAGATATGCTAGAGAGGTGCCACTTCAGGGCTTGCCTTTGGTAAAGCAAACGGTATATGACCTTTCACTTTTCGCTCAGGCAGAGTTTCAGCCTCACCCAGATGTAGACTTGACGGCTGGCTTGAGATGGGATGCTACCATTTTCAGCGAAGCAGCTGAGTTTAACCCGCTAGTGTTTAACGAACTTGGAATCAGAACAGACAATAAGCCCTCAGACTTAGATAATATTCAGCCAAGACTACAGGCCATCTGGAATGTTGGAGGAAAAGATACAGATGTAATTAAGCTAGGTGGAGGTATTTTTAACTCACAGCCTCACTATTACGCTCAGGTAAATAACATTCAGAATTCAGGTACTTTATTAGGTGCTATTGATGTAACGGGTGCCAATGTGCCTACTCCTGATTTTAATTCATATAGAAACGATCCGAGTACTGCTCCTGGTGTTCCTGCTGGTCAGACTCCATTCAGCACAATCAATGCTGTGGGCGATGATTTTGAAGTGCCTACTATTGCTAAAATGAACTTGGATTACACGCACTACTTCGATGATAGATATTCAGTATCAGTTAACTTCATTGCAAGTAAAACCACCAATAACTACGTTTACCAAGAGGCCAACTTAGTTCAGCAGCCGTACTTTGTTACTCCTGAAGGTAGAGAGGTGTTTGTTCCTGCTAATACTATTACTAGTGGCGGAATTACAGACTGGACAAACAGCAGAATCTCTGATCAAATTGGTAGAACATTGGTGCTTGAGTCTGAGGGTATTGTTAGACAGCAAGCCGTTATTGTTTCTGGTTCAGCCAGAGTGGGAGAAGATGGTTACGTAAATGCCAGTTTCACTTGGAACAGGTCTAAAGACAACTCTTCTTACAACTGTTGTGTGGCCAATACCTCAACTTTCCTTCCTGTTACTGGAGATCCGAGAGATTTAAACTATGGCTTCTCTGACAATAATTTTAGAGAGAAGTTAGTGGTGAATGCTGCAACTCCTTCGTTCTACGGTTTTGTGCTTGGTGCTACAATTACAGGAACTGGTGGAACGCCATTCAACTTTGTGGTGGACAATAATAATAGAAGTGCGAATGGTGACTTTAACCTTTCAAACGACCAAGCCTATATCTTCGACCCGAATGATCCGGCAACTCCTGAAGCTATTAGAAATGGTTACAACGAGATTTTGGATGATCCTGAGGTGCCACAACACTTCAAAGATTACTTGAGAGATAATTTCGGAAGGTTTGCCGAGAGAAATGCCGGGGTTAACCCATTCTTCGCGAACATAGACTTAAGATTGATTAAGAAGTTTAAGTTGCCTCATGGTCATGGTTTAGAATTCTCTGCCGACCTATTCAATTTTGCCAATTTCTTGAACAAGTCTAAAGGTAATACCCACAATTATGGAAGAAACCGTGAACTGATGAGAATCACCGGTTTCGATCAGGCAACCAATGCCTATGAGTATTCAGTGCAAACAGGTTCGGCCAACGAGCCAATAAGCGGAACGCCTTGGAGGCTTCAGCTTGGCCTGAAATACACCTTCGGTCAGTAATTAGTTAGTTTTCTTCATAGTGTAAAGGCGGGTAGACGAATAAGTCTACCTGCTTTTGCTAATCATATTATTCATGAAAAAAGTATTATTCATTTTAATGCTCTTGGCCAGCTTTGCAGCAAGTGCTCAAGAGCGACTTTCTGACCATGTGGTTTTGGTTTCCATAGATGGCTTTAGGCCAGATTTTTATATGGAAGAAAAATGGCCAGCTGCATACCTTAAGTATATGGCCGAAAATGGAGCCAAGGCCGAAGGAGTAAGGGGTGTTTTTCCTACAGTTACATATCCTTCTCACACCACTTTGATTACGGGGGCCAAGCCAGCCCGACATGGTGTTTTTTATAACTCTCCATTCGAAGAGAACGGCCAAACAGGTGCTTGGTATTGGTTCGAAAACCAAATAAAGGTGCCAACTCTGTGGGATGCTGTTAAAGCAAAGGGAATGAAATCGGCCTCATTCATTTGGCCAGTTTCAGTAGATGCGCCTATTGATTATAACCTGCCAGAGTTTTGGTATTTAGAAGGTGGAAGCGACAGAATTCAACCTATGAGGGACAAAGATGTGCCTGATGGATTTTTAGAAGAACTAGAGTTAGAAGTAACTGGAAAGTTAAATCAGAGAACCTTCAACGGTGATTATATGAACCGTGAAGACCGAACTGGTGAAATGGCTGCTTATGTGCTAGAGAAGTATAAGCCAAACCTGATGACCTTGCATCTTATTGCAACTGATCACTTTCAGCATGAAGGAGGAAGAGATGGTGAAAAGGTAGCTTTTGCACTTGCTGCTGCAGATAGAGCCATCGGTAAGATTTGGGAAGCAGCCGAAAGAGCTGGTATTGCCGATAGAACTACCATCATAGTATCGGGAGACCATGGCTTTGTTGATGTTCATACAAGGTTAGCTCCAAATGTATGGCTGCAGAAAGAGGGATTAATAGGAAAAGAGAAAGACAGAGGTAACTGGAAGGCTGCTTTTCATACTTCTGGGGCATCGGCCTTTTTACACTTAAAAGACAAGAATGATCAAGCCACTTTAAAGAAAGTAAGAGCTGCAATAGAAGCACTGCCAGAAAGAACTAAAAAGCTTTTCAGAATAGTAGAGAAAGAAGAGCTTAACCAAGTAGGGGCAGACCCGAATGCTGCCTTTGGTATTGCAACAATTCCAGGAGTGGCCATGTCGTCATCGGCTACTGGAAACGATGTAGTGTCTGGCGGGGGAGGTACCCACGGTTATTTTCCTGAATTCAAGCAGATTGAAACTGGTTTTGTAGCCTTTGGTGCTGGAGTGCAGAAAGGGAAGACCATCCATATTATGGGCTTGGAAGATGTAGCGCCTCTAATTTCAGAGCTGCTTCAGCTAGATTTTGAAGCACCAGATGGAGTATTACTTCCGGGTATTCTCAAGCAAAAATAAGAGCGATTAGGTTGTTGTACAGACTGCTCCAGAGCAGCTAGACTTTGGGCAGTCTGTTAACCTTTACAACGCCTTTTTCAAGATAATGCTCTTCCCTAAATCTAACTGCTTAAGTTGTGTGCTCACAGTTTGTCGGGTCATGCCCGAAAGATCTCCCAAGTCTTGCATACTGAGTTCACTTAGTAGGTTTCTAGTTCTGCCGTAGGCATCTTTTACAACGGTATTTAACTCAGTAATAATCGATTTGAGGTTCTCTTTTTTGTCTAGACCACGAATTTTGAAAAGACGAGTTTCTGCAATGCACCATCTTCTTACCACTTTTCTATTAAACCAAGCAGAAGCCACTGGGTCTTCTTCAATGATTCGCTTGAAAAAATCGAGCTGATAAGCTCTTAAAGTGGTAGGCATAATAGATTCGGCATACTCAAAAAACTGCCCATCTAAATACCTCAAATTACCAAAAGTAAATGAAGGGGGAAGAATGTCGTAGGTTACCTTCTGGGTTTGGTTGCCATAGCTGCCAAGTTTTACAGCGCCACTAACTACCTCATACATATAATGGGTAGATGCTCCAGGCGTATAGATAGAATGCCCTTTGGGAACAGTGTATTCCTTCATTACAGCTTTTAAGTCGTAGGCTGATGACTGGTTGAGGTAGTCGTAGAGCTCCATCTTATTTTTTGCTCAAAGTAAATTCACTAAATTCAACAGGCTGTGAACTCAATATTGCTTTAAGTTTAAGAGTGATTAATGGTTTAAGAACTGAGTAAAGTTGAGTTTACTGCATCAATAAGCACTAACACAATGTTTCAGCGGTTTCCATTTGTTCGCTTCACTTTTTTCTTTGCGCTAGGTATTGTTTCTAGGCATTACTTGGGCGAAGTTGTGCTTCTACCGCAACTACTGCTTTTTGCCTTTATTCTTGGTTATCTGTTACTGCTATTTAAGAATTCACTCGAATATCAGCGGGTATTGGCAATTCTAAGTTTTGTGTTGCTCTTTAGTTTAGGTGCCTACAGGTTAGATTTCTTTTTGGTAGATGATGTAGGAGATTTTGAGTCAACCAAGGCTTACAAAGCGCAATTGATTAGTGAACCAGAGGAAAAGAAAAATTCCGCAAGAGCTGTTTTGGAGATTTATGAATTGCTCAATGATTCTGGTTGGGTAAAAAGTGAAAGTAGAGTAAATGGCTATTTCTCAAAAGAGGAGGGGCTAGCTCTTTCTTATGGCGATTTACTTCTAATTGATGGAGCTCCGAACGAAACCACTTCTCCTGCCAACCCGGGCGAGTTCGATTATAGAAACTATCTGGCATACCAGAATATTCATTTTCAGCAGTTTGTCGGTGATGAATTTGATGTAATAGGCCATGCTGAACCCAATTGGTTTGTGGCAAGAGCTATAGAAATTAGAGAAGTCTGTGTGGCCCAGTTAAGCCAGTATATAGAAAATCCAAAGTCTAGAGCAGTTGTGTTAGCCTTGGTTCTCGGTGTGAAAGATGAGCTGGATAATGAATTGATTCAGTCATTTTCTGCAACTGGTGCTATGCATGTGCTGGCTGTTTCGGGTTTGCACGTTGGGATTATTTTCGGAATCATATTTTGGGTGCTGAAGGCGGTTGGGCTCCACAAAAGAAAGTACAGATGGTGGATGGCCGCTATTAGTATTCTGGTTCTTTGGACTTACGCTTTACTCACAGGTCTATCACCTTCGGTACTTAGGGCAGTTACCATGTTTTCATTTGTGGCCTTAGGTCGCGCACTTTTTAGGAAGGGAAATATCTACAATACGCTATCTCTTTCTGCCTTGGCATTGCTGCTTTACAATCCTTACCTCATTATGAGTGTTGGCTTTCAGCTCTCATTTCTAGCAGTATTCGGAATAGTATACTTGCACCCAAAAGTCTATGGACTATGGCAAGTTGACAACTGTTTTCTAGACAAAGTCTGGTCGATAACCTGTGTGTCAATTGCGGCCCAATTAGCTACAGGCCCCTTAAGTATGCTGTACTTTCATCAATTCCCAACTTACTTTCTGGTTTCTAACTTATTCATCATTCCTGCTGCTTTTGCCATTCTGATTGGTGGACTGATACTCTTAGCTCTTTCTTTTGCTCCAGCCATTGCAGCATTATTTGGAACCGTTTTAGGAGGACTGGTCAGCTTGGTGAATTGGTTGGTAGCTCAAGTCAGCCGCTTTCCAAACAGCACTATCGATGGCGTTTACTTTTCAATACTCGATACATGGTTAGTGTATGTTGTTTTAGGTGGAATAACTCTGTTTTTAGTAACCAATAGAAAAGCTTACTTGAAGTTAGGTTTGAGCTGTGCCTTGGCTTTCAGTATTTCGCAGATTGCCCATTTTAGCTCCTACTCAGATTCGCTCGAGCTTTCTGTATTGAATGCTTCTAATCACTCAGTAATAGATCTGCGTGCTGGTTTTAAGGGGAGAGTTTTTGCCAATGATGAGTTTTTGAACGATCCTGAAAGTCAACAGTTCAGCTTATCTGGAAAAAGGCTAATGTCTGGGGTGAAGCAGCAAATAACGGAAGATGAATTAGCTGTTCCACATACCAAACTCCCTTTTGGCGAACTTATAGTACTTGATGGGAAATCAATTCTTTGGTTGAACAGCCCACTTGGCGACTTTGACTTCGACCGGATAGAAGTTGATTTTCTTATCATTTCTAACAATGCGATTAAAAGCTTGAAACAGTTAGAAGCATTCATTTTAGCCGATCAGATTATTCTGGATAAGTCTAATTCATTCTACACTCAAAGAAGTTTACTGGAAGAGGCTAAGGAAAACCGAGTTGATATACACCAAGTCAGTGCCAATGGCTATTTTAGCAGTCTATGGAGAAAATGACATTTGTTGAATATTCGGTAAAAGACAGAATTTGTACCATAACCCTCAACAGGCCTGACAAGCGAAACGCTCTGAACGAGCAGGTTGTGAGTGAATTGAAGCAGGCATTTGCTTATGCCGCTGAAGATATTGACGCCAAGGTGATTGTTTTGGCTGCTAGAGGTTCAGCCTTTTGTGCAGGTGCAGACTTGGCCTATTTACAACAGCTTCAGAAGAATACTTTTGAAGAAAATTTAGCCGACTCTAATCACTTGAAAGAATTGTTTTACCAAATCTACACTCATCCGAAAGTTGTCATTGCTAAAATCCAAGGTCATGCTATTGCAGGTGGTTGTGGATTGGCTACCGTTTGCGACTTTTCGTTCACTGTTCAAGAAGCTCAGTTTGGCTATACCGAAGTAAGAATCGGGTTTATTCCAGCTATAGTTAAAGTGTTTTTGTTGAGAAAGATTGGAGAAGGAAAAGCAAAAGAATTGCTGCTTTCTGGTGATCTGATTTCCGCAGAAGAAGCTAAAGATTTCGGTCTTGTGAATAAGGTGGTTGGAGAAGATGAGTTGGATGGAACGGTAAGCGATTTTGCTAAGAAGTTAGTAAAGAAGAATTCTGGCCAATCTATGCAGTTCACCAAGCAAATGATTGCTGGGGTTCAAGAAATGAGTTTAGAAGATGGTTTGAATCACGCTGCAGAACAAAATGCCAAAGCCCGAGCCTCAGAAGATTGTCAGAAAGGAATTTCATCTTTCTTAAATAAAGAGAAGCCTAGCTGGTGACCCCTAAATCCCCTAAAGGGGACTTGGATGGAGTAGAAGCTTTATCTTTCACCCTTTAGGGTTGGGGTAAATATTGGATTCCAAAACCGAATCTGGTCTTAGGGTCACCCTGAGACCATAAATACACTCAGGCTTGTATTTGGGTTCGTTTAGTGCCTAAACGATAGCTAAAAACGATAAACATATGAAGGCAGTCTTTTATTTTTTGGTTTTCCTCAGTATTTCCAATTTTTCTCAAGACAACTGTCAATCAGTCAGGACTGGTGAGTTTGTGTTGAAGTCAGAAGAATTTGGAGACTTTCTGATCACTAGAACCGAAAAGAATCAAGTTGAATACAATGAGAAATCGGGAATAAAAATGAAGTACTCATTAAAGTGGTTGGACAACTGTAAATATCAACTGTTCAATTCGGAAGTTTTAAGTGGAGATGATTCTTTGTTAGGTAATGAAGGAGATACTTTGACTGTTACCATTCTCGAGGTTGGCAAGGATTATTATAAGGTAGCTACAACGGCAAACTTTAGTGATTTATCTTTAGAAACAACACTTAATATTATAAAGTAATTCAGTTGCTGAATATGGCACAATTCCTTAAATAGTTAGACTTATCTGTTCTTAGGGGCACCCATAGGCTTTTAAGATGATTAACCATTTTCTGATCAACCGATCACTATATTCAAAAAAAATGAACCAGCCAATAGACATCCTTAAACAATACTGGGGATACGATGCTTTTCGTCCGCTGCAGGAGGATATAATACAGGCTGTAATTGAGCAAAATGATGTATTGGCCCTGCTGCCAACGGGTGGAGGTAAATCCATTTGTTTTCAGGTGCCGGCCATGGCAATGGATGGATTGTGTTTAGTGATTTCTCCTCTTATTGCTCTGATGAAAGATCAGGTACAGCAACTACAAAAACGGGGGATTTCTGCTGCTGCATTACATGCAGGGCAAACCAAAAGAGAGATTGATTACCTCTTGGATAATGCGGCCAATTCCGACCTCAAGTTTCTCTATTGTTCACCAGAAAGGTTGAAGACCGAGATTTTCATTGAGCGTATTAGGAAAGTAGCCGATAGACGCGGTGTAAGCCTTATTGCTGTAGATGAAGCGCACTGTATTTCTCAGTGGGGCTATGATTTCAGACCCGCTTATTTGGAAATAGCCGACCTGAGAGAGGTTTTGCCCAAGACGCCTGTAATTGCTCTCACTGCTACGGCAACCCCAAAGGTGCGAGAGGATATTCAGAAACGACTGAATTTCAAGTCGGCCAAGGTTTTTACAAAAAGTTTTGCACGTCCTAATCTCTCATATTCTGTTCGGTATGAAGAACACAAAGAGCGAAAGCTGCTCGAAGTTCTGCAAAAGATTCAGGGTTCTGCAGTGGTTTATGTAAGTACTAGAAAGCATGCTAGGGAAGTTGCTCAAATGCTAAGTCAGTATCATATTTCAGCGGATTTCTATCATGCTGGCCTAACCTTTCAGGAGAGAAATATTAGGCAAGAGGACTGGATTCACAACCGAACCAGAGTCATTGTTTCTACCAATGCTTTTGGAATGGGAATCGATAAGCCCGATGTACGAGTTGTGGCGCATATGGATTTGCCAGATAATCTGGAGGCCTATTATCAGGAAGCTGGCCGTGCGGGAAGAGATGAGAAAAAGGCTTTTGCTGTAGTCATTTGCAATCAGGCCGATATTGAGCATATAAGACGAAAAACAGAACAGTCTTTACCCGATTTAGATACGCTCAAGGAGGTTTATCAAATGCTTGGAAATTACTACCAATTGGCTGTTGGTAGCTGGCCTCAGGAAAGTTTCGACTTTGATTTTGATGAATTTTCGAAACGCTTTAAACGTCATCCACTAGAGATATTCAATGCGGTTAAAGTGCTGCAGGAACAGGGGCTCATCACGCTCTCAGAGTCTTTCTTCAGCCCAAGTAAACTCAAATTCAGGATTGACCAGCGAAAGTTGTATGAGTTTCAGATAGCCAATGCTCAGTTCGATCCGCTAATAAAAGCACTACTAAGACTTCATGGCGGGGAGCTATATCAGAACTTCGTTAGTCTTCAAGAAAACAACCTTTCTGCTCTTTTGGGCACAAGTGTAAGCCAACTTCGCGCTAGCTTAAAGCATTTGAGTCAACGAGAGATTGTAGAATACAATGAGCAAAAGGAAAAGCCACAGCTGAGTTTTCTTAGCCCTAGGAAAGCCCCTGATAAATTAGGACTCGACCAAAAAGCACTAAATGCTAAGCGAAAGCTGAAGCTAGATAAAATGGAGTCGGTAATCTCTTACCTGCACAATGAAGAAGACTGCCGAACCAAGTTGCTATTGGCTTATTTTGGAGAGAAGGATTATAAAAACTGTGAGGTATGCGACAACTGTCTGAACCGACATAAGCACGAAAAGGACGGCTATCATCGAGTTCATTACAAAAAGCAAATACTAGAGTTGTTAGCTAAAGATGAGGACTTCAATGAAGATGAAATGGTGAGAGTGTTAGACCCTTCAGACAAAACACTCTTTCTAAATTTGCTTTCTAAGTTGATCGATCATGGAGATTTGCATTACAACGAATTCGGCTTTCTGAAACTTTCACGAACTATCAAATAAGTCTTTTAGTTGAAGCCTTATCATTACCTTTGATTTATGAGCTTTTTCGATGATGTAGTAGGTAAACTCTTCGGTAAGCAGCCCTCAAAAGCCGCTTATATACACGAAGTATTGGAGCGATCTGAAAAGCAGTTGGCTAACTATCAGGCATGGCTGCACACAGAGGAGGGGATAGACTTGCTAAAGGAAATTGAACGCGGTTACTATCTTAAAAAGCAAGGCATGCTTTCAGAGATAGATGTACATTTGCTAGACAGTAAATATGCCAACGGCTTTGCTATCAGTTATAATGAGAACATAGGGAAAGAAAATTTTCGAAATATTTTCGACTACCTAAAAGAGAAAGTTCTAGAAAATGGCTACAAAATTGCTCAAGCAGATAGAAGAATTCTGGACAAGGAGAGTCATGAGGAAACGATAGAAAAATGGTATTTAAAGCCAATTTCAGAAGAACTTGAGGCAGGAATTGTAAACCAGAGGTTCGGTAATGTACTCATTGAGAAGATTGATGTAGACAGAAAGCCCAGTTATATAAAATTTATGGCAAATGTCTATCAAGATCGCCAATATACAGAAGCAGAACCTTTTCAGGATTTACTCGATAAAGTCTTTGATATAAAACCATAAACATGAGAAAGTATTTAGTAGTACTACTTTTAGCTATTGCTGCGGTCGGTATAAAGCCAGAAGCGCAGGCTCAAATTTTCAATACTAAGTTGAAAATTACTGTTGTAGACGATTTAGGGAATGTGGTAGTTGCTGCCAGAGTAACCTTGTATGCCAACGCAGCAGACTATAAAGCTGAGAAAAACCCAGTACAAGAGTCTTTATTAACCAGCAAAAAAGGAGTTGTTACTTTTAAAAAGCTTACAAGGAAAGAATATTACGTAAGAGTTGAGAAAGACGACATGACCAATGCTGGTGGTGGAGAGATAATCTCCGATTTAGAAATGAAAAAGTTGAATAAAGCCAATGTCGTCATCTCCGAACTTTGACAAACAGGTATTAAGAAATATGCTAACGGCCTATGAGCCGAGCAGCGAGATAGAAAAGGCATTCCGTGAGAGAATGCTTTTTTTGCTTAACAATTACCCCAACTGTTTCGAGCGTAGCTTGCTCCATGCTCACTTTACGGCCTCTGCTTGGCTAGTAAACAGAGAGCTTACTCATTGTTTGCTTACTCACCATGCTAAACTTAACCGATGGCTTCAGCTTGGAGGTCATGCCGATGGCGACTCTGAATTGCGTAGAGTTTGTTTGAAGGAGGTTACAGAAGAGTCGGGCTTAAAAGACATCTGTCTGGCAGATGGCGAAATCTTTGATTTAGATATACATTTTATTCCCGAACGTAAGGGTATTCCGGGCCACGATCATTATGATGTTAGGTTCTTGGTTTACGGAAACATGGACGAAACAATTCAGATCAATCATGAGTCTAACTCCATGAAATGGGTTAAGTTAGAGGAAGCTAAGACTTACTTTCTAGAAAATGATTCTATTAGCAGAATGATTAGTAAAACTGAGAAGTTAAGAAATTAGCAAACCCATTTACCCGTCCTTAATGGTTCTAATTTATATTTGAGTAATGACCATAATAAGAAAGCAGTCCCTCTTAATAGGTGCCATTCTGTGCTATGTATTAGCCTGCACAGTGATTTCTCTAAAGCCTAATCATTCACCAGAAACTGAATCTGTAGAGCTGATTGCTCCTGAAGCTTCTTTCTTTCAGGAAGGAAATGTTCAATCTAGAGCAGATTACGAAAGAGAAATGCTGGTCGACCCAAAAACGGGTGAAGTTCCTAAAGATATTCGTAGCAAAGAGCTCAAGTTCTTAAATCAACTCAAATTCGAGAATGAAAAACTGAGGTTGCAGAAGTCTCTTGCCGGTAGCGATAACTTTAACGCCCTAAGTGTTTTAAATCAATGGACATCAATTGGCCCACAAAATATAGGAGGAAGAACCAGGGCCTTAGCTTTAGATGTTCGAAATGAAAATACCATTCTAGCAGGAGGGGTTTCAGGAGGAGTCTGGCGTTCAACTAATGGCGGACAGTCTTGGTCTAAAACTACCTCGCCAAATCAAATACAAAGTGTAACCGCAATTACCCAAGATGTAAGGTCGGGCCAAGAAGATGTTTGGTATTATGGAACAGGCGAGCTAGTAGGTAACTCTGGTAGAGCTCCTGGAGCACCTTTTAGGGGTGACGGCATCTTTAAATCAGTTGATGGAGGCTTATCTTGGCAGGTACTGACATCTACTCAAAGCTTAACTCCGGCAGGTTTTGTATCTCCTTTTCAATATGTGTGGGATATAACCACAGACCCTAACTCTCCTGAAGATGTGATTTTAGCAGCTGTATGGGGAGGAATTGTTCGGTCGGCAGATGGAGGTAACACGTGGACAACTGTATTGGGAGATAATTTTCTTAATCAACCTTCGTCTACAGATCTTAATGAGCTTCAGGCTATATTTTATACCGATATACATAGGGCAGGTAATGGTGTATTTTACGCTACACTCAGTAATGTAACAAACTCAAGTGGTAATCTTTCATCTAAGGGAGGAGTCTATAGGTCAAATGATGGAGCCTCTTGGTCTGTAATAGCCAATTGGAACTCTAGCCCTGTGCAGAGAACAGAAATAGCATCTTCGGCTTCTGATCCGAACATTGTCTATTTTTTATCGGATAGAGCGAATAGAGGTTATAGTCTGTATAGGTATAACGCCTCTACAGATGCGCTCACTGATTTAGGTGACAACCTTCCTGATGGGGGAGATGATATAGAAGAATTGGAGTCTCAAGAATCATATAATCTGGTAGTAGGTGTTCATCCTGAAAATCCAAATGTGGTTTATGTAGGAGGAACTAACTTATACAGGTCAACTGATGGTTTTACTTCTAGCGAAAATACTCAATGGATTGGTGGTTATGCTTTAGACGAAGATGGAGATGTAGTTGTTTATGAAAATCACCACCCAGACCAGCATAACCTTGTATTCTTACCAAGTGACCCGAATAAGATGATTTCTGCCAATGATGGCGGGCTCTTTTTAACAGAAAACAACCTAGCTGATGAGGTTGAATATATTTCTTTAAACAATGGTTATGTTACAACTCAGTTTTACACAGGTGCAATTAGCAGAAACCAGGCAGAAGACTTAGTTATTGGAGGTACTCAAGATAATGGCTCTATTCTCACTTTTAACACAGCTACAGACAATGGCCCTAATGGGGTGACTGTAATTGGTGGAGACGGTGGCTTTTCTGCCACTACAGACTTTGGGATTTACTATTACATGTCATTTCAGAACTCGAGAATATTCAGGCTTGCACTGAATGAGAGGGCTCAGCTTACCTCTTTTGCTAGAGTAGATCCTATAGGTGGAGGAAGCGACCCTTCCCAATCTTATCTTTTTATTAACCCTTATATTTTAGACCCTAATTATGCCAATAGGATGTATCTGGCAGGAGGTGATCATATCTGGAGAAACCAGAATTTGTCTCAAATCCCGTCAGGCTCTCAACAGCCTACCTCGGTGAACTGGGATAAATTAGAGGAAACTGAAATAGCTGACGGCACTATAAGTGCATTGCAAGTCTCTACCAACCCTAGAAATATACTTTACTTTGGGACTTCTAACGGACAACTCTATAAGGTAGAAAATGCTCATAGTGAGCTTTACGAGGTTACAGAGATTACCAGTTCATCTTTTAGCAGTGAGGGATATATAAGGAGTATTGCTGTAGACCCTACAGACGCAAACCATATTCTGGTAGCTTTTTCTAACTATAATATTCACAGTATATATAGAAGTGTTGATGGGGGAGAGAGCTTTCACATGGCTGCTGGCAACCTAGAGGGAGACCCAACTGGTGCAGGAACAGGCCCTTCTGTTAGGTGGGTTTCCATAGTACCGAAAACATCAGGTAGATATGAGTATTATGCTGGTACGAGTATAGGTTTATTCTCTACTACATCTATTGAGGAAGGAGTAGAACCAGTTTGGGTACAAGAATCTCCAGAGGGTATAGGGAATACTATTGTCAATATGATCGATTACCGTCAGGTAGATGGTAAAATTGCAGTAGCCACTCATGGAGGTGGTTTGTATACTTCACAGATTGCTTCAGTTGTGCAAAATGATAACCTTGTAGAGGTAGACAAACTTGAAGTTCAAACGGTCTATCCGAACCCTTTTTCTGAAAAAGTATTGATCAAAATCAATTCCCCTGATACTCGATTCGTTATTATGAGAATTTATGATACCAATGGAAACGAGGTAAAGCGCATCACTAGTAGTCTAGCTTTTCAGGGAGAGAATGACTTTTTCTGGAATGGAACTAACAACCAAGAACAACCAGTTTCTAGTGGTTTATATATTATCAGAATCACCCATGAAGGTGGAGAGGAAAGTAAAAGAGTTATCCTTCAGCGCAATTAATTTTTCGCAACTCTCATAGTACTGCTATCTTTACAGCCTTAAACAAAGGATATGTTAAAAACCACCTGGAAATCAGTCTTTGGTATCATTCTAATTACTTTTTTGGCAGCCTGTTCTCCTCCAGTAGAGGAACTTGTGGAGTCAGGAAGAGACTTAATGGCAGCCGATAAGTATGCCGAGGCAGTTAAAGTGTTCAATGAGGCCCTTGAGAAAGAGCCGAACAATTATACAGCATTGAATGCCAAGGGAGTGGCCTTACTCAGGTTAGGCCAATTAGATGAATCTATAGAGGTGTTCACTAAAGCTATTAATACGGATACAACTCAGTACCAAGCCTTTTTTAATAGAGGAAATTCATTCAGGTTATTAGGTAGAGATAATGAGGCAATGCTAGATTACGATTATGTAATAGAGTTGAAGCCAGATGTAGTAGATGCATACCTCAATAGAGGTGCTATCCTTTTTAAGTATAATGAATTCGACAGGGCTTTGTTCGACTTTGAGTTTGCCTTAAGAATGGATCCTGAAAACGCACTTTTGTATCTAAACAAAGGGAAGGCCGAATTAAGGATTAATAATTCTGATGATGCTATTTACGATTTGAAAAAGGCCATTGAAATGAACCCTCAGTATGGGGAAGCCTACTACTGGTTAGGTCTTGCAGAGTTAGCCTTAGACAATAAAACAGATGGTTGTACTTACCTCATGGAGGCTCAAAATCTAAATTTTGAGGGTGCGGCCGATGCGGTTGCTCAAAACTGTATGCAGTAGTGGCAAAGATTGGAGTCGATATAGCCGAAGCCAGAAGTAGCCTTGTCTCTGGAGATCTGGTGGCAATTCCGACTGAAACTGTTTATGGTTTAGCGGCCAATGCCTTAAATGAGGAAGCTGTTGCTAAAATTTTTAAAGCCAAAAACAGGCCTTCCTTTGACCCACTCATTGTTCATACCAACAGCATTGAAAAGGTAGAACGCTTTGTTGAAGCTATACCGGAAAAGGCAAGGCTTTTAGTTAGTGAATTTTGGCCTGGCCCCGTCACTATTTTGCTCAAAAAGAAGGCCATAGTGCCAGACCTAGTCACCTCAGGATTAGATTCGGTGGCTGTCAGAATTCCTTCTCACCCCCTCACCTTAGAGTTACTTTCGCAGATAGATTTTCCGCTGGCTGCTCCAAGTGCGAATCCTTTTGGTTATGTGAGCCCTACAGCTGCAGAGCATGTAGAGGCTCAGCTGGGAGAAAAGGTGGCTTATATATTGAACGGTGGCGAATGTAGAGTAGGTGTTGAGTCTACCATAGTCAGCTTCTTGGAAGGTAATCCTCGAGTTTTACGACTGGGAGGTTTAGCAGTGGAGAAGATAGAAGAGGTTATAGGTTCAGTGGAAGTGAATCAGCACTCTAGTTCTAGACCTACTGCGCCTGGAATGCTTAAAAGTCATTATGCACCAGGTAAATCGATTGAATTGATAAATGATTTCGATTGGAATAAGGAGATCGATTTTTCTCAAATTGGTACCATTGTATTTAATAAGCCACTGAAGGATATCCCGCTGGAAAACCAAGTGATTCTTTCGCATACCAGTAACCTAGATGAGGCTGCTAGAAATCTGTTTTCAGCTTTGAGAAGGCTGGATCAGGAAGCTAAAATAAAAACCATACTTGTCGAATTTGTGCCCAATGAAGGGCTAGGTCGTGCAATAAACGATCGTATAAAAAGAGCTACAGCTAATAAAAAATAACCTATGAAAACCATCAACGACTTTGATTTTTCAGGAAAGAAAGCACTCATCCGAGTGGACTTCAATGTTCCTTTAGATAGTGACTTCAATATTACTGATGATACAAGAATTAAGGCTGCCGTGCCAACCATTCAAAAGATTTTGGATGAGGGAGGAGCAGTAGTACTTATGTCGCACCTAGGCCGACCTAAAGAGGGACCAGAAGATAAATTCTCACTAAAGCATTTGGTGTCTCATTTATCTCAAGTCTTCAATAGAGAGGTGAAGTTTGCTGATGATTGTGTAGGCGAAGAGGCCAATAAGCTGTCTTCTACATTAGAATCTGGCGATATTCTCCTTTTGGAAAATCTAAGGTTTTACAAAGAAGAAACTGCGGGAGATGAAGACTTTGCCAAAAAGCTATCATCTCATGGAGATATCTACATAAATGATGCATTTGGTACGGCTCACAGAGCACATGCTTCTACTTCAATAATAGCTCAATTCTTTGAGCAAAAGGGCTGTGGTTTTGTAATGCAGGCAGAGTTAGACAATGCTCAAAAGGTATTAGATAATGCTCAAAAGCCTTATACAGCCATTATGGGTGGAGCCAAAATTTCCGATAAAATCTTAATTATTGAGAGGCTATTGGAAAAAGTAGACAACCTAGTGATTGGTGGAGGTATGGCGTATACCTTCTTTAAGGCAATGGGCGGTAATATTGGCAGCTCTTTACTAGAAGAAGATAAGCTAGACTTAGCCAAAGAACTGATTAAAAAGGCTAAAGAGTTGGGTGTAAACCTTATGCTCCCGATTGACTCAGTAATTGCAGATGCTTTCAGTAATGATGCAAATACACAGATATGCCTGAATGTTTCCATTCCGGAAGGTTGGATGGGCTTAGATATAGGTCCAGAAGCTGCTCAGGTATTTAGTAACTCCGTAAAAGAGTCTAAAACTATTCTTTGGAATGGTCCAATGGGTGTTTTTGAAATGGAGAAATTCTCATCAGGTACTAAGGCTGTGGCAGAAGCAATTGTTGAAGCAACAAAAGGCGGTGCTTTCTCTCTCATTGGTGGAGGAGACTCTGCTGCTGCGGTAAACACTTTGGGTTATGGAAATGATGTTTCGTATGTTTCTACTGGTGGAGGTGCTTTGCTCGAATATATGGAGGGTAAGGAGTTACCTGGAGTTGCTGCTTTAGAAGACTAAAAGAGAACTTTATCAAAGAAAAAGGGTGCTTGAATCTAATTTTGAGCACCCTTTTTTTGGTTGGGAGTAAAGATTTTATCTGATGACTGCCACTGTTCCCCGCTGTTCAAAAACTCCTCTCTCAGGCTCGAACCTCGAAGTGAACCTAATTACATAAGGATAAGCTCCAACAGGCACGAGCTCACCGTTCAATGTTCCATCCCACTTAAATTCTGTGGTGTTGCTTTGGTAGATCAATTCACCCCATCTGGTGTAAATGAAAATTTCAAAATTGTCTACAAAGTCGTTCGGGAATACAGAGAAAGTATTGTTAGGGGCAGGGCTACTTGGTGCAAAAGCATTTGGTGCTACAACCTCAGGGTCGCAGCTTTCAATAATAGTCACCGTGTCGGTTTGTACACAACCTATAGCAGTAGTCATTGTCACTACGTATACGCCTGGAGCAGCCACATCTAGCGTTCTGCCTGCGGCCGGGTAAGGTTGACCATCTAATGTCCACTCGTAGGTTTCAAAACCTCTGCCGGCTAAAAGTGTAGGGTTGGTGGTTCTGGTAGAACAATAATATTCCACCTCAGGAAGCAGGCCTTCAGGAATAGCTTGTCTTCTAACATTAATGCTTCTTTGAATAGAGCAGGTGCCATTAGATATGGTTACTGTGTAAGCCCCTTCTTGGTCTACACTAATAGTAGATCCTGTTTGAGGTACAGGAGTATTTTCTCCTCTTACCCAAGTAAAACTAGTTGCATTGCCCGAGGTAACATCTACAGTAAGTGTTACGGGTGAACCATCGTCACAAGCAGGAGAAGAAGTAATAGTTGCCTCAAGCTCTTCCGGAATATCAATTGCTTCGCTGTAAGTACCAGAGCAAGTTAGGTCTCCGGCTTCTCTAACTATTAATGTGTAATTATCGGTGGTAGTTACGGTAATGACTCTACTCGTTCCAATAACATCTCCACTGCCGTTAGTCCATCTGTAGTTGTAAGAGGCATTAGGCTGAGTATTATTAATGACAGCCTCAAGGCGAGCTTCACCTGTACAAACATCACCAACAGTGAAGCTTACATCTGGCTGAACAGTAAGTGTTACAGTTACGGTTTCGGAAGTAGGGCATGCTGTGCCAGGAGCATCGGCTGTCACGGTGTAATCACCAGACTCAGTAGCGGTTATTGTAGCGCCATTTATTGTTGTTCCACTTGGTGTGACCCAAGTGTAGGCAGTGCCGTTATCTGAAGTAGCGGTTAGGCTGGTGCTAGGATTTACAGCACAAACCTCCGTGTCTCCGTTAATTTGTAAGTTCTGCACAGGTTGAGGTTGGTCAATAGTAATGCCTGTACTACTTTGAACACAGCCTCCGTTTGAAGTTACTTCTAAATCATATTCACCCCCGCTTAACCCTGTTACTTCGAAGTTAAAGGTAGTAGCAGGTATGGCCGTATTAACTGTTCCAGTATAGCTTGTTCCATCTGTGTTGTTCGTTAGCACGTAATCAATTGGGAATACATCGGCACTTAAACTTACAATCACGCTTCCGGTAGGGTTGGTGCAATCTGCATCTGACGGAGTAGTGGAAGTGATGGTGAAGTCAGGAGGATCGTTTTGAACCTGAATGTCTGAAACTGTATTCACACAACCACTGCTGTTATCAGTTATGGTTACTGAATAAGTGTCTGCTGTCAGGTTGTCTATAAGTTGAGTTGTTGGGCCTGTAACAGAGTTTTGCGCTACTTGTCCTGCCGAGTTTCCGTTAACTGTGTATGAGTAGCTTCCTGTGCTACTAATATTCAATTCAAAGCTTCCATTTGTAGCACCACATGCTGGGTTTATTATGTTTTGAGCTGAAGCCTGAGCCAATGGGTTAATGGTAACTCTGGTTGAGTCGTTTACAAAACAGCCAGGGTTGATTGGGTCTTCTATTGATACAACATACAGGAAATCTCCAGGATTACTACTATCAACATCCGCGGTTCTTTGATTTGGTAGAGTAGTGGTAGCGTTGTTAGAGTCGGTAACTGTCCATATATAATTGTCGGCATTTACCTCTGGATCTAACGTGAGAGATCCATCCTGACAAATAGTGGCAGATTCGGGTAGCTGAATTTCAAAAGGAGGCCCAACAAAAGTTTCTCCAGAACTACTACACCCTAAAGGGTTAGAAATAGTTACAGAGTATATTTCTTGCTGAGTGACCTCATAGGTTCTGCTCGTAGAAACCACATTACCCTGACTATCCGTCCATTCAAATGTTAAATCTGGGTTGTCGGGGTTGCCTTCGCCCAAAGCATCTAGAATATGGGTATCTCCCTCACACAATGCAATGGATTGAGGAATAAGTGGTGGGTCTGGAATAGGGTGTACCTCAATCGGCTGCACCAATGTAGTGTCAAAACCACATCGGTTGGAAATATTGAGTGATATATTAAACAGGCCAGATTGCTCGGCAGGGAAAACATAGGCTGTATCTTGACCTTCTGCACTAAATACAGTGCTGTTATCATCTTGGCTAGTAATAGACCAAACAAATACATCTATATCTGAAGTGCCAGAGCCAGTCATTTCTACTCGTTGCTCCACACAAACTTCATCTGGCGCAGTCATGCCTGGCTCTTGCTGAGGGTTGGCATTACTTTGTACAATATTTGGAAGACCAAGGCGAGAGTTGCCTACGGTAAGGGCTACAGCCTGAGCTGTAATTCCTGAAGTGGCTGAGGTATCTTCATTTACGTTGATTGAGCTTACAAAGGCTGATCCACTAGGGTTGCCTGGGGTTTCAACAGCAACATAAATTACTCCGTTAGGTCCTGTTTGTATTTGCCCGAAATTAAGGCCTGTTGTTGCGGCAGCAATGTTGGTTTGCGATGCCAGTCTGGTAGTTTCTGTAGACATAGAGTCTACTCGATATTCTAGAATTCTTCCTCCTGGCGATCCTCCAGACCTATTGTTCATGGAAGCAAACAACTTGTTTCCTCCAGGGGAAAAATGCACATCATAAACATCGTCTGTTCCAGCACTTCCCTCATTGAGGTCAATTCTGTATTCAAATTCGGTAATTTCTCCAGTGTTCGTGTCAAAGTTGAAAAGCTCTACATAGTCTTCATTCCCCTCTACTATAGACACTGCAATTCGTTCGCCAGTACTAGAGAATTTCATTCCACTCTGGGCTGTGGAGGCATTATTGTAAGAGTGAACACCTCCTGCGGAAGACAATATTGGTGTGCCAATTCCATCAGGAGTAATTGGATAAGATCTGAATGTATTATTGCCATATTCATGAGCCACTAGCCAATAGCCATCTCCGCCTTCAAAAGAAGCCAAGCGCTCAGTATTATTGGCATAAAGCACCACATCTTTCATTACCACATCACCACGGCCATTGTCGGCCTTCATGTCTACAATTGAATACTTTAAGGCGAAGGTGTTTTCTCCATAAACCTGCTCGGTTGTAAACAGATAGTACATGGTTTCATCTTCCACAAACGGAATAATGAGCACGGATTGAACAGCCACACTATCACCACCAATTTGATTTCCGTTCGGCATGAGGCCGTTTTCTCTGTTCCAAACCGAGGTTCCGTTAGTATAGAAAAGTACGTCTCCATTGGCGTCTGAAATGGTAGAAGTTCCTGCGGGTGCATCCATAGCATGAGCTTCCGTGATACTCCGTGGAGGAGGGTCTAGTCCTTCTTCTTCGTTAAAGTCTAGTCCTGCACCATTTCCAAAATACCAAATGTTAGAAGTCTGATTTTCGTCCCCATAAACGGTTACTCGTCCTGTGCCATACACTGGGCAGCCTCCACCTGTTGGGGTAACTACTACCCAATAATCTCCAGATTCGGATACTTCAATGGTTTGGGTAGTCTCTCCTGTGCTCCAAAGGTAGTCGTAAGAACCACCGCCACCGGTGCCGCCACCACCAGCACCTCCGCCTCCTGAACTTTGTGGTTCAGCGTCTAGCTCTAGCGTTTCTCCTGGGCAAATGGTAGTATCAGGTAATGATAACTGAAGGTCGTTTTGCTCAATGTTGCCAGAAATAATGCCTGGATAGGTGATTCCGTTAATTTCAACTTCTAGTGAACCCATTAAAGGGCCTGCCTGATCGAATGTTACAACAGGAGCAAAAGCTTCAGACTCAATGCCAAGTGAAGTGAAGTCCCACAAAACCCTGCTAGGAATTGCGGTTGGTGGGTCAATAATTGGGTAAAACTGAATAGGTGTGTTCTGACAAAGGTTGCCAGATTGGATGCCTACTGTTATGGTAGGTTGTAGGTTCTTTAGCGGACTGAATTGACTGAAGTATGAAGACTCTGGGTCTTCGCCATCAAATAGTCCAGACTCGAATTGTAACTGGGCAACCGCACTATCTCCATAGTTGATGCGATTTACCTGCATTACTCCTCCGCCTATTTCTTGAGTAATTTGATAGATAGTACTGTCTGGAGCTAGCTGTAAACTCAAGCTTTCTTGGCCACTGTAGGTTTCAACCGTTTCTATAGAGGCTTCAGGTCTATTGTCAGTAATGTCGAAACGATATAGCCCTCCTTCGGCACCGTTTCTACTGAAGTAGAGAAATTGCCCTGAATAAGACCAACCTGTTGATCCGCCAAAGCGCTCAGCAGCATTGAAAGAGTTTAAGATACTTCTGGTAAAGTTTAATTCTGGTCCGGTTCCTCCTTCTGTAAATTGTATTACCTGAATGTTCGTAGAATTCGCTGGCGTAATGGCTATTTGACCTGTTGCATTGTGATAGGAAAAATGAGAAGCGTCTATGTCTACAGTAAGATTAAGGTTGGTCACAAGGTCGAATGTGCCTCCAGGTTGAGGGATAGAATACAACTCAAACATTCCAGTTGCCTCGTCTTGTGTAAGGAGCCAAAACTCGCTTAAATCTCTAGAGCCAATGGCAATCATGCCATCTCCTCTGCCTGTAATCCCGGTGGGAATATTTTTAGTGCCTAGTGAAACTTCTCCTGCCGGAGGGCCTTCGAGCCTATTGCCTTGGGCGCTGGTATTAACGATAGTGTAGAGTATGTCACCGGTAGCGTTTCTATAGAAAAAGTACTGCAAAAACTCATTGCCTGTACCGGGTACTGGGCTAGTGCTTAAGCCTTGAATAGCGGTCGGATCAGACGTTATGCCTGCTCCATTTACCATCACCTGATTTGTTCCATCATAAATGTTTACTCCATCAGAATAAAAAAGCAGATCGCCAGTGGTCGGGTCTGTTGCTGTTAGCTTTTCTCCAATATTGGTTAAAGGAATTTTGCCAGGACTTAAGATTGGTGTTGCTTCAGGTGATTTACCAAAAATCAGCGCCTGATCATTGCCAGAGTAGTACCAATTATGCTGGGTGAAATTCTGTGCTGTTAGGGAGAAAGTTTGAAACAGAACAGCAACTAGTAAGAGAGTTAGCTTCTTTACGGACACTTTATGATTTCTAACTTAGATACAACGGCCGAATCGGTATCCCTTATACGCATTTATAAAGGTTTTTATTATATTCAGCCCTTCGTTACGATGCCCTAAGATAACGGAAATCTTGTATGTTGGAACGAGGTGTTAATCAAGAAAAAGTAAAAAATCCTCATTCTATCATATAATAGTAACAGGGTTTCTTTCCGTTTAATTGTTAAAAGTTTAGATGCGCAGAACCGGCCTACTCTTATTTGTGATAATCTCACTAATGTCTTTCAATGAGCTTAAGGCTCAAGATCCGCAGTTCTCGCAGTTCTACGCGGCACCTTTATACATTAACCCAGCCTTTACCGGAGCTTCTGGTTACACTCGGCTCGGAGTAAACTATAGAAATCAGTGGCCTAACCTTCAGTCTTCTTTCAAGACCTTTTCGTTTTATATGGATCACTACTTGTATGGTGCCAATAGTGGAATCGGTTTAATTGTAACTACAGACCAAGAAGGCTCTATCGGATTAAAGTCTACCAGTATTGGTGGTAGTTATGCTTATCAGTTAAAGATCAATGATAATCTGGTATTTAGACCTGGGGTTCAGTTTAGCTACTTTACACGAAGCTCTGGCTATGGACTTATTTTCGCCAATCAGATAGACCCGATAACTGGGCAGGTGGATCTCAACGTGACTGACCCTTCCGTACTAGATAAAGATTTAAGAGCCTCTTTTGGAGATATTAGTGTTGGTGGAGTGCTTTATTCAAGAACCTTGTTTCTTGGTGCTGCGGTACAACACCTAACAGAACCGAATCAGTCTTTAATTGATGGAGTAAGCCCGCTTCAACAGAGGTTAACTATTCATGGTGGTATAAAATTAAAAATAGGTGAGGGGCCGTTGAGAAGAGACCTAACCTATACTCGAGCAGAAAGAAGTATAACTCCGGTTTTTCAGTATAAAACACAAGGTAAATTCTCTCAGCTAGATGTTGGTGCTTTTGTTCATTTGGAGCCAATTAATCTTGGTGTTCAGTATAGAGGAGTGCCATTTAAACAGTTTGAAGAGTTTCCGAATAATGAGGCTATCATTTTTTCGGTGGGAGTTACTACCAACAACTTCAATATTGGGTATAGCTTTGATTACACCATCTCTGAGCTGGGCATAGAAGCTGGTGGAGCTCATGAGTTTTCGCTTTCCTATTTCTTAGATTTCAATAAGCCAGTTAAGGTGCCAAGAGATAGGTGGAGAATTCCTTGTCCTAAGAACTAATCATTTTCTTATGAATCCGAACGAATGGCTTTACCTCATTTTAGGTATAGTAGTGGTAGACTATGTAATAGATCAACTGCTCGACTTCTTGAATTTCAAGCATTCGAAAACTGCTGTACCCGATAAGCTTAAAGATCTGTACGATGAAGAGGAATACGCTCGGTCTCAAGCCTACCAGAAAGCCCGGTCTAGGTTCGGATTTTTGACTTCGGCATTTAGCACGCTGCTGACCATGGTAGTATTGTTATTCGGTGGTTTTGGTGTGCTAGATGAATTTCTAAGAGCTTATATAGAAAACCCAATTTTGCTTTCTTTGGCTTTCTTCGGTGTGCTTTTTATTCTTTCTGATATAGTAAATACACCGTTTTCGCTCTATTCAACTTTTGTAATTGAAGAGCGCTTTGGTTTTAACAAAACGACCGTAAAAACCTTTGTGATGGATAAGCTCAAAGGTTATTTACTCACCGTCATTGTAGGTGGGGTTCTGGGGTATGCTCTACTTTGGATTGTTCACCAACTAGGAGATAACTTTTGGCTGTATGCACTGGCCTTGGTTTCGGCATTTATGCTGATTATGAACCTGTTTTATACTTCACTGATTCTTCCAATCTTTAATAAGCTGAAGCCATTGGAAGATGGCGCGCTAAAGGAAAAAATTATGGCCTATGCTTCAGGAGTCGATTTTCCACTAGATAATATCTTCGTCATAGATGGTTCCAAGAGGTCTACTAAAGCGAATGCATTCTTTTCAGGGATAGGGAAAAAGAAGAAGATTGTGTTATACGATACCTTAATCGAGAAGCATTCTGAAGAAGAGCTAGTAGCTGTTTTGGCGCATGAGGTAGGGCACTTTAAGAAGAAGCACATTGTGCTGAGTTTGGTGCTCAGCATTTTGCAGATGGCTGTTACATTTTATGTGCTGTCTCTATTCGTTTTTAGTGATAATTTATCGGTAGCCTTAGGTGGAAGTCAAATGGCAATTCACTTAAACTTTATTGCTTTTGGCTTACTATACACACCTATTTCTAGATTGACAGGCTTAGCGATGAATGCCTTAAGTAGGAAAAATGAATTTGAGGCAGATGCTTACGCAGTTACAACATATGCAGGAAAGCCATTAATGGATGCATTGAAGAAGCTTTCTGTTTCGAGTTTGAGTAATCTTACTCCACACCCAGCTTACGTATTCGCCCATTATTCGCATCCGCCATTGTTGCAAAGGTTAGAGGCTATGGAAGAGTTAACTAAAGGAAGTTGATATCAATATTGCCTTGGTAGCGCATGAGGTAGTTCACGCCTTGCTCTGCTGTCATGTCTTCAAAAAGGATCTTATGCAGCGTATCAGTAATAAGTGGTTTTAGGCCTTGACTTTCGGCCAGTTGCTTTACAATCTTAATGGTGTTAACTCCCTCAGCTGTTTCGTCCATTTCTGAAAGCGCTTGGTCTAGCGTTGCCCCTTTGCCTATTTTATGGCCAAGCGTATAGTTTCGGCTATTGGTACTTGTGGTGGTTGCAACCAAGTCTCCAATACCTGCCAGTCCTACGAAAGAGCTAATTTCTCCACCAAGTGCCTTTCCTAAATAAATCATTTCTACCAAGCCACGGCTTACCAATAAGCCTCTAGAGTTTTCGCCTAAACCTAAACCTGAGAGAATTCCAGAACCAATAGCAATAATGTTCTTGAGTACACCGCAAAGTTCTACTCCTCTAAGGTCAGAATTGCCATATACCTGAAAGCTTTCAGATCTTAACAAAGATTTCCCTTTTGCTACCACTTCGGTGAAAGGAGAGGCTATAACCGTTGCCGCAGGATGACCCAAAGAGAGTTCAGAGGCTAAATTTGGCCCAGCCATACAACCGACTCGTACAACAACAGTCTCTTTTCTGATGAGCTCACTCATGGTAAAGAGGCAATCTTTGTTCAATACAAAATCATGGCTTCTCTTTTCAGGGTACTCCAAGTGTAGTCCTTTGGTGCCATGAATCATCATATGATATGGTCTGAGGTGCGGTGCCAACTCCTTGATCATGTCCTTGAAGCTAGAGGAAGGGATTACAGGGAATAGCACATTGCACTGCTGAGGAAGGTCTTCTAATGAGTTAGTTACCTCTACATTGTCATCTAACTTTTGGCCAGCAGAAATTCTGGATTTACTTATTTCTGCAAAGGTCTCGGGGTTACGAGCATAGAGCAACACGTTGACGTTTTTTGCTAGAATGTTAGATACCGCAGTGCCAAAACTGCCAGCTCCTATTACTCCAACCAATTCTTTAGACATACTTTTCTAAGTTATAGCCCGATAGTCTGTTGTGATAATAATACAGTAGGTTAAGATCCTGCGTTGTAATATCACCTCGTTTGGTCTTAATCAATGGACGCTTAGCATGGTACATGCCCACATTTTTTAGTCCGTGATTAATGATTTTGTCAACGTCTCCAGTTAAATATGGTGAGACTCCAATTTCACCAGCATTGTACATGCGATGAACCTTTGCTAATACGCTTTCGAAGGCTGTCTTAAACTCTTCATAAGGAATAGACAGGTCTTCTTCCGGAAGCCTGAGTAGGTTATATAAGTCTAATTTCTTGAACTGTCTTTGGAAAATAACAAAGGCAGTGAAAGCCACTAAGTGGCTGGCGAAGACCTTATTAATTTTGTGGTATTCTTCCACAATCCGTTCACTGAGCATTCTGGTGTACTCGTCTTCTCTTTGTGGGTTAGAGGAAATGATTTTCCCGTCATGGGTAAAGTATTCTTGGGTGTCAATCACTCGTCCACTTTTATCATAGCTCTGGCCTTGGTCGTCTACAAAGTTACCGAGAACGTCCATTGCTCTACCTATAGAAACAGAAATGTCGGACCCTTTGGTGAAGAACTTTAGTAAGAAGGCAGAAATCTTATATGAGGTAGAGTACTCATCGTTTTCTACGTAGTATCGCTCTTGGCCTTGTAGTTTTAGGTATTGTTTTATTAAGCTTGGAGCTTCAAGAACAAAGTTGTAATTGAGCGTTACTGGTACTACGAAAATCTTTTCCAGTTCATCTCGTTTCCCTTTCTGGTAGTTGATGCGCTGGGCTTCAATAGCAGTACTCAAGAGGCCAAGCTTCAATCTTTTTTCAATTTGTCCCGACCTAGACCTAGTTCCTCCTGGAAAGAATAAACTATGGCAACCCTTCTGAATGGCCATGCTAGAGTAAGTTTTTAGCGTCTCTAGGTAAAGCATGTTCTTCTTTCTCCGGTCTACTTTATAAGCACCTAGGCTATTCATAAAGTAGGCAAAGATTTTTATGTTGAACAGGTTAAGGCCAGCACCATAAATAAAGGCTGGAAGCCCCAAAGCGTTAATAACCCAACCAATCAAAATGGAATCCAAATTACTGAAATGAGTAGGTACCATAATAATGGTTCCTTTCTTAGCCAGGGTTCTGATCTGGTCTACTTGCCCAGTAATATGAATTTTATCTTGGAGAGTGTACTGCGTACTGAAAATAGACCAAAAACCTCTAGCTCTAGAAGCGTTCAGCAATCTGGCAAAACCGAAAGTAACAATCGATCGGGCCATTCTATAGCGCGATTTTTTGAAGTTGCCTGCAATTTCATCTGCATAGCGAATTACAAACTCAGATAGAATCTGATCTAAGATTCTGTTCTTCTCTTCTTCCTCATCGGAGTTTGAAATATCTACTAATCGCGCTTTTACCGAATTCAGAAATTTCTGTTCGTCTGGTGGGTCTACAGCCCAAGGATTTCTCTTTATCCTTAACTTTTCTCTATAGACGGTAGTCTCGATTTCTTCAATGAGCGCATCGCGAGATTTATTCTGGGCTTTAATTCTTCTAATACTCTCTTCGGCCACCTCTTTAATAAAGGCTTCCCTGTTTCTACTAAGCTCAACAACAGGCCATTCATTAATTCCGCCAGGCAGCACCTGGTCGAACTTTTGCTTTTTGTAGTCTTTAGAGATTTGTTGCATTCAGTAAGAATCACCGGGCATTAGAAAGGTCAGTTTAGTCTAAATGCCGTTTTAATTGGTCGCAAAGTAATATAATTTCTTCTTCAGTATTGAAGCTATGAAGACAAATCCTGAGCCTTTCGGTCCCTTCTTTTACAGTCGGGCTTAAGATAGGACGAACGTCATAGCCTGACTCTTGCAACTCTCCAGCCAGTGCTTTGGTTTGGCTGTTGCCTCCAATCATTACCGATTTTATAGGAGTAGGGCTCGAAAATTCAGGTAGTTGGCTATTGAAAAGAGTAGATTTACTAAGTACGTTTAATTGAAGGCTTGGGTGAGTTTTTAGGTGCTCGAAAGCCGATTGTATTGATATAAGCTCGAAGGCAGAAGGTGCTGTTGTGTAAATGAATGGCCTAGAAAAGTTGATCAGGAAATCTCGGACATTTTGGCTGCAGGCTACAAATGCTCCATGTATTCCCATAGCCTTTCCAAAAGTGTAGGTGGTTGCAAATACCGAAGTAGTTAAGCCTAGTTCGTTAACTAGCCCCGATCCATGGGCACCCCAAACACCTGTACTATGGGCTTCATCTACAATCAGTCTTGCGTTATAAGTAGCACAAAGCTCACTGAGATTCTTCAGTGGAGCCATGTCTCCATCCATTGAGTAGACAGATTCGCATGCCACATAAATTTGGCCTTCGCCAGCTTTTAATTTCCTTTCCAGATCTTCTAAACTGTTGTGTTTAAAGGAGAGCCTTTTGGCCATGCTTAATCTAGCACCGTCTTTAATACATGCATGAGAAAGTTCATCATATACAATAGTGTCGCCCCTTTGAGGTAGTGTAGAGAAAATGGCTAGGTTAGCCATGTAGCCAGAGCTAAATACTAATCCCGAAGGTGAGTTGAATATGGCAGATAAGTTATCTTCAACAAGGCTACTTAGTTCATTACTGCCTGTAATTAGTCTAGAGCCTGTGGCGCCATTGGGCCACTGTCCGTTTTGGTATGAAGAAAGTATTTTCTGCTTCAACTCTTCAGACCTAGCCAGGCCAAGGTAATCGTTTGAAGAAAAGTCTATTAAGTCCGAAGTTTCATTCTTTAAAGACCTAAAGGAGTTGTCCTTTTTTCTAGCTTCAAGCTTGTGTTCTAGTGAGTCCATTTCAGTCTAAAGGGTAGGGCAACACGAAAAATATTGCCACTTTTGCCACCAATCTACAAATACATGAGGTTTCTCAAGGCAATTGCTGTAGCATCTTTTCTCATTTCTATAAATCTATCCGCTCAGGTTGAGTTCCGTAATAAGGAGGTGTCTATCACTAATGAGAATGATGTGTACTTGCTAATGAATTTCGATAAGTACTATTCTAATGGTGTGTTTCTGAATTACAGGTGGTCTCCAAGAGAGGATTCTACAAAAGGTGGGGTTAAGCGAGTTTACACCCTAGGCTTATCTCACAGGTTTTGGACTCCCCAAGATGTTACCATCACGAGAAGTCAATTTTATTATCGCCCATACGCGGGTATGCTTAATGTGTCGTACCGAGATGCTAGCTTTTATGGTGAAAACTCAAGGTTAATGTATGGTGTAGATGCTGGAGTTACTGGTAAGCCATCTGGGGCACAGGCATTTCAAGAAGGTTATCACAACTTATTTGGCTTTCCAGATCCCGAAGGGTGGGATACGCAGATTTCTACGGGTTTCGTGGCTGATTTCAAACTAGAGTTTAATTATCAATTTCAACTCATACCTTCGGAGATAGACCTTGTTACATCTACTTCTGGATCACTAGGCAATGCATTTACCAACTTAAGGCAGCGTGTAGACTTAAGGTTTGGGAATCTTAAAAGCCTTAGGCATAGTTCCTTTTTTAATGCCCTGATTGGAGAAGGTAGCGATGCCATTGAAAAGCATAGCTACTTCTTTGCTGGGTATGGAATTGAGGCTGTGGGCCATAATGTAACCATAGAAGGACATGTTTTTGATGATGATAGCCCGATAACTGAAGAAATTGTGCCGTGGGTTCGCCATTTAAGGCTTGGGTTTGTAACTAACACCCAACATAGTACATTTCGTGTATTATATAATTGGTTGAGTAGAGAGGTTAAGACCAGGGCCGGCAGGCATTCTTATATATCTTTTCAGTTAGACCTCAGGTTACCTTTTAAGGGCGTTACTCCTTAAGGAACTCTATGGTTTTATCGGTTGCGTTTTCTAAGTCTTCTGGTAGTTTTTCTTCACTAAATGGATGTGTTCCTCCAAAAGTGTGGTTGGCTCGCTCTATTACATGTAAGTAAGCTTCTGGCTTCCATTCCTTAAGCTGAAAGGCTGCATTGATATTTACGGTTTCGTCATTTGTGCCATGAACGAATAATGTAGGTTGCTGTACTTTAATGATAGCTTTCTCTATCACAAACCTTTCTTCATTTCTCAAAAAGTCTTCAACAAACTGGTAATACATAGGGAAGTTCTGGCCTGTGCGAGAATTTTTCACATAAACTACTCCATGAGTTTTCCAGTACATAAGCTCGGCAGGAGAGAAGTATGTAGCGAAGTCATAAACCGATGCCCAAGTCACAAGTTTCTTTATTCTGCTATCTTCTGAGGTTTTAATAATGGAGATGCCTCCACCTCTGCTGTGCCCAATCAGGTATACTTCATTTAGATCTATTTGTAATTGATCTGACAGATTATTAGCGTCCAGATGCGCTAATAACCTATCTATATCATCTAGCTCTTTGCTAAAGTTATTGTATCCAAACGCTTCAAGGTCAGTTATTTCTGAGAGATTGTTTGGTGTAATTCCGTTGAACGAAAAATTGAGTTTGCAGAAACAAAAACCCTCAACGGCAAATTTATTGGCTACAATTGGCCAAGGTCCCCAGTCTTTAAATCCTTTAAAACCATGAATAAAAATAACCAAAGGTTTGAGCTGGTTATTGTCCTTAAAGGTAATGTCTGCGGTAATTGGCTTCAGCGGGCTTTGGCCCGAAATAAGAAGTTCTTTTTTGGTCAGTTGATGCACCTTGTTTATTTGAATTTGCGGTTATGTTTTTGCGGTTGCTAGTTTAACTATTATCATTGTACCACTCAAGTCAAATGGCCCTCCAACTAAAAGAAATACAGGCTCCGATAGCCTCCGAAATGGTCGATTTCGAAGAGAAATTCAGGTCATTCATGAAGAGCAAAGTTTTTCTGCTAGACAAGATCATGAGTTATATTGTCAAGCGGAAAGGTAAGCAGATGCGTCCTATGTTCGTGTTTTTATCTGCAGGAGCCGCTGGCTCCATTACAGATAGAACCTACAGGGGAGCGTCTCTGATAGAATTGCTCCATACTGCCACATTGGTTCACGATGATGTTGTCGATGATTCAGACTTCAGAAGAGGCTTCTTCTCAATTAATGCCCTCTGGAAGAATAAGATCGCAGTTTTGGTAGGAGATTATCTCCTCTCAAGAGGCTTGTTGCTTTCGGTTGATAATGAAGATTTCGATCTGCTTAAGATTGTATCTGAGGCGGTTAGGGAAATGTCTGAAGGTGAATTGCTTCAGATGGCTAAGGCCAGAAATCTAGATATTACTGAAGAGATTTATTATGAAGTCATTCGACAGAAAACGGCTTCTTTGATAGCTTCTTGCTGTGCGGTAGGAGCAGCGTCTACCGGAGCCGACAAAGAAACGGTTCAGAAAATGAGAGAGTTCGGTCTCAATGTGGGGATGGCCTTTCAAATTAAGGACGACCTATTCGATTATGGTACTAATGAAATAGGCAAGCCGCTAGGCATAGATATCAAAGAGAAGAAAATGACCTTGCCGCTTATTTATGCGCTCCAAAAAGCAAGTGCTTCAGATAGAAGGCGAATTAAGCGGATTGTAAAGAGTAATAAGCAGACCAACAAAAAAGTACAGGAAGTAATTGACTACGTAAAGGCCTCAGGTGGAATCGATTACGCTAAAGGGGTAATGCAAGAGTATTACGAAAAGTCTCGCAATCTATTAATGGAGTTTCCTGATTCTAAATACCGCCAGAGTCTGTTAGATCTTGTTCAATTCACTATCGAGCGTTCAAAATGATAGCACCCGCTGTGTTTCTCAACGGGTGCTATTTGTTAGTAGTTAAAGTATTTGTTTTCGTTGGTCGATGAGTTAGTTATTTCTCATCTGTAAAATTTGAACAACCAGACTAGCTTAGAACCTTAGTCTCCCACTTCTAAAAATCATTTTAGCTTCTTCTTTTTCGTAAACCACAGCATGTGTGGGGAAATCTCCCACCGAGTTCCACTTTTCTAACACTCTTCTTTCTTGTGGTGTTTTGCATTGAGTTAAAGAACTGATTTACAGTATTTTGTAAAATGTTTCTTAGAAATATTTTCAGATTAGTTTTTGGCTGAATAGTGCTGAATTGAATGCTTTTTCTTAATTTCTACCACAAAGTGGGAAAAAGGGGAAAAAAGTGGGGTGAAGTGGAATGTTTTTCTATCTTTGTATTAGTTCAGGTGTGTAATGACTTTTTTTACTGGAGAATATGACTGTAAGCTAGACGCAAAAGGAAGGTTGGCTTTGCCTGCAAAGGTGAAAGCAGCGTTGCCTGATGTGGCTGCTCAGGAGCTTGTTCTTAGGAGGGGCTTTGAGTCATGTTTGGTGTTGTATCCAATGCTCGAGTATAAAAAGATTATCAACCGCGTTCGGTCATTGAGCGAGTTTAATGAAGAGTACAGGAGGTTTCAGAGAAGCTTCTTCCGTGGGAATCTAGAAATAGAGATGGACGGTTCTGGGAGAATTAATATCCCTGCAAGAATGATGAGTTTTGCTTCGCTGGAAAAGGATGTGGTCTTGGTGGGTTTGGGTAATCGTGTGGAGATATGGAATCCTGATCTGTATGAAGAAAACCTCATCAACGACACTTCGGAATACTCCAAATTGGCCGAAAAGTACTTGGCAGAAGATTAACAAGTGATGGCTGAATATCATGTGCCCGTAATGCTGAAAGAATGTATTGAAGGGCTCAATATCAAACCTGACGGAATTTATGTTGATGTGACCTTCGGTGGTGGAGGGCACTCAAAAGAGATATTAAAGCATTTGTCTGATGGCGGAAAGCTTTTTGGTTTCGATCAAGATGTGGACGCAAAAGCGAATGCTGAGATTATAGAAAATCGTTCTTTCACATTTGTACAAGCCAACTTCAGGTATTTGAAGCGCTACCTAAAACTGCATGGTGTAAGGCAGGTAGATGGAATTTTGGCTGATCTGGGAATTTCTTCTCATCAGATAGATGAGGCTTCTCGTGGGTTTTCAACTCGCGGTGATGCTGAATTGGATATGAGAATGGATAGGTCGGCTGCTAAATCTGCTAAAACCGTGGTGAATGAATATGAAGAAAGGGAGTTGCATAAAATACTCGGAATCTATGGTGAGATCAGAAATGCAAAGTCTGTGGCTGCTGCAATTGTCTCTCAAAGATTCTCGAAGCCATTTCAGACTACTTTCGATCTGATAGAGCTGCTGAAGAAGTTTGCGCCAAGAGGAAAAGAATTCAAGTACTACGCGCAGGTTTTTCAGGCCATCAGAATAGAGGTGAATGAAGAGATGGCTGTGTTGGAAGACTTTTTAAGTCAAAGTGCAGAAGTGCTGAAGCCAGGAGGTCGATTGGTGGTGATGAGCTACCATTCTCTGGAAGACCGAATGGTGAAGAATTACATCAACAAGGGCAAGGTCTTTGGCGATGTGGAGAAAGATTTTTTTGGAAACGAATTAAAGCCCTTTGGGGCAGTGAATAGAAAGCCGGTAACGGCAAACCAACAAGAACTAACAGAAAACAGCCGATCGAGAAGTGCGAAACTTCGCGTAGCTGAGCGTATTGAAGATGGCACAAAACAGGTTTAAAGTTAAATCGGAAAATCAGGGCTCGGGGAAGGGATTCTTCGGGTTTTTGTCGTCTGGTTTAAAGTTAGGCAAGGCCTTCGAGACAGGCTTTCCTGTTAAATATATGCCTAAGGTGATTTTCGCA
Organism: Roseivirga spongicola; assembly: GCF_034376045.1. Taxonomy (NCBI): domain Bacteria; kingdom Pseudomonadati; phylum Bacteroidota; class Cytophagia; order Cytophagales; family Roseivirgaceae; genus Roseivirga; species Roseivirga spongicola. Next base: position 2,191,743 of record NZ_CP139724.1, read on the forward strand.
GTTCTGTTGGGTATTGTCTACGTATGGAACAACCACTATGCCGAAAGGTCTACCAGAACGCTGGATAAACTAGAAGGAGAAGTGGAAGATTTGCGCGCGGATGTAACTACGCTAGAAGCGGAGTACATGTACAGCAGTAAGCAGTCTGAAGTGGCCAAGAAGGTTAAAGATCTTGGTTTGGAAGAGAGTAAAGAGCCGCCAATCAAAATCATTGTAGACAAAGATGAATATTAAGCGATCCATACTGCTTCGTGTTCGAATAGCTTTCTTGGTTGCGGTTTTGTTTGTTTTGGCCGTAGTCTATAAGCTTGTCGAGGTTCAGATGATCGATGGAGATCACTGGCGAGAAATGGCTCAGCAAAGTAGTCTCGATTATAGAACTATTAAAGCCACTCGTGGCAATATATATGCCGATGGCGGAGACCTGTTAGCTACATCACTTCCGTTTTACAAGCTGGCATTTGATCCCTCGTTGGTCGATGATAAAACATTTACGTCTAAAATAGACTCCCTTTCATACCTATTGTCGAAATTTTTCCGAGATCATTCTTCAGACTACTATAAGAAGAAGATCTCGGAGGCTCGGCAAATGAAGAGCCGCTACTTGGTGCTTAACCGAGAGTTGGTGAATTATCAAGACAGGCTAGAGATGTTACAGTGGCCAATTTTTAGAAAAGGCCAGATGAGGGGTGGTGTTATTTTTGAAAAAGAGGACGAAAGGCATAGGCCTTTCAGGCGCTTGGCACAAAGAACAGTTGGTTCTCTTGATAATGAAGGCAGAGGGCTTGTTGGTGTCGAAGCAAGTTTTGAAGATTATTTGGCGGGTAAAAATGGTGAAGGACTCTTTCAAAGAGTGGCTGGTGGAAATTGGAAGCCGGTAAATGCTTCAACCGATGTTCGTCCAATCGATGGTTACGATGTTCATACTACCATAGATATAAACCTCCAAGATGTTGCTCAAAATGCTTTGTTAAGAGCTGTTTCAACCTATGAGGCTGAGTACGGAGTGGTTGTTCTCATGGAGGTAAAAACTGGTGAGATTAAGGCTATTTCTAACCTTGAGAGAACGAGTTCTGGTGGCTATGCTGAATTGTATAATCATGCTGTAGGAACCAATAATGACCCTGGGTCCACTTTTAAGTTAGCTTCTATGCTAGCCTTACTCGAAGCTGGAAAAGTTGATTTGTCTGATACTGTTGATACTGGTGAAGGTACAATTGAGTTTTTCGATAGAACATTAACTGATGTTAAGAATGGCGGTTACGGCAAGATTACTGTTCAGGAGGTTTTTGAGAAGTCTTCAAACGTAGGAATAGCAAAGCTTGTGGTTGATCATTTTGGCGATGATCCACAAGAATATGTAGATCTTATTAAGAGAACAGGTTATGGTAAGCCTCTCGGTTTTCAATTACTTGGTGAGGGAGAGCCGTTAATCAAAGGGCCTGATGATCCTGAGTGGTATGGTACAACTTTGCCTTGGATGTCAGTAGGTTATGAAACCAGCCTTACTCCACTTCAAACTTTGGCTTTCTATAACGCTGTAGCCAACGATGGCAAAATGATTCAGCCAATTCTTATAAAGAGTATCAACAGGGCCAATAAGCCTGTTGAAACTTTCAAGGCCAAAGTGTTGAATAAGAAGATTGCGTCAGACGAGACACTCGAGAAATTGCGTCTAATGTTAGAGGGGGTTGTGGAAAGAGGAACTGCCAAAAACGTTAGAAACGAACACTATAAAATTGCTGGTAAAACGGGTACAGCTCAAAGGTTAGTGAATGGTCGTTACATGACTCAAAGCTATTATGCTTCGTTTGCTGGTTACTTCCCGGCTGTAGATCCTCTGTATTCATGCATAGTAGTTATCGATAACCCAAAGGGGTGGAATCGCTATGGAGGTGATGTTTCAGCTCCGGTGTTCAAAGAAATTGCAGACATGATCTATGCTCAGAATCTTGAGATTCACGATTCCTTTACTCCTGAATATACGGCTGCTAACAACGGGACGTTTCCTGTGATTCGTGCGGGAAGATTAGAGGAGTTGAATGAGCTTTGTAACCTGTTAGGTATTTCCAATCACCCTAACCAAGAGGCTGGTGAATGGGTGAGGAGCGCTGTAAATAACAATGCCATTACTTGGCGAAAAAATCATGAGGATACTGGCTTAGTTCCAAATGTGCAAGGTATGACTTTGCGTGATGCTATATACATCCTCGAGAATATTGGATTGAAAGTTTCTATTTCTGGTAATGGACGTGTCAAAAGGCAGTCGTTAGGGCCAGGTGTTAGGGCTTCAAAAGGTGGAACTATAGAATTGGAGTTAGGGTAATGGCGGCATTAAAAGACATATTATATAAAGTGTCCTTACAATCGGTTTCTGGTAATATGGAAACTGAAGTAACATCGCTTGCCTTCGACTCTAGAAAGGTACAAGACGGAACTGCTTTTGTAGCAGTTAAAGGCACGCAGGTAGATGGGCACGAGTTTATCTCTTCTTCCATTGAAAGCGGTGCTGTTGCCATTATTTGCGAAGAAATGCCCAAAGATCAACCTGAAGGAGTTGCCTTTATTCAGGTGCAAGATTCTTCAAAAGCTTTGGGCTTTATGGCTGCCAACTTCTACGGTAATCCATCAGAGAAATTAAAATTAGTTGGGGTAACAGGTACAAACGGTAAAACCACCTGTGTTACGCTATTACATCAGTTGTTCAGAGCTCTAGGGTATAATACAGGCCTCCTTTCAACTGTTGTCAACAAAATAAATGAAGAGGAGCTTCCGGCAACACACACCACTCCGGATGCTATCACTTTAAATGAAACCTTGGCACAGATGGTGTCTAAAGGCTGTACTCATTGTTTTATGGAATCAAGCTCCCACGCAATTGTGCAAAACAGAATTGCAGGACTTAAATATCAAGGAGCTGTCTTCACAAATCTTTCACACGAACACCTGGACTATCATAAAACATTCGATGAGTACATTAAAGCGAAGAAACTGCTGTTCGATAATTTACCAGCAGGTTCTTTCGCTTTAGTGAATTATGATGACAAACGAGGGCCAATCATGCTCCAGAATACAAAAGCATGGAAGCATAAGTTTGCCTTAAAGTCATTTGCCGATTATAAAGCCAAAATACTATCCAATACCCTTCAGGGCTTAGAACTGGATATTTCTGGTTATACGGTTTGGTTTAAGCTCATTGGCGATTTCAATGCATATAACCTCTTGGCGGTTTTTGGTACAGCAGTATTGCTGGGCGAGGAAGAAACAGAGGTTTTAGAGCAGCTTTCTAATTTGGATCCTGCACCTGGCAGGTTCGAACAAGTAATTACCAATACTGGAATTACCGCTTTGGTAGATTATGCTCATACGCCAGATGCACTGGAAAATGTGCTTTCAACCATAAAAGAATTCAGAACAGGCAATGAAACTGTCATTACAGTTGTAGGCTGTGGTGGGAATCGTGATAAAGACAAGCGACCAATCATGGCTAAGATTGCTTGCGATTTAAGCGATAAGGTAATTCTTACCTCAGATAACCCGCGTTTCGAAGAGCCTAGTGATATTCTGAAGGATATGCAGGCAGGAATAACGCCTTCCAACTTCAGAAAAACCTTAACTATCGAAGATAGAAGAGAGGCAATTAAGGCTGCTTGTGCTATGGCGCAGCCAAATGACATCATACTTGTGGCTGGAAAGGGTCATGAGACATATCAGGAAATTAAAGGAGTGAGAAATGACTTTGACGACCGAAAAGTATTGAGTGAAATGTTGAACCTAATACATAAGCCTAACTAAGCATGTTATACTACTTATTCGACTACTTAGATAGAGAATTTGACCTGATCGGAGCTGGTGTATTCCAGTATATCTCCTTCAGGGCGGGTATGGCTGTATTGGTCTCTTTACTTATCACTATCACTTTTGGGGAGTCTCTCATTACTATGCTTAGAAAGAAGCAAGTGGGAGAAACCATACGTGATTTAGGGCTCGAAGGTCAAATGCAGAAGAAGGGTACGCCAACTATGGGTGGGCTTATCATAATTGCGGCCATTGTAGTGCCTACTCTGTTGTTCGCCAAGCTGGAAAATATTTATGTCATTCTGCTTTTGGTAACCACCTTGGTTTTAGGAGCTATCGGCTTTTTAGATGATTACATCAAAGTATTTAAGAAGAACAAAGAAGGCCTTGCCGGAAGGTTCAAGGTAGTCGGTCAAGTTGCGGTAGGTTTAATTGTTGGAGCTACACTTTTCTTTAGCGAAGATGTAGTGGTGCGCGAATTCAGCGAAACACCAACAGAAATTCAGGCTAGCGGAGATACTGTTATTAATTATGAAGATGTAAAGTCTACTACCACAACAATCCCTTTTGTTAAGAATAATGAGTTGGACTACAGCAAACTTAATCCAACAGAGAATGACCTGATTACGGCCGCTATTTACATTCTGATTGTGATCTTTTTTGTGACCGCCATTTCTAATGGAGCAAATATCACCGATGGAATCGATGGTTTGGCTGCTGGTACTTCAGCTATTATAGGATTGACGCTGGCTATACTGGCTTATATATCGGGTAACGCCATATTTTCTGAGTACTTGAATGTAATGTTCATTCCAAACTCAGGAGAGCTTGTAATCTTCTGTACTGCTTTTGTTGGAGCCTGTGTCGGTTTCTTGTGGTACAACTCTTATCCGGCTCAGGTCTTTATGGGAGATACCGGTAGTCTGTCATTAGGTGGAATTATAGCGGTTTTGGCCTTAGTGCTCAGAAAAGAACTTTTGATTCCTGTATTGTGCGGAATCTTCGTGATAGAAAACCTCTCTGTGATTTTGCAGGTGAGCTATTTCAAATACACTAAAAAGAAATATGGTGAAGGTAGAAGAATCTTCAAGATGTCTCCGCTTCACCATCATTACCAGAAAATGGAAATCCCAGAACCTAAAATCGTTACGCGATTCTGGATTGTGGGAATCCTGCTTGCAATTATTGCTTTGGCAACATTGAAACTGAGATAGGCTTGAAAAGAAAGTTGGTCATACTAGGTGCTGGAGAAAGCGGAATCGGAGCAGCCTTGCTTGGAAAAGCAAAGGGCTATGAGGTTTTCGTGTCTGACGCTGGGTCGATCAAAGAGCAATATCTCAAAGAGCTTCAGGATAATGGAATTGAGTTTGAGTCTGGGAAGCATACAACGGAAAAAGCACTACAGGCTGATCTTGTTGTAAAGAGTCCAGGTATACCGGAAAAGGCTGAGTTGATTCAAAAGCTTAGAGCTAACGGAAATCTGATCATTTCAGAAATCGAGTTCGCAGCGCAATTCACCAATGCCAAATTGATTGGTATTACTGGAACAAATGGTAAAACCACCACTGCAATGCTCACTTACCACATACTAAAAACTGGTGGGTTTAATGTTGGGCTGGCAGGAAATGTAGGGACAAGTTTTGCACGTCAGGTGCTGACTGAAAACTTTGATTGGTATGTGCTCGAACTGAGTAGCTTCCAGTTAGACGATTCCTACGAATTGAAATTAGAAATAGGAGTTCTATTGAATATCACTCCAGATCATCTGGATAGATATGACAATGACTTTCAAAAATATATCGCATCTAAGATGCGCATATTTCACCTTGTACACCTGGGACGTCATGCTGTTTATTGGCAGGATGACACCCAAATCGGGGAAGGCATTGCAAAAGCCACTTATGGCCTAAATGCACATCCCTTTTCGCTCAGCGGAGACGCTGCTGAGATAACTTATATACAAAATGATAGGTTGTTTTATGTCCCTAATGGTATTGAGGTATCTGCCCCCAGAGCAGATATCTCAATCAAGGGACTACACAATGCGTTGAATGCAGCCGCGGCCGGAAATGCAGCTTTGGTAGCTGGCGTTTCTCCAGAAGCTTTGTTGGAAGCTCTTAAGACTTTCAAAGGCGCTGAACATAGGCTAGAACCTGTTCGCGAACTCGATGGAGTAGAGTATATCAACGACTCTAAAGCAACCAATCTAGATTCAGTAAAGTATGCCCTAGATGCCTTCGATAGTCCTATTGTTTGGATAGCCGGAGGAGTTGATAAGGGAAATGAATATAGTCTGGTAAATCAATTGGTGCAGGATAAAGTGAAAGCGCTGATCTGCTTGGGAAAAGATAATTCCAAGCTCATCACTTCTTTCGAAAACCTGGTGCCAACAGTAAAATCTACTGACGATTTAATTCAGGCAGTACGCTGGGCAAAAGAACTTGCCGAGCCAGGAGATGTAGTATTGCTCTCTCCAGCTTGCGCCAGTTTCGATTTGTTCCAGAATTATGTGGATAGAGGAAAACAGTTTAAGAAAGCTGTTCTAGATCTCTGATTACTAGGCACCCCTTTAGGGGTCGGGGGTAACCCCTCTGTCCCGAAGCTTCGGGACTCCCCTAAGAGGGGAGAAATTAGATTCCGATCGATTGGTTGGAATTTGAAAAGAAGAACCCTCATCGTAAAGATGAGACCAAAAACATAAACGAAACCCAATTCCCCTTTAGCAGGGGGATACAAGGGGGAAAGTAGAATGCTAGACAAAGTAAAAAGTTGGACAGATAAAAACATTGAGGGTGACCCAGTCATCTGGCTGGTGGTTATTTGCCTTTCTGTTTTTGGTATTCTAGTAGTTTATTCGGCTACAGGCTCATTAGCCTACAGAGCAGGGGTGAACACTGAAATGTATTTGGTAAGACATGCCGTTATGGTTGGTCTTTCCTTATTCGTGATGTGGATTGCCCACAAGATTGATTATAGATATTATTCAAAGCTTACTCGTTATGCTTTGCTTTTGGCTGTTCCGCTTTTACTCTATGCTTGGCTAAAAGGGGAGAGTCATAATGGAGCTTCTAGATGGATTCAATTACCATTCATTGGATTACAATTTCAACCGTCTGACTTAGCAAAATTAGCATTGATTGCGGCCTTGGCTACCATGTTGGCCAAACGCCAGCAAAAGATAGATGACTTTAAAGAATCTTTAATTCCAATGTTGGCTTGGTGTGGGGGTATCTGTGCCCTCATCGCCATGACCAATATCTCTACCGCGGTGTTGCTTTTTGCAACCTGTATGCTTTTGCTTTTCATTGGTCGTGTACCAGTGAAATACCTCGCTATGCTTTTAGTAGTGGGTGTTTTTGCCGGGTTAATAGCAATGAAGGTTGGTCAACGTGGAGCTACGGCTTTGAGCAGGGTTGAATCGTTCATTAATCCTACGGAAGTGCCTTATCAGGCTAAAGTAGCCAACATGGCTATTGCTACAGGAGGTGTTTTTGGGAATGGTCCCGGTGGTAGTGTTCAGAGGAACTTCTTGCCAGAGGCTTATTCAGATTTTGCTTACGCTATTATCATCGAAGAGTATGGCTTGGTAGGAGGTGTCTTTGTACTCTTCCTCTACTTGGTTTTGCTCTACAGAGGTATGCGAGTAGTGGCAAACAGTGATAGGGCTTTTGGCGGCTTGCTTTCGGCAGGGCTCACCTTTGCTATTGTGATTCAAGCTTTGGTAAACATTGGCGTTGTGGTAGGTCTTGGTCCTGTTACGGGGCAAACGCTTCCGCTGATAAGTATGGGAGGAACTTCCCTACTATTCACTGGCCTTTCTCTGGGAATTATCCTCAGTGTGAGCCGTGGAGAACAAGAAGATTATTCGGCCATGAATGGCGAAGTGAAAAATAAATTAAGAACAGCTTAATCATCGAAAAGAAAGAACCATATCGATTGATCATTAGCGGTGGAGGCACCGGAGGACATGTGTATCCTGCCATAGCCATTGCCAACGCGTTTAAAGCTCGCTTCGAAGATGCCGAGATTTTGTTCGTTGGGGCGAAGGGTAAAATGGAGATGCAGAAAGTGCCCGAGGCTGGTTACACCATTAAGGGACTTTGGATCAGTGGTCTTCAGCGTAAGCTGACTTTAGACAATCTTTCTTTTCCATTTAAGGTGCTCGACAGTCTGATGAAGAGTAAAAAAATCATCAGAAGGTTTAAGCCACATGCGGCTGTTGGGGTTGGGGGCTACGCCTCTGGTCCATTATTGAGAATGGCCGTAAAGAATAAGGTGCCTGCCATAGTACAGGAACAAAATTCTTACGCTGGTCTAACCAATAAAATGTTGGCAAAGAAGGTCCAAAAGATATGTGTGGCATATCCAAATATGGATCGATTCTTTCCTGCTGAAAAGGTGGTTTTAACGGGTAATCCTGTTAGAAAAGATATAACCGAGTTAGCCGATAAAAGAGCTACTGCTGCTACACACTTTGGTCTGAATCCAGATTTACCAGTACTAATGGTTTTAGGTGGAAGTCTTGGGGCGAGAACATTGAATGATAGCATGATTCAGAATATTGAGAAGCTAATAGATTCTAATGTTCAGGTGCTGTGGCAATGTGGTAAGTTCTACCACACAGAAATGCAGGAAAAACTAGCTAAGGTGGTTAATAATGGTTCTGTTAAGCTTTTTGAGTTTCTGAAAGAAATGGACTTGGCTTATGCTGTGGCCGATGTGGTGATTAGCAGAGCTGGAGCATTATCGGTTTCTGAATTAAGTATAGCTGGCAAGCCGACCATTTTTGTGCCTTCACCGAATGTCTCGGAAGACCACCAGACTAAGAATGCACAGGCAATGGTAGAAAACAATGCCGCTGTGCTAGTAAAAGATACTGAGGCAAGGGAAGTGCTCATTGACAGAGCCATCGAATTGCTGAAAGATGAAGAGAAGAAAGCTCAATTGAGCTCTAACATAAAGGCTATGGCCAAGCCAAATGCGGCCAATGAAATTGTAGATGAAATATTGAAACTCATCGCGTGAATTTAGAAAAGATACATAGCGTCTATTTTGTCGGTATCGGTGGTATCGGTATGAGTGCTTTGGCCCGTTGGTTCAAGCACAATGGAAAGCGTGTGTCTGGTTATGATCGCACCCAAACTGAGTTAACCAATCGATTGGCTCAGGAAGGAATTGAGGTTCACTTTACAGATAATATCGACCTGATAGATGATCAGGTAAAAGCAAATCCTGAAGGTAGTTTGGTGATATATACACCAGCTATTCCTAAAGATCATTCAGAGTTGAATTGGTTGAAGGATAATGGTTTTGAAGTGCTGAAGAGGTCGCAAGTTTTGGGAATTATTACCCAGAATATGCGAAGTGTTGCTGTGGCAGGTACTCATGGAAAGACCACAACTTCATCTATGGTTGTACACTTGCTCAAAGCATCTGGCTTCGATGTGGCGGGCTTCCTTGGTGGAATCAGTGCCAACTACGATACCAACATGATCCTCAACGAAAGCAGTGAGGCTATCGCAGTGATTGAAGCTGATGAATTCGACAGATCATTCCTGACACTTCATCCTGAATGGGCGGTGGTGACGGCAGCAGATGCAGATCATTTAGATATCTATGGTCATAAGGATGCATTGAAAGATTCTTTTAGAGACTTCATCAAAAAGATCAAGAAAGAAGGTAAGCTCTTCGTGAAGAATGAATTGGCTACTGAATTGATTTCCGATGATGAGCTGAACTATGAAGGTTATGCCTTAACCAATGCTTCGATAACTGCTGAAAATATTCGCTTTGAAGATGCCGCTTTCATCTTCGATTATAAGAATGGCGGGCAAACCATTGAAGGGATAAGACTGAATGTTCCAGGCTACCACAACGTGGAGAATATGCTTGCGGCTATTTCAGTAAGCCGTCATCTAGGAGCAGATGATTCTTCAATTAAATCTGGGGTAGAAAGCTACCGAGGGGTAAAAAGGAGATTCGAGTTCATCATCAAAAGAGATGATTTGGTGTTCATAGATGACTATGCGCATCATCCAGTAGAAATTACAGCATTGCTCAAGTCTGTGAAAGACTTGTTCGCAGGGAGGAAAGTGACTGCTGTTTTTCAACCACACCTTTTCAGCAGAACTAGAGATTTTGCTCAAGAGTTTTCTGAAAGTCTGTCTTTGGCCGATGAAGTGATTTTGCTGGATATATATCCTGCAAGGGAACTTCCAATAGAAGGAGTGAATTCAGAGATGCTAATGGAAGGCATCAGCTGTGAAAAGAAAATGATTTCAAGCAAAGAAGGCTTGATAGATAATATAAAAGCATGGCAGCCGGAGGTACTATTGACCGTGGGTGCTGGCGACATAGACAAATTAGTTCAACCAATAAAAAGTGCATTGTCATGAAGAATAGAGATACTGTTTTGAGAGTGCTAGGCATTGTTGTAGGGTGCTTCATTTTGGTGGTTTTAGCAAGTTCTGTGAAGAACAGAGACATGGGGTATCACATGGAAGATATCGATGTGGAGATAGAAAATGCCTATGAGAACTTCTTTGTAGATGCAGATGATGTAATGGCGCTTATTATGCAAGATGAGAGCGATTCTATTCTTGGAGACGGCTTTAATGCAGTCAGTTTAAAGGCCGTTGAACAACGAATCAAGTCGCACAGCTTTGTAAAAGATGCCGAGGTTTACAGAGACCTGAAAGGTCATTTGGTAGTAAAGGCCAGACAGAATAAGCCTGTGGCTCGACTCATTTCTAACAATGGTAGAAACGCTTACATAGGAGAAGATGGAGACATTCTTCCGGTGTCGCCTAAATATACCGCTCGAGTACCGGTTGTTACTGGGCGTTATACGGAGCAATTGATGGGTTTAGGCGAAGTGGCAGAAGATGAATATGCTTCGAAAGTATTTGAACTCATCAATTACATCAATGAGCATAAGTTTTGGGCCATGCAGATTGGTCAGATAGATATTAATAGTAAAGGTAAAGTAGTAATGTACCCACAGGTGGGAGATCAGAGACTGGAGTTTGGTTATGCTGAAGATTTGGAGAGGAAGTTTAAGAAGTTAGAGATATTCTTCAAGCAGATAATGCCAAGCAAAGGATGGAACATCTATGAGAGGGTAAATGTAGAATATAAGGATCAGATAATTTGTGAATAACAACGCCATGCAACACAATAAAATAGTAGTAGGACTAGACATAGGGACAACAAAGATTTGTGCCATTGTCGGTACCAAGAATGAGTACGGGAAGCTCGAAGTCTTGGGAATGGGAAAAGCTGTTTCAGACGGGGTAATCCGTGGAATAGTTACTAACATCGACAAAACGATAATTGCCATAGAAAAGGCCATTGCAGAGGCCAGTGAGCAATCTGGTATTGAAATTAATGTGGTGAACGTAGGTATTGCTGGGCAGCACATCAAGAGCTCAGTACACCACGGAAGCATTACCAGAGATAGGGTAGATGATGAGATTACCGTTGAAGATATTAGCAGGCTAACAAACGATATTCATAAAATAGTAATGCCTCCGGGCTGTGAAATTATTCACGTAATGCCACAAGACTACATTGTAGACTATGAAGATGGCATTAAAGATCCTGTAGGTATGTCTGGTGTTAAGTTAGAGGCAGATTTCCATGTAATTACTGCTCAGACTAACGCCATAAGAAATATTAATAAGTGTGTTAAGCGTGGTGGCTTAGAAATAGAACATCTCATTTTAGAACCATTGGCATCTAGCCTTTCGGTACTAAGTGATGAAGAAAAAGAGGCTGGTGTTTGCCTTGTGGATATTGGTGGTGGTACTACTGACATCGCTATTTTCCACGATAATATTATTCGTCATACTGCGGTAATTCCTTTCGGTGGAAACATTATAACTACCGACATCAAGGAAGGCCTTAAAGTGATGCAGAATCAGGCGGAATTGTTGAAAACCAAATTTGGTAAAGCTATTGCCGAAGAGGCCAATCCAAACGAGATTGTGTCTATTCCGGGCTTGAGAAACAGACCGCCAAAAGAGATTTCTATCCGTAATCTGGCCCACATAATTGAGGCTAGAATGGAGGAAATTATTGAATTGGTACATGCTGAAATCATTACTTCAGGCTATGCCAATAAGTTAGCCGGAGGTATTGTAATTACTGGTGGTGGTTCTATGCTGGCTTATGTGCAGCAACTGTTCGAATACATGACAGGAATGGATGCGAGAATAGGCTACCCTAACGAACACCTGGGCAAGTCTAAAATTGAAGCAATTAAAAGCCCAATGTATGCTACAACGGTAGGTTTGGTGCTTTCAGGCTTTAGAGCTTTAGATGAGCGCGAAAATCGCTACAACGAAACTAAAGCTTCAGGCATGGGAGTTAAAAAAGAGTTCAAAGGACAGAAAAAAGGAGCTGAGTTTTTCAGCAAACTGATAGACAAAACCAAAGGCCTTTTGATGGATGATTTCCATGATAAAGGAGAGTACTAGAGCTGGAAGCTAGGAGCTTGAAGCGGGAAGCAAATGGCTTCCTTATAAACTTGAAATTAGATCACACACAGAATGAGCTTTAGGTTTGAACGGATGAAAATTTGGATAGAAGCGATGGACTTAGGTGAGGAGATTAATACTCTTTCTTACAAGTTCCCTGATCGGGAAAAGTTCAATCTCTCTAGTCAGATTATAAGAGCGATAGATTCAGTTGCTCTGAATATTTCAGAGGGATCGATTGGTCAATCAGACGCTGAGTTCAGTAGGTTTTTAGGTTACTCTGTAAGATCGATTGCAGAGGTTGTGACTTGTCTTTACAAAGCAAGGAACAGGAGTTATTTAACTGAGGATGAATTTACAGTCAATTATGACAGGTGTTTCAACCTCTTGAACATGATAGTAGGATTTAGAAAAAGATTAAAATAACTGCTGTGAGCTTCAAGCTTCAAGCTTCTCGCTCCCAGCTCAAAACATAACGACATGGCAGATTCATATATGTTTGAACTTCCAAAGCACCACAAATCAATCATTAAAGTGATTGGTGTTGGCGGTGGCGGAAGCAACGCAGTAAACCACATGTATAATCAAGGGATCAAAGATGTGGAATTCGTAGTGTGCAATACAGATGCACAGGCTTTAAAAAGTAGTCCGGTTCCTAACCGACTGCAATTGGGAATGGGCCTTACCGAAGGACTCGGTGCAGGTGCTAATCCTGAAATTGGCAAAAACGCAGCAATAGAAAGTAAGGAAGAGATTAGAACCATGCTTTCTGACGATACCAAAATGGTATTCATAACAGCCGGAATGGGTGGAGGTACTGGTACTGGTGCGGCTCCTATCATTGCTAAAATTGCGAGAGATATGGATTTGCTTACAGTAGGTATTGTAACTGCTCCTTTCAGTTTTGAAGGAAAGAAAAAGACAAATGCTGCAAATCAAGGAATCGCGGAGCTCAAGGAGAATTGCGATACGGTGCTCGTTATCCTCAATGATAAATTGAGAGAGGTGCACGGTAATCTTCCGATTAGTAAAGCCTTTGGTGAAGCAGATAACATCTTAACCACTGCAGCAAAAGGTATTGCCGAAATAATCACGGTGCCTGGTTATGTGAATGTGGACTTTATGGATGTTCAGACGGTAATGAAAGGAGCTGGAGCAGCAGTAATGGGCTCAGCAACTGCCGATGGTGAGGGCAGAGCACTTCGCGCAGCCGAGATGGCCATTTCTTCTCCGTTACTGAACAACAAAGATATTAACGGAGCAACCAAGATTCTTCTTTCCATTATTTCTGGAGAAGAAGCAGAGTTGCAAATGGATGAACTAACCGATATTACGGAATACATTCAGGAGAAAGCTGGTGATGATGCTGAGGTGATCTTCGGGCATGGTATCGATGCTAACCACGGTCAGAACATCAGTGTAACTGTAATCGCTACGGGGTTCGAATCTCCAGAGTTGAAAACACGTCCGAGTGAGGCAACAAAAAAGGTGATTGATCTCGAGAGTAATCGAGAGATCGACATGAGGCCTGAAAACAACTTTACCACTCCACAGCCACAGTCTCAGACTACTCTTTTCGAGGCTCCAAAAGAAACGCCTAAAGAAGAGTCTCGTCCAGAAGTGAATACGCAAGAAGATGAGGATGAAAACGAATTACCAGCAGGCTATTCATTCTTAGCCAAGTTGGCCAGAAAGTATGAGATTGAAGAGTACTCATCTAATGCTGATAGAGAAGATGAGGCTGAAGAGAGAAGCAGGTCTTTAGATAATGATTTCTATGAAGACAGGAATAAGAACTTCTTAGAAATGAAACGTCAGAAGCTTCAAGAGCAGGCACGTTTGAGAGAAGAAAGGCTCAGAGGTTCTTCTAATTATGGTATGAATAACGATGATTTTAAGGAGAAACTAGAAGTTCCTGCTTACCAAAGAAGACAAGTGCGTTTGAGTGAAAACTCTCCATCTTCTGAGAGAAATATTTCAAGATATAACCTAAATGATGACGATGAGATTATGGGGGACAATAAATTCCTTCATGACAATGTCGATTAAGGATATCCATTTTTTTAGCTTGATCAACGGTTAAAGTTGAGACATGTGAACAAAGACAGCCTACTGCCATGGGCTGTCTTTTTTAGTTGATAGAATTTTTCTTTAAGGCTTCCAGTCCTTAAAGGCTAGAAGCCTTACTTCTTTTAGTGCTGATAAAAACTGGTCATTGTCTGAATCGAAAAAGCTACTAGACGAGTGCGAGCTGAAAATTATTTAGAAATGTTCTAAATAATTTTCTGTGAGAATAATCCTTTTCTACTTTTGTGACCGTTGGAAAAGAAGCTCAATTCAAATCATCAATCGAAGACCATTTCTCTGGTGGTAACTAGCATCGTACTGGCGTCTGTCGGAGCTTTGCTTGAGTTAATTCTCATTGAGCATTATGAAGGCACAAACCAACTGATACCAATAATATCAATAGGGTCGGCTCTCTTTCTTTTTATTATTCTACTCCTCAATAACACTATAGCTATTAGAAAGATTTTCAGAGTTGTGTTGTGTATTTGTGCTGTAGCTGGAGTCCTCGGAGTTTATTTTCATTTAGACTCAAATTTCCAGTTTGAAAAAGAGATGAGGCCAAATGACTCTGGGGGAGACTTGTTTTGGGCTAGCTTTTCAGGAGCCCTGCCAGCCTTAGCTCCAATGAGCATGTTGGTCTTTACACTATTAGGATTTATTTACTTATCAAGCATAAATAACGAGAATGAAACAAAATAAAATTTCCATTCTATTCTTGGCCTTAGCCCTAATTGGTCTAGTGTCATGTGGTAATACTAAAAGCAATGAAGAGTCTACCGATGCTGTTAGTACAGAGTCAGAATCAAAAGTAGCTCCAAGTGTAGTGTTGAATGCTAATTTGGCTAGTGAAGAAGAACTCACTCAGATTGGTTTAACAGCAGATATGATTCAGCAGGTTATGGAAAATCGTCCATTCATTACCATGAATGACTTTGATGCTCTAGTGCCGGCAGACATGAACAAAGAAGAGCTTTACAAAAGCATTTTTGTTCCTTTTAACTTGAATACAACTGCTGAAGGAGATTTCAAGATGATTCCAGGTGTTGGAGATAAAATGGCTCATGAGTTCGAAGAATACAGACCATATACTTCTATTGCACAATTTAGAAGAGAGATTGGCAAGTATGTAGACGATGCGGAAGTGAAGAGGTACGAAAGCTACGTATTTGTACCAGTTGAGCTAAACTCTGCTTCTGAAGATGATATAAAGGCGCTACCAGGCTTAAGCGATAAAATGGTGCATGAATTTCTTGAGTATAGACCTTACGATAATATGGATAGGTTCTACAAAGAAATCGGCAAGTATGTAGATGAGAAAGAATTGGACAGATTGGCAAGGTTAGTTTATATAAATAACCAATAAACTACTTGCCTTCTCATTGAATGAGACTGCCTCAAGTGCTGCTATTTTCGTCTTTCCCAGCTCGACTGGGAATCCCTATAGGTCTTTAGAGTCTTTTTTTGACTTTAACGGGCTGTAGTTGAGAATAACGATTAGCTTTTGGGGCAGTCTCCTTTTTTAAAACGCCACCAATTTTTCTGCTTGTTGATGTAGGAGAGTGTTGTACAACGGCTGGGTAATTTTCTCTCCGTCCCAATGTTGCTCAATGCCTGCAAGCTTAGGTTTTAAAGCAAGAATATTCATACCTAGGTAGTTAAGTATGTCGGTTAAGTGAGACATGGCCATTACACTACCTTGTACGCCAGAAGAAACCCCAATTAAGGCTCCTTTTTTATCTCTAACCCCTTCAGGGTATTTCAACCCATCTAAAAAAGCCTTTAGCACACCCGGGAAAGAACCGTTGTATTCAGGAACTATAAAAACAATCTTTTCCGAAGCCTGAACCTTTTCTCGAATAGCATTGAATGACTCGTTGTTGCCGTTGTTTTCATATAACGCATTACACAAGAAATCTTCGGGTAAGTCTACCAAATCTACTATTTGACAGGCACTGTCGGTTTTGGTATCTAAAATCGATTTATAGTAATGAGCGATTTTGGTGCTCATTGAATTCTTTCTATTGGTTCCAACTACTATACTAATCATGCTTTTTCTTATGCTACAAACTTAAAGGCATTCAGTTAATTGACCGAGTTTCGGTGGCTCTAAATCTGTTTGTATTTATTGGTAAAATTAAATTGAGCTAAAAAGTTCAGGCTAACTAGTAAATCTTCCATCATTCATTCGGCCAGAGTTGGCTTTTAGAGGCAAAGGATCATCGATATTGAAATCTGATTATTTGTCGTTTTTCAGCTTACTTGATAAAAAATAAGCTACTAAATTCACGGCATGACTTATACAGAGAAAGTTCAAGAATCAGTTCAGTTCATTCAATCTAAAACTGACGTAGTGCCTCAGTTTGGAATTATTCTGGGCACAGGGCTTGGTGCCTTGGTCGATGAAATTAATGTCACTTCTGAAATTGGCTATGACGAGATTCCTCATTTTCCGGTGTCTACGGTAGAGAGCCATCATGGTAAGCTCATTTTTGGAGAACTTTTTGGAAAGAAGGTAGTGGCAATGCAAGGCCGATTTCATTACTATGAAGGTTATACTATGAAGGAAGTTACTTTCCCTGTACGAGTTATGAAGTTACTGGGCATCGAGAAGCTCTTTATTTCAAACGCTGCTGGGGGAGTCAACCTGAATTATCAAGTGGCCGATCTGATGATTATTGAAGACCATATAGATCTAACCAAAGAGAACCCGTTGACAGGCAAAAACCTTGATGAGTTTGGCGGGCGTTTCCCTGACATGAGCGAGCCTTATGAGCGTAAGATGATCGATGAAGCACTAGAGATTGCCAAAGCTAATAACATCCGTTGTCACGAAGGAGTGTATGCCGGAGTAAGCGGTCCGAACCTAGAAACCAGAGCTGAGTACAGATTCATTGGTAGAATTGGTGGCGATGCAGTAGGCATGTCTACCATTCCAGAAGTGATTGTGGCTCGGCATATGGACTTGCCAGTGTTTGCGGTGTCAGCCATCACAGATCTCTGCGATCCAGATAACCTCGAGAAAGCTGAAATAGCCAATATTCTTGCAGCAGCCTTCAAAGCAGAGAAGGGAATGACTAAGATTATAAAGGAATTAATCAGTAAGCAGTAGGTCTGATTACCTCTTTGATGTGTCTTTCAAATCGGCTAGACATATTTATTGAAAGGTTCTTTAGGTTAATAATATCAAATTAGATGCAGTGGGTGATTGTGGCTGGAGCTATTTATGGAGTAGTTCAGCAAATCTCAATTTACTTAATTGCAAATCTTGGCGTATATGTACTTGTACACCACCCACTGCCTAATTTATTTATACATTTTAAGCCTAATTATGTCTACCTCAAGACGTGTCACTTTACTTTCTAATAGTTGGATTTGCTCACTCAGGGCTTGAACCTTTTGTAATAATTCAGCTTCGTCCAACATCATCAATTCATTTTCATTTTTATTGTAAATGGTTCTTTTTACATCTGTAAAGTCATGATTAATTGCTTGGCCTATTCTGATAAGCTTACTTTTCTTAAGGTCTTCACCTTCTTTTATCCAATTATATAGTGTGTTTCTGTTGATGCCAATTTTGTCAGCAATGCTTGTAATAGATTGCCCGCTTTTGTCTATTGCTTCTTGTATAAAATTGTAATTCATAACTATACTATACTAGTAAGTGATTCAAAATAATGAACAAAAAATAACAAATGCGAATATTAAATGAGCATAAATGATTTTTAGTGTCAATTATTGTTTCAGTACAAGTGGGATTTGGTGTTTCAGTTAGTACTAGTTTGCTGATAAACGAATGGAGCTAGGACATTTATTAAATAGAAGTCGGAAAAGGATTTGATCGCTCGCATCTGAGCATGACTGTTATTGAGGTTTTTGTGGAAGGCACGCTGGTCTCTAGTGTCTCGCTAAGTCCGCAGCGATTAGTCGAGTCGAGGTGCTTCAACTAGTAGTCACAAGGATTATAGCAGTTGTCTTAGATTGTTTTGCCAGATGCTCTCTCGTCTATGTCATTCTGAGTGCAGCGAAGAATCTTATACTTGAATAGAGGCGCTTAGCAAAGGGTAATAAGATGTTTCCCCCGATACTTTGGGGCCTCAACATGACTGTTACCGAGGTGTTTGTTCAAGGCCTTGGTGTTTAGTTGAAGCGAGACGCTTCAACTAGGAGGGGATTCGTCAGACCACTCAAAGTGGTCAGACGAATAAGTTTGGGGCACTACAAAAAAACTTTCCAGTCTTTAGCATCCTGCTAGTCTATCCCTAAATCTCCAGGCTATTTAACTAGTGCAGACCTAATCAATAGACTAGCTTGCTTGTTTCTGGTACTTTTCCGTTATCTAGAATAGGCCTTTGATTTTTATTATTATTTAGATCGATTAAAAATAAGTTAACCTAATGCTTGTTAGCCTGAGTGCTCTGTTATACTTTTGCGCACTGTTTAAAATGAATCCAAATAAAAATAGAAAACAAAAGATGACCAGAAATTATCCCTTGGCTGTTTTACTCCTTGTTTTAGCATTATTCTCTTGTGATGATAATGAAGGTTTACCAGAAGTTGAAGCTCCTTCGAGTTACTCCTTCGAGAGAAACTCACAAAGCACAGTTTCTTTCTCGGGACAGACAACTAGAATAAAAATGGCAGAAGAATTGAATTCGGCCTTTTTGGATTTTGACAATACAACAGAGGCGCTTTTGCTAGAAATGTTTAGGAATGATGATGGACAAGGCGGAGATGTCAGTCCTTTTGAAGATGCCGACTTGAATAGCGCTACCAAAAGCATCAAAAGTAAAGTAGCCGCTTCTCAAGATCTATTTGCTGCAAATACCACAGAGTCGTCTCAAATTAAGGCTCAGTTCGAAAGCTGGATTGCAGGTCAAATCAATGAGATTTACCCAAATAGAAACCAACTGGCTACTGCTGGTAATGCAGGTCAATTGGCCGATGGAACCTCTACCAGATACGTAAATGCTAAGGGTTTGGAGTACAACCAAGCCTTCACCAAATCTTTGATCGGTGGCCTTATGCTAGATCAGTTGGTGAATAACTACTTGAGTACAGCTGTGCTAGATGCCGCTTCTAACAAAGAAGATAATAATGCTGGTGTTTTGGCAGACGGAAAAAACTATACCACTATGGAACATAAGTGGGATGAGGCTTATGGTTACCTTTTCGGTAATGCGGCCAACACAGCAAGTCCTTTGACAGAACTTGGTAGCTCAGATAGCTACCTTAATAAATACCTAGGAAGGGTAGAAGGCGATGCTGATTTCGCAGGTGTAGCCCAAGAAGTATTTGACGCTTTGATATTAGGCAGGGCTGCAATTGTTGCTCAACAATATGAAGTGAGAGATGCACAAGCTGACATCATCAAGCAAAAACTTTCTGAGATAATAGCTATTAGAGCAGTTTACTATCTGCAACAAGGAAAAATAGCCTTGGAGAACCAGCAATATGGTACTGCCTTCCACGATTTATCTGAAGGCTTTGGCTTCATTTACAGCTTACGTTTTACGCATAACCCGATTGCTGGAGATAGCTTCTTTAGCCGTGAAGAAGTTGATCAAATGATCGATGACCTGTACGGTTCAACCAATGGATTCTGGGATGTGGACGCTACCACTTTAGACGCTATTTCGGCCAGTATAGCCGCTAAGTTCGACTTTACTGTAGCTGAGGCAGGTAACTAATTGCCGAACAAAATCTCTGAACAAACCAATTTGTTGTAATGAGGAAAATTGTAAGTCTGTTTTTATCTTTTGCGCTGATCATGGCCTGCTCATCGTCTGATGGAGAGCCTACAGAAGTGGCAGATAACTTCGATAGAAGCGCTATGCTTGTCAATTGGGCAGATAACATTATCATACCCTCTTATGAAGCCTATGCTTCTGCCGTGGCAGATATGAAGGCTTCTACCGATGCATTCACTACGCAGCCAAGTCTTACAACCTTAGGAGAACTTAGGAATAACTGGCTTCAAGCTTACACTGCATTTCAAAGCGTTTCAATGTTTGAAATTGGTCCAGCAGAATCGGTTAGCCTCCGAAATTACACCAACATTTACCCTACAGATGCTGCGGAAATAGAGAGTTTTGTAGCTTCTGGAGACTATAATCTCACTTTACCCAGCACTATAGATGCTCAGGGATTTCCTGCGTTAGACTACCTCTTATTTGGTACGGCCGATACAGATGCGGAGATTTTGGTTAAGCTAAGTTCTGACAGTTATTCAACTTACCTGAGTAGCTTAGTAGATAGAATAGAGACTCTATCAAGCCAAGTATTGAGTGAGTGGAAAGGCAGCTATAGAGACACATTTGTGTCGAATAGTGGCTCTACTGCCAGTAGTTCAGTAAACAAGTTGGTCAATGACTTCTTGTTCTACTATGAGAAAAGCTTAAGGGCTGGAAAAATTGGAATTCCGTCAGGTGTATTTTCTAGTACTCCTTTGAGCGACAGAGTTGAAGGGCTTTACAGCAAAGAATACTCGAAAGGCTTATTCAATGCTTCACTGAATGCCACCATTAACTTCTTC
The DNA here is from genome assembly GCF_034376045.1 of Roseivirga spongicola. Lineage (NCBI taxonomy): Bacteria > Pseudomonadati > Bacteroidota > Cytophagia > Cytophagales > Roseivirgaceae > Roseivirga > Roseivirga spongicola. Next base: position 2,212,617 of record NZ_CP139724.1, read on the forward strand.
AAAGGAAAACACTTTGAATCGGAGTCAACTGGCGAGAGCTTAGAGCAGTACTTAAGGTATTTGAGCGAACTAAACAGCACAGAAGATTTGAGTGTAGCGATCATCAATCAGTTTGAAGCTGCAAAAAGCGCGGTATCTCAGCTCAATGATAACTTCTACTTTCAAGTGGAAAGTGATAATTCTAAAATGCTTCAGGCATATGATGAGTTACAGAAAAATGTGATTCTGATGAAGGTAGATATGTTTCAAAAATTGAACATACGCATCGATTATGTAGATGCAGACGGTGACTGATGAGGTCTGGACTGAAGACATATTTTAATCAAAATACAGAGGCTGCCCCATTGGCAGTCTTTCGTATTTTCTTTGGGTTGATGATGTTCTTCAGTATCGTCAGGTTTTGGGCGAATGGATGGATCGACAAGCTATACATTCAACCTAAATTCTTCTTCTCCTACTATGGTTTCGAATGGGTGAAACCGCTTGGCTTATGGACCTACGGTCTGTTTGTGATTTGTGCACTTTCTGCATTGGCAGTGGCCTTCGGCTATCGCTATAAATGGGCAATAATCAGCTTCTTTATCAGCTTTACTTACATAGAGCTGATGGACAAAACCACTTACCTAAATCACTACTATTTCATCAGCCTGCTTAGTTTTCTGATGATGTTTCTGCCAGCCAATAGTTACTTTTCTTATGATGCTTTTAAGCGCAGCGAAGTCCGTCATCAATTGATCCCCAGATGGACAATTGATAGCATAAAGCTACTTCTAGGGATAGTTTATTTCTATGCTGGTCTGGCAAAGCTCAATTCAGATTGGCTTATTAATGCCATGCCACTAAAAATATGGCTGCCAGGCAGGTATGACCTTCCATTGTTGGGCGATTTACTACAGCAAGAATGGGTTCATTACGGTTTTTCATGGGCTGGTGCAGCTTATGATTTGGCCATTCCTTTTCTACTGCTTTACAGAAAAACCAGACCCTTCGCCTTTGTTCTGGTGGTTGTCTTTCACGTGCTTACACGGGTGCTGTTTCCAATCGGCATGTTCCCTTATATAATGATTGTGAGTTCGTTAATATTCTTCGATGCTTCGATTCATCAGAGAATATTGTCGATCGTTTCAAGGTGGGCTAAAATACCATTCAACCACTTCGGGAATGGAAATAGTTTGAACCAAAAAACTTGGGACAGCAGAGGCTTCAAGAGAAAGTTGATTGTCGGTTTTTTCGCTCTGCAATTGCTGTTGCCGTTCAGGCATTATCTCTATCCTGGAGAATTGTTTTGGACCGAAGAGGGATTCCGGTTTTCATGGCGTGTAATGCTCATGGAAAAGGCTGGCTATGCCAACTTCAAAGTAGTGAATAAGTCAACAGGGGAGCGATTCTATGTCGATAACACTGATTTTCTAACCTCATTTCAGGAGAAGCAAATGTCTTTTCAACCCGATTTTATTCTGGAATATGCTCATTATCTGAAGGAGCACTTTGAAAGTCAGGGGCATAAAAATATAGGGGTGTATGTTGAAAGTTTTGTGGCGCTCAATGGGCGCAGAAGCCAACCATACATCAACCCAGAAATAGATCTCACACTTCAGAAAGAATCATTTAAACATAAAAACTGGATACTTCCATTTAACGATGAGATTAAAGGTCTTTAGTTTAGTGCTGCTAGCTACATTGGCTAACTGTGCTTTTGCTCAAATAAGAATTACGGGAAAAGTAACAGATGCCAATACTGGTGAAATAATAGACCGAGCGGAAGTTTATAATAAGCTGACTGCGGAAATCAGCAGGGTAGATGCGAATGGGCGCTACCAAATGACAGTCGACTCCGCAGGTACTTACCCTATTGTTGCCTTTGCCTTTGGTTACGCTGTGAATGACACCTTAGTGGTTGTCGATGGTGATCTTACCTTAGACTTCGGCATGAAAGAAATTTCCAACGACCTATCGGAAGTAGAAATAGTTCAGGAGAGGGAAGAGGTATTTAACATTAGTCGGCTGCGACCTGTAGAGGGAACGGCCATTTATGCTGGTAAGAAATCTGAGGTGGTTTTGTTGAATGGTATGGTGGGGAATCTTGCCTCCAACAATGCTAGGCAGGTTTATGCTCAAGTGGTAGGGCTAAATATTTACGATAGTGAAGCGGCAGGTTTGCAGCTGAGTATTGGAGGTAGAGGACTAGATCCTAACCGGACTTCTAATTTCAACACGCGTCAAAATGGATATGATATTAGTGCCGATGTGCTCGGATATCCTGAAAGTTATTATACGCCTCCAGCAGAGGCTTTGGAGGAAATTCAGGTGATTAGAGGGGCGGCTTCTTTGCAATACGGAACTCAATTTGGTGGACTCATCAATTTTAAAATGAAGAAGCCTAATCCTGATAAGCCTCTGGAGTGGGTAAGCCGACAAACCTTGGGGTCTTTCGGGCTGTTCACCTCTTTCAATAGTTTAAGCGGAACCAAAGACCGATGGAGCTATTACACTTACTTTAATTATAAACAGGGAGATGGTTTTCGACCTAATTCCGAATTTGAATCGAAGAATTTCTACGCTCATTTGGGCTATGAACTTTCCAGTAAAACTCAACTGAGTTTAGAGTATACCTATCTAAATTATTTGGCTCAACAAGCTGGAGGACTAACTGATACTCAGTTTAATGCTGACCCAACTTTCAGTAATCGTACAAGAAACTGGTTTAGTGTAGATTGGAATTTATTCAGCTTAAAGTTGGAACATGAGTTTAGTGACCGAACGGATTGGAGCCTCAATTTATTCGGTCTAAATGCTGCCAGAAATGCCGTAGGTTTTAGGGGCAGCGTGTCTAACTTGAATTCCAATCCCATAACCGATATTGATGAGCAGGCTAGTGATGGTTCTTTTGTCGACCCAAGAGACTTGATCAAAGGTGATTTCAACAACTGGGGTGCTGAAACTAGGTTGTTGACCAGGTATAATTTAGGCGGTCATCAGTCAGTGTTTTTAATTGGTTCGAAATTCTACAAAGCGGAGAATTCATCTCTACAAGGGCCGGGAAGTAATGGTACAGATGCTGATTTCAGTCTAGCAATTGACCAATATCCCGATTACCCCAATCAGTCGGATTTTGATTTTCCGAACCTCAATGCTTCGGTGTTTGGAGAGAATATTTTCTACTTGAATGATGAAATTTCTTTAACTCCGGGCTTCAGGTTTGAATACATTAAAACAGAGAGTGCTGGTAAATACAACAATGTGGTTTTCGATAATGCTGGTAATCCAATTTCCAACCAACAGCTGACTGATAACAGAGAACTTGAAAGGTCATTTTTTCTCTTTGGCCTTGGCTTTAGCTATGATCAATCGGAAGACTTTGAGGTTTACGCCAATGTCTCTCAGAACTACAGGTCTGTGACTTTCAGCGATATCAGAACGGTGAATCCAAGTTTCATTATCGATCCAGATATTCAGGATGAAAAGGGCTTTACCGCAGATTTTGGAGCCAGAGGTGCATGGAATGGTGTGCTGTCTTATGATGTGGGCGGATTCACCATGGTTTATAATGATAGAATAGGCATTATTCTAGATGATAGAGCCAACCGAGTAAGAACGAACATTGGCAAGGCTTTAATTTTAGGGGCTGAAGCTTTTGCGGAATGGGATATTGCTAAAACTGCGGATTGGTCAGATCGAGCCATTCAGTCGAGCTTTTTCGTCAACACCGCTTTTACTACTTCTGAGTATTTGAATTCTGATGAAAATAATGTGGAGGGTAGGGAAGTAGAGTTTATTCCCGCCATTAACCTAAAGACGGGGCTCAAGTTCGGTTGGAGAAACCTGATGTCTAGCCTGCAATTTACTTATCTGTCGGAGCAATTTACCGATGCTGAAAACTCAGAAGTACCCGAGGTTGGGGATGCTAGAAATGGGCTTATTGGTAAAATTCCGGCTTACAGCATTATGGACTTTTCGTTATCCTATAGGTTAGGAAAGTGGAAGCTGGAAACTGGGGTGAACAACTTATTGAATGAAAAGTATTTCACTCGAAGAGCAACAGGATACCCTGGTCCGGGAATAATCCCTTCCGACCCAAGGAGCTATTACTTTACCGTTCAGCTTAGGTTGTAGTTTCGTCTGACCGCTTCCACTAGCTTGGAGATTCGTCCGACCGCTTCGAGCCGGTCTGACGAATAGTGTGGCTAGTCTTTGCTGGTGGATAAGATGCTTCCCCGATACTTCGGGGTCTCAGAATGACGGTTACCGTGGCTTTTGTTTAGTCCTTGGATTTGGCAATTCTCTCTGGTCTTTTCTCTCTGGTCTTTAGCGTCTCGCTAAGACCCTAGTGTTAAGTCGAAGCGAGACGCTTCAACTAGGTATGGTTAGCCAGAAACTTGCCTTTATGTATTCGAATGTTGCGCCTGATGCTCTCTCGTCTAAGTCATTCTGAGTGCAGCGAAGAATCTTATACTTGAATAGAGGCGCTTAGCAAAGGGTAATAAGATGTTTCCCCCGATACTTCGGGACCTCAACATGACTGTTACCGTGGCCTTTGTTTAGCCCTTAGATTTAGCCGTTCTCTCTGGTCTTTAGCGTTTCGCTAAGACCCTCTAGTGTTAAGTAGAAGCGAGACGCTTCAACTAGGAGGGGGCTAGGCTTACAGGTACTGCTTTAGATTGTTTTGCCTGATGCTCTCTCGTCTAAGTCATTCTGAGTGCAGCGAAGAATCTTATACTTGAATAGAGGCGCTTAGCAAAGGGTAATAAGATGTTTCCCCCGATACTTCGGGGCCTCAACATGTCTGTTACCGTGGCTTTTGAATAGTACTTAGATTTGGCGATTCTCTCTGGTCTTTAGCGTCTCGCTAAGACCCTAGTGTTAAGTCGAAGCGAGACGCTTCAACTAGGTGAGAAACTGGTCAGGTCATTCCAAAAAGCCAGATGAATAGGGTAAAAGTAGGGTGAAGGAATCTATGACCCCAACACCCCTGAGTTGAAAAAATCTGTTGTTTTAATTGAGTTCGGCTACTAGTTCTTTCCAGTCTGTCAATTCAGTTTGGCCTGGTTTTCTTAAACCGAAGAACTGAGCGATCATTTCTCTATTTTCATCAAATAGCTCTACTGAGGTCACTATACCGTCTTTTGTTGGTTTCTCCACAGCATAGCTATTAGCGATAAGGTCTGTGCGTAAGTGTAAGTTGAACTTCTGATCCATCACGTTGATCCACCTAGTTTCCTCTCTCTCTATCGGTACAATCTTTTTTACCACATCTTGATGAATCTGCAGGTTGCCATGGTTTCCGGCAAAGATCATGATTGGTAATTGGCTCTCAGATGCCTTCTCTAAAATGGTGTTCACTGCCGTGTTGGCAATCTTTCTGGTGAATTTGCCTTCTGCTAATTGTACTGCGTGCTCTCTCTGGGCTTTATGTTTTCTAAGCATCGGGAAGAAGTCATGGGTGTCTTCCAAGGCTGCCCAGTCGGCTAGAAAGGCTTCCTGATCAATATCTTCGGCATACTCAACTTTATCGATTGGGCTAATCTCCAGATTGGGAGATTGATTCGCTGAGGTGAATTTCTCAACTATGTGCTCATAAGCTTCTAGGTCGCCATCTTCTTGTACGTATACTTTAGTGATAGCTGTGCCAGCTTTATCGAAAATCTGAATGTTGGGTAGAACGCGTGAACCTTTTCTGATGACACTGGCAAAGGCGAATGCCCAGTTCTGAAAAAATACTCGTGTTTCAATTGGGCCAATGACAGTACCTATGTGATGGTTGCCTCTGCCAAAAGTGCTCACTTTTTCAAACGAACCTTTGTGCTCTAATACACAGGCTTCATTGCGAGTGAGACTCATCACATTGCCTAGCTCCTTAAAGCTCTTGAGTAGTTCGGTCCAGTCTCCTTCAAGTCTGATTACATCATCACCAAGTCCAGTTGCTAATAGCTCGGCTTCGCTTACTCCTAGCTGATTAGCAGCTTCTCTAATTCTTACTCTCGGATTTTCTTCCTTGAATTGCTCCCAGCGTTCTTTTAAAGTAGCTGCGGCTGTAGTTAATACTTCAGGCATATCGTATTTCTTTTTGTGGTTCTAAATGCATGTGGTTTGGAATGGAAACCACAATGGTTTGACCCGTTGTTGGATCTTCTAGCATTTGAACCGGATGGTTAAATGTAGTTTCTATATTTTCTTTTGTAAATACTTCTCGGGTTTCACCCTGCTTAACTATTTCCCCATTTTTCATAAAGACTAAATAATCAGCATACTGAGCGGCTAAGTTCAGGTCGTGAAGAACAGCTAAAACGCCTAGGTTATCGCTCATTAATTCACGGGCAGTTCCCAGCAAGGCATGTTGATGCAGAATGTCTAGATCAGAAGTGGGTTCATCTAGCAGCAAGTACTTTGGGTGAGGACTTTTGTCCCAAACCTGAGCCATAATTCTGGCGAGTTGTACTCTTTGTTTCTCTCCACCAGAAAGGGTCTGATAAGTTCGGCCTCGGTAAGATTGAAGCCTTGTTTTTTCAATGACCTTTTCAATGATCTCCTCATTTTCTACGGGCGATGTATGATGAGGAAAGCGTCCAATTTCTATTATTTGCTCTATGCTAAACGGGAAGTTGATGTTGGTGTGTTGAGGCATAACTGCCCGAATTCGTGATAGTGCTTTGCTGTCTAACGCAGAAGATGCACGACCATTTACCATAATAGATCCATTGCGCAATTTCACCTCGTTGGTAATTGCTTTTAGAAGTGTGCTTTTGCCCGCTCCGTTAGGTCCAACAATGGCGGTGAATGTTTTTGGCTTCAGTCTTATAGTGCAATTTCGAAGTATGCTCTTACTTCCAATTTGATATGATATGTTGTTGGCTTGTAGCATCAGATTAGATTTTTTCTTTTAGCAACGGTGAGTAGGTAAATGAAGAATGGCGTTCCTAATGCTGCAGTTACTACGCCAATGGGCAGTTCAGAAGGTGCTACCACAGTTCTGGCGAATAAATCGGCTAGAATAAGTAAGGCTGCTCCACCCAATGCAGAAAGTGGGATCACAATCCTATGATCGGAAGAGAATGCCATTCTGATAATATGCGGAATTACTAGGCCAACAAAGCCGATAATTCCAGAGAAGGAAACCGCTACGCCCACGCAGAGTGCAGAAAGGAACACGATGGTGCGCTTCACTTTTTCAACATTCACTCCGCTGTGGAAGGCCTCCGACTCACCCAAGGCAATAGCGTTCAGAGATTTGGCCATTCTGGTAAGTATCAAGGTTGAAGCGACAATGGGGATTGTAATGATGCCAATCTTCTGCCAGGTACCCGCACTTAGGTCGCCTAAAGTCCAAAAGGTAAAGGTTCTTAATTGCTGATCGTCAGCATAGTAAATGCCTAAACCGATGATGGCATTGGCCAGTGCGGAAATGGCTACTCCAGCCAAAATAAGTATGGTTACCCTAACTTTTCCCTGATAGTTGCCTAACCTGAGCGTCATAAATGTGGCCAATACTCCACCTAGAAAGGCAAATGGAGGAAGCAGCCAAACCTTCAGAGAGTCGGGTATTTCTCCGATGAAGGAAGTAAGTCCGAGAATTACCACAAAGGCTCCTAATGCCGCTCCGCTAGAAACACCAATGATTCCTGGTTCTACCAATGGATTTCTGAATATACCTTGTAGTGCAGCGCCTGAAACACCCAAGGCAGTACCTATTAATATGGTGAAAATGAGCCGTGGCAATCTTATATCCATTAAAACCACAGACTGAACAGCCGTGAAGTTTTGGTTGGTAAAGCCTAGTCTATCTAAAAGAATAGATGATATTTCGCTCACGCTGAGTTCTACCGCACCAATGGTTAAGGAGAATAAGAACAGGGCTAATAAGAATAGCGCCATGGCTGTAGTAAGGAAGCCCGCGGTAAGCTTTTGAGATTTCAGTTTCGATATGGTAATTGATGAGTTCAATGCGTTTTCTCGAAGATTTCTAATGCTGCTTCGGCTAATCTTGGTCCCCAGTTGGTGAGCTTTACGCCATCAATAGCAATAATTTGCATTTTCTTGCCTGCTGTAGTTTGCGCCACTCCAGGTATTTTTAGTACACCGTTTATGCCTCCAAGGCTTTCCAAGCCAGATGCCATGAAGAGTAAGTAATCGGGGTTGGCATTAATAAGAGCCTCTGCATTGAGTGGTTTATAACCACTTATTTCTAGAACGGCATTTTGTGTACCGGCCATCTCAATGATCATAAAGCCTGTATCGTTACCCGCAACTTGAAGGTTTCCAGCACCTCTGGCATATACACAGAGTACGGTGGGGGTATTATTTGCTTGAGCTACCTTCTTAGCCAAAGAAGTTAGTTCCGTCTCCATCCTCTGAATTAAGGCCTCACCTTCAGGCTTTTTGTTCAGGGCTGCAGCAATCTGTCTGATTCTGAGCTTCGTGTCTTCTAGGTTGCTGTTGTTTTCAACAACCAATACTTTTTGTCCAGCATTTTTAAGCTGGTTTAGCACCACATCGTTCACGTAGTCCTTCTCTAAGATCATAACATCTGGTTCTAGGGAGATGATGCCTTCAGCGGTTATGCTAGTTCGGTAACCTATTGAGGGTAGCGATTGCATTTGAGGAGGGTAAAGGCTAGTTCTGTCTGTTGCTACAATTTTGTCACAAAGACCGAGTTCACAGACAATTTCAGTAGACGAGCTTCCGGCAGTAATAATTCTCTGGGCTTGAGCTGTACAGGCAAGCGAGAGCATTAAAATGGTTAAGTGTATTTTTAGTCTATTCACAGTGACGATAGGTTTTGTGCCTCTATTTAGATTAGTTCTAAATAATAGCAAATGTATTGGCTAAGTGCTTGTAATGCAATCACTAGTACTAGTGGTTATGATCTGTTTCATGTGCAATATTCCTTATTCACATTCAGGTTATGGGCTATGGTGGGTACATCTGGTAAGTTGAGCTATTCTTGGCGGTTGAGCTGTGAGGTAGGAGGTAGACAAAAAATCTTTGACTCAACAAATGAAAAGGCCACCCGAGGGTGGCCTTAACGATTCGCACTATGTACTAGAAACGTACAATCAAACAAGTGGGGGCATTGTCTTAAAACTCTTCGCTTGTTTCAGTAATTTTTAATCTCACTTATTAATCATGCGACTAGTTTCCTGTAAAGTCGAACTGCATTGAACCATCTGGTTGGTACACATATCTGAAGGTGTAAATTCCGTTATCAGAACCAGAAGTTGGCTCAGTAGGGCAATCTCTATAGTAGCATTGAATCTCGAGCTTAACATAATTGCCTTCTGTATCTTTTATCAGTACAACTCTTCCTGGAACTGGGCTAATTATGCCATTAGCATAAGAGTACCATCTATTAGCAAAATCTGTATTCTTGTTAATGGCTAAAGCTGCCTCAGTATCGGCAGCAAAAGTGGCGCTGGCTGGGACTTCATCTAGTTCATCGAAGATGGCCGCTACCGTTGTGGCCTGAACTCCTCCGTCACCATTTATTCCTCCATTGGTGATGATGGTGGTGCCTTTAATTGCAATATCCCAGTCGCCCGTTGCACTTACTTCGCTGTTTGTAGAGAAGTCATAGTATTGGTAATCATTCTCCTGTACCAAAGTTGGCGGTTGAGTGGTGTAGTCATAGACATCTCCAGGGGCTTCAAAGTTAGATTCCGACTTTACTTCAAGCGCTACCGGCTGAGGATCATCTTCGCTACAGGCAACTACTGCGAGCATCATCACTGCTAGGGTTAATAGATACGTTTTTCTCATCTTTTTACTATTTAATTATTCGTTTTAGGGTATTCTTAGTCTTTATGTAGGTTGAATTTTAGGCCTGCAAACCACATGGTTCCTGCCAGTGTAGGTTCAAATTCATTAGTGGTGTTGAACAGGTTATTGGCGCCTATATCTGCAGTCCAGTATTTACCAAAAGCTTTCTGGATAGAGAGGTTATGTTGGAAGTACCCCTCAGCATACTCATAGTCTCCAACCAACACCTGATTGCCATCACGATCGGCAAAGCCCCATCTTCCTCTGTAGATACTTCTGAAATAAATTGTCAAGTCTAAGGCAGAGTAGGTATAGGTTACTTTAAAGTTTCCGGAGTGTCTAGAACGCCCGAATAGCCCGCCATAATCGGCTCTTGTGACTCTTCGAGATACTATTTCTCCCAAAGGTCTATAGGCCAGAGTTCCTTCCTTTATTTGGTCAATTACATTTTGATCGTATGTGTCTAAGTACTGGTAGCCAGCAGATATGTTCAGGTTAGAATTGAGTTGAACAGTAGCTTCTACCTCAGCGCCTTGTGTTACAATATCTTCCACATTGCGGTAGCTAAAGACAAACTGACCATTGTCTTTTTGTGCCACAGCCCAAGTATCGATAAGGTTTGAAATATAGTTTCTAAATAAGTTTCCTTGAATGAGAATTTTCTCTGTGAGTTGATAGTCAGCACCTAGGTTGATTGAAAGTGATCTTTCAGCACTCAATCCTTCTGCTGCAACCGCTGCGTTTGCCCTCGCATTGTTTATGGCATTAGGGTTTTCTTGAGGGTCTGTTCGGAAGGTTTCTCCAGCAGATATTAGTCTTTCAATACCATCTTGAACTACAGAAGTGCCCATTACGCTGTAGCCAACCGTTGGATTTGAGAAGTCTAGCAATAGTTGTCTGAAGTCTGGCGCCTTGAAGCCTCCTCCAATCGAGACTCGAATTTTTAGTTTTTCATTTAGCTTGTAGCCCACAGCTAGTTTTGGGCTCAGGTTGTTGCCATAAGCCACGTGATCGTCATATCTCAAGCCTGTGGTTATGTCTAGTTTGGCTGTTGGTTCCCATAAATATTGGGCAAATGCATAAGCCGATGTGAATGAACTATCTACGTACCTAGTGGAGTTTACACCTTCCCAAATATACCCTGCACCAAAAGTGATCGTGCTGTTTTCGTTAATAAATAGGTCTCCTTGGCCTTCCGTTCTGCTGAACTTCTGTTCAAATATATCGAGGCTGTAAAGGTTGTTGTCTGATGCTCTGGTGATGCGCGTCTCAGTTCGGTAATTGCTAATGTATTGTCTGAGCGTTACCAGTGAATTCTCTCCAATTCTCCATTCTAGCTTAGGGAGAATGTTCCAGTCGGTTTGTTGAGCATTATAGTCGTGAACAACATCTGAGCTTGCGCTTCCATTACTAATTGTAACCGTTGTCTGATCTTCTTGAGGCTCGTTATAGTATCGCCCAGAAATAGATAAATCTAAGTTGTCAGTAAGTTTATATTTCAACTTTGCCTGGGCAGTGCTAGCGGTATATGAAGCCACAGTTTGGCTAAGGGTGTTATCGTTCAAGTCGTAACCACCGGAACTTAAACGGTTAAAGAAGGTGCTTACCTGAACTTTATCGTTAGCATATTCTAACGTAGCATTTAAGTCTGTTGTGTTGAACCTTCTTTGCCTTCCCGAAAGGCTAGTTCCCAAACCATTTCGTGGATTTTTGGTGATAATGTTAATCACTCCGCCCATCGCTTCACTGCCATAGAGGGAAGAGGAGGGGCCTTTAACCACTTCAATTCTATCTATGTTATTGACAGTTATTCGCGTGAGGTCTAAGGTGCCAGCTGTTCTTCCTATTAGTGGCTCTCCATCAACAAGAATCAGAATATATTCGGAATTAAGACCTTGAATTTGAATACCAGCACCATGATCTGAGTTGATCATTAGCCCAGTTTGCTCCATTAAAATTTCGTTGAGCCTGATGTTGCTGCTTCGCTCAATCTGTTTCTGATCTATCACCTGAATAGGAATAGAAACATCTGCGATGGTTTGCTCCAATCTAGATGCGGTAACCACCATTTGGTCTAGATTAGTGATGGCTTCTGAAAGGACTATCGTACCTAAGTCCACGTTTTCGTTTGCTACGGTCAGCTGTTGGGTAATGGATTTAAAGCCTACGAAAGATACTTTCAGCGCATAGAAACCTTGGCTTACATTATTGATGCTAAACTGACCGGCTTCATTTGAGCTAACGGCTTTACTAGTCTGTAGCAATTGAATAGTGGTGAAGGCGATAGGGGTGCCGCCTTTATCTACAACCTTGCCTTGAATAGAGTACTGAGCCATGGCAGGTATAGCCGTTAGTGTTGCTAAGAAAACGAGGGCCAATAGTTTCTTCATTTACTTTTCTTATTTAGATTAATTCTAAACAGTGCAAATGTAAGCCTAGAATGGTTTGCCGAACAATAACTAGTATTAGTGAAAGAGTCTCCCTAGTAGTAGTGAGGTCAGTTCGGAATACTACCATTAAGCAACACTCAGAGTTTGTGTGGCTTATGGCTCTTGGATAGCTATGTGCACTTCTAGCATAAGTAATGCTTCGTTCATGGCATGTTGGAAATCATAGAACTCAGGCTCTGTAAAGCAGAACTGAATATCCTGATGGCAAGTGCTAATGATGATGCGGTTTGTCTGATCTGGGAAGTAAACCGCGTTATAATTGAAATTGGTTCTGATTATGGATGAGGCAAAGCTTTTGAATCCTAAAATCCGAAAGCTGCATAATAGATTGGTGTAATGTAGTCCAATGCGCTTGCAGCATTTACACATAGAGATGTGAATGAAGTGTTCTTCTACTAGGTTAACGGGTTCAGTTTTACACACAGGCTTGTTTTTTTGGAATTGTGTGAAGTACATCATCCGGCATGCTAATCACAATGGCTAATACTAGTGAATGAGCGTAGCTATTTCTAGTAGGTCATTGATGTATGTTTAAATCGACTAAAGCCTTGAACTAGAAAGAAACCCAGCCTTGCTTTAAGGCATATACAATAAGTTCGGTAGGTGATTTAAGCCCAAGTTTTTTTAGAACGTTCTTTCGGTGAGAATTAACCGTATGGATACTTACATTGAGCTCTGAGGCAATTTCTTCTGAAGAAAGTCCTTTCCCTACGTATCTGATTACCTGCATTTCTCGGTCAGATAACTCCATAGGGTTTGGTAGGTCTTTGTTCGTGATAATGTTTATCACTCTGTCGCAGTAGAACTTACCTCCTTCGCTTATGGAGCTAATAGCCGTCTTAATTTCTTGATTTGAGCATCGCTTGGTTAAAAAGCCTTCCACTCCTGAATTGATGAACTGTCTGATAACTATAGGGTCGTCATCTTCGCTTATTATCAATGTTTTGAGTTGAGGAAGCTTGTTCTTTATTCTGTCTAATGTATCGGGTTGTATGCTTTGCTGACCCTTGTACTCAAGTATCAGAAAATCTGGTTGGGTTTTATTAATCTGCTCTTCCAAATTAATTTCTGTATTGAATACATGCGTAGCCACTACACCTTGATGTTGCTCTAATAGTTTTTTTGCACCCTCGCGGGTTAAGAATTGTGGATCGTAGATGGCTGCTATCAATGCAGTTCTTATTTAGACTGATTAAAAACAATGCAAAGGTAATCGATTATATGGAAGCAGAGTGGCTTTTCATAAAATTGTATGACCTACAGTAACTCTAATGTGCCACTCCTATGATCCAAGAACGGGTGGTTTGCTCTTGGAGTTAGTTTACGAAAATCTAGTAAACGAAAAAGGTCTCGCTCCAAGTGGGCGAGACCTTTTTGTCTGTATTAAGCGGACCTTGGTCCTAAACTAAGTGGCTCTTAGTTCTGATTGTTCTCCGTTAGGTTTGGATTAGCATCGATTTCTGCTTGAGGAATCTTCCAAATCCAATCATCATTTACTGAAGGTGCAGCTTGCATAAAGCCGTCACCATAGTAAGTTGGGTCAGCACCAGAGTTTGTTAAGTCTAATGGCTGATCCCATCTGATGTGGTTTTCATAACCGAATCCTTCTCCAAATAACTCCACATACCACTGAAGCTTGATTTCATCCATCAAGTCAGCCTGCGTAGCGAATAGAGCAGCATTATAAGCAGAGTTTCTAGAACCAACTAGTTCCTGAAGGGCGTTTTGAGCTGCAGGGATGTTGCCTTGCATAGCTTCAGCTTCAGCTTCGATCAGGTACATTTCAGCAGAACGCATAAGAATGATATCATCTGGATCAATAGTTCCAGGGTTCTTATTCTTCATTTTGTAGTGCATGTAAGGGTGAAGATTATGACCCAAACCATCTGTACCGTAAACTGTTCTGATTGAATCAGCAACAAACTCAAATCTAGCCTGATCATCATAGTTAGGATCTACGTCTGCGCTTCCACCTTGATCATTGTTAGCTGAAGGGTTTGTGTTAGGAGCCAAAGGCAGAACTACATCTCTACGGTAATCAGTATCTGGAATCTGATTATACATTTCAGCATTGAAAAGCTTAGGATTACCTCTGTTCTGGCTACCATTAAAGGTGTTAGACATTAGGTAGAAGTAAGATCTGAAGAATACGGTTTCAGTACTAATTACATTACTACCCCAAATTACTTCTGGAAGAGAGTTGGTATTGAAACCAGACTTCCACTCAGATTCTGACATTAGAGGGTAACCTTGTCTTGCCTCAACAGCAGAAGCAGCTGCAGTAGCCCAGTCTCCACTAGAAAGTGCAATTCTAGCTTTAAGTCCATGAGCAACATTAATATTCAGGTTAGACTTACAGTCGGGAGTACCTGTACATCTGGCAGATGCCTGCTCAAAGAAGCTGATAGACTCATTGATATCAGCTCTCATTTGGTCATAAATCTCTTGCACTGTAGCTCTAGGGCCACTAGTGTAAGGAGGCTCAGTACCCGTTTGCAACGGAACACCAGGATCTGAAGCTGGATTACCGATTAAATAACCTCTAGCGAAGTGCGTAATTAGGTCATAATAAGCATAAGCACGGTAAGCATAAGCCTGACCTAAAATATCTGCTAATTCATCATCTACAGGAATAGCATCTTCTTCTACTTTATTAATGATAGCACTGGCACTAGCAACTATGTGATATCTCTGATACCATCTATGGAAGTTGATAGGATCAGTTGGTAAGCTATGTGCATTCCATTGTAGCTCATCTCTTAACCATCCATTTGCAGGGGCAGAGTGAATTACATTACCTACCATAGCATCGTCAGATGTAATCCAATAATGCTCTCCAGAGAAGGTTGAAGAACCTCCAGGTAGAATAACCTGAGACTGAGCATATAATAAACGGTGAAGTCCATTAATAACAAGTCTCATATTTGCAGTGGTTGCAAGTGCATCACTTGCCGCGATGGCATCTGTAGGCGTTCTTTCTAGAAACTCATCATCGCAACTCGTGCTGGCCAAAACCATGCACGAAATCAATAAATATAAAAATCTTCGTTTCATGTTTTTACTTCTTTAAATCTTAAAGTCCTAGGTTTAGACCTACTGAGAATATTTTGTTCGGGTTGTAATCATTACCTGATCCTGTTCCAGCAAGGCTGTACTGAGGGTTAAGGCCTTTTCTTGCAGCGCTGAACCATAAGTTGTCACCTGAAATGAAGACATTCAAATTGCTAAGACCTAAACGGTTCACCATGCTGTCATCGAATGTATAAGAAAGGCTTACGTTACGTAAAGAGATCCAAGAAGCATCTGTTAAGAATCTGGTAGATTGCGTTTGAACCTGCTCTGCGTTTCCATTCTCCAACCTTGGAACACTTGTAATATCTCCTGGTTGTTTCCAAGCATTAAGTTGATCTACGTGGTGAGACTCACCGAAGTCTCCGCTACCCATCATTGCAGAGTAACCACCATCTAATATTTTACCCCCTGAAGAGAATGCTACAAGGATACTTAAAGAGAATCCTTTGTAATTCAGTCTGTTAGATACTGATCCGATAAAGTCTGGAATAGAACTATCTCCGGTAAAGGCCCTGTTTGCTTCGGCCCAGTCGTTAGTAGTTACTTGATTTCCTTCAGAATCTAATACAGGAACACCATTTCCTGTTTCTGGATCATCTTCGAACTTATAATATAATTGATCACCGGTTAGAGGATCCACACCTGCAGTATGGTAGATGTAGAAGTCGTATCTAGAACGACCAACATCCCATCTTTTAGAACCATTCTGGAATGGATCTGGGATATTAGTAATCTGGTTGTTCAAAGTAGTACCTAAAGCAGTGATGTCCCAGCTTAATCCTTCTCTATCTTGAAGAATATGACCAGTTAATGAAATCTCAAGACCGTCATTGTACATGTCGGCAATATTATCAGGAATTGAATTCAATCCGTTAGAGATTGCGATTGGCACATTGTAAAGGAGGTCTGAAGAATTACGTCTGTAGTATTCTACTGAACCATCAATTAGGTTGTTGAATAGAGAGAATTCTACAGCAACATCAAAGTTCTCGATTGTCTCCCAAGTAAGGGCTTGATTTCCAAGATCTGAAAGTGAAATTGCAGGATTACCCGCATTTGAAGTCAATTGATAACGGGCTTGCGAAATGTAATAATCACCAAGGTTATCATTACCTACTTCACCGTAAGATGCTCTGATTTTCAAATCATCTACGAAGCCAACGTTGCTCATGAAAGACTCTTCACTCAATCTCCAAGAAGCACCAACTGAGTAGAAATTACCCCATCTTACATCTTCGCTGAATACAGAACTTCCGTCTCTTCTTCCTGATAGTGACAGGTAGTACTTATTTCTGTAGTTATAGTTAATTCTAGCAAGATAACCTTCTAGGGTTTTGTCAGTAGTAGATCCACCAATGCTTACTGGAACAGAGAAGTTGTCGAACTCATAAATACCTTCGGCTACTTGAGTAGTTGCGAAAGTATTGTTTCCAGAGAAGTTTCTATCAAAGCTCTCATGTCCAACTGTGATGTCTAAGTTGTGATCGTAATTAATAGATGTTTTATAGGTAAGAATTTGATTGAAGTTTTCAACAATTCTTCTTGAACGAGTCTCCGCGTATCTTGCTGTAGGCTGGCCATCACCAACTTCAGCATTCTCATAATCCTTAAGTGTTCTTTCTTGGTAATCTCTACCATAAGTAACTCTTAAGCTAAGACCTTCAACTTTTGGAATGTCAATGTCTACATAGGTTCTAAAACCATACGCGTTTTCTCTATCGAAAATATCGTTCAGATAAGCTTCTTCTATCGCATGTCTACCTGGGCTTTGAGGTCTTGGAGAAATTCCATACTGGCTGTAACCTTCACCTCTATCATATAATGGATTACCCGCAGCATCTCTAACAATTTGGCCAGTGGCATCATCTATAATATATACAGGGTAAATTGCTCCCATATTTTTAGCGAAACCAAATGGGTTTACAATACTTCCTGAGCCAGCTCCTCCAACTCCGCCTTGGTCAGACAAGGATAGGTTAATGTTACCTCCTATCGTTAACCATTCCTTTGGAGTAAAGTCTGCTTTTAATCTTGTAGTAACCCTTTCAAAGTCACTCTCAATCACATAACCTTCTTCTTTTAAGTAACCTGTTGAGAAGAATATAGAACTATTCTCACTTCCTCCAGTGATACTCAAGTTGTGGTTTTGTCTTGTACCCTGTCTTTGTAATACATCGAACCAATCTAGAGCTGGGTATCTAACCTCAGCATTAGGGTTAATTCTACCATCAGTTCCTACAATTTGATCGTTAGGAACATTGAAAGGGTTGTATCCTAATCTGTTGTAGATATTAGCTGAAGCTTGTGCTGCAGGATCTGCTACGCTTAAAGAGTTTTTATAAGCTTCCCACATTACTTCGTAGTATTGCTTAGGGTTGGTAGCTTCATATTGCTCAATAGCTGGTGACATCCAACCGGTTTGGGTTGAGAAGTTTACCTGCATTGCTTCGCCTTTTCTTCCGCTTTTCGTAGTGATTATAACAACACCATTAGCTGCTCTAGATCCATATAATGACGTAGAAGCGGCATCCTTAAGGATTGTGAAAGACTCAATATCCTCTTGGTTGATCAATGATAGCGTTCCTTCGAACTGCACTCCATCTACAATGAAAAGAGGGCTTGTGCTACCTCCATTCAATGTTCCTACTCCACGAATTACCAAGTTCGGAGATGAACCTGGAGCTCCAGAGGAATTAATGAACTGTACACCTGTTGCATTACCTTCAATTGCTGCAATTGGGTTAGTTACAGGTCTAAGTTTTAGATCTTCTGAGGCAATAGAAGAGGCAGACCCTGTAAAGTCCCTTTTAGTAGTTGTACCAAAAGCTGTAACTACCACTTCGCCCAGCTCAGTTACATCTGGGGTCATAGCTACATTAATAACAGAGTTGTTGCCAATCTCCTTCTCTTGTGAAGTATATCCAATAAAGGAGAATACTAGTGTCTCTGCTTCCGAAGGAATGGACAGAGAGTAATTTCCGTTGCTATCCGTAATAACACCAACTGTGGTGCCTTTTACGAAAACGGAAACACCAGGAAATGCCAGGCCATCTTCTGCCGTGGTCACCTTTCCCGTTACGGTTCTTTGCTGCGCTGAGGCTTGCGAAATAACAAGCACCAGAGCCATAAAGCTTAGTAAAAAATGTTTCATAAATAAATGGGTAGTTTAATTGTAGTGATCAATATATAACGTTTACGTGAGTGAATCTTCTTATTTTTATTTGATTGGTTTTAATAGGCAAATTGAAACTTAATTTTTGGATTTTTAGTAAATCAAAAATTACGGCTTACCCGATGAGTAATTTTCTCTCTAATGCTCAGGCGTTGAATAAGAAAGCCGAGAAGAGATAGTATTGATTATGGTTTTCCTCTCTCTCGGTAAAGATATAAAGAACACAATGGAGAAGTAGTTAAGCCCTTACCTGAAGGTCACTTGGTCTTTGCGCTTTTAGCCTCTCTGCGAAGCAAAAAGTGGCTCATTTTACTGAGTGTATTTTTTCATCTAGTGTGTGGCTCTTTTCTCCTTAAAAGAAGGTGTTTTAGTAGAGCTCTCTAATGAATATGATAGGCTGTGCGTAGTTGAGGTTTCGGTTGTTCAGCTATTGAGTGAGGGGCGTAAATATTTTGAAATACAGGGGGTTACGGTTTTGTCAGTTTGTATTCGCCAAGATTTTTGTAATAAGAAATAGTTAATTTTTTGTAATGCTGAAAGCAAAAGTGGCATTGAAAAGAAGGACTAAAGTGGAAAAGACAGCATCCTTATATTTTTATAATTTTCTAAAAAAAGTTTAACCCTGAATTGGGCGAAAAAAAACCGTAATTCAAATTCTTGAAGTGTTAAAAAAAATTAAAATTCGCAATAATGACCAGTTTGACTATCTCTAGGTAGTCTCATGATGAGCATTTTTTTGATGAACGGAAGGGCTGAATTCATTAGTTCTCAATATGTCGAGTAGTTGATTTTACTTCTTCCAGGTTATCCAACCCATATAGATTGAAGTTTGAAAGAACCTGATCGGCCGTTCGAAACCAGCTTCTTGACATAGCTCCATTAGCCTTTCTTCAGGCACATAGTGCAAGTCGTTTTCTATTCTTTGAAGTCTATTTTGCAACAGGTCTTTGTCTAGGTTGTTAGGGAGAAGTTGCTTCAGCACTTTGAGGTTTGTTTTCATCTGCTTCTGGTCACCTGTTATACCGAGCATAACAAGGGGAGCCTCAGTTTTTAAGCGTTGAGCGATCTGCCTGAGTAAGTTTAGCTTTTCTCCATTGTCTTCTAAAAAGTGTAGGATCAGCAGAAGTGTGACAGCTCCGTATTTTCTGTCTTGACTTAGGTCGCTCACAAGCCCTTTAATGAGTTCTATGTTTTCGTGTTTAGCTAGTCTTTCCTTAGCTTGATTTATCATTTCAGGCGAAGGGTCAACTCCAGTGATTTTCCAGTCTTGATCAGCTTTAGCAAACTGCACTATTTCATTGCCAGTACCACAACCCACTACCAAAAGATCTTTGTTGTCGGTGTCACTCAAAAGCTTGGGCAGCTTTTCCATAAAATAGCTGTAGTTCGGAATCCAGTCTTATACAAACTGATTGTAATTGGAAGCCCGTTCTTTTTCGAAAATTTCAACCTTACTCATGTCCTTTTTTCTTACTAGGTTCTTTAAGTGTATTGATTTTGTATGCTCACTAGCGATATGCGGAGAGCATTCATTTTCATTATTACCTGTAGAGCTGCGCTAGTCGATCACCCGACTGTGTCTCTCTGGTCGAAGCCTTTCGCTTCGACCTATAATTCCTTACTTTTCAATCCAGACAATCAACTCCTTATTCCATTCTCTGAATGCTTTGATAAGGAAGATGCTGATCAATACCATAACAGCTAAAGCCACAATCTCAGAAACGTTTGAGGCTTCGTACATCAATGCAGTGAAGAAATGATAAACGTTGAACATTCCTTGCAAAATGGCCCAAGTAAAGGCTGTCCAATAGAACCAGCGCACTTTCACTTCTAGGCAGAGTACCGAGAATAGAAAGGCAAGTCCTTCTAGCCCTACACGCCATAAATGGTGTGATAAAGGTACATGACCAGTTGCATCATCCATCATCATGTTTTCATGGTAGTAGACACCATAAAGCCCATACATGCCGTGCAATATGTAGCCAATGGCACTGGCCAGCCAGAGTATAGCGATTTTATATTTCATTGGTTTTTCTGTTTCAGTTTGTGATGTTGATTCAGCAGTAAATTCTTCTTTTTGTTGAGCCAGCAGTTCTTTATGGCTTGGAGAAAGGGGCTCAGGCTTTTTAATTTTTGTAAGGGTGAAAAGTACGATGGCGCTCATGCCAATCCAGATAAGGTCTACCAAAGCAATTTCTACCTGATTTTGAGCAATCATTGTCCAAACCCAGTTACCAGAAATCAATCCATTTACAATAGGAATGAGTAGCCCCAACACTGCACCAGATAGCAAAGTGTATTTGGTAGTGAAGTAGTTACTTCGCTTAAAGCGGAAGAATAGCGTTACTATGGTTCCTACAATGAAAAAAGCAAGGTAAAGCAAGCTTTGTCTGCTGTCATCCATGCTACGAGGTAGCACACGCGCAACAATCATAGCGAAAGCGGTTACCGGGTAAAGAGACATGCAGATGGCGATAAATGAGTGGCCAACTTTTCGATTGAAAAGCCTTTGGCTAGCAGAAATATTCTTTTTCTCGCGGGCGGTTAGCCAAATTAATACGCCACTGATAATGACAAAACAGGTGATAAGCGCCAGAATGAAATACACCATTTTGAGCGGGTAACCACCCCAATCGCCAAAGTGCAGGGCGCGTACGGTTGCCTCAACACCTTCCAGATAGTTTGGCTCATCTGGTAGCTTCTCCGCAATAAGCTCACGGCTGGCAACATCATAGATGGCTCGGCCATGCGCTACAAACTTCTTCTGGTTCATCAACATGCCATCCACTTGAAACATCATGTTGTCTGTTCCATAATTGCGGATGTAAACCTGCACGGGCGTAAAGCCTTCCCAACGGCTTTGCACATCTTCCATAAAGCCATTTAAGCTCCCAATATTCTCGGTTGGTTGACCTAACTCATAGGTTCGCATCATTGGGCGTACTTCTTCAAGTAGCTTGTCTTGGTCACCATTATAGATAAGAGAGGCAGGTGCTAAAACAAAAATGGACATGCAGAGAAAGCAGCTGGTTACAGCAAATACGAATTGAAACGGCAGACCAATCACTCCTAAAGCAGTGTGAGCATCGGTCCAAATGGTTTTGGCCTTGGCCTTAGGGCGGAAAACATAAAAGTTGGAAACGATCTTCTTCCAATGAATAATTACTCCTGATACAATTGCTAGCAGAAAGAAAAACGCTACAAAACCCGCAATATAAATGCCTACGTAAGGGATTTGTGAGAAGAAGTGCAGGCGGTAAACTAGCTCGCCAATACTGTAGAAAGAATAGTATTCTGACCAAGTATAATCGTGAGCATCTATAAAGAAATAGTAGAGTTTATCTTCTTTGGTAGGGGCTTTAATAGTGTCTTGCGATTCACTTAGCTGAAAGTAAATCTCTTGTTTAGCATCAGGAACCAAAATGCGTAAGTCACGACCATATAGTTCATAATCTTCAGACTTGATTACTTCAATGGCACGGTCATAATCAATGTCGATCGCTTCTTCCACATTCACTTTATCCCCCTTTTCCCATGCAGTGATTTCATCTTTTATTAAAGCAAAAGCACCACAAAAGAAAATGACGAACAAGGCTGTGCTGATAACAATACCCGATACCGTATGTAGGTGAAAGAATACGTGATAATTTCTCTTCGATTCAGAACTCATAATTCAGACTATCGGATTAAGTAGGCAATTGTGACAAGCAAAACGATGGAGACTAGGTAGTAGACCCAGGCTTTGGCTCCACTTTTCATCATAAATGGGATAATGAAAAATACCATCCAGAGCATATAAAGCGTATAGACCGATGTAGCCACAACCGCTGCTTTGTTTTCTACCAATAGGCCTAGCACATAGTGAAACATGGCTGATAATAAGTAGCCACCAATGAGCCCCGCAGTAATTTTTGCAGCACGATCTGGTCCTGACGATAAGTATTTAGGGTTCGCTGGCATTAGATAAGAAATTCAATGGCGAGTGAAACAAAGAGAATGATAAGCAGGCTGAATTTGGTGAGCACTTTCAGTGGATAAAGGAGCACAACCATGGAAACGGCAAATGTGAGTATCAACAGAAAAAAGGCTATTGCCGCTCCGAATCCGGCATAAATTCCTAGCACGATGTACGAGCTTAGCAGAAGGAGAAGTCCAGCATGTTTTCTAAGTCGGTTTTGTGACTGGCTTATTCCTCGAAACTCAACATTCACCGATTTCATTTTGGTGGAGGTACTGTAAAGGAAGAAACTTCCAAGCAGGCAAAGTAGAATAGATGTGCTTACCATGGTTTAAAGCAAAAAGGGGTGCCGCCTGATGATGATCACTAAGCGACACCCTAGGGTTAACTAACTAAAACTAAAATCTATACTTCAAGCTCATCAAGAATGCCCTTGGCTCTTGCGGAGTAATAGTAGACCAACCAGAATAGTATTCTTTGTCGAAAAGGTTGTTCACTTTGAGGTCTACTCTGAACTTGGCTACCTGATAGAACACGGAGGCATTTGCTATGGTGTATTCAGGAAGCAAGAAGGTGCCAGTATTAGCATAGTTCAAGACTGCTCTTTCGCTGGAACCGTTAATTCCGAACCCAAAACCAATTCCTTTCAAACTGCCGTTTTGTAGCTCATAGCTTGCCCAGAAGTTGTAAAGGTTTTTCGGGCCAGCCTCCAAAGGTCTAGTTCCTAACTGATTTGCATCGTCAGTTTCTGTAATCTCACTTTCATTGGTAGTGTACCCACCCCTTAGGTTGAAACCATCGATAGGGTTTGCGTTCACTTCTAGTTCAAAACCACTGCTCTCTATAGTTCCTTCTTGCACCCGGTTGAAAGGATTGGAAGGGTCTGTCATTACTTTGTCGCTCACCTGAATGTCATAGTAGCTAATAGTGGCATTTAGTCGGTAATCGAAAAGGTTAGTTTTTAAGCCAAATTCTAACTGATTGGCTTGCTCAGGATCGAATGACTTGAGCGTCTGCGGGCCAGCATTTGGGTCGCCTACCAGGGCAGGGGCTACATTGTTAAAACTGTTCTGATAGTTGGCGAATATTGACATTTTATCCGCAATTGGCTGATAAAGCACTCCGAATTTTGGAGATAGGGTAGTTTGGTCGAAACCACCTTCACCGTTAATGTCGCCCAAGTTTTCAAACCTATCTAAACGAACACCAGCCATTACAGAAAGGCTAGGAGTGAAGTTAATAACATCTGAAACATAAGAACTGATTACATTTTGTCTAACTACTGAGCTTCCGTTGGCTAAAGGAGCAATGGCTTGATCTACAGCAGAAGTGGTTAGAGGAAATGGACCGGTTTCGGTGGCAGGAGTAAATGGGTTGTCTGGGAAAAGTTCGCCTGTAGGGCTTACGTTGCCATAGTAGGCATATCCTGAACTGTTGTCAACCGACTTTGCTTCTAAATAGTCGATTCCGAAAACCAGTCTGTTTCTTAATTCACCAATTTTGAAATCACCAATAATGTTCTCCTGAATGTCGAAAGTATTGGTCTGCGCATTCTGCTTATTAATGAACCTGGTGAAAATGTTGCCAGGGTATACGCCATAATCATATAAGTAGGAGTAGTACCCATCGGTTGTGGTCTGGCTAGTAGATATTACGGTTTGAGAAGTCCAGTTATCAGAGATTTTATAGCTAACCTCGCCTCTGAAATTGCTTGTTGGAGTGGCAATGGTTAGTCCGTTGCTGGTAAACGAAAGCTTGTTGTTGTACCCTAGCGCATCTAAATCAGGAGCGTCACTCGGTGCAGCTCTGTTCAAGAAAAGCATGGTCGGGTTAGTTTGCTCCGCTTTGGTTATTTCTCCGTAAAAGGAGAAGGTTAGCTTGTTGTTTACTCTGTAAGTCAATGAAGGAGCTACAAAGAATGTTTCTCTGAATCCAGCATCTTGAAAGCTTCCTTTATACTGGTAAGAAGTATTTAGGCGGAAGTAAATATCTTGAGCGGCATCTAGTGGAGTGTTGTAGTCAAAAGTCAACTGGTTCAACCCAAATGAACCCGTTGTGAAGTTAATGCCACCACCGGTTCCGGCAAATGGCTTTTTGGTTACTACATTGATAATTCCTCCATAAGAACCCACGGAGTTTCCAAAAAGGGTAGCCGATGGACCTTTAATTACTTCAATTCTATCAATATTGGCTGCATTAATGGTTCCGTTGGTTAAACCTGGCATTCCGTTTACCAATTGGGGTTGAACCGAAAAACCTCTCAAGCTATAATATCCAGCACCGTCACCACCGCGCCCGGTAGAAGTCCAGAGCTTATCAACGCCAGTGGCATTCTTAAGAGCGTCTTCAAAATTGGTTACAGTTTGAGAAACTAAAAGCTCATTGGTAATGGTACTATACACCTGCGTATTTTCAAGGTCTTTTAATGGCAGCTTAGAAACGTAAGCTGTTTGCTCACGAGAGAACTGGTTAATTCGTTCTCCAGTAACCACTACATCTTGAAGAATTTCATTTCCCTCATATAGGGTGATGTCTTCTAAAGTTGTGGCTTGGTTCGCTTCTATGGTAATAGGAAGTTCAACCGTTTTGAAGCCTACGAATGAAACACGGGCAACGGCCTGTCCTGTTGGTAAGTTGCCGACAGTAAATGTGCCGTCTATATCTGTTACAGCCCCTTTTTCGGTGCCAAGAACCAGGACGGTCACTCCTATGAGCGGTTCTTGGTTGTTGTCTAGCACTTTCCCTTTGAGGCTACCAGTTTGTGCAAAAGCTGGTACTGCTAACAGCAGTAGAATGATTATTTGTAAAGTTTTTTTCATCTTATTTAGACTGATTCTTAATAATGGCGCAAAAGTATATTACACCACCTGCCGTTGCAATCACTAGTGCTAGTGAATCTTGGCGCTATTGGTAGCTACTTGCTAAAGAAGAAGAATGAATGGAGCTTATCTGTGGATGATAATCTCTTGTACATCTGATGAAACCGGTATGGCCTTTACGGCTTGGTCATCGGTTTGCATAATTACATAGTCTGCATTTTTACCAATCAGCTTTCCTTTTAAAACCCTTTCGTCAGATTGAAAAACGATCTCAATTTCTTTCGGAGCTTCTTTAAATCGCTTGAACATTCTATCACCGTAGAATTCAGAGGCTAGATTCAAATAAGCTAAGGCGGAAAGAACAATAATGTACGGGCGATATTTCTTCAAGGCGTTGGTAGACATTCCGAAATTGAACCGTTTATATGATTTCGGCCATCGACCTTGCCAAAGCTTATCGACTTGAAAGAAGATCAATACGGCTATTAAACTTGCTGCTGCAAAAAGGATAAGCTCAAAGTTTTTAACAGGAGCCAACAAAAAGTCAAGGATGTCAGCATATTCAAAAATATTGATATCGAAGTGATTGTAGTATTTATAATCGAACATCATTCCAATCAACACTACGGTTAAATAACCTAAGGTGATGTATGTCTGACTGTCTAGAAAAGGTTTTTTCTCGCTCATTCAGGGGGCAAGATAAGGAAAGTCGTATTATTCAATCCGAAAGATCGACTAAACGTTCTCTAGGCAATTTGGAAGGGACATCATCTGGATGAGGCAACTAGCCTTAGGGGCGATAAGATTTTTAAATAGTAGCAAATTGATATTCGTTCGTCATTCCGGAATTTTTCTTTGCAGGTTTTGGAGCAAAGAAAAATATCCGGAATCTAAAAAACTGGTTTGAGGAGATTCCAGAAAATCTTTTGGCTGGAAAAAATGCCAAAAGACTTTCTGGAATGACAGTCAGTGAGGTAGTCTCGGTTCAGTCATTCTGAGAGAAGCGAAGAATCTTATTCGTTATGTAGAGGAATAGCATTATCTGAAAGGATGTATCAACTAGTCTTAGGATCTCCTTAAGACTTTTATGCGGTGGTGACTAGAGCAGCGAATTGATATTCGTTCGTCATTCCGGAATTTTTCTTTGCAGTTTTTAGAGCAAAGAATATCCGGAATCTAAAAAACTGGTTTGAGGAGATTCCTGATAAATCTTTTGGCTGGAAAAATGTCAAAAGATTTTCTGGAATGACGATCAGTGAGATAGTCTCGACTCAGTCATTCTTAGAGGTGCGAAGAATCTTATTCATCATAAAGGAAGAATAGTATTTTCTCAAACGATGCTTCAACTAGTCATAGGGTCCCCTAAGACTTTTATTCGGTGGTGACTAGAGTAGCGAATTGATATTCGTTCGTCATTCCGGAATTTTTCTTTGCAGGTTTTGGAGCAATGAAAAATATCCGGAATCTAAAAACTGGTTTGAGGAGATTACAGAAAATCTTTTGACTGGAAAAAATGTCAAAAGATTTTCTGTAATGACGGTCAGTGAGGTAGTCTCGGCTCAGTCATTCTTAGAGGTGCGAAGAATCTTATCCATAATTACAGAAGAATAGTATTTTTTGAAACGATGCTTCAACTAGTCTTAGGGTCCCCTAAGACTTTAATGCGGTGGTGACAGGAGTAGCGAATCGATATCAGTACGTCATTCCGGAATTTTTCTTTGCAGATTTTGAAGCAAAGAAAAATATCCGGAATCTAAAAAACTGGATTGAGGAGATTCCTGATAAATCTTTTGGCTGGAAAAAATGCCAAAAGATTTTCTGGAATGACGGTCAGTGAGGTAGTCTCGGCTCAGTCATTCTTAGAGGTGCGAAGAATCTTATCCATAATTACAGAAGAATAGTATTTTTTGAAAGGATGCATCAACTAGTCTTAGGGTTCCCTAAGACTTTTATTAGGTGGTGACTAGAGTAGCGAATTGATATTCGTTCGTCATTCCGGAATTTTTCTTTGCAGGCTTTAGAGCAAAGAAAAATATCCGGAATCTAATAAGCTGGTTTGAGAGGATTCCAGAAAATCTTTTGACTGGAAAAGTGTCAAAAGATTTTCTGGAATGACGGTCAGTGAGGTAAGCTCGGCTCAATCATTCTGAGAGAAGCAAAGGATCTTATTCATCATAAAGGAAGAATAATATTTTCTGAAAGGATGCAACAACTAGTCTTAGGATCTCCCTAAGACTTTTATGTGGTGGTGGCTAAGGTAGCAAATTGATATCGGTATGTCATTCCGTAATTTTTCTTTGCAGTTTTTCGAGCAAAGAAAAATATCCGGAATCTAAAAACTGGAATCACGTGAAACTATATCGCTCCGTGATTGATTAAATACACATGGAATTAAAAGGAAAACTAGCGATAGTAACCGGTGTCAGTAAAGGCATCGGTTTAGAAACAGTTAAAACTTTATTGGAAGCTGGCATGTATGTAGCAGGCTGGGGAAGAACCAATAACTCTATAGATCATAAAAATTACCACTTCTTTAAAACTGATGTTGCCGACTGGGAGAACGTTCAGGCTTCTTACAAGGCCACTAAAGAGCAGTTGGGTAACCCTGCTGTGCTTATCAATAATGCAGGTTTCGGTATTCAGGGATTAATCCATGAGATAGATGTTGAAGACTGGAAGTCTATGTACGATGTGAATGTGCACGGTTTATTTTACTGTATTAAAATGGCAGCACCAGATATGATTGATAATCAGGAAGGACATATTGTGAATATCTCGTCTATTGCAGGAACCAATGGTGTGAAAACCATGAGTGGCTATGTCGGGTCTAAGCATGCAGTAACGGGTATCGGACACTCAATTTTCCAAGAGTTGAGAGACTACGGAATTAAGGTGACAACCATCTACCCAGGTAGTACAAATACCAACTTCTTCGATGATATGGAGTTTGCTAACGCGAATGAAAACATGATGCGTCCTCAAGACATCGCTCAGACTATTCTAGGTTCGCTACAAACTCATCCGAATTACCATGTAGTAGATGTGGAAGTAAGACCGCTGAAACCGAAAGGGTAGAGAAGCAGAGAGCTAAAAGCCATTTGGAAAGATTAGAAAACCGAGCATAGTTGTTCGGTTTTTTGTTTTATATGCTGTCAGGGGCTCACTGCAGCAATGTTTTGCCTGAATAAAGAATTGGTAATCTTCCAAAGATTAGTCGTCAGACCACTCCAAGTGGTCAGACGACTTTCAAGTCTATAGAAACAGTTGTTCCCTTGATGCAAGGGATTCACTTATATGGGTTCTCAGTGAGGATATACCCCTCCGGCTTCCAGCCACCTCCCCTTCAGGGGAGGAGTTTGGCTCAACAGTATTTGTCCATCCACGATTAACTGATAACCGATAACGATTAACCTATACAGCAAAAACTTCCGGCTTCCGACTTCGGTCTTCCGTCTTCTCCACTATCTTTGACAATTCCTAAAACGAAAAGACGTTCATTCATCAATGTCAGTAAAGGTAGCCGGGCTAATTAAAATTTATGGGCAACAACATGCGGTAGATGATATTTCATTTATCGCCCAACCGGGAGAGATTCTGGGCTTTTTGGGTCCCAATGGAGCTGGCAAGTCCACCACCATGAAGGTTGCTACTGGTTTTATTCCACCTTCTGAAGGTTCGGTAGAAGTTTGTGGTATCGATGTGATGAATCAGCCCGTTGAAGCCAGAAGGAAGATTGGCTATCTGCCGGAGAATAATCCTCTTTATTTAGATATGTATGTGCATGAGTATTTGCTTTTTATGGCATCGGCTCATGGGCTAAAAGGGGCATCGGCCAAGGCTCGGGTAAAGGAAATGGTGGCACTCTGCGGGCTCACCAAAGAGCAGAACAAGAAGATTGCCATGCTCTCCAAGGGTTACAGGCAAAGGGTGGGGCTGGCTCAGGCGCTGCTCCACGATCCGGAAGTATTGATTCTGGATGAACCCACCACTGGGCTTGATCCCAATCAACTGGTGGAAATCAGAAAGCTGATCAAGGAAATTAGTAAGAACAAGACTGTGATTTTTAGTACCCATATTATGCAGGAAGTGAAAGCTTTGTGTGATAGGGTGGTGATCATCAACCAAGGCAAAATTGTAGCCGATGATACGCTTCAAAACCTCATGGGTAACCGCGTGGTGCTGAAGGTGGAATTTGAGTCGGCTGTGGATGTACAGAAACTGTCTGTTTTAGGTCAGGTGGAGGAGAAGGGAGCAAACCAGTTTAGCATTTCCAGCGAAGCCGGAAAAGACCTGCGGTCGGTGCTCTTCAAAATGGCCAAGGAAGAAGATTGGGTAATTCTAAGCATGAGCCAGGAAACTCAGGAATTGGAAGAGATTTTTCACCAGTTAACCCAAGCGAACTGATATGTGGGCGATCTATTCTAAAGAAATCCGTCAGTTCCTCAATTCACTCATCGCCTATGTGGTGATTGGCGTTTTCCTCACGGGAATTGGCCTATTAATGTGGGTGTTCCCAGAAACCAGCATCATCAATTATGGCTTTGCCGATATGGAAAGCCTCTTTTCATTGGGGCCATTTGTGTTTATGTTCCTCATTCCGGCCATCACCATGCGAATGGTGGCGGAGGAAAGAAGGGCAGGAACCATTGAGCTGCTGCTCACCAAACCATTGACGGAGTGGCAGATTGTGCTGGGGAAATACTTTGCGGCTTTTACGCTGGTTATTCTATCAGTTGTTCCCACACTCGTTTATTTCTATTCGGTTTATCAATTGGGCAACCCTGTTGGTAATCTGGATATACCAGGAATTATCGGGTCCTATATTGGTCTAATTCTACTTGGAGGTGTGTTTACCGCTGTTGGTTTGGCGGCTTCGGCTTTTACCGAAAATCAGATTGTATCATTTATTCTGGCGGTTTTTCTCTGCTTTTTCCTATATACAGGCATAAGCTCTCTGGCCGATTTAGTGAGTGGTCCTTCTGCCATTTACATTGAAGATTTGAGCCTGAGCTTTCATTACGATGCGCTTAGCCGTGGTTTGATTGATACCAGAGATTTGACCTTCTTCTTATCGACTATCATCTTTATTCTGATTATCACGCATTGGAAGATTATTGCTAGAAAGCTAAGTTTCAAGCCTATCAGATCGAGACTTTATAAGCGAGTATTTCTCGGTATGCTGGCTTTGTTGGTTTTCAATATTGTGGCTGCCAACTTTTTCTATCGATTCGACCTTACCGAGGATAAAAGGTACACACTGAAGCCTGCGACAAAAGAATTACTAAGGCAGTTGGATCAGCCGATGACCATTGAAATTCTCTTGGCTGGCGATTTACCTGCCGGTTTTGAGCGTTTCAGAAAGTCGATCAAAGAGACCATCGATGAGTTCGATGTCTATAAGCCGGGGGTGATCAATTACTTTTTTACTGATCCATCTGCAGCAGAAGATGCAAAAACTCGCGATGAGAATATTCGCTATTTGATGCAAAATGGATTCGAGCCAACCAATGTAGTGGATACTGAAGATGGAAGGCAGATTCAGAAGATCATTTTCCCTTATGTGATTGTTCGTTATGGTGAACAGGCTGCCGGTATTTTACTACTCAAAGGTGGAAAGGGTGGAAGCCCGAATGAAACCATTAATCAAGCTATTGAGAATGTTGAGTTTGAGCTGGCTGTCGGTTTACAACGCCTGGCTAACCTCAATAGAAAAACAATCGGTTTGGTGCGTGGTCATCAGGAACTCGATTCCATGAATATTGTGGGCTTTATGAGTGAAATGGTTCAGTATTTCGATATGAAGGAGATGAAACTGGATCAGCAGGTTTATCCTGAAGATTATGACGCCCTAATCATAGCGAAACCTACTTCTGCCTTTAGCCGATCGGAGAAGTATGTACTCGATCAATATGTGATGCACGGTGGTAAGGTCATGTTCCTCATAGAATCATTGCAGGCCGATATGTCTCAGGCGGCAGGAATGGGGACACTTGCTACTCCTATCAATCACAATTTGGAAGATTTGCTTTTCCGTTATGGAATCAGACTTAATGGAAATTATGTTCAGGATATTCAGAATTTCGGGAGATATCCGGTAGTAGTTGGTGAACAAAATGAGATTATCAATTTGCCATGGCCGTTTTATGCTTCTGTCAATGACTTTGCGGAGCATCCTATCACCAAGAATTTGGATGCCGTTTATCTCCGTTTCTTTAGCACAATAGATACGGTGAAAGCTGGTGGTGTAACCAAAACTCCGTTGATGTTCACCTCTGAGTTTACGAGGGTTTTGCCAGCTCCAGCACCTGTAGCTTTAGAAGATTATGCCAATCAGCCTGACCCTAGTTTATTCTCTGGAGGAAAGAAGGCTGTGAGTTATTTGCTCGAAGGTAATTTTACTTCACTTTTCAAGAACAGGGTTTTACCAGATTCAGTGAATAAAGCTTCTTATCTCGAGGAAGGGTTGCCATCCAAAATAGTGGTGGTTTCCGATGGTGACTTTATTCGCAATGAACTGAATTTAAGAAATAGAACACCGTATGAATTAGGCGTGAACCCTTTCAGGGAAGATGGTGAAAAGGTGCGCTATGCTAATAAAGACTTCATGTTCAATGCGCTGGCTTATCTCACTGATGAAAACGGATTGATTACCTCTCGGAACAAGGAAATCACTTTAAGACCGTTGAACCGAACAAAACTTCAATCGGAAAGAGGCTTCTGGCAGGCCCTGAACTTGGCTGGTCCCTTAGTGATTCTGGTAATTTTTGGTTTTGTTAGAGCCTATATACGAAAGCGTAAATACACATTTTAAATAATGACTGAACACACATACTACAGAGAGCCTTTTGTAAGGACTCCTGAAGAACTTCTTGATAAAAAGCTAGAATTGGCGCAGATAACCAAAGACGACCTAATTATTGATCTGGGCTGCGGTGATGGATACGTGATGATAGCGGCCTGTCAGCGTTATGGCTGTAGAGCAATCGGTTATGAAATTGACTCAGAGATTGTTGAAATGGCCACTAAAGCTGTGGAGGAGTCAGGACTTTCAGATAGAATAGAAATCAGGCAAAAGGATTTTTCGGAACATGATTTTTCAGAAGGAACGGTCTACTTGCTTTACCTTACTCGCAATGAGCTGAACAAATTTTCATTGCCACTTGAAATACATGCTCCTAAAAGAACAAGGATTGTGACCCATGATTTTGACATGCCAGCATGGGAGCCCAAGGAAACGGTAGAGTTTCCTCTCATGTCAGGAGATACCAAGTTTATCTACTTGTTTGAGAAGTGAGTTTGAAGCCCTCCGCCCGTTGGGCACCTCCCCTAGGTTAGGGGAGGAATTGTTGCCGAAGTTTTTTTCGTCTCGTCATTCAGAAGGAGGCCATAGGCCGACTGAAGAATCTCATCAATTATTTATGAGATCCCCGCCTCAGCGGGGATGGCATACAATTAATATTTCTGCACACTCTGGTCAATCTCATCTGCCCAAGCTAGGATGCCGCCCTTGAGATTGTAAAGGTTTTCAAAGCCATGGTTAGCCTCCAACCATTGAATGGCATTACCACTTCTGGCGCCACTTCTGCAATGAACCACTACTTGCTTGTCTTTAGCGAATTTATCAACATTTTCGGGCACCGTGCCTAATGGAATAAGCTCCGCACCGATTTCAGCAATCTCTGCTTCGTGCTGTTCACGAACGTCTATTAATTGAAAGTCGGCACCGTTATCCATTAATGCCTTCAATTCTTTTACTGTTATTTCCTTCATTTTAATTCTCGTTGTCGATGGACTTTTTTGAAACCAAGCTCGAAGTTAGTTGGTTCAGCTTTTTCACTTTGTAACCGAAGTTACCTTTTAATTCATCACGAATCTCCCTCATTCGCTGTAAAAGTTCATCAATTTCATCGGGCAGTACTTCATTTAGCGTTTCCTTGAGTCTTTTGGCAATTGTTGGCGACTTTCCATTGGTTGAAATACCAATCTTTAAGTCGCCTTTGGTAACTATGCTACCAAGGTAAAAATCGCACAAGTCTGGAGTGTCAGCTACATTGACCAAGATGCCAAGACTTTTGGCTTCTTCCTGAATCCCTATGTTGGTTTCATGATCTTCCGTGGCTATTAGTGCCATCTGCATTCCCGTTAGATCTTCTGGGAAATATGCCCTCTCATAAAGAGTAACTGAAGGATGAGCCTTGACCAAGGTTTTGATCTCTTCTTTAATGGATTTTCCCACCAAAGTGACCTTGGCCTGAGGACTACTTTTCAGTAGAAAACTCAACTTTTCAAGACCTACTTCACCACCTCCGACAATAAGTGTTTCAAACTGATGAACCTTTAAGAATACGGGATAGAGCTCATTTGCCATATTAAACTGCCTGAATGTGTTTGAATTCCTCTATGTAGGCTTTGCCCAATTTTACCACTTCTCCCACTACAATAACCGCAGGTGAGGAGATGTTATGTTTCGAAGCCTGAAACTCAATGTTGGAAATGTTGCCAATCACCATTTTTTCATTCTCTAAAGTTCCATTTTGAATGATAGCCACCGGAGTGTCCTGCTTTCCATAAAAGCGGAAAGTGTTGCAGATTTCATGAAGTTTTTTGGTGCCCATTAAAATTACAATAGTGGCTGTCGATTGAGCTGCAAGAGCAATATCAGGAGTAAGTCCACCTTCCTTGGTGGTAGCAGTAACTACCCAATAGCTTTGACTGAAGCCTCTTGAGGTCATTGGTATTTGCTGAAGTGCTGGCACGGCATGAGCACTGCTAATCCCTGGTACTATTTCGCAAGGAATATCGAATTGCTTAGCGTATTCCAACTCCTCATAGCCTCTTCCGAGAATGAATGGATCCCCACCTTTCAGCCGAACCACATGCCCATTTTCCTGAGCAAAGTGAACAATGAGCTCATTGATGGTTTGCTGTGTATGACTATGCTTTCCTACTCTTTTACCCACATAGATTTTCTCCACTTTGGGTTTGGCGTAGGAGAGTAAGGCCTTGCTGGCTAAATCATCATAGAGTATGACGTCAGCACCGGCAATGGCTTTAATGCCCTTAACGGTGATTAAGTCAGGATCTCCCGGTCCAGCACCGACCAAAGTTAGTTTTGCGTTATTGTTCATCTTAAGCTTTATAAAAATCGCTGATCACTACTTTATCTTCTCCTTGGGCTGCGAGCTGTTCGCCTCTATGATTTCTGACAGTCCTTAAAAATTCGGTCGACTGATTAAAGTACTCTTGAGCAAATTCAGCCGAAGGTTCATGTTGCTGCATTCTGAGCACATAAGCTTTGAATCCTTCTGCGAAGGTGAATCTCGCATTGTTGCCAAACACTTCTTCGAAGCTTTCAAGAATACCGATTTGCGTATTGCACTTTACGTCTTCGCTTAGCAGTAAAGCCTTCGCTCCAATCACAAAAGCTGAATAGGAATTGTAGATGGCATCGGCATGAGCTGCTTCTTTCAAACCTGCTTCAGCCCACTCTAACCTTTCCTGTGCTTCATCTATTATCGTTCCGATTACATCGAGCATTACACTGGCACATTCTCCCACTCCAATTTCCGGGATGAATTTTTCTTCTTTACCCCAGTCGATGTACTCAGCTTGATCTAGTGTTTCTAGTTCGGCCAAAGGCTTCAAGAGATGGTAGAAATGCCTTTTTCCTAATCGTTGATAGAAGTCGTTGAAGTATTCGCCCCAATCAGCATTCGTTTCAAAAGCGTTTAAGAGTAAAGAAAGGGCGGTAGGAATTCTTTTTGTTGGGAGCTTGATCACCTTTTCGGCCATAAAGCCCTCTCCTGTAGGAGAAATACCACCGCCAATCACCACCTGCATGGCTGGTATCACCAAGCCATTGTGTTTAATGGAGCTGCCGTGGAAACCGATATTGGCCGCCATATGCTGCCCGCAGGCATTCATGCATCCGCTGATCTTGATCTTAATATTTGATTCATCGATAAGGTGCTTAAAATTCTTAGCTAGTAGGTTCTCCAGAGCAGTGGCTAAGCCCGTGCTATTGGTCACCGCTAAGTTGCAGGTGTCGCTACCCGGGCACGAAGTGATATCGTGGGTACTATTGAACCCTGGTTTGGCAAGATTAAGTTCGGTAAGTGACTGGAAGAAGAATGGCAGTAAATCGGGCCTTACGTACTTTAGAAGAAGGCCTTGGTTGGCAGTAACACGAATGTCATCACCCGCAAATTCCTGTACTAGAGCAGCCAGCTTTCTGGCTCTGTTAGAATCAATATCTCCTAAAGGAACTCTAAGCCAAATACCATAATACCCTTGTTGCTTTTGCTCGAAAGTATTGGTGCGTTTCCAGTTTTCAAATGCTTCCCAGTCTTCTATTTGAGTTTCTGGAATGGCCTTGATCTCAGGTATGTTGGCCTCTGTAAGGCTAAGATCGAAATCTGTAGCGGTAGCTTTTAAGGACTTCCTTTCTTCATTTATGAGCTCCATCAGTTTTTCCAAACCAATGTTCTTCAATAGAAACTTGAGCCGGGCTTTATTGCGATTTGCTCTTTCACCATATCTATCGAATACTCTGATCAGTGCTTCGGAGAAAGGAATGATTTCTTCGGCAGGTAGAAATTCATGCGCTGTTTGGGCTGTCATGGCTACTGCACCCAAGCCACCGCCAACTACTATTTTGAAGCCTTTGGTTCCATTTTCAACTTTAGGAATGAAGCCTATATCGTGGAAGTAGGTCATGGCTGTGTCCTGCTCATCGGCTGTGAAAGCGATTTTCATCTTTCTGCCCATATCTTGACAGATAGGATTTCTTAGGAAGAAATGAGTCAGTGCGTGAGCGTAAGGCGTTACATCGAATGGTTCGTTTGGGTTAACTCCCGCATCGGGAGAGGCGGTAACATTTCGGACTGTATTTCCGCAAGCTTCTCTAAGAGTAACATCGCTTTCTTCCAATTCTGCCCAAAGCGCAGGCGAATCTGCCAGCTTAACAAAATGCAATTGTATGTCTTGCCGAGTAGTTAGATGTAGGTTGCCTGTGGCATATTTGTCCGAAACATTGGCAATGGTAATGAGCTGTTGGGGCGTTACCTTTCCGTAAGGCAGCTTAATACGAATCATCTGAACACCTGTTTGCCGTTGTCCATAAACGCCTCGGGTAAGTCGGTAGAGCTTGAATTTATCTTCAGCAATTTCTCCCTGATTGAACTTTTCTATTCGTTTTTCCAGCTCTAGAATGTCTTTTTTGGCGGCCGCGCTGATGTTATTTTTATATGTCAAGCTCATGGTTAGTTGTTCTTTTCTGGTAGTACAGATGGCTTTTGATATGCAAGTTTAAATAAAAGAATATAAAGTCTACCAAAAAAGTAGGGTAATAATTCGGAGATGCTTTCTTTTGCTTTTATCTAGTATTTCAATGATCAACCTTAGTCTTTAAAAAAATATTGAGGCCAAAATGAAGTTGAGGCCAAGTAGAATGCGCCAAAATCCTTACAATTGATGGGCGATATAGATTTTATTTTTAATTTTATCCGCTTATTAAAACCACTCAAAAATTCAATCTTCTATGAAGTTTATAGTTTCTTCAGCTGAACTTTTAAAGCGCCTATCAAATATCAATGGCGTTATCACAACCAATCCGGTTGTTCCTATTCTTGAGAATTTCCTTTTCGAGATAAATGATGGCCTTTTGACCGTTACCGCTTCCGATCTTCAGACCTCTATGATTACGGAGATTGATGTAGAGGCCAAGGAAGATGGTAGTATTGCTGTGCCAGCAAGAATTTTGATGGACACACTTAAGAACTTACCTGAGCAGCCTGTTACTTTCAGCATAGACAATGAAACTTATAGCGTAGAAATAAACTCTGATAATGGTAGATATAAGCTGGCAGGTGAGAATGCAACAGACTTCCCTAAGGTGCCAGAAGTTACTGATGCATATTCTGTAGATATGTCTACAGATGTGTTGAGCAGTGCTATCAATAATACCATTTTCGCCACTTCTAATGACGAATTAAGACCAGCTATGACTGGGGTTTTCGTGAAGTTAGGAGATACAAATACAACATTTGTTGCAACGGATGGACACAGATTGGTACGTTACAGAAGAGTGGATGTAGCGACTGACTCAGGAATGTCTATCATTATTCCTCGTAAGGCCTTGAACTTGTTGAAGTCTACTTTGCCTTCGGAAAATGTGAACGTAGTAATGGAATACAATGCATCTAACGCATACTTCCATTTCAATAATATTAAAATGATTTGTCGTTTGATCGATGAGCGTTTCCCAGATTATGAAAACGTGATTCCTGCGGAGAACCCAATCGAAATGACAATTGAAAGAAGTGAGCTGTTAGGTTCATTAAAGCGTATCTCTATTTACGCGAACAAAACAACCCACCAAATCAGGTTAAAAATTACTGGTAGTGAATTAACCATCTCTGCTGAAGATCTAGATTTCTCAAATGAGGCGAAGGAAACTTTGGCATGTGAGCATGAAGGGGAGGATATTGAAATTGGTTTCAATGCTAAGTTCTTAGTAGAAATGCTTGGTAATATTCACTCTAAATCAATTACGCTTCAAATGTCTGCTCCTAATCGTGCTGGTTTGATTATTCCTGCAGAGAAGGACGAAAGCGAAGATATCTTGATGCTTGTAATGCCAGTTATGCTGAACAACTATTAATGTTTTATATAATCAAGTAAAAAGGGAGCTTCGGCTCCCTTTTTTGTTATCAGTGTAATTTTAGTATTGATGTGTTCGTCTGTCTCTAGACAGATATTCTCCATTTCAATGCCAAAACTTAGTTGTCACCTTTGCCAAATATCTCTAGAAAGTTGTCTCTCTCGCTGAATGGTTGAACTCTGACATTGAACTTTTGAGCTGTAACCTTAAGCCGATTGTCTGTTGTTTCAATTTCGGTTCTCTGTTCTTTTATATAGTCATTTAAAGAGATGAATTTCGCCTTTCCTGATATCATCTCTTCTTCATTCTTGGGTAAATGAATGCTGCTGTCGGGGTATTTAATTTGTTTAAACTTGGCTGCGAAAAAACCATCCTTGGTTTCTGCTTCTAAAATAAGCCCAGGTAGGCCCTGAAGCTTCCATGGTCCATACGGCAATGGAATTTCTTCAGTATACCAACATATGTAAGTTCTCCCTCGAAACTCCGTGGTGGCTTTCTTGCATAGAAATTTGCCAATTGTTTTTTGTTCTTTCTCAAAGGTCCATTTGAAGTTCGGTACACTTTCAACCACATAAAGTGTTGGAGAGACTAAAGAGAATGCATTAGAGAAATACATTGTGCTGGTTTGGCTATTGAAGAAAACTTCTAGCCCTTTTTCCCATGTTTTTTCAATGTTTTGAAAGTCAGCAACTTCTACGACAGCGTTATCGTTGGAAGTCTCTCCTTTATTCGTGCCCGACATCCCCAAGGAGTGTTTAGCAGTAACAAAATGAGATTTAGATTTATCAAATGCCAAATAGGCGTTATATACCACCCCGTAATGATTGTCTACATGGTCATAGTAGATCACTCCTTGGCTTTGATTTTGGGACTTTGCCAGGTGAATTGTGAGGAACAGTAGCGTTAATGTTAGAAAAGTTTTCATAGCGTTTATTTAGAAGGTGTAATTTATTTGAAATAGAATATATCGTGGAACCAGTGGGATTGATGAGAATGAATAGAAGAATGAGTTCCTTGCCTGAAAGGAAAACTCATCTTCATTTAGAATATTATTCAAGTATAGACCGTACGAGATCCTTTTGTTTTCTGGAGTGTACTCTATACTCGAATTAAATATTTTATAAATAGTGTCACTCACTTCATAGATTCCACCATTTAGGTTAAGAGCAACATCTTCCAATATTTCCCAATCTAGGTCTACGCTTAGGTTTTTAGTGTCGAAAACAGAGGATTTGTTTCCGAATTTTTGGACGCTTTTCTGATAGCCAGAAGTCAGGCTGAAGTTGAAGGTTTTGGAGAAATAAGAACTAATCTCTAGTCTGTAATCACTGGAATAAATGCGGTTAAGTTCTCCAGGATCATTAGAGAGAGGTGTTCGGAAAAAGGTATGAGAAGTCTCTATATTAAACACCAAATTGTTAATTAAGATAACCAGTTGTTCCTTAAGCAGATCATCAGTTCCTTCCCTGAATATTTGAATGCCATTGTTAAAATTGATGTTGTCTGTCGCTGTGAATTCTTGCAAGAGAGTGGATTTGGATCTTCTGTGAGTAAAGGATATCTCATTGTTGAAGGTGCTGCGCTTGTTTTGGTTTGTAAGTGAAGTTTTGAATTGTTCGTAGTCGAGAGGGGAGAAGAAAAGTCCACCACGTTTAAATGAGTTGTTGTTTACCAAATAGTATCGTTCAAGAAAAAATTCATTTTTTGGCAGTTCTTGGTTTCTCGAATAACTCATTTGAAGGTTCCCAAAGAATTTGATGTAGAGTTCAGCTCGGTAGTTAAATAATAGGTCATTCCAGTTTTGAAAGCTGGCATATGTGCTCTGGATTGACGAATTGAGTTCGATGCTATTTGTAATGTCATAAACCAAAGTTGGAGATAGGCCGATTTGGGTTCTTCTAAAAGTTTGTTCGTTTTGATAGGTGTTTGGGTCGGGTTCGAAATCGATAAGGATTTCTTGATGACTTTTATCAAAATTGAGGCCTAACCGGGTTTTTACTCTATCACTGATAAAGTGGTCAATCTTCGATTTAAGGGTTATGTATTGAAAATCGTTGTTTACTTTTTGAGTTATTAAGGATTCATCGTTCAGGAAGTTTCTAAGATCATCAGAGGCTACGTCTGCCGTTTCATTTAAAAATGAGGCTCCAATGGCTAGTTCATTGTCAAGGACTAAACCGTTTTTTAACTGGTTGGTAAATTGAAACTGGTTACTTAAGGAAACATCGTTGTTTTTGGTACGGTCTTCTGTTCTATTGGAACTGAAAAGAGAGTTAGATGAATAGTCGCCAGATCCATAGGTGTAGTTGAATTTGTTTGTGTAGTATTTGTTGTCCAGATGTGAGTTTTTTAACTCCACTTCACCTGAAAGAAGTAGGTTTTTGTTGAGGTAGTTATTGGTTTCGCTGAATGATTCCTGATCGTCAAAGAAAAACTCGAGACTACGAAAGGACTCCTGCTTTTGAATGTCTCTTCCAAGAAAATGTGTGATGCGAAAATCAGTATTTTTTATCTTCTTATTTAAGAGGAAGGTGTTGCCAAGAGCCTTGTTATTATTAGTGAGTTCTACAGGTAGAGGTATGTCTAATGATTTGGCGCTGTATAGCGGCTTATCTATTATAGAATTGTCTGAGTAGTTGACATTGAATGGAATAGCTTTGGCTCCGAGGGTTGAATATTTAAAAGCATCGAGAAGTTTTATTTTCTTTTTTAAGAGTCCGATGTTGGCGGCTTGCTTCACCTCATTATCTCCACTTCCCATTCCAAATGCACTGGCTAAGTTGCCAAACCATACATTTTGAAATTCCTCTTTAATCTTAAGATTGAGGGCGATTTTGTCTGAGCGTTGTGAGTTTTTTAATACCGTGTTTTCCTCAAAATTTTTTAAAAGCTCAACGTCATCTATCACTTCGGATCTGAGGTTTTTAGAAATGAACGTGTATTGACGATTAGCCAAATCTTCACCATCAATCAATATCTTCTCAATTTCCCGATTCCAATATTTTATTCGCCCATCTTTATCTACACTAATACCAGGAATTTTTTTCAATGATTCTTCCAGGCTTTCCAATTTTTGGATGTTATATTTTTGAAAATTCAGGCTTGTAGTATCATTATTTATCGAGGTGGTTTCTACAACAAATTCGTCTAGTTCGTTGTTTTCAAAGCCCATAAAAATTAGAATCGGACTAGTGGGTATTGTGTTAACAATTATTACTGTGTCTTTATAAAAAAAAGATGATGCCTTAATTCTTATTGGCCATGAGTATAAGGTTGTATCAATTT
Organism: Roseivirga spongicola; assembly: GCF_034376045.1. Taxonomy (NCBI): domain Bacteria; kingdom Pseudomonadati; phylum Bacteroidota; class Cytophagia; order Cytophagales; family Roseivirgaceae; genus Roseivirga; species Roseivirga spongicola. The sequence continues at coordinate 2,253,784 of NZ_CP139724.1, forward strand.
TTAGGTGAAACTCACCTTCGGCTCCTGAAAACTGATAGTGGATCATGGTGTCCTTTTCTACTACGGAGACCAAAACTCCAGGGATTGGTTCATTGGCCTCATCAAATACACCACCCTCTAATATCACCTCCTGAGAAATTCCAAATTGCCTAATAAAAAAAAGTAATATTAGTAGGAATAAAATGGATTTATAAGTAAAATTCATGATCAATTATTCACAACATAAATATAAAATTATTATGAAAAAAGCAGTTTTAGCTTCAGTTTTTGTTTTTTCATCCTTTTTTGCTTTGAAAGCAGGAAGTGTAAATTCAGATATGGAGGAAGTTGATTTTAACAGGTACATTGGAGTCTGCTTAGACGGATATCGATTCGAGTTTGAGGCAGATAATTATGCAGATGCTCAGGCCTTCGTTAACTCTTATTGTGCTCAAAGAAGAGAGCAAACACAAAATTAGTATTCTAAAAGTGTTTTGCGATAATTAAATTTAGGAGCTTCGGCTCCTTTTTTATTGGCCATAGATCATGTCGAATCTGCCATTACCGATATTAACGGTGGCTTCTCCAGCTTTGTGAATCTGGAATTCGAAGGTTCCAGAAACAATCTTGTTAGATCTATCTAGCTTAAAAATAGTAAGTGTTCCGTTGAAAGTTACATTCGGATCGTCACCGCTAAAGTATTGGTCTAATTTGTCATCGGCCCAGCTGAGCAGCCTGTCAAGATATAAGCTTTTGTTGAATACGTAGTCGCCTTCAGCAATAGGCTCATTGCTGATTTGAATGATCAGGTGCTGATCAATTTCTTTAGAGCGGTAATTGCCGGATATCGAGATATATTCCGAATTGAGGTAGTGAGATCTCATTCTAAAGCTGTTTCGGATTTCCCATACTTTTCTGTTTACAAGTGCTCCAAAAGTATTGGCTCCGTTGGTAGTAGTCTCCGGTAGCTCTGGTTTTGGGTTAAGCGTCTCAAAGAGACTACAGCCCACCAAAAGCAAGCTCAAGAATAAGATTGAAACGTGTGTTTTTACCATTGAGTAAAAATAGACATTTTGCAGACACAATCATTTTTCTCGATTATTGTAGATGCTTTCAAAGAAGACCCAATATGCCTTTCACGCACTAACTTATCTTGCCGAAAACCAGGAGAAAGGTCCAATACTGATTTCTGAGATTTCTCAAGAGAGACAGATTTCGTTGAAGTTTTTGGAAAATATTCTACTGGAGTTAAAAAAGGCCGGAGTTTTAGGTAGTAAAAAAGGAAAGGGTGGAGGCTATTATCTCATTAAGCCTCCAGAAGAAGTTAAGTTGGCTAAGGTTATTCGTATGCTCGATGGCCCAATTGCACTGCTGCCTTGTGTAAGCTTAAACTATTATGAGAAGTGTGAGAACTGCCAAGAAGAGATTTGTGGACTTAATCACGTTATGGCGGAGGTTCGAGACAATACATTGAAGGTATTGGAAAATAAGACTTTAGCCGATGTGCTAAGAAGTTCTGCTTCTTAAATCTCAATGAACTAAGAATGGAATTCCACCTATTAGGTTGAGCAAGAGTTAAGTTTTTGCCACAATCGGTGTCTTTACTGGTTGACTCTCGAGTATTAGTTTAAGACTGTCATAGTCACGGTGAGGACACAATGACTGGCAAGCAATCTCAAGTTTCTGATAGATCTTTTGCTACAATCGATGTCTTCACTGGTTGACATCTGGAGATCACTAACAGGAGAAGCTCATGGAGAGGGGCCATAACTGGCGGCAGAGAAGCTCTGTTTCTTAAGTCTCAAACATCACAGAGTCATATTCTAATCGTTTTATTGAACGAATATTTAAGTTTTCTGAACCGCTCAGAAATTTTCTGGGTTAAAAGTCTACTAAAATGGTAGGGAATATATAGATTTGTCGAATCGAATCTATTTAAGACTAGAGAATATGTTGGTAGATACGCTTGTTAATGGAAAGATTGAGGAGAGCCGAAAGGCTGATAGTAACCTCAAAAGCTTACTGAAAACTGTAAGCTGGAGGGTTGTAGGTACCATAGACACCATGGTGATATCATATATTATTACGGGAAATTTTGCCACTGCTTTTTCAATCGGTTCGGTTGAAGTAGTCACTAAAATGATTCTCTATTACCTACATGAGCGAGTTTGGGCTACAATAAAAGTTAGAAAATGAGTGAAGCAATAATCAACCAGTTAATTGAGGAAATAGAAGGGAAGTCTTTGGCGGAGTCGTTGAGCATTGTTGCTAACGCTTTTCCTGGTAAGGTTAGGTTTTCTTCTGCTTTTGGTCAGGAAGACCAAGTAGTTGCCGATGCAATCTTTAGGAACGATGTCGATATAGAGGTGTTTACACTCGACACTGGCAGGTTGTTTAAGGAGGCTTATGAACTGATAGATCAGACTCGTTCCAGATATAAAAAGCCAATTAAGGTTTATTACCCTAAAGCGGAGCGAGTGGAGACTATGGTGAATAAAAAAGGTATGCACAGCTTTTACGAGTCTGTAGAGAACCGTAAGGAATGTTGCTTTATTCGTAAGGTTGAACCATTAAAACGAGCTTTGGTAGGCGCTAAAGTTTGGGTGACGGGCTTACGGTCAGATCAGTCTGAGAATAGGCAGGGCTTTGATCTTTTGGAGTGGGATGGAGCTAATCAGGTCATCAAATTCAATCCAATTCTTCGTTGGTCTTATGAAGAAATGATCGATTACCTCAAACAATACAAAGTGCCTTACAACAAGTTGCATGACAAAGGATATATCAGCATAGGTTGTGCACCATGTACTCGCGCCATTGAGCCAGGAGAACACCCAAGAGCCGGCAGATGGTATTGGGAGACCTCCCAAAAAGAGTGTGGGCTACATCAGGTAAATAAAGCGACTGCTAGCATCTAAACTTTGTTTGCTACCAGCCAATCAATAGAAGAATTCCAGCTGAAGCCAAGAAAAGCCCTCCAGAAAATGTTTCTATACGATGTGATGCTTCGTGTTTGTCCTTAGGGTTTTTCTCCTTCGGTAAAATTGCTCGGTATATAAATATAATGCCCAATGGAATAAGAAGAGCTCCTATTAATTGTCGCATTAGTTTAGCTTCTCCTCAATCATTTCATCCAAATCTAGAGCCAGCTCAAAGGTGTCTTCAAACAATCGGTTGAGCTCTTGTTCATTGGCTAGTAGGTTAACTACTAAGTTTTTGAATTCTACACTCTTAATCTTCTCGTAAGAGATGATTTTTTCTTCCCCGAAGTCTACGTCCGACACCAAAAATTCTGAGTAGTACTTCTCCTTCATCCTTACATAGTAATCTACCACGTCTCTTAATTCCAAATACTTGCTCTTGAGCGTGATTAGTTCACTTTTTACGTCAGAATTTCTATTCGTGTAATTAGTATTTAAGTAGAAGTTGATGGCTTCTAGCTGAATGATAGGTTTGTAAGTTCTGTTGATGTTAAAGAGATAAGTTCCAATGTTGTCGTCTTCTAGCAGGCCACCTGAAAATAGTATTCTGGCTAATTCTCGAGTATCTTCTTGCAGTTCATTCCGGCTTGGAACAATGCTGTAGAAGTTCTCCATATTGGTTTCGTTTTCTCGGTAAACCTTTCTTAAAGCAGCTTTTTCTAGTTGAAGATCTTTCTGACCCTCGTAATAAACATTGAGCTGATAGGCTACGCTGATACCAAAGATGATCAGCAAAACTTCCATAAAATATGTAAAGAAGTCTCTTCTCCTTAACTTTTTTGAAGCGGCTGATTTCTTAAGCCTCCTCGAAGTACCTATTTTGACCATTACTTGCTGTTCCTGAAATTGACCTTACCATTTTATTAGCTTCTCAAGCTATCATTTTTTCAAGAAAGTCGCCCACGAAATAAGCTAATACTGCTGCTGAACCTCCAAGAAAAAGTGTTTCCAAAGTGCTTCTGAGCTTGTTGGCCTGAGTTACGTAGCTTTTGGCAAAGCCTATTCCTGCAAATGTTACAAAAGTAAGAACCGATGAATAAAGAAATAGATCGCCAGAAATGCTTGAGCTCGTGTAGTCTATGACATATACAATCAGAGGTATAAAGCCTAGACTAAGGAATGAAATGAAGGTAACAAAGCCCATTTGAAATGGAGATTTGGATTCTTCGGTCATGTTAAGTTCTTCCTTCATCATTACATCTACCCAGCGATCCTTATTCTCAGTGATTTTGTCTACTACTTGTTCTAGAAGCTCACCTTCAAAACCCTTAGCAGCATATATTTCCCTAATCTCGTCTCTTTCCTTTTCAGGCAGATTGTCTACCTCCCAATATTCAATGGCTTTATGTTTTTGGTAATTCTCTTGTTCTGACTTGGTAGAAAGGTAACTGCCCACAGACATGGCAAAGCCATCGGCAAACAGGTTCGCGAAGCCAAGAATTAACACAACTGCACTATCCAGCTGTGCGCCAGCAGCTCCAGCTACTACAGCAAAGGTGGTAACGGAGCCATCAATGCCGCCATAAATGAACTCTCCAATGTAATCTTGAAAGCGAGAGAACCACTTATTCTCTCCATGTAGTTTGGGTTCTAGATGCTTAGCCATAACCAATTTTGTAGTAAGACTTGTACTAATATAGTCTGAATGCTTGGCTAAGTAGAGTGAAAAATAAAAAAGCCTGACGGGTGTCAGGCTTATAAACTAATCCATTCTTTCGATTTTAGCCCCAAGGGCTTTTAATCGGGTGTCAATATGTTGGTAGCCTCTATCTATTTGTTCTACATTGTCAATAATAGATCGGCCTTCTGCAGAAAGTGCGGCAATCAATAGGGCTTGTCCGGCACGAATGTCTGGCGATGTCATTCGAATTCCCTTAAGTTTCTGCTGTCTATTCAAGCCAATAACTGTAGCTCTGTGCGGATCGCAAAGGATTATTTGAGCGCCCATGTCAATCAGTTTATCTACAAAGAACAGGCGGCTTTCAAACATCTTTTGGTGGACTAATACTGTTCCTTTGGCCTGAGTTGCCACCACTAGCACAATACTAAGAAGGTCAGGGGTAAGGCCAGGCCAAATAGCATCAGCGATAGTCATAATTGAACCATCAATAAAGGTCTCAATTTCGTATCGATCTTGAGAAGGAATGAAGATGTCATCACCTCTGAACTCCATTTCGATTCCTAGTCTCTTGAAGGTATCAGGAATTACACCAAGCTCAGGAATCTTACAGTCTTTGATAGTAATTTCAGACTGAGTCATAGCTGCCATGCCTATAAAAGAACCAATTTCAATCATATCAGGCAGCATTGTATGCTCTGTACCACCTAGTGAGTCTACTCCCTCGATATGAAGGAGGTTAGAGCCAATTCCAGTGATTTTGGCTCCCATGCGGTTGAGCATTTTACTCAACTGTTGAAGATATGGCTCACAGGCAGCATTGTAAATGGTGGTTTTTCCTTTGGCCATGGCTGCTGCCATTAAGATGTTGGCAGTTCCAGTTACGGAAGCCTCGTCAAGCAGCATGTATGTTCCTTTCAGCTGACTAGCATCGATATGGTACATGCCTGTCTCTGCCTCATAAAGGAATCTGGCTCCAAGTTTTTGAAAGCCAATGAAGTGAGTGTCTAGCCTTCTTCTACCAATTTTGTCTCCTCCGGGCTTAGAAATCTTTCCTTTGCCAAAACGAGCCAAAAGCGGACCTAAAATCATTATTGAACCTCTGAGAGATGAAGCTTTCTTTCTGAAGTCCTCTGTTTCTAGGTAGTCGATGTCTACATTTTTAGCACAGAAGCGATAGCTCTCATTGCCAAGATATTTAACATCTACACCCATTTCTGCCAAAAGCTCAATCAGCTTGTTAACATCACGAATGTCTGGGACTTTGTTAATTGTAACAGGTTCTGCGGTAAGCAAAACTGCACATAGAATTTGTAAAGCTTCGTTTTTGGCACCTTGTGGAATAATTTCTCCTGAAAGGCGGGTGCCACCTTCAATAATGAAAGAGGACATTTAGTTTCTGCGTCTTTTGTTGTTGTTTCTTCTTCGGTTATTGTCGCGGTTATTGTTCCTGTTAGAACGATGCGATTCCTTAACGTTATTGTTAAAGAGACCGAATTCTTTCACTTTCTCAATGTCAATATCTAGCTGCCCCTTAGATAGCTCCTTAATGTGCTTTAAGATGATTTCATCATCGATATTGTCTTTGTTCCAAGTATTGTAGAAAGACTTCATCAGTCTGCCAATGTGAATAATGGCAGACTCTCTAGTTTCTGCGTCTTCCATGGCAATGGCTTGCTCAATCATTATTTCTACGCTACGGCCGTAGTGCATGTACTTAATGTTTGAGCTTTTGTAATTAACCCTTTGTGGTTTTTTGCCAATAGCTTCTTTGTCAGGCATTGGAAAAGGCGCTTCAACTTCTAGTTCAAAGTTGGAGATCAAATACAAGTCGTCCCATACTTTCTGATCGTAATCCTGATTGCCTTTGATGTTGGTGTTGATCTGCTTCATCAGATCTGTCAAGGTTTCTGCGTAAGCGCTTCTTTTTTCCTTGTCTTCTATCGTTTTTATATGATTAACCAACTTTTGGATGTTGCGACCATACTCTAACAATTTCACTTCAGATCGCTCCGTATTATATTCTAATCCCATTGATTTTTAGTCTTGGTTCAAATTACTAATTATTATTGAAAAGCTAGTTTTAAGCTTATCTATTCTACTATTCTAAGCTTTGCAAAGGCCAGCAAGAGCGTTTTTTCGCCAAAGTCTTCAAATATGACTATTGCCTTTTTGTTGGCGCCTTCGGTGTCTAGTTTTCGTACTTTTCCGAAGCCGAATTTCGGATGTTCTACCTTCATGCCTTCTCCAAGCTTCGATGTGTCGCTAGGCTTAAAATCTACCGAAGGTTTATGGTATTGAAGCGGCTTTTTGGCTACTGGTTTTTTATTGCTCATCAAGTTTCTTGCAAAGCTTGAAGAAAAACCCGGTGGCTGTTCGCTCTTACCCAACTTAGGTTCTCTGCTTCCAAAGCGTGTGTTCACAAAGATATAATTGGGGTCTACTTCTTCAATAAAACGGCTTGGTTCACAATTAATGAGCCTACCAAACCTGTAACGCGAAAGGGCATAAGAAAAGTACAGGTTGTCTTGAGCCCGCGTAATGGCCACATAAAAAAGCCTGCGTTCTTCTTCTAAGTCGGCTCTACTGCTCAACATCATTTGAGAAGGGAAGAGGTCTTCTTCCAAACCAACGATGAATACGTTTTTAAACTCTAGTCCCTTCGATGCATGAATTGTCATTAAAGAAACGAAGTCATTGTCTGTAGGGTCTTCATTGTCTGCATCCGTCAATAGAGCAATGTCTTGAAGAAATGCGCCCAAGGTTTTGTCTTCTACTTCAGGCGTTTCTACGAACTCCTTCATGGCATTCAGGAGTTCCTGAACGTTTTCGTAGCGGTTAAGTCCTTCAACCGTTTTGTCATCGTAAAGCTCTTTAAGCAAGCCCGAAGCTTTGGCTATATGACTTGCCGCTTCAAAAGCATCTTTAGAGTCTACATAGATTTTGAAACTTTTAACCAAGGTAACAAAGTCTCTAACGGCATTGGCGGCTCTTCCCGGAAGGAACATGTCTATGTTGGTCAGCACTTCCCAGAGCGGAATGTCATGCTCAAAAGCCGCAACCACCATTTTTTCAACCGAGGTAGGTCCAATGCCTCGTTTCGGTAGGTTGATGATTCTTCTGAAAGATTGCTCATCGTTGGTATTGATGGCGAACCTCAAATAGCCCATCAGGTCTTTGATTTCCTTTCTTTGATAGAAGGAAAGACCACCATAGATTTTGTAAGGAATACCGCTTTTTCTAAGCGCTTCTTCTATAGCCCTCGACTGGCTGTTCGTTCTATAGAGAATAGCGAAGTCCTTATTTTCGTAATTGTTTTGTGCTTTTTGTTCGAAAATGGTTGAAGAAACAAATCGCCCTTCTTCATTGTCTGAGATAGACTTGATGAGTTCTATTCGGTTGCCATCATTATTGGCTGTCCAAACAGACTTTTTAAGCTGCCCTTTGTTTTGAGCGATCAGTGAGTTGGCCGCTTCAACAATGTTTTTAGTAGAGCGATAATTCTGCTCTAGCTTAATGACCTTAAGGTCTGGAAAGTCTTTCTCAAAGTTGAGGATGTTCTCAATATTAGCACCACGGAAGGCATAAATAGACTGGGCATCGTCACCTACTACCGCAATATTCTGACTTACGGCAGAGAGTTTCTTGGTAATGAGGTACTGCGAAACATTGGTGTCCTGAAACTCATCGACCAATACATATTTAAATCTGTGTTGATACTTGTGCAGCACATCTAAATGATCTCTAAAAAGTATGTTGGTGTTCAGCAGAAGGTCATCAAAATCCATAGCGTCTGCTTTGAAGCAGCGTTGGCAATAGGTTTTGTAGATTCTACCCATTTCTGGCTTTTGAGCTGCAGCATCATCTGCCGCGTAAAGCGGATTGTTGATGTACTCAGACCATTCTACCAGTCGGTTTTTAGCTCCCGAAATACGGTTGAGCACTACGTTTGGTTTGTAAACCTTATCATCTAGCCCAAACTCCTTAACGATAGTTTTAATGAGCGATTTAGAATCGTCACTATCATAAATGGTGAAGTTGCTCGGGTAACCCAATCGATCTGCTTCGGCTCTCAGAATTCTGGCGAATACGGAGTGGAAGGTGCCCATCCAAAGATTGCGGGCATTCAGGCCTGCCACTTTTTCAATACGCTCGCGCATTTCTCTTGCAGCCTTATTGGTAAAGGTCAGTGATAGTATGTTGAAAGGATCAACACCTTTTTCCTTTATCAAGTAAGCGATGCGGTAGGTGAGTACCCGAGTTTTACCAGATCCTGCTCCAGCAATAATCATGGCTGGGCCTTCGGTGTTTACTACACCTTCGTATTGTGGTTCATTAAGGGTTGAGAGAAAATCCATTCAGCACAAGAAGCTTCTATCGAGAAATAAATCAGCTTTATCATTATTGTGAATCGCTGATTTCTAAGACCCTGCAAGTTAAGACTTGAATCTAATTTTTGGTAATCAAAGTTTGGAAGTATTGTCAATAACCATCAATACAAGTGAGACTGCTTTTGCTAATTAATCGATTAGACCTTCTTGCATGGCAATTCTAACCATTCCAGCAACATTGTTAACGCCTAGTTTTGACATGATTGATTTTCTGTGAGTTTCTGTTGTTCTCCGTGCTATAAAGAGTTTTTCGGAGATTTCGTTGGTTGAAAGGCCTTGAACCACAAGGTTTAAAATTTCCAATTCGCGTTCTGTTAAGAGCTGGATTTTCTTCAGACTGCTTGATTTCACCTCTTTTCCATTTTCAATAAGAGCTTCCATTGCTTTTGGAGTATAATAGGTGTGCGATTTACTGACAGTTTTTATGCTGTGTAGGAATTCTTCAGAATCTGCATTTTTAAGTATGTAGCCCTCAACTCCAAGTTTTAAGGCCTTTTTTACTGTATTTCTATCCAAGTGCATGGTGAGTAATATGCAATTGGGTTTAGCATTAGCAGTTATAAGTTTTTCTACAAGCTCGAGTCCGTTTATTCCAGGCATATCAAGGTCGGTTATAAGCAGATCTGGTTTTAGAACTTTTGTTTTGGTAAGACCTTCATTCGAATTGCTATATATGCCTATCAGTTCAAAACCCTCAAGTTGATTTATTAGTCTGCTAATGCCTTCGGCAACTAATTCGTGATCATCAATTATTATTACTTTGGTCATTTATCTACAGGTATACTAACAAAAACGGTGGTACCTTGGCTTGTTTCAAAATTTACTTTGCCATTTACAATTGTGAGTCGGCTCTTTATGTTTTGCAGGCCATGTCCTTTTGGTTTGTCATGTTTTAATCCATCACCATTATCTTCTACCAAAAGAGTAAGCTGATTGCCTGTTTTATAAAGCTGAACATTTACTAATGTAGCATTTGAGTGTTTTAGAACATTGTTTATAAGCTCTTGTAAAATACGATAGATAGTGATTTCGATACGTTCTCCGAATCTGCTGTAGATATTTTTGTATTCAAATTCATATTCGATTTCAGAATACGTAAAAGAGTTTTTGAGTAGGTCATCTATCGCTTCAATCAAACCATGATCCACAAGAGCTCTTGGCATCATTTGGTGTGAAATAGTGCGTACCTCTTCAGCAGACCTGGTAAGCAGATCGTTGAGTTGCGCTATTTGGGGTTTTGCTGAGTCCTCTACTTTGCCCATGATATCGGACATCGCCAATTTAATGGCGGAGAGCTGCTGTCCGACTCCATCATGTAAATCTTTGCTAATGCGACTGCGTTCTGTTTCTGTAGCCACCAAGACATTTTGAAGGCCTTCTTCTCGTTCTTTAGCAAGTTGCTCATTATGCCTAATCTGTTTTCTTTTTTGTAGAAAATAGAACCAAACCCCTGCAATTATTAATGTCGTGGTTGCTATAAAGACTATTGTTCGTCTTTTTACTTTTTGGGAATTGATTTCTGCGTTAAGTTTAGTTTCACTCAGTTGGCGCTCAAATTCGAGGCTATCTGCCAGGTAATTCATTCTTTGATTAGCTTCTAGCCAAGCTATTTTTCTAGTATTATCTAAGTTAAGTAGGGAGTCTTCCGCATTTTTGAATTTTCTATGATAGGTCAGAGCTTTTTTATAGTCATTTTGGGCAAGGTACACTTGAAATAAACCTTTTGAGCTTTCAATTATGTCTTCTTGGTAATTGTTTGCAATGGCGTAATTGTAGCTTTCTTTAAAGTATGCTTCGGACTGTTCTAAACGACCTTTCCTTAGGTAGATTTCTCCGAGTGCTGATTTGGCTGGCGAATAGTAGAACTTTGAATTACAGTTCTCCATAGTCGAAAGTTCTTTATTTAAGTAGTACTCTGCTGAGTCTAATTGTTCCAAGCCAAGATGTATTCTCCCAAGCAAGGCAGAGTTTCCGGAATTACACAGGTCATCCATATTAAACTCTAACTTGGCACTCTTTGTGGCATAAATTAGAGCCGAGTCTAGCCTATTCTGAATTTGATAAAGAGAAGCAATATTATGGAGTGTGCCTCTTATGTAAGTTGTGTCATTCTGCAGAATGAAATACTGAAGTACCTCTTTGTAACTATCCATTGACTTCCCATATTCTCCAATTTTTTTATAAAGAACTCCAAGGTTGTACTCTAACTCTTGTAGACTTTTATGGTCATTAGATTCTCGATAAATCTTTTGAGCGGCTAAATAGGATTGAATTGACTCTATAAAATCACCTTGATTACTGTAGGTGTTTCCTAGATTTTCTAGAATGAAAGATTCATAACCTTTATTCTTAAGTACAATGCTAGCTTCAAGCGCAGAGTTTAGATATACTATGGAACTATCGCCCAAACCCATTTTACGGTATAGCACTCCAATCTCATTACCAAAAATCACTTGGTATTTTAAGTTGCTAAACTTCAAGGCGTAGTCAAAACCTTCACGAGCTATTTCAAGGTGGCGAGGTAGTTTCTCCAAATAGATTAAGGGTTGAATAACATTGAAGTAGCCTGAAAGGATATTGAAAGAGTCTTCTCTAGCAAGACTAATTTGAAGGTGCTTTTCATAAGTTTCTAATGCCTTTAGATCATTTTCCTGATTAAAGTACTCATCTCCAAGAGCCTTGTAAATCATCATTAATTCAGAAGAGTCTGAAGCGGTTTCTAGTTTGGTAGTCAGGCTGTCTATAGCCCCTTGGCCAAAAGCTGAAAAGCTGAAAATGCTTAAACATAAAGTCAGACACGACCATCTACGTATTTTCCACATACAAATACCAAATTACCACGAGAGGGAGTCAGGAGTGTAAGCGTGAACTTTGGGATATCAATAATTCTCAAAGTCATGCATCTATTTATAATGCCTATTTTTTATCAAGAAACTCTAGTACAGTTTCTGACCCGTCATCTCAGATTAATAAAACTTTATATACAAACTCATTTGCTCTCTGATGGCTTTGAGAATCTATGAAAGAGAGCAGCCCTTCGCCTTTGCGCGAAGGGCATTAAATTTTAAAATCCAACCATTAAAGAAATGAAAAAACTCACCCTTCTCATAGTAATATTTGCCCTAATTGGAGTCGACCTAGCTGAGGCTCAGAGTGTAACAAGTCAAAAGCTTAGCTATAAGCTTTTGGAGTCTGATGTAGATAAATATGTAGGTTTTATTGGTGGTGGAGGAGGTATGTTCCTCGGTGGAGCCACTATTCTTGGTATTTCATTAGAAGTAAGGGGGCAGTACGATATACCTGGCCTGCCGCTTACTGCTTGGTTTCAGGGTCACAGAGAATTAGTGGGGGTAGGTCATATAGATCGAGGGCCTTTAGAATATAAAGCCAAACCCATGGAACTGAATGGCGGAGTGATGCTTCCTATTATTCCGGGTAAGAAAAAGAAAGACGATGTAAAAATAATTCTTGAAAGTGCGGGAAGCTACAGTAGTAGTTATATAAGCTCTTATGAAAAGTCTTTCAGGCCTCGTGGTGAGGTGAAAACCGATTTATTAGCAAAAGTAGGTCTATACAGTTTTAGTAGTTCAGATGCTTCTAATGCCGGACTGACACTCGGGATTACTCGTAGAAAACGAGAGCATGCCAAAGTGGAAGTGGGTGATTATATCTATGACACACATTACGACAAACAGTTTTACTTAGACCTTATCTATACCCCAATTACAAATTTACCAGAGCCTGGGACGGATGCTAATGGGCAGGTAGTGCCGTTAGATCCTGCTACCTCTTTTGGTGCCAGAATAGGCTTTCAGAAGCTATTCTACGGTACTCGCTCTATCAATTATGAACTAAGTCTAAGGCCTTACAGTGACGCTTATCTATTTACGCTAGCAGTAAGGTACACCTTTGGTATAGGGCTATAATTTTTAAAAGAAAATTATCACCAAAAATTTATTCAAATGAATCAGATTAGAAAAAATAATTCAGTGGCTAGGGTGCTTATAATTGGCTTACTACTAGTGCTTAACGGATCTCTCATAGCTCAAAAGAATTTCATGGAGATTGCTCAAATGAAAGACAAGAAGTGGGATAATTTTAGAAAAGGAAGCGACTACTATATAAGTCAACTAATGCTCATTGACGGCTTAATAGATGTAGGATTATTAAAAGAAGAAAATACGCCAAACCCAAAGGATATTGGGGTGCTAACCTTTCAGCTTTGGGATGAGAGTACATGGAAGTCTAGTAAAGCAGGTGGTTGGGTGTATTATGAGAAAAACTTTATCTCAGAAGATGGAAGTAACATGATCTCCAATAGGATAATGGAGGAGATACTTCCTAAGATTAGAGCAAAATACACCTCGGCCGGTTTTAATCTAATGGAGCCTGATGAGTTTATTACCAACGAAGAGCAAAAGAAAATTTACTTTAATGGCCCTTCTAGGGTAGAATTGAGTGGAATTTTAAAGTTTTTCAGCAATGGCCTATTAAATAGGTTACAAGGTAATAGTAATGGAGGAACTGGATCGGTGTCTGCCGATGGTTATGCTTTTTACCCTGTTACTGCTAAGACTGTTTCTATGGACTTTAAGTCACCTTCTAATATTGGCTTGATTACAGAGGAACTCGGTTTAGATGCTTCTTTGCTCATTGCGGTACGAGTTAGTATAGAAAAGGGAGGTAGGTCTCTGGTGTTCAGGGGTTTTGAAATGGCTGTGGTAACTACTATCGATGATGAAAAGGATAAGGAATATAGCGGAAGAATTGGCGCTAAACTAATGAATATGTATAGAGATGGTCTAACGATGAGTGCATCGTACTTTCAGATGGACCCCATAATGCTCGCAGATTTAGAAAGGAAAACGGGCAATGTAGAGAAATGGTATTTAGATGGAGTTGACCTAGTAGCTGAAAGGATGACAGATGATGTGATTTTCGGTATGAAGAAATTTATTAATCGAGATAAGTCGAGAAAATAGGAGATTAAGGTTTTTATGCGTGAAAAGCACTCTCAATGGAGTGCTTTTTTATTTGATTATTAACTTAAAACCAAACTCTCAAAGTATTCTTCATACCCATCAATGGTTTTTTCCATAGTGTACTTCTCGAAGACGGTCTTTAGAATCTTTTCGATAACATGAGTCTCTGTTTCTCCATCTTCCAGTACTTTTTTCTACATCCTTAGTTTTCAGGCCAACTAATCCCATTTTTTTACCAATCTCATTGAGGTACTGGTTGAATTGTTCCCAATAGTCTGATTGCCTCATATTCTACAGCTTGTCTAAAATCTAAATGCTTGCCATACTGTTCCATGTATTCACTTAAGCCCTGATTTTGCCATACCTTCCTTTTGTAGTTTGTGTAATAAGAAGATAGTGTTCTGTTAAAAAAAAACTGGAAGTTTTCTGATTCTCCACTCTTAAGTGGCAGAAAGGTAAAGGCTTACCTTCAGTATCTTTCACTTCAATTTGTTGGGCAAATGGTAAAGATGAAAAGCCGACTAAAAGAAGTAGGCTTATCAATAGTTTGTGCATTACGGAGATAATTTAAATCGATATACAAATAAAGATTCATCGGTTTCGCTGACATGGCCATCGGCATAGTAGTAATCGCCAATTTTACCAATAACTCTGAATCTTTGGGGTACTTCAACATCATGGGTTAAAACCTCGCCTTGGTAAACCTGCATTTTCGTATGACCATTTTTTCCATTGGGATGGTAGATTCGGAAAACCATGTTTTCATTAGCCCATAAGCTAGCATAATAGCTTTGGTCCATTAGGTCGCTATCCCAAGAGTCGATGGCTTCTTCAACTGTTCTAGTCCTTTTGTATTCATATTTGAAGCCTTTACCAGATACGCCAAACTTCTTTACCAATTGGAGATTTTCGTCATAAATATGGATCAAAGAATCTGTCTGAAAACCGACTATTAGATGATCTTTTAAATGAGTCAAATCTAGCCCAGCGAAATTTGGAATAAACTTATTTTCCAAATAAAAGCTTGGCCAGTTAACTCCCATTTTTTCAAGTTTTCCACTTTCTATGTTGAACTTACCTATTGCATAGGTATCTGTATAGAACTCCTCGTCTTGATAAGCATTCATTTCAGGGTGCTCTGTAATGATTGGTAGGTAAAGAAAACCATTATGAATGCTGGTAAAATTGCTTTGTATATTGGGGTTCCAATCTATGGTGTACATTCCTTTGTCTTCTGCATTGGGATTGGCTAAAAGCTCTTGGCTTGAGGTTTGACTGTCCCAATCGAAAAGTTTGAATGAAAGCTTAATGGAATCATTCTCAAACACATTAAAGCCGAAGTTGTCTATCATCAAATAGTTTGAGCCAGGAGCTTCTGCGATATAGTTGATGCTTCGCACTTCATTAGGACCACTGCCCTGTCCTCCGTACATTCCTTCGAGCTTTAAGCTCTCGTCAAAGAAATTCACTGTATGATCAACTAAGTCTAGGTAAACAATCTTGTTGTTGATGAGCTCTAAGCGACCCAAACCCGAATATTTTTCTGGTGCTAGAGAGACACTATCAATTTTAATCTCTGAAACGAGACTAGTAGCAATCTCGCTTATTATGGGAGTGTCTTGTTGGGTGACTTCTTTTTTAGAACAAGCCCAAAGTATAAGTAAAAGAAGGAGTGAGTGTTTATTGAATTGCATTTATACAAGTATAATTTTCAATCATCTCTTTTGCAATAAGAAGATAGCTTTTTGTAGACTTGAATAAAGCGGGGCTTAAGCTTCTCGAATCAATTTTAGGTTATACTCCTCATTTTTTGAGAGCGTGTCAATGCTTCAGTTTCTTTTTCTGTTTTGACTTTTAGACTGAAGCCCATAAATGCCTGTCACGATAAGCGTACCAAAAAGGAAAGCCAAAATGTAGTGCGACCATCTTTGACTGTTAAAGTCAAACCATGTTGGAAAGAAATAAAAGGCGAAATATGTTAGTATTAGCAAGGTTTGAAAAACCTTAATAGTCTTTGTCATCAACACGTGATGTAGTGTGTTTGGTACTCCTTAAATCTATAAATTTTACAACAAAGATTTATCTCACTAAGCTCTCAAAGTACTCCTCATAACCATCAATAGTTTTCTCCATGGTGTATTTCTCGAAGGCCGTTTTAAGACCATTAGTTATCAGATGTTGTCTTAAAGAGTTGTCAGTAAGTACCATTTGAATTCGTTCAGCTAAACCTTCAATGTCTTCGTTTTCGAATAAAAAGCCATTTACTCCGTCTTCTACTACATCGGGGATTCCGCCAAAATTGGTGGCTATTACAGGACATTCCATGGCCATGGCTTCTACCAACACCAATCCGAAACCATCCATAGTAGAGGCTAGAACATTTACATCAAGTAATCTGTATATGTTCAAAATATCTTCAGGTGGAACTTTGCCTAAAACATGCACTTCATTCTCGATGTTGAACTTGTCTAAATAGGGCTGAATTTGCTCTGGCGAGATGCCTGCGAAAATGAGTTTAATGTTAGGGTCGTTTAGCCTTGCTATGGCTTCAATTAGTTGAGGCTGTTCTTTGAATCTGGAAATGCAGCCCACCACCTTGTCTTCAGGTTGAAGGTTTAGTTGCTTTCTGAACTGCTCTACTTTTTCTTGGCTCCACTGCTCAAGTCGCTTCTTGGGAATGCCATTATGGATAACCTTAATATGATGTTCAGGATAGCCCTTTTCAATAAAAATCCTTTTCAGGCCATCACTGATTACAACAATATTAGCTGTGTTCTTTATGTAAAACTTGCGTTGCAGCCAACCACCAGCACTCAAAGGGTTTTGTCTGCGTGTATGTACTATCTGAACTGGGAGGTTAAACCTCAGTTTAGCGAAAATACTCGTGTATCTGTCGTGACTAGATTGAGCATTGATGATATCAATTTTTTCATTTCGAACTAAATCACGAATCTCTCTCCAATTCTCAAAATCGAACTTCCCTTTAATCCGCATGGGGACTCGGGTTACCCCTGGGTGTTCAATCAAGTCCCAAATAGGCATTTCTTTTCGAAGCCCTGCAAATACTTTGTGTCCACGATCGGCCAGGCCTTTAGCTAAATAGGTGATGGAATAGGTGGAGCCTGCCATGCCTCCTTGATAAGTCAGAAATAGTATTCGCAAACCTTTTGATTTTAATCTATGCCGCAAACTTACGACAAATAGCCTTTTCTGTTGTATGTTTGTGGTCGGTGTCTTGCGCTTAGACACTGGTGTTTAATTTCTTAAATTTGATGCATGTCTGAAGAAACCGAACAAGAGCAACAAGCTCGTAGACAGGATTACTCAGAGAAGGAGAAAACAGAGATTTTCGATGGAGAGTTCATGCCACATGTAGACTCCATGTACAACTTTGCCTTTCGCCTTGCTTTTGATGAAGATGATGCCAAGGATTTGGTACAAGATACTTATTTGAAGGCATTTAGGTTTATCAATTCATTTGAGCGTGGAACTAACGCAAAAGCATGGTTGTTCCGCATTTTGAAGAACAGCTTCATTAATGAGTATAGAAAGAAGAGTAAACAACCGAATAAGGTAGACTATAACGAGGTTGAACAATACTATAACTCAGACGATGTAGATGAAAGCTTCACTACCGACTTAAGGGTTGAGACTGTTCAGCATATGATCGGGGACGAGATTTCTGGTGCTTTAAATGGCATACCAGTAGATTTCAGAAC
Source organism: Roseivirga spongicola (assembly GCF_034376045.1). NCBI lineage: Bacteria > Pseudomonadati > Bacteroidota > Cytophagia > Cytophagales > Roseivirgaceae > Roseivirga > Roseivirga spongicola. The sequence continues at coordinate 2,271,451 of NZ_CP139724.1, forward strand.
TGTAATAATATTGAGTGATTTAGAGGGCTTTACCTATGAAGAAATGTCGAAAATTCTCGATATTCCGATTGGAACAGTAAGGTCTAGACTGCATAGAGCCAGAAACATGATGAAAGATAAGCTGGCCAGTTACGCAAAGGAAATGGGGTATAACAAATGAGTGAAACAATGTCGGAATTCTCAGCATGGTTTAAAGACACATTCAAGAAGTGTTACTGCGAACAAGGTAATTTGATAGATGAGAATCAGTTTGCTGAAATTGTTCAACTAGTATTGGATAATGAGGCTGACGAGGAATCAAGGTCTATCTTCGAACAAAAGATTAGAACTTGTGTAAAGTCTAACATGTCTTACGAAAAGGAGAAGTCAATAAAACTAGAGATTAAAAAGAAACTCTGCGAACATAGAGCTGAGATGCCAAATAACTTGGTATCTACCATTCGCAAGAGCGTAGACCTTTAAGCATGACATCTGGAAAGGCCATTATTTTCACTGCGCCATCGGGCTCAGGAAAAACGACCATCGTAAAACATCTGCTTGCCAACAATCCGCAATTAGCGTTTTCTATCTCTGCTTCTACTAGAGACAAACGCGGCAGGACAGAAGAAAATGGAAAAGATTATTACTTCCTTTCTAAGGAAGAATTCAAATCTAAAATAGACTCTGACGAATTTATTGAATGGGAAGAAGTGTACACTGGCAATTATTACGGTACACTCAAATCTGAAGTAGAAAGGCTTTGGGCCCTAGGTAAAACGGTACTCTTTGATGTTGAAGTTAAAGGAGCCATGAACCTGAAAAAATACTTCGGAGATCAGGCTTTGGCTATTTTTGTTAAGGTCCCATCATTAGAAGAGCTTAAGAAAAGACTAACCGGCCGAGGTACAGAGTCTCGCGAGAGCATGTCGCAAAGACTGTATAGAGCCGAGTTTGAGCTTACTTTCGAAAATAAATTTGATATTACCCTTCTCAACGAAAACCTAGATGAGTCTTATGAAAAAGCTCAGGTTTTGGTAGATGAGTTTCTAAATGCTTAAGCTGTGCGAGTAGGTCTGTTCTTTGGTTCTTTTAACCCCATCCACATAGGTCATTTGGTTATTGCAGATGTTATGGCCGACCAGACAGACCTAGAGCAGGTTTGGTTTGTGGTTAGCCCGCTGAATCCTTTTAAGAGCAGCAGTTCTTTGCTTCACGAGTTCGATAGATTAAAGATGGTTGAATTGGCCATTGAAGATAATTTCAAGTTCAGGGCTTCTGATGTTGAATTCAACATGCCAAGACCTAGCTACACTGCGGATACACTTGCCTATCTTTCAGATAAATACCCTCAGAATGAATTTAAGCTCATTATTGGGGAAGATAACTTAGTCCATTTTCACAAATGGAAAAACTACGAATCGGTACTAGAGAACTTTGGATTGTACGTTTACCCTCGCCCTCAGGTAGATAAAAGCAAAATTAAAATCAAGCACGAGAATATTAAGTACATAGACTCGCCAATGCTAGATATCTCTGCTACTTTCATAAGAAGTTCAATAAGAAACGATCACTCTGTTCAGTATTTGCTTCCCTCTCCCGTAATCGATTACATTCGTTTTAAGAAGTTTTATCAATAATCTTCTGGTTTTTAGCTAAACTGAGGCATACCTTTTAGCCGCTTATTGCGTCTATAAACTGTAAACTCAATTTCCGAGCAGAATTAACTATTGGTCTGTATTTTGCTCGAAAGTCAAAAACTCAAACCATGCTCAAAACCTCAACAATTCTTTTCATGGCCTTGATCCTATGTGGTCAACTTAGTGCTCAGGGTATTAAAGGAAATATTAAAGACAGTGAAGGCAAACCCTTGCCATTTGCATCTATTTATGTGAAACAAGCAGGGACAGGAACAAGCTCTAACCTTGAAGGAGATTACGAGCTTCCCCTAAAGCCTGGTGCTTATGATGTTTCTTTCCAGTTTATGGGCTTTGCTTCAGAGCAGCACAGAATTCAGGTAGGCAATGGTTATACCACCCTAGATATTACACTGAGGCCTCAGGTTTATGAGTTGCCAACGGTGGTGGTTTCTGGTAAGGCCGAAGACCCTTCTTATACCATAATGCGAAAAGCCATTGCTAAGGCTAAGTATCATTTGCTTCAGAATGATTCTTATACAGCTCAAGTGTATATGAAAGGAACTGGTCAGTTAACTAAAGTGCCGTGGTTCTTGAGAAAGACTTTAGAGAAAGAAGGTGTGGATACAAGCAGGGTTTTCACCTCAGAATCAGTTAGCGAAATTTCTTTCGAGAGGCCAAATACCTTTTCTGAAAGAGTAATTTCTGTTCGAGCCTCAGGTGAGGATATGGCCAATGCTAGTCCCAACTCGTACATCAATAGTAGCTTTTATTTGCCCAAAGTGGTAAATGCCATATCGCCTCTTCACCCAAGGGCTTTTTCTTATTACAAATTTGAGTACCAAGGAAGCTTTAGGGAAAATGGCTATGAAGTGAATAAAATCAAGGTTACTCCAAGGTCGAAGGGTGACGATGTGTTCGAGGGAGAAATATACATCAGAGAAGATTTCTGGAATATTTACTCACTCGATTTACGAACGAGTATTTATGGGTTCGAAGTTCAAGTTCAGCAAATTTATGCGCCAATAGAAGATGAGGTTTGGATGCCAGTAACCCAGCAGTATGAGTTCTCTGGTCAGATTTTCGGAGTGGCAGGAAAGTACAGTTATTTGGCCTCTGTGTCTAATTATGAAGTGGTGCCTAATGCCGACTTGGATGCATCTGTAGTATTGGTCGATGAAAAAATAGAGCCAGCGCCTGAAGAAATTGAAGCGATTAAAGAAAAGAACTTGGAGGCTGGCATGGAGCAAGTCTTTGAAGAAGAGAAAGAGGTTTCTAGAAAGCAGTTCCGGAAAATGATGAAGGAATATGAGAAGCAGGAGCTGGAAGAAACAGAAGAGCCCGATGTTATCTCAGATTATAGTTACAAAATGGATTCGCTTGCTGCCAAAAAGGATTCATTGTATTGGGAGTCTATCAGGCCAGTGCCATTGACCTCTAAAGAAGTGGCAGGTTACGCCAAAGACGATAGTACGTACGTTGCAGAGAAGATTCAAGCCGAGGCAGATTCTAATAAAGTTAGAAACGGTCAGAAGTTTAAACCTGGCCAAATACTAACCGGCAGCTATTACAAATTAGGAAAAAGGTTGAGGTACGATTTTCCTGGCTTCTTAGAAGACATCCATTACAATGCCGTAGAAGGGCTGAACCTAACCTTTACAGGAACTTTTCAGTGGAGAAATGATACAACTACCAGACTAAGAATTTCCCCTTTCGTTCGGTACGGTTTTGCTAGTGAGCAGCCTTATGCCAAACTAGAGAGCGTATTTGGAATAGGAAAGGCAGAAGAAAGAAGTACTATCAGAGTTTCTGGTGGTAGCTACATAGAGCAGTTCAATCCGGGTATAATCGATCCGTTAGTTGGGTCGTTGTATTTACTTTTGCTAGAAAGAAATTACGTTAATCTTTATGAAAAGCAGTTCGCCAAGGCAAGCTTCGCCAGAAGGTTTAAGTATAGATATACCCTTGGAGCAAGTGTTGAATATGCGAATAGAAGTGAGCTATTTAACAACACAGATTATAGCTTCTTTGATAGAGATAATAGGAGGTTTAGTGATAACGCACCAACTAATTTTGAGAACAGCGCACAAGGGTTTGAAGATAATACCGCGTTAATCACCAATGTAACTTTGAGGGCTAGGCCTTGGGTGAAGTTTAGGAAATACAACGGAAGGCTGATTCCTATTTATGATAGATCTCCAGAATTTCGCCTTACGTACAGAAAAGGTATTAACGGTTTGGGTAGCGAGGTTAATTTTGACCACCTAGAACTTGGTTTGAATGCAGAAATGAACCTTGGAGTCAGGGCAATCATTGATGTAGATGCTGAAGTTGGTAAGTTCTTCGCTACCCCAACCTTGGAGTTTATGGACTATAAGCACTTTAGAGGTAACAGGCTAGAGGTGAGTCCGATGGATGTGACGGGTAGTTACCGCATGCTAGACTACTACAAATACAGCACCTCCCAAGAATATGCTTCCATTCTAACTCACATTCGTTTTAGGAAGTTGGCCTTTACTCATATTCCTGCAGTTCGATTATTGGGAATAAAGGAGAATCTATTTGTGAATTACCTGCACACGCCAACTTCTGATAACTACATGGAAGTAGGTTACACAATAGATAACCTGTTTCGTATTTTCAGACTGGAGTTAGTTCAGTCATTCCAAGGATGGAAAGCCAAAGACTTTGGAGTTAGAATAGGCGTTTCTTCAATTTTCGATAACTAGAGGGGAGAAATATTCAGCGAATCGATAAACAGTTTGATTTAAAACTAATATTATAGTTAATTAACTATGTATTTAATTTTAAAGCTATGTCATACCGAAAAGATCGCCCTAAAAATGAAGTTAATGCTGGCTCTATGGCCGATATTGCCTTCTTGCTTCTCATCTTCTTCCTAGTAACCACACAAATTGCAACCGATAAGGGTTTGCCTATGGTGTTGCCGCCCAAAACAGATGTTATTACGGATACGCCTATTAATGAGAGGAACATATTAAAAATCCAGATTAACTCTTTAGATCAGCTTTTAGTCGAAGAAGAACTTTTAGAAGACATTTCTCAATTGAGAGCAATGGTTTATGACTTCGTGCTAAACTTTAGAAGTCCTAATGCCAAGAAAGTGGTAGATGATATTAGTGATGTTGAAGTGTTCAACTCACTGCCACCTTCAATGAAGAGTCATATCAGGGCCAATCTAGGAAAAGACACTTCGTCTGATGGGCCAAGTAAGGCAGTAGTGTCAATTAAAACCGATAGGGGAAGCACTTATCAGAAGTACATTGAGGTAGTGGACGAAGTCTTTGCCGCCTATTATAAAATCTATGGAGAGAGGGTGGGGCTATCAGCCGAAGAGTACCGTAAGCTAAATAGAACTGATCCTGAGCAGAGGTATTTATATGACAAAGGCAAGCGTGGAATTAATAAGGCAGTTTCTCTAGCTGAGCCAACCAAAGCAGCAGAAAACTGATTAAACCATCTTTAGGCCTAATCTTTGTTTTGTCTTTCAATCGAATAGCTTTTGACCTATTTTCGCAAAAAAAGAACAGAGATGAGAAAAGTAGCTTTAGTCCTAACTCTAGTTATTGTCGGTTCCTTGGCAATGGCACAAAGCAGGTTTATAGAAGGTCAACACTATGAGGTGGTGGCAGAGAAGAAATCTGAGGAGCCAACTGTTACAGAGTTCTTTTCTTTGTTCTGTGGCCATTGCTTTAGCTTCGATCCGTTCATAGACTCATTACATCACTCTCTACCTGAAAGCGTAACTTTCGAGAGGTCTCATGTAGATTATATACCAAGAGATAATAAGGCGGTGAGTTTTGGTATTGTAAAGGCTTACAATGTGATGCTAGATTTAGATATGGAAGAGAAGCTTAGAAGAACATTCTTTGCAGCCATTCATGTAAAGCAAGAAAATATAGATTCAGAGGCCAAGATCAAGCAGTTGTTCTTAGATCAGGGAGTTTCCGAGTCTAAATTTGATGCGTTGTATAACAGTCAATCGGTTATTAATAGAGCAAAAGCTATGTCTGAGCTATGGGTAGAAAGGCGTATCGATAATGTTCCTACCATAGTGGTAAATCATAAATATAAGATCAACCTGTCGAGCATGAGAACCATGGATGATCTTAGGCAGATCACTAAGTATCTTCTAGAGCAGAAATAAGCTCCATTCACAAAATCACTATTGCAGAATAGTAAATCTTCCATCAAATTGAGGGAAACCTTAATCTGATGAAGAAACTATCTTTCCTTTTTCTTTTAGCCCTAATTATTTCCTGCCAATCTGAACCGCAAACAGAGGTAGAGAAGTGGGAAGAACAGGCTGCTCGGGTCGAAATTATCCGAGACGACTTTGGTGTTCCTCATATTTATGGAAAAACCGATGCAGATGCTGTATTTGGTATGCTCTACGCGCAATGCGAGGATGATTTTCCAAGGGTGGAAAGAAACTACTATTGGGCCATTGGCCGCTTGGCCGAAGTAGAAGGAGAACAGGCGCTTTATTCAGATTTGAGAGCTCGCCTATACATGACAATAGATGAAGCCAAGGCGCATTATGAAAAAGCTCCAGATTGGCTGAAGGAATTATGCCAGGCCTATGCCGATGGTATTAATTATTATCTCCATACGCACCCAGAAGTTCAACCTAAAGTATTAACCAAGTTTGAACCATGGTTCCCGATGTTCTTCTTTGAAGGCTCTATTGGAGGAGATATAGAAAGTGTATCCACACGAGGAATTTCCTCTTTTTATGGCCCAAATGGGCAAGTAGCTTTATCTGACTTGGTGGAGGAGCAAGACTTGTTCGAAGAGCCAAGAGGTTCTAATGGTTTTGCCATTGCAGGCGAACATACTGCTTCAGGGAACGCTATGTTGCTAATCAATCCGCATACTAGTTTTTATTTCAGAGGCGAGTCTCAAGTAGTAAGTGAGGAAGGGCTGAATGCTTATGGAGCTACAACTTGGGGGCAATTCTTCATCTATCAAGGCTTCAATGAGAAAAATGGATGGATGCACACTTCCACTAGGGTAGATTTCAAGGATGACTTTTTGGAAACAGTAGAAGAAAGAGATGGAAAGCTTCAATATAAGTATGGAGAAGAGTGGAGAGATGTATGGACTTCTCAAGTGACTTTGAAATATAAGGATGGTGAAGAAATGAAGGAAAGAACTTTTCCAATGTACCGAACGCATCATGGGCCAATTACCGGAAAATCTGGAGATCAATGGATTGCCACTGCTTTGAACTGGGAGCCAGTTGATGCACTGATTCAGTCTTTCACCAGAACCAAAACCAACAACCATGATGAGTTTTGGGAAATGATGAGAATCAGAAGAAACTCATCAAATAATACTGTTTACGCAGATGCAGATGGAACTATCGCTTACTACCATGGGGATTTCATTCCGAAAAGAGATCCTCAGTTCGATTACTCAAGACCAGTTGATGGGTCTAACCCTCTAACCGACTGGCAGGGAATGCACAGTCTGGAAGACATCATCACTATTGTGAACCCAGAGAATGGCTGGATTCAGAACTGTAATTCCACCCCATTTACCGCGGCTGCAGAATTTAGTCCAAAGCAAGAAGATTATCCTTTCTACATGGCTCCTGATGAGGAGAATTTCAGGGGAGTACATGCAGTTCGTGTACTAAGCGAAGCCAATGATTTGACACTCGATGGATTGATTGACTTGGCTTACGACCCTTATATTCCTGCCTTCGAAAGAACTATTCCAGGACTTATTTCAGCTTTGGATAAGAATCCAGCTAAGAAACGGCAGTTAAAAGAGGCTTATGATATTCTAAAGGCTTGGGACTTTGCAACAGGGAAGGAGTCTATTGCCATGACGATAGCTCAGTTCTATGGAAATGCTTACTACAGAAGTGGTCAAATGCCAAGACAAGGCAATGGTATGGAGCGTTTCGAATACTTAGGAAATGGCCTGGCTGATACTAAGAAGATTGAAATTTTAGAGACTGCATTGAAGAACATTGAAGATGATTTTGGGACATGGAAATTACCTTGGGGTGAGTACAACAGATTCCAAAGACTTTCGGGAGATATAGATTTGAAGTATGATGATGACCAACCGAGTATTGCTGTGGGTATGGCCTCTGGCAGATGGGGAGCTTTGGCTTCTTTCGGAGCGAACACTCATGACACCAAAAAAATCTATGGCTCTTCAGGAAACAGCTTTATTGCTGTGGTAGAATTTGGAGATAAGGTAAAAGCTAAGAGTATGTTGGCTGGTGGACAAAGTAATGATCCAAATTCACCTCACTTCGATGATCAGGCTCAACGCTATGCCGATGTTCAGTTCAAGGATGTAGCCTATTATAAAGAAGATGTAGTGGCCAGGGCTAAGGAAACCTACAACCCTGGAAGCAGGAAATAAATAAGAACGTCATTCAGAGGGAGGTACGACCGAAGAATCTCCCTAGTCAAGTAGGTTCTTTGCTTCGCTCTGAATGATGTTATATTTTATGTCACCAAATCTTACCCTTACCTGTGATATTCCAGGTTGATGATTCTGAACTTGTTTCGATAGTTCTTCATAAAGTCATTATATACCTCCGATGCTGAATAGTAGAATTTAATTACATAATCATCTTTCGGTTTATCTGTCTTCATAAAGATGGTTACGGCTTTATCTTCCAATAATTTAGTTTCCAGAGGGTAATATCCTTTATTAAAATACTCTTCAATACTCTGGTCGAATTGTTCTTGACTGGTCGCAATTTCTCGTTTAACATCAGTAAAGTTTCTGCTGGAGAAACTAACAAAGTTGGAAATGGTGACATTACGAGGGTAATACTTGGTATTAGCCGAAAGTTTAATGGTTTCAGCACCCTTTTTACTATCTGAATCAAAGCCTTTAATCAATGCGTTAGCAGTGCTGCTAAAGGCGAAAATGCCATATGTCTGTTCAGAATTATTAGAGAGTAGCATAAGCCACTGATCGCGATAAGGTATTACATCAACAAACCGATGTGTGCTTCTGTGTACAGTTTCATACTCTTTTTTGACATCTGCCAAGTTCTTCTGTGCAATCAATCGGTTATTGCTCGAAAGTGAAGGATCGAAAACGGCCAGAAATTCCTGATCATTATTAGCCAAGTCCTGAAAGAGAGCTTTGTCCTGATAGTCCAGCATCAGGGCCTGTACCTCTTCTAAGGAAATAGCCCTTTCTAAAGTCTGGTCAGACTTTCCTTTTTCTAATATCATCATCCACCTTCCTTTATGGGTGCGGTATGGCCAGGAAACACTACAATAGCTATTGAATGCTTTAGAACCATCGCAAGTAGCCTTGTGCAGGGTTTCAATGGAAGGGTGTTCCATTTGTCTGGCTTTAGCAACAGAGGCTAATTTGCCAACCTGTGGTTCAAGGAGCAGCTGAAAGCTAGAGTTGCTGAAGGCCGAGTCCGCAGTGGTGAGCGATCTGTATAAGGCCATGCTATCGGCATAAGAGAGCATTTCATTAGCTCTTTCAAAATCTTGAAGAGCATCCTCGTATTTGCCTTTTCTAAATTTTAACCAAGCTGACTTGCTTAACCCAAGGCCGAGACTTCCTGAAAGTGAGTCTATTTTTAAGATGAATTGATTAATTCTTTCGTCCTGATCTTCCTTGGTCAATAAGTATTCAGTGAATTCAAGTGTGCCATTCAGGTCGTTAGGATATTTCTTCAAGTGAGATTCATACCTCTCAATCATTTCTCCGGAGCTTGTAGACTTACTAAGCAATATATCTCTTAGGTCTTTAGCTGCCGCTGTTCTAGCCCTATCTAAGTATTTGGCTGTTTTCTTTGCAGTTACTAAACCCTCGGTTTCCATTTTATCAATTAGCTCAAGCTCCTCTCGGTACGCTTCTCTTTTGGCATCCAATTCTACAGATAGCTCTTCAATTTTTTCATTGGCCTCTGCATGGTGTGCATATATACTTTGAGCCTTTTTGAAATATTCCAGAGCGAGTAATTTGTTCTCTTCATTTAATTCTTGATTGCCTTTTTTTACCAGTTCTATAAACTCTTCCAATTTCTCGGTGCTTTCAATGAATATGGATTCGGCCTGAGCTGGTAGTTCAAGAAACGAGTGCTTTCTAGTGAAAGCCGAAAGCTCAGAAATGGCTTTTCTACACTCGTTCCACTTTCCGTCTTGATACAAACCTTGAACATTGCTCATTTGCGTATCGAAGTCTTTCTCAATCGCACGGACATATTTTCTGCTGTCTGCATAAAGCTTTTGAAGTGGTGTGATATCAAAATCCTTTGAGCTTTTTTCATTTACCTCACCTAGTCGGTTTAGATCTTGATGGATTTTGTTCACTAATCTGTTCAGTTGCGATTCTTCGGTAGAAAAGGCGAAAAATAGCATTTGGCCATCTACATAATAATCTTTATTGAAGCCAGGTATGGTTCTGCACAAGGTAGTATTGTTCTGTTCGTAGCAATACTCATCGTTCCAGGTGAGGATAATATTGTCTTTATCTATCCCCAGTTTTTTAAAATTAATCCCCTTTTCAATGGTGCTAAAGGCTTCATTGTCTGGCAAGATTTCCAGCATGGCAGTGGGTATTTCTACATCTATGGTGTTGAGGTCTATATTGAACCGGTCCGGAAATTTTCGAAGGTCTACTGAAATGCCAATCCATTTACCATAAACCTGTTTCATGTTATTGCGGATGGCCAATTCTAGGTTGTCTTGCAAGGAAAAAGTACTGCCTACATTGTTTAGTTTTTGGGTTTTACCAGACATTCGTTCATGGTCTATTTGACTGGAGTAGCCTTTTGGAAATAGCCGCTGGCTAGAGATATAGTATCTAAATTCATTTTTCAATCTCTTTGGGCTATAACCTCCACCACTACCAGGATCTGATTTATCTAGCATCACTTTGGTACTTTCACCAGAATCGGTGAAAATATTCATCATACCTTTCGCCAAATTATCCCAGCCGACAAGGAAAGATTTCATTCGTTCTGCCTTGGCTTTACTGGCATTTATTCTAGCCATAAATGCTTCATCTCTTCTGGTTTCTCTTTCAGCATTATAGCCAGAACCTGAAGTGAATATTTGAGCCAATTGAGTGAACCCATTATTCCAGTTCTGCTCAATTTGTTGCATCCTCTGCTCATAGGTCTGGTATTGAGGTCCGTTTCTTAGGTTTTGGATCTCTTGCTTTCTCTTCTGCTCGCGTTCATATTGAGCTATTTTGGCATCATACTCTCGCTTATTTAGATCAGTGATTTTATTGACAATTTGGCCTTCGAGTGTTTCTGCTCTTTGAAGTAAAGATGCACTGCCCGCCTTAACGGCAGCATCTTTCGCTTTTTTAATGTGATCCAGACCTTGCTTGACAGTGTTCACATTGTTGGCTCCGTATGATAGGTTAGCTTTAGATATCCAACTTTTGGCTTCATCGGCATAGGCTTTTTTGCCTTGTTCTTTGAACCACAAGTCTAACTTCATGGCTATATCTCTGCCTATGCCTTCGGATAAATAGGTGATTCTTGCGTCATCTAGGCGTGCTTTTTTCCATACATCGTTGTCGCTCAGCCCGTTTGCGTTCTTGTATTCCTTGAAGAAGTCGGTTGCTTCTTCTGATTCGTAGGTGTCAGTTATTCCGACCAAACGATCTGCCTGAAAGCTGTGAACTAATAAGGTACTTATATCATCGGGGTACGAAGACACGCTTATTTCAGCACCAATTTGCTTTGACTTATCCGTTACGTAGTATGGGAAGTTGAAATAATCTCCAAGCTTGTTAAGGTCATAGTCATAACTACCCTTGCTAAATAGCTTGCCTTTATATTTTACCGTAGTTATTCTGATATTTTCCCATTTGGCTTTGATATATGGGTTATTAAGAAAAACAGGTTCTATAGCTATGGTAACATAGCCAGTAAGCTGAGTATTTCCACTTTTTACATCGTTGAAATAAATTTCCTGACGACTTGACTCTTGAGCTGAAAGATTCAGTTCTACGGTAAACAGAAATATGACAACGAGGAATTTGGACAGCTTTGGAAAATAATTCATGAAAGAAAACTTGTTCAGTTTATCCTTACCAAATTAACAAACCAAGGTAAAAGGTCAAACTAGAAGCTCGCTGCTAAGTTTTATCAACGTTTTCAAAACATCAAACTAGTGCATTATTTCAATCCATCAGAGTCTCTCTTAGAGGACTCTGATGATCGCAGCATGAATCAGTGTCCCTTGCAGGAGACACTGATTGAGCTAATCCACTGATTTCTGTTCCCCCGTTTCTCCGTTTTCTGATAGCTATTCAGTACGCAGATTCTTCACCGGATTGGCAATTGCTGCTCTAATTGAATGGTAACTTACGGTCAGCCAAGCTACAACAAGGGCAAGTGCTCCACCAAGTATGAATGAAATCCAGGTGTCGACCATTTCAATTCTATAAGCAAAGCTTCCAAGCCATTGACCCATTACCCAAACCGAAGCAGGAACTGCCAGAAGTAAGGATATGGCAATAAGCTTATTGAAGTCTTTTAACAGCAACCAAACCACTAATTGGGAACTAGCACCTAAGACTTTTCTTACTCCAATTTCTTTTATTCTATTGCCAATCATAAAGGTGGCAAGTCCAAATAGTCCGATACAAGCGATCCAGATGGCAATTCCTGAAAAGACTAAGAACATATCTCCAGATCGTTTTTCTGTTTCATAGAGTTCGTTGAGCTCTTCATCTAAATAGTTGTAGATGAACGTTTCATTAGGAGCCATTTGCTTAAATTCTTCTTCGGCACGAGCAACAATGTTACTGGCTTGTGAAGGATTGACTTTCAGTGTCATTATTCCTGCATTTCCACCTTGTGCTCCTTCAGTACTGAAGATGGCCATAGGCGTTATTTCAGTGTGAAGTGACTTGTAGTTGTAGTCTTTAATAACACCAACCACTTCGTAAATAATGTCTTGAGGGTTATTCGCTCCCTGAACATTAATGATTCTCTTGCCAATTGGGTCGTCTTGAATACCTAAAGCACGAGCGCCACTTTCATTCAAAATCAAAGAAAGGGTATCCTGAAACTCCCTGGAAAAACTTCTACCGGAAGCCATTTCTATGTTCATGGTTTGAATGTAGTCCTCATCAAAAACCGCGCAGTTGAGGGCAATAGATTCGTTAGAGCCTTGAGGCCTAAATGAAGCTCCATAATAGAAGCCATTTCCAGGCATGGCAGAGGTAATTCCTACAGAAGACACTCCCGGTATTGCAGAAAGCTCATTCTTGAAAGTCTCCATGTCTTGTACGGCAAAGGCTCTTTGAATGGTGACCAAATTGGTTCGGTCGAAACCAAGATTTCTATTTTGTAGGTACCTCATTTGTTGTCCTACGATTAGCGTTGAACAAATGAGTACTATGGAAATGAAGAACTGAAAAACCACTAAGCCATTTCGAATCCAGTAGCCTTGCTTGCTCTTGATGAGTTTGCCTTTAAGTACCACTACAGGCTTAAAGCTAGAAAGCACAAATGCTGGATAAATACCAGCAATAAGTCCAAGGGCAAAACTGAAGATGATAATGAGGCCAATGTTCAAAGGAGTGGCAAAACTCATAATGTCGATTTGCTTATCTAGGTAGTTATTGAAAGGGGAGATGATGAAGTAAACCAGTAGCAATCCGAGGGTTACACTGACCACGCTAACCATGACCGACTCTATGATAAACTGACTGACCAACTGTTTCTTTTCAGAGCCTAGCACCTTTCTGATGCCAACTTCTTTGGCTCTCTCGGTAGACCTTGCTGTTGCCAGGTTGATAAAATTCACTGCAGCTAGAGCTACAATGAACACCGCAATGGAAAGGGAAATATAGACGTAGGTAATATTCCCATTGGGTTCGAACTCAGCTTCCAAATGAGACTTTAGATGGATGTCGGAAACAGGTTGTAGGTAATAGTGATAGCCATTTCCACTGGCTTTAAATTCTTCGAATGAAATTCTCTGCTCTCTTTCTATTTGTCCGGCTGCATATTTTTCAACTGTTTCAACAAGTTTGTCATTGATAACCTCAGGTTCTACACCTTCTCCAAGGCGAAAATAGTTGTGAACCGAAAAGTTGATAAAATTGGCCTGTTGGAAAAATGGTAGGTCATCTAGGTTGATCAGAAAGTCGAACTTAAAGTGGGTGTTTTTAGGTGTGTTTTCAACTATGCCAGAAACGACTTTGTCTCCAATTCCGGTTTCCAGTATTTTGCCTAGAGGATTTTCTTGGCCAAAGTATTTAATTGCATGTCTTCTGAAAGAATGATTGAATTGGGCACATCGAAGATCTTTTCAGCATTACCATCCAATAGCTTTATCCCAAAGAATTCGAAGAAATTTGCCTGGCTAGCGATGATGTTGTTCTCCAGAAAAGTTTCATTGTTATAGGTTACATTCACCCCAAAGCCAGCTGGGAATATTCTGGTGAAGTCCTCTATTTCGGGGAAGTCCATTGCAGCTTGTTCTGCTATTGAAAATGGAGTGATGGCATAGTAAGAGGTGTGATCAGGATAGAACCTGTCGAGTGCCATTCTGTAAGTTCGATCTCCGTTGGGATGGTAGTTGTCGTAATTGGTTTCACTGTTTACATAGAGTAGGAGTATAGCACAAACGGCTATACTTACTGCCAAACCACCAATGTTGATGGCTGTATAAAGTTTGTGCTTGACCAAGTTGCGGAGTGCGAGTTTTGCGTTGATTTTGAACATGTCGTAAAAGATTGAGTTGTTGCTGAGTTTAAACCTTTTGATTACCGAAGGCCTGATCATTTTCAGTACCTCCTTTTTATATATCGCTTGTGCCTGCTTAGTGCCTAGCTCTTTTAAGTTGAAATAGAACTCTTCTTCAAGGTCTCCTTGTAGTTCATCGAAGAATTCATCTTTGCAAAACCACCGAAAGAGCCTTTGGTAGAATTCAGAAGGGTGTTGGCTACCATGCATATTGAAGCTCCAACCTTACTTCTGGTATCTGATTCCAAAGCCTGTCTCGGGTGTTTTTAGCTTCATGAAGTGCTTCCTTACCCTTGTTGGTTACTTCGTAATATCGCTTTGGATGTCCGCCACGAGCTTCAGTAGCTTCGCCTTGGCGTGAATTCAAAAAGCCCTTGTCTTCCAAGCGGCTTAAAGCAGTGTGAAGTGCGCCCCGGCTGATTTTTCGCTCCCCTTGTTTTTCAATTTCTTGTCTGATGGTTACTCCGTAAGCATCATCGCCTAAAACCAGAATGGTTAAAAGTGCAAGCTCTTCGAATTCACCTAAATTATTCCCTTTCATATCTACAAGTTCTAATTTGTAGACGAAAGATAAAAAAAATAAAGTTCTAAAATGTAGACTTGGTGTTGATTTGTTGATTTAGAAATGAGTTGATTTGGTTGTTAGGTTACTCATTTCTTAGCGATTCTGTGGGGTTAACCAGACCTGTTCTCCATGATTGATGTGCTACAATGCCCAAGACGATCGCCCAGGTTCCAATAACAGTGAGAAGTAAATGCGGGGTGGATATCTCAAGCTTTATGGCAATGGTGGGGAAAATCATCTCTCTAAAAACTAGGAATACAAGTGGCAAGGCAATGAGTGTGGAGAAGAATAGTGTCTTAAAAGATCCGCGTGAAAGCAAAGTGATTATTGATCCAATACTTGCTCCCAACACCTTTCTTATTCCAATTTCTTTGGTTCTGCTTTGTGTAGCGTATAGAGCCATACCAAACTGACCCAAAAGAGCAATTATTACGATGGATAATCCGGTAATGAAGAAGATGTTCATCATATTGAAAAAGGGTCTATAGTTACGTTCGATTTTATCTGCCACGAATTCTGTTTCAAGAGGTTTGTCACCAGCAATACTTAGCCAGATGCTCTCAAGCTTACTCAATACCTTTTCAGAATTTGCTGGCTGAAGCTTGATGGTGGCATACTTTGTAAGAAAGGTGTCTTTCAAGTTCCTGATCATTAATGGAAGGCTGTTGTCTTCCAGACCATCGCAGATGTAGTTGTCTAAGATTCCCACAATCCGAAGCTTTTCTTCAACATCATAATGATCAATGATTACTTCAGTATTGAGTGCGTCTAATGTTGAAACACCGATAGAGGCGAGGAAGTTTTCATCGACCAGAATTTCGTTGTTAAGCCCTTCGGTGAAGTCTGAACCTATGATTAACTGTGGTGAGTAAACTTGGCTGAATCTCTCATCGGTTGTAGCATATCGGGTTGAGAAAGTGTCCATTCTGTTCTCACTGAAGCCGAATCTTCTGGACATCCCGCCAGTTCCCGGTATTATAGAGGTAAAAGAGAAGTTCTCTATCTCTGGAATTTTGCTCAACTCTGCTTCAATTAGTTTCGGATCAACTTTTTTAAGCGGAAAGGCGATGAGGTCAGCAGAAGTAAACCCAAGATCTGTATTGAGTATCTGGTCTTTCTGATTCAAACTAAGGACTACAAACAGAATACAAAAGGTGGAGAAGGTGAGCTGAATGCCAACAAAGACTTTCCTTAGCGTTGAAATTCTAATTCCTTTTTTGTTGAACGACTCATTGATTGAAGCCAATGGTGAGATTTTCGAGAAATAAAGGGAAGGTAAGAATCCGGCAATAAAACCTACCAGCAAGCTGAAACATACAAACCAGGTGATGATCTCAACATTCAGCTGACTGGTAAAAAGCGCTGAAAATTCAGAGATGTACATCTCGAAAAACGGCACGAGGTATTTGTAGAAACATAATGCTAAGACAAGGGCCAGCAGTGAGAAAACCACTGTTTCAACCAGAATTTGACTAATGATTTGACCACGTGTACTGCCGTTGATTTTACGAATTCCAATTTCTTTGGAGCGTTGAATTGCCCTGGCAATAGAAAGGTTGGTGTAGTTAAATGATGCCAGCGTAATTAAAAGTGCAATTGGTGCGATGAGAATAATGAGGGCTGTTCTAGAATAGACATGCCTGTGATCTGCTATTAGCTCCTTGCCAAACATTATGTTTGAAACAGGCTGCAATTGCATGCTGTAGGTGTTGCCATCAGCCATTGCTGAGGTCATTTTATTACTGATCTGCTCAAATTGCGATTCTAGCTGATCGATATTGGAATTCTGGTTCAACTTGATGTAGCTGTAATAGCTTTGATCGTAGTTTTGCCACCTTTTTAGTACGGATTCAAATTCCTCAGGACTTATTCTACTTCCCAGAAATTCTATATTCGAGAGGAATTCAAAATTGAAGTGAGATTGCTTTTTAGGGGATTTGATTACGGCTCGAACAATGGCTCCAGATTTAGTTTGTTTGCCAATAGCACTTTCATCGCCAAAAACCTTCTGAGCTAGCTGGTCGGTTATAACTACTGACTGTAGATCATTGAATAGATCATAAGGATTGCCTTCGATCACTTCAAAGTTGAACATGTCGAGAAATTCCCGGTCAATAGGGTAGCCATTTATATAAATGTCCTGACCATTTACCTCAAAATACTCGTACATATTGGTTAGTATGATGGAGGAAGCTTCAATTTGAGGGATTGAGTTTAAGTACCATTTCAGGGCAAAAGAGGAGGTGGCCCATTTTGTTTTGCCATGAGGGCTTTCTACCGATGTAGTGATCCTATATAGTCTATCCACATCTTTGAAATCTTTGTCATACTGATATCCAGTATAGATCATGTTCACCGCAAACAAACAGATAGTAAGTGCAGCCGCCAATCCAAAAATGTTGACGGCACTAAAAACTTTGTTCCGCTTCAGGTTTCTGAAAGCCAATAGAAAGTGAAACTTCAGAAGGGAAGTATGAATAAATTTCGGAAGTTTCAATTCAATCTTTATTGCCGACATTCTCACCATCTTCAAAACCTCTTTCCTGTAGATAGCTTTTGCTTTTCTTTCTCCTCTGGTATTGGTGTTTTTATTGAATGATTCTTCTAAGTCGCCCTGCAGTTCTTCAAACAGACTAGAATGGCAAAACCATTTTAGAAGGCGAGTGAAATATTTAGGTGGCTGACTATTCATTTCTCAGAGATTCTGTGGGATTGGCCTTTGCTCTAGGTACAATGAGTGTAACAACCGTTATAACTATAATCAACACGAATATTAGTATAATGGAGGAATAGAGTTGAGGTGTTAGTGGGATGGGGTTTCTATAATCTCCCATTGCGTTCTTGAATAATAATGTAGCTATCGGGATGGCTATGAGCAGTGCAATGATGACTTGTGTTAAGGTTCCTTTAACAAGGTTGAAGCTTAAATGAGGTACAGAAGCTCCCAATACTTTCCTGATTCCAATCTCTTTAGCTTTTATGTTAGCGTTGAATATGGCCATGCCCATTTGCCCCATAAGTGTTATCAAAATTATGCACAAGAACACATAGGTGAATATTTTCAATACATTCCTTAATTCCGAGTATCTATTTCTGGCAAGGCTTTCAATTGACCTGAAGGTGAGTTGCTTTTCAGGAAATAGATTTAAAAACTCACTTTCAATTTTATCAAAGCTCTTTTCTTGATTATTGACCTTTACTATGAGTAAATTATTAATGGAATTAGGTTTTAAGATTACAGTTTCAGAAAAGTTATCTCCATTCTCTTTTCCAACAGAAACAATAGGGCTGTAGTTGGTGCTGATGGATTTTTCAAATACCCCAGCAATAGGGTGTAAGTTCTCTCCAGACTTGATGATTGTACCTAAGGCAGACTCTAGGGGAATGTTCAATTGATCTAGCAAAGATTGGTTGACCAACATCGATGAGCTATTGTTTTTAATGATAGATGCATTTAGTAGTTTCATTTCTGGTTGGTGGGTATGAAGAAATGAGGTGTCTGCCCAAGAGATGGAGGTGAGAATAGAGTCTGACTCACTCTCCGTTTTGATCATCATAAGCCCATTGACGTCATCTATCGGAATCAGTTTAGACATAAAACTGCTGGCTTCGACTTCAGGAATTTTATCTATTTCATTCTTTAAAGCTCTCAAATGTTTGGTAGAGTCTGGCCAGTCAAAATCTAGCATATATGTATCACGTATGTCCATACTCAGCTCTTCACTTTGATAAGTATCGTATTGCTTCCAGAATAAGCTTCCAAAAACAAAAACAAAGGCACTTACCGTAAGCTGTATTACTAATAGAACCTTTCTTAAGGTGTGAAGGCTAAAGCTTTTCTTAGATATTTTAGGTCTGAACAAATTCAAAGGAGAAATCTTTGATAAGAAGATGCCAGGTACAATTCCGGCTATTAAGGAGACAAGCAGGGCTGTGATGATAAAAACTAGAATGGTTGGTGCCGAAATTTGTGGGTTGAATCCAAAAGGAATTAAGTCACCTACATCTTTTGAAAACCAAAAGTAGATAAGGAAGCCAAGACCTAATCCTAAGAGGCCTAATAAACCTGTCTCAATAAGGAATTGACTGAGTATATGCGATTTTTTGCTTCCAATTACTTTTCGAACACCAATTTCCTTAAGTCTATGCATAGCTTTAGCACTGGCAAGATTGGTGTAGTTGATAGAGGCTATTACAGTCATTATTAAAATGAAAATGAGCATAACCTCAATGCCTTCGCTAGTCAATAAGTCTGACTGATATAATGAGGCCTTAGATAGCCCAAGAGTTGCCAAATTTTCGAGTTGAAACTTATAAGATTTGGTATCTAATGTATCGTTGATGTTGGAAGCAAACCTATTCAGTTTTTCTTCAATGATTTCTATTTCAGCATTATCATGTATCTCTATATAATTGACACGTGAGCGATCGACATAATACTCGTATTTCAGCTCTACGGGTGGAACATAATCGAGTTGATCATTATAGTTAAGCCACTCAAAACCTAAGTGTGATGTGAGTTTTGGCGATTCAAGCACTGCTGATATAATATGTCCGCCAAAGTCTTTTCCAATAAGGTCAGGCCCAAGTGAGTATTTGTCTACGAAATCTTTGGTTAAAGCTATATGCGAAGGGTTTTCAATAACCGTTTCAATAGCCCCTTCTAAAACTTTATAGTCGAGTAGTTCTAGAAAGTTAGGACTGGCTTCAATACTGCTGATGTCTATATCCCTGCCTCTAAAGCTCATTCTACGATTTAACTCTTTAAAACCAGTAGTGCGCTTTGCTTCTGGTAGAATGGTGTTCAAATAGCCATACAGATAAACAGGGCTATAAGATGTGAACTGGCTACCGTCCCTGTCATGGATATGTGTGCTTATCCTGTAAATATTTTCTTTGTTGGTAAAGCTTTTGTCTAGCTGATAAGCCGTAAGAATTGTGTTGGCTATAAATAGACAGACGCTAATAGCTGCAGCAAAACCAACTACATTAAGAATAGTGAAAGAGGTATTTCTCTTAATGCTTCTTAGGCTTAATATGAAATGCATTCGGAAAAGAGAGAGCTTGAGTTTTTTAGGAATAGGAAGTTTAGCTTGGATAACGCTTCCTCTCACCATCTTCAAAACCTCTTTCCTGTAGATAGCTTTTGCTTTTCTTTCTCCTCTGGTATTGGTGTTGTTAATGTATGACTCTTCTAAGTCTCCCTGTAGTTCTTCAAATAGGCTGTCATGGCACAGCCATTTGAAGATTTTCGTCCAGAATCGTGGTGTTTTATTGTTCTCCATTATCCTTGAATTTTTTGAAGTGCCACTTTTGGAACGCTGCTCCACAAGTCTTCTCTTAAAGACTTGGCTTCTTCCAGCGCGCTTTTGCCAAGGTTGGTTACCTGATAGAAACGTTTCCTACGGCCGCCTCTTTCTGCTGTTGCACCACCATATTCGGAATTGATGAACCCTTTTTCATCTAATCGGGTCAGGGCGGTATGCAATGCCCCGCGGCTTACGCTTCTGCCCGTACGTTTTTCAATTTCTTCCTGAATGCTTACCCCATAAGCATTACCTTCTAACACCAAAATGGTGAGAAGTACTACCTCTTGAAATTCGCCTAAGTAAGTGCCTTTCATTTTATTTAATTCTTAAATGGAGATGAAATATAGGGATTAAATTCTTAAATGAAGACTAAATGGATTAAATATATAACATTCAATAAAACAAAATGGCGATTCAAGACTGATCGCCATTATTTATGTTGTTTAATGTGTAGGTAAGAGCTTACGCATTAGCTCGGATTATTCGGTCATTTACTCGCTCCTTAATGTAGAAGAAGGATTGGCCTTGGCGGCTTTCCAAACTTGTGAGCTAATGGTTAAAAACCCAATACAGAATATAAATAGAACACCTAGTCCCATTTCATTAAGACCAATTGAGATTCTGTTTGCTTGATCGGCTAAGATTATACTATCGAACAAATAGTAGGTGGCTGGGATGGCAATAACTGCGGCAATGAGAAGTAAATACATAAAGCCCTTCACTAATAACTGTATAAGACTGCTTTCTGATGCTCCTAGCACTTTTCTGATGCTAATTTCTTTCATGCGCGTTTCTGCTGTATAAACTCCCATTCCTAATAGGCCTAAACATGCAATAGAAATGCTTACAAAAGCTAAGAAGGTTACAATCGTGAACATGAGTTCATAAGTGTCGTAGGCTCTTGCGATGTGTTCTGAGTGAAAACGAGATTCAAAAGGATGAACTTCGTCAAAGCCTTCCCAGGCAGCTCTCAGTTTATCCATTGTGCCCACAAGGTTAGTGCTGTTCACTTTAAGGTTAAGCAATTGAATATCTTCTAGGTTTTGCCTAAAGCCGAAAGACTCGATTGGTTCGTTAATGGGGGCATAATGGAAGTCTTCAACCACACCAATTATAGTGAGCTTGTTAGAACCTACAAGTACCTGTTCTCCAATAGCTTCTTGTGGCGTACCAATATTGAATCTTTTTAAAAGTGTTTCATTCACAATTATCTCGGACTCATTATCAGATGTTGGTGTTCTAAGGAAGTTGCTACCAGCAATTAAATTGTGCTTCAGCATAGGGATGTAGTTCTGGTCTACCGAAGAGTAATATATGGTGGTAGAGTCAAGCGGGTCTTTGTATTTCAAATCGTCTCCCCATCTTTCTCCTGTGCCAAGAACCATGGCAGCCATAGATATTTGTTCTACTTCCGGAATTCGCTCAAATAGAGTCTTTACTTGTTCTGGGTCATTGCCTGCTAGGCCAATTGTAATTATGTTTTCCCCGTTAAATCCTTTGTCAAAATTCACGGAGTATTTGAATTGATTATAAGCCACATTAGCAGAAATAATGAAGCCGAGGGTCAACGTGAACTGAATAACTATCAGCGCTTTTCTAAGGCTTACACTAGAGAATAGCTTGGTGTTGGAAGTGGTTTTTAAAACCTGTATAGCCTTGAGTTTAGAAAGCACTAAAGACGGGAGCAAACCAGCAGCGAAGCCAACAAGAATTGCGAACAGCACAAAATAGATAATTGTAATTGGTTCTAACTTGAGCTGAAGCATCCTAGACATTTCAGGATTAAGGCTTAAGAATAATGGCTTGATTAGTAGAAACCCTCCATAGGCAAGTATGAGTGAAAAGATGGAGATAATGCAGGCCTCAACTGTGAACTGCGAGAATATTTGCCCCCGTTTTGCGCCAACCACTTTCCTAATTCCAACTTCTTTGGCTCTTCTTAAAGACCTCGCTATAGAGAGGTTGGTATAGTTAAAGCCTGCAGATAGAATAACCACAAAAGATAGAATGCCTAAGATCCATAATGTTTCACTTCCCATATTCATGCCGAGGCTGTTAGATATTTGCGGTCCTGTCATTATTTTTAGTATAGGTTGAGCTCCCAATTGAATAGAGGTGTACTTTTCTCTTGAGTTTTGGTCGATACTTATTTTGTCAAGAGCAGCTTGAATGTTCTTTATTGACTGTCCATCGGCTACTTTAAAGTAGGTGTAGTTCATCCACATGTTTTGCCAGCTCAACCAACCTGTAGCGTTTCTCTGCATTTGAGCCTGATCTAGTGTTGAAAACGACCCAATAACCTCAAACTTAATATGCGAGTTGAATGGTGGCGTTTTTACCACTGCAG
This sequence comes from Roseivirga spongicola, assembly GCF_034376045.1. Classification (NCBI taxonomy): domain Bacteria; kingdom Pseudomonadati; phylum Bacteroidota; class Cytophagia; order Cytophagales; family Roseivirgaceae; genus Roseivirga; species Roseivirga spongicola. The sequence goes on from NZ_CP139724.1 coordinate 2,294,024, forward strand.
TAACCTGATATGGTTCATCTCCCTTCAACAAAGTCTCTCCAACAACATTGAGTTGATTGAATATTTTTAGAGCAGTTTCGTCTGTAATAACCAGAGACTTTGGGTTGGTCAATGCTTGGTCTTTGTCTCCATAAATTACTTCGAAGGAGAAAACGTCAAAGAAGCTTTCATCGGCCCAAATACCTCTGAGGGCAAACTTCTGATTGTCATTTTCAAAATCGCCTGCAAAGTTTCTTCGCATAATGGTGGCAGCTTCGACTCCAGCAATTTCTTCCTTTATTCTTTTACCAGCAATGATTGAGGTAGAGGCAAAAAGGTTAGGCTCCTCTTCCAGGTATTGATATAAATTGGTTGCCCTGTATATGTCGGAAGCATCGGCATGAAACTTCTCGTAACTTTTAACTTCAGTAAGTAGGGTGATCATTAAGAGACATACCGACATGCTTACCGCCAAGCCAAATACATTGATAAAGGAGAACAGTTTGTTTCGAGCAATGCTCCTAAAAGAGGTTTTGAAGTAATTCTTGAACATGATGAATTGAGTTAATTTATTCAGAAAATTGAGTTTTTTGACTGTATAAGGTTTGAAGAATTTAAAGACGTTCAACACGAAAATGAGCTTGGCCTTTCTAATTCCCTTATCTTCTATGTGCCTGTAGAAGTGTTCATAAAGGTCGCCTTGTAAGTCTTCAAATAACGAAGGCTTACAGTACCACTCTAGAAAGCGATCGGCCCATTTTGGCGGTATGGTCTTTTTATTCTTCAAGTAAATTTTAGGTTGAAACTTGGGATAAGACTCCACAATTGGTCTCGCTGTTCTTTAGATTTTGTTAGTGCAACTTTGCCCGCATGCGTAACATAGAAGAAGCGCTTTCTGCGTCCACCACGTTCTTTAGTAGGGGCACCGAGCTCAGATTGCACATAACCTTTATCTGACAATCTGTTAAGCACGGCATGAACTACACTTAGCTTTACCTTTCTCCCAGTAACCTTTTCTATTTCGTCACATATTGCTACGCTGTAGGCTTCTTCCATAAGGGCAGCAATGGTTAATAGTACTATCTCTTCAAACTCTCCTAAGTTGGTTCCTTTCATAGGATTCTATTTATTCATTAAATGTATAAAAAATGAATCTGACTAAAATGGTATTTTATACAAATAGAGAAAATATGAGTTTGATACCTTCACAAGGTATAGATAGTGAAGAGGTTGTTAGTAGAAAATTTTTTTGTAACGAGTTGTGAATTATTGGTGTTGAGTTGGTAGGTAAAGGAGGCGAATCGCAAGTGACTTTACCAAGCTTCTTTTTTTTACGTATAAAAATTATATTTTTGTCGTATAACATTAGAGTTATGGATGCAAAGGTTACACTCAGTTTCAACAAGGAAGTAATATCTTCAGCAAAAGCATTTGCTGAGCAACATAATATCAGTTTGTCTCGCCTTACAGAATACCTGTATAGTCAAATCGTATCTAAGGATTATAAGTCCTTAGACAGTTTGCCAATTGCAGATTGGGTAAACGAAGTTGCCGAAGGTAAGGCCGAATATCATACCAAGTCGCGAAAAATCCCTAAGTCAGATTTCTACGAGAAGAAGTAGAAGTAATGCTAAAAGCTTTTGTAGATGCAAATGTGATTGTTTCGGTACTGAACAAAGAGTATCCACTTTTTACTTATTCTTCTAGAGTGCTTTCTTCGGGAAGCTTGAAAGGAGTAGAGTTATACACGAGCCCTTTGTGCTTAGCAATTGGTTTTTATTTCGCTACAAAAAAATCAGGTAAGCAAATGGCTAAGCAGAAACTTGCGCTTATCTACGAACACCTTTCAATTGCCAAAATTGATAAAGCAGCGGTTAATAAAGCTTTGTTAAATCCAAAGGTGCAGGATGTAGAAGATGGTTTTCAGTATTATGCAGCGGTAGAGGCTGGCTGCAAATGTATTGTAACAGAAAACCTTGATGATTTTTACTTTGCTGAGATTCCGGTGCTTTCTTCAGAGCAGTTTTTAAAAACGTATATTTTTAAATAAAAAAAAGCACTACTAGAGTGCTTTTAAGTTTTTGATTAGAGGTTACCACATTTACACCGTCATTATCTCTTTTTCCTTGTGCTCATAAAGCTCGTCCATTTTTTTAACGAACTTATCGGTAAGCTCTTGAACTTCTTCTTCAGCTCCTTTAACGGCATCTTCAGAAACTCCGTCCTTTAGAAGTTTTTTAAGTTCGTCATTAGCTTCTTTTCTAGCATTTCTTATGCTAATCTTACCATCTTCAGTGGCAGCTTTAGCTTGTTTTGCTAGTTGGCCTCTTCTTTCCTCAGTGAGTTGTGGAATATTTAAGATAATATTCTCTCCATCGTTTTGAGGGTTTAAACCTAAATCACTGTTAATGATGGCCTTTTCAATTTCGCCAACCATAGCTTTTTCCCAAGGCTTAATAAAAATGGTTCTGGCATCTGGGGTAGATACCGAAGCTACTTGGCTAACAGGTGTTGGGTTTCCATAATACTCAACTCTGAGGCCATCTAGCATGCTAGGCATAGCTTTGCCTGCTCTAATTTTAGCAAGTTCTGCTTTTGTGTGTACTACTGCCTTTTCCATCATTTCTCGGGCAGCGTCCAGATATATCTCAATCTCTTCCATGATATTCTTTAACTAATAAGCGTTCCTACTTGTTCTTCGCCTGTCACCAGTCTCTCGAGGTTTCCAGGTTTATTCATGTCAAAAACAATGATTGGCACATTGTTTTCTTGACAAAGCGTAAAGGCTGTCATATCCATGATACTGTAACCATTTTGAATTACTTCATCAAAACTAAGTTTCTCAAACCTTACGGCCGAAGGGTCTTTTTCTGGGTCGGCAGAGTAAACACCGTCTACACGAGTTCCTTTCAGTACAACATCAGCTTCAACCTCAATAGCCCTCAAACTGGCGGTAGAGTCTGTTGTGAAATAAGGGTTGCCAATACCAGCACCAAAAATAACTATTCTGCCTTTTTCTAGGTGTCTTACTGCTCTTCTTCTAATGAATGGCTCACAAACAGCCTCCATTTTGATTCCCGACATCAGCCTTGTGTACATTCCGTGCTTTTCTAATGCACTCTGAATAGCCATAGCGTTAATTACTGTAGCTAACATGCCCATGTAGTCTCCCTGAACTCTGTCAATTCCTGAAGCTTCAGCCTGAACGCCTCTATATATATTGCCACCACCAATAACTATGGCAATTTCAACTCCCTGCTCTTTCACCCTTTGAATTTCCAAAGCGTATTGTTCGAGCCTCTTAGAGTCAATTCCATAATTCTGGTCACCCATTAGAGCTTCTCCGCTCAGTTTTAGTAATATCCTTTTATAAGACATCTATTGTTAAAACTTTATAAGTACTTGATTCTTTTCTACGCTATCTCCTTTGCCTACTTCAATGCTCTTTACAACGCCATCACCAACGGCTTTTAGTACGTTCTCCATTTTCATAGCCTCCAAAATAATGAGCTGGTCGCCTTTCTTTATTTCTTGACCTACCGAAACTGGTATTTCAAGAACAAGGCCTGGCATAGGGGCTTTTAAATCATTTACCACATTAGCAGCCACCATGTCTATACCCATTTGCTCTAGCAAAACATCCATTTTGTCTTTAAGGCTAATGGTGTAAATGTTCTTGTTGATTTTAATCTCCACCGTTTTGGTGAGTTGATCCAAACTAAGAACTTCACATTTGAAATTCTTGTGGTCTTTAGATATAAGGTATCTCTTACTTTTTTCTTCTATAAGAGACCAATTAATAGGAGAGCCATTAAATAAAGGCTTGTTGCCTTCAAAAGAAATTTCGACTTGATCTCCAGCAGCAGTTTCCGTGCGATACATCAATTCAGGTTTGTTCTGAGACTTAAAGGAAAGTGAAAAATTCACCGTTCCAAATCGCACAAATATAGGTAACTATTTTTATTGTGAGAGAGTAAACCACTTGAGACTTTTGCGAATGTTTAACTATTATTTTCACCTTTTATAAATGCTTGTTTGCTGAGTCTCAGACTGATATTTATAAAGAGGTAGAAAAAGAATTATCTTTTTGTGGCAATTGTTTGATTAATATAAAAAAGGGTCTAATTTTGCATTCCCTTTCGCGTAAAGGCTATTTAAATCGTTCTTTTAAAGATTGATTCGGGGGGATACCAAAGCGGCCAACTGGGACGGACTGTAAATCCGTTGTCTTATGACTTCGAAGGTTCGAATCCTTCTCCCCCCACCAAGACTAACGTCAAAATCATAGATCAAATCCCTGCTAGTCAGGGATTGATTTTTGAGGTTTGGTGTGTAGTTTAAAAGCGGGTGTAGCTCAGTTGGTAGAGCGACAGCCTTCCAAGCTGTAGGTCGCGGGTTCGAGCCTCGTCACCCGCTCAAACCTTTGAGTTCAAAGTTTTGAGTTTTAAGTTCCGTTACTTCTAACATGAAACTTAGAGCTTAAAGCTATTTAAGCCGATGTAGCTCAGGGGTAGAGCGCTTCCTTGGTAAGGAAGAGGTCACGAGTTCAAATCTCGTCATTGGCTCCAAGAGGAATTGAATATGGTGCCCAAAATGGGTGACTGATTTTAGAATTATATAAACATTAATATTAACTAATTACAATCATGGCTAAAGAAACCTTTGACCGTTCCAAGCCGCACGTTAATATTGGTACTATCGGTCACGTTGACCACGGTAAGACCACTTTAACTGCAGCGATTACTACAGTTCTTGCAAAAGCTGGTTTTGCTGAACTAAGAGACTTCTCTTCAATTGACAACGCTCCTGAAGAGAAAGAAAGAGGTATCACTATCAATACTTCGCACGTTGAATATCAAACTGCAAACAGGCACTATGCTCACGTTGACTGTCCAGGTCACGCTGACTACGTTAAGAACATGGTAACTGGTGCAGCTCAGATGGACGGTGCGATCCTAGTAGTTGCGGCTACTGATGGTCCAATGCCTCAAACTAGAGAGCACATTCTTTTGGCTCGTCAGGTAGGTGTACCTGCGCTAGTTGTATTCATGAACAAGGTTGACTTAGTTGATGATGAAGAGCTTTTAGAATTAGTTGAAATGGAAGTAAGAGAATTGCTTTCTTTCTACGAATTCCCTGGTGATGATATTCCTGTTATTCAAGGTTCTGCTCTTGGTGGTTTGAACGGAGATGACAAGTGGGTAGGTAAGATCGAAGAGCTTATGGCTGCTGTGGATGATTATATTCCACTTCCTGAGCGTCTTACTGACAAAGACTTCTTGATGCCTGTTGAGGACGTATTCTCGATCACTGGTCGTGGTACTGTTGCTACTGGTAGAATCGAAAGTGGTGTTATCAACTCAGGTGACCCTGTAGATATTATCGGTATGGGTGCTGAAAACCTTAAGTCTACCATTACTGGTGTTGAGATGTTCCGTAAGATTTTGGATAGAGGTGAAGCTGGTGACAACGTTGGTCTTCTTCTTAGAGGTATCGAGAAATCTGATATCAAAAGAGGTATGATTATCTGTAAGCCTGGTTCAATTACTCCTCACGCTCACTTCAAAGCAGAGGTTTACGTTCTATCAAAAGAAGAAGGTGGACGTCACACTCCATTCTTTAACAAGTACCGTCCTCAGTTCTACCTAAGAACTACTGACGTAACTGGTGAGATTAAACTTCCAGCAGATATCGAAATGGTAATGCCAGGTGATAACGTAACAATCGAAGTTAACTTGATTCAGCCTGTTGCGTTGAACAAAGGTCTTCGTTTCGCTATCAGAGAAGGTGGTAGAACCGTAGGTGCTGGTCAGGTTACTGAGATCTTAGACTAATCATCTAATAATAGATATATTTAAGACAAACGCGTTTTCGGAATTTTCGGAAGCGCGTTTGTTCTGTTAAATAAATTTGTCTACATTTGCAGCCCGTTTTGGGTCACTACTCATGCGGCTGTGTTATGGTTTTTCGGAAAGAAAAGCTTTTTAAAATATTGTAAAGTACTGATTTTCATTCTGCTGTCTGAAAATCATTAACAAACGGGTGTAGCTCAGTTGGTAGAGCAGTGGTCTCCAAAACCAAAGGTCGTGAGTTCGAATCTTACCACCCGTGCAAAAATTAAGGAGTAAAACCAATGAGTAAATTAGTATCCTTTGTGAGTGAATCATACGATGAGATGAGACACAAAGTAAGTTGGCCTAAGCTATCAGAGCTCCAGAGTAGTTCTGTATTAGTTTTAGTGGCCTCTTTGATTTTCGCCCTAGTGATCGGTTTAATCGATTTAGGGTTCGATACTATCATGGATTGGTTTTATAACCTATAATATAAGGAGCGATGTCAGAACTGAAGTGGTATATGGTTAGGGCTGTGTCGGGCCAGGAGCGTAAGGCGAAGGAGTATCTCGATAACGAGATTGTTCAAGAGAATTTCTCTGAGCAAATTCCTCAAGTACTTATTCCGTCTGAAAAGATTTTTGAAATCAGAAATGGTAAGAAGAAGTCAAGAGACAGAAATATGTTCCCTGGTTACATCATGGTTCAGGCCGATTTATCAAACGGTGAAGTCGTTCATTTAATTAAGAATATACCTGGTATCATAGGGTTCTTAGGTCATTCAGCTGGCAATGCTTCCACTCCGCCAGTTGCTTTGCGTCAAGGTGAAGTCGATCGTATCTTAGGTAAGGTCGAGGAAATTGATGAGTTTGACGAACAACTAGATACTCCATATATAGTTGGAGAGACCGTTAAAGTTATGGACGGTCCCTTTAGTGGTTTTACGGGTACTATTGAGGAGGTTTTCGAGGAAAGAAGAAAGCTTAACGTAATGGTTAAGATCTTCGGTCGAAATACCCCCGTTGAATTAAGTTACATGCAAGTCGAAAAACAAGATTAAGATGGCTAAGGAAATTTCTGGTTATCTGAAGTTGCAAGTCAAGGGTGGCCAAGCCAATCCTTCTCCTCCGGTAGGTCCTGCTTTGGGTTCAAAGGGACTTAACATTATGGAGTTTTGTAAGCAATTCAACGGACGTACTCAGGATAAAATGGGTCAGGTTCTACCTGTTCTCGTTACTATTTATTCTGATAAGTCTTTTGATTTTGTAATTAAAACTCCTCCAGCACCGGTGATGTTGATGGAAGCTTCTAAACAAAAGAAAGGTTCTTCTGAACCAAATCGAGTAAAAGTTGGAAGTGTAACCTGGGATCAAGTTAAGGAGATTGCTGAGGTTAAGATGCCGGATTTAAATGCTTTTACTGTTGAGTCTGCCATGAAAATGGTGGCTGGTACAGCAAGAAGTATGGGATTGAAGGTTTCAGGTAAAGCCCCTTGGGAAAACTAAAGATTTAACACATGGGAAAGTTAACTAAAAAGCAAAAAGAGGCTTTAAGTAAATATGACCCAACAAAATTATATGCGCTAACTGAGGCTGCAGGAATCATTAAAGAGGTAAACTCTGCAAGTTTCGATGCATCAGTAGACATTGATATTAGATTGGGTGTAGATCCACGTAAAGCAGACCAAATGGTAAGAGGCGTTGTTGCCCTTCCACATGGTACTGGTAAAGAAGTGAAAGTATTGGTGCTTTGTACTCCAGATAAGGAGCAAGAGGCTAAAGATGCTGGTGCTGATTACGTTGGACTTGACGATTACATTGCTAAAATTGAAGGTGGTTGGACAGATATCGATGTGATTATCACCATGCCAACTGTGATGGCGAAAGTAGGTCGTTTAGGTAGAGTACTAGGTCCTAGAGGTTTGATGCCAAACCCTAAGGCGGGTACAGTTACTCTTGATGTGGGTAAAGCAGTTCAAGATGTAAAAGGTGGTAAAATCGACTTCAAAGTAGATAAGTACGGAATCATTCATACAAGTATTGGTAAAGCTTCTTTCTCTCCTGAGAAAATTGCTGACAACGCAAATGAAGTAATCCAGACTATCTCTAAGTTGAAGCCTGCATCTGCGAAAGGAACATACTTTAAAAGTATCAACCTTTCTACAACTCAGAGCCCTGGTGTGAAAGTTGATAAAAACTCTATTTCCGGATTATAATCATGACTAGAGAAGAAAAAGCAGTTGTAATAGGCGAGTTGGTAGAAAAGTTTTCAGCCAATATGAACTTCTACATCACTGATGCTTCCGGAATGTCGGTTGCTCAGACCAACTCATTGAGAAGACTGTGCTTCGATAAAGGTATCGAGTACAAAGTTGTAAAGAATACACTTATCGCTAAGGCGTTGGAGCAGATGGATTCTGACTATACCCCTTTCGATGAGAAAGTATTAAAAGGTTTTTCTGGTGTTATGTTCTCAGGTGAGGATGCTAACGCACCAGCAAAATTAATCAAGGAATTTAGAAAAAAATCGGGCGGACAATCTCCAGTGTTAAAAGGCGCTTCCATCGACACTGATCTTTTTATTGGAGAAGAGAATTTAGATATGTTGAGCCAGCTTAAGTCGAAGGCTGAGCTTATTGGTGAAGTTATCACCATACTACAATCTCCTGCTAAAAATGTTATCTCTGGACTTCAAGGTGCAGGTGGCAAATTGGCTGGTATTCTTAAGACTTTGTCTGAACGTGAGAACTAATTATTTAACTAAGATTTAAAACTTTATAACAATTAATAAAATGGCAGATTTGAAAGAATTCGCAGAACAGTTGGTAAACCTTACTGTGAAAGAAGTAAACGAACTTGCTGATATCCTTAAAGAAGAATACGGTATCGAACCTGCAGCTGCTGCTGTAGCTGTAGCTGGCCCTGCTGCTGGTGGTGATGGCGAAGGTGCTGCTGAAGAGAAATCTTCATTCGATGTAGTATTGAACGCTCCAGGTGGATCTAAACTTGCTGTTGTTAAGCTTGTAAAAGAACTTACTGGCCTAGGATTGAAAGAAGCAAAAGAAATCGTAGACAGCGCTCCTAAAGCTGTAAAAGAAGGAGTTGCTAAAGACGAAGCAGAAGCGCTTAAGAAGCAACTAGAAGAAGCTGGCGCTGAAGTAGAGCTTAAGTAATTTGAACAGCCATAAGTAATTATGGCAAGGATCAGGCCCTGGTCTCAGTCCCTCTTTAGAGGGGTCGGGATCACGGGTCTTTTCCTGTTTGTACACACTTGGGAGGTGTCTAACTCCTACCAGCACCGGTCAGGTGCAATTTGAATTATTGAAAACAAAAATTATACGGCCTTGGCTATTCTAGCAAATCAATCAGAAAGAATAAATTTCTCTTCGATTAAATCAGTATTGGATTATCCTGATTTTCTTGATGTGCAGATTAAGTCGTTCAAGGATTTCTTTCAGTTAGAAACCCCTGCCGACAAAAGAACTCAAGATGGACTCTTCAAAGTGTTCTCTGAGAACTTCCCAATCTCCGATTCACGAGAAAACTTCGTATTAGAATTCATTGATTATTTGGTCGATCCTCCAAAATATGATGTGTCTGAATGCATCGATAGAGGTCTGACTTATTCAGTGCCATTGAAGGCGAAACTTCGTCTAACTTGTAATGACGAGGACAACGAAGACTTCGAGACAATTGAGCAAGAGGTGTTCCTTGGTAATATTCCTTACATGACCGAGAAGGGGTCATTTGTAGTGAATGGTGCCGAGAGAGTTATTGTATCTCAGTTGCACAGGTCTCCAGGTGTGTTCTTCGCACAGAGTAAGCACACTAACGGTACTACCCTTTATTCGGCCAGAATTATTCCTTTCAAAGGAAGCTGGATTGAATTTGCAACAGATGTGAATAGCGTGATGTACGCCTACATCGACCGTAAGAAAAAATTCCCTGTAACCACTTTATTAAGAGCAATTGGTTACGGTACAGATAAAGATATCCTAGATCTTTTCGGTCTTTCTGAAGAGATTAAAGCCAACAAAACTCAGCTGAAGAAGGCGGTAGGTAGAAAATTGGCAGCAAGGGTACTAAGAACTTGGGTTGAAGATTTCGTGGATGAAGATACTGGAGAAGTAGTTTCAATTCATAGAAATGAAGTGTTGTTGGAAAGAGACTCAGTACTTTCTGAAGAGGATATCGAGTTAATCATTGAAGCAGATGTAGAATCAGTAATCCTTCATAGAGAGGATATCAATATTGCAGACTACACTATCATCTATAACACGCTTCAAAAAGATAATTCAAACTCAGAAAAAGAAGCAGTTGAGCAAATCTATCGTCAGTTGAGAAATACTGAAGCGCCAGATGAGCAAACAGCAAGAGATATTATACAGTCGCTTTTCTTCTCAGATAAGAGATATGATTTAGGTGAAGTTGGTAGATATAGAATCAACAAGAAACTTCAACTAGAAATCGATTCTGAGAAAAGAGTATTGACTACAGAAGATATCATTTCAATTGTGAAGTACTTGATCGGTTTGATCAACTCAAGAGCAGTTGTAGATGATATTGATCACCTTTCTAACAGAAGGGTAAGAACAGTAGGTGAGCAGCTTTATGCTCAGTTCGGTGTTGGTTTGGCTCGTATGGCTAGAACCATTAAAGAAAGAATGAACGTTCGTGATAATGAAGACTTCAAGCCAGTTGATTTGATCAACGCGAGAACTTTGTCTTCTGTAATCAACTCATTCTTCGGAACAAACCAACTTTCTCAGTTCATGGATCAAACAAACCCATTGGCTGAGATTACTCACAAAAGAAGAATGTCTGCTTTAGGACCAGGTGGTCTTTCAAGAGAAAGAGCTGGTTTCGAGGTTCGTGACGTTCACTATACTCACTATGGTCGTCTTTGTACTATTGAGACTCCGGAAGGTCCAAACATTGGTTTGATCTCTTCTCTTTGTGTACATGCGAAAGTTAACAGCATGGGCTTCATTGAGACACCGTATAGAAAGGTGAACAATGGTAAAGTGAATATGTCAGAGAATGTTCAGTATCTAACTGCAGAAGAGGAAGATACTCACAACATAGCTCAGGCAAATGCACCAATTAGTGATAAAGGTGATTTCGAAAACGATAGAGTTAAAGCAAGATTCGAAGGTGATTTCCCTGTAGTAGAGCCTAAAGAGCTTTCTTACATGGATGTAGCGCCTAACCAAATTGTATCGGTAGCGGCTTCATTGATTCCTTTCTTGGAGCATGATGATGCAAACCGTGCTTTGATGGGATCGAACATGCAGCGTCAAGCAGTTCCATTATTGAAACCAGAGGCTCCAATTGTAGGAACTGGTTTGGAAGGTAGAGCCGCTAGAGATTCTAGAACGCTAATAATTGCGGAAGAGAACGGATCAGTTCATTTCGTAGATTCTAAGAAAATTGTTATCAAGTACAACCAGTCTGAAGAAGATGAGTTGGTGAACTTTGATACTGAATATAGAACATACGACCTAATTAAGTTTAGAAGAACTAACCAAGACACTTCTATCAACCTTAAGCCAATTGTGCTTAAAGGAGATAAAGTTCAAAAAGGACAAGTGCTTTGTGAAGGTTATTCTACTCAGAACGGTGAGTTAGCACTAGGTAAAAACCTTAAAGTGGCTTACATGCCATGGCAAGGATACAACTTTGAGGATGCAATTGTAATTTCTGAAAGAGTTGTAAGAGATGATGTCTTTACTTCTATTCACATCGATGAGTATGAGCTAGAGGTAAGAGATACTAAGCGTGGTGAAGAAGAGTTAACTTCTGAAATTCCGAACGTAAGTGAGGAAGCAGTTAAAAACCTTGATGAGAATGGTATAATCAGAGTTGGTGCTGAAATTAAGGAAGGTGACATTCTAATCGGTAAAATCACTCCTAAAGGAGAGACTGACCCAACTCCTGAAGAAAAACTCTTGAGAGCGATCTTCGGTGATAAAGCTGGTGACGTAAAAGATGCTTCATTGAAAGCTTCTCCATCTTTAAGAGGTGTGGTTATCGATACTAAGCTTTTCTCTAGACCTAAGAAGGACAAAGACCTAAGAGCTAAGTCTAAGAAAGAGGTTGAAGTGCTAAAAGCACAGTACAGCAAAGACTTAACAGTTGTTAGAAATCAGATGGTTGACAAACTTGTTCAACTTCTTGAAGGCAAAGTTTCTCAAGGAGTGAAGCATAAGTTTGGAGATGAGATTATTTCTAAAGGTGTTAAATTCAATAGAAACAATATTTCTAACAATCTCTTCCCAGAGAAAAACATCTACAGAGATGAGAGTAACTACAGCGTTCAGGAAGAAGTAAACCTGATTGCTGACTTGAATCTTGACGGATGGACAGAAGATGAGCACACTAATGAGCTTATCATCAGAATGGTGAAGAACTACAACATTAAGAGAAATGAGATCGCTGGTGAATTCAAGCGTGAGCGTTTCACTATTGAAGTAGGAGATGAATTGCCAACAGGTATCGTGCAGCTTGCAAAAGTTTACATCGCTAAGAAACGTAAACTAAAAGTTGGTGATAAGATGGCAGGTCGTCACGGTAACAAAGGTGTTGTTGCCAGAATTGTTAGAGAAGAAGATATGCCATTCCTTGAGGATGGAACTCCAATGGATATCGTATTGAACCCACTTGGTGTACCTTCAAGGATGAACATTGGTCAGATTTATGAAACTGTTTTGGCTTGGGCCGGAGAGAAATTGGGTAAGAAATACGCTACTCCAATTTTCGATGGTGCTAGCATGGAAGAAGTAGATGCTGAATTATCAGCTGCAGGACTTCCTAAAGCAGGTCGAGTATACTTATACGATGGTTTAACCGGTAAGAAATTCGATCAGCCAGTAACAGTAGGTGTAGCTTATATGCTGAAACTAGGTCACTTAGTTGATGATAAGATGCACGCAAGATCTATTGGACCTTACTCATTGATTACTCAGCAACCATTGGGTGGTAAAGCTCAATTTGGTGGTCAGAGATTCGGTGAGATGGAGGTTTGGGCATTAGAAGCCTTCGGTGCTTCTCACGTGCTTCAAGAGATCTTGACCGTTAAGTCTGATGATGTAATTGGTAGAGCTAAAGCTTATGAAGCGATCGTTAAAGGCGATTCAATTCCTAAGCCAAACATTCCAGAATCATTCAATGTATTGGTTCACGAATTAAGAGGATTGGCTCTAGAAATTACCTTAGACTAAGGCATATTTATTTGGCTTCGGCCACAACAATTGAATCAAAAAAGCTATGGCATTTAAAAAGAATAGAAAACTTAACAACGACTTTAACAAAGTCACTATTAGCTTGGCTTCTCCGGAATCTATTTTGGAGTCTTCACATGGTGAAGTAACTCAACCGGAGACTATCAACTACAGAACTTACAAGCCAGAAATGGGTGGTTTGTTCTGTGAGAGAATCTTTGGTCCTGTGAAGGACTGGGAATGTCATTGTGGAAAATATAAGAGAATCAGATATAAGGGTATTATCTGCGACCGTTGCGGTGTTGAAGTAACAGAGAAGAAGGTTCGTAGAGAAAGAATGGGACACATCGAGTTGGTGGTTCCTGTTGCTCATATCTGGTATTTCAAATCTCTTCCTAACAAAATTGGTTACCTGCTTGGCTTGCCAACCAAGAAGCTGGATCAGATTATCTACTATGAAAGATACGTTGTAATTCAGCCAGGTATCAAAGAAGAGGAAGGCATCAGCTACATGGATTTCTTAACTGAAGATGAGTATCTAGATATTCTAGATAAACTTCCTCGTGAGAACCAAATGCTAGATGATGAAGATCCACAGAAATTCATCGCGAAAATGGGGGCTGAAGGTCTTGAAATGTTGCTTTCAAGATTGCAGTTAGACGAAATGTCTTACGCACTTCGTCACCAGGCAGCTACAGATACCTCTCAGCAAAGAAAGGCAGAGGCCTTGAAGAGACTAAGAGTAGTAGAAGCATTCCGTGATGCAAAAACTAGAATCGAGAATCGTCCTGAGTGGATGATTATTAAGATGGTCCCTGTAATTCCACCAGAATTGAGACCATTGGTTCCACTAGACGGAGGTAGATTTGCTACTTCAGATTTGAACGATCTGTATAGAAGAGTGATCATTAGAAACAACCGTTTGAAGCGTCTGATAGATATCAAAGCACCAGAGGTGATTTTGAGAAACGAAAAGCGTATGCTTCAAGAGGCGGTAGATTCACTATTCGATAACTCTAGAAAAGTAAATGCGGTAAGATCTGATGGAAACAGAGCACTTAAGTCTTTAAGTGATATGCTTAAAGGTAAGCAAGGTCGTTTCCGTCAAAACTTGTTGGGTAAAAGGGTTGACTACTCTGGTCGTTCGGTGATCGTAGTAGGCCCTGAATTGAAACTCCATGAGTGTGGTCTTCCTAAAGATATGGCTGCTGAGCTGTTCAAACCATTCATTATCAGAAAGCTGATTGAAAGAGGTATTGTAAAGACAGTTAAGTCGGCTAAGAAAATTGTTGATAGAAAAGATCCTGTGGTTTGGGATATCCTTGAAAATGTATTGAAAGGACACCCTGTACTACTTAACCGTGCTCCTACGTTGCACAGATTAGGTATTCAGGCATTCCAACCAAAACTGATCGAAGGTAAAGCTATTCAGTTACACCCATTAGTATGTACAGCATTTAACGCTGACTTTGATGGTGACCAGATGGCTGTTCACGTACCACTAGGTCATGATGCGGTGTTAGAGGCAAGTATGCTAATGCTTTCTTCTCACAACATCCTTAACCCTGCGAATGGTAATCCAATTACGGTACCTTCTCAAGACATGGTTTTGGGTCTTTACTATGTAACTAAAGGTAGAAGAAGTACTGACGACTTCAAGGTTGAAGGAGAGGGTATGAGATTCTACTCTGCAGAAGAAGTAATCATTGCCTTGAATGAAGGTAAGCTTTCTAAGCATGCATACATTCATGTGAAAACTAAAGTTCGTGAGAACGAAGAGTTAGTAGAGAAGGTGATTGAAACTGTGGCTGGTAGAGTATTATTCAACCAAACTGTTCCTGAAAAGGTAGGTTTTGTGAATGAACTTTTGACCAAGAAAAAGCTTCAGAAGATTATTCAGAATGTAGTTAATATTTGTGGTGTTGCAGAAACTGCAAGATTCCTAGATGATATTAAAGAGCTTGGTTTCCAAATGGCGTACCAAGGTGGTCTTTCAATGGGTCTAGATGATATCCACATTCCAGATAACAAAGACGGCCTTATTGAAAGTGCCAAAGAAGAGGTAGATGCTGTATGGCAAAACTACTTAATGGGTCTAATCACAGACAACGAGAGATACAACCAGGTAATTGATATCTGGACTCGTGTGAATACTAGGTTGACTAATGGATTGATGCAAGAGATGGAGGAAGACCGTCAAGGTTTCAACTCAATCTATATGATGATGCACTCAGGAGCTCGTGGTTCAAGAGAGCAGATTCGTCAGTTAGGTGGTATGAGAGGTCTAATGGCGAAGCCACAAAAGAACCTTGCAGGTTCTGTAGGAGCTATTATTGAGAACCCGATTCTTTCGAACTTTAAAGAGGGCCTTGATGTATTGGAGTACTTTATTTCAACTCACGGTGCTCGTAAAGGTCTTGCCGATACCGCCCTTAAAACAGCGGATGCTGGTTACCTAACCAGACGTTTGGTAGACGTTGCTCAAGACTGTGTAGTTAATGAAGAAGACTGTGGTACATTAAGAGGTCTGACAGTTTCTGCCCTAAAAGACAACGAAGATGTTGTAGAAGCTCTTTCTGAAAGAGTGTTGGGTAGAGTATCTGTTCATGATATTTATGATCCTATTACAGAAGAATTGATCATTGCTTCTGGTGACGAGTTCACTGAGAAAATTGCTGAACAACTCGATGAGTCTGCAATTGAAGAAGTAGAGATCAGATCTGTATTGACTTGTGAGTCTAAGAAGGGTGTTTGTTCTAAGTGTTATGGTAGAAACCTTTCAACCAATAAAATGGTACAGAGAGGTGAATCAGTTGGTGTAATTGCTGCTCAGTCTATTGGTGAGCCAGGTACTCAGCTTACACTAAGAACCTTCCACGTGGGTGGTACTGCCTCGAACATTGCTGTAGACGCAATGATTCAGGCGAAGTTCGATGGTGTTATTCAATTCGAAGAGTTGAGATCACTTCCTACTACAGACGATGAAGGCAATAAGATTGACATTGTAATGGGACGTACTGGTGAAATCCAAGTGATCGATCCTAAGTCTAAGAAAGTGTTGATCTCTAATCACGTTCCTTACGGTGCCGTATTGAAGGTGAAAGAGGGAGATAAAGTAGAAAAGGGTCAAGAGCTTTGTAAGTGGGATCCATATAACGCTGTAATTCTTTCAGAGTTTGACGGTTCTATTGAGTTCGATGCTATTGAAGAAGGTATTACCTTCAAAGAGGTATTCGATGAACAAACTGGTCACAGAGAGAAAGTAATCACCGATACTAAAGACAAGAATAAGAACCCTGCGGTAGTTGTAAACTATAAAGACGATTCTAAGTCTTACAACATTCCTGTAGGCGCTCACTTGGCTGTAGAGATTGGAGATAAAGTGAAAGTTGGTCAGCCATTGGCTAAGATTCCTAGAACTATGGGTAAATCGAGAGATATTACTGGTGGTCTTCCTAGGGTAACAGAATTGTTTGAGGCTAGAAATCCTTCTAACCCAGCTGTAGTTTCTGAAATCGATGGTGTAGTAACATATGGTGGTATTAAGAGAGGTAACCGCGAAATCTTCGTAGAGTCTAAAGACGGTGTGAAGAAGAAGTACATGGTGCCACTTTCTAAGCACATCCTTGTTCAAGACAATGACTTTGTGAGAGCTGGTTATCCATTATCTGATGGTGCCATCACTCCAAACGATATCTTGAATATTCAGGGACCAACTGCTGTACAAGAATACTTGGTGAACGAGATTCAAGAAGTATACAGACTTCAGGGTGTGAAGATCAATGATAAGCACTGTGAGGTTATTGTGAAGCAAATGATGCAGAAGGTAGAGATCATGGATGCTGGTGATACGCAGTTCCTTCCTGGTCAGGTAGCAGATAAATTCGTCTTCATGGAAGAGAATGATGCTATCCTTGATATGAAGGTTGTATCTGATGCAGGTGATTCAGAAAACCTTAAACCAGGTCAGATTGTGAGCCCAAGAGAGCTAAGAGATGAGAACTCGAGCTTGAAGAGACGCGACTTGAAATTGGTAGAGGTAAGAGACGCTCAACCAGCTGTATCTAAGCCTAAGTTGCAGGGTATTACTCAGGCATCTTTGGGTACTGATAGCTTCATTTCAGCAGCTTCATTCCAGGAAACTACTAAAGTATTGAGCGAGGCCTCTATCAAAGGAAAAGCTGATACATTAAACGGATTGAAAGAAAACGTAATTGTTGGACACTTGATCCCTGCTGGTACAGGAATGAGAGAGTATGATAATCTAATTGTTGGTAATAAAGAGGAATTAGAAACTCTTGAGGCCGCACAAGAAGCTTATCAGTCTGAGTCTTCAGAACAAAAAGTAGAGCTTTAAGCCATGGCTGAAAAGGACGAGCAAAAGCAACAGAACCAATTGAATATTGAGCTGTCGGAAGAAGTTGCCGAAGGCCAATATGTCAACTTAGCGATGATTGCTCACTCGAACAGCGAGTTTGTAATAGATTTTATAAAGATGATGCCTGGAGTGCCAAAGGCTAAGGTTAAGTCTAGAATTGTTATAACTCCTGAACATGCCAAACGCTTGTTATATGCTTTGAAGGATAATATCGATAAGTTCGAAGATCACTTCGGAGAGATAAAACAGGCTGATGCTCCACCTAAATTTCCGATGAATTTCGGGGGTACAGTCGGAGAGGCTTAAAGTCAAATATGAATAGGAAAAAGAAAGGGTTGCAAAAGCGACCCTTTTTTTATATTCTTATTTTTTTGCACAATACTAATTGATATGGAATTAGCCAAACTGATTAAGGCTTTTGGTTATGTTACTTCGGAAAATAGAGATGAAGCACTTGCGAACCTCATTGAATACGTTGTTTATACCCTAGACTCACCTCAGGATATAGCTGCTATTTGTGATTTTATAAAATTGGAATTTGACGTTCAGTTTGACCCTGCTGAATTAAAAAGTGTGGCCTCACAAATGCTAAAGAAGGGTAATCTAGAAAGAATAGCAGATGCCAAGTTTAAACTTTCAGATTCAAGAGTTGCTGATTTAAGAGCTCATAGCAGAAGTATTGCTTTAAGGCAAGAGGAAAGGCAAAAACGGATAGGGAAGTATATTGATGAAATTGACTCTTCTAATCTAGCTCCAGAGGTACACAAAAAAATCCTTATTTCATTTACTCAATACATGTATGAATGCTTCTATGAGTATGGAAGAAGAGCAGTAAATATTATATCAGGTGAACTGACTGAGGTTGAAAGGAGGACTAAGCATCAAATATTAAAACCATTCATTGATAGTTTTAGCCCCAATGAAAAACGTGTTTTTACAGACTTGGTCGAGCATTTCACTGATGTGATGAATTCAGATGATTTAGATTACTTGCAGAAACTAGCGTACAAGGCTGAATTATTCTTTTCTCTAGGGATGGATAAGGAGACTTATGAAAGAGCTAGCGAATTTAATTTTATGGATTGGGTTGTCTTCTTGGATACCAACTTTCTATACTCAATCCTCAATTTGCATAAACACGATGAGGATGATGCTTGCAATCAAATTGTCAGAATAATTAGAGATCATAAATTAAACATCAGATTAACTTATATACCTGATACTCGTCAAGAATTACTCAATAAAAAGAAAGATTTTGATAAAAACATTGCAAGGACAAGTTTCACTAAGCATCAAATAAGTGCCCTGCTATCATCTGGTAATCTTGACGGTTTCTCTAAGAAATATTATGAGCAGAAGTTAGAGTATGGTGATGAAACTCCGCATCCTACTGAAATTATTGATCATCATATTGCCTCCCTTAAAGAAAAAGGCGTATTAATTTATAACTCGAACTTTAAAAGTCTAAGAGAAGAGAGTGGGTATCAACATATAATAAATGAAACAAGTGCATTTAAGGAGTACGAGAAGTTTAGAAATGAAACTAGAGTCGAAAAAGGGTTAGATTATAAACAACCTAAAGACGACCATCTCTTAGAACATGACGTATTCTTGCGTGAAGCTATTTTGTTTTTAAGAGGTACTAAGGCTGTATCAATGAATGATGTAAAGTACTATGGATTAACTCTTGATAAAACTTTGATAGGGTTTGATAAATATAGACTAAGAAGTGATAGAACAGTTTATGTGCCAGTGTTTTTTTTGCCGAGCTTTCTTCTAGGGAAGCTACTGAGGTTTATACCTCTTCCTACGGACGATTATAAAAAAGCATTTATCTCTGCTCTTTCAAGCACGGCTTTCGATACAAACTCTAATCATTCTGTGGCTGTGCAACAATCAGCACAAAAATTTAAATTAATGGGTATCAATGATGAAAGGGTGATGCTCAGTTGTATGGCAGACAACGTGTTTCTTGAGCAATTTTCTCAATTAGAAGAATCAGAACAAGTTCCTTTTATTGAATCTCAGTTGAATAGAAAACATAAATCAATGCATGATGAGATGTCAGAGTTAAGGGGAAAGCTTGAAGAAAGAGAAGGTATGGTAAGTGAGGTTTCGAAAATAAGCGCTTCTAAGGATGAGGATTTGAAAAGATTAAAGGCAAGAATTAAGGTGTTGGAAGAGGATCAAGGACTGTTTATTCAAGAACTTAAGAAGTTAACTACTCCAAAAGCAGAGATTCGAACCCAACCTGAGACACCACTTTTTTCTGATACTCAAGACTCAAATTTTGAGGAAGCCGTTGAAAGTGAATTGGAGGAGGAAGGTTCTGAAATAAATTCATTCCGGACAGAATCGAGTCCCATTCAGAAGGGGCAGTATTATATACTTGCCTTGATGCTGATTATTGGTCTTCCTATAATTGTCGCTTCAATAATGATTAAGGAGTATATTTATTTAGCATTTATCGGGGTTCCAACTGCAGTTGTTATTTCAGTTGCAGGTCTTTTCTTTGATATTCGAAAGTCAATCAAAACGAGGATTTGGTCTGGCCTATTACTTGTCATAATTTATACACTCATTCTTTTTTCAAATTGGAATTTGTTTTTTAATCCTCCTTTGCAATAGTATGGAGCCTATGTCAAAATGCGTAAGATGATATAGAATCTGGTTCAAAAATCTTAGTATACCACATAAGGTTGTGAACGCCTAATGTTGCACAGATTGATGCGGAGGCAATGAAATTCTCTTATCCTCAATAGCCCGACTACCTTTTAATCGCTTCATCGTCATGATTTTAATTTACTTTTCTCTATTTGTTCTTAAGAATCCTTTCACTACCTTTGCAGTCCAAAATTTGTAACTAGGAAATAAAATCTAAAATTCTGTAAATGCCTACTATACAACAACTAGTAAGAAAGGGCCGTAAGAAATTGACTTCGAAGTCAAAGTCTCCAGCTTTGGATAGCTGCCCACAGAGAAGAGGGGTTTGTACTAGGGTGTATACAACTACTCCAAAGAAACCTAACTCAGCTATGAGAAAAGTAGCAAGAGTAAGGTTGACTAACGGAAAAGAAGTGAACGCCTACATCCCAGGTGAAGGTCACAACCTTCAAGAGCACTCAATTGTATTGATTAGAGGAGGTAGAGTAAAAGACCTTCCAGGTGTGAGATATCACATCATCCGTGGAGCTTTGGATACTGCCGGTGTAAATGGTCGACTGCAAAGAAGATCTAAATACGGTGCCAAAAGACCAAAAGACAAAAAATAAGATAACACTATTTAATAATGAGAAAAGCTAAACCAAAGAAGAGATATATTCTTCCTGACCCGAAGTTCGGAGATACTTTGGTAACGAAGTTCGTGAACTACCTTATGGTGGACGGTAAGAAGAGTATTGCCTACGGAATTTTCTATGATGCAGTTGCATTGGTAGAAAAGCGTACTGGTGAGAATGGTCTTGAGACTTGGAAAAAAGCATTGAGTAACATCATGCCTTCTGTCGAAGTAAAGTCAAGGAGAGTAGGTGGTGCAACCTTTCAGGTGCCTACCGAAGTTAGACCTGCCAGAAAAACATCACTAGGAATTAAGTGGATGATTTCTTTCTCAAGAAAGAGAGGCGAGAAAACCATGACAGAGAGATTGGCTGGAGAAATCATTGCCGCTTCTAAAGGAGAAGGTGGTGCCGTGAAGAAGAAAGATGATACTCACAGAATGGCAGACGCTAACAAAGCATTTTCACACTTTAGATTTTAATTCCTAAACAAATCATGGCAAGAGATTTAAGATTAACTCGGAATATCGGTATTGCAGCCCATATTGATGCGGGTAAGACAACTACTACCGAGCGTATCCTTTATTATACAGGTGTTTCTCACAAAATTGGTGAGGTTCACGATGGTGCTGCTACCATGGACTGGATGGAGCAAGAGCAGGAGAGAGGTATTACCATTACTTCTGCTGCTACAACAGTGTTCTGGCCTTATAAAGATGAAGAGTACCACATT
Organism: Roseivirga spongicola; assembly: GCF_034376045.1. Classification (NCBI taxonomy): domain Bacteria; kingdom Pseudomonadati; phylum Bacteroidota; class Cytophagia; order Cytophagales; family Roseivirgaceae; genus Roseivirga; species Roseivirga spongicola. The sequence goes on from NZ_CP139724.1 coordinate 2,315,439, forward strand.
AACATTATTGACACTCCTGGTCACGTTGACTTTACCGTAGAGGTAAACAGATCGCTTCGTGTATTGGATGGTCTAGTGTTTTTATTCTCTGCAGTAGATGGTGTTGAGCCTCAGTCAGAAACTAACTGGAGACTTGCAGATAACTATAAAGTAGCAAGACTTGGTTTTGTGAACAAGATGGACCGTGCAGGTGCTGATTTCCTTGCTGTTTGTAAGCAGGTGAAGGAAATGTTAGGTACTAAGGCTGTTCCTCTTCAGTTACCTATCGGTGCTGAAGATACATTCAAAGGAGTGGTAGACTTAGTAGAGAACAAGGCAATTGTTTGGAATGAGGAAGATCAAGGTATGACTTATAGCGAGATCGACATTCCTGAAGATATGGTTGATGATGTTGCTGAGTACAGAGAGTATCTGTTGGAAGCCATCGCTGAATATGATGATACTTTGATGGAGAAATTCTTCGAAGATCCAGATTCAATCACCAAAGACGAGATCTTAGCTGCTTTAAGACAGGCAACAATTAACTTGGACTTCGTTCCAATGCTTTGTGGTTCTGCCTTCAAAAATAAAGGTGTTCAGTCAATGTTAAACTACGTGATGGAGCTTCTTCCTTCACCGTTAGATAGAGATAACATTGTTGGTACCGATCCTGATACCGAAGAGAAGATTACAAGAAAGCCAGATCCAAACGGTCCGTTTGCTGCTTTGGCATTTAAAATTGCAACAGACCCATTCGTAGGTCGTCTTTGCTTTGTAAGATCTTACTCTGGTATGCTAGATTCAGGTTCTTATGTGTACAACACAAGGACTAATAAGAAAGAAAGAATTTCTAGAATCTTCCAAATGCACGCTAACAAGCAGAATGCTATTGAGAAATTGCACGCTGGTGATATCGCTGCTGTGGTAGGGTTTAAAGATATTAAGACGGGTGATACACTTTGTGATGAGAAGAATAGAATTGTTCTTGAATCTATGGTGTTCCCTGATCCTGTAATTGGATATGCTATTGAGCCTAAAACTCAGGCCGATGTAGACAAACTGGGTATGGCTATTGCCAAGCTAGTTGAAGAAGATCCAACTTTGACAGTAAATACTGACGAAGAAACTGGTCAAACAATCCTTAGAGGTATGGGTGAGCTTCACCTAGACATCATCATGGATCGTTTGAGAAGAGAATTCAAGGTAGAGGTTAATCAAGGTGCTCCTCAGGTTGCTTATAAAGAGTCGGTTAACTCACTAGTAGAGCACAAAGAGGTTTACAAGAAGCAATCGGGTGGTAAAGGTAAGTTTGCCGATATCGTATTCGAACTTAGCCCTGCCGATGATGAATTTGAGGGTTTAGGTCTTCAGTTTGTTAATGGAATTGTTGGTGGTGTAATTCCTAAAGAATTTATCCCAGCAATTGAGAAAGGCTTCAAATCTGCTATGGATAACGGTCCTTTGGCTGGTTACCCAGTAGAGAGAATGAAAGTTAGATTGTTCCACGGTTCATTCCACGATGTGGATTCAGATGCACTTTCTTTTGAAATGGCAGCAAGACTTGGTTTCAAAGATGCAGCTAGAAAGGCCACCCCTAAATTGATGGAACCAATTATGGCTGTAGATGTGGTAACTCCAGATGATTATACCGGATCTATCACTGGTGACTTGAACAGAAGAAGAGGTATTATGAAAGGTATGGATACCAAAGGTACTTCTACTGTAATTAAGGCTAGTGTGCCACTTTCAGAATTGTTTGGTTACGTAACAGATTTGAGAACAATGTCTTCTGGTAGAGCAACTGCTTCTTTGACATTCTCTCACTATGATGTTGTTCCTAACAACATTGCTGAAGAAGTGATCAAAAAGACAAAAGGCGAATAAGCTGTAAATTTTTAATAAGATGACACAGAAGATAAGAATCAAATTAAAGTCATACGATCACAACTTGGTGGATAAGTCATCAGAGAAGATCGTGAGAGCTGTGAAAACAACTGGTGCTATTGTTAGCGGACCAATTCCGTTGCCAACAGTAAAAGAGAAATTTACAGTGCTAAGATCACCACACGTGAACAAGAAGTCACGTGAGCAATTCCAACTTTGTACTTACAAGAGATTAGTAGATATCTACTCATCTAGTGCAAAGACGGTAGATGCTTTGATGAAGCTTGAGCTCCCATCTGGTGTAGACGTAGAGATTAAGGTATAATTATATAATACTGAGAAATTAAGAGAGGCTGTTCTGCTTAGAATGGCCTCTTTTTTATGCATAGAGAGGGCTTTTTATTGTCAGTCAAACAGTTAGCTAAATATTTCTTAGAAATTCTAACGGTGCCGTTTGCTGCAGAATATTAATTTCCTATCTTTGCAGTCCGTTTCTCGGAAGCGCTAGATTTGTAGCGTTTAAAAAGAATTAAAAGATGTCTGGAATAATCGGAAAAAAAATCGGAATGACTAGCATCTATGGTGCCGATGGACTTAGTGTCGCATGCACGGTTATAGAAGCTGGTCCTTGCGTAGTTACGCAAGTAAAAAATGAGGAAACAGACGGATACAGAGCTGTACAACTTGCTTACGGTGAGCGTAAAGAAAAAAATACGCCAAGTTCGTTGAAAGGGCATTTCAAAAAAGCCAATACAACGCCTAAGAAAGAAGTGGTTGAGTTTCGAGATTTCCGTGAAGAATTCGAAGATAAAGTCGTTCTAGGAAACGTCATCAATGTGGGTGATGTGTTTGAAGAAGGCGATTTTGTTGATGCTATTGGAACCTCTAAAGGTAAGGGTTTCCAGGGTGTGGTTAAAAGACACGGCTTCGGTGGTGTTGGTCAAGCTACGCACGGTCAGCACAACAGAATGAGAGCTCCGGGTTCTATTGGTGGTGCCTCTTATCCTGCTAGAGTATTTAAAGGTACTCGTATGGCTGGAAGAATGGGTAACGACAGAGTGAAGGTTTTGAACCTGAAAGTGATGAAAGTAATGCCTGAAAAGAATCTTATCGTAGTGAGTGGTTCTGTTCCAGGTGCTAAGAATTCAATCGTAGTACTAGAGAAATAAGAAGATGGAGATTTCAGTATTAAAAAATAGTGGAGAAGACACTGGAAGAAAGATTACTCTTTCAGACGATATCTTCGGTATTGAGCCAAACGATCATGCCATCTACTTAGATGTTAAGCAATACTTGGCGAATCAGCGTCAAGGAACTCATAAGTCTAAGGAAAGAAATGAAATTGCTGGTTCTACGAAAAAGATAAAGAGACAAAAGGGTACTGGTACTGCGAGAGCAGGTAGTATTAAGTCTCCTATATTTAGAGGTGGAGGTAGAGTATTCGGTCCTCAGCCTAGAGATTACAGCTTTAAGCTGAACAAGAAATTGAAGTCTTTAGCTAGAAAGTCTGCATTGGCTTATAAAGCGAAAGACAATGGTTTAGTAGTGTTAGAAGATATCAACTTCGAATCTCCAAAGACCAAAGATTTCGTAAAAGTTCTTAATGGCCTTTCTGTGGCTGACAAGAAAACTCTTTTGGTTCTTCCTGATTCGGCTAACAAGAATGTTGTGCTTTCAGGTAGAAATGTGAAGAATGCTAAAATTACAACGGCTGACTCATTGAACACTTATGATGTGTTGAACGCTGATAGCCTATTGATTAGCGAAAGTTCAATTGAAAAGCTTGAAAACCTTCTAAAGTAATCTGAAGATGAGTGTTTTAAAGAAGCCATTAGTAACTGAGAAAGTATCGGCCTTAAACGAAAAAGGTAAGTACGGTTTTATTGTAGACCTGAATGCCAATAAAGTTGAAATTAAGAAGGCTGTAGAAGATATGTACGGTGTAACCGTAGAAGATGTTAATACCATGAAGTATCAGGGTAAAGACAAATCGCGCTACACTAAGTCCAGAATCATTTCTGGTAGAGCAAGTTCGTTTAAGAAAGCAATTGTAACTGTTGCTGAAGGAGAGGTAATCGATTTTTATAGCGGCATTTAATTGAAGTAAGATGGGTGTAAAGAAATTAAGACCAATGACCCCCGGCACAAGAGGCCGTATAGCTCCAGACTTTGCTGATGTAACAACATCAACTCCTGAAAAGTCTTTGCTTGCTCCTCTTAAGAGATCTGGAGGTAGAAACAATACCGGTAAAATGACCATGCGCTACATGGGTGGTGGTCACAAAAGAAAACTGAGAGTTATCGATTTCAAAAGAGATAAATTCGATGTGCCGGCTACAGTTAAAAGCATTGAGTACGATCCGTCTAGAAGTGCCAGAGTTGCATTGCTTTATTACGCGGATGGTGAGAAAAGATATATAGTCGCTCCTCAAGGATTAGAAGTTGGCCAGCAGATTGTATCTGGTGAAGCTGTTGCTCCTGAGGTTGGAAACGCTCTTCCTTTGTCAAAAATTCCTTTGGGTACTATTATCCATAATGTGGAGTTTAAGCCTGGTAAAGGTGCTGCTTTGGCAAGAAGTGCAGGATCATATGTTCAGTTGGTTGCTAGAGAAGGGAAATACGCTACTGTAAAGCTTCCTTCAGGCGAGCAAAGAAACATCTTATCTACATGTATGGCTACTATTGGTGCCGTAGGTAATGCTGAACACATGAACGTGAGGTTAGGTAAAGCTGGTAGAAAGAGATGGTTAGGAAGAAGACCTAGAGTAAGAGGTGTGGTAATGAACCCGGTAGATCACCCAATGGGTGGTGGTGAAGGTAGATCATCTGGAGGTCATCCAAGATCTAGAAAAGGCCTTTACGCTAAAGGTCAAAAAACCAGAACTCCTAAGAAATACTCGAATAGACTAATAATCGGTAAAAAGAAATAATCTAGCATGGCACGTTCATTAAAAAAAGGACCATATATCGATTTTAGATTGGCAAACAAAGTCGATGCGATGGAAGAAACTGGCAAGAAGTCAGTTATCAAAACCTGGTCTAGAAGATCTATGATCTCTCCAGATTTCATCGGCCACACATTTGCAGTTCATAACGGAAATAAATTCATCCCTGTGTTTGTTACTGAAAACATGGTAGGACACAAGTTTGGTGAGTTTGCTCCGACAAGAAACTTTAGAGGTCACATTGCTAAAAAAGATAAGAAGAGATAATGGAAGCTGTTGCAAAACTTAACAATGTTCCAACTTCTCCTCGTAAGATGAGAATGGTCGCTGATATGATCAGAGGCGAGCGCGTGAATACTGCGTTGAACATCTTGAAATTCGAGCCGAAGGAAGGCGCTGCTAGGCTACAGAAATTGTTGCTTTCAGCAATCTCTAACTGGCAAGCTAAAAACGAAGATGAGAGACTTGAAGACGCAGATCTTTTTATTAAAGAAATTCGCGTTGATGGTGGCAGAATGTTAAAGAGATTAAGACCTGCACCTCAAGGTAGAGCTCATAGAATTAGAAAAAGATCAAATCATGTGACCATCGTAGTTGATTCAAAGAATTCAACCGAGGTTACCGCTGAAGAAGTAATAAATAACGAAACTGATAATTAAAAACAGATGGGACAAAAAGTTAACCCTGTTGGTTTCAGATTAGGAGTTGTACGTGGCTGGGATTCTAGCTGGTACGGTGGAAAAGACTTCTCTGATAAACTGGTTGAAGATCAGGAGATCAGAAAATATATCGATGCCCGAATTCCTAAAGGTGGTATCTCAAAAGTTATAATTGAGAGAACTATCAAAAGAATCACCATTACTGTTCATACTGCCAGACCTGGTGTTGTAATCGGTAAAGGAGGGCAAGAAGTTGATCGTATTAAAGAAGAGTTGAAGAAGCTTACTGGAAAGGACGTTCAAATCAACATCTTCGAAATCAAGAGACCTGAGCTAGATGCAAAATTGGTGGGTGAGTCAATCGCTCAGCAGTTGCAAGCAAGAATTTCCTACAGAAGAGCTATGAAGCAAGCTATTGCTTCTGCTGTTAGAGTAGGTGCTCAAGGTATCAAGGTTAAATGCTCTGGTCGTCTTGGTGGTGCTGAAATGGCAAGAACTGAGATGTACAAAGAAGGAAGAATTCCTCTTCATACATTAAGAGCAGATATTGATTACGCTATCTCTGAGGCCGACACTGTTTACGGTAAAATCGGAATCAAGGTATGGATTTTCAAAGGCGAGGTTTACGGTAAGAGAGACTTATCTCCAAACGTTGGTAACCCTAATCAAATGGGTGGTGGCGACCGTAGAGGTGGTGCTAGAAGACCTAACCGTAATAAAAAGAAGTAACCCAACTGTAAAAAGGAGAGAAGATGTTACAGCCTAAAAGAACCAAGTTTAGAAAAATGCAGAAAGGTCGCATCAAAGGTGTGGCCGGACGTGGACATACATTGGATTTCGGAACCTTCGGTATCAAGTCTCTTGAGCCAGGTTGGATTACAAGCCGTCAGATCGAAGCTGCTCGTATTGCTATGACGAGAGCAATGAAAAGAGAAGGCCAAGTATGGATTAGAATATTCCCGGACAAGCCTATTACTAGCAAGCCTGCTGAAGTAAGGATGGGTAAGGGTAAAGGTGCTCCTGAATATTGGGTAGCTGTTGTTAAACCAGGTACAGTGCTTTTCGAAGCAGCTGGTGTAAATGTTGAATTGGCGAAAGAAGCCTTGAGACTTGCAGCTCAGAAGTTGCCTCTTTCTACCAAATTTATTGTTCGTAGAGATTACGTGGCATAGTTATGAAGAATTCAGAAATCAAGGCGCTCACTGTAGAGGAGCTTAGAGAAAAGATAAATACGGAAGTTAGCGGTCTGCAGAAGTTAAACTTTGCACATGCTATTTCTCCTATTGAAAATCCGATGAAAATCAGACATTCAAAACGTCTGATCGCGAGATTGAGAACAGAGTTAAGGGCTAAGGAACTTGCTAACTAATATGAGCATGGAGACCAGAAATCTTAGAAAAGAGAGAGTCGGGGTAGTAACAAGCAACAAGATGGATAAGACCATCACTGTAGCTGTTCAGAGAAAAGAGAAGCACCCGATCTATGGTAAGTTTGTTAAGAAAACAACAAAATTTGCCGCTCATGACGAAAAGAATGATTGTGGTATCGGAGATACCGTGAAGATCATGGAGACTCGTCCGCTGAGTAAAAACAAGCGTTGGAGACTAGTAGAAATTATTGAAAGAGCCAAGTAATCATGATTAGACAAGAATCAAGACTAAGCGTTGCCGATAACAGTGGTGCTAAAGAGGTGCTCTGTATTCGTGTACTTGGTGGTACTAAAAAGAAGTACGCCACAGTAGGTGATAAAATTGTGGTTTCAGTAAAATCTGCTCATTCTTCAAGTAACCTCAAAAAAGGAACTGTTTCTAAAGCAGTAATCGTAAGAACCAAAAAAGAGGTAAGAAGAAAAGACGGATCTTATATCCGTTTTGAGGATAATGCTGCAGTGTTATTGAATAATAACGATGAACCAAGAGGTACTCGTATGTTCGGACCTGTAGCCAGAGAGTTGCGTGAAAAGCAATTTATGAAGATTGTTTCATTGGCTCCTGAAGTATTGTAATCATGGATAAGAATCAAACAGTTGTGAAAAAGCTTCATGTGAGAAAAGGCGATACCGTTAAGGTGATCTCTGGTAATAGCAAAGGCAAAACCGGGACAGTTCTTGAGGTAATCCCTTCAAAATATAGAGCTATTGTAGAAGGTGTAAACGTTGTCTCCAAGCATATTAAACCTTCGGCTTCCAATCCAAATGGTGGTATTGAGAAGACAGAAGCTTCTATTCATCTTTCTAACCTAATGGTAATAGATCCTTCATCAGGTGATGCAACCAGAGTAGGTAGAAAAGCTGATGAAAATGGAAAACTTGTTAGATACTCTAAAAAATCTGGGGAGGTAATTAAAAATGGCTAGTCCGAGATTAAAAGAAACATATAGCAAGGAGATTGCTCCTGCGCTAAAGGAGAAATTCCAGTACACCAGCGTTATGCAGGTGCCAAAAATCACCAAGGTTGTACTTAACAAAGGTATTGGTGCTGCTGTAGCCGATAAGAAATTGGTAGATGTAGGAGTAGAAGAGCTAACTACCATTACTGGTCAGAAGGCTGTTCCAACTGTTGCTAAGAACTCCATCTCAAACTTTAAGTTAAGAGACGGTATGCCAATTGGTGCAAAAGTTACATTGCGCGGTGATAGAATGTACGAATTTATCGACAGGCTTTTGAATATCGCTCTTCCTCGTGTAAGAGACTTCAGAGGTGTAAAAGATAAAGGTTTCGATGGACGTGGTAACTACACTTTAGGTATCAAGGAACAAATTATCTTCCCTGAGATCTCTATCGAGAAAGTGAATAAAATCACTGGTATGGACATTACGTTCGTTACCACAGCAAATACTGATGAAGAAAGTTATGAGTTGCTAAAGGCTATGGGAATGCCTTTCGCTTCTGGTAAAAAACAAGACTAATTATGGCAAGAGAAGCAGTAAAAGCTAGAGAAAGAAAAAGAGAGAAACTTGTAGCTCGCTATGCTGAGAAAAGAGCAAGGCTTAAAGCTGAAGGTGATTACGAGGGTCTTGATAAGTTGCCAAGAAACGCATCGCCCGTAAGACTTCACAATAGATGTAAGCTTACTGGTAGACCTAAAGGTTACATGCGTAAGTTCGGCATCTCTAGGGTAACTTTTAGAGAGATGGCCTCTGCAGGTAAAATACCTGGAGTGACTAAAGCAAGCTGGTAATCTTTCTTTTTATATCTGAAAATTATTAATACCTTTGCAGGCCGGTTTCGGCCGGAAGGTATTTAACATTTTATAAAGGGTATTCTTGGGAGATATCGCCAAGGTACACACGCCTAAAGGGCGTAAAACATTTTAAAAATGACTGATCCAATAGCAGATTATTTAACGCGTTTAAGAAACGCTATTAAAGCAAGGCATAGGGTTATCGAAATTCCTGCTTCGAATGTGAAGAAGGAGATGACTAAAGTGCTTTTTGACAAAGGCTACATCTTGAACTACAAGTTTGAAGATGATGGTGTTCAAGGTAAGATTAAAATAGCCTTGAAATATAATTCGCGTACTAAAGAGCCAGCGATTATAAAGCTGGAAAGAATCAGTAAACCTGGTTTGAGAAAGTACGCTGGTGCTGGAGAGCTTCCAAGAGTATTGAATGGTCTTGGTATAGCTATTATTTCTACTTCTAAAGGTATTATGACCGATAAGGAAGCAAGAACTCAGCACATTGGTGGAGAAATATTGTGTCACGTATACTAGATTATAGATAGATGTCACGAATTGGTAAAAAACCGATTAATCTTCCTTCGGGAGTGTCTGTAGACGTAGCTGCATCAGCGGTTACTGTTAAAGGGCCGAAAGGAGAATTGACTCAGGCGATAGACCCTGACTTTAAAGTATCTGTTGAAGAGGGTGTTGTCTCGATAGAGAGGCCTACAGACCAGAAAAGACATAAGTCTCTTCATGGTCTTTACAGAGCTTTGATTAACAATATGGTAGTTGGTGTTCATTCAGGTTACACCAAAGAGTTGGAACTAGTAGGTGTAGGTTATAAAGCCGCTGTTGCAAATAATGTGTTAGAGCTTAACTTGGGTTACTCTCACAATATTTATCTTCAGGTTCCTCAAGAGGTTTCTGCTGATGCCAAAATGGAGAAAGGTAAAAACCCAATTGTTACTCTAAGCAGTAGCGATAAAGAATTGATTGGACAAGTAGCTGCTCAGATCAGATCACTTAGAAAAATTGAGCCTTACAAAGGTAAAGGTATCAAGTTTGTTGGTGAGAAGATTAGAAGAAAGGCTGGTAAAACTGCTGCTAAATAAAAGTTATCATGGCTATTAGTAAGAGTAGACTTAGAATTAAGAGAGGTATCAGAAAAAAGATTTCTGGATCGGCAGTTAGGCCTAGAATCTCTGTTTTCAAGAGCAATACAAGGATATACGCTCAAATCATAGACGATGAGCAAGGACACACTCTAGTGTCGGCTTCATCTGCTGAGCTTGGTGCTAAGAAAAACACCAATATTGAAGTAGCTAAAGAAGTTGGTAAGAAGTTAGCTGAAAAGGCTGCTGCTAGCGGAATTAGTGAAGTAGTATTTGATAGAAATGGATATATCTACCACGGTAAAGTGAAAGCTTTGGCAGATGGTGCCAGAGAAGGTGGTCTTAAATTTTAATTAGAGATGACACAAAAAATGAACAGAGTTAAGGCTAGTGACATCGACTTGAAAGAAAAAGTTGTTGCCATTAAGCGTGTAGCTAAAGTAGTAAAAGGTGGTAGAAGGTTCAGTTTCTCTGCAATTGTAGTAGTAGGTGACGGAAACGGTGTTGTTGGTTACGGTTTAGGAAAAGCTAACGAGGTAACCGATGCTATCACTAAAGGTATAGATGATGCTAAGAAGAACTTGGTAGAGGTTCCAGTATTTAAGGGTACTGTTCCTCATGAGACTCTTGGTAAGTTTGGTGGTGGTTTCGTTCTTGTGAAGCCTGCATCAGAAGGTACTGGTGTAATTGCCGGTGGTGCAATGCGTGCTGTATTTGAATCAGCGGGTATTCACAATGTACTTGCTAAGTCAAAAGGTTCTTCAAACCCACACAACGTGGTTAAGGCTACTTTCGATGCTTTATTGCAAATGAGAGACCCTTACACTGTGGCTGAGCAAAGAGGTGTTGGATTAGATAAAGTTTTTAACGGGTAAGAAGATGGCGAAGGTTATTATTACACAAACTAGAAGCACCATAGACAGACCTGAGAGACAGAAGAGAACTATTCAGGCACTCGGCTTGGGCAAAATCAACAGATCTGTAGAAGTTGAAATGACTCCTCAGATTGCTGGAATGATTGATAAAGTAAATCACCTTGTATCTGTAAAGGAAGCATAAGATGAAACTGAATACATTAAAACCTGCAGAAGGTTCTACAAAATCAGATAAAAGAATTGGTAGAGGTCAAGGATCCGGTAGAGGTGGTACTTCTACAAGAGGTCATAAAGGAGCTAAATCAAGATCAGGTTATAAAACCAAGTCTGGTTTCGAAGGTGGTCAGATGCCACTTCAGAGAAGAGTTCCTAAATTCGGTTTCACTAATCCTAACAGAGTAGAGTATAAGGCTATTAACCTAGATACACTACAACAGTTGGCAGATCAGTCTGGCGAGTCTAATATCACTGTAGAAGTATTAGCTTCTCATGGTTTAGCCGCTAAAAATGACTTGATCAAAGTTTTAGGCCGAGGCGAATTGAAATCAAAGGTAGACGTGACAGCTCACAAATTCTCTGCATCTGCTGAGGCAGCTATAGAGAAAGTTGGCGGAACTGTTACAAAGCTGTAATCAGATGAAGAAATTCATAACTACGATAAAGAACATTTTTTCCATTGAGGAATTAAGAAACAGGATCCTGGCTACGCTAGGATTCCTTGTCATTTTCAGACTTGGATCATTCGTGGTTCTACCAGGTGTAGATCCTACTATGTTGAATGATGCAGACAGTGGTATTCTTGGTATCCTTAATACTCTTTTAGGAGGCTCATTTAGTAGAGCTTCTATTTTTGGTTTAGGTATTATGCCTTACATCTCTGCTTCCATTGTGATTCAGTTGATGACTGTGGCTGTCCCTAGTTTCCAGAAGATGCAAAAAGAAGGAGAGTCTGGAAGAAAGAAATTGACTCAGATCACGAGAGTGCTAACTATATTGGTTACTCTTGCTCAGAGTGTAGGGTATTTGAGAGTGACTATTCCTAGTGAAGCAATCTCTCCGAATATCGATCCTACATTCTTCATGATCTCTTCAATGGTTCTTTTAACCTCAGGTACAATGTTCTGTATGTGGTTAGGTGAGAAAATTACTGATAAGGGTATCGGAAACGGTATTTCAATGTTGATCATGATCGGTATTATCTCTAGCCTACCAGGTGCTGCGTGGTATGAATTTGTTACTACAAATGGATTAAGCAGAGCATTATTCTCTGTAGTTGAAATACTTGTATTGTTCGGTGTTGTAATCGTAACAGTAGCGTTAGTACAAGCTGTAAGAAGAATTCCCGTACAATATGCTAAGCAGGTTGTAGGAGGTAAAGTATATGGCGGCCAGCGTCAGTTTATACCTTTAAAGGTTAACGCTGCTGGGGTTATGCCAATTATTTTCGCTCAAGCCTTAATGATTCTGCCAACATTGATTGGTCAGATTTGGCAAGAAGAAAGTGATTTAGCACTTAGAGTGGCAAATGTTTTCTCTAATCCTTATTCATGGCAGTACACTGTGGTGTTCGCTATTTTGATCATCGCATTTACTTTCTTCTATACAGCAATTACTGTTAACCCGTCTAGCATGGCGGATGATCTGAAGAGAAACGGTGGTTTCATTCCGGGTATTAAGCCAGGAAGACCAACTTCTGAGTTTATCGGAAGCGTTTTAGATAAAATCACTTTGCCAGGATCTATTTTCTTGGCTATTATCGCCATCCTTCCAACTTTCGCATACAATGCAGGAGTAGGGCAGCAGTTTTCATACTTCTACGGAGGTACATCATTGTTGATTATGGTTGGTGTGATCTTAGATACCTTACAGCAAATTGAAAGCTACCTACTGATGAGACATTACGAAGGAATGATGAAGTCAGGAAAAATGAGAGGTAGGTCTCAAAACATGGCTGTAGCGTAAATATGATCTTTTATAAGACAGAAGAAGAAATTCAAAAGATACGTGAGAGTGCTGAGATATTAGCAAAAGCTCACGGAGAAGTAGCCAAGCTTATTAAGCCTGGCATAAAAACCAAAGATCTAGATAAGGTCGCTGAAGAGTTTATCGCAGATCATGGGGCAACCGGTTCCTTTAAAGGTTATAATGGTTTTCCCGCCACGCTTTGTATTTCTGTGAATGAGGTAGTTGTTCACGGATTTCCGAGCGATTATGAATTGAAAGACGGTGATATAATCTCTGTAGATTGTGGAGTCTTCTACCAAGGTTTTCATAGCGATTCCGCTTACACTTACCCCGTAGGAGACACATCCCCAGAAATTTTATCACTTCTTAAGACAACGAAAGAGTCGTTGTATGTAGGTATTGAAGAAGCCAAGTTTGGTAACCGCATAGGTGATCTTGCTTTCGCCATACAGAAGTATGTAGAAGATAGAGGTTATACAGTGGTTAGAGAATTAGTAGGACATGGATTGGGCAGAAGCCTTCATGAGGGGCCTGAAGTTCCAAATTATGGCAAGAGAGGCCGTGGTCCTAAGTTGAATGAAGGTTTAGTTATTGCAATTGAACCGATGATCAACCTAGGAACTCGAAATATTGTGCAAGAAAGCGATGGCTGGACGATTAGAACCAGAGATAAAAAGCCTTCTGCACATTTTGAGCATACGGTAGCTATCTTCAAAGACAGGACTGAAATATTGACAAGTCATAAATACATAGAAGAAGTAGTAAAATTTTAATATGGCTAAACAAGGATCTATAGAACAAGACGGAACAATTGTAGAGGCATTGCCTAATGCACAGTTTCGTGTTGAGCTTGAAAATGGACATGTGGTGTTGGCTCATATCTCAGGAAAAATGAGAATGCACTACATCAAAATTTTGCCAGGAGATAGAGTAAAACTAGAAATGTCTCCTTACGATTTATCAAAAGGAAGAATTACTTACAGGTATAAATAAAGAAAAATGAAAGTTAAAGCCTCTATTAAGAAGCGTAGTGCCGATTGTAAGATAATCCGCAGAAACGGAAAGTTGTACGTGATTAATAAGAAGAATCCTAGATTCAAACAAAGACAAGGGTAATTATGGCAAGGATTGCAGGAGTAGATATTCCAGATCACAAAAGATCCGAAATTGGTTTGACATACATTTTCGGTATCGGTCGTAGCTCAGCCAACTACATTTTGGCTAAAGCAGGTATTGATGTAAATACTAAAATTGGCGACCTGGATGACGATCAGCAGAAAGACATCAGAACTATCATTAGTGAAGAGTTCAAAATTGAAGGTGTTCTTAAGTCTGAAGTACAAATGAACATCAAGCGATTGATGGACATTGGTTGTTACAGAGGTTTGAGACACAGAAGAGGTCTTCCTGTTCGTGGTCAGCACACCAAGAACAACTCTAGAACCAGAAAAGGTAAGAGAAAGACGGTTGCTAACAAGAAGAAAGCAACTAAGTAATAGGTGAGTTTTTTAATGCCGAAAAAGAATTAGAAAATGGCTCAAAAAAGAAAAGATAAAGCTAAGAAGAGAGTAGTACAGGTTGATGCTCTTGGACAGGCGCACATTAAGGCGTCTTTCAACAACATCATCATCTCTTTGACTAATCAGCAAGGACAGGTTATCTCTTGGGCTTCTGCTGGTAAAATGGGCTTTAAGGGTTCTAAAAAGAACACTCCTTACGCAGCTCAGATGGCAGCACAAGACTGTGCTCAAAAGGCTTATGAATTAGGCTTAAGAAAAGTTGAGGTTTTTGTGAAAGGTCCTGGATCTGGTCGTGAATCAGCTATCAGAACCATCCAAAATTCAGGTATCGAAGTTACTGTGATTAGAGACGTAACTCCACTACCTCACAACGGATGTCGTCCACCGAAAAGAAGAAGAGTTTAATTAAGAATTTAAGAAGTAATGGCAAGATATAACGGACCAAAGGCTAAAATCGCGAGAAGGTTTAACGATCCTATTTTCGGTCATAGCAAAGCATTACAGAAGAAGGCTTATCCTCCTGGCCAACACGGTAGAGGAAGAAGAAGAAAGCAATCTGAATATGCCATCCAGTTGATGGAGAAGCAAAAGGCTAAGTACACTTACGGTGTGTTAGAAAGACAATTTGCTAATCTATTCGACAAAGCTTCAAGAAGATCTGGTATTACAGGTGAAATTTTGCTTCAGTTATTGGAGGCGAGATTAGACAACTTGGTATACAGATTGGGTATCGCTCCTACAAGAAGAGCTGCAAGACAGTTGGTATCTCACAAGCACATCACTGTTAATGGTGAAATTGTGAATATTCCATCTTTCCACGTGCAGCCTGGCGATGTAGTGGCAGTAAGAGAGAAGTCTAAATCATTGGAATTAATTTCTGATAGCGTTGCTGCTAACACTGTTCAGAGGTACCCTTGGTTAGAGTTCAACAAAGCTGAATTAGCTGGTAAAATGATTAATGTTCCAACAAGAGAAGATATTCCAGAGAACATTAAGGAGCAGCTGATTGTCGAGCTTTACTCTAAATAATCAATTTAAGAACCTTTTAAACATTACATATATGTCGATACTCGCATTTCAAATCCCGGAGAAAGTGGTGATGGAGAAGGCAGACGATTTTCACGGTCTGTTCACGTTCAAACCCCTTGAAAAAGGCTACGGGGTTACTATCGGTAATGCTTTGAGAAGAATATTGCTTTCTTCTCTAGAGGGCTACGCCATCACCGGTATCAAAATACCTGGTGTGTTGCACGAGTTCTCTACTATTGAAGGTGTTGTAGAAGACGTATCAGAAATCATCCTTAACCTGAAGAAAGTAAGGTTCAAGAAAATCTCTGATACAGTAGATAATAAAATCAATGTCGTAATAGACGGTCAGGATAAGTTTACAGCTGGTGATATTGGAAAATTCACCAGCGCTTTCGAAATCTTGAACCCAGAAGATGTTGTTTGTCACATAGACAACGATATCAAATTCGAGATTGAATTGACTATCGAGAAGGGTAGAGGTTACCTTCCTGCAGAGGAAAACAAGCCAAGCGAACAAGTTTTCGGATTCATTCCAATCGATGCTATTTTCACACCTATTAAGAATGTGAAATACAGCGTGGAGAACACAAGGGTTGAGCAAAAGACTGACTACGAAATGTTAGTTTTAGACATCAAAACTGATGGTTCTATTCACCCTGAGAATGCATTGAAAGGTGCTGCTCATATCCTTATTCAACACTTCATGTTGTTCTCTGATCAGAATATGATCTTAGAGACAGGAGCATTGGATGAGCCAGAGCAAGTAGACGAAGAGATGCTTCACATGCGTAAGTTGCTTAAGACTTCATTGAACGATCTAGATCTTTCTGTGAGAGCTTACAACTGCCTTAAAGCTGCTGATGTTCGTACACTTGGCGACTTGGTGAAATTAGAGATTTCTGACATGATGAAGTTCAGAAACTTCGGTAAGAAGTCTTTGGCCGAGTTGGAACAACTTGTAGCTGAAAAGAACCTTACCTTCGGTATGGATTTGGCTAAATATAAACTGGAAGAGGATTAATAGAGATGAGACACGGGAAGAAATTCAATCATTTAGGTAGAACGGCTTCGCACAGAAAGGCGATGCTTTCTAACATGGCTTCTTCTTTGATTCAGCATAAAAGAATCACTACAACTGTAGCAAAAGCGAAAGCTTTAAGAAAGTATGTTGAACCTTTGATTACTAAAGCAAAGGACGATTCAACTAACTCTAGAAGAGTAGTGTTCTCTTACCTGCAAGACAAAGAATCTGTTACTACACTTTTTAATGAAGTAGCAGAGAAGGTAGCAACAAGACCAGGTGGATACACCAGAATTATCAAAACTGGTAACAGACTTGGTGATAATGCTGACATGTGTATCATCGAATTGGTTGACTATAACGAGTTGTTGTTAGGTGAAACTAAAGACGACAGCGCTAAGAAAACCAGAAGAAGCAGAAGAGGTGGCAAGAAAGCTACTGAGGCTACTACTGCCGCACCAGCAGCAGAAGAAGCTAAGGTAGAAGAGGCAAAGGAGGAAGCTCCTAAAGCTGAAGCTGCTGATAACGCTGAAGAAGAGAAAAAGTAAGCAAAGAGTAATTTTATATTACTAGATATTGAAAGGGATTGAGCGGAAGTTCAATCCCTTTTTTATTTGGTTTTGCTACCAAATAAATACCTGTTATTTTTGCACGATGCGTTAAACGCAAGCCATTCAAAATATGTCGCAAAAAACATTTGATCAATCACAAAAAAAGGCTGTTTTACTACTTGCAGACGGTTCTCGTTTCGAGGGGATAGCCATTGGTAAAATTGGAACGATAGGTGGAGAAATCTGCTTTAACACCGGTATGACCGGGTATCAGGAGATCTATACAGATCCTTCGTACTTTGGGCAGATTGTAGTAAATACTACTTCTCATATAGGTAACTACGGTGTAGAAGATGAAGAACAAGAGTCTGACTCTCCTAAGATTAGAGGTTTGGTAGTAAATACCTTCTCTCAAGATTTTAGTAGACCAACAGGAACAGACTCACTTCAGAATTATCTAGACAAAAATAACATTGTAGGTATTTCAGAGTTAGACACTCGTTTGTTAGTAAGGCATATCAGAGATAAAGGGGCTATGAATGCTATCATTTCTTCTGAAGATCTAACTGATGAGCAATTGGCTGCTAAGTTGGCCGAAGTGCCAGATATGAATGGCCTAGAGTTGTCTTCTTTCGTATCTACTAAAGAGCCGTATTTTGTTGGAGATGAGAGTGCCCCTTATAAGGTGGCTGTTTTAGACCTAGGGGTTAAAACAAGCATTCTTAAGCACCTTTCATATAGAGGAGCTTACTTAAAAGTGTTTCCTGCTAAAACTTCATTTGAAGAAATGAAGGAGTGGGCACCAAATGGTTATTTCCTTTCTAACGGTCCTGGTGACCCAGCTTCTATGCCTTATGCCGTAGAAACAGCTAAGAAAATAATGGAAGAAGATTATCCGCTATTCGGTATCTGTTTAGGTCACCAAATTATTTCGCTGGCTTGTGGTGTGCCAACCTTTAAGATGCATAATGGTCACAGAGGATTGAATCACCCTGTTAAGAACTTAGTTTCTGGCAAAAGTGAAGTTACTTCTCAAAACCATGGATTTGCCGTAAACAGAGAAGATGTAGAAAAGTCTGATTTGGTAGAGCTTACTCACGTAAACTTGAACGATGATACTTGTGCAGGGATTGCTGTAAAGGGAAAGAAAACGTTTTCCGTACAATATCACCCAGAGTCTAGTCCGGGCCCTCACGATTCGCGTTATTTGTTCGACCAATTCATAGACCTATTTAAATCATAATCAATATGAGCTTAATTGAAAGCGTACACGCCAGACAAATATTAGATTCTCGTGGTAACCCAACCATTGAAGTAGATGTAGTTACTGAAAATGGAGTACTAGGAAGAGCAGCAGTTCCTTCTGGTGCCTCTACTGGAGCACACGAAGCTGTAGAACTAAGAGATGGCGATAAATCAAAATACTTAGGAAAAGGAGTAACTAAGGCGGTTCAGAATGTTAACGATGTGTTGGCAGCTGAAATCATCGGTTTCTCAGTTTTCGAACAAAACTTGATCGACAAGATCATGTTGGAGGCCGATGGTACTCCAAACAAAGGAAACTTAGGAGCAAACGCTATTTTGGGTGTTTCTCTTGCTGTTGCTAAAGCGGCTGCTGCTGAACTTGGACTTCCACTGTACAGATACGTAGGTGGTGTAAGCGCTAACACGCTTCCTGTTCCTATGATGAACATCATCAACGGTGGTTCTCATGCCGATAACTCAATCGACTTCCAAGAGTTTATGATTATGCCTGTAGGCGGAAGGTCATTCTCTGAGTCCATCAGAATGGGTGCTGAGGTTTTCCATCACCTGAAGAAAGTACTTTCAGAAAGAGGTTTGGCTACAAACGTTGGAGATGAAGGTGGTTTCGCTCCTAATTTAGGTTCTGACGATGAGGCATTAGAAGTTATCTCTTTGGCAGTAACCAATGCTGGTTATAAAGTAGGTGAAGACATCGTTTACGCATTGGACGTAGCTTCTTCAGAGTTCTACTTAGAAGATGAGAACGTTTACTACTTTAAAGATTCAACAGGTAAGAAGCTTTCTCCAGTAGAAATGGCTGACTACTTAGCAGGTCTTGCCGAGAAATATCCTATCGTTTCTATCGAAGACGGTATGTTTGAAGATGACTGGGAAGGTTGGAAAGCTTTGACTGAGAAAATCGGTGATAAAGTACAGCTAGTAGGTGACGATTTGTTCGTGACTAACGTAGAAAGACTTCAGAAAGGTATCGATAACGGTATTGCTAACTCAATCCTAATCAAAGTAAACCAAATTGGTACTTTGACTGAAACTATTGCTGCTGTTAACTTGGCTAAAACCAATGGTTACACTGCTGTAATGTCACACAGATCTGGTGAAACTGAAGACAATACCATCGCTGACTTGGCAGTAGCATTGAACACTGGTCAGATCAAAACTGGTTCAGCTTCTCGTTCAGACAGAATGGCTAAATACAACCAATTGATCAGAATCGAAGAAGAACTTGGCGAAGTTGGAAGATTCCCTGGTAAGGACTTTAGAAAAGCGTATTAGTATCTGGTACAAAGTACTGGAGTACATAGACTTTATATATTAGACAGAAGCACCTCGAATGAGGTGCTTTTTTTATGTCTAGGTACTGTCATTCCCGCGATCCCGATATTTAACGAGAGGAATCTCTCAACTCTGACAACAATCATTCTTCCTTTTTTTAAGCAGGTGGTCAAAGGCCGGAGGATTTCAAACAGCATTGACTTTCAAATTAAAACTTCCGTATCTTTATATTATGAATCCTTTCACCAGGCTCCCGAAATTTCTCAAGAACTATTATGTTCTATTTGGTCTCTTCTTCGTTATCTGGATGCTGTTTGTAGACTCCAATGATGTGGTATCGCAAATTAGAATGACTCGCAAACTGAATGATTTGCAGGCTGAGAAAGAGTATTACCTAGAAAAGAAAACAGAGGTTTTAAAAGATCGTGAAGAGCTCAGTACAAATACTGAACTGCTCGAAAAGTTTGCAAGAGAAAACTACATGATGAAGAAAAAGAGTGAAGACCTCTATATGATTGTAATCGAAGATTAAGATAAGTCCTCACTCGAGGACTTTTTTATTGAGCTCATGAATAGACTTGTATTAGGCTTCCTTTTGTTGATAGCCATTTCGAATAGTGTATCGGCACAGTATTTTGAAGAAGAAAAAAAGGACAAAGAAGAGACCGAGAAGATTCCACTGGAGGACAGGGTGTTTTTTGGAGGGAACTTTGGGTTAAGCTTCTCCTTTGGAGATGTTGAGTCGCAGTACATAGAAGTGTCTCCTTTAGTGGGGTATAGGTTCTCCGAGACATTTTCAGGGGGACTATCCTTGTCTTACCTCTATGTATCTAGAGAGTATATCTTTTTGCCTAGCTATAACCGCGTTAAACTTAAAAACAATACTTACGGTCCGAGAGCCTTTCTGCGTTATCGCTTCTTAGATAATTACTTTTTTCAAACAGAATTTGAAAGCCTTAATACCTTAGTGCCACTTAATGACGGTACTTCCAATACTGGTAGAGACTGGGTTCCTGGTTTCTTTATCGGAGGGGGTGTAACATATCCTATAGGCCGCAATCTATCTGTTAATTTGGTGCTGATGTATAATGTGATTTATGATGATAATAGATCGCCTTATGGTAGTCCGCTGGCTAGTAGAGGAGGGATAATAGTGAGATAAGTCTTAAGGCAATGAGTCCTTCAAGGGCTAATTGCCTTCGTTTCACCTTAAAATTTTACCCCAAACCTTTCTCCTAAAGCTCTCAGGTCCTTTTCTACCGGCTCAAGTAGAGGAATACCATTTTCACTTCTTTCTTTTTCATAAGCTCTTTCCGGATCGCCAGGAATAACGACAGGCTGATTTTCATCGGCTCGGTCAGATTCTCTAAATCTAGTAATCCAGTTGTCCATGTGCGACTTAAATTCTTCGGCAGGACGGAAGGCATCTACTCTCATTGCTCCAAAGAAGTGTCCGAGCCCTTCGCCTACAGGGTTCTTACTTGGCTCTAGGAAAGCAACAAAAGGAGGAGCCCATGGGCCATAATTAGCGCCAGAAAGTACGGCAGAAAATATATCGACAATGGAACCCAAGATGAAACCTTTGTGACTTCCATGCTCTCTATCACCTCCAAGTGGTAGCCAAGATCCGCCTTCTTTAATGCCGTGAGCATTGTCTGTACTTTGCCCTCCTTGGTCCTGAATCCATCCGAGAGGGGCATTTTCGCCTTTTCGCATAAGCACCTCAAGTTTTCCATTAGCCGCTGGTGTTGTAGCAAAGTCACCTACAAATGGAGGTTGCTCATTGGCAGGAATAGCAACGGCAATAGGGTTAGTGCCTAACATTCTTTCCTTAGAGAATGTAGGCGAAACCAATGGGCTTGCATTCGTCATTGACATGCCAATCATGTCATGATCTAAGGCCTTCATGGCATGATAGCCTGCAATTCCGTAGTGGTTTGAATTCTTAACCGCTACCCAGCCTGTTCCAGCATTTTTAGCCTTCTCAATAGCCACTTGCATGGCAAAAGGCGCTACCACTAAACCAAGTCCTGCATCACCATCGATGGTGGCTGTACTTGGTGTTTCATGTATCACCTTAATATCTGGCTTGGCGTTAATTCTTTGTTTATCCCAAAGCCTAACATAACCGCTAAGTCTAGCTACCCCGTGAGAGTCTACCCCTCGCATATCTGCGGAAAGTAATGTTTTGGTCGCTGTTTCTGCATCACTTTCAGGGCAACCCATAGCGATGAAAATGTCTTTGGAAAAACGATACAGTTGGTCGTAGCTAAAATGATTCATTGGGAAAATGTTATTGCTTTTCTGCAATAGGTTTGTGTTCCATGGAATAAAGAACACCTTCTTTTAAAGCGTAAGTACACGCAGTAATGTGTTCTGTAGGAATGAGGTCTGTAACGAAAGAGATAAGGCAACTGGCTACCACAATCATGTCTACTCTCATAGAAACCATACCTGGAATCAGCAATCTAGCTTCCTTATCTTGAATAAGTAAATCTCGGTGCATGTCTCGGTAGGCTTTAATAGGTAGCTCAAATACTTTCGGATGCACAGGCCTGTCTTCTCCAGTTTGTTTAAAGTGTATTTCTACGAGCGTATCAAACGTTCCTGAACACCCTATCAGGCCAATTGGCTTATGTTTCTCAATGGCTGTTTTAAGCTCTTGAAGTTCTGCTTCTAGCCAGTTAAACATTTCGTTTACCGAGCTAGCAGGCATAGGGTCATGCTTGTGGAATTTATCCAGCAAGCGTTGTGCCCCAATTTCAAAACTTCTCTTCCAGAAAATTTGAGAGTCATTTCCTATAATAAACTCAACGCTGCCGCCTCCGATATCCATCACCAACTGTGGTGCGTTATCTACGGCTTCTGCAGCTCTAACTCCCTCAAAAATTAGTTCTGCCTCGCGGTCACCACTAATAATTTGAATCTCTATCTGAGTTGAATTGTGAATTTGGTCTAGTAGTTCCTGACCGTTTTTTGCGTTTCTGATGGCACTGGTAGCCACACCGATAACATCGGTAGTATGAAATTGGTCGAGCACAGTTTTGAATACCTCAAGAGTATGAACTGCCCTTTTCATGGCATCTTTGGCTATATAGCCCTTGCTGATGCCATTTTTGCCAATTTTTACAGCAATTTTCTCCTTGTAGAGCGTCTTTAGCTGGCCATCCTCCAGTTCAACAATGAACAGGTGGAAAGTATTAGTACCTAAATCTATTACAGCTTTCCTCATGCCACACTCCTCGAAAAGTTGGCCGAATATATAATATTATTCCCTAAAAATAAGGCTGTTCGGAAGGACAATTCATGGCTTTGAAATTCATATTTCCACGTATGTCCATATCTTTGGCTACCAAATCTAATGGAACCTATGGCAGACAAAAAATCAGAATCTTCTTCAGTTAAACTTCTTAGTAAAGCAGAGAAATATGCTTTGCTAGAGGAAAAGAATCAGAAAGCACTTTTAGGGGGTGGGCAAAAGAGAATTGATGCACAGCACGATAGAAATAAGCTTACCGCAAGAGAACGAATAGCTTTATTGATGGATGAAGGTTCGTTTGAAGAAATTGGAAAGTTTGTAGAGCATAGAGCTACTGACTTTGGTCTTGATAAGCAAAAGTTTCTGGGCGATGGAGTGGTTACCGGTTATGGAACAGTAAACGGCCGTTTGGTTTATGTCTATTCACAAGACTTTACCGTTTTTGGAGGCTCACTTTCTGAAACTCATGCAGAGAAAATCTGTAAAATCATGGACCTGGCTATGAAAAATGGTGCTCCAATCATTGGTTTGAACGATAGTGGTGGAGCCAGAATTCAAGAAGGTGTGGTGTCATTAGGTGGCTATGCCGATATCTTCTACCGAAATACTCGTGCTTCAGGACTTATTCCTCAGATTTCCGCAGTAATGGGGCCTTGTGCTGGTGGTGCTGTGTATTCTCCAGCAATTACCGACTTTATCTTCATGGTAGAGAACACTTCATATATGTTTGTTACTGGCCCAAATGTGGTAAAAACAGTAACACAAGAAGATGTTACTTCTGAAGAACTTGGTGGAGCGAGTACGCATAGCACTAAAAGTGGTGTAACACATTTTGCTTCAGCCAATGAGGTACAATGTATCAACGATATTAAGAGACTATTGTCTTACGTTCCACAAAACTGTGAAGACGATGCTCCCATCTACAAGTATGATGCGCAGTCTGAAATCAGAAAGGAACTGAACCAAATCATTCCTGATAACCCAAATCAGCCTTATGATATGCATGAGGTTATTGAGCATTTGGTAGATGAGGATTCTTTCTTTGAAGTGCATAAGAACTTTGCAGAGAATATTATTGTAGGCTTCGCCCGAATTGGAGGAAGAAGTGTAGGTATTGTGGGTAATCAGCCTGCTGCGCTTGCTGGGGTTTTGGATATCCATGCTTCAACGAAGGGTGCTCGTTTTGTACGTTTCTGCGATAGCTTTAATATTCCTCTTTTGGTGTTGGAAGATGTGCCAGGCTTCCTTCCTGGAACCGACCAAGAGTGGAATGGAATTATCACTAATGGAGCTAAATTACTTTATGCATTCGCAGAGGCCACAGTACCAAGAATTACAGTAATTACTAGAAAGGCATACGGAGGAGCATATGATGTAATGAACTCGAAACACATTGGTGCGGACATGAATTACGCTTGGCCAATGGCAGAAATTGCGGTGATGGGTGCAAAAGGAGCTGCCGAAATCATCTTCCGTAAAGAAATTGCTGCTGCTGAAGATCCTGAAGCCAAACTTCAAGAGAAGGTTGATGAATATACGGCCAAATTTGCTAATCCTTATAATGCTGCAAAACGTGGTTATGTAGATGAAGTAATTGAGCCTGAAAAAACTAGAGAGAAGTTAATTAGAGCATTCAAAATGCTTGAGAATAAGGTAGATACTCTACCTAAGAAAAAGCATGGTAACATTCCGCTTTAATGAATATTTAATAGATAGCAGATGATGGAAAGAGAAGAGTTTTTAGTTAAATATTTGAATAACGCATCGCCAACAGGTTTCGAATCTAGTGGCCAACAGATTTGGCTAGATTATATGAAGCCTTATGTAGATGAATACTTTACGGATAATTATGGTACTGCTGTAGGAGTCATTAATCCTGAAGCAGAATACAAAGTGGTTATCGAAGCACATGCTGATGAGATTAGCTGGTTTGTAAATTATATCTCTGATGATGGATATATCTATGTGATCAGAAATGGAGGTAGTGATCACCAAATAGCACCTTCAAAAAGGGTGAATCTCCATACTCCAAAGGGAGTGGTGAAGGGAGTTTTCGGTTGGCCGGCTATTCATGTTAGAGAGAAAGAAAGCGAAAGCGCACCTTCATTGAAGAACATCTTTATTGATGTAGGTGCTAGCACCAAGCAAGAGGTTTTAGATATGGGAATCCATGTGGGAACTGTGGCTACTTTCGATGATGAAATCTTCAAACTGAACGAGAAATATTGGTGTGGTAGAGCCTTGGATAACCGAATTGGTGGATACATGATTGCTCAGGTTGCTAGAAAGTTAAAGGAGGAAGGTAAAGAATTGCCTTTCGGTCTATACATAGTGAATGCTGTTCAGGAGGAAATTGGTTTAAGAGGTGCTGAAATGATTGCTGCGAGAATCAAACCTAATGTGGCTATTATCACTGATGTTTGCCACGATACTCATTCTCCTATGTATGATAAGAAACTACAAGGAGATCAAAAATCTGGAAACGGCCCTGTACTTACTTACGGTCCAGCAGTTCAGAATAACCTTTTGAATATGCTGATTGAGGTGGCAGAGAAGAATGAAATTCCATTCCAGCGCTCGGCAGCTTCAAGGTCTACAGGAACAGATACTGATGCTTTTGCTTACTCTAATGAGGGAGTTCCGGCTGCATTGATTTCACTTCCACTTAAGTACATGCATACTACTGTCGAGACAGCTCACGAAACAGATATTGATCAGGTAATAGAATTGATGTATCAATTCTTGACTCAGCTAGAAGGTGGTCATGACTTCAGGTATTTAAAATAATGCCAACTGTAAAAGATCAAATGGGGCGAAAGGTCAACGTACCTGAAGCCCCTTTAAGAATCATTTCTCTTGTTCCTTCGCAAACAGAATTGCTTTATGATTTGGGACTGGGTTCCGAAGTTGTAGGTATCACCAAATTCTGTGTTTATCCTCAAGAGTGGCGAAAAGAAAAGACCATTATAGGAGGGACTAAACAAGTTCATTTCGATATTATCGATCAACTTCAGCCTGACCTTATCATCGGAAATAAGGAAGAGAATGAGGAGGGATTCATCACTGAGCTAGCAAAGAAATACCCTGTGTGGATGAGCGATATTTCAAACCTTAATGAAGCTTTGGATATGATTGAGATGATCGGTGATCTTACAGCCAAAGAAAAGGAAGCAGAGGCCATAGTAGTCGATATCCTCAGTGGATTCGCTGAATTGGAAGAAAGATATGTTCCTGCAAAGAAGGCCGTTTACCTGATCTGGAAAGGACCGTATATGGCTGCCGGTCAAGGAACGTTTATCAATGAAATGCTTAAGGTAGCTGGTTTCGAAAATCAAGTAAAGAAAGATCGGTACCCAGAACTGACCGTACAAGAAATCAAAGACCTTGCTCCTGAAGTAGTGCTTTTGAGTTCTGAACCTTATCCTTTCAAAGATAAGCATATTGAAGAACTGAAAGCTGAACTACCCAATGTAGAAGTGAGGTTGGTAGATGGAGAAATGTTCAGTTGGTATGGAAGCCGATTAGTGAAAGCTCCTGCTTATTTCAAGTCTTTGTAAGCCTCGAAGCATTGCTGCCATAGGTGTGGCGGTCACAAGACCACCAAAGGCGGAGATTAGCGGTCACAAGACTTTGCTGTCAATCTTTGACTAACTTTTGATTCTAGCAACTGCAAAGTTCGCATCTAGTGGAGGCGTATCTTAATGAAGTTCGTCAAAGGTAATTGCCCTTAGGTTATGTTGCCGTATGGCCTAAGCCCTTGTTGGTGAGTGGGATTAGGGAGAAACAAAGTCTTGGCAAAAAAAGAAGGGAAGCCCCAGCAGCTTCCCTCTCAACATTACCTAAACACGGCAAATGTGTTGCACATTTTAGTGTCGTAACACTCCCAAATATCTTGCTTCACAAATCGAAGCTTATTAGATGCAGCTTCGTTGACGGGGAAACTATACTTCCCCGCCCATTTTCTTTTTTTCCACTTGTGTTGATTTTCGGCATAATAGAAGTAGGTCTTTTGATCGGATACTCCCATATGTCTTTTTTCTCCAGACTTTAGGGTTACGAATCCTTCTGTTTGCCAGTCACCATTGTAGTCTTTATATCTAATAGCAACTTCTAGAGGCTCTTCTGCTCTATTTTCAAAATAGATGTGATATTCTTTCTTTCTTACTTCTGAGTGTGGTGTGGCACTTGGTAAGCTTGGTAATTCGTTGGAGTTTAGCTCTAAAAGTGAGCTTAATTCCAAACTCGGGAATTCAGCGGTATGATCTTCCTTACTCTCGGAAAGAGAAAGCAAGCTCATTACGCCTGTCCCAAGCACTAGTGCATAGACGGCTAATGTTTTCATACGTTTAGGTGAAACGGTTTTTAAAGATGGAGACTTTACATGAAAAATTCAACATATATTCATAAAAAGTTTTATTGATTCATGTAGTGTTAACTTTACGTATTAGCGAAAAAAAGCCCTCTCTTTAGATTGAGAAGGCTTTTTTAGCTCGTTAAAATAGTCTTTATCAAGGCTTTATTAACAGTGGGCCTATCACCTTTATCCAGATATCGTAGCCTTTTTTGTTCATGTGGAGGTTGTCTTCTATGAAGATATCACTCTTCACTTTACCATCTTCGTTGAGCATTGGTGCCCAAACATCTGCAAATTTTACATTTGGTGAGAGGTCTGCCATAGCTTTAAAAGACGCGTTTACTTTTTCGTACTTTTCTTTTAGTTCCCAACGTGCTACGCTTGGTTTAGGAGTGATGATCACTATGTTTTCTACACCCTCTTCTAGCAGGTCGTTTACTAGTTTATTCATGTCTGCTAATATCTGCAGCCCTGACTTTCCAGAGTTTACATCATTATCGCCTTCATAAATGAATACCTGCTTTGGGTTGAACTGAGAAATCAATAGGTCTTTGTAGTGAATCAGGTCAGAAGTCTCTGAACCACCGAAGCCAGTGTTGATGACGTTGTGTTCAGGAAAGTAAGACTTAAAATCTACCCAAAGTCTTATGCTAGAGCTACCCGTGAATACAATTCGGTTTTGTGCAGGATACTGCAATGAAGCGTTTTCGAACTTTTTAACCTCTTCAGCAAACCTTAATGGGTCTTGACCAAATAGGTCGATAGAAGTAATGAGTAATAATATGATTAGTAGATAGTTGGTCTTTTTCATTAGTGGAAAATTGCGGTTCGCGTACTAGTTTAAAAGCTCATTTATTTGAGCGTACTGTAAAAGCATTATCGTCTTGGCATCTTTAATTTCACCAGTTTTAATCATTTCCAATGCTTGGGTAAAGGAGATTTCTAGCACTTCTATATCTTCATCTTCGTCTGCACCACCTCCTTTAGACACTTTCATATCGTCTTCATAGGCACCTACATAAAGATGTGCAAGTTCACTCAGAGTGCCCGGAGAGGTGTATGCTTCAAAGGCCTTTTCAATATTCTTGACTTTAAAACCAGTTTCTTCAAGTGCTTCGCGCTTTGCACATTCTTCGGGGGCATCATCATCAAGCATTCCAGCACACGCCTCTACTATAAAACCATCTGAGGTATCATTCAAATAAGAAGGCATTCTAAATTGTCTGGTTAGAATAACAGTGCGTTTCTCTTTGTTGTAAAGTAGAATGCCAGCGTAGTTTCCTTTCTTGGCTACCTCTCTTGACTGTCTTTGCACCCTGCCGTTGAACCAAGTGTAATCGTAAATAACCTCTTTAAGGTTGAACCAGCCTTCGGAGAGACTCCTTTCTTCAATAATCTTAACTCGTTCTTCCATTATATTCTGGCCTGATAGGTGTATAATTGATAGTACCTGCCTTCTTTGGCAATTAGTTCATCGTGAGTTCCTTGTTCGGCAATTTCGCCTTTTTCAATGACCAAAATCTGGTCTGCTCGTTTAATGGTGCTTAGCCTATGCGCAATCACAAATGTGGTTCTACCTTTCATTAGCTCATTCAAGCTTTGCTGAATGTACGATTCACTTTCGGTATCCAAGTTAGAGGTGGCCTCATCTAAGATGAGTATTCTTGGATCGGCCAAAATGGCTCTAGCAATAGCTAGCCTTTGTCTCTGACCACCAGAGAGCTTAACCCCACGTTCTCCAATTACTGTATCTAGTCCTTTTTCGAACCTATCCGTGAATTCATTCACATATGCTGCCTTTACTGCTGCTTGTAACTCTGCTTCAGTAGATTCCGGGCGAGGAAATAGAATGTTATCTCTTATGGTGCCTTCAAATAAGAAATCGTCTTGCAGTACAACTCCTAACTGCGAGCGGAAGCTTCTTAGCTTAACCTTTGAAAGATCTGTTCCATCAATCGTTATGGTTCCCTCTCTAGGGTTTAAAAAAGTAGCCGCTAATCCAGCAATTGTAGACTTACCCGAGCCAGACGAACCTACAAGTGCGGTAACAGAGCCTGCAGGAGCATTGAACGACACATTCTTGATTACATCATCATCTTCTTCATAAGCAAATGAAACCTGGTCGAACTTTACTTCGCCATGAATTATACCTAGCTCCTCAGTTCTAGATGTATCATCTTCTTCAGAAGGAGTTTGCATTATTTCCTCCGTTCTATCTAACCCAGCGAAGGCTTCGGTGATCTGACTACCAATGTTTGACATTTGTAGTACGGGAGCTACAACCACAGCTAGTAATCCTATAAAGGCAAAGAGTTCACCAGGAGTCATAGTGCCTTCCATAATGTAATATCCGCCCAAGCCAAGAATACTGGTGCTGGCTACTCCGGCAAGTAGGAAAGTAGCTGAACTAGAAACAAAGGCAGTGGCGGTCAGTGTCTTTTTCACCACTTTGTAGAGGGAGTCAACCCCTTTTTCGAAGATTTTAATTTCTTGTTGTTCAGCCCCGAAGCCTTTAATTACTCTAACGCCATTCAGCGTTTCGGTCAACCTGCCAGTTACCTCTGCATTTAGTTTTCCTCTTTTCCTGAACTCTGGGCGAAGTACACCGAAGGCCTTCATGGCAATTACTCCAAAGAGAATAATAGGTAAAACAATTAGGGCGGTAAGCTTAGCATTGGTGTTGATGAGGATAAAAAGCACAGCTACAGCAGTGATAGCACCACCAATAAGCTGAACAAAACCGGTTCCCACCAAATTTCTCACCCCTTCTACATCAGTCATTATTCGGGAAACCAAAGCTCCAGATTTTTGACTGTCGAAGAAGTTGATAGGTAGAGAAAGTATTTTCTTTTGCACCTGCACTCTCAATTTTGCAATGAGTTTCTGTGCCTGCACACTCAGAATTCTTGTGAGTGTAAAAGAGGTTACTGCTTGTACTATAATAGCTAAAACAATGAGGCCTACCGTAAGCTTAAGTTCTTGTAAATCACCATCTATTACTACATCATCTATCAAGTACTGAGTTGCTTTTGGAGGGATGATGGTAGCGGCACTTCTAAGTAAGATGAGTACTAAGCCGAAGAGGAGCATGCCGCGTTTGGGCCAAATAATTCTGCTAAATACCTCCTTGACCGATATATTTTCGAGTTTGTTCTTTTTCGCCATAAATCAATGCTAATCTGTGGCTAACGCCACCTCATAAGAATTAATTCAATTTAGGAAAAGTAATTCAGCAGACAATTACAGATCAGTCACCAACTCCACATGCTCCCAGAAGCTTGGGTAAGATTTATTCACTACGGAAGGATCTAAAATTCTGATCGATTGATGCGTAAGCATAGGAGCGAAAGCCATGGCCATGCGGTGGTCTTCATAGGTTTCTACTTCTATGATTTCCTCAGTAGGTTGAAACTTCGACTTAATTTCATAAACTCCTTCTTCAGTCTCTTTTAGCTTGATTTTGAACTTTTTCAGCTCTTTTTTCAAGGCCTTAATTCTGTCGGTTTCTTTAATTTTCAAGCTTTCAAGGCCTGTGAACTTAGCCTCTATACCTTTGACTCCACAAACTACAGCAACAGTTTGGGCTAAATCAGGGCAATCCGAGAAATCATATTCAAACTCTTGTTGATGCGGAATTTTCTCAAGTACTACACCATCTTCTTCGAATGTGCTCATTACTCCGAGTCGGTTCATGATGTGTACAATCGCAATATCGCCTTGAAGCGACTTTTGTCTTAAGCCGAGCAGTTTGATTTTGGCTTCTTTTGCCAAAGCCACAAAGCTGTACCAGTAGCTTGCACCAGACCAATCTGACTCTACTACGTAAGGGTACTCTTTGTATTCTTGCGGTTCAATCTCAATGGTATTGTTCGTCCAACTGGCCTGTACACCAAAGAGCTTCATCATATCCAGTGTCATCTGAATGTAGGGGCGGCTACCAACTTTTCCTTTGAGTCTTAGAGAGAGTCCTTGTGGAAGGGCAGGAGCAATCATTAGCAAAGCAGAAATAAATTGACTGCTGACATCACCTTTTATGCCTACCTGATTGGTCTTCTGTACCTCAAGAGGTTTGATTCTGTGGGGTGGGTAACCTTCTTCGTTTAAGTACTTAATCTTTGCACCAATTTGCTTTAGAGACTTAACTAAAATGTGAATAGGGCGCTGTTGCATGCGTTCAGTTCCCGTCATTACTCTAGGCTTATCTCCTAAAATGCTGTATGCCGTAAGAAAGCGCATGGTTGTTCCCGCATCTAGTACATCCAGGGTTTCATCGTCCGATTTCAATAACCTCAACATGGTTTGAGTATCTCTCGCATTCGATAAATTGTGGAGAGTAGATTTATCTCCTGAAACGGCATTAATGATCAAGGCTCTATTGCTCTCACTCTTTGAGGCCTCTAGCGGTACCTCTACAGTTTTGAGGCTCGAGCAATGTTGTAGTTCTATTGATTCCAAGTTGAGTCTATATTTTATGATAGTAGAACAGTGAGTCCATTACGTCCTTTTCATCTACCGCAACATCATATCCGGCACGACCAATTTCGTAAAGCAAAGAATGATTTAAAAAGCTATTGACATTCTTTTTGTCCTGATACATCAGTTTTATAATGGATGTAAAGTCTCCTTTATGAATGTTTAGATTCGGATAGATTAGGGTTAAGGTAGTTTTTATGATTTCCAATTCTTCCTTAGCCATGCCCAATAGTTTTGTAGAAAGAAAGGCTTCGCAAATCATACCAATAGCAATGGCTTCGCCATGAAGTAAATGGTTCTCCGTGTCGAGATAAAAACTCTCAATAGCATGCCCAACCGTATGCCCGAAGTTTAAGATTTTTCTTAAGCCCTTTTCTTTCGGGTCTTCAGTAACTACTGCATTTTTGATTTGAACACTGTGGGCAATCACGGCATTCCAATTGGCTTGATTTAACCCATCTTTGGTCACTTCATTGAAATAGTCTTTGTCAGTAATTAGGCCATGTTTGACTACTTCAGCAAACCCACTCCTTAATTCTCTTTCACTAAGAGTTTCAAGAAAAACAGGGTCAATGAATACTTCATTTGGATCTTGGAAGAAGCCTAGGTGGTTTTTAAATCCATTAAAGTCAATTCCTAGTTTTCCTCCAATATTGGCATCAACTGCAGCCAATAGGGTAGTAGGAATATTGATG
The DNA here is from genome assembly GCF_034376045.1 of Roseivirga spongicola. Lineage (NCBI taxonomy): Bacteria > Pseudomonadati > Bacteroidota > Cytophagia > Cytophagales > Roseivirgaceae > Roseivirga > Roseivirga spongicola. The sequence goes on from NZ_CP139724.1 coordinate 2,347,463, forward strand.
AAGTCTATACCTCTTTTATAAGTAACTGCACAAAAGCCACCCATGTCGCCAATCACTCCACCGCCTAAGTTGATTAGAAGCGATTTTCTGTCGAATTGGTTTTCGGTTAAAGCCGACCAGATATGTTCACAAGTGCTTAAGTTTTTATTGATCTCTCCAGATTGAATCTGAATGAGAACATGTGGAGGTAAAAGACTCTCGATTATAGGGTAGCAGTATTGGTGTGTATTTTCATCTACCAACACCGCTACCTTTGAGTACTGATGTTCAGCAAAATAACCTGAAAGGCTAGTGCCAATGTCATCGATTTTTATGCTCATGCTTTAATTTCAGCTTTAGCTTCTTTGAGTTGGGCCTCTTGCATTTTTACCGATTCTTCATGTATAGCGAAAAGTAAGCTCTTCATAAACTTCTCAGTCATGCCCTTTTTATTCCCGGTTTTAATTCTAGACTCCATCACTTCTTGCCATCGGCCTGGTTGGTACACTGCAAGATTGTGTTCCCGCTTATAGTCACCTACCTGCTTAATGATTTGGAATCTGTCGGCAAATAACTCAATTAATTGCGCATCTAATAGGTCAATTTTTTGTCTGAGCTCTTCGAGTTCTGTAATTGCCTCAGGGTGTTTATCTATCGACTCACGGAAATTTAAATTGTCGTAAATAATTTTTAAGGTATCTGGAGTTATTTGTTGCTTGGCATCACTCCAAGCTTTGTCAGGGTCATGGTGGGTTTCAATCATTAGACCATCTAAGCCAAAGTTGATGGCTCTTTGACTTACAGATGCAATGATTTCACGGGTCCCTGCAATGTGGCTAGGGTCACAAATTACAGATATACCCGGCATCATGCGTTTTAGGTGAATAGGCATACTCCACTCAGGTTTATTTCTGTACCGTTTTTCGTATGGGTCGGAGAAGCCTCTGTGAATACCTGCCAATTTATTGATGCCTACTTTGCTTAGTCTTTCGAATGCTCCAAGCCAAAGTTGTAGGTCTGGGTTGATTGGGTTTTTTACCATTACAGGAATATCAACTCCTTTTAATGAGTCACAGATTTCTTGAACGGAAAAAGGGTTTACAGTTGTTCTGGCACCTATCCAAAGAACGTCTACACCACCTTTTAATGCTGCTTCAACATGAGCTGCATTGGCCACTTCTACAGTAACGGGCACGTTCAATATGTCTTTGGCAATATTGAGCCATTCCAGAGCATCTTCTCCAATACCTTCGAAAGAGCCAGGCCTTGTTCTTGGTTTCCATACTCCAGATCTGAACATTTCTACTCTGCTACCTTTTAAGCCTCTAGCGATAGCCTCAATTTGTTCTGGGCTCTCTGCACTGCAAGGGCCAGCGATTAAGGTGTGCTCCGATAGTCCTAAACCCCAATCTTTGATGTCTACAATTTCCATGATTTTGACAATAAAAAAGCCCGGCTCTTGTGAACCGGGCTTATATGTTAAGTTAAATTTTTTCTAATAAGCTGCGGTTCACCTCACTCTCGTAAAGAAATAAAAAAAGTAAAAGTAAGCCGCGAACCATGTCTTCATGCCTTAAACATATTGAGTTTCTAGAAACATAGAAAACTTTATTTTAGAAATTTTGGAAATCGATTGTAGAAACAAACGTTTGTTAGTTAGTGAGATACAAGACCAAAAGTAGTGACGTTTTGGTTGCTATCTTGTATGTTTTCTGCGACAATAGAAAGTGAGTTCGCTATTAGAGCTTCTTTAGAACTAATGACGGCTGCCCATTTATCTCGTCCATTTCGTAATTCTTCAATAGCTCCAGCAGTGCTCTTACTAGAGATGAATTTGATATGACTGTATTTGGAGAAATAATCACGAGTCTCCTTTATGGCCATTGGGTGTGAATGAATTTTTTGAATAGAGCTGATATTGTTTTTGAAGAAGCCGCCTAAGCAAAGGTTGACTTCCAGATCGAATTCTTTTAAAAGCTTAAGTCCTTTGTTCTGTATTAACTTACTGTTAGTATTTACATCTCCACTGTGCGAGTTTCTCAAAGCAATAAGAGCATGTTTAATTTCTCCACTTTTCAGGGCGTTGAATACCTCATCAAATGAGCTGTAGTAGGTATGCTTTAATTCTGGCAAAAAGCGTCTACGGGCTAAATCATGAAAAGTGTATTCTGGCCCAAGAAGGCCTAAGTCAGTCATTCGGTAAATTTATATTTTGTTCGTTTTTATTGAAAACTTCGGTTTGAGTTTTGACAGACTGCTGATGTAGTAGCCTTAGTATATCTACCACAAAATCCTTATCCAGGTTGAGCTGTTCGGCCCATTCCTGTCTAGAGTTGAAGATTTCCTTCCATCTGCTTAGCTGAAAAATGGCTACATTATTCTCTTTCTTGAACTCACCAATTTTCTCCACTAAGTTCATCCTTAAATTTACTGCCTCTAGAATTTCTCTGTCTGCAGCATCAATTTGCTCTCGAATTACCTCTAACTGATTAATGATGTTATCTTTAGTAAATGCGGAGTCTCTTAATATTATATTGTCAAGAAGGGCGCTGAGGTCGTTGCTAGGAACTTGTTGCGCAGCATCACTCCAGGCTTTAGAAGGCTCACAATGAGCCTCAATCATTAAACCATCATAGTTTAGATCCATTGCTTTTTGAGCAATTTCAGGCACTAAATCTCGAGCACCAGCAATGTGACTTGGGTCGCATACTAATGGTAATTCGGGAAACTCACTTTTTAAGTCAAGAGGAATTTGCCACATGGGAATGTTCCTGTACTTACTTTGCTGGTAAGTATGGAAGCCCCTATGTATAGCTCCTAATTTAGTGACGCCCGCTTTGCTGAATCTTTCTAGAGCTCCTTTCCAAAGGGAAAGCTCTGCATGGATGGGGTTTTTGACCAAAACTGGTAATTCGGACCCCTGTAAGGCTTCAGCGAGCTCTGCAACATTGAAAGGGTTTACGGTTGTTCTTGCGCCAATCCAAACTAAATCAACTTGGTATTGATGAGCTAGCTCTACATGTTCTGGGGTGGCCACTTCCATGGCAAATTTGAATGGAGTTTCTTCTTTCAAAGCCTTTACCCACTTAAGGGCTTTTTCTCCATTGCCTTCAAAGTTGCCAGGCCTAGTTCTAGGTTTCCAAATTCCCCCTCTTACAAAGTCTACTTTATTTAAAATAGGTAATACACTATCTCTAAACTGTTGCTCAGTTTCTACACTACAGGGCCCTGAAATAATCAATGGTTTTTTGTAGTCCTGATACCAATTTTTAAGTTCGCGGATGTTCATGAGCAATGGCTTTTAGAACCAAATAACAAAAGTAAAAACCTATTGGTTTGTTCTTATATTTGCCGACCTAAATTCGCCTATGGAGTTAAAGAAGTTTGTCGATTTTGACGAATTAGAAACAGCCTTCAGATCTAAAACCGATGAAGCGCTGAAAAAGCGTCATTTCATTTTCAGTACTATGCAATGGCCATGGCTGGTTAAAATAGGAACCACCATGACTAAGTTTGCGCTAGCCGCTCGGTTGCCAGTTAAAGGGCTTATTAAAAGTACCATCTTTGATATGTTTTGTGGAGGAGAAACCTTAGATGGTTGTCAACGTTCTTCTCACGAGCTAGCGGCTTTTGGTATTGGTGCCATCTTCGATTATTCCGTAGAAGGTGAAAAAACAGAAGAGGGGTTCGATCAAACCACAAACGAACTGTTGAGAACAATTGAAAGGGCAGGAGAGATGGAGTACATCCGCTTTGCCGCTTTTAAGATTACAGGGTTGGCATCGTTCGACCTTTTAGCCAAAATCCATGCTGGTGAAAAGCTAACTCCAGATGAGCAAGCTGCTTATGATCGGGTTTTCGAAAGAGTAGATAAAATCTGTAGGCTGGCCTACGAGAAAGATGTTTCTGTACTGATAGATGCGGAGGAAACGTGGATTCAAAAGCCTGTAGATGAACTGACGCTCAAAATGATGAGTATCTATAACCGAGAAAAAGCGCTCATCTACTATACTTTCCAAATGTATTGCCATAGCATGTTAGATAATCTCAAGAGGCTTCATCAACATGGTAGGGATAATGGTTATCGCTTGGGGGCCAAGTTGGTTAGAGGAGCCTACATGGAAAAGGAGAGAGCGAGAGCTGAAGAAATGGAGTACGAAGATCCTATTCAGCCTAACAAAGAGGCTTCTGATAGAGACTTCGATTTAGCTGTGAGGTACTGTGTGGAACATATCCATGAAATTGGTCTTTTCTCAGGAACCCATAATGAAGCATCAAATTATAAGCTCACGCTCGTGATGGATGAACTGGGCTTACAAAAGAACGACCACCGTATTTTCTTTGGTCAGTTGTATGGCATGAGTGACCATATTTCCTTTAATCTAGCCGATGCTGGTTATAACGTGATTAAATATGTGCCTTACGGGCCACTAAAGGCTACAATTCCTTACTTAATTAGAAGAGCCAACGAAAACACCTCGGTTAAAGGTCAGAGTGGAAGGGAACTGAGCAACGTTAAAAAGGAGCTCTCTAGAAGGAAGTTATTTAAGAAGCAGTTAGGGCATCAGGATAAGTTCTGATAGTTCTAATAACACATAAAAAAAGAAAGGCTGGAAAATATTTTCCAGCCTTTCTTTTTTGAGGAACGATAGGTTCTAGTCCCTCTTAATAATTTCGACAGACACAACTCTGCTTAATGGGATTTCCTCTTCCTCAATAACTGTATTGTCATCCACTCTTTTTTGAATTTGAGGGCTTAAGTATACTTTGACTTTTCCGTTGATCATTTTGGAAGCCACAAGTGAGTCAGTGGGGCTCCAGTACGACCTCGTTACATTCTCCACTATTGGATTTAAGTCTACATCAATTGGAATTTCCGTTTCCTCGAACACAATTTCATTGGTTTCAGGATTTGCCTCTTCAGTACATGCGAGAGCAAAGACCAATGCTCCAAGTACCGGTAATGCGAATAATGGTTTTAAACGTTTCATGATATTTGAGTTTATAGTTTTTATCATTTTCAATCTTTTTTGAATCGGGTGTTGACCGAAGTTGGCGACTAGGCTAGGATTTATTTTGCTCAGTGTTAATTCAAGCAATGATTTTTCATAGGCCCTTGCGTCAGATTTGCTAAGTGCATAATGGTCGGCAATAAATTCATGCTGAAGCTGAGCCGATTTACTATAGAAGTAGCTAAATGGATTGAACCAATAGAAACACTTCAGTAATTCAAAAAATAGTGTGTCTAAAGTGTGTTTTCCATCAATATGAGCAAATTCATGGGCTATGACTTGCTCTCGGAACTTGTGTTGGGAAGCTAAATCCTTGCCAATGTAAATAGTATTCAAGAAGCTGAACGCTTCATTGCCTTCTATTTCGATTATCTCAACATGCTTTCTATTTAGAACGAAGTTTTTGCCTAGCTTTCTTTTAACAAGCAAGAGCTTTACTAAAAGGAGTGCTAAAGAGGTGGTTAGCCCGAGTATGTAGATTAACCCAAATGAAATGCTAATGCCGCCTTTACCATTTGTTGCAATTGAGTCTTCTACTGAAACTGCCTCTTGAATAGGTGGAGTTGAAGGAAACAGGTTCCAGTTCGTTTCAATGTTCAGAAATGGGATAATCAGAGAGATAATAACTGATATTAAAAGGTATGCTCTGTTTATGTTGAGCAGCTTCTCTCTATGCAGAAACACCCAGTAGAACAGGTAGAAAACTGCCAAGCAAATGGACGATTCAATTAGGAAATTACTCATCGTCTTTCAGCTTTTTCATTAAATCCTCAACCTGCTCCATGTTCAGTTTCTTTTCCTGAACCATAAAAGAGAATAGCTTTTCAGCTGATCCTTCAAAGTAATTACTCAATAGTCCATTCATAGACTTTCGGGTATATGCTTTCTTTTCAATTGCCGAAGAGTAGGAGAAGGTGTTGCCTAATTTAGTCCTAGTTACAAAGCCCTTGCTTTCTAATATTTTCAGAAATGTTCCCACAGTGTTGTATGCAGGTTTTGGTTCGGGCATTTTATCTACAATTTCTTTTATGAAGAGCTGATCGTACTCCCATACTATCTGCATTACTTGCTCTTCCGCTTTCGTTAAATCTTTCATAACTCCTAAGTATTTCGGAAATGTCCTAATAATTTCGGACAACTCCTAGAAAACTAGGAATTCTTTTTCACCTGTAAACACAAGAGGTCAATTGTTTAAATGTTTTGGTTGAATGATTAACTTTGCGGCTTCAAAATTTTGATGCGAAATGCAAGTATTGAGCGAACAGGAAATTCAACGAAGACAGGAGAAAGAAGAATTGGAGCAAATGGGGATAAACCCATATCCTTCAAAGACATTTGAGGTAACCGCATTTTCAAAGGAAATAAAGGAAAACTTCGATAAGAATCCTGATCAATACAAAGAGGTGACTTTGGCCGGTAGAATGATGAGCCGTAGAATTATGGGATCAGCTTCTTTTGCCGAAATACAAGACTCACAAGGCCGAATTCAAGTTTACGTTGCTAGAGATGAGGTGAGTCCTGAAGAGGACAAGACTTTATATAACACCGTTTTCAAAAAGATTTTGAGCATCGGTGACTTTATTGGGGTAAAAGGGCATGTTTTTAAGACTAAGGTTGGAGAGATTTCTGTACATGTAACAGAGCTTGTAGTGCTTTCTAAATCACTTAAGCCACTGCCATTACCAAAAACTGATGCAGAAGGTAAGGTGCACGATGCCTTTACTGATCCAGAGCAAAGATACCGTCAGCGCTATGTAGATTTAGTGGTGAATCCGCAGGTGAAAAAGACTTTCGTTCAAAGGACACAATTGGTGAATTCAATGAGAAACTTCTTGGCCGATAAAGGCTACTTAGAAGTGGAAACACCAATTCTTCAGCCACTTTATGGTGGAGCAGCAGCTCGTCCATTCAAGACTCATCACAACACCTTAGATATGACTTTATATCTGAGAATTGCCAACGAACTTTACTTAAAAAGATTGATTGTTGGTGGTTTCGATGGTGTGTTTGAGTTCTCAAAAGATTTTAGAAATGAAGGTATGTCTCGTTTCCATAACCCTGAATTCACTCAGGTAGAGTTGTATGTAGCTTATAAGGACTACAACTGGATGATGGACACTGTGGAGGCTATGATCGAAAAAGTAGCAATGGATCTTCACGGAACCACTAAAGTAAAGGTGGGCGAGAATGAAATCAACTTCCAAAGACCTTGGAAGCGTTTCACTATGTTCGAGGCTATTGAGCACTTTACTGGCGTTGATATTTCCGAAATGGACGAAGACGCGCTAAGGGCAACGGCTAAGGATCTAAAGGTAGATGTAGATGATTCAATGGGTAAAGGAAAACTGATTGATGAAATTTTTGGTGAGCACTGCGAACCTAAGTTGATTCAGCCAACTTTCATTACTGATTACCCAGTAGAAATGTCTCCATTGGCTAAGAAGCACAACACTAAAGAAGGATTAGTGGAGCGTTTTGAGGCCATTTGTAATGGAAAAGAAATCTGTAATGCTTTCTCTGAGTTGAATGATCCTATTGATCAAAGAGCCAGATTCGAAGAGCAACTAGAGCTAGGTAAAAGAGGAGATGATGAAGCCATGGTGCTCGATGAAGACTTCCTTCGCGCTTTAGAGTATGGTATGCCACCTACGGCTGGTTTAGGTGTAGGTATAGACAGGCTTTCCATGATTATGACTAATTCAAACTCTATTCAAGATGTGTTGTTCTTTCCTCAAATGAAGCCAGAGAAAAAAGTTTCTGTGGAGTTGAGTGAAGATGCCAAAGGTGTAATGGAATCTTTGAAGAAAGCTGGTAAAACTGACTTAAACTCATTTAAAGAAAGTACAGGTCTTTCAAATAAGAAGTGGGATAAAGCCATTAAGGAGTTAACTAAAAATGGCTTAGCCAAAGTACAGAAAACTGACGACTCGCTGACGGTGGAGTTTGTTGGATAAAGATTAGTAGAAAAATAAATGAGAGCACATGCTGCAAAGTATGTGCTTTTTTTGTGTCTTAGAATCCTCTATTATTATCAAACTGACTTCTTCTTCGGCTAATTTTTAAGTCTTTTAGTACGGAAGATTTAATTTGAATGTCTATGGTGTAAGATGTGAAAGCACCAAAAGGAATCCAGTTGGCTCTCATTTCCCAACAACCTAAGTCACGATACAGTCCTACTGATGTAGTAGTGAAGTCTTTGGCATCGAAGTCATACCCAGTATTGTAGGTTACCTGCCATTTTGGGGTCAGACCAATTTGTCCGTTGGCTTTTATTGACTTTCTAGTCGTGGTATTTGTTGGTGTCCAGCGATAGCTATAATCCATACTCAACCTAATATTCCAAGGAACACTGATATCCACGTAGGAGTTTTCGTCATAAAAGTACTGCTCCATTTGCCGTACTATGTCGCTTCCTCCATTATTGATTGTGCCAAATTCATTTTCATCACCCATACTGCCTATCATACTGGCATTTTCTCTTGAGAAACCCTGATTGTTTCCTCCGGAGTTGGCAGCCTTTGAGTTTAAGCTAGTGGAAAGCGAGAATCTTGCACTTGTTATTCTGCCGAGCCCTTGTCCAGACCTTATCGCTAGGGCGTCAACTCTTCTTAAGGTTTCAACACCTGTTTCAGAAACTTGAGTTAAGTAAGTGTATGGATCTAATGTAGCGCCTGCGTTAATACTAAGTTTTCTATTAAATAAAGTGGTTCTGGCTGTGATGGCTATGGGAGAAAGATTAAATGAATCGGCTAAGAAGTTATAACTGCCTTGAAAGTTTAAGCTTTCTAGAAGTGCTACTTTTTCTGCCTTGGCTGTGTCGTTCTTTACTTTCATCTCAAATTTATTGCTAACTCCAAAACCAATTGAAGCAGACTCCCCTAAACTTGGTGAGCCAAAGCGAAAGCCATCATACTTTGAAAGAAGTCTATATGTGCCATTTCCTGTTGTATCGGTTTGAACCTCTTGGTAAAAACCATATTTAGGATCACTAAAGTCTGGTCTGTAGCTGAAACTAATATTTGGACTCATGATGTGTCTTATCGCTTCGACTTTACGGCTCTTAGGGAAGTTGAACTTTCCATAGATTTGTGTAGACAGACCTAATGAAGCGCTGTAGGTCATTGCTCTGCTAAAGCCGTTTATGGTATCAATTTTTACTGCATTCTCTTCTTCAAGAAACTCATAGTCTAATTCTTGCAAATACCAGAGTTCTTCTATTTGAAAAGATGGTGAAAAGTTAAAGTGTTCCAGTAAGGTGAAAGAAGTGGATAGCCCCACATTGTGCCTGGCTCCATTTTTAGCATTATCTAAGAGTTCACCAAGCGTATCAAAACCTACAGTAATGGTGTCAATTTCAGTGGCTCTATTGGCAATGTTAAAGCCTGCAGAGCCTGGCCTAACAATATTTGTTATCTGATTTGATGCGTTAAACCTCCAATCAAAGTTTACTCTATTTAAAATGTCTGCCTCAGCATTTTTGAATGGATAAATCCTATTCATGTTTAATGACATTTCTGGTAAGGCTACATCTATTACTCCTGTTTGAACGTTTTGATTATGTCTTGCACTAAAAGAGTAACTAAACGGTGACCTTGGGATAGAACCACTATACTGAATGTTTGACCTAAACTCGGAACGGACGTTGTTAGATAGGTTTGTGGTGTTTAAATTGTTTTGGTTGTAAGTGCTAGTACCTGCATTCACACTAGCAGAGAACCGAGAGTTTCTTCCTCTAGACTCAGGAGTGTGCGACCAACTCACCCAAAAATCTCTAGAGTTCAGTCTATCAGGATCGTACTCGGGTGTAATGTTTTTATTATAAGTAACGTTGAACTGTCCACCGTAGCTATAGCGCTTCCTGTACACAGACCTAATAGTGGTTGCCCAACTACCTTTAGAATAGACGTCAGCAGTTGCAGCAGTATGGATGTAGTCATTCCAAGCAAAATAATATCCCCCTTCTTTCAAGAAAAGCCCTCTTCTTCGCTCATCACCGTATTTAGGGAACAATATGCCAGAAGTAGCTTCTTGTGTATCAGGGAAGTAACCAAAGGGTAGGCCTAGTGGAGTTGGAATATTACCCACGTATAATAGGAAAGGCCCTGTTATGACATTTTTACCCGGGTTGATCTTAATTTTTTTGGCTTTGATGTATGTGCCTGCATCAGGGTCATCTGGGCACGGTATATATTTTCCATCCTTTATATATGCACTTTCATCGGCCTCTCTTTTTACTACACTCCCCCTCAAGAAGCCTTCCTGCTGTTGAGTGGCTACTCCTTTAATATAGGCTTTCTGTGTTTCAAAGTTGTATCTAATCTCTTCAGTGTCAAAGATATCTGAACCGTCTTTGAAAACAGGTCTGCCCAGCCAGACTCCCGTAGAGTCTTGAACTCCTGTGGCGGTTAGCTCATTTTTGTTTCTGTCGATAACAATTCTTTCCGCTGCGAGGTTTATATCACCGTATTCAATTCGGGCTTTTCCATAGAGGTAGGTTTGGTTTGTTAAAAGTTTAGTAATTATGGAGTCGGCAGCGTAGTATTTTATTGTGGTTTGAATTCCATTTACAACAACTTGTAGAGAATCTGACTGTCCAGGAATTGTATCGTTCTCATTGATGCTATTAAGATCGGCACGGTTTTGTCTATCTTCTTGGAGGATCGGACTAGTCTGAGCCATACCTTTGGAGAAGCAAAAAAGAAAAATGAGAAGTAAATATATTTTTCCGTTTGAAAACACGCTGTATTTCGGTTTTTCCGAATTTTTAAGATTTTTGCGTAAAGTTATTTCAATCAGCCGTTTCATGCGCATTAAAGTGAAATTTTATCTGATTCCTTTAGTTCTTTTAACAATCCTTGCCGGTTTGACGACTAATTCTTTCGGGCAAACGCAAAAAAAGAAGTACAAGGTAGTTTTAGATCCTGGCCACGGAGGCAAGGATTCTGGAACCATGGGGGCAAAGCTGAAAGAAAAAGATGTGGTGCTCCCAGTTGCAATAAAGGTAGGGAAGTACCTAAATGAGTATACTGACGACATTGAGGTCATTTTTACGCGTACTAAAGATGAGTATAGCCATCCTGCAGTTAGAGCTACAAAAGCCAATCAGGCAGAAGCAGATTTGTTCGTGTCCATCCACGCAAATGCTATGCCAGCAGGTAATTCCCATGTGTTCGGAACCGAAACTTATGTAATGGGAACTAAAAACGAAGGAAGAAACTTTGAAGTAGCAAAGAGAGAGAACTCCGTAATTATGCTAGAGGCAGATTATAAGGAGAAGTACCAAGGTTTTGATCCTGAGGCACCAGAGGTGAATATTATGTTTGAAATTCAGCAGGAGGCATATCAGGAAAATAGCATTAGATTAGCTCAGAACGTTGAGGAGCAATTCTCTAAAAGGGCAGGTAGAAAGAGTAGAGGTGTAAAACAGTCGAGCCTATGGGTGCTGTGGAACACGGCAATGCCAAGTGTTTTGATAGAAATAGGTTATCTTACCAACCCGAAAGAGGAGAGTGAGTTAGCTACTGAGCAAGTTCAGGACTATATAGCCTCGGCTATTTTTAGGGCAATTAGAGATTATTTTGAATACTTAAAAACCACACAGAACTAGTGGCTAAAGGCAGAGAATTTAAGGTTGGGTTATTTGTGGTCGTAATGGCCGCTGTGTTGTACATAGGTTTTAACTACCTAAGAGGGTTGAACGTATTTTCTCCATTAAACACTTACTACGTGAAATATCAGAACGTAAGTGGGCTTAACAAAGGAGATAGAATTATACTCAACGGCTTAGATGTTGGTAGTGTAGTTGAGCGAAAGTTCTCAAACGATCAGTACAACGAAATCTTGGTTACCATGGCTATCGATAAAACGATCAAACTAACCGATAGTACCTATGCACGGTTAGCCAAGCCAGACTTACTAGGTGGTATAGAAGTTCAGCTTATTCTAAAGCCAGGAGGAACAAGACTCCTAGAAATGGGCGATACACTTAATGGTGAAGTAGACGGAGGTATTACTGAACTACTTACACAAGAAGGTATCTCTGCAGCCAATCAATTAACCTCTTTGGTAAATAAAATCAATGATGTGTTAGATCCTTTTGTGGAAAAAAGTGATACCATCGGTGCTGCTTTGGATAACTTCAAAAAGCTATCTGATGAGCTTATTGTTACCAATAGAGTTGCACAAACAACCATGGAACAGTTTAGACTGCAAATGGAGTATGTAACAGATTCTTTGGTGGTTGCCATGGGAGGAGTAAAGCCACTTTTGGCAGAATATCAGCAATTGGGCGAAAAGCTTAATGCTGTTGATTTCGAAAGTAGACTTGTTAAAATAGATTCTGTACTCACTGGAGCCGAAACATTCATTACTAGGCTTAACTCTAACGATGGTACTTTGGGCAAATTAATGACCAACGACTCTCTTTATAACACCCTTACACAGACTATGGCAGACCTGGATAGTCTGATGATAGACTTGCGTTATAACCCGAAACGCTACATGCATTTCTCTCTTTTCGGCAGAAAAAATCGTCCACCTGCTGACGGTAGAAGCTCAAATAGATAGCAGTTCCAAACAGTCGCTCAAATTTCCGGTTTGAATTCTTAGTGTACGGGTCTATTTTTAGACCTGTAAACTATAATGGAATTGAGTAACTCACAACGGAAATTGAATGGATATAGACTTCAATAAAAATGACGACCAAATGCGTCAGCTCATTTTTCAACTAAACACTAGGTTGAAGAAGGTGAAGCTTGGAGGAGGAGAAAAGAAAATCGAATCTCAGCACAAGAAAGGAAAGCTCACTGCTCGTGAACGGATAGACTACCTGATTGATAACCAAGAAGACTTTTTAGAGGTTGGTGCCTTTGCAGGCGATGGCATGTATTCAGATGTTGGTGGTTGCCCTTCTGGAGGCGTGGTAACGGGTATTGGAACCGTAAGCGGCCGACAGTGTATGATTGTAGCCAATGATGCTACTGTAAAAGCCGGTGCTTGGTTTCCAATTACGGCCAAGAAAAACCTACGAGCGCAAGAAATTGCCATGGAGAACAGGTTGCCAATTATCTATTTGGTAGATAGTGCAGGTGTTTTCTTACCAATGCAGGATGAGATTTTTCCTGATAAAGAACACTTCGGAAGACAGTTTAGAAATAACGCAAAAATGTCTTCTATGGGTATTATTCAGGTGGCTGCTATTATGGGTAGCTGTGTGGCAGGAGGAGCATATTTGCCAATTATGAGCGATGAGGCTGCTATTGTCGATAAAACAGGGTCTATATTTTTAGCGGGTTCTTATCTGGTAAAAGCCGCTATTGGTGAAGATATTGACAATGAAACACTAGGTGGGGCAACAACCCAAAGCGAAATATCAGGAGTCACTGATAATAAGTTTCCAGATGATCAGAGTTGCTTAGACTATATCAAGTCTATTTTCGATAAGATTGGCTCTTTTGAAAAGGCAGGCTTCGATAGAAAAGAGCCTGTAGCCCCAAAGAAAGATGCTAAAGAGATTTACGGTATAATGCCGCAAGATCGCGTGAAGCCTTATGATGTTCGCGATATCATAGCCAGAATTGCAGACAACTCTGAGTTTGAAGAGTATAAAGAAAAGTATGGACAAACCATTGTGTGTGGCTACGCCAGAATAGATGGATGGGCTGTTGGTATTGTAGCTAACCAGCGCGTGGTTGTAAAGTCTAAAAAAGGCGAAATGCAAATGGGAGGAGTTATTTACTCCGACTCAGCAGATAAATCAGCAAGGTTTATTATGAATTGCAACCAGCGAAAGATACCATTGGTCTTCTTGCAAGATGTAAGTGGGTTTATGGTAGGGAGTAGAGCCGAGCATGGAGGAATTATTAAGGATGGTGCTAAAATGGTGAATGCCATGGCCAACTCAGTGGTGCCAAAATTTACCATCATTACAGGTAACTCATTTGGAGCAGGTAACTACGCTATGTGTGGAAAGGCCTATGATCCTAGGTTAATCTACGCTTGGCCAACCGCTCAAATAGCAGTTATGAGTGGAGCTTCTGCTGCGAAAACGCTTTTGCAAATCAAGGTATCTACCTTAAAAGCACAGGGTAAGGAGATTTCTCCAGAAGAAGAGAAATCGCTTTTGGAAGATATTAAGGCTAAGTACGATGAACAAATGAGCCCGTATTATGCCGCATCAAGATTATGGGTCGATGGAATTATTGATCCTCAAGAAACCAGAAAAGTAATATCAAAAGGTATAGAAGCAGCGAATCATGCACCTATTAAAGAGTCTTTTAATGTAGGTGTGATTCAGACTTAAGTATGGAAGAATCGGGTAATTTGAATAACAATGAGCTTAAAGCCTTGGTGTCATTATTAGATGATGATGACATCGAGGTAGTTCAACATGTGGAAGATAGGATAATGGCTTTGGGTACGTATATAATACCGTACTTAGAGTTTGAGTGGGAGAGCAGTTTTAACCCTGTTGTTCAGAAGCGTATAGAAGAACTCGTGCATAGCTTGCAATTTGAGCTCACCAAAGAAAAACTATATGCTTGGAAGGCACAAGGTGGCAAAGATCTGTTAGAGGGTATGTGGCTCATTAGTACCTATCAATATCCTGATTTGGAGTTAGAGCAACTCAGCAAAGAAATTGAGCAAATCTATTATGATGTATGGATGGAATTCAAAAGCGAGTTGCATCCGGTAGATCAAGTGAAGCTGATCAATTCGGTGTTGTTCAATAAGCTCAAGTTTGGAGCTAACACAAAGAATTTTCATTCTCCGGGCAATTCAATGCTCAATGTGGTGCTGCAAACAAAAAAGGGTAATCCAATAGCCCTTTGCGTTATCTACATGTTGGTTGCCCAAAAATTGAACCTGCCTATTTACGGAGTAAATTTGCCGAACCTTTTCGTAATGACTTACAAACAGGGAGATGTTCAATTTTACATCAACGCATTTAATAGGGGGCTAGTTTTTTCAAAAAAGGAGATAGATGAGTACTTAACTAATTTAAGACTCTCTCCAAACGATAAGTACTATGAGCCATGCGAAAATGTGGAAATCGTGGCCAGAGTTTTGAGAAACTTAAGTCATGCACATGAAAAGCTAGGCCACACAGAAAAGGTAGAAGAAGTGGCTGAAATGCTCAGAATAATTGAAGAGAAGGTAGATCAGTAAGCAATTACTGTAACCAAAGGAGTTTCGTTGGGCTGGTAAAGCTTGTATAGCGAAACTCCTTCTTTTTTCTCTATAATTTTACCTTCCCCGAGTTCTCGGTCTAAGTTTTTGGTGATTAACTGTTCAGCAAAGGCTAATTTAGTTCTCCCATGCAGTTTGTACAGGGCCTCTTTGGCAGACCAAACCTGTGTAAGTCTATGAATGTCTTGAGCCACCCATTCTCTCTCTGTAGAATGAATGAATTTGTGAGCAATTTTAACTACCTGATCACGCTCATGCTCAATGTCAATTCCAATGTCACCATCCAAATTAATAGCAGCGGCAGCAAAACCTTTAGCATGAGAAATAGAAAGGCCTATGCTTTCATCGCGTAAATGAGGTTTGCCAAACTGATCTTTGTAAATCTCAAAATCCCCATAAGGCTTAAGTAGTTCTTGTAAAGCGCACCTGGCGGCTAATGACTCTAAACGTCTTGATTCAACTTTAATTTCTGCTAAAGGTTCATCGTCCTTAATGCTCGAGCCCAAAGCGTCAAATAACTCATTTTCACTCTCAGTGATTTCCCAAATGGCAAACTGAATATTTGGTTCGTTTAAACCTTTTTTTATAATAGGCATGTACTTACTGCGAATTTGATTTTGTGCTGCTTAATTTTGCAAGCCCTTTCAATGAGCCAAAGATATGTCTAAAATTCAAGTCACTAAAGTAGATACTATCGCAGGTCATCAAGACTGTGTGTATACCATTGAAAAAGGTCCAAAAGAACATGTTTTTTTCTCTTCCGGAGGTGATGGTGTAATTGCCGAGTGGGATTTGACCAAGCCACAAGAAGGACGAATGCTGGCAAAAGTTCCGAGTTCCGTGTATGCCCTTTGCTATTATCCGAAGCGGAACGCTTTAGTGGTAGGGCAAAACTTCGATGGAATCCACATTATAGATCTTGAAGAGCGCAAAGAGCGTGGATCTATTCAGCTTGGGAATACTCAGATTTTCGATATAAAAGTATTGAACGATAGGGTGTTTTGTTCTCTCGGTAACGGAGAAATCCACATTTTGGACATTACATCGCTAGAAACAATTAAAGTGATAAAAGCCTCAACCGAAAGTGCTAGGTGTATAGCAATTTCTGAAGTAAACAGAGAGTTTGCAGTTGGCTTTAGCGATAACCATATTCGGATTTATAACCTTCACGATTTCAGTGAGAAAAGAGTAATTCCAGCCCATAAAATCTCTGTTTTCACAGTACAATATTCGCCAGATCAACGTTATCTACTCAGTGGCAGTAGAGATGCTCATTTAAAAATTTGGGATGTTGAATCTGATTATAGGCTTAAAGAGTCTATAGTGGCGCATATGTATGCAATTAACCATCTGGTTTTTAGTGCTGATGGCAAACATTTTGTAACTTGTAGCATGGATAAGTCAATAAAGGTCTGGGATGCCGAGACTTTCCATCTGCTAAAAGTCATAGACAAAGCGCGACACGCAGGTCACGGTACTTCAGTCAATAAAGTACTATGGACCAACTTCAACAACCTACTATTGTCGGCAAGTGACGACCGGAGTATTTCAATCTGGGATATCAATTTTAAATTTTCTGAGGAATGAATATTACACCATTAGAAATTAGACAAAAGGAGTTCGAAAAGAACTTCAGAGGCTTTGACAAAGACGAGGTTAAAGCCTTTTTAAACTCTCTTTCCATAGAGTGGGAGAAGCTAAACGATTTAAACAAGGAATTAAAGTTTAAGTTGGAAGCGGCTCATGAAGAAGTGAAGAAGCTGCGCGAAGTAGAAAACTCACTATTCAAAACATTGAAAACGGCAGAAGATACTGGCGCCAACATGATTGAGCAGGCAACCAGAACAGCTGAGCTTCATATGCGTGAAACCGAAATGAAGGCTGATGCATTGATGAGCGAAGCAAAGTCTAGAGCGAAGTCTATCATAGAAGATGCTGAAGATAGAGCTGGCCAGATTGTAGAAGATATGGAAGACGAAATTCGTCAGCTCGAACAGGTTTTCAGAAGCCTCGATGCCAATAAGGCCTCTTTGATGGGAGACTTAAAAATGTTGGCAGAAGATATCCTATCTAAGCTCGGTCGTCACGAAGATTTTCCGGCAGATATTAAACCTCATATAAAGAAGGCCAAAGAATTGGCCAGAGAGGTGAATGAGAATAATGGCCCGGTGGATGTGAATAAAATTATTGCCCACAACGAGAAAAAGGAAGCTGAGGCCAGTATCGATGAAATGGTAGAAGATACTGACGATGAGGATTCAATTGCTATGGTAGAAGATATTGATGAAACTCCTCAAACTACCGAAACCAAAGAAATTAAGCCGGAGCAGCCGAAGCCAGAAGAACCGAAGGCCGAAAAGCCAAAGAAGCAAGAACAAGTAATGGAAGGGGTTTCTGAGAATAAGGAAAAAGGCTCTTTCTTCGATCAGTTCGACTGATTCAATTAACTCACCTCACGCCATAGATGGTGTCATCACCATTGGACGATTGAGGATATTCATTCCAATATTTAAGCGAATCGATGAATAAAGATATCGTTGCACTGGAAGGCATGGAGTTCTATGCCTTTCATGGTTTTTATGAAGAGGAGAGAGAAAAGGGTAATCATTTTGTGGTGGATGTTGCCCTGACTACCTCATTCGAAAAGGCCGCTGAAACAGACGAGCTTTCCGGAACCGTCAACTACGAAGAGCTTCATGCCTTGGTGAAGGCTGAAATGGAAATATCGACCAAACTTTTAGAGCGAGTTGCCGGCAGAATCATTGAAAAGTGCTTCGAGCAGTTTCCAACAGTTACAGAAGTAAAAGTAGCTGTGGCTAAGAAGAACCCACCTATTGATGCTCCTATTGCTCAATCTAAGATTACAATGATCAGGGTGCGTAAGTAGTCAGTGATACCGTCATTCCCGCGTAGGCGGGAATCCCTAAATCTTTTTCAATACCATTGAGATCCACAATCAGGTCGGGGATGACGTTCTATTTACGATTTCGATTCCTGATTTTCAAAACAATCCCCCATCTTGCGGCCTTTCTAAGAAATGACTCCAGCGCAAGCCGAAATATCCAAACTAATCGATCTTCTGAAAATAGAGAAGGACGAAGACTATGCTCAGTATCAGAAAAAGATGCTGAATACTTCTTTAGAAGAACGCAGAAAACAAGGGGTGACCTGGTACCCAGCGGTGAAGGTAAATCACTTCATTAGTACAGGGGAGCGCTGGACCGTAGAGGTAGAACGGACTTCTCATCTCGAACAAAATCATGCTTTCCAGTCGGGAGCAGTGGTGAGCTTGTTTCTTGGTGAAGACGAAAAGGACAGTACTACTCAAGGTGTCATTAGCTTTATTAGAGATAACAAAATGCGAATTGTTATCAATAGTGATGAGCTGCCCGATTGGATTAACGATGGTAAGCTTGGAGTGAATCTGCTCTTCGATGAAGGTAGCTACCGCGAGATGAAAAAGGCACTGAAAGAAGTGCTGAATGCAGAGCATGGCAGACTAGCTGACTTAAGAGAAATCTTCTATGGTGCCAAAGAGCCCTCATTTAAAAATGGTTTTGAGTTCCAATCGGTCAACCTCAATGAAAGCCAGAATAAGGCGCTCACCAATATCTTTAATGCGCAAGATATAGCCATTATTCATGGCCCTCCGGGAACGGGCAAGACTACCACTTTGGTCAATGCCATAAAGGAAGTGGTGAAAAATGAGCGCCAAGTGATGGTTTGTGCTCAAAGCAATGCTGCTGTCGATTTGCTGGTCGAAAAACTAGATAGCCTAGGACTAGATGTTTTACGACTGGGCCACCCGGCCAGACTTACTCCAGAGGTGATTGAGAATAGCTTGGATGTTAAAATCTCTGGTCATGCTTATTTCAAAGAACTTCGAGAAATTAGAAAGCGGTCTGAAGAGTACCGAAGAATGGCAGGTAAATACAAACGCAACTTCGGTCATCATGAACGCATGCAGCGCGACCTGCTGAGAAAGGAAGCTCGAATGCTAAAGGAAGATGCCGATAGAATAGAGCAGCACATTACAGAAGATTTGCTCGATAGAGCACAGGTAATTGCTTGTACTTTGGTTGGTTCAACCCATTCGTTGGTTAATGACAGAATCTTCAAGACAGTCTTTATCGATGAAGCTTCTCAAGCGCTGGAACCAGGTGCCTGGATAGCCATTCGCAAAGCTTATCGCGTAGTAATGGCTGGTGATCATTTACAGTTGCCTCCCACGGTAAAGTCTATCAAGGCGGCTAAAGAAGGGTTAGAGAATACACTCTTTGAGAAAGCAATGAAGATTCCACCTGCTTCTGTTATGCTGGAAACTCAGTACCGCATGCATCCTCAGATTATGCAATTCTCAAGCGATTATTTCTATGAAGGAGGTTTGAAAACTGCTGACTCGGTAATTGAAAGGGAAAGAGAATCGACTGTTGAACACTTTGTGTTTATTGACACTGCCGGAACTGGTTTTTCTGAAAAAGTGAAGAAGCAAACGCTCAGCACTTATAATGAGGAGGAGGCCGCTCTATTAGTGAAGCACCTTGCTGATAACCTTCAAGTAGATATGTCGATCGGAATAATTGCTCCGTATAAAGCTCAAACTGAAGTTCTCAGAGAGCTGATAAAGGACAATGAAGCTTTCGATGAGGTTCGTGATAACATAAGCATCAATTCAGTAGATGCGTTTCAAGGGCAGGAGAGAGATATTATCTATATCAGCCTCACACGTTCCAATGACAAAAATGAGATAGGTTTCCTTAAGGAATATCGCAGGATGAATGTAGCCATGACCCGAGCCAAAACTCAATTAGTAATTATTGGTGACTCTGGAACTCTAGGAAAGGACAACTTTTACAATGCCGTTTTAGACTATGCTCAGAAGGTTGGAGGCTACAGAAGTGCCTTTGAGTTTTTGTATTAGAGAAAAAAAGAAAGGAAGCTATATAGCTTCCTTTCTTTTTTGATTGGCCTTTTTAGTGGCTTCTACGTTCTTTTCAATTCTGTGCTTAGGACGACTCCATTTCACTTTCTCTCCTTCTTCAGGAGTCATTTCATCCATAGGTAATGGCTGAGGTTTGGCTCCTTTTGCATATGGTTTCATAGGGTTGATTCCTAAGATATTGAACAACTCCATGTCCTCATTAACATCAGGATTCGGAGTGGTTAATAGTTTGTCTCCTGCAAAAATAGAACCTGCTCCTGCCAAGAAACAGAAGGCCTGACCTTCTTTGCTCATTTCGGTTCTACCTGCTGAAAGCCTGACGGTGGTAGTAGGAAGTACAATTCTTGTAGTAGCCACCATACGGATCATATCCCAGATCGGTACTACTTGCTGCTCTTCTAAAGGTGTTCCTTCAACCGAAACCAGCGCGTTAATTGGAACTGATTCAGGTTGTGGGCTTAGAGATGATAACGCTACCAGCATGCCGGCTCTATCTTCAATAGATTCTCCCATTCCAATGATTCCGCCACTACACACCGTTACGTTCGTCTTGCGAACATTTTTCAGGGTCTCAAGTCTGTCTTCCCAACCACGAGTAGAGATTATCTCTTTATAATATTCTTCCGATGAATCTAGGTTATGGTTATAGGCATAAAGTCCTGCTTCTGCCAAACGCTGAGCTTGATTTTCTGTTAACATCCCTAGCGTACAACATACTTCCATATCTAGCGAGTTGATGGTGCGAACCATGTCCAACACTTGATCGAACTCTGGGCCGTCTTCCACATTTCTCCAAGCGGCTCCCATACAAACTCTAGATGAGCCTGAAGATTTTGCTCGTAGGGCCTGCGCCTTCACTTGTTGAACAGTCATCAAGTCATTGGTCTCAATGTCTGTATGATAACGCGCTGCTTGCGGACAGTACCCGCAGTCTTCTGGGCAACCTCCAGTCTTAATGGAGAGCAAAGTACTTACCTGTACTTCATTGGGGTTGTGATATTTTCTGTGAATCGATGCTGCTTCATAGACCAAGTCTAGCAATGGTCTATTATAGATTTCAAGAATCTCCTCTTTCGTCCAGTCGTGTCTTAGTTCACTCATGTATTCTTGCTTATGAAGTGGCAAAATACTTAGGTAGCCCTTCAACTCCAATAACAAAGCCTATATTTGCAGCCATGTCTGGAATTTATCTTTTACTAGGATCCAATATTGGACGAAGATTGAAGAATCTCGATCGAGCTAAAGAATTGATAGTCAGTAATGGTATAACCATAAAGAAGGAGTCTCAGATATACGAGACCGCAGCTTGGGGGAATGAAGATCAAGAGGCGTTCTTAAATCAAGTAATTGAGATAGAAACTAAGAAATCTCCTCAGCGTCTGCTTCAGATCACTCAGCTTATAGAAAATGAAATGGGTAGGGTTCGTTACGAGAAGTGGGGTAAACGACTCATTGATATAGATATTCTTTACTTCAATGATCTGATTTTTCAAGAGAACGACTTGAGTTTGCCTCACCCAGGGATTGCAGACAGAAGGTTTACATTAGTACCCTTGGTAGAAATTGCTTCAGAAATGGTGCATCCGGTTCTGGAGAAAACTCAAGCTGAACTTCTTAGTGTTTGTGAAGATCAGCTAGAGGTTTCCGTGTTTGATCAATACTAGTACTGGTGAAAAGCGTCTGAAACAAATTTGAGCACAACAGGTAGAGATTCTCTCCAATAGGTCCACGTGTGCCCTCCTTGTCTAACTCGGTACTCATGCTGTATATCTTTTTTGCGCATGGCGATATGTACAAGGCTATTGCCCTCATAAAGAAAGTCATCATCTCCGCAGTCTATGAACCATCTAACAGAGCTTAGTTCTTTTACATCTCCTTCTTCAATTAATGAAAGGGCGTTGTGTCTTTTGAAATAGGTCTCTATTTCGGCATCAGATGCCTCAAGGTTCATGCGTTGCACCTGTTGTTTGTATTGTTCTAGCGAAAGAGGACCTATGTACGCACTCAATGGTGCTGCTGAAGAAAACAAATCTGGTCTGTGCATAGCGTACATAAATGTGCCACCGCCTCCCATAGAAAGACCAGATATGGCTCTAAACCTTTTCTCTTTTTTTATGCGATAAGTGTCTTCTACATAAGGCATTAATTCTTCGAAGAAGAAATCTTCGTATCTCCACTCGCTTTTTGGAATATTGAAGTAGCCTCGCTGGCCTGTATTGGCATCGGGCATTACAATGATCATTGGGGTGGCGGAACCATCTTTAATGGCTTGGTCAGTAATTCTAAGTACCTCTCCAAATTGTACCCAACCTGTTTGATCGTCTCCTGCTCCATGAAGTAAATACAGGACTGGATAGCTTCTCTCGGAAGTCTCATAGTCAGGAGGAAGGTAGATGGCAAATTTCCTATCCATCTTCAATATCTCGCTTTTTAAGGAGAGGTTGTCGTAGACTTTGCCAGTTTGAGCTGATAAGCTGATAGCCGTTAGAAATAGGATTAATATGAAGCGCGTTTTCATAAAAGTGATCGTGGTTTAATTAGAAAATTCCAGAAAAGACACTTCAATCACAATAGACATGTTATGAATGGTAGGGTTTTAGGTATTGGTTTTTTAGATGATAGAGTGATTGGAAGAGAAAAGATTTTTTTGAAAATAAAAAGCCCGATTCATAAGAATCAGGCCTATAATATTATTCGGAAGGTGATTTTAGATGCTACTTACTTCAGCTGCTCTGTGAATTTTCTTCACTAAGCCTTGTAGTACCTTGCCTGGGCCAGATTCCACAAACTGAGTTGCACCATCGGCCACCATAGCCTGAACCGATTGAGTCCATCGTACTGGAGCCGTTAATTGAATTTTCAAGTTTTCCTTGATCTCGTTGATGTCAGTAGAGGCTTTGGCAGTCACATTTTGATAAATAGGACAAATGCCTTGGCTGAATACTGTTGAGTCGATTGCTTTTTCTAGTTCTTCCCTTGCAGGCTCCATAAGTGGAGAGTGGAATGCTCCACCAACGGGTAGGGGGAGGGCTCTCTTCGCTCCAGCTTCTTTAGCAGCAGCGCAAGCTAATTCAATACCTTTATGTGAACCTGAAATAACCAGTTGTCCAGGGCAGTTATAATTGGCTGCAACAACTACTTCATCAATGTCAGAGCATATTTTTTCTACAACAGCATCTTCCAAACCTAGAATAGCCGCCATAGTAGAAGGGTTGGTTTCGCAAGCTTTTTGCATGGCTAAAGCTCTCTGCGAGACTAATTTTAATCCGTCTTCAAATGATAGCACGCCACTGGCTACAAGGGCAGAAAACTCTCCAAGAGAATGACCAGCTACCATGTCTGGCTTAAAATCATCAGAAATCTTGGCTAGTATCACAGAATGGAGAAATATGGCAGGTTGGGTCACCTTAGTTTGCTTCAACTCTTCATCAGTTCCATCGAACATGATGTCAGTGATTCTGAATCCTAAAATTTCGTTGGCTACTTCCAGCAGTCTCTTTGCTTCTTCGGAAGACTCGTAAAGGTCTTTCGCCATTCCTGGAAATTGTGCTCCCTGACCTGGGAAAACATATGCTTTCATAAATGAGATATCATTTGGTATTAATAAAAAAGCGATCGCCATCACGATCTCTTTGCTTAAAATGTTCGTGTTAATATTAAATACAAGGAGCAAGTTGACTTGGGCCTATGCATTTTGCAGAACCCATATCAGGGTTCCAAGTTTGTGTATCAAGTGGCGCTACGGTGACATACCAATTGGAGGAATTAACAGAAAAATTACCACCGGCTATTGTGAATGTTCCGCATGATGCATCTCTTGCGTAACCAAGAAGAGATGAGGAAACATTGAATATTTCTACAACCTGATAAGCAGAATTATTTGGACAGATATTACCTATTGCCCTTGCTCTAAAATTATAACCTGAACCAGATGAAATTGTACTCGGGTCTACCAAATTACCACTTGAATCATACATTAGTAATTCAAATGAGGGCGATGTATTTCCAAAAGAGTCATTTTCAATAACTTTTGAGGTTGTTGGAATTGTCATAAACGAAATGAGAATTACAAATAGAGTTTTCATATGCGATTATTTTCTTTTTAAATAAACATATGCATTAATAGGTTAAGATTTTCAATAAATCAAATTATTTTATTTTGAAGCGAGCCTGTAAATTTGATGAAGGCATTCTGCAGCTGTCTCTTTTTCCCCACCACTTGTAGCGGTTTTTGGCTATAATGTTATAAATTCCATGTCTAATAAACGGGGGAATAATGATGAAGACGTATAGGAGTGGATACAGTCCTGAAAGCTTCTTGGCAATTCTTAAGGCAGCCGAGCTTTTCTTGTAAACTTTGTCTCCAGACAATAGCACCAAGCTATCGAACTCTTCTTGGTCAAATCCTAACTCTTCAAGTTTCTTTTGGCCGAATTCAGATTGCAATGCCGCAAACTTGAAGTGCCCCTTGGGGTCGTGATCGATGATGAAATTGACGGAACTGTTGCACAAGTTACAGACCCCGTCAAATAGTAAAATATCTTTCTCCACTATCTTATCAGCTTTACCCAATTCTTAAACTCTTGTGTTTCTTTTCTCTTGTCAAGTACATCAAAAGTAACAGTAGCTGTATAATAATAGGTTCCACTAGGTAGCTGAACTCCGTTAGAATCTAAGCCATTCCAGTCGATAAAGAAGTTAGGCTCGGTAGTGTCTGTAGTAGAGTAGCTGAAAATTTCTTTTCCTCCCCATCTGTCGAATACTTTGAAAGCAACCGACTCCACAAACCTCGGACATTTGCCGTTGGGTTGATCAAATGCTCTGAACGTATCATTAATACCATCATCATTTGGAGTGAAAGTGTTTGGTAACTCATAATAAGGACAATTGTCGAAGCAAATAGCTGAACTCAATTCGCTTTCGTTATTGCTCCTATCTACTGCAGACACCTTGTAACAGCCTTTTAACGAGGCTAGTCCAGTATGTTGGAAGGAGGTTTGTTGACTAGTTCCCACCAAACTATAATCAGCTTCCGCACCAGTTGGAGAGAAGTATATATTATACCTAGCGATATCATCATCTATATCATCAGAAGTCCAAGTAATGGTGTTGCTAAAGTTAGCAAAGCTACAGGGTTCGAACTGAAGTCTCTCACAGTTTTCATTTTCCAACACAACCAAAGGTCCATCTGGCCCTTCAATCTCTTCAGTTGGTTTTTCTGGGTCTACTTCAATAACAGGCTTTTCAGGTGCAACCTCATCGTTAGGTTGAACACATAGAATTTGTGAATTATTAATTAAAGGTGAAGGGATTTTTGGGTTTCCATAGCCACCTCTGGTTGTAATGAAGTAACAGTACTCCCTATCGTCTAGCAGTTCTATACCATTAAAAGAGCCATCATCGTAATACTTTAATCCGTCTGCTGTGACCAGTGCACTATCAATTAGGACAAAGTTACTTTCGTCTTCAGCTGCAGCATCAGTTCTGTTCCTATAGATTAGATGATAAGGGGCGCTTTGGATTTGTAATGACCAAGGGACATCTGCAGACCATGAAAGGTCAACAGCTTTAACTCTGCCTAGTGCTTCTAGTCTAACAGAAGATGCAGTGGCAGAACTGTCTATCAGATTGTCGCCAGCATCGTAAAATCTAACCTGATAATTGTATGGCTGATCCATTGTGTTCAAGCCAGTGTCGTTAAAAACTGTATCGGTAGTAGTGGTAAGTAAAGTCCTTCCACTTGTTCCATTAAAACCATTGTACCTTACTAATTCATAAGTATAAGGTGGGGGAAATAAGGTTTGGTCGATCTCAAGAGGAGAGGTCCACTTCACGAAAATCTCACCATTGGTATCACTAGTTTCTTCTACAGATACATTTGTTATAGCTGGCACATCTAGCGGAATAAGAACGCAAACCTCGGAAGATGCATAGCTGGTTCCTCCAGAAGGCAATGGAAATTCTGCTACAATTCTGTAGCAATAGTTTACTCCTGGTCTAAGGTCGTTATCATCGGTAAAAGAAGTTTGGCCAATGGCAACGTCATCTACCAATTCGTATCCAGAGTTAGCAGGGATTCCAACATTACAATTCTCAGGGGTGAAATCGTAGCTTTCCACTCTTCTGTAAATCTCCATTTTTGGATTCAGGTTGGCGGCCACATAGTTGTCCCAATTGAGTTCGATGGATTGACCTGTTAGTATGTTAGCTGTTAACCCTGTAGGTGCTGGAGCCACAACCTTAATGTTCCATCTTTGAAAATCAGTAAGTTTAGGTGCATCAGGATCATTAGGTTGATCAGTCACTTTAAATTGTACTTCAAAGGGTCTAGACTGAATGTGTGAGAAGTTCGTTTGCCATCTGAATAAGTGTTCAGATGGTTCAGGTCTAAAGTCGCGAGTATCGTCTAGGCCAGGCAGATTCAAGAATTCGGCTTGAGATGTATTAACCTGAAATGGTCCTCCAAAAGCCTCTACTAATACATCATTGCCATCAGGGTCGGTAGCTCGAATTAATGCTTCTAATTGCGTACCAGCTTCAATACATGTGTCGTTTGGTATTTCTAAAAGGGGGCGTTCATTATCGCAATCTTCTACAATGATTTGCATATCTCTAGTCACATAACCCAAAAGCTCATAACGACCAGTAAACGAGGAAAAACGCCATTCTTCAACAATGAATGCAACATTGTATTCTCCGGCAAACATAGGGGCGTTCCAAATCAAATCTCCTGTTTCAGGGTCAATACTAAATTGAGCCGGACTACCTCCTCCTTCACTGATTGTAGAAATTGAGGGATCATCTAGAGGCAAATAAGGAACTACTTCAGTGCCTCTATCTTGTAGTGGGGTTACTAGTTTATATGCTAAGCTGTCACCGTCTGGGTCGTAAGCACCTGGGTTATGAATGAATTTAGCTCCAATGCAAGCCCTATCTATAGGAGGAATGGTTAGTTGTGGTGTGCCATTTACATCTAACCCTGGGTCAATTCGGATTACCGTCTCAATGTGGAATGGGATGTTGTCTGAAGAAGCACCTCCAAGGTTCACAATATTGGCATTCCTGTTTTGTTCTGTGTAACTAACTACATAAACCCCAGGGCCATCGAAAGTGTGTTCCCATTCAATAACCACTTTTGAGGTTTGGTTGCCTATATTGGTTTCTGAGAAAGAGCCACTCACAGAGGCGGCCTCTAATTCTGGCTTTCCTTCCAAAATTCTTCCTTGACCAAAATTCAAAAGCCCGCCTTCTCCAACAATTACTCCAGACTCTGTATCTCTATATATTACGAGTGTAAAACGATACCTAAGACTAGATTGAGAAATTCGAACCGCAGTCAGTTCTCCTGCTCTTATGTGGGTTGCCCAAGCCTCAATGGCTGCAAACGATAGAAGGATAGTTAGAAGTAGAAGTTTTCGCAGCATAATGTCAATAGCCCTTTTGCTAAACGCAATTAAGTCTCTAAGTTATATCTTCAAACAGAAAAATCACGCTAAGGTTACCAATATCACACCTGAGATAATAAATAACCTACCTTTAAGACACTGTGAGCATTTTTCTAGTTGGGCTTAGATTTCTAAATAATTACCAGTATTGCCCAAACAAACTTTTAAAACAGGCTGTTCGTCTGGCATGGAGCTTATTTAGAATAGTTCCAAGCTAAATTGCTTTTGTTTGCAAAGGTTTGAACAGTAATTTTGATTCTGAATTTTAACTATTGAAATTAAATGAGTTGGGTAAAGAATACCTTCAGCAGTTCGATAGGAAGAAAGTTTGCCATGGCACTTTCGGCACTCTTCCTAATGATCTTCCTTCTTCAGCATTTTGTCATCAACTTCACCTCAGTATTTAGTGAGACTGTCTTTAACGACATTTCTCATTTTATGGGAACGAATGCTCTTGTGCAGTTCGCACTTCAGCCAGTTCTTATTTTTGCTGTGGTGTATCACTTTGCAATGGGATTTGCTCTAGAAATTAAGAACAGAAATTCAAGAGAAGTTAAGTATGCCATGAATAAAGGGCAGGCAAATTCATCTTGGTTCTCTCGTAACATGATTATCTCAGGAGCGGTGATTTTAGCCTTTTTAGGGCTGCACTTCTACGACTTCTGGGTGCCTGAGATTACTACCAAGTATATTGAAGGAGATATGTCTGGAATGATAAATGGCGAATATCGCTATTATCATGAGATGGTTGAGAAGTTCCATGACCCTGTGAGAGTAGGTATTTACTCACTTTCTTTTATACTACTTGCCATGCACTTAATGCACGGTTTTCAGTCGGCCTTTCAGTCTATGGGAGCGAGACATCCAAAATATACTCCGGGCATCAAAAAGTTCGGAAACATCTACGCGATTTTGATTCCTGCCGGATTCATCTTCATCGCCTTATATCATCATTTAACTTCACATTAAGTAAGTAAGAATGACAAAGCTAGATTCAAAAATCCCTCAAGGTCCTATTGCAGATAAATGGACCAATCATAAGAATAATATCAAGCTAGTAAACCCTGCAAACAAACGTCTTATCGATGTTATTGTAGTGGGTACGGGCTTGGCTGGTGGCTCAGCGGCAGCAACTCTTGCAGAACTGGGTTACAACGTAAAAGCATTTTGCTACCAAGATTCTCCTAGGAGAGCTCACTCAATTGCAGCTCAAGGGGGTATCAACGCAGCGAAGAACTATCAGGGTGATGGTGATTCTACTTACAGATTGTTTTATGATACTGTAAAAGGTGGTGACTATCGTTCTAGAGAAGCTAATGTATACCGTTTGGCAGAAGTATCTGCAAACATCATTGACCAGTGTGTAGCGCAAGGTGTTCCATTCGCTAGAGATTACGGTGGGTTGTTAGATAACCGTTCATTCGGTGGTGTTCAAGTATCAAGAACTTTCTACGCCAAAGGGCAGACAGGTCAGCAGCTGTTACTAGGTTGTTATTCAGCCATGTCTCGTCAAATTGGTAAAGGTAAAATCAAAATGTACAATCGCCACGAGATGCTCGATTTGGTGATTGTGAACGGAAAAGCCCGTGGAATCATAGCTCGTAACTTGGTTACAGGCGAAATTGAAAGACATTCGGCTCATGCAGTAGTTATTGCTTCTGGTGGATACGGAAACGTATTCTTCCTTTCAACCAATGCCATGGGGTCGAACGTTTCGGCAGGTTGGAAAGTGCACAAAAAAGGTGCATTCTTCGCTAACCCTTGCTACACTCAAATTCACCCTACTTGTATTCCTCAGCACGGAGACCAGCAGTCTAAATTGACCTTGATGTCTGAGTCTTTAAGGAATGATGGTAGAATTTGGGTTCCGAAAAAGAAAGAAGATGCCGAAGCGGTAAGAGCCGGAAAATTAGATCCGACTAACATTGCTGAAGAAGACAGAGATTACTACTTAGAAAGAAGATATCCTTCATTCGGTAACCTAGTGCCTAGAGATGTTGCCTCTAGAGCGGCTAAAGAGCGTTGCGATGCTGGTTACGGAGTAGGTACGAACGAAACTGGTGAAGCTGTTTACTTAGACTTCTCTTCAGCCATTATGAGATATGGCCAGGAAGAAGCGAACGTAAAAGGATACCACAACGCTTCTCAAACTCAAATTAGAGAGTTGGGAGAAAAAGTAGTTGAGAAAAAATACGGTAACCTCTTCCAGATGTATGAGAAGATTACTGCAGATAACCCATACAAAACTCCAATGAAGATTTACCCAGCAGTACACTATACAATGGGTGGTGTTTGGGTTGATTATAATTTAATGACTACCATTCCTGGTTGTTACGCTATTGGTGAGGCTAACTTCTCAGATCACGGAGCCAACCGCTTAGGTGCTTCTGCTCTAATGCAAGGTTTGGCAGATGGGTACTTCGTATTGCCTTATACCATTGGAGACTACTTAGCAGATGACATTAGAACTGGCGAAATTTCTACTGACTTACCAGAGTTCGATGAGGCTGAGAAAGCAGTAAAAGATAGAATCGACTTCTTTATGAATAATAAAGGAAGCAAGTCGGTAGATTATTTCCACAAGCGTTTAGGTAAAGTAATGTGGAATAAAGTGGGTATGGCTAGAAATGCTCAAGGATTGAACGAAGCTATTGCTGAAATCAAACAAATCCGTGAGGAGTTCTGGAAAGATGTAAAGGTGCCTGGCTCTGCAGAAGGAATCAACCAAGAGTTGGAGAAGGCTGGTAGAGTGGCAGACTTCCTAGAGTTAGGGGAGTTGTTTGCAAGAGACGCTCTGGAAAGAGAAGAGTCTTGCGGTGGTCACTTTAGAGAAGAGCACAGTACTGAAGAAGGTGAGGCAATGCGCGATGATGTAAATTACACCTATGTTTCTGCTTGGGAATATAAAGGAGAGCCTTCAGATGCAGTGGTACACAAGGAGCCATTAGTCTATGAGAATATTGAACTCAAGACTCGTTCCTACAAATAATTGATTTAAGAAAATAGATATTCAAAATATGTCAGCTCATAAAGGATTAAACCTTACGCTTAAAGTTTGGAGACAGAAAAGTCAAAAGGAAAAAGGCCAAATGGAGACTTATCAGGTTTCTGATATTTCACCAGATAGCTCTTTCCTAGAGATGATGGATATATTAAACGAGCAGTTGATTGAAGAGGGTAAAGAGCCTGTAGTATTCGATCACGACTGTAGAGAAGGTATCTGTGGTAGCTGCTCAATGTACATCAACGGAGAAGCTCATGGTCCTGGTAGAGGTATTACAACTTGCCAGCTCCATATGAGAGAATTCAATAATGGCGATACCATTTACATTGAGCCATGGAGAGCAAAGGCTTTCCCTGTTATCAAAGACTTGATGGTAGACAGAAGTGCTTTTGATAGAGTAATGGCTGCTGGTGGGTTTGTAAGTGTCAATACTTCAGGTAACACCCAAGATGCTAACGCTATTCCTATTGAGAAGCAAAAGGCCGATGAAGCTTTCGATGCAGCCACCTGTATTGGTTGTGGTGCTTGTGTAGCTTCTTGTAAGAATGCTTCTGCTATGTTGTTCGTTTCTGCTAAAGTTTCTCAGTTTGCCTTGTTACCACAAGGTCAGGTAGAAGCTAAAGAACGTGTACAAAACATGGTAAAAGTAATGGACGAAGAAGGCTTCGGAAACTGTTCAAACACTGGTGCATGTGAAGTGGAATGCCCTAAAGGAATTTCCCTAGACAACATAGCTAGAATGAATAGAGAGTACTTAAGTGCAAGTATAAAAGGGGAGTAGTTCTCTTAACAGAAATTGAAGTTCAAAGCCTCCAATTGGAGGCTTTTTTTTGTGTTTTCATTTTTATTTCGAGAGTCTTGTCAAGAAAAAGTGATATTTCTTATTTCTTTGAAAATATATTATTTCAACGGCTTTTTTAGGTGTGTTTGTAGTGGTATTATTGGCCATTAATTTTTAGATATGCGTGCACTATTAATCTCCTTTCTGCTAATTATTTGCAGTACAGTTCTATTTTCTCAGACCAATGTTAGTGGGAATATTTTAACCAACACAACTTGGTCTAAGACCAATTCGCCATATGTTTTAACTGGTGATGTGGGAATTGGGACAGGAGTTACTTTGACTATTGAGCCAGGGGTAATTGTTAGACGAACTGGAAATGTTCAAATTCTTATTAAAGGTTCCTTAAATGCGCAAGGGGCTAGTACTGATTCAATAAGGTTTGAAGATGGGTTGATTAGTCAGGCTTCAGAATCTAAATTTTTTCTAAGTTTTCAGGAAACAAACTTATCAAACAGTGCTCTCTCCTATCTTCAAGTTGAGTCTAGGGCTTCTAATTATGATATTAAATCACTCTTTTTAAGAGTAAGCAAAGAGACCGAACATCAACAAGCGCCTATCAAAGTAACAGGAACACTGACTGTTTCAAATTCTAGTTTTCTCGGTAACTATCTGGCAACAGATGGCTATCAAAGCTCAGGTAAGTTGGTTATTAAACACTCATACCTGAATTATACCACGGTGTACGGAGCATATCCAAGAAGTGAGCCAATAGAAATAAGGGATTCTAAAGGTGAAAATTCCAGAATCTATAGTGGTTCATATAACGCAGGGATATTATTAAGTCATAATTCATTCTATGATAGTGAGTTTCTTATTGGTTGCTGTGGAGCAAATCTCGATTTTCGAAATACCACTTTGGTTGACTCAAAAGTTATTGAGGGGGATGGGAATCCAAAGGCTGGCCCTATTAATATAGCCAATTCGAAGTTTATTAACTCTCCCATTCACTTGCCTAGTGCTTACGTTATCGCTGATAAATCTGTCTTTTTTGTAGACAAGAATTTATCAAATGGTTCGTCTGGTACAATATACGTAGCAGCTCCACTCAAAGTGGGTAGACTATTAATGACAGATTGTTACGTGAATGGGGATGGCGGAAGATGGGCTATTCATATTTCAGGGTATGATGGTTATAATATATCAGGAGAGTCTAAAATACTTAATTCAACTTTGGTTAACTATGATGGAGGACGAACCAACGGAGTATTGGGTTTGGAGAACTTCGCCTCGTTCGTTGTTAATAACTCAAATTTCTATTCACATCCTTTAGATGCTATTAGTAATTTAAGCTCAAAGCCAGTAGATGCCAAGAGTAACTACTTTGATCAGTATACAACTTCGGATCAAATAGAGGAAACAATCTATCACTATAATGACTACATTAGTTATGGAGTGGTCGACTATTCTGGTTTTCTGAATACACCAGCTTCAACAAATCTCCTAATGCCTCCAGTGTTAACTTCTCGTAGAAAGCATGATAACACCGATTATTTAAATCAATTAAGTCTTTCATTCGGAATGACTCATCCATCTACTACTGAATTGCGGGTTTATTCTACGATGAAGGATAATGTGTTGGATACCGTATTTATACAGTCAATATCAGAGCCCTTCTCTGGTGTTGATTTGCCAACTTTAGATGAAAGAGTGTATTCAGTCGCTGCGGTGGATAATTCGGAAAGTTTAAGTTGGTTCAGCACAGCTAGTAATTCAAAGCCTGTGGTATATAGGCAAACTTCATCCACTATTGTAGATGAAGATAATGATGGTAGAATGACCTTCAAGGTAGTTGATAAAGAACAAGACTTACTTAAGGTTTCGGCTAGCATTGATGAGGCTGGAACCTCATTAATGAACAATTCTGGGCTTCAGGTGAATCAACTAAGTACTGATGGAGATACTACATTCTTTGAACTAATACTCACGCCATTAGAAGATGAATACGGTCAAGTAGATAATATTAAAGTGACAATCCAAGATGGGATTAACCTTGTAGAAACATTGGTAGGCCCATTTATAGTGAACCCTGTTAATGATTACAAACCTGAGTTAACTGAAATTAGGTTAATAACGGGAGGGGTGGAGGATTATGCCTTGGACTTTCAATCTTCAAACTTCTGGTATCGTGTTATTTCTTCTGATCAAGATGGAGATGAGGTGAGGTATCTGCTTACTGAGTTAATTTCAGGAAAGATTGAAGGTAGTTTCGAGGGAGACTATCGAGAAGCGCAAGTAGGCGATACGTTGTACAGAACTTTAAACTATAGTTGGACTCCATCTAAGGATCAATTCGGTGAACTTGAAGCCTTTAAGTTGAGGGCAACGGATGGAGAGTTTCTCTCAGATGATGAGAGAACTGCAATAGTTGAAGTGGCTGGAAGAAATGATCCGCCTATTACTGATCCTATTGAACCTCAATTTTTTCAGTTTAGTGATGCTGGAGAATATGAGTTTTTAATAACCGGAGTCTCTCCAGGACTTTATGAAGATGAGAGTGTTACAATGGAAATGGATATTTCCTCTGATAATGACTTTGTGGATGGTAACGATGTGACTTTTGAGTATTTGGAAGACAAGTCTTCTTATAAAGTCAAATTTAAAACAAACAATAAAGATTTAGGGGTTACAGATCTTAGACTCAGACTATCAGACGGGGCATTGAATACAGTGATTTATCAGCCAGTTATTGTTTTGCCGTATCCTAACCAAATTGACTTTGTATCACCAACAGAGGTAAACGCTTATGCTGAGCTTGAATTTAACCATATACCAGAAGTTGAGACCCAGATTCCAGTACAGGTCTTGCCTTTAGAGTTACCAGAGTCACTAAGTGCTAATCTTACATGGAGAGTTGCTACCTTCCTAGGGACAGGTGTTAAGGGGGATCGTCTAGGAGGAAGGATTTCCGCTCAATTCAATCAGCCTAACCGTTTAGTCAAGGATTCAAGAGGAAATTACTTTATAATGGATAGGGGTAACTTTAAAATATACAAAGTTACACCTTCTGGAGAGGTTTCTTTATTCGCGGGAGGGACTCACGGTCTCAATGAAGGAATTGGCTCAGAGTTACAGTTTAAAGGGCCGTCAGGTATTACTATTGACGGTAATGATAACCTCTATGTCATCGATGATGGTTGGGAAGACAGGTTGATTAAGATAACACCAGAAGCAGAAGGTACAGTTATTATTGGGAAGCATGGGCGTGATGGATATGTTGATGGTCCTGCAAATGTCGCTGAACTACTGGATCCAAGTGATGTTTTAATAGATAGTAAAGGGCATATATATATAATAGAGCCAATTGGTGGGCGTATTCGAAAGCTTGATACTAACAATAATGTTGTATCCACCTATTTTGACACAAATGAATGGGCTTACCCTACTGCAGCTGATATAAACTCTCGAGATGAGATTATTGTTGCAGACCACTTTTCGCATAATCTGTACAAGGTGAAAAATGGGGTAATGGAAATAATTCCATTACCCAATCAGGAATTCAAGTCAACAAACATAGCCTATTTGACAGATGATGTTGTTGTCTTTAATATGGAAGTAGACAACCTGCTCAAATTGTATACATTCAATTTGATTACAAAGGAGCTTAATCAGATTGCTGGAGCAGGAGCCGCTCCATTTATTGAGGAGGGGAATTCTTTGCATCATAGTATTCTTGGGTTTGAGTTGTTCGTTGATGAAGGAAGAATTCTAGTCAATGATGAGAGGAGAGGTACGCTAATGATTCACTATCAATCCATAGATAAAGTAAAGGGTGTTTTTGATCATGACGATGTAGGCGAACAAGAACTATCTTTGATAGCTAGGGATATTTTTGGAGTAGAAAGATTTCATAGTACTGTTATTAATGTGTCTCCCTCAGACAAAGTGACTGCTACTAACCTAAACCAAAGCCTAACTTATACCGAAGATGCGGTAGTAGATCTAGAGGATATTGTAATCTCAGGAACAACGGCAGATGAACTCATTGAAGTCCTATTATCATTTAAAAAGCCTAATCAAGGAATTCTATCAGCAGAATCTGGAAGTGGGGAGTCATATGTTGCTAATTCAGGAGAATGGTCAGTCATTGGAACAACAGGACAAGTGAATACAGCATTAGCGCAGGTTCAGTTTATTCCAACGGAAAACCTGGACAAGGACTCACAAATAGAAGTTAGAATCATTAGGAATGGAGGCCATGTTCCAAATACTGGAACAATTACTCTTGAGGTAATCCCGGTGAATGACCCTTTGGTTATTGAACCTCTACCTGCTGATAGTGCCTACAACGAAATACCGTACTTTACAGATTTTAGTCTAACAGACCCTGACGACTACTACTTCGATTTTGAGGTTTTAGATAAGCCTGATTGGTTAACAATCAAATCAGAACCTGAGGTATTTGCTTATAGTGGTTCAATAGATGAAAAAACCATACTGGATGGGAGTTTAGATGAAGCCCGATATGTTAACCCATCAAATATGGTTAGACTGGAAGATGGCACTATCGTTTTTCTAGACCAGTATTCAGTTCGGAAAATTAGTCCAACTGGTGTTGTAAGTACTATAGCGGGTTCAATAAATAATGGAGATCAAGATGGCCCTGCCGCTAATGCCAAGTTTGGTCTGTTGTCAGGAATTGCCGTTGATCAATCCGGTAATATTTACTTTGGTGACACCTGGAATAACAAGCTGAAAATGCTTGACAGAGAAGGTGTTGTGAGGACTATTGCAGGTGAAAGTCGTTCATGGCTAGAAAATGGATGGAAACCTTCACTTTACATCAATCTGATAAGAGACATGGTTGTTTCTCCTGAAGGAGAGCTATATATACTAGAAGGAAACACTTATGACCCTTGGAGAATACTGAAGCTATCTCCAGATAAAGAAGTTGAAATTGTAGTCGAAAGAAAATATACTAACAATAATGAGGGGGCATTTTCCACCTTTGGAGGTGGTTATGTGGGAACTATCGCATTTTCTCCAACTGGTAAATTATTAATGGCTGGAGAAAGGTACGTATGGGAA
The DNA here is from genome assembly GCF_034376045.1 of Roseivirga spongicola. Classification (NCBI taxonomy): domain Bacteria; kingdom Pseudomonadati; phylum Bacteroidota; class Cytophagia; order Cytophagales; family Roseivirgaceae; genus Roseivirga; species Roseivirga spongicola. The sequence continues at coordinate 2,383,902 of NZ_CP139724.1, forward strand.
GCAGATCTTTCATCAGAAAACATCACAGTTTTGGCTGGAAACGGCTCATTTATTAGTTCTGATGGCCAGGGTACTGATGCAGGCATAACAATTATAAGAAGCATTGAGGTAGATGATTATGGAAACACATGGTTTTTAGAGCAGAATAGGCTACGTGTTCTCACATCGAACGGAGTTGTGAGAACTATTGCAGGATCCGATACTTATGGTTATGAAAATGGGGTAGGCGAGGAAGCTCTATTTAACAATCCGCTAAGCCTTGTAAATACAAGAGACGGTTTTCTACTAATTGCCGACTCTAACCAAGGTAACTTAAGAAGAGTGAGGATTCAGAGCATTACAGGTTATGGTACTCCATCAGATATTGACCTAGGAAGTAATCAGCTTAAGGTTCAGTTTAGCGAGGGTTATCAGTCTTCTTATCTTTTGGATATGGAGATAGAGGTTAGATCGAATGGAATGCCCGTTTTGATTGGAATGGAACAGACATTCTTTGGGGTTGAAGATGAAGAGACAGTTAGCCTATCTGGTATGAGTATGTCAGGAGTGACAGATGCTAATATTGAGTTGAGTCTTACTTTATCCAACCCTAATGCTGGTAAGTTTAAGCTGAGTACCACATTAGAAAACGGGTACAATGAGCAAACAGGAGAATGGAGGATAAAAGGGACTCAAACTGAACTAAATGATTTCTTGAATTCATTTGAGTTTTATCCGCAAGAGGATTTCTCGGGGACTATTGTAGTAGGTGTAAAAGCAAAGAGAGAGAATGGGTTTTTTACGAGGGAAGCACAATTCCAAATTAACCTGAGCCCTGTAAATGATGATCCAGTTTTAATCTCACCCTTGGCCATGCAGGCAATGGAAGGCCTGAATTTGGATATCCAAGTTAATGTGGAAGACGGTGATAACGATATGTATGTTCTTGATGTCGAGAATATGCCCGATTGGATGGCGTTGAACATAGACTTAAGTGCTCAGGTTTCAACCCTTGCAGATTTTCAGATTGTTTATAACGAAAACCAAATTACTGATGGAGGCGAAGGTGAAGCAAAATTCTCTTCACCAAGAGGTTTAGCTTACAATCTGGAGTCTCGTTATTTCTATGTAGCCGATAAAAATAAGATTAGAAGAGTATCTGAACAGGGAGAAGTTGTTACCATTTATGATGCCGGATATAGTTTAGCTAACTTCTCTGGATTTAAAGGAATAAAGATTATAAATGACCAAATCTATTTATTCGATAATTCCAGAATATTTCGCTTTGCTAATAATTCACTGGAAATTTTGGCTGGTAATGAAAGTGGATTCACTAGTGATGTTGATGGAAGTGGTACAAATGCATACTTTAATGACATTCGAGATGTAATTTCAGATGGAAATGATGGTTTTTTTATTGCAAGTAGAAATACCCTGAGGCATATGTCTGCTGATTTCCTCGTTAAAACAGTTGCTGGCAATGGCTTTGTTCAGGATGAGCTGGGTAATCCATTTTATTTCGATAACATAACTGCTATTCAATTAGATACAGATGGTTCTGTTATTATTTCAAGTGCTACCAGTGGAAGAAAATACCACAGGCTTAGAAATGAGGTTATTGAGTACGCATTTCCACTGTCTAATTCTAATTTTGCATATCCTACAAAGTTTTTTGCTTTCGAAAATTCGAAAATCCTCGTTTTTCTCAATAGAACTATCTACCTATATGATAGTTCAACGAATCGTTTCAGGTCGATCACAGCTAGAGGAATTTTACCACTAGCTGATGGCGACATTGAAGAATCAAGTTGGGGTAATTACTCTGATATTGTTAGGATTGGTAAAAATAGATATGCCTTTTTTGATAATCTCTATGGAGATATTCGTGTTATTACACTTAATCCACAATATAAATTAACTGGTGTTCCGACTGAAGGGGCAACTGGTTCTACTAACCTAGTATTTAAGATTACAGATGTTACAGGCAATACTATAAATAAAGACGTACCTCTTGAAGTACTTCCTGGAGACAGGCCTGATGTAACGGGGCTTCCTCAGGCTTTCAACTACATTGAGGATGACCCGAAATTTGATCTGGATCCAATAGAAATTGTTTCAGGAGAGGAGAATGAAATTTTTGAGGTATCCTTTAGACTATACAATGCTTTTGGAACTATTCAGTCCTCGCATACTGACCTGTCCTTGTTTAAGGCAGGTCAAAGCTATCATCTTAAAGCTTCTAAAAGTGAGTTGAATAACATTCTAACCACGCTTTCGTTTGAACCGTCACTCAATAATAGTTATAACGGCTATGTAGAGTTTAATATCAGAAAGGAGGGAGGAAAGCTCTTTTATAAAGATTATATATCTCTGAATGTGACTCCTGTTAACGATTTGCCAACAATTGAGAGTATATCTGACACAGTAAGCTTCGTTAACGAGAATATAATTATTCCAGTTGAGTTCAATGACCCTGAAGATGGAAAGAACCTGAGTATAGAATTCCAAGAGAAGCCTAGTTGGTTAACCTATCGATTAGCCAAGTCCAAATCTGAATTGGTTGCTGGTGATCCTAATGGAGATGGATTCTTCTTTAAAAAGGAATTATACTTTGGGCCATATGAGTCTCAGTACATGGCCTTCAATTCAGAAGGTGAGATTATAATGACAGACGCTGCAACTCATTCAATAGTTAAGATAGCTGACTCGGGAGAGGTATCTCTTGTTGCAGGTAAAGGGAAACTAGGCTATTTAAATGGCTCTACAAATTCGGCTCTTTTTCATAATCCAAAAGGAGTAGCAATTTCTTCGGAAGGTCTCATTTACGTTGCAGACGCAGGTAATAATGTGATTAGGCTTATTGATTTGGATATGAATGTTTCAACCCTTGCAGGAACTGGAGAGAATGGGAATGCTAATGGAACATCAGAGGAAGCCACTTTTGCAGGGATTCGACATTTGGAACTCTCTGAAGACGAAACCAAAATTTACATTCAACAGAGAAATGAAATTAGAGTTTTGGATCTCATTGATAAAGAAGTTTCAACACTACTGAACGTTTCCAGTGTTACTCTTAATGGAATGAATTCCTTCGATATAGCTAGCAATGGAGATTTCCTGATAGCAGCGACAAACGCCATTTATCGATTCAATTCAGTTGGACAATACTTATATCAATATGGGGCAGGGTATGGCCTTTCGGATGGATATTCAAGTCAAGCGACTCTTAGTAGTGTAAGAGGGATAAAGGAAGCTAAAAATGGAGAAATCTATTTTACAGATGCTGGAGGGACTTTGTTAAGGAAAATTAATAATTCTGGATTTATTGAGACCCTAGCAGGTGTAGCCAATAGTGACCTGTACTCTGACGGGTTAGAAGATGAAATTCAATTCCGAAGTGTTGGCAATTTATTGATCGAAGACAATGCAATTTATGTAGCAGATAGATTCTCTCTTAGGAGAATTTGGGTAGATGTTCCAGTGCTTTATGGACTACCGGAAGATAGCGATGTGGGTGAAAATCATATAAGGTTGACTGTAAAGGATCATCAAGATGGTATAGCGTCTGAGGAATTTCAAATTCAGGTTTTCTCAAACGATAGACTGCAAGTCTCCGGTCTAGATACTGTATTGTTTGCAAAGGAATCAACCAATAGAGTTGAACTTCCAGAAATAACTATTGAAGCGGATTTATCAGAAAACGTGGAGGTAAAAATTGCTGTTAACGAAGGTATAGAAGTTGATCTAATACACAATGAAAAAAGTGTTTTAGAAAGGCAGAGCGATGGTGCTTGGTTAATCAATGGAAATGTAGAGCAAATCAATCAGATACTTTCCTGTCTCCATTTCTCTTCTGAAAATTGGTCCACATTTGATATCCTTTTTGAATTCAAAAAGTTAGGAGGAAGGTTGGCTATGAATGGCCAAATCTCCCTCTTTATAGAACCAGAGAATGATTTGCCAATTTTCACAGGAACTGACCATGTTGAAGTTGAAGTAGGAAGTTCCTTTGACTTAAACTTTGATGCAAGCGATTTGGATGGTGATATCCTAGCTTTTAATTCTACTGATTTCCCTGGCTGGCTTACAGCGGACTCTACTCAGGTAGTCCAAGAGTTTATTAATACAATTTATTCTGAGTCCTTGCCAGACTCAAGTCAACAACGGTTGGCGGTGAATGTAAGTGATATTGCAGTTACCCATACGGGTGATACGCTAATTGTAGATGGTTCTGGGCATAGAATTATGAAGTTAGTAGACGGAAAGTTTGAGGTTTTTGCAGGTACAGGTGAAGCCGGCTATTTGAATGGCGATGTTTCAGAAGCTCAATTTAACTGGCCAAGACGTCTACTAGTAAGGTCAAATGGAGATATATTAATTGGAGACAGGAAAAATGCCTCTATCAGGTTAATTGATGCTAATGGTCAAGTTTCTACGCTTTTAGGATCAGGACCTATCGCTCAACTATCCGCTTATACAGGTTTCGATCATAACTCTGGAGACCCTATACCTTTCTGGATTTCTGGGCTGGTAGAAGACGTTACTGGTAGCTTATTTTCTGGCGAGCTTTTCTCTTTGGGAAAGGTTGATGATACAGGTAATTACTCACATTTATCAGGTAATCCGGCATTTACATTTACGCCAGAAGATGCTGATGGAGCTCTGTCTGATGCGAGGTTCTATAACATCAAGTCATTGATAGCTTTAGGCAAAGACTCAATATTGATATGGGATAGCCAGAACTACAAACTAAAGTTATTGGCTGATAATAGTGTAAGGTCTATCTCTGGGTTTAAAGGTTATGGGTTTAAGGATGGAAGCTTGGAAGAGGCGCAGTTTTCTTCAGTTTCTAGTTCTGAGTTATTAAGAAATGGTAAAATTCTATTTTTTGATGATTTCAACTTGTCTCTAAGGGAGCTTGACTTGAAAGAGGGAACCATCTCAACTATTGCTGGGAAGGGATACCAAGGGCCGATTTATGGAAATGTAGAAGATGTAGTGTTCTCTCCTGTTTATGCCATAAAAGAACTTTCTAATGGAGATGTTTTATTAGGCGGACCAAATAGAATAGACAGATTAAGTTACACTGTGCCTACTATCTCAGGAACACCTCAAGAATCGGATATAGGAGAGCATAGTTTTACTTTGTTCATTTCCGATGGTAAGGGAAAGGTCAAAGAGCAAGAAATCACTATCAATGTATTAGCTCCAAACACAGCTCCGGCAGCATTGGACATCCCTTCTCAGGAAGAGACCTATGCTCCTGAGGGTCAGTTTGAGGTAAGTTTGTTTGACTATTTTAGAGATGCAGAGAGTACTGATCAAGAACTGACTTATGAAGTTGTTTCTATAGACTCAGAAGCAGTGGTTACTGCAGAGGCAATCAGTTCTACAGATGGTGTTTTGAACATGAATGTTCAGGGAGCAGGAGAAGCCAATGTAACTTTAAAGGCAACGGATACTAGAGGTAAATCAGTGACTACCACTTTTGCAGTGAACATCGCCAAGGCTGAAGCTGAAATTATGTTAGGTGAACTAGAGTTTGTTAATAGTGAGGCGGAAACACCAGTTACAGTCACAACAGTTCCATCGGGTTTGAACTACACCCTTACATATGATGAAGAGTCAGCTGTGCCTTCCACAGTAGGGGAGTATATAGTGAAAGTTGTGATTGATGATGCTAATTATCAAGGAGAAACCACAGCTACCCTTAAAGTGTTGAACATAGTGCCCGAAGACATCCAAATCTCAGGCCTTACTGTTCTGGAAAATTCAGCTAGTGCTACAGTAATAGGATTACTTTCTACTACAGACCAGAATAGTACCGATACGCATACCTATGAGCTAGAGTCAGGGGTAACAGATAATGATTCGTTCGAGATTAATGGATCAAACCTAGTTGTCAAGGATGTCTTGGATTTTGAAGAGAAGTCGACCTACAGCATTACAGTTACAGCCACAGATAATTATGAAGGTTCCTATTCGAAAACGTTCAGTATAAGTGTAACTGACGTAAATGAGGAGCCAACTATTAATGAGGTAGAAGCAATAGAGATAGTTCGGAACCTTGGAGAGCTGAGCTTAACTGTAACAGGGCTAAGTGCAGGAGAAGAAGCAAACCAGACTATAGAACTGAATAGCTCTGTTTCTGGAATTGTAGAAAGTTCGTCAATATCAATCAACTCAGATAATGAATCCGCAACGCTTAACTTCCAAACTATCCAAGATCAAACCGGTAGCGGAACGATCGAGGTAACTATCAAGGATAATGGAGGAACAGCTAATGGAGGAGTAGATACTAAGACCATTACAATCTCGGTAGACGTACTTGGTTCTAATATTGCTGTTAAAGACGAAGGAAGCTGTGGTCCAGGTTCAATAAACTTATCAGCATCCGGAGCTGACGATTATAACTGGTATACCTCAGCATTAGAAGGAACATCCTTTGCAACGAGTAGCAGTATAGAAGTTAATGTAACAGAGACTAAGACTTATTACGTTGCGGGCATTTTCTCAGGTATAGAATCAAAGCTCAGAATTCCTGTTACAGCAAGTCTTTATAGTATACCTGATGTACCAACAGTCACTAACAATCAGGGAACGCTTACAACCACAGAGGTAAGTAATATCTCCTACCAATGGACTTTGGATGGAGAAGAGATTGAAGGGGCAACATCGAGTGCTTTTGAACCTGTTCTTTCAGGACAATACTCGCTAAGAGCTACTAATGCCAATGGATGTTCAGTTACTTCAGAGTTAGTGGAAGTAGTGCTTGCAGGTATAGAAGATGGTTATCAGGAGATTTCGGCCAAGATTTACCCTGTTCCTGCCACTGATGTACTGGAACTTGAGTTCGAAGAGACCTTGCAAAAAGGAACTACCATTAAGCTACTGAGCAATATTGGTACAGAGTTTAGTCAAACTACCCTTCAGCAAGCCACAAGGCAGGTAAGCCTTGATGTATCATACCTTCCGGAAGGTACACATATAGTGCTTGTAAGAAGTGAGAATAAGCTTCTTAGGAAGAAGTTCATTGTTATTAGATAAAGAAAAAGCCTCCATCTCGGGATGGAGGCTTTTTCTATTACTTAAAGCACTTGCCCATAAACCTTGCTGAAGCGGCTCTGCTGAGTTCCTCCCTGTGGTTTGGGTGAGCAATATTGATAAGTGCTTGTGCTCTTTGCTTTATGCTTTTACCGTAGAGATCTGCCACGCCAAATTCAGTGACTACATAATGTACGTGTGCACGTGTAGTTACAACTCCTGCTCCAGGTTTCAATAAAGGGACAATTTTGCTTTCGCCTCTACCCGTAATTGAAGGAAGGGCAATAATTGGTTTTCCGCCTGGCGAGAGACTAGCTCCCCTAATAAAGTCCATTTGACCACCAACACCCGAGTACATCATAGTACCGATAGAGTCTGCGCATATTTGCCCTGTAAGGTCTACTTCAATGGCTGAGTTGATGCTGGTCATTTTTGGCATTCTTCTGATCACCGCAGTGTCATTTACATATTGAATGTCCAGCATTCTAATCATAGGGTTGTCATCTACAAAATCGTAAAGCTTTTTTGTGCCAATCATAAAGCCAGAAACCAAGTAGTCTTTATGTTTAGTTTTAAACTTGTTGTTGATTACACCTTTTTCAATGAGAGGAATAACACCATCGGAGAACATCTCAGTGTGTACTCCCAAGTTTTTATGGCCACCAAGGCATGAAAGCACCGCATCAGGAATGGCACCAATCCCCATCTGTAGCGTGGCACCATCCTCGATTAGTTCTGCTACATTTTGACCAATTTCTTGTTCTACGTCAGTTAATTCATGAGCTGGGTGCTCAGGTAGTTCTGCTTCATGCTCAAAGTACCGAGTAAATTTGCTGAGGTGAATAAGTCCATCGCCATGAGTTCTTGGCATTCTTGGGTTCACCTGTGCAATAACAATTTGTGCGGTGTCTACTGCTGCTTTTGTAGCATCTACAGAAACTCCTAAAGAGCAAAAACCGTGGCTGTCGGGCGGAGAAACCTGAATCATTGCCACATCTATAGGAACTACCCCTGACCTGATCATGATGGGTACCTCACTCAAAAAACACGGAATAAAGTTAGCCCTACCTTCTTTGTGAGCCTTGCGGACATTTCCTCCAATAAACATGGAGTTGATAATGAATGATTCTTCATGTTCTGGTTCAGCATAAGGCGCAGGGCCTTCTGTATGCATTTGATAGATAGAAACATTTCTAAGTTCTGAAGCTCTTGAGCTCATAGCTTCTACAAGAGCAATTGGGGTTGCCGCGGCTGTATGAAGGTATACGTTGTGGCCAGATTTTAATATGGATACTGCTTCTAAAGCGGAGTTGACTTTCATGGCGATTTTGTTTGAGGCAAAGGTGCTGAAAGCTGCCCCGTAGAAAGTTGATTTAGATCATATAACAATGAAATTTGAATAAGCTTTTTATGCTCTGTTTTTTCATGTTAAGTTCTCAATCGTTTGCATAAAAGAAATGTTCAGGCTCGGTTAAATAGCTGAACCAATCGTGTAATTTTAATATCTCAACAATTGAATCGATATGAGTTTCAAGCTTAAGCATCCGTACAAGTTTGGCAAGGGCTACGAAAAGCCTGTGGCCTATTTTTCAATGGAGTTTGCCATAGATCAACCACTGAAAATCTACTCTGGTGGTCTCGGATTTTTGGCAGGATCTCACATGAGAAGCGCTTACGATCTTAAGCAGAACGTTGTGGGTATCGGTATTCTATGGAAATACGGATACTACGATCAGGTGAGGAAGCACAATAATGAACTGGATGTACTTTGGCAAGAAAGGCATTACAATTTCTTACAGGAAATGGATTTCGATATTGAAGTTTCGGTTGATAACCATCCAGTAAAAGCAAAGGTATATTACTTGGCTCCTGAAGTATTTGGGACAGCACCTATCTTTTTACTCTCTACCGATCATCCTGAAAATGATCACCTGGCGCATACCATTACGCATAAGCTTTATGACAATAACATAGCGACAAGAATTGCACAGTATATTTTATTGGGCGTTGGTGGAGCTAAGGTTTTAGAGGCGCTGGGGCATGAAGTAGATATGTATCACTTCAATGAGGCACATGCTTTACCCGCTGCTTTTAGGCTATTGGAAAAGTTAGGAAGTGTTGAAAAAGTGAAAGAGAAGTTGGTGTTTACTACTCATACGCCTGTAAAAGCAGGTAATGAAGTTAACGATCCTAATTTTCTGCATAAACTAGGGTTCTTCAATGGGTTCAGCATTCAAGAAATTGATGAGCTAATCGGTTTAGATCAGGGCATGTTCAATCATACTTTAGCTGCTTTAAGACTGTCTAAAATTGCCAATGCTGTTTCTAAGAAACATCAGCAGGTTTCTAATGAAATGTGGGGAGAGTTTGAGAATATCTGCGACATCATACCCATTACTAATGCCCAGAACCAGGCTTATTGGACGGACAAAGAATTAGAGAAGGCGTATGATAAACGTAATGCTAAGAAGTTTGTAAAGCGTAAGAAGGAGCTCAAAAACGAGTTGTTTCAATTGGTTGCAGATCAGACAGGGAAAATTCTAGATCCGAATGCACTCACTATAGTTTGGGCAAGGAGATTTGCCGGATATAAAAGGGCTGACCTGATAGCAAGAGATGTTGCGAGGTTCGAGCGTTTATTAAATAATAAAGACTACCCAGTTCAGGTGATTTGGGCAGGGAAACCATATCCACTAGATCATTCAGCAGTAAGTACTTTTAACTGGTTGGTGCATTTTACTAGAAAGTACCACAATGCCACCATTCTTACAGGCTATGAGTTGAGCCTTTCTGCCTTAATGAAGAAAGGATCTGATGTTTGGCTGAACAACCCAAGAATTCCACTAGAAGCTTCCGGAACATCTGGTATGACGGCTGCTATGAATGGTTCTCTCAATTTTTCAACTAATGATGGTTGGATACTGGAGTTTGGTGAGCACGGGAAAAACGGTTTCGTAATTCCTGAAGCTGATACATCTGCACCAGAGGGTGAGCAAGACCAGTGGGATGCAGATCACATGATGCGTATTTTGGAAGAAGAAATTGTACCGATGTATTATGATGATCATGACCGTTGGGTTGAGGTCAATTTTCAAAGTATGGAAGATGTGAATAAGTATTTCAGGGCATCACGCATGGCCGATGAGTACTATAAAAAGCTGTATAATCATTAAGAGGAATTAAGACTTTTACTAATATTGCGAGGCAGTTGTGAGACTACTTTTCTTATTGGGATATTAGCTCTCCCGATAGTTATCGGGAGGTTTAGAGCTTAAGGGATATTAGCTCAGTTGGTTTAGAGCGCTGCCTTGACAGGGCAGAGGTCACTGGTTCGAATCCAGTATATCCCACAATCAAAAAGACCAGCCAAACGGCTGGTCTTTTTGATTGTAGTGTTTTGAGATGAGAGCCAGTTGGTTCGAAAGCGGAGCTTCACGAGGCCCCCGAGATATCATAAGCGTAGCGATATAATCCAATACAATTCATAGACAAAAATTAGGCTTTTTGCATTTCATGAATTCTTCATTCTGAACTTGTTTCAGAATCACTATTACTCACTCCTTAAGACATCCACCGGATTTGCATTGGCTGCTTTATATGACCTGAAGAACACAGTTAAAAAGGCCAGTAAAAAACTTGAGCAAATGGTCAAAATGATGGTCAGGGCTGAGATATCTACATGATACGCAAATCCATTGAGCCAGCTATTCATCGTCCAATAGGCAATTGGAATGGCTACTAAAACAGCTAAACCAATTAACCAGAAAACTTGCTTATTGAAGAGTATGACGATTTGAGAAACCGAAGCGCCCATTACTTTTCTAATGCCAACTTCCTTGGTTTTCGATTGAATGGAGAACATTATTAGTCCATAAAGCCCCATGCAAGAAATCAGAATGGCTATAGAGGTGAAAACACTCATGATTTTACCCAATCTAATCTCAGAGGTATAGAGCTTTTCAAAGCGCGAGTCCAAAAATTGAAAGTTGAAACCTTGATCAGGAATAACTTCAGTCCATAAGTCTTCAATGGCTGCAATGGTCTCCTGTATTTGGTCTGTGCGGATTTCAATTAAAACCCGAGACACATTAAAACCATTCGATGGCTCATAAGCAAAAATCATTGGTTTAACTGATTCATAGAGAGACTCCATGTGAATGTCTTTTATGATTCCCCTAATCTTGACCGGCTCAACAGTGAATTGATAAGTTTCGGCCAATGGCTCATTCACATTCTTAGGGTTCACTGATTGGATTAGTTTGGCTAATGTTTCGTTAATGATGACTTCCTCTCCGTTTGTTGAAGGTTTTTCTGGGTTAAAGTTTTCTCCGCTAATGAATTCAAAATTGAGAAGCTCAGCATAATTGTGATCTATATTATGTTGGTAAATGGCTTGTCCAAATACATTTCTATCACTGCTCACCCTATGTGAGTTTCCACCAGGAGGGCTTGTTGTCACAGATGCTAAGTTTACATCAGGGACACGCTTAAGCTGATCTCTGAAAAGGCCAAGGTTGTTGGAGACTGCAGCGTCTACCAAAATGATTTGCTCTGGTTTATAGGTCAGCTTTTTGTTAATGATGAAATCGATTTGATCTTTCACCACTGTGGCACTAACAATCATAATTATGGCCACTGCAAACTGAAAAATAACCAAGCTTTTCCTCAGAAGAGCCCCTTTGGTTGAGTTGGCAATATTGCCTTTGATAAACTCAGAGAACCTAAATCGGGAAACCAATATGGCAGGGTAAATACCGGCAATAGTTGAAAGTAAGATGATGGCAGAAATGACTATTCCCCAGAACCAAGGGTCGACCCAATAATTAAATAGCAGTGGTCGGTTGATAGCCTGCTCGAAGGAGGGTAGGAGAGAAGCAGTAAGCAGAAGAGCAACCGCTAGTGATGAAAAGCACATTAGAGTAGACTCTGTAACAAACTGAAAAAAGAAGCTTTTTCGGCCTGCTCCAATAATTTTTCTGATTCCCGCCTCTTGACCTCTTTGCAAAGCTCTGGCAGCGGTGAGGTTAGTGTAATTAATAATAGCCAAAACCAGAATAAAAATAGCGACCATTGCAAAAACAGCATACATCTGTTTGTCACGAGCCTCAATTATGGTGTCATCAGTGTGTTTGTCGTATTTGGCATCTTGAAATGAAGACAGTTTGAAAGTGGTGGCCTTCATGGTTTTTCCGGAAACTATAGGCTTTATCGTCTTGTTTATTTTGGTTTCTAGATACTTAGGTGAAATGTCAGGGAGTGTTTTAATGTATGTAGCTGACCACACCGAGATTTGCTCTCTAATATTCTCTCTGCTCCTGTCTTTAAGTACAAGAATATTGAATTGAATACTTGAATGAGTAGGAGGGTCTTTTACCACTCCTTTTATCTGATAATAGTTATCGAAGTTACTGGTAGTATGAAGTCCTTTACCAATAACATCGGTAGTGCCATAAAGCTTTATAGCAAGCGACTCTGTAAGCACTGCATCTCCTACTTTGGTTAGTACCTGTTTTTCGTTCCCGTGAATAAACTCCAGAGGAAAGAATTCGAAGAAAGTTGAGTCTGTTAGAATAAACTCTTCCTGAAAGAAGCTTCTTTTCTCATCTTCCTCAATCATCACCGTCCAGTTGAGTTTACCCATTCTAGTCTGATGAGTGATCTCCGGAATCATTTCAACTAAAGCAGGCCCTAGGCCAGTATGAACCCGGCCATTAAAGCCCTCTTGCGACCTCAGGGAGTTGTAGCTTTCAACCCGATAGATCAGGTCCTTGTCTTTCAGGTCGTAATCCATTCGAGCCTCATCAGCAATGAACATGGCTAACATTAGGCTAGTGGCAATGCCAATGCTTAGGCCCAAAAGGTTGATGAAAGTATGAGGCTTATGCTTGAGTGAACCTCTAAAAGCAGTTTTAATAAAGTGCCTTAGCATAAGCAAAAACATACTAGGACTAGATGTGTGTTTTTTCATAAGGTAGAATCTAAACGATCGGATAACCGTCCACCAGTACAACCAATTGGAGTTTAGCTTGCTTTTGGTTTCACGCCAATCTTGATACTGTTCAAACAAGTCACCTTCAATTTCTTCAACATACCTGTCAGAGCAAAACTTACGAAAGATCCGTAAAGGAAGCTTTGGTGGTTGATAATTGTATTTGTTATCCTTATGGTGGTACATGTCTATTCGTTTCTCAGTGTATGAACAGGGTTCAGTCCAGAGGCTCTTTTGGCTCTTAAAGCAACAGTCAATCCGGTGGCCAAAAATATTAGGAGTACAATCAGAATTATCGATAGGTAGGGAATGGGTGTTCTCAGTGCGTAGTCCTGGAGCCACCTATTACCTAGGTAGACAGACAACGGAATGGCAATTAAGCAGCCAAGCCCTACAAGCGCGTAAACTTGTTTTACGAAAATACTGGTGATTTGAATTGCATCCGCACCCATCACTTTTCTAATGCCAATTTCCTGAATTCTACCTTCGATGATAAATCCGATCAAACCTAATAGCCCAAGCAATGAAATGATTGAAGCACATACCGTAAAGGCATTGAAGTTTTTGGCCAATCTGGTTTCTTCCGTGTAGAGTTGCTCAAATCTGGTGCTCAGAAATTGATATCTCAGCTGCTTGTTAGGAAACACCTTATACCATGCTTCTTCAATCTGTTCTAGAGTTTCGGAGGTATTGGCAGTATTTATTTTAAGCAATGTCCAACCCCCGGTATAACCTTTAAATGAGCTAAAAGAAAAGGCCATAGGCTCAACTTGGTTATGAGCCGATTCCATTTGAAAGTCTTTCACAATGCCAACAATCTTTCCCATAGTCCTCATCTGAAAGTCATATTCTTTCTCCAGGGGCTTTTCGGTTTGATGATAATTAGCGTTGGTCAGGTAATTCGCCATAGCCTCATTAATAATCACATCACCAGGATTGTTCTCCGCTATTAGTGGGTCGAAATTATGGCCTGATACAAACTCCAAATCTAGTAAATCGAAGTACTTTTCATCAACCTGATGCACAATTACCGGAATGTCTATAGTATTGCTTCTGGCCGTCATGTATCGATTATCACCTCCCGGAGGGCTTGAGGTGAAACTAATGTTTTGTACACTGGCTATTTTCCCTAACTCCCTTTTGAGAGCTCCAAATTTGGTGGTTATTGCTCGGTCAATGACGAGAACTTGTTCAGGGTGAAAACTGAGGGTTTCCTTCTGAATATATTTTAGCTGATTTTTAACTGTGATAGCAGATATAATGAGTGTGGCAGTGATGACAAACTGAAAGACAATCAATCCATTCTTAAACCATCTTCCTTTCCGGGAAGAAGTAAGTTTACCCTTAAGAAAATCTGAATATTTAAAGTTGGCCACTAAAATGCTTGGGTATAAACCTCCAATCAAGGCAATGAACAGGGTACCTGCAATACAAGCGATATAGAAGATCGGTTCAGTCCAAAAGTAAAAGAACAGTTCTCTGCCTATAACAGATTCAAAGTATGGAGTAACTAACTTCAATAGCAATATGGAAATTGGGAGAGCTATTGAACACGACACTATAGACTAGATAATGTACTGAAGCATAAAACTTGACCGTCCGGCTCCTAATACTTTCCTCATGCCCGATTCAGCCCCTTTTTGTAAAGCTCGGGATGCTGTGAGATTGACATAATTAGAAATAGACAACACTAGAATCAGCGCTCCGATTATGGTAAAGAGAACAATTACATTTTTGTCAGTAACGTCTATTACACCATCGAGCACCTCTTTTCTAAACCGCAAGTCATTCCAGGCAAAGAGTTCGTAGCTTTTTCCTTCTAAAATGTTGTTGTCTGAGTTTGCCAGAATAGTCGGCTGAACTTTTCCTTCCAGCATTTTCGCGTCAGTACCCTTTGTGGTTTTAAGAAAAACCACTGCCGGAGAGTAACCTCTTGAGTTAATGCCGTAAGGGATGTCTAATGGTTGGACAATATCGAACTGGATGGAAGAATTTTGGGGAGGGTTTTTCATTACAGCAGCAATGGTGAAAGATGAGTTGTCATACTCTATCATAAGTTTCTTGCCAATGCTTTTTTCTATTCCTCCTAATTTTTGAGCAAAGCGCTCAGAAACAACTAGGTTGCTCTTGTTTGTGAGTGCCCCTTGATCACCATAAATAATTTCGAAAGGGAAGAAGCTAAAGAAGTTTGAGTCTGCGATAGCGGTTTTTTCCCTGAAGAACTCACGTGAATTTTCAGTTAAAGAAAGAAACTCAATGTCATATTTGTTAACCCTACAATAATCTACGATTTCAGGGATGTTCTTTTCTAATACTTCTGGGATTCCCGGATGAATTGACCAACTGTTGCCCGAGGCCGATATGGTTGTATTGGTGCCTTCTAGACGATAAACCTCGCTCTTGTCTTCAAAGAAATTGTCGAACTGAGTTTGCTCGAAGATATAAATACCCATGAGCAAGCAGCAGGTAAAACCTAGAGACAGTCCAATGAGGTTAATGCTGGCTACCGTTTTGTGCCTGTTAATTTCTCTCCAGGCAGTTTTGAAGTAATGTCTAATCTGTAACCATAAGAAACCGGATTGATTTCTCTTTTGCTTATGCAGAAAAATGGAGCGAATAGTAGTCCACCAGTAAAGCCAATTGGAGTTTAGCTTGCTTCTAGTTTCACGCCAATCTTGGTAGGCTTCGAATAAGTCGCCCTCAATTTCTTCAACATACCTGTCAGTGCAGAACCATCTTAAAAGCTTTAGCGGAACTTTAGGTGGTTGGTGCATCACTTGGCTAGGTTTAAGGTGGAGGCGGGAATGTTTTGCCAGAGCGATTCACGCATTTCCTTGTTCTTTTTCAAGCTCTTAATTCCATAAGAGGTAGGCTGAAAAATGCGTTTGCGTTTACCACCCCGCTTTTGAGTAGGGTCACCCAAATGAGAGCTAAGAAAGCCTTTATCTTCTAGCCTGTAGAGAGCAGCATGAATAGCACTTAGGTTATAAGTGCGTTGGCTATGTGTTTCAACTTCATCCTTAATAGTATTGGCATAGGCTTCTTCCCCCAATGAACAAGTAGCCAGTAGCACCAATTCTTCAAACTCTCCTAAGGAGTCTCCTTTCATAACTTATATTTTATATAAATGTAAATAATATAAAATCTGAATTCCAAATATTTTATATTTATGTAAATTTAATGGCTGAGGTTTTTGAATAGGAGTGATTCTTATTTGTGACTTTTCATTATCAATCCGTCTTATTCAGAGTTATATTAGAATACCCAACAGAAGTGTTTATGAAACTGCATTTGACCTTAATTGCCCTGACGGTGTTTTCTGCCAGCGCATTATCTCAGTCGAGCGAAGCCATTAGAAAGTATACTGAAAGCATCAGTGCCGGAGTGCCAACCGAAGTACAAGGTCAGCTGATTCATAGCACGACTCTTTTGCCGGAATTCTATTTTGAGAACCAATTTCAAAGGGTGTGGACAAGGCCGCTTCAGGCTTCCTTTCTAGGTTTGGTGAGGAGAGCCTATGAGCACGGTTTAAACCCAGCCGACTATCACTTTAGTGCTATCAATGCCCTTCATGCAGATGCAGTCGAGTCTCAAAGTACCGATGCAGAAATCCTTTTTACCGATGCCTTTTTACTTTATGCCAGTCATTTTCTCAACGGCAAGCTGAATCCTGAAGAAGTGGAGGGAGAATGGCAAGCCGTAAGGAGAGAGGGTAATGCCAAGTCTTTTCTGAAGAAGTGTTTGGCTTCGGGCAATATTGAAGTGCACTTCAAGGAACTAGAGCCAGAAAATGTAAGCTATCATGGCCTATTGAAGGCATTAAAGAAGTATCGTGAAATTCAGAATAACGGTGGTTGGGATTTACTCGAAGCTGGAGAAACACTGAAGCCGCAAATGGCGGGTGCTAGAGTTACTGCTCTAAAGCATAGACTATCTATTGAAGGTTATTTCCTGATGGAGGGAGACCCTAACGATGTGTATACGCAAGACTTATCTGAAGCCGTTCGTGAGTTTCAAAAACACCATGGCCTGGAAGTAGATGGTAATGTAGGTAAGCAAACTCTTGCTTCATTAAATATTCCTGTCAGCTCTAAAATAGCTCAGATTAGAGCCAATATGGAGCGCTTGAGGTGGATCAGTCAAGACATGGGAGCTCACTACGTTTTTGTGAACATTGCCGACTTCACCATGAAAGTTTACAGAGGCGATACTTTGAGTTATCAGCAGAACGTAGTGGTGGGAAAGCCATTTCGTAAAACCCCTGTTTTTAGTGATTTAATGACATATTTTGTACTGAACCCCTATTGGACGGTTCCGCCTACTATTCTCTTTAATGATGTGTTGCCAGAGGTAAAAAAGGACATCAACTACCTAAAAGTGAAGAATATGAAAGTGCTTAAAGGGAGCGAAGTTGTAGACCCTCAAAGCATTGATTGGTCGAAGCTTTCTCGAAGTAATTTTCCTTACACCATTAGGCAAGACCCTGGGCCAACAAACGCCTTGGGTGCGGTAAAATTTATGTTTCCGAATAAGTACAATATTTATATTCACGATACTCCAAGTAAAGAACTTTTCAATAGACCAGACCGAGCTTTTAGCTCAGGTTGTATTCGTCTGAATAAGCCAATGGGGTTTGTCGATTACCTGATTACCGACATCCCAGACTGGAACTCAGAGAAAGTAGACAACACATTGAAAACTGGTAAAGATAAAACGGTGATGCTCAAGAGGCCTATCAATGTCCATATTCTGTACCTCACCGCTTGGGCTGATGATTCTGGAGTTCAGTTCAGAAATGATGTGTACCAAAGAGATGCTGCAGTTATTGAAGCGCTGGCAGAAAGTGCCCCTACTATGGAATAGGCTATGTGGAAGTTTTTGATTGTTTTTTGCCTCATTACCTCAATGATTATGGGCAATACTGGTGACAAGCTTTCTTTTGAAGTGTCGATAAATGGTGAAGAAGTTCCATACAGGCTTTTTAGCTTTTTCGTGATGCCGGGCGAAACTCTTAATCTTTCTGCAAATGGTTCTTTCGATTTGGGAGCAAGCGGGATGGCTGTTTCTAGAAAATCAGATTCAAAGTATACCGTAAAGGCACCTGAAAAGCCAGGAGCATACAAGGTTACTTTAGCCAAGGATGCTGAAAGAATGGTGCTAAATATTCTGGTGTTAACACCAATGTCGAATAAGAAGGGCGAGTACCTGAATGGCTACCGAATTGGAAACTATCCCGTTACTCCTCTGAATGACGATCCCATTTACGATAGGCCCAAAGGCTTATTTGAGATTACTGCTGAAACTCAGAATCTTCAACTCACACCAAACTTCAATATGAGTCAGTTCATCTGTAAGCAAGCAGGTGGCTTTCCCAAGTATATCATTGTAAAGGAAAGGTTACTGCTAAAGCTGGAATACCTTCTGGAAATAGCTAAGTCTAAAGGAATGGAGATTGATACCTTTGGGTTTATCAGTGGTTACAGAACACCTTTTTACAATAAGTCCATCGGTAATGTGCCATACAGTCGACACGTCTGGGGTGGTGCTGCAGATGTTTTCATAGATCAAGACAAAGATGGACGAATGGATGATCTGAATAAAGATGGAAAGGTTGATGAGAAGGATGTGCGCGTTTTCTATAACCTGGTGGAAGATGAATTCGAGAAGCAGGACTATAAAAAGTTTGTCGGTGGACTAGGTTTCTACAAAGAGAACGGACGTCACAGCGGTTTTATCCATGTAGATGTAAGAGGAAAAAGAGCTAGGTGGTAGGTATTAGTTTAAAAATCTCATCCAAAAAGGTATAATTGCACCCCTCTTCGGGATGTGGCGCAGTCCGGTAGCGTACTCGTCTGGGGGGCGAGTGGTCGCAGGTTCAAATCCTGTCATCCCGACCATGAAAAGCTAATTTTTCAAAAATGGGCTTTTTTCATGCATTAGAGCATACTTTTAATCACTGGGGAAATCTACTTGGTACTAGATTTAAAATTCAGTACTAAAGTAATGATTTTGACAATAGTAGGAAGTGAGGCTACCCCAATTAATTTTTCGAAAAATCCATAATAAAGGGAACTTTCTACTCATCTATCTAGTTTTATTTTTCTTCACGGAACCCGTGAATTTTATTGGTAAGTCACTTACAATTAGATACTGCATTTTTTATGCTCAAAGTGACTCATTTTGAAAAAATGACATACAGCCATACTGGTTTGTTATGTCTCAAAATTGAGTTACGACATGAAACTAAAGCAGTATATTCCTGAAAACTTCAGCCCCACCAATTTTGTCTTAAAACACAAAAAATCTAATCCTTGGATTAATAAGGATGAATTAATTGTAATTCTCAATAGCCTTAATGATGTACTAGGGTTTAAGGATTATAAGAAAGACCTTTTCAAAAATGGTTTTGCCCCCCTCTGTTCCCGCAGAATTCAACAACTAGGGATTAGGAATTTCCCCTTGTATAGAAATCTATTGATACAAGAAAATGTGATTGAATCTGATAATCATTGGATAGACTCTGAAAAATGTACTGGTTTCAGATTCAGTATCCATTACCAATGCAAAGTAAAACCTATTCATATCATTAGTAAGAAATTGATAAAAGCACAATTGAGACTTTCTGTTAAGAGGACAAGAGTAGGTAGATTAAAAACAGATAAGCCAACTTCAGTTGAATTCGATAAACATGGTTTTCTCAAAAAATGGTTTGATAAACTTGAATTAGATGTCAAAAGTGCATCAGAATTAATCGAATTGTCCTACCAAGAGGACATTTCAAACAGAGTAGAATCTCCTGAGAATAAATATAATGCTGCTTGTAATAGCATTCATAGGTTTGAAAACGGTTTTTTTCATTTTACAACTGATGAGCAGGGTAGATTTCATTCTAACCTAACCAATATGAAAAGTGAACTCAGAAATTTTCTGACTTACAATGGCCAAAAGTTAGTATCACTAGACTTGAAAAATTCTCAACCCTATTTGTCTTTGACTCTATTGAATCCAAACTTTTGGGATACAAATGGTTGTTCGAGGGGATTAATTAATATTCATTGCTTAGGGAAAAATTATATACAATCTATCAATATTAATTCTTCATATTCTCATTATACTACATCCCTTAACTTAGTAAATAATCTACAACCAGTTGTTAGTCAGGATATTACCATGTACAGAGATGATGTATTAAGTGGAAGACTATATCAAGTAGTAAAACAAGAGCTACAGGATGTAGTTGTCAAGTTCGGTTTAGAAAAGATAAAAAGTGGTAATTGGGATGTTAACCTCTTACAACAGGTATTGAATGATTATAAGGCTCTCAAAACATGCGTTCTTACAAGCTTTTACTCAAGGAATCAAACCATAAATTCTCCACAAGCCTTTGTAAAAAGAGCTATAAGAAAAAGATACCCTTCAGTCTACAACCTTTTTAGCCTTATTAAGTCAAAGGATCACACTACTCTACCACGACTCCTTCAGAATATAGAGAGTGAGCTTTTGATTAATAGAGTTGCTCGTAGAATTAACAGAGAAAACAGGAGAGTTCCTATTTTCACTATTCATGACAGCATAGTAACTGTGGTTGACAGAGAGAATTATATCCGACAAGTGTTGAAAGAGGAAATGCAGAAAGGAATAGGCTACGTAGGTACGGTTCAATCAGAATATTGGATATATCAAAAAAGTGGAATTGATCAGTTAAGAGTTAAATTTCAGAGTCAAACAGGGACAGGTTAGATTAGAATATCCAATATTTAGGACTCAAATCCATTAAAAAGGATGGCTGGGCTGATTTCAAGAGCGTCACAGATAATGAAAATGGTATTCAAAGTAGTATTTATTACCCCTGTTTCTATTCTAGCAATTTGAGTAAAAGAGAGTTCACTTTTGAAGGCCAAGTCTTCCTGAGTCATCCCTTTGGATTTTCTTATCTCAGCAAGGTGCTTCCCAAAAGCTTTCAGTCTTTTGTCATCAACATTGTCTCGGTGCCATTTCTTCTCTGCCACATGGCGAAACAATACAAATGAGAAGTCATGCGGCATGGCATATATGCTAGGATTGGTTTTAATTCATTATGTTTATGTACGTGATCATAACACAGATTTTAAGTCTAACTCACAAGTTTTTGTTATAAAAGCACATAAATAAAGTATTGCACATTTTTATTGTTCATGAAAGCATGCAGGTATTCAAAAAGACACCCCCCACCAATGCGAAAATTGGGGCATACCGGGGTCTATTCTCTCACCAAACATATTTTAAGATGAAAAATTATTACATAATTCTAACTCTTTTTATCCTACTTCAAGCTCAATTGATACATGGACAGTCAATTGTTGACACTAAGGAATTCATAGTTGAGAATTTCGAACAAAACACACTCAAGGATTTTGATAACTCAGCCATGTTCTTTTCAACTAATATTCTGAAAAAAGATGCTGAAACTTTTGCCAACCAAACATTATCTGATGATGCCTTTGAGAACATTCTGATCTGGGGTTATGATGTTGCAGGAATAGTTTCAATGTGGGAAGTTATCGACATAAGAGACATTAATAAGGTTTCCACTGTGAGTGCGGCTGGTGGACAATATGTAATTTCTATTTATGTGTCAAACAAATTCTCATCTCTTAGAGGTACTAAGAACCTTAATAATCCAAATCAACCAGTAAAGTTTAATGAAAATATAGACAGAATGAAGATTGTGATTGCAGATAACTCCGAGGTTGCAGATAAGATTAAAAAGGCAATTATTCACCTTGGTAAAACGAAAGGGATTCAAATCAAGGATGGTAATTTATTTTAGCATATAGTCATGACAAAAATTAAAGCAAGGCTCGACATTTTAACACTTTGTCTATTGTTGACTACGCTTCTCATCAACACTAGTTTAACAGCACAAACTAAGCCTCTCATCGGAACAATTTATGAGTCACAGACATTTGTTCATATTGATGTTGTCTACAAAAAGAAGAAGAACATTTATAAGCAAAAAAAGAGTGTTGCAAACCTATACAGTGAATTCTTGATTGAATCTGATGGTATGACTCATTCTACCGTTGCTGGAACAAAGAAAATCTACCTCAGTTTTGTAGAATACAATGAAAAGGATAAGTTATTTGTCTATAAATCAAATGATAATATTGTTGTAATCATTAATGATGCCGATGGTAACATAGCTATTCTGTGGGACTATGATAAAAGATACGAAGGATATAGGCAGCAGAATGTTTATATAATTAGTAAGAAAAGAATCTAATAGAATCAGTTGTTCCCCTTGGTCACAAGGATGCGACAGAGGTTGAGATACAGTAGCAGGTAAAGCGGAGTATCAAAGTGTCCTCAGTCAAGCTGCACTCCATAAAAAGTAAATTTCCCACCTTAAAGTGTTCCAGTTATAAAATGACACCATGAAAGAAGCTCATTTGTTTTGCACTCATTTAAATAAATGAAAGCAGATAAGGTGTCATCGTGTCATTTTATTCCTTCCACAATTTACCCACCCTTTAGCCAATTTGCTTTTTATTCCATTTGTTGCCTTGTGGTACTTTGCTACAGCTATTCCTATTTTTCTTTTAGTTAATTGTAGCCTTCGGCAGATGGGTTAAAAGAAAAATCCATAGCTAGAGTTTGAGCTCGCCTGCTGGCTTGAATCCTACCTTCAATCAAATTACTCACGTAATTTTCCTCTTGAAGGAGTATTCTTCGCACTCGCAGAGGCTTCGCAAAATCCTACCCTCCTTAATCAATAAAAAACCAGCCCTATTTCATTCTACTCCAAAAGGCTCAAGGCCAACGCTAGAATTAAGCACGCTTAATTGCAGACATTTTGGAGTCATGAAATCCTTAGTGAAGGGCATTTAGGGAACATGTTAGACTATCTTAATAGTTAAAATTTATTATTGAATAAATATTCTTAATTTTCTTCTAAAAAGAAGAGTCTTGGGAAAAGTTAGAAGCAGTGTAGAAAAAGGTGATGCCTTTGAGTTCGATTCTTATAATAGAATTATTAAAGCTGTTGAAAATGAAGAGTTTGGTTTCTCTAAGAAATATGCGAGAGTTTATCAAAAAGCTAAATACTATTCTAAGAAACTTGAAAAGGAGATTGTTTTTGACTTAGCTATTGAAATATGGCCTCCTAATGCTACTAATTACACCAATCTTTATTTGATTGAATGCAAGTCTTACTCCACTAAAAAAGTGCCAATAGGTGATATAAGAAAATTTGCGAGTGATGTTAATGATGTAGCAGAATTAAATGGAAAGGCAATATTCATTACTAATAGTAAATACACTGATTCATCACTGATCTATGCCAAAAATACTGGGATGATGATCATTCAGGTAAATTCTGATCAATCTGATTCCAAACTACTCTGGAAGAGAAATAAAATGGAGTATGAAGAAGACCAAGTCTTAAAATCCCTAGGCATAGATGTTGAGAATTCCATTAAAAGCTTATTTCAATCTAGTGTTATTTTAGGACTTAAAAAGCTCTCAACAAAGTCACTCGAGAAAAGTGCAATCAAATTGTTAGATGAAATAGATGAAGAAATTAAAATTGGAGTAAGGAAGCTTAAATTGGAGTCTTTAATCCACCATTTGGAAAATAAATATGGTGTTGAAGTAGATGTCAAGGCACAGTTAGAAGAGGGTGATCTTGGGAAATTTGATTCAAAGACAAATAAAATTATAGTAGACAATTCCATTTTCGAAACTAGTAGATTTGGGTTTGTCTTAGCCCATGAAGTTGGCCATTTAATACTTCATAGTGATCTTAAGTTAAACCAAGAGTCTTATAATGATTTCAGCGATTCTAGTCTTAATCTATACTTGGGAAAGCATGACTTGATTAATCCTAAGCATTGGATTGAATGGCAGGCTAACAAGTTTGCAAGCTACTTGTTAATGCCCACCATTGCTTTTTTTAACAGGTTATGTTCATTCCAAAAAAGTATAGGAATTGCAAAATATGGGCATATTTTTCTAGATGATCAACCAGTGAATACTCAGGACTTTGGGAAAATAATTGATTATTTAGCAGAGTTTTTTAATACATCAAAAACTAGTATTCTATACAAATTGGAGGAGCTTGACTTAATAACCTACGCTAGAAAAAAGGACAAATTCAAAGATGAAGCTAGGGAAATCTATAGGGCTTTATTCGATGATTTTTGAAATAGAAGAGTCAAGCATTTATCTAGACATTAACCATTTAAAAAACTTCCCATTAACTTCAAAAGATCAGTGTCGTCCAGTTTAACATATTTTTTCATAGTCTCATACTTGGTGTGACCAGTCATTTCCATAATCAATGGAATTCCAATTCCCTTTTTAATGCACATTGTGATGAATGTATCACGTGCATTGTGAGAGGATATTAGCTTATATTTTGGAATGACTTTCACTGATGGAGAGCCTAGTCCAGAATAGATTTTGGTCTCTATCAAATCATCAAATCCTAGCAGTTGAAATAGCTCCTTCAATCTTCTATTGTAAACCTGATTGCTAAGCTTGAGTGCTCTTGTATTCCAATTATACTTTTCCAGAATACTTTGGCTTATTAAGTTCAATGGAATTCTACAATGGTTATCTGATTTGGTGTTTTCAGTTTTGGAAGGGCTAACTATGATTAAGCCTTCTCTAATATTAGCTCTCGAAATAGTAAATAGGTCTGAATACCTCAATCCAGTTACACACCCAAATAGAAATGCGTCTTTCACTTTCATCAAAGAAGGCTTGTTCACTAGTAAATGATCACAATCTTGCAAAACTGAAAATTCAGTATCGTTAAGAGGTAGAGGTGGAGATGAATGGGTGTTTACTTTTCCAAACTCTGACTTTAAGTAGTCATCAGTAAATTGAATCTCTGGATATTCTGTCCTTCTATTAAAGTAGTGATTGACAAAAGTCTTCAGTGTTAAAAAATGCTTTTTTATAGTATTAGGGTCATACTTTCTACTGGACATCCACATTTTTAGGTCATCAGAAAATCTAAGTGTCAAATCTTGAAATCTAATCCGATTTAAGCCTTGTGAAAGTCTGAATTCTTCAAATTGAATCATCCTATTCTTAATAGTAATAAACTCTTTGTAAGAGGTTCTTTTTCTTCCTAGAGCTATTCTAAGTTCAATGAACTGTTCAAGGTAATTAATGAGCTCGGACTGATTATTTTTTTCAACTTCTGGTTTGACACCAACTATCTCATTTAGCTTTTCATCAAGCCTTTCATTTTTTATTAGAAAATCAGGATCAGATTTAAGAACAAGGGATTTTTTCTTTGACCAACTCTTAGGCTTTACTTTAATATCTGATGAAATTCTTTTTCTACTTCTATTTGGTTTTGAAGAATCTGAAACTTCAAAGTAGATTGTACAATAGCCTTCTTTATTAGCTTGGTTAGAAAGAATTACTCTTTTAACATTTTTCATTTTTAGTACAGAAATCTAGTTTTTACATGATTTCTAGTACCAAGTATCTTTCTTTACTCGCGATTAAAAGCAGGTTCAAATCCTGTCATCCCGACAAAAAACAATAGCCAGCCATCGCTGGCTATTGTTTTTTGTAGTTCAGTTTCGAAAGTCCTCTGATCTATTCAAACAAAATGCCTTTTCAAAGGTCAATTATAGGTAGACCATTTTTTAACCATGAGCTTTTCTAAAGGACAAAAATCACTTTTTGTAGCGTTCGCCTTAATTGTTGGAGTATACTTTCTAATCGAGGGGTTAGTCTCCGCCAAATCTTTCTTGGCGCCTCTAACCATGGCTATGTTATTGACCATGATGTTTTCACCACTAGCCAACAAGCTAGAAAAGTTGGGACTGAATAGAGGTTTGTCATCCCTTACTTCTATATCTATTGCTGCTTTATTCTTTGTGGGCATGTTCTTTCTACTTAGCCTTCAAGTGAGTAGTATAGCTTCCGACTGGCCAGAGATAGAAGAACAAATGAAACCTAAAGTGGGCACTGCTCAAGATTGGTTGGCAGAAAAAACCGGCATGTCTACTTTCAACGAAACCAATCTGTTCGATATCTTTTCTGATGAGGGGGCAGGGGCTTCCCAGAAAGAGGATAAGAAGGAAGAAATGCTCAAAAATTCTTCGGTTATAAAATCTGCAGGGCAAGCATTACTCAGTTTCTTTGACTTTCTCTCTTTAGCATTTCTTACACTCATATATCTGTTCTTTTTACTCTTTTATCGAAGAATGCTTAAGAAGTCCTTGCTCAAATTTGTAGCTGAAGATGAACAAGAGAAAGCTCAGAATATGATTGAAGAGTCGGTAAAGCTTTCTCAGGGGTACTTAGTTGGTAAGTTTTTGCTGATTCTTTTTCTCGCTATTCTATATTCAGCTGGCTTAGCCATTTCTGGCGTAAAGCATGCCATCCTCATTAGTGTAATAGCTGCTGTGCTCACGTTTCTCCCATATATAGGAAATATTATCGGTTTTGCTTTGGCCTTAGCTTTGGCGGCTTTTTCTGGTGGAGATTTAGGAACCTTTATAGGAGTGTTTATTACGTTTGGCGTAGCTCAAGTTGTAGAAAACTATATACTGCAGCCGTACGTGGTGGGCGATAAGGTGAGTCTTAACCCTGTGGCTATTATTATTGTAGTTGTATTAGGAGGAAGTATTTGGGGGATAATGGGGATGGTTACCTTTATTCCTCTTTTCGGCATTGTAAAAATTGCCTGTGATCATATCCCAATCCTGAAGCCAGTAGGTTTTCTACTTGGAAATGACGGAATGAAGAATTAGACGAGCCTATTCTTGGCTTTTCAGGTTCTTAATTACCAAGAAAATCACTCCCAAGGTTATGTAGAAGCCACCGAACCACGCGAAAGTTTCATCGAAAGCATGGCAACAGTTGGTAAAGTATTCAAAAGCAACAGTGCCCATGTAAAGCAGTGCAGTTAACAGAAAAAGGGGAATGGCCAGTTTGTGAGCTGGCTGTGCTACTAGTTGTTGTCTCTCGTCCACAGTAAAAAAGTATAAAGCAGCTAACGCGAAGCCTAGTAGCTAAGGCTAATGTTTCTGACAAACGGTAGATTTTTAATTCATTTGTCGGCTCTAGTACATTTTAGTGTAATTCTGAGATAATGCATTTGCAATAAAAAGAGGCTGTTTCAAAAGCTGCTTTTTCGTCATTCCCTCCTGATTTATCTGGACGGGGTCTGAAATTACAGTTAGCTCTTGAAACAGCCTCTTCTATTTAAGGTTGATGTTTCCGCTTTTAGTTCTTTTTGAACTGATCGAATCTAGAGTTTCTTGACTCTCCTTGTGGGAAAGAGTTGTTCTCAGTGTTCACATCGCCCAATTGCTTAAATGGATCGAACACTACATTGTCTACCTCTTTGTCTTTTACAAAGAGCTTAGTTACTTCTGCCTCATTTCTTCTCCAGATTTCGGCAGGTATCTTTTCAATTTCCTTCGAGCCATCCTTATAGGTCCACTCCAAAGTTATTGGAGTGATTAGCCCACCATTATTTTTAAAGGTGATTTGGTAAACGTTTTTACCTGCAAACCTCTGTTTTATGGCTTCGTTATCAATTTCACCTCGGTACTCGCCTCTTACTTGATCATCATTAAGGCTTAACTCCTGCGGCTGTCCGTAAAAAGGGTTGTCTTCGTTGGTCTGGCTATTACCACCAAGGTTGCCAGCTTGCGCTTTTACTTCACCCTCTAAAGATTTGTTTTCGCCCTTAATCTTGAACCATTTCACATCGGCTACCTCAACATCTACATTGTCTGTAGAAAAGAACCAACCTTTCCAAAACCAATCTAGATCTACAGCAGAAGCATCTTCCATCGTTCTAAAGAAATCTGCTGGTTTAGGATGTTTAAACGCCCATCTTCTAGAGTACTCTTTAAAAGCAGCATCAAAAAGCTCAGGCCCCATTACTTCTTCGCGAAGCACCACTAAAGCGGCAGATGGTTTTGAGTATGCTTCAGGTCCTAGTTGTAGAGATTGCTCAGGGTTAGTCATGATAGGTCGCATGTAATCCTTGCTTCCTTTCATATATGGGATGATGGCTTCTGGTGTATTAGAGTTGTACGGAAGGTCTGGGTAAAAACGCTTCATGGTCATGTATTCCATAAATGAGTCTAATCCTTCATCCATCCATGCCCATTGGCGCTCATCAGAATTGATGATCATAGGGAAGTAATTGTGTCCAACCTCATGCACAATTACTGATACCATTCTGGTTTTTACAAAATCGTTGTAAGTACCATCAGGTCTCGGGCGGCCAAAGTTGAAACAGATCATTGGGTATTCCATACCAATACTTGCTGCATGAACCGAAATGGCTACAGGATAAGGGTAGTCAATGGTCATTTCAGAATAGTTGATTAACGTATTGATTACTGCCTTTGTAGATTCTCTTTCCCAAAGGGGATTTCCTTCTTTAGGATAATAAGACATGGCTAAAGGAGTTTTTTCTCCAACTTTCACCGCTTGAGCATCCCAGATAAACTTTCTAGAAGAGGCAAAAGCAAAGTCTCTTACGTTTTCTGCATGATAGACCCAAGTAGACTTCTTACTAGATCTAGATTTTTCTTTTTTCTTAGCTTCGTCTTCCGTAACAATAAAAACCTGTTTGTCGAAAGATTCCTTAGCACGCTCATATCGCTGTAGCTCTTTAGATGTAAGCACATCTTTAGGGTTTTGAAGCTCTCCTGTAGATGCCACAATGTGGTCTGAAGGAACGGTAATTTCTACCTCAAAGTCACCGAAAGTCAAAGCAAATTCTCCAGAGCCAATGAATTGCTTGTTTTGCCATCCGTTGAAATCGTCATACACCGCCATTCTAGGGTAGAACTGAGCGATGGTATAAAGGTAATTGTCGTCTTCTTTGAAATATTCGTAGCCAGAGCGACCTCCAATTAAGCCTCTGTCATTGATGTTATACCACCAATCGATATTAAAACTGAATGAGTCACCTGTTTCCAATGGCTCAGGCAGGTTAATCTTCATCATGGTAAAGTTCACAACATAGTCTAAGTCGTTCCCTTTGGTGTCTTTAACTGCCATTAGTTTAAAGCCACCATCAAAACCAGTGTCTCCCAAAGCACTTTGTGCTTGAGTAGTTCTTAAGCTGGTTACGTTGTCAGGAATACCCCTTGTGCCACTGGTAAGGCTAGAAAGGTTGTCTTTTTGCCTAACGTTCTGGTCTAACTGAACCCAAAGATACCTCAATGCCGAGGGGGAATTGTTGTAATAAGTTACCACTTCAGAACCTGTGATTTTTTGGTTCTCATCGTCCAACTCAAGCTTAATCTTGTAGTCGGCTTTCTGCTGCCAATAACTTGGTCCCGGTTCCCCAGAACCTGTCCTGTATTGGTTCGGGGTTGGGAGCATGTTGCCCATCTGCTCAAACTTTCCCTGCCAACCAGTCTGACTGGTAGCGGTAAATGCTAAGAGCATTAAAAAAATTGATAAAGTACTTTTCATTTCTAGTCGTTTGAAAGTGTTTTTTCAATAACAATAATAGTTAATTAATGTTATGCGCTAAATACTTGAAAATTGATCGCATTTTTTGTAATTATGTGTAATATTATGTGCAAATAATATTTTATACTACGGGTAAATTCAAAATAAAATATCTAATAAATGAGTGGCAAAGTAAGCTTTTCGTTCTTTATTCATAGAGGTAAGTCAGATTTTGTGAACGTAATGTACCGAGTGAGGTACCTCGGGGAAAGGAAGTCTGGGTCGACAGGCGTAACGATAAAAAGATCTTCTTGGGACAGTAAGAGCAAAATAGTCAGCGCATCATCATTAGCTGATAAAAAAGTCAGGAGCAAGCTGCTTGATCTCAGGGACTATGTTGTTTTTGAGCTTAAAGATTCAATAGTCGAACAAGAAGGTTTTCAGCCTTCAGCACTCATGTTTTTTGATGCTATTGAAAAAAAGCTGTCAATAAAAAATAGCCAAGAAAAAACAAATATCCCTTTACTAACGGACTTAATTCACGACCTGTTAAGTCTGAAGAAAAGAAGTAAGAATACCGAGAAAGTCATAAGGTACTCAATAAAATCAGTAGAAGAGTATGAGGGGCTAATAGGCAAGAAGTTGAGCGCTTTTGACTTTGATTATGACCATGCATTTGCAATCTGTAAAAACGAGGTAGAAAAGAGAAGCCTTGAGACTGCCAAGATTAGGATAACTTATGTCATCAATGCGATAAATGAGGCTAAGAAAATTATTAACAGAAAGAAAGTAGAAAAGAGGAGCCTTGTTGATTCAAAGATACTTGAGATTCCTGATGTGAGAAAGGCTGATTTACTAAGGGGATACAGGGTTCCAGATAGAGCAGAAAAAGAAAGAGTGTATCTTTCGGTTGAAGAAACAATAGAGCTTTATGAGGCGGCTAAACAGCTTCCAAATAGGTACAGGTTTTACATCAACCTATATGTTGCTCTATACTTTACAGGAATGAGAGTTTCTGAGATATTAGATAGAAAGTATTCAGATATAGTTACAAGAACTGCTAGTGTTGATGGAGAACTAAAGCAGGTGAAAGGGATTTTAAACGAGAGTCAGAAGGGGAAAAAACAAGACTTGTTTACCCCGTGCTCTGAAATATTGTTAGAAATCATATCTGAGCGCCCTAGTAAGGTTTTAGACCCTACAAAAGAGCCATTGATTTATAACTTTAGCGGAAAATCTTCATTCACTAATCAAAGCCTTAAAAGATCTCTTGACCGTTTGAATAATATGAATAAGAGCCTTGGGCTAGACGAGAGGATAAAAGTTGTCAAATATCCAGATGGATCGGAGAGGGTAGAGACTTACGAGAAGAAATATAACCTCCTTACATGGCATACTGCTAGGCACGGGTTTGGCGCTTTTATGCTTCAAAGCGGTATGCCGATAGAGGTTGTCTCTGAAATATTGGGTCATTCTAGCATAAGTATTACTGAGGGGTGGTATAAGCATGTGAATCTTACTAAGAGTGTACACCAATCAAACAGCTTCTTTAATTCGGCAATTAACGATTTTTACCAAAAAAGAAGGGAGGACACTACCCCTCCCAAGATGCAAACAGCGGTTTAGGCCATTCACAAACAAAACGTTACAAAACTAGATTAAATTCAAGAAGCTGCCAAAACCCTGACGGCTTCTTTTTTTGTGTCAATGTCAAGCTTAGTGTAAATCTGTGTGGTTTCTAGCTTCTCGTGGCCAAGTAGTTCTTTAATAGTGATTAGGTCTGTTTTGGCTAGATATAGATGTGTAGCAAATGAGTGCCTTAATTGGTGAGGGCTGCAATGAAAGTACTTATTGACAATGCTATAGATGCTGCTCGCAGTGTATTTTTCTCCTTTTTGTCCATTAAACAGGTAGGTTTTTGGCTGAAATTCTTTTACATACGCACTTAAGCTTTCGGAAATAATGTCACAAGGCACACTTCTTTCTTTACCTCCCTTACCAAATATTGTGATAGTCTTGTCTGCGTTGAACCAAGTAAACTTCACATTTATAACTTCGCTTCGTCTAAGTCCGCAGTAGTAAAGAAGCTGGCAGATTGCCAAGTGTTTTTTGTTTTTGATTTGACTGAACCCAGACTTGATTTGCTCTTTGCTAATAGGTTTAGGTAGGGTTTTAGTCTTCCTTGGCCTAAACTTATCGTAATTTCTTTTCTTCTGTTTAAAGGCTAACTTTTGCCAGAGATTAAATGAATTTATGTAGACATTCTGAGTACTCCAAGAAACACCATCTAGATACCTCTTGTAAAGAAATGCTTCAACCTGGTTGTAGGTTATCTTGGCAGGTGGCGTGCCTTGACAAAAAATAAAAAGATCTTCTAAACTCTTAGAGTATGCTTTTATGGTTGTCTCTCCGTACCTTAAAACACGCATTTTCTGTATAAATGCATGTGTGGAAGATTTTAGCTTTTGACTCATTCTATTGTGCCGTCTATTAGATAGTTAGGTAGGGGTTAATGATATATGGGAGTTATGCCCCATTTAGGACATATTTACCTGAATAGTTCTGCCTTTAACGAAGCATTCCTTCCAAAATGGGCAGTGTTGACTTTTACATTCGTGATATTTACATTCAACTACACCAGTTACTCCGTATGTTGGTACGTAACCCCTTTTAACTGCCCATTCACAACTTTCGGCAGAAAAACGGGGCATAACACCGTGTATAAGTAATGTGGGTTTTTCGTTTAATTCATTCATAATTTCTATTTATTAAGTTTTGTTATTATTCGATAGGTATGTGCTTTCCAATCCCACACTACCCATACACAAACCGTTGCACTCAATGACCCCTAGAGGGTCGTGTGCCTTCATGTTTGCATTCGTCTTTATTACATTTACAAGTATCAGATACTTTAGTATTTAAAAATTCTTCATCACTTAACTCGTAGCAGCAAACCTTCTCGTCACACTTCATTGAGTGCAACGCTTTGGGCTTTGCTTCAAGGCAATTGATTTCCTTCTCATGCCAATCAACAACCACCTGAGTAGGTGCGAAAATCTGAATAGAAGGATGTTCTCGAATGACATCTAAGAAGTCAATCAATATTTGCTTCATATCTTTTTCCATCTTCATCTTTTTACGGGGTCACAGAGTACAACATGGCTTATGCTCAATGCCTTGAACCAAATGCTCAGATTCCAACTTTACTTAAAATTTTATTGCTCCATCCGCCACGATCTACGATTTCCCTATGAAGAGCTTGGATATAGTAGCCGAATGAATCACAGCTATATTTACCCCAATCATTCATACAATTCTCATACTCATTTAATAGCTCTTCTTTAGTGCTATTTTTGATGTCTAACAGTTTTTCCATATCATAAAATTTTAATCGCCTGCACTGAGCATACGCCCAAAGCGTTATGCACCATTTAGCACATACTCAAATTCACTGCTCTCGTGAAATTTATCCAGCAAGCAATCATTTAAGCAGAAATCGTCTGTATCCACCCATTTCCAACCTATACCAGTTTTCTTTATTACATCTCTTTGCTTGCTCCCAAACAAGGTTTTATAAGTAACTCTAATTAAGGGGTATTCATTACCCAATTTTACTTTTCTAAGTTTTAGTATTTTCATTTCAATCATTTAAAAAACGGTGCATAACAAAGTGTATATGCCATGCAGCGAAAGTTAGTGCCGTTATTCAATTGTTAGTGGTTTGCACGGCACATACACAAACCGTTAGGATTAATGCCCTTCGAGGGGCGTTCACTGCCATTTAAAAACTAGTAGCCTCCTCCTGAATATCCTGACCTATAATCCTTTCCATTTCAAATGGCATACAAAGCTGATTAGGTGGTATATCATCACCTCCATTATCTCTATCAGATTCATTATACCATTCTTCGTAATAATCTTCCGCTTTGTCTTCACATACTGGACACCAGTTGCACCCCATACTAACCACATGGTCAGGGATTTCAGGAGTCCTTCTAACTTCGTGCGTTTTACCACAACCTTCACAGGTAATGTTTATTGTACTCATATCTTATAGCGTTTTTAAATTCATCGTTCACTCATTAATCCTAACGTTCGCAGCGTCTCAATGCGCTGTTAACCGTACCACACCTCTTCGGGCACGTAATCCTAACATCTAGTATCAGCCATGAATCAGAGGCATTGAGCCGTCATCCGATCTTGTTTTCGGCCTCAAAAATTTCTATCGTTACCCTTACCTTATTTTTAAACATTTGATCTGGTATTGGGTAATCTCCAGAGTAAACCTCAGTATAATTGCCATGTAATGACATAGATATAAACTCATTGAATTCATCATGCAATACCTCATTAGGTTTAAATGTCTTTTGTATTTTCCTTGTCTTCATTTTTGATTCCTTCACAATTCACGTCTGATACCTGCGAACGTTTGGTCGAATTTGAGTAGCTACATGTTCGTACCTCACATTCTCGCTCCTCTGCATTTTCAACCCATCGCTCTGCGCCAAGTCTAGCTTGCTGTTTATGGTAATTCACCGCTACTCAAACTGCAACCAAACAGCCGTATATCTGCAATAAGCTGGCAGCTAGCCTTGATCTGAAGACGCGCTCTCAGAATATTAAATACTATGTTCATCTTTCCTCCAAGATGAAGATGCAGATGAACTCATAAACCCTTGGGTACGTTTTAATGATAGTACATCAATTAGTTGCCTTGCCTGAGTATCACTTATTTGTGTTTTCAGTACCGTAATGGGTGAATCTTTTCTCAGGTATTTCACTAGAGTAAACTTTTCCTCCCATTGAATCAAACACCATAAGTGATTCCATCGTTTAATTGTTTTTTCAATTGATACGGTGTTCTCACCACTATCATTAAAACTTCCAATTACTACATCAGTCATAAATCGTATTTAATATTCTTTCTCGCTTACTTCAGATATACGCAGAGCGTTGGCGTTCATGCCCCGAATGGGACGGCTGCCCACTCCCTACGGTCGCTCCTTGCAGCCTCATGAACGCCAACAGTTCTCAGCTTTGGAGAAATGCACAATAAATATGGATACTTAGGAGCATTCCAGATCCCAATCTACATCCCAACCTTCTGCGCCTACTTCATCATGCAACCTGTCCTTCATATTCATCAGAACATCAGAATCACAAAGCGTTTTGTTGTGCCTTGCACTCAACCAGCATTGGATGTCTAAAAATGTAACACCCTCTTTTTCGAACGTTTTTTCCAATTCGTCAAAACGCTCATCCATCGTTTTCAATGTTTCGCTCATAATATTTATTGTTTAATCTAATCCGTTACTTTAGTACATGGCACGAAACGCCAACTAAGGCGTATGGTGAATAACTCACCCCAACAAGCATTTCCCCAAATGGCCAGTAACAATTCTCCTTTTCTTCGTACCTCAGAAAACCATTGTTACTCACCATACGCTGAGAACTGTTATGTTCCATTAAAACGAGAACATAACATTGTATATAAAACATAAAATTATTCGCATTCACACCTCTTTTTACAACCTTTCCAATAATAAACACCACAATTTTTACAAGTTGTGTCCATATCTTTCATATACTTTTTGAACCTTTCAATACTTCTTTTGCCAAAGTGTTTCATTTCAGAAAGTAAAAATTGTTCTCTGTCTTTTGTTATTATATCTTCCATAATTTTACGATTTTATATACAAGTGCCGTTAGAAAATAGAATGCTCGCTGCGTACCTCGCTCACTATGATTTATTCATTTAAGTGTGTTATATGCAGATTAGTACATTTAAGGCAAATAATATTGCCAGTTCTAGGTTCCTTATGGAAATTAGGACTAGTACACACACATAAATTCTCTAAATCAATTCTAGTTTCTAACGCTGCACTGCTCGTATGCGCTACTGTGTCGGTGCTATCCGCTTCGCATTCCAGATTTCTAACATCCGCGTAAGCATCATGCTTTACATCTGGCGCATCCGAAGCATCTATCTCGTTTTCAGCCTTTAAAAGAGAAATTCTATTCTTTAACATATCTACTTCTCTCTGATAATGGTCAACTGAAGAGTTGTCAAACTCAGTAATCAGTCTATGAGCTGAAATCATTCCAATCAACTTCATCTCTAATAATCCTATAAACCTTTCGTTATTCATAATATTCTCTTTTAAATTCTTTCACTCGCACGATGCTTACGCAGTGCAGCCTTGTGTGCAATACTACGCTTCCGTAATATTTTCAGGCACACCATCTAATTCATCACACATCCATGTATCTTCTTGCGTTTCTCCACCACTATGCACAATTGGCATTAAATCACGTTCTTCTGCTATTCTCATAGCTTCTGCTAAATTTTCAGCCTCTACCTCTGTATAAACGCTTATAGTTACGTTAGCTGTTAAAAGATACTTATTCATAATTCGTACTGCACACAACACAGTATGTAAAACAGTGGGGTGTTGTGTGTCTTTTTAGCCCACTTGCACTTAATAAAGGTTATCGGTTTCGGATAGGTAAGCGCATACTATCTCCACCGTTTCATATACTCGGCACGTTTGGCTCTATGCCCTTCGAGGCACGTAGCCTTACCTTCCGATCTGAAAGTCTGAGAAGAGCTGAGATTTGATTTGACTGGCTTGTCTTAAGACCGTTTCGGAACGGCCTTCAACCATCTTTTCGAGCAATTCAATTCTATACCTTACCGTGTGTTTTGCTTCGGTAGTAAGTAGGGGCTGACCGTTTATATATAGATCTTGGTAGCCCTCTAGTGTTAGTCTTTTTTCTAGCATACTTCTACTTGAGAATGAAATGTCCAAAAGCCTGCTTTCCTGATTGCTTCGGTTAAGTCTGACTGAAGGGTAGGAGGAGTGCTATTTCTTCTGAATAAAGAAATGCTTGTGAATTGTTTGTCTGCTTCCCATTTCCATTGAGCGATTCGGGTTCCGTTTTTGAATAGAGAGTAGCAAAAGCCTCTGTTTGACTCTGACTCCAAGTGAAGCTCGTAATTTCTGAGTGTTATAATGTTTTGTGAAGGCTCCCTGGTGGCCTTGAATACTAATCTGTTAAGTGTTTGCATCTTTTTATAGTGTTTTGTTTGTTACTGTAATTTAGGGTTTTAGGTGTAGAAAAACAAGAAATATTTGTTTTTATTAAGGCTGTTTGCGAAAAGAGGGTACTGGCTCTCGCTTCCCCTCTATCATTCAACACTAAACAAAAATATCTTTTAAAAACGGCCTTACTTAATTAAGCCTAGGCCTGTTTTGATTCGCAATGTTTCCATCTTCCCATTTCAAATATGCAGAGTACCACGCCCAGAGCATGTCCGCTATTTCCTCAATCATATCTAGAGGCAGTCCGCTAGGGTTTACGTGCATTACTATCGTGTGCTTTTCTTTTGCGTCTGCCACTATTGGCGATTGATAGCTGTACTTTTTCTGAAAGTTATCGGTAGTAATAGCCACAGGCTCTTCATTACTGAACACCTCGAAAACTAAGCCAGTTTTAGGCTGACAAACTACCGTTCGGTCTTCTAGCTGGTGAGTGGCGCCTGTTTGATCGTCTAAAAAGGCGAAACTAGGGAGTGATAAATCTATTAGCTTCATAAATCTTTAAGTCGAATATCTACTGTCTTCTTAACAGCCTTATCATTTTAATCGCAACTTCTTTTTTGACAGGAACAGTTATTGAAACTATACATTTATCAAATGAATTTTGGTTGTGATGGTCAGAAATTCTAACCACTCCTTCATTTGTATATATATAAATAGACTGGTCGGAGGTTGTTTGCTTTGTCCTGTCAATAGTTAACCCTATCTCCTGAATAACAGGTATTACTAAATCCCTAACTTCCTTTATGCTTTCAATCATTTTGTGGTCTTTTTTAAATATGGCCGAGTACAAAGCCCTCGGCCAAGGCTTTTCTCGCAGAATTAGCGAGAAACTGCGAGAGTTAGTCTTTGGTTTCTTCTAGCTCAATACTTAACCCTAATCCGTCTATTATTTTTTGGTCGGTAGGCTGGTTTTTAAAGTGATTCCATTTCCATTCCCTGGCCTCGTATAGTTCGCAATTGACAGCTTCGAGTATCTCTTCATCTGACAGGGTTTTAACCTTCGTTTTTTCTAGTAGAACTTGAGCCACAGGAGACCAAACCCTTTCGTGATTTGTTGTTACTAAATCAGACTCTAATTCGTTATGGCCTCCGTATCTAATTTCTAAGAAGTTCCGAGCATAACCAACGTGTTTTTCGTAAGACCATACCAGTACAATGTCGCCTTCAATACTTCTTCCATTATTAACACAGCCTCTCCATACATCATCAAAAGTTTCCACATCAAAATAGTTAATGTATTCTTCGGCAGTATCGAGTTCGTCCTCACACTCATTAATATCACTTACTTCAATTCCCTTTTTTTCAACCACTGGATGAAAACCGATTTCTAACTCGATTGATTTTGCGTATTCAATAGCCTTGTCTAGTTCAAAAAAGAATTTGGAATCTTCTCTCTCTGGGTCTGCTGTATCTTCCCATCGGTAGGCCAATGCTTCGAATACAAGCGCATATTCAGTGTCGTGATGAGTTTCAATTGTAAATTGTTCTAAGTTTTTCATGTCGCTAATTTTTGTATGTAAATATAAATCTTTTAAAAACGGTCTTAATCTTGAATAACTTTAAATCCTCCTGGGGTTGCTTCTTCTATTCTTACGTTCTGTTTGGTGGTTTTTGCAGAATATACCAGACCATGCTTTCCCCAATGTATAGAGGCTGACAGTTTGCCGTCTTCGTAGATCCTGACAGACTGAACTCTTCCGCGTCCTCCGTTGGTTTTGTCTAGCTGGATTAGCATGATAAGTCCTTTCTTTCTTGGTCAGACAATCTCCTGAAATCGTAAAGGACACAATCCAGTCCATAGTTGGCAGCCCATCCAATTTGATTAAGTTTGTGAATGATTCTGACACATTCCTCTTTTTGGTTTCCATCTTCGTCAAAGTCTGACATGCATTCCTGAACAAATTCTGGTAGCTCGTCATATTCAAAGATTAAATCTTCTTGCTCTGTTCCGTTCAGGCTGTGCCATAAATCGCCTAACCTGTTTTTCAAAACTATTGCTTGAGATTCGCTTTCAGTATTCCCTTTCTCTGGCATTCTGAGAATCATATCTTCTAATGTTGAAAGGTGAGATTCGAACTGGTCTTTAAAGTCCTGGATTAGCATGACTGCACCTCCTTTTCCGAACGGTCTTGATTATACCATTCGATAAACTCTACAACTGCATTGAAAGATGCATCAATTCTAGCCTCCCCTTCAGCTTCTACTATAAGTAAATTATCTCTTGACATTATTGAGGCCGTGTAATTTTGAATGAAATTTGTGGCCTGAAAGAAATAATCTGTAGTGGATTGATCCTTAATGCTATTGATAGACTCAATCTTCTCAACTACTAGCATTAACCAGTCCTATGATGAATGATATTTAGAGTCTTTCTCAATACTTGTGATAGGCTCTTTGGTTGTCGGATTGCCATAAAACCCCATAAACTCGGCAATTAATCTGTTGCCTTGAGTGATTGTTTCGTTTGTTGCTTGCATTTTGTTTTGTTTTTAGTGTTAAGTGCGTTTCGGAACGGCCTTACTAATAGAGGTAAGTTTCCATTATTACTAGTGGATAATTGATCCCTTCTGCTTCAATCTCTACCTCCCACTTAATTTCTCCATCAAATAAGTTGGGCAATTCATCATGGTTGAAGTCTACAATATCAAAGTGTTCTGATACTGCTTGAATGAATCTTTTTTTGAACCCATCAATGGATGTTTGGCTATTATAAACGCCTGTAATAGTCCCTATCATCGGGATTCTCTCTTCTGAGGTTCTTTCTATTATTGTAAAGTCTTTCATGTTCTGTTTGTTTAGTGTTTGATTTTTCACTCATTAAGCCCGTTTTGAATGCTTAGTGAATGAACTTTGATGCAGTTTTAGGTGGCCTACTCGCTTTTGCTTTCGGCCTTACACTAAAACAACAAGTTTCTTTTATTCTCCTAGTGCTTTTTTGATTGCTCGTTCGGCATCTAAGTGAGCATTTAAAACCTCATCACTTTCTTCTTTTGTAAGCTGTGACTTTATGTTCTTGAGTGCCTTGCTTGCCTTGTCAAGAGCCTCAAGAAGTTGTGGTGCTGCTGCTATTAGTTGGGCGTTGGCGATGTTTTTTGCCTTTGTGTCTATACCTCCTAATGGCATTGGTAATATGCATACTGGCGTGCCTATCTCTCCTGCTTTTACTATAGACTCTCCTTCTGGGCTTAATAGGCTTAACTCGCTAAACTTAGTCCACCATTCTCCCTTTGTTCCTTTAAATTCTTTCATTTGTTCTAGTGTTTTTTGGTTATACAAACGGCCTTACTTCAGAATCAATCCTATTACTACTAAGGCTAGGCCGATAATCATTTTTATATAGTCTTCTTTGGTTAGGTCTTCCATTGTTAAGGCTGTTCGTTTTGGAAATGCGGAGCTTTTAATGGCAAGCCCCAAGCCAAACGGCCTTAAACTAAATAGCCCTAAAGTAGTGCCCGTTAGATTCGTAATAGTCCATCATAAGGTCTCTAGCCGCCCACTCCCAGTCTATATGCGTATAAGGCCAAAAGACTTTTTCGTTCGTGTAGCCCAATTCTTCCGCAAGTTCTTGCGCAAAGTCCGCATCGCTTGAATATTCGCCCTGATAGCTCTCCTCTAGGGCATCAAAGAATTTATCTACATCTTCAATGTCATAATTACCGAGATTAGCAAAGGCTTCAATCACCTCATAATCAAGATGTGTTTGATTGCATCTATAAAAAAAGTTGTAAAGGTTCTCAAAATCATCTTCACTCATGCTTTCAGAATAGAAGTCTTTAGGGAAGCCTTCAAAGTCTGTTATCATTATTTCCTCGCGAGTGCTTCCAAATTCATCGAGTGGGCTTTTTTCGTCTGCTTGTTTGAAATGCTCAGAAATGTAATCCATAAGCTCAGAGGCATCTGAAAAATCTGAGAGGTCAACCCAGTGCCCAAACTCAAATTGTGTTCCGTTGTTGTAGCTTGCGTAGTCTGTTAAAAATATTCTTGCGTTTTGCATCTTGTTTTTGTTTTAGTGTTAAATGTTTTGTTTGTGTAACGGCCTTAATTAAAAGCCTTGAACCCATGCAGAGAATCGAACTCTGCTAATGTTCCGAAATGGGTTTAATAGTCAATCTTTAGCTAGTCCTATGTTTTTAAGTGTGTATTTTATCATTGTTTCAACATGGCTATCATTGCACCCTTCAGGGTATAACTCGAACTCAAAATCAGATTCGAAAAACTTATGCGCTTCTTCATCTTCTGTAAGCTTGTAGCCCCTTTTTAATCCTTCTGTAGTGTTGTAAAGCCAGTTGTGCTTTTGCCCTTCGCTATGTTGCTGAAAGCACATGAAATGCAGCGAGTGACCATTTGAGTTTTTTATATCAATGATAGGTGCGATTTTCTTTAAAAACCTTTCAAATACTTGTTGTTGTTCTTTTGGGTATTTCATTATTAATGCTGTTTTGTTTGTGATGATGTTTCAAAGGTGGTGGATTGAAATTTAAAAAACAATAAATACTTTAAGAAATATTTCAAATAAAATGTAACGTATTGAGAATGAGGATAATAAATAATGAAAGAATGTTGTAAAGATTTAGAAACGGCCTTAATAAAAAGAGACACTACTATAAGAAATACACATATATAGAGTAAGCAGACGGGCGAAGCCCGCACACCTTCAAGGCTTGATTTTAGTTAGATTGTTTAGGTTTGTTAGGTCAATACTGATAATGTGGGTTATAGAGTCAAAAAGGCCGATTATAGAAGGGTTTGAATAGGTTTGGAAATGTTGGTTTGTATTAGGTACTACTCAAGAATTGAGAATATTTGCGAAATATGAGGAAAAACGAACGCCTAAAATTGTATATTTCCAAGAAAGTAAGCCATGAACAGAGAAAAATCAAATCGGCCTTTTTGATACCGTTAATAGCGATTTCCCCTAAGCGAAACATCACAATTTGAGACTTCCCAATAATAGGACAAAACAAGTACGAAGGATTTCGTAGTTAATAGTCTTCTCAGTCACTGGCTTGCACACAAAGCGCACACAATTCCCTTAAAAAGGGCTTTCATTGGCTTTAAATGGCCTTGAATGTTAACTATAAATTAATCTAATGGCCTTTTTTTAGCCTTTTGAGCTGTTTTAGTTTCCTTTGTTTGTGGGTTTAATGAGCTTTTTTCGGACTCCAGGGGAAGACTCCACCCCGTCTAGGTTTTTGGATTTCCCATGGGTTTTTGGGAGGGGGTGTTTGTAGGGGTAGCCCCAACCATCATCCACTGTACAAAACCCTGTATTTCCATGACCCATTTTAAGCCGTTTTAAGCCCTCCAATCATTCTATTGGCACAATCACACCGAAACAAGTATAACTTTACAATATAGGCAAAATAAAACCCCTAAAAACTTGTCTTAGAGGTTTTGGTAAAATGCGTGGTTTTGATCTTTTTACACTTGGGGCATCTATGTTGGTGGAAGAAAGCGTAAGGGTGGTCGATTGGGTTTCCTTTTGGTTTCCATTCGTGTTTGCAGAAGAGTTGTTTCAGGATTTTCATCTTAGTTGCAGTTCTTCTCCAGTGAGTGCGAAGTATAGGTTTTGGAGTTGGTGTACGTATTGGATTGCGTTGGTTCTAATCCATGTCAGGCTTCCGTCAACTTCTGAGTGGTTGTATATGTAGTATCCATCTTTTAGCTTTACTAATGCGTAGTTGCAGCATGGGGTTACTCTGTGGTTTTCTTTTTCAGGCCAGAACCAGAGTTTGGTTAGCCATTCATCGGTTAGGGGTATTGGCTCGAAGTTTTTGTAGTTCTCATCACTGAAGTCTTTTGACTCAACCTCAAACACATAATCATTCCCTTCTGCTGTCCAATTATACAGATTGCCTATTCTGAGTTCTTCTGGGTTCATTGTACTTCTTGGTTTAGTATTGGGAAGTGTTTGTTGAAGATTGAACGAACCTGGTCGATGGTCGCTATTTTGGCCTCGGTTGAAATGATGTCTTCTTCGTTTTTCTCCTTTCTAGCTATATGTCTCTGTTCTGAGAAGCTGTCTTTTAGTTTTTGGAGGTCATTTAAGAAGTTTTCTTTACTTCGGGCTTCTGCGTTAAAGGTTCTCATTTCTTTATTCTGATTTGCTCTGGTTTTACTCCCTTTAGTTTTGCTATTTCTGAGATGGTGACTTCGATTAAGGGTGTTTGGTTAAGGGGCTTCATTTGTTCGTAACAGGAATGTTCGAACATCTCTTTCTTCTCAAACTCGGCCTCATATGCCTTTTTTACTGTGGTATATGGAGATTCAGACCCCTCTATTTCACATAAGAAAATCCTTTCCCTCCACCCTGTAGCTTCGGAATCTCTAACCAAAACCCTTTCGCCTCTTTGTGGTTTCCATTCAGTATCTTGATTGAGTATATGGCTCATGGGTAATGGAGTGAATCTACCGCTGTTTGTTCTCTGTATTCTGTTGGATCTGTCTGGTATTTCGTAACAATCTCCACTTGTATAGGGAGTCGTCCATGCGGTGTCGAGCTTGAAGCTACCCTCCATAGAATAAACCTTCTCTAAGAATTTATTAAACCCTTCTTCGGGTAAATCGCAGTATACTGAGGCTAATCCGTTTCTGAATTTTTGTAAGTCGTTCATTTCTTCAAGAATTTGAATGGGTTATCAATGATTTCGTATGCTTTGTATCGAGTTCGTTTGTCTTGGCTGTAAGTACAGGCTTGTGTGACTAGTTTTTCGAACTGTTTGGGGGTGAATGTTAGGGTTGCTTCTTGTTTATCGTGCATCCTCTATGATTACTTCAGTGTTTTTAGTCATTGATTTATAAAAAATCTTTAAGGCCTTCTTTTGTTCTTCCCTTAAAGAAAATCCGCTCTTAACCCGTATATACACCTTGTTGGGTTGTCTGGAGGATTGGCCTGACATATCCGTCAGAATGATTGCCGAGTAATTTAGTGCGCACGATAAAGAGATGTATGCTGATGGGTTGTTAAATAGTTCGTCACTGGTTGGTGTGTGCTTCTTGGACTCAATAGACTCTACCTGTTCGGTTAGTTTTCTAAGTTGTTTCTTGATGTTGTTGAGGTTCATTTTCAAAAATTTTTAAAGTCTCACGACAATTAATATGAATTTCTAAGGCTAGGGTTAAGCCCTCTAGTATTCCTTCTTTTAGAGTATCAGAGAACTGATCGTTGGTAGGCTTTTCTTCTACTTCTCTAATCTTTTCGTAGAGTTGGTCGATGTGGGTGTTCACGCTAGGGTTTCTTTAGTAAGCTCTTGGAGCACTCTTGTTTCATCGTCTTTCTCTACGGTGTATTGGTAGGTCAGCTCTGGCAATTGACTAGTGTCTACTGTTAGCTTGGCGATTGTCCAGCCTCTTACTGTTTCTCCCTGTTTGTACTTGCTTGGGTTTAGCTGTTGCCATAGGTCGATTAAGGCCGTTTCTAAAAGATCTACTCTTTTTTTGGTGAAAGAGGCTTCTAGTTTTACTGCAGGGATGGCACTGTCTAGAGTGTCTACTATTGAGTTAGCAAGCCTAAGTCTACTAGCTCTCTCATTCATGATTTTACCGAAGTTCTTTACTGTTTCGGCATTAACGCTTTCAACCCTTTTCCTAGAAGCAGGCCAATTATCTTTAATCCATTGTATCATCTTATGTGAGGGAGTTTTGATTTGTTTGCTATTACGTTTTCGCCAAGAAGGATCTCTTGTTTAAGGCCGTTTGTAAATAGTTCGACCGTATTGCCTTTAAAGTTTACAGAATCGCAAACTAGGGTAGTAGATACATCTGAGCCAATCACTGTAAAAGTTACCGAAACGGCCTTACCCTGAATAGTCGGGTAACTCTTCTCTGCACATGAGTCCATGATAATGATTAGTAGTCCTATGGCAATTACAATCCAGACTAGCTTTCTCAAATCGAACGGGGGTTGTTCTAAGGTGTAGTGGCTCATTTTGACTTGCATGTTTGTGATTCGTTTTCAGCTATCGACCTAAGCCAATCAAACTGCTTTATAGTTACGTTCTTGGGCTTCTTAACTTCACCGAAGTAGAAAGACTTCAGTACTATTCTAGAGGAAGCAATATTTCTTTGCTTGTCTATGCATTTTCGGACAAACGCCTTGAAATCTGACTCGCTCCAAGGTTCAGGACTCACTTCTTCACCCCCTCTTTTGGTAGGTATTTAGCTATGTGATTGTCGAAAAATGAAATCCATTCTTCTCTGTCGTTAAATGACCAGCTTGTATCTGTTTTGATGGTGAAGAATGTTCTGTCTTCATCCGAAATATCTAAGCCCTGAGTAAGTATCTTGACCTCCATTTCCTCGTATTCATCACTGGTCTTTTCAAGTGTGTTTCCATCTTGGAAGAGGCTTATTATTAGTTGGGTTGTATTGATTGCTTCGC
Source organism: Roseivirga spongicola (assembly GCF_034376045.1). Lineage (NCBI taxonomy): Bacteria > Pseudomonadati > Bacteroidota > Cytophagia > Cytophagales > Roseivirgaceae > Roseivirga > Roseivirga spongicola. The sequence continues at coordinate 2,428,828 of NZ_CP139724.1, forward strand.
TCATTTTATCTCAGTCTGATTGTTGGGGCAGAAATATTCGCAAGTAGTATGGGTTCCGCTCTTTTGAATGCCTTTCCAAAATTCATCGTATGATTGTCTATATGGATTCGGCTTAGAAGTATATCTGTAACATTTCTCTTTTAGAGGGCAGTCAGTACCAATGCACTTAGAAATATCAGGCATTTTGAATCATTTTTAAGACCGTTTCAATAGGGTGGTCTAGCTCCATGTTCATGTAGGGGTCAGTTTCTACTAGCGTTCTCTTTCTGTTGTCGATAGACTCATGAAAACTCACTATTCGATTTACATCAATGTATTCACTGACAGTAAATTCATCGGTCTCTACTTCAAATAGGAGTGGATTATCTTCTTTGCCTTCTATTTCTCTCAATACACGGTCGCTCAAAGACTCATTCTTGTCTTTTTCTTTTTCCTTGTATTTTATTGACCTGAACTTGACATACTTAGCTTTCATGGTTTGTGATTTAAGGGCTGTAACGGAAGGGTTCGAACCTTCATAGAGGGCTTTCGCTTGTCTCTGCCTCCGAGATAGGGAGGTGTGTCTGCCAATTCCACCACGTTACAGTGTAAGTAAGACCGTTTGCAACCAGCCTTACTTGGAAAAAGACCCGCAAGCTGATCTGACGGTAAGCAAAGCGGGTTCTGTTAAAAAGGCAGAGATTCCACAACTCTGCCACACGGTATAGATTTGGTTTGTTCGGGAGACCTCTCTAACTCCTGCCCCGATCCGCTTTCCTTAACGGGGAATGGATTTTGCAAAAGACATCAACTGGTACGATTCAATCCATTACGGCTTTTGAGTTCGCTTGATGTACTGTTTGTTTTTATTTAAATTTGCACGCGCTATAGGCATCGAACCTATCACAGTCGGTTTTGGAGACCAACTCGCCAGCCAAGGAACATGAGCGCATGTTTTACGAATAGGCAAGATTTGATGCTTGCATGGCAGTGATTCACTCTTTCCTTCTGCCTAGGGCAGTTTCCCCGCATAGCGTCTACTTTTCACATGTACTCTCAGTTATTTCTCAACAAAGCATGTACTCAAATGCGCTTCCGCCACTATTCGTAAATATTTTAAAGCGAGTTCAGGAATCGAACCTGAATCGGGTATCCCACAAGGGTGTTTGCCTTGCAGCCAGGTTAACTCACCTGACTAAGAACTATGGAGTCTCTTATCCCTCAAAGAGACCACGTTCTAGCGTATCCATTTCCGCCACTCGCTTTAATTTTCTTATCTCAAAGAACTTGTTTTAAGACCGTTTTTCAACAGCCTTATGACACAAACTAACGGAGTCTGCGATTAAAAAACAAGTAAAACTTTAATAAATTTGAATTGATTAGAAAATAAACAAATTAATAGATATATTGTGTTAAGAATAGAGTAGGCACACCACAGGCTACCCCGCATAACCACCTACTAAAGGTAGAGTTGGGAATTGAGGCTTATTCTTTTACTGATGTTGCCTCATAGCCTATCTGTCTTCAACCTCCCCCGCAGAGTTTATTGCGCTTGGTGTAGTTATGCGTATGGTTTCCGTGCCTGTTAGACGGGTTCCTTATATAGCGCAAAGGGAAGCAAATAAAACTAAAACCGATTTTTAGAAAACATCACCTTTCAAGGGAATCGCTGCTCGCTGTAACCTATAATGATGCAAACCTATTTATTCGGGGGTAATAAAACAAGTATTATCAACATAAAAAATACATGTTAACCGCTTCATATGGTCTTTAAATGGCCTTAAGCAATAAAAAGTAAAGAAATTCTTTATAAAAATTAGGAAATCAATCACGGATTACTTTACTTTGAATCATGGAAGAGCAAGAAAAACTTTCTATGGCATGGGCTAACGAACTCATGTCTATAAGCAAAAATGACGGCAGGGTTGAAGGATTAAGACTGGATGTAAACCAAGAAAAGTCTGGAGCTATTGAGTTGAAGTTTATTCAGGGCAATGAGATAATTCACAAGGCTGTATATCCTGACCGACCAACACTAGAGAGGTCATTCCCTGCTACACTACTCTTCATTATTTCAGAAGGCATAAAAGAATTTCACAACAAACGTAAAAAAAGATGAATACCAAGACAGCAAACGGCACTAACACTACAAGCCCATCAGTAGACAGAGGCATTTACAATTTCGACAGAAGAGAAGATTGGGATAAGTCGCCAGCCTTTACAGAGCAAATGAGGCAGTTGTTCCAGAAAAACCCCTCAGAAAGAAGGTTCAAAGAGGGCGATACTGCCTTAGTGGTAGATGCTAAAAACTATAAGGGCTTCGAATTACTAGAAGAATTTCAGGTAGAGTATGTAGAAGGTACTTGGGCGTACAGAAAAGACGGCAACTGCCTACCATTCTCTTGCCTATCTAATATCTCTATGACTAGCAGGCAGAAAAGAGAACTAGAAAAGGCATTTAAAGAAGCTGAGTGTGAATCTGCAAGAGCTTAAGGAGGCTGTGAATAAGGCCAATAAAACCGAGTCAACGGCCTTAATCCTCAACAAAGTCCTCGAAATGGTAAGCCGAGGCGACAGCAAGGAAACAATTTTTGAAGTAGTTCAATATCTGAGAGATTGATTAATCGAAACATCACTTTACTATCTCTATTTGGCGGAATAGATGGATTTGCACTCGGTTTTCAAAGAGCTGGGTACAGCATAGAAACGCACTACTACTCAGAAATAGACAAATATGCATCGGCAGTAGTCAGACACAGATTTAAACAAGCAATTCATGTCGGATCAGTTAAAGATATTCAAGGGTCAGAACTCAAAAGACCAGACATTATCACTTTCGGAAGCCCTTGCCAAGATTTCAGCTTGGCTGGAAAAAGAGCAGGAATGGACGGAGAGAGAAGTAGCCTTATCCTCGAAGCAATTAGGCTCATTACTGAAGCCAGACCAAGTGTATTTATCTGGGAAAATGTTAAAGGGGCATTCTCCTCAAACTCTGGCGCAGACTTTACGGCAATCTTGCAAGCGTTTGCCAACATTGGGGGCTATCGACTTGAATGGCAACTGCTTAATACAAAGTGGTTATTACCCCAAAATAGAGAGCGAATTTACCTTGTCGGACATCTTGCAGAAGCGGGTAGCAGACAAGTATTTCCTATCGGAGAAACTTGTGAAGTCTTTATCAAAAAAAGAGAACGAGTTTCAGGGCGAGTTCTCTCCAAAAGTCCAGATGATGTAGCTAACTGCATAACATCTAGGTATTACAAAATGGGGAGAACAGATAATTACATACAAGTAAAAACCAACCAAAGCAACAGGAGAGAGTCGGGGGTAATTCAAATCAACTCTTCTAAAGAATCAGGAGGCAAACAGCCCTACATGCAGAATAGAGTTTTCGACTCAAAAGGAGTTAGCCCAACGATAGATTCATCCGCAGGTAGGTGGGGAGTAAAGACAAACACTAAAAAAGGGTTTGATGAATTACGAACTGGAGACAGTATAAACCTTTCGAACCCAAACTCAAAAACCAGAAGAGGCAGAATAGGCAAAGGCTGTGCTCAGACTTTAGACACGGGGAATCACCAAGCAACCTTGCAAGAAGGGAAAATAAGAAGGCTCACCGAGATAGAGTGTGAAAGGCTTCAGGGATTTCCTGACAATTGGACTCAGTACGGAGATTTTGGCGATGGTATTGTCAAAGAAATTAGCGCAACTCAACGCTATAAAATGTGCGGAAATGCAGTAACAACAGATGTAGTAAAACTAATAGCAGAAAGACTCTAATGCCAGGAATAACCAAAAAAGCAAGAGTAGACAGAATCCTAGAGCGCAACGCTAAAAGGCAAGCACAGCTAGGGGTAGACAGCACCTTCGAAGAAAGACAAGCAGCTAACGAGGCATGGCTAGAAGATTTAGCCGAGATATTCAGAATAGACCCTGTTAGAGCGCAGTCGTTTGTAGGAGCTAATGATTTTGACCCTGTTAAGGCCGTTTCCAAAATGGTGAAGGAGTACAATAAACTGGCTGAAGCCAACGATAGCACCGAAAAAGCAGGCGAAATCAGGGAAAGGGTAGAATACATCTTTGCTCAGTCTCACAACCTATTTCCGTTCGAGTTTGTGCTAGAAAGCCTGACAGGTTTAGGCGAGTCCGACTTAGAGCTATACACTTTCGAGGGTTTGTGGTACATGGGCAAGATTAGGCCAGACGAGCTTGATACAGACGACTGGGAGCCAAGCCCAAGAGAAGCACTCACTAAATACTTGAACTCATGAATAATTACCAAGGAACATACTCAGTAGCCATTGAGCTAGACAGTCTTATGTCTGACCAAATGGAGGTAGGCAACGGCCTTAAGCTTTATAAGTCCGTTAGCAGAACAGGAACCAAAGAAAAGGGCTTCTACTCTCACTTCCACAACATCAAAGGCAAAGTAGTAGGCACATGTACCCATAGTGGTAACATGATAATCAACCACGAGAAGTCTTGCCCTATCACAGATGCCGAGCGATACGAGAAAGTAACCACCACGGGCAATCCAGTAGACGTAGAAGCAGGCGACACGGTGTACTTCAGCTTTTTAGCGGTAGAAAACCCTGTAATCTTAGAGCAGTCGGCCAAGAAGGTAATCATCTCGGTCAAGTATCACGATCTCTTCTGCAAAGTGGTAGATGGTGAAATCAAAATGCTGAACCACTACTTACTGTACGAACCCTATCATGGCGAAGACATTGAAGAGTTTGAAGCAGGCAAAATCACCGTTAAGGGCAAAAGAATTAAGTACGGAACCCTAGAGTTAGTATTGCCAAGCTCAGGCCGAAGAATTGGTCATGGTAAGGTAATAGCAGCCAATAAAGGCATCAAAGGCGCTAGGCTAGAAGATGTGGCCGAAGGAGACACCGTACTAGTTCACAAAAAGAGAGAGCAAGAGGTAGAAATCGAAGGCAAAAAAGTATTCCTCACCTGGAACGTCAATGTGTTTGCTAAAATCGAAGAGAATGAGATTAAGCCCGTTGGCAAATACTTCTCCATCAAACCCGAACGGCCTCAAATAAAATCAACCCTTTTCATTCCAGAAACGGTAATCGACAAGCAAAAGATAACCGATGGTGAAATTACAGGGGTGGGTACAGGTTGTACATACCCTTTGCAAAAAGGCGACAGAGTAAGGTTTAACGACTTCATTCAATTCGAGGGTTACAACGATATTCTGGCATTCGAAGGACAAATACTTTTCAAGTGGGAACCCAAACAGCCTTAAAATGAACAGATCCCAAAGAAGAAAAGAAAACAAGCTTGCCCAAAAGGAATACAAGCATGTAGGCTACTTAGAAGACTGGTTTATCAACTGCTTGTTTAGCGAAAAGGTAACACTAGACTACCGCACCCTACACCATGCCTTTGCCTTAGATTGGAGAAACGCGGCAATTCGGTACAACAAGCATATTCGCAAAAGCTACGAGCCTCAGATTGACGAAAACTATTTAGAAACAGCATACAAACCACTAGAGAAATGAGCCAAACCTACGACTACATAAACCCTGAGCACTACAAAAAGGGTGATAAAGAGGTTTATGAAATGATGATAGACATCTGGGGGGAAGAGGCTTTTGTAAAACACTGCGAAATGAGCGCCTTCAAGTACCGAATGCGACTAGGGGCAAAGCCAGAGCAGCCCATTGAGCGAGACCTCAAAAAAGCTCAGTGGTACGAATCCAAAGCAAAAGAACTTAAATCCAAATAAGATGAACAAAAAGCAAATTATAGTAGAGACAATATGGAGGTCATTGGTTTACCTAGCAATCTCCCTTATTCCTTTTTTCATGCTTTCATTGATTCAAACAGAGTCTATCACTGAGTACAAAAAATGGGAACATACAATTGACTTCGTGGCCTTATTAATCATTTCCATCGGCTATTGTCTTACGGTCAAAGAAATTGTTTTCAGACCGCTTTACAAAAAGCTAGGCAAGGACTACCGAGCGCCTCTTATCAAAATAAACATAATCAGGTAGCCACAAACAAAACGGAATGACTCAAAAGAGAGACTACAATCAGTTCAAAACTCAGATAGAAGAAGTTCTAAACGAGTGCCCAGAACTCAAAACAAACACCTCAATAGCGAGAGAGATGGTAAACCGAGGCAATCAGTATTCGGTAAACCACCTCAGACTGGTTCTTACTAGCTATTTCGAAGACTACCCAAGAGAGGTTGTCGAAATTGAGGCCGAAGAGAAACAGCCTTACACCATCAAAAACGATTCGTATGTAATTGTAACCAAGCGAGGAAAAGTCACTTTCCCTATTGAAAAGGTAGACCAATTCTTCTTTGAATACTCAAGGCATGGCAAAAACATGGACAGTGTTCAGATGATAAACAGGTACAACCTAAAGCCTTGGGAGTGGAACGCCCTTAAAAACCGACTATTACTCTACAAAAGCTCAAACATATTCTCGCCCCACACGGTAGAAATCACGCCAAAGGCTGAGTTAGAGCAAATGGTCGAAAGCAAGCTGCAAACGCTCACCGACAACATGGGCGAACTAGTAGAAAGGCAGTACTCAAAGCACATGCTCAAAGAGGCCAAAAAAGCCATAGAGAGCAACAGAAAAATAGAGCTGTTCGAAACCCTGTTTGAAACCACCGAGAGAGACGAAGACCAAGTGCCGCCCGTTGTGGTTAAGACCGTTCTGGAACCAACCGAACGAGACCATATTGTAGTCACCATTTCAGACACCCACTTCGGAGCAAAAACAATGGGTTCCCGACTCATTAAAGATTACGACAGGGATCAGGCTACTGAGTGGATGGAAGAAGTAAGCCGTCAAATCAACAGCAGAAAGGCCAAGAAAGTCTCCGTGCTATTGGGTGGCGACTATATCGAGTCTTTCACAGGAACCAACCACGCCAATAGCTATCAAGGCATGGAGTATGGAGTGTACGGAAAGAAGGCTTACTTCAATGCCGTAGACATTCTCACTTCCTTCCTTGGCTCCATTGGCAATGTAGAACAAGTAATCGGAGTGTCGGGCAACCACGATAGGGGCGATGGAAGAAGAGATGTAGATGTAACAGGCGAAATCGGCCTAATGATTCTCGAACAACTCAGAAGAAACTTCCAACAGGCATTCCCAATAGAGTACGACAGCCTTTTGATGTACAAAATCATTGACGGCATTGGGTACGGCCTTACACATGGTCACAACTCAATCAGTAAAAAGAAAGGCGAAGACCTAACCTTCGAATACGGCAACAATGGAGTTTACAACGTATGGGTTCAGGGTCATTTGCACGAGTTCAGAGTGCTCCAAAACTCAGTAAAAGTACTCAAAGTAGTTTCTCCAAGCATATTCCCTGGCAACTACTACTCAGAAGGGCTAGGCTTCAATTCAAACCCTGGCTTCTTAGAGTTCGAAAACGCAGGCAACGGAAAGGCTAAGTACACTCTTACGCCATTAGACTAATCAAACAAAACAAGAATGAGAAACCAATTAATCAAAATTCAATGGGTGGTGATTGCTGCCCTATTGATTCTCGGAATATTCAAGGTTCACGCCCTGAAAAGAGACAGAGACCTTAGCCAAACGGCCTTAGCTAAAGAGCAACAGTCGGCAACTTTCTGGAAAGACGAAACAGGCAAAGCTAGAGCGGAAGTAACAGCCGTAAAGACGGAAAAGCAAATAGCCAAAGAGGTTTACGAATCAGAGATAGACAGTCTCAGAAAGCAAAACATTGGCATTGGCCGCAATGGTAAAGGACTAAACAGTGTAACCAACGTAACCACAGAAACCAGAGATAGCGTAATACTTAAGACCGTTTACGATACCCTAGTAGTTAACAATACAATTAAGGTAAACGAAACCCTTCAGTATTCCGACAAGTGGACACAGTTTCGGTACGACCCCAAGACAAACGGCCTTAATTATTCATACACAGACTCCCTTTCCATTGTCAATTTCGACAAGAAGCAAGGGTTTCTCAAGCCAAGAGTCACCACCGTACAAGTAGTCAGTCACAACCCCAACAGCACCATTACAGGCTTAACCCAATTTGAGGTAGAGCACAAGCCCAAGAGAATGCAGTTCGGCCTTCAGGCAGGCTACGGAATAACAAACAACGGTCTTAGTCCATACGCAGGAGTTGGCCTCACAATAAGAATTTGGTGATGTCAGGCAAAACCTCCAGAACCAAAGGCCACAACTTCGAGCGCCAAGTAGCTAAAGAAATGCGAGAACTAGGCTTCAACGACTGCGAAACCTCTCGATACGCCAACAGAAAGCTAGACGATGCTTGTGTAGATCTTACCGAAACAGGTTGCTTCAGTATTCAATGCAAAGCCTATAAGAATCAACCCAACTTCAGAACCGAACTAGACAAGATGCCAGAAGACAGTAACTACAACCTTGTCTTTCACAAAGCACCTCGCAAGAAAGACCTTGTAGTAATGTACAAAGAAGACTTCTACGAGATAATCCAAATGCTAAAATCAGAGAAATTGATATGAAAGCAAAAAAACTTAGAGAGAAATCAAATCGCCATAACCGAAAAAAATACAGAAAAGAGGTTTTGTCATACTATAAGGCTATAAAAAAAGCAGTCAAGAAAGAGGCGAGCCGAGGCGAAAGCGCTTATAAATGTAGGAATCTAGAATACGAGTGGGGCAGCAGAGATTGGAGCACTATAAACGCTTTTAGGTTATTCAAAAAGAGACACAAGGACTTCTCTGTATCAGAAGAGAGATGGGAAGTTATTCAAGAGAAAATCAGTTTCACCATTGAATGGTAGCCCAACCCAAACTATTACATACTATGAACACAGATAATGATTTTGAAAGAGTAAAGGAATTGTCAAAAACAGCCACCAAGGCGTATGAGGATTTTGATAACTGTATGAAAGAAATTGCAGAGATGCTTTCTACAAGAAAGATTACAGTTAAGGGATTCTTATTTGGAGAAATGAAGGAACAGATATTCAATAACGTAACAGACGTGTGTTATTATGACGATGTGAGTCTACATGGATATGTAAAGGGGGTAGGAGGATTAAAGTTTCAACCGAAAAAAATTATCTCAATTGACGAATGATTAAAATGAATACAGATAAAAGACCATGCACTTGCCAATTAGAAATAGAAGACTGCTTCTGCGAGCGGGACGATGAAGACTTCTCTAAGCTAAGGACAAAAGAACTGAGCCTGCTTTGTGAAAAGATGAATCAAGGCCGTTTCGAAACAGTAATGAACTCCATGAATTTAGACAAAGTGGACACCGTAGACGGGGCAACTTTTTGGGCGAAAAGATTTGAAATTCCAAAAACTGAATCAGAATGACAATAAACAATAATGTAGGAGAAGCGCTTGTGAGTGCTTTTGGCCATCAGGCATCATATCTTGATAATAGCAATATTCTTTGGAGGATAGTGAATAATGAGTGGATAGGTAAAAGAAGTGTTTGGACACGCGATTACAGGGCATGTTGGATTGAGGAGACCTCAGAAAGTAACATAAAATCATGGTGGTGTGGTAAGGATAGTGACTATAAAGAAATCTTCAAGAGAAAATGACAGAATCCCAAAGCCAAAACATGAGGTTCGATGTGCTAAACATTCCCTCAGACGAGAGAGGCCAGAAGCCAGACATATTAGAGCATTTCAAAGACCTTAAAGCCATAGGTAGCTTTGCAGCCTACGCAGGGCAAATGAAGCCAAACGGCCTTAACAGAAATGCCCTAATCACCTACATCATTCTAGTGTACAGTCACGACTCATTCTTGCACCAAAGCCCAAAGTACAAGTTCGAAGAGTTCAGCAAAAGAATGATTGTAGCCGCAGACCTAGCAGGGCTTGAAAGACTGGTGAAAGAAGACGGCTTCAAAAAGAATGTAGACAAAAGACTCTTCAACCTAGAAGAAGACGAGTTTGTACTTATGATTTTGGAGTACCTACGCTTTCAATCCAAGTCAGACTGGTCAGAGTGGTGCATTCTCCAGCACGAACTCATGGAGAACAACAAGATCCGAATGTCACCCATTCAGGAAGACAAGGACAAAGACCAAATCGCAGCCCAAGAGAAGAAGGCAAAATTCAGGGCTGAATCCGAAAAGATTCGAGAAGCATTAAAAACCTACGAACTCAAAATATTCGGAGACAGAGACAGGCTAGTACAAGTACAGTCTGCCCAAAACTACTTTACCATTGAGAAACTAGTAAAAGGAGAAGAGACATTTTGATAGACGCAAAAACCACAGTACAAGCTTCTTACGAAAAGAACATGCGAATGCTCGCCAGATACAACGCAATCAAAGACAAGGTCACGCCTAATTTCGATGATGATGGCCACATGGATGTGCTCAGAACAAGCATAGAAGGCAATAAGCAAACGGCCTTAACTCACGGAATCCAACTGAGCAACAACTTCATCAACAACATCAAAGAAGAGTACAGACAATACTTTGAGGTGTAACCAAAACTCAAGACCATGAAACAGGTATTAGTAATCCAAGAAAAAGACCTAAACGACAACGAACAATCTGTTATTGGAGTGGCCGATTCTGTTGAAAAAGCGGAAGAAGTCATCAATGAATATTACGGAGAGCACAAAGAACTCAGCCGTCACAAAGCAGATGAAGACCCCGATCTAGAGTACATCAAAACACTAGAAGTAAAAGGAGCCTGGCACGAGCCATACAATGTTCAGATTCGACTTGATTGGTTTGAGATTAACCGAGTATAGCCTCCGATTCATGCATTTATACAGAAAAGAAAATCTACCCTTGAGAGAGAATAATTCTTAATTCGCGAATCGCAAACCATGAACACAATTCCTAAACCAGTCGGCAATCTTACTATTACAAAAGAGCTGTTTATCGAAACCATTAATCAAATTGAAAAGCAGCATAAGCACGACAGTAAATGTAGCGAGGCATTCAGAGTAATACTCCCTGACGACTACATCTCATGCTACAATAACGAGCCTCTTAGAAGCCAATTGCTAAAACTGGTAAAACTAGCCATGAACGATGAACAGACAGGATGGATAGAATACTTCATCTGGGAGCTAGACTTCGGGAAAGACTATAAAGAGGGAATGGTTCAAATGGAAGGAGAAAACATCACCCTAAAAACACCCTCAGACTTGTGGGAGTTTCTTCAGATGTAGCCACTAACCCTCCAAGCCCTATTTTCTACCCCACAAGACATAGTTTTGTAGCATGAGTTGGGAATACACAGTGTTTTGGGATCTGGACTTTGAAATACACTATAAGCCCGTTCCCAAACGCACTTAACTCGCACACAGCCACAAACAAAACAATGTCACTACCTCTTATTGAGTCCTTCTACGAGAAAGACGAGAAAGGACTATTCAAAACACTCTATGGGGGCATAAAATTCTACGTGCCCAAAATGCCGACCCAAGGCGAAATACTGTTCTCTGACAAACCCATCAAAGAGCAGTACTGGCAACGTCATGAAATCCCAACCTTCAGCGCAAAAGACATCAAGTGGTTTGTAGACGAACCCGATGATTACGACATTAGAGTAGATTGGGACACAGCCAGAAGACAAGAGATAATCGGACAAACAGGCTTAGATCCTGAAGACCTCAACACACATGGCGACCCCAAGCCTGTAAAAGACATCAAGCCCAATCCAAACTACTGTATAGAAGCCCTAAACGACTACCGAAAGAGGGAACTAGAACGGTGCTACCCATACAAAGGCGGTGGCGTATGGATTATGCTCAAAGGCATGGCCGTTTGGCTCACGGGCACATACTATACTTACCTCCAATGGGCAAAAAACGACAACGGCTACCCATACCTAAAAATCAACGACTTATTAAAGTGCTATCATTGGGACTATGTAAGAGACCACAAACTACACTTAGGTAGAATCGAAGTAGCACCAAGGGGAGATGGGAAGTCAGCACTCATGGCCTGCGCCTCATACGTAGAAACCATTTGGAACGAAAGCGCCATTTGTTCAGTAGTAGGCCGTAACGATAACGACTCCAGGCTATTCTTCATAGAAAAGGTAGTTCAGCACTATAAGAATTACCCAGACTTCCTTATCCCTCTAAACGACAACGGAACCAACCCAACCACAAAGCTAACTTTCTCACCTCCTGCCAGAAGGGGTAAAAACTCATTTGCCCACAAGCAAGAGCAAAAGAGGGCCTTAAATTCTAGCTTATTACCTGAGTCGGCAGGGGAAGGGGTGCTCGATAGAGCTACCAGGAGAATGATTGCCGTAGAAGAGCCTGGGAAAACAGACCCTTCAACAGCCAAGGCTTCGGTTAGGCACAACACCCAAAAGCAATCGGTTTGGCGTAACGGGGTAAAAGTCGGTAACTTCTGGATAGCAGGAACGGTAGAAGAGATCGAAAAGGGTGGTGACGAGTTTAAGCTAATGTGGGACGGTTCAGACCCAAACAAACTCACTCAAAACGGACAGACACCAAGCGGAGTACTCAAGTATGTAGTTTCTGCATACGACATCTTTTGCGACAAATACGGATTTCCTGTTAGAGAAAACCCTGATGAAGAAACGGCCTTATTCCTAAAAGAGCGATACGGTGAATACGCCATGAAGGGGGGAATACCTTACGTAGACAACCAAAGAAGGGCAGTAAAAGACAATCCCTCAGAATACAGGCAAATCGTTAGAAAATTCCCAACCAACGAAGACGAGATTTTCATGTTCGGAACTGGAGGCGGCCACTTCGATGAAGGCATTCTTTCAGATGTTCAGGTAAAGCTAAAAGACCCCGATTACAAGCCAATAAGAACGGTGAGGTTCTACCCACAGGCTAATGGAAAAATAGGGTGGGAAGACCATCCTCAAGGCGGTTGGGAAGTATGTTGGTTCCCAGACGAAGAAGTGGTCAAGTCAAACAACTACACCAGCGGATATTCTATGTATTACGTAGATAGGGTAAAGCAAAAGTCAATTCTACCTCTCAATGAATTTATGACCGCAGGAGTTGACCCTGTTTCTCACTTTGTAGACTTCTTGGATGAAAAGAAACGAGGATCAGATAATGCCTGCACGATTAGAACGGGGAATCACATGGGTATTCCTAAAAAATTCAGAAACATACCCGTAGCCATTTACAGAAAGAGAACCAACAACCCAGAAGACGCATTTAAAGAAATAACGTATGGACTTATGTTCTATGGCGCAACAGCAAATGCAGAATCCAATAAAGCCGAGTTTATCAACTATCTAACAAGAGTTGGGCTGCTAGGGTTAATAAGGCCAAAACTAGGTACAGAGTTTTCTTCAAGCCCAATTCCAGGGCAAGCATCATCTGGGGGTGCGAACGGTCTTATTGAACAATACACAGGTAAGATAAAAAAGGACGTAACCCAAAACGGACATAAGTACAAGCATTTATCACTTGTTGAAGAGCTTTTCAAATTTGAACCTAAAGACACAAAGGTTTTTGACCTTACTGTTTCATTCGGCCTTTCACTACTCGAAGCAAAAGACGAGGAAGAAAAAGTGCAAGAAACTCAGAAAATGGATATAAAAAACTTGTTCGGGTACAGGTAAGCTCCAAGCCCTATTTTCTACCCCGTACTAAATAAATTTGCATTAACAAGTTCAAAACCATCTCCCGCTAATTTCAAACACACAAAATATCTCAGTAGGGCATGAATCTATCAATAATGTTACAAAACACTGCGCCTGGAGTTTCTGAGACGCTACTAGAAAAAGGGATAATGGGTGTATTCATCCTTGTCCTTATAGGCTTTATCTATATCCTGTGGAAGTCTAAAGAAAAAAGAGACGACTACATCAGAGAGCAGGCCAAGATAGTCAATGACATTCTCGGAAACCTAGCCAATACGGTAGATAATGTTTACAGGGTTACAGAAAATATGCCTAGCAATGTAAAGGAGGTCATTAATGAGAATATTGCCCCAAAGTTGGAAGACATTAAGGATGGGATTAAAGAACTGAAGCACTTAAAATCTCAACCATGATTAGAGAAGGGGTTAATAAATTCAAGGTAGCCATGTTTAAAAAGGGCTTACCAAACACGCCTACCAAGGTTCAAAAGGTAGGCCGAACATGGGAAGCTTTTGGAGCTATCGAAGGTGACTTAGCAAAAAAGGTAGACACAGGAGTAAAAGACTCATACTGCATGCTGTATAAGTCTAACAAAGGCTACTTCAAGAAACATTTTCACGAAAACAAAGAAGCAGGCATAGTCCTGAAAGGCAGAATCAAAATAAACACCCCTTTCGAAAGCTACATAGTAGAAGAGTCTTGCGCCTTTGAAATCCCCCCTTTCATGTGGCACGATGCCCAAATATTAGAAGACGACACTGAGATTTTCATTCAATACCACCCACCATTCGAAAACGATGAATGGGTAGGGAATTTTGAACCCAAAAAAGCATCTTGAAAACAATAGAACCAAAAGGCATAGTAATTCATTCAATGGCTCAGTACTTGGTGAATGAAGACGGAAAGACAGTCCATGCCAAAGACTTTTTAGCATCAATCGGACTGAGTGTACATGCTTTCGTAGAGCCTGACGGCTCAGTAGTGCCTATGAAGCCAGTTCCACAAAAAGCCTCACACGCAGGCAAATCTAAGTGGAACGGCCTTGAATACCTTAACAGCCACTACTTAGGTGTAGAGTTATTAGTAGAAGGCGTGCATAGCTACGACAGCTTCATTGCTAAAATAAAAGACCCCAAAACATTTACAGAGGCACAGTACACGTCACTAGCCAACATTTGTGCTGAATGGATGAAGGAATACCCATTAATCAGCCTAGATACAGTTGCAAGACATTCAGATGTATCTGGGGCAGAAGTAAGACCTGAAGACCCAAAACAAGACCCTGGTAGTGGGTTCAACTGGCTAAAATTCAGGACGATGTTGAGCATAAGAGAACTTGAAAATTACTAATGAGCTATACTGAAGATGCTACAGGCTTTCCTGATGAACTGGTAAGCCCTGAAGACAAGGAAACGAAAGAATACGGCCTTAAAGTGGCTAAGGCTATCTTCTACCATCACGAAAAGTATGGCAGCGAGCTGTTTGTAGGTCGGGCAAGAAAAATCAATGAGGTAAGAGACTATCTTCTCGGTAGGCAAGACCCCGACCAGTACAAACCACTAGCAGGAGTAGACCCTCAAACTAGCGATGCAGAGGCTTTTGTTCAAGGCATTCGATGGGACGTTATTGCTTATGCCACAAAGCGAATCAATATTGCCGTGTCCAAAATCGCAGGCATGAAGTACAAGGCCACTTGCGATGCGGTAGACGAATCGGCCTCAGAGCTTAAAGCAGAAATCAGAGACAAAATGAAAATACTCATGGAGTCTCAAGAGTTCTTGCAAGAAATAGCCTCAATAGAAGAATACCTGCCAGAAGACCTATCACTAGAAGACCTCCCTTCGGATAAAGACCAACTTCAAGACTACTTAACACACACCAAGTTATTTGCTGCTTCGCTTATAGAAACAGCCGTAGAAGAACACCTAAAAGATAATGACTACGATCAGTTAAAAAGAGAGTGCGCCCAAGACCTGATAGAAGCAGGAATTGGAGCAGTAATAACTGGCTTAGACGAGAATATTATTCCGTTTATTGACAGGCTGGAGGTAGATAAAATTATTCTTCCTCAATCTAACTATCCAGACTTTAGAGACGCAAAGTATTGGGGCTATTTAGACTTTATTTCTTTGTCCGATCTTGAGAAAGAATCGCAAGGTCAATTAACTAAAGAGCAACTAGAAATAGCTAAAGATACTAGAGAAGAACAAAACATATACCTTGGAAAGCTAGGAGGCTATTACAGATCAGAATTTGAAGAAACGGTAAGGTCTATTCCTGTTTTAAGGTTTGAGTGGAAAACCACAGAGGTAGAGACTTATGCCAAAAAGATAAATGAGTTTGGAAATCCTAAGCTGTACCGAAAGAAAAACACATACAAAGGCAACGGAAAGAACGACAAAATCCAACACAAATACACTTCGGTTTACGAAGGCTGTTGGGTTTTAGGAACGGACTTAATCTATAATTACAGAAGGAAGCACTTCATGGAGCGCAAAAGAGGCAACATGAACGAAACCCCTTTGTCAATTAAGGTATACGCCCCACTAATGAGAAACAACACATTAGTAAGCGCAGGGGAGCAAATCATTCCAATCCTAGACGATTTACAGGCATATAATATCAAAGTTAGGCACATACTTGCAAGCCCATTCCCTAATGGAGCTGAAATCAATCTCCATGCCTTAAAGGCGGTGGCCTTTGAATGGGGGAATAAAAAGATGGAGCCTCAAGATCTTCTGTCTTTCATGTTTCAGAAAAAGATTCTGGTTACAGATAGACAGCCATTGCAGGGGTCTAGCGACCAAGCAGTAGTCGAACTCAATCAAGGCATTCAGCTTCAAGAATACCTAGCCTTAATAGCTAATAAGTTAGGAGAGTTAGACGAGGTATTGGGATTGAATGCAGCTGCAGTAGCCTCTCAGCTAGGGGAAAGGGCGGGAGCTACTACCACCCAGCTTCAAATACAACAATCAGACTTAGCGCTTGACTACCTGTTCTATGCCGATAGAAAGATATTCATTGAAGTATGTAAGTCGCTAGCCATACTCCACTGTTACTCGGAGAAATACGGAAAGCCAGGCAGGTACAATAGAATTTATGGCAAAATAGGCTCTCAAATGTTCAGAGAAAACCTAGATCTCACCAAGCACGACTACTCCTTCGATATTGAACCACTCCCTTCAGATATGGAGAAAGCCAAGTTCTTAGAAACGGTAGACATAATGCTTGGCAACGGAGTAATAACAGGTAGCGAGGCCACTATGCTAAGGCGAGTAGACAGCTTAAAGAAAGCCGAATTTGAGTTAAGAAGGCTCGAAAGAAGAAGAGATAAAATGAGTCGTAAGCGAGAAATGGAAAAGATTGAAGCAAACGCTCAAGCCCAACAGCAATCAACAATGGTTGCCTCACAAGCCAAGCAAGCAGAGCTAGAACAAGCCAAGCAACTCGAACTAATCAAGGCAGAGGAAGAAAGGAAGACCGAACAGCTTAAACACAAAAATAAGCTAGAAGAAATCAGACTTCAAGAATCTATTAAAGCGCAGGCGAAGCTAGAGCAAATCGAAAAGACCAACAAGTCAATAACTACTAATAACAACAATTAAAAAGGAACAATAACTACAAACAAAGCATCATGGCAAGTGTAATTTTCAGTAAAGACGATAATTTAAACTCATACCTAGAAAATATTGACGGAAGTGTATATGAACTAGACGGAGCCTCTTCTTTTTTTGACAAGAAGAATAATGTAATAACGGTTACAACCAAGGAGAATATTCAAATCTCAATAAAGCCACAAGCAATAGATACCTCATTGGCGACCGATGAAATTACAGACTCTGAATCAATATTTAGATGGGTATCCAAGGAGTACGTAAAAAAAAATGACAATCTAAAAAGCCTGTTTTTAACAGTTGTTTGCTCTGAAGCGAACGGATTCTCATTATCTCCAACAACAGGGGGGACTATATTTTCCCTAAGCACTAAAAACGGGGCGTATACCGCAAAGGATGGAGAAATCTTAAATATTCATGGCTTTAGAATTTCTGGCAGAAACGTTTTCTTAGATATGAGCGACCCTATAGCATTGCTAAAATTTGCAGAGCTAAGGCTATACTTTAGAGATAATGAAGATGAATTATACGTTAACGAAGCTCTTAGCAAGTTAGATAATGTACCATGGGGCAGCGAAGCTAATAATGGAGATTTTTCTTCTCAGCTAAACGGATCAACTGGATCCCCGTCTTTTTTATACCCTCAAGACTGCAATAAGTGGATTAATTTTTCAAAGCCGCTTATGAACATAGGGAGAATAGATATTGCTGGACTTTTGGAATACCCCGTAGATCCACAGGGAAATAATGCCTTCACTTTTGTGGTGGAGTTATCTTACACCGAAGGATAATAAAACAAAAAATAATTTACAAACGCAAGCTGCAAGCCGTATTTTTTATGACGGACTAGGTACTTTTGCTTAGGAAATCACGAGAAATACAGCTATGACGCAAGACGAAGATATTTGGATGGGAATAGGGGATCCTGTTGAAGACAACCCCGAAGAAGCCATTGAAAATCAAGTAGAAGAGGTTGAATTTGAGGAAGAACAGCCTGAGCAAGAAGAACCTCAAGAACAACCTTCCGAAGAACCTGAACAAGAAGAAGTCCCCGACATCATTGCCTCACTTAGAGAAGAAGGCTATGAAGTAAATAGTAAAGAAGAACTTGTTTCTGCCTTAAAAGAAAAGGCAAGGCTAGAACAGGAATTTGAAGGGGTTCGGAACAGCCTTAAGTCTTACGAGGAAGACGAAGAAGTAAAGACGATAAGAGCCTTTAGAGAAGCAGGAGAAGGTGACTTGCAAGAGTACCTTCGCCTTAAAAAAGCCGACTACGAGAAGATGTCTGATGAAGACGTTCTTTGGGAAGACTTCAAGCTAAAAAACAAGGAAGACTTAGAGGATTATGGCGAAAAGTTTGTAAGAAAAGCATTCCAAGACAAGCTTAAATCATACAGTGTTGTTAAGCCCGATTTTGTGGATGAAGATGAAGAGGCTGAGTGGGAGCGCAACAACAAAGAAGACATTGAATTTAGCCGATTAAAAAAGTCGGGTGATATAAAAAAAGCAAGAAAGAGCTTGATGGAGAGAAAGGAAAAGTACGCTGTACTGCCTGCTCCAACGCAACAGAAAGATGCCGATGTTCAGGAGAATCTGAAGCAGTTTGGTTCCAATGTGCAAAACGCTCTTAAAGACTTTCAGCCAGTCAAAATCTCGATTAGTGACAACGAAGGGGAGTCCTTCAATCTAGCTGCCGATGATTCTGTCAAATCTCAGGTTGAGTCTATCGCAAAAGACCCTCAAGAATTGCTTTCGCTTGTGGGAATCAAAGAAGATGGAAGCTTCGACTTCAATACCATGCTACAAGCTGCAACGGTCTTAACCCATGTCAAGAACGGAACTTTGGGTAAGCACTTAGCAGAACACGCATTAACGGTCAAAAATACGGACATCGTAGAAAGAAAGCTCGAAAACCCTACTGACGGGAAGACAAAGGTCAATGCTGGCTCTAAAAACGAGTTAGTGTCATTCCTAGATGAAATGGGGTATTAAAACATTCAAAAAACTCAAAACTAAAAACAACAAATGGCAGCACAAAACAGACATAATGTAGTTGGCGCGGTTAACGCCTCCTTTATGTCGCTATCAAACGCTTTGCTCATGCCCGAAGTGCTAGGCGAAGCTCCTGACAGATATAGGGGTCAGGCAAACTTGTTCGACTTCATGGTCTGGACAAAAAGACTTGAAAAAACAGGTCAGACAGAATACAAATGGACTGAAGAAGATGCACTCAGAAATGAGTTCACTATTGAGTCGGTAACGGGTGCTTCTGGCGCGGGTAACGCAGCTACTATTACGCTAGAAGAAGCAAACCATATTGACAGTGGAACCAAGTCTCCTGTGCAAGTTGGTGACGTATTCATGGTTGATAATTCAAACGGTAGATACATTTTCCGAGTAAATTCGGTAAATAAATCTTCTGCAAGCAACCACACAATTACAGCACAAGAAACAGGGGTAAACCTAGTGGACGATTTAGCCGCGGCCGACATCGCTGGTAGACTGACAAACTCTTTTGCTGATGGTGAAGAGATGCCTGATGGTATCGCTTCTGTGCCGTTAGATTTCTCTAACTACACTCAAATCGTCAAGACCGCGTACAGAATCAATGGTTCTGAAAGAGCGAACAAGGTGTATCGCAAAATCAACGGCAAGCACTACTACGCTATTAAGCAAGAGAAGAGAGCCAAGCAAGACCACGATTTGTCGGTAAACTATGCCTTACTAATGGGGCAAAAGAGAAACGACAAGACAGCTTCAAACGGAGAAACTATCTACGAAACAGGCGGTATGGAGTGGTTTGCAAAGACTCTAGGTAACGATGACTCTTACACTACTTGGGCATTAGCCGACTTTACTGGTTATGAGCAAACTTTGAACGCTAACCATGTAGGTAATGAGGTATTCTTCTTCCAGGGTTCAGATCTAAACATCTCGGTAAACGCAGTGCTTAGAGGATTGAATGAGACTACTGGTATCAACTATTCAACTTTTGGAAAAGGAGATGGCAAACAAAGATCTATCGACTTAGGGTTCGATTCTTTCCGAATCAACAACAGAACCTACCACCAAAAAGTGGTTGAAGCAATGAACGCTCAGGGCATTACTCAAAACACAAACCTTCCTCAAGAGGGTATCATTGTGCCTGCTGATAAGTACACTGACAAGAACGGTAACAGTCAGTTTAAGCTTAAGGTCAGATACAAAGAGTCTGACAAAGAGAACAGATACTACAACGTCTGGACTAGAGACAAGACCATCACAAACAAAGACCAGTTCGAACTGAACATGCAGTCTGAGTTTGGTTTCCAAGGTTTCTGTGGAAACGAGTGGATTTACGTTTCAAAATAACACACTAAAGGGAGGGGGGCTAATTGCCACCCTCCTTTATTTCACACAACAATCACAATCATAATGAAAGTAGGGCAACTAGAAATTAACGGAGCAAGCCCAAAGTTCCTAGAGTATTTAGAGAAGCACATCTACCCACCTCTCTCAAAGGGTGAAGTAGACAGGTTCGAGCTGTTAAACGTAAGAGACGAATCGGGTAAGCCAAAAAAAGTTACGCTTACCTCGGTTTCAATCCTCTCTGAGTTTATGGTTTACGACCACTTTGCTAAAAAGTCGGTAAGGTGTAATTGGGTTGTAGGCGAAAGACTTGCAGACCTTAACGCTAAAGGTGAGGCCACGAAAGTAACGGCCAAAGTAAAGTTCACCAAGGTGGGCAGAGGGTCGCATATTATTCCAGAAGGAAGAGTAGAGTTATATGAGCTTAGAAAATTGCTCTCTATTCACCCTCAAAACAAAGACAATAAAGGAAAGGACTGGCACATCTCTCCTGGTAAATACAAGTTCTCAAAGTTTGATGAACACGCTGCTGCTGAAAAGAATGCTGAAAAGAGATCCGCAAAAGGGGTAGCTATTGTTGCGGTTGAAACAATGGATTCTTCTGAGCGATTAAAGCTTGCAGAGAGTATTTTTGGAGCCAAGACAACAGCTGCAATGAAAGGGGTTCAGATTAGAGCCAAACTACTTGAAGTAGCAGACGAAACCCCAGAGAAAATTGTTGGTGGAACCAGTGGTAAAATCACAAACTTCAGCGACTACGGAGCTTTAATTGAGGCCGCAGTAAAGCAAGAAGTAATCAAGAAGCACAGACACAAAATATGGTGGTTTGCTCAAAACCAAGACGAGAAACCATTATTTGATGGAGTACCAAATGGTGGAGCGCTAGACGCTCAATTCACGGACTACCTAAAAGACAACCCGAATTTATTGAGGGAATTAAGAACTAAGGTTAGCCTCGGTTAACTGATTGTGGTTTCCGTGTGGGGCGAGTGGCAGTAGTCCCTCGCCTTTTTTAATTAAACTTTCAACATGGCAGTAACAGTATCTTTTAACGCAACAGCCCAAACGGTAGATGGTGAAACAATGACCTTCACCGACCAAACAAGCTATTCTGACCCTGCGAGGAATGAATTGGCTTTAATCATGAGGGTCTATCATTTAAACCAAGACCTAACGGCTACAAGAAAGGAGTTCAATACTTACGACCCGACAACCGTATCTACATGGACACTTTCGGTAGACCAAACTGCTGACGGCATATCTCCAATAGATGGAGTGCATAAGCTAGTCTTATTCGCCTTGGACGCTTCTCTTTATGAGGGCATATCAGGTGGTAAGTTTCAGATAGACGGAGCCGATGAAGACAGCTATACCGATGCAGAGCTAACGGCCTTAAGCGAAGATACTGCAACAGCATACGCACTTCCTTTACCAAAGCTACACCAAGAAGCTAATGACATACTTTTAAGTCTAAGCGACCACGATGTAGACCTCGACATTCCTGCTTTGAGTTATCAAGTAGCACCTATTCTTACAAAGATAATGGCAGCCCAATCACTCGCTCAAACAGGTAAGTATTCAAGCGCAGCAAGAGTTATAGAAATAGAGTAAATGGCAGTAGACAAGACCGAACTTCTTAATGACTTATTGGTTAGGGTTGGTCAGCTTCAATTAGAGGTTGCAGGCGCTAAAGAAAGTGGTAGTGCTTGGCAAGAAAAACAAGACCTAGCGTACTTCCTTAGAACGTGCCACACCGTTATTTCTTTCAAGAGAACAGACACTTGGACTGATGCTCAGTTTGAGATTGTTGAAGACCGTTTACGTAAGGCAGGAGGGCTAGACAAAGTAGGTCAATACGCTCTGAACGATCTTAGTATTCCTTTTTTAACATTAGAAGAAAGAGACTTACTAACAGAGACAGACCCAACGGTTCCTACTCACGTAAAACAGATACTCACAACAGATATTATTGAATGGGATGCTGCACACACTCATACTTCAGACACAGACAACCCTCATTCGGTAACTAAGACTCAAGTTGGCCTTGGAAATGCGGACAATACTGCCGACATAGATAAGCCCGTAAGCACATCGCAGGCAGCAGCAGATGCGGCAATTCAGGCTTTTTCAATACAAAGAGCTAATCATACAGGAACCCAAACGGCCTCAACTATATCCGACTTCGATACAGAAGTGGCGAATAACAGTGCGGTGGCAGCGAACACGGCCAAGGTTTCAAACGCAACGCATACAGGCGATGTAACAGGCGACACTGCTTTAACGATTGCTAACGATGCAGTAACAAACGCCAAAGCTGCAAACATGGCTCAGAATACAATCAAAGGTAGAGTTACAGCAAGCACAGGCGACCCTGAAGATTTAACAGCCACGCAAGTCAGAAGCATTATAAATGTTGAAGATGGAGCAACGGCCAACAGTTCGGATGCAAACTTATTGAACCGCGCCAACCACACGGGTACACAACCACAATCTACTGTTGTAGGTTTAGAAACGGACTTAAGTGGAAAGTACGATAAATCTGGAGGAACAATATCGGGAGATGTCTCTATGGAGAAGGCAGCCCCGAATCTAGACCTTGTTGATTCAGGGTCTACCAGGCACTGGAGGTTTAGGCAACACGTAGATAAACTGTACTTTCAAAGCTCAACTAATAGCTACGGTACTTCTTCTAATATCTTAACTTTTGAAGATGGAATTGCCACATTTTACGCCAGAGTAAAAGGATTTGACGCAACTGAGTCGGACGACTTTGTGACAAAATCTCAGCTAGATGCGTCAGGAGGTGGGGTTTCGGATCATGGGGCGTTAACAGGGCTGTCTGACGATGACCATACACAATACCATACAGACGCAAGGGCTTTAACGTGGTTAGGAACTCGAAGCACAACAGACCTTTCAGAAGGCAGTAACCTGTATTACACCACATCAAGAGCAAATGCAGCTATTGACGCTAGGGTAGACAAGGCTTTTGTTGATGCATTGAATGTTGATGCAGATACTTTAGATGGGATAGACTCTTCGGGATTCGTAGAATCATCAAGAACCATCTCGTCAGGAGACGGGCTTAGCGGTGGGGGTGATCTAACTGTAAACAGGACACTTTCCTTATCTTCCGATGTAGCCAGAAAAAATATTGACAACAATTTTTCTGAAGGGCAAACTATAAATGGAGACACCGTTATAAATGGAAGCACTACAGTAAGAAACATCTCTACTTCAATAGCGACACTGTTCTTTAAGGCTCAAAACCTTAGCGCTGTAGAGAAGACAGGAGGGATATCATTTAACGCTGAAGATTTGCTGCTATATACAGACGAAGATCTTCAGTTGATAGAAGGGGCTAATTTATTGGTTGATGGTACGTCCGCTTTAAAAGGGCAGGTGTATCAGCCTTCAGCATCAACAACCGTTGGAGGTGCGGCCTCTATATCTTCAGGAACAATGACGATAGACCTAGATACCAGAAATACTAGAACCGTACTTTTAGATGAAAACGTAACAACGGTATCTATGTCAAACATTAAACAAAATTCAGTTCACAATTTAATATTCGTACAAGATGCAACTGGTGGGAGAACTGTTTCAGGTTGGCCAGCCTCGATAACCTGGCTGAGTGGCGGTGGCTCTGCACCTGATTTCTCAGGTAAGGCAGCAAATAGCGCTTCTCAAGTGTGCTTGACAATAGCCGAGAGCACTTCAACTATATACGGAACTTACGTTGTATGATAGTAACCCCTTCTTGTGTTATTGATGGAGATTTAATCAGTTCAGACAAAGTTTGTGACTACTCTTTTGTCGCTTCCTTTGCTGAAAAAGAAGGGGTGGTTAGTTGCACAATAGGGAGCACTTCTGTCAATGAAGATAGCACCAGTAATATAAATATTGGAAACAGCGGAACGACAATATCTCCTAGTTACAGCGTGACATCTGGAGATATTTCAAATTCCACTGGGGGAAGCGTTACGCTTTATATAGTAGCTAAATTAAACAGCAACAATGGGACTCTTATTCAAGAAGACTCTGATACTACTGAAACTAATAGCCCTATATCTCCTAGTATAACATTGAATAATGAGTCGCTTACTGGAGCTAGGATTTACGTTGAGGTTAGACTAATGGACGTCCCACCTGAATCTTAAAAACATGGAACCACAACAAGCATTAGTTAGGCTATCTCAAATTTTGAAAACGACTGAACACGTAAGGCTTCCCTACAATTTAGGGGCTGAAGTGAACGAGTGTATCATTCATTTGCAAACAGCCTTGATTGAGCTGAAAAAACTCAAAGAAGACACAACTAAAACTTAAATGGCCGCAGACGACTTCTACTACCTGAATAAGAACGTTCTATTTGTTGGAGCGACCGACCCCTATGTACCCGACACATTAGGGTCTATTTACGACTATACTATTAAGCAATATGTAGAAGGAGGAAAGTATGCCGAAGAAAAGCTAATACTACTTGACATCACAGACAACTCATTATACAGGGTTGTTTCTTTATCAAGGCCGTTTACAGCCGATAACGTCTCAGACGATTTGAGTAACGGCTATATTGAGGCTTTTGCAGGTGGTGGTACAGTTTCGGATAACTCAATCACCAACGCAAAACTATCCGATGTTTCTACTGCTACTATCAAGGGTAGAGTAAGTTCAGGTACTGGCGATCCTGAAGATTTATCGGCTACTCAGGTAAGGTCTTTAATCAATGTTGAAGATGGGTCTGAGGCAAACAATATTTCAGACGCTAACGCAACCGACTTAACAGATGGTGGAGACTCTTCTTTACACTATCACTCGTCAGACAGAGATAGGGCTAATCACACGGGCAGTCAGGCAATCAGTACGGTTAGTGGTTTGCAAACGGCCTTAGAGTCAAAGCTAGTTAGCTCGGATATTGAAAATTTCGAAACAACCGCAGAACTCAATACCAGAGACACTAATAACCGAAATAGAGCCAACCACACAGGTACGCAAGCACAGTCTACCGTTACGGATTTAGAGAGCGACTTGAGTGAAAGAGTTACTAAAACGTTAGGAACTTTAACAGATGGCGCAACGGTAACGGTAAACGGAGGAAGTAAAGATCAGGCAACCTTTGACTGGACGGCAAACACGGCATCGGTAAGCTTAGTTTTTAGTGCTGGCACGGCAGCTCAAGTAACGTCTATTTTCGGAAAGAAAACGCTTGCAGGAGATGTAACAGTAACGCTAGACACTACAAATTATCATTTCGTTGATAATGATGGTGCTGACATTACTTCTTTAGTCATTACCAATGATAACAGTACTAATAAGTACTTCGAGTTGTCTTTTTTGAAATCAGCAACATTTACGGATAGTTCTAAACCAGTTATTAAAGTAATAACTTCTGCTATATGAGTTTACTAAGAAGACATGCTTTATTGGGTAGTTCTTTTTTACCAGTGGAAAGTTTTGTTTTTGGGAGCTTAACATCAGACGATATAAAGTGGGTAGGTCAAGTTTTAGCCCCTAACGGCAAGATATACTGTGCTCCATTTAATGCGTCAAGCATATTGGTCATCGACCCGTCTGACAATAGCACTACCACATTTGGTAGTTTCGGGGATGCTTCTGGAAAATATGTTGGTTTATGCTTAGCACCCAACGGCAAGATATACTGCATTCCTTTAAATGCCACGAGCATTTTGGTCATAGACCCATCAGACAATAGCACTTCCACGTTTGGTAGTTTTAGTGGGTCCATTAAATATGCTGGAGCATCTTTAGCTACAAACGGCAAGATATACTGCACGCCTTTAATCGCGTCAAGCGTTTTGGTGATTGACCCGTCTGACAATAGTACTACTACTATTGGAGGTTTAGGCAGTTATGGCGGTGGTTACGGAAATGTTTTAGCCCCTAACGGCAAGATATACTGTGCTCCATATAATGCGTCAAGCATATTGGTCATCGACCCTTCCGACAATAGCACTACCACATTCGGTAGTTTTGGGTCTACATCAGGAAAGTATGCTGGGTTAGTTTTAGCCCCTAACGGCAAGATATACTGTGCTCCATTTAATGCGTCAAGCATATTGGTCATCGACCCGTCTGACAATAGTACTACTACTATTGATATTTTTCAGTCTGGGGGGGGGAAATATTTTACATTATCAATCGCCAAAAACGGAAAAATATACTTGTCTCCTTATGGAGAAACTCGAATTTTTGAGATTGACCCATCCGACAACTCTATAAGGTTAGTTATTAGCGGAGTATCAGGTTCTACAAAATATTCTGGAGGCACATATGTTGACAGCAAGGGCGCTGTTTACTTCTGTCCTGCTACTGCTGACGAAGTTTTAGGACTTGCGAATGTCAATACTCCAAATGTTCTTGGCGCTGATGCGCAAATGCCAGTCGATTTAAATAATTTATCTACAAGCGCATACAATAGATATTATAATAAACTTTAACATGATAAAAGAAACTATAACAAACGGAGACTTTATAGAAGCTATTGATTTGGCCTTAGTAGTGTTTTGTCAACAACATAAGCGAGACATACCATTGCATAAAATAATTGAGGGCAATGGCAATGTATAGGGCAATGCAAACAAGTATTTAGATGTCTACAGACAGGCACAAGACTATAAGTATGAAGATGCCAGTAAATTCAACAAAGCTGTTGATGCTTATAACTTGATTGATGGAACCGTCAATGATGTAATAATAGCTAGGAACAACGGAAGGATTAGCAGCTACATTTCAACATTCACAAAGCATGGTGCGGCTGTATTTTACGACAAGGCCGTTGAAGAAGGTTGGGAGTCATTCAATGATGTTCCATAAGGTGATAAACTAAGTGTTTGTGTTGAGCTTATCAGACGGCAAATAATAGGATTTAATCAAGTGCCTGAAAAAATTACAATCAATAGTCAATGATTATTCAAGACATAGTAAAAGCAGTCAATAAGCTTTCAAACAGAAGGCAATCTAGGTACTTCAGTGTAGATGAAATAACGGAGGCCATTAATGATGCCGTTTTAGACATGTTTAATGAAGGCCGTTCGGAGTTCGAGAAAACACAAGTGGTCAATGACTTGCTCAGAGTTTTCAAAACCAAAGCCACAATAGCGCTTACCGAGGGAGAAGGTGATTTACCTACTGACTATGCTTCATTAACAGGGTTTGAAGATAATATTGACGTGGTGACTGACGAACGTTGGGGGGAAGTAAAGAACGATGTTATTTGTCCTGCTGATTCAGACTACCCTGTGCTCAATATTTATGGATCGAAAGTTAGAGTACTCCCAAGTTCAGTTTCATCGGTAGACATTAATTATCTAAAAAAGCCTACAAAGGCAGTGTACGGAAAAACATTATCTGAGAATGGCAGGGATTACATCTTTAGCGAAGTAGGTAGTACAGACGTAGAAATTCCTGCCCATAGAGCGCCAGAACTACTTGCCAAGACACTGAAATACCTTGGTGTTAGCCTTAAACAAACGGACTTAACCCAATTTGAACTACTTAAAAACCAGACCGACAAATGACAGATAGAGTTACCCTAAAGTACATGGCTCAACAGGTCATTCGGATGCTCTCAAAAGGCACTCCAAGCAAAGACTCTAGGCTAGACGAAAGAGAGATAGCAGAGTCTTTGAGGCAAGAGTTAGCATCTTCTGTTTACGACAAATGGTATGAGGCCAAAAAGAACAAATGGGAAACCATAAACCCAAGGCTATTAAGCACATTCACTCTTCCAGTAAGTATTGATACTTCTGAGAAGGCCAACTACGTATCGGTTGGAGTTCCTTACATACACTTGCCAGACGGCACAGGAATTTGGAGCGTTCGGCCAGTAACTACCAAGTCGGCTATTAATAAAGCGATGATACCCACCCGTCCGCAAGAGATGGACGTGTATCACGGAACTATCACGAAAGCTTTAGAAGGGCAGTTCTCATGGTTCGCTTTAGACGATAGAATCTACTTCACTAAAAGATGGGGCAAGACCTTGTTAGATGAAGGGGTAAAGAATGTGCTGGTAACCCTAGTTACGGTGGCAAACGAGAATATCGGCATTACCGATGTATTGCCGATTAGCCCAGAGCAGAGAAAAACAATTGTAGATGCTACTCTTCAAAAGTACGCATCATTAATGGGTATAATGCCCGATGAAGTAAACGATAACTCAAGCGTTCCGAGATGATAACTATTGATTCTGTTGTAAGGTCGAACATGGGCGACACTCAAAACCCTACGCTACATGGGTATGTTTCCCGATTGCATTATGCATTGAGGGGTTTTCAGGAGTTGTCTTTCGATGTAGTTGCTGAGGTTAAAACGGCTGAGCTGACCCTGAATGAGATATACGTTGCAAAACTACCTACTGACTATGTTAAGCTAGTCAGGGTGTTTGCAAAGGTGGGAGATCGAATTTCAGAAATGTCTGAAGACGGATCTATTACTTTTCACCATGAGGGAACTAAGACACCAAATGAGGCTTTCTACCAAAGAAGGAGTTTATTCACCCTTGGCAACAGTCCGACCACTAGAAACCCATTGAATGGATTGGAAATCTCTAGCAAAGGAAAAGGGCACAATAACAAGGGCTATTTCAGAGAGAATAAAGGAACGTTCCCAAGAGAATTACAATTCGATAGTGGGGTAACTAGCCGAAAGATATTTGTAGAGTACTTAGCCACCCCAGAAACACCTGGAAGCGAAACGGCCTTAACTCCATTGGCTGCTAATTGTCTCAATGAATACATCCACTACCGAGACTCTAGGCACAAGAACGGAGAATCTTCTTACGAGACACAATCTTTAAAGCAGAGCTTTGAAAGAGAGAGAAGCAAATTGTTCGCAAGAGAATCAAACTTAACTCTCACGGGAATTATTGACGCATACAAACAAGCCTACGGAGAAAACCAACTTAGATGATTTCTCAACACCAATTCATAGCAATAGACAAAGACACTAGCGCCAGAGCCTTAGAGAATGGAATGGTCAGGGATATGCTAAACCTTATCCCTGTATCTAACGGAGCTAGTAACTCAGGTGAAAGACAGAACTTGAAAGGGAATTCAGCCGCTACTCAAACAGGAATGACGGGTACAAACTACTCTTGCAAAGGGGTGGTGGTAGACGAAGAAAATTCTTTAGCTTACCTGTTTTGTACGTGTGCTTTTGAAGGGGTAAACAGTTCGGCATTGCTAGAATATGACTTCTCCGCAAACAGCCTTACCCAAATACTTATCCTAGACGAAGGGATATTCCTAAGCGATACGGTTGATTTCGTAAAGGGATTCATTGAGTCTGGGTGGATATATTATAATGACGGAGACGAATTAAAACAGCTAAATATTGCCCAAGCTAAGGCGGGTGATTATGATTCTTTGTCTGGAGATTTTTTAGGAGTAAGCTTCTCCTTAGACCCTTTTAGTCTCTACATACTCGCGCCAAGACTTGTGGCTTCATTCAGCAAGTCTTATGACTCAACTATACTCAACAATACAGTAGGCAAAGATAGCTGGCAATTTAGGTTCAGGTATAGATTTAAGAATGGAGCAAAGTCACCATTAACGAAATACCAAGGGCTGACACTGGCAAATAAGAATCCTTACGACAATTCCGCTAAAAACAAGATTGCAATATCTTTTACAGCAATAGAGGGGGATATTCTAGCTAAGTTTGTTGACAAAATAGAAGTCTACGGAATCAAGAACAACGAAGGAGTACACAAGTTTTTGGGAGAAGTAGACTATGGGACAGATGGAAGCGGTACATTCAACTTTACTAATGCCAACAACAGTAAGACCTTATCGGAATCGGAGGCGTTGAAGCCGTATGAAAACATTTCTAGACAACCAGTTTCTATTGCCTACCCAGAAAATAGAATGGTTGCGGTTAAGGGCTTAGATGAATATGATCTTAGTGGCAACTATGACTTTTCTCTTTCTGTGGACTATTACTCAGGAAGTTCTAGCGGTTTGTACGCAAAAGAAGGAGGCACATACGAAATAGGATTGGTTTTTTTAGACGCGAAAGGCCGAAGGACTTCAGTACTGAAAAAGAAGCAAATCACCGTTCCTTACAAAGATCCAGATGGAACCTATGCAGGCTTCGGGAAAGTACATTCTACTAGACCAAGAATTAGCGTGGAGTTTTCAGGAACAGCGCCCTCATGGGTTGACAGTGTTGTTGTAGTATCAACTAAGGAGCAGAACTATGAAGAGTACATACAAGTGCCCGTCAATGTACTGTTTTACTCTGCGCCAGAAGCGGCTGCGGTCAACTTCGGAGAGGGGGATCCTAATTTCGCCTTTTTAGACGGCAACCTATATGTGAACGAACAATCTGAGGCAGATGTAAGACTTTCAGCAGGTGACGGTACATACAACAGTGGGCAAGATGAATTTCAGGGCTACACAGCGATAGACTTTCAGTTGCCAGTCAACATCCCTGTTAAGCCAGAAATAGGATGGAGAGTTCGCGTAATAGAGTCTGGAGACAATAACGCTTCTGACATATCTGGAGGTGACTTATATGTTAGCGATGTATTCACCAATGTGGTTCGTGTAGAAGGATTTGACTTTGAAGACTGGTCTAGCAAGAGTCCGTATTTTTTTGTTGAGTTTTACAAGCCAAACACAGTTGAATACAATCAGTTTTACGATGTAGGAGGAAGTACATTTACAGACGGAGGTGGTATAACTATTGATGGAGACACCGCTTATGTAGACTTGACAGACCCAGAGTTTAGATTCGTCTACAAGGAAGTAACAAACAAGCCAAGCTCCACTCTGTTCGATTCATACCTAACAGAACAAGGCTGTATATTAGAGTCGCCAACACCATGTGTAAGCGAGAATGACTTGGTAGATATAAGAAATCCTGAGCTAACTAATTCAGGAGGATTCAACGTGTCAGAAGGAAAGAGAACGCTTACCTTAGATTACTCTAAAAAAGTAGCCGATATTGGTGTTGCAAACATAGAAAACACTGAGTATAGTGAAAAAAACCTATACAACACACTTATAGCTTCTAACAGCTATGTAGAAAACACTAAGATAAACGGCCTTAACAGATTTGATTTCGAGGACGAGTTTAACTTGCCAAATGAGAGAACCCCAATTACTCACTTAGAAGTGGTCAATGATGTACTGCTTGCTCTACACGAAAGAAATGCAACCTCAGTGTACATTGGCTCTAAGTTCTTAAAGCAAGCTTCAGGACAAGACACTGTAACTACAACCGATTCATTCTTTGGAGATGAAAGGCTACTAAAAGGCGGCTATGGAACCATTAACCCTGAGTCGGTAAAGAAGTATTTAGGGCAATGTTTTTGGTGGGATTCCAACAATGGGTGTGTTGTTAGATATTCTGCAAATGGCCTTGATTCAATTAGCGATCAAGGGTTGAAAGATTATTTCAGAACCAAAGCAGAAACTTACAGTTCAGGCTACAAAGTGTTTGGGGCAATAGACGTTTACCTTGGACTCTATCTCGTTACTTTTCCAGACCAAGACGGTCTTTCGCCAGAAACTTGGGCGTGGGATATTAAAAAAGGCTACTGGATAGGCCGATTTAGCTTTTGTTTTGAGCAGTCAATAAGCTTAGGCAATAATTTTGCAACATTCAAATCTCAGAACATCTGGAAGCATCATAGCAATAGTGTTTACAACAACTTCTACAACACTCAGTATGACTCTCGAATTACGTTCGTAAGCAACCCTGATGTGGCCTTAGACAAGTCGTTCGATAACCTTTCATTAGACGCAGACGAGGCTTGGGATGTATTAAGCATTACCAACCCTCAAGGCCAAGACACCGACTTATTGGAAGCTGAGTTCGATTTGGTAGACAACCAATATTACGCGTACTTGAAGCGAGACAAAAACACAGCCTCGGACTTACTAGGAGGGCAGCCAGCAATTTTGGCAGGAGACCCAATTCAGTCGAAATATGTTGAAATTACATTGAGAAAAACGGCCTCAGACCTGCAAAAGATAAACGCTATCTATGTAGGATATTCTCCATTGACAGGACATTTGTTGGCTGCTCAGAAATAAAAAAAAACAATATATACTTGTTTTTATATCCCCGTTTATATTGTTTTACAGTATGAATAAAGACCGTATCAATAAAAAGCCAGAGATAGGGCAGGCTGTTTTCTTGAGGCCAAATGAGTTTGGGAATGCTTTCCGAAGGAGTAAGGATATTAAAACTTCTGTCCTATCAAAGGTAGGGAGGAAATATGTTACAGTGGAAGGATTTGGCTTATTCGAAATAAGTACAGGTAGGCAGAAAACCGAACTTACCCCTGATTACACTTTGTACTTTGATGAAGCGGAACTTGCGCTACAACTAGAGCAAGAAGACTTAGTAGACAGAATAAAAAATGCCATCCCTACTTATGGCAAGTGGAATCTAGAGGTTGAGAAGCTAAGAAAGATAGCTGAAATTATGGGTTGTTAAAGCCCCTCCAAGCCCTATTTTCTACCCCAACCAAGCTACCTTTGGGGTATGGAAGTAACATCAGCAATGATTCCTTCTCTAGCCAAAACAGGCTTAGGGATAATTCAAACAGGGGCAGGGTTGTTTACCAAGAAACCCAAGCGCCCCACATATTCAATACCAACCGCAGTAACACAGGCCACAGATGCTACAAGGCAGCAGGCTAATTTAACCCAGAGACCAGGGGCTAGTGCTGCCGAATCTGTTATTCAAACCAATGCAGCTAATATTGTAGACACCATTCAAAACGTTGGAGGATCGGCCTCAAATGTAATGCAAGGACTTATGAATGCACAGTCTCAGCAAAATAGGGCAATGCTGGGCGAACAGGCTAAAAATGAAGCCTTCAGATACCAAAGCTTTCAAGACAACATAAGATCCTTACAAACTCTAGGCAGGTATCAAGACAAGGCATGGGATTGGAACCAAGGCCAGAAATACATTGAGAAAAGAGATAGAAGAGATGCGTTAATTAATGCAGGACTCAACAATATGGTAGGTGGCGCGGAAGATGCGGCTTCTATTGACTTGTTAGGTCAAATGAACCCCAATTAACACTATATTGTAGTAACATAAAACAACCATTTTAAAACAAATCATTATGAAAAAGACTATTTTGAACGTAGCCCTAATCGCAATTGTATCATTTTTTGGTGTTCTGGCCTGCACTGACAGTGAAGACGTTGTTCCACAAGAGATTGAGCTAAATGGGGATTATGATGGAAACCTGCCTGACCCAGGAGACACAGGGGTTATAATTGGCGGGAATGGCTGAGTCGACAATTAATTTACTCAAAAAAACAAAAAAGAGCGTATGGTTGTTTGACTGTACGCTTTTTTTTGTTTACTTGAAATCGGTTCCTCAGCCTATAGCCAAAATATTATTAAATCAATGGACACTATGAAAAAATGGTTATTTATTGCGGTTGCTATTCTGATTTCAGCAAACCTACAGTCTCAAACAGATGAAGAAAAGTTTAATTGGGGTAGGGATAACTTCAGGAGTCAAGAAGACTCTGTTATCTCTTTATTTCAAGAGGCTA
The DNA here is from genome assembly GCF_034376045.1 of Roseivirga spongicola. Taxonomy (NCBI): domain Bacteria; kingdom Pseudomonadati; phylum Bacteroidota; class Cytophagia; order Cytophagales; family Roseivirgaceae; genus Roseivirga; species Roseivirga spongicola. Next base: position 2,462,892 of record NZ_CP139724.1, read on the forward strand.
AAAAACAAGCAGACACTTATTGGTACGCTAAGTATGACGCGTTCTTAGCCATGATTGAGTCTAGAAAAGGGCATAATAATTCTGCACACACGCGCTACACTCAGTCTTTAGAGTTGCTAAAGTCAATTGAGTCCGATGATATTTCCCTTATCTATCAAATCACCAGAAACCTAGCTGCAATAAGCTATAACATTGGTAATTACGAGAGCGCAGCCAAGGCTTATTCAGATGGGCTTTCCATAGATTCATTGAGGGACAAGAGCGGATATACTAGCAAGCAGAAAGAGCTAGATTTGATTCAACAAGACTTAACAAGATTTTATATTGCTGTCTCTAAGTCACAGAGTAGAAGCATGTATGAGGAAGGAAATCTTGAATTAGCCGCTCTTTATAAAAAAGGGGCTGTTCATGAAAAGGTGTTCCCAAGGGTGGCTAGTGAAATCGGCCTTAATAACTATTCAATTGGAGAAAATGAAAAGGCGCTTTCTTATTTTCATGAAGCGGTTATTGCCGATAAATGGGGGGTGCTAGAGGGAAGCGGACATCACAATATTGCCAAGACGTTCGCAGCAATAGGAGACACGGAAAAGGCGCAGCGATACTTCGAAATGGCTAAACCTAAGATGAAGTCCACTTACGGCAAATTCCACGTACTTATGGATCAAGGCAAGATGTGGCTAGACCAAGGAAAAGAAGATAAGTCATTGGGGTATTTGTTAGAGGCTGTCGAGAATCATTGGAAGTTTGAAGACAATGCAAAATACCTACTAGTGTATGACTACATATCAACCGCTTACTCAAGAATTGGAGAAGACAACAAAGCCAGTGCTTATAAAAGTGAGTTCTGGAACCTAACAGCAGAGCACCAAGAAAACGTGGACAGGATTAGAAAGGTTGAATCGGTAAGAGCTGCGGAGTTTCAGGCTGAGAGCATTAGACTTATGGCATTGCAATCTGTTCGGTACAAGAAGCTCCTTAGAGAAAGAATGGTTATTGGAGGGCTATTGTTAATCTCCCTGGTATTGATAAGCGTATTGATTAGGAAGATGGTGAACCGAAAGGAGAGGTCTAAACAAATTGTGGAAACGGCCTTAAGTAAGATAAAAGAGATAGACGGTTGGTAGAATAACTGTCTAGACTAAAGGTTTCTAAGGGCTTCGGTGAGATATTTCACCTTAGCCTTTTCTTTTTGTAATTGTTTGTAAAGATCTTCTTTAGAAATGGAATCAAGAGAAGGATTTGAATATGATGCTTCTGGCTCTAGTAATTCACTAGGAGTGTTATTCGCATAAAGGCCAACATCTTCTTTACTTATTATTTGCCCATAAAACTTCCCTAAGTCTAGCTTGTAATGCGCACAAACCTTTTGAGCTGTAGGGATTTGCATTAGCGTTTTTTTGTTGATGTAGTTATTAACGGAATTACGCCCTAATCCAAACCTATCTCCCCAAGCATCTTGCTTGCTTCCGTCTAGGTCTATTAAGAACTTAATATTCTTACCGCTAATTTCTCTGGCTAACGCTGTGTCTTCGGTCTTTGGCATTTTTTTATCAATTCATCCAACTATTTTTTGTCAGACTGAGTAATTTTGTGTACATTTGGTGACAGTAAAGTTAACAACAATATTTGATTATGCAAGAGACAAAAGCCAGCTTCGACCAGATTTTAGATGTAACGGACGCAGAAGACGTTCAGAGATCGCTTTTTGTGATAGCCTTAAATACTCAGTTCAACAAAATGAGTAAAACAGATAGTGCATCAACAAAAAACACCCTGCTTCATCTCTTTAGCATAGCGTCAAAGATAGTTGAGGATGAAAAGGAAACCAACGTAAACACAGAAAAAGACTCAAATAATGAAGAATAGGAAGATTAGACTAGTGGATATAGAAGAGGCTCTACTCATAACTGGTAGGGGCAATTAATTAGGGAGGTCGAGTTTAATATTCGGCCTTATTTGTAGCCCCTCCAGACTACTTTAAAACGACCAAGGTAAGCTAAAACAACAAAGCTTTCAAACTCGTCTTTTTTTAGGAAGCTATCCCATTTTTCATGACATACGTCTGTTAATTCGTATTTGCTGTAAAAGAAATTGTTTCTCACCCTGCTTCGAGTTACACAAGCCTCATTTATAGCTCCCCACTCTCTTATTAAACTCACGGAATAGGAATCAAACTCAGATGGAGAAGGGTTGGTAATAACCAAGGCAGTTAGCACCAGCCCTAAAGCATAAAGAGATATTTTTATCTTCTTATTCATGTATGAATGTTATTGACCGCCAGACTTTACCAAGGCGGCATTAACGGAATCTTGGTCTAATTTGTTCCATGCACCTGTCGCTGCGTCTACAACTATTGGGATAAGACCGCCAAGCACATCAAGCACAATCCATCCACCGCCTACTTTCGTGTTAACTACTCTGGTAACAGACTCGTGCCCTTCAAGTCTAAATTCAATATTGTATGATTTGTCTGGGGTTAGTTGAAGTTCGATAGGCGTAGCCCCCATCTTAAACCCGTTTACATAAACATCTGCTCCAGCGGGCTGAGAAGACACGGCTAAAGCTCTTGTGTTTGGCGCAAACAATGTGGCGCAACTAGTAAAGGTGATGAGGATAACAACACTAGGAAGTAGTCTCAAATTTTTCATGTCAATTTTTCTTGGCAAAGTGCGCTAATTATTTAAGCTTCAAAATACCAAGAAATAGGTATTTATGAAAGCTTACCTCTTAATAAAACGCTCTACCTCATCTTCAAGCTCTTCTTTAGCAAGTAGTTTAGCTCTTGTCATGGCTAGTTTTATTTCGAACTGCGCCCTAGACACTTTTTTACCATAATACGCTCGATAGTCTTCTTTTGCGTAAGCCCGTTTGTCTTTCTCAGACATTGATTCATAGTCAGTTCTTATTTCAGCAACTAGCTTTTGGAAGTTTTTAGAAGCTAATACTTTATACTTTCTCTGGAATGAAACAGGGATGTCTTGGTCGTCTACATAAATGCCTTCATCGTCTTTTAGCTTCCAGTCGGTTAGGGCAGAAGGTAGGGCGTCTATCTCTTTCAGAAACATAAAGTCTTTGTTGTCTTTGCCTTTGTCTAAGTAGTGCCTTAACGGGAACAGTGATTCACCAGGGTAGGTAGTGATTTCATTCCCGAAAATATCGAACCTAGCTTTTATACTCCCTGAAGCGTCTGGGAAGAAGTGAAGCCCTGCATGGTAAGCAAGCATTTCATCAATATCCTTTTGAGAATACGAGGTAGGGTCGAACATTTTCTTCACTTGAAGAATACCGTTGTTATTCCAAGGCAATGTTTTAGAAAGATAAGACACAATTGGCTTAACAACTTTAGTGGCCGCAGAGCTTTTTTCTTCCAGAGCATTTTCAGGAATCCTAGAGTCAGAATCTAGTAGCTCTAAGGCTGTTGCGGTAAAGTCTGTGAAGTCCTGAATACCTGAAAATATGGACACATCTTTTATGGAGTTCATGGAGTACAGCCCCACCAATGCCGATCTCTTTATAAAGCCGTCTTCATCCCAATCTGGCGACTTCATGCCGTCATTCCAGTTGCCTATTACCGAGGCTGCAATATGTAATGGTGTGTTTAAGTAATTGAATTGGAGTCCACCTATTTTGATAGTGTTAGCAGGCACTCCATTTTTGTTTTGGAGTTCTCTTTCGCTAAAAGACAGGTTGTGGTAGCCGCCAGAAATGTAGAAATAATCTTCTTCGTCTGTACCTAGAAATAAGGCCGCCAAACCTACCATCATTGTATTATGGAGGTGAGCCAACGCCATTTGATTGTTGAACTTCCTGGAGCCAACCTCACCCATTTGAGAGGTGTTTTCGGCAAAGGTTTTTCTACTCCAAGCTTGTCTTCTGCCTAATTCAGATTGCAGCTCTAGCCTTCTCTTTAGACCCGTAACCCCGTACCCGTAAGTTCTAGCATAATTGTAAACTGGAACCGAGTCTAGCATAATATCGCCAATCTGTCCTATAATCTTTTTGAACGGGAAGAACACGTTAATCAACAGCTTACTGCCAAACTGAGCCATTGGATGATTCATTTGGCTACCATAATTGGAAGCCTGAATAGCCTTGTTTGCCAATTTAGGGAAGAAGCCAGTTCTTTCCATTGTGGCCGTAATATCTCTTGATATTTCCTTTAGTTCTTGGATCTCGTCTTGTGGAATACCTAGCTTGGATTCAATAATTTCATCTCTGATTACCTTTTCAGCATATTTGGAAACCTTTACACCGTACTTAGTTAGTAAGCCGACCTGTTCTTTTGTTTCCGCTTCTACCTGATCCATGTCTACCCCTTCTCGAACGGCCTTACTCCAAGCCTTTCTTATAGACGGATTTTTACTGTTCTGCTGTTCTTCTAAAAAGTACTGAGTGAACATCATTTCCTCAGCCACCGACCTAGAGAAAATATCCATAGCAGGCAATGTTCTTGTTCTGAACTGGAAAGCCCTGATTGGGTTGATAGGGATGGAGAAGTTTTTGGTTACAGGAATCTTCCAGTTTTTGTAAATAGGGTGTTGCGCTTTTGGATCTTTATCAATGTTCGGCAAATGGAAGCCTCTAGGGTCTGTGTGTTCATCGAAGAACTTAGAATCTACACCGCCATTAATGATTGTGTCCATAAAGCCAGCCCATGCTTTAGAAGGGTTTTTACTGAACACTCCCATGTTAGTAACGGCCTTAAAAGCAGCTCTTTCCATTAAGGCCGCTTGTATAATAGGATTGGTTTTCAAGAATCCTTTAATGCTGCCATTCTTAACCGAAGCCATGTATGATTTCTTCCATGCCTTGCCTTGGAATATTGGCAAGACTGCGTACTTGAAGAAAATAGAGTACATGTTGAACTTGGTGTTTTGCACATCGGTAGTCCATCCCGAAAGTAGGTTGGTAATGATTACCTCATGTGAAACATCTGCCCAGTTTTGAGCCATTTCATACTTTTGCAACAGCCTTACAAATTCTAGTTTAGCTAGGGTAGAGGCTTTTGAACCTGATTCTGTTTCTTCAATTAGCTTAATGAGGTTTTCAATCTTGATAGCGTCTGAGTTGGTTATTTCAGGAAGAAGACCAAACTTTTCTGCAAAGGCATTTTTGAACTCTTCTCTGGAGAACACCCCAAGGTTAATGAGTTCAATCATTTTGTCTAGGTACTGCTTTTTCTCCTTTGGCTTAACCTCTTTCTTCTGATTGTTTTCGTCTAGTCCGAGTAGCTTTTGAAGTGCCCTGTCTTGCATGCTAGAGATAGTACTAGCCAACTCTTTTTCAACAATGGCGGCAACTCTCTTGGCCGTTTCAGGGTCTAGGTCTAGCTGAGAAACTATTCTGTTAGTAAGCGTATCTCTAGTTTTGAATTGCCCTAAGAAGTGAGACCTGATTACTTGCTGAAGGTCTATCTCTAAGTCTTTAGCGGTCTTTTCTATTAAGCGCCTAGCTATTTTAGACATTAGCTCTGAGTTCTTCTCTGCACCTCCTTTAATAAGGTTTGCAGCCCTGTTGAAAAACCTGTCCTCGATTGATTTTTCTGACCCCTCTTCTTGTTTTTTCTCTAGCCTTTCTATCTCTCGATTGACCATTTCTACCCTATATTCTTGCATAGCGGCAGAAAGGATTTTCTTCACCTCTTCTTTTAATTCGGCCTTTTGCTCTTTTGTGATGTCTAAGTTAGACACGGATTCTTCTGAAACAGCTTCTAAATCAATCCCTTCAGATTGTTTGTTGACTAGTTTGGAAATGCTTGTCTCTAGGTTTGAGAGAGCTTGTTTTAATACTTTTTCAGATAGCTTAGATTTGAATTTGTTTAAGGCTCCTGCATTGATAAGTGAGCTTATTTTGCCGTAGAAGCTATTGGCTTTTTCTTCTTTAGTTTGCTCTTTAACCTTTCTCTCCCTGAAGTAATCTTCTACAAACTTACTTTTTTCTTGCTGAATTAGCGCATTGTAAGTTTGTTTTAAAGCTTCTGAAATTATTGGCCTTTGGTTTTCATCAATGTCCAAATTAGCAACAGCCTCTTCGATAATTGAGTCTATATCTATCTTATCTGTTTGATTGTTCCTTACAATGTCTCTGATTTTTTGTTCGGCATGTTTTAACGCCTTGCTTAAAATCTTATTGGAGATGTTGGTAAGTCTATCGCTTCTTTTTGTAGCCCCTGAGTTAATTAGCCCACTCATACGTGCGTAGAAATTCTTCAACACATTGTCTGGGTGAGGGGCAATCCTTTCTTTAAAGTACTGCTCTAGTATTTTAGTCTGCTCTTCTTTTATTTGCTTCTCATACTGTCTTGTTATTTCTCCCGAAAGAAGGTTGACTTGCTCTGGTGTTAATCCTAGTCTAGAAAGGGCTTCGTTTACAATTGCCACCCCATGCTTAAGCCTGTCTCCCTTGGTTTTCTTGGCTATTGCACGTAAAGTCTCTGGAAGATAGTCTATTACTTTTTGTAGTGATTTCTCAGATATAGATTCAGTAAACTGAGGGAGAGCACCTGCGTTAATTACCCTTTGAATTTTCTCAAAGAAAGAATTAAGCACTTCTTCCTTAGTTTTAGGATTAAATATTCTACTCCTAAAGAAAGATTCTATCTCTTTGTTTTGGTTCTCCTTGATTGCTTGATCGAAAGCTTCTGACAATAGGCTCTTTAGCTCAGTGTTTTGGCTATCACCAAGCCCTGACATTATCTTTTCAATTAACTTGTCTTTAGATTCGGACAAGGCGTTGCTATCGTACCCTGCTATTTTTCTTAAAGAGGTTTCTAAGTCTTTGGCAGCTTTGTTTATTAACGGCTTAGGGTCGAAGTTGCCTGATTTAATGGCCTCGTCAATGGCCTTTCTTTGCGACTCGTTTAGGGCTTCTAGTGAATCTTGTACAATGCCAGAAATAGTCTCAAGGTCTATGTCTTTATTGAACTTCTCCTTGATGTCTTCGGCTATTCTGGCAGCAATATCTGAAGCACGAACATAGCCTTCTTCAACATAGGTTGCTGCAAGCTTAGATACGTAAGTGATAAACTCTGGTTTGAAGGGAACCACCGAAGAGTAAAACAAGTCAGACTCTTTGTAGTCTTTGTGAATCTTGTCTCTCTTGGCCTTTATTTTAGTGAGCTTGTCTTTGGTTTGAGACCGTTTGGAAGCGGTCTTAGTAGCCTTTGCTACAGACGACTTTTTAAACACTTCATCTACAGCCTTATTTATAGCCTCTTGGTACTCCGAAACCACCTCTTCCGAAGCCTTGTCTAGTCCATCTGACTTCTTTTTGTTCTTGGGCTTGCTATTGTGTTTTTGAGCCTTTTTGTTCTGCATGTGAATCACACCCTCAGCACCGTCCATCTTGAAGAGGTTAAACAAGTCTATTCTCCTACCTGCGTGGGTTCCTTCTTTTGCTAAATAGTCTCTGATAGACTGGAGGGTTTCTGCAATTGCATCTGAAGGACTCCCTTCTTCTATGGCCTGTTTGAGTTTATCCGCATAGTGCTTGTAGACTAAGAATAACGAACCGAAACGGACTTCATCATCAATCTTGGTATCCTTACTCATAAGGAGGTCTTTCGTAGCTTCTAAACCTCCGTTATCGTCAATAAACTTAGCCGATTCTTCTAGTGTTTCTTCTCGGCCTACTGTTCTAAAAAATGGCTTATTCTTGTTGAGTGTTTTTCTAGCTTCGGGAGTGGTGTTGTCTCTGATTGTTTTAGAGCCAGAACGTTCCCTGCCTGTTTTAGAATTGGCAGTGTCGTCTATTGTACCACCGTTTACTCCGTCAGTAGCTCCGTCAGTAGCTCCGTCATTTGCTTGGTCAATAATGTCGGAGCTAGTGTCCTCGTCTATACCCGTGGCAATTCTAGCCTGTTTAAGCAGGTCTTTGGCTTGCTGTTCTTCTACCTCGAAGCCAAGTGATTCGGACAATGCTTGGGCAAACTCTTTGGCTTTCAAGTAACCCATTTCAACAAGCCCTACTGCTAATTCGCCAACGGCCTTAAGTAATTCAGGGTCGGTAAAGGGGTTAGCGCTTAATTGCCCTCTTTGCTTCTTCAGAATTTCCTGAATTTTCTGAGAAGCGGCTGATATTTTTTCGCTTGCTGCTTTTAACTGTTCAGGCTGAACTTTTACGCTCGGCTTTGCAGTGATAGCCGCGCCCTTTGTAGGCAAATTAACGGCACTATTTTCAGTTTGTGCCAAAGATTGGGCAGGCTTTGGGGTTGCTGTTTTTACAGGCTCTACTTGACCCTCTACTGTAGGTTCAATTGACTCCTCACTGCTGCTTTGTTGCGAGGTTACGTTTTCGGTGAGTGCATCGGACTGCTTTACTTCATCATAAAAATCCCTAAATGCCTCCTCCTGAGTTTTGTTTCCTTCTGGATTGTATTTTTCAGAAAACAAGTCAGCCACTTCTTGAGGTACGTCTTTGACTTCCTTAGCTTTAACAAAAGCCTCTTCAAATGATTCTGACTCTTTTACTAGGTCTTCAAATACCTCTAACTCACCCTCATTAGTAAGCTGTCCTTGCTCAGTTGTGTCAGTAGATTCTCCAACTGTTTCACTTTCTGCAATAGTTGGCTGTTCTGTCTGTCCATCAACTCCATTCTCTTCGACAGCATCAGTAGTTTGTGGTTGGTCTCCGCTAATTGCTTCTTGTTCTGCTGTATCTCGCTGTCCATCTGTATTAGTTTCTTCCTCTGCTCTGGCAGTAGTGGGTTCTTGTCCTCTCTCATGGTTTAAATTGTCTTCTGTAATTGTACTGTCGGTACTGTTATCAAGGCCGTCTTGAACCCCTAAGTCTCCAGTGGTTGCTTCGAGTTCTTTTTCTACATTCTTGACTATTTGTGTTTTTTCTGGGTTACTCAGGAATACACTAGAACCTAATAAGCCGCCCATTAAAGCCCCTGCTAAACCTTCTGAAACGGCATCTCTCAGATTGATTTTCTCTCCAGACACAAGGTTGTTTTGTGTTTGAAGGGTTAGGGATTGAGCAAACTCTGTTAAGAACTCTGTAGCGGTTGTGCCCCCAAACTCGGCAAGCCTCTTTTTAACGGTTCCTGTAACGGCCTTACGCATAGCATTCACTACTTTACCTGTACCGAGTACATCTAAGGAGCCAGAAATCACCCCTGCTGTTGCTGCTGCATCGGGATTGTCTAAGCCTTGCTCTATCACCTCTTGAATGGTTATGCCCTTGGCCTTGGCTAGAGAAGATACTTGTGAGTAATAAGCCTCTGCCGTTTCCATTGCGTAAGAGCCTCCAAGTAAGGCTAGAGGCATAATTACTGCTTGCTCCCCCGCAATGTTTGAGGCCGTTTGAAAAAAGTCGTCCCAAGATTTTACGGCAAGCAAGTCGGTTTTGATTCCCTCGCCTGCAATCTTGGCTTCTAATTTGGAAATGCCCTCAGTTAATTTCTCCATTCCCTGAACTGAGTTGGAAAGCCTTTCTTTGGCTTCTTTCCTTAATTCAGAAGCTTTTACTCGTCTAGCACCAGGGGAAGTTGAGAAGTAATATGCATCCTTTACCATTGTATCATCTTCTATACCTTCAAGGGAGTCTAATATCCCCTTAGCTTTTGAGATGTTTTGACTTGTTTGCATTAAGTCTATTTGCTTAACCGACTGAGGAACGCCATACTTAGCTTTAGTGAGTGCGGCATTAACAAGGTCGTTAGCTAGCACATGTCCGTAACCTAAATTATCAATTGCTACTTTTCGCCCTGCCTTTCTTGCTTCCTCTGCTTGTTTTTGACTCTTATCAAACTCAATCTGATCGAACGCACTAAGGGTTTCTTGCAGGTTTTTGTATCGCTCTGCCTCAATTTTCTGAATCCGCTCGTTTACTTCTGGCAAGGAGTTGAGTTCTTTGGCGTATTCGCTATCGAATGTTTTAGCCTGCTCTTCTAGTGCTTGTTTGTACTCAGCACTCTTTTGCAAACGGGCTTCATCTAACTGCTTATTGGCCTGTTCTTCGGTTATTTGTTCAGCATCTAATAGCTGCTGCAAAGAGTCTTGCTTGTCTTGCAAGTAGCTATCTACCTCCTTGGCAATACCTTCTTCTACTTGGTTGAACCTCTGTTGGTAAACCGACTGTAAAGAGTCTCTTTTTTGAGAAATAACAGGGTCGCTACCAATTTGCTCTTCGGCCTGTTGGTCGTACTTGTCTATGATAGACTGTCTTTGCTCTTCTGTTGAAAGTGGTTTTTCTGTAGGAGGGAAGAATTGTGACGAAAAGTCTTCGGCTGATTTAGAGTAAACCTGCTTTTCGGTCATAAACCTATGTAGCTTACCCTGACTCTCTGGCGTGCTGAACTGCTCTTGAAATGCGTTGTAGTCTTTTGAATACAGTCCTTTTTGGCTAAGGAAATTCCAAAGCTTCTTTTTAGGATCAGTGTTGTTTATCATAGGTTGTCTGCTGTGGTTGGTATTTCGCCCTGAATAGGGTTGGCCTGTTTAATTCTTTCAAGAAGAATGTTGGCTATTTCTTGAGCATCATTTTCTGTTGAATATGACTTATCGCCAATCTTTATGCTCTTTGCCCAAACGGAGCGCTCAGGCACAATGTCAGAAACATCAATTCCATATTCTTCACCGATGCCTTTTATCACGTCAAGAGTTTGCTCATTGCTGCCTTTTTCTTGTTTCTTGTAATTCCCTGCATATCTGATTTGGTCTACCATTTTTAAGGCTTCCATAGGCAGGTCTTCTTTATAGCCTAAGCTTTTCAACTCGCCCTTTTCTTTAAAGGTGTCTATTGCATTCAGAATTTCTTTTTCTTCTGGAGAATCGTCATCAAGCATGTTTAAAACAGTTGCCATAGTCTTCTCGTCAGCGAGTGGAATGTAGACCTTTTCAAATTCGCCCTGCATAGTGCCTGGGACAGTAAATATGAATGATTTCTCAAGTGTTCTTGGGTCATACCCTATGTCGTCTAGAGTTCCCTTTTTTGTTTCTGTCTTTCCCAAATCTTTAACATCAATAGGTACGCCTTTTAATGCCCCTGGCATTGGCATAGAATCTCCTGAAAACCTTCTTCCTTTAGATTCAAACTCGCCCGAACCACCTTGAACTAGGTTGAATGTATTAGGCGTGTCTTCTTTCTTTTTACTACCTGTTGTTCTGGCTATCCTTGTGTTGTCTTGTTTCTTGAGGTCTGAAGTTCTCATTGGAGCCAGTTCCTTGTCTAGCAAGTCTACTGCGCTAATTCCTTGCTGTTCTGCATTGTGTAGCAACGCCTTGTAAGATGCTTGAATTTCAGGGTCGGGAGAAATAGCCATTTCAGCTAGTACGGCCTGAGAGTCTTTGAATATTGGCAAGCCCGTTTTCTCGCTTATTTTTGGCCTACCGTTTTCGCCCATCTCGACTAATCGCTTGTATGATTCAAAGTCTTCCTCTCTATCGAAAAACTCACCTGAATTTGGGTCTTTGAATGTTGAGAACTTAGAGGAGATGGTCTTGCCCATGTTTTCCACAAACTTGTTTACTCCATAGCCATAGTTCACGTATTTGGGGTCGGAAGCAAGTTTCTTTAAATCTTGAGCGCTATAATCTAAGTTAGGGGAGTTGACATCTATCTTTCCTTCTTCATCTGTTTTGTACATTTGAGAAAAGGCATCTTTGAGCATGTCTTCACTGTACAAATCGGGATTTTGCTTGTAAAGTTGGTTTAACTCTTGCATTCCTTGTTGGTGAGAAAGCATGATGTCTCTGGCAGCATATGTATCGGATTTAATCTTCTCTAAGGCCGTTGGGTCAAGCTTTACGCCTTGTTGTCTTGCTTGTTTGTAGGCGTCTAATGCAGTGGACATATAACCACTAGCCATGTCTTTCAAAACGGCCTTATGATTGCCGTCCATTCCTTTGAAATCTAGGTTAGCGTAGTCTTTAAACACTTTGTAGTTAAAGTCATCTACGGCTGCTCTTTGCTTGGCCTGAAACTCTTTATTCTGTTGTATTTGTCGGTTTCCGTAAAGGAGAGTGTTGTAAACGCCTTGGGTTTGTCTTGGAAGGATTGTTGCAAACCCTGTATTTGTAAACTGATTAGCCATTAATGCTCGATTTATAAAACAAAAATAGCCCTAATGGGGGTGAAAATAGGGCTTGTAGTGAGCTAGTCTACTCTTAAATGCTTATCAATGAATTCCATTACATCAGACCATTTGTAAGAATGCTCTTTTCCTGTTTTGTAATAGACTAGGGGAGGGTTGTGCTTTCTTGGGTCTTTCCATCGAGTAATTGTCGATTTATAGCTTTTGTGGTTTAAGTTAAGCCTGTTTGCTAATTCCAATCCAGTGATGTATTCATCGGGAGAGTATTTGTATACAGCACCCAATTCTTTCACTACCTGTTTAACAACTTCTTCTAATGGTATTTCGATGTTCATTTCTTTTTCCTTGTTTTAGCTGATTCCATGTGTGCGCAGATTTCGTCTAGCCAACCTTTTATCCTAGACCTATCGTATGCACCCCCACTTCCTTTGCAGAAGTCCGTCCTTTTATTGTATTTCAACGCCTCTTTAGCGCATCTTTCGTAAGTCCAGTATCCTCCATTTCTTGAAGTTTTCATGTGTGCGCAGATTTCGTCTAGCCAGTTGTTTTTAATGGCAGAATTGTATGCACCCCCACTTCCTTTGCAGAAGTCCGTCCTTTTATTGTATTTCAACGCCTCTTTAGCGCATCTTTCGTAAGTCCAGTATCCTCCATTTCTTGAAGTTTCCATGTGTGCGCAGATTTCGTCTAGCCAGCCTTTTATCCTAGACTTATCGTAGGCGCCACTGCTTCCTTTACGAAATCGCTCCCTTGTATTGTATTTCAACGCCTCTTTAGCGCATCTTTCGTAAGTCCAGTATCCTCCATTTCTTGAAGTTTCCATGTGTGCGCAGATTTCGTCTAGCCAACCGTTTCTAAAAGACGCATTGTAAGCACCAGCGCTCCATTTTTGGAAGTCCGATTTTTTAGTATACTTCAAGGATTCGTTAGCACACCTTTCGTAAGTCCAATAGTCGTTTGGCAGCTTACTCAAAACCCCTATCTGAGCAACGGCATCAATCAACTCAACATACCCATATCCATTCAGCACAGACTCTTCTTTATTTGATAGTTGCTTGAATAGTTCGATAGAAGGCATTCCTTCAAAGTCTATCGGCTGAAATTCATTAGTGGAAGTAGTCTTCTTTTTGTTCTCTGTTGGATTCGGATTAGTAATTCGCTTAACAGGAATCCGCATGCTATTGAAGTTTTTGCCGTTGTATGTGGTCAGATACTCCTTGTCGGTCAAGCACATAACACAAGTCATTATGTATTTGTAATACTCTTTGAGGCTAATTGGAGCAATCTTAACGAACAGTTTCTTGTTCTCGTTAGGGTGAACCCTGAGAACCCTGCCCATGAGTTGCTTTATTCGGTCAATGTTCTGGGTAAGCGTCATATCTATAACGGTCTCTAATTCTGGCATATTGAATCCAAGAACGCCTCGGTTTACCACAATCAACAGCTTACAGTCAGGGTCGTCTTGAAACCTGTCTATTTCGGTTGACTCAGAATCGGTATGAGAAGTACTGAGGGCATAGCTTACCCCATTCTTTCTCATGTAATTAGCTACGGATCGGGCTTGGTCTTGATTCTGACAAGCTATCATAGTTTTACCAATGCTCTTGAATGACAAAGACCAGTTTACTGTTCCTTGTAGTTGGTAGTAAGCCTCTGGGTCATTTTTGTGGATTGACTTCAGCCTTTTGACAATCTGTTTTAACAGTTCGTCCATAGTGAACTGAGTGTGTGCGTCATCAATTTTAATACCGTCCTTTATGTTTTGTGACTTGTTAAAATCATCCATACTAAAGTCATAGGATGAAGATGCTATCTCAATGCTTAGGTCAGATATTTGGCCGTAATCAATCACTTCATTTTCGGCTATGCATAAGATTTTATAATCTCTTAGAACGAATGAACTAGGAGTGCCTGTGAGAAGTAGCTGCTTTTTAAAACGGCCTTGATTAATCATGTCTTGAACAGTTTTCCCGAAGTAAAAATGATGTGCTTCATCTACAATTAGCAAGTCAAAGCCTGATAAGTCTTGTCCAGAAACTGTTTGAGGTAGTGTTACAACAACTTGCTCTCTTGATTCTTCCAATTCGCCCCTAGATTCTATTGCCTTGTAAGTGAATGAGGGACGGGACTCTGCAATACTTAAATGGAATTGGGAGCGGAGAACAACGGTTCCGTGAGCAAGTATCAAGACTCTGGAATGCTTGTTTTCTTTCAGGTATTTTTCAACAAAATATATAGACATTTTTGTTTTACCAGCCCCTGTACATGCGGCTAGGACAACCTCTTCGTGTTCTTTGTAGGCTTCATTAAGCCCTTGAAGGAGCTTGTGTTGGTATTCAAACGGCCTTAAGCCGCGTGATTCAAACCATTCTTTAAAATCAAGTAAATCCATATACAAATGTAAAATGAGTGATTCATAAAAACAAGAAATACTTTAAATAATGTTTTATTTTGTTTTTTGTCTTTATATTTACGCCATATAATCAATATGTTATGAATAGAGGTAATAAAGAAAAAATGTACAGGGCTTTCGTGGATATGATGGAGAGCATCCATAGTGTTCAACACGAAATGGTAGTGGAAGAGTTGAGAAAAATTAACCATGCACTCTCTGATTTATCGACTAGTGCTAGTGATGTCAGGTACATGAGACCCAAGATGATTGAGTCGGTTTACGGAATTAAGCGGACTACCCTTGAAAACCATGCCAGAAATGGTGTTCTGAGCAAGTACAAACTTTTTGGGTGTGTAGTTTTTAGCGTCAGAGAAATAGAGGATGCAATAGTACCTGTGAGGTAGCAATTGTTCGAGAACAGTACCGTTTTTAGGTGTTTTGCTGTAAGTTTTACTAAGGACAATCAGGGTATTTACAGTTGTTGTTCGCAGTACAGCTTTCTCCTATCTTTCTGATGTACTTACATTGGTGTTCTTCTTCTAGAAAATCTATGTACTCTTCAAGTGCGTCTATATAGTTGTCGGCACTCCCATAGTCTATGATTCTTTGCTTACCTCGATACTCAAAGAAGTCTTTTTCGTTAGGCCGTTTCATTTCAGTTGTTTGTCGTATTGTCGTGCTGATTTGATTCCTTCGGACAGAGCCTGAGTAAATGATTCATATTCCTGTAAGTACCAGTCAGTATTTAAGACCTCGCTTTTTAGCCATAAATCCTTATTTTCATACTCGCTGTTTTTTGCGAAAGACACATCTTCTTGGCTTGGGAGTATGTGGATAATAAAACACCAATTTCCAGTTTCATATACAGGCTGAACGAAAATGGACTTTTCTATCAAGTCTATCTGGTCTTTAATTAAGTCTATTGGTGTGTTTTGGTTTTTTGTTGTTAGTTCACTCATTCTCTAAAATTGTCTTTTGTGATTAGTACTTTTCTGTTCTTTTTGATTGTGACCTCTTTGTTAAAGAGTTTTGAAGGGTATTCGACCCATAATTCATTGGCCACGGCCTTACAATAAGCCACCATATCATCTGCTTCTACCTTATGACCTACAAACACTGTATGTCTTTCCTCTATCTTCCCTGATTTGTTCCATAGCCATAAGCTTATTACATAGTCGTCTTGTTTTTTCAAAAGAGAGGTTCTTCGTTGTCGGTTTTCCAGTCTGACTCTTTAATTGCAGGCTCGTCAAAAGCGCTTGATTGGCTCTTGAAGATGTCGTTTCGGGAGTAGGCTTGTTCGGGGCTTATCCTTTCTATTGCGCCTAAACTTCTGCCTGCTAAGGGGCAAAACTTATCCGACTCTTGATGGTATCTCATTGTTTTATAGTCGTACTCTAGTGGAACCACAATACCTCTCTTCCCGACTAGCTTTGGCTTTTTAATCTTTGCCGTAGTAAACTCCACCAATGGGTTTCGATAATCTGTTGCCACAAATGGGCGCTGAATAAGTATCATGTTATCCACTTTATCCATAAAGTCACTGGCTCCCTTTACTTTGTAAGCATCTGGGGCTTTATAGTTTCCAGACCCATCTTTCTCTGGCTTAAGCTGGTGGGCTACTAGATTGTAAGAGACATCTTGTTCATTGCAAAACCGCTTCATGTCAGACAGCATACTGGTTATGTATTGGTCTCTGTTTTCGTTGCCTTTCTGCCTGTTTGCAAGCCAATTGAACGGATCTACTATAACCCCATCTATGCCATGCCTTCTCACTAATGCTTTGAGCTTGGCGTGAATGTGCTCTATGGTGAAGTCTTTATCTGGGTAAACAACGAAAAAATGGCTCTCTAGAAAGTCTAAAGCTTCCTTCAATTCGTTTTCTGTAATGCAATTTGGCAGAGAATTGTCTGTTGGCTTCCCTACGTACATCTGAACAAAATCATCGAAATACTCTTCAACTGGGAAGTTTTCAGGAGATAGCACAGCAAATTTCCATCCGTCATGAACGGCCTTTAATAGAGCGAGTTGATTTAAGATGAGAGACTTGCCCTCGTTTGCGTATCCCGACCATAGATTGAGTTCCTTTTTCCTCCATGTCCAAGCTTGGTCAATGTCTGTGAAGTATGTGGTAGACCCTTTTACTCGCCCTTCTTTCAACTGTCTAACTAGTTCATCTTTGGCGTCTTTGGCTGTGTACACCTCAGCTATTCGAACAAACTTGGCGTTCTCTTTGAGTTCTACTAGCTTTTCTTTGCCTTCCCATTTAAGCACCTCATTAGCATCTTTGTATTCGCCAAAGTCAACGGTCTTACACTTCTCTTCTCCAAACCTTCTGACAAGCTCTTGCTCTAGCCTCTTGCCGTTGGGGTCGTTGTCTACCGCTATGTAGATGACTTCGGCCTTTTCAAATAGGTCGTAACAGTTGTCTATACAGGCAATCTTATTAGAGGCATCTTTGTCTTGAACGTTGGGTGCTCCTTGGTTTACGCTTGTATGGAAAGGGAAGCCAGCAACTTCAAAGCTGAGTCCGTCTTCAACGCCCTCGGTGATAATTATCTCTTTGCTGCCTTCGGTTACATTCTGCCAACATCTGTCGTAGTTGAAGACAATAGGCATGGCACCAGGCGCTTGTCTGAAGTCTTTTGAGCCGATCTTACGCTTTTGGTAGTTGGTAAGTACTCCGTCTTTGTGATAAGGGTAGACAAGCCACCCGTTCTCTTCTGCTATCTTGTTTGCGTTGACCACCTCTTGGGTAATTTTTCTCCCTGTGAAGTAGTCTAAGCCCTTCTGAGATAGCTTGGTGATGTTAGGCCGTTTGGGTAGCTCATACTGCTTGCGCTCGGTGTGGGTGGTTGAAAGCTTAGTGTCTCCAACTTTGCCTTTAAAGTCTGGACAATGCTGACAATTGTATAGCTTTTCGTCAATAGATACGCTTAGGCATTTCTCCTTCCAGTTCTTTCTTCCACAAACATCTTTAGCTCTAGGGCACATGATTTTGTGCTGCCCAGAGTTGATATTGGCAGGAATATCTATGCCAACGGCCTTAAACTCGTCTATTACTGACATTAATTTGTTTTGTTTGCTAGTAGTGCTTTACCCGAATTTGAAGTGCCGACTTTTTGGCTAGGTCTATCATGTGTTTTGTGCCTTTGCTTTTTCCGTCCCAGAAGGCTATGAGTGCATCTGCATAAAGCGCCATCTCTCGGTTTCTTTTGTAGCCAGCGCTTTTGCCGTACCTATTCCAATCGGCAGGGAATTGAGTAAGCTTAAGTCCGTTTTCTTTCGCATATCTCTCTCCAAGTTTATCAGCTCCATTAGCGGTTCCGCTAACTACTTCGATGTCTTTCTTGTGTTGGAGTGCGGCTTTACAAACGGCCTTAAGCATCTCGTAATCATTGAAGGTTCTTCCTCCTGCTATAATTACTTTGAATGTCATTGTGCTAGTTCATCTACATCTATCTTGTACTGGTCAAGCAGTTCGTGTATTTTATTCCAGGACTTTTCATAGTCGTAGTCAGTGTGCTTGAAGTCCCTCCATCCATTGTGTACCAGATCCCACAGCATAAAAGCCATGTCGTTTGCTTTGGCTAGTCGCTTGGCCTCTTTTTCGTCTTCGGTTTCAAAGGTTACTTTCACTTCTTACTCCATTCGTTTTTTCTTCGCATCCATGCTCCGAACCTCCCTTTGGTGTTCCAGGGTTTGAATTGCTTGAGTTCGCACTTCATTAGATGACCGTTGTCAGCCACAGTAGACCAGTGCGTGAAGAATAGGTTAGCATCTTCGGCAGTAGGAACCCAATCTCTTTTGCCTTGGGCTTTTTCTTCTTCGTACTGCTTCATGACCCCGATTATCTTCTTTCTGAAGGCTTCTTTCCGTTTCTCTAGGTCTTGGTCGGACAGTATGTATCGGCCAGAGGCTAGTTGTTCTTTCCACCACCGAGGACAAACGGTATTGAGTTCTTTCAAGGCTGTTTTGCTAAGGCTCACGTTTTTTCGGTGTTGGTTGTACTCCATAAAAAAGGGCAGGAGCAGGTGGCTCCCGAAGTCTAGGATTATTTCTTCTCCTAGCTGCTCCTGTAATCCCTTTAGTTGTTTGGGGTTGATTCCAGTCTTCACTGGGTATTCTTCGTGTTCCTTAGTCCATAAACCAACCTTGCTGCAATGCTCCATTAGGTAATGGATAAACAGCTTCATTTCTACCGAAGCGTTAATGAATTTAGGGTTGGTGTATAGCATGGGTTATAAGTGATTAAAAAGCCCGCACCAATACATAAATAACCAAGTTGCAACGAACCCAATAAGGTAGTGCCAAGCGTTATAGGTATCTTCTTTTTTAGGCTGTCCGTGTTTAGCTAAGTAATATCCGAAACTAAGTACGTGTATTATTCCTACTGTAATAAGATATGTTTTCATAATTTATTGATTATCAGTTAGTTATCAGAAAGGCAAGTCGTCAGAATCTTCTTCTGTGCTTACAGGGGCTTTTCTCTCTTCAAAGTTTTGGATGTCTGTGTCTCTTTGAGAAGGTTCTCTACCTCCTAACAATAAGATTTCTCCAGAAAACCTTTCTAAGACCACCTCGGTAACGTACTTTTTTTCTCCGCTGTTTGTCTCGTAGCTCCTTGTTTTTAGCTTACCAGTAAGCCCCACCTGGGAACCCTTAGACATGAACTTTTCTACCACGTTTTCAATGAGTTTATCATCCCACACTACAACATTATGCCATTGAGTGTCTTCAACTCTTTCGCCCTGTTTGTTTTTGTAGAAATCAGACGTAGCGACTGAGAAATTAGCGACTTTACTTCCGTTTGATAGGTGTCTGACCTCTGGGTCTTGACCTAACCTTCCGATTAATTGTACTTTGTTATTCATTATTTCCTTTCAATTTTGACTTTACTTACTTCTACTGTGTCAACCTTGAACGAGAAGCTTTTCTCTGCATCTTCAAAGGTTGGGTGTACTTGGTAGCCAGACGGCTCGTTGAAGTGCTTAGTATCTTTGTAGATCATAAGCCTACCGTCTGTCATTGGTGTTATTTTGATATTGTACTGCTTACCTTCTACCCATCCGTTGTGTGTGTGTGTGTGTGTGTAGGAGTGGCGGCAGTTATTCCTGTTCGATAGGTTACATTATAACCTCCTTCTTCTTTGGTGTGATAAGTGCTTCTCATTCTGTTTCTATGTTGTATTTTTCTATCAATGCTTGAGTTAGTATTCTCACCTCTTTGCCGCACTTGGTACAGGCTAGAATGGTTTTTTCTCTTCCTTTTGGGGTGAAGACTATTTCGGGCACAAAGTCGTGGTCGGTGCATTCTTCTTCTAGCCTGTCTTCCAACCACCTGATTAACCTTAGTTGTCTTTCTGCAATAGCCCATATTTCTAGTTGCTGCTCGTCTCTATCGTTATTAGGGAAATCGTTCCTTAGATAGTCTACAATAGCTGCGCAACGACCAAGGACAGGGTAGAGCTTGGTTAGCATTGACTGAGCCTGTTGCTCGGTTAGCCTTCTTCTTTTTCTGAAGTAAAGCCTGCGTATTTCAAGCCTATCCTCGTCTATTGTTTCAAGCCTATGGATAAGGTCTATGTATGCCCATATCTTCATTTAGTCTCTTGTTTTGAAGTTTTGATTGGCAAACTCTAGGCACTCGCTCCACTTGTAGCTTATACTCTTGCCAAATTGGTAGTAAGAAATGCTAGGGCTGTATTTCTTTCGGTCGTGATAACTGGCAATGGTATTGGTGTGTACATTCCACCTTTTAGCCAACTCTTTTCTTGTTATAAACTCGTCTGGATCGAAGTTTGAATGCCCTTCCAAAACGGTCTTAACAATTAGCCTCACCATCTTCTCGAATTTCATCTTAGCCTTTTAGTATTTTAGGTGATACAGTGAATTTTGAGTAGTTGGAAACCTTGCCCGCTGCGCCAAAGTCTATGCACTTAACCTTGTTGTTGCCCATGATTTGGATAAGCCTGTTTTTGATTCCGCTTTGCTCTGCTGTAGCTTCTTTTTTGGTTTGGCCGAACTCTAGGTATTGCTTAGCTAGACCGAAGGTTTCCATGTCGCCTTCCATTGGTAAATTCTCTGGTAGGTTTCGGTATTTCTCTTTGAGGAATTTCTCGGTAGCCTCTCCGCTTTCGGCCATTGGCTCGTATTCGGTTATTAGCGCTTCTTTTTCTTCGCCCTGAAGCCCTTTAGCGAGTTCTTTCTTTACGAAGATTACATTGTTCAGGAAGTCGTCTGCGGCCTGTACAACACTTTGAAAAATAGTGTTAGTGTCTTCTTTATAGAAAGGGATGATTTCTGGGTAGGTAGAGTCTTTCAACTGAAAAATCTCTCCGTATTGGTGTCCAGAAGTATGTACTTGTGTAATTAGTTGGTAGATGTGGGCAGGAGATACGCCCGACTCCCATTTGTCGGTTGCTTGAGAAGAGGTGTTTTTCACTTCTACGCAGCCTTCGGGAACGGCCTTATACCTTCGGCACATAAAGTCCATATTGATAGCAAACTGTGGGTACTCAGGGTTGATGTAAGTGAAGTTTGCAGGTCTGTATGAGCGCAGTTTATTACCCTTGTTGATATTCTCTTCAAAGACTTCTTGCGACTGGTTTAGCGGATCTATGTAGCGCCACCATTCTTCTACACTGATTCTTTCTAACACTTTGCCCTTCCAAGTGAATATGTTATCGAAATGAACAGGCGGTGTCTCTCTAATCATCTGGTGAAACAGCTCTAACTTGCTTCTGTA
Source organism: Roseivirga spongicola (assembly GCF_034376045.1). Lineage (NCBI taxonomy): Bacteria > Pseudomonadati > Bacteroidota > Cytophagia > Cytophagales > Roseivirgaceae > Roseivirga > Roseivirga spongicola. The sequence continues at coordinate 2,484,068 of NZ_CP139724.1, forward strand.
TTGGTCGAAGCCCATGAGTACGCCAATATCTGAACCACCAAGCCTTGCTGCTTCAGTATTTCCAAAGCCCTGGAGCTTGTGTCTTAGCTTGATGAAGTTTTTGTAGTTCTTGTATGGAAACTTTTGGAGTTTTCTTGATAGCATTAGGCTGTTTGGTTGTTGTTTTACTTTTTCAGAAACCCCTGCTTATCATTCTCGGCAAAAATTGTTTCCGCTAGAGAACCGAATGCTTGCAGTCCTTTAATTCTCACCTTGAGTAAGGCCGTTAGGGAAGGGTCTGCAAGTGAATGGATAAGCAAGGGGTAGATCACACTGTCTATTCTCTAGCCCCTCGTTTGCGTTTTTTATAACTGAGAGTCGTAATACTCCCTGACTAGCTCTTCTTTTCGGTTGAATACCCAAGAGAATCGCTTGTCTTGTTTTGCTTTGTCTGTTTTGAAGTCGAATAAGTGATGTTCTTCAGGAGTCATTAAGACAATGTTTCTCTTGTCTAGCCTATATGAAGGGTATGCACCTTTTGAAAGCACATGAGCGAAGCAACTGACACTAAACTCGTAGATAAGCTCTCCTGACACTTCAGATTCATGTGGCCGCTCATTCCAAATCTCTTTGAATAGCTCTAACTCGCCTGTCTTTTTTCTTTTCAAGATTTCTTCAGACTATCTAGTGCCGCCTTAGACTTCTCTTGGGTCTTGGCTTGATTGGTTTCTTTAGAGGCTCTTACTCTAAGCCCTTTCTTGATGTCTCTCCCGACCTTAATGCCCTCTTCAACGTAGACCGTGATAGTTTTGCCTATCCAGTTCTTTACATCAGCACCATACAGTCCAACAAGTGTTTTTCTGTTAGAGCCATTAAGTACTAGTTGTCTCTTGGCTTTTGAGAACTCAAGCGAGTACACTACATCTTTGCTTCTCCCTCCCTCAAATTCTACATCCCTGTTTTTGTAAACATTGGCAATAACCAAGTCTATTGAGTTGATTCCTTCGAGGTCTTCACTGGCCATCCAAGGGCTATCTCTCATTTCTCCAGCCCTTCCGTCAAAAGGCTCTCTTTTAATTTGTTTAGCCATCAATTGCGTATTTGATACAGTACAAAGGAATCTATTCGGGGGTAGAAAAACAAGAAATACTTTATAAAAAATAGAATCCGAGTATCAATATACTTGTGTAAATAATAAAAAGAGATTATGTATAGTTGTTTAGTAAAAAAATTATAACGATATTCGCATTGTCAACAAAAAGAATAATGATATGAAAGAGAGGGCATTCCTATCTTTGTTAGGAAAAATAACAGGAGACTTAGAGGCTGCTGAAACCTTGGCCTCTAAAGATAAGGTGGCGAGTAGAGTCGCTTACTTCTGCAAGAAGGAGAATAATAAGTACTTTGAGAAGTTCACTCAAATGAACCTCACTTCTCTCTGGGGCAAGAGTGCTCAGAGTGTTGGCTACATTTTTAGAGGCGAGCAAAACATGACACTTCAAGAAGTGGCGAAGTTTGCAGAACTAATGGGAGTAACTACCGATGAGGTCATCCTAGGAAGGAGTCTAAACAGCGGAAGTAAAGAGAAGAAAGAGCTGGCCGAAGCGAAGCTAGAAATTGAAAGACTTAGAGGGGTGATTCACGCCCTTACCAAGTAGAAATCGTGTGCGGATTGTGTGCAAGTTTTAGTGACTGAGAGTAGCTGAAAAGTAGTGAGGTGCTAAAAAACAAGATATTTAAAATGATTATGAGGAAAAACCCCTCTAAATTCTTGTTTTAAGGTGTTAAATGTTAATAGTTAATTAACCCTCAATTCACATGCTGTATTGGAATTGTTAGAAATTTGCAGGAATGAAAAAATTACTCGCTATAACAGCTGTATTGTGCGCTTTAGCCGGAGCGGCAACGGCACAAGATTCATCATCAAATCAAGTACTTAGTACCATTGCTATAGGCTCATGTAATAGACAAGAAGCCCCTCAAGTCATTTGGCCAAACATTGCCAATAAGAACCCAGAGTTATGGGTTTGGCTAGGTGATAACATTTACGGAGACTCAGAAGACTTAAACGTTCTAAAAACCAAGTACGAGCTGCAGAAGAATAACCCAGCTTATAAGAAATTCACCTCAGAAATACCTGTAATTGGTATTTGGGACGACCATGATTATGGTGTAAATGATGGGGGAAAAGAATACCCTAAAAAGAAGGAGAGCAAGGAGTTAATGTTCAACTTTTTAGATGTACCTGCCAACCATCCTGCCAGAAAAAGAGAAGGTGCTTTTCAATCTTATGAATACGGGGTGGATGGGAAGAGAGTGAAAATTATACTTCTAGACATTAGATACTTTAGAGAAGAACTTCATAGAGAGAATGGCCGCTATGAACTAAACTGGGATGGTAAAATCTTAGGCGAAAAGCAGTGGGCTTGGTTAGAAAAAGAATTGACAGACAGTAATGCCGATATGCACATTATTGGTAGTGGCATTCAGTTTATAGTACAAGAACATCCTTATGAAAAGTGGGGCAACTTCCCTAAGGAGCGTCAACGTATGTTAGACCTTGTTGTAAAAACTCAGCCAAAAAACGTTCTTTTCTTAAGTGGAGACAGACATATTTCTGAAGTAGCTAGTATGTATGTACCTGGCTACGGAAAAGTTTTCGATTTTACTTCTAGTGGAATGACTCACAGCTTTGAATCTAGTACCGAATTAAACGCCTTCAGAATTAGCGATCTAATTACTCAAAAGAGCTTTGGCCTGATGCAAATAGATTGGCAAGGAGAAAATACTAGTGTAAATTGTCAGATGTTCAGCCCAGAAGGTTCACTCATAGATGAGGTAACCATTAAGTGGGATAAAAGATAAACTATGAAAAATATATTGCTCCTCTGTGTTTTCATAATGGTTTCCCTTTCATTGAAATCTCAAGAATTAGATGTTCAAGGCCATAGAGGTGCAAGAGGTTTAGTGCCGGAAAATACCATTCCGGCATTTATTCGTGCCTTAGAAGAAGGCGTTACTACACTAGAATTAGATGTGGTAATTACTAAAGACAAGCAAGTGGTCATTTCTCACGAGCCCTATATGTCTATTAGTATTTGCTCTAAGCCAAACGGTCAGCCAGTGACCAACAGTGAAATGGAGCAATTCAATATCTATCAGATGACTTATGCTGAAGTGTCTCGGTTCGATTGCGGGATTAGAGGAAATTCACGCTTTCCAGAGCAACAGAAAATGGCCGCGAGTAAGCCACTTTTGGTAGATATGATAAAACAGGTTGAGAATTATCTAGCTGAAAAGGGACTTCCGAAGGTAGCTTATAATATAGAGCTGAAAAGTACGCCCAAAGGTGACGGAATAAGCCACCCGCAGGTAGAAGAGTTTGCAGATATTGTGCAAACTGTTTTAGATCAGGTGCTTACTAATGATAGGTACACAATTCAATGCTTCGACTTTAGAGTGCTGAAGTATTATCACCAAAAATATCCAGATGTAGATTTGGTAGCACTAGTTGAGAACATGAAAGGAGTGAAGGGGAACCTGAAAGAATTAGGCTTTGTTCCTGAGATTTACAGCCCATATCACGCGCTGCTATCTCGAAAAGACATTGAACTCTGCCACCAAGAAGGGATGAAAGTCATTCCATGGACAGTGAATGATAGAGATAGAATGGAAAAACTAGTGAATTGGGGGGTAGACGGAATTATCACAGATTATCCTGATAGAGCCAAAGGACTGAGGTAATAATACTCTACCTTGTAAAACATCCCTAGACTGATTTTTTAGTAAGGGATTACTCATTATTTTTGGTGCCCTGAAATATGAAGCTGGTAGAAGTCAACAATAAGTCCGCAGAGAAACAATTCCTATTACTGCCAGTAAGGCTTTATAAAGAAGATAAAAATTGGGTCAGGCCTTTAGACAAGGACATCAAATCAGTTTTCGACCCTCAAAAAAACAAGAATTTTAGACAAGGAGAGGCCATTCGTTGGATTCTCCAAGACGATGCGGGGCTAGTAATTGGTAGAGTAGCGGCATTCTACATAAAGAAAGTATCTGAAGCACAAGAACAACCAACAGGAGGTGTTGGCTTCTTTGAATGTATTGATGATAAAAAGGCCGCCTTTGTGCTTTTCGATGCAGCTAAAGCTTGGTTGCAAGAAAGGGGAATGGAGGCCATGGACGGGCCTATAAACTTTGGCGATAGAAATAACTGGTGGGGTCTGCTGGTAGATGGTTTCCACAAACCTAATTATCAAATGCCTTACAATTTTCCTTATTACAAGGAGTTATTTGAGGCTTACGGCTTTAAGGAATACTTTCAGCAGTATACTTACCGAAGGCCAATGGGAAGTTCGGTAGACTTTACCCCAAGGTTCTATGAAAGAGCGCAAACCGTGCTCGATAATCCAGATTATGAATTCAGGCATCTTTCTAAAAAAGAATATGCTCATGGGCATAAATACTTTTTAGAAGTTTATAATAAGGCCTGGGGTGGTCATAGTGGGGTAAAACCTATGACGGAACAGCAGGCAAAGGCAACTTTCAAAACCCTAAAGCCTATTGCCGATGTCAAATTGTTGTGGTTCGCTTTTTACAAAGGTGAGCCAGTGGCTTTCTTTATTTCAATTCCTGAGTTGAATGAGTTGTATAAGCACCTTAATGGACAATGGAATCTATGGAGCAAGCTTAAATTCTTGTATTTGCTCAAAACTGGCAAGTGTAAAACAGGCTTAGGAATTGTATTTGGAGTAGTACCAGAGCATCAGAAAAAAGGAGTAGAAGGCGGATTGGTCATTTCTTTTGTGAAGAAAATGGCATGGAAAGATGGCTTCCGCTATAACGATATTGAAATGAACTGGATCGGTGATTTCAACCCAAAAATGATAAGAGTGGTTGAACAAATCGGTGGCCAGAAATACAAAACACACATTACCTACAGAAAACTATTCGATGAAACCAAGGAGTTTAAAAGAGCTCCTATTATCCAATAATTATGAGTAAAAAGTACGACATCTATGGCCTAGGCAATGCCTTGGTAGACCTTGAGTTCCAAGTAAACGATCAGTTTTTATACGATCATAAAGTGAAAAAAGGATTGATGACCTTGGTAGATGAAGACACTCAATTCAGGTTGATTAACGCCATTAACCAAAATGATTTGGTAAGAAAGTCTGGTGGTTCGGCAGCTAACTCAATTATTGCCGTTAGCCAATTTGGTGGTTCGTCTTTCTACTCATGCAAAGTTTCTAACGATGAGTATGGCGATTTCTATCTTAAGGATATGAATGAGGCTGGTGTAGATACTAACCTCGATGGTAAAGATAGAGATGGCGGAGTAACTGGTAAGTGCCTCGTAATGATTACGCCAGATGCTGATAGAACCATGAATACCTTCTTGGGAGCCACTACCAATATTTCAGTAAAAGAGGTAGATGAAAGGGCTATCAAAGACTCCAAGTACATCTATCTTGAAGGTTACCTTACACCTTCTACCAACGGAGTGGAGGCTATGAAGCTCGCCAAGAAAATTGCTGAAGAAAATGGAGTGAAGACATCTATTACACTCTCTGACCCTTCTATTGTGCAGGCCTTCAAACCTCAGTTTGAAGACGTAATTGGTGCTTCCGTAGACTTGCTTTTCTGTAATGAAGATGAAGCCATGACTTTTACGGGTACAGACAATTTGGAAGATGCCAGACAGGCATTGAAAAAAGAGGCTAAGCAATTTGCAATAACCCAAGGAAAAAATGGAGCCATTATTTTTGACGGAGATACCTTTATAGATATCGAGCCTTACTCAGTAAAAGCAGTTGATACCAACGGAGCTGGAGATATGTTTGCCGGTGCTTTCCTTTACGGAATCACTAATGGAATGTCTATGGCTGCTGCTGGCAAACTGGCGAGTTTAGCTAGTTCTAAGGTGGTTTCTCAGTTTGGACCAAGGCTAAAAACACATGAAGTTCAAAGACTGCTTCACGACCTAAAATAGCATCTAAGCTATAATCCGTTTACCTGTGGTTTAGCCCACTAAACATTTCCTGTTTTTTAAGCTTTTTATTGCATGCTTAATTACATTGCATAAAAACTTAAATAGGAATATGACTAGGAAAATTAGCTTTCTTCTCATGTTTTGTTTCATGCTTACTTCAGCATGGGCGCAAAACATAGAATTTGAAGAGTATGACTTAGACAATGGCCTGCATGTTATCCTACACCAGGATAATAGCACGCCAATTGCAACGGTCGCAGTGCTGTATCATGTAGGTTCTAAAAACGAACCTCCGGGCAGAACTGGTTTTGCCCACTTCTTTGAGCACCTTATGTTTGAGGGCTCTCCTAACATTAAAAGAGGTGAGTATTTCAAAATTATTCAGGCTGCTGGTGGAAGCTTGAATGCAAACACGTCTAACGATAGAACTTACTACTATCAAACTCTGCCTTCGAACCAACTAGAGTTAGGCCTTTATATGGAGTCTGAAAGAATGCTTCATGCAGTAATCGACTCTGTTGGAATTGCTACTCAGAAAGAGGTGGTTAAAGAAGAAAAAAGGTTGAGGGTAGATAACCAACCTTATGGTTCTATTCTAGAGAAAATGTTGGCGAACGCATACAAGGGCACTAACTACGAGTGGGCGCCAATAGGTAGTTTTGAAGATATAGATGCTGCAACAGATCAAGATTTTGTAGACTTCTATGAGACTTTCTATGTTCCAAATAACGCTACTCTTTCAATTGCTGGAGATATTGACATTAAAGAAACTAAGAAGTTGGTAGAGGCTTATTTTGGCGAAATTAAAAGAGGAACAAAAGATATCCCTCGTCCAGAAATTGAAGCGCCTAAGTTAGATGGTACGGTAGAGGCTACTGTTTTCGACAACATTCAGGTACCGGCCGTAATTCAGGGCTACAGAATGCCGCCTCAGGGAACTGAAGATTATTATGCACTGCAGTTCTTAACCCAATTATTGTCTGGTGGCCAGAGCTCGAGATTCCAAAAAAGTTTGGTAGACGAAAAAAGAATGGCTTTAGCTGTTCAGGCTATTCCTTTGGCGCTAGAAGATGGAGGGCTATTCATCAACTTTGCGCTACCTAATCAGGGGTATTCTACCGAAGATTTAGCTGCCGAAGTAGATAAAATGGTAGAGCAGGTAAAAACTGAAATGGTGCCAGAAAGAGAGTTTCAAAAACTGAAGAATCAGATAGAAAGCAATTTTATTTCTGGTTATGGATCAGTACAAGGAATTGCAGAAAGCCTGGCTAATTACCATGTGTACTTTGGTAATGCTGGCTTAATTAATACAGAAATAGAAAGATATAGAAAGGTAACTCGCGAAGATTTAATGAGAGTAGCCAAGAAATATTTGGTACCTGAAAACAAGGTGGAGCTAACCTACAGGCCTAAGTCTGAACAAGAACAACCAGGTGAAACTAAACTAAAGAAGGAAGGAGGAAATAGATAATGAAAAAGTTATTCATCATCGCACTAAGCTGCCTTTCTTTTGCAGCTACTGCACAAATAGATAGAACTAAGTTGCCAGAACCAGCTCCTGCAAGAGAGATTGAAATTGGTGACTACGAAAAATTTAAGCTGAAAAATGGGCTTACAGTAATTCTTGTAGAAGACCATAAGTTGCCAACATTGGGCTTTACTTTGAGCTTTAACACAGGGCCTATCACTGAAGGCGACATTGCCGGATATACGGGGATTTTCGGTCAGGTAATGGGAGCAGGTACTGTATCGAAACCTAAAGATGTTTTCAATGAAGAAGTAGACTTTATGGGGGCTTCTCTTAATGTGGGGTCTTCTTCAATCAGTGCGTTTTCTCTTTCGAAGTATAAAGAAGACATTCTGAAACTAATGACGGATGTGCTGTATAACCCTGCTTTTCCAGAAGATGAGTTCGACAGAGCAATTGAGCAGTCTTTAACAGGTATTAAGCAGTCTTTAGATAATCCAGATGCAATTGCAGCTAACGTAAGGGGTATTGTCAATTACGGAAAAGATCATCCTTATGGAGAAATTGTTACTGAAGAGAGTCTTAAGAATATTACACTTGAAGATCTTAAGCAGCATTATGCTAAGTATTTCAAGCCAAATATTGCCTACTTAGTTATTGTAGGAGACATTACTAAGAAAGAGGCTCAGAGCTTAACCAAAGATTACTTTGGTTCATGGAAGTCTGGCGAGGTTCAAAAAGAAGAGTTTGAAGCTCCTGAAATGGTTACTAAGACTAACATCTCTTTTGTAGACAGACCTTCTTCTGTGCAGTCTGTAATTAGCATTAGTTACCCAATAGATAATAAGCCAGGCACACCAGATGTAGTTAAGCTGTCTTTACTGAATACTATTCTTGGAGGAGGAGGCCTTTCTACTCGTCTCAACATGAACTTGAGAGAAGATAAAGGTTACACTTACGGTGCTAACTCAAGTATTGGTTCTAGCCGCTACAGTGCTATTTTCAATGCTGGTGCAAGTGTAAGAAATGAAGTGACCGATAGCGCGCTTACTCAGTTTATGTACGAACTCAACAAAATCACTTCAGAATTAGTAACAGAAGAAGAGTTTGTCCTTGCTAAGAATTCGGCTAAAGGTTCTTTTGCTAGGTCTTTAGAAGGAAGAGGTACTGTGGCCAGCTTTGCTCTGAATACTGAGTTGAATAATCTGCCAGATGATTACTATGCTACTTATCTTCAAAGAGTGGATGCCGTAACCAGAGAAGATTTACTTGAGGTGGCCAAGAAATATATCAGACCTGATAAGGCTAATATTGTAGTAGTAGGTAAGGCCGAAGAGGTAGCTTCTAAGCTAGAGCCTTTCGGGGAAATCACTTACTACGATGCATTTGGAAATGTGGTGGATGACCCAACTAAAGTGGTGATCTCCGGAGACGTTTCTGTGGAGAGTATCATAGCTGACTATATTGAGGCCATAGGAGGTAAAGCTGCCTTAGATGGGGTTGAGACTTTAGAGTATTCTGCTAATGCCACTTTAAATATGGGAGGGCAATCTTTAGAGATATCTAGAACGGTTTATCAAAAATCTCCAGATAAGTTTGTAGACGCAACCACTATCCCTATGATGGGAGAGCAGAAGCAAGTATATAATGCTGGTTCTGCAAAGGTTATAGCAGGTGGACAAACCATTCCGGTACAAGGCCCGCAGGTAGATGCATTGAAGTACTTTGCTGTAATGTTTGGTGAAAGATTCTACTTGAAAGAAGGATTCTCAGCCGAGTATAAGGGCTTGAAAAAGATAGACGGAAAAGATGCGCATAGAGTAGATGTAACCATTGGTTCGTTTACAGCTATGGAGTACTATGATGTTGAAACTGGCCTAAAGGTTCAGTCAGATTTAGGTCAGAATGGTACCTATTCTTATTCTGATTATACTGAGTACAATGGTATCAAATTGCCTAAGAAGCTCTCCGTTAAAACTGCTGCACTACCAGTTCCTATGGAATTTGTAATCAACGAGGTTAAAATTAATGAGGGTATAGACGATTCTATATTTAATTAATTGAATAACGTATTAAAAAAGAAGGCTGCTTTTCGTGAGAAGAGCAGCCTTCTTTTTTTACTCAAGCTCTAGCCATCTTTTTAGAAGCTCATTTGGTCCGTGACCCATCTGAACCTGATAAACCTGAAAGTATTCACTCTCACCCGACTCAAGTCGAATAGATTTCTTTCTGCCCATTCTCATAATCTTCAGCTCTATACTTTCAGAACCGGGAAACTCATTCTTCAAGTCTTCGCCATTCACCTTAAGTATTTGATCTCCCAAACTTAATACTGCTTCAGCAGGTGAGTCTGGGGCAATAATGGCGATCTTTCCGTCAATGAGCCTAAAGCCATAATGCCTTTCTTCAGGCTTTTGGGTCGAAGTCAACTTAAAGTCTAAACCGAATTCCTCAAATAGCTCTTTGAGATAGTTCTCGTAAGGAGTGGTGCCAGAAATTATTTCCTCAAAGTATGAACCTAAAGAACCTTCATAAACCTCTTCAGCTACCTGCTGATAATCCTGATAAGTGTAGCCCGAGAGATTTTCACCTCTTAATATCCATAAGGTCTTTACCACATCATCGAGCGATTTTTCATTGTTAAACTTGTTGCGAATGCTTAGGTCTAGAATCATGGCAGCCAGAGCGCCCTCATTATATATAGAAACTTTCCTGGCAGGAATACCTGCCTCGTAGCCATCTAGCCATAAATCGAAAGAAGATTCAGCAACAGAATAGTTCTTTCTGCCTTCGTTTTCATAGTGGCGTTTTAGCAATTTGTTCACTTCGCCTAAATATTCTTCAAGACTAAAAACGCCCGACCTGATAAGGAAAAGGTCGCCATAATAGGTGGTCAGCCCCTCAGTAATAAAGCCAGTCTCATGATAGTTTTCCCCCTGAAAATTGTAAGGAGTCATTTCCTTTGGCCTCATTCGAATTACATTCCAAGTATGGAATAACTCATGTGAGCTTACACCGAGTAATTCTTTGTAAAGCTCTCGTTTACTCAAATCTTCCGATGGGCCTAAACAGATAACCGTTGAGTTCCAGTGTTCTACTCCATGGTAGGCTTTGTAAGGTAGGCTCTGAATTAGAAAATGGTAATGCTTGCAAGGAAAGCCTCCCATTACTTCGATCTGCTTTTTGGTAAAAGGGGCAAAATCGTCAATTACCTGTTGGTCAGACTGTGGTACATCGCCCTGAATGTGAATATAGAATTCATACCCTTCTATCGAGTAGTTAACCGTTCTTAGCTTATTGCTCGCGAAAATAGGGCTGTCTACCAATTGGTAGTAAGACTTAGCCAAGAGTTGATGCTTGCCGTTTGGTTTTAGTCCAGAGGCTAGAGTGTAGTCCGAAGGTAAGTCAAGTTCGAGCTCAATTTCCTCATTCATTAGTGAGGGTTCGTACATGCAGCAGTTAACAGGGTTAATATAAAGTTGCTCATCGTCTAACCAGGTGTTTCCTCCATCCATAAGTCCAGCAAAATATTCATACTGAACATTAAGAGAATAGCTCTCTTGTAAATCTACAGTCCAAGTGCCTTTTGCTGTTTTCTTAAAAGGAAGCTGTTTACCTTTGTTGTCAGTTACTTTAAAACCTCTGATGCGTTTCGGGAAGTTTTGAATCTCATAACGACCTGGCCTCCATAAAGGCAGATGTAGCGTAACTGACCCATTAAGGTTATTGAAAACCGTTTCTACATGCAAGAAATGGCTCAAAGGGTTCTGGTAACTGAATTTATATTTTGGCATAGCGAATCTTTTCTTCAACAATTTTAAGCAGAGGTTGGCAAATAAAAAAAGACTATCTATCTTTGCAGTCCTTTTGCAATTAGACGCAGTAGAAAATGAAAAGAACATTCCAACCTTCGCAGAGAAAAAGAAGAAACAAGCACGGATTCAGAGCTAAGATGGAGACTCCAGGAGGAAGAAGAGTTTTGGCTAGTAGAAGAGCTAAAGGCCGTCACAAGTTGACTGTGTCTGACGAAAGAAGACACAAAGCCTAATTCTTGATCGGAGGTTTGTTAACTTGACCTCGTGACAGAAAGCGCTATAACTGATTTGAAATTCACTTTCCCTAAAGAGGAGAGACTACATAGCAAGAAATTAATTGAGGAGCTTTTTAACGAAGGCTCCTATTTTTATTTGTATCCGTTTAGAGTGACTTTCCTTGTCAAGGAAGATGCCTCTAAGCCGCCTCAGGTGCTATTCTCTGTTTCTAAAAAGAAATTCAAGTCTGCAGTAACGCGCAATAGAATAAAGCGACTAATGAAAGAGGCTTACCGACTGAATAAGTCTCAAGTTCAATCTGATCATCTTGTGTTGGCATTTGTTTACACTTCTAATGATATGCCCGACTTTAAATTTATTCAAAAGCGCTTTTTGAAATCTCTAGATAGGTTGAACAAAGAATTAGCTTAAGGTTTTCATATTGAAAGCCTTTTTTTCATTCTGAGAGCCGGTTTCTAAATAAATGCACCTTTAATCAATTTAATAGCAGTTCTTTCCTGTGGAATAGTCTTTGCAACTTCTCTGAGTAAAATATTTCTAAACTTAAATCTCAGAAAGACTATGAATAATACAGCAAAAATCATCACAGGTGTAGTAGCAGGAGTTGCAGCAGGAGCTGTCACAGGTATTTTGCTAGCGCCTGACAGCGGAAAAAATACTAGAAAGAAAATTGCAGAAGGAGCCAATGACATGGTAGATAACCTTAAGGAAGAAGCTGAAGTAAAAGCAAAGTCTGCCAAAGAGACTTATAACGACTCACTTGAAAAGGCTGCAAATTCTACTAAAAATGGAGTAGATAAAGCAAAAGAAAAACTGGCCATATCTTAAACTAAAACTAATTGTAGTTTAAAAACCTTCGGAGAGACCTTCGGAGGTTTTTTTGTTTTTAAACCCATCTACATCAAAATGATTTTATTCAAAAACATGATCTGTTATCTTCCGTTCTAATCCTGAAACAAATCTTTGATTATGAAAAAGATCATCGTTTGTCTAGTGCTTGGAGTGATGGTGCTAAGTGCGGCATCTCTTCGTCAAAACGACAAATACTTCGAAATCCTTAAGAACCTGGACATTTTCGCCACCATGTATAAGGAGGTAAATGCCAACTATGTAGATGATCTTAACCCGAACACGCTAATGCGCACAGGTATAGATGCAATGCTGACTTCATTGGATCCTTATACCGTTTATTATTCTGAAGATCAGATTGAGGATGTTCGAACGGAGAATACTGGTCAGTTTGGAGGGATTGGGGCCATTATTGGAGAGAGAAATGGAGGTGAGGTTACTGTCATTTTGCCGAATAAAGGCTATCCCGCGGAAAAGGCAGGGATGAAAAGAGGCGATGTAATTCTCTCAATAGATGGTGTAGATGTAAGCAATGATTATGATAAGGCGGGTACTTACCTTCGAGGTCAGGCATCTTCATCAGTAAATATTAAGGTGGAGCGACCAGGGCAAGGACAAATAGATTTCAAAGTTGATTTCGAGAAAATTGAACTGCCTAATGTTCCTTATAGCGGAATGGTGAACGAGGAGGTTGGATATATAAAACTTACAGGGTTTAGAGATGCCGCAGGGAAAGAAGTGAAGGCTGCTTTACGAGAACTGAAAAAGGAAGGGGCTAAAAAGGTGATTTTAGATTTAAGAGATAATGGCGGAGGATTGTTGAATGAAGCGGTTAATATCTCGAACATTTTTATTGACAAAGGTGAGTTGGTGGTTACTACAAAAGGTAAGCTAGAAGAAATGAATGCTACCTATAAAACTTTAAATGCGGCAACTGACACAGAAATCCCATTGGCAGTATTAATTAATAGTTCTAGTGCGTCTGCTTCTGAAATTGTTGCTGGAGTGATGCAAGATTACGACCGTGGCGTACTAATTGGCAGAAAATCTTTTGGGAAAGGGCTTGTGCAAAGAACATTGCCGCTCTCCTATAATTCGCAGATGAAAGTGACTATTGCTAAATACTATACTCCGAGTGGTCGCTGTATTCAGGCAATAGACTATAGCACTAGAAATGATGATGGCTCGGTTGGAAAAATTGCAGACTCCCTTAAAACAGGTTTCAAAACGAATAATGGTAGGTTGGTTTATGATGGAGGAGGGGTAGACCCAGATTTTTCTGTAGAAAGGCGGAGGTTCTCTCCCGTAGCTATCGGGTTGCTAAGCGAAGACCTAATTTTCCGATTCGCAAATGAGTATAATGACCAACTGGGTGAGATTGATAATCCAGTAACTTATAGGTTGCCAGAATCAGTGTTCACTGACTTCAAGGCATGGGTTGTGGATAAGGAGTTTAGTTATAGTCATCCCTTACAAGATGAAATAGATCAATTGAGGATTGCTGCAGAAGATGTAGGTGAGTTAAATAGAATTGCTGCTCAGTTGGGTGGCCTAGAAAAGGCCTTGACTAAAGATGTGCTATTAGACTTAGAAAAAAGTAAAGCAGAAATCATGTTTTTGCTGAAGGAAGAGTTTGTAACAAGGCAGTTTTTAGAGCCGGGGAAAATTGAGGTCTCATTTAGCTTCGATAAAGATATTCAAAAGGCAATAGAGGTGCTCTCAAGTTCCAGTACCTACAATCAGACTCTTTCTGGTCAGTAGTCAATGGAGTCGTATTTGTTACTGTTTTTAATGGGGCTTATCGGAGGCTTTTTAGCAGGTCTGATTGGTATAGGTGGTGGGGTAATGTATGTCTTAGTGCTTCCTTATCTCTTAAATTCAATGGGCTTTCCCTCTTCAGATATAGTTCAGCTCACAATAGCTAATTCTATTTTCGGAACCATGTTCGCAGCCTTGTCTGGTAATGTTGCCTTATGGAAAAGAGGTGAGTTCTATACCAAGGAAGTCTTGAGTATTGGCTTCTTCGGTACTTTGGTGAGTTTGGCTATTCTGTATTTTTTCGTCAATACCCCTGCATACCAAAAAACAGAATTCAACATAGTGGTTATATGCTTAATGGTGCTTATCGTTTGGAGAACATTGCGGCAAGCAAAAATTGAGAGAGTCGAGGGTGAAGATAAGAAAGCTGGTGTGCTAGGTTTTTCATTTATAGGTAGTGCAGCCGGAGCTGTTGCGGCATTGTCTGGTTTAGGAGGTGGTACCATTATCATCCCAGTGCTAAATACAGGTTTCAAAATGACTATGCAGAAAGCCAAGTCAATCTCTCTTGGAGTTATATTCATTACGTCTTTCAGTCTTACGTTAATGAACGTTTTTGCAGTCACTAGCTTTGATTCTGCCAAATACTACTCAGGATATATTGTTTGGCCACTAGCTCTTATTCTATCGCTCGGAGTCGTTATTGCCTCCCCATTTGGTGTTTCTGTCGCCAGAAGACTGTCGGGAAAAACAATCAGTTATATCTTTGTGGCATTCGTAATGGTTGTCATTATCGATAAACTGATTCAATTAATTTAAAATGCCTTTGATTCTAAGTATAGAAACTTCTACCACTGTTTGTTCTGTGTCCATTACAGACGGAAAAAAAGTTATAGCCACAAGGAAGCTGTTAGAAGATAAGTCTCATGCGAGTCACTTAACCATTCTTATCCGAGAAGTGCTTGAAGAGTCGGGTAGGGCTATGTCCGATATAGAAGCAATAGCTATCTCAGAAGGGCCCGGGTCTTATACAGGTTTGAGAATTGGAGTGTCTACCGCTAAAGGACTTTGTTACGCATTAGGTGTTCCCTTAATTGGTATTAGTACATTGAAGGCGATGGCATATGAGGTGCAAGCAACCTCCAAACCTAGTGCTTTATTGTGTCCTATGATTGATGCTAGAAGGATGGAGGTCTACACCGCGGTGTATAATTCGAGTTTAGATGAGCTGCAGGCTCCACATCCGAAAATCTTGAATCAAGAGAGCTTTCAAGAAACTCTAGGAGATGCTTTTGTGTTATTTTTTGGTAACGGTTCAGGTAAGTTCAAAGAGGTGGTCTCTCTGTCAAATTCAGAATTTATCGAAGATCTATCACCATCTGCATGGGCAGTTGGTGTTTTGGCTTTTCAAAAGTTAGAGAATAATCAGGTGGAAGACTTGGCATACTTTGAACCAGTTTATTTGAAAGAGTTTCAGGCAACAAAGCCTAAATCATTATTGTAATGGCAGAAGAAATAATAAATAGAGTGGCCTCAAGTCCTTTGGTCACAATCGATTTAGAAGATTATTATCACAAAGGCGAAAGGGAAGTTTATGATTTGGCGCAAAACCTTTTTCAAGGAATGATTTTGCGCGAAAAGGATTTAAGAGAATTCGTGAAGGAACACGATTGGTCTAAGTACGAGGGAAAGAACATTGCGCTCACTTGTTCTGAAGATGCTATTGTGCCAACATGGGCATATATGTTAGTGGCTACTAAATTAGAAGGGGTTGCGAATAAGGTTGTAATGGGTTCTCTTGAAACCTTAGAATACGCTCTTTATCAAGATGCCTT
>NZ_CP139724.1:2505000-4479953 GCF_034376045.1 Roseivirga spongicola
GTGTAGGATAGGCGGGAGACTTTGAAGGCGTGTCGCTAGGCATGTTGGAGTCGTTGGTGAAATACCGCCCTTTATTTATCTGATGCCTAATCCCTAAAGGGAGACAGTGTGTGGTGGGTAGTTTGACTGGGGTGGTCGCCTCCAAAAGAGTAACGGAGGCTTTCAAAGGTACCCTCAGCACGCTTGGTAACCGTGCGCAGAGTGCAATAGCAAAAGGGTGCTTGACTGTGAGGCCTACAAGCCGATCAGGGTCGAAAGACGGATATAGTGATCCGGTGGTTCCGCATGGAAGGGCCATCGCTCAAAGGATAAAAGGTACTCTGGGGATAACAGGCTGATCTCCCCCAAGAGCTCACATCGACGGGGAGGTTTGGCACCTCGATGTCGGCTCGTCACATCCTGGGGCTGGAGAAGGTCCCAAGGGTTGGGCTGTTCGCCCATTAAAGTGGCACGCGAGCTGGGTTCAGAACGTCGTGAGACAGTTCGGTCTCTATCTGTTGTGGGCGTTGGAAGTTTGAGAGGACCTGACTTTAGTACGAGAGGACCGAGTTGGACTAACCGCTGGTGTACCAGTTGTGCCGCCAGGTGCATTGCTGGGTAGCTACGTTGGGCAGAGATAAGCGCTGAAAGCATCTAAGTGCGAAACTCCCCTCGAGATGAGACTTCCTTTAAGGGACGTTATAGATGATGACGTTGATAGGCTGCAGGTGTAAAGGCAGAAATGTCATAGCTGAGCAGTACTAATTACCCGTAGACTTTCCGTAACGCATGGCTGTCCTTGTTTACAGGGACAGCCTGCAACACCTAATCTTGTGTGATACTCTTACAATTAATATGTCATAAAATATTTAAGATTTTATGGTGATTATAGCGGTGGGGCCCACCTCTTTCCATTCCGAACAGAGAAGTTAAGCCCACTTGCGCTGATGGTACTGCCTTTACCGGTGGGAGAGTAAGTAGTCGCCAACCTTATTGATCTAAGGGTCACTTTTTAAGTGACCCTTTTTTTATGCCCATTTTTTTTAGCTGTCAGTAGGAGGAATTTGATGAACGGGTGAAACTCCGTGTCCTTTTGTAGTGAATATTTTTTAGCTTCGGCTTATCACTCAAACTCTTTGCATGATAGCTACTATCACAACTATTATCTTCTTAAATTGAAGTGGAATGGATTGTTCTTCAGTACTTATAGGTTGATAAAGAATACCAGCTAGCTACCTCGACTGGTTTAACAACGTACTCCAGATGATGAATCTGTAAAAACTTATAGGCTAGGTTCTTTGAATGGTCCTGCTATGCTAGTTCTAAGAGAGGCAGGATCTAGATATTTACAAGCTAAGCCCAAAACATCTTGTGCAGTTGTGTTTAATACTTGGTCAATATATTGCTCATAGAAGCTAAATTCCACTTCTTGAGTATTCACCGTTTTGAATTTGGTGATTGCAGCGAATGGTGAACTAAAAGAGTTAATGAAAGAACCACACATATAGTTCTTTACCGTTTCCAATTCGGATTCTTGAATAAGTTGGTCTTGAAGAGTGTATATTTCTCTACTGATTTCTTCAAGGGTTTCTTTTTCGTTTTCTCCTTTGACATCTGTAGAAATAAGGAAGTAACCAGCGTGCTTAAGAGAGTATAGGGAAGAGTAGACTCCATATGTGTAACCTTTTTCTTCTCTTATATTTTTCATTAACCTTGAACCGAAGTACCCACCTAAAATTTCATTGCTAACCATAAATTTCAGATAGTCAGGGTGTGATCGGTTGAATAGCCTTTTTCCTTGTTTAATGGAGCTCTGAACAAACTTCTTGTCGCGGTGACAGATGCTTTCTCCAAAAGCTTGGAAGTGCTCTAAACCGGATCTTGTAGTGTACTGAATGTTTGTGCCGAATAAATGCTGAATAACCTGAACTGCGTCAATCGGAATATCTCCAGATAGATAGACATCAAATGATAAAACACTACTTTGATAGAGAGCTTTTATTTCATCAATTGAGACTGATTCTAAGTCTTCGATAGATAGGATATAACCATAAGGATGACCGTTGAAGAGTGTCTTTCTTAAATTTGTAGAAGAAAGGTAGGAGCCCTTTTCAAGGTTCATCTGTAATTTATTGATCTCTCTTTCTTTTAATAGTTTTAAAGACTTTTGATTGAACTCAGGAGTATAGAGCATTTCAGATAAGAGGCTTAGGTTCTCTTTAAAATGCTTTTTCAGTCCGTAGATGGCCACGGAAGAATGGTCAAAACTTGGGCTGATTTCTAAAAAGCTCCCAAGAGAATCTATTTGTTCAGATAGCTGATGACCAGTGCGTTTTTTGGTGCCTTCAGCTAGCATTTTAAGTGTTAATTGAACACTAGCTGCATTTTTAGCAGAAATGTTTCCTGCCTTCGTTAGTATTTCAACCTTAAACGCATTGGTGTTACTCTCTCTATGAAGATAGAGTTTTCCTCCTTGACCAAGGTCATAGTCCTCAATCTCGGGAAGAGTGATGTTACTTACCTGACGAATTGGGGGTGCCTGAGTTCTATCAAGCATATATTATTTGTCTTCTGATTTCGTAAAATTGAAAATAGCTCCAAATCTTAGAGTTTCGGCTAATGGATGCTCTTGCAATTGAGGTACTAGGTAGGAAAAGTTAAGCTCTAGCTTCTGCAACTTAAAGCCCACGCCAGCGGTGAAATATTTTCTATTTCCCTTGTTTACATGTTCGTAGAAATACCCAGCTCTTAAAGCGAAAGTTTCGCGATATTCATACTCAGCTCCCACTGAATACATTATTTCTTGAATTTCTTCTTTGAAGCCGCCTGGAGCGTCTCCGAATGATCCGAACATACCTGCTAGTAATCCTTTGTCGCGATGTGACCCATCAGCTTGCGGAGTTGGTACCATCAGTTTATTGAGGTCTAAGGCTAAAGTGATTTTGTTATAAGGATCTAAAAATGAAGAAAGTGAACTCCCTATCCTTAGGTTGGTAGGTATGAAGTCCTCTTCATCTGCACTATTGTAAGATATTTTGGAACCGATATTGGTAATAGAAGCTCCTAAAGCCAGTAATGACTGCTTATTGAAAACTGTAATTTGTTGGTTGTGGTAGATTCCAATGTCGGCAGCGATGCTTGTTCCTGGTTTTGGATCGGTTACAGGGCTTGTAGTAATGTTTCCAGACAGGTTAGAGAGAATGTACTTACCAGTAACCCCTATGCTTAAATTGTCGCTAAGTTTTCTAGAATATGAGGCAGATATAGCAAATTCTCTCGGAGTAAAGCTTCCTATTGGTTGCCCGTTTCCATTAGTGAGCTCAATATCACCAAGGTTGAAATAGGTTAGAGCAGCACCAAAGGCTTGTTCATCATCGAGTTTCTTATAGCCAGAAAGGTAAGACAAAGACATATCGTCTACGTACTTCTTTAGCCAAGGGGTAAAGGTTAAACCTAGTCCAGAGTTTTGGTTGATAAACGTAAGCTTAGCTGGGTTCCAGAAAGTGGAGTTTATGTCTGGTGTGGTTGCTACTCCTACATCGCCCATGGCGCCAGAAACAGGGTCTGGAGCGATTGTTAAAAACGGGACAGCTGTTGCTATTACATTGCGATCTGTATCTTGACCACTAATGGTTCCTGAGTTTTGAGCGTATACATTGACCGAAAAATAGGTAATAATTGTGGTGAGAATGATGAGCCTATTTCGCATGAAATTTTTGTTCAAAGATAGTACTATATAGTTAATTCGAAATTATCAGTTTTCCGCGTACAAAGTCGCTTTTTCCTGTAGTATTTGATGCCAACCTGAGTGTGTAAAAATATATTCCTGCTTCGAGACTTTGTTTATGGTGGTTTTTACCATCCCATTTAAGTTGTATTGTCTCTTCTGCACTCAATATTTCTGTCAGTAAATTATTGACAGGTTGACCTCTACTGTTTAGTATTTCAATCTCTAGATTTAGATTTTCTCCCAAAAGATTGTGCCCAACACTAAAGAAGGTTTCATCTATAAACGGGTTAGGATAGCTTTTTATTTCTGTAATAAATGAACTTTTGGTTCTAATCTCAAACTCTACTGTTTTGGATGATGAATTACCATGGACATCTCTAGCAGATACAGTGAGTGTGTATTTGCCTGTACTAAGATCTTCAAGATCCAATTCTGCAATACCTTTCTTGTAGTTGTCGAGTTGAGCGCTGTAGCGATCATTCAAGTTGAAAGTGAGACTGTCATTGAAGTTGAGAGTTAAACTCTGACCTAATACTGATTCCGAAATATTAATTCCACTTTCATCAGAGAGCTTAATTATGGTTTTTACGTTTTGATCATAGATTCCACTTACTGCCTTTAAGGTGTCGTTTAAGAAGATTCGTATTTCAGGCGGGGTATTGTCTACTAGGTGGTTTTCAAAGGTACCACCCAGTGTGAAGTTTAGATTGCTTCCCAAAGCATCAGAATTCTCATTGTTTTCAATTGCATATACTAGCATTTTACCTTCACCGAAAGCATAATTGATATTTTTAGGGACAATGAAATCAAGCTTGAACTTTCCGGAGGTTACCGAGGCCATTCCTTTAAATAGAACTATATCTCTTTCTTGGAACTGAAATGGAGGGTTTTCGGAGCCCCTTGTGGTCTTCTCTTGAGACTTATCAAACAAAGTAAAGCCAATGGTGCCTTGAAAGCTAGAATTCAATTGACCTCCTGCGGTAATTTGACCTTCTATAGTAACTGGTTGAAGTGCTTTGATTGTATCTTTTTTGGACGGAGTCTTACCATTAATAGCCGTAACACTTATTTCGTTTTTAGGATATGACAGTCTCATACTGGGGTCACCAAGTAGAATAAAATTACGATTGAGACTTCCTTCTAACGAGTTGTTTTTAGTGTATTTGATTACATCTCCGAGCCTTTGGTATTCATCCCCTTGCTTATTTAACATGGTTCCATAGAGTGCTTGGTTCAGCCTATAGTTCGTACTAGAAAACACGGGCCTTGTAGTGGTCAAGAGCCCTATTGTTCCACCTACATTTTTAAAGATCAGTCTTTCTGCGCCAGATTCAGTTAAGGGGTCGTCATTTCTTCCAAATTCGCAAGTAGCGGTTATAAGAAATGGAAGCTTGTAGGTGTTTCTCCATTCTTCCATTAGTTCGAAAGTGAGAATTCTCTCTTGCATCCAACCAAATTCTGCACCATGGCCAGTAAAATTGATGATTAATCGTCCTTCATTGACTGCCTCAATTAGTGCTTTTTCTGCATCTCTTGAGGTTTCACCAGAAGGTAAGCGTTCTTGTTTAAATGCATCTAAATAGAGCTTTCTGATTTGAAACTGTTGAAAAGAGGTGTCGACTAGCGTAGCTAACTGGTCAGCATCTCGTTGGTGAATGTTTCTATCACCATCGTCTGCAACAAAAAGTACTTTACTTCTCCAGTCGCCTAAGGTACTTGGGCTAGTTTGGTAAAGTATTATTTTATCTACGGCCTTTTTAGCTTGTGCTAAATCCTTGGCAGGTATACGTCCCACGCCAATGTCTAGAGAGTGGTCTCCTGCGGTAGATTCTTCCCATTCTCCTTCATGGTTTTCTAAGAAGCCATAAAAATCGTCTGAAGCAAAAGTGAGCAAGGGATGTATAGAGTTCCTTGATTCGTAAATGGGTACCAAATTGGTGTTTTCTTCTATTCGGTCTTTGTAATCGTAGGATCCTTTACCAAAGAAAAGTACATATTTTAAGGTGCCTTGATCGTACTTGTATTTGATGAAATTCCTTATTGCTGATACATCTTGTCGGCCAGCACTAAACTCATTGTAAATCTGATTTACAGTGGCTACTTGAACAGAAAGTTGATCGTGGGAATTTCGAAAATCAGCAAGTCTTTGAGCTTCCGAATGTAAACTCTCGTGAGTAATGATTAAAAAATCGACTGCAACTGATGATTTGAGGTCTTGATTCTGTAAGTCTTCGTATAAATCTGGCTCAGGTAGATTGTTCGAATTAAAGACCATAAATTCAGTGTATGTATTACTGAAAGTAGAAAAGGTAATCTTGTTATCGATGACTGAATGTTGCTGCTCTTTAATATTCGTAGGATCGGTGACATCCCATACTTGATGAGCACTTGCATTACTGTTAATGGAGAAAGTTGAAATGCCTGAGTTTTGCGCTGGGTATCTTAAAATTAATGGATTGTTTGTGAAAACTGGTTCAATCGGAAGGTCAACCCAGTACTTGTTCAAGTATGCTACAGAACTATTGGCTCCGTTTCTATTATAGGTGAATTGAACGTTTATTTGAGAGTCATCTATTTGAGTACTGCTAATGCTGAATGTATTATTCTGAAGGTTTCCTTTAACTGCATATTGTGAGTTTGGTATGGCTTCAAAATTAAGAGTGCCCAAAGCATTGTTATTAATTTGTATGTCTAAGCTAGTAGATACATAGGCTTGGCTTAAAAATTCTGCAAATACTTTGACGGTACTATTAGGTGACAGACTGGGTGTCTGATGTTGAAAGCTGATTGAGTTAATGGCATTCAGTTGTTCGCCAAACCATTCTCTTCCAGAGGAAAGAATGTTTGTCTCATCTGACTCGTGGTATACAAGCTGTCTAGCCGATTTTACTAAATTACCTGAGCTTCCTAAGTCTGGTTTTGCTTCTAACCTAAGTCCTGGCTCGTTCTTAATAGTCAGAAAATAGAAGATTTCATCCGTGTATAGGTTCCTGGTTATGTTGAATTGATCGGAATTTGCGTCATAATCTACTTGGTTAATCTCATCTACATAAAACAATATGTAGTCGTTTTCACCAAATACGCCATCGGACTCACCAACTACCGTGATAGGATTTTCTTGGAGGTCTATGTAGCGATTTTCGCTTAGGCTTTGCGCAAGCATACCCCCGTTCTGACCATAGATAGCTATGTTTTTGGGGTCTATATCTGATGGATCAAAACCAAATTCTCTGAGCTTATTCCATGTGATTTTGTATACTCCAGACTCCGAGAACGACATTTTCACCCATTTACCAGAGCCTAAAACACTGCTCTGGCACAAAAGGCATTGCGGAATTAGCAGTAAAGAAATAAGAAGTAGGTTTAAGCGCTTCAAAGTTTGAATATGACAATTGAATAACGACAAACCCTATTTGTTCGCATTTTCGGGTCTCTTAAAGTTAGTGATTATAGAGAGCAATAGATAGATTATCATTATCCATGGAGCAGCCTGATACTGTAGAGTAATGGCTAGAACTAAACCTGACACAAGTAATATGTACTTTTCCCAATTAGAAGCGAAACCAAAGCCTTTGAATTTTAGAGATATCATTCTTAAAGGAGATACCATTAGATAAGAAAAGAATACGGCCATGATTACCCATGCTATAGGTGTTTCAGTTAAACTCTTCCCAAAGTAACTCTCTCCCTGCCATACTATTATGGGAAGCGTTGAGACGAATAGGCCGTGTGCTGTTGTAGAAATACCTTTAAAGCTTGTATGTTGATCTTCAGAGATATTGAATACTGCAAGTCTTATAGCGGAACAAGCTGGAACCAACAAAATTAGATATCCCCAGCCTTGAATGGGGTACATTGAGGCGTAGATGAAGGTTGGCAATACTCCAAATGTAATTAGGTCAGCAAGTGAATCTAGCTGTACACCTAACTTTGAAGATACTTTTAAGGCCCGCGCCACGGCCCCATCTAGCAAATCGAAAAAAGCTGCCAGGAATACGTATAGATGAACTACCGGCTCACTGTTTTCAGGTTTCGTTAGAATTTGCTGAATAGCTAAGACTCCAAGGCAAAGATTACCTAAGGTGAATAGGTTTGGGATATTCTTTTTGATCCAACTCATACTAGCTTACAAAAAGGATTGTATAGTTTCTCGTGACCTATGGTTGTTTCTTCTCCATGACCAGAGTAAACAACTGTTTCATCAGGAAGAGTGAAGAACTGGGTTTTAATGCTTTCCATTAATGTATCAAAATCCCCTCCAGGAAGGTCCGTTCTTCCGATGCTTTCTTGAAACAGAACATCTCCACCAATTATAAAACCGTCAACAGCATTGTAAAATGCTATATGACCAGGAGCATGTCCAGGGGCGAAGAGCACCTTCAAAGTTCCATTTCCAACTTTAATTTCATCACCTTCTTTTAAGAACTGATCTGGTGTAGATGGTGTATACTTTTGAAATCCATAGCTAGAAGCATAGGCTTCTACAGATTTTAAGGTTGCAGCATCGTGTTCTCCAACCCATAAAGGCACGTCAAATTGCCTTTTAACAAAGGCGTTACCCAATACATGGTCTATATGACCATGGGTATTGAGTATTTTCTCAATCTGAATACTTTTATCTTCAATGCACTCAATCAGTGCTCGTTCTTCAGCTGGGTCATAGCAGCCCGGATCTATGATTACTCCTTTGCCACTATCATGAAGAATGTATGTATTCTCCATAAAAGGGTTAAAAGTGAATTTAATTACCTCCATGTATTCAAATTTTTGAAAGCTCTAAATTTCATTGATTATTCAAGAGTAATCAAAAATACTTCAATAATTTCACAGCATGCGGGTTGACTATCTGATTGTAGGGGCTGGAATTGCTGGGAGTGTGCTGGCTGACCATTTATTAAAAGCAGGAAAAGAGGTGATGGTTGTAGACGATGCCACCAAATCTAATTCTTCTAAGGTGGCTGGAGGGTTATACAACCCTATTACCGGAAGGCAAATGGTTAAAACTTGGAATTGCGACAGGCTTTTCGATTATCTCATACCTTATTATATGGGACTGGAATCAGAGTTGAAGACCAGTTTTTTGTTTGATACTCCGATTTATAGACCGTTTTTTTCCATAGAAGAGCAGAATGAGTGGATGGCAAAAAGTGCCGAAAATCAATACTCGAATTATATTAAAGAGATTAAATCCAAACCTGAATGGACTAATGAAGTGTCTAATCCTTATGGTGGCTTATTGCTGAGTAAATCAGGATACTTGGATACTTCAGTTTTTTTAGAAGCATTTAAAGACAAGCTGAGAAGAAGTAAGAAGCTAATTGAATCTGATTTTCATTTTACTCAATTCCAGAAGTTAACAGAGGGCTGTTCATTCAAGGGAGTGACGGCTAAACGAATAATATTTTGTGACGGAAGACTCGGGGTCGATAACCCATACTTCTCATGGTTGCCATTTAGTTTGGTAAAGGGAGAGTTGCTTTTTATGAAATCTGACGTTTCTCCAAGGGTAATTTATAACAGAGGTGTATTTGTAATACCTCTCGGTAACGGTTTCATGAAATGTGGTTCTACTTATGAGCATAATGAACTCAATGAACTTCCAACCAAAAAGGCAAAAGACGAGTTAATACAAAGGGTTGAAAAGTTGATAAATTTCGACTTTGAGGTGATTGACCAAAAAGCAGGTGTTCGACCAGCAACAAAAGACCGAAAACCTTTTATTGGAGAACATCCAGTAGAGAAGGGGATTTGGATTTTTAATGGTTTAGGTACAAAAGGAGTGTCTCTAGCTCCATTTTATGCCAAGCAATTGGTTGAGCATATGGAAGATGAACAACCTTTAGATGCCGAGGTCAATATTAAAAGGTTTTTTTCGTTATTTTAATTGTTTCTTCAGTAACCATATATGGTGAGAGATTATACTAGGCTACTTCAAGCATCTTTTTTTGCACTGATTTTATTCATTGCTACACCTCAGACACAGGCTCAAACCTATAAAGTAGAGTTTGGTAAGAACCGAATCCAATACAAGTATTTCGATTGGAGCTACTATGCCTCTGAAAATTTTGAGGTTTACTTCTATAATGGAGGTAGAGATATTGCTTACAAGACAATAGAATACCTAGAAGAAGAGTTTAGCCGAATTACAGAAACCATCGGATACCCACCATTTGCGAAAATTCGAGTATTCCTCTATAACTCAGTTGTAGACAAACAGCAGAGTAACGTTGGGGTTAATGCTGGTGATTTTACTGTGGGTGGTCAAACCGATTTTGTTCAGTCGCAAGTTGAGTTGGCTTACTCTGGTGACTACACCTCATTTAAAGAAAAGGTTATTTACAGCATTACCGAAATGCTGATAGAGGAGATGCTTTACGGAGGAAACATAGCCGAAATGTTTCAGAGCTCCTTTACTAATCCCATTCCACTATGGTTTACTGGGGGTATTGCCAGATACGTGTCCGTTGGGTGGGATAGTAAATCTGACGATGCAGTAAGAGAATATGTTTCTACTACAATTGAGGATAGTTTTGTTAAGCTAACGCCAGAGATGAATATCCTCTTGGGCCAATCTATTTGGAATTTTATTGCTCAAAAATATGGGCAGAGAAGTATCTCTAATATTCTGAATTTAGCAAGGATAATACGTAATGAAGAGAATAGTATAGAGAGAACCTTAGGGGTGCCATTTGATCAGTTTATGAAAGAATGGAGGGTTTTTTATAGCAACACTAATGTTGAACTTAGAAAGTCCTATAAACTTCCAAATGAAGCTAATAGGGTTAGTGGGAAGAATAGAAATGGGATGAGCTTTACTGACGTAAAGTTCAGTCCTGACGGCAAGTTTTTAGCTTATTCTAGAATGTCTCAGGGTCAATTCAGTATTAAGGTGCTGAATATGGCAAATAATGATGAAAGAGAGATCTTTAATGGTGGACTAAAGCTTAATGACCAGGAGGTAGATATGGAATATCCATTATTAAGTTGGGCAGATAGTACAACATTAGGTATTGTTTATGCGGAAGATGGTCGCAATATAGTAGCTGTAAAAAGATTAGGTACTAAGGGAGAGCAGAAGATAGAAATCCCATTACTAAGTAAAATACAAAGTTTTGATTTTAAAGATGGTGGTAGGTTTGCCGTTATGACAGGAGCTATAAACGATGTTCCGAACGCATTTACCTATAATCTAGTTAGAGGGCAGGTCAGAAAAATAAGCGATGATTATTATGATGAAAGAGATATCACTTTTTACCCAGGCTCTAATCAGATTGTATTTATATCTAACAGGAAAACGGATAGTGTATTTGTAGATGGTCCACAAACTTTAAAAGAAGTTGAAGGGAATCAGTTTAATCTTTATGCATATGATATAGATTACCCGGACAGCTCATTTAAGAAGCTTACAAATGCCTTGGCTGTAGCGAAGCGCCCTAAGGTTGTAGATGGAAACTTCGTGCTTTACTTGTCAGATCAACAAGGAATAAATAATATCTATAAGTTTAATGGTTACGACTCTACTAGTGTCCAAATAACCGACTTTTTGTATGGTATAAAAGCATATGACTACCACCCTCAATCAAGAATGCTTGCGTTTGTCTCTAGTCAAAACGGAGAAGAGTCTGTCTTTTTGAAAACTATCGATATAGGCTCATCAATGTTTAGCCCTGTTACACCTAGGCGTGCTTTAGAAGTGGCTAGAATTTTAGCAGAAAGAAGAAGGAGTAGAATTGGCAAGCAATATAATCAGCTAGATTCGCTCAGTAACCCCGAAAAACTACCAACTTCTACACGATCTCCATTTCAAAAGTTAGACTCTCTTAAGGAAGGTGCTATCAATACGGAAGCGTATGAGTTTGAAGCTCAGACCAAAGTTGACACCAGGGATTATAGGTTCGAGAAGCCATCTGAAGATCCAAATGTTAGTGGGAGATCTTTTTTAAGTATTTACCAAAATGCTAATGCCGGCAATACTATACAAGGCCCTACTAATTACGAGAATAGGTTTCAGACTAATAATGTGGTTACCACTTTTGTGATAGACGAGCTGCGTTCGTTTTCTCAATTATTAGAAATTGAAATGAATGACTATCTCCAGAACCATAGGTTTAAAGGAGGGGTGTTAATACCTCTTAGCTTTAGCTCTGGTTATGATGTTTATGGTGAGTATGAGTACCTGAAAAATAGAATTGACCTCAGTGCTGGCTACTATAGAAAGAGCATTGTGAGAATGAATGCATCGAATTTTTTAAATCAACGATTCAACAAGAGTACATTTAATATAGGGTTGAGTTACCCCTTCACTCATAAGTTAAGACTGGAGTTTAATCCATTTTTCACTCAAACTAAGTATATAGATAGAGATATCAGATTGCTAATACCTAGTAATAATCCGGCACAATATGTTTCTGAAATTACCTCTGATTACTTAGGCTTTAATTCATCATTAGTTTTTGACAATACCATTGTTACTGGAACCAACCTTCACCAAGGAACAAGGGCTAAAATTAGGTATGAAACTCATTTAAAAATGAATCAAAATGCCCTCAGCTTCAGTAATTTGGAAGTAGATGTCCGTCATTATTATAAGTTAAACAGAGCTATCTACTTAGCAGGCAGGGCATATTTTGGGTCTTACTATGGAAATGCACCGAAAAAGTATCTTTTAGGAGGAGTTGATAACTGGGCTTTCAATACAATAGAGTCTAGTAATGCTGAGATTAATCCATTAGAGTTTCAAACACTTTTTGATAACAGCGATGTTTTATTTCATCAGTTTACTAACCTTCGAGGCTATAACTATAATACTTTCCAAGGTAGAAATGTAATGACATTCTCAGGTGAGCTGAGGTTTCCGATTAACCAATTAATGAGTAACAGCGATTTGAAATCTAACTTCTTGAGAAACCTGCAGTTTGTTGCGTTTTATGATATTGGTTCTGCTTGGGATGATCTATCACCGTTTAAAAAGAAGAATAACTTGAATATTGAGGAAATTAGGAATGACAATTCTCCATTTAGTGCCGTAATAAACAATTTCTCCAATCCATGGCTTCAAAGCACAGGAGTAGGAGTAAGAACTATGTTGTTCGGTTTCTTCTCAAGAATTGACTTCTCTTTCCCTATCCGCAACTTCGAAACCCTAGATCCAAAACTCCAACTTTCATTCGGATACGACTTCTAGTTTTTTTAGCATCTGAATTAGTCTATTTTTGATATTCAATTTTAGAGTATGCTGAAATCTATGACTGGCTACGGCCGAACAAAAGGTAAGATTAATGGCTTTCAAGCCGATGTGGAGATTAGAACATTAAATTCTAAGTTCTTAGATCTGCAACTCAAAGTACCACGAACTTTTCAGGGCAAAGAATTAGAAATAAGATCACTTATTTCCGATAGTTTGAAAAGGGGTAAGGTTTCGCTTAATGTTGAACTTACTCAAGATACTGACGTGGAAAGTGAGCAGGTGAATCATGAGTTGTTCAGAAGATACTACAAGGAGTATAATAAGCTGGCACAAGAGGTTGGCGCTTCTACTAATGATATTTTCAGGCTTGCCTTGCATAGTCCTGATGTTATGTCATCTTCTAATATTGATGAGAAAGTTTTAGAAGAGCAGTGGACTCAGCTGATGCCTTTGCTAAAACAAGCGATAGCACATTGCGATGACTTTCGTATTCAAGAAGGAGCCAACTTGGAAAAAGAGTTAGTGAGTTATATAGATGGTATCGCAAGTCAGCTTGAAGAAATAATAAGTCACGATCCTGATAGGGTAGAGGTTATAAAAGAACGAATTAAGAAGCATCAGCAAGAGATTGAAGGCTCGGATGAGTTTGATAAGAATCGTTTTGAGCAGGAAATGATCTACTATATAGAGAAACTAGACATTTCTGAAGAGATAGTGAGGTTGAAGAATCACTTAAGTTATTTCAGAGAGGTAATGGCCGAAGATGATTCCCAAGGAAAGAAGCTTGGGTTTATCAGTCAAGAAATTGGTAGAGAGATTAACACGATTGGCTCAAAGGCTAATTATGCTCCAGTCCAAAAGCTAGTTGTAGGCATGAAAGACGAACTCGAAAAGATTAAGGAGCAGTTACTAAACATTATATAGTCTTACCTTGCTCTAAGGCCTTAATTATAGCTCAACGTAAAGATTGGTGCACTGCCTGTAAACCCTGACCTTCCCAGAGATGCTGGGAAGATCTGACTGTGAGTTTATGGGAGAATTTTCACCCTGAATATCTACCTTAAATCAAAGTGTATAAATAGAGACATTCTTGACTTTACTGGATTGCCTCTTTGTAGACCAGGATTCCATTTAGGAGCCATTTTTAGTACCCTTATGGCCTCGTCATCACAACCAGCACCAATGCCTCTTACAACCTCTATATCGGATATGTTTCCTTCCTTATCCACGACAAAGTTTAGAAATACT
Organism: Roseivirga spongicola; assembly: GCF_034376045.1. Taxonomy (NCBI): domain Bacteria; kingdom Pseudomonadati; phylum Bacteroidota; class Cytophagia; order Cytophagales; family Roseivirgaceae; genus Roseivirga; species Roseivirga spongicola. Next base: position 2,519,145 of record NZ_CP139724.1, read on the forward strand.
TTCCCCTCAATTCCAGCCCTTTTGGCCATTTTTGGGTACTTAAGATTGTCATGTAGAAACTGACCCCAAGCCTGCATACCACCAGGAAAGCTAGCTTGAGTTTCAGCTATAACAATGGTGTTGTCATTGACTATTTCATCTGGGATATCGTACGATTCGTAATCTTCAATGACATCTGTTGCTTCAAAATCAAAGTCGGGAATATCTATCTCTGGTGTTTCAATTTCATCATCAACAATGTCTATAAGCACAGGTTGTGGTTTAGGCTTTGGGGGCTGTGGTTCTTTGTGTTTGGTTATTGGCGTTTCGTCAAATATTTCAGAGTCCAGGGAATAATGGCCAATAATTTTATCTGGTTGAATTTCTGTCTTAATCTGAAATGCTGAGAACACAAGGAGTGAACTGATGCATAGACCAATACTCATAAAGAGGTTTCTTTTAAGAGTATAATTTACTGAGTTGTTCTTCTTAATTTCCATGACTATTTATCTAGTGTTAAAACTAATTATTTAGTTATTGTGTTTAAAATAAAACCCACTTCTCAGCGGGCTTCATTATTTATTTCAGCTTGAAAACTATCCTAAATTGCATTCTGGACTTCACAGCTCTACCTCGCTGCTTTCCAGGATTCCACTTTGGAGACTCTTTTAGTACTCTTACGGCTTCTTCATCACATCCACCTCCGATTCCACGAATAACTTGGATATCAGAAATGTTACCTTCTTTGTCTACAATGAAAGATAAGAATACAGCTCCATCAATACCCATTCTTTTAGCTTGTCTTGGGTATTCAAGGTTTTTACTTAAGTATTTCATCCAAGCAGCGTTTCCACCAGGGAAAGAAGCTTGCTCTTCTACGATCATGAATACTTCATCTGCCACTTCTTCTTCTGGCTCCTCTTCGAAGATGATTTCCTCAACCTCAGTTTCTTCTGTGATTTCTACATCAAGGTCAATTTCAATTTCTTCTTCAATCTCTTCCTCATCTGGAATTTCGATAATTTGAGGCTGCTTAATTGGTGGCGGTGGTGGCGGTGGTTGCTCGGTTGGAGGTATTTCGGTTAATTCTTCAAAATCATCCGGAGCCATACCTAGATCCATCAACTCGCCTTCTTCATACTGCTTTGCTTCGAAAGCATATAAAGTTAGGGACAAGCTAATGATCAGGCCAAGAGCCATATACATGGTTCTTTTTTTGCCGACATCCGCTTTAGGGGTTTTCTTTAATTCCATAACTTTTCTTCAGTTAGATTCTAAAACTATAATATTAGTTTAGGAATCGCAAGTTTATTTTTGATAAAAATCATAAAAACAATTACACCAAACAAGGCTCCTGTAAAATTTGCAAGTAAATCATAAATATCTGCCATACGACCAGGTACATATTGTTGCAAACCTTCTAGGATAATTCCGTAAACTAAGCATATAGTTAACGTGAGATTCCTTTGTTTCGTTCCTTTACCTTTCAGTTTTCCTTTAAGAGTGTACCCAATAAGTACCAATAGACTAAATATCAGAAAAACAGCTAGGTGGGCTAATTTGTCGTAAGAAAGAAGCTTTGACTGCGGAAAAGTGTCTTGTGGTAGTAGCATTAAAAAGGCCAAGGTTATGGCCCAGATTATTGCTGGCCAATAAGCATACGGCCTCAGCTTCTCAAACATCTTAACCTGCTATAAGCGACTTGTAGTCTTCTGCAGAAAGAAGGTCATCTAATTGAGATGAATCAGATAATTTAATTTTGATCATCCAACCTTCTTCATAAGCGTTGTCGTTTACTTTTTCTGGTGAGTCTTCGAGGTCTTCATTTACCTCCACAATCTCTCCACTCAGTGGCATAAACAAGTCTGAAACTGTTTTTACTGCTTCAACAGTACCAAATACTTCATTAGCATTTAGAGTGTCTCCTTCAGTTTCAATTTCAACATAAACAATATCACCTAGTTCGCCTTGGGCAAAGTCTGTGATGCCTACTGTGGCTACATCGCCATCTACCTTCACCCACTCGTGGTCTTTGGTGTACTTTAAGTCTGCAGGTACGTTCATAGTGTCATTTCAATTTGCACCAAAATTACATGCTTTAATGAGAATTGCAGACTTTATTGTGACAAACTGAATTGAATTCTTCCACCAAATGTAGTTCGTGCATTTAGGAAGCTAGTAGATACTCGTGGGTCGTTAACGCTTCGGTCGAAATACAGGGTTACTAGCAGGGCTTCGCTAATCTTGTAATCTACTGTTGGATTGAGCCTGAAGGTCATTATACCATCTGTTATGATAGGATCTTCATCGATTCTACGTTGAACAACCTTGGTGTCTGAAATGGTGAGTCCCATGTTGAACCTGAGTTCATTTGGAAGAGACTCTCTTCGGCCATTTATTCTGAACGGTATTTGAACTCCAGATTTAGCGAAGCCAATATTTAGAACAAAATCTTTCTTTTGCCTTTCAGTGATTTGAATATTGGATAGGTTAAGTCCTAGGTTTCTTTCTCTATTGTAATCTAGCCTAAGCGTCCAGTTGCCTTTTGTTCTCATATTCATTCCTATAAATGGAGCCATTCTTTCTGTCATTACTACTTGTTGGGCTAAATAGACAGGAACTAAATCTCCGTTTTCATTGAATTGAGAGGCCAGGCCAGCATCTCTTAAGCTATAATCTAGCGTTAGGCCTGTTGTGTAAAGAGGCGAGTTTACGAAATTACTGACATCATATTGGCTAGCATAAGCATGGCTTATTGAGAAAGTGCTGAATACATCGCTAATGCCCGGAAGTTTAGAAAGACCGTTATAATTAATGCTCCAGTTAGGAATAGGTAGTTTAGGGAATGGACTTAGGTTTACACTTTCTGGATTTTTGCCCGTATATGCAGCTATGAACGCGGGAATTACAACTTCTTGAGAGTTAATATCGTATTCCCCGTTTTCATTTAGGCCGTCAAGCCTTTGCTTTAAGGCGCTTCTGTAATTTTCAAAATTTTCAAAAAGAGGAGAGGTGTTATCTTCATTATCTTTCTCAAAGGCTGTTTTAATCATCATGAATGAGATGCCATAAGTACCAGTTCTATTTGGGTTAATGCTGACAAAACCGGGATTATCGGCATCGTTTCGGAATATTTCTTGATAATTATCTGTGTAGTTTTTGCGTCCGTTTACATTAATTCTGAAGTCTTGGAATGGCTCTACTACAGCATCGAAGCCATAGGTAGTAGTTCTATTTTGTTGAAAAGGTGAGGTGAGGAATTCGCTTGGAGCGTATAGGCTGTTATTCGCCAATCTGTTTCTTATACTGTTGTCTTGTGAGCCTAAAACAAAGCCAAGGCCTGGGTTTTCAAATCCTTTGTCTAACCCGAAGAGATAGACGTCTGGCATGTATCCCGGTAAAATGGTGCCTTCTGTTCGGGCATAATTAAAGTTGACACTTCTAAGCGACATAAGGGCTCTTAAGAAGCCTTTCCAGAACGGTATTTCAGATATACTCTTTCTTTGCGTTGAGTCTGCCGCAGCAGCGTTTGAGCCAGGCCTGGTTCTGCTTCTGGTTGGTGTGTTAATTTTCTTAAGTACACCGATGTTATTGTAAAGCTTCACTAAGTCTAGCTTACCTGTTACCCCATACTTTCTATTATTTCTGGCTGTATTTCCAAGTGTGTCTCGCTGGCCTATAGCTCCAGCTATCCAATTAAATGTGGTGGTATAATCAACGTCAGAGCTAATCCAGTCTGTAGCTGGCAGTTTATCGAATGGCAGGGTATAACCAGCAGTTATACTATGGGTATAGTTTTTAATTCGGCCGAATTTTTTAAAGTTGTTCCATATAGAGTCTCGTTTTACATCGGTATTAATATCACCCTCAGGTTCGTCAACAATGGCGTTTACCGTAGCTGTGTAATCTAAAGTGAGCCTTTCTGTTAGGTCCCAATTAACTGCATATCTTCTGTCGAAGGTGAAAGACTTTTCGTAATACGGATCAATTCCATCAGTGCCCAAATCTGCATTGCGCAACTGTGTCTTTAGAAAACTTCTGTTTACATCGCCATTGACTGTTATGGAGGTAGGGATCGGGTTGAAGTTGATGTCTTGGATTAGCTGAAGCCATTTGGAGTTCAGAAATTCAGCATTTTTAAAAGGAGCTATATTCAGTGGGGCAGGGTTATAACTGTAATTAATAGCGCCTCTGTAATTTCTGTAGGCGTATTCGGCAGTATTGATATTGCTTCGGTCTATCTCATTATAAGCATAGGTGAAGCTAAAGTTTTCTATGGCCCAAGGTAAGTTAAGGCCTCCTTCTCCAGTCCTCCTTTTTCGTACGTTTGAAAAGTTAAAGCTCCTTCTTTTAGATACATCAACCACCTTGTCAAAATAGTCATCTCGTTCTCCTTCATCATCGAAAGAATTCAAAACATCTTCTAACGGTAAATCTGGGTCTAAAGGATCGAACTGAGGGACTGATCGAGCGTGTTCCACACTGTAGAACGCTGGGATTTCTAAGCCCCAGTCTTCTGGGAAAAACTTGTGTAGTGCTACGCTGGTAGAAATATCATAGGCAGTCATTTTTTCTCTGTTTCTTTCCGAAACCTTATCTGAGATTCCACCAAAACCGATTGATGAGTGAGAGAATGAAGCAGAAACATTTCCTAAATCTGCCAGCTGAGCATCTAATCGAGCATTAGCTGCCCAACCAGACTTAGAGTCAAAGTCTGTAACTCTAAGTTCATTTGCCCAGAGGTAGAAAGTTTTTGGTTCGGCATCTAGAGAGCTAGGGTTTCTAACCCCAATCATTAATGTCTGAACAGAGCTCATATCTGGCCTACCTACAACAGTAACATTGTATTTGCCAACAGTAGCAGTATATGGTAGGTTGAGGTTGGCGTTCATTCTATTGCGCTCTGCTTTTACTTCGTAGAGATCGCTAAAGGCTATGTCTATTTCATTTTCTTCAGGCCAAATGAGTTCTGGAGAAATGTCGCCTGATTGAGTCATGGTAAGCGGAACCTCTACCTCATAATAGTTCTCGGTGAAATCGGTACCTAACCTTAAGAAGGCAGTTACCTCGCCTGGTTGAAGATTATCTGGACTGTCTGCATGCAAGAACATTTTTATTCTTCCATAATTGACCATGTCCATAGTTACGTTTTTATATACCGCTCTAGCATCTCTATCTCTAAGTCCATCTACATAAAGTTGAATGGACTGCTCATTTCTTCTACGTTCAACAGTTGAGGTATTGTCTCTGTCTCGCTGAATGCCTGGAGGGAGCACATAAGGCGGTCTGCCATCTGCTGCCTGACTATTGTCTTCAATGTTTACAACCCCTACAGTAAAATTGGGGTCAGATGGTTCAGGTATTTCAAACAGCCCTTTTTCATATAAACTTTCTTGGAAGGTTCTCCACTGGCTACCAACCATTCTGAAATTGACAAACCTTAAAACAACTGGCTCTTCAAATTCGGTGAGGTAAGTTCTTACATATCTGATGGACTTAAACCCGTTGATATTTCCTTGTACGCGGTCTGGTTTTCTAACAGGAATACGGAAAAGGTACCAGCTGACTTGGTCGCCATTTACTTCATTGGTTACTTTATCTACAATATTGTTGGTGCCTACCTGGAATTGACTTGGTCGAACATCAATTTCATACTCGTAATATTCCTCTAAGTCGGCCAGAGTATTATCTCTATTTAGGTCTTCATTGTCTGGGAGGTTGCTGTTAGAAGCGGTAAAAGTTTGATTGCCCGTAGATAATGGGCTATTACCTTCCATGCCGTTGAAGTTTTTATATCGGGCTAGAATCTTTACATCAGCAGCATCTAATTCATCGCTTAAATAGTACTGGAAGTTATCTCCCGATGGATCACTTTCTAGCGCAGCTCTAACCTCTGCACTAACATTTACACTAGATAGGTAATCGGTGAAAAAAGTGACTTCGTCTGTAGACTTGAGTCCGTCTAGTCCAACGTCTTGATTTTCTCTGGCGCCTTGGCTATTGTCGAAAGCTGGATTTAGGTAGGGCTGGTTGGTTACATAACCCCATTCGTTAACCACCACATCGTTAGGGTCTGTAGAGCCATCTGTAGGAAGTCCTTGCTCAAAAGCATGTCTTTCATCCTTCATTAAGTCTTCTGAAATACTACCCAGGTTGAGGAACATTTTACCACCAGTTGTATTGGCTTTTGGCGGGTTTATGCCATCATCTATTTGGCCTCGTGGATTCTGAGGTGTACCGTTAGAGCTATTTATAAACGGATCCATCATCCAGAACTCTATGTACTCAATATTGGTCTTGTCGAAATCTACCTCATTGGTGATGGCTCTAACAATTCCTCCAAAGTTCTTTTCGGGTTCAGGTAGTGTTCCATCTGGGTTCAAGTCAGGATTGTAATTGTACATTCCTCGCTCTGATGGATAGTAGGCGATATCAAACGATGGCTCGTTTACCACAATTTGTTGAGGGTCTCGTTTTATTACTTCTGTTTGACCAATAGAGCGCACATAGTGGTTTTCTAAGTCTTCAGGAGTAATATTCTGTGGCCTGTTTCTGCCAGAAGATCTGTAGAAAACATTGTCTATGGTGTACCAAGCAATTTTTGCTCTTCTGTAGTTGGCGCCTAGTCTGTCTGGTGTTTGATTGGATAGGTCGAACCTATTGTCATCTGTTTTCGGGGTAGATGCAAGTTTCCAACTTTGAGGATTACTGAGACTAAAAGGTGTTACTGTGGCTTCAAAATCGTCTATGTATGAGGTGCTCGTTCCATTTACTTGGTTTGAAGTACCTGGAATGAGCTGGGCAAATTCGCCACCCATAGTTATTTTAGATGGTGCTTTAGTGTCTATAAATGGAAGGGCATCTACCATTCTTGTCAGTAAGCGAGAGTCTGCACTATAGTTGAAATCTAAGCCCCACATGGTATTGCTCACAGGTTCATTCCCTATGTTTACTCTAGATAGTTGAGGCCTTTCATTTAGGTGTAGGAGGGTGAGGCCAACATTGGTTTTGTCATTGACTACATAATCTAATCGTGTACCTAAGAGATTTCTCGCCTGAAAACTGAAGAGGTCTGCCTTTTCATAAGTTACACGGATCTTTTTTCCTGAATTAAGGATAGATGGGTTAATGATGGTGACCTTTCCTATGGTGTAATCTACCGTGTAATCAGAGCCTTCAACAAGCCTGGTACCACCTGCGGTAACCACTACACTACCTTCGGCCACTTGAAAGGCATTAAGGTTTATTTCATTGGTAGAGCCAGACTGCAGGCTTCCTTTAATAAAGTATTTATTCAGTCTGGAAATTAGCTGAGCATCGGCACGGGTTGTTTGGTAAAGCGTGTCGAATACATATTTGTCTTTTAAAAACTGTTCAGAATCTAGGAATTGTTCTTCTAGCCTATCGCCAAAGGGTTCTAAATAGGGAAATACCATGTAGCCTCTATCAGGATTTATGGTTACGCCTTCTACATAATCGAAATTACCGTCTTTCTGTGGGTCGCCATTTTGATTAAGCTTATCCAGTCCCATAATTTCTATGAGAGGAATGTCTTTGGTGTTCTGGCCTTCGTGCAAACTAGGGTTATCAATTCCCGTATTATCATCGCGGTAAATGACCCTTAATTGAAACGATTGCTTTTCTATGTTGGCAGCATTGAGGTTATAGATGTTCTTCATCATCAGGTTCCAGGTAGGAACTTGAGTGTTGATTTTATTAGGGCGAAGCATCTTTAGGAAAATGATGTCTTCTTCACTTCTTCCTTGATAGTCTTCGGTCATTTCACCCACCTTGTAATTTCTGCCTTGGTAGTTGTACTCGAAAGAAACGGCTAGCACTTCATCATTTTGTAGCTGTCTGCTTAGAGAGAGAAAGCCTAAAGCGCTATTGAAGTAATATTCGGAAGGATCGAGTTTTCGAGCACCAGTCACCTTTACAAAATCCTGACCATTCTCTAGGTTGTATTGGTTTTCTAAAATTCCACTTACCTGATCTGGTCGTCTCAGACTAGGGTCGTTCTGAAGGTTAGAGAACAGACTATTGGCACCATTGCTAGTAGGGGAGGAAGGGTTGCCGTTGCCCACAAAGTTATTACCATCTCTATATATTACATCGCCTTCACCTAAATCCATAAAGGCGGCAAAGTTTCGCAGCGTTTGAGTGTTATTATTTCGGTTCAACACGTAAACCTCAATTCTACTTATTTGTACACCAGAGATTACTGATGGAATACTACGTAGCCAGTTTTCATAATTATCTCTGAAAAAATGACCTAAGAAAAAGTGTCTGTTTTCATCATAATCGCTGGCTCTTATCTCGAACTCATTCCTTTGTACACCACCCTCTACTTCAATAGATTCTGAGGTTCCTCTTTGAGATGCCGCAAGGGCTGTTACATAGAGCCTTCCGAATTGTAACTGAGTCTTAAACCCGAAGAGGTTTTGGCCTCCAGTTATTAAGCTATTGGCAATTGGTAGGCTTACATTACCAATCTCCATCGTTTTTATAATGTCGGATTCAAGGCCAGAGAAATCTACTTTTAGTTCGTTTTCAAAATCGAAGGAGTTGTTGTTGTCAAAATTGGCATTGATCTTCATTTTGGTACCAATAGTGCCATCCAAACTCATTTGAATGTTTTGGTCAAACTCGAAAGTACCGTTTCGCTGCTGCCGAATAGGAATGGCAGGGTTGTCTACTCTTTGAAAGCGTGCACCAAAATCGAGCAGAACAGTTCCATTGGTATTGATTAGTATTTGGTCTCCTCCAAATAGTCTATCGAAGAAAGGGTTTAGAGCAATAGGAGGAATGAGTCGACCTCTATTGGCAACAGCACTTTCTCCATCTCTGGCTTTAGATCGTTCTTTAAAAAACTCACGATTATCGGCCTCAATACGCTTTTGAAGTGCTTGGCTAAATGGAACATAAGCGGGTGGCCGAATAAAGGAACTCCCAACTTCTTCTGATGTAATAATATTCTTGCTTGTGTCTACAGCGTAATTTCTGTTGTAGAATGAAGCATTGTTGAAAAGTAGCGGAGAGTTTAATGGCTTTCTGAAAATTGGATCGCCAAATGGGTATCTAGGTCTGTAAATTGGGTATGGCGATGGGACATACTTAGTAGTATCGACCTTTGTGGACGTAGTGTCTTGCGTTTGAAATAAAGCAAAGGCAGGCGTTGAAATGCTGCTTGCAATCATTCCAAGGAAGAAGATGACTAATATTTTCCGCGTGTGGTTAACCAATACTTAAGAAATAGCTTAGGCTGCTTTGAGTGCCAACTTTATCAATTCTTCCAGACTTATTTCTCCAGAGCGATCTTTCATTATTTTTTCGATGCTCTTTTGCGCAGCTGCCTTGTTAATGCCTAAGGTTACTAACGCTGCTAGTGCTTCGTTTCTTATGGTGTTTCTGCTAGAAGCCCCAATATTAATCAGATCGCCAGAAGCAGACTCTCTACCGATTTTATCTTTTAGCTCGAGAATTATGCGTTGAGCGGTTTTAGCGCCTATGCCTTTAACACCCTGAATAGTACGTACATCTTCTCCCATTATGGCTTCTTCAACCTCTTCTGGGCTTAAAGAAGAAAGCACCATTAGCCCAGTTGAAGGGCCAACTCCAGAAATAGAAATTAAATGCTGAAAAATGTTTTTTTCATGTTGATCTGCAAAACCGAAAAGTGTTTGCGCATCTTCCTTTACATGAAAGTGAGTGAAGAGTTGAATGTCTTCACGGTCTTTAATTTTAGAAAAAGTGTTGAGAGAAACCTTAACTTCATAGCCAACACCTTGAATATCAATAATAACGAAGGTGGGGTCTTGAAAAGCAAGTTTACCTTTTAGATAAGCAAACATATGTGGCGAGTCTTTAGGAAAAAACAAAAATGGCAAGTAATACTTGCCATTCCTAAAATTAATAAGATTCCTTAATTCCCTGCCCTATTCCTAGTTTTAATGTCAGGTAGTTCTGAATGTAGTTAGTAGAGACTCCATTTCTCGTATTAGCTCTCTGTGGTCTTCGTTAGGGAAAATAACAAAGCCTTCAATATAGTAGAGTTTGCCTTTTTGTTCATCTACAAACGTGTAGCTTACAAAGGTGCCACCTACAGAGAAGTTGTTGGTTTTCCATGCCCCGCGCATTTCTACGGTGTACTTATCTCTGAAGTTGATGTTTCTGAAAACAGGCTGCATATACTTGTTTTCCGTAATCATGTACGATTCTGGGTTGGCAGGGTCTCCATAAATGTACTTCTGACCAATTTCATCACGAAGTTTGATGATGTTTTCTTCTTCAAACTCTTCTTGAGATTTGTAGTCTTTAACATAGACAAATAGGTTCTTGCTAGGGCCTACAGAGGGTAAATAGCGAGCCCACATGAAATCATCTTCTAAAATGGCAAGTTCATAGCTTGCAGGTATTTTGATAGAAATGCCAAGTTGGTCGTTTACTCTGTTTACGATGCCTCGAGAAGCCGTAGACATTCTTAAATCATCGGCTAGCCTTTGCTTCTCTGCAATGTTGAAATAGTTCTGAATAGCATCTGCATTTTCAAGAAGGTTGTTAATAAGTGTTTTGTCGTCTTTAGCGAAAAGCTGAAGAACTTTCTGGCCTCTGGCAAATTGATTTTCAGAGGTTTGCATATATCGCTCTGGGTCATTGAGAATCATTTCTTTAGATGACTCACTGAAAGTGCCTTGCAGCCATTTATCTGCTGCAGAGTTGCCCTCAAGACTAACCACATAAACTAAGTTTCTGGCTAGTTTAAATATTCGATTAAACTCAAATGGTTCAATGATTCTTATAGTGAACATAGGCTCTGTTCTGGTGAGTCCAGGAACAGGTTCTCTGAAGACAGTTTTTATGGCTTCACCAAGTTCGCCTTCGTACTTCTTTTTGTTCATTACAATAACAATCTCACCAGGTTCGCCAGAGGCTTCGGGTAAGTGGGCTTCTTTCTTGGCATTGGCCGTTCCGTCTCCGTCTACATCAACTTGTGCACCATCTTTGCTGTTCGAGCATGAGAAGATGAAAAGGGTTATTAGTGTATATAAAGCGATTTTTTTCATAACCTAAGTACTATTTAGATTCAAGGAAACTATTTCTAATTATAGAAACAAGAAAAACTACTAAAAGTTTAGTTGATTGATTTTACTAATCAATTCTGAGCTTCATGCCAGGTTTGAGCGTATTGCTTCTAAGGTTGTTCAACTCCTTAATTCTGTCGATGCTCAGTCCCTGATACATACGAGAAATATCCCAAAGGGTGTCACCAACTTGAACAACGTGAATCTTGGAATCTGGAATTGGCTGATTCAAAACGTTTTTCACTGTAACAGAAGATGGATCGTAAAAGTCGGGTCCAATAAAGATTTCTAACTTTTGCCCAACCCTAATTAGAGAGCCTCTAATGTTGTTCCATTCGCGGAGGTCGGAGAGCTTTACATTGTGTTTTCTGGCAATTGTTCCCAGCACATCGCCACTTCGCACTCTGTACACAACCTTTTCCTTGCCAAAGGTACTGCCAGGCATATTCTTGGCTACCTTTTCAAACTCCACTTTATCTGCTTCTGCTCTTGTGAGAATATTGCTTTCATTGGCATAATACTTATGAGCTTCTTGTTTCGGTATTCTCAATTCAAAGTTCTTGATTTTTTCAGGAACAGCGCCTTTTTTGATGGAAGGGTTTAGTTCCGCTAGAACATCTAAATCAATGTTGCTCTCTTCTGCAAAAGACTTCAAGTAAATGAACTGATTGGTTTTTATTACCTCATAATCTTGAGGTAAGAGTTCTTCTGTAGTATAAATATTATGAATGTCGGCATACTCCATGGCGTAAACGATGGCTGCAAATTGAGGAACATAAGACCTTGTTTCCCTTGGTAGGTAATTATATACAGCCCAAAAGTCTCCTTTTTTTCCAGCCCTTCTTTCTGCTCGCCATACATTACCAATACCACTATTGTAAGCAGCCAATGTGAGCTTCCAGTCTTCAAACATTCCGTAGAGCCATTTAATATACCTACAGGCTGCATCGGTAGCCTTTTCTGGGTCCATTCGCTCATCTATATACCAGTCAATGTGTAGGCCGTATTGCTTTGCGGTAGGAGACATAAATTGCCACAGGCCTACGGCTTGAGGGCCCGAAACCGCTTTCGGGTTTAGTCCTGCTTCAATAATGGGTAGGTATTTTAGCTCTTGAGGTAAGTCGTATTTGGCTAGGTACTTCTCAAAAATGGGGAAGTAAACTTCCTTTCTTCTGAGCATTTCTCGCGTGTAATCACGATCTCTAACAGTAAAGTAGTTGATGAAGGCATGAACTCGCTCGTTATAAGCAATGTCTATGTCTAGGTTTAGCTCGTTATATAACTTTTCAGTTTGTTCTTTAGAAATGTCAGGAGCATAATCATATACCTCATACGGATGAAGCTCTTCCTGAGCAATACTGAAAATTGAAATTATTGATAATAAAACGACTGATATCCACTTCCTCATTGTCTGCTTAACGCGTTTTGTTCTGCAGGATTTTCGAAAATGCAAAAAGTTTTTCTTCCTCAAAAGCTCCTGCCATAATTTGCATTCCTATTGGCAAGTTCTCACCATCTGAACCACATGGAATAGAAATGGCTGGAATGCCAGAAATTGACGCCTGAACTGTAAACAAATCGGCCATATACATAGCTAAAGGGCTTGTGTGGCTGTTTTGTTTGAAAGCTGTAGTGGGTGTAGTGGGAGTAATAATGAAGTCGCTGTCTGTTAAGATGTTCTCTGTAGCCGTCTTAATTAGCTTTCTAACTTTTTGGGCTGTAGTAAAGTATGCATCGTAATAGTCGGCACTAAGTACAAAGGTGCCGAGCATAATCCTTCTTCTTACTTCATCACCAAAACCTTCTGTACGAGAGCGCTTATACATAGTCTCAAGGTCTTCCGTATTGCTGCTTCTTAAGCCGTAATGCGCACCATCATATCGAGACAGGTTTGTGCTAGCTTCTGCAGTAGTTAAAATGTAATAAGTGGGTAGAATGTAGTCTGCATATGGGAATTCGGCTTCTATTAATTCGTGCCCATCATTACTAAGCTCCTCTACTAGTGATTTGTATGCCTCTCTAATTTCTGGTTGAATGCCTTCGTTAGTGAAAAACTGTTTGAAGTAGCTAATCCTGAATTTTTTGTCTGTTACAGGCGTGTTAAATTCTGGTGTAGGCTGGCTTGAGCAGGTAGCATCTTTGCCGTCTTTTCCAGCAATTACCTGAAGGACTCTGGCATTGTCTTCAGCAGATTTAGAGAAGATGCCAATTGTGTCGAATGAGGAGGCATAAGCCAATAAACCCCATCTGGATATTCTTGAATAAGTGGGTTTAAGACCAGTTATTCCACAAAATGCGGCAGGTTGCCTCACAGATCCACCTGTATCTGTACCCAAAGCAATATGACACATGTTGGCAGCAACTGCAGCAGCTGAGCCTCCTGATGAGCCACCTGGAACTCTGCTTGGGTCTAATGGGTTCAGCGCTGGGCCGTGGGCAGAGTTCTCATTTGAAGAACCCATTCCAAACTCGTCACAGTTTTGTCTGCCAATAACAATAGCATCTTGTTCCAGCAATCTTTCGACTGCTGTAGCGGAAAACTGAGATTCAAAACCTGAGAGGATATTGCTCGATCCGTTTACCTGGTGGTTTTTATAACAGATCAAGTCTTTGATTCCAAAAATTAAGCCGGCCAAAGGGCCGGCTGTGTTATTGGATATTTTAATGTCTATTTCTCTTGCTCTGTGCTTAGCTTCTTCAGAATAAACTTCAACAAATGCGTTGAGATGTTTTCCTTTCTCTATGTTGGCTAGGTAGCCATCTACTAATTCTGCACAGGTTGTTCGATTTTGCTTAAGGTCTTCCTGAATCTCATCTAAAAGATGATAATCCTTCATTAACCTTATTCTTTATCGATTTCTTTTCCAGCATCGTCTACCTCTTTCTTAATCTCTTTGGTAGCGTCTTTGAACTCTCTAATTCCTTTTCCAAACCCTCTTGCCAAATCTGGAATCTTCTTAGCTCCAAATAGGAGAAGAACAATAAATAAGATGACAAAGATTTCGGGTCCTCCCGGCATTCCTATCGCTAAAATTGTTTCCATGCGTATAAAATTCTAATCTTTCAAAGATAGGCAAAAACTATCATTTTAAGCTTTCAAAAGCAATTTGTTTATCAATTGTATGTTTTCTGCGCTTAGTTTTTTAGTCAAGTGGCGGTTTGACAACTTAAGGTTAGTTGGTTTTTGACTGTAACCAGGTTTCTGGGTTTACCGCCCCCTTCTTTCCGTAAATTCTAAACTTCATTTCAGAAACGTTATCGGAATTGGTTAATACTTGGCCAAGAACATCGCCAGGACGGACATCTTGTCCTTTTTGAACGGTTACTGCTTTTAGTTTAGAGTATGAAGTAAAATATTCTCCATGTTGAATAAGTACTGTAATTCCTTGTCCTTGAATAGACATAATTGCACTTACCTTTCCTGGGAAAACCGTTTTGACCACTGCATTGCTTCCCGTCTGAATATCAATCCCTTTGTTGTTAATCTGAACTCTTTTGAGTGTTGGGTGAGCATGGAGTCCATACTTTGAAGAAACAAAGCCTTCGTCCACAGGCCATGGTAGTTTTCCTCTTTCCTTTTCAAAGGCCGAGGTTAGGGCTGTCATGTCAATATTAGCCGCAGCGGCAGCTTTTCTTTCGGCCTCAATTATGGCCTCAATTCGATTAGTAAGCTCGCGTTCAGACTCCCGTTGTTTATCAAGTTCTTGGCGAATGCGTTTTTCTTCCTGCTCCAGTTGTGTTACTAGTCTTCTTTGCTCAAGCTGTAAACCTTGTAGTTTTTGGTTTTCGGTAAGCTCATCATTTAACAAAGCTTGCTTGTTCTCTTTCTGCTTTTCTATTTCTAGTATCTGATCGGTTAAGTTTTGCTGAACGATTTCTATTTGCTTTACCTGTTTTTGCCTTGCTTCACCATACTGCTTTATGTACTTCATGCGCATAAAGAGTTGATTGAATGTGCTAGCAGCAAAGATGAAAGTAAGCTGATTGAAGCCTGAACTAGTTTTTTGAGTAGCATATATCATTTGAGCATACTCTTGTTTCAGCGCCTTTAGGTCTTGTTCCATTGCATCTACAATGCTTTGGTTTTCAGCAATTTCTTCGTTAAGAATGTTTACTTCTGAGTTAATGGCTGTAATAAGAGAAGAGCGAGAAGATATCTGATTGTTTAGCGCTTTCAACCTACCTAACGAAGTGTTTCTTTGAGCTGCCGTTTGGCTTAGAATCTTTTCGTTTTCTTTTATTTTTCTAATGATGTCTGCTTTCTGCTTTTCTAGCTTAGCTCTTTCGCTTTGGGCAAAAGAATTAGGCGCAACAAAGAATGTAGCCAAACAAAAGATGAATACCAGAAAGAAACTATTTGACCTTGTCATACCTGTCTGGAATGCTAAATGGGAAGCTAAGCGATTCTTCTTCAATTTTAACTCTGTTGTGCTCAATGTCTATTTCTGCTTCTTCTTTTTTACCTTCTTGAAAGTAGGTGAGTACCATTAAGGCCTTGTATGCAAAAGGCTTTTCTTCTAAAGGTTTAAACTCTCCATACTTCAATTCTAGTGTGTTGTCGTTTCTTAAAGTTGTGGCGAAAAGGTTCTCTAATCTTCTGTTTTTAGAGCTTACCATGCTGCTTACCCTTAGGTCGCTTACACGTTGGGTTACGTAGAAATTGTTATTCTTTTCAACTATATCATCATTTTTGGTAATGGGGATTGGCATGTCTCCAATAATGATGGCTTGGAATATAGCGTAGTTAAACTCGAACTGAAATCGTTGGTTGAGTTCTTGGAAGCTGTATGCAGCATATTGTCTATGGATTCTATCCATAACAATTACGGAGTCTTGTGTTATCTTTCCCCTAACTCCTTCAATTCCAACTCCATTGCTCAAAGTAAACCATATTAGGCTGTCTTTTTTGATTCTAATGTTCGCGGTAGCTTTGGTCTTTTCTTCTCCGTTTTTGTATTTGATTTTGGAGCGAGTAGAGATGTAATCGTATTTAACTTCTTCTATGGTTAAAACCTCTCTCGGGGAGAACTTAAAACCTAAGAAGCGTTTGTTGCAACCAGTAATGAGCAAGATCATTAGGGTGAAAACTAAGATAGATGCTCTTTTAGTCGTTTTTTTCGCTAGCAATTTTTTGATCTATTTTGTCTGAAGCGCCACCAAACTCTTTTGCTTTAACCCAATATTTCAGGGCGATATCGGTCAACTTAAGCTGTTTGTAGATATCGCCATAGAGTTCCATAGCAGCGCCATCTTTATTATCCTCAAATGTATGAATATTACTTAATAGTAAAACGAGTGCCTCAGCTGGCTTATCGGAAGAATATAAAGCTAAGGCCCTTTGGTATACGTCTTTTAAATCTTTTTCTCCTACGGTAAATCTATTACTAATGGTCTCGGTACTTTCTGTGATACTATTGTGAGTAGCCATGAACTTACCATAGCTTATACTAGTTTCTGGGTGAATTTGGTTAAGCTTTAATGCTTGTTGGTACAATTGAGAGGCTTGCTGAATTTGATTATTCATTTCAGCTATCTCAGCTCGTTTTCCAAGAATTTGACTAGTGAGTAATTCATTAGAGCGAGTCATTCGAGATGCTTGGTTCAGGAGATCTTCGGCTTCGTCTGGCTCATTAAGGTTTATTTTTGCGCTGGCCAGATAAATGTAAAAGATTGCCTGATTAGGATAAAGCATTAAAGCTTCGTCTGCATCTGCACTTAAGGCCTGCCAGTCTCCTGTGTTGTACTCATAAGAAAGCACCTTGTCCCAAACTTTAAAGTCGCCCGGTTTTAATTCCTTCAGCTGCTTATATCTGTTGATGGCTTTTACTTGAAATAAGTCTCTCTGGTTGCCAGAGGCAATTTCAGCCAACTTGGTATAAACATAGGTTCCATTCTCTACAGCTAGTGCCTCATTAGGGTATTGACTTTCCAGACTGGTTTGAAGACTATCGATCAGGTCGATGGGTAAGTCAGTGCTGTTTTCTAGAATAAGCTGCCCTAGGAGCAAGGTTTTATCAGTTAAAGAGGCTTCAGGATCGCCAAAAGACTCTATCAGAAGATCGTATTTAGCTGAAGACTCGCCTTTGCCCTCGTATAGGTTTGAGAGGAGTATTCGCATTTCTGCGGTTTTGTTTGGCTCTGCTTCAAGGCTTGCAATAGCCAGCTCTGTTTCTCCTAGTGTATTTAACAGATTAGCGTACTGATATTTTAAATCTGAATCGGAAGGGTGCTGAATTATCAGTCTTTCCATTAACTCTGTCGCTTTTCTTTTTTTAGATTCCTGTACGTACATCTCCACCAGCTTCATGCTTTCGTCTAGCGTAAGATTTTCCGTGCTTTCAAAAGCGATAATAGCATCTTTCTGTTTGCCTGTGGCTTGAAAGGTTGTTGCTAGCTCAACCAAATATGGCTTATAATCCGTTGTGTTTTCGGTCATCAGTTGATAGAACCGTGAGGCTTCTTGCATATCTCTATTGGCCTTGGCCAGCTGAGCCCCCAAAACGTAGTAGTATTTAATGTTGCTTCTTATGTTGATGGCCTCCATGATGGCTTCTAAACCTTCTTTTGGTTTATTCTGACCTAAGTAGATTTCGGCCTTTTTAAAATAGGCTGCGTGGTTTTTTTTGTCTACTTCTATAGACTTATCTAAGTATGCTAAAGCCCTTTCAAAATCTTCTAGTAAGAAGAACTTCTCGGCTTCAATCATCATGAATTCTGCGTTGGACTGCTCATACCTTGTGGCTTCTTCTTTTATTTTTCCTTCAACGCCTTGAGCTAAGGTGTTCAATCCTGCCAGAAGGAGGGATGAGAAAAATAAGTAAAAAGGGAGCTTCAACTTCACAATTAATACACGCAACGATTGATCAAGCAGATTGGTTTAACATATCATTTTTAGGCCTTAGCTTTTGTTGCTAATGGTTTTATACGTCAACGACTTACCTTCTCTGAAATACATAAATACAGCAAAAATTGCAGTAACAAGCAAGTCGAAACCATATGAAAGCCAGCGATTAGCAATCTCTATTAGTCCTTCACCATAAATAATGGCCAAACCGAGTAATAGGTAAATTATGAGTGGTTTTAATTTATAAGGAACTGGAAATTCCTTTTTACCCTTGAAATAGCACAGGCTACACATCACTATATAGCACAGTAACGATGTAATAGTTGAACCATAAAACCCTAGAATTGGAATAAGTAATATATTGCCTATCAGTGTGATAAGTGTTCCAGCTAAGGCGTAATAGGTACCATAAATGGTTTTGTCTTTAATTTTAAACCATACACTCAGGTTTACATAGATGCCGTAAAAGAGTTTGGCTAAAAGAAGAAGCGGAAGTACATATAAAGCGGCTTTATACTCCTCTTGTTGAAGGAATAAATCGCTCAATAGGTTCATATTCAGAGCAACAGCCACCATTACGAAAATGTTGAATACAACGAAGTAGTGCATGATTCGCGCAAAAAGGGCGGGTGCTTCTCTGTTTTCCGCATGGTTGAAAAAGAATGGCTCTACTGCATATCGGAAAGCTTGAATGCCGAGCATCATAATGACACTTAGCTTAACTGCACTGGCAAAAACGCCTAATTCAGCCTTGCCTAAAATAGCTTCCATAATGATGTTATAGCCTTGTTCATTGAATATGCCGCCTAACCCCATTAAGAAAATAGGGAATGCGTAAAGGAACATTGGCTTAAACGTAGGCCAATGAATTTTAAGCTTTAAGCTTCTGAATTCAGGCCATAGAAACGGCAAGTAAAGTGCGTTGGCAATCAGGTTCACCATAAAAATATACCCAACTCCATAAGCTGGCTTATAAAAGCTTTCAACAAACCCCGCTAAAGAGGAGAGGTATTTACCTGCCAGAATATCAGGGAAAACAATAATGAAAAGTAGGTTTAGTAGTATGGTAACAGTTATAACTCCAGACTTCACTAGAGCAAATTTTAAAGCTTTTTCTTCTAGCCTCAGTTTGGCAAATGGAATGGCTACAATGGCATCTATAAAGAGAATGATGGCCATGTATTGAATGTACTGTGGAGCGATTCCTTCGCCTAAAAGCCCAGCAATATTGGGTGCAGTAAAGAAAATGAAGCCAGAAAGAAGGGTGGAAACCAGTAGCACTGCTGTGCCAGCATTGTTAAAAGCATCTTTAGCATTTTCTTTTCTTGAAAACCTAAAGAAAGCCGTTTCCATACCGAATGTATAAATAATCAGCATGATGGCTATATAGGTATACAAGTAGCTAACACTGCCGTATTCGGCTTCATCTAGTCTATCAGTCCATATGGGCAATAACAAAAAGTTGAGTACTCTGCCAAGAATACTGCTAATGCCATAGTAGGCTGTCTGACCTGCTAGTTTTTTGATTTGACTCATTGGGTAAATAGAGCCTAAAGCTATGGTTTGATTTAAAGTTATTGGGCTGCCATGTGGCAGCCCAAATATTATAGCTAATAAACGTAAGTTTTCGCGAAGGTTATATTATTCGCCTTTAAACTCTGCTTTTCTTTTTTCTAAGAATGCTTTTGTGCCTTCAGCAAAGTCGGTAGTTTTTGTACAGGCTGCAAAGCTGTTAGCTTCTGTCTGATAGCCATTTTCTTGTTCGTTATAAACGGCATTTACGCAATCAATAACTAAACCAATGGCTATTGGAGCCTTGCTTCCGATTTTCTTTAGAATTTCTTCGCACTTAGCCAAGGCAGAGTCAGTATCTACCTCTACGTGGTTTACTAAGCCTAAAGTTTTGGCTTCTTCTGCACCAATCATATCACCAGTCATACAAAGCTCAAGAGACTTTGCTTTGCCTACTAATTGAGTAAGTCTTTGGGTGCCACCATAACCAGGGATTATTCCTAGGTTAACCTCTGGCTGGCCAAAGCGAGCGGTTGCAGTGGCTACTCTCATATGGCAAGCCATGGCCAATTCGCAGCCACCACCAAGTGCAAAACCATTTACTAATGCAATAACAGGTTTGTGGCAATTTTCTATGGCAGAGAATATCTCTTGGCCGCTTTCGGCAAATTTTCTGGCGTTAACTTCAGAGAGTTCAGCTATTTCAGAAATGTCTGCTCCGGCTACAAAGGCTTTTTCGCCAGCGCCAGTTATAATTACTCCTTTAACTGAAGCATCGTCATAGATTTCTTCAAAAGCAGTTTTAATTTCATCGAGAGTTTGAATATTCAGTGCATTGAGTTTATCTGGTCTATTAACTGTCAGATGAACTATGCCTTCTTTGTTCTCTACTAAAATGTTATTGTATTCCATTTCGTCTTATTCAGTGAGGGCTCAAATATAGTGGTCGCTTTTGGCAAAGTGAAATATTGATTCCGTCTGCATAAAATTTGGAGCAACAATTCATATTATTCTGAGTTAGAATTCTTTAATCAGACATTGGTGATTACCTTTGTGGCCGAAAATAGAACCCCCTAAAAAATGAGTAAAACAGAGAGAATTACAGTTGCCTATGGTGATGGTATTGGTCCTGAAATTATGGATGCTACCATTAGAATTATGGATGCAGCTGAAGTAGGACTAGCCTACGATGTAATTGAAATTGGTGAGAAGGTTTATAAATCTGGACACAAGTCTGGTATTAGCCCTGAGTCTTGGGAAACTCTTCGAAACAACCCTGTTTTTCTAAAAGCTCCAATTACAACACCTCAGGGTGGAGGTTACAAAAGCTTAAACGTGACCATTAGAAAGTCATTGGGTCTTTTTTCTAATGTAAGACCTTTTAGATCTTACCCTCCTTACGTGCCTTCTAACTTCCCTAACATGGATGTGGTTATTGTAAGAGAAAATGAGGAAGATCTTTACGCAGGTATTGAACACCAACAAACTAGCGAAGTTGTACAGACCTTAAAGCTTATTTCTGAGCCAGGTTCTGAGAAGATTGTTAGATATGCCTTTGAGTATGCCAAAGCTTACAATCGTAAGAAGGTTACTTGTATGACAAAGGATAACATTATGAAGCACTCTGATGGAATGTTCCACAAAGTGTTTAATGAAATTGCTAAAGAGTATCCAGATATTGAGGCTGATCACTGGATTATCGATATCGGATCTGCAGTTGTTGCTGCTCGTCCTGAGTCGTTAGATGTGGTGGTTACGCTTAACCTTTATGGAGACGTAATTTCTGATATTGCGGCTGAGGTGGCTGGTTCTGTAGGAATGGCTGGTTCTGCTAATATTGGTATGAACCACGCAATGTTTGAAGCAATTCACGGTTCTGCTCCAGATATTGCCGGTAAAAACATGGCCAACCCTTCTGGTCTATTAAATGGCGCCTGCATGATGTTGGTACAACTAGGCAAAGCCGATAAAGCTGAGCTTATTCAGAATGCTTGGTTGAAGACTTTGGAAGATGGTATTCATACTGGAGACATTTACCGAGCTCAGAGAAGTGTTGAGAAGGTGGGAACTAAAGAATTTGCTGATGCTATAATCGAAAGATTAGGTCAGAAGCCATCTAAACTGAAACCAGTTCAGTACGAAGAGAATGTAAAAATCAGTATCGATGTTAAAGAGAAGCCTGCCAAGAAAAAAGACTTGGTTGGTGTAGATGTTTTCATCGATTGGAGAGGCGATAGCAGAGATGCAAATGAAATTGGTGATAAGCTATTGAACGAAGCTTCTACAGACAAATTGAAGTTGAAGTTGATCTCGAACAGAGGTGTATTGGTTTATCCAAATGGAATGCCTGAGACATTCAAAACTGACCATTGGAGATGTAGATTCACTAATCCTGAGGGTGAAGTTCTTCAGAATGGTGATGTGATTGAGCTTTTGAATAAGGTTGAAGCTACAGGTTTCGATTTTATCAAAACTGAGCACTTGTATCACTTCGATGGTGAAAGAGGTTACTCTTTAAGCCAAGGAGAATAAGTAAAGGAGATTTTAAGGAGCCTCTGTGCTATGTTATTCCAACGGAAGTAGGAATTTCTCTGAGTTAGTAGGTTAACTTCGAGAGATTCCCAATCAAGTTGGGAATGACGTTGGTGCAGGGGCTTTTTTAATTCATCTGACTAAGGAAGTAAGTGCCTGAATCTTCCAATTCATAGATCTCATTGTATGAAGGAGACTTAGCTTTCATAGAAAAAGACACCTCCCAAGTCCCATTGTTCTTTTTGGTTCCTGAAACGCTGAACTCTTCGAACTCAAAAGCTTCGAAATAGCAATAACAGGAGCGAGTGTAATAGACCTCTATATCGGAATCGGCCTGCTGATTCCCTGAAAACGCTGTTACATCCGAAGGGATTTCAATCCAAAAGATTTCTGAAAGCTCATCATCAGCAATATTCTTCTCTTCTGGGTGCGTATATATGAACCTAAACACAGTTTTATCTCCTGTGGTCCAGTTTACATACATTCCTACATCCTCCGAGGGAGGGGTGATTTCCGAATTAATATAAAAGTATCGCTCTGTAGTACCAGGGGTAGTCTCTTTCTCACAAGAGAGTAGACAAATTAACCCGAGACATAAATAGAATAGCTTCCTCATAACCAATTAGACCTAACAGGTAGGTAAAAGGTTGGAAGTTTACTTTCTTACGATGTCGAAATACTTTAGAGGGGTTAATGGTTTGGCCAGCATTTTTTGTGTGCTGCTTAAATATCTGTTCTTAAATCAGTTCTGTTATTCTTTTGACTAAGTATATCATTTCCAAAGAATAGAAAAAATGTTAAATGTAGTCAGAAAAATCAACCTGTGCTTTTTGCATAGTTTTTTACATTCAATGAGACTGAATTTTGGTTAAAGAAGCTTGCATGGGTAGTGAATAGTTAATTTCTCAAAGAGACAAAGACCAGAGATTGTTTTATTGCTTTGAAATTATATCAGTTTTTAATTTTTGTATTTTGA
Organism: Roseivirga spongicola; assembly: GCF_034376045.1. Classification (NCBI taxonomy): domain Bacteria; kingdom Pseudomonadati; phylum Bacteroidota; class Cytophagia; order Cytophagales; family Roseivirgaceae; genus Roseivirga; species Roseivirga spongicola. Next base: position 2,542,069 of record NZ_CP139724.1, read on the forward strand.
TGGTTGAACTTTTTGACTTCGCTAGTCGGATATTTTTTGCTATTTAATCTTTATGAGTTCTTTGAATCTGGTTTCTTTCAAGTCTTCAAAAATAACCCATTTTTTAATTTGATATTTTATCGACTGGTCTTCATTAATTGCTTCTTCAAGTTTTTTATAAAATTTAGGTTTCTCCCCTAATAAGTAATATGCACCAGCTTTTTCAATCAATGCAGCCTTTGGGTTGTTGACTACTTTATTCAGTCTGTCTTTTTGAATGTTCTTCCCTTGGAGTTTACAAGCTAGTTCATGGTTGATTATAAAAATTGAGTCTGTAAAATTATTTGGTTCAAGTGCTAGTCTAGCCAGCTTATGAGCTTCATCGAATGCTCCCACTTTAAGAGATAAGAATACTTCGCTTTGGAGTAAGCTTCTATTCTGAGGTTTTTCTGTTAAAAGTTCCTTGACTAACGCCAGACTTTCGTCCCATTGATTTTCATGCTCTAGAATTTTTAGGTGCATATCTGAATCATTATGAAATTTCGATTCAAAAAGTTCTTTTGCATCAGCAAGACGATCTTGATAAAGTAAGATGTTGAATAAGCTTTTGAGTCGACTTTCGGTACTCTCCAAGTCAATGGCCTGTTGGAGATATTCTCTGGCTTTTTCAATATTGCCAAACAGCTCAAGCTGGATTAAAGACATTTCCTCAAGAAAGTCTGCATCTAGATTGTAGTCTAACTCTATCCTTCTTAGGAGTGATTCGACCTCGGTTTTTTTATGAAACCTTCCATACACTTCTAGCTTTTTCATAAGAAAGTGCTTGTCGCTGTACACCTTTTGTTTAGACATTTTGGTGTCTAGGTATTGAATGATATCAAGATAGTCAGCTTTACTTAGGTACATTATTTCGACCTTTATGTCTATAGCAATTGAGGAATATGGGTCTTGCTCTTCAACGGCATTACTCATTAGCTGGAGCTGTTCTATTTTGTCTTTTTTATCTTCATATAGATCATTAGTTATTAGAGCTTTTTTAAAACGCCATGCATCGTTATCAAGACCTGGAGAGACTTGCAGGCTTTTATCAAGTGTCTCAAGTAACATTTTGAGGTCGATTGTAGTGTTATGAATCTGTTTATATTCATTAATAATTGCCGCAGCTTTTGCATTATATGATTTAAACCAATAAGGGTCGATTGCAATAGTTTGATCATATAATTCAAGTTTTTTTGAAAAGTCCTCTTGTAGATTAGCTAGTTTTAATCGGTAAGAAATTGTGTTTGGAAAATGCTCAATTAGCTCATGAATTAATGTCACAGCTTGATGGTTCTCTTTTAGCGATATCAAACAGTCTACCTTTAGCTTTTTTAAATCCATTTCAGCTTTGAATGAAAGGGAGCCTTTTTTTAGGATGATGTCTATTTTGGCTAGCGTATCACTATATCTTTTTGATCTATATGATTCATACAATTGAATGAGTCTCATCTTTTCTTCTGAAGAGGCCGATGATGAGTTTTTATCAGTTTTCTTTGAAAACTTAACTTCATCATGATTTTGAGTCTTTTCACCAGATTTGGTCATTGAATCCAAAAAGTTCGACAGCACCTCCTCTTCGGATGCCTCTTTAAGTCTTTCCATATCATCTTTTATTATAGATGAATTGGTGCTTTTTAGCTTAGGGTTTGACACTAAGGATTCAATGAATTTATTTTGTCTATTCGAAAGGATGCTTCTCTCTATGGGTAATTCGCCATTATTAAGCTTGCAATTTAGTGAAGCCATTAGTTCATCAAATCCATCAATCTCTACGTAGTAAACTCTGTCTTTCCAGAGTATCTTTTTTACATCCTCGTTTATTTCACTGTCACGCCTGAAGCACCAGTATATACCATTTTTAAAGTATTCTTCCTGTTTTAATAAGTAGTGAATCACATCTAAGATAGACCTATCGTTTCCTGCGTATCCCACAATGATTAATCCATAATCTTTTGCGAATTCAATGAATTTGTTTTTTATGTTATCTTCTAGAGATTCAGTTTCTCTCAAGGTGCTTTTTATATCATCAAATAAGTAGTCGCCATGTAGCTTTATTATTTTAGGCCTTTTTGAGGTAACAGTTATACTACTAATTGCAGAGTCGTGCGCGCATACTATCGGTCTTTCATCTGAATATCTATAGAATGCTTCGTTTATAAGATCATCAAAATTTGTTGTGAAAATGGTTTTAAAGAATCGCGATTTAACGAGTTTAACCAAGTAAGCATAGCCTAATGAAGGTACTTTTGAACTTACTTTTTCTTCAATAAACATTCTCCGCTGTCTTGGAAGGTCATATTTCTTCTCAAATAAGGATGAGTATTCATTTCTAGAATCATACCATCTACTATTTTCCGGTTTCTGTAGAAATTCATTAATAGTTTCGTTCGATATATTCTTATCATCAGGAAAATTGTCGGAGTAAACCTCTTTTTTCCACACATCAATTAACCCTTGTGCCGACTCAATCCCAGATGTAACTGATGCACCAGCTCCTAGAAGCAAACTATAATTGGGGTTGTCTTCGCTTCGTGTATTTACAAACCTTATTAAATCACCAACTTTTCTTTCTTTACCCGGGAGTTCCGAGCGGAGGCCTTCGAATTTCATAATGTGAGTTTTTTATCTGAGACAATCTTTCTAAAAATGAATAGAAACACATTTTAATTAACAATTCTAAAGAAAAATTATACAATTCAAACCCTGTCTATTCAGAAATAGATAAAGGTGTTTCGCTTTTGTCTCAAATTGATGGCGTTCCTTGCGGATGTCGCACTCCTAATGGATAGCGTTTCTATTTTTTTATTAAAAATACTTTGGAAGGTTCTCCAAAATGTCTGCAGACATTTCATCGATAGAATAGTCGGGTTTCCAGCCCCAGTCTTCTCTTGCAGCAGAGTCATCTATGCTGTTAGGCCAAGAGTCTGCAATTTTCTGTCTGAAATCTGGAGCATAGGTAATTTGAAAATCTGGATGAAATTTTCTGATAGAGTTAGCTAATTCAACAGGCGTGAACGAGAAGCCGGCTACATTATAGCTAGATCTTACTTTAACTGATTCCGCTGGAGCTTCCATCAGGTTTAAAGTAGCTTTAATTGCATCAGGCATATACATCATCGGCAGGGAAGTATCTTCCTTTAAAAAGCATGAAAAATCTTCGCCAGCTAACGCCTTATGGTAAATATCTACAGCATAATCTGTTGTTCCTCCGCCAGGTAAAGATTTATATCCAATCAAACCAGGGTATCTGATAGAACGTACATCGACTCCATATTTTTGGAAGTAATACTCGCACCATCTTTCTCCGGCTTGTTTGCTAATACCGTAAATGGTGGTAGGAGCCATTACTGTGTCTTGCGGTGTCATATCTACAGGAGTAGTAGGTCCGAAAACAGCGATTGAACTTGGCCAGTATATTTTCTTAAGGCCTTTTTCCTTAGCAAGATCAAGTACATTGAGTAAGCTAGTCATATTCAAATTCCAAGCCCACTGTGGGTTTTCTTCGCCTTTGGCGGAAAGAATTGCCGCTAAATGATAAATCTGAGTAATGCCATGCTTGTCTACTATTTCACCAAGCTGCTTGGCATTCATTACATCTAATTGCTCAAATGCTAAATGTTTGATGGATGGACTAGGGGAGGAGATATCGGAAGCCACCACATTGTTTTCTCCAAATAATTCTGCTAAACCCAAGGTTAATTCTGAGCCTAATTGGCCGCTTGCACCTATTACTAATACTTTATCCATCCTCATTCTATTTTGGCTGCAATATTAATTAATAGGTTGTACATGTAAAACGTTTGCGTTACCAAAGGCGATTGAATTCTGCTGCTTATATTTGCTCAAACATGGAGTATCCTGATTTCAAAACCTGGCTTAAGCAGAAAAAAATTGATCCTAATGCATTTGCCTCTAAAGAAATGGAAAGGTTTATGGAATTGAAGAAGCTTTTCGATCAGGTGAACCCCAACAGTTTTACTGCACAAAAACTTTTTCTTATTAATAATATTAGAAGGGCTTACCCTTTGCAAGAAGAAGAAGCTGTAGCAGTGAAGAAAAAGCCCATGGCGAAACCAAGAATTGTAAAACCTAAAACGAATTAATATGTACGATACGCTGAAGCCGAAGCTAGAAGCTGAGTTGGAATCTATCAAAGAAGCTGGTCTTTTCAAGAAAGAAAGAGTGATTACAACTCCTCAAGGAGCAGATATTAAAACTGCTGAAGGTAAAGAAGTAATCAACTTTTGCGCGAATAACTACTTAGGCCTTTCTTCTCACCCTAAGGTGGTAGAAGCAGCAAAGCAGGCTATTGATACACATGGCTTTGGAATGTCTTCCGTTAGATTTATTTGCGGTACGCAAGATATTCACAAAGAATTGGAGCGTAAGATTTCTGAGTTCCTAGGTACTGAAGATACTATTCTTTATGCAGCAGCATTCGATGCGAATGGCGGTGTATTCGAACCACTTTTAGGCCCAGAAGACGCAATTGTTTCTGATGCATTGAATCATGCGTCTATCATTGATGGTGTGAGACTTTGTAAAGCAATGAGATTCCGTTATCAGCATAACGATATGGCTGATTTGGAGAAACAACTTCAGGATGCTAGGGAGCAAGGTGCTAAGAACATCATCATTGTAACTGATGGTGTGTTCTCAATGGACGGAACTATTGCTCAGTTAGATAAAATCTGTGATCTGGCCGATAAGTACAGCGCATTGGTAATGAGCGATGAGTGCCACTCAACTGGTTTTATGGGTAAAACAGGCAGAGGAGTGCATGAGCATTGTGGTTGCATGGACAGAATGGACATCATTACCGGAACTTTAGGTAAAGCCCTTGGTGGAGCTAGTGGAGGGTTTACTTCTGGTAAGAAGGAAATCATTGAGTTGCTTCGTCAGAGATCTAGACCATATCTATTCTCAAATACTTTGGCACCATCAATCGTAGGTGCTTCAATAGCTGTGTTCGATATGCTGTCTGAGACTACTGAGTTGAGAGACAAGCTAGAAGAAAACACCAAGTACTTCAGAGAGGCTATGACTAAAGCTGGCTTCGATATTAAGCCAGGAGAACATGCCATTGTGCCTGTAATGCTTTATGAAGCACCTTTAGCTCAGAAAATGGCCGATGCACTTTTAGAGAAGGGAATCTATGTAATCGGATTCTTCTACCCGGTAGTGCCTAAAGGTCAGGCAAGAATCAGAGTTCAGGTTTCTGCAGGTCATGAGAAGCATCACTTAGACAAAGCCATTGCTGCCTTTACCGAGGTAGGTAAAGAGCTTGGGGTGATATAATTTATTATCCATACAACCTTTGACAAGCTTCTGCTTCCAGCATTTGATGGAGTGATTGACTTCTGAATTGTTCGAGACTTAAGTTTGTCAAAGGTAAACAACATTAAGGCCGTCAGCCCTCAAAGGGCTGACGGCCTTATTTTTGGATATCCTCTTTCAGTTAAACTATTATTTTAGTTTATTAAAGGAATGATTCAAAGATCAACCCACAATACCTTAGCTTTTCTCATTCTGTGTTTTTTAATAGCCGCTTCCTGTAGTAACTGTGATAGCTCCGGGATTGTCTTCAAAGATGGTTTTGCATCCATTCCCATAGATATTGACGCTCCTAGACAAAATCTGGCTGATTTTATTGAGTCTGTAGAGATCATTCAACTTGAAGAAACAGCCAGTTCACTTTTAGGGAGTGTATTAGAATATGAGAGAATTGGCAAAAGTATAGTGCTGAGAAACTTCAACACCAATAGCGTTATTCAATTCACTGAGGAGGGAAAGTATGTTTCTTCCTTTAGCAAAAGTGGTAATGGCCCTCAGGAGTATTCATTTATTCTTTCTTTTTGGGTGGAGGGTAATAGTGTATTCATCTACGACCCTCCAAACGGTAGAGTGCAGGAATACGACATTCAAGGAAATTATAAGTCTTCAACAAGAATTACTCAATCCGCCATCAATTCTATTATTTCTAAATCTGGTAAGTTTTACCTCTCAACGATAAGGCCTATCGATGGCGTTCATAGGTTTTATACCATCATTCTAGACTCAGAAGGTAATCCCATCGATATGCAGATTCCATATAAGTATGGCAAACTGATTATGACCGGCTGGGGCTATTCTGATTTTACTTTGGTTGAAGAAGAGTTAATGCATCATTATGCTAATAATGACACGCTGTACATTCAAAGAAATGGTCAGTTTGAGCCTTACATGTCATTCGACTTTGGAGATAACTGGGCCTGGAAGGGAGTTGGGGAGATAGAGAGCATGGAAGATTTTGATGAGGTGAGAAGGCAGGAAGGCAAGGTAAATACTATAGCTCCCATTGTTTCTCCTGATCAAGTCTACCTTTCCTACTTGCATGATGGTGCAACGCCTTCCGTTTTGATCGATCTAAAAACGGGAAAGTCGGCAACTATAAGAGGTGGTTATCAAAGTGAGTTCAGGCCAATAAAATATGAAGCTGGTCAATTGGTCTTTGTTGCCAATAGCACCGTTTTGGCAGACTTTGTTAATTCACTCAATTCTTCTCAGGTAAACTACCTTGGAGATGCATCCTTGGAGAGCATAGAGTCTTCAGAAAATCCCGCTTTGGTTAAGATTAAGTTTAAGGATAGCTCTGAGTGGGCTCTAGGTTAATAGGCTTGTATGTTTTAGGTAGTTAAAAAAATCAATCAGTAATGCACATAAAAAATCAAAACACCTTTCTGCTCATAATTTTAATTCTGTTTACCGCATGTTCATCCAATAAGGATAATGAAAAGGCATCCACCGAGAAAGATTCTAAAACCATAGATGAATTTATCTCCTATGATTTAGTCAATGAAATGGAGACAAGAACATTGACAGAATTGATTGAGCATATAGAGTTTTCTAGACTACAAGAAACAGACGAGTCATTGATTAGCTCTGCTAATAACTATTTGATGCATAGAGGTTTGATTGTTTTTAGAAATGGTGCTGAACGTGATATATGTGTTTTTACAGAGTCAGGTGAGTTTGTAAGAAAATTTAATAGAAGTGGAGAAGGCCCGGAGGAGTATTCTACTGTTAATGACATGTGGTTTGACGGGGATTATTTAGCGATATATACCAAAGGGAGATATGTGAAATGGTATGATTTGGAAGGAAACTTTATTAGGTCGAAATCTATGGATTTGCAGGCAGGACATATTTTCCCTTATCAGGATGGGTATGTTGTTGATGCTTCTTATCTGACTTTAGATGACTCACTCCGATTCAACTTTGCATTTGTGGATAGTGAATTTAAAACACAGAAAGTTTTTTTGCCATCTGGAGATGATATGCAATTTCAGGTGTTTATGGCTAACTCTTCATTAATGCCAGATAACGGCAAAATACTATTCAATAGAATGATGAGTGATACAGTTTACAGCTTCAATGCCACAGAGTTTGAACCATTTATACACTATGATTTTGGTAATGAATGGTACTTCAAAAACATGACTTCCATGCCTGATAATATGTTTATAGACGTGCAAAATTCAGGCAAAGTTTGGAATGTGTCGAGTAAAATTAGTAGTGAGTTTATTTGGCTTTCTACCTATGGAGGTGAACCTGGAAGGAATAAATATTTGATTGATAGGGGTAATGATAAAAGCATTAGGGTTGATACAAGGAAGGGAGAAGAGTATTACGCTTTGAGCCCTAGTTTATGGGAGAATGAAGAACTTTTCGGATCCATTCAGTCAATTAACGTACCCGAATTGATTAGCAGCTTGGGACAAGATCAATACTCATTTAATGAAGGAACTACGCTGGAAGAAATTAAATCTTCAGAAAACCCAGTTTTAGTTAAGATTAAGTTTAAAGATAGCTCGGAGTGGTAAACTATATAAAAATGTGCAAGGCTTTAATTACATGGGGTGTTGCTCTCTTTTTTCTTAGTGCTTGTAATTCAGACGGTAATAAGAGTGTTGAACTTGATAAGGATAACAGCTTTGTTTCAATAAAATTGTCAACTGATTTAGAAACAAAACACCTTTCAGAGCTAGTAGAAACAGTTGAGGTAATTAGATTGGAAGAAACCTCTCAATCACTTGTTTCAAGCGTTCGAGATCTCGAATTGTCAGAAAAAAATCTAGTTTTTCCAGATTCTAGATATAATGATGTTTTCGTTTTTGATCACTTGGGTAACTTCGTCACTAAGTGGAACCATCAAGGACAAGGGCCACGGGAATACCATAATATTCAAGATATCTGGTTAGAAGGAGATACTGTTGCAGTCTATGCTCGAGGTAAGGCAGTTCTTCGATACACTATAGATGGGAAGTTTCTGAACTCAGAAGCTATTGAATATCAGGCTGATCACATCAGGCCTTATGACGGAGGGTATTTTCTGGATATGAATTTCAATGCGATTGACGATACTCTTACTTTCAAGGCGGTCGTTTTAGACTCTAATCTTTCAAGAGTAGATGAGCTACTGGCTGTAAAGTCCTTTTCCAAAGTAGCATTCTACAGTGATATTTCAGCTGTGATGACATCAGGTAATACTATTCTCTATATGGCAATGCTTACCGATACGGTTTATCAATACCATAAAGGAGAATTGTTACCAAGGTTTCACTTTGATTTTGGGGAAGAGTGGTTTTGGGAGGACGAGAGTCGTAATACGGAAAACTATTATGAGAGGATTATGAATGAAACCCAGCCTAAGGTACATTCCCTTTCGGCAAAAATTGGTAAACAGTATTTATATCTATTTGCGAATCAAGCCATGGCAGGCTTCCAAAAGTATCTTATTGACCATAGAAATAATCGTGCGGTTATGTTGAAGAAATACACCTTAAAGAGCATGAAGTATGGAGTGAGTATTCTCAATTGGAGCGAAGGATTATTGATTGGAGCCATCTCATCTTATGAATTGGAGGAGTGGTTAAGTAGTATAGATAAGAGTCAGGTTGCTTTTAGTGGCACAGCAACATTAGAAGAGATTGAGTCATCAGAAAACCCTGTATTGCTAAAGATTCAACTTAAGGAGAGTTCAGAATGGTAAGGTTAAACTTTGACAAACTTATGTCTCTAATGGCAGATTATGCCTGTCGCTTTTACAGCTTTAAGGTCATTCCGGCCAAGACATTCTATCTATCAGGAGCTCTACGGTTGAGCTTAGTTGTATTTCTTTTAGCTAGTTGTTCAGGAGCAAAAAATGAAGAGGGTGTTCACTCTCAGAACCTAGAAACTTTCCAGTCCTATCAACTTTCTATTGATGCTGAAAGAAAGAGTTTCAGTTCTATTATTGAATCAATTGAAGTGGTTCCCCTGCAAGAAACGGATAACTCACTGCTGACTTCCGCTTCAAGAGTTTTAATGCACAGAAACGAATATCTGGTTATCAACAAGGGAGATGAGGAGATTGTGTTCTTCGATAGCAAAGGAAAATACCTTAGAACTTTTCGTCAGTTGGGACAAGGGCCAGGAGAGTATCAAGCTATCAATAGTATTTGGATTCAGGACGATGAACTATTTATTTATGAAAGACAGAGATCTATAGTATTTAAATATAGGCTTGAAGGTGAATTCCTAGACTCTAAAAAACTACCATTCGAAGTTGGTCACGTGATTGGCTATAAAGACGAGTATTTAGTTGAATTCAACTACACCATCATTGAGGATTCACTGATGTACAAGTTCGGTGTGCTTAACAGTGAAATGGAGTTGACTGAGAAGTTTTTAAAAACTGATGAAGCTTCGGATAACATAGATATGAATCCTGCTCCTTCCATGTTTTCTTACAGTGATGGCGTTTTACTGACCCACATGTACAGCGATTCGGTTTACTATTACAAGCAAGGTCAGTTTAAACCATTCATTCACTTCGACTTTGGAGAAGATTGGTACTGGGAGAATGAAGAAGTTTTTAGTGAAGACAAGCTAGTGAGTTCAAACAAAGCATGGGAAACAGACATGAGCCTGTCAGAAAAATATGCTTATGTGTGGACAGTAGTGGGCTATTCGCACTATGATTATTTCATTATCGATAGAACAACAGGAAAGTCTGTAAGAGTTGATCTGCGAAAGGACTCTAACTTTAGTTCTATAGTCACTGACTTAGGCTGGGAAGAAGATAAGTGGCTCGTGTCAATGCTTCCGGAAGACTTGTTCCAGCTTTGTGAAGAACTGGACCATGAATTGCCTAATCTAGATCAACTTAGCCGATCTGAAAACCCGTCTTTAGTGAAAGTGACTTTTAAGGATAGCTCTGAGTGGTGAGTGCTAACCTTTGACAAACTTCTGCTGCCGATTTCTGGCAGAACTTGAGTTTTTGGTGCGACTAGTGACTAAAGTTTGTCAAAGGTTTGTAGTATTAATGAAGGCAGCACTTTAAGTACTGACTGCTTTAAAGTAGTGCTATTTAAATTTTACCTGATCGAAGTAAATAATATCTTCGTTACCAGCTTCAACATTATGTATTAGCATATCCTTATTCCAAAATATTTGATCTCCTTTAAAGAAGTAGTAAAGCAATGAGCCCCCGTGGTGCTTGAGCGTTTTTACGTGGTTGAAATTTGGATCTAAAACAATCACCTCTTTTTCTGTAGCAAAGTCACGAGCATTGTAAGCCCTTTCAGTAATTCCCTTTCTAGCGATTCTGAAATAGTAACCAGATTTAGGGTCGAAAATTAGTTTTTCGTACTGATCACTAAGCCAAGTTGCAAACGAATCGAGTGAGGAGGCTCCAACCTTAGCCTTATGGGTGCTTTTTTCTTCAGTATTATTCACTATGCTGCTTTCGGCCTTATATGCTTTCGTATAGCCATTAAAGTCGGTGACGTAGATTGAATGGGACGATGGGAAGTTGATAATGAACTTGTCAATTTTTTGGTTGTATATGATGTTAGCGCTCTTTAGCATTTGAGAATAGTCTTTGTTTTTATACTCAGGTGGGAAGTCAAACAGAAGTCTTTCAACACTACCATCTTTTAGACTTATCTTTCCGAAATGATTGGGGTAGTCGTCTGCATTTTTCATTTCATTTGCACCAATTCTTACTGGCCATGCTTGTACATATAAATGCCCTTTTCTGTAGGCTAAGGACTGTCCGATTCCCTTAGAGCCGAAGCCAACATTACCACCGTCTACCGTCAACCTTTTATATACGTTTCCTTTATCGTCAGATAAATAAGCCAGATCCAATTGTGAGTCGAAGTAGATGATGGAATCGGTATTGATATAGCTAAGACCTCCATAAACTTTCATGTTATTCAAGGCATTAGGTCCCTGATGGTCATATTTGATTTTCCTTTCTATCTCCTGCTCTTCCAGATCATAGATGAGCATTGCATTTTCATTATAGCTGAACATAGCGAGCTTCTCTTCATTATTTTCAGAAATAGGTTGAACCATATAGCTGTAAAGGTCTGCTATGGGGTCTACAGGAAGAGAGTAGGTGTCGTTTTGGACTGAAGAGGAAGTAAATATCAAGACGCTTGATATTAATATGAAGGCTTTGAGTTTCATTGTCTTGGTCTTTTAAACTAGTGTTTACATCTATTACTTAACCCTTGACAAACTTCTACTGCCGATTTTTAGCAGAACTTGATTCTTTGGTGCAGCTAATTACCAAAGTTTGTCAAAGGTATATCTCGTTAAGTCAGTCAGCCCTTAAAGTGCTGATTACGTTACTAGTCTTTATTTCTTCTTACTTACAAACCAATAGGCCAACGGTACAAAGTAGAGTGCGGTGAAGGTACCGATGGTTAAGCCTCCAATAACTGCATAAACCAAAGGTCTCTGTAAGTCTGCGCCTAAACCTGAGGAGAAAACTACGGGCAAAAGTGCCAGAATGGTAGTGATTGAAGTCATCAGAATAGGTTTTAATCTAATTTCTCCAGTTTTAGCAATGGCCGCAGCCAATTGAGTTTTATAATCTGCTGAAGTTGTAGGGCTGATTTTAGCTGCAAACCTATTAATTGTGTCAATTTTTAGGATGGCATCGTTTACCATAATTCCCAACATCACAATGATACCTATGGCCGACATTACGTTCAGTGTTCCTCCAGTGAGTTGCAACACAATGAGTGCTCCTAAAATACCCAAAGGCAGAGTGAAGATTACGATTAATGGTTGAATCAATGACTCAAATTGTGCGGCCAGAATAAAGTAGAGTAATGCCACTGAAATCATCAAGATAAACGCCATCTGGCTCAAGTTCTCTTTGTCTTCAAAGTAAGTGCCATCAAAATCTACCGTTAGTCCTCTAGCTGATGCCACTTTGGGGAGTTCTACTGTAAGAGCTTCAATGTCTTCACTGCTTAGCTCTTCCCATTCCATAGATTGATAAACACTAGATCTATCGGCAGTAATGTTCTTTTCATTAGAAGAGAAGCTAATGGTAACAAAGTTACTTAGGGCATATTCTTGATTCTGTTTGCCCATTACAGTAACTCTTTCTAGCTGTTGCCTTAAGTCGGCTTCTGGTCGCTGAATTCGTACAGGAGTAACCTCTCCAAATCTTCTGATTTCGGTAACCAAATAGCCATCTAGTGCCTTGCTGAGTGCCGATTTAAATTGCCCTTCCGAAATCCCATATACCGATAGCTTCTCACTATCGATAGATGCTTCTAGAGCATCTTCATAAATAAAGCCTTTGCCCTGTAGTGGAGGGGTTGAGCTGATTGCTTTAACCTCATTGCTTAACTCCTGATAATCGGCAGAGGTGAGTAATTCATTGTTACCTAGTGTTTTCCATTTGGCTGAAAAGAAGCTTCCCTCAGTAGTGAAAATCTGATCGAAGGCATTTGGTGCATCTTCAATATTAATATTCGCATTTGGGTGTCTCTTTTCGAAATAACTCAAAAGCCATTTTTCGGTAGCGCTTTTGTCTGTTTTGGAATTGAACTTAAAATAGATTTCGGCATTCTCCACACTCCCTTCATCTACAGAAAGGATAAACTGCTTTAGCCCAATGTCTGACTCACTTTCAGCTTCCGTATTCAGTTCATTCAACAAGTTTCTAATGCGGTCTTTACTAGCTTCAGCAGCTATGGGTTCATTCCAAACTATTGAGAGGAGTGTTTCAGTCTTTTCGATGTCCGGTAGTCCAGCTTTCTCAATTTGGTTAATGGTCACATAGGTCAACGGAATTAACAGTAAGAGAATAACGAAACTTATGGCCCTAAACTTCCAAAGCAGCTTATAAAAACCTTTGTAGGCGCTAAGAATGGTTTTGAAAACGAGACTATCTTCCTTGATCTCCTTTTTAACATTCTGAAAGAAAATTCTGTAAAGCAATGGTAAAAGCACAAAGGCTACCATTAGCGAAGTGCCTAATATAATGGCTACTGAAACAGCTTGGTCGTAGAATAAGGCTCCAGAAAGTCCATTAAGAAAAACTAGAGGAACGAATACCGCTAGAGTAGTTAACATAGAGCTGATCAGCGGAGCCATCACTTCGTTAACCCCTTGAATACAAGCCTCAATGATGCCCAACCCATCTTTTCGCTTTCTTGTGATGTTGTCTATTACAATAATTGCATTATCAATCAGCATTCCTAGGCCAAGAGCTAAGCCACTTAGAGAGATAATATTGATGCTAAGACCTACAGCATAAAAGAGAAGGAAGCTGATAATCAGAGAAACTGGGAGCGTAATTCCCATGATAATAGGCATTCTTACATTGCCCATAAAAAGGAAGAGCACAGCAAATGCGAAAATTCCTCCATATATGAGGCTAGTTCTAAGGTTGTCTATACCTGCGTTGAGTAGACTACTTTGATCTTGTGTAAGCTCAAAATCTACTTTAGGGTAATCTTCTTTAAAGAGTTCTACTGCTTCGTAAACCATTGGCACCAGCTCTGTCATTTTTGCACTGTTTTGCTTGTGCACTGTAATTACTAAGCCTTCGGTTTCTCCAAAGAGGTGGTAACTCTGTACCTTTTCTTGTTGGTAGCTAATGTCGGCTACACTCTGCAGAGCTATAACGTTTCCATCTCGTGTGATTAAAGGCAGGTTGCGAATTTCATCTAAATCGTCTAGTCGGTTGGCCATTCTAACATAGTACCGATATTGGCCGTCCTTAACAGAAAGCTGGCCTAGCTCTTGATTGGCACTCTTAAGTACTTGGTCTATCTGACCCTCACTGAGCTGAAGTGCCTGTAGTTTCTCTCTGTTTGGATTAATAGAAATATATTGATCGCGGAAACCATTGATGTCTACAATGGAGATTCCTGGGAGTTGCTCTATTCTTTTCTTAAGTACTTTTTCGGCTAGCTCAGAAACTTCAATAAAGTCGGCCTGATTTTTAGGCAGGAGCTGTAGTCTGATGATGGGAATATCGGAAGTGTTGATTCTGATAATCCTTGGCCTATCCATGTCTCTAGGAAGCGATTCGGTCAGCCTATCAATTTTTTCGTTGATCTCTACATAGGCCAAGTCCATTCGAGTGCCATAGTTGAACTGCAACTTTACTATACCTGTTTCACTACCCGCTGTGCTTTCAATAGACTTTAGGTTGTTCAGTGAGTTAAGTTCGGACCTGATAGGGTTCAATACACTATTCTCAATGATCCGGGCAGGATTATTAGGATAGTCTACCTTGATGGCTACAGAAGGAACTTCAATACCAGGAAGAAGAGACACTGGTAGCTCCTTAATAGCTAAAGCGGAGAAAAAAAGAATGCCTACAAATGAAAGGAAGACGGCAATGGGTCTGTTAATCAGAAACTTTACCATGATGCTTAATTAGTAGCTCCCATCACGCTTGTTCTACTTACCTGAGCTTCATGAGCCAATTGAATGTTGTTGGTGATGATCACTTCTGAACCATCATTTAAACCAGAGGTAATCTCTACCTCTACACCGTTGTCTAGTCCTGTTTCAACATAATTCCATTTGGCAATTCCATCCTCATATGTAAAGACCACTGGCTTTCCAGACTTCATTACAATGGCTTCTCTTGGCACCAAAATGTTCTCAGACTGTGGCGATCGGATTACGGCATTTGCAGTCATTCCTGGAAGCAGCCCTTCCGTAGCGTTAAGTTGAAGCTTTACAGTAATCATTCCCCCTTCATCTACCTTAGGGTTAATTTCTATAAGAGTGGCTTCGAAAGATCGATCTTTAATAGCTAGAGGGAAAACATCTGCTTTTTGCCCAATCTCGATCCTCCCATAGTCAGATTCAATAATTTTGGCAGTAAGTACTAGCTGATTAGGTGTGTAGATTACACAAAGCTCTTTTCCGGCAGAAATTATGTTGCCCTGTTTTTCTTCTAGTTCGGCAATACGACCTGTTATTGGGGCTTTAACCAAAGTCTTTTTCAGATTCATTTGGGCCTCTTTTAGACTAACGGTAGCGCTTCTTAGACCAGATTTTAGCTCTAAGTTATTTTTGGCAGCAGGAGAAAGGGTAGAGTAACCTATAGAGTCATTCTGAAAAGTTACCTTTGCGCTTTCATAGGCCAGCTTGGCTTTTTCTATGGCAAATTCTTCATTGTCGTTCTGCAGTTCGGCCAATGGCTCACCTGCTTTAACCATTTGACCATTCTTTACATACAGTTTCTCTAGGTAGCCAGAGCCTTCAAAAGTTACTTTTAGCTCTTTAGCCGACTCCATAGTGCCAGAAGCATTTACTCTAAACTCGAAAGTAGAGTAGATTGCCTTTGCCGTAAGTACTTCGGTGGGTTTTACCTGAGCGCGTAAAGATTCTACATCGGGCTCCTCAATTTTTTCTTTTTCTTGTTTGCAGCCTAAGAGTGTTACAATAAAAAGTGCTGCTAGTATTGTGTTTCTCATTATGCTAAAAATAGTTTCAAATTTTATGAATTAGAAACTATTGAGAAAGAAAGTTTTAGTTGAATTGGCTAAACGGTAATAAGGGAATTTCTTCAAGCCTTTGTTAGTCTTGGAACGACAAGTACTAAAGTGTAAGCTCATATTTACATCATTGAACTTATCGAAAATCTATAAAACAAATAACCTCTAGGCATTACAATAAACAAAAAGAGGCAAAAGACAACTTAGGAAAGCTAAATGGAAGAAACATCTCAATAGCTCTCGGTCAGCCTTTCTACACCCCTAATGGCGTTAAGGGGGTGAGCCAATAGTCGGACACGATGTCTTTCCAACTGTATTTACTTTTGGAAATAAAAGAGGGTAAAACTTACTCTAAATATTGCCCAAGCGGCTGTCGACCATTTCTTCAAGTCCAAGATAGATACCTTCAAAAGGGTTTACAGGGCCCGATTTTACTATTTTGACCAAGTTAGGTATTTCTACAATTACCTAACTTGGTCAAAATATCAGGCATCTAAAAGTCTGTATCCAGTTTGTTTAAGGCTCAATTTTTATGACGCCTACCGACTTCAGTGAGATCAGAGACTAGTGGGAACTAACAAGGAAAATTGAAATTTGAATAGTTTCTTTAATCTGGTTCAGGTAAGCAGCCAGCTGTGGCGTAGTCACAAAGAGTGCCCGCTCCTTCGCAACGAGTTTTAACCCCGCTATTACACTCAGGGGTTTCATAGATTACCTCAGTGTTTCCTAACTCATTGAGACTAAAACCCCAGTTTGGAGTTAAGATAAAAAAAACCGCTAATAAAGATGATAATATAAGATTTAATAAATTTTTTCTAAAGTGTTTCATTATATAGTTGTTTTTAGTTTTTAAGGTTTTCCTTTATAAAAGAGTAAGCTAAATCTATTTCATAGTCGCTTACTGACATATAGTCCGTATGACTCTCTTTTTCAAAATAAATAATAAGTGGCTTTGAAAGCCCAATCTCGAATAGATGAGCCTCACCACCCAAGTCAATGAAAGTGCTGTATTTCTGCTTTATATTTTCTATTAGAGAATCCCAAATATTGAATCGTGTATTGTTAATGAAGATTACGTTTAAATCTAATTCATTAGACATTTCATTTAAAAGGGCAAGGTTTTTTTCAATACATGGGTCGCAACTTTGAAGATCCAATAAATAGTATATTTCCCCTTCATTTAAACTTTGATTATGAACCTCTTTCATATAGCGTGTAAACTCCGATAGAAAGGGGTATTGATTGCTTTCGTTTTTATTTATACAACTTTGAGTGAGCACGAGGGTAGACGCTAACAACAGTACTATTATAAATGCATACTTATTCTTCATAATTTATCTTGATAATATCAAAAGAGACAATGTTTTCATCATTGTCATAGACTGGGAAAACAATTCCTTCTGAAGAAACTGCTGGATTAAGATAGCTGTAGTTTTGGTAATTAGAGATGGTTGATTCTCCTAAATAATTTAATTTATCATCTAATACGATTATTGAGAAAGGCTTGATCGCGGCACTATTTATGCGATTAGTGGTTGAGTTCCTTAATGGTTGTGAGTGAGAAACTATTCGATAATATAATTTTCTATAACTATCAAAAATCAAGTTGTGATAAATACCTTGACTAACAAGGATGTTTCTTCCTGCTTGGGAGTTGTATTCCCTAGGAATAAGTTCAAAATCATTTAGAAATTTAGATTTTGCCGACACAAATGTGCTGTTGGAGGAACTGAGGTCTAGGATTTGAAGACAATGAGCTCTTCTATATGATATAATTAATTCACCTGGGTTGTTTTTGAATTTAGTCCATGAAAATTTGTAGTCATTGTAGAAATAATTGTTAGGATCGGCAGTCATAAGTTCAGGAAACATACCGAGTAACTTTGTTACTTTAAGATTAACCGGATCAAATTCTAACATGAATGGTTTTTCATAGAACTCAACGTCTTTATCCCAATTTAGTGGCGGGAAAGATCTAACGTAGATTTTATTCTTATAAAAAAAGAAGCTTTCCGAATTATTGAGCGGGTCTACTCCAGAAAGGTCACTATTTGGAGAGATTAATTTTGAGAAATCCCATTTGTCAACCACCTTTTCCGCTTCATTCATAATGACCATTCTTCCCCCAGATCCAAAAAGTATGATTGAATCTTGATTAATAAACTTTGCCTCGGATAGAGGGAGTTGTCTTAGTTCTACAGGGGTATTGGTATAAATCGTTTTGATGTAAGTTTCGTTTGTGAGATTAAATTTTTCGATGCGGTTAAGACCAAAGTTTATACCATACAAAAATTCCCCATCTTCACTGCTGATAACTGATATTTTAGAGTACAATCCAATTAAAGAGTCGTTATCTATTTTAATGGATCTAATTATTGAGTTTGTCAACTCTTTATATTGCTGTTCTAGCTTACAGTCATAAGTGAGACTTTCATTTTCCGCAGTTTTTTGGCATGAAAAGACGATTAGAAGATAAGATATAAGAACGTAATTTATTTTTTTCATTAATATATGTTTTAGGTTAAGAAGAGAAATGTACATTTCTCTTCTTAAGGTGGCCAAGATGTTATTCAGGCGTAGGTACGCAGTCCCATCCAATAGTTAAGGAGCATAGATTGCCGTCTCCATGACAATAGATTTTTTGTCCACTCACACACTCGGGTGTTTCAGTAGTTACTTCATGCGCTCCCCTGCCAGGTTCAGCTAAGGCAATATTGGTCGACCCTATTGATAGGATAACCATACAAATACATAAGGATAATAATAATGATATTTTTCTCATAACTTAAATTTTATTGAGGTTTTACTGGTTCACAATCTGGGCCATCAATTGATACATCACATAGATTTCCAACACCAGAACAGATGAAGGAAACCCCACTTTCGCAAATGGCGTTTTCAGACCTAGCCAATGTGTTACCTCTTTCTATATCCGCTTTTGTTTCAAACGGTGTTAAACCCATTATAGCTAAAGCCGTAATCATTAATGTTAAAGATATTTTTTTCATGATTATCTTATTTGAATTTACCTACTCTCTTTCAGGGTTTTCGGCAATCCCCTTTGTTTACTCAAATGAGCGGCAACAACACAATAGGGATTGAGAGAATTGCAATTCAGATAATCGGTATTGTGGATGTCTTTTGTTCGTTAGCCATGTGGCAGGATGAACTTCCTTCTTTCTTTTTCCGGATTTGAAAGTGTTTGAAGCTAGGGAATGATTTTTTTAAAAGCAATTATAAAACAATAAAAAAACAATAAAAAAACAATAAAAAAACAATAAAAATACAATTATGAAAGTACTTACTTATTATCAGTCAAGTTAGAATTAAGGTATGAATGGGATGAAAAGTTAGGTTAATTGGTGGCTATTAAAAAAAACATGACTACTTTGTTAGTTCATGCAGACACAAAGACCATTTAGGGTAGTAGTTATCTTTCTAGTGCTGGCCATTATTGGAGTGGCGTTTATCCCTAGGCTCAACGTTAACTTTACTCCCACGCAAAGCGCCCCGATACTTAAAATCAGCTATAGATTACCAGATGCTTCTCCAGATATAGTGGAGCGTTTAGCCACTTCTCCTTTAGAGAATGCCTTGTCACAAATTGAAGGGGTAAACAAGTTGAAAAGTACCTCAGCGTATAACAGAGGCGATATTACCATGGTGTTTGACAAGGACACTGATATGGATTTCAGGAAGTTTGAAGTCAATGCAATCATTAGAAATATCTATAAGAAACTTCCGGAAAACCTTACCTATCCCATTGTGCAGCAATCGGGAGGGGAGCAAAATGATGATGAGCAGATTTCGCCTATTTTAATGTATTCCATTAACGGGCCTTTTGCAGCCTTTAAGCTGCAAGAAGATGTAGACGAATACATCAGAAAACCGTTAAGCCAAATTCGCGATATTCACAGTGTTCAAATCAGAGGGGGAAATCCTCTACAGATAACTATAGAATTCGATGCTCCATCTCTACTGAGATATGGATTGAATAAATCAAGTATCAATCAAGCGCTCAGTAGCTCGACAAGCGCGGTTTATGCCGGACTGGCTAAAACGCCTTCAGGCCAGCAGTATTTCTTAAAGACAAGTTCGCAAATACCAGATATTAGCAGTTTAGAGCAAACTGAGGTGGCAAGGATTGATGGTAAGCCTATTTATCTGAACGATGTTGCTAAAGTTTTTGTGGAAGAACAAGCACCTAGCTATTACCAACGAATTAATGGTAAGAATGCCGTATACATGTCAATAATGGCTCGGCCTATGGTGAATAAGGTGGTTTTGGCCGATGAGATTAAGGCGGAAATAGAAGCGCTAAAATCGGGATTACCTGCCGGAATAGATGTTCGCTTAGAGCGGGATGACACAGAGTTTCTCCGTAAGGAAATGGATAAGATTTATATTCGAACAGGACTTTCCATCGGTATACTGGTCCTTTTTATTTTTCTTATCAATAGAAATGTTCGCTACCTATTTACGCTGTTCCTAGGCATTATTGTCAATCTCTGTATTACTGCTATTATCCTTTATGCGCTGAATGTAGAGTTGCACATGTATAGCATAGCCGGTCTGACTATTTCCTTCGGACTGATTGTAGACAATGCCATAGTGATGCTCGATCACCTACATAAGAAGAAGAACTCCAGAATTTTCTTGGCTTTGTTGGCAGCATCACTCACTACTATTATGGCCCTTTTAATGGTGCTTCTGTTGCCAGAAGAAGATAGAAGGGATCTGACAGATTTCTCCATTGTAGTGTCTATTAACTTGGCAACATCGCTGTTGATTGCCCTGTTCTTCACCCCATCTCTTTACCAGCTTCTATTTAAAGAAGAATTGAAGAGGACTTCTAAAATGGTCAGCATAAAAGGTTTGCGCAGAAGGGTACGCTGGTTTAGTGCATATAGTCGCTCTATTAAGTTCGTGGTAAAATATAGAAAAGCGTTTATCTTCATAGTCATTTTAGGTTTTGGTTTACCTGTGTTTAAACTACCACCACAATGGGAAGGGCAAGAATGGTACAACAATTCAATTGGTAGTGATAAATATCAGGACGACATTAAACCGATAGTGGACAAGGCACTCGGAGGTGCACTAAGAAAGTTTGTTACCGAGGTGTATGAAGGCTACTATTATGGTACTCCTCAACGTACTCGCTTGTTTGTTCGAGCTAGCTTGCCTTTTGGTACTACCCTAGACGATACAAATTATGTGATATCCAAAATTGAGAATTACTTGGTAGACGTAAAGGGGATAGATAAGTACGTAACACAAGTAAATGAAAGAACTGC
Source organism: Roseivirga spongicola (assembly GCF_034376045.1). Taxonomy (NCBI): domain Bacteria; kingdom Pseudomonadati; phylum Bacteroidota; class Cytophagia; order Cytophagales; family Roseivirgaceae; genus Roseivirga; species Roseivirga spongicola. Next base: position 2,563,172 of record NZ_CP139724.1, read on the forward strand.
CAGAATTGAGATAACTTTTGCGCCAGAGTATGAAAACTCTGCGGTGCCGTATCAATTAAAAGGCAGGTTACAGGCACGTTCATTAGACCTTACAGGAGTAAGGTGGTCCATTACTGGTATAGGTCAAAGTTTTAATGCTGGTGGAGAGAGTAACCAGAGGCCGAGCTATTCGGTGGTAATGAGGGGGTACAATTATGACGAACTGGAAACACAGGCGGAGATTTTTGCCCAAATGCTGGTAGATGGTAATAGGAGGGTTCAAGAGGTGAAAACAAACGAGAAGTTTGGCTACTCCTCAGAGAAAACCAGTGAATATGTTTTAAGTTTTGATGTAGGTCGCTTAGCAAGAGCTGGTATTAGCCGAAGTAGCATAATGAATACGCTTGGGGATTTAACCAAGCCGAGAGGACGATCATTTGAGGCCAATTACCAAGATAAAAGGCTGCCAGTTGTCATTAAGGCTAATAGTGCTGATCAGTTTTCTAAGTGGGATCTAATGGAAGAAGCTTTACCTATAGATACCGCACGGTTTGTGAAAATTAAGGATTTTGCCACTCTTACCTTTGAAGAAACAGCCAACGAATTACTTAAAGAGGATAGGCAATACCTCAGGCGTTTAGCTTTCGATTATTTAGGCTCTGGAAAATTTGGTCGTCAATATTTAGAAGAGAGTATTGAGAAAATGGAGCAGTTGTTGCCAGTTGGTTATTCTGTAGAGACCTCTGGTAATTACTTCAGCTTTAGGCAGCAGCAACGCCAATATAGTCTCCTATTATTTCTTATGGTGGGTATTTTCTTTATCTGTGCCATTTTGTTCGAAAACCTGAAACAACCTTTTTATATCATTATAACCATTCCAATTTCCTTCATTGGTTTGTTCCTTATTTTCTCCTTGTTCGATTTTAGGTTCGACCCAGGAGGATTTGCCGCTTTTGTTATGCTAGGAGGGTTGGTAGTAAACGCTTCCATCTTCATTGTTAACGACTTGAATAATACAAGGCTCAAAAAATACAATCGTTCGGTGCTAAGGTCTGTTATGGGGAAGGCACAGCCAATTATTCTAACCATTCTTTCAACCTGCTTTGGCCTGATTCCTTTCTTGCTAGAAGGTGATTCAGAATATTTCTGGTTCGCTCTGGCTATTGGTACTATCGGTGGTTTGGTGTTCTCAACCGTGGCGGTATTCCTTTGCTTGCCAGTGTTCTTGAGTAGGAGGAAATAGTAATTATAATTTTAGGTGATTAACGAGTATTTTAGTTATACTTGGATAAACACTTCAAAATGAATTATAGGAAATTGCAGTTGCTGTTAGGGCTAATTTTAATAGTCTCTTGTGGTCACAAAAAAGAAACTCTAGAGAATAAGCCTAATCCAGATCAGTTCCAATCTATCGTTATCAACAGAAATCCACCAGAACTTAAGTTCGCTGACTTAATAGAAAACGTAGAAGTTGTTAAGCTAGAAGAGACTGAAGAATCACTTCTCGGTGTAATTTTTAATCTGACAATACATAATGACCTCATAGTAATCCCGAACACTAAGAGTAACTCCCTCTATTTCTTTAACAGAAAGGGTGAGTTTATAAGACAGCTTAATAGGAACGGAGATGGCCCAGAAGAGTATAGTTCGCTTTGGAGTTATTGGTTAAAAGGCGATACAGTAAAAATCTATGACAATGATAGGTCTCGGGTTGTCAGTTATGATTTTGAAGGTAACTATTTATCAGAGTTAAAGTTGCCTAAAAATGCAATGCATGTTTATGAAAATGAAAGCGGTTACTGGACCGATTATAGCCACAGGTTTACAGGGGATTCGACTAACTATGAATTGGTGCGGTACAATCATAACATGCAAGAACCAATAGAGTTTTTACCATTTAATCAGCCCTTTGGCTTTCCAATTGTAACCACTACTAACTCTATGATTCCTTATAAAGATGCCCTTATCTATAAACAGATATTGAATGATAGCACCTACCTTATTGAGGGGGCTGGTATTAGGCCGTTTATTCATTTTGATTTTGGTGCAGATTTTTTGTGGAGAGATGAAAAAGTGTTGAACAATCCTAGCATAGCAATGAACGAAATACGCGATGCCAATAAGGTATGGATGATTTGGCCGAAGATTGGTGAGCAGCTTATTTACCTTACTTATAATACTTCTTTTGAAGATTCTTTTCAGATGGTGATCGATAGAGCTACTGGCAAGCAGTTTAGTTTAGATACTAGGAAAAATGCTGAAGAGAAATTGGGTTTAATGTTCGATCAATGGCTCGGTAACAATACTATGCTTATACCAATTAATTCACTAGACCTTGCCGAACTCTTAGAAGATCTTGATGAATCTCAATATTCTTTTAGAGAAGGAAGCTCACTAGATGTTATAGAGTCTTCTGAAAACCCTGCACTTATGTGGGTTAAGTTCAAAACCGACTTTTAATTCAGTAGTGGACAATCTTTGACAAACTTGTGCTTTCAATTTCTTTGATGTATCAGACTCTATGTAATGTTTGAAGACGAAGATTAGTGAAAGGGTTCACCTCATTAAAGATTCTGAGCCGAATAAAATACTTATTCGGCTCAAGAAATAGTTATATTTGAGCTGAATAGTTTTCCTAATCGGCTCATGATTTACAATTGGCAACAAGAAGGCTGGCCTGAATTCAAATATCAACTCAATGATGATATCGAAAATTCATTGATAAAAATTCGAGAATCTGCCAGTAAACTTGAAGGCTACTTTTCCGCTATGACTGAAGAAAGGAAGCAACAATCTTTGTCTGTTATTATGACAGAAGAGGCTGTTTCTACCTCTGCTATTGAAGGCGAGTATATGAGCCGCATTGATGTTATGTCTTCAATTATGCATCAATTGGATAGGACAGTGCCAGACTATTCAAAGGATGTTCGAGCAAAGGGGGTTAGTCAGATGATGATGTCCGTTCGCGAAAACTATGATGTCCAGCTTTCTAAGTATATGCTCTTTAATTGGCATGAAATGCTTATGCTGGGTAATAATAAGGTACATGCAGGGGTATGGCGCTATCAGAATGAGCCCATGCAAATTATTTCAGGTAGCATAGGCAAGGAAAAGATTCACTTCGAAGCACCAGCATCGGCTCAAGTTGCTGACGAAATGGAGAGGTTCATTCATTGGTTCAATGAAAGTAAGCCTGTAAGACTTAAAGATCAACTCAATGCACCAGTAAGATCAGCCGTGGCACATTTATACTTCGAAAGCATACACCCATTTGAAGACGGTAATGGAAGAATTGGGAGAGCAATTTCGGAGAAGGCAATTGCAGAGGGCTTAGGTTACACACCATTCATAAGTTTATCAAAAATAATCGAGTCTAATAAGGCCAAATATTATGATGAACTTATGCGTGCACAACAAACTTTGGAAGTGAGCGAGTGGGTCATGTATTTTGTCCAATTGATAGTAGAGGCATTTGATTATTCTTTTGAAATAATTAACTGGACAGTCAAGAAATGGCAATTCTTTGAAAAGTATGACAAAGAGCTTAATTCAAGGCAATTGAAGGTTATCTCCAAAATGTGCGAGACTCCGGTTTTTGAAGGAGGAATGAGTGCGAAGAAGTACATGTCTATTGCTAGAACTTCTAAGGCTACAGCGACAAGAGACCTACAACAGCTAACAGAAATGGGAGTGCTTCTGCCAAAAGGTGGTGGTAGAAGTGTTCGGTATGAATTGAAGTTAGGGGAGTAAGGTGTTAAACACTCTGCAAAGTATTAAGAGTGTTTGAGGATACGTATTATGAAGCTACCTCTGTGTTGCTCTCTTCTTCTACTTCTCGTTTCACGTTTTCGGTATCGGACAAATAAGCGATAATTCGCTTCCTGATTTCAGGGATAGAAAGGTTGCTATCAATACGTCCGTTTCTAATGATAGATATTTGACCTGTCTCTTCAGAAACGGAAAGTATTAGCGTGTCAGTGGCTTCTGACATACCCATTGCTGCTCTGTGCCTCATGCCATAATGTGCAGGTAGCTCGCGTTCGCTAACTGGGAGAATGCATCGTGCCGCCAATATTTTACCTTGGTATATGATAATGGCACCATCGTGTAAAGGGCTGTATTTGTTGAATATTGCTATGAGTAAACGCTTAGAGAGTGTAGCATCTAGTCTATCACCACTGTCAGCATAAAATTTCAGTTCTGAGTTTCTAGAAAAGACCATTAAGGCCCCAGTGTTGGTAGAAGAGAGGTTTTTAGATGCCTCAATAATGGGAGTCAGGTTGAAGTGTTCTTTAGCTTCTTTTCGCTTCCAAATCATTAGGCTCTGCAAAACACCATCTTTTCGGAAAGTGGTTTTGCCTAGTACAATTAAGAATTTTCTAATCTCTTGCGAGAAGATGATGATGGCGGCTAGCACACCGACTCCCATAAACTGGCCGAGAATACCGGTGAGTAACTCCATTTCTGCCGCCCGCACAATTAAGAAAGCCAGGTACAAAACCAAGAAGCCAATTAATACCCTTACAGCAACACTACCTTTTAGTAGCTTGTACACCTGATAGAGCAGAACGCTTACCAGCGTAATGTCTAGCATGTCAATCCATCTGATTTCTAAGAACCCTATGTTTATAGCGTAAATCAAGTGTTTAAGGCTTTAAAGAGTTTAATAGTTTCGCGGGCTTCTTTAACATCGTGAACGCGTAAAAGGCTAGCACCGTTTTGCAATGCAATCATATTTAGTGCTGTAGTACCATTCAAAGCATCCTGAGGTTCTATATTCAGGGTTTTGTAAATCATAGATTTTCTTGAAAGCCCCGCGAGTAAAGGATAGCCTAGTCTTTTAAGATAGCTTAATTTTTGGAGCAATTCATAGTTCTGAGATATGCTTTTGGCAAAACCAAACCCAGGGTCAATAATGATGTCTGCAACTCCTCTCTGCTTCAGTTCATTGCACTTAGTGGCAAGTTCCTTTCCAATATCGATCAGTAAATCGTCATATTGATTCAATGATTTCATGGTTTGAGGGGTTCCCCTCATATGCATAAGTATGTAAGGAACTTTGAGTTGGGCCACTGTTTCAAACATGTTGCTATCTAAGTTGCCACCAGAGACATCGTTGATAATGTTTGCTCCAGCTTCAATAGCATGTTTTGCCACCGAAGAACGAAAGGTGTCAACAGAAATGAGTATATCTGAGAACTTGGATCTTACTAAATTGATGGCATCTGTAACTCTCTTTGTTTCCTCTTCTTCAGAAATGTCATCAGCGCCAGGTCGGGTAGAGTAACCTCCTATATCTAGGATAAAAGCACCTGCTTCAACCATTTGCTGTGCCTTTTTGAGAATGGCAGTTTCTTGATTTACGCGGCTTTCGGCATAAAATGAATCAGGGGTGATATTGAGTATTCCCATCACCTGAGGTTCATCTAGACTCACCAGATTTCCACTGATATTCAATGTGGATTTAACCTCAAATAGCTTATCTTTCGCGCTCAAGAATTCTTTAGACATTTAAAAACGATCACCTTGGAGGAGCAAACGGTAGGCGAATATAAAGAAGTTATTAAGGCCTGTAAAGACATATTTTTGAAGAAGACTCAAGATTATGGAACAGCCTGGAGAATACTCAGACTTTCGTCCATCACAGATCAGATTTTTATCAAGGCTCAACGCATCAGGTCTATCCAAATGAAGGGTAAGCAAATGGTAGATGATGATATTACGGGAGAGTTTATTGGTATTATTAATTACTGTGTTATTGCACTCATTCAGATGGATTTAACAGAAAGTGATCCACTAGAGCTAGATGTTGAGACCTTAGAACCGCTCTACGATAAGCATGTGAATGAAACGATGGCTTTGCTCATGAATAAAAACCATGATTATGGTGAAGCTTGGAGAGATATGAGAGTGAGTTCGATGACGGACATTGTACTCATGAAATTGCTTCGAGTGAAGCAAATTGAAGACAACCAGGGTAAGACTATCATTTCAGAGGGTATAGATGCCAATTATATGGATATGATTAACTATGCCGTTTTTTGTATGATTTTAATGGGGGGCGCAAAAGCATGAAAGCATTAAATACAGTTGCCAGATTCATAGTAGGAGGTCTGTTTATTTTTTCCGGACTAATTAAAGTAAACGACCCTGTCGGAACTCAAATTAAGTTAGAAGAGTATTTCACGGTTTTTGCCGTAGACATAGCACCCTTTTTCGAGTCCTTAAAACCTTTGGCCCTGTTCTTTTCCATTTTGCTATCAACATTAGAAGTTGTCTTGGGTATAGCCATACTCCTTAAGTATAGAGAGAAGTTGGTCACCACACTATTGTTGGCCATGATTGTCTTCTTTACCTTCCTCACTTTTTATAGTGCCTACTTCAATAAAGTAACTGATTGTGGCTGTTTTGGAGATGCTATCAAACTAACCCCCTGGCAGTCTTTCTTTAAAGACATCATTTTGTTGGTGTTTATAGTCATCTTATTTATTGGTAGAAAGGCCAATGACATAAAAAGGCCATCCAACTTTAAGCATATCAGTGTGGCTGTAAGTACCGTTTTTTGCTTGATAGTAGCTTTTTGGTCAATCAACCATTTACCTTCTATAGACTTTAGAGCGTATAAGGAGGGGACTGTAATTCCCGAGGCTATGATGCCTCCAGCAGACAATCCTTCTGAAGTGCCAAAAATTACTAACTATGCATTTTGGGGCGATGAAGATGATTACACCATGGAGTCGCTTTCAGGTAAAAAGTTGCTTGTTATAGTTCACGATGTTGAAAACACCGAGCTAAGAGCCTACCCAATGTTGAATAGCCTCGTTCGTTCAGTTGAAAATCAGGTAGGGGTGGCAGCCATTACAGCTTCTTCAGGCCCTGAGTTTGAATCGCTCAGACACGATGTTCAATTGGCAGTTCCTTATTATTATTCGGATAAAACGCTCTTGAAAACCATGGTGAGGTCTAATCCAGGTTTAGTACTGCTTCAAGATGGGCAGGTGATGAAGAAGTGGCACTATAATGATATTCCTGATGCCACTGAACTACTCAATGAGTTTTATTAATGGGTGAGAAAGAAAATATCTTTCTTCTTGGTCTTCCAGGTTCTGGTAAGTCTACACTGGGTAAACAGCTGGCTGAAGAGCTCTCGCTCGATTTTATAGATTTGGACCATTTGATTGTGAGGAAAATTGGTATGAGTATACCAGAGTATTTCTCATTTCAAGGAGAAGGTAATTTTAGACTAAGAGAGAAGGAAGCTTTACACGAAGTTTGTGCTACCAGAGATGGATTTGTTTTAGCTACAGGAGGAGGAACGCCTTGTTTTCATTTCAATATGGACACCATGAATGCTCATGGCCGAACGATCTATTTAGATGTTAATCCTGGCGATTTAGCATTGAGAATTTTAGATGAAGGAGTGGAAAACCGACCGATTTTCAAAAGTTATGATCAGCTCGATTTGATCCAAGAAATTAGAGCCCTGAAAGAGCTAAGAGAAGAGTTTTATAACCAAGCCCAAGTAAAAATTCGAGACAATCAGATCTCTACAGAAATGATTATCTCGAATTATTTAAGTCGTTAATCCTTTTTCTTCTAGAAGTTCAACCCTAAGGTTAAGCTAGCGTTTGTGATTTTATTGTCTGTAAAGGAAGTAGGTCCGGTACCGTCAGCAAAGGTGTAGCTGGTGAATGAATCTTTATAAGCTGTCTGCGATAAGCTTAAGTCGAAGAAATATTTACCCACGTTAACACCTAACCCTCCTGACACAACAGAGCGAGATCTGTCTACATCATCAAAGCTCGACCTATATGGATCGCCTATACTGGCGTAGCCAACCCTGAACCTAAATATGCTGTATCTATACTCTCCACCAAGTCTAACGCTGGTCGCAGATCTATATATGTTGTCAATTGTTTCATTGTCATTTTCTGCACTAAAATCTATAGAGGAAACATGAGCACGAGAGTAATTTAAGTGTTCAACATCAGCTGTAATGAAGCCGTTTTTTCCAATAAAGAATGCAGCTCCAACATTGAATTTCATTGGGGTTCTAATGTTATAGTCTGAGAAATAAACGTCTGTTGAGCTTCTTAGGCTATTGAGGACAGTGTCCTCTAGAATTAGTCTATTGTCGTTGGCATCTCTGAAGTTAGATACATCATAATTGTTGTATTCAGATCTATAAATGACATCGCCTTCTTCGCTCATGCTATACCAAGTAGGAGTAGTAATTGAAGCGCCAACACGCATAAAGTTGGTTGGTCTAACAATCACTCCTAAGTTCATGTTAACACCAGTTCCGGTAACGTCCAATCGCTCGTCTATCTGAAAGCTAGAAATGGCTGGGTCGTCAAAAGCTTCAGTATATACTCGGTTATAAGAGTAGTCACTAGAAGTAAAGCCTAAGCCTGCGCCTAAATAGATTTTATCGTCAAAATTCCCTCCAAATGAGATGTTGAACTGATCAGTACTTCCTTGCTTGGATATTCTTTCTTGTTGAGTAGGAAATCCTTCCACAAAAGAAACATAAATGTCTTCAGCTCCAGGCACGGGATTAATCAAATAATGATCATAACCAACTTGTTCTATTCCTCCTAATTCGTCTGGAAAAAAGCCATCAGCTCTATTCAACATGGCATCAATAATTGAGCTATTCCCATTGTAAGCCGAATAATTAAGACTTTGGTTGAAAGTGTTTACTCTATTGTAAGAAAAGGCTAGTGTTCCGCCTCTCCAACTACCAGGTTCCAAGTCTCCTTTGTTGAAGTTCAGGGCTAGCCCAAAGTTCCCAATGTTAAAGCGAGTATCTTCATTTCTAATGTTTCGGCCTAGAAATTCAGTGTCATAACTTTTAAAATTCAGGTTTGGGGAAATCACAAACTGAGACCTGTTATACAGTCCCAACCCTGCCGGGTTTAGAATGGCAGAACTTAAATCGCCCCCAAGTACAGAGCCTGCTCCGCCTAAAGCTTGAAACCTAGCCGTTCCGTAATTTCCGGTTTGAGAAAACCTAAGTGCGTCTTGATAGTACCCGAATGAGCCAGGTGCAATTTGTGCTTTCCCCAGTTGGTTAAGGCAAACCACTGCCAGACCAACTATTATTAGCTGATATATTTTTCTCATACTTAAAATGCTTTGAATCGTTTTTAATTACCTCCTCTACCAGATCTGCTACTTCCTGAGCTCGATGAGCGCGAAGAGCCGCTGCTAGATGATCTACTACTCGAACTGCTGCTTCTGCTTACAGAACCAGAAGACCTGCTTGAACTTGAGCTGCTACTTCTGCTATATGAGCCTGAAGACCTACTTGAGCTCGAGCTTCTGCCATAACTGTAACTTCTACTACTAGAAGATCTGCTGCTTCTACTAAATGTAGGAGAACTAGATCTGCTAGATGTTCCTCTACTGAATGATACACCGCTGCTTCTTCTAGAACTCGATGTTCTGGTGTAAGAAGGTATACTGGTTCTAGTTCTGGAGCTTGTATTGTAAGTGAGTCCGCTGCTTCTACCAGAGTTAGAAGACCTTCTCAAGCTTCCTATGCTATACCCTGAAGAACTTCGGCTTTTACCATCAGTACTAATCCTGTAGCTGTCGGTTCTTACTCTGTTACTACTTCTGCTTAGGGCCTGATCTATACTAGTAGTTGATCTAGAAGATCTGGTACTAGAGGTAGTAACTGGTCTTACGGAAGTATTAGATACTCTTCCTCTTGAAATGGTAGACCTACTTCGTGAAGAGTTGTTTAGTGCAGCTTGGCTAGATCTGGTGTTACTTGTGCCATTAGCGGCATCTGATCTAACACTTGTTATAGAGGTAGATGGTACTCTTGCACCTCTTGTATAATCTCTATTTCCTCGGCTATTATAATATTCATTATTGGCAATTATGATTGTGTTTCCACGTCTCCAATTCCAATTTCTATATCTCCATGAATTAAGGCCGTATGAACTGACAAACCAAGGGTCATTGAAAAACGGATCGTAAAAGAATGGGTCATAAAATGAGTATCCGAATCTTGCAGCGTAGGGACTACCAAATCTCCAGAAAGGATCTATCCATATACTTGAAGAGTATGGGCTTCCCCAGAAGACAGAAGAATTATAGATAGAGCCAAAGCCTAATCCAAAACCAACGTTAAAGTTCCAGTTTCTTGCTCTTGAATATGGAGTGTTAAAAGAACTGGCTTGAGTTAAGTAGTTCTCCATTGCCGAATTGAAACCTCTATAGTATTGGTCATACCAAGCATTTCTAAACTGAAAGTCATCCCTAACTATTTGATTGAATGTAATAGGATCCATGTCGTCCCAGTCTAGGGGTAAGTCGTAATTTTTCAGGAGCTCATTTTCGTAATCCCAAACAAAGTCATCGTAATTGAGTTCAGAAGCTCTAGAAACTTTCGGGTCTATGGCTTCAAAGTACACTACTTCCTGAGAAGCGCCATTATTATACTTGTCTATTAGGTTTGCCTCAACTTTCTGATCAGAGCTTCTTTCTAGTGTCACCACGTTTTCACCAAGCTCTTGTGTTCCTTCAGGGTCTATTACAACCTTTTTAAGTTGGGCTCTATCTGCCGATGTAAAGTAAACATCGTCATACTCGCCTTGTTGCATGGGTAATGAGGCACAGCCGGCAAATACCGATAGTGCTAGTAAGGTTGATGCAATCTTAAAATAGCTGGAGTTCTTCATGGCTTTCCTTTCTTCTTTAAACTTAACGTCTAATTCTCTTATTTGGTCGGTTAAATACCCGAAAATTTTATCTTTGCACGGTATTTTCCGCTCAATAAAAGAGCAAGTATCATACCAACAATCAAGAGATGAGCAAAGGATTACCAAAACGAAGTGAAGATTACTCATTGTGGTATAATGAGTTAGTGAAAAAGGCCGATTTGGCCGAGAATTCAGCAGTAAGAGGTTGTATGGTGATCAAACCCTACGGTTTCAGCATTTGGGAAAAAATGCAGGCTGAAATTGACAGAATGTTTAAAGAAACTGGTCATACTAACGCTTACTTCCCTTTGTTCATTCCAAAATCCTATTTAAGCAAGGAAGCAGATCACGTTGAAGGATTTGCTAAAGAGTGCGCTGTAGTTACTCATTATAGGTTAAAGAATGATGAGAACGGCAACGGTGTAGTGGTAGATCCTGATGCTAAGTTAGAAGAAGAACTGATTGTGCGTCCTACCTCAGAAACGGTAATCTGGAGTACCTATAAAAATTGGGTTCAGTCTTACAGAGACCTGCCTATACTTGTAAACCAGTGGGCTAATGTGGTTCGTTGGGAAATGAGAACGCGCTTGTTCCTCAGAACAGCGGAGTTCTTGTGGCAGGAGGGTCATACAGCACACGCCACCAAGCAAGAGGCCATAGATGAGTCAATTCAAATGATGAACGTCTACGCGACATTCGCAGAAGAATTTATGGGGGTGCCTGTTGTAAAAGGAATCAAATCAGAGTCCGAGCGATTTGCTGGTGCATTGGAGACTTACTGTATAGAAGCTCTAATGCAAGATGGTAAGGCACTACAAGCAGGAACTTCCCACTTTTTAGGTCAGAACTTCGCAAAAGCATTCGATGTAAAGTTTGCTACCAAAGAAGGTGGTCTAGAACACGTTTGGGGAACTTCTTGGGGCGTAAGCACTCGTTTGATGGGAGCGTTGATTATGGCTCACTCAGACGACCAAGGTTTGGTACTTCCTCCAAAATTGGCGCCTATTCAAGTAGTGATTGTTCCTATATATAAAGGAGAAGAGCAACTGGCCCAAATCAGAGCCAAGGTTGATGAAATTACTGCTCAATTGAGGGCTAAAGGGATTTCTGTGAAGTTTGATGATAGAGATACTCATAAGCCAGGCTTTAAGTTCGCTGAGTGGGAGTTGAAGGGTGTGCCAGTTAGATTTGCCATGGGTCCAAGAGATTTGGAAAACAACACCTTGGAAATAGCAAGAAGAGATACTGGAGAAAAACAGTCCTTCGATCTTTCCGGAGATATAACGGCCAAAGTGGAAGAACTCTTGAATGATATTCAGAATAACATTTATCAGAAGGCGGTAGACTTCCGAACCGAGCATACTACTGAAGTGGACTCTTACGAAGACTTTAAGAATGTGCTCGATGGTAAGGGAGGTTTCGTTTCAGCTCACTGGGATGGAACAGCCGAAACCGAAGACAAGATCAAAGAAGAAACCAAAGCAACCATCAGGTGTATTCCTTTAGATAGAAAAGAAGAGGCTGGAGTTTGTATTTACTCTGGTAAACCTTCTCAAGGAAGAGTACTTTTTGCCAAGGCTTACTAAGCCATTTCATTTAAGTATGTATATTGGTGTGAATAAGTTTTGCACCTATGGGAGACTGGATTTCCATCGTTTTATTGATTCTCATTGGCCTAGTTCTAATTTACTTAGAACTGCTGTTTGTACCTGGAACTACTATTCTTGGACTGATAGGATTAGGGCTTTGTGTTGTGGGTATTTACCTTACCTATGATGCTCATGGGGCGTCTACGGGCAACTGGGTGCTAGTTGGAACAGCTTTAGTTTCGCTGATTGGCTTGGTTTTTAGCTTTAGGGCTAAATCTTGGAATAGGTTCTCATTGAAAACAACCAATCAGGGAAAGTTTAATGAAGGATATTATTCAGACCTGACGGTCGAAATGAGAGGTTTGGCCACTTCAGATTTAAAGCCTATTGGCAAAGCAGAATTCAACAACAAAACTTATGAAGTACGCTCTAGAGGGGAACATATCTCTTCCGGTTCTAGTGTAAAGATTGCTCACGTAGACGGCAATAAAATAATTGTAGAAACAACAACCACCAATTAATGGAAAACTATACTGCTTTGATTGCCGTGATAGGCGGCATCGTCCTACTTTTTGTGTTCTTATACTTTGTGCCTGTTAACCTATGGATTACAGCGCAATTCTCGAATGTAAGAGTTGGCCTTTTGGAACTCGTATTTATGCGAATTAGAAAAGTACCACCGAGAATAGTGGTAGATGCTATGATTACGGCCACCAAGGCTGGTTTGGAGCTGACTACTACCGATTTGGAAACCCATTATTTAGCAGGAGGGAATGTGCCCTCTGTCATCAAGGCCTTAATTTCTGCTGATAAAGCGAATATTAATTTAACATTCAAACAAGCAACGGCTATCGATTTGGCTGGTAGAGATGTTTTTGAAGCCGTGCAGATTTCGGTAAACCCTAAAGTAATTACTACCCCAAAGGTAGCAGCAGTTGCAGCAGATGGTATTCAGCTAATGGCTATTGCAAGGGTGACTGTGCGTGCAAACATTCAACAATTGGTTGGTGGTGCTGGAGAAGATACCATTCTGGCGAGAGTAGGAGAGGGGATTGTAACCTCAATCGGTTCTGCAGGTACGCATAAGCAAGTACTAGAAAACCCTGATAAGATTTCTAAACTGGTTTTACAAAGAGGCTTGGATGCTGGAACGGCTTTTGAAATTCTGTCTATTGATATTGCTGATGTAGATGTAGGAACCAACATTGGTGCTACACTGCAAACTGATCAGGCGCAAGCTGACTTGAAAGTAGCAGAAGCTAAGGCCGAAGAAAGAAGAGCTATGGCTGTTGCGAGTGAGCAAGAAATGAAAGCAAAGTCTCAAGAAGCTAGAGCAAAGGTAATTGAGGCAGAAGCTGAAATACCAAGGGCAATTGCAGAGGCATTTAGATCTGGAAACCTTGGCGTAATGGATTATTATAAGTTTGAGAACATTAAGGCCGATACAGATATGAGAGAATCTATCGCTAACCCTGCTCAGAAGTCTTCGAATTCTGGCAAGCGCAGAAGTGACGGAGGAAGCTCCAAAAGCTAATCTCAATAGGAAATAAGATTAAGAGCCCTGACAGATTCTGTTGGGGCTTTTTCGTTTTATTAAGTATTTAGTTGCTCTACTATAAATATAGTACTATGTTTATAGTAGTAATCCATTGATGATGAAACGAACATATACTCTCTTTTCTCTATTATTTATTCTTCTTTTTAGCTGCGGCATTGAAAGTGAAGATCAGCAAGATGTGTTTAGGGTTATCCCTGTTAACCCAAATGCGGATGACGAGTTAAGCATAGACGATATTGCCGATGAAATAGAAGCTGTGAAACTGGAGGAAACCGATGAAAGCCTTATTGCCATGACAACCAAGGTTGAAAGGACTGAGGATTACATTTTTATTTTTGATTTCAGTCAACAGAAGATATTCCAGTTTGATGATTCTGGCAAATTTCTTCAGTTAATTGGTAAGATAGGTGGTGGTCCTGAAGAGGTGGAAAGACCAGTTGGGTTTTCGCTGGATAGAATGAATGAACACATTTATATTATCGGAATGCGAAAAATTGTGGTTTATAATTATAACGGTGATTTTGTTCGATGTATCAGGGATTACTCTTTTCCCAACTATACCTATTTTATGAATGATACCCTTGAGGTTTTCCGAACAGAAACAAAGAACCTTGAAGGTGGTGGGTTTCTTAAATTTCCAACTCGATATAGAATTGATCCATCTACCGGAGGTCGAATAGATAGTTTGAAACTCACTAAAGTAAGCTTGAAGAATCAGATGATGTTCATTATGACTGATGCTAATTATTACTCAGAGTCGACAGATAAAACCTATTTTTATCTTCCTGTTCTTTTTCCGGAGCCTTTTGTTAGAGATACCATATATGAGGCAAGGTCTTCAGTGTTTGAACCCTCTCTTAAGTTGGACTTCGGTGAGAGTGCTGTTTCTGAAACGGGGAATAAAGCTGTAAATATCAGAAGTTTCTTCAGATCGGATAGGTATTTAATAGTGAGGTACTCCTATGAGGGGAAAGCCAAACTACTGATTTACGATTTGGAAGAGTATATGAGCTATAATCTGGATGCTGGACTTGATGGGGGAGAGCATTCTGATGGTGAACCTGTTCTTTTAACTCCTTTACCAGCTGAGTCTAATACCTATTACTTTTCTGCAAAGATACTGGAAGAGGGCTCAACTGAAGAACCAAATCCAACGCTATATTTCGTGAAGCTCAAGAACTGATTTATTTCAACTGAAAGGTTCTTTTTTCTCCTTCTTTCGAGGCGAGAAACATATCTCCCGATTGTTTTACAGTTTTGTAAATGGTTGGGATTACATCATGTCCTGCTTCATTGATTACTCCATAGAAACCGTTTCGTTCCACCAAAAAATAGTTGTTCTCCAAAGCTTTAATACTGTCAAAAGAAGGATTTTTAATGATCTTTCCTTGGCTGTCTGCTAACCCTACCTGATCATTAGATTCAATTACAAAATAGCTGTCGAGTCTTTTTACCGAGTCGTAATTTAAAGCGATTACTTCCGTGCCAGAGGTGTTTATAAGTCCCCACTTAGAATTACTTTTCACAATAGATAAACCATTATCAAAAGGGCTGACTTGATCGAAGTTGGGTTGAATGATTAGCTCTTCATTTTTATTTACGAATCCCCATTTTCCTATGAGCTTTACCGAAAAAAGGCCTTCTGAGAACTGACCTACAGCCTCATATCGGTTTGCTATTGTTATCCTTCCATCAGAATTTAAGAAGCCCCATTGCCCTCCCTTTAATACGGGCATATAATCGGCTTTCATTGGTTCAATGTGCTCAATGTCATTTTCTAGTTTGAGAACATACTTGTCTGAAGGCCTAAATAGAAAGTTCTGATTGTCTCTTCGGATGAAAAGCAACTGTGTGCTCAGGGCGCTGATAGAATCATAGCTGCGCTCCAATAGCTGCTCTCCGTACATAGAGAATATAGATTTACTGCTGTCTTCGTGGCTCTTAATTATAGCTTCGGCTAACGGTTCAAATGGCGACTGGTCTCTGTAAAGAACCTTCCCAAAAAGATCGGCAACTCCGTATTCCGTCCCTTGTCGAAAATACAAGTAGTTATTGTCAATGGAGAGGCTGTCATAATACGGAGTCATTATCCACAGGCCATTTGAGTTAACAACGCCATATCCATTGTTATACAGGGCTATTGCTCGCTCATTTTTAAAAGCAGAAAGTTGATCGTATAAAAACGGACTTATCTCTTTTCCATCTTTTCCGATCAGGCCTATTTTGTCGTTTCGTTTGGCTTGAAAAAAAGACTCTGATTTCTTCTCGATATGCTGATAATTAAACAGGTTGAGCTTTTTTCCCTCTAAATTGTGAATAGACCAAGAGTGGCCATCTGCTTGGCTGTTTTTTGTAAAGATCAAGTTAGTTTGAAGTTGAATTTCTTCAAATGAGTCTCTAAAAAGTGGTTTTCCTTGGCTATTGTAGGCTTTGTATCTACCAGAACGCGTAGTGGTGACGAAGACTTTCTCATTTGATTCAACCAGCCTCTCTTCTGGTAGAAAACTGTAGTACTCGCCTTTATAGTTTATAGACCCTGTTTTTCGTCCGGCTGAAGTAGCAAAAGCTTCCTGGTCTAAAAAGTTAATATCATCAAAGTAGTAGGTAGCACTATAATTGCTTCTTTTAAAAAAGTCCCATTGTGTATATGGAATGGCTTCTACTTGGTCTTCACCAAAGACTAGGTTCTTGTAAAGAGGCGGTATAACCAGTTCTATTGTATTCCTCAATAAGCCTTGATGGTTGTACTGTCCTATCTTGTAGTAGGTATTGCCATGGGGTTCAATGTATTCAAAAAGAAACTCAGTGAGCTGATTGCCATCAGTATCAAATATTGCTAATAAGCCGTCTTTGCTTACTATAAGATGGGTCTCGCTAAGTCCAGATATAGCATCATAGGCTATTGGAATAATTGACTTGCCTTTTTCAGAAATTAAGCCTCGTAAGTACTTTGTACCTTTTTTTTCGGATACGATAAGTCCAGCAGAATGACGCTGCATTGAGCTAAAAACAAAGTCTATGATTGTTTTACCATTGCTATCTATTAATCCGTAGTTGGTGAGAATTGAACTGTTGTCTCTTTTTGAGGCAATAAAGTTGTCTTCTGAGCTAGGAACCAGGGTGTTGAAGTAATGCTCTGTTATTCGGTTGCCTTCTGTGTTTACTAATGCCCATCTTTCGTTTTGCAAAGCTCCAATTACTCCGTTTACTACAGAGAAGCTTTTATCTGACCAGCCTAGACCTTCAAACTTGGGAGGTATGGCAATGGTATTTGTTGTAACATTTTTCAGCCCAACTCTACCGGCTTCTGAAAAAGGCTCAAACTGATCTGCAAGAAGAGCTCCTTGCGTACTCAGAAGAAATAGAATAAGGAATAGTCTGAAGTGATACATTCGCGGCTTCATCGGAGAATTAGCCCGAAAGCTGTGAAATTTAGCTGACTATTGAAATGCTATTGATGTAAAACTCACTTATTGCTTTACCGGATCTTTCTCAAGATTGAACAGATCGTTCAATACGTCAATTAAAGTTTCGGCTTCTCCTCGTTGACATGCAGCTTTAAGCTGAAGCACAGGAAGCTTCATTATTTTATTAGTAATGCTCTTAGAGAATTTATTGGCAAACACTTCAACCTCTGGTGAAACATTTTTGAGGTGTTTCTTCAATTCTTCTTGACGAATTTCTTCCAAAGCATTTTTAATCTTTTGGATAGTAGGAGAAACTTCCATTTCCCTAGACCAATCAGTAAACTCTGCCATAGATTCAGAAACTATCGCCTCCACTTGTGGAATAGCGTCTACTCTTTTCTGAACTGCTTGAGAAGTTTTATCTTGGATTTCGTCAATATTGTAAAGGTTGACCCCAGCTACAGACTCAATGGCAGGCGAAATAGATCTTGGAATGGAAAGGTCTATGAAATACTTCAATCCGCTACCTTCAGCGCTTGCTATGTCAGTAACATCTATAAAGTCTTTCACAGGAAGACTAGAAATTACAATGTCGAACTCAGATAGTTTTTCTTTAATGCCAACAAAAGAAAGAGTAGAAAGACCGCAAGATTTGGCTACCTCCATAAGCTTAGCTTCACTTCTATTGGTGAGCGTAACACTAAACGGAGCATCTGTTAAATGCTTAGCAAGGTCTTCACCAATTTCGCCAATTCCCATCACAAGTACTTTTGTGTCTACAAAAGCTTGAGCTAATGTTTTTACCAACTCAGCTGTTGCATAGGAAACGCTAGCTGCACCATCTCTAAAAGCTGTTTCTTGAACAACGCGCTTATTAGCGAAGAAAATTGTATGCAGTAGTCTGTGTAGGAAAGGGCCGGCCATATTGGCATCGGCAGAAGCTTGGTAAGCTCTTTTGATTTGGTTAATGATTTGTAAATCACCAACAACTTGAGCTTCTAAGCCCATTGAAACGCGGAAGAGGTATTCTGAGGCTTTTTCGGCACTAAGAATCTCGTCAAAGTATTGAAGGTATTGAGTAGGATTCTGTAGTCCTTTTTTCAGGCCTAGATAAACAAGTATTTCAGTGCTTAAGCTTTTTTCAGCTGAGTAATAAATTTCTGTTCTATTGCAGGTTGAAAGTACCATCAAGTCATTGACCTCAGTTGTATGTGGGAATTCTAATAAGAATTCGGCTGCCAATGAATCACTTACAGAAAGAACCTCCCGAATTTCAACGGGTGCCTTTTTGTATGATAAGCTGAGTACTTTAAAACCTTCCTTCATTCTTTCCGCGTCTTCACTATTCTAATACGCTGGGCAAAAATAACCCCTACTTTACCTGAAAAAAAGTGATGTATATCAGTGTTTGCTATTTAGAATCATTCTAGTTAAGTGTTGTTTGATTATTAATATGTATTTTCTAAGAAATTATTATATTAAATTATTTGCAATAGCATTAGCACACATGAATCAAATTAAGAAACTACTCTTTAAAGCGTTTAGTTTCAGTAAGACTGAGGCAAGCGGTTCAGTTGTTCTGATCTTGCTCATTGTACTTTGTTTAGCTATGCCAGCTATATATAAGTCTATTTTTGGCTTAAGGTATGTCGGTTTTAAGGAAGATAAAACATTGCTAGACAGTCTTATTTTTCAAATGAATGTAAAGCCTCGCAAGCCTGAGATACTCAAGCCGATACCTAAGGTTTTCAATCCTAATACTGCTTCTGCTAGCGAGTTAGTTTCTCTTGGTGTCCCTCTTTTTCTTGCCAGAAGGGTAGAGAATTTCAGAAAAGCTGGCGGGACCTTTAGGGTAAAAGGCGACTTGGCTAAGATTTATGATTTTCCAGATTCACTTTATCAATCGCTACAGTCATATATAGATCTGCCCGAAAATCTAATTGAAGAGGATGAAGTAAAGGAGCAGGGTAGCCCTGTTCCTGTTAAAAGGAATGCTTCTGCCAGGGTTGTTCAAAAGAAACAACGCTATAATGAAGTGCCTTTGATTATAGATATTAATACGGCCGATACTACGGAGTTTAAAAGACTATATGGTATAGGTTCTGGTTACTCTCGACAAATAGTTTCCTTTAGAGAGGCTCTAGGTGGGTTTCACTCAGTAGATCAGCTCAAGGATATGTATGGAATGAAAGACAGTTTGTTTTTACAGATTAAAAGCTTTCTGCATGTTTCCGATACAGTTACACTGGAGTCTATTTCTATTAACATTGCTACGTTCAAACAACTTAATGCCCATCCATATATTAGCTATGAACTAACTAAGGAAATCTTGTCCGCAAAAAGCAAATACGGTAAATTCAAAAAGGCTGATGACCTAAAAAGGTTGAAGCTTATCGATTCAGTAACAATCCAGAAACTAGTACCGTATTTGAAATTCTAATGAAGAAATTACTTAGTGCAGCGCAAATAAGGGAGGCAGATCAATATACTATTCATAACGAACCAATCACATCTCTTGAGTTGATGGAGAGAGCTTCTTTGGCTTTTATAAGTGAGTTTGAAGAGAGGGTGAGCACAGAATCTTTGATAACAGTGGTTTGTGGTACGGGAAATAATGGAGGAGATGGTCTAGCTATAGCAAGGCTTTTAAAGTCGAAGAATTACAGTGTAAAGGTTATTCTTGTTAAAGTTTCTTCAGAGCTTTCGGACGACTGCTTGGCTAACTTGAAGCAGTTTGGTAGCGATGTTAACGAGGTGAAGCCATCGGAATTCGTATTGCCAAATTCTGACGTGGTAGTTGATGCACTCTTTGGTTCTGGTCTTAATCGCCCAATACTTGGAGACCTAGAGCGTGTTGTCTCCACTATCAATAATGCAGAATCAAAAACTTTTTCTGTAGATGTGCCATCGGGACTCTTTTCGGACGAAGTGAATTTGACAGGAGCTATAGTTCAAGCAGATTTCACCATTACTTTTCAGAGGCCTAAGCTTAGTTTTTTTATTCCTGAATCGGGAAGTTTCGTTGGCGAATGGAAGGCTGTGAACATTGGTTTGGATGAAGATTTTATAGAGGCCCAAAATGGTAGTTACTTCCTTTTAGATCATTCTATTAGAAAGGCGCTTCCGCCTAGAGTAAAATTTCAGCACAAAGGACATTTCGGTCGTGTTCAAGTATTTGCGGGAAGTTATGGGAAAATGGGAGCGGCATTCCTTTGCTCCATAGCAGTTATGAAGAGTGGTGCCGGTTTGCTCACGGCTCATGTTCCTAAATGTGGAGTTCAGGTCTTACAAACCAGCTTACCAGAAGCGATGGTGAGTGTAGATTCGGAGGAGCGATTGATTTCAGAAGGTTCTCTGCAGAAGGATATAGATGTGGTTTGTTTTGGGCCGGGGGTAGGTGTGGACCAAAAGACTGTTCAAGCTTTTCGCCAGCTGCTAGAGGCTGGGGTGAGTGGGCTAGTTGTAGATGCTGATGGGCTCAATATATTAAGTGAACACTCAGAACTGCTAGATCTTTTGCCTGAGTTTACTGTTCTCACTCCTCATGTAGGAGAATTTCATCGTCTATTTGGTAAATGTTCTGATGGCCTTGAGAGAATTAAAGTGGCACAAAGTGTAGCAAAGAAGAAAAAGCTAGTTGTTATTTTGAAGGGAGCACATTCAGCCGTTGTAGTCCCTTCTGGCGAGGTTTATTTTAATAATACAGGGAACCCTGGAATGGCTACAGCAGGCAGTGGAGATGTATTAGCGGGTATAGTTACAGGTTTGATGGCTCAAGGCTTAGACTCAGAACAGGCTGCGTGTTTAGGCGTTTTTCTACATGGTTTAGCTGGCGATTTGGCTAGAAAAAATGTTGGAGAAGTCTCCTTGATGGCATCAGATTTGCTGCATTTCTTGCCAAAAGCAATAAGTAACGCTTAGATATCGAGATTTATTGAAAAAAAACTTAATTTTATTAAACCTAAAGCACATTAATCGGGTCTAACTAGAAAATGAAGGTCTTCAGCCTTAACATATCGCGCCTAAGAATTGCAGCACTTTTAGTGTTTATGGTTGCGGCATTTTCAGTTTCCGCTCAAACTCAGGCTTTAGCGAACAGAACTTCTACCGACCCTAACGAGAAATTGAAAGTTGAGATTTTCCCAAATCCAACTTCAGACTTCCTAAATATCGATTTAAGTAATCTCAATCTTAAAAAGCCTCAGTTAGAGATTAGAAGTATCATTGGTACTAAGATGACTGTAAATGTAGAAGATAACGGTCCGAAGAAATATAAGGTCGATGTACAGTCTTTTCCGAGGGGCTATTACTTGGTGTTGGTTCGAGATGATCGATCCAAATTTCAACAAACGGTAAGATTTAGTAAGAAATAAAAAAGGGCTGAAAATCAGCCCTAATTTTTTGTCTTAGAATTCCGCATTGCCTGGGGTTCTTGGAAATGGAATAACATCTCTAATGTTTCCAAGCCCGGTTACAAAGATCATTAGCCTTTCAAAGCCAAGGCCAAAACCACTGTGAGGAACGGTTCCGTAGCGTCTGGTGTCTAAATACCAGTCCATTTCTTCATGAGGAATGCCCATTTCTGTCATTCTACCCATTAGAACATCAAGCCTTTCCTCTCTTTGAGATCCACCAACTATCTCACCAATTCCAGGAAACAGAATGTCCATTGCAGAGACAGTCTTTCGATCATCATCCATGCGCATGTAAAACGCCTTAATGTCTTTAGGATAATTGGTCAGTATAACTGGTTTTTTAAAGTGCTTTTCAACCAAGTATCTCTCGTGCTCAGATTGTAAGTCGGTACCCCAGCCTTCAACAGGGTACTGAAACTTCTTTTTCTTATTTGGCTTAGAGTTTCTCAGAATGTCTATAGCATCAGTATAAGTAACTCTCTCGAAGTCATTTTCTGCAACAAACCTTAGTTTTTCAGTGAGCGTCATTTCGCTTTTCTCGTTTGCAGGCTTGTTCTTCTCTTCGTCAATAAGTCTACTCTCTAGAAATGCCAAATCGTCAGCGCAATTGTCTAGAGCATATTGCACTAGGTACTTCAAAAACTCTTCTGCCAAGTCCATGTTGTCTTCTAAATCATAGAATGCCATTTCAGGTTCTATCATCCAGAATTCTGCAAGGTGCCTGGTGGTGTTGGAGTTTTCAGCTCTGAAAGTAGGGCCAAAAGTATATATTTCTCCCACTGCTAAAGCGCCAAGCTCACCTTCTAATTGGCCTGAAACAGTAAGGTTAGTCTCTTTCTCGAAGAAATCTTCTGAATAATCCACCGAACCATCTTCTTTCAGTGGTGGGTTTTTGGCATCTAGGGTAGTTACTCGGAACATTTCACCAGCACCTTCTGCATCACTCCCTGTAATTATAGGAGTGTGCATATAGTTAAAGCCCTTCTCATTAAAGAATTTGTGTACAGCAAAAGACATTGCGTGTCTCATTCTTAAAACAGCACTGAAAGTATTCGTTCTAGGTCTTAAGTGCGCTATTTCTCTTAAAAACTCAAATGAGTGTTTTTTAGGTTGAAGCGGGTACTTCTCTGGGTCTGCCACACCTAAGATTTCAATGGTTTCTGCATGTACTTCAACCGATTGCCCAGAGCCCTGTGACTCAACCAGCTTTCCGTTGACAGCAATACTGGCCCCTGTGGTAACCTTCTTTAATATGTCTTCTGAAATACTATTCGGGTCTGCTACTATTTGGATGTTATTAATGGTGGAGCCATCGTTGAGTGCAATGAAGTTTACGTGCTTATTGCCTCTTTTTGTTCTAACCCAGCCTTTTACGTGAACATCAATATTGGTTTGTTCACTTTTTAATAGTTCGGAAATCTTGGTTCTCCTAGTCTTCATAACCTCCTAAATAGTGTTTTAAAAGAAACGCAAAGCAATCATTTTTTGAGTGGATAAACAACCATTAAATGACGTAAAAACGGTTGTGATGGGTTGTTCATAGTTAGGTCGTGTGATATCGGAATGGCTAGGAGTAGGCGTTTTTGGCGTGATTTGAAAAATTTGCATGATTTTTGTTAAAAAGTGTTTCTCCTCCCTCGATTCTCTGATACTTTCCTTTAAATTTGAGTTAAGGTCAGAATTAATTATCGAATGCAGAAACTCAGTCTTAATCAAAGTTTAAGTCAGAAGCTGTCTCCACAGCAAATTCAGTTCATAAAGCTGTTGCAAGTGCCAACAGCAGAGCTAGATGCAAGGGTGGAAGAAGAGCTTGAACTTAACCCTGCTTTGGAAGAGGGTAGAGAGGAACAAGAGGCGTCTCAGGAGAGTGATGAGTTTGAAGATTCTTATGAGGATAATTCAGACGAACTCAATGTGGAAGACTATTTGGCAGAAGACGATTATGCCGGATACAAGATGCAGGGTGATGGTAATTATAACGATGATGAAGATCGTGAGATGCCTATTGCTATGCAGGCTTCGTTAAATGAGCAACTAGAAGCTCAGCTTGGATTCTTGGGTTTGGATGATCGCCAAGAGAAAATTGGTAAGCAGCTTTTGGGTAGTATTGAGTCTGATGGATACATTAGAAGGGAGCTAGATGCAATTGTTAACGACCTTGCGTTTTCTCAGAATATCGAAACTGATATAGATGAACTCGAGGAGCTGTTAAGTGAAATACAAAAGTTCGACCCTCCAGGAATAGGGGCGAGAAATCTAAAAGAGTGTCTGCTTATTCAGCTTGAAAGAAAAAGAGAGGAAAATGAGCATGATGAAGAGATTCTAGAAGCGCTTAATTTGGCCTATAACATTGTAGACTTATGTTTCGATGAGTTTACAAAAAAGCACTACGATAAAATAGAAAAGAAGCTTAACCTTGAAGATGAAGAGGTTTTTAAGGAGGCTATATCGGCAATAACTCGCCTTAACCCAAAGCCAGGAGGTATTTCTGGTGGCTTGGTAAAGACACAATATTTAATACCCGATTTCATTCTTTCCAACAAAAATGGAGAGATGGATCTTACTTTGAACTCCCGAAATGCTCCTGAGTTGAGAGTGAGCTCTTCTTACAGTGAAATGTTTTCTGCTTACGACAAGAGTGATAAAAAAGACAAGAAGCTAAAGGAGACGGTTAGCTTTGTGAAGCAAAAGCTTGATGCAGCCAAATGGTTTATCGATGCTATTAAACAGCGTCAGAATACTCTTTTGAGAACCATGGAGGCTATTGTAAAATATCAGTATGAGTTTTTTGAAGAAGGTGATGAAGCTAAGTTGAGACCAATGATTTTGAAAGACATTGCTAACGAAATTCAAATGGATATTTCAACTGTTTCTCGTGTAGCCAACTCAAAGTCTGTTCAAACTGATTTCGGAATTTTTCCTTTAAAGTATTTCTTTAGCGAGGGTATTTCTACAGCAAGTGGAGAAGATGTGAGTAGCCGTGAGGTGAAAACTAGACTGCAAGAACTGATAGATAATGAGAATAAGAAGAAGCCTTTGTCTGATGATAAGCTAGAAAAAGCATTAAAAGCTCAGGGCTATAATATTGCCAGAAGAACTGTTGCCAAATACCGTGAGCAATTAAATATTCCGGTTGCCAGACTTAGAAAAGAACTCTGATTTGAATTTAGCTGCAAGGCTTATTACCTACATCTTTCAGCCGCTGTTAATGCCTACAGCGGTATTTTGGGTGGTGCTTTTTTTCATAGAAGGTAGTTCAAACCTTACAGATAAGGGTAAGTCTACTGTTGTGGGGTTGGTCTTTGTAACCACATTTGTCATTCCAGCACTCACGGTTATTATGTTTAAGGTCACTAAAGTCATTAAGGACCTTCATATGAAAGATAGGAGGGAAAGGCTAATGCCTTTTATGTTCATCTCTATATTCTACCTGATTGTGTCCTTTATGATAGAAGGGCAGCAGTGGATGACCCCGCTGCTAAAAGTTACGTTTGTGGCAATCACTACTGTAGTGGTTGTAACCAATGGAATCACTTTCAGATGGAAGATTAGTGCCCACACTGCAGGCGTGTTTGGTAGTTTAGGTTTTATTTTAGCTCTGCAGAGGGCATTCCCTTCTACTAATTACCTGCTTTGGCCTTTGTTAGTGGCAATTGCTCTATGTGGAGCTGTGTCATGGGCCAGATTATACTTACATGCACATACACCCAAAGAAGTATTGGGCGGAGCTTTGTTAGGCTTTGTAGTGTGCTATGGTTCAATCCTTTTATTTGCTTAAACCTATGTACGAATTTCTGAAATACAATTTAGAAGCCGGAGTTGCTACTATTACATTGAATAGACCTGATGTCTATAATGCCTTAAATAATGAGATAACTTTCGAGCTGCAGGCAGCACTGAAGGAATGTAAGAAGAATGATGAAGTGCGTGTTGTGGTGCTTACTGGAGAGGGTAAGGCCTTTTGCAGTGGACAAGATCTAAAAGCAGCCTCTAAGGAACCGAACCGATCTTTCTCGGAATCGATTCATACGAGGTATAATCCAATCATTCAGGCAATTAGAAATCTGCCAAAACCAGTTGTTTGTAGGTTGAATGGAGTAGCGGCTGGCGCTGGGTGTTCGTTCGCCTTGGCCTGCGACTTGGTAGTTGCGGCCGAAAGTGCTAAGCTGATAGAAGTGTTTGTGAATATAGGGTTGGTTCTTGATTCAGGGTCATCGTATTTTCTGCCGAGATTGGTTGGGTCGTCAAAGGCTTTTGAATTGGCTACTATGGGTAGTAGGGTTTCAGGTAAAGAAGCTGAGGCGTTGGGTTTAGTGAACAAATGCGTTGCAGATGATCAATTAGATGATGCAGTTAAAGCCTACACTGATTATTACGCTAAGGCACCTACCAAAGCTATTGGCATGATGAAGAAAATGCTCAACAAATCTCAGGGAGCATCCTTAACAGAGATGTTAGAATATGAAGCGCACATGCAAGATATTGCTGGTGCGTCACACGATTATAAAGAAGGAGTGAATGCTTTCTTAGAGAAGCGTAAGCCTGAGTTCTTAGGGAAGTGATTCTAAGAGGTAATCTCTTAGAATCCTGTTAATGCAATTCCGAAAGTTAGGTTGTTGGTGTCTTCACCGCCTGCAGGAGGAGTTTCGAATTTATCAGAGAGCTCGTAATAGCCGAATAGGCTAAATCCTCCAAAGCCAACTCTTGCCTGAACGCCATAGCGGAAACGGTTTAGGCCATAGTTGGCTCTATTTTTCACCATGTGATTGTCTCCAAGAGAATCTTCATACTTGAATTTGGTGAAAGAAGAATATAGAACTCCAACTTTACCACCTATAGCAGCTCTAAAACCTCTTGAATACTGGTTTTTTCTACTGTAGAATCTGAATTCCAATGGAATGTCTAAATAGTTAGCTCCTAATTTAGACTTGCCGTATTCAAATACATCTGGTTGAGATAATTGTTCGGCTGTTACTTCAAGTGCTCCATTGTTTATTTCGCTGCTTAATGTGTAGTTATCCTCGAAAGAGAATTTCTCAAGTCCTAAGCCAATTCCAGGAGTGAAGGTGAATTTGCTATTACCCAATGGTAAATCGTAGAAATAAGTAATGTTGACAGTTTTCGACTGAAAATTGTTCAGTGCTATATTGTCAGGGGCACTGCTCCAAGTGTTTACGCCTAAATCAATGATCAGAGCTCCGGGAAGATCTGGTCTTTGAGCTTTAGCAATATTTCCCAACAACACGAGTGCAACTACGGCAAATGCAAATTTCTTCATATCAATTATCTCAATTTGAGAGCTGACAAAGTTAGTATTTTTTAAAAGTTATAATAGCTCTCTTTCACAAAGAAAAAGAATTACCTACCTTTGCAGCCTAATTTAACGGACTTTAACTAAGAACGTTGAAAAAAGGCCTCGTAGCATAACTGAATAGTGCACCTGATTACGGCTCAGGAGGTTGCAGGTTTGAATCCTGCCGAGGTCACTTTAAGTGCAAAGCCCACCAGAGATGGTGGGCTTTTTTTATTGGTTATAAAACTATGTACTTTATGCATTTCGCTTTAGCTTCTAAAAAGCATCCTGGAATTTGCGATGTAAGAATCTTGATTGACGTCAATCTATAAATCTAATCCCGAAACTTTAGGTACGTACATTTTCTAAGTCGGCCATTCGAAGCGACTTTCAGTTGCTTCTAAAACTGTGGTGCATTCAGCCATAGTGATTTATTTGCTTAGCTCAAATCCTGTATCTGGGTTAATACGGATAAAAGTAAATCCTATTCATAAGTGTAGGTTTAAGGGGCGAGTAGGGCACATCCTTTAATTTGTTCCTGTTTTTTCATAAACAATGCCTACACAGCTAATGAAATATGGTTGAGGAGGAGGTTCAATTTTGGCTAATCCAACTTTTTCTTTCAATAAATGAGCTGAATAGGGCTTTCTATGGCTCCGTTTCGGAACTAATCAATAGGAATAACCATTTAATAGTATCACCTTTGTAGGAGAAAGTAATTGGAGCTGCTTTTCTAAACTCAATCCCGCTGATTTGATGAAAATCTCAATCCTGCCGAGTGTGGTAGGTTGTCAGTTGTATAAACAACAATCAAGTACTGCACTTTAGCGTTAGCAAACCATTGAGAGAACTGAAAAGTAGACAGTTCTGGTTACTTGGTAGCTTTTAGGCTATCGTTTATTGTTCACTTTAAATTCATTTATGGCAAGATCGCAAACTACATTTAACAAGAAAGAAAGAGAAAAAAAGAAGCTTCAGAAGAGAAAAGAGAAGTTGGCTAAAAGAGAAGAAAAAAAGGCCAGCACTACAGATGGTAGCTTAGATAGTATGATGGCATACGTAGACGAGTTCGGTAATATTTCTGATACTCCGCCAGATCCGAATGCTAAATCTAAGCCAATCAAAGCAAAAGATATTGAAATTGGTGTTCCTAAGCGTGAAGAGGAAGACTTAACAGCCGAAAGAAGAGGGCGTGTTAAATTCTTCAATAACTCTAAAGGTTATGGGTTCATTGCTCAAGACGGAAGTCACGAACAGTTCTTTGTTCATGCAGATAACTTGATGCAGCCAATTCAAGAAGGAAACAAAGTGAGCTTCGAAATTGCCCAGGGTCCAAAAGGCTTGATGGCGGTAAAAGTGAAGGTGGTTGGCTAAGCCTTTACTGAGGTAAAGGTTATATTTCTAGTTAGATTTAGTAACCGCTTACATAAATTGAAACCTTGTTAGCTATCCTTTACGTTATAATCGTTTAAGGTCAAAACAACAACAACATGATAGCTTACAAGGGGCAACACACCATTCACAAAATGGGTGGTCAGATCTATTGGGAATCTGACAGCGGAGCAATAGAGGGGATCGATAACGGGTTCGCCCTCTTCAGCTCAAAAAATCTACTCGGTGAAAATCAAAAAACCCGTTTTTCCATTCGTTTCGGTCTCAACGGAACACAAGAATATCAAATTAAGGACAGGGTACTTCAAGTTAATCAGCAGCAATTTTTGGTAATGAATGCTGGTACGGAATACAATGTAAAAGCTCAGAACGGTGAAGATACCACCATGTTAGCTTTTTGTTTTAATGAAGACTTTGTTAGCGACTTTGTTAGTTCACATAGTAGCTCTGATGAAGATTTAATAGACAGAAATGGTATTTACGATCTGATTGAAACATCACCCGAATTTCCCTTACATACTTTATTGGTAGATGAGGAGGTAAAGCCTGTGATAAGAGACATCATACATGCTAAACTTTACCTTTCGGCTGATGAGGTAGACAATTACTCAATCTTCAACAGAATTCTCGAAATGGTTTTTGCAGATTGTAGCGCTCAACTACATAACCTAGAGAACCAAAAAATTGTAAAGCAATCGACCAAGGTGGAGCTTTATAAAAGATTGTCTATAGCTAGAGACTATATTCAGGCGCATTATTGTGAAGAAATCAATTTGAATGAGCTTTCAAGAGTGGCTTGTCTTTCTCCTTATCATTTCCACAGAGCATTTAAGAGAACCTTTGGAATTACTCCTAAGAAATATGTGACAGCCTTGCGTATTGAAAGGGCTAAGTGGCTTTTAAAGAATAGAGATTCTAATGTGCAAAGTGTGTGTAATGAAATTGGTTTTAAAGACGTAAGCTCGTTTACGAGACTATTTTCTAGTTATACTAAAGCTACCCCATCAGCATACAGAAATCAGCTTTCTTCAGTTTATGCCATTTCGGCCTAATAGATTTTTATCCAAAGGTATTTCTCCCGACAGTTGAAATAAAATCTCCTGTCGGGATTGGAATGTTTCTTCCACTCACTTGTTTCTTCAGAACATTCTGATTCAATTAGTGTTCTCACAAGGTGAATCTAACACCCCTTAGTACTTCGTATGTACACAGCAGGTTGACGATCACTTTCATTGAATCAACCTAAAAAAGAAACATCATGTCTAAAACGTATTACAACCCAGAAGATTTAAAGAAGTTTGGCGATATCACTGAGTTCCAGAAAGAAATGGGAGACAAGTTCTTCGATTGGTATGGAGAAGTATTTAAGCCAGGAGCCCTCACTGCTAGAGAAAAATCTCTAATCGCCTTGGCGGTGGCTCATGCTATTCAGTGCCCTTACTGTATTGATGCCTATACTGACGATAGCATGAAAAAGGGAGCAGATGAAGAGCAAATGATGGAGGCTGTACATGTCTCTGCTGCTATTAGAGGTGGAGCCTCTTTAGTGCATGGTGTTCAAATGATGAACAAAGTCAAAGAAAAATTAATGTAGTCTATGTCTTTAGCTACTCTTAAAAGAGCAAAACACTGGCTTTCTACGCCAGAAGAACAAATAAAAATTCTCAGTAAAAACGAAGAGATTAACATTCCTTCCTTTGAATCTAAGATTCAAGACATGGGAATGAAGAACCTTAAACCGGTGGGGATTGATATTTTTCAGGTCAATGTAGGCAAAATGTGTAACCAAGTGTGTAAACACTGCCATGTAGATGCTGGCCCTGATAGAAAGGAAATCATGACTCGAGATACCATGCAGCAAATTTTGGATGCTATGGATAGTATGCCGGTAAAAACAGTAGACTTAACAGGCGGAGCTCCGGAAATGAATCCTGACTTTCGGTGGTTTGTTGAGGAGCTTTCTAAAAAAGGGGCGGAAATAATTGTACGGTGTAACCTTACTATTATTCTGGCTAACCCAAAGTATCATGATCTGCCTGATTTTTTCAAAAAGCATAAGGTGAATGTGGTTTCTTCATTACCGTCATTTACTGCTAGAAGAACCGATGCTCAAAGAGGAGATGGCGTTTTTAATAAGTCTATTGAGGCTTTAAAAATGCTCAATGCAGTGGGCTATGGAAAGGAAGGAACGGGTCTTCAGTTAGACTTGGTTTACAACCCTTCAGGGGCTTATTTGCCAGACGACCAGTCAATTCTAGAATCAGAATTTAAAGGCAGGCTTAAAGATGGCTTCGATATAGATTTTAATAACCTTTATTCAATCACCAACTTACCAGTAAGTAGATTTTTGGATTACCTCTTGAATTCTGGTAATTACGAGGACTATATGAGTGAGTTAGCCAACGCCTTCAATCCAATTGCTGCTGAAGGTGTAATGTGTAGAAATATGGTTTCTATAGGCTGGGATGGTTACCTCTATGATTGCGATTTCAATCAAATGTTAGATTTAAAGCTTAATCATGGAGCTCCCAATCACATTAAGGATTTTGACTGGCAGAAGGTGCTAAATCGAGAAATTATTATAAATCAACATTGCTTTGGTTGCACGGCAGGTGCTGGTTCTAGCTGTGGCGGAGCAACTACTTAGATTATGGAAAGTTACTTAGAAACTACAAAGAACGTATATAAACAGGCTGCTGAAACTCCAGATGTGGGTCTGTGCTGCACTACAACTCCAGTTTGGGCTTTCCCTGAATTGGAGATTCCACAAATTATGCTAGACATGAACTACGGTTGTGGAAGTACTGTGCACCCGAGAGACTTGGTAAACTCGCCTAAAATTCTCTATGTAGGAGTTGGTGGAGGGATGGAGTTGTTGCAATTCTCTTACTTCAGCCGACAGCCTTCAGGGGTAATTGGTGTAGATGTAGTTGATGAGATGCTGGAAGCATCTAAAAGAAACTTTGAACAGGCTGCTGCTACTAATAAGTGGTTCGACCCGAGTTTTGTAGACTTGAGAAAAGGTGATGCGCTCAATTTGCCTATTGAAGATGAGTCGGTAGATGTGGCTGCCCAAAACTGTCTTTTCAATATTTTTCATGAAGAAGACTTAAAAAAGGCCCTAAGAGAAATGTACAGAGTGCTAAAGCCTAGAGGTCGCTTAGTGCTTTCCGATCCTATAGCAGAACAGGAAATGCCAGACTCGTTGAAGTTCGATGAAAAGCTTAGAGCTCTTTGCCTGAGTGGTTCTCTTCCATTAAGCCAATACATTAAAATGATTACCGATGTTGGTTTTGGTACGGTAGAAATTAGAGCAAAGAGACCATATAGAATATTAAAGCCGGGTCAGTATGATACGCCAACATCAATCTACATTGAGTCTGTAGAGGTTTGTGCTATCAAAGACCCAATGCCAGAAGATGGGCCTTGTGTATTTACAGGGAGAACTGCCATTTATACAGGAGATGCCGAATATTTTGACGACCACAAAGGTCATGTCTTGCTGCCTAATCAGCCACTTGCTGTTTGCGATAAGACAGCTGGTAATTTAGAGGCACTACAGAGCGAAGATATTTGGGTTTCTCCAAGTACCTATTTCTACGATGGTGGTGGTTGTTGTTAACCAAAACCTTTAAGGTGTTCTAAAGCTGACTCAACCGAGTTGGCTTTTTTTGTTTCTAGAGTAGTGCCTCTTTTAAGGTCATTTTTATTTATTTTCAACCAACCTTAATCTAAGCAAATGGAAGAAATTGATAGAGATGATGACTCTAAAGAAGGTAAACTGAGGAGATGGGTAGCTAACCTACAATTAGAAAGCTGGCAGCTTGAGCTACTGATCACTGGTTTTTCCATATTCCTATTAGCTAGTGGAATAGATGAATATGAGAACATCAGGGCTCGCATTAACTTCAATAAGCTAGTCGCCACACAAGATAATACGGTCATTTTCGCAGCAGCAGGCAAAGCTATCTTAGGGACTATTCCTTATGTAATTCAGTTCTTTTTAATCAGTTTGCTCTTGCACCTTTTGCTTAGAGGGTTTTGGATAGGAATTGTAGGCTTAAGCTCCGTTTCTAACACCATCGATTACGATAAATTAAACCTGAAAGGCCCTTTCAAGAAGTATATTCCTAAAAGAGTTAGGACCTTAGACGATTTGATATTTTACCTAGATCAGGTCTCAAGCGTAATATTCGCTTACACCTATCTTATCGTATTTTCTATCATATCTGTGGTTCTGGTAGGGTGTTTCTTGTTCATATTTATTGGTACAATAAACTTCATCACAGGCACTTTCGGAATGTCCAGTGTAGCATCGTTGGGTATAGTGCTGATAATGATACTATTTGTGCTTCTCTTTATAGGGGCGATTGTCTTCTTCCTAGATTCGATTTTGTTCTCAGCCTTCAAAAAGTCCAAGTGGTTTTCAGTTATCTTTTTCCCTATCTATCGGCTATTCAGCGTGCTTTCACTCTCATTCATTTATCGTAGTATTTACTACCACCTGATAACTAATTTTAAGAGGAAGCATATTGTATCGGTTACCTTGGTTTTAGTGGCCGTAGCTGTTGCGACTACTAGATTAAACTCTTGGGATAGGCATACCTTTTTCCCTGGAGATGGGGTTCATAACGCTAGAGTCATAGAAACCTCTTTTTATGATGATGAAAGGAAGAGCCGATTTGTTTACTCTGCCAGTATTCCGTCTAAGGTGGTTAAGGAGAGCTTTCTGCCACTGTTTGTTCGCTATTCTCCTAGCATGAATATGTCGTTGGCATTTTTCTGCCCAGATGCCCAAGGAATTAATGATAAGACTACCCTCAGGGAAAGCATAGAAGCCGGAGTACAATCACAGTTCGATTCTACAAAAACGGTTGTTGAGTTACTTCAGAAGGATAATGTGAGTGCTGTAAACTTGATTTCAATTATCGATTGTATAGAGTCGACTTTTGAGGTCAAGGTAGATGGAGAACTGATTGCTCTAGATTTTTCTTTTGCTTACCATCCGAATGAAAATGAGAAAGGCTTTTTACAGATGATTGATCTGGAAGCTTTTGCGAGAGGAAAGCATGTGATTACAGTTGATCACTTTGAGTATCAAGGAGCTCCATTTCTTGGCGAAGTAACTAGAGAAAGGTTCAAGATGACCCAACTAGCAGAAATAGTTTTCTGGAAAGAGTGATTTCCGGAATGTATTTCTCAATTCCTTGAGTCGGCTCGCCAGAATGATGCTTATCCCTGTCTTTTCAGAATCTGTCTGATTTTTACAGTAACAAAGCTGAAGATGGTGAAATACCCGATTGCCATTAATGTAAGTGTCGCTTCTATAGTCATGTCTTTCTTTTTCTCAAAGATCATGCACTTTTTGTTGGTTGTAATCGGGAAATCTCTGGTTGTTAGAGAATAGGTGATTCTCTTAGATGGGCTTATCTCCAGCGAATTCGATTTACCTTTTTTGCTTTAACAAAATGCTCTGGAATGTATTTTACAATACTATCTCTCAGACTTTCTAGCACAGCTTCTTTGGTAAAACCCTTATGTACAGCCAAGCTGATTTCTCGGGTTGGCTCTGGTTTTTCGAAACGCTTAATTCTGTAATCGTCTTTCTGATCCAACACAGAAAGTTCGGGCACTAGGGTATAACCCATATGGTTCTTTACCAAATTTCTCAGCGTTTCTATTGAACCGCTTTCGTAGCTAATGTTTTCAATTTTGGAGCTATTAGGCCTATTGCAAAGAGAAAGGACTTGGTCTCTAAGGCAGTGCCCCTGATTTAACAACCAAAGACCAGTTTCTGGAAGGTCTTCAGGACTTATCTTTTTTCTAGCAAAGAGGGGGTGTTGCTCCGCTATGTACAATAAAAAGGGTTCGTTGTAGAGTGGTATCTCTCTAATGTTGCTCTCGTCTAGTGGAGTAGCTAAAATACCAATGTCTAGCAAGTCGTGTTTAATATCATGTATAATCTGCTCAGACTCAATTTCTCTCACCTTAAGCGTAATGTTCGGATTGTTGTCAGAGAAGTGCTTGAGGAACCGAGGCATTAAGTAGGGCGCTACAGTTGGGATTACACCAATTCTAAAAACTCCACTTAAGTTGTCTTTTTCCGTATTAACGTAATCTTTCAAACCGTTTACTTCCCTCAATATTTGACGAGACATATTAATGATTTGCCTACCAGTTTTTGTTGGTTCAATGGGGTGTTTAGACCGATCGAAAATCAATGTCCCCATCTCATTTTCAAGCTTCTTTATCTGGAGCGTAAGGGTGGGTTGAGTAACAAAACAACTATCGGCTGCCGTTACAAAATGTCGGTGGGTGTCTAATGCTACAATGTATTCTAACTGCTGTAATGTCATATTGCTAAAATCTATATACTAAGGGAACATATAGACCCTAAAGATAGTTGCTTTATTATACTATTAGAAAATTAGAATTAACCGAAAACAAAAATCAAAATGGAAAATAAATCAGAAAGCGCAGTGGTATCAAGATTGAACCAACTGCTTATAGATTATCAAGTTCATTATCAAAACTTAAGATTGTTTCACTGGAATGTGAAAGGTCCTTTCTTCTTTGTACTACACGATAAATTTGAGGAGTTGTACAGAGAAGCTGCCGAAAAAGTAGACGAGATTGCAGAAAGAGTTTTGGCATTAGATGGCACTCCAAAAGGTTCTTTAAAGAATATTCTATCTAATGCACATGTCGAATCTCATGCTGAGCAAATGGATGCAAATGCTATGGTTGAGGCAATCATTGAGGCTCACAAAATTTTAATCGGAGATTTAAATGAGGTGTTGAAAGCAGCGGATGAAGATGGTGACGAGGGTACAATAGATATCTTCACCAGCTACATTCAAGAGCTAGAAAAATACAACTGGATGTTTAAATCTTACTTAAAGTAGGTCAATGAATTTCCATACAAGAAAATGGGTGAAGCCTGAGGATTTAAATCCCAACGGAACTCTATTTGGAGGAAGTCTTCTCGCCTGGATAGACGAGGAGGCTGCCTTATACACAGTGGTACAGTTAGAGAATAAGCATATAGTCACCAAGTTTATTTCTGAGATCAATTTCATTAGTGCTCCTCGACAGGGAGATATCATTGAGATAGGTATTGAAGCGGTAGAGTTTGGGAGGACATCTCTAACATTACGCTGCGAGGTGAGAAATAAAATTACTCGAGAGAATATACTTTCCATCGATAAAATAACGATGGTGAATTTGGGAGAGGATGGAAAACCTGCCCCTCATGGTAAAACCAAAATAGAATTTGTAAGAGACAGGCTGCAGTAGGAGCCTGTTTTTTATCTATGACTATCGTAGTCTTGCAACATGCTGAGGTAGCTCATGTATCGCTCTTCAAATATTTCACCTTCTTCTAGTGCTTCAATTACCTTACAGCCTGGTTCATTAACGTGAAGGCAATTGTTAAAGCGGCATTCTCCAATGTACTGCCTCATCTCTGGGAAGTAGTGACTAATCTCTGAGGCTTCCATATCAACTAAGCCGAGTTCTTTGATTCCTGGCGTATCTATAATTTTGGTATCTGCATCTACTTCAAACATCTCAGCAAAAGTAGTGGTGTGCGTGCCTTTATTTGCGAAGGTTGATACCTCTCCAGTCTTTTGAGCTAGTCCTGGAATTAGTTTGTTTAAAAGAGTTGATTTCCCAACGCCTGAGTGCCCAGCAATTAGCGTGGTTTTCCCCCTTAAATGTTTTTTAATGGTTTCAAGGCCTTCTTCAGTTTGAGCCGAGATAAGGTTTGTTTCATAGCCTATGTGGTCATACATGGCACATAAATCTAAAGTCTTATCTAGCTCTTTTTCATTCAGTAAATCCTTCTTGTTGAAAATCACTAGCGCTGGTATTCTGAAAGATTCGGCACTAACCAAAAACCTATCTATGAAACCTTGAGAGGTACGTGGAAAAGAGACTGTGGCTAGCAACAGTGCTTGGTCTACATTAGCAGCGAGAATATGAGAGAAACCATTCTTTCTGGTAGACTTTCGGATTATATAGTTTTCTCTGTTTTGAATCTCTGTAATTAGGCCAGAGTTTTCATGTTGTTCATCAGGAATAACCTCTACAAAGTCTCCAACAGCAATAGGGTTGTTGACTTTAATGCCGTCTTGTTTAAATTTTCCTCTAAGCCTACTCTGATAGGTGATACCATCTTCACCTTTCACATCATACCAACTGCCTGTAGATCTGTATACCTGTCCCTTCATTTTAATTCTTCCTTTAGGTATGATATTATTCGTTCAGTTGCTCCCTGATTTTCTGTTACATACTGAAGGCAAATATCGGAAGCTCCTTTCCTAAATCCTTCAATTAACAAGTTATTCAGTACATCTTGCGTCTGCTGAGCATCTTCTACAGAAAAGGCCCCACCGAGAGTGATCAGTTCTTCTGATTCAGGGAATTTTTCTAAGCCTTTATTGCCGAAAACTACTGGTAAACCAAATGCTACAGCCTCTAAAATGTTATGAAGGCCATCGCCAAAGGCTCCTCCAATATATGCAAAGTCGGCATATTGATAGGTGGAAGAGAGCATGCCGATAGTATTCAAAATCAATACACTGTCTGTGTTTGTAAGATTACCATCGCTGTACAGTTTAAAAGGTACAGATAAATGGCTTGTGATTTTTTCTACATGGGCTCTGTCTATAAGGTGCGGTGCAATTATGATATTGATTTCACCACTTTTTGCATTAATGAAATCGGCCAGAACGGTCATGTCTTCTGGCCAGGCACTTCCAACGATCAGGGTAGTCTTATCACCGCAGAATTTCTCAAGGTCTGCGTAGCTTTCTGGGCTTGCAACAGTTTGACTTACTCTGTCGAACCGGGTATCTCCAGATATGCTACAATTTTCAACCCCAATACTCTTTAATAAATATTCTGACTTGGTGTTTTGCACAAAAGTATGGTCAAAGTACCGAAGCATTTGCCGGTAGAAGCTGCCGTACTTTTTAAAGAAAATATGATTTGGAGTGAATATGGCAGATATGCTGAATAAAGGGATTGATCGCTGGTCTGCCTCTTTTAAAAAGTGGAACCAATACTCGTATTTAATAAAGCAGGCGAGGTTTGGTTTTAGCTCCTCGAAAAAACGTTTTGCATTCGCTTTAGTGTCAATAGGTAAGTAGCAAGTAAGGTTTGCAATAGGATGCTCTTTTCTGTGTTCGTAGCCTGAAGGAGAGAAAAAACTCACAACTATGGAATATGATGGAAATTCCTCCTTAAAGCGCTCCATTACTGGAAGCCCCTGTTCAAATTCACCTAAAGACGCGGCATGAAACCATGCTACTGGACCTTTTTCATTGGATCTATATTTTCGTATTTCGCCAAAGACATTCTTTCTACCCTTAATGAATTTTTTGGCCTTTGCATTGAATGGGGAAGAGGCTTTGGCCAGCAAAGCATAAAGTCGAACTCCAAGGTTGTAGAGAAATATCATTGAGGGCAAAAATAACAAACCACCGCATAGGTTACTCATTTCTTCTCAAATCACTAGCTGTTTTGCATTCAAGCTTTAATCATTATAACCCAGCCGTTATGAAATGATTTATCCATATTCAGTTTAGGAACTTTGCGAGCAATTCTCGATTATTACGTACCATTTTTGGTGAACCCTCTCAATTAAACATGACTACTGTTGGTAACTTTACTCGAGTTACTTAGGCTGTTGAGCTGCATAACCCACTGGGGTTCATGTGTTTATTTTATAGCATTCTATAACTCACTATAAACCTTAAAACTCACTTTATTATTTAACTATTCAATTATGCAAAAACGTCTTTTACCATTACTATCACTCTTATTAGTGATTTGGGGCTGTGGCGAGGCAGGTTTTCAATCCGACATTTCAAAGAATGTTGAAATTGACCCCATCAATGTTCAATTGTCTGTGCCTGCAATTTTCGTAGGTCAGGATATTGATGAAACTCCACCAATTGATGCTTCAACAGGTGTTATCGATATCTCTGATAATGAATTTTCAGAATACCTAGATGATGCTACAAAATTCACCATTAACAAGATTTCATACAGCATTGTGAACTTCCCTAGCGGTAGCAGAGCTGACTTGGACATGGATATTGATGTAGCTATTGCTGGAGGTCAAAACCAAGATTTGCTTGAAATACTTATTGCTGATGCTCAGAATAATGTTGAAGATGTGATTTTGTACGAGGCAGGAACTCCGGGTAATGTTAGTGCAATTGCCATTCAGGACTTAGAGCAAGCTCTATTTAATAGCCAGACTTTCGAATTGGATATCGAAATTATAGGTCGCGATGTAAACCTCTCTCAGTCAGATGTTGACTTCCAGATAGTTTTCAAATTCGATGTAACCACAAGACTTCAACTAGACTAATCTTCAACCAAGATGATAATGAAAAGAATTAACAGATTTTTTATAGCGGTCTTCATGTTGTTCAGTGCTTCATTTGGACTTAAAGCACAGGTAGACCTTGACGCCTTTCTAGAAGCAGGTGTTGCCGATGCAAACAAATTATTAGAAGGATATTTACAGCCAGCTTTTGAGGGGTTTGGCTATGGTTTGGCTAGTGGCTGGTATAATACAGCTAAGCCTCACAACTTGCTCGGTTTCGACTTATCAGTTACCATTTCTGCTGCAAGTGTACCTACAGGTGCTGAGTTTTTTACTTTCAGAAACTCAGATTATACTAACGTTAGATATGACGGTGGCGCATCAGTAGATATCCCTACTATGTTTGGGCCAAATTTAGGTGCAGATGATCTGCCTCAACTTACTTTCTTAGATCCGGATACAGGAGAGGAAGTAGTGAGAATTTCTGCTCCAACTGGTTTGGGAATTGAAGAAGATTTTATGCCTTTTAATGCAGTTCCGGTACCAATGGCACAAATTGGTATTGGCCTTCCTAAAGGTTTTGAATTGAAGGTTCGTTACGTACCTGAGCAAACTTTTGAAGACGATGGTAATGTAAAGCTTTTTGGCTTGGGTTTAATGCACGACATCAAGCAATGGTTGCCAGGTGAGAAACTTCTTCCAATTGATTTATCAGTGTTTTTAGGGTTCACCAACCTTACTTCACAAGTGTATATTGATAAGGACTTGGACCAATATGGTGAGTTTGAGGCCAATTCTTATGTTTTCCAAGCAGTGGCTTCTAAGAAGTTCTTATTTGTAACTGCTTTTGCAGGATTAGGATACTCTAATTATGATATTGGTTTCAATATGTTAGGAGACTATACTACCGAAACTAGAACATTTACAGATCCGATCAGCCTGAAATACAAGAAGAATGGAGTAAGAGCTAATGTAGGTTTAAGATTGAAGTTATTGTTCTTAACACTTACAGGCGAATACGCTTTCCAAGAGTACAACACAATGTCTGTTGGTGTTGGTTTCTCATTTAGATAAGGTAGAAAGACAATTTTAAAAAAAGGAGGGGCGTTGAGCCCCTTTTTTTATTGTCCTTTAAAGTTTGGTTTTCGCTTTTCTATGAAGGCACTCATACCTTCTTTTTGGTCTTCAGAAGAGTAAAGGGTGTTGTAATTTTTCCTTTCAAAATAGAGTCCTTCTTCCAACGAAATCTCAAAAGACCTATTAATAGATTCTTTGGCCATTTGAACCGCAAGCGGAGGCATAGAAGCAATTTCTTGAGCAAGTTTGGTAGCCTCCTTCATATATACTTCTACCGGAACAATGCTGTTGATTAGGCCAAGGCTCAAAGCCTCTTCAGCATCTATGAATCTTCCAGTTAAAATCAACTCCATGGCTTTTACTTTGCCTATGGCTTTGGTGAGCCTTTGAGTGCCACCTGCACCAGGAATTACACCTATCTTTATCTCGGGCTGACCAAATTGAGCAGTCTCTGAGGCTACAATCATATCGCAGCCCATGGCTAATTCGCAGCCACCGCCCAATGCGAATCCAGAAACGGCAGCAATGATTGGCTTTTTAACGGATGATATTTTTCTCCACAAGCTGAACAGGTCCATCTTGTACATATCTATGCTGTTTTTATCTGCCAGTTGTCGAATGTCTGCTCCAGCAGCAAAAGCTCTTTCGTTACCGGTTAAAATAATTGCCCTTACCTGCTCATTAGTATCTAAATCTTGAAGAGCCTCTGCAAGCTCTGTCAATAATTGAAGATTAAGAGCATTGAGTTCTTTCGGACGATTTAGCTCAATGAGTGCTACGTGTGGGGTGTGGTCTTGGCTTACTTTTATAAATTCCATAGGTTTGAAAATATTGTCTGCAAGTTAAAAGAGTAAGAGGAAATGACTCAAGTGAAAGTATTATTTGTCTGTTTAGGAAATATCTGCCGATCGCCTTTAGCCGAAGGCATTTTTCGTCATAAGGTGAAAGAAAGAGGGTTAGAAGAAGTTTTTAAGATAGACTCTTGCGGCACTGCCGACTTCCATATAGGTGAAAAGCCAGATAGCCGGTCTGTGGCTAATGCCAAAAAGAATGGAATTCTATATAGTCATAGGGGAAGACAACTAAAGAAATTCGACTTTAATGACTTTGACTACATTTTACCGATGGACGATTCTAACATCGATAACGTGGCACAATTGAAGCCAGAAGGGGCTACAGCTGCGGTTATAAAGATGAGAGATTTTGATGAAGAGGGAGTGGGGCAAGATGTGCCAGACCCATATTACGGAGGAGAAAATGGCTTTCAATTGGTTTTTGAAATACTGGAACGTTCAACTGAAAACTTACTCAATAAGTTAGTGGAGAAACATCATTTGGCTTAATGTTAGAGAACTTCTCAGATATGCTTTCCAGAATGCTTTTTCAGGTTCTGGGCGATGAACTTAAGGTTGAATCTGTTCAAATTCAGAGTGGAGGAGACATTAATATGGCGGTTTGTGCCGAAACCAACCATGGTGATTTCTTCATTAAGTGGAATGAAGGTCAGTATGACGATATGTTTGAGGCAGAAGCCCAAGGTCTCAAATTATTGCGTCAAGCTACACAGCTTAAAATACCTGAGGTCTTTGGTTATGGAAAGTTGGACGATAAGGCATTTTTGGTTTTAGAGTTCCTAGAGCCTAGTGCAAGCGATGATACCTATTGGGCTAGATTAGGAGAAGGGATAGCTCAGTTGCATCAGGTTAAAGCAGATAAACATGGTTTAAATCATAACAATTATATCGGCAGACTTAATCAGAATAACAGTTTTAACGGTGATTGGATTGAGTTCTTTCGAGAGAATAGGTTGAATACTCAATTAGGTTTAGCAATATATAATGAAGAGGTTGAGAAAGACTTTGTTCGGGACTTTAAACGCTTTTTAAGCAAGCTGCCGCAGATTGTACCCCCTTCAGGGCCTTCACTATTACATGGCGATTTGTGGAGTGGAAATGTAATGAGTTCTACTCGTGGCTCAGCGGTCTATGACCCAGCAGTATACTTTGGAGCCAGAGAAATGGATATAGCCATGACCCAATTGTTTGGTGGCTTCGATCAGAGGTTTTATGAGGCCTATGACTCCAATTACCCACTGCCTGACGATTTTGATGCTTTAGTAGAAGTTTACAACCTATACCCTCTAATGGTGCATGTCAATCTTTTTGGGGCAAATTCAGGATACTTAGGCTCTGTTTGGCGAACGATTAAGCGCTATATTTAGTCATTGGTCATTGGTCAATAGTTAATCCCATTAACCAATTCTCTAATCAACCATTTTACTAATTCACCTTATAGACCATCTGGAAGTTATTTCTGGAACGTTGTTCAATAATAACTTGCTTGCCTTCCATTAGCTCATTAATGGTCTCTTGATTATAGTTTTTTACTGTAATCATTTCTAGGCCCTCGTTGTAATAAATACTGAATTCGTCCATCAGAGCGGTTCTTAATTGCTCACGCCTTTTTGGGTCATCATCCATACAAATGGTGAAAGAGATAGCCGAGTTCTGCATAAGGTTAATGGTGAGGTTTAGCCTTTTTACATGCTCGAAAATGGTGTAAATGTGAGCCTCGTTGATAAATGAAAAGTCACTGATTTTAAACGAAATAACCGTCTGCTTGTCTTTATGGATAATAGCAGGGTTGAGGTTCGGAATCTGGCATTCTTCAATAACAGTTCCTTTCTCCTGCATATTTTGGAAAGACCTTACATACAGAGGTATTCCTTTTTGAGCTAAAGGTTTAATGGTTTTCGGGTGAATAACCGAGGCACCATAATAGGTCATTTCTGCAGCTTCTTTGTAAGGCAGTCTGTCATATAGCTTAGTGTTCTCAAACTTCTTTGGGTCTGCATTGAGTACACCTGGCACATCTTTCCAAATAGTAACCGAATCGGCACCTAATGAGGTAGCAAAGATAGCTGCACTGAAATCGCTTCCCTCTCGGCCAAGAGTGGTGGTGTTGTATTTAGCATTACTGCCAATAAAGCCTTGTGTAACCACCACTTTATCTTCCAGATGAGGCATAGCCTGAGACTTGATCATGGCCTGAGATGCACCCCAGTCTACCATTGCTTGTCTGTGCGTGCTGTTAGTTTTTACTACCTTTCGAGCATCCACCCAAACGGCATCAATGCCTTGTTTATTCAAGTAGGCAGCAATAATTTTTGTGGAAATCACTTCGGCCAAAGAAACTGTCTGGTCATAAACAAAGTCATAGCCGAATGCTGAGCTATATCCATTAAGGCCATGGATCAATTGCTCGTAAATTTCTTCCATGTCTTCTCTTAAAGTTTGGCTACTCACTAAGCCAAGGTCTTTAATGATGTTGTCATGAAAATTCTTAACCTCTTCAATAGGAATTTCGGCAGGTTCTTCTTCAATTACTTGGTTTAACAGAGCCTCAAAAGCATTTGTCATTTTGCCCATGGCAGAAACAACCACCAATAATTTCTCATTTTTATGTGCAGCAATAATATTGACCATATTCTGCACAGACTCTGCATCTCTAACAGATGCCCCTCCAAACTTAAAGACTTTCAAGTGACCTAATTGATTTTTACTATTTTCGCGCAAGTTATTAACGTTTGATTAGAATCAAATTATAACTCATCAATGGGAAAAGCGGAAAACTCAAGAATTGCCCTTCCGGTGGGCTCTAATCTTGACAGGTTCATTAACAAGAACCAAGAGGCATTTAAGTATGCAACCGGAGAATTATCACAACTCATTCGCGATTTAGCGTATGCAGGTAAGGTGGTAAACAGGGAGATTAACCGTGCCGGCCTTGCTGGCATTACAGGAGCTTATGGCTCAGAGAACGTTCAGGGAGAAGAACAACAGAACTTGG
Source organism: Roseivirga spongicola (assembly GCF_034376045.1). Classification (NCBI taxonomy): domain Bacteria; kingdom Pseudomonadati; phylum Bacteroidota; class Cytophagia; order Cytophagales; family Roseivirgaceae; genus Roseivirga; species Roseivirga spongicola. The sequence continues at coordinate 2,606,785 of NZ_CP139724.1, forward strand.
ATGTAGCTGCAAATATTCGTTTCACCAGAGCTTTGAAAAAAGGTGGTGAAGTGGCGGCTATTATTTCGGAAGAAGATGAAGATATCATCGACCTAAATAACCCACGGTCTAAATACATCATTGCAATCGACCCACTAGATGGATCGTCAAATATCGATGTAAACGTCTCTATCGGAACAATTTTTAGCATTTATAGACGGATTTCTCCGGCAGGAAGTCCTGTGCAGGAAGAAGATGTACTACAAGCTGGTAAGCATCAGGTGGCGGCAGGCTATATTCTTTATGGCTCTTCTACCATGTTTGTTTATACCACTGGTAAAGGGGTAAATGGCTTTACCTATGAGCCAAGCCTTGGAGAGTATATTCTTTCTCACCAGAACATGAAGATGCCTAAAGATGGAAAGGTGTATTCGGTCAATGAAGGGTCTTATCGCTCTTTTGACGATGATGTAAAGGCCTATATCGAGACTTGTAAAGACAGAGGTTACTCTGCCCGATACATTGGTTCTTTGGTGGCAGACTTCCATAGAAATTTACTGAAGGGGGGAATCTATATTTATCCTTCTACTGAGAAAGCGCCTAATGGAAAGCTAAGACTCATGTATGAGTGCAATGCCTTAGCCATGATTGCCGAACAAGCTGGAGGTTTAGCAACTGACGGTAAGCAACGAATTATGGATATTGAGCCAGAGAGCTTACACCAGCGTGTACCTTTCTTTGTGGGAAGCAAGAACATGGTGGAAGAGGCTTCGAAGTAGTTTGGATTTCTTATTCAATCTAATTCCTGATTTAGGAGCAGTTACCAGGTTCTTGATTTTCAAGCCCTTTTCAAGTAAGAGACTTGCTGATTACTATGATAAAGGACGATCGGAGAGACAAGACCTAAAGAATTGGTTTGCGGGATTAGTCTTGATAATTGCAGTTATTCTTTCGATCAAGTGGATGATCTAAGAGGAGGCTGTCTCAGAAGCTATAAGTCATTTCCGGCTTCATCTCGATCAATCGGGGAGGAGTTTCACTAAAGGCACTCTAAGCCGATGGAGAATCCTAGTCGCCTTAAGAATGACTAAAGAGGAGCTTTTGAGACGGCCTTTTTAGTTTGTGGCGTTTGCGGTATTGAAGAGTTTTATGATGTTGTTCAGACCTCAAGCATCTCTGTTTAAGTCTTCGTTGGTTTGTTTAGCTACGTATAACTAGCTTAATGATGTTTTACTGAACTAGATTTATTGTTTACTGGTTACTTAATCGATGCGTCCATCACCTTTTGCCTTCCTTATTCTTGTAGTAATTCTCGCTTGGCTAGATTTCTATGCCTATCAAGCGACTAAAACTCTCATCAGTAAATTCAAGCCAAGGCTTAGAAGCATTATCAGGTATATCTATTTGGCTCAAACCATAATAATGCTCGGCATGGTTATATTCCTTTGGTTAGCCCAAACAGGAACAACCTCATTTATGTTTCTGCTTTCCATCATCTTCATGAGCTATGCTGCTAAACTTTTGGCGGTTCTTTTTGTCTTCTTCGATGACATAAGAAGAGTACTGAAATGGTTCTTTGAAGGAAGAAAAAGAAGGTATGAGAAGAGAGTGGCGAGTGGACAAAAGATGCCTCGCTCTAAGTTTTTAGCTCGTTCTGCTGTGGTTGCTGCTACCTTGCCAGTAGTAACCATGAGCTTTGGAATTGTTAAAGGTGCTTATGATTACCGAATAAGAAGAAGACGTGTTTATTTGCCGAATCTTCCGAAGGGGTTTGAAGGTGTAAAAGTTGCTCAGTTATCCGACATTCATAGCGGTAGTTTCTTTGATAAAACAGCAGTTCAGGGAGGAATAGATCTACTGCTGAATGAGAAACCCGATATGGTTTTCTTCACTGGAGATTTGGTAAACAATGAAACCAAAGAAGTGAAGGAGTACATGGACATATTTTCTAAGGTGAAGGCCGATTTGGGTGTTTATTCTACCCTAGGAAATCACGATTATGGCGACTATAGATCTTGGCCTTCGCAAGCTGCTAAGCGCAATAACTTGGAAGACATGATCAAGGTGCATGAGCGAATGGGCTGGAATCTGATGATGAACGAAAACCAGTCTATTAAGGTAGGCACCGAGCAAATATCGGTGATTGGTGTAGAAAATTGGGGCGCAGGTAGGTTTGCGAAGTACGGAGACCTCTCGAAAGCGGCTTTGAATGCTGAAGGAGACGTGAAGCTTTTACTTTCTCACGATCCAAGTCACTGGGACGCTCAAGTTCGAGATCAGCAGCCAGATATTGACCTAATGTTTGCTGGTCACACGCATGGAATGCAGCTTGGTGTGGAAATTGGAGACTGGCGATGGAGTCCGTCTAAGTATATCTACAAGCAGTGGGCCGACCTCTACAAAGAAGGAGATCAGTACCTGTATGTTAATAGAGGGTATGGCTTCTTAGGCTTTCCTGGTAGAATTGGTATTTATCCTGAAATTACCGTGCTGGAGTTAACTTCCAAGCCAGTATAATGCTTCTAAAATTAGTTCAGAACAAGTCTGTAGAATTTCTGTTTTGCCATTTCTAGGAATCCTCTATATTGAGTTCTAAAGATTTTAACTGTTTCTTATTTAGGGAGGTGTGATATGGCAAGTATTTCTAAGAAGCTCAAGTGGACAGCCGCTTTACTCATTGTTTTTCTCTTAATAATTGCGACCAATCTGGTAGATCGGCAGCACTTTAGAAGAGTGAAAGAGTCGGTTGTGGCTATGTATGAAGACCGTTTGGTGGTAAAAGATCTTATCTTTGAGTTGAAGCTACTGGTAGACCAGAAGAAATTGGCTCTATTGACAGAAAATGAGGAGTTTTTTGCCGATCAAAACGAACAAGTAAATGACTCTATTGATGCTTTGGTAGAGCGCTTTTATGCTACTCAACTTACTGCTGAAGAAAGAGATTACTTAAATGCTTTTGTTGAGAAAACAGAAACTTTACGGCCTATCGAAGAGCGGGTTTATACAGACCCACAAGCAGAAGAACAGTTAGCCAAAAGTCTACATGCTTTAGAGTCAGATTTGTATGTGCTATCAAAGATTCAGTTAAGCGAAGGAAAGGTTCAACTAATGAAGGCCAGTAAGTCCGTCAATGCCATGGACTACCTAACTAACCTCGAATTAATTGCGCTAATTGTAATAGCGGTCTTTGTAATATTTATATGGGTATATAACCCTAAAAGCAGCTTATCTACTAGCAATTGAGACTATCTCTACTTGCATAAATTAGGTGTCGATTCTGCCGAACCTATGCTGTTTAACCCTGAGAGAGATTCGCTTAGAAGCTCATGATTTGAGGAAGATTTCTCGGTTAATAACTCTGCACAAATTACATTCCCAGCCCTTCTAAGTGCTTTACCTTATGGTAGGTGAGAGCCGCTTTAATACATTGCTTTAACTCATGAAAGGGTGGCTCTTCATTGAGTTGGAAAACGATAGCCCTCGTTCCTTCATAATTGAATAAGCCTCCAAATTTTTCTCTAAAGGAAGGAACCAGCTTACTCGTACATTGGAAATACATGGCATATTGGTCTGGGTTCTTCGGTTTCCAATCAATGCGAAGTGTACTACCAATCTTGGTTACATAACTAGGTTCTCCCCATTTTAAGGTTTCTTCTAACCACTCTACTTGCTCAACCTCTTTAGCTGTTTCAATAATAAGGCGTTGCAGCTCTTCAATCTTCGGTTTTACTTCAGTAGGATATTTATCAAAGACAGTTTCTACTTCTGGTTTTGAGTTAATGATAAGTGACATGCTTACTTTTCTTACATCCTTTATTGAAAGGAGTAATTTACGAAATCTACTTGACCAGATTCGCTAATGGTTACCTCTTTACTTTCTACTATTTCATCATCAACTCTAATGGTCATTTTTATAGTATAAGGCTCAAAGGGAACGCCCACCTGTACCTCCGAGAGGTCTCTATAATTTATTGTGGCAATTGTTAGGTAGGCAACCGTAGTATTCGGGTAACTTATGTCTAAAGGCAAATTGTCATTACTAGACGAACGCCAAGAAATATCGAGGTTATCTCCTTCAATATCCAAGTCAATTTCAGACCCTCTTTTATCAGAGGCTTCTATTGTAAAACGAATATCATGTGTTTGCGGATATGCTTCGAAAGGCGCAGGTTCGTCAGAGCAAGATAGTACCAACAATAGGGCGAAGGTAGATAGGATGAGCTTTTTCATAGGTGAATTATTGAGGGTGCGAAATTAGTAATATCTCCATCTTCTCCAATTCAACTGATTCATTTTGAGTGCATTCTGCTGGTTCAGGATGGTTGTGTAACTCTCTGATTTTACTCTTTAAAAATTTCTTTCGGCTTTTCAGGAACTCAAAAAAAGTATTTGCGTTAGGAACTTGGAAACTATAAATGTTTTTGAGTTTCCTAATCATTTAGAATGTCAGATTTAGAGAAAGAGAAAGATTAAAAACAACAGCAACGAAGAATGAAAAAATTGATATTGATTTTTCTGATAGGAACCAGCCCGTTGATTGCCCAAGAAGGTAGGCGACTCAGTTTGGCTGATGCCATCAACTATGCCTTAGAGCACAAAGCCGAAGCTCAAAAGGCACGCTTAGATATACAAAAAGGTGAGCTTGAAATAGCAGAAACTAAAGCAGGGGCTCTGCCAAGTTTGGCTATTAGCGGAAACACAAGTTATAATCCGCTCTTGCAAGAAAATGTGTTGCCAGGCGAAATATTCGGCCAACCTGGTACTAACGTTAGAGTAGCTTTTGGCCAAAAGTGGACATCTACCTTCACTGCTCAAGTAAACCAAACCATATTCAATCAAGCGGTTTTTACTGGGCTAAAGGCAGCCAGATCTACCCGCGAGTTTTATCTCATCAATGCTGAGCTTACTGAAGAGCAGGTCATTGAAAAGGTGGCTACCGCTTACTATCAGGTATATCAGGCACAACAGAGTTTAGAAAACTTAGAGAGTAACCTTACTCTCACCGAACAAACGGTGGAAATCATTCAAGGACTTTATGAGTCTGGGTTAGCCAAGAAAATTGACTATGACAGAAGTCAAGTAGCTCTAAACAACGCTAAGTCTAATAGACAGCAGGTTTTGAATGCTGTTCAGCAAACCGAAAACGCACTGAAATTCATGATAGGTATGTCTATTGATGAACCTATTTCATTGCCTGAAGAAAGCTTCGAGCCAACGACTCTATTTACCCAAAATGCCGATTTCTTATCTCAGCGAACTGAGGTGAAACTTATGAATAAGCAGCTCGAGCTTTTAGAGTGGCAAAAGAAGGCTACTGAAGCCGAATATTACCCTACGGCCTCCATTTCAGCTAGCTACGGATGGTTAGGCCAAGGAAGTAAAATGCCTTGGTGGAATGGCGAAAGCAACGGTGTTTTCTGGTCAGACCTTTCATCTATTGGTCTGAATCTGCGGATTCCAATTTTTAGCGGTTTTGCTACCAAGTCTAGAGTAGGCAAAGCAAAGATTGAAATAGCTAAAGCTGAGGCCGATATGAGAGATACTAAGCTGGGTTTACAACTGGCTTTTAACAATGCCAGAGCGCAATTACAAAACAGCTTAATAACTATTGAGAACCAAGAGAAAAATGTTCAGTTGGCCGAATCGGTGCTAACTGATACGCAAAACAACTACAGTCTAGGCTTAGCAACTCTTAACGATATGCTCGATGCTGAAAGAGACCTTTCAGATGCTAAAGACAATCTCACAAACGCAAAACTCGATTACAAACTAGCAGAAATAGAACTTTTGAAGTCTGAGGGTTCCCTTAGAACTCTAACTGAAATCAAATAAAAAAATGAAAAAGACAATCATAACCATAATCACCTTGGTGGCGGTTGCCACCGCGTTTTACTTCATTCTTAAGTCCAACAAAGAAAAGAATGAAGAAGAAGTAGCCATAGTTGCTCAAACCAATAGCGAAGTAGCCGTGAGAGTGTCCGCTGTTCAGAATGAAGAGATAAGCGAAGGATTTAGTGTAAACGGTTCTTTCATTCCTAAAACTACAGCAGAGATTTCTGCTGAAGTAGGGGGGCAATTGATAGCACTGAAGGTAAAAGAAGGAAGTGTAGTAAAGGCTGGGCAGGTCATTGCTCAAATAGCTCAAGACAAAATGGATATCAGCGTGAGTAATGCTAAAGCCAACTTAGATAATGCCATACTCACTTTAGAAAGATATGAAGCTGCACACAAAACAGGCGGTATCACTACTGCTCAATTAGATCAGGCGAAGCTTCAGGTTGAAAATGCCAAGGCTCAGTATGAGTCGGCTAAGTTGAACTCGGGAGATACCAGGGTAATCACAAAGGTTAGTGGAGTTGTAAACGACAAGAAGGTTGAAGTCGGTGCGGTTGTGAACCCTGGTGCTCCTATTGTTGAGGTGGTAGACATCTCTTCCCTCAAGCTTAGGGTAGAGGTAGATGAAGTGTTGGTTAGCAGATTGGCTGTTGGTCAGCAAGTTACTTTAGTGCCTAGAGCCACTAATGAAGAGGTTACTGGTACAATTAGCTTTATAGCCCCAGCGTCTAATGGTGCTTTAAAATTCCCTGTAGAAATTACAGTAGACAACAGTGAAAGTAAACTTAGGGCGGGCATGTATGCTACGGCCAAATTTGCTTCAGAAGAAACACAGGCAAGGCTTACAATACCAAGAGCAGCCTTTGTGGGTAGTGTGAGTAACAATGAAGTTTTTGTGGTAAAGAACGGAGTGGCACAACTCACAAAAATTAAGTCTGGTGTAAACTATGGCGAAAAGGTAGAGGTGGTAGCTGGTCTCAAGGTTGGCGACCAAGTAGTTACCAGTGGTCAGATTAACCTGACAGATGAAGCTAAAGTAAGAATCATCAAATAATAAAGCCGAAATGAAAATAGCAGAAGTATCGATAAAACGGCCGAGTTTGGTGATAGTGCTGCTGGCACTACTTACCATCGGAGGCCTGTTCAGTTATAGTCAGCTGAGTTATGAGCTGATCCCGAAATTCGAGGTAAAAGTGGTTACAGTAGCCACAATTTATCCTGGAGCTTCTCCAGCAGAGGTTGAAAATACCGTTTCCCGAAAAATTGAAGATGCAGTTTCTTCTTTAGAGAATATCAAGAAGATTGAAACCAAGTCTTATGAAAGTCTTTCAACAGTAATTATTGAGTTTAATAATGATGCTGACGTAGACTATGCCCTCAACGATGCTCAGCGTAAAATCAACGCTATTCGTTCAGATTTGCCCGAAGACATTGAAGAGCCATCTCTTTCGCAATTCTCTTTGTCAGATTTGCCTGTGGTAAGTATTGGTGTAACAGCCGATTTGTCTGAAAGTGAACTGTACGATCTGATCGATCAGAAAATTCAGCCAGACTTCTCCAGAATTCCTGGGGTGGCTCAGGTAAATATTGTTGGTGGTCAGGAGAGAGAAATCCGTGTAAACCTAGATCAGAATAAGTTAGAAGGTTATGGTTTAACTATTGCACAGGTTCAGCAGGTTATTTCAGCCTCAAACCTAGATTTTCCTACAGGTAACCTTAAGACTAGAGAAAACTCTACATTAATTCGTTTATCAGGTAAAATTACTTCGGTAGACGAATTGAGAAGCTTAGTTATTTCTTCTAAAGGGGGCAAAAACATCCGCTTAACCGATGTGGCCGAAGTTCAGGATACTCAGAAAGAAACGGAGAAAATAGCTCGTATCAACAGGGAGAACACTATTCTATTGCAAATTCAGAAACAGACAGACGCCAATGCGGTAACTGTAAGTGAATTGGTGCAAGAAGAAATGTCTTCAATAGAGGCTCAATATGCCGAACAAGGCGTAAAGCTCACCTTGGCCAATGACACCTCAGTGTTTACACTAGAAGCAGCAGATTCGGTAATTCACGATTTGTTCATAGCCATTGCTTTGGTGGCATTCGTAATGCTGTTCTTCCTACACAGCATCAGAAATGCCATTATCGTAACGGTAGCTATTCCTACCTCTCTCATTGCCACCTTCATAGGAATGATGATAGCAGGCTATAGCCTCAACCTCATGAGCTTATTGGCTCTATCGCTGGTGGTAGGTATTCTGGTAGATGATGCCATTGTGGTTATTGAAAATATTCACAGGCACATGGAAATGGGCAAAAACCGCGTCCGTGCGGCCTATGATGGAGCCAAAGAAATTGGCTTTACCGTAACGGCCATTACGCTTGTAATTGTAGTGGTATTCTTGCCAATTGCTATGAGTACAGGTTTGGTAGCAAATATTATTGCGCAGTTCTGTGTAACGGTAATCATTGCCACCATGCTATCTCTTTTAGTTTCGTTTACCGTTGTGCCTTGGTTGTTCTCTAGGTTCGGTAAGCTTGAGTTAATCAGCAGTAAATCAATTCTAGGTAGAGTAATTTATAAGTTCGAAGAAGGTTTGACTTGGTTTACCAATGAAATTACTGCTATTCTAAAGTGGTCTTTGAGCCATAAAATACTCACGTTGCTAGTGGCAGTAGTGCTTTTTATTAGCTCCTTCGCTTTGGTAGGCCTAGGGTTTATCGGAACCGATTTCTTCCCAGGAACTGATAAGGGAGAGTTTTTGGTACAATTAGAGATTAACAAAGATGCTTCTATAGAAGAAACAAACTTCTTAACTCAAAAGGCCGAAGCTTATATTGAGTCTTTACCTGAGGTTGAAAGAATAATTACCACGGTAGGGCAGGCTAGTGGAGGAATGGGCTCTGCTCAAGCCACCAGTTACAAGTCTGAGATTAATGTAACCTTGGTAGATAAAACTTCGAGGGAAGATAAAACCGAAATCTATGCGGCTAAGCTCAAGCGAAAGCTAGAGCAAGAACTGGTAGATGCTAAGGTGAAAACTATTCCGGTTGGTTTAATTGGTGCAGAAGAAGCCCCTCTTGAAATGAATATCACTGCCAGTACCTTCGAAGAAGCTTTGGCATACGCACAAACTGCCGAAGAGGTATTGAGAACCATTGATGGTGCTACCGAAATTGAGTTAAGTATAGAAGAGGGAAACCCTGAAATTTCAGTTATGGTAGACAGGGATAGAATGGCCATGCTGGGCTTAAATGTGGCCACTGTAGGTCAAACCTTGAGAACAGCCTTTAGTGGAAACGATGATAACAAATACAGAACCGGTAACTACGAATATGATATCAACATCATTTTAGACGAAGCTTATAGAACGAGTATTGAAGATGTTCAAAACATCAACTTCATCAATGCAGAAGGGCAGAAAATAAAGCTTTCTCAATTTGCCGATATCAACTATGGTTCAGGACCATCTCTCTTAGAGCGTTACAACAGAGCGCCTTCAGTGTCAGTTAAAGCACAAACTGTTGGTAAACCAACAGGAACAGTAGCGGCAGAGTGGGAAGCTAAGCTGGCAGAAGTAGAAATGCCAAAAGGCGTAGACTGGGCATGGGGAGGAGATATGGAAAACCAAAGCGATGGATTCGGTACGCTTGGAATTGCCCTATTAGCCGCCATTATGTTGGTTTATATGATTATGGTGGTGCTGTATGATGATTTCGTGAAACCTTTCATTGTATTGTTCTCTATTCCGCTTTCGTTCATTGGTGCGCTTTGGGCTTTGGCGCTTACTAACCAAAGTTTGAACATCTTTACCATTCTCGGGTTGATCATGCTTATTGGTCTGGTTGCCAAAAACGCAATTCTCTTAGTAGACTTTGCCAACCAAAGAATGAGGGAAGGTGAAAAAATAAGAGAGGCACTTATACAGGCTAACCATGCCCGTTTAAGACCAATTTTAATGACAACCATTGCCATGGTTATCGGTATGTTGCCAATTGCTTTAGCTTCTGGTGCTGCCGCTGAAATGAATAATGGCTTGGCCATTGTAATTATTGGTGGGTTGCTTTCGTCACTATTCCTTACTTTGGTAATTGTTCCTGTAGTTTATATGATGGTTGTTCGATTAGAAGAGCGATTCACTAAACATAAGGACTCAAACTACGGTGAGCTAATGGTGGCAGATTATGAGCCACTAAACCATGAAGAATAACTTGAGTTTTATTTATAGATAAAGAATGAAGCTGGCTGCCTTGTGGTAGCCGCTTCCTTCTTTCTTTTGAAAGCACATATGGAAAAGGATCAAAAATTTATTGAAAAGGCCGCAAACATATTCATTGAAAATGGTGCCAAAACGGTTACTATGGACGATTTAGCCAGAGAGTTTGGCGTTTCAAAAAAGACCCTTTACCTGATATATAAAAACAAAGAAGAGCTGCTCGAAGATGTGGTTCTTTACTTGATCAGTAAAACACTTCAGACACTGAAAGACCTTGATGAGCGAATAGATAATGCCATTATAAGGATGTTTTCTAGAGATGAGGAAATGGAACGACTTTCTCAAACCAACAACTCTATACTGTTGAGGCAACTCATTAAGTATTACCCCGACTTATTTGCTCGACACATGTTGGTGTTTTCCGAAAAGTTCTCTCAAATAATGATTCATAATATTGAAAGAGGAAGAGCGCAAGGCTATTACAAAACCGATTTCGATGAGAAGATGTATGCTAAACTCTTCTTCCAGTTAATGATGTCTTACGAGAACTCCCCTTACATTCATACTAGCACCATGACCAAGCTGGAGTACCATCAAGAAGTGCTCAAATTCTACATGAACGCTATTACCACAGAAAAGGGTAGAAATTTCATGGTAGAGAATGATTTGCTGTAGGTATTTAGAATTCTGGCTCATTTTATTGCCGCCTTTCTTCCTAATATCTAATCATACCAACCTCCGAACCTCTTTATATCAGCACTACCCAACTTCTCAACTCCCAAACCTCCCAAACCTCTCAACCTCCACACTTCGAAACCTCCAAACCTCCACACTTCGAAACCTCCAAACCTCTTAACTTCCTTCCTCCTTAAGTTCTCTTTTCATAGATTGTGACTTTAAAACTCAATCAATGAAGAAACTTTACACGCTATTGTTACTACTGCTGTGTCTGGGAGTTCAGGCGCAGGAAAATCCTAAATGGATTCGTTACCAGTCAATTTCTCCAAACGGGCAACAAATAGCCTTTACCTACAAAGGCGACTTATATGTTGTGCCAACTAATGGCGGAGAAGCTAAGCAAATTACATTTCATGAGGCGCATGATTACATGCCAGTATGGAGCAAAGATGGTCAGCAAATTGCCTTTGCTTCAGATCGTTATGGTAATTTCGATGTATACGTAATGGATGCACAAGGTGGCGCAGCCACGAGATTAACCTACCACTCTGCAGATGAAAGCCCATTCACTTTCTCACACGATAATGGTTCAATCATTTTTGGAGCTCAGAGAATGGATACTAAAGAACATCGTCAGTATCCAACAGGTTCGCAACCAGAGCTTTATTCGGTGTCTGTTAATGGTGGAAGGGTAGATCAGATTTTCACTATACCAGCAGAATATGTTCAAGTGAGCAAGGATGGTAATACCATGGTTTACCACGATAAAAAAGGTGGTGAAAACGAGTGGAGAAAGCATCATGTTTCTGCCATCACTAGAGACTTATGGATTTATAATAAAGAGACGGATACCCATAAAATGCTCACTACCAGAGCTGGTGAGGACAGACAGCCTATTTTCTCTGCCGATGAGCAATCTGTTTATTACTTAAGCGAAGAAAGCGGCACTTTCAATGTGCATAAAATGAGTCTTTCAAATCCTTCGCAATCGCAGCAATTGACTTCGTTTGATCTTCATCCTGTTCGTTTTTTAAGCTTTGGTGGAGGGACTTTAGCTTTCGGATACGATGGAGAGTTGTATACAATGCGTGAAGGTGGCCAAGCTCAAAAGGTTAACGTTACCATCAGAACTCAGGAGAAAAGTAATGCCGACCAGTTCATAAGTATTAATGGTGGAGTGCGCGAAATGGCTATTTCGCCCAACGGTAAAGAAATTGCCTTTGTGGCAAGGGGAGAAGTGTTTGTAACTTCGGTAGATGGTTCACTAACCAAAAGAATAACTAATACGCCAGAAGCTGAGCAGTTTGTGACTTTCAGCCCTGACGGAAAATCAGTGGTTTATGCTGCTGAGCGCGATGGCAAATGGAGCATTTTCAAGTCTACAAGGCAGAGAGAAGCTCAAGAGCCATTCTTCTTTGCTTCAACTTTATTGAAAGAAGAGCCAATGTTCTCAGTAGATGTAGATGCATACTTGCCAAACTTTTCACCCGATGGTAAAAAACTGGCCTATATTAAAGGTAGAAGAAATTTAGTGGTAAGAGATGTAGCATCGGGTAACGAGGTGAGCCTTTTAACCGAAGATGACTTGTTCCACATGAGAGATGGCGATAAGTATTTTACTTGGAGTCCAGATAGCAAGTGGCTTTTAGTAGACTGGAGCAAATTGCTCAACAACAGTGAGGTTTTACTAATGGCTGCCGATGGTTCCAAAAGAGTTAACCTGACAGAAAGCGGTTACTATGATTCATCTCCAAAATGGGTGAACGAAGGCAAACAAATGATCTGGTTCAGTAACCGTGACGGTCTCAAGAGTTTGGCAACCAGTGGAAGCAGTCAGAGCGATGTCTATTCAATGTTCTTCACTCAAGAAGCTTATGATAAGTTCAACATGAGCAAAGAAGATTATGAGTTGATGCAGGAGATTGAAAAAGAAACCAAGAAAGACAAGCCTAAAGAGGAAGAAGACGATAAGAAGAAAAAGAAAGACGAGCCGAAAAAAGAAGAAAGCAAAGACCTGAAATTCGATTGGGATGGAATGAAAGAGCGCAAAGAACGCCTAACTATCCACTCATCTTCTCTTGGCGATGCAGTGCTTTCTAAAGATGGCGAGAAGCTCTATTACTTGGCCAGGTTTGAGGGCGGCCAGAACTTGTGGTCTACCAACCTAAGAACGCGAGAAACTAAGCAAGCCATCCGTTTAAATACTGGTTATGGCTCAATGGTTTGGGATAAGGACATGAAAAACCTTTATCTCTTAAGTGGAGGTAGAATATCTAAGATAGACCCAGAAAGTGGCAAACAAGAAGGTATATCTATCCGTGGAGAAATGACTTACGATGCGGTAGCAGAGCGGGCTTACATGTTCGATCACGTATGGATCAGAACTAAGAATATATTCTACGAGCCAACCTTCCACGGGGTAGATTGGGAGTTAATGAGAAAGGAATACGAGAAGTACTTGCCTTCCATTGGTAATGGTTATGAGTTCTCAGAAATGCTTTCAGAAATGTTAGGTGAATTGAATGTATCTCACTCCGGTTCGCGCTATAGTACCAGTATTTCTAATGCTGATGCTACAGCTTCTTTGGGTGTATTCTTCGATTATAATCATAAAGGAAACGGGTTGTTAATTACCGAAGTAATTGAAGGCGGACCGTTAGATAAGGCCAAGTTCAATGTTGAGGCAGGGATGATCATTCAGAAAATTGATGGGGAAACTATTTCTCCCGACCGCGATTATGCTACCTACCTTAACCGAAAAGCCAATCAGTTTACATTATTAGAAATTACTGATGCTAAGGGAGGAAACAAACAAGAGATTACGGTAAAGCCAATTTCATTAGGAGCAGAGCGAGGCCTACTTTATGATAGGTTTGTTAGAATTAATGAGGCAGAGGTAAAAGAAAAGTCTAATGGAACTTTGGGTTATGTTCATATTCCTGGAATGAGTGATGGCCCTTACCGCGATATCTTTGAAGATATGATGGGTAAGTATTACGAAGCTAAAGGAGTGATTGTAGATACCCGTTTTAATGGTGGTGGAGATTTAGTAGCAGATTTAGCTATGTTCTTTACTGGCGAGCCATTCCTTACATACGCTACAGCAGCCAAAGTAGTAGGAGGGGAGCCAACTTCGCGCTGGACCAAACCTACATTGGCCATGTTTAATGAGTCTAACTACAGTGATGGTCATTGTTTTGCACAAGGCTATACCGACTTAGAAATTGGTACTACAGTGGGTATGCCAACCCCAGGTACTTGTTCTTTTGCCGGCTGGGAAGGTCTGCAAGGCGGTGGTTCTTGGGGGGTTGTTCCTGTAAGCGCTAAAGACAAAGCTGGTCGCTGGATGGAAAACCTAGAAACCAAGCCAGATATTCAAATCAAAAATATGCCAGGCCTAATTAACAACGGTAGAGATGAGCAGTTAGAGAAGGCCATTGAAGCGTTGATGAATGAGGTGGGCAACTAGTTAGACCTACTGAATTAAATATTTGAACGAGGTTTCCGAGTACGGTTACCTCGTTTTTCATTAGATAATAAGCGAGTATTTCTTCATAATCTGCTGAGCTGTTTTGATTGACGTTTCAGTTCCTTGTTGCATCAAGTGTTGAACTATTTCCTTTTTTACCTCGGTAGGATAGGAGTCCATTGGGTCGGGTGCTTGTTCTCCTCGCTCAATGATTCGCTCTTTTAGGAATAATTCCTTTAGCCACTCGTTCACCTTCATGTCAATAACCAAATGTAGTCTGTCAATATCACCATGGTTATACACGCTATGAATCTGATTGAAGTCAGCAAACCAACATTCACCTTCTTTCATTTCTAGCTTTTCTCCTGCCACTATAAATTCAATATCAGGATTGGTCTGAATCGGAATGTGAAGTCTAACAAAACCGTCAAAGAAGTTAAGTCCTTCATCTGAGTGTGGTTTTATTCCAGAACCAGCTGTTAGTTTTAAAACTCTCACAGATGTTTTTTCACACTTAAAAAAATCGATTACCTTCTGTGTTTCAGGTAGCTTTTTAGCTAGTTCAGTATCTAAGTATTTATCGCTTTGGTTATTGCCTGCAAAAAGGTTGTGAAGCGCAGTCTCTGGCTTTTTCAGAGCAAAACCACTCCATTCACCTTTGTAGAAACTGGTGTTAAAGTGTTTTTCGTAACCTACTTTAGCAGATGCGTATTCTGTTAATAGAGGTCGGCTATCGAACGTAAAAGAAAACTTATGACTGGTTTTCATTGGAAGTTACTTAAAGTGTGGGCCTGTTATCCAAGCTACAAGCGACTTCCTAACCCCAGAAATTATTGGAGTTACCCTATGTTGAACGAATGAAGGGAAAATAACCACTGTACCCACACTCTTTGGAGCGTTTATTTCATTGGTATTTATTTTGAACTGCAAATCTCCGCCCTCATATGATGAAGGTTCAGACAATTGAACACTCAAACTAAGCTTTCGTGTAGAAGCTTGGCCATTACTGAAGTCTGTGTGCCAATCAAAGAAGTCATCCGAATCGTATTGGGCTATTTGCAGTGGCTCATATATGCCTGATAAATCAAAGGCATATCGTTGCTGATTCACCTGAATGGCTAACTGAGCAAGCTTATGAATAATAGGAGCATGTTCAGCGTCATCGGGTTCTAAAAAGGCCACAGTGGATTTCCTTAAATCAGGCATGTCTAATCCCTCATCGGCCACTTGAGCAGCGGACTTTACTTTACTCTCATAGGCCTTAAGTATTAGTTCTACTTCATCTTTCGTGAAGTAGCTTTCTACCCAACAAGCGTCCATGAACTGACTTAGCTGCGGTGGATTAAAAGGTAGTTTACCACTCATGACTAAACGAGTTGTGGGTCTTCAAACCAAATTTTTGTATCAGTGTAATTTACTGTTACTTTCAGTTTTTGGCCCGAACTTCCAATTATAGGCTGATTAAAGAAGGATACTGCTTGCCCCCAATGGTTGTCTTTTCGCCCAGGGGCACTGCTTAGCGTAATGCTATCATCCATAAAAAGCGTAAACCAAAATGCGATACCATGAATTGGGTCTGAAGAGTTTATTTCAACTGAAATATCCAGTCTACGGCATTGGTTAGGTGCCATGGCAGGCCAAAGATTTTCGAAGTCTACATCAAGAATTTTAAATTCATCTGAACAGAATTCATGGGTTACTTCCGAAAGGTTTTGAGTGATATATTCTTCTGGAACCCTAAACTGATCGAAACCTGAAAGATCGAACCCTGAGATTTTAGTGATAGGATTTACTGAGCTTGACTTTGGGGCATGTAAAAGTTTACCTTTTACTTCAGCAGCCTTAGGTATTATCTTTGTTCCTTCCTCACATAGGCTTTCCAATGCATGGCGGAATGATGGAACGGCATGTTCGCCCAGTAGGCCTGAGTCAAATATTTCAGCTACAATAACATTTGGTTTTGGGTTAAGGTCTTCAGCGGTAAGCTGCGTGGACTTGGCTTGGAATAGTTGAACTTTTTCAGCGAGCCCATTTTTACCAATATTTTCCTTTGCAGCCTCGGCAATATACATGGATTGTTCGCAGGCATACACTTTTTGCGCTCCATGCTTAGCAGCCATCATGGCCAATAATCCAGAACCTGTTCCAATGTCTAATGCTATTGATTCTGCTTTAATAGCTTTTTTAATGGCTTGCTCAAACGCATCATTTCTTTCGTGATCAGCCAACATTCTTAAATGCCACGGTGGTACAAAACGAGACATAACGCGGCTAAGGTTTTGCCTAGTGCCTAAATCATTAGGGTTTATGCTTAGTGCTTTTTTATATGACTTAATTGTGTTGTCGAAATCACCAATTTCTTGATACGTGTTTCCAAGGTGAACATGAATTCCCCAGTCGCCTGGTTCTATTTGAACGGCCTTTTTTAAATAAGTCAAGCCTTCCTCTGCTTGTCCATTTTGACCCAAAAAACGTCCTAATTCTAGGTTGGCTTGAAAATGAAAAGGGGCTTTTTGGGCTGCTTGTGTTAAGTAGTTATGAGCGTCTTCTGCTTTGCCTTCTGTTTCTAGAATTGAAGCTAGGTTGATCATTGCTTCTACCAGATTGGGGTCTTTTTTTAAGAGTTGCTCTAAATTTGATTTGGCCCCGGCTGAATTGTTCGTCAAAAGCTCTAACTGTGCCATCATAAGGTAGCTGTTCTGACTCAGAGGTTCACTATCTAAAAAGGGCTTTAATATACCTTTAGCCTCATCATATTGACCAAAATGTGTTTTGATCTGCGCAATTTGAAGACCTATGTCGTCTCTTTCAGGAGCTACTTTACTTGCTTTTTCTAAATAGATAAGGGCATTTTGGAAGTCTTGAATTTGTGTGCATATAAAGCCAAGATTACTTAAGCTTTCAAGGTTTTCAGGATCTAAGCTAAGTGCTTTTTGCCAACTATCTATTGCTTGTTGGGCATTGCCCTTCATTAGGTAAAGCATGCCAAGGTTAGAAAGGGTTTCTACCGAATTTGGGTCATTACTTAATGCTTCGCTAAAAAATATTTCTGCATTGGCAAGGTCGCCTTTTTGTTGATAAGCTTTAGCTTTCTCAACAAGAGATTCTTTGTGTGTAGTGTCCATTTTTTTTAACAGTCTTGTGGCAAATTATTTATTTTAGCTTTAAGCAGCAAGCCTTAATTATAGCATAATCAATATTTATAATTCTTAAGCAATTATTGGTGCTAAGTTTTTCAAATCGATTAACAATGCTTAAACTCACAACAGAAATCTCAACGCACACATACAATGCAATTAAATTCTGGAAACTATCTGCAGATAGATGAGCTATTAAATGCTCAAGAATTGTCTGCCATATTAAATCTCATTAATCAAGCTGGTTTTTCAGATGGTAAGTCAACGGCTTCAGATGCTGCCGCTGGTGTTAAACAAAACAAGCAGATAAGTGCAGAAAACAATTTTCAGGCACAGCAAATTGGGCAAATTGTATCTCAGGCCATTTCGCGTAATAGAAGAATTCAATCGGCCATATTTCCTAAAGTAATACTGCCACCCTTGGTGAGTCTTTATGAACCAGGAATGCACTACGGAACTCATGTGGATAGTCCATTGATGGGCACACAGTTTACGATTAGAACGGATGTGGGGATGACGCTTTTTCTTTCGCCTCCAGAGAGTTATGAAGGAGGCGAATTGGAAGTGATTACAGAGGCGGGTATAAAGCTATTTAAGCCTGCTGCTGGCTCGGCTGTTATCTATCCAACAACTAGGCTGCATCAGGTATTGCCGGTTACCAATGGTAAAAGGATGGCCGTTGTTACTTGGATGCAGTGTGCTATTCGCGATTCGGGTCAGCGTGAAATCATCGATCAAATTAATCAAGTACTTGATCAAATGAACCAAACTGAACATAAAGAAAGCAGGCTTGTGCTTCAGCAGGTTTACAGCAACTTAATTCGTATGTGGGCCGAGCTGTAGTAAAACCAGCAAATCACACCTAAAATGATTATGGAAGAAATTACAATTGGGATACTGATCCCTAACTCTGGTATTATGCCAATGGGCAAACAGTTTGATAGAGCGCTTAAAAAAGCACTTAAAGCAGAACTGGCCGAAACTGAATTTGAACCTGAAATATTAACCGAAACAGTTGGACAAGGAAGCCCAGTGTTGATTGAAAAAGCTCTGGATGATTTTTTTGGGTACCACGATGTTGACCTTGTTGCTGGATTAGTAACTCCAAAAGCCATTGAAGGCTTGGTAGATCGGTTCGAAAAGCGAAATATCCCTTTCATTATGAATAACCTTGGAGAGCACTTAATACCTACCAAAGGTTATGGCGATAACGTATTGGTTAACTCAACCCACCTATGGCAGCACTGCTTTGCTATGGGGCAATATGCAGCTCAAAACTTGGGTAAGAAAGGGCTTATTTTAGGGGCCATGTTCGACTCAGGATATGCTTTTTTAAACTGCTTTCAACTAGGTTTAATGTCGGTCGATCAAGATTTTGATCACGACCTTAAGCTCTTGCAGTTACCGCAGCCAGGTAAGTTGTCTGAAGTAAAAGAAGCTTTCGATAGTATAGATATAGAAGCTTATGATTTTGTGTTTCCGCTGTTTTGTGGAGAAGAAGCTACTCTTTTTATTGAAGAGTTTCATGCCAGAGGATTAAACAGTAAAACTAAAATTGTAGCACTTCCATTTTTGTTTGCACCAGAAAAGTATGACTTGGCAGGGCTTGAAATGATTTCAACTCAAAATGCACTAAGTAACGATGCATTATGGAAGAATACGTTTGTCTCAATGGGGGATAAGTGCGGCAAAGCAATTGGGAGAGTTTTAGTAGAAAATAATGGTAAACTAAACGTTGAGGAGTTAAAGAAGAACCTTGAATCGCTAGATTCTTCTGTAAGTTATGATTCAACTCAGGTCCCTAAATTGAATAGTGCAATTACAATTCTTAGTCATAAAGTTGTGAGTGGAAACAATGTTGAGACAAAGGAGTTGGCGCAGGTAGATGGGCCAATCAGCGAAAATGAACATATTGTACAGTCTAGAGATGCACTAGCTAGTGTATGGATGAACTCTTATTTGGCCGTTTAAGAATGAAGGTACTATTACTTACTAATTCAAATACACTTTCAATTCCAGCCATGAAAAAGTTAAAGGATGACGACCTTTTGGTTGGGGTAGGAGTGCTAAAAAAGCACGTAAACCTTTTAGCTTCTTCAATACATGCTGCGGGTGTAACCCATGCGGAAATATTACAACTGGAAAGAAATAGTTGGGTTGAAGAACTATCCTTGTTTATAAAGGAGCATCATGTTGAAACTGTTTGGGTACTTACATTTCCATGGATAATACCGGAATCTCTTCTTAGTGTACTACCAAATAAGTTTGTCAATTTCCATTTCGGGCTTTTGCCTAAGTATAAAGGAGCGGACCCTATTTTTTGGCAGCTTAAGAATAGTGAAGAAATTGGTGGAGTAACCATACACTTAGTGAATGATCAGGTAGATGAAGGGCCGGTGCTGTTGAAGGAAGAACTCCGAGTAATCCCTGGGGAAAACTACGGCTTGCATAGCAGACGCTTGGGGGAGATAGTTCCTTCTTTGGTTGAAAAGGTTTTGGACTTGCTAAAAAGCCAACCTAATGAGTTTCTGACTTTAAAAAGTGTAGACAAAGCTTTTGATCAAAAGCCAACTGAAGATGATTTGACCATTAAATGGGGGGAACAATCTGCAACTGAAATAGAATATCTTATAAATGCTACTAATCCGAAATATGGTGGTGCGTTTACAGTTGTAGCAGGAGTAGAAATGCGAATTCTAGAAGTTACTCCGGTTAGTCTAGAACAAGCAGCCCAAGCTGAACCAGGACAGATAGTACATGCAGATGTAGTTTATGGTGTGGTCGTGGCTTGCATAAATAATGAGTACTTAAGAATTACGGTGGTTAACACTGCAGAGGGGTATATGTCTGGTGTCAAGTTGTTTAACCTTGGCTTTTTGCCTGGGCAGCGGTTTACTTCTTAAATGAATACATAAATTTACGGAAGTTGAAATCGTTTGGATATTTTTCTTAACTTAAAACGATTTCGATAAATCACACTACTCACACACAATAAAATGAAACACACAAATCTAATTTTACACAACAAATCATTCACAACATCATGGAAGGATATTTAGCCGAAATAAGAGGTTTCGGAGGAAACTTTGCGCCTAGAAACTGGGCATTTTGCAATGGGCAATTGCTCTCTATTGCTCAAAATCAAGCGTTATTTTCACTATTGGGAACGACTTATGGCGGAGATGGGCGTACCACCTTTGCCTTACCCGATTTAAGAGGGCGTGCCCCAATTAGTGCTGGCACTGGGCCAGGACTATCACCTAGACCGCTTGGGCAAAGGTCTGGTCAGGAGTACGTGGTTTTGACGCAGACTCAGATACCTTCTCACAATCATGTGGCTCAAACGCAGGCCATAACAGCACAAGTAACTGTTATGGCTAAAGATGGAGATGCAACTTCTGAGACCCCAGCAGCAGGTTTGTCTCTTGCTAAGGGAAATACAGAAGTTAACTTTGCTCCTACTCCTACTAAAATGTATGGAGATGTAGGTAATAATGTAGTTCTAGGTTCTGGAATCAGTCAAATTCCTGCTGGTCAGGGTGTAACTGTTGGAAATACAGGAGGTAGTCAGTCTCATACAAACATGCAGCCTTACCTGACAATATATTGGATTATCTGTATGGCCGGATTATTCCCATCTAGAAATTGATTTCTCAATATAACTTTAAATATTATGGAAGGAACTATTGGAGAAATAAGAGGGTTTGCTGGTAATTTTGCTCCGAGAGCTTGGGCTTTTTGTGAGGGTCAATTAATCGCTATTGCTCAGAATACAGCCCTGTTTTCAATTTTGGGAACAACCTATGGCGGAGATGGTAGGACAACTTTTGGGTTACCCGATTTAAGGGGTAGAATACCCATAAGTGCCGGTACCGGACCAGGGTTAAGTACACACAAACTGGGATCAAGAAGTGGTATTGAGGATGTGACTTTGAATATCTTGAATTTGCCGAATCATTTTCATTTAGCGACTACAACTCATGAAATGCCGGTGTCTGTTTCTTTAACTGCAAAGGATGGAGAAGCAACTGAAGACACTCCTGATGATGGACTATTTCTTGCAAAGGGAAATACAGAAGTGAATTTTGCTGCCACCCCTTCTAATATGTATGGAAGTGCAGGAAACGATGTGACCTTAAGTACAGGTGTTGCTACGATTCCTGCTGGTCAGGGTGTAACAGTTGGTAATACAGGAGGTAGTCAGGCTCATAACAATATGCAACCTTATCTTACGATTCATTGGGTAATTTGTATGTTTGGAATCTACCCTTCGAGGAATTGATCTGATCTAGCTTGACATAGAACAAGAAAAGGCCATCTTTTACTGATGGCCTTTTTATAAAATATGTCTATGGTAGAAAGAAATGAAAGTTCAGTAGAGAACCTGCGTTTTACATCACGGGTACTGAAATTGCCAAAAGAAATATATTCTGAATAGCCTCTTAAACTAGGTTGATAATTGAGATTATTTAAAAGTTTTTCTTGTGCTATCCGAGAGTCCTGAGCTTTTTATAAATCACACTAATGTCATGGTTTTTTTACTTAAACTAAGCAGGTATAAATACTTGTTTTAGAGGGTGCTATTTTCTCGAACAAAAAAACTACTATATATTTATTGCTAATTGAAATATAAAACTAAGCGTATCGTTGCGCTGCCTGTTCTTATGAATTACAGGTTTTAGTTTGTAAAAATAATGCTCATTCACCACCAAAACATATGATTGATTTTAATAGACTCAACAAGAGCTTCATGAAAACCATTGGGTCAGCCTTGATTCCAAAGGTCATGATGGCAAAATCATTTTCTTTAGCGGTAAATGGCTCAGGCCGTTGTTTGTCCAAATTGAGCAACCTTAGCATTGGCGCTATTGGTTTTGTGGATAGCTATTTAAAGATACTCTTTACAGGGCATAGAAGTGCCGCTAGGCTTATTGGTTTGCTTACTTTTGTCTTGGTTGTTCAAACGTTGCCATTTTTGCAAGTTAATGCTCAGACCATAGGCTCGACTATCACCTTTGAGGCAGGCTCTGCTCGGTTACTTACTGGGGCTTCCACAAATCCTAGTGCAACAAACATTGATGGTCATAGTCTAGGGGTTTCTGCTGTAACATCAGGTAATATTGTCAATATAACGGTGAATAATACGGTCTCAGGCATTTCAGGTGGTTCTGACCTTGCAGTAATTATGACAGCCACTGGAACTAACGTTACTTCCTTTTCATATAAGTCGGATAACGCTGCGAATAATTTTTCTCTTACAAGCTTTGCTTTTGCAGTGGCTACAGGAACAACCCAGAATATAACCGTTCAAGGGTATGATAATGGTAGTGCCGTTTCAGGTGCAATTACTAAGACCATATCTTCTGCGGGAACTACCAACTTTACGGTTACTTCAGGGGATATTTCGGCTTCATCAGGGTGGGGTAATATTGATGAGATTAGAATGACGATGAACACACCTGCACCTGCAAATTTTGCAATAGATGATGTTTTGCTTGCTGCAGCTGTAGCCTCCAACAATGCCCCAACAGACATAGCGCTGACTTCAACCTCTATCAACCAAAGTGCAACTGGCGTAAATGTAACAGTAGGCACGCTCTCTACTACTGACGCAGATGGTGGTGATACCCATACCTATTCTTTGGTTTCTGGTTCAGGAAGTACTGATAATGCGAGTTTCAATATAAGTGGTACTACTTTAAGAACAGGCAGTGCCCTAGCCGCAGGCACATACGATATAAGAATAAATACGAACGATGGTACTGATGATTATGCAGAGGAATTTACCATTACCGTGGTAGATAATGTGGCACCAGACCCTCCAAGTACTCCAGATATGACTACTGCCACAGATTCGGGTAACGAAGAGCATACCGCAGGGTCTACTTCAGATAACCTGACCAAGGATACCACACCAACCTTTGAAGGTACAGCGGAAGCCGGCTCTACTGTAAAAATAATATCGAATGTCGATGGAGAAGTAGGTAGCGGTATTGCTACGGGTGGAAGTTATTCAATAACTACGAGCGCTTTGACTGCTGGTGCTCATACCATTACGGCAACTGCAACAGATGGATCCGCAAACACCAGTTCTGCTAGCTCTGCCTTAAGTATTACTATCGATACTACTTCACCTACAGTGAGTATTTCTACCACTTCCAGTAATCCAACCAATGATAATCCCATTCCCGTAACTATCACCTTCAATTCTGAGGCGGATAATATGACGGAGAACGACATTACCGTGGTGAATGGCACAACTAGTAATTTTGTTTCTCCGGACAGTACTAGTTTTTACGTGGATGTTACGCCTTCGGGTAATGGAGCCGTACAAGTATCCCTTGGTGCAGGCACGGCTTTTGATCGAGCAGGGAATGCCAATACTGTTTCGAATACATTAAGCGTAACTTATGATGGAACTGCTCCAGCGTTCAGTTCGGTAAGTCCAAGCTCAAGTAGTTCAGTGAGTAATGCGAATGTTGGTTACACCTTATCTGAAGCTATTGCTTCAGGTACAGTTACCTTTACCAGAACTGGAGGTTCAGCCGATGGCAGTTCTCCACATGTGGTAAACCTTACGGGTAGTGAGTTGAATGCAGGAGTAAGGGCTTCGGCAGCTTTGACCAATGCGCCATCTTTGGTCTCTGGAACGATTTACACAATCAGTTTCAATGGACAAGATGCTGCTGGGAATTCAGCAACGACTGTGGATGTTACCAATGTCACTTTCGATACCACGGCTCCAACCTTGGTTTCAAGCAATCCTGCAGACGGTGCGACAGACGTAGGGGCTGCCGATAATCTGGTACTCGACTTTAGTGAAAATATCGCAGCGGGTACTGGTAATATTACTATTCGAGATGTTACTGGTTCGACTAACTTTGAAGTCTTTGATATTGCAACAGCAACAGCTACAAGTAACCCAGCCAATGGTGCTCTTGGTATTTCAAATGACAAATTATACATCAATCCAACGAATAGTTTTACTGAAACAAATGCTTATTCTGTTAGAATAGATGCCAGCGCTATAGATGACGCTAGCGGAAATAGTTTTGTTGGGATTACAAATGATACTGATTACAATTTTAGCGTAGCTGATGTTACCGCTCCAACGATACAAAGCAGTAGTCCTGCAGATGGAGCTAGCAACGTTACACTCAGCCAGAATCTCACCATTACATTTGACGATAATATGGCTGTAGGCACTGGTAACATTACAATAGTTGAAACTGGTGTAGGTAATTTTGAGCAGTTGGATGTTACCAATGGTACATTGGTTAGTGTGTCTGGCGCCACGGTTACGTTAAACCCTGCAGGTACTCTAAAAAAAGGAACAAACTATCACATAGAAATTGATGCCGCTGCTCTGGATGATGATGCTGGAAACGATTTTGCAGGTATTTCTAATACTACTACACTTAATTTTAGTACTGTAGATGTAGTAATCAATGAAATAGTTACTGATCCTCAGCAAGATTGGAGTACTTCAGTTTTCGCTTCGGCTCCAGGCGGTGCTCCTGGTTCAGACGATGAGTGGGTAGAGCTTTACATAAAAACTGCGGCTATTGATTTTACTGGCTGGACAATTGAACTTATCGATGGTTCCGATGTCATAGGGGATTTGACTGATAATGGAGCTTTTGATGTTTCCAACTATATCTCATCAGGAGCTGGAACATTTAATAGTTCTGAGGTTGGTGATTATTTAGTGCTAGGAAATCCAGATGGTTCTGGACTACTTAATAACGATGTTCAAATAGTTCTCAAAGATCCAGGGGGGGCTGTTGTAGATCAAGTAAAGTTAGGCGCGGGAGCTGGTGAGGCACCTACTGGTAACGCTTCCAGTGTTTCTGATGAATCTGTTCAAAGAATTCCTAACGGTACAGATACTGATGCTGACGATGCAGACTTTGTACGAGCAGCCGCAAGTATTGGGGCAGTCAATGATGCGTCCGGGCCTCAAATAACAAGCTTAGGCTTAAACAATAGCAATGCCTTTGTAGAGATTTTCGCCAGTGAAGGGCTTTACAGCACGAATGGAGGCAGTGGAGCACTGGAGGTTTCAGATATAGATATATCCATTTCTGGTGGAACTGCTCATACGCCTGTTGTTACGAGTCTAAAACAATTGAATGGAACTTCTGACCTAGTAGGTGGAGAGAGCATGATTAGAGTGAATTTCACGACTACTGGGGTAGCTGACGGAGGAGAAACGATAACTATCAACTTTGCTGATGGAAGTTCAGTATTTGATGCAGCAGGAAATGCCGCAGCAGCAACACAAAGCAATAATACAAGAATACTGAATGATTTGGTGGACCCATACATAACTGGTGTAAGCTTAGCCTCTGACAATTCGTACATAGATGTAACCTTCAATGAAGGAGTTTATGAAGACAACTGCGGAGGCGGTGGTCTAACACCGGCCGATTTTGACCTGAAAATCACAGGAGGTACAGCCACCTTGAATGCCATCTCTAGTGTTAAACAGAACGACAATACTGTAGAGGCTTCTGCTACTGCATTATCAGGTGGTGAAACAACAATCAGAATCTTCTTCTCTTTAACGGGCACACCTGATGGAGGAGAAACCATTGAGGTAGATATTCAAGCAAGTGAGGTTTTTGATATTAATGAACGTACCGCGGTAGCGGATCAAACTACCAACAATACAGCTACTCTGAATGATGAGACTGCACCAACAGTTACAAGTGTGAGTTCAACAACAGCCAATGGTAGCTATAAGGCAAGCGATGTAATTGAAGTAACGGTAACCTTCAGTGAAAACGTTACAGTAACGGGTACTCCTCAGTTGGAACTGGAGACCGGTACCACAGATAGAACAATCAACTATACATCAGGAAGCGGGACTTCTACATTGACCTTCAATTACACAGTTCAGTCAGGCGATGTAAGTGCTGACTTAGACTATACAGGTACTACAGCCTTGAGTTTGAATGGAGGTACTATTAAAGATGGGGCAAACAATGATGCCACGTTAACACTGGCCACACCGGGCGCAGCCAACTCTTTAGGAGCGAATAAAGCCTTGGTAGTAGACACTGAATTGCCAACAGTTACAAGTGTGAGTTCAACAAATTCTGATGGAACCTACAAATTGGGTGATGTCATCGCTATAACGGTTACTTTCGATGAAGCCGTTACGGTAACCGGTACACCACAGCTCACTTTGGAGACAGGCGATACGGATCAAACTATAAACTATACCTCTGGGTCACCAGGAACTACACTTACCTTCAATTACACGGTTCAGTCGGGCGATGAATCTTCTGCATTGGAATATGTAGGTACCAGTTCGTTAACTGCCGGTACAAGCATTCAAGATGCAGCAGGAAATAATGCTGTTCTAACTTTACCAACCATTGGAGGGGGGAATTCCTTGTCGGGCAATGCTGCTCTCGTAGTTGATGGGGTGGTTCCAACCGTTACCAGTGTAAGCTCAAGTACTGCAGATGGTACATACAAGCAAGGAGACGTTATCGCAATCACAGTGACTTTCAGTGAAAAAGTTTTTGTTTTTGTAGCCAATCCTCAACTAGAACTAGAAACGGGTTCGACAGACAGAACGGTTGATTATACAAGTGGAAGTAACTCAAACACGCTGACATTTAATTACACCGTACAAGCCGGTGATGAGAATAACGATCTAGAGTACACCAGTATTAACGCACTGAGTTTAAACGGTGCTACGGTCATCGATGGTGCTCAGAATAATGCTTCTCTAACACTACCAACTATTGGGGGAGGGAGCTCATTATCAGACAATAAAGCCTTAGAAATTGATGGTGTCGCTCCTACAGTTCTTGAGGTAACTAGTAATGCAGATAATGGTACTTACAAAATAGGCGATGAAATAAACGTCTATGTTCAATATTCTGAAGAGGTATTGGTAACAGGAACTCCGCAGTTAACTATGGAGACAGGAACTACAGACAGAACCATCGATTATGTTGATAGAAGCGTATCGACCTTGCGTTTTGTGTATACTGTTCAGGCTGGTGATGAAAGTGCCGACCTTGATGTTACTAGTTCTACAGCGCTATCATTAAACGGAGGGACTATTAAGGACAATGCAGGTAATAATGCTAGCCTTACCGTTCAACAGGGAGGGACTGGTGGCTCGCTTAGTCAGAATAAGGATATCGTTATTGACGGCATTGCAGCTACTGTAAGTAGTGTGTCGAGTACTAAGACTAATGGGTCATATAAAGTAGGTGATGAAATTCCAGTAACCGTCACGTTTAGTGAGTCTGTTACCGTTTCAGGAGTTCCTCAGCTTACCCTAGAAACTGGAGATACAGATAGAGTGGTTGACTACACTACTGGGTCGGGATCAACTACTTTGACTTTTAATTATACAATTCAATCAGGAGATACTAATTCAGACTTAGACTATGTTGCAACCAATGCGCTAGGGTTGAACGGTGGGACTATTAAGGACGCAGCTGGAAACGATGCAGTGCTTACACTACCAACACCTGGGGCAGCGAATTCTTTAGGCAGCAACAAGGCATTAGTAATTGATGGAAATGCACCTACGATTACATCAATTGCCAGGTTTGGCCCAACCACAAGTCCAACAAATAATGATGCGCTAATTTGGGATGTTACCTTCTCTGAAGCAGTAAGTGGTGTTGGTACTGCAGACTTTGCGGTTACTGGCACAACAGGAACGCCAACTTCGGTTATCAATCCAAGTGGTAATATTTATAGAGTGACTGTGTCTGGAGGAGACTTGGCATCACTTAATGGAACTGTGACCTTAAGCTTTTCTGGTAGTCAAGATATCACAGATGTTGCGGGAAATTCGTTAATCAACGTTATCCCAACAGGAACCAATAATAATTCCTTTGTGGTAGACAATACAGCAGCAACAATTACATCAATTACAGCACCTTCCGATGGCTCTTACAACTCAGGAAAAAACCTAACGTTTACTGTTGCCTTTAGTGATGCAGTGAATTATGACGATGGAAGCTCATGCGAACCTCCCTATTTGGTGATCGATGTTGGAGGGACAACCAAAGCAGCTACCTATGCATCAGGAAATGGCACCAATACATGGACGTTTACCTATTCTGTAGGAGTTACTGACAGCGATAGCGATGGTATTGTAATTAGCTCTTTCGATGTAGGAGACGTAGGTGTTGAAGATGAAGCAGGCAATGCTTTGAACACTACTTTACCAACGCTACCAAATACATCAGCTATTCTAGTAGACAATGCAGCCCCAACAATCAGCACATTAAGTCCAGCAGACAATGCCACAGGTGTGAGTTTGAATGGAGACTTTACCCTTACATTTAATGAGGCTGTAGTAGCCAATACAGGTAATGTTACTGTACATAGAGTGAGTGATGATGGTGTAGTAAGAACCTTTGATGTGACCAATAATACTGTTGTATCCATTTCTGGTAACGTAGTTACATTTGATAACACTTCAGACCTTGCACTTATAACAGAGCATTATATTTTGGTTGATAATGGAGCCTTTGAGGATGTTGCCGGTAATGCCTTTGGGGGAATAATGAGCACCTCAGCATGGAGCTTTACTACCACGGATCAAACAGAAATATCAATTAATGATCCTTCTGTTGCAGAAGGAGAGTCTGGTAGCACAAGCCTTACTTTTACGGTTTCTTTATCTCAACCAGCACCAGCGGGAGGAGCAACTGTAGCTTATGCTACCTCTGATGGTACAGCTAGCTCAGCTTCAGACTATACAGCTGCTTCAGGAACAGTAAGCTTTGCAGTGGGAGAGTCTAGCAAGACAATTACCGTTAGTGTAGCTGGAGATGCTATTGTTGAAGATGATGAAACAATAACCGTAACGCTAACTAGTCCTACTGGTACCAATATGGTGATTGGTGACGGTACAGGTACAGGAACTATCACCAATGATGACCAAGCAACTGTAACTATTGCAGACGTTACTGTTGACGAAGAAGATGGAACGGCTACTGTAAGCTTAGTACTAGATAAAGCGGTAGATGGAGGCCTTACTGTAGACTTAAGTACTGCCGATGGAACAGCCACTACTGCAGATAGCGATTACACTGCCTTGGTTTCTAGTCCAGTAACTTTCACTGGTACAGTTGGTGAGTCAAAGAATGTAAACATTACCATTGGCTCAGACTCTAAACTTGAAGCAAACGAAACCTTCACAGTTGCCATGAGTAACCTTACTCCTGCAACGGTGGCTTCTGGAGATATCGATGTTACTGATGGCGCAACCGTAACCATTAATAATGATGATACAGCCACAGTGACCATCGCAGATGAAAGTGGTAATGAAGATGATGGCGCAATAACATTAACAGCTACGTTGGATAACCCTGTGCAAGGAGGGTTTACCGTAGAGGTGATAACGGTAGATGGTACAGCAACTGTCGCAAATAGTGATTACACCGCCTTAGTAGGGCAGTCGCTAACTTTTGCAGGAACAGCAGGGGAGACTGAAACTTTCACAGTTACACCTAGTCTAGACGCCATAGTAGAGGCCAATGAAACATTTAAGGTTTCTATGACCAACTTAAGTGCTACAACTTTGGCTGTAGGGGTAAGTGATGAGGCAACAGTAACAATCACAAATGACGATGCTTCAACTTTTGCCATAGATGATGTGACCAAAAACGAAAATGCAGACGGTGGTGCTACAACTACTTATACATTTACAGCTACGCTTACTGGCAGCATAGATCAAGCTATTTCAGTGGACTATGCGACAAGCGATGGAACAGCAAGTGCAAGCGATTACACCGCAGCAAATGGAACATTGAACTTTACAGGAACAGACGGTGAAACGCAAACCTTTAATGTAACCGTAGCGAACGATGATATAGTGGAACTAGACGAGACGTTCACAGTAACCCTTAGCAATGTTCAAGCAGGAGGAAAGAACGTGACCATTTCGGATGCCACTGGCTTGGGTACTATCACGAATGACGATGCAGCAAGCATATCAATAGATGATGTGTCTAAAGCAGAAAATGCCGATGGCGGAGCGACAACAGACTTTGTATTTACAGTTACCTTGAATAAGGCGGTAGATACAGGTGTTAGCTTAAGCTATGCCACGAATGATGCTACAGCTACTACAGCAGATGGTGATTATACGAGTGCTTCAGGCCAGTTGAACTTTGCTGGAACAGCAGGTGAGATAGAAGAAATCACTGTAACAGTGGCCAACGATGGTCTAGCCGAATTTGATGAGGAATTTGGAATAACTCTTTCTAGCCTTCAAGCAAGCGGTAGAAATGTTGCTATTTCCGATAACGTAGGACTCGGAACAATTGAAAACGATGATGCCGCTGGCTTCACAATTACAGAAACCGCTGGCTCCACCGAAATTACTGAAGCAGGTGGAACTGATAGCTTTGACGTAGTACTCGATGCTGAACCTTTGAGCGATGTAGTGATTTCGATTACTAGTGGAGATACAGGAGAAGGAACAGTGAGTGCTTCTACATTAACCTTTACAACAGCTAACTGGAATACCGCACAGACAGTAACGGTAACTGGAGTAGATGACGATATTATCGATGGTACACAGAGCTTCAATATTACCTTGGCCGTAGAAGATGCTTCAAGTGATGATGTATATGATGCTGTGGCGGATCAAATAGTGAATGTAGATAATTCAGATGATGACGTTGCAGGCTTTACCATTTCGAAAATCACCGCAACAGTTTCAGAGACAGGAACCACCGATCAGTTTACTGTAGTGCTAGATGCAGAACCTGCTAGTGATGTAGTGATCAATGTATCTAGCAACGATACAGGTGAAGCCACAGTCGGGAGTTCTGCCTTGACATTCACTTCAATTAACTGGGATACGCCTCAGACTGTAGTGATTACAGGAACTGATGATGCCATAGAAGATGGACATGTAATGTCTACCATTACTCTATCTATAGATGTAGCGGCCAGTGATAGCGACTTTGGTGGCCTTGCAGATCAAACAGTAACGGTTACGACCAATGACGATGATGACTTAACCGCTCCATCAGGTTATTCGGTAACCTTAGGAGATGCCTTGGTTGGAGATGCAGAAGTGACTACAACAACTTTCACCTTTGCAGGAGCAGAGATCGGTACTACATACAACTATACAGTGAGCTCAGATAATGGCGGAACCAATGTTACAGGATCAGGAACTATTGTTACGGCAACAGATCAAGTCACGTTAGCAGACCTTTCAGGCTTGAATGATGGAACATTGACCTTATCAGTAACATTGACCGATGCCTCGACTAATACAGGTACGGCAGCAACAGACGATACGGTACTAGATACTACTGCACCAGTTGCGCCAATTGTTACTTCAGTAAGTGACGATACAGGTTCAAGTGCCAGTGATGGAATAACAAGTGACAATACACCATCTGTAAACGGAACAGCAGAAGCAAACTCCACTGTAGAAGTGTTTGTAGGAGGAACTAGTGTAGGAACAACCACCGCAGATGGTTCAGGAAACTGGACACTTGATTATACAGGTGCTAACCCACTAACGGATGGAACCATTGCAGTGACGGCTAATGCAACAGATGCCGCTGGCAATACTGGTGTTACTAGCACTGCTGTAAATGTCACCATTGATACTACAGCACCTGCTGCAGCAACCTTCTCAGGTATTACCAACGATACAGGGGCAAGCAGTTCAGATGCTATTATCAATGACATGAGCAGCGTAACCATCAGTGGTATGGCAGAAGCGAATGCTACATTCGACCTAACATTTAATGGTGTTACTTATTCTGGCCTTTCGGTAGATGGTAGCGGCAACTGGTCTTTGGATATTTCAAATGCACTAACCGAAGATGCAACCGAAACCGTGACTGTTACTGTGACGGATGCAGCAGGTAACACCGGTACAGCGGCTACTTATGATATCACACTGGATACCACAGGCCCAGATGCTCCAACAGTAGACCTTGATGCAGGTTCAGACCATGGGGTTAGCGATAGCGATGATCTGACCAACTTCACTACTGGAGATGCAATGACCTTCTCAGGAACTGCAGAGGCTAGCGCTTCAGTAGAAGTAGAGTTGACCTACAACGGAACTACCTTCACTGGTTTGCCAGCCACAACAGATGGCGCAGGTAACTGGTCAATTGATGTGGGTTCAACAGTAGGAGGAGTACTTGTAGATGGAACAGTGAATGACCTGACACTTCGTGCTATAGCAACCGATGTAGCAGGTAATGTAGGTACAGCAGGAGAGTTGACGATTGTGCTAGATCAGCAGATGAAGGCAACCTTATCGCCAGCTGACAATGCTATTGATATTCTACCGAATGCCAACCTTTTAATGGACTTCAATGAAGATGTTTACGTAGGCTCTGGAGATATTACTATAGCGCAGACTAGTGATAACACTGTACTAGAAACTATTGATGTAGCTAGTGACAAAGTGAGTATCGTAGATAATGTTGTTACCATTAATCCAGATAATGCACTATTACCACCAAGTACAGAATTCTATGTGATGGTTGATGCGGGTGCATTTACTGATGATGCTGGAAATAGCTACGCGGGTATTTCTAACAATACAAGTTGGACCTTCACAACCATTAATGCCTCGGTGATTACCGCTGTAGGATTATCTAACGATGGCATCTATGGAATCGGTGATGAGCTAGAAGTAGAGTTGACCTTCAGCCTGCCAGTGACAATTACAGGAGCACCAACTCTGGATATTACTATTGGTACAGAAACGGTTGCTGCAACTTTACAAGCGCCAGTTAGCGCTGGAACATCAGCAACCTTTGTATATACTATACAAGAAGGTGATCTAGATTCAGACGGTATTACACTGTCTAATAGCTTAACCTTAAATGGAGCCATCATTGTAGATGCATTCAATGTGAATGCAGTTCCAACACTCAATAATGTGCCAAGCTCAGCAGGAGTGATTGTAGATGGTGTTAAACCAACACCAACCATTACATCTTCAGCAGGTACATTGACCAATGCAGCCTTTACCGCAACTTTCACTTACGATGAGGCGGTAACTGGATTTGAATTGGGAGATATCACTGTAACCAATGGTACAGCAAGTAACTTTACTAATGTAACAGTAGGTACAGTTTGGAGTGCTACAATTACACCTACAGCCGATGGGGCCACTACTGTTACTCTTGGAGCCAACATTGCAGAAGACGTGGCAGGCAACAGCAGTAAGTCTGGCAATACAGTTAGTACTACTTTTGATGGAACAGCACCTACTGTCACCAGTATTACAAGAGCAGAGGCTGACCAGATACCTACTGGTACAACAAGCAGAGATTACACTGTGGTCTTTAGTGAAGATGTAACAGGAGTAGATGTGTCAGACTTTGAAACGGTGGTTACAGGAACCGCCACTGCCACTGTCAGTACAGTTACTGTAGTAGATGCTAAAACATATACAGTTACTGTGGGAAGTATCTCAGGAGAAGGTACTATTGGATTGAATGCCAAAGCAGGAACTAATATCACGGATGCGGCTACCAATACTCTGGCAGCAGGCTTTACAGGAGAGGTTTACACTACCAACTTTGTAGCTACTGACATTTCACTTTCTACAGCAAGCATTCAAGAAAACAATGCAG
Source organism: Roseivirga spongicola (assembly GCF_034376045.1). NCBI lineage: Bacteria > Pseudomonadati > Bacteroidota > Cytophagia > Cytophagales > Roseivirgaceae > Roseivirga > Roseivirga spongicola. The sequence goes on from NZ_CP139724.1 coordinate 2,640,713, forward strand.
TAGGAGCAGAGATTGGAGTATTGAGCACAACAGATGCCGATGCTGGCGATAGCCATACTTACACCTTAGTATCAGGAACAGGAGATGCTGACAATGCAAGCTTTACCATAACTGGTAATAAGTTGCTAGCTGCAGAAGTCTTCGACTTTGAAACTAAGGATAGCTATAGTATCAGAGTAAGAACAGCCGATGAGTTTGGCGGTACTTATGAGAAGGCATTGACCATTGCTATTACCAATGAGGGAGAAGCCATTATCGTTGTAACTGGCGATGGTGTATTTGATCCAACGGTTCTAGGATTATCGACTACTAAGTCTTGGACCATCGAGAATAGAGGAGACGCTGCAACTGAGGTAAGAGTAATTAACTCTACTCAAGGTTTCAGTATTAACCCTGGATCTGTTCAGCTTAACCCTGGTGATACAAAGAATATTACCGCGGTGTTCAGGCCAACAGAAGCAAAAGTGTATAATGGAGTTGTAGTGTTCAATTATGATATCACAGACAACATTCAAGACAATGTATTGGAAATTGGATTGAGTGGAGAAGGTGTGATAGTCACGGGTGTGGATAACGGACAGATTAGCGAAGAGCAGATCAATGTGTTCCCGAACCCTGCGAGCAACTATGTAACTATAGACTTGAGCGAGCTCAACGGCATGCCGTTGAACATCCAGATGATTAATCCAACTGGTGTGAGTAAGCTGGAGAAAGAAGGCTATGACAAGCCAGAGTTGACTATCGATGTAACCAACTTTGAAAGTGGTCTGTACATCATCCAGTTCAGCAATGAGAGATCTCTTGTGAGAAAGAAAGTACTCATTAGAAAATAGTAATTGAAGTAATAAAATATGCCTAACCTACGTCCTCCCAACCTTTGGGAGGGCTGGGAGAGGTCAAAACATACAACCAAGATGAACAATAGAAAAATATACACTTTTGTACTGATAGCTGCGCTAGCCCTGTTCAGTCTTTCTTGCGATCCTGATGATCCTATGGAGCCGAGTTTACAAGAACTCGCTTTTGAGAAATTATCTGGCCAATGGACACTGGGTCAATTCGGAAGCATTAAAGTAGATGGTTCTAACGTAAGTGCGAACTATCCGGGCTTTGCCCTGTCTTTTGCTAATGGTACTTATACCACAACCAACGCTGGCGACTTGTTTAAAGCCAGTGGTACTTGGGAGTGGGCTGGTGAGTCTGCCGAAGTGGTTAACCTAGACGATGGCAAAGTGGTAAATATTAATTCACTGACTACCTCCAAGTTTGTGTTCAGCTTTACTAAGTCCGATGGGCCAGTAAGAGCTGGCTTGGCCGGTAACTATGTGATAACGGTAGAGAAGTAGACCGATAATTAGATTGTGAAGTAAAGGCTCCTTTTGGGAGCCTTTCTTATTTTAATCAATCTCGGCTTCATTTGTAGAACTTCTTTCCTGTACTATTACAGGTTCATTCTGACTCTTCGGAACAAATCGCTTATTTCTAAACAGTACAATAATTGAAATAATAATCAAGGCTATGGAAAGGTAGAGAAAGCCTCCTGAGATTGAAGTAGCATTGATTACTGGCTGAAAAAGCAATGGAGATGCAAATTGCCCCATGAATAAAAAAGTAGTAAGAAAGCCCAAAATCTTTCCCCTGTTCTTTGAGTTAGCCAAGGTGACCAAACATAAGTTTGAGTTAGGCATTAGAAGGCCAGCGCCCAACCCAGATACAAAGAGGCCTGGAATGGTCATGGCATAGCTGCTTGCATTGGAAATCATTAAATATCCAATACCCATCAATAAAAATGTAATGCCATAAATCTGGTAATGCGTAAGTCGAGATTTAATTCTAGGGAATAAAAAAGACATTAAACCGCCAACTAACATTACTACGGAAATGGCTAGCCCAGTAGCAGTATTGCCAACATCAGAAATTTCTTTCATTAAGAAAGGGACTTGAACAGGCATTAGGTAAAAAACGACCATTCCAAAGAAGGAGATTACATAAATAGTCCAAGCGGTTTTAGGAATTTTTAGGTCAGTGTTTGATCGATTTTCATCGTTACTAATATCTAGCTCAGGCTCATTTAAGAACAGTAAAACCATAGGGATAGCCAAGGCAGCCAATAAGTAAATAGCAAACGGATATCGCCATCCAAGGTCAGCTAAGTATCCACCAAAGCTTATAAATACAGTCCCTGATAAAGCCATTATTCCTGCCTGTGTTCCAAGAAAAGACTTTCTTTCTTCACCATCAAAGTAATCACCAATTAGAGCAATGGCAGTTGTCATAATGCCACCAACGGCAATGCCCAAGAAAATTCTACCAACTATAATCTCTCCAAGGGTATTCAAGTATAAACCCGAACTGCCTGCTAAGGCATATAGCCCTAGCATAGAAGCGAGAAGCTTAATTCTTCCAAATCTATCAATAAACCAACCCGAAAATGGCGATGTTAAGGCTATAGCCAAGCCCGGAATGGTGAGCACGAGTTTCACTAAAGTTTCTGCAGAAGGGTTGTCAGGGAAGGCTTTAGTCATCTCTGGTAATGAAGGAGCAATAGTGGCTCCTGCCATTACTGTCATCATACTGCAGAATAATATCGTAACCTTAACTAGGGGCTTGTTCAAATTGCTAGGCATTAAGCAGCAACAACACCTAAAGTTTCGGTTTTGGTTCAACCGAAGGTTCTTTTAGTTCTTAGGTATAGAGCCACGCCCAGTATATGAGCAAAAGTTGAAGAGGTAGACGAATCCACAGTGCTACTCTATACCAGGTCTTTTTGCCTCTATAAGAAGTAAGCATATAAATGTTTGCAGGGAACACTCCAATTAGAGTAGCAATTATACCCCAAGCGCCAATACTTTGTGTTGAAGGGAATAGAACTAAAGCACCGAAAAGAGCTTCGAATAAGCCACTGAGGTAAACCAAAAACTTATGATAGGGGAGATAGGGCGGCATAATTTTCATATACACCTTAGGTTTAATGAAGTGCATTATACCAGCCAAAATGTAGATGGCTCCCATTAAGATTTTACTAATATCCATTACTTAAGAACTTCTTTGAGGCTCGATCGCTTTTTAACTAACTCCGGAATTTCTGCTATATCAGGATTAATTGCTAAGATTTCACCATCGGGGCTGATTAAATAATAGAATGGAAGAAATACCACCCCAAGTTGCTCTAAAAATGGGTTTTCAAACTGCCCTTTAGCGTAAGCTTGTTTCCACGGGTAGTTCTTTTGACTGAGGTGCTTCATTGGAAGTTCTTTGTTCGGATCTATGGATACTGCTATGACTTCCAGCTTTCCATCTAGTTCCTCATATAGAGGCTGTAATTCTCCGAACCCTTTGGTGCATGGACCACACCAAGTAGCCCAAAAATCAATTAGAATGTATTGATCTGAAAAACTGTTTTGTGAGTACGTTTCACCTTCAAAGCTTTCAAAAGTGAAATTGGGGAATTGGTCTCCAGAGTTAATTCTTTCTTGTCTATCTAATGAGACTATAATAGACTTTAGTTCTAATGGGTCTAGTAAAGCAGTATCTATTTGAGATAGCAACTGCCGAGATTGGTCGATGGTCACAAAATCGCTGGTAACTACTTCTGATGTTAGCTCTACTATGAATTGATTGTTTGGATAGAGGTGAGTAATTGAGTCCATGTATAAGAAGAGCTCGTTGCTCCTCAACTTCTCTTCATCTTCCATCACTACTTCCAAATCGCCCAAGATTTATTCCATTAACCTGTTTGCTTCGCTGTTTACCTCTAGTAACCTTATAAAAGGCTCTTTGTATGCTGTTTTGAGGGTTATATCTTCATTGTCTAGAAAAAATGAAGCCGAATAGATTCCGTCTGCTTTGTTTGTTATGGTTGCTCGTCTTACTTGATCAACCGAGCCTGTAAATTCGAATTCACCATTTTCAATTAATGTGCTATCTGAGATGTTTCCATAGCGAAGAAATACATAGCCTTCGTAATTCTCTATGGAGCCTTTTATTTTGAATTCTGGTTTAGATGTACAGGAGTAAATAAGTAGGGAGGCGAGAAGGATTAATACGGGTTTAGCCATAATTGCGTGGTTTGGTATAATTTAAGAATTACGAGAATGCTTTAAAAACAATAGTCCGACCTGTTTGCACAAGTCGGACTATTTATGTTTTTGAACTCGATGTTCGCTTACTTTTTATTGTCTAATGCTTCGGCTGTCCATGCATTATTTTCTCTGTTAACATCTGCCATTCTCTTTGAAGGATCAATTTCTATTGATGCTATTTCAGAAACAGGTTTGTTGATGCTAAACTCATACGTAGGGTGAGTCCAAGGCCAATCAGGGTGAACTACTCTCGGATCGTTAGTTTCAGCAGGTTTTTCACCACGCATCATTCTTAGCGCCATGTAGTGCACTTCTTTAGTACCATCTTTATAGGTAACAACAACGTCCGTTGGCATAGGCATTAGGCCTACTTTTTCTAAGGTAACTTTAGTTGAGTTACCCTCTCCAACAACGTTCTGAATACCATAATCGATTTTCTTGGTAGTGTAAACAAAGTACTCGTTGTACCAGTCTAGCTCTAAGCCAGAAACTCTTTCAAAAACTCTAAGTACATCATTTGGGTTAGGGTGCTTAAACTTCCAAGTATCAAAGTACTCTAAAAGACCTTTGTCTAGAGCTTCTTCTCCAATTACATAGCCCAATTGGCTCATCCATACAGAACCTTTGCTGTAAGAAGCGGCACTGTAGGCTCCGTTTAGGTTGTAGTGGTCTCCGTGTGTGCTTAGTGGCTCTTCTACACCACTCATAGCAATTCTCAAATAACCACCGTTAGCAGCCATGCCTAGGTTTTCGATAGTAGGTTCTTCTTCTTTTCCGTTAGCTCTTATGTGTCGTGAAATTCTGGCAGAAGCGTAAGAAGTAAAGCCTTCGTCCATCCAAGGAGTAAGCGCTTCATTATTACCTAAAACACCATGGTACCAATCGTGCATAGCTTCGTGAATGGTTACACCTAGCAAGCTTCCTCTCATTCCGGTAATCATAGTAGACATTGGGTATTCCATACCACCGTCACCACCTTGAATTACGGAGAACTGCTTGTAAGGATATTGGCCAAAATGCTCATTAGCATACTCAAACGCTTGTTCTGCCAAAGGCATTAGCTCTTTCCAGTTTTTCTCGTTCTGGCCTTTTTGGTGGAAGAAGTGTAACACCATTCCATTATCCATGGTTAGTTTATCATGAACATAATCTGGATCTGCCGCCCAAGCAAAGTCGTGAACATTAGGTGCTTTAAAGTGCCAAGTTAGTTTACCGTCTTTAACTTTTTTCTTCACGGTTTGACCAGCATCTTCATAACCGTGGCCAATTTCTAGTGGATTTTGCAAGTAGCCAGTTCCACCAATTACATAATCTTTGTCTATTGAGATTTTAACATCGTAATCTCCCCAAATCCCATAGAATTCTCGGCCAATGTATTCATCGGCATGCCATCCTTGGTAATCATACTCAGCCAATTTAGGGAACCACTGGGTCATGGTGTAGCGAACACCCTCAGCGTTGTCTCTACCAGATCTTCTGATCTGAACAGGGACTTGTCCCTCAAAAGTCATGTCGAAAGTAACGGTTTGACCTGGTTGGATAGGCTTGGCTAACTCAACCTCTAAAACTGTACCCTCTACTTCATACTTTACATCTTTTCCATCTTGCTTGAGAGAGAATATCTTCTGGTAGCCAATCTCGTCTTCAGAAAGCTTGGAAATTCTATCTCTTACCCTTCTGTCTGGGTCTTCTATGGTTCTAGAACGAACATCCATCATGCTTCCTGGCTGGAAAGCATTAAAGTAAAGATGGTAAAACACCTGATCTAAAACATCTGGAGAGTTGTTAGTATACTTGATCTTCTGGGTTCCTTGGAAGCGATTAGTATTCACATCCATGTCAATTTCCATGAAGTAGTTGGCATGTTGCTGCCATCGTTCACTGTCTTTTCTTGTAGCTTTTCCCTGAGCAAAAACCAGAGAAGTACTCAAAGAAAAGAGCACAACGAATGATAAAAGTCTTGTCCTCATTTCTTAAATTTTTAATAGTTCGGAAATTATCAAAGTTTGTCTACTGCGACAAATCAAATGGTTTAAAAGGCTAGATTATCTGATTTTATATCTAATCTGAAATTTAACATCAGTCCTTTTGTCTCCATCAATGGTTTCAAGACCTGTGCCAACTTCATCTCGGTCGTAAAATGAAGTTCTGGCCACTCTAGCCCAAATGTCTATTTGTCGGTTTAGTTTATACTGAATCAATAAGTAATTTCTAATACCTTCTCCGCTGTAAGCGGGAATTGAAAAGGCGTAAAGTACATCTCGCTCATATGCATATTGTCTGTTGTTGGCTCCTTCAGTATCGAATATGGCAATGCGGCCACTGAAAACAAATTTTCCCGTAGAGTAGACAGCATCTTGAATAAAAGCGTAGCCATCATTGAATTCATCTGTAATTCTGAAATCACTGAATTGAACACGAGACTTTAAGTTGAGTTGAGGCGTAATTCTGTATTCGAGATTGGCTAACACTTGCTGCTTTGTTCCAGCTCGAACAACGGTAGAACCGTCTTCTGGATCTTCTGTGTTTTCTTCTCGAGATTTGTTTCTGTATTGAATATAAATCTTTACCGACCTCTGCGGAAAATAGTTTAAACGCAATAAATAGTCGTTGCCCTCAGAAGGTGTATTTACCCTAAATCTGAGCCAAGGAAATTGGAAGGTATCGTAATAGGCTGTTAAAAAGAATTTACTATTTAAGGTGTATTTGAAGCCCCAGTAAATACCGCTTTCATTAATGTTTCGGCTACCTTCTGCAAATGAAGCGCCTCTCAGAGCATGAAAATCTCGAGCATAACTTCGGAACATCATTGCGAAATCTACCCTTGGAGATAAGGTTGAGGTGAAGCCGAAAACACCACCAGTACCGCCACTTTTAGAAATACCACCTTCTCCAAAAAAACGGAACTGTCTAAGACTAAAGCTGGTATAAATGCTTGCGTTGTGATTAGATTTTCCTGAGAACTCAAACTGATTATAGGCTTGATTGCTTCGTTGGATAGGTAAACTATAACTATTGGAATTCAACACCATGCCGAATTGGGCTATTTCGCTCATCTTAAAATGAAGGTTGGCGCCAAGCACAGTTTCAGCAATCTGCCTTTTGTTGGCTATTTCTGTGGGCGTTCTATGGAAACCGGTGGTTTGTATAGAAGAAAAATAATCTTCGAAAGACTCCTCGTCTTGCCTTATAGAAGCATCTTGTTTTAAGTGAGAAGCAAAGGCTGTGACTTCCATTTTCTCAGAAACATCATAGGTAACGGCAGTTCCCCTTAAAAAGCCTCCTTCAATAACTGAAGTATAGGGCTTGGCTCCAGTGTTTACCCTTTCCAAGGCATTAATAGTTTCCGATCCTTTTCCAACTCCAAACCCAGCTCCAAAAATTAAACCTTGTCCAAACTGAAGTTGATAGTCGCCTAAGATAATTTTCCTGAAGCCTTTATAGTTTTCAACCATACCGTGAATAGACCAAAAGTCCATTCCAAATCTTTTAGTAGCCGGATCCCAAGTGAATTTTTCTCCAGCATCTAGCTCGGTTGTGAATCCAAAACTAAAGTCTCCACTTTTAGCAACTCTGTACCTAAGGTAGTGCTTGGCTGGGCCTCCAGCATAGCGGGTGTCGTCAGGCGATTCTGGTTCAGTATAACCTTCTTTCTCTTCTAGAGTTTGCTCAAAGCGATAAATGAAGTAGTTATTTCTTTCTGTAAGAATTCGCTGTAAAAGTGGCCTGTCGTCTTGGATAAACTCTTTAGAGTCTACCGAAACAAAAGGGGCTAATTTTTCTATTGTGTTGTAGTCGAAACCAGGAACCAACTGAAGCTCATAGACTGTGAGTAGCTTCCCGTTCTCAGTAATGTAATTCTTTAAGGAATCTATCTGTGGGTCAGAAAGAATGTAAAGGCCTTTCAACTGATCTACAGAAGCTGAATTTAGGTTTACCGGGTTTTCATATAGCAGTAGTAAACGCTCGTATAAGTCTTCATAGTTGAGCGATTCATCCTGTAGGTTGAAGAGGTTTTCTATAAAACTTTGAAGGTCGAAGTTTTCATTTTGCTGAGCTTGAACTTGGTTTGTAAATGAAATACAACCAATGGTAAGCAGCGCTATGAAAGTACGTTTCATTAGTCCTTAATCTGGTAGGTCAGACCAAAATTGTGTGTAGCACCAGTACTTCTGTTCGACCTGACAGCGTAGTCTATGGTGAACTTTCTAAACGTAAATCCGGCTCCGAAAGAATGTCGGTTGGTGAGGGTAGAGAAGCCTGTTCTTAGCCAGAGGTTTTCGATTAAGCTATAGGCAATACCTAGTCTCAAATCAGGGTCATCTTCTACATCTTTCTCTCCTTCTAGAAACAAGTTAAGGTTTTCATCAGGATGATAATTGAGAGCCAAGCGAATTATGGTAGGAACTCTTTCCTGACTTTCAGGAGCAATAACCGATTGAGTGAAATTGTATACATGGACTCCAAAGTTTAGCTCAGGAGTAAACTCTGCTAGTGCGCCCATTTCGGCTACAAATATCGATCTCTTTCCGAAGCCGTCTATATTGTATTGAAGAACATTGGCTTTAGCACCTAAAGCCATAATTCCTATTTGTTTAGCAAAGCCCAGGCTGGCCATTTGATTACTGAAAATTTCATCGCCAAAGCGATAAACACCAAAAGCAGCATTTCCCCATGGAGTTTCAGCATTGACACCAGTAACTACGGTATTAAAGGGTGCAAAGTTGAAAATGGTCTGATAAGATATTACTCCGCTTATTCCATTGTTTGCAGTGAGTCCTGCTGGATTATTGAATATAGACCATTCATTGGCTGTAGCAGAAGAAACACCACCCATTCCTATAGAGATTGGACCCTTCGGAGGGACACCAGAAATTTGGCTAAAAGTCTGAGTCCAAATTCCGCAAAAAAGAAGAGCTGTGAGTGTTAGTATGCGCACATTCGAATATAAACAATCTGCCAAAGAAAAGGAGGGTTGTCTTAAAGAGCCGACCTAAAATTCACGAAGAAGCCTGTATCTCCCTCTCTATTCATACTGTACTCGAAACGTACTACAAAATCATATAGAGTAACCAAGTCTACACCTACACCTACACTTCCAATCCACTTGTTATTGTAGAAATTGTTAGAGTTAGACTCTAGAGGGTCACCAGCATAACCAGTATCCATAAATACCTTTAGGTAAAAAGCATAGGGGAGCGCCCTAAACTGTTCTATCATGCTTCTTCGGTTGAGCTGTTTCATTCCTTTCAAAATTTGAAATCGCATAGAGGTGCGGTAGGAGGTAAGAAAGTCGCTCTCTACCACATAGCGTTCATAGCCACGGATAAAGTTCGGGCTGTAGCCAAAACCTGCACGTACTAAATAAGGAATCTCGTCTGTAAAAGTTTTGTAGACATCTATTGAATTAGCCCATGAGAGCTTCTGGCCTATAGGAGTATAGGTAGAAAACTCCACCCTTGTAGTGAGCATGTTGATGTCGTCAAAAATGCCTAGCCCTAGTTGATTAACACTACCTGTAAACCTATTTCCTTTGAGTGGGTAGGCTACATAATCTCGGTTGTCATGGTTGTAAGTATAAGAGAAGACAAAATACTCTTGCAAGTTAGCGTCTACCTGAAAATAATCGTTGTTGAGCTGGTAAACTGTATCAGCAATAGAAGTTCTACTATAACCCAAAGAGAACGAATGCCTATTGTAGAAGGAAGGTCTAAAGGTGAGTGTTCCACTGGTAGAAAATAAACGCCTTATAGTGTTTTCGCTCTCCACAAACTGTAACCTATGACCATCAGAAGCGTAACTCACGGCTTTGTTTGTGGCAAAGGAGGTTGAAATATTTAGGCCAGTGGTTTGAGCTTTATTGATGTATGGTATAGAGTATTGAAAGGCATATTGCTTGGTAAACCCGAATTGTGCTTTCAGAACAAGTCTATCATTTCTGCCAGAAAAATTGAGGTGATAAAGCTGAGCTCCATAATTTACCCTTGAGAAGTCTCTGTTTTGATTTACCCACCACTCAGTGAAATTTCTATCTGACAGTTTGAAGATGGGGGCTGGGAAAACATACCATCTTTCTTGAACCCTTACTAGTACCTCTACATTATTAGGAGATAAGAATAATGGTACTAGTTCAACAGTTTGAAAAAGTCGGGTGTTGATAAGCTTTTGTTTGTCTAGTTCAACTGACTCGGCAAAGTCTTTCATCTTTAGGGTTTGGCCTTCTTCAAAGTTCAATTCCCTTAAAATGATAGAGTTGCGAGTTTTTTTGTTGCCTATAATATAGATTTTCCCAATAGTGACGTCAGTTTCCGGGTCTATATCCGGCATAGTATTTTGAGAAAGGCAGTCAAGGTTGAAACACAAACAACACAGTACCAACAAAAACAATCTTGACAATGTATTCAGCACGCTAATCTTTAGCTTTCTTAGATAGTATAATGACTCTTATTACCAAGAATACCCCTATCAATACTAGAGGAATACTCAAGAGTTGACCCATATTGAAGGTCATAGAATCCTCGAAAGCTACCTGATTCTCTTTGAAAGTTTCATGGAACCAACGCAATCCGAAAATCCAGATTAGGAATATACCAAAAAAGAGTCCTTCTGGTGTCTTTTCTTTCCATTTAAACCAAAGCCCAAGTAAAATTAAGAATAGAATTACGCATGTAGCCGATTCATAAAGCTGTGCAGGGTATCTGCTTATTCCCCAGGTATGCACAACAGCTTGCATTTTTCTATCTACTAAAGAAAGCTCAAAATCTAATGGCCCACTCGGTTGAGAATAGTGCTCGGTTATGGCTGGGTCAGACATGAGCATTCTGCGTACGCCTGTATTGATAATATTACTTGCTTGCTCTTCGCTAATCTGTCTGTTTTCGAATACTATAGTCAGGTCTACAGGTACAATACCTGCCTCTAGGTTTTCTCTAGATTCTCCCTTTGAAGCTTCTACAGATTCAAACCCTAGTTCAGCTTTTTCTAGTCTTTCTTCGGCCACCCGACCAAAAACAACACCATAATCTGAACCAGTAGGCTTACCAATAATTTCAGAGTTCACAAAGTTTCCAAAGCGAATGAAAGCACCAGCAAGAGCTACCGTAATCACAATTCTATCGACAATCCAAAGATAGCTTTGCCCTTGTCTTCGTTTTTTAGTGAATTTCAGCGGGAATATGGATTTTCTGGTTGAAACCACATAGTTGCTGTAGAGGTAAAGAGCGATAGGAATACAGATGGCTGCTCCGTGGCTAGCCAAACCACCTTCCCAAGTTCTAAAGAACATTAATGGGTCGGCCAAGAAGCGCTCTGGCTCATAAAAAATTAAATGGCCCAATCTAGCTCCAATAATGGTAGCCAAAATCATATGCACCGAAAGGGTGTCTACATTCAATGGGTTTTTACCTTCCTTTTTGAAGATGTAAACCATTATTTGGTAACCAAAAATAAATCCGGCTGCAAATAATACGCTATACCAAACCGGTGGTTGAATTCCTTTTATGATCTCTCGCATGGGGTCCCACACGATGTACGATAGTATAGATAGATTGAGCATGGAGCAAATATATACGAAATGCTCGAAGCTCTTAGATTACTAGCTTATAAAGCCTAAAGTTTAACAATAGATTTACAGCTCTTGCAACTCTTCTACAAAGCCAGCAGATAAAATAGGGAATCTACACCAAGTTCTAGGGTCTACATTAAACTCGTCTAAATGAAAAGCAGGAGCCAAGCGTTCTCTCTTCCATTGGTTGCGGCTCCAAAGCTGATAGAATTTTTTGATGTGCTGTTTGAGTAAGTCTTCAGCTTCTAGGTTGGCATCTTTCAATGCATTGAAAACTTCAAGTGGAGACTTGTGGTCTCTTATTGCGAGTTTTTCGATTTCAACCATAATATGATAAGGCATTAAATCGTCCTCATCGGTTTGCTTTTGGTCTTGAGGTCTTAATTCGGCTGTAGGAGGAAGCTTATTGATGTATTTCAAACCATCATAACCCAATTCGTTTTCTGCATAAACGAGCCATTGGCGAATAAAGTGCTTATCTACTGAAGAGATAGGGGCAAGGCTTCCGCTGGTGTCTCCATCCATGGTTGCGTAGCCAACATCTCCCTCGCTTCTGTTTGATGTAGTGAGTAGGAGGGTGTTTGTGATATTAGTGAGCATCCAGATGATGGGGCTTCTAGATCTTGCTTGAATATTTTGTAAGGCCAGGTCGTCTTGCTCCCAAGTGAGCTCTCTGCCCAGCGCATTTTCAATAATATCTGTATTGGCATTCACCGTGCTGTCAATATTCCAGCTATAGAATTTAGCACCAATGGAGTCGGCCAAGTATTTGGCAGCATTTAAGGTGGTGTCAGAAGAATTAACCGTACCTTGATAAGCCGTATTGAATATAGCTTTAACAATTCCTTTTTCGCTTTTCTCGTTAAGAGTGGCAAAGCCAATGGATTTGCAAAACTCATCTGCTCCGAGGGCAGCAACTCCTCGTTTCACCATTTCTGCAACCATGATTGCACAAGTAGCTGAGTCTGCACCACCACTAAGAGATAACGTGTAACCTTTAGTTCTACTTTTCCTCATATAATCATACAAGGCAAGGGCAGAAGCTTTTGGGAACTCAATCTCTTTAGGCTCAACAGGTGCAATTAATGTTTCGTCTTTCTCAGTAGATTGGTCAGGATAGAAGTCTCCATAAACTAATTGATGCGATTTAAAGCTTAAGAGTTCGTTCCTTAAAAGTATATCGCCTCGTTGTGAAATAAGAATTTCGCCATCGTAAATCATTCTACCAGCCTCATTGCCTAAGAGGTTGGCATAAACATAAGTGCAGTTGAATTCGCTAGAAGATTTTTCGACCAAAGCGATTCTTTCCAAGGTCTTTTTCATAGCAAAATGGCTAGCGCTTGGGTTTAGAATCAGGTTTACGCCTTTCTCTACTAATCTGCAAGCTGGTCTAACATCGCCCCGCCAGGCATCTTCGCAAATTTCTAAGCCAATTTTCCAATCTTCAAAGTCGAATGTAATGTCGCCTATTGGATAGTTTCTACCCTCAATCTCAAACTCTTCTACTAAACCAATTGGCCAAGGGTTGAACCAGCGAGGTTCATAATGAACCCCGTCTAGCGCCATGTATTGCTTGGCGTAGATGCCCATTATCTCCTTGTTTTGTACAAGTAGAGAACAGTTATAAAGCGTGCCATTATGTCTTATAGGTAGGTTGAAGGTGGTAAGAAGCCCTTCTGTTTCAGCTATTAATTCAGGAATAAAAGTGAGTGCTTTCTTAGGGAGCCAATCGCTTAGGAATAAATCTTCACAGCCATAACTAGTTATAGAGAGTTCAGGCAAACAAAGTATCTCCACTTTATGCTGTCTAGCTTCTTGAAGTACTTTTTTTAGCCTCTGTATATTGCCTTTCCAATCTAGTGGAGTTTGGTTAACTGTGGCTCCTCCAATTCTGTATTTTCTCATTGCTCCTCAAGCTCTAATTTCAGACAGGCTTCTCTAGCAGCGTCTTGCTCAGCCTTTTTCTTGCTTAAACCATGACCTTTGGCTATTGGTTCGTCATCAATTCTTACCTCCATTATAAATTCTTTATAATGGCCCTTGTCTATGGTTTCTAAATGCTGAAATGATGGAGATTTAGACTGCTTTTGGGTCCACTCAATTAACTTGCTTTTGTAGTTTTTGGTGGTGTTAATAAGCTCTTCAATGTCGAAATGAGGCTTTAGGAGTTTATTTAGAATAAAACTACGGCTGTGCTTAAACCCTTTATCTAAATATATGGCTCCTATAAGTGCTTCTAGGGTGTTGCCGAATAATGATTTATGCGAATTAGGGGTCTTGCGCTTTTTGTCGTAGCGCACAATCTGAGGAACACCTATGGTTCTGGCTACGTTGTTGAGGCTGTCTCGGCTTACAATTCTAGATCGAATTTCAGTAAGAAACCCTTCATCTTTGAAAGGATATCTTTTGAATAGATACTCAGCAACTACTACACTGAGTACGGCATCTCCCAAGTATTCTAGCCTCTCGTTAGATTCTTTAAAACCTCTTTTAACAGATTTTGCCACAGAAGTGTGTTGTGTGGCAATCTTGTAGGGTTTTAAATTATAAGGCTTACTGCCTGCTATCATTTTGATAGAGGCAATAAGCGCTTTGTCTTCTTTACTATAGGAAATAAATACGGACTTGATACGGTTTACAAACAACCGCACTTTTAGTCGATTTTACGGAAAACTACCGATGTATTGTGACCACCGAAACCAAATGTATTACTTACTGCTGCGTTAACAGTTCTTTTCTGAGCTTTGTTGAACGTAAAGTTCAGCTTAGGGTCGAACCTGTCATCATCAGTAAAATGATTGATAGTTGGTGGTACAATCTGATCTTTGATTGCCATTACACTTGCAATAGCCTCGATAGCTCCAGCAGCTCCCAAAAGGTGTCCTGTCATAGACTTGGTAGAGCTTATGTTTAGTTTATAAGCATGCTCTCCAAACACCTTTTCAATGGCCACGGCTTCAGAAACGTCACCAAGTGGGGTAGACGTACCATGAACATTGATGTAATCAATTTCTTCTGGCTTCATATAAGCATCTTCCAGAGCGTTGATCATTACATTCTCAGCTCCCAATCCTTCTGGGTGTGGGGCTGTTATATGATAAGCATCGGCCGACATGCCACCACCTACTAATTCAGCGTAGATTTTGGCTCCTCTTGCCTTTGCGTGCTCATATTCTTCTAAGATCAGTGCTCCAGCACCTTCTCCAAGAACAAATCCATCTCTATCTTTATCAAAAGGTCGCGATGCAGTTTCAGGAGAATCATTTCTCTCAGAAAGGGCTTTCATCGCGTTAAAACCTCCCATTCCTGCTTCAGTTACAGAAGCTTCAGAACCACCGGTAATCATAACATTCGCTTTACCTAGTTTAATGTAGGTCATGGCGTCTATCATGGCATTGGTAGCAGAAGCACAAGCCGATACTGTTACAAAGTTTGGTCCGTGAAAACCGTATTTGATAGAAATCATTCCTGCAGAAATATCTGCGATCATTTTCGGAATGAAGAAAGGATTGAATCTAGGAGTTCCATCACCCTGTGCAAATGAAGCAACTTCTTCCTGAAAAGTTCTTAAACCACCAATTCCTGAACCCCAGATAACTCCAGCTTTCAATTTATTGATGGAATCTAAGTCTAAACCTGAGTCTACAATGGCCTCATCGGCAGTAATCATTGCGTACTGCGTAAAGAGATCCATTTTACGAGCCTCTTTTCTGTCAAAGAAATCGTTAGGATCGTAACCCTTTACCTCACAGGCAAACTTGGTCTTGAATAATTCAGGATCGAATTTGGTGATTGGTCCGGCACCACTCACACCCTTAATCAAATTATCCCAATAAGTATTGAGATTATTGCCTAGCGGTGTAAGTGCACCTAAACCTGTTACTACAACTCTTTTTAATTGCATAGAGGAGTCGTATGTAAAATGTTATTGCTGAACGTTTGCTTCCAAATAGGATATTGCATCGCCTACCGTTGCGATGTTCTCAGCTTGATCGTCTGGAATTGAAATATTAAACTCTTTCTCGAACTCCATAATCAATTCCACAGTGTCAAGGGAATCAGCGCCAAGATCGTTAGTGAAGCTAGCCTCAGGAGTAACTTCAGAATCTTCAACACCTAATTTATCAATAATAATACCCTTAACTTTTGATGCGATTTCTGACATTTTGGTTAATATTTAGTTAAAACTCGATGCAAAGAAATGCAATTCTGCCCACATGTCAAACAAAATTTTTAATCTTGTCCTAGGCGGCTAAAAGCCCTAATTTTGCCCTATATGGCTAAAAATAAGCTACAAGTTACTTACGATTTCGACTTTCTTTTATTGGCTGTCAACGCAAGTGTGAAGCCGTATAAACTCGCATGGTCTTTAAATAAGGAGTTAGGCCTGAACCTGATGAAATCTGAGAATATAGAAATAGGCTTTACTCAAACTAAGAGTCTGTCTATTCAGAATTTTGCAAATATCACTGATTTCCAAACAGTTCGGCTCATTAGGAATAAGGCTGAAGATGTGAATGGAAGCTTCAGTGGTTTTTTATTGCCAGAGCTTAAAAACTTTGACTATTTGATTCTTTTGGAAAACGAAAGCATTACTTTCAATGAGAATGTTTTCATAAGCGAAATCAAACAAATACCTTTCGTGCAATTTGTATCAAAAATTAATACTCAATCATTAAAGTCTAAGGATAACCTTATCTTCTAAAAATGGGGCAAGCTATACATTCTAAGAGGGCCAAAATTGTTGCTACAGTTGGTCCAGCCAGTCAATCAAAAGATGTTTTAAAAGAACTTGTATTAGCCGGTGTAAACGTTTTCCGGTTAAATTTCTCGCATGGAGAACATGAAACTCATGCAGGTGTAGTTCAAAGAATTCGAGAGGTAAATGAAGAGTTAGGAACGCACGTTTCTATTCTACAAGATTTGCAAGGACCGAAAATCAGAGTTGAAAAGGTTGAAGATGGTGAGGTGTTTATTGAGCCGGGTGAAGACCTTATAATAACTACAGAAAGCCTTCTAGGAACATCTAAGAAAGTAAGTACTTCTTACCAAGACTTGCCGAAAGATGTAAAGGTTGGAGATGTTGTACTTATTGATGATGGAAACCTAGAATTGTTCGTAAAGAGCATAAATGGCAATGAGGTTACTTGCGAAGTAAAGTATGGTGGCTCTTTGAAGTCTAGAAAAGGAATTAACCTTCCTTTTACAGAAGTTTCTGCACCAGCACTTACCGAGAAAGATAAGAAGGATTTGGAGTTTGGTATTGCGCAGGAGGTAGACTGGATTGCTCTATCGTTTGTAAGAACGGCTGCTGATATTTTAGATCTAAAAGAACGTATTAAGAAAGCCGGAAAAGATATTAGGGTTGTGGCTAAGATTGAGAAGCCTGAAGCACTCAAGAATATCGATGAGATTATTGCAGCTTCTGATGCACTTATGGTCGCTAGAGGTGACCTAGGGGTTGAGATTGTGATGGAAGAAGTTCCAATGGCTCAGAAGATGATGGTTGAAAAATGTAACAGAGCTGCCAAGCCCGTTATTATTGCCACTCAGATGATGGAGAGCATGATTAGTAATCCTAGACCAACTAGAGCTGAAACTAATGATGTTGCTAATGGAATTTTGGATGGAGCCGATGCCGTAATGCTTTCAGCAGAAACTGCAGCGGGTAAGTATCCTGTAGAAACTGTAAATTATATGGCTAGAACTATCTCTTCAGTAGAGTCTTCGGCCAAAATCTACGATAAATTCCAAGACCCTAACCCTAACAGCGATACTTTCATGAATGACAACGTAATGTTGGCAGCTACTAAGTTGAGCGAGCAAGTTGAGGCAAAAGGTATAACAGGTAATACGGTTTCAGGGTATACTGCTTTTAAATTATCATCGCACAGGCCGCACGCTAAGATTTTTATCTTCACAGCAAATAAGAAGTTGTTGACTAAGCTTGGTTTGGTTTGGGGTGTTGAAGCCTTCTTTTATGATAGTAAACAGTCCACAGATCAGACTTTTAAAGATCAGGAAGATATACTTAAAGCAGCAGGTTGTCTTTCTACTGGAGATGTGTTCATTACCACGGCAAGTATGCCAATCCACGATTTAGGTAGAACAAACACCTTGAAAATTAATGTGGTAGACTAAATGGGCTTAAAGCTCTATTTTTAGTCCATCATAAGCTATAGAAACATGATCAGGGAGTTGTGAGTCAACTTCCTGATGTTTTCCCATCTTATGGCTAAGGTGAGTTAGGTAGGTTTTTTCTGCTCCAATTTTTTCTGCCATTTCTAAGGCTTCATCTAGTGTTAAATGACTTAAATGGTCTGTCTTTTGGAGCGCATTTAAAATAACCACTTTACTGCCTCTAATTTTTTCTATAGATTCTTCCGATATGGTTTTGGCATCTGTAATATATGTGAAGTCTTTAATGCGATAGCCATAGACAGGCAGCCTATAATGCATGACTTCAATAGGCGTTATCTCAACATTATCTATTAAGAACGGAGAGCCATCTAGTGCTTTCATTTCAACCTGAGGTACACCAGGATATTTCTTCTCTGCAAAAACATAAGAGAACTCCTGTTTTAATTGATTGAGCACCCTAGGGTCACCATAAATTGGCATATCCTTTTTTTGAAGGAAGTTGAATGATCTAATGTCATCCATTCCTGCAGTATGATCTTTGTGCTCGTGGGTAAAAATAAGTGCGTCTAACGACTTCACTCGCTCCCTTAAGACCTGCTGACGAAAATCTGGCCCAGAATCTATTACAATACTCTTGCCACTGGTTTCAATATGAATGGAAGAGCGCAGTCGCTTATCCCTATAATCTAAAGAGGTGCAAACTGGGCAATCGCAGCCTATAACTGGTACGCCTTGTGAAGTTCCGGATCCTAGTACGGTTACAATCACAGTTCTAAAGTGGTTTGGGAGAGTTCCATAAACAGCTTAGCGTTTTTCTCGCTAAGGTGCTTATGGTCAATGTCAATAGATTTTAAAATGTCAATGAGGCAATTTACTTTGCCTTCTGTAGTATAGTATTTGTTTACAATAGCAATTCTGGTGTCTTTAAGAACACAATAACCAGACTTAAAGTTGCCCTTTTCGTAGCGCAAAACGTAGTCTGATTCTGCGAATATATCTTCTAGTTTACTTAAGAAATGCTTTGTATACTTTACCGACATTAATTGTTTTGAGTGTATTTCTTAACCAGCTCAATTAACTTATCATAATCAAGTGGTTTTTGAATGTATTCGTTCATTCCTGCCTCATAAAATTCGGAAACAGGTAGGTTTTTAGCATTGCCTGAAATTCCTATAATAGGAATCTGAGCCTTCTTGGTTTTTCCTGCTCTAATTCTCTTGGTAGCCTCTAATCCACTAAGTTTAGGAAGGTTAATGTCCATAATTACCAAGTCGAAGTCTTCGGCTTCGAATTTATCTAGAACACTTTGCCCGTCTTTGGCAGAGGTGATTTTACAGTTCTCAAACAAGAGAATTTTCTTAAGTAAGTTCTGAATCACAGAGCTATCCTCTGCTACTAGAACTTTTTTAAATTCTAAAGTCATAATTTAGTCAATATTTAACAGTCTCTGGTAGTCTCGTAAAAGGAAGTCGGTGTATTCAAAAAAATCATCAAGGTCTGATTCAGCCATTTCAAACCTTTTTTCTTTAATGTGAGCTTCAATTTTTGCAGCTTTAGATGAAAGCAAGTTAAAGCCGAATGAGCCGGAATTTCCTTTTATATTGTGCAAGATACTTAAAATTTCAGCATGCTTATTAGCACTCCTTAAAAATGCGATAGATTGAAGACTGGCTTTGGTTTCCTCAATAAATTCATCAATCAAACTCAAAAGAGATTCTTCATCTGTAAACCGCAATAGGTCTTTAAGAATACCCTTGTCAACATGTTCCATCATTACATGGTTTCCCTCCGTTACAATTTCTGAGTGATTATTGATCCAATAACTCAAGGTATCGATCAGAACATTGGGCTTAACAGGCTTGGCAATGTAATCATTAAAGCCAAAAGCAATGATTTGCTTTTTATCCGTTAAATCTGAAAAAGCTGTAATAGCCAAAATAGGACAATCTAGGTTGAAAAGTGCTTTGATTTGCCTGAAACACTCAAAACCGTCCATTTCAGGCATTTGAATGTCTATCAAAATGAGGTCAACCTCTTTTACCTTTAACTCTTCAAGCGCTTCAAACCCACTAGACGTAATGAGCGGCTCAAACCCGTTATGTGAAAGTACAGTTTTTAAGTACTTCCTATTAACCTCATTATCGTCAATTACTAGTATTGTGCCAGGTGTTTTGTTCATTTTGAAATTCCAATTATAATATATTTGTCCCTTAGATTACTAAATGGAAACACTTAAAAAGTATTTAACCTGTATTGTAGGGCCAACTGCTGTAGGTAAAACGTCAACAGCTATAAAAGTTGCCCAATTTTTAAATACTGAAATAATTTCTGCCGACTCTCGACAGTTCTACAAAGAGTTGGAAATTGGAACCGCTAAACCAGATGCTTTGGAGCTTTCAGAAGCCAAGCACCATTTAGTAAACTCACTTTCTATTCATGATGAATACGATGTAGGGCAGTTTGAAGGGGATGCTCTAGCCATTATTAATCAAGTTCATGAGAGAAATAATTCAGTTGTAATGGTTGGAGGTTCTGGTCTTTTCATTGATGCTGTTTGTAATGGACTCGATGAATTCCCTGAAATAGAAGATGGCTTAAGAGATACCTTAAATGATGAGTTTAAGCAAAATGGGTTACAGCGGCTAGTTGATGAACTCGAGGGCAAAGACCCAGAATATTGGAGTATAGTAGATCGTAAGAACCCTCAGCGAATAATTAGAGCATTAGAGGTGATCCGTTCTACAGGCAAGAAGTTTTCAGACTTCCGTAAACGATCTAAGAAGGAGCGTCCTTTCGAGGTTATAAAGATTGGACTTACCATGGAGAGAGAACAACTTTATGGTAGAATAGATAGGCGAATGGATATTATGATTGAGCAAGGCTTGTTTGAAGAAGCCAAGCAATTCATTCCTTATAAAAGCCTTAATGCATTACAAACTGTCGGCTACCAAGAGATATTTCCTTATCTGGAAGGAGATTATGACTATGCAGAAGCGGTAAGGTTGCTAAAACGAAACTCTAGAAGATATGCGAAGCGACAGCTAACTTGGTTTCGGAAAGACGAATCTGTAGAGTGGTTTGAGCCATCTAATACAGAACAGATTTTGGGATATATTGATCAGAAGATTAGAAAGGCTTAAAACCGAAGATAGCGGCAACGGTTTTGGCAGGAGCTTTTGATATAAACCGATTATATTCATTTGCTTTACTCTTTAGGCTGCTCATTAAGTCTTTTTGTTTGCTATTGTAGAGTCTTAGTTTTTCAGCAAGTTCTGAATCCGTTGTTTTTTGTGCTGCACTATCTACTTCCTCAATAAACTCTTCTTCTTTTTTATAACTCTGAAACCTATCTGTAGAAGTTCTTTTAAACTTTTCGGCCAAATCACTAAGTTCTGAGTTTGGTTGTTGGGCGTCATAGGTTAATACAAGCTGTTTTCTTTCTCTGCTGTTGGCCGCCATATGGTCAATTACACTGGTTAGATTAGCCTTTCGTGGTTTAATCTGATTGTAGGTATATATGGTGTAAAGAAGAATAAGTCCTAAAAGAGCGACAAAGATTGGAAGAAAGCCCATGTTTGATTTGTTGAGTTTGACCTGATTTGATGGCTGAAATAATATTTTTTTATTCTTAATTGCAAGCAAACCGAAGCATAGGCTTTAAAAGCGCAATTTTCGAGCAGTTTGGATAATCAGCTAAAACCTATTCTCATAGTAACTTATTATTGGCCACCAAGTGGTGGGGCAGGTGTTCAGCGCTGGCTAAAATTCAGTAAGTTCTTACCTGAGTTTGGTTGGAGGCCAATCATATTTACTCCAGAAAACCCAGACTTTGATCTTAAAGATGAATCACTTTTAAAAGACATAAACCCCGAAGTAGAAGTGCTTAAGTTTCCTATATGGGAGCCTTATAGGATTTTTAAGAAGCTCACAGGTCAAAAAGAAATAAAGCAGGGGCAGATTTTAGAATCGTCTAAAAGAAGTTCCTTAAAGAGTCTTGCTATTTGGATTAGGGGGAACCTGTTTGTGCCAGACCCAAGGGTTTTCTGGGTAAAACCTTCGGTGAACTATCTACAGGGAGTTCTTGAAACCAACGGAATCAAGCATATTATCACAACAGGGCCACCACATAGCATGCATTTAATTGGTGCTAAATTGAAAATGAAGGTTCCTTCTCTCACTTGGGTGGCCGACTTTCGAGACCCTTGGACACAATGGGAAATACTTCATGAAATGAAGATTTCTAAGCCCGTTTGGAAGCGTCATAAAAAATTGGAGCAACAGGTCTTTAAGGTGGCCAATTCACTTTTAGTTACGAGTCATAGTGCAGCAAAAGAATTTAAAGAGCTAGGAGCCAGAAGAGTGAAAGTGATTACTAATGGATTCGACTCCGATGATTTTGAAGAAGTAACTACCAGTGCCAGAGAGGTGAAAGTGATAAGTCATATTGGTATGCTGAGCAATCAGCGGAACCCTCAAGTGCTTTGGGAAAGTCTGTCGGAATTAGGTTCAACAGAGAGGTTTCAACTGAAGCTCACGGGTATTATCAGCTCTGAGGTTTTAAACGATATTCAGGCGTTTGAAGCTTTAAAAGACATGATTACTGTTCAAGACTCAATTCCTCATGCAGAACTTTCTGAGCATTATGCAGGATCTGACTTGTTACTCCTAATTCAGACCAAGACTGATAGGCTTCAAACCCAACTGCCAGGCAAACTCTTTGAGTACCTTCAGGCTAAAAAGCCAATTCTCTGTATTGGCGACACTGAAAGCGACTTGGCTCAAATTCTTGCGGAAACAGATGCCGGTGCCTGCTATGCTTATGATGACAAGTTGGGTGTGTTGGCCTTCTTAAAGACCTTCTTTTCAGGTGAATTGCAATTCGAGTTTCAGCATATCGAAAAATATAATCGCAAAGCCCTTACCGAAGCGCTTTCTAGTTGGTTATTGGAGTTTTAGCTTGGTAAAGACTTGGTTGATTACCCCATTGAATTCTTCAGAAACTTTAAGGCCATAAGTTAACCCTAAGAACACTAGGCTTATGGCGGCAGATCTCACTGCGATATCCAAAATAGATGAGTCTAGGCTTGGGAGTAAGGAATTGAGAAGAAGTACTGTACCCGAAATTCCAACCATTTTTAGTGTAGCAATGCTGAAAGGTTGAATGCCAAATTTCATCCATACAAATACATACTTGGTAAGGTTAAAGACCAGCATGGCCAAGAAAGAAGCAATAGCTGCACCTTCTATACCGTAAATAGGTATAAGGAAAGTGTTTAAAACTACCGCTAACAGAGCCAATATGGCTACCGTAATTACATTGAATCTATAGTATTTAGACATTACTATTATTTCCCCATTGGTGCCAAAGGCCATATCAGAAAGTTTACCTAAGCCTATAAAAAGCACCACATTAAAACCAGCTATATAGTCTTCGCTATTGGGAATAAAAGAATAGATATTGGTAAGGTTGGCCCAAATACCAATTAGAAGAAGTGAACCAATGAGCAATTGATTAATGGCTGTCTGCTTATAAAGCTTGTTTACGGCAGCCATATCGTTTTTATTGAAAGATTGTGATAACAATGCCGAACTAATTTGGGTGATGGCTCGCTTGGGCATTTCTATAACTACTCCAATAAAGAAGGCAATCGTATAGATTCCATTATTACCTAAACCTTCATATCCGCTAATCATTATATTATCTATTAGCAGTATAATCTGTGTTCCTCCAGCACCAATTAGCGAATAAAAACCATAGTTCATGATTCTCTTTAACTGCCCATTTCTCAGGAAGCTAAAGTCTAATGATACTTGAAGTTCTTTGTTCTTAAGAAAGTTAATAATCAGGCCTATTACAGCAATTCCATGAACAATCAATAAGGAATAAACAAGTTGATTGAAGTTGATAAAGCTAAAGCCATAAAGCACTAAAAAGATGCCTGTGGTCACTCTCAGGCCAATGTCTCTAAAAAAAGTTGGAGCTGTAATTTTCAATAAGCTTCTAGAGTAAGCCTCCAAAAGCTGAAACTGTATAACCAAAAAAGTCAGTAGTAGAGTAAGCTGAAAGTACTCTATAAATAGTGGAGATTCTTGAGAGAAATATCCCACTATGGCGTCTTTAAAAACCAAGGCGGCTCCGCATAGCACAAAAAATCCTAATGTTCCACCTAAGAGTGTAGCTGGCAGAAAGCCCTTTTCATTTTTAAACTCGGGAAAGAATTTAATGAAGCTTTGTGCCAGACCTATTTGCCCAAAAGTTGCTAGGAGGTAAGAGGCACTCTGAATAAGCCTGAATAAACCAACCTGTTCAGTACTTAGAAAATAAGTGTAAAGCCAAAGCACATTTACATAGCCAATAACCACGCCTATATAGGAGATGATTGATGAGCGGATGCTTTGTTTAATTACAATACCCAAAACTGGTGCTTATAAGTTTGAAAGGTAATATTTTGAGCGGAAAGATAGTGGTTGAGAGACAGACATTAACTTACCAATTATGCTAGATGGCTTTTTTCAGCTATGCCCTACAGGTATTGCCCTTAATTACAAAAAAATGAAGAAGGTCAGCTTTACCCAGAGAACCAAACTAGGCTCTCGATGCTTCTACTATATAATATCTAGGAGTCACTTTTCTTAATAATGGTCTGAAACCGATTTTTTTCACTGGACTAGTCCACTTTTCATTTCTTTCAATATTCCATCCCGCCTTTTTCAATAACCAATCGAATTGCCAGTCTTCAAATTCATGAAAGTGTTGATCCCATTCGTCATTTTTGTTTCGGTAGGCTTTGGCAAACCAAAGGCTTAGAGGGACTGAAGCATAGAGTTTAGGAGCTTTAATCTGCTGAAGAATTCCCATAGGGTTAATTAGGTGCTCGAGCACCTCAAAGATAGTCACGGCATCATAGCCCTCTTTTGCAATGATCTCTGGATTAAGGTCGAAGTCTTCACCATAAGCATTGTCAACTTCATAGCCATTGGCTTGAAGGTAGGCCGACATGTCGTTAGGAGTGCCTAAGTCTAGTATTCTACTTCCCTTAGGAAGAGTAGGCTCCAAAAAGTGTAGTGTTTTGACAAACCGATCTCTCTTGGTCTTTTCTTTATTCTTATCCATTATTTGCTATCTATAAGTTCATGATAAAAAGAAGCCAGCTTCTTTCCTTCAGCCTCCCAATTATGCATTTTTTTTGTGGTGCTTAAGAAGCCATTATTACCTAGTTTGGCTGTTAAAGTTGGATTCAAAAACATGCTTTCAATCTTGTTAGCGCAATCTCTTTCATTCTCTGCTTCAAAGACTAAACCGCTTTGCAATTCATCTACGACTCTCTTTAGCGGAGGAGCATCACTAACCAATACTGGCTTGCCAACCAACATTCCCTGATAAAGCTTATGTGGAATGGTGTTATCTGTATGACCATTTCTATTGTGCGGAATAAGGTTTACATCGGCTAAAGCCATATAGGAATAGAATTTTTCGAAAGGCTGATACCCGTTCAGCTTTACCATATGTTCTACACCACAGTTTTGAGCTAGATTTAGTAACCACTTTTCAGTGTCAATAGATAGTTTGCCGGTAATTTCGAGCTTTATCTGTGGGTATTGCTTTAGGTGAGCAAGGGCTTTAATGATTGTGTCTACGCCTCGGTGAGGCCCCACATTGCCAGTATAGGCAAGAATAAAATCATCAGGCTCTTTTTTGTAAACATCATGAAATACCTTTTGATTTAAGAATTCAACACTTTCGCTATTAGTTACAACCGATACCTTATTTGAATCAATATTATGGATTTGTTGAATTCGAGCTTTCATCTCTTCAACAACCACAATTAAATGATCAGCTTTCTCTGCTGCTACCTTTTCAAACTTCAGCCATTTGTCAAAGCCAAAGAAGATCTTGTTCTTCAGCCTGATAACAGGATTTGATTTCCATTGAAACCAGACTTTCAGAGCCTCAGGATAATTCTCATGAAAGTCCAACACTACTTTTGTAGAGTGAAAAAGCCTCTTAAGATTCAGCGCAGTTTTTGCCAAAGGCAAGTCATGAACATGAATGGCTGAGAAATTCTCGGTTCTCATTTTTTGCTTTAGCCTTTTGTAAAATAGAGGCTGATGAAAACCTAAGATTACGAGGGTAATATCCCAAATACCTCTCCAAAAGAAAGATTGAGCCATAGGGACTCTACTCACTTTTATTCCATTTATAACTTCCTCTTGAGCTTCTCCTTTACGCTGTAAACAGATCAGGTGAACTTCAAAACCGGCATCAATTAATGCTGAAGACTCCTTGCTTACCCTAATATCATTAGGGTAGAATTCATGCAGGAGCATACATATCTTCATGTTCATTGTTTCAAATTTATAAGGAGCAACTTTTATTATTGGAAAGAGAGCTCTTTTTTTACACAAAACTTGCTGTATGCATATAACTATCGTTGCCGGAACCAGGCCTAACTTCGTTAAAGTTTCTCCAATCATTCACGCTATTAAAGATTATGAAAAGAAACATCAGGTTGGTTTAGAATACACTTTAGTGCATACAGGTCAGCATTATGACGATAAAATGAGCGGTAGCTTTTTTACCGATCTGAATATTCCTCAGCCAGATGTCAATCTCAGTGTTGGTTCGTGTTCACATTCTGAACAAACAGCTAGAATTATGGTGGCTTTCGAGAAACATTTGCTCGAAAATAGGACTGACTGTGTTTTAGTAGTAGGAGATGTTAACTCTACCATGGCTTGTGCTGTGGTAACAAAGAAGCTTAACCTAAAATTAGTTCACGTTGAAGGGGGACTAAGGTCATTAGATAGATCAATGCCGGAAGAAATTAATAGACTTCTTACCGACTCAGTTACTGACTATTTTTTCACTACTACCCAAGAGGCAGATGAAAACCTTCTGAAGGAAGGGATTGAGAAAGAACGAATTTTTCTTGTTGGAAACGTTATGATAGACAGCCTAGTCAAATCACTAGAAAAGACAAGGTTTCCGAATGTGTTGAAGGGTGAAGATTTGGAGAATTATTTCTTGTTAACGTTGCACAGACCTTCCAACGTAGATGATGCTGTTAAGCTTAATACTTTTCTAAAAACTATAGATAAAGCAGCTGGTGAGGCTAAAGTTGTGTTTCCTGTTCACCCAAGAACAGAATCTAAGATAACTGATAAAGGAGACTACCAGAATATTTTATTTATACCACCACTGCCGTATCTGGAGTTTCTAGACATGATGAAAAAATCTGTTGGTGTAGTCACAGATTCTGGAGGAATTCAGGAGGAAACTACATTCTTAAAGATTCCATGTGTTACACTTCGAGAAAACACAGAACGCCCAGAGACTATACACATAGGCACTAATGAACTCATTGGTGAGAACCTGAACCTGTTGACCTCTTCTATTGAGAAGATATCAATAGGAGAATGGAAAAAAGGTTCAATTCCTACTTTTTGGGATGGTAAAGCATCTAATAGAATTGTCAGTAAACTAGTAGAGCTCCTGTCTTAGAGTGCGGATTCCTTTCTAACAGATAGGTATACAGCACCTAAAAAGCACAGAATTACAAGTATTGAGAAAACGGTCATTATACCACTTCCCACTTTGTAAATCTTCGGTTCAAAGCTAAATTCAATGGTGTGGTTACCGGCAGGGATTGCAAGTGCTCTCAGAATATAGTTTGCTCTAAGCATATCTACTTCTTCTCCATCTATTGTTACTTTAAAACCTTTAGGGTAGTGCACCTCCGAGAACACAGCAAAGCCATCTCCAGTATTGGACGACTCGTATTTCCAGTATCCAGGATGATATTCCGTAAGCTCAATCGTTCCATCGGTTGAGGTGCCAATGCCTTGAGGAACTTCTCTTTGATTAACGATAGCAGTTGTGGCAGGGGTTCTAAGCGTTTTAGTTTCATTGAACTCACCATCGGCATCGTTAACGTAGTTAATATTTCCTACAAACCATGCAGAACCAAGTGCTCTAGGGTTGATCATTGCATCTTGTGCACCAGGCTCAATCACATACTTCGTATTCAGCATGTTGAGCATTGGAGTACTAGAAAAATCTGGTATTGAGCCTTTGCCCATATCCTGAGCAACAGCGCTGAATTCAGGTAAAATAGCATTGTCAATAAGCTCCTGATATCTTCTAATTCTGGCTCCATGATATCCATTTACTAGATGGTGATGATAAGATGAAGTGGCATTATAGAATGAGCCATTCATGTCGATCACTCTATCACCAAGCGCCTTGTTTTGTGTGATAAATCTGTCGGCTTGAGTAAATGCAAAAGCGTTCGATTTATAGGTTTTGCTATAGTTGGAATCAGAAATGAATCTATTGCTGACAATGACTATTTCAGCTATACCAATAGCAATGAGAGAAAGATAAAGCACGGTTTTCTTAACCGAACCAATTCTATTGAGGTAAATGGTCAAGGCAAAAATGGCTATGAACCCGAATGCCCTTAAAGCATCTGCGGAGAATAGAGATTTACGGTCGGCTTTAAATGCTCTTAGTAATTCTGGTGGTAGTTGAGACTGGCTGTCGTAAGGGCCTCTAAAGCTGAAAGTGCCTGCAAATATTGATAGTAACAAAGCAAGTCCTGCTGTTGAACCCAAAGCGATTAAGAATTTCTTTTTGGTGTCTTTGTCCCACTTCAGTTCAAATAGCTTTTGTAAGCCCATCATTCCTAAGAGTGAAATGGAGGAAATTGGCATAACCATGGTGAAGGTCACCGACCTGAACTTATTGTAGCCTGGGAAGTAATGGAACATGATGTCGTTGAACCATGCCATATTTCTACCATAGCTTAGGATGATACCCAGAACCGCCACGGCAACTAGCCAGATTACATATTTTCTTTCTACCAGTATGCAGCCTAAAACAAACAGGAATACCATAATAGCACCTGCATAATATGTTGTTGGAGTTTCTTGCCCCCAATATGGTCTAAACCTTGGGTCTCGACTTAATAGTTGATTTAGCTGTTGGTTGTTTACTCCATTGTTTCTTAAAAACTGAACAGTTTCTGAGTCACTTGGGTAGGTGCCATTTCCTCCCAAAGCATTAGGGATGAATAAAGTGAAAGGATCCCAAATACCATTTGAGTATTGAAAGGCGTAAGAAGATGAAAGTCCATCGGCATTCATTTCATCATCTACTTGTTGACTCAGCTCGGAAGCTCCTCTGTTGGAATACTTTCCGTATTCATAAGTAGCATAAAACTCTCCAAAGAAGGTCCCTATGGCCATTACTGCCGCTATTACTAACAAGCCAAGACGCTGAGAAAAGTCTTTGATTGTACCGCCTTTGTAAGCATAAATAAGTTGAAGAAGTCCGTAGATGCCTATGATGAAAGCTAGGTAATAAGTGATCTGAAGGTGATTTACCCTCAATTGCATGGCAAGTGCTAGAGCGGTTAAACTCGCGCCTAAATATTTATTTCTTGTGAAGCAAAGGTGAATTCCACCCATTACCAAAGGCATAAAGGAGACAGCTGAAATTCTGGCGTTATGCCCAGCGGTAAGGCCAATAATATTGTATGAAGATAAACCGAAAGCTACAGAACCGATAAGCGCTAAATACGGATTTACCCTAAAACAAAGAAGCATAATGTAGAAGGACAGCATGCTAACGAAAATGATTCTCACTGGGTGGGGAAGGCCTAATGAAAAAAGTGCATGAGTGTGCTTAATCAACTGATTCCCCCATTTTACGCTAATCAGATAGGCTGGCATTCCTCCGAAAATTGAATTAGTCCAAAGGCCTTCTTCGCCTGTTTCTGCTCTGTACTCCATCAATTCATGAGCACTAGCTTCCCACTGAACTATATCGCTTTGGGCTAAACTCTGATCATCGAAAAAGACCGGGTTAAAAAATGAAACGGTAATAATCAGGAAAATAATAACGGCAATCAGGTGCGGTAAAACATCCTGAGAAAAGTTGATCTTCTTCATTCGGTTAGTTCAGTTTGGGGCACAATATCCTCATTAAGGACACTAATACAAAAGTATATGATTCGATTTATGGAGCTAAGTCTTTTCAACGGCTTTTTATGCAGGGAAAAATGGCTATTTTTGCAAGCCAAAAGTTAAAAGCATGTTTGAAAATTTAAGCGGGAAGTTAGATAGAGCTTTTAAGACTCTTAAAGGACAAGGGTCAATCACCGAAATCAACGTAGCAACAACAGTTAAGGAAATCAGAAGAGCCTTAATCGATGCGGATGTTAACTATAAGGTTGCCAAAGATGTGACCGATAAAATCAAAGAAGAGGCCCTTGGTCGCGATGTATTGATTTCAGTTAGCCCTGGTCAGTTGTTGATCAAGATTGTAAACGAAGAGCTTACCCAGATGATGGGTGGGCAAAAGGTAGATATGACCCTTCAGGGAGACCCTGCCGTTGTGCTTATCTCTGGTTTGCAAGGTTCTGGTAAAACTACTTTCTCTGGAAAGTTAGCCAGAATGCTCAAGTCTCAGGGCCGTCAGGTATTACTGACTGCCTGTGATATTTACCGCCCAGCTGCGATTGACCAATTGAAAGTGCTCGGTGAGCAAATTGGTGTGGAGGTTTATGCTGAACCTGAAAACAAGAACGCAGAAGAAATTGCCAATAACGCCATCAAACATGCAAAGGCTACTGGTAAGAAAATTGTAATTGTCGATACTGCTGGTCGTTTAGCGGTAGACGAGCAAATGATGCAAGAGATTGAAGGTTTGAAGAAAGCCCTTAATCCTTCTGAGACGTTGTTTGTGGTTGACTCAATGACTGGTCAGGATGCAGTGAACACTGCTAAGACCTTCAACGAAAGACTCGATTTCGATGGAGTGGTGCTAACTAAACTCGATGGTGATACCCGAGGTGGTGCAGCTCTTTCTATCAGAACCGTTGTAGATAAGCCAATCAAGTTTATTTCGACTGGCGAGAAAATGGAAGCTATCGATGTCTTCCACCCAGATCGTATGGCCAACAGAATCCTAGGAATGGGTGATGTTGTGTCATTGGTTGAAAAGGCTCAGCAGAACTTTGATGAAGAGGAAGCTAAGAAGCTGAATAAGAAGATTCGCCAGAATAAGTTCGACTTTGACGATTTCCTTTCTCAGCTAGATCAGATCAAGAAAATGGGTAACCTGAAAGACTTGATGGGTATGATTCCTGGTATGGGCAAAGCCTTGAAAGGTTTGGACATAGATGATGATTCATTTAAGCCAATCGAAGCTATTATCCGCTCTATGACCAAAGAGGAGAGAGCGAACCCTGAATTAATGAATGGTAGCCGTAGAAAGCGTATTGCTGATGGTTCTGGAACTTCTATTCAAGAAGTAAACAACCTTATGAAGCAGTTTGGCGATATGCGTAAAATGATGAAGATGATGAACAAGGTTGGTGGTAAACGAGCCATGCAGAGCCTTGCTCAGATGGGGGGAAGAAGATAGTCTGAAAGCTAAAGTTAGTATCTTCACCAACGTGTTCTTGCTTTGGGTGAGGGTACCCAAAGTGGCCAACTAATCCTCTAATAATTTTACAGCTCCTAAAGAAATAGCTAGTCCTCGTTCGCAACGAGGACTTTTTTATTTCAAGCCTTATAAATATCGATTAGGATAAGAATGGATGTTCTGAGCTGCTATGCGAGGAGAATGATAGTGTAAGTTAGCAAAACGATCATTATTGCTCCAATGAGAATATTGGAAAGTCCGATCAAAAAGCCCTCAGGAGTACCACTGGATTTCCGATCTAAGATGTCCTTGAATGAAGGAGGAGGACTTTTTTTAAACAAATGGAAAAACCTAAATAACACCCATTTGACCGAGGCACCCAAGTATTCAAGTAAAACTGATCCAAAATACTCTTCCAAGATAAATTTCTTTTGATATTAACAAACGTGAGTATCAATGAATACTTTAAGACACCTATTGCTCCTCAGCTGGTTTAGCCACTAACCCTCTGGCTTCTTTGTAAGATTCCCACTTCACCCAAGCTAACTGATTGTCATAGTCATAGCTTTGAAAGGTGAGTTTGAAGCGGTGCCTTTTATCATCGAAGTACCGGATGTCATCGGCTGCAATGGTCTTAGTGCTATCTGCTTTTTTATTCACTATATATTCAATGTCGGTTTCGCCTCTTTTCCAACGAAGGGTGTAGTAGTCTAAGTTTTCATTGATGCGGTATTTGCCATCATCCTTTATTAACACCTTTTCAGTTTCTAATAGCTTCTTGTTGTGGTAGTCGTTAATGTAGATTTTAGCTGCTCCGTATTTGTTTAGGAATTCATGCGATTTATCTTCTCTCAAATAGGCCTGAATTTTCACCAAAAGGCTATCTATAAAGTAAAGGTTAATGTCATCGATGAAGTAAGATTCAGCTAAATAATCGATCCGGTTGAGTCTGTAGATGGTAAAGTCATCTGTGTAGAATTCACCATAGTGCTTAAAGACTCGTAGGTCTATATCTTTCATATGCTGATTAAGCTGTAACGAACCAAACTGGAACTGATAGTTGGGCATATCGGCATACACTCTAGTTCTCGGCTGATCAACCTCTTGAACAACTTCCGGAATTGTTTCTAGTTGCTCAGGTTCCTTTTGAGGTGCAGAGCATGAAATGACGAGTAAGAATAACAGAGTGAGGGCGGAAAGTGCTTTTTTCAAAACTAAGTCTTTCGTTAAAGAAAGAGCTTATGTCTCGGATTTGCAAGCGATGAGATTTAATTTCTACCGAGTCTCCCTAAAATTGTAGTTAATGGACTATTTATTTCAGTAAGTTCAAAATCTACATTAATGCTGTGCGGATTATGGTTCTTAAGATGTGAATGCCAAACGTGTTCTATAAACCATACTGGTTCATATCCCCAGCGTGTCTCTTCCTTTCTACGCTTTACAAACTCTTCTTTACCGATAGAAAGTAAAATGGTTAGGTCGGCCTCTCTAACTAGGCTCTCATCACTCAAAGCGAATATCCCTTCGGCAATAACGTATTCGTGCTTCTCCTTAGCCTGGCCTATTGCTTCTTTCCACTCCGTCCAGTCTATAGATTCTGGAGTTTCCCAGTCAACTCTATCTTTGATGGTTGGTATTTCTGACTCTGGTTTTACAAACTCATCCTGATCCAGATGCTTGGCATTCTTGAGTTGAGCGCACAATCTTTTAGCTAGAGATGATTTCCCTGACCTGCTTACTCCAGCAATAAGAACTAATTGACTCATAATAAAAAAGCCCTGACGTTTCCATCAAGGCTTCAATTTAATGCTTTATAAAACTACTTGTACATTACTGAATCAACGGCCTCAAGGGTTCTCTTCACATTAGGAAGAATGGCGTCAATCAGGGTAGGAGCGTAAGGCAAAGGAAGGTCCATGCTGTTCACTCTTTTCACAGGAGCATCTAGGTAGTCGAATGCATCTTTCTGAATGTTGAAGGCAATGTCAGCTGAAATGGAAGCTAGTGGCCAAGCTTCTTCAACAACAACAAGTCTATTGGTTTTCTTCACCGATTCTACAATTGTTTTGTAGTCTAGTGGTCTTACTGATCTAAGGTCAATAACCTCAGCATTTACACCATTTTTGGAAAGTTCTTCAGCAGCTTCATTAACTACTTTCATCATTTTACCGAAAGAAACTAGAGTAACGTCAGAGCCTTCTTTTACAATGTGAGCCTGACCAATTGGTAGTAAATATTCTCCTTCAGGAACTTCGCCTTTATCTCCATACATTAATTCAGACTCCATGAAGATTACAGGGTCATTATCTCTAATGGAAGACTTTAGAAGTCCTTTTGCGTCATAGGGATTTGATGGAACAACCACTTTCAAACCTGGAGTATTAGCATACCAGTTCTCGAAGTTTTGCGAGTGCTGAGAGCTCAACATTCCAGCGTTACCAGTTGGGCCTCTAAATACCATTGGCATTGGAAACTGACCTCCAGACATCGACATCATTTTAGCAGCTGAGTTGATCACCTGATCAATAGCTACTAATGAGAAGTTGAACGTCATGAATTCGATAATAGGACGAAGGCCGTTCATTGCTGCGCCAACACCAATTCCTGCAAAACCTAATTCGGCAATAGGAGTGTCTATCACTCTTTCAGCTCCGAACTCATCGAGCATGCCCTGGCTCACTTTATATGCACCATTATACTCTGCAACTTCTTCACCCATGAGGAAGATTTTCTCATCTCTTCTCATTTCTTCCGACATGGCTTCTCTTAGGGCTTCTCTGAATTGTATTTCTCTCATCGAACTCTTTTTAAACGGCCGTAAAAATAATCAATCAGGGTTCAAATCCCAACATAGATTCTGTTTTGAATTGGCATAAAAAAAGCCTCCGGTTTGTACCAGAGGCTTCACTATTAAAATATGGTTTTCTTAGTTAATCAAGTCCATGAAGGCTTGAGAACCAGTGTATTGTCTGAATTCTAGATCGGTTGCAGCTTTAGACTTTAATGAAGAATCGGCATTGATAGCATTTCTTAGGTGCTCAATTACCTTGTTTTCATTGTCTTGACGAGCAGCAGCTACAGCAGCAGCATAGTGTGCCATAACGTAACCTCTATCGCTACTAATTACGCTTTCTAGAGTAGACTGAGCATTTCTGAAGTCTTTTCTTAGTAACTGAACTAAACCTTTGTTGAATTGATCTACAGATCTGTTGGTAGCTCTGTTCAAAGAAGCAATAGCTAAATCGTAACGGCCAACTCTAGTTTCTACATATCCTTTAGCACCATTAACGCCTTGGCTTACTTCGTTACCTGGGTTCATTGCAACAGCTTTAGTTAAAGCATCGTGTGCACCCCAAAGGTTTTCTTGCATTGCCAGAGCCATACCCATGTTAGCTTGAGCATAAACATTGGCTTGTTTCTGGTTTGAGATATTGAAATGGTTCAACGCAGTTTTAACGTGGTTAGTCATTTCTCTACCTGAAGTTTGCATAGCCATTTGCAAGTGAACAGCACCTAAGTTGTTATGTACAACGTAAGTATCGTTTTTCTTAGCGGCAGCTTCGTAAATCTTCTGCTTCTCAGTCAATGAAGGGTTGTTAGCAGCGGCATAAAGCATTTCTTCTAAAGAAAGCGCATCAGCAGATGCAGAACCGTTAGCAATTTGAGTAGCAAGAGTAGCAATTTCAGTTCTAGCTTTCTTAGGCTTAACTGTTAATACTTCTGTTTTAGCTGTTCTCAACTGAGGGTAGATGTCAGTGAAAACTTTGTTGTAAGTGCTAAGCGTCTGAAGTTGTTTTTCTTTCTGCTCGAAAGAACCTGTACCGTTGATGATGTTAGTCCACTCAGACTTTTGAGCAGAAGTGATACCATTATAGCTAGCAAGCATGTTTTTTAGGCCAGTCCAATCCTGAACGATAGGCTTCTGGATGAATCTGATTTGGCTAGCCATGTTTTGGTAGTCATACTGATCCATCTTTTCTCTGTACCATGCTTCAATAGCAGCAGCTCTTTCTCTTGAAAGCTCAGAGTTGAATGTTTCTTTACCTTCTGGAGAGTGAGTACCTGTGATAGTAACAGTTCTTGTAACATTTTTCTCTGCAATGAATGCAGCGAATTTTTCACCTCTATCACTGTTTTTCTCAGAAGTTTTGAAAACAGATCTTCCTTGGTCGAAGAAGAACTCAACATTAGTTGGGATCAATTCTTCTTGGTCGTTGTAACCGTGAGGAGCGTAAGAAGCATAGTAAGAAGGCTGTACAAGTTTAGAAGTAGTAATTACTCCATCGGCAATGCCTAATCTTTCAGTTTCTAGGAAGTTGCCATTCTTTGGGTTCAAAGCTTTACCTTGAACTTGAAGGCTACCTCTGTTCATTCCATCAACATAAGGGAACATGTAAGTTTCAGTGATAGATGGTTGCTCAGTAGCAGAATTAGGGTAGTCTACTTCTCTGAATTGAACAGTTTTTAACTGACGCTCTTGCGTTCCGTAAGTATAGAAAGTGTTGATTTGATATACTTTTTTCGGCTTGAGCATTTTCACCGGAAGTTTGGCAGACATCTCAAATTTTACAGTATCTGCGTGTACTTCAAGAGGACTTGGAGTAACTGTCAACTGTTGGTCTTTAGCCATTTTCTTCATCTTGCTCAAGGCACAACCCGAAAGGGTAAAAACGGCCACTAGAGCAAATAGAAAAAACTTTTTAGCAGTTTGGGTTTTCATAAGAATTTTGATTGTTTTCGTCTGTTTAAGCCTGATTTAGCAGGCTGCAAGTTTAATAATTTTTTAGTACTTTCCGATTTCACCTATGAGAAATTGTTTCTAAATTCGGACATCTTTTAGCGAAATGGAAAGAATTCAGCAGTTTTTTGAGAATCAAGCCTTTGGCGTTTGCACTAAACTTGGTGAGAAGCTAAATCTTTCAACTTCTAGCATCAGACTTTTCTTCATTTACGCCTCGTTTTTAACCTTCGGTTCGCCTCTAATTGTTTATTTAGGTCTAGCTTATGTAATTAATATTCGCAAACACCTAAGAAGGAGACAGAACCCGGTTTGGTATAATTGATCTGATTAGAGTTGATCAAAGGTTTTCTTACCTTTTACAAAGTACTGCCAAGCTATGAACCCTTTGTAATACGGAATGTTTTTTCCGGGTGAAGGGGCTTTTATTCTTTTTTTCCAAGTCTTCGGTAAATTCACTAGCGTGCTTAAATGTGCATGAAGAATGGCTATTCCATGTTGAGGACCACTTTGCAAGGAAAATTTGAGTAATGCAGACCAATCTAGAAGTATTCTTAATGGCAACTTCCAAAGCAGGGCTAAAGCACTTTCGTTCTTTATTATCAAGCTTAATCCGTTTCTGAAATTAAGGTAAGTTTTTTTCGGCTTCGACTTGTTAAGTGTACCACCGCCTAGGTGGAAAATAGTGCTGTCTGGACAGTAAACTACTCTGCCTCCTGAGTTCCAAATTCGCCAACAAAGGTCTATTTCTTCCATGTGGGCGAAAAAGTCTGAATCAAGACCCCCTAGTTCTAGATAGGTGTTTCTATGGATAAATAAACAGCTGCCAGAAGCCCAGAAAATACTTCTAGAATCTGGATATTGGTTCTGGTCTTCTTCTAGGGTTTCGAATATTCTGCCCCGGCAAAAGGGGTACCCCATTAGGTCTAAGAAGCCGCCTGCGGCTCCTGCATATTCAAAACGTGTTTTGTTTTTGTAGTCTAGAATTTTTGGCTGAATGGCTTTAATTTCTTTGTCAGTTTCAGCTAGTTTTAATAGAGGGGCTGTCCAGTTAGAGCTAACTTCTACATCCGTATTTAATAAAACGGTGTATTCTGATTCAATTAAAGGGAGGGCCTTATTGTAACCTTCACAAAACCCATAATTCTGATCAAAACAGATGAGTTTTACTGTTGGGAAGTGCTCCTTAACAAACTGTACAGAATTATCTGAAGAGCCATTGTCAACCACATAGATGCTGTGAGGTTGACTATATTCAACCACAGAAGGTAAAAAAGTTTCTAGGTGATTTCTCCCATTAAAGTTGAGGAGAACAATGGATAGTTTCTCCATTAAAATAAGTTGCCCAAGTCCATGCCAGGGATATTGGGCATAAGCCCATCGGTGCTTTTCTTTATTTCTTCTTTTGCGCGAGCGTCTGCCTTTTCCATAGCATTGTTGATGGCGGCAACGGTCAGGTCTTGTAGCATCTCTTTATCGTCTTTGCTCAGAAGGCTTTCATCGATATCAATTGAGATAACGCTTTTCTTCCCATTAACTACAGCTTTCACCATACCAGCTCCGGCTTCACCAGTTTCTTCTATAAACTCTAGCTTCTCTTGGGCTTCCTTCATCTTGGCTTGCATCTCCTTCACCTTGCCCATCATTTTCATCATATCAAACATAGCTGCTCAATTTTCTCCAAAACTATCGAATTAAAACAAAACTACCCGATTTTGTAATCAGCAGATTGTCTGCATTCTGAAATGAAATCTGATAAAGATAAGTTCCACTTCTTGCGGGTTGGCCCTCATAGTCTCCATTCCATCCTTTGGCAGGATCGGTGCTGTAGTAAATCAGGGTTCCCCACCTGTTGAAGATTGCCATTTTAAAGTTTGCATAAATACCTTCGCTTATCTTGAATTCATCGTTAATCTGATCTCCATTTGGGCTAAAGGCGTTCGGCACTCCCAAAGAGGTAGACAGTACTAAGCAACTTTCTGTAGAAACCTCAGATTGATTCCCACATTCGTCCATATAAGCTATTCTGTAGCAAACTTCACTTGTTCCGCTAGGGATGGTGGTGTCTGTGTAATTCGCAGATGCGGTTCTAAATACTTCTTGAAAATCTGGGCCAGTATCTTTCCTATAAACAATATACTCTCCTAAGGGGAAGTGGGTGGGTGGGAGAGTTAGTTCTACGAGGGAACCTCTAATAGATGCTACATTGGGAGGAGGGGAGGGAAGGAGTATTGAGGTCGACTCAAATGGCTTCATTAAGATGCCTGTTGAGACAATCCCGTCATCAGTTCTTTGGAATTTTACTTCAACTATTGAGTTGCAGTTGTCTAAACTAATGGTAGTACTACTTTGATGAGTATTGTACGAGTTTAATAATGAAGTACCTGAAATTAGGTTGATTTCGGTGAAGTTTTCTTGGAAGGTAGACCATTGAATATCATATGTAAATTGATCTGAGATGTTTTCATTCGTTAATCGAGAGGCAATGGAATAGGCTGTTTTAGAGGTTTGGTTTGATGATCCACAGTCATCGGTGACTAAGAGTTGAAAAGCGTAAGGAGATTGAGAAAAATTGAAGCCAGGATCTTCGAAGGTGAATTCCTCATTGTAAGTATTAGGATTAATCTGAGCGACTGACCTTAGCCCAGTTCCATCGTTGGCTAGTAGTTCGTATTTTAATCCTTTGGCTAATCGATTGTAGGTGAGGTTGATTTTTGAGCCATCTAGAACTTCCAGTGAGGTGATTTCTGGAGTAGGAAGAGTCTGAAATGCTGAAACAACGTAAGGAGGTGATACGCAGCTAGAGGAAGTGCCGTTATTAAAATGTCCTCTAATGCTAAGATTGTAGCTCCCAGGGTTTGAGAAAGTGTAGGAGTAAGGAGTGTCTCCATTCCAGTTTTGGATGTCAATGGTGTTTCCTGGGCCATCCTGAAAATTGATGCTGTAAAAATCGTATGGGTCACTGTTTTTATCAAAGATCAACTCAAAGCTATTGCCTTGGCAATTATTGACTGTTACGGCAGGTGGGTTAGAATAGTCCAAGACATCTATTCTAATATAATCTACTCTAGGTACCGTTGCTGTTCCTAAAATCTGTATGGCGTAGTATGTACCAGGGGTGTTATAGGTAAAACTGTTATTAGCTGTAAGGGTGCCATTGAAGCAGCTCGGGTCTGTTTTGTAGTTAGGGCATGTGCTGGGATCAATGGTGTTATCAAAAATATACTGCGCAGAACCAATTGTTCCACTAAACTTGTTTTGAATGCTAATGGGAAATGGACCGCACCCAATGATAAAATCTGTTTCAAAATCGCCATCCGTACTTCTATTCTGAGACTTTAGATTATGATGGCAAAGCGTCAAAAAAAAAGTTGCGATTAGGATGCTTGTTAACCTAGAAATGAGTTGTTTTTTGGGCATAGCAATACTCGATAAACGCTAGGCTAGTCTGAAAGTTATATATTAACCAAAGCCTATAGTTCTTCTTGCAAGTTGGTAATAACATCTTCTATTGTGAACATATCTTGATTACCAGTTTCCATATACTTCAAGGTATAACGTTGTTGTTTTATTTCTTCAGAGCCTATTAATAAAACGAATGGTATGCCTTTTTTATCTGCATAGCCTAACTGTTTTTTCATTTTAGCAGGTTCTGGATATACTTCAGAGGCAATGCCCGCATTTCTGAGCTGACAAAGTAACTGAAGGGAGTGTCTTTGAGCTTCTTCATCGAATGGAACAAGCAATACTTTGGAGTATTTGGCTTCGGAAATAGGGAAGAGGTTCAGCTCTTCTAGAGTGTCGTAAATACGATCAATTCCGAAAGAAACGCCAACTCCAGAAATACCCTGCAGTCCAAATACTCCAGTAAGGTTGTCGTAGCGCCCTCCGGCAGTTATAGTGCCCATTTTTACCGTAGTTGGCTTTACTTCATAGATCATTCCGGTGTAATAGGAGAGACCTCTTGCTAATGTAAAGTCTACCGATACTTTGTCTGTTAAAAAGCCCAGAAGGCTAAGGTTGTCAAGTGTCTCTTTAACCTCAGAAATACCATTCTGACCAATTTCTGATGTGCCGAATAT
This sequence comes from Roseivirga spongicola, assembly GCF_034376045.1. Taxonomy (NCBI): domain Bacteria; kingdom Pseudomonadati; phylum Bacteroidota; class Cytophagia; order Cytophagales; family Roseivirgaceae; genus Roseivirga; species Roseivirga spongicola. Next base: position 2,680,749 of record NZ_CP139724.1, read on the forward strand.
CTCTGCAAGCACATCTAATTTGCTTATGTTATGACCAGTTAAAGATAATATAGAGTCTAGCGTTTTTAGGCCAGCTTCATTAACTCCAATGCTTTCTAGTTCTGAAAAGACCTTTTCTTTTCCGATCTTATCCAGCTTGTCTAGTATCACACAGAAACGGCTGAATTCCTCTTTTGCACCGCAAACTTCAGCAATACCCTCGAGCACTTTTCTGTTGCTAATGGCAATTTGGTAAGCATCGAATGTGAGTTTTTTATACACCTCTTGAACCATCGCTAATAGTTCTGCTTCACATACCAGTGAATTAGTGCCTACTATGTCTGCATCGCATTGGTAAAACTCTCTATACCTTCCTTTCTGAGGACGATCGGCCCTCCATACTGGTTGAATCTGGTATCGTTTAAATGGAAAAGTTACTTCCGTTTGATTCATTACTACGTATCGAGCAAACGGAACGGTTAAATCGTATTTAAGACCTTTTTCCGTGATTTTAGGACTTAGCGATTTATATCCTTCGGCATAATCGTCATCATTTACTTTGCTCAAGAAATCTCCTGAGTTCAATACTCTAAACAATAACTGATCTCCTTCATCGCCATACTTGCCTGTCAGTACAGAAAGGTTTTCCATAGCTGGCGTTTCAAGAGGCATAAAGCCATACTTTCTAAATACATCCTTGATAGTATCAATAATGTAATTGCGCTTGAACATCTGTTCTGGACCGAAGTCTCTAGTGCCTTTTGGTAATGAAGGTTTTTGAGCCATATCTCTCAATTTTTGCCAAAACTAGTAAAACCAATCCTTTCATTCGAAAGAATTTGTGCTTCAAAAAGGAAAATTCGAAAGTTTTATTTGTAGAAATATTCGCAAATCAATATTAAACCAGTATCTTTGTGCCCTCATTCAGAAATAAGGTCTTAATCATGGGAGTTACAAGATTAAAGAGAAAAGGCAGAAGAAATAAGCAGAGAGCTGCTGAAAGACAAAATTCAATTAAGCAATTGACGGCTAAGCCAGTTTTGAAAAACGTAGATAAAGAAGAGTTAAAAGCTTCTTTCAAAACTGAGGAGCCTAAAAGAGCTGCTAAAGCAAAGAAAGAGGAAGCTCCTAAGGCTGAGGCTAAAAAGGCTGCTCCAAAAGCTGAGAAAGCAGAAGAGCCAAAAGCTGAAAAGAAAGCTGCTGCTAAGAAAGAGGAGAAAAAAGAAGATTCTGCTGAGTAATCAGTCTAAGATATTGATAGAGAGTCCTGATTTACATCAGGACTTTTTTTATGCTTGAGCTCTTTTGCCAAGTTCAATTACCTCTAGATTTTTTATAGAACCTGCTTCTAAGTCGAAACGAAGGAGTGTTCTCATTTGGTGAAAGCCATGTTTTCCTGCTGCGCCAGGATTCATGTATAGGGTGCCTAGTTCTTGATCCATCATAACTTTTAATATGTGGCTGTGGCCGCAAATGAATAGTTTGGGTTGGTGTTTTTTAATCAGGTCCTTAACTCCTTTTGCATACTTTTTGGGTTTGCCACCAATATGAATCATTAGGGTTTTTACAGATTCATTTTCCATTACCAGAAATTCTGGTAACTCTTTTTGCATTTGATGGCTATCGATGTTGCCGAATACAGCTTGGGTGGGTTTAAAAGACTGAAGTCTTTTGAGTACGTCATTTTCGCCAATGTCTCCCGCATGCCATATTTCATCACAGTTTTTAAAGTGGTGGAAAACTCTTTCATCGAGGTTGCCGTGGGTGTCGGAAATCAATCCAATCTTCATGTGTCCAAGATTGGGAATCTTTTCCGTTCTCAAGACTTATTCCTATTTAAATTTTCATCGTTTCTTAAATTTTATATTGTAAAACTTAGATTTTATTTAATTATATTGCTTTTAAGTGGTTAAGGGAAAGCTTGGCCAATTATTTGACTATTTCGCACACATTAATCAACAACAAGACATGAAAAAACTAGTACTACTTTTTGCGATGGTTGTGGTCGCTTCATCAATGAATGCACAAACCTCAGACGATCCGTGGTGGATCGATATTAACTACTCTAACAATAAGTTCAGCTACCGTTACTACGAGAGTTTATTCGACTTCGGAGATTTAGATAACTCTGGTTTTAGAGTAGGTGTAGATAGATACCTTAATAGCAGTTTGGATGTGGAGTTTGGAACTTCCTATGGCAAGTTGAGCCATGAAGATATTTTTGAAGCTAACGTTTTCGATGTAGACTTAAGGTTGGTCTACAAATTGGCCAATGGGTATTTGCTGAAGGAAGAATCTAAGGTTGCTCCTTTTGTGTTTGCTGGCTATGGCGTTACTTCATTCAGCAATATTCGCGGATTCTACACTCAGTTTGAGGATGGATTAAGAAGTCATATGCCACTTGGTGCTGGTCTAGAATTCAAAGTAACCGAAGGTGCTAGTATTGAAGCTATGGCATCTTACAAAAAGAGCATTGAGCAAGCGCCTAATTACATGCAGTATACTGTAGGTGTTTCTTTCTCTCTTGGAGGTAAAAGAGATTCTGATGGAGATGGTGTTTTAAATAAAGAAGATGCTTGTCCTAACGTTGCGGGCCCAGTTGAAAATAAGGGTTGTCCGTGGCCAGATACTGATGGTGATGGTGTTTTAGATAAAGACGATCAATGTCCTACCGAAGCAGGAACCTTAAATGGATGTCCTGATGCCGATGGTGATGGAATTAAAGATAGCGAAGATGCTTGTCCTAGTGTGGCTGGTATAGCCAAATTTAATGGTTGTCCTGATACTGACGGTGACGGTATTCAAGATTCAGAAGATGAGTGTCCTACAGTTGCAGGTACTTTGAATGGTTGTCCAGACAGAGATGGCGATGGTGTAAAAGATAGTGAAGATGAGTGTCCTTCAGTTGCTGGAACCCTTAATGGTTGTCCAGATAAAGACAAAGACGGTGTTAAAGACAGCGAAGACCAGTGTCCTGAAACGTATGGTTTGGCATCCAATGGTGGTTGCCCAGAAGTGCAAGAAGAGGTTCAGCAGGTTTTGGATCTGGCGGTTAAGAATATCCAGTTCAACTCTGGTAGTGATGTATTGAGGCCTAGCTCTTTTGAGTCATTGAATCAGGTAGTTCAATTAATGAAAGAGAATAACTTCAATATTAAATTGAGTGGTTACACAGATAATACTGGTAATGCGGCTTCCAACTTGGAGCTTTCTAAGAGAAGAGCCAATTCAGTGAAGAAGTATATTGTAGATCAAGGAATTGATGCTTCTAGAATATCTTCGGACGGATATGGAATTGCTAATCCAGTTGCTGATAACAGCACAAGAGAGGGGAGAGCTGCCAATAGAAGAGTTGAGATTGAAATAATCTTCAGATAAGAATAGTCTGGTTTAAAATAATAGGGGCTGGCAAAGATTTTTGCTGGCCTCTTTTCGTTTTACGTTGTAGCTAGGTTTGAAAGAGTGTGCTAAATAATCTGGCTAGTGTTTTTTAATATGAACGTATGTTCATATATTTGATAAACAAACCTATCCTAATGGAAGAGCAACTTGATCATGATAGAGTTGAGAAAATTGCTTTTGTTTTAAAAACAATTGCTCATCCCATGCGTGTCGGCATTATAGATTTGCTGAACGAGCATGAGAAAATGTCTGTAAATGACATTACGGCCTATTTAGGCTTGGAGCAGTCCTTAACTTCCCACCACTTGGCCAATATGAAAATGAAAGGCATCCTCGGTAGTAAGAGAGAGGGGAAGAATATTTTCTATTTCCTAAGAATGAAAGAGGTGGTAGATCTAGTGAAGGTTCTAGAAGGCGTAGATGTAATAGTGTTTTAAATTTCTCTTCTTAGTCGTAACAAATAAGTCCGCTCGGTACTTTTATAGTTATGGCATTTAAATCAACTAATCCGTTTAATAATAAAGTCGAAGCAGAATTCGATGAACATTCCGAAAACTATGTGCAATCGGCAGTAGAAAGAGCTGATGGCGCTTTTCATACATGGTCTAAAGAGTCATTTTCCTATCGGTCTAAGCTTTTTAAATCATTAGCTAAATACCTTAAAGACAATAAAGAACACCTAGCAAGTCTTATGACTTTGGAAATGGGGAAGATAGCCTCAGAGGGAGTTTCTGAAGTAGAAAAGTGTGAATGGGTATGCGAGTATTATGCAGATAATGCTGAAAAATTTCTAAAGGACGAACTTTTGGAAAGCGATGCTAGTAAGGCTTTTATTAGCTATGAACCGTTAGGATGTATTCTGGCTGTTATGCCTTGGAATTTTCCTCTATGGCAAGTTTTTAGATTTGCAGCACCTACTCTAATGGCTGGAAATACAGGTGTTTTGAAGCATGCATCTAATGTACCTCAATGCTCACAAGCTATTGAAAAGGCGTTTATCGAATCTGGTTTTCCTGTAGGGGTCTTTCAAAGTTTATTGATAGGCTCTGATAAGGTAGAAGCACTAATAGATGATGATAGAATTAAGGCGATAACCCTCACAGGGAGTGAAATCGCTGGTTCAAAAGTTGCCGAATCTGCTGGCCGCAATATCAAAATCTCAGTATTAGAATTAGGTGGGAGCGATCCATTCATTGTGTTGTCAGAGGCGGACTTAGAAAAGACGGCTCGCACGGCTGCAAAAGCACGAATGATTAATTGTGGTCAGAGCTGTATAGCCGCAAAGCGCTTTATTGTGGTTGAAAGAATTTATGAAGAATTCTTGGCCAAATTTGTGGCGTATATGAAAACCTATCAACCAGCAGATCCAAGCCTAAAAACTACCAATTGCGGTCCTATGGCTTCTAAAAAGTTTGCCGATGATTTGCTGAAGCAAGTAGAAGAATCTGTAGAAAATGGAGCTGAAGTTGTATTGGGTGGTCAAAGGGTAGAGGGTGAAGGAGCATTCTTTCAGCCGACTATTTTAGCCAATGTTCAGCCAGGTCAGCCTGCTTATGAAGAAGAGATGTTTGGTCCTGTAGCTTCTGTTATCAAAGTTAAGGATATGGAAGAGGCTATTAAGGTCGCGAACGATTCTCGCTTTGGTCTCGGAGGTTCGGTTTGGTCTGAAGATAAGGACCAAGCATTAGAGGTCGCTAGAAAAGTAGAAACAGGCGCTATGTTTATCAACTCAATGGTGGCGTCTGACCCGAGATTACCTTTCGGTGGTATTAAAAAATCTGGCTACGGCAGAGAGTTGTCACATTTAGGAATTCGAGAATTTGTCAATAAAAAGACGATCGTAATTGACTAAATGTAGCCCATAAGTTTATACGTAGCCAAGCCAACCCATTCTTTAAAAAGTATTTCCCATTTATCTATGGCGTTGGCTCTTGGTATTATTACATCATCAAAATTGAGAGTTGGTCTATCTGTCAAATAGCCAGCAGGAAAAGTGTCAAAGGTTATGCCTTCTTTCTCAAGGCATAACCTAGATCGCTTCATGTGGAAGGCTGAAGTAACTAGTAGATATTTCTGACCTGCAAAGTCTCTCCTTAATATCTCTGCTGTCTTTACTGCATTTTCATGAGTGTTGACTGCATCTGGCTCTACTGTTATTACTGTGTCTGGAACTCCTGCCAGCATTAAGAACGACTTCAGTCTGTCTGCTGCTCTGCTGTTTTCTACTTGTTCAAAACCCAGTCCACCACTTACTAAAATGTGTTTTACTTTTCCTTCTTTGTAGAGCTGGAGTGTGTGGGTAATTCTATCGGCTCCATTATTAAAATACACCCTATCTCTTGGGGTTTTACTGCCTTTAGTTACTCCAGAAAAAACAATCGCAACATCGTAATTTCCGATTTCCGAGAACGGGACTGGCTCATATTCCCACCAAAGCATTACCCTATTCGCAATGTATTGATTAGAAAAAAGTGTGAGAAGGCCGAGGGCTAGCCAAAAGCAACGCTTCCTCCATTTCTTATTCTTCCATAGAACAGAGACCAGAAATAGACCAATAATCCAAGTTAAAGGTCGAACGAAAAAAGCGAGTATTTTAGAGAGGATGAAAAACATAGCTATTCCTAAAGCGAAAATAATCTCAAATATTTTATAAACCTTATCTTTTGATAATCAGGTAGATGTGTTTGTGTTGCGATGTGTTTTCGAAATAATTTTTCATCGCCTGTAATGACTGTTGTATCATCTCGTCTATAGAACTGAATGGAGTTGCAAGAATTTAAAACTAAGGTTTTACCACTAAAGGATAGACTTTTCAGAATAGCAGTGCATTTGCTAAAGTCTGCCGAAGAAGCTGAAGATGCGCTTCAAGATGTAATGGTAAGGCTCTGGGATAAACGAGGGCAGCTTAAAGAATACAGAAGTGTAGAAGCTTTTGCGGTGACAGTCACCAAGAACAGGTGTTTCGATAAACTCAAAAGTAAAAAGCACAAATATCATCTCGATGTACAAGAGCTTGAAGTCGATTCGGGTTTTGAAAGTCCATACAAGAGACTTGAGCTGAGTGAGAGTATGCAGGTGATGATTAGGTCTTTTCAGGAATTGCCTGAACAGCAAAGACTGCTAATTACACTGAGAGATTTAGAAGGCTATAGTTACGAGGAAATAGCAGAGCAGACCGGCCTTCAGGTCAATAATATTAGAGTTGGGCTTTCTAGGGCAAGAAAAGCAGCTAGAGAGGCCTATTTAAAAGTAGCAGATTATGAACAGCAATAAAGACATAGAAATTCTGATCGAAAAGTATTTCAACGGGGAGACTTCTCTGGAAGAGGAAAAGCAACTCCAAGTTTTCTTTCAAGGAGAAGATATTCCCGCTGAATTGAAGTCTTATCAAGATCAGTTTCTTATGAGTGAAACGCTGAAGAAAGTTAGTTCTAATAACTTTTCTGATGACGACCTCTTTGCAAAGCTTGATGCTCGAGAAGAACAATCTAGGGTGGTAGTGATGGAGCCTAAGCGTTCTACTGTACTCACTTGGACATACCGTGTAGCGGCTGCCGTAGCATTAATAATGGTGGGGTTTTGGGTAGGAGGTCGGTTTTCTACCAATGAAGAAGTTAAGCTAATGCAGCAGGAGTTGGCAACACTAAAAAGTCAGTTGCAGAGTAGTTCTGCTAGTGGAAGGCTGCAAGCTGTGAGTAATGTTTCTGGAGTAAAGAAGTCTAATAAAGAAATGATTCTGACACTGGAAGCTGTAATGAAAAACGATCCGAACATGCATGTGCGTACCAAAGCGGTAGAGGCACTGGTTAAGACGGGTAGTAAACAAGAAGTACTTGAGCTGCTCAGTGGAGCCTTGCTTGAGGAATCTGAACCAGCAGTTCAAATAGCAATCATCGATGCGCTGATTGGGTTGGACGAAAGCTCGGCTATTCAATCGCTAGAAAAACTAACTGAAGAGGAGGGTGTGCTCAAAGAAGTTAAGGATGAAGCCTATCTAGGCATCTTCAAACTAAAAGAAATGTAATTAATAATTAAAAAATAAGGACGGTCCAAAAGTTTAAAACTCATCCCGAAACTCGGGGCAAAAAAGTAAAACAATGAAAATGAATAGATTGAACAAAGTAATGATGGTAATGACTTTAGTAGCCATCAGTTTAATGAGCGCTCAAGCTCAAGATTATAAGTTGGCGGTTTCAAACCCATCGGGTAAGACACTCCATGTAAAAGAGGTCAATAATGTAAGGGTAGAGGCTTACGATGGTAACGAGATTCAGATAGAAACTAGTAACAAAGGTGGGCGACCAGAAAGAGCTGAGGGCCTAAAGCCTCTAAGTGCTCGAGGAGAAGATAATACAGGTATTGGTTTGAATGTAACTTCTGAAGGTAGTAGTGTGACCATATTTCAGGCAGCTCGCAGAGAAGATGGTATGTTCAAAATTAAAGTGCCTAAGGGAATGAAGGTACAGATTGAGCATACAGGGCAATATGAAGGCGAAAAGATTGAGGTATACGGTGTTTCATCTGAGCTAGAGATTTCAGGTAGATATAACGATGTATACATGGAAGAGGTAACTGGCCCTGCATTGGTTAATACGGTTTATGGTACCATTGTGGCTAAATTTTCTTCTCTCAGCCAAGTTGGTCCAACTTCACTCGTTTCGGTTTATGACGATGTGGATGTAACCCTACCGGCTAATACAAAGGCTAACATTGTGGTAAAAACCCCTTACGGTGAGGCCTATTCGGATATGGATATAGAGTTCTCCAAAAATGGAGATATGAAGAAGATTAGCTCTACTATTCAAGGAACTCTCAATGGGGGCGGTGTTGATTTAGAGATTAAAGCCTCTTACGACAACGTCTATCTCAGAAAGAAATAAATCTAGAATCCCCAGTGTTAGGTCAGCGCTGGGGATTTTTCATCTTAACTCAAATATCATGAAAAACATCACCACACTTTTACTTCTTTTTCTGTGCGCTAGCCTTTCTTTAGCACAGCAAGTCGAAAAGAATTATCCATTAGCCAATACGGAAAAGCTCTCGCTAAAATTCGAATATCCTGAATTGGTAAAGGTGAGTACTTGGGATAAGCAAGAAGTGCAAATAGTAGCCAAAGTGTTAATCAATGGGCAAGATGGGTCAGAAGATTTTGTGCTGTCTCCTACAAGGAATTCAGGTCAGCTGACAATTTCATCAGAACTGAAAAATCTTGATAGCTATAAACAAAACTATGTTTCAGTTCAAAGTGATTCTGATGAAAATGAGTCGATTATAGTTAGCAGGGATGGATCTACCTATAAGATAGGAAAGGGTTCTAAAACCTATTACAATGGAACTGAGATTGAGGTTTTATTAGAGGTGTTTCTTCCTGAAAATGCCCTCGTAGAAATTGATGCTAAATACGGAATGGTAGAGGTGTTGTCTGCTCCCAAGCAACTGAATGTTTATGCAAAATATGGCGGAGCTGATATCATGATTAAAGAATCGGCATTGAAGAATTTGTATGCTTCAACCAGTTGGGGTCAGATATTCTCCAACCTTTCTTCTAAGGTGTCTGTAGCTGGAGATGATATGCTGGGTAAAAGCTTGGTAGCTGAAATAGATAATGGCAGTGGGGTGAACTCAGTAAAGGTGCAGTCGGAATATGGTAATGTTTTCCTTAGAAAGAACTGATATGAAGACTATTCTAACTGCGTTATTCGTGATGGCTTGTTCTTTTGTGCAGGCTCAAAGCGAGTTATTTGAGAAGAAAGTGAGCTTTAACAATCAGCGTGTAGATATTGATGCTGAATTGGTAGATAAGATTACCATCAGTAATTGGGCTGAAAAGCAAGTGGGGGTAGTGGTAAAATACTCCATCAACGATGGTGATTTGAATGATCTGCTGCAAGTCTCTCTCGATGAGGGTTCAAATCGCATTCGTCTAAAAGTAGAGTTGGACGACAAAAAGTTAGAAGACGGTGGTTACTACAGTTGCGATGATGAAAAAGCCATGAGTTGGGGCAGAAATGGGAAGCAAAATAGAATTTGCTTGGATGTTGTAGTGGAAGTGAAGCTTCCTGCCGATGCTGAATTAGATGTAGAATCTGTAATTGGTGATTTATTCATTGCAGGCACTTACAAAGAGCTATATGCCAAAACTGTCACTGGTGATATAGAGCTAGAATGGCCCGAGAGTCAGGGTGCAGAGGTGGAAATAAAAACCGTAAATGGCGGTATTTATACTAATCACAACTTTCAGATGAAGGAAGATAGAGGCTTGCCTTTAATCAGCTCACATGAAGTAAAAGGCAACTTAGGCAAGGGTGGGAAGTATGTGTCGCTAGAGACAGTAACTTCAGATATTTATTTTAAGAAGAACTAGGTGAAGAAGTGTTAAGCAAGTTTAACCAGTGCTAAAGTTGCTAGGCAATGCAACATTTCGGCCTTAGGCATCATCTATATATTAAACAACTGTAAGTCAGTAACCATTCTGAGCAAGTTGAGTCTAAAGAATAAAGTGTAGTTAGAATGTTTTTCCAACCAATATATTATCCCGAAGCGATGAGCAGCCAAGACAAAGTCACCATTAGCGGTGTGGTTTTTCATGTGGAAGACACCTGCCGAAGTATGTTAAATGATTACCTCAAATCATTCCAACAAAAACAAAAGGATGCTTGGTGCGAAGAGCGATTGGCTGAATTATTATTAGAGGAATTAAATGAAGTTGGAAAACAGATCGTTACAGAAGAACAAGTTCATCACTTGATACAAAAGACAAAACACTTACAAATGCCTGATTAGTTTTTGGTTTGAGATAAATTTAGCATAAAAGTGTTTTCTATCCGGAAGCCCTAAGTCAATTAGGGCTTCTTTTTTATAAGGGCTTCTGAAAATCTGACAGGATCCTGTCGATTGTCCCAAAAGGTAAGAAGAACTATTTCTGAATTTCCAATATGGTAAAAGAGCCGAATATGCTTGTGGATTAATATAGATCTAAAGTCACGATTAAGGTGTTTTTTCCCAATCTCAGGCCTTTTGGCCAGAGAACTGATTCTTGCATCTACCAGCTGTAAAAAATGGTCGGCTACATGGTTTCCCCAAACGTCAATTAAAAATTCATAAACTTGGTTGAGAGATTTTTTCGCAGTGTATGTCCATTTGACTTTCATTGCGTTTCTCTCTACTTAATAACACTTTTAGCGGATGTGTACTCTTCTAAAGGTTCTTCTGCCATAGCTTGTTCTATAATTCTCAGTATAGGTTCTGGGATATCGGAAGGGGTTGATAATAAATATTCGATTGCATCAAGTGTAGGCTCGTCTATATCAGAGCTTACTTTTCTGATTATCTCCAATTTTCTTTCGTCTGTTGACATAATCTTAATTTAATCAAAAAGCTTATCAGTTCATCATCTCCTTCATTTTTTCAGCTAGCTGAAAAACAGCCATGGCATACATTGGGCTATGATTATAGCGTGTGATGACATAAAAATTATCGAAACCGTACCAGTGTTCTTTTCCTTCTTCCATATCCAGGATTACCAGGGTTGCAGGAGTGTTGCCAGATGCCTCAATGCCGGGTTGAATACCCAGTGCTGTATAATCAGAAAGCTTGTTTTTAGGCTTCAGAGATTGCTTATTCAAGTTGGTTACTTTTCTGCTGAAGGTTGCTGTGGCTGCAACGGGTTCGCCTTTCTTCCAACGGTGAACTTTTAAGTAATTGGCAACACTTGCAATAGCATCAGTAGGGTCATTGATGAGGTCTGCAGTTCCGCCTTCATCGAAGCTTTTGGCGTAGGCTAAGTAGCTGCTCGGCATAAACTGAGAGTAACCCATGGCTCCAGCATAAGAACCTTTGATCTCTTTTGGGTCTAGTTTTTCCTTAGAAGTGAGTTCTAGGTATTTCGCGAGTTCTGACCGGAAGAATTTACCTCTTTTAGGATAGCCAAACCCAAGCGTATAAAGTGCATCCAGTACTTTGTAGTTTCCCTTAATTCGTCCAAAGTAAGTCTCAACCCCAATAATGCCCATAATGATTTCTTCATTCACACCAGTTTCTTGTGCAACCTTAGCTACTGTTTCCTTGTGTTCCTTCCAAAACTCAACCCCGGCCTGAGCTCTCTCTTCGGTTATAAATATTTTGCGGTAACGCTCCCAGGTCATTGTGCCTTCCGCAGGCTTGCTAATTTTATCAATGATGTCTTGCTGAAATTCAGCAGCATCTAAGATGTCTTTTACTTCACTCTCACTTATGTTGTTCTTTTTGGCATAATCAGAAATGAAGTCATTAACCTCAGATTGGTTTACCTGTGCTTGTAGATTGAGACTGCCAATAAATAGTAGGAGAGCGAGTAGTTTTTTCATGCTTAGAGAATTTGTTCGAAATATAGTGAAGCCAACGAATGCCCGAAATACATGTTTCTTAAATGGTGACATTCTCTTTAGGTTCCTTAACTTTCAATATGTTTTCAGACAAAGATATTGCCAGATTTAGAGCAGAAACCGATGGAGTTCAGAAAGTCATTCACTTCAATAATGCTGGGGCTTCATTGCCTTCCAATATTGTGAGAGATACAGTCATCGATTTTCTGAAAGAAGAGGCTACAATTGGTGGATATGAGATTCAAATGAAGCGGGCTGATGAACTAGATTCTACCTATGATTCTGTAGCTAGGTTGATTAATGCTCAAAGTAAGGAAATAGCCATTGTCGAAAATGCTACAGCTGCATGGAATGCCGCTTTTCAGGCCATCGATTGGCAAGAAGGCGATGAAATTATCTGCAATAGACCCGATTACGCTAGTAATTACTTGGCTTACTTACATCATCCTAAGAAACCAATCATTAAGGTGATTCCTAATAATGAGAATGGAGATGAAGATTTGGAGGCTTTTGAAAAGCTCTTTTCTGCTAAAACAAAGTTGGTTTCCATCACTCATATGCCTACCAACTCTGGCCATTTAGCTCCAGCAGAGCAGATTGGTGAAATCTGTAAGTCGAAAGGAGTGCTCTATCTGCTAGATGCCTGTCAAACTGTAGGGCAATATCCAATTGATGTAGAGAAGATTCAATGCGATATGCTTTCTGCAACGGGCCGTAAATACCTTCGTGCGCCTAGGGGGACAGGGTTCTTATATGTTCGTGAGTCGGTTTTGCCGAAACTTACTCCTTACACTGTCGATTTACATTCAGCCACTTGGACAGGTGAACAGACTTATGAAATAAGAGAAGATGCACGCAAGTTCGAAAACTGGGAGGGCAATAGAGCTAATCAATTAGGGTTGAAAGTCGCAGCGGATTATGCCTATGAGGCAGGTCTGGAGAATATCTGGCAGCGAGTTCAGGTATTGGCCACTCAATTGAGAGATGGGCTTCGTAAAATGGAACATATTCATCTTCAAGATCAGGGTATAGAACTTGGTGGTATTATCTCTTTCACCGTAGATGGCATGGCAGCACCTGACGTAATGTTTTGGTTGTTAGATAGAGGTATTAACCTTAGTTGGAATGGAGTGCCAAACACTTACTTGGATATGACTGCCAAAGGTCTGAAAGAAATAGTCCGCGCCTGCGTACATTATTATAATACTGAGGAGGAAGTATCTCTATTCCTTAAAGCCATTGAAGAGTTAGGAAGTTGATTCTTAGTTTTCATATTTGTCAACTTTTAAAAGTGACAAATATTCAAGTCAATAGGTTATGAAAAATTAATCATGCTCATCAATTGAAATGTAAAATCTGCTTTTCAATTTATTTTAAATCACTAGTAATCAATTAATTGAATATTAACTCTGTGTGAAAGGAGTTACTGTTTTATTAAAGAATCTTAAGTCGATTTTCTCAAAAAAATCTCTTCCTAATTTTACATATATGAACATTTAGAGAGAAGGCCTTTCTAAATACTTGAGTTCATAAAGTAAGCCTTAAACAGCTTGGCTGGTGTAGTACCGGGGTTTTTAAGAGAATGAGGAATTTGACCATTAAAATAAAGTGTATCTCCCTTCTTCAGATGAACTTTTTCATCGAGAAGACCATAGATAATTTCTCCTTCGAGCAAATACACCAATTCGTACGAGTCATTAGCCAATGGCTTTCTGAAAATACCTGGCAATACTGTTACAGTAACCACCTTAACAGGTTGGCTGTGAATAATTTGAGACATCAGGTTTTCGTAAATGAGACCTTTAGAGTCGTATCTAGATTCTCTTTCACCTTCACCTTTTCGAATCAGAGTAAATGATGCTTCAGGCTCTTCATCCACCGGTTTTACAATTTCAGACAAAGGCTCTTCTAGCGCCTCTGAAATTTTGTAAAGAACAGGCAAAGAAGGCATGGTACGGAAGTTTTCGATTTTCGAAAGTAGCCCTGGCGTTATGCCGCTTTTCTGGGCTACATCAGCAAGGCTTAGCCCTTTCTCTTTACGCACGTTTCGAAGCTTTTTGCCAATGGCACTCAGGATGTCAGATTTCATGTAACGCTCAGGTTGGATTTTTTAAATGTAAGCAAAGGCATGGATTACATGCCGATTATCAGTGTAAAGAATGATTAAAGATACTGTGAAGATGGTGGTGTTCGATATGGCAGGCACTACGATAGATGAAGGAAAAACTGTTTATAAATGCGTAAGGGACGCCTTGTCCGAATATGGGTTTGAGTTTACTCTGGAAGATGTAATGTCTCGAATTGGAGGCATGAATAAGAAGGAGGGAATTGCCCTGCTCATGAAATCTGAAGATGAAAATATCACAGATGAAGCCATTGAAGTTGTTTTTAACTCCTTTATCGGAAATGTTGAAGATGCTTATAAGGCCGCTGACGACTTAACAGAAATAGAAGGTACCACAGAGTTTTTTGAGTTCTTAAAGGCCAATAACATCAAGGTGGTTTTGGATACTGGCTATTTCAGAACTACGGCAGATATACTCATCGATAAGATGGGGTGGGCGAAAAACCAACTCATAGACTTTTCTGTAACCTCAGACGAGGTGGAGTCTGGAAGACCAGCACCCTTTATGATTGAAAAGGCTAAAGCTCACTTTCAAATAGCAGAGTCTTCTCAGGTGGCGAAAGTAGGCGACACTGCTTCTGATATAGCTGAAGGAAAGAATGCCGGATGCTTGGTGATTGTTGGGGTAAGCTCAGACATGTATAGCAAAGCTGACCTGATAGATATGGGCGCTTCTCATGCGGTAGATTCACTTAAGGAGCTGAAAGAAATTTTTGAAACTGAGTGATATGAGTCCGAAGGCATACTTACAGAGGGCAGATCATAAAGTAGTAGCCATTGTTGGGGCGCTTGCCGCATTTGGTACTTACTCCTGCATGTATGCTTTTAGAAAACCATTTACAGCGGCCACTTTCGGTGAAATGGAATGGCTCGGAATCGATTATAAAATCTGGCTCATTTTTGCCCAAACCATAGGATATACCTTATCTAAATTCTACGGAATTAAGTTCATTGCCGAGCGAGGACAAAAGGGTAGAGCTAAAGCTACTTTAGTTCTAATTGCTATAAGCTGGTTGGCTTTGCTGTTTTTTCCGTTGGTGCCAAAGCCCGCCAATATTCTTATGCTTCTTATCAATGGCTTCCCACTAGGTATGGTTTGGGGGCTTGTATTCAGTTATCTAGAAGGTAGAAGAGCCACGGAGTTTATGGGCGCTTTTTTAGGAGTTAGCTTCATTTTTTCTTCTGGCTTAGTGAAAACTGTTGGAGCTGGTCTTATGGTAGACTTTGGTGTTTCGGCTTGGTGGATGCCCTTTCTAACAGGTTTAGTCTTTGTGCTGCCATTGCTTTTGTTCGTCTGGATACTGGATCAAATACCTGCTCCGTGTACCAAGGATATAGCTAGAAAGAATAAGCGAGACACTATGTCTAAGGCAGAGCGATCAGGCTTTTTTAAGCAATACGCCAGTGGCATTTTGCTACTGGTTATTGCCTATGTTTTTCTGACCCTTCTACGAGATGTTCGAGACAACTTCGTAGCCAATATTTGGGTAGAGCAAGGGTATGGTGAGCAGCCAGGAATTTTCACTCAAACAGAGGTGCCGATTTCACTAGCGGTATTGGTAATTATTTGTCTGCTAGTACTTATAAAGGATAATCTTAAAGCATTCATGATCAATCACTTGCTGATTGGTCTAGGGTTCATAATCATTTTTACTAGTTCATATATTTTCTCAATGTCACAGATCGGAGCCCTGCCTTGGATGGTCTTGGTGGGCTTCGGTTTGTACTTAGCTTACGTGCCATTCAACTGCGTCATTTTCGATCGATTTATGGCAGTTTTTAAGAGCAAGGGCAATGCAGGTTATCTGATGTACCTGGCCGATAGCTTTGGCTATTTGGGCAGCATGGGCTTTCTCTTTTACAAAGAGCTAGCAGGCTTCGGAGAAATGTCTTGGACTCAGTTTTTTCAAAATTCATTACTGGTGGTTTCTGTGTTTGGAGTGATTATCACTGCGGGTTCGGCCATTTATTTTAAAAGAAAATATCAACGCCAATCGACTGTAGCAGGTCAATTGGTTTTGAACTGAATACTATGAGTAAGAAAGCAATTGTTGTAGGTGCCGGAATTGTAGGTCTGGCTTGCGCTAGAAAATTAGCCTTGCAAGGCTATAGTATAGAAGTGATAGAGCGAAGCGAAAAAGCTCAGGGCGCATCAGTTAGAAATTTCGGAATGGTTTGGCCTGTAGGTCAACCAAAAGGGGAGAAATATCAAAGAGCGATCAACTCAAGAGCTATTTGGAAAGAAGTTGCCGAAAAGGCCAATATCTGGCATGGCGAAGTTGGTAGTCTGCACATGGCGTATTTGCCAGAAGAGTTGGCAGTAATAGAAGAGTTTGCTTCTGAGAAAAGTCAATATAGTGTACTTAAGCCTTCTCAAATAACTTCAGAAGCTGTGGTACAGAAAGGCCTAAAAGCAGCACTATGGAGTAATGAAGAACTGATTGTTGATCCGAGAGAAGCCATCGCTAAAATTCCAGCATACCTGCAAGAGCAATTGGGTGTTCAGTTTCACTGGAATACCACCGCGGTAGAGGTGAATCATCCATCAGTTAAAACATCGAAAGACCAATTACTTCAGGCCGATTTGATTTTGGTATGTAGTGGTGCGGACTTTGAAACGCTGTACCCCGAGCTTTTCGGGCAGCAAGACATCAACAAATGCAAGCTGCAAATGATGCGTTTGATTAGTCAACCCAACGAATGGAAAATAGGTCCTGCCTTATGTGGAGGCTTAACTCTGGTTCACTATGAAGCCTTTAAGCAAACACCTTCGCATGGAGCGCTAAAGGCATATTATGAAGAAAATCACCCTGAATACCTCAAATGGGGACTAAATGTAATGGTTTCGCAGAATGGAAGTGGGGAGCTAACCATTGGAGATTCACATGAGTATGGTAAGGACTTGAGTCCTTTCAATCAAGAGTTTATAGACCAAATGATTCTGGATTACTTGGCCACTTTTGCTGATTTCAAGGATTGGTCAATCTCTTCTAGATGGCACGGAATATACCCTAAAATGATGAATGGAGCCACTGAATTGGTGCTTCAACCTCAAGAGGGAGTAATGATAGTTAACGGTCTCGGTGGGGCAGGAATGACCATGTCATTTGGCTTGGCTGAGGAAATCCTCAATGAATTGTAAACAAAGACTCAACTCAAAAAAAGAAGGCCTATGTAATAAGGATCGATACTCAAAAAAGAAGTGCCTGTAGGCACTCCAAAATTCGCTCTTACTGTCTGAATCATCTTGGCGGAAGCTTCAGACAGGATCAAACTAAAATTTACTAAAGCAACCTTTTAAGACAACTTTAATAAACAATCTAATCTATGAAAAATTGTGCGAACAAGCCTTCTCGCATGTCGGTTTGGCTTACAGCTCTAGCAATAATAATGGGTGTTTTTATGCATCCAGAGGCAAAGGCCGGTGCACTCACCGAGTCTTTAGATAAGACAATTACGGGTACTGTTGTAGATGCAGCTACCAACGAGCCTTTACCTTTTGTAACGGTTAAAGTAAAAGGAACAACCTTAGGTATGGTTACAGATGCCGATGGCCGTTTCAACTTAAGTATTCCAGACAATTCCGATGTATTAGTTTTCTCATTTGTGGGTTATGTAACCCTAGAAGAGACCATAGGAAACCGTTCTGTAATTAATGTAAGCCTTTCTGAAAACGTTACTTCTCTTCAAGAAGTGGTGGTAACTGCACTGGGTGTAGAAAGAGAGTCTAAGGCTTTGGGTTACTCTGTTCAAGAAGTTCAGGGCGAAGAATTGACCGAAGCAAGAGAAACCAATGTGGTAGATGCATTGAGTGGTAAAATTGCTGGTGTTCAAATCACTGGTTCTGGTTCTGGCGTTGGAGGATCATCCAGAGTAATCATTCGTGGTGAATCTTCTCTAAACGTAAATGCTAACCAACCGCTGTTTGTGGTAGACGGAATTCCTATCAGTAACAATGTAAATGGTTCATCGGGAAGCGGAAACTTAGAAGTAGATTACGGTAACGCTGCTGGTGAAATCAATCCTGATGACATTGCTTCGGTTTCTGTACTTAAAGGCCCTGCAGCTGCAGCACTTTATGGTTCAAGAGCTGCCAATGGAGCCATCTTAATTACCACTAAATCTGGTAAAGGGAAAAGAGGTTTGGGTATCACCTTCAACTCAAATGTTAGCTTTGAAAATCCTTTGAGATTACCTGAGTGGCAAGATGTTTATGGCCAAGGAAACAACGGTCAGTTTGCATTCGTAGACGGTTCAGGTTCAGGTATTGCCGATGGTGTTGACGAAAGCTGGGGCCCTAGAATGGATGGTCAGTTAATTCCTCAGTTCGACTCTCCTAGAGATGCTGAAGGCTTTAGAGGAGGAGATTTAAACGCACCTGCAGGTAGCACTATTACTCCAACTCCTTGGGTAGCAAATCCTGATAACATCAATGACTTTTTCGAAACAGGTGTTACGCTTACCAACAACATCAGTGTAAGTGCTAATAATGACTTCGGAAACGTACGTTTCTCTTATACCAATCTAGATCAAAAAGGTATGGTGCCAAATACCGACCTTAAGAGAAATACAGTTTCACTTAAAACCGATATGAACCTTACAGATAAGCTGAAGGTAAGCGCATCAGCTAACTACGTGAACACACAAAGTGATAACAGACCAGCAATTAGCTACGGTACTGAAAGTTTGATGTATCTGTGGATTTGGTATGGTAGACAAATCAATACCAACAACCTGAGAAACTATTGGATGCCAGGCTTGGAAGGTGTACAGCAGTTTAACTACAACTACAATTATCACGATAACCCGTATTTCACTACTTACGAAAACACAAACGGACAGAATAAGAATAGAATATTCGGTACTGTTTCAGCTAGCTATCAGTTTACTGATGAGTTGAGCCTAATGGTGAGAACAGGTATTGATTTTTACAACGAGCTTCGCGATAGAAAAAGAGCATTCAGTACACAGCGTTTCCCATTGGGAATGTATAGAGAAGACAAGCTATTCTTCTACGAACAAAACTCAGATGTACTTCTAACCTACAACAAGGAGGTGAATGAAGACTTCTCTTTTACAGTATCAGTAGGTGGAAACAGAATGAGCCAAACAAACAACTACAACCAAACGGTGGCTCCTCAGTTATTGATTCCTGGTATCTATAATTTCTCAAACTCTGCTGTAAATCTCCAGGTAAATCAGTACGACCAAGAAAAGAAGATTAACTCGATCTACGGTTACGGACAATTCGCTTATAAGAACATGTTGTTCTTAGATATTACTGGTAGAAACGACTGGTCTTCTACGCTTCCTGTAGAAAACAATAGTTACTTCTATCCGTCTATCACTGCGAGTGCTGTATTGAGCGATATGTTCATTTTACCTTCTGTTATTTCATTTGCAAAGGTGAGAGCCGCTTATGCTGAAGTGGGTAATGATACAAACCCTTACAGCCTTACTAATGTGTACAATTCAAGTACAGCTTGGGGTGGTGTTCAAGCTAAAACTGAATCTTCTACCTTGGCCAATGCCGAGCTTAAGCCAGAAAGAACAAGCTCTTATGAAATTGGAGCAGACCTTAGAATGTTTGGTGGCCGTTTCGGAGTAGATTTCACTTACTACGACAATAGAACGAGAGATCAGATTATTCCGATCACTTTAGATATTGCTACAGGTTATGCTAGCAGAATTATCAATGCCGGTGAAATTCAGAACAATGGTATTGAGCTAATGGCTTATGGTACTCCTGTGCAGAAGGCCAATGGTATTACTTGGGATGCGTCAGTAAACTTTACTAGAAACAGATCTAAAGTAATTGAGCTAGACGAAAATGTTGATGCTTATACGTTGACCGAAAGAAACGGTGCCTTTGTACAAGCCAGAGAAGGTGAAAGAATGGGCGATATCTACGGTGTAGGCTTTGCTAGAGTAGAAGATCCGAACAGCGAATACTTTGGACAGATAATTCACTCTGCGGAAGGTACTCCTTTAAGAGACCCTGAATTGAAGAAGCAAGGTAACTACAATCCAGATTGGATGATGGGTATCCAGAATACACTGTCTTACAAAAACTTCTCTTTCGGTTTCTTATTCGATATCAGACATGGCGGTATTGTAGTTTCTAGAACCAAAACCATTGGTAGTACCTCAGGTCAGTTAAAAGAAACTCTTTACGGACGTGAAAACGGATATGACCTAACGCAAGAAGAGAACGGAATTGTTTCTCCAGGTGTAGTTGAAAATCCTGATGGTTCTTATTCACCAAATACCACAAAGGTGAGCTCTAGAAACTGGCACAACAGATATTATGAGCGTAACAACGTAGAGGCGGCTAAGTACGATGCTTCTTATGTAAAGTTGAGAGAAGTGAGAATTGGTTACACCATGCCTTCTAGCTGGTTCGCTAACTCTTTTGTGCAGTCAATTAAAGTGTCTGTGGTTGGTAGAAACTTAGCCCTTTGGACAGAGAATCCACACTTCGATCCAGATGTGATGGCAATGAGCGGAGGAACACTTCAGCCAGGTATCGAAAACATGGCTTACCCATCTGCCAGAAGCATTGGCTTCAACCTGAACGTTAAATTTTAATCTCCTTTAATTCAACGAAAATGAAATTATTCAATATAAAAAGAACAGCAGCCGCACTAGCTTTAGTAATAGGTGTGTCTGCTTGTGAAGACGGATTCGAAGAATTGAACATGAATCCTAATAGCCCAGAGCAAGTGCCGGCTTCTCTATTGCTACCAACAGTATTGAGAAACGGAATCAACGAAAATGCTGGTAAGGCTTGGGGAACAGGAAACGTGGTAATGCAGTACTCTGCTAAAATTCAGTTTACCAATGAAGATAGGTATAACTGGGGGCCAGAGTCTAACCCTTACAACTCTTACTACAACATTATGCGCGATTTGGAGAACATTAAGCGCATTGCTACTGAGTCTGGTAACAATAATTACAGAGGAGTTGCCATGGTTTATCAGTCTTGGTTGTACTCAATCTTAACAGATAGCTATGGTGATGTACCTTTCAGCGAAGCCACTATGGCCAAAGAAGGTACTAACCTGCCTACATTCGATTCTCAAGAGAGCATCTATCAGAGTATTATTGCTAACCTTTCTGAAGCCAACAATCTATTAGATGTAAATGGTCAAGGAATTGAAGGTGATATTCTTTTCTCTGGTGATATTCTTCGTTGGAAGAAGTTTGCCAACTCATTACTGTTGAGAACGCATTTGCGTTTGTCAGATAGAATAGATCCTAGCACTGCAATGCAGGCTATTGTTTCTAACCCAACTACCTTCCCAATTCTTGAGAGCAATGATGATAACGTGGCATTGCAATACTTGGCCGATTTGCCAAACCAGCAGCCACTTTATACTACCAGATCTGGTTCATTCGATGAGTATAGATTGAGCGAGAAAATGGAAAACACACTGAAGTCTCTTAACGATACAAGGTTGTTTGTATACGCTCAGCCAACTACCGATTCAGGTGCTGGTTTAGTAGGAGATTGGGACGATTATGAAGGAGTGCCTAACGGTTTGGCCGATGAAGAGGCGCTTCAATATTCTCCTAGTGGAGACCCTGCTAAGGGTGGTTCAAACTTCATCTCTAGATTAGGTTTAATGTTCTCTTGTTCTGCTTGTAACCCTTTGGCTTCGCCAATTGCCAGACAAGGCCTAATTATGACTTACTCAGAGCTTCAGTTCATTTTGGCTGAAGCCAGAGAACGTGGATTTATTTCTACTGGAGATGCTGCCACTTACTACAACAATGGTATTCAGGCTTCTTATGATTATTATGATGAGAGACTTGATGTGGCAGGTTACACAGCCATTAAAGATGCAGTAAATGCAGATGCGGCTTACTTTGCTCAACCAGAGGTTGCTTATACAGGAACTAGTGCAGAAAAGCTAGAGAAAATTGCCACTCAAAAGTGGATTGCCAACTTCTTCAATGGTTTGGAAGGTTGGTTCGACTGGAGAAGAACCGGAATGCCAGAGATTAACCCTGGCCCTGGAGCTGTTCAACCAACAGTACCTGTGAGATTTATTTACCCATCTAGCGTTCAGGCTTTGAACAAGGATAATTACAACGCTGTAATCCAGAGACAAGGCCCAGATAATAATGTCACTAAGGTGTGGTGGGATGTTCAATAAGAACATAGTTGTTAATTAATTCATAAAGAGAACGGTCGTGATGCAATGTCACGACCGTTTTAAAAACTCAATCATGAAAACCAGATTACTGATTCTACTTTTAGGCGTTGTGAGCCTAAATGCATGTGCTCAACACAAAACTGAAAACGTATTTATTATCTCTTTAGACGGTTTAAGGTGGCAAGAGCTTTACACTGGTGCCGATGCTCAGCTCATTGAAAACAAAAACTATGTAGACAACACTAAAGAGCTTTCAACGCTTTTTTGGAGGGAAACGCCTACTGAGAGAAGAGAGGTGCTAATGCCATTTTTTTGGAATACTCTAGCTAAAGAGGGGCAACTTCTAGGAAATAGAGAGTTAGGAAGCCTAGTTAACTGCACCAATAACATGTGGTTTTCTTATCCTGGTTACAATGAAATTCTAACTGGTAAAGCAGACGATGCCAGAATAAATTCTAATGCTAAAATCCAAAACCCAAACGAGACTATTTTAGAGTTTGCGAATAAGCAAGAGGGTCTTAAAGGTAAAGTAGCTGCTTTCGGTTCGTGGGATGTTTTTCCTTATATCATCAATGAAGAAAGAAGTGGAGTGCCCGTGAATGCAGGCTTTGAGAAATCTGCCGATGAGCCACTTTCCGAAAGAGAGCAATTTCTGAATAAGCTACAAGATGAAATTCCAAGCCCATGGGGAGGAGTGAGATTAGATGCTTTTACCCATCATTTCGCTATGGAATACGTCAAAAAGCACTCACCTAAGCTAGTTTACATTGCCTACGGAGAAACTGACGATTTTGCCCACGATGGCGAATACGATCATTACCTAAAGTCGGCCAAGCAAACCGATCAGTTCATCAAAGAAATTTGGGAGTACATTCAGTCTACTCCTCAGTACAAGGATAAAACTACTTTGCTCATCACTACAGACCATGGTAGAGGAACTGAGCCATTAGATACTTGGAGAAGTCACGGAACCGATATTACTGGGGCTGGTGAAATTTGGATGGCCGCTATAGGGCCAGACACTCCTGCTTTGGGAGTGGTGGAGAAAGGCCAGTATTATCAAAACCAGTTAGCAGCCACCGCAGCAAAATTATTAGGGCTAGAATATAAGATAGAAGGTGGCGGAAAAGCTGTAGAAACCTTCATTAAGTAAACTTAACAGAGTGTTCATTTCCTGAACCTCAAAAAGGCATTCAATTGAATTAGATTAGGTTTTTCAATATAGGACGGGTGTTCCACTTCAGGTTTAGGGGTGGTTCACACTTTTCAAAACTACTACTATGACCACAACCAGCAGAAGAAAATTCATCAAGCAATCGGCAATTGTAAGTATGGGCTTTGTAGCTCTTTCCCGATGCGCAACCAAGGCGGTAACCGAAGATATTAAAGTTAAACTCATCACCGATCCTAAAGGCTATCTCGATCTACCAGAAGGCTTCTCTTACAAAGTAATTTCTAAGTGGGGCGAAAAGATGGACGATGGTTTAAAAGTGCCTGCCAGACCTGACGGTATGGGAACCTTTGAGGCGGCCAATGGTAAAGTGTTAATAGTTAGGAATCATGAAAACAGCCCTGGAAGAAAGGAGGAGGGAGCCTTTGGTGATGAAAATGAAAACCTAGAAGCCTTTGGTACCGAAAACCTATTCGATGCTGGTAATAATGAATTTCCAGGTTTAGGAGGAACAACCACTTTGGTTTACAATGAAGAAACTGGTGAGGTAGAAAAGCAATACTTAAGCTTGGCCGGAACTTACCGAAACTGTGCTGGAGGTATAACGCCTTGGGGTAGCTGGTTAACTTGCGAAGAAGATGTAACCAAGCCCGAAGGGCCAGTAGAGCAATACCACGGTTATGTTTTCGAGGTGCCTGCTTTAGAAAATATTGCAGTTGCCGAACCTAAGCCAATTAAAGCTATGGGGCGTTTTAATCATGAAGCTGTAGCTGTAGATCCAGAAACGCATTACGTGTATCAAACCGAAGATACTCATGATGGCTTAATTTATCGCTTCATTCCAAGTGACAAGAATGATTTACATGCTGGAGGAAAACTTCAGGCTTTAACCATTAAAGGTCAACCGAGCTTCGATACAAGAAACTGGGAAGGAGTAACCATTAAGGCGAACGAAAAATTCGATGTAGAGTGGATCGACCTTGAGAATGTAGATCCGGAAGAAGATGACCTAAGGTTTAGAGGCTTTGACCAAGGAGCCGCTCGTTTTGCCAGAGGAGAAGGCATGTGGTATGGCAATAACGAAGTCTATTTTGCTTGTACCAATGGTGGTCCAAAAAGGTTTGGGCAAGTATTTAAGTACTCTCCCGAAGAAAATACACTAGAGCTTTTTGCTGAGTCGGAAGACAAAACTGTGCTCCACATGTGTGACAACCTGTGTATTGCGCCATGGGGAGATGTGGTGCTAACAGAAGACAACGGAGAGCTCAACCACGTTCGTGGAATCAATCAAAAAGGCGAGCTGTACGACATTGCTTGTAACAGAAGCTCAAAGTCGGAGTTTGCTGGTGTTACGTTCTCACCTTCGGGAAAAACACTTTTTGTAAATATTCAAGAAAATGGAGATACCCTGGCTATTACTGGCCCTTGGGATAAACTTTCATAGCATGAAACATACTTTCAGAAGAAATTTCACAGCCTGTATATGGGCTGTGCTCGGCAGCGCCTTGCTTTTTAGTTGCGGGCAAGAAAGCCAAAAGCATAGTGCAAAGCACGTAATTGTTATTGGTGTAGATGGTATGAGTCCTGATGGAGTCCAAAAAGCAAGTACACCAAATATGGATGAAATGATGGCAAATGGCGCTTCTTCTATGATAGCCAGAGGGGTATTGCCAACAAGCAGTAGCCCAAATTGGGCATCTATGATTATGGGGGCGAGCCCAGCCCAGCATGGAATTACTTCCAATGCCTGGCGAGCAGACCAGCATATTTTACCAACACAGGTGAATTCTACAGGTGCTTTCTTTCCAACAATTTTCAGAATAGCGAAAGAGCAGAAACCAGAACTTAAAACTTCAATTATTTACGACTGGGGAGGTTTTGGTAACCTGTTCGATCATGCCGATCCAACTTATCAGAAGCATGTAGAGGGCGAAGTGGCTACAGCCCAACACGCTGTGGAATATTGGAAAAACGATCAGCCTAACTTCATGTTCGTGCATTTAGATCATGTAGATGGAGCAGGGCACGGAAAAGGGCATGGTTCTCCTGCTTATTATCAGTCGGTAGAAAAAGCAGACTCTCTTATAGGTCTTATAAGAGAGGCCGTTGAAATGTCTCCTGTAAAGGATGAAACAGTGATTATTATAACCTCAGATCATGGAGGTAAAGGTTTTGGTCATGGAGGTGAGTCGTTAGAAGAAATTCAAATTCCTTGGATTGCCTATGGAAAAGGTGTCAAAGAGAATTATCAGATAAAGGGTACAATTAACACCTTCGATACACCAGCAACCGTTGCCGAACTTTTCGGGCTAAAGAGGCCTCAGGCTTGGATTGGCCGACCAGTATTAGAGATTTTTCAGGGTGAAGAAATTGAGCCAGAGTATACGGCTCCTACATCTATGCGAAAGCCAGAAATCAGTCCAAAAGCCGATGCTTGGTCACCGGCCGGAGGCTTGTATGTAGGGGAGCCTGCTAAGGTGAAAATCGCCAACCCAAATGCCAAAGGCGAGGTAAGATATACCACCGATGGATCTACGCCAACGGCCCAATCTCAAATATTCGGAGTGCCTTTTATGTTGAAAGAAAATACCGTGGTGAGCTCT
This sequence comes from Roseivirga spongicola, assembly GCF_034376045.1. NCBI lineage: Bacteria > Pseudomonadati > Bacteroidota > Cytophagia > Cytophagales > Roseivirgaceae > Roseivirga > Roseivirga spongicola. Next base: position 2,706,551 of record NZ_CP139724.1, read on the forward strand.
GCCGTGTTTGCAGAAGGAACTAGGAAAAGCGAAGTAGAAAGAGGCTTTTTTAGGTTTATCGATGCAGAAGTGAATCATGGAATGAAATACCAAGTCTACGAGGTAGATGAAATGGTAAAGCTACCAAACTTCAACGCTCATAAGCCAGTGGCGGAGGGCGTAGCGCTAGAGCCTAGTTTGAGTAGAACAGAACTGACGCGAGAAGAGCATGTAGCGGTTGTTTATCAAGGCTTTATCGCCATTGAGAAAGCTGGAGATTACACCTTCACCGTAGCAAGCGATGATGGCAGTAGACTTTTTATCAATAATCAGTTAGTTGCGGATAATGATGGTGACCACGGGGTGATTGAGAAATTTGGTACAGTGAATTTGCAGCCTGGTAAGCATCAGATCAGAATTGAATGGTTTAATGGTGGCGGAGGCAAATGGCTGGGTGCTTATTATGAAGGTCCCGAAATCAGAAAGCAACTCATACCAGCAAGTGTGTTGTATGTTAGTCAATAGCTAATGCCAATGACTAATGTCCAATGACCAATGACCAATGACCTAAAAACACCCTCAATCCCTAAAGGGATGACTAAACGAAGGCGTTGTCACTCACTCTTTAGGGCAGAACTAAATGCCCCAATTACCAATCACCCAATTCACCAGTAAGATGGCAGTAAATCAAGGAGAACAAATAGGTGCTTTAAAGCAAATGACTGAAAGAGAAGGAGTAGATGATGAGCTGCTTCAACGCGATGCAGGGGTGTTCTTCCATCAGACACTTTCAACACCAGTTTTTAATACCATTTGCAAGGCAGAAGGCGCTTATATCTTTGATGGTAGCGGAAAGAAATACCTCGATTTGCACGGCAATGGTGTGCACACCATCGGATATAATCATCCGAAAGTAGTGGAGGCGCTAAAGCACCAGATGGATATTGGGCTTTCGTTCGCACCAAGAAGGTTCACTAACGAGCCAACTGTAGCTTTGGCAGAAAAGTTAACCGAACTCGCTCCAGACGATCTGTCTCGCGTACTGTTTTGCCCAGGCGGCTCAGAAGCCATTGAAATGGCCGTAATGTTGGCCAAACACCATACTGGCAGGTATAAGACGCTGTCATTCGAAGGGACTTTTCATGGAGCTGGCTTTCAAGCAGTTTCAATTGGTGCCGACCCACATTTTAAAGAAGGGCTCGGCCCGATGATGCCTGGAGCCTTGCATCTTCCATTGCCAGATTATTACAGAAACCCATGGAATAGCGATGATCAAATGTTCATCGATGAGATGTATCTCAAGCAATTGGATAAAATGGTTGCTAAAGAGCAGGAGATTGCTGCATTAGTCACAGAGCCAATATTCTACAACAGCACAGTACCCACAAAGTACTATTGGGAACAGGTTAGAAAGCTTTGCAATGAACTAGGTATTCTGCTCATTTTCGATGAGATCTATACTGCTTTTGGTCGAACGGGGAAAATGTTTGCTTCGGAACACTTTGTAACTCCAGATATACTGGTAATCGGCAAGGGTTTTGGAGGAGGGATAGTGCCTTATGCTGGTATTATTGGTAAGGAAAAACTCAATACACTTCAGCATAAATCCATTGGACATTACACCCATGAAAAGAGTCCTTTCTGCGCAGCCGCTGCTAAAACGGTAATTGAGGTGTTGGAAGAGGATAACTTGGTTGAACGAGCGGCAACCTTGGGCGATTACTTCAAAAATGGCCTTGAGACACTCAAAGAACGTTATGAAATTATAGGAAATGTTACCGGCTTAGGTTTGAATCTGGGTTTGGACTTGGTGAAGAACAGAACCACTAAAGAACGAGCAGTTGAAGAAGCACATCAATTGATGGCTTTTTGTTTCGAGCGTGGTGTGTCATTTAAGCTGATTCAGCAAAACATTCTCAACCTCAAGCCAGCTTTGGTTATTACCCAGCCTGAGATTGATGAGGTACTAAACACCTTAGAAGATGGGCTGCAGAAGATATAGCCTATTACTCATAAGCTTTTTGGTAGCGTTTCTAGCTAGTTGCAATTTGAAAGAGGAGCAAAAAGCTAGGATCAGGCCTTTTACACTTCAGTTAGACGAAAAAATATCTGGTGCGTTAGATCGACTAATTCCTTTTGATGATGGTTTGGGTGTCTCAATCGATTCCCTTTGGCGGTTAAACTTGGCCGATTTTCGAGGAGGGACGAATGTATCCATTCCAGAATTTACGGAGGAAAAGACTATACGGATCCCCCATCGAATTCTATTGCCAGACCATTCCATTTGGTATCAAACCGAGGTTCAATTGGGTAGAGGAGTGCTTCGAATAAATGCCGATGATGGTGCTCAGCTTTGGTTAAATGGAGAAAGAGTTGCTCCCGAACGGGCAGCTTACTACCCAGTAGCTAAGGCTGGTAATTATACACTTACCATACGAGTTCTAAACAATGCTATGGCAGGTGGATTGCGGTCTGTTGAATTTATTGATCAAGATAAATGGGAGTCGCATAAACTGCTAATGCAGCGAAGAACACTTCTTCGCGAAGTTCTTACCAAAGAAGCTTTGCTAACCAATCTGTCCGAGTCTGAAACGAGGCAGATAATGAAGGCAAAGGAGCGGCTGACATTAGCCGAATTGGAGTCTACCATTCAGAAGCTGAAGAGAAAACCAGTTCTATTGGCTGAGCCTATTTTTCAAAAGGGTAGTACAGGTCAATTATATGCTAGATGGGTGAGTAGTAGTAACTCAAAAGCCAAACTTATTTACGGAAAGCAGCCAGATGCGCTGTCTAATCAAATGGAGGTTGAAGGGGAAGAAGGGGTGTTTCTAGTAGCTATTTCAGATTCGCTTAAGTATTACAGAGTTATTCAAGATGGCTTGATTTCTCCAGTCTATATTTTTCCAGAGAAGAAGAATACGAATAGCCAAGAATTTATGGTTTGGGCCGATAGTCAAAGTGGCTGGAAAGTTTTTGATAGAATCATGCGCATGTCGAATCAGTATTTGCCACATTTTTCGGTGGGAGCTGGCGACTTGGTGGGGCAAGGAGATAATGAGCAGGAGTATTTGAGGTTGTTGCGTTCAATGCATCTCGGTGGTTACGCGCATTATCCTGTTCCGGGTAACCACGATTACGATGGCTATTATGAAGAATTGAAGCCGAATAATTTCAGTAAGTATTTAGGGTTACCCAATCAATCAAACTATTACGCTTGGAAGGAGGGTGATTTAGCATTTATAGCCCTCGACCTGAATGAAACTTTCCCGGTGGGTCTGCCGAACAGCTCTGAGCAGTATCGCTGGTTTATGGAACAGATTCAAAGCGAAGCTTGGACTTCTGCCAAATGGCGGTTTTTGGTGAGTCATCATCCGCCTTACTCTCAAGGTTGGCCCGGGTATCATGGAGAGATTTCTCTACGTAACCTACTTCTTCCTCTTTATGAGAAGGCGAAAATAGATATGGTAATAGCTGGTCATACGCACGATTATGAGAGGAAAATAAAAACCTACGGAAAACAGAAAACAGCATTTGTAATAGTTGGTGGAGCAGGTGGAGGTTTGGAGCCGAAAGAAAATGCTTCTCATCCTAAAATGGATAAAGTATTAAGTATTCATCATTTTGGCTTAATCAAAGTCACCAACGATACGCTTAATTTTAAAGCTATAGATCTAGACAATAATATTATCGATAACTTTTTTTTGACCCATGATTAACCTTCAACGTATCTCCATTTTTTGCTGCTTACTCACATTCTCCTGTTTTGTATTCGCACAAACGCCTTTGCCAAAGTCGCATGCGCATAACGATTACGACCATGAGAGACCGCTCTTAGATGCTCACTCATTTGGCTTTACCTCCATAGAAGCTGATGTTTTTGAGGTGAACGGAGAGCTGTTTGTGGCACATGATTTTGAAGATATTTCAGAAGAGCGCACTTTAGAGGCGCTTTATTTTCAACCACTAGATAGCATTGTTAAAACCAATGCTGGAAGGGTTTATGAAGGAAGTAAATTACCATTTTACCTGATGGTAGATTTTAAAAATGATGCTGATGCTTCTTACATAGCTTTGGCAAAACTACAGAAGAAATATACGCACCTATTTACCAAATTGGGTAAAACTGAGGTGGATAAGGATGGAGCAGTAACATTGTTTATATCAGGCCAAAGACCCATCCGATTAGTAAATAATAATCCAGAATTAGCTGCATTAGATGGTAGGCCGAATGATTTAGGAAAGGGCAATCGTACGCATGTTATGCCAGTAATTAGTGTAAGTTTTAGGGCTTATTCTATATGGAATGGTGAGGGTAAACTCCCAAAAGAAGACCGAAAGAAAATCAAGGAATTGGTTAAACAAACGCATGCTGAAGGCAAGAAGCTCCGCTTTTGGGCAATCCCTGATAATCAGAATAGCTGGGAGCAAATGGAAAAACTCGGTGTAGACTTTATCAATACCGATAAACTAGAAGAATTCTATTTGTGGAGCACTGGTTCAAAGTAGCCAGATTCAATCCGTAATGTACACCTAAAGCCTCACTATTGGTCAGACCACTCCAAGTGGTCAGACCAATGGGTAATACCTAGCTCGGTCCTCAGTTGGTGTTGTCACCAACTGACTACTTTTGATTATTCTATAGCCCTCGGTTGGTGTTGTCACCAACTGATCATCGCATTCTCCATCCCGACCGTAGCCGAGGGATCAGCACGACAAAATTGTACAACGAGTCTTTCAAGTGATAGGATTAATTTAAAGCAATCTATCGATCAACTCCTTGACGATTTTCGCTGCGACCATTGCAGTTACACCATTAATGTCTCTATCGGGGTTGTATTCCACCACATCCAGTCCTACAATGTCAAGGTCGAGCTGTTGGATGATGCCAAGTATTTCTCTGGTGGAAAAACCACCTGGTTCATGGTGAGAAATGCCAGGGGCAAAAGCAGGGTCAAGCACATCAACATCGAAGGATAAATAAACAGGTCCTTCAATTTCAAACCTGGTTTCAGGTGTCCAGTCTTTCATTTGAATGATGTTGACGCCAAATCGTTCAGCTTGCTCTTTGGTGTGCTGTGTAAGTGTGCGAATACCAACTTGCGTGAGGCTTTCAGCCAGCCCTCCTTCCATAATTCTGGCAAACGGACAAGCGTGAGAATACTTGTTGTCATCTAATTCATCATATAGGTCGGTGTGCGCATCAAAATGAAGGATGTTCACTTTGCCATGATGTTTGTGGATGGCTTTGAGAATCGGGTAGGTGATGGAGTGGTCGCCACCTAGAGAAAACGGAATCGCTCCTTTTTTCAGAATTGCCTCAATCCGTTGGCTAATTGAGAAGTAATCTTCCAATTCAGCATTGCCGCACCAAGCAATTCTTGGGTGCTCATTCAGATCATTTAGTGATTCGGTAAAGTAATTAGCCGAGTCAGACTCAATAGCCTCAATAATCAGTTCAGGTGCCTTGGCTGGCCCTTGCAAAAAAGAAGCGTGCGCATCGAACGGAATTCCAATAAGTGCGATTTGGTCTTTTGAAAGGTGGCTGATTGAAGTTCTGGCTATTCCCATGGTTGCTTGTTTCGGCCAATATAGGAATAGAATGTTAGGCAATAAAAAAGGAGCCGAAGCTCCTTTTCTAATTTATTTCTTGCTCCAATTATCTCGGAGGGTTACGGTGCGGTTAAACACCAATTTATCGTCTGTTGATTCTTTGTCTACAATAAAGTAGCCTTGGCGTTCAAACTGGAATTGATCACCAGCTTTCGCATCCTTCAACGATGGTTCTACCAAGGCATTTGGCACAATGGTGAGCGAGTCAGGGTTTAAGTGGTTGATGAAATCATCATCAATGGTATTTAGGTTTTCGGTTTTGAAAAGCCTGTCGTACAATCGGATTTCAGCTTCTACCGCATGCTTGGCAGAGACCCAACCGAGCGTACCTTTTACTTTCTTACCGCTAGTGTCTTGTCCACTTTTGGTTTCTGGGTCGTACTCGCAGTAAATCTCTTCTATGCTTCCATCATCAGCCTTTTTAAAGCCCGTACATTTTACAATGTAACCGTACTTTAAGCGCACCTCACGGTCTGGTCCCAAACGGAACCACTTACGTGGCGAAGGTGGGGTCTCCAAGAAGTCGTCTTGCTCTATGTAAAGTTCGCGTGTAAATGGCATGTCGCGAGTTCCGGCAGTTTCATCTTCCGGATTGTTCACGGCCTGCATTATCTCTTCCTTGTCTTCTGGCCAATTGGTAATAACCACTTTCAGTGGATTCTGAATTCCGAAAACACGGTTGGCTTTTTTGTTCAGGTCTTCGCGCACACTGTGTTCTAGAAGGGCAACATCGGTAATGCCATCTCTACGGGCAACACCCACTTTGTGTGCAAATTTCTTTAAAGAGTCTGGCGTAAAACCTCTTCTTCTCAAAGCCGAAATAGTTGGCATGCGCGGATCGTCCCAGCCGGCTACATGGCCATCGTTTACCAGTTGTAGTAGCTTACGCTTACTCACAATGGTATAGCTGAGGTTTAATCGTGCAAACTCAGTTTGTTTCGATGGGAAAATCTCCAATTCATCAATCAACCAATCGTAAAGAGGTTTGTGGTCACGAAACTCTAGCGTACACAAGCTATAAGTCACGTTCTCAATAGAGTCTGACTGACCGTGCGCAAAATCGTAGTTCGGGTAGATACACCATTTGTCGCCAGTGCGGTGATGCGCTACCTTTTTAATTCTGTAGATGATCGGGTCGCGCATGTGCATGTTTGGCGAGGTCATATCGATTTTAGCGCGTAGTACGCAGCTTCCTTCGGTATATTCACCAGCACGCATTTTCTCAAACTCCTCCAGGTTTTGCTCTACAGAAGTGTTTCTGTAAGGGCTTTCAATCCCCGGAATAGTAGGGTTGGTTTTGCCTGCGCTAATTTCTTCAGCCGACTGATGGTCTACATAGGCTTTGCCTTTTTTGATCAGTTTGATAGCGTATTCGTACAGCGTATCAAAATAGTCAGAGGTAAACAAAGCTTTTTCGCCATAGTCGTAACCCAGCCATTTAATGTCTTCAATAATGGCATTAACGTACTCAGTGCTTTCCTTTTCAGGGTTGGTGTCGTCAAACCTAAGGTTGCATTTGCCATTGTACTTTTCGGCTAGGCCGAAGTTCAAAACAATAGATTTGGCGTGGCCAATGTGTAGGTAACCGTTTGGCTCAGGAGGAAAACGGGTCTGGACAAATGAGTTTTTTCCAGAGGCCAAATCGTCCTCAATCATTTGTTCAATAAAGTTCAAAGATTCCCTTTTTTCGTTTTCGCTCATAACCATTTCAATTAGGCTGCAATTTTAGCGAAAATGACTCAAATGGCATTATCTGCTTCCATCTTCTTAATGAAAGACTTGAGAGAATTGGCTTATAGTAGATAGTAACCTAAGTTGTTGAATACTAAAGCAGTGTGTATAACTCTGTGGAAAACCCTGTGGATAATGATGTGAATTAGAGAGTGGGAAACTTGTTGAAAACTAAGGTGTTACGAACTTGGGACGTAAAATTATTAACTCTACTTTAGAAATACCAAGTGAGGGATAAAGAGCTGAAGCAATGCTTCAATCTCTCTTCAGGGGAAGCCTGAAAAAGTGTAATGAAAGGGTTTACTTAGGTAAATCTGAAACAGCTAAAGTTTCAAAACTGATTTTTCAGCATTGTAAAATATAGAGGGTGGCTTTTCAGGGACGTACTCTATAGGCATGATCACTACTTGAAAGGGAGTAATCAAAGACGTTTTAAAAAATCTTTCTGCTGAAAGTGATTAAGGCAGGCCAAAGAATTGAAACAAGTTATGGTGAAAGCCATGGCTACTGCACCTTCAGGTGTGGGATGAGTCAAACTGGAAACGGTTTTTCAGCCTTCAATGGAAGGATGATGCTCCGAAAGGAGTTTCTCTGAGTAAGAGATGATTCAGCGCTAAGCGCAAAAGAGCTGCAAAATTCACCTTTTACGAGTACGATGTACTGGTAATATAGGCGAAGCTGAAAGGAGATAGATGATTTGGGTAACCATTGAATCTGGCTCTGAACAGTATCTTGGCACGCTGTCCCAAGTCAACTTGAGACAGGGTGAGTGGGGGCGAGCAATCGTCCCCCGCTTTTGTTATTTGGGGGTATTTGTAAAAATACGGAGATGAGACACTGGGGAGTGTCTCATTTTTTTTGCTTCATTCTAGAAAAAAAATCGCCATTAACTGAACATTTTGTCAAGTGGTTCCGTTGTGTACCTATCTTTGCTGATAGTATTACTATTGTTTAGTAAAGTTAGATTAACAAACTGAATCTATGACCACCCTGCTTAAGTTACAGATGAACGATAATCTGTATCTGAAAGACCCTCAAGATACCGAACTGGGTCAGAAGATCGTTCGTCATTCAATCCAGCTGATCGATGAATTGGGTTTGGAAGGATTTACTTTCAAAAAACTCTCGGTAGCAATTGAGTCTACAGAGGCTTCTATCTATAGATACTTCGAGAACAAGCACAAGCTGCTAGTTTACCTCATCACTTGGTACTGGACGTGGATGGAATATAAAATCGATTTTGCCACTAACAATATCAAAGATCCTTATGAACGTCTGGAAAAAGCAATGAAGCTCATTACAGAGAAAAAATGCTACGATAACTCCTTTCCAGATGTAGATGAAACCGCACTTCAGCGCATTGTAATAAATGAGTCGGAGAAGACTTATCTTACTAAACAGGTAGATCATGATAACAAATTTGGGCTCTTTAAAGGTTATAAGTCTTTATGCGGACGTATAGCGGATATTGTGTCTGAAATTAATCCAAAGTACCCATTTTCACATTCACTGATTAGCACTTGCTTGCAGGCGGCTCATCAGCAAGTGTTTTTTGCCGAACACCTTCCTTCATTAACAGACCATAAAGATGCTCAAGAAGAAGTGTATTCACGCAATTTCGAGTTCATCCACAGTTTAGTCTTAAAAGCCATTCAGAAGTAAAATGACAAATCAGCATATTGCTAATACAATTAAAGAGGTAAAGCTGCTTTTAGGCGAGAGCATAGAAGATGCGCTTTATCAAGACCTTCAAGTGGGTACCAGAATCTACTCCATAGATGAGTCTTACGAATTCAAAAGAGATTTACTAGAATCGGCCAATAAGGTGAGGGTGGTTTTGCTCGATCAGGTATTGGAAGATCAGGAGTTTGAGGCATTCATAGCCGATGTAAATATTCCAATTATAGCGCTTACAACATCTGCAGATGGTTTTTTGCCAGTTATTATCTCTAAAGGGAAGAAGGGTAAAACTTGCGTGTACCTAGTGCATGAGAGCGATACTGAGGAAGTGGCACTGGAAGATGTAAAGGATAGCCTGATCAAAAATGAAAAAGGCGAACTGGTAATGATGGGGGCTTTTAGCTACAAAAGCTTGGTTTCAGAACACGATGAAGACGAAAAACCAAAAGACCTTTCTCCAGTAAAAAGACTGCTGAGGCTTTTAGGTGAAGAGAAAAAAGATATTCTCTATGTGTTTATTTATGCCGCATTTGTGGGTATTGTATCACTTACGCTACCATTGGGTATTCAAGCCACAGTAGAGTTAGTATCGGGTGGAGTGGTGTTTAGCTCCATTTACTTACTTATTGGCTTGGTACTTTTGGGTATTCTGGCAGCAGGTGGTTTGCAAATAATGCAGATGACCATTCTGGAGTATATCCAGCGAAGAATATTTACCAAAGCAGCACTTGAGTTTACCTTCCGAATTCCGAGAATGAAGGTAGAGTCGCTGAGTAACTTACATACACCTGAGTTGGTTAACCGCTTTTTCGATGTTTTGACCATTCAGAAAGGGTTGCCTAAGTTGTTGGGCGATTTAATGTCTGGTACTATTCAGATTGTTTTTGGCTTGCTGCTGCTTTCGTTCTATCACCCATTCTTTGTGTTCTTCGGAATGGTACTCATTCTTATTTTGGTCTTAATCTTCCGATTAACCGGTCCCAAAGGTTTGCACTCTTCCATTCAAGAGTCTAAGTATAAGTACAAAGTGGTTTATTGGCTCGAAGAGATTGCTAGAGTGCTCAACTCTTTCAAAATTTCAGGTAATACTAACTTACCAATCAAGAAAACAGAGTTCAACGTAAATAGCTACTTACTGAATAGAAGAACGCACTTCCGAGTGCTGCTTACGCAATATGGGTACATAGTGCTTTTTAAGGCAGCAATTACGGGCGGTTTGCTCATTATTGGTACGTCATTGGTTATTAGCAGGGAGATAACGCTAGGTCAGTTTGTAGCTTCAGAGGTTATTATTATCCTAATTCTTAATTCCGTAGAGAAAATCATTACCTACATGGATGTGGTTTACGATATGCTCACTGCGGTAGATAAAATTAGTCAAGTTACAGACTTGCCACTTGAGAAAGTAGGGGGAATAGACCTTAGAAAAGAAGATGTTGATAGAGGTTTTACAATAGATGTTAAACAGCTCAATTACTCATATCCGAATTCAGATGGCTTAGCACTTAAAGATATTAACCTTTCCATTTCTTGTGGAACGAAGTTGTGTATTGCTGGCCCTAACGATTCTGGCAAAACAACCCTTACCAATACACTTTCTGGTCTTAACCATAATTATAAAGGATTGGTAACCATTAATGGCTATAGTTTGAGAGACTTAGACTATACTAACCTGCGAGACAAAATAGCCAAGAATGTTTCTCAAGAGGATATTTTCGAGGGAAGCATTTTGGATAATGTCACAGTTGGTAAACCTCAGGTTTCGGTCAGTGATGCCGTAGAAGCCATTCAGCAAGTAGGTTTGCAAGACAAGGTTAATATGCTACCAAACGGAATGAATACGCATATGCTTAGTGGCGGAAAAGGCTTTTCCACCTCCTTTGTCAATAAACTGATTCTAGCCCGTTGCTTAGTTAAAAAGCCAAAGCTGATGATTCTGAATGATTACTTCAATGGTTTTCAGCGTACGGAGAAAGAGCGGCTTATTAATCTGGTAATGGAAATGAGTGTGTGCACAGTGGTAATAGTCTCAAACGATCCGGCAGTTCTTTCAGCTTGCGACAGGGTGGTTATTATGGATGATGGAAGAATTAAAGCAGACAGCAATTATAAAGAATTACTAGCTGCAGGGTATTTGAGTGAACTAGTTAACGATTAGTCTAATGTTGAATATATCTGACAATAAGGACAACGAAATGATTGAGCAAAAGAGTATTTTGTTCAAAACGCTAAAAACCCCAGGAGCGGGTAAGGTGGTAGCAAAAGTACTAGTTGGAGTGTCGTTGCTGTTCTTCATTCTATTGTTTTTTCCATGGCAACAAAACATTAGAGCTACGGGTAAAATTACTGCTTTTTCACCTGGTGAAAGGCCACAGTCTATTCAGTCTGCAATAGCAGGTAGAATAGAAGCTTGGCATATTACCGAAGGCCAGTTTGTAGAGAAAGGTGATACCATTCTCTCACTTTCTGAAGTAAAAGACGATTACTTCGATCCTCAATTACTCAACAGAACTGCTCAGCAAATTGAGGCTAAGAAGCAGGGGATTGAGGCTAAGAAAGACAAAGTAGAAGCCTTAGAGCAACAAATTGAAGCGCTTGAAAAACTACAAGTGGCCAAATTCGAGCAGGCAAAAAACAAGCTGCAACAAGCTAGGTTTAAGCTCACAAGCGATAGTGTAGACTTTGAAGCGGAGAAGGTGAGGTTTGCTAACCAAGAGAATATTTTTGAACGAAATAAGAAGAGGTTTGATGCAGGAAACATTGCTTTGACAAAGTTTCAGGAACTGGAGTCTAAGTTTCAGGAGTCCAAAATGAAGCTGGTAAGTTCCGAGAACAAGTTTCTGGAGTCTAAGACCGAGGTAATTAATGCGCAGGTGAATATTTCAGGCGTTCAGGCAGAGTATCAAGACAAAATCAGTAAGGCCAGATCTGACCTTAATAATACCACTGCAGAGGTTTTTGAAGCAGAAGCGGCTTTGGCTAAGCTAGAGAATCAATATTCCAATTATGAAATCAGAACCAGTAATTACCAGTTAATTGCTCCGCAAAGTGGTTATGTGGTAAAAGCCATGAAGGCAGGTGTTGGAGAAACTATCAAAGAGGGAGAGTCTGTAGCTCAGGTAATGCCAGAAAACCCTCAACTGGCTGTAGAAATGTACGTGAGGGCAATGGATGTGCCGCTGATTCAAAAGGGTAGAAAGGCCAGAATTGAATTCGATGGATGGCCTGCCTTGCAGTTTTCAGGTTGGCCAAGCGTTTCTGTCGGTACTTTTGGCGGAGTAGTGCAGGTAATAGATAGAGTAAACTCGGTGAATGGGGAGTTCAGGATTCTGGTTACACCAGACCCGGAAGAGGAGCCATGGCCAGAACAGTTGCGCATTGGTTCGGGAACTAAGGGTTGGGTAATGCTAGACAACGTGCCAGTATGGTACGAAATCTGGCGACAGTTAAATGGATTCCCTCCTAGTTTGTATTCTGCACCAGAAGAATCAGTTCTTAAAAAAGAAGAAGGCAAAAAGTAGTATGCTGAACAACTTAAAATACCTCGTTCTTTTATGCCTTGGCCTGAGTATAAACTTGGTCCATGGGCAAGAGCAGATTAGTGTGACTAGCATCGATGAGATTGTTGAGCCAGCAGACTCTGTACAGATCTTTGCTTTAGAAGACTATGTGAAGATTATTCTGGCCAATCACCCAGTGGTAAAACAGGCAGACTTAATGCCAGAGAATGCTAGACAAGAGATTCGCTTAGCTAAGGGTGCTTTCGACCCAAAACTGACTAGTAATTGGGATGTGAAAAACTATAAGGATACCGAGTACTACGACATATTCAATACCACATTGAAAGTGCCTCTTTGGTTTCCCATAGACCCTAAAATTAGTGTAGACAGAAATAGAGGATACTATCTTAACCCGGAAAGAAACATTTCTGAGGATGAAGATTTCAGGCAGGTAACAGCAGGGGTAAGTTTGCCAGTGGGTAGAGGTTTGTTCATTGACCAGAGGCGGGCCGCAGTTCAACAAGCCGAATTGTTCGCTCAAATTACAGAAGCCGAGCGCATTAAAATGATCAACAAGGTGCTGTTATCTGCGGTAAAAGCTTATTGGGATTGGTACTACAATTATTTCGAGTTTAGGTTTGTAGACCAGAGTTTAACCATATCTGAGGAGATTTATAGGCGTGTAAAGCTAGATTTTGAGTTTGGTGAAGTTGCGGCTGTAGATACTGTTCAGGCTGCTATTACCTTCCAAAATAGAAGTGCCGATAGGCAGGCTGCTTTGATTGGCTTTAAACGTGCTGGCTTAGTACTCTCTAATTATTTATGGGGCGAAAATGAAGAGCCTCTGGAAATTCAGGATAACGTGGCACCAATCTGGGGTGTGGCTTTTCAACGGCCAGCCGAGCAGTTAGATAGCCTAATGTTGTTTGCTGTAGAAAACCATCCTGAGTTGCAAAAGTATAGTTTAAAACTAGAGCAACTGGGAGTAGATGAAAGGTTAGCAAAGGAAAACCTGAAGCCGAGGGTAGACTTAAATTACAACCTCATTAACTCGCCCATTAATTATAATGGAGAGTTTTCAGATATAGACTTAGGTAACAATTACAAGTTCGGTTTAGAGGTTGAATTTCCACTTTTCTTAAGGAAAGAAAGAGCCAAGCTAAAGCAGACCCGAATAAAAATAGATCAAACGGGTTTAGAGAGTAGGTTCGTTCAACAAGAGATAGTGAATGAAATTGAGGGTGCTTATTTTGAAATGGTGAATGGCCAGCAGATGCTCAGTTTTTTAGAAACTTCCGTAAGTAATTATCAACGTTTACTAGAGGCCGAACTATTGAATCTTACTTTAGGAGAGAGTGATTTATTTAAAATCAACTTCCAGCAAGATAAGCTCCTAGAGGCCAGAATTAAGCTAATCAAGCAACAGGTGTCTATTGAAAAAGCTAAACTTGAATTGCTTTGGGCTGCAGGAAAGCCTTATCTAGATTTTAATTACACACCTGCCAACCAGAATTAGAGGCCAGATGCAGTCTGACGAAAGTCACCTGCCAGTGTAACTAAAGTAACACTCGAGTTTTTAGGGAATAGCTAAACTTACTGTGTTCTTTTTAGAACCCTATTTGTCCACTATTAAACCTAAAACAAATGAGTTCTCATCATCAAGTATTGGTCATTGGAGGAGGTACTGCCGGAATCATGGTCTCTGCTCAGCTCAAACGGGCGAAAAGAGATTTAGATGTGGCAATTATCGAACCTGCAGACACCCACTACTATCAACCTGCATGGACCTTGGTCGGGGCAAATGCCTACGACTACCAAAAAACCGCCAGACCAATGAAGGGGCTGATTCCGCCAGGAGTCCACTGGATAAAAGAGTCTGCTAGCGAGTTCAAACCCGAAGAAAACATTGTAGTTACTGCTGAGGGAAATTCCATAACCTACGACTTTTTGGTAGTGGCACCAGGAATTAAAATTGATACTAGCTTGATTGATGGCCTAACCGAGGCTTTAGACCGAGATGTCGTATGCAGTAATTACACTGATCCGCTGCATACTTGGACAGTTTTGAAGAACTTTAAGGGTGGTAACGCCATTTTTACCCAACCAACAACTCCTATTAAATGTGGAGGTGCTCCTCAGAAAATTTGCTACTTAGCGGCAGATCATTTCAGAAAAGAAGGGATTCTAGATAACACAAATGTAGTCTTTGCTACTCCAGGCACCGTCATCTTTGGTGTTCCTGCTATTGCTAAAACTTTAATGAAGGTTATTCATAGATATGGGATTCACTTTAAACCGTTCTATGCACCTGTTAAAATCGATGCTAGTAATAGGGAGGTTACCTTCAAAAGTGTTAACCCCGAAGAGAATAACTGTATTGTAAACGAAGGCAATGTTTTGCAAGAGCGAACAGAAGGCACATACTCAACAGTAATGCCTTATGATATGCTGCACTTGGCTCCACCTCAAACCGCTCCAGACTTTGTGAAAAGCTCTTCTCTAGCGAATGAGGCTGGTTGGTTGGATGTGAATATTGAAACCCTCCAACATGTAAATTATCAGAACATCTTTGGTCTGGGAGATGCTGCAGGTCTTCCTACTGCCAAGACTGGAGCAGCCATTAGAAAACAAGCTCCAATAGTGGTAGCCAACATTCTAAAGCTTATGGAGGCTAAGAGTATCACAGATATGAAATACAATGGTTACTCCTCATGTCCATTAGTTACTGGTTATGGTAAAATGGTATTGGCCGAGTTTGACTATAAGAATAATTTCTTGCCAGATCCGCAGCTAAGGAAGATGCTTGTATTCGACTCTTCTAAAGAGCATTGGAGGTTATGGATGCTTAAAAAATACATGCTGCCTTATCTGTATTGGAATAAAATGATGAAAGGTATGCCTGTTTAACCCAGTCGCAGTGCAAAGCATTTAGTCTTGATTTGGTTTAGATTTAAATTGGAGTGAAGACGGCACTCTTTTTAATTAAAAATTGTCGTTAGAGTACAGTATTTAGCTTGCTGTGAACTACATTAATGAACCAAATCTATAATTATGGAAAGACAGAAAGTAACAGCGAAAAGATCGCTTACAGAAGATACAGAGAAGTTGTTGAACGATCAGATTAGAATGGAGGCGCTTTCTTCGGCAGCCTATCTTTCTATGGCTTCATGGTGTGAAATGACAGGCTATGAAAACTCTGCCAAATTTCTCTACATGCACTCTGAAGAAGAGAGACAGCACATGTTAAAGCTTTTTCATTATATCAACGATGCTGGAGGGCATGCTATTCAGCCAGATATCACAGAGCTTAAACATCATTTTAGTTCGTTAAAAGAGGTGTTCGAAGAGATTCTGAATCACGAAATTGAGGTAACTGTTTCCATCAATAACATTGTAGATCATTGTTATAAGATTAAGGATTACACTACCATGAGTTTCTTGAATTGGTATGTTGAAGAACAAAGAGAAGAAGAAACCTTAGCCAGAAGGGCTGTAGAATTGTTCGATATCATTGGTGAAGATGGTATGGGACTTTGGACAATAGATAAAGAAATATTGAACCTTAGAAAAGAGGTTCCCAATGGAGGCCAATGAAAATAGTAACTGATGCACTTGAACAGGTAGGTCTTGAAGGTCAATTGATCGAAGAGATCGTTAACACTGGTCGTTTTTTAAAAGTCCGTGAAGGGCAACCTTTAATTGAGCCAGGCATGGAGGCTAAAGAAATGCCTTTGGTAATTAATGGAACTCTTCGGGTAATGCGTGAAGACAAAGAGGGGAGAGAAATTTTCCTTTATTACCTTGAAGGAGGCGATGCCTGTGCCATGTCTATCTCGTGCTGTTTAGGTACACAAATTTCAGAATTCAAAGTAGTGGCGGAAGAAGACGCCACACTTTGGATGGTTTCTATGCACTACATTGATACTTGGATGGTGAAGTACCGATCGTTTCGAAAGTTCATTTTCGATTCCTATCACGATCGGTTCGATGAAATGCTGAACACAGTTGATGGCATAGCCTTTATGAATATGGATCAGAGGCTAATGAAGTATCTGCTTGACAAAAAGCAGAGCACAGGTTCATTCGTCATCAACAAAACCCATGAACAAATTGCTCAAGAATTGAACACTTCTAGGGTAGTGGTATCTCGCCTCCTAAAAAAATTGGAACGAGAAGATAAAATTGAGCTGCACAGAAATAGGATAGAGGTGTTGTGATAATCATTGTGTTTTGTACCTAAAGGCACAAATCGTGTATCGTATAATCTCATTTTCACCAATATTGAACCCCTAAAGGAGTAAGGTTTGAAGAGTTTGTTGGGTTGAATTCCGCTTAGACTGGCGCTAGATACTACTTTCTCCTGATTTCGGCTACTTTAGAGAAATTACAGTCTGTCGGTAAATATATTATAAAGCCAACTGCCGAGTTAGCCTGTGTTATTCCTTATGTCCCACTAGGGACTACACATCGGTAGCTCTTTGGTAACGGAGAAATTTGTTAATGTGCCTTTAGGTACATGAAATAATGCAAGTTTGGGTTTTGTACCTAAAGGCATAAATGGTATATCCTGCAATCTTCAGGTCTACGGATGTTTAACCCCTAAAGGGGTAAGGTTGTCTTGTTCTCTTAAGCGTATTTAGTTTTAATGAGCATGCACTGATTCTATTAACAATCGTGGGTATTTTGAGAAAAAGATAATAGGATGCAATTATGTCCCTTTAGGGACCACATGTCGGTAGCTATAATTGTTTTTCGACCAGCATGTGCCTTTAGGTACATGACATTTGTTTTGTAACTATAGGAATAAATCGGGTATCGTATAATCCGAATTTCACCAATGTTTAACCTCTAAAGGGGGTAAGCTTGCAGAGTTTGTTGGGTTGAATTCGGCTTAGACTGGCATCGGATATTACTCTCTTGACTTCATTTATTCCAGAGAAATTACAGTCTGTCGGTAAATATATTATAAAGCCAACTGCCGAGTCAGCCTGTGGTATTCCTTATGTCCCGCTAGGGACTACATCTCGGTAGAATCATTAGATGCAAAAGTTGTTTTTAATGTGCCTTTAGGTACATCACATTACACCTCTTTAAAAATATAGCCCTCGTTAAAATCTATTTCAAAGGTTTTAAGGAATTCCAGATACTCCTCTCGGAACGTTTTCTTTTTGTGGTGCTCTTTCTGATTTTGGATATACCTAACCACCCTAGGAATCTGCGATTTGCTATATGAGAATGCGCCATAGCCTGCCTGCCATGAAAACTTGCCTTGAACATATCCTTGTTGATTGATCCACTTAGAAGAATCTTGTTTGACCTGCTTTATCAAGTCAGACAAGGCCTGATCTGGCTTCATTCCGAATAAAATATGAACATGATCTGGCATTCCATTAACCTGCAATACTCGATGACCATGATTTTGAATGATACCAGTGATGTAACGAAAAAGAGCATCTTCCCAAGTGGCATGAATCAAACTACTTCGATTTTTAACTGCAAAAACCACCTGAATATGTACTTGAGTGTATGTATTAGCCATGATGTGTTCTAGTAACCATTCAATTTAGAACAATCATGGCATTAATGCATTACAAGCTCAATCCTCCATACTATAGCATTCTACGCCCCAAGAGTTGACAATTTCCATTACGTCAGATTCATCTACTTGGTCTTCAGCCTCTATGCGAAGCACCTTATCTCGGTCTTCCATGTCGATAGACCAATCCATTAAACCTGGGTTATAAGCGAGCAGTGCGTTGACCTTCTTGATTCTGCTCTCGTTGGCAATATTAGTTTTGAATATTAAGAGTTTCATCGGTGTTGTTGAGTTGATATTTTAATGTAATCTCTATTCTTTTCTTTTTAGTTCCATAAATGACTTACCGAAGCGGATATTTTCTTGGCTGAAGTCACTAATTCCTCGGTTGAGCTGTGCTACTCCGAGACCGTTACTATTACTTTTCCTGCTGCATGACCTTTTTCTTGAAAAGCAATAGCTGCTGGTAATTCCTTGAAATTAGAATGATCTGATATCATGGGTGTTAACCTATTAGTAGCTATTAGTTCTGCTAATAACGAAAGGTCTTCAGTTTTCATTTTTGCTGTGAACGATTCTAATTTTTTATCAGAAGCCTTAGAGAGCCAGAGCTTTCCTAGACTAAAGCCAATGAAGCGACCAAAACCACCCCAGCCAACCATTACACAAATGCCACTTGGCTTAAGTAAACGCTTGGCTAGAGATGGGCTAACATTGCCTACTGCATCAAAAATCAGATCGAATTGTTGATTTAACTTTCGGTAATCATTTTTCTTATAATCAATAACAACATCAGCACCTAATGACCTTACCATTTCCACTTTAGAAGTGCTACAAACGGCTGTAATATGAGCCCCAATATGCTTAGCTATCTGAACCGCAAATGTTCCTACTCCGCCAGAAGCACCATTAATCAAGACCTGTTGACCATTTTGAAGTTTGCCAATATCATTGAGGCCTTGCCATGCTGTAATTCCTGCTATGGGAGTTGCAGCGGCTTCTTTATGACTTACTTCTTGAGGTTTGCTAACCCAGTGCGATGCTTTTACACAAACATATTCGGCAAAAGCACCTGCTCCAGTACCCATTACATCAGTAAAAACTTCATCTCCTGGTTTAAACTGAGTTACCTTGCTGCCAGCCTTTTCTACTATGCCAGAAACATCTGCTCCAATGAAGGGGTTTTTAGGTTTAAATACTCCCATCATCAGGCGAATCATGTATGGCGTGCCACGCATTACACGCCAATCTGCTGGATTAACAGATGTTGCAACCACCTTAACTAGTAACTCATCTTCTTTCGGGCTGGGCTTTTGAAAGTCAAGCAATTGTAGCTTGTTTGGTCCACCGTATTTTTTCCTGATATACGCTTTCATGTGTCTTGATTTACTTTACCTCGGGCTCGTAGGAAAAAACTTCATGCAAAGGAACCTGAAAGACCTGTGCTATTTTAAAGGCCAACTCAAGTGTAGGAGAGTATTTTCCCTTTTCTATGGCCACAATTGTTTGACGAGATACATCTACCTTATCTGCTAACTGTTGCTGTGTCATCTCATCGTTCATAAAGCGAAGCGTTCTTATCTTATTTTCAATCTTATACTTCGCCATTAAAATCCTCTTTTATAGTAAACCAGTTGGATGGTGTTTTCAACTAGCTCTGAAATAACGCCTCCAATTAAAAATGCTAAAAAGAAACTGTTGACAGACTTTTCCATAGCCAGAGCACCCATTCCGGCAATAATCCCGAAGATGAAAATGATTTGGCTGATGTTCTTGGATTTAAGCTCTATGAGCCTGTCTCTTTCGTCTGTCTTGGGAACAGCCTCTTTTGTTATGGCTGAATAGATTATGGCGTATAATATTTCAATTCCTATTCTAACTCCAATGGCCACTAGTATATACACCATCATTTGCTTGCCCCAAAATTTGAGCAGTTCATCTGTGTTTAATCCTTCTTGTGGCGAGTCTTGAAAAATAAAGAAGAAATAGACTGCTGGTACTATAATAGCTGCCAGCATGTTGACCCAATTCTTGTTTTCACGATAATCCATGACTTATTGCTTAGTATGATAAATTTGACCTTATGTAAAAAATGACGTACTAAAGGTAAAAAAAGTTGTACTCTATGTTAAAAATATTTTACATCAATTTTCAATTGGTTGATATTCAGTATGATGCATTCTATTTTTTTTCAGGTGATAATTGATGTAATCTTAAATGATAAGACTGTGTATGCCTTATTCAGTGTTTGATAGAGGTTTATAGTTTGTGTTTAATCAATGAAATCAATCAGTCTTCTTTTGTGGTAATGCTTAATACCTGATCATTAACTCCTGTCATTTGCCAATGACCAAGCGCAATAGGTATTGAGCCAATTGAGTTCAGTTGGTCGAAGAAGTCTTTTAGCTTGAAGTCATCTTCATTCAGTCTAGCATAATCAGCCATAGCAGCTTCTAAAAGATACTTTCCAGTAATGTAGCTGGTGCCGTAGCCTGGTTGTCTGAGGTACAAATGTTGTTCAAAAATAAGCAGTTCCTTTTCGGTTTTCATCCAGCCTCTAGGAGTGAATTCTGAATGAATACCACCTGCCTCTTCCATGGTCATTTCATTGGCGTGAGCGTATAGGGAGCCTAATCCACGAGCTGCTCTTTGCGCAATCATGATGAGCACAATTTCCCTTACTCTCGGATCATCCTCATATAGCCCGGCATCCATAAACATCTCTTCTACAGCGGTGGCAGTACCTTCATTTCTCGAATCGAAGATATTGTAGAGTAAAGGCTCTCTTCTAATTTCGCTGGGGTGAGGTTCATTGTCCATTCTGGCCAGTTCAAACCAGTGGTAAAAATGAGAGTATAAGGGGCGGGCATCAAAGTGCTCGCCAATGGTAAAGAAGTTTCGCTTTTCTTTAGGTATAAACTCTCCTAAATGTGCTCTCAAGGCTGGTTCGAAATAGTCTTTTACAGTAACTATTTCCTCTTCGTCTAGAAACTTCAGCAAGCTCTTGGCAGATCTATCGGCCATGGCATCATATTCTTCTGGCGAGCCAGCCGCAGTAAGCTCAGGCAATTTGCGGTTGCGATGTTCTTCTAGCTTTAAGGCAGACCAGGCCCTGGCCAACTCCCTTTTGAGTATCATTACCTCATCTTCCCAGGTGAGCGGCACTAAATGCACATTTTGCAAGTACCAAGAGTAGTTTTCTTTGCCTATGCCTGAAGGACCGGTTTTAGATGTAGACTCATTTTCTAGCCATTCTGCTAATTCATTTGTCGATGAAATGGCTTGGTCAATGGCGTCCATCAAAGAGTTATCTTCAGCAACTCCAGCCAATGATTTCAAGGACTCCAAGTCTTGAGATTGCGTTTTGATGTCTCTAATTCCGGCTATCCAAAGGTCTCTGGCATTGCCGGTTAAGTTTTCTTTGGCTTGCTCATTAAATGTGGGAATTGTCTTAATACCTTGAAGAAACTCGTCCTTTTTATCAGCGATAAGAGGAAAGTTATACGTCCATACCTCAACGGTTCCGTGATTGGTTGGGCCTTCATGGGCTGGTACATCGCTTCTGTGCATCCAAATTACTTTGTAAAATGCTGGGTCTCTTTGCCATGGTTTTAGTACACGATGATTAAAATCATAACCATTCATTTCAGCCCAAACAATATGATAGTCTACTTGCTCAGGGATTGACCAGCCAGTAGTGTCCATCGAATGTAGCTGCGTTTGTAGTGTTTTAAACTCGGGCCAACGTATTTCAAAAGTTACTTTTGTATAGTCAGGTGTACCGTTGAGTATAGGAGGATTTTCAAATGCCCGCCAATCTTTGAAAAGCTGAACAAGGTCTTGATAAGATGCTTTGGTTTTAGTTTCGGTTGGTTGACTGTTATTGGATTGACAGCCAAAAATGGCCATGACCAAAATGGCTAAAGTGAGTTTAATGTTTTGCATAAGGTTGAATTGACATTTGTAAAATAGCCAAATTATAGGCTTTGAGAAAGTGTACTTATAGCGAGGTTAAATACTCTGGCTTTCTTCGCCAGTTACAGAGCTATCCTTTCCAAATAAAACTGAAGCCATCAAGCCTATAACTCCAAAAACAGCCAGAACACCAAATAAGTATTGATGTCCAAGTTCACCAGGATTATTATCTAATAAAACGCCCATCAGTGGACCCATAAAAACATCTGGAGTATAGCCAATGACAGAAATAAAGCCAATGGCAGCTCCTGCATAGGATAGTGGTATTTTCGACTCTTGAAAAAGGGCATAGTAGAGGCCTCTGAGTCCATAAATTCCTAGGCTTGTGCTGGCAAGTGTTAGGGCTATGAGAAGAAAAATATCTCCGCCAAGAACACCAGAACTGATTATTATTGAACCTAATATGAGAATAACAAAGCATGCCTTGGTTATTTTGGAATGAACCAGTTTATCACCTAAAAAACCAGCCAAAGCGGCAGCAATAGGTCGCATCCAGAAGGAGATGGTCGCAATGTGTGCCGATTCAACATCATCATAGCCAAAGGCATCTTGCGCATAAAGGCCAAAATCGTCTGTACATTTATAGCCCACGTATGCACAAAGTAGAATGATGGCCTGGAGCCAAACTGACCGGTGAGAGATAGCCTTTTTTACACCGCTTAGGCTCATTTTTTCAACTTTCTCAGTCGTCTTTAAAGTTGCACTGGGCAGCGCTTTCCATACGAGCACTGCTGTGAGCAGAACTAAAATTGAAAAGAATATAATAATGAGGCTTAATCCATTTTCTAGTTGATTCTTGGTTGCTTGATCGGCCGAAACAGGAAGTAGTGCATCCAATAAAAAAACAGAGGAGGAGGCTATTAAAGCAGCTACAAATCCTCTACCACCATCAACTAAGCCTTGAGATTTTCCTTGAGATTCTTCGCCACCAAACTGTCTAATGCCTTTAATGAATGCGGCCCAGAAAAACAGAATAGTGCTCAAGCCCCAAAAACCGTAAAGTATGGTCAAAGTAGTTAATGAAGGGATTCCGGCCATTATTAGCCCAGCTAAAGCGGTGGCAATTAGAGAAAAGATTAATAACTTTTTTGGTGAATACCTATCGGCAATAGGCCCACCAAAAAAGTAAGAAGCCATAGCTACAATTCCGTATACAGAAAAGGCTGTTCCCAGTTCAAGGTTGTCTAGCTCAAAAACAGTTAGAAAGGTGGGTCTGAACACTCTAGTAATTACAAAGGGAAGGAAGAAAATAGCTTCCCCAACAATCATCAGAGTAATTAGAGTTAGAAGTTTTTTGATTTTAGATGCGCCCAATGCTTGAAATTGAGAAGATTCGAGACAAATGCCAAATAACCAACTGATGATCATTTATCAGCTTTCGTAACTTTAGTTACTTTTACAGCTTCTGAGCTGGCCTACTTTTGTGTCAGCTAAATCAGAATAAAGTGAAGCAGTTTTTACCCATACTCTCTTGGTTACCGAACTACAAAAAGTCAGACCTAAGCGGTGATTTATTTGCCGGCTTAACGGTAGGGGTAATGCTAATTCCTCAAGGAATGGCGTATGCGCTTATCGCGGGCTTACCACCAGTTTATGGTCTTTATGCTTCAGTAGTACCTCAGATTATATATGCTATCTTCGGTACTTCTCGTCAACTTTCAGTAGCTCCAGTAGCAATGGATTCCCTCTTGGTAGCAACTGGGGTATCAGTGATGGCCATGGAAGGGAGCGAAGCATACATCACTTACGCTATTATGTTGGCCTTCTTTATGGGAACTGCTCAATTTCTGCTAGGCGTAATTAGAATGGGTTTTATCACCAATCTGTTAGCCAAGCCTGTTATCAGTGGATTCACTTCAGCGGCCGCATTGATTATTGGATTGAATCAGCTGAAGTATTTCCTCGGGGTTGAGCTAGAAAAAAGTAATCAAGTACATCGAATTATTGGTAGTGCTATCAGTCAAATCGATGAAACACATCTGCTCACTTTGCTTCTAGGTATTGCTGGAATTATTCTCATCAAAGGAGCGAAAAAGATCAACAAAAAGATTCCAGGCGCTTTGGTGGCGGTTGTTATAGGTATTCTGGTTGTGGCGGTATTTGGGCTAGAGGCTAAAGGCGTAAGTATAGTGAAAGAAGTACCAAGTGGATTGCCGTCACTCATCATTCCAGATTTCTCAATCGAGACTATTCAAAAGCTGCTTCCACTTTCACTAACCATTGCCGTAGTAGCATTTATGGAGGCTTTCTCTGTAGCTAAAGCCATTGAAGCCAAAAGAAGAGATTATAAGGTGATTCCAAACCAAGAATTGATAGCCTTGGGCGCATCAAATATTGTCGGCTCACTATTTCAAAGTTACCCAGTTACAGGTGGCTTTTCACGCTCAGCAGTAAACCATCAGGCAGGTGCCAATACGCCTTTAGCCTCTATTATTTCGGCTGTTTTGGTAGCATTGACGTTGCTGTTCCTCACTCCGCTGTTCTACAATTTGCCACATGCTATTTTAGCTTCAATTATAATGGTAGCCGTTTCTGGCCTTATAGATATAGGCTATGTAAGAATCCTATGGAAAACCAACAAAGTGGAGTTCGGTCTGCTGTTAGCTACTTTTATTGTGACGCTGCAGTTCAGTATGGTGCCGGGTATAGTTACTGGTATTATTCTATCCATCTTAATTCTTCTTTTCAAAGCGGCAAACCCACATATGGCTGTGCTAGGAAGGGTAAAAGGTATTGAAGAATATAGAAATGTAAAACGTTTTAATGAGTTGGAAACCTGGCCAGAACTGTTGGTGTTGAGGGTGGACGCTCCTTTTGCTTTTGTCAACATTCAAACCATTAAAGACAAGGTGATGAATGAGGTGCAAAAGAGAAATGGTGAGCTAAAGTATGTGGTTTTAGATGCCGCTTCGGTAGCCTACATAGATGCTACCGGAGTCATTGGACTTCGCGAGCTTATTGAAAGTTTAGAAGAGAAGAACATTACCATGCTTTTTGCCGAGGTAATTGGCCCGGTAAGAGATGCATTTTATAAAAACGAATTGATTAAGAAAGGTGAGAAACATGCCTTCTTTTTAACTACCAACGATGCAGTAAATTACTGTCTATCAGGTAAGTTTGAAGATGGAAGAGCGCACTTGGTTAGTCAAACCAATGCCTAATGTAACTTAAGTTACTTCAGCTTTCAGAAGTTGGAACGTAATTTACACTGACCTTGTCTTTATATCGACTTAACGAGAAAAGAAAAGCAAAATGAAAATAGATCAAATTTACACGGGTTGTTTAGCGCAAGGAGCTTACTACATTGAAAGTAAGGGCGAGGTAGCTATCATCGATCCGCTCAGAGAGGTACATCCATACCTTTCTATGGCCGAAAAAAATAAGGCCACTATCAAATACATTTTCGAGACACATTTCCATGCAGACTTTGTTTCTGGTCATGTGGACTTAGCCAAGAAAACAGGCGCAACCATAGTTTATGGACCAGGCGCAAAAACTGAGTTCGATAGCCATAAGGCAACTGACGGAGAAATCTTTGAGCTGGGCGATGTGAAAATTAAAGTATTGCACACTCCAGGTCATACGCTGGAAAGCTCTACCTACTTACTTATTGATGAAGAAGGAAAAGAGCATGCAATCTTCAGTGGAGATACGCTATTTATCGGAGATGTAGGTAGACCTGATTTGGCTCAAAAGGGCGACATTACGCAAGAAGATTTGGCGGGAATGTTATTCGATAGCCTGAGAGAGAAAATCATGACCTTGCCAGACGATGTAATTGTTTATCCTGCTCATGGTGCTGGTTCGGCTTGTGGAAAAAACATGAGCAAGGAAACCACAGACAGTTTGGGCAATCAGAAGAAAGTAAACTATGCTTTGAGGGCTGATATGACCAAAGAGGAGTTCATCAAAGAAGTGACCGATGGTTTGCTTCCACCTCCTCAATATTTTGCTCAAAATGTGGCCATGAACAAATCTGCCAATACGGATGGCATCGATAAGATACTCGAAACTGGAAAGGTAGCTTTGAGTGTAGAGACTTTCGAAGCTATGGCCAATCACGAAGGCGCTTTGGTGTTAGATACCAGAAAGCCTCAGGAGTTTGCCAAGGGTTTTATTCCTAACTCAATCTTCATTGGTATCGATGGGAGCTTTGCCCCTTGGGTAGGAGCTTTGATTCCTGATCTTCAGCAACCTATTATTTTCTTAGCCGATGAAGGTAGAGAAGAAGAAGTGGTGACCCGACTTTCTAGAGTAGGGTATGACAATACGCTTGGCTATTTGAAAGATGGAATGGAAGCCTGGAGAGCAGCCGGAAAAGAGATTGATTCAGTAACTTCCGTTGGAGCTGATGTATTGAAGGAAAAACTCGAAGAAGGAACTGCCAATGTCTTAGATGTGAGAAAGCCTGGAGAATACTTGGCAGAACACATTGAAAAAGCGAAAAACACGCCACTAGATTTCATCAACGATGAAATGGCAAGAATTGATAAAAACACTGAGTACTACATTCACTGTGCCGGTGGTTACCGATCTATGATCTTCTCTTCCATCTTAAAATCAAGAGGATACGATAAAATTATCGATGTAGCTGGTGGCTTTAAAGCCATTCAGGAGGTAGGTATTCCAGTAACGGATTATGTTTGTCCAAGCACTCTAAACTAATAATTGCCCTGAGCCACTTCAGGCTCGGGGTCATATAAAAAATCAAATGAACAATCTTATTGAATTCATTCAACAGCCATGGCCGTGGTATGTTGCCGGGTCCATTATTGCCATTGTAATGTTCGCATTGCTCTATTTTGGCAACAGTTTTGGCCTTTCTGCAAACTTCAGAAATATGTGCTCCATGTTAGGCGGGGGCAGGTCTTGTGACTTCTTCGACTTTGATTGGAGAAAGCAAACTTGGAACCTTTTGTTCTTGGCAGGAACAGTAATTGGAGGCTTCATTGCTCATCAATACCTAATGCCAGATGCCACTATTGCCATATCAGAAGCTACTGTGGCAGATTTGCGAGAGCTGGGAATTGCCAACCCTGGAGAGGGCATTGTACCTCAAGATCTCTTCAGTTTTGAGTCACTATTCAGCCTAAAAGGCCTCATTATGTTTGTGGTAGGAGGCTTTTTGGTTGGCTTCGGAACACGCTATGCAGGTGGTTGTACCAGTGGGCACGCCATTAGTGGCTTGAGCGATCTTCAGCCAGCCTCTTTGGTAGCTGTGATAGGTTTCTTCATTGGTGGTCTGGTTATGACGCACTTGCTATTGCCTCATCTTCTTTCCCTTTAAATCTAGACTTATGAAATTCATAAAATATATCTTTCTGGGTATTCTATTCGGTATTACCCTCACCAAAGCAGAGGTGGTTTCTTGGTTCAGGATTTACGAAATGTTCAAATTTCAGTCTTTCCACATGTATGGTGTTATTGGTACTGCAGTGGTCTTGGGAATCATTATTACTCAGATTATCAAGCGTACTAAAATGAAGGCCATCTCGGGCGACCCAATTGTTATTCCGCCTAAGCAGTTTTCTATACCACGTTACCTTATTGGTGGAACCATTTTCGGACTGGGTTGGGCAATGACTGGCGCTTGCCCGGGACCAATGTTTATTCTATTAGGAAATGGAGTTTTCGTAATTATTGTGGCTATTGCTTCAGGAATTTTGGGAACTTACGTTTACGGAAGAATAAAGCATAAACTGCCTCATTAGGGTTGAAGAAGGTTTTTATAGTTTTCACGGTTCTTACTTTTTCAGTAACAGTTTTACTGGCTCAAGACGAAAAGCCATTTCAGACAAAAGGTGCTGTGGCAATGCGCTATATGTCTACCAATAACAAGGGTGAACTGACTGATTTTAATGCTTTTGTGGGCTATGGTTCTTATAAGGTAAGTTATGGGCTTAAATCTTGGCTGAGTTTTTCCGGTCAGGTTAATGGAGTTTTCCTGCCAAGCACAGAAAACTTGGAGAAACGAGATGCTATAACGGGAAGAGGGCCAATTTATGAGGCTAACCTTTTCAACTTAAGAACTATGAGTGCTCATTCTGAGTTTGCACTTCCCGTTCTTAACGCTGAGTTCAATCACAACGGACAAATACTAACTGTCGGTAGGTTTGTTAAGAATGCTCAAGCTTTAAAAGCTGAGCAATGGCCTTTTCCTAATGCTTTAGAAGGTATTTGGTATGAGAATTATAAAGCTGAGAATGCCTCGTGGCAATTGGCCATTATACATAAGTCTATGCCAAGATTTTCTGGAGATTTTGAAAAGATAGGGCGTTCATTAGGTGTTGCAGGAGTTGGTTTTAATAAAGATGGATCTCCGAGTGGTTACCGCAATAATATAGCATCTGATTTTTTGCTGGTAGCCAATTATAATAAGCTTTTTAGTGGAGGGCTCTCTTTAGATATTTGGAATTATTTGGTTGAGGGGGTGATGAACACCTTCCTAGTTGAACCGAGGTTACAACTTTCTGAAAGCCGCTTGAGTATTGCTGCAAAGGTTATGTATCAAGAACGCTTAGGCAGTGGTGGTAATTCCGATCAAAGCAGGACTTATAAGGTAGATCAATCGGTTTTGTATTTTGGTTTGAGACTTGAGAAGCAATGGAAGGATAATTCAATGCAACTGAATGTTTCTAGAATCAGTGATGCCGGAAGGTTTTTAATGCCAAGAGAGTGGGGTTACGAGCCTTTCTATACTTTTCAAAGAAGAACACGAATTGAAGGCGTCAGGGATGCAATATCTCTTATGTTTAAGTGGCAAAAAGCTTGGTCTGATGAGCAAATGAGCTATCAATTTACCAGCTCAATCGCCTACAACCGTTTGCCAAAACCGAGTGATGTTGAAAGCAATAAATACAAGTTGCCTTCTCACATTCATTGGGATGCTGTTTTAAAAGTTAAGCCCATAAAAAATCTAAGTAGTTTAAGCTTGGAAACATTAGTAGCTTATAGGTTTCTGTCGGACAACTCTATCTCCGACTCATCAGTGATAATTAATAATGCAGACTTTTTTCATACAGATTTAAGCCTAGTATATAGCTTTTGATATGTTCGGAATCAAAAACTGAGTATTTTGGTGTATATCCACTTTAGAGAGAATGGTTACTTGAACTTTTTCTAAGGAGATGGGAAAAATGGACAAATTGCTTTTTAGAATTCGGTTATTACTCAGTACAATAGTATTGCTTGTTTTCTCTGCATTATTTGGCCTTGTGGCACTGCATATAGGTCTCATTCAGCATAAACCAAATAACCTCGTTTGGAAGCCTAAATCTATAACTACCGATTTGGAGGGCGAAGAAAAAGCTTCATTGATCAAGTTAGGATATGATGTAATTACTAGAACTCCTGAGCTTATTGGTCCTTTGGCAGAAAAAGAGGAAATGCAATTTGCTGGGAATAACCTTACCTGTCAGAGCTGTCATTTAGAAGCCGGAACTAAGCCAGGGTCTGGAAGCTTCGTGGGCGTCTATAACCGATTTCCTCAATACCGAGGGCGCGAAGACAAAATGGGCACCTTGGAGGAAAGAATTGATGGCTGTATGGAGCGCAGTATGAATGGGCAAAAACTGCCTCATAATACACTAGAAATGAAAGGCATGATAGCCTATATGAAGTGGCTAAGTGAAGATGTGCCTGAAGAGAAACTCGCTGAGTATAAGGGGTATGTGGCTATTGACCTACCTGAAGTAAAGGCAGATCTTTCTAAAGGGGAAACGATTTTTCAGAAGTATTGTATTGTTTGCCATGGAGCAGATGGACAAGGGGTGAGACCAAATGAAGGTGCGCTCTATGAGTTTCCACCATTATGGGGCAATGATTCTTACAATCATGGAGCGGGAATGCACCGAGTAATCACCGCTGCAGAGTTCATTAAATCCAATATGCCATTTCAACAAGCTACTTACGATAAGCCAGTGTTAACCGATGAAGAGGCCTACCATGTGGCAGCTTACATTAACAGTTTTGATAGACCTCAGAAGGCAAACCCTGAAGCCGATTTTCCAAAGAAGGAGCTAAAGCCTGTTTCTACACCCTACGGGCCTTGGCGAGATAATTTTTCTGCTGAGCAACATAAGTATGGCCCTTTTCAGCCTATCATGGAATACTACAAATTAACTTTCGGAATAGAAAAGAAAAAGTAGTCGCTTACTGAACCATAAGTGGTAGGCACTCTGCAGTAAAGTTGTCTTCATTACAATAGTGAATTTCTACTTCTTGGTCTGTAGTTATGGTTGGAGGCTTATCTACAGAAGTGATAATTATCTTAGACTTATTGCAATGGCCTTTTTGCACTAGCTGCTTGACTAAGCTAAAGTTAGAAGCACTATTGGTAGATATATTGAAAACGTAAATCTGATACTCCTTCTCAGAGATCAGCTTTTCGGCAGACTCAAAGCCGCATGTGTTTATTGAAAGAGGTTTTTCATCAGGCCAATAGTTTTCGATTAAATCCGAAAACAATGTCCTAAGAATCTCGCGATCCTCCACGAGCAAGATGTTAGTCATAATCTTAGTTTGGTTGGCACAATTTCTTGAGCTCCCACGAAAATATTCCAATAGTTGTTAACAGCAAAAAAATGTATTCAAAAATTGATACTGGTTGAAGTGCTATAGAATCCTGATATATATCAGTTTATGAGGTAACATAGGTTACGCAAGGCAAATGAGGCTTTTTCCAACTTTGAGTCATTGATCGGAAAAAGTACTCAGATATGAAAATAGAACAGATTTACACCCAATGTCTTGCCGAGGCAGCTTACTACATCGAGTCGAACGGTGAAGCGGCCATTGTAGACCCTTTGAGAGAAGTTGAGCCATATATTGAAATGGCTAAGCAAAATGGAGCAACCATTAAGTATGTCCTGGAGACTCACTTTCATGCAGATTTTGTCTCTGGTCATTTGGATTTAGCTAAGAAAACTGGAGCAACAATTGTTTACGGCCCTACTGCCCAGCCAAACTTTAAAGCTCATGTAGCAACAGATGGTGAGGTGTTTCAACTGGGAAATGTAAAGATCAAGGTACTACACACGCCAGGTCACACCATGGAGTCTTCAACCTTTCTCTTAATTGATGAAGCGGGGAAAGAACATTCAATTTTTACAGGTGATACCTTGTTTTTGGGCGATGTTGGCCGACCAGATCTGGCGGTGAAAACAGATTTGTCTAGAGAAGATTTAGCAGCTCATTTGTTCGATTCACTTAGAAATAAAATTATGCCCTTAGCAGATGATGTTATTGTTTATCCTGGTCATGGGCAAGGTTCTGCATGCGGAAAGAATATGAGTTCGGATACTGTTGATACCCTCGGAAATCAAAAGAAATTCAACTATGCACTGAGAGCAGATATGACTAAGGAGGAGTTTGTACAAGAAGTTACGTCAGACCTTGTTGCACCGCCTCAATACTTCCCGAAAAATGCAGTAATGAACAAAATGGGTTATGAGAGTATCGATCAAATACTGGAGCAAGGTGTCATTGGTCTAGATGTAAAAGAATTTAAGCAAGTAGTACGAAAGAATAAGGCGCTTATTTTGGATACGCGACCTAAGGAGCAGTTTGCTGAAGGCTTTATTCCAAATTCAATATTTATTGGAATTGACGATACGTTCGCGCCATGGGTAGGTGCTTTGATTACCGATTTAAATACCCCAATTGTCTTCTTAGCCGAAGAGGGAAAGGAAGAAGAAGTAGTTGTTCGCCTGTCTAGAGTAGGCTACGATAATGCCTTAGGCTTTCTGAAAGGTGGCATTAAAGCATGGCGCAATGCAGGTGAAGAGGTTCAGAGGGTTGAGCAAGTTTCAGCAGAAGAGTTTGTATCTATCTTTGAGAATGGGGCGAACTTATTAGATGTGAGGAAAGAGAGCGAATTCGAATCGCAGCACATTAAGGGAGCAACCAATTTTCCACTAGATTTTATAAACACTAACCTTAATAATCTAGACAGTCAGAGTAAATGGTATATACACTGCGCGGGTGGTTACAGATCTATGATAGCCACATCTATTCTTTTATCGTCAGGTTATTACAATGCTGTAAACATAAAAGGAGGCTTTAAAGCGCTCAAAGAGACTGCTCTGCCAATGACAGAGTTTCAAGAGCAAATCACTATGCTATAGTGATTCTGGTTAAGTTGATGGTTGGAAACCCCTGCAATACGTGTAGGGGTTCTTTTTTGTTTGAATTTCAAACATTTAGGTCTAAAAGTATATTTATTGAGTATGATTGAGAAACATGGTTTGTCTTTTGAAGATATAGATAGAGTTATTGAAATGGCGTGGGAAGATAGGACCCCTTTCGATGCTATTGAACAACAGTTTGGTCTACCTGAGAAAGAGGTTATCAAGTTGATGAGAAAAGAGATGAAACCAAGTTCCTTCGAAATGTGGAGAGCCAGAGTTCAAGGAAGGAAAACCAAGCATTCAGCACTTCAGTCATCCAAAAAGTTCAGAAGTAATCAGCAGCGTGATATTACCAGAAACAAGATTAGTAAAAGGTAAAAGAGCCTTGCGCTTTAACAAGGCTCTTTATTGATTCTAGGCTGTTCTAATCCACCTCTCCAAACCTTTCATCGCCACACATACGGACAATTTTTGGCTCAAAAGTACCTATTACATCCACCAGATCAGTTTGTTGAGCCATTACCTCATGGATGTTTTTGTACACCTGAGGCGCCTCGTCTAAACCAGAACCGATCAATGTGACTCCAGCTTTTTTGATGTGCTTCTTTACTTCCTTTTTAGAAAGCGTCTGCTTGGCTCTGGTTCTGGAAAGTACCCTTCCTGCTCCATGTGAAGCTGAATTGATGGATTCCACATTCCCTTTACCTTTCACAATAAATCCCGGTGAAGTCATTGAGCCTGGGATAATTCCCAAAACACCTTCGCCCGCTGGGGTTGCACCTTTTCTATGCACAATGATCTCCTTTCCATCCGCATCTTGCTCTTTCCAGGCAAAGTTGTGGTGGTTTTCGATCAGTGCCAGTGGTTGCTCACCCAAGGCAGCAGCCAGCCTATCGTGAATTTGGTGGTGGCATGCCGAAGCATAATCACCTGCTAGATTCATGGCTTGCCAATATTCCTGACCCGCTTCGGTATCTAAATCCAACCAAGCCAGATGCTTAGCTTCTCCCGGTAATTTGGTCATATCCATGGCCAGCTTGGTGTAGTGTCTCGCGATATTTGCACCAAGCCCCCTCGATCCCGAGTGAGAGAGTACCGACAGATACTTGCCAACAGGCAGGTTGAATTCATTGATCTCCGAATGGACTTCGGTAATGCCGAATTCCACAAAGTGGTTTCCGCCTCCAGAAGAACCTATTTGCTGCCATGCTTTGTCTTTCAATGATTTCAATACATTGATTTCATTGAAAAGGTCTCTGTCTAACACCTCATGGTTCTTTGGCCTTTTAAATACCGCTTGACCGAATTTGGTGTTCTCCATCAGCATGTCTTTTAGCTCATCAGTGTTCTGATGCACAAAAGCAGGAGGGATGTCATACATTGTCATGCACATTCTGCAGCCAATGTCTACTCCAACCCCATAAGGGATCACCGCATTTTCAGTCGCCAGCACGCCACCAATTGGCAGTCCGTAGCCATGGTGTGCATCGGGCATTAGTGCTCCGTATTTAGTCACCGGCAATTTCATGGCTATCTCCATTTGGTTGATAGCCCCTTGCTCAATGCCTTCCGCTCCATATATATTATATGGTATGCGTTTTTCCCTCAAAGCCAGTGTTTCATTGTGGTCTTTTTTGATGATCAATGCCATCGCTACAGGGCCCCAGGCCTCATGTTTTAGGTAAAGACCAGGGTTTCCGACCACCTTTTTCAACATGGCTTTTTTATGCAATATGGATTTGCCTTTGAAATGCTCTTCCATAGCCTTGATGGCTTCGCCAATGGCTCTGCCTTCAGGGAATCCGAGCTTTCTCAGGTCTTTTCCAGTTAATTTTCTCGTTGCCATAATTTCCAACGTTTCTTTAGTCGTTTGTACTTATTTCGCTTGATGTGGTCTTTCAAATCGTCCACATCATAGTTGTCAAGGGCTTGCATCATACCTTTTCGGTACCAAGCAATCGCCTTGCTAAATTGACCTTGAGTTTCGGCCACTTTGCCTAGGTTTTCATAGACAAAGGTTTTGTTGAAGCCTTCAACCTTCATGGCTTTATGCATAAGGTTTTCCAGACCAAGGTATTTCTCATTATCCAGATAGAGTTGAGCGAGATTAACATAAGCACTTCGGTAATCTGGCTTAAATTTTATTGCCAGTAAATAATGCTGTTCAGCTCCCGCTTTATCATCAAGTCCGTATAGAAGTAGGCAAGCCATTCTAAAATGAAGTTTGGCACTACCAGGCTCTTCACACAATCCTCTCTCAAACCATCTTTTGGCCTCATCATCTTGGCCATTATCTATAGCTTGATCTGCCATCTGAATAATACTTTCTATGTATTCTTCGTAAATGTCCATTTTCGTTTGAAAGGGTAAATACCCCTCAGTCCTTCGGACAGCTCCCCTAAAGTGGAGCACAGAATCCGCAGCATTGGGAGGTATTCCCTCAGTTTTTATGTAATTGTTTCATGTTCTTTTTATCCTCTCTTTGGACGTCATTCCCGTGAAAACGGGAATCTCACCTATCATTTGGAGATCCACGCCTACGCGGGGATGACATACCATTAAAGTGGCAGCAGGTAGACCAACTACCTAGAGAAAATCTCCTTCAATTGATCTACCACCTGATTACCACCAGAAAGTGAGATGTTGTTGATCTTATCAGCGATTCGTTCAACGTATTCCATCTCCTTCAATTTGAACAACATGTCGTTGTCTTCCATCAATTTGGCGGTGTTCAACAAGCTCCTGGTAGAAGCTGTTTCTTCACGTCTAGTAATCACGTTGGCTTGTGCTTGCTTTTGCGCCACCAAAACTTGGTTCATGATGTTTCTCAATTCACCGGAAAGTATGATGTCCTTGACACCACTATCCCTGATTTCAATTCCCAGAGTTTCGGCTTTGCTCTTCAGAACTTCCAGTACATATTCTGCAATCGCAGATTTTTGCTCTAGCAGTTCGTCAAGCGTGTAGTTGCCAATGTATTCCCTCAAAGCTAACTGCATCAATACATAGAGCTGTTTTTCAGCATCCTTGTTGTCGATAAGAAATTTCTCAATATCAACCACTTTGTATTGGCAGTAGAAGTTGATTCTCAAACCGGCTTTGTCTTTGGTCAAGATTTCCTGACCAGAAACTTCCATTTGAAGCTTCCTCATATCAGCCTTCAAAATATTGATGGCTGTGGTGTTTTTCCAGAAGTAGTAAGTGCCTTTATCAAGCGCTTTTTTCAACTTTCCATCTATCATTAAGAGTCCTTTTTCGTAAGATTCAACTACGTAAACTCTGATGTATCTTAGCAAATCGGTGCTTGTAAGTACAGCTTGGCTAATGTCTTGAGTGATGTTGAAATCGCTTAAGTCTACTCGGGTGAAAGTGTATTCCACCAAACCTTTCCAGAAAGCATACTTTCCTACACTCAAAACTTGTTTGAACTTGCCGTCAGCATATTGAATGACAAACTCATTGTCTTTCACATCTACTACTTCAAGCATTGCGGCCAATTCTTCATCCCGCAAAAGGATGTTTAAGTTTTTAGAAGAGTAGAACTGATCGGTAAGGTTGTAAACCATTACAGTGTCCGCTAGCGATAACCAAGTAGTACCTGCAGTGATCACTTTGCGGTAATCTCCATTTCTGAAAACCAAACCGACTTTTCCATCGTTGATTCGTATTCTTTTCATTTTTACAATGGTTGTGAGGTTTCCCTCGGTTAAACATTTATTTATCGCTATTGGCCAAATAGTTTCGTTTTATGAAAGGTTGAACAGTTTGCCATCTATCCAAAGCGAGGTGTTTATTGAGTCTGAATTCAGAAGTGAGTTCTAGAGTCAGGGGAATTTGCTTGGAACTGAAGTTCGCAACGTCTTCCTGTGACAGCAGAAGTCAAATCTTGCATTGGGCGATATCCTAAACCACCTTGGCTTTTTCAAAACTTTCCTCATCTACCGAAGTAGATAAGGGGCAAACTGAATCTTCCTTTCAGTATTGGCATCGGTTTTTAAAGAAGACCCGATGAACTTCTGAAAATGGAAACCTAATCCATTTACCATGTTAAAAGCATGGTGGTCTACCAACTGAGCTACTACCCCATTTCTCATTCAATTGTGGGGTAGGGAGGATTCGAACCTCCGACAAGCATGGGGGGAATATGTCACCAAGCTAAGTAGCATACCGAGACTTACTAGTTGGGCACTATGGGGCTATACTGAAACCCTCATCAGGCCTTATACCTGACGATTATATTCCGTGGAAATGGTAGGATTCGAACCTACTCAGCCTGAGGCACTGGTTTTACAGACCAGTATAACTCTCCCTCGTTATCGCATTTCCATTGAGGCCATTGTTCCTTTCAGCTGGCGATCAACCAATTGTTGGATGCAATGCCCCGCTATTTACATTGGAGCTTTTTCAAACATCACAGTCCGTCCCGATAGCTATCGGGAGAAAGACTGCTTGAGGGCTTTAACCCTGCCTGCGGCAGGCAGGCTCTCTCCTCCCGATGTTTCGGGATTGAGGAGACACTTGTTCTGCCTCTCCCTTAGCTTCTTTACCCCTTTGTCCTGCGGACATTTCCCCTTGATAGGGGAGGAATTAAACTCTCCTCCTTTTAGGAGGAGTGCCCGAAGGGCGAGGTGGTTTTTTAGTTTCATTTTGTTTGGGCACAAAAAAAGCCCGGCCTTATGCAGACCGGGCTTTTCAATGCCGCGCTTATGTACGGTATTGTCAAGTCATATTCTTCCCGATCTTATTTGCAAAAGACATATTTTACCAACTTCAAAATCACTGTGATCTTGATAATCCAAAGGCGCTAGTCCTACGTTTTCTAAGCGAATTGTCATCTTCTGCATTTCTTAATTTTTTTGAAACAAAAAACCCGAACTGAAAGCCCGGGTTGTAAAAATCTTATATCGAAAATTCTACTTTCCCGAACGGCTTTCATCACATAGATCATAGGCTGATTTACCTATTGGCTGTAATGCTTCGCTATGTGAGTTGAAATTTTTCATTTCGTTGTTATGGCTGCAAATGTACTGAAAAGGATTTTGAATTTGCAAGTGACTGATTTTCAGTGGTTAACTTTTTGCTCTTTATATATAAATGCTAAGTATTTGATAGTCAGGTTTTTGTGTCAGTAAAATTTTTTCAATAAAATTTGAAATTCTTGTAAAACCCTAGTAAGCGTTTATACGAATTTAGTTTATTGATTGGTAAATAAGTTTATACATTCCATCCCAAAAACCACCTCCCTGAAAAGCATTCACTTGTGTCATTCCAACGAAAATCATGTTTTGCTGAGGGGCTATAAAGAACTTGGTATTGAAGTATCCGCTCCATTCATAAGTGCCTGGAGATTTCGGACTCTTCTTGGTGGGTTTGTCTTGATAGAGCTGAAAGCCTAATGCAAAACTGCCATCGGGGCCTTTAGGATAGTTTTCATAGTCATTTATCACTAAAGGAAGTTGGTCTTTGGTCATTTCAGCCATGGCTTCTGATCCAAGTAGTTCTCCACCTCCTTCAACCAGCGTTTGTATGAAACGTGCATAATCTAATGCTGTAGAACTTAACCCCGCACCTCCAGCAAAGAAATCCCTAGGTCCTTGCTTTGGGTAGTCGATAAGAGCACTCATGCCTAGTTGATCGGTAGACATAAAAGTGCCGTTTATTTTCTGAGCTAAAGGTACTAGTCTATCGTGCTTAGATTCAGGTAAATAAAAGTAGGTGTCTTCCATTCCAACAACATCAAATATGTGCTCCTTAAAGTAGGTATTTAGTTTCTGGCCAGAGACTACTTCTATAATTCTTCCCATCACATCCATGTTGAGCCCATAAGAAAAACGTGCTCCCGGTTGATGGGCTAGTGGTACTTCTGCAAGTCTGTTAATCCACTCTTCCGTAGACCATGTGGGGTGAGTAAACCCAACGTTCATATCGAATTGATCATATACAGCCATAATTTTGCCTGGGTTGAATGATCCATATACTATACCTGAGGTGTGGGTCATTAGGTTTCTGATGGTTATAGGTTTGTTTACAGGTAAGGTAGTGTAAGTGGAGTCACTAGGGTTGAATTGGTCTAAGACCACTTGGTTTTTAAATGCCGGTATGTACTCATATACCGGGTCGTCTAAGTTAATTTTGCCTTGTTCTACCAGTTGCATAATGGAAACTGAAGTAATAGCCTTTGTCATAGATGCTATCCGGTAAATCCCTTCATTTTTTATACTATTTCCAGTTATCTCTCCATAGCTTTTGTGGTAAACTATTCGGCCATTCCTAGCAATTAGAAACGTGCCTCCTGGTATTATGGTGTCGTTTATTGCTGTTTGTATATAGTTATCTAACTCTGTTTCGAATGTAGAGCTGAAGCCTTGCTCGCTAGGAGAAGCATAAGAAAGCCAGTTTTCCTCTGAACTTTCTTTTGAAGGTTGGCAACTGACTATTAAAAGGATTAGGAGGATTGAGAGTAGGTTGAGTTTCATGGCTTATTTTTTCAGGAAGATAACATAAGATGCTTAACCATTTGGCCTTCCTTAGATAGTGCAGTTTGTTTACTTCTTTTATATATAAGAGTGGAAAACCTTAAGTATCCATTTTTCTTAATGAGTAAAAGCAAGGATTAAATTCATGAGTAAGGTAGGAATAGGCTATGGCTAGAATTAGCTGTAACTTTGCATGGCTCAATAATGCAATAGGGCAGTACTCTAATTTTATATATGTCATTCGCTACCCTTGGTTTGTCCAAGTCTTTGTTACACGCTATTAACAAAAAAGGATATACCACTCCCTCGCCAATTCAAGAAAAAGCAATTCCTCACATTTTAAAAGGAAGTGATGTAATGGCTTCCGCCCAAACGGGAACTGGCAAAACCGCAGGTTTTACCCTGCCTCTTCTGCAAATCCTTTCCGAAGGCCATCAGCCAAGACGAAGGCCAATTCGGGCTTTAGTACTTACGCCTACTAGAGAACTTGCGGCCCAAGTACATGAAAATGTAAAAACCTATAGCGAGTTTCTTCATGTGGAGTCTGCCGTTATTTTCGGAGGGGTTAACCAAAACCCTCAGATTCGAGCTTTAAGAAATGGTGTGGATGTTCTAATTGCCACACCTGGGCGTCTGTTGGATTTGGTTGGTCAGGGCCATATTTCTCTTGCTCATGTAGAAATTCTAGTGCTAGAC
This sequence comes from Roseivirga spongicola, assembly GCF_034376045.1. Classification (NCBI taxonomy): domain Bacteria; kingdom Pseudomonadati; phylum Bacteroidota; class Cytophagia; order Cytophagales; family Roseivirgaceae; genus Roseivirga; species Roseivirga spongicola. The sequence continues at coordinate 2,745,861 of NZ_CP139724.1, forward strand.
GAAGCAGATAGAATGTTGGATATGGGCTTTCATAGAGATATTAAAAAGATACTTCCTCTTCTTCCTTCAAAAAGACAGAACCTTTTGTTTTCGGCTACTTTTTCGAAGGAAATAAAAGAACTGGCTGGCTCGTTTTTGCAAGATCCTGTTTTAGTAGAAGTGAATCCGGAAAACTCTGCTTCGGAACAAGTTCAACAATTTCTCTATCATGTAGATAGAAAGCAGAAGTCTGAAGTAGTCTTGAAAATGATTAAAGAAGGCGACTGGCAGCAGGTTCTTATCTTTATGAGAACCAAGCACGCATGCAATCGGCTAAGTGTTAAGCTAAACAAAAACGGAATAACAGCTGCTGCTATTCACGGAGAGAAAAGCCAAGGCGCTAGAACCAAAGCCTTGGCGGGATTTAAGAAAGGGACTGTACGCGTGTTGGTGGCAACAGATATTGCAGCCCGTGGTTTAGATATTCCTTTGCTTCCTTATGTTGTCAATTTTGAACTGCCAAAGGCAGCTGAAGACTATGTGCATAGAATAGGAAGAACAGGGCGAGCTGGGGCAAATGGAGAGGCAATTTCCTTGCTAGATGCAGAAGAATTTCCGTTGGTTAAGGGAATAGAAAAACTACTCGAACACCGACTAAATATTGAAGTAATCAAGGGCTTTGAGCCTACTGGAGATTTGTCAGCTGCAAGTAAGCCAAAGTCAACTCAGACTACCCAACCAAGGAAGAAATCAGGTCAGCCAAAGTCAAACAAACCAAAGTCTAATTCAACTTCAGAGAAGCCATACAGAAGTAAGAGGTTTAACTCCAAGCGAAGGAGGAGGGGGTGACAGTGGTTGCCTATTGAGTTGATCTCTCTTAAAATAGATTTATAGTTGGCTTTTTTTGTTATTCTATTTGTTGAAACCCGTTATCAGTTGCGACAAGCATAGGAGTCTTAGGATCATTTTGAGGGGTCTTGTTGTTGGGGCTTAAGTTCTCACAAACTCCACTAACCCAGAATAATCATGATTGTCGGCTTGCCTTAATGCTTGAATATATTGTGACCTCACATTCCCTTGGTTGTCAATGTTGGTACTTCCCCAAGTAAATGGCTCTAAGCCAAAAACATCCATAAGCAGTCGGTCAGTCGCTAGTCGAGCGTGTCTACCATTACCATTCGGAAATAAATGTATCCACACCAATCTATGATGAAACCTTACAGCAATTTCATCCGATGGAAATGTTTCATGCTCTATCCAATAATTCATGTCATTAATTAGTTGGCGAAGCTCAATTGGTACTTGAACCCAATCAATTCCGATACTCTTTTCAGATCGTCTGAAGTCACCAGCCCATTGCCAAACCTTCCCAAACATTTGTTTGTGAAGGGTGGTCAAGAACTCTTCGGAAACCACATTCTTTTTATTTCGCCTTCTCTCACACCAAGAATAGGCTTGATTGATATTTTCCTGTTCCCAACGGTTGAGTTCTTCACGGGTAGATATATGAGAGAGTTTTAAGCCAACTGCTTCATCGGGATCGAGAGGTGTTGCGCCATCTGGTTCTTCAAATATCATTTGATCTCCCATAACTCTTTATCACCCTCTATCAGGATACGATCAACCATATCACTTATGGCCTTTTCCTTTTCAGGCTCACTTAAGTTTTGAAGCTCTAAGCGCATGGTGTGATCAAGTCGTTCCATGCGACTTAAAGCAAGTTTTCTAGCCTGTGATCTAACAGTATTTTCAAGGCTTTCTTTAGGAACAAAGCCATATACAAACTTCATCCCTAACCCTTCAGCTACCTTATTCATAGTTGATAGCTTGAGGTTTTCTTCGGGTTCAGCTTGCTCCATATGAGTTATGCGAGGTTGATTAACACCAACTCTTTTTGCCAATTGAGCAGTTGTCATCCCTAAGGCTTCCCGAATTGTTTTTATCCATCCGTTTGACGGTAAAGGAGGTGTAGACCTAAATTTAACAAGCTTTTTATCAAGCTGTTCACGTACTAATAACTTGTCCCAGTGGTTCATTAGATTACCTTTATGTAATAAATATAAGGTGTAATTATTATATAAATGTAATTAAAAAAGAACTATTCTATTATAGTGAGGTAATTGGAAAGCCCGATTCAATCAGGCTTTCTATATTAATCGACCGTTAGAAGGCTGTTATCCATGATTGGTGATCTTCTCAGATGGTGTCTGCTTTAAAACCAATTAAAACCAACTTCAAAAGAGAGCACTACAACCTCTCGATCTATATCATTGTCTAATCTTGCCCATCCCATCTGCAATTGTGTTTGAAGGTCTAATACAAAGCTTTTCTTTTGTACTAATTCATAGCCTGTACTAAAGGCTACTGCTCCACCAAAATTCCAATCTTCTTCTTCAATACTATCTTCATAGAATGCTGGAAAATCCATAGCCAAACCTGCACCGGCATTTATCCACCATCGGTCCTTTACCCAATATTGTACAGAAGGCATCAATGCATCAAAACTTCGGTCTTTGTCTTCGAGTTCGTAACCCATTCCTGCGTAGGTTGCTAGAATGGCTAGACGATCATTGACCATCCAACCTACTTTCAAGTTTGGAAAACTGCCACCGGCTTGAGCATCATCGAAAGGTACTGCTTGATCGCTGTCGGATATACTGATGACACCCCCGCCAATTCCAAAACCAATAACAAATCCGTTTCTGTCAATTGGCTTGGTGTCATTTTGACCATAGGAGAGTAGCGCGCAAAATGTGAATATGATAATTAATATGTTTTTCATTTTTTTGATAATTAAAGTGATTAAATGTTTTAGGAGCATTGCCAAAATCTAATCCCGGCAATGAATCTTTGGATGTATAGAAAATTGCTCTGTTTATGCTAGAATCTATATCCTATTCGCAAGTGCATATTCAATTCTATTTCACTTTTGTCCTTAGAATAACCAGCACGTTCTGCAAAGGTGTAGCTGTACCCTACACCAATTCCTGCTTCATAATTAAAATGGTCTCCTAGATTTCTTCTAATTCCCCATGTAGGTATAATGGCGAAATCACTTACCACTGGAGCCTCGTCAGTATTGAAAAGAGCCAATTCTGGATGGTAACTAGTTTTTATAGCAATGAAATTGCCGCTGTTTCCATCAGTTCGTTGAGAATTTTCTGAACGTCTTTTGAGGTTGTAATAGAATCTTGGCTCAACCACTATAACAGGTGTGAGAATGAACGGAGAATCATAATCATCGTAATAAGTAGTTTCCCAAATACCAAAATCAAAGCCAAGCTCTGTTCTTAGTGCTATGGCGTTTGATAGTTTTGCTTCATTGTATGCCCAGATTCCTAAAACTCCAGTTTGTACTCCGAAGGTTGATTTTTCAACGCTTGTTTCTTGTGCTTTGGCGGCTAATGTGCTAAAGAATAAAAGAATGAATAGTAGATTTTTCATGACCTTAAATTTTTAATGTTGTTTGAAATAAATTGCTTCTTACAAAGGTCAGGAAGAACTCAAAGTGAGGGATATGAACTATGCTGTCTAATTCATAAAGTTTAAGGATAGTTTAAAAATTATGGAGCAGCGATATAAATTATGAAGCAAAACATGCTGTAAGCCACCCTCAAAGGGGGAAAATTGTCAATCTTGATTTGTTGTATGTATCACAAGCTTTAAAATACCAAATGAAAGGTCAGGCTCTTTCTTTAGTACAGAGAATTTTGTTGTAAGGCGGAGTCCATCTTCTTAGAGAACATCACCATGGAGGATTTGGTATTTCTGAGCAGGCAGAGGCAATTAGTAACAGCCGTTCTAATCTATTCAATAAAATAAAGCAACAGAATAAGCTTTTAGCGAGTTAATTCATAGGCCAGATTCGATAGGGGAAGAGTATTGCTCTGAAGTACTTCTATAACTGTTTTCAAAGTATCTTTTAAAGTTGGGTTTGAAAATACCTCCTTTTGATACTCTCGTTATATCGTATGCCGAAAACTTGTCTTATAGCTTTTGTTTATTTTACACTTATTTGTGTAAACCAACTTCAAGACAAGATATCAATTGAATTGCTAAAGAGGATGTAAATATGTGCGTCCATAAACAAAAATAGCACAACCTTTCGATTGTGCTATTTGTGGGCCCACCTGTCCCGATAGCTATCGGGACGAACCAGGGTATCTCAATAATAACTTTGTCATGATTTCAGGGTATTTCTTGAGATTCTGAATATATACTCTGCTCTTCATCTTCTTGATGTGGTTTTCGATTAGCTTGGCTTGCCTAATATTTGAGCATAAATGCTGATAATATAACTCCCAGTCATTGGCAATGCTTGTGAACTTTTCATTGCCATATACCTTATTAAGATGAAGTTCAAGTCTTTTTGTGGGTTCTAGTTCAGTGCTTCCTGTATAAAACTTATTTAGTGACTTGCTGCAAAGGATGTAAATGTGTGCGTCCATAAACAAAAATAGCACAACCTTTCGATTGTGCTATTTGTGGGCCCACCTGGGCTCGAACCAGGGACTTTCTGATTATGAGTCAGATACTCTAACCAACTGAGTTATAGGCCCTTTTCAATTGCTTAAGAAAGCCGTTGAAAATTGGAGTGCAATGTTACATATTTGACCTTAATTAAACAAAGTTCATGGCTATAGAAATATCAAATATCTCGTACATAATTTTCGACCTTGGCGGTGTTATTATCGATTTGGACACCGAAGCTACTTATAGAGCATTTGCTGAGGTTTCTGGTAAGCCTTTGCCAATGGTTCAAAGTTTAGCTGCCGAAGCTGATTTTTTCAAAACTTATGAGAGAGGAGAGATCGATGACCCTACGTTCCGCGCTCACTTAAGAGAAGAGCTTGAGTTTACTGGTGAAGAGGGCTTGTTAGACGAAGCATGGAATGCGATGCTTGGACCTATTACTAAGGAGCGATTTGAGTTACTAGAAAAGTTGGCAGAGCAGTATGACCTATATGTGATGAGCAATACGAATGAAATCCATGTAAGAAGGTTTCTTAATATTGCCAAGTATACTTCTCCTCAAAAAGATTTTCATGACTATTTTAAGCAGGTCTACTTCTCTCAAGAAGTGGGAGCAAGAAAACCTGAGCCTCAGGCTTGGCAGGTAATCTTAAATGATCATCAACTGAATGCTTCAGAAGGGTTGTTTATCGATGACAATAAAATGAATATAGAAGCCGCTGCTAAACTAGGTCTACAAGTTTACCATAACCAAAACGTAAATGATTGGATGAAACTCTTTTAGAGGTTCATTCAATCCTAACACAAGAAGTTTAGCGAATCAAGCGTCTCTTTAATGGGGAGTGGGGACTAAAACCCTGCAGCTCTATAGGCGTCAATACCGCCTGTCATGTTAATTACTTTGCCGAAGCCTTGCTGTCTTAGGTACATTTGGGCTTGAGAAGCTCTTTTACCGGACTTGCAATGAATAACTATCTCAGCTTCCTTTAATTCAGCTAAATCAGAAATTTTATGGGGTATTTCAGCTAATGGAATATTCTGTGCGCCAATATTGTCTTCTTCATACTCCCAAACTTCGCGCACATCTATAAAACAAAAATCTTCTCCGTTATCTAATCTGTCTTTTACCTCTTGAACGGTGATGTTCTCCATTTTTATTCCTTTAGTATTATTCTTTTAAAGCTTACATTTCCGCCTTGGCTAAGGCGCAGCAAATATATTCCTTTTTTGTTGAAGCTTAGGTCTATTGTATATCCGTTTGCCACTTTGCTAAGCTCATAATTTGCCACTTTGCCCCAATTGTCAAAAACCGAAAGGTTCTCCAGTTCACCTTCAAAGAAAAGTATACCCTCAGTAGGGTTAGGGTAAAGTTTAATGTCTCTGGCTTCGCCTGAATCTGCCTCTTCAAAGTTGGCTGCGGTTTCTTTATCGAACCTAGGGCGCATGAGAAAGCTACCTGTCACAAACTCGTTTTCTTGCCATTGTCCGCTTACGTTATAGTACATCTTGTCACCAGAGTCTATGTTCTTATCAAGACCTACTGCTAGAAACTCGTTAGTACCTTGTTCAAAACCAATGTAAATAGTGTCTTGAACAAAAATTGGGGTTTCTAGTGCATACGCTCTCAATTCGCCAATGCTAGAAGGCCTTAAGACACTATATGAGTTTTGGTACAAGATCGATTCTGGGTCATTATTCAGGTTGTTCCAAACATAAAGTTCAATTGGTTCTCCAGCTTGTTGAACAAATGGGAAGTTAATGTCTATGTGAGTCAGCAGTGCTCTTCCTTCTACATAATATGCATAAGCTAATTTGCCACCTCTTTGATTGATACCAGCAGCAAAGTCTGGTTCACCGTCATCGTAAGCCAGATAGTCATCTATTACAGTAATTACTTTTACGGTGTCATTCAGTCTGTAGTCAATGTTGGTGTTAAAGGTGGTGTCTACACCTGGGTTAATACGCTCAATAAAATAGTTGTCGCCAGACCTGATTACGTAAGAGGTTTCTAGCCACAGAGAGTCGGCCAAGGCATTTAAATTGGCAGAAAGCGCAGGAGAGGTAAAGGTTCTTCTTTCAAAAGCTCCGGGCAAGGGGTTAGCCACTCTATCGTCATTCAGTACTTCTATTTGTTCATTGGCAATTAACTCTCTAACGGTTGTGGTAAACTGAATGGGTTGAAAAGATGAATTTAAGTTGTAGAAGCCAACATTGGTTTCTTGTAAGTAGCGCGATGGGTTAGCAAAGAATTGCTCTGTGGGCATTGCCGAGTATGGCGCGGTCAAGAACGAAGGCTTTCGGGTAAGGGCTCTGTCTAGGTAAGCTGTGTCTGCTTCGTAGCGAGAATCGTTCAAATAAACGTAGTCTAGAAGCCAAGTATCGAAAGCTCCTGAAAGTCTTGAATAAGATTGAAATTTGAACTGAAAGGTGTCTGAGAAGTATTCAGAGTTTACTTTAATGTTTTCTTGGAAAAACTCTCCAGTTTCTAAATTTATACCACCGGTAGTAGACCAAACAGACCGCCATGTACCATCAGGTGTTTTAAACTCAAGGCTTAAACTGTCTTCTTCATCGGGTAATTCTCCATTGCCCGTTACTTGCCAGAAAAAGCTTAAGTAAACCGAGTCGGCTTGGCTTGCTTCTAAAGTAGCTAGGTTAATAGGATGAGAAACAAGGCTATCTGTCTTTCCATTAATTAGGCTCGATGCATTATAAGGTGCCCCATTAGCATCTACACCATCAAAGATAGCCACGTTTATAGTAGGAGCATTTACCCCTGTGCCATTGCTTATTCTAACCTGATTGCCACTAAGCCATAGGTTGGATGAAGGAACAATGGAAGCGGTACTAAAATCGTCCCAGAAGGGGAGGCTAAGAGTAGCTTGAGACTGTTGCGCAGAATATGGAACGGAGTTAAGGCTCCACATTGTATTTGGAAGAGGGCGCTCAACGATTTGCCCTTTCACAATCGTACAGAGAAGTAAAAGCCCTATGATCCAAACTGATTTCCTCACTGCTGTGGCTCTTCTTCCTCTTCTTCTTTTTCCTTATTAATCCACACCTCAATTAAGTCTCCAGTTCTTACCATAGCACCTACCGGAGGTAGTTGTTTGTACACTCTGTTAGGAGGAACGGTGTCGTTGAGTATGTAGTTAATCTCGTCAAGTTTTAAGCCTGAAGCTTGAATTTGAAACTTAACCTCATCGGCAGACTTGCCAAGGAAATCTGGAGTAGGAAAGCTTTTGATACCCTCGCCATTACCTATCACTAAGTCTATTGTAGAACCTTTGTAAATCATGGTTCCAGTGGTAATATCTTCATCGTTTAATTTCTGAGAAATTACCGCGTTTACTCTTCTGTCTGGCACATAAGAGATTTCTCCAAGTTTAAGGCCGTGGCTGTTTAGTATATCTGCTGCGTTCGGTAAGTCAGTGTTGATCAGGTTAGGCATGCGCACTTGCGGTGGAACATTGGCGTTAAGTGTAAGGTAGATTTTCCTGTCTTCCTTTACCTTGGCACCGCCCTTTGGATTTTGGCTAAGAATAAATTCAGGGTCGTAGTCTTCAGAAAAACCTGAGTCTTCGGTAACTACGTACTGAAGATTTCTATTGGTTAAGAATTCATCTATATCATCGAAAGACTTACCTACCAGATCGGGTACCGTAATGGTCTCGTTGTGGTTGGTAGTAGACGGTAGGTATACATAAAAAAAGAAAAGTAGGGCAACTAATCCGATGCCTACCATAATTCCGATGTTCTTAAGAAAGCTTAAAATATTGAAGGGCTTTTTGCTCATTTCCAAAGTTTAGAACGGCCAAAAATGAAAATCATTTTATCCGTTGAGGGCTAATCGCCAACAAAGATAACTATTAGTTCAACGTGTCAAATTTAAGCTGATAATTCAATGACCACCAACAAAAAAGGCGCTTCAAAAAAAGCGCCTCTTAAAGAATTGTAATTCTTTATTAAGCTTCGGCTACATTTACTGCTACTACTTCCTTCACTTCAGGAATATCTCGCTTAATAGCCTCTTCAATTCCGGCTTTCATGGTCATGTGAGACATTGGGCACGATTCGCACGCTCCTTCTAACTCGAGCTTCACCACCATGTCTTCAGTTACTTCCAGCACACGAACATTTCCTCCGTCTGCAATCAGAAAAGGTCTGATTTTCTCAAGTGCTGTTTCAATTCTCTCAAGCATATTTTAAACGTTAATTTCTACTTTCTTCGTTTCAGCCTTTTCTGCGTTTCTTATGGCTATTTTCTGAGCCACAACTTCTGCCACATTTTTAAAAGCTTCTCCTGTAATATCGCTATTCATAATGGCCGGGTATCCCACATCTCCACCTTCTCTAATTCCTTGTACCAGAGGTATTTCGCCTATGAATGGAACGTTATGTTTCTCGGCAAGTTTTCTTCCGCCTCCTTTACCAAAAATATAGTATTTGTTTTCTGGTAATTCCTCGGGTGTAAAGTAAGCCATATTTTCAATCACTCCAAGAACCGGAACATTGATTTGGGCTTGCTGAAACATGTTCAACCCTTTTTGCGCATCGGCAATAGCTACTTTCTGTGGAGTTGTTACCAAAACAGCACCAGTTACAGGTACAGTTTGAACTAGTGTAAGATGAATATCACTGGTGCCAGGAGGGAGGTCTATAAATAAATAGTCTAACTCGCCCCATTCGGTATCTGCAATAAATTGCTTAAGTGCACTGCTGGCCATAGGCCCACGCCAAACCACGGCATTTTCTGCAGGGGTTAATAGCCCAATAGAAATAAGCTTTACACCGTATTGTTGCACAGGAATAATCAGGTTTTTGTCTCCTTCTTTCTTTATACCTGGTTGTTCATGCTCGCAGTTGAACATGGTAGGCATAGAAGGGCCAAAAATATCGGCATCAATAACTCCAACTTTAGCCCCTTGTTTGGCTAATGCCACAGCCAGATTAGCCGTTACAGTAGATTTTCCAACACCACCTTTACCAGAAGCTACAGCGATAATATTTTTAACATCCGGTAGAAGCGGTGCATTATCTCTAGTAGAAGTTACATGAGAACTCATGGTAACTGTTACCTCAATATCTTCTCCAATGTACTTGGCAATTGCCTCTTCACAATCTTTTCTAATTAGCTCCTTTAGCGGACACGCAGGAGTAGTGAGCATTACGGTAAACCCTAGCTTGTTTCCGTCAATCTCAATGTCCTGAATCATATTAAGAGTTACCAAGTCTTTCTTAATATCTGGATCTTGAACGTTTCTTAAGGCCGCTAAAACCGCTTCTTTACTCAATGCCATCTTCTCAAATTTGGGTGCAAATAAAAGGCTTTCGCCCGACATTTAATAAAAACATCGGTACATAGGAATAGTTCATGTTTCGCGTAACACAATCAACTATATTTGAAACCCTTTATGGCCATAAGCGATTCAACAATTCAGGAGATAAAAAATCGTATCGATATAGTCGAAGTTATCAGCGATTTTGTCAGTCTAAAAAAGGTAGGTAGCAACTACAGAGGCTTAAGTCCTTTCACCAATGAAAAGACTCCTTCTTTCTATGTTTCGCCAAGTAAAGAGATTTTCAAGTGCTTCAGCTCAGGAAAGGGTGGAGACGCCATTTCGTTTGTGATGGAAGTTGAGGGAATCAGTTACATTGAGGCCCTCAAGTATCTGGCTGGTAAATACGGAATTGAGGTTCAGGAAGAAGAACAAACCGATGAGCAAATTCAAGCTCAGAATGAAAGAGACAGTCTTTTCATTATACTGAACTTTGCTAGTGAATTTTTCAAAAAGCAGCTGTTTCAGTCAGAAGAAGGTAAGTCTATTGGTTTAAGCTACTTTAAAGAGAGAGGTTTTAATGAGCAAACCATTAAGACCTTTGAGCTTGGTTATTCTTTAGATCAGTGGGACGGTCTATTAAAAGAGGCCAAGAGTAAAGGGTATTCTGAAGATATTCTTGAAAAAGCCGGTCTTATACTCAGGCAGGAAAATAAGAAGTACGATCGTTTTAGAGGTAGGGTAATGTTTCCCATCCAAAACGTTGCTGGTAAGGTAATTGCGTTTGGAGCTAGAACACTCAGGTCGGACAAGAAGCAGCCTAAGTACATTAATTCTCCTGAAACAGATGTATACCACAAGAGTAATATCCTCTATGGAATCCATCAGGCAAGGCAGGCCATTCGGAACGAAGACCTGTGTTACTTGGTAGAAGGTTATACTGATGTTATATCCATGCACCAGGCTGGTGTTCATAATGTGGTGGCATCTAGCGGAACAAGCTTAACAAAGGAGCAAATTCAGCTAATCAGTCGCTACACCAAGAACATTACTGTTCTATACGATGGAGATAGTGCTGGAATTAAGGCCTCTTTCCGTGGAATCGATATGATTCTCGAGAATGATCTGGATGTAAGAGCGGTGGTTTTCCCTGACGGGCAAGACCCAGATAGTTTCTCCCGAACCATGACTTCCGATGCTTTTCAGGAATATCTGAAAAGCAACGCTCGAGATTTCATCACCTTTAAGACAGACATTCTTACCGATGGTGGTAAGCAAACCGATCCTACTAAAAAGGTGCAGGTAATAAGAGATATTATTGAGAGTATATCGCTTATTCCTGACGGAATTAAAAGGTCTGTCTATGTTTCTGCCAGTGCCAATTTGCTCGATGTTGAGGAGCAGGTATTGCTAAGTGAGCTGAATAAACTCATTATTCAGAAACAAAGGAAAGACAAAAAGCCGGAGGCTTATCAAGAAGAATTGCCACCACCTGTGGCAGAACCTCAGCAGAAGAAACCAGATATTGGTTCGCTTGCCTTTCCGGTAGAAAGAGAATGCCTTCGTCTCGTAATCAATTATGGTCATGAACCTTTCGATGAAGAAATGAGTATTGCCGAGTTTGTTTTGGGCGAAACCGAATCTATCAATTTTGAAAATAAATTGATCGAGGAAACACTCAATTGGGCTACTCAACTTTTAGATGAAGGAAAGAAATTAGATGCCGATCAGTTTATTGGGCCTAATAATCCGTCTATGAGTCAGTTGGTCATAGATATGCTAGAAATGAAATACTTTGTAAGTGAGGGTTGGGAAGAAAGGCACCGAATCAGCACAATGCATGAGTCAGAAGATTTACCGAATGCTGCTTATTCGGCCATTTTAAGGTTGAAAAGAAAGAAATTGGAGTCACTCATTCATCAGAATGAAGAGACCCTTAAAAAGTCTAAAAACCAAGATGAACAAGATGAGTTAATGAGAATGCATCAGCATTTGAAAATTATGCTCAAAGAGATCAATGATGAACTGGGTACCGTCATTTCATGATCATTTTTTCACCCCGCTGAACTTTATACCTTTGCAGGGCTTTTACTAGAGATATGTCTGAAGAAATTAAGCTTAATACCATTGAGGAGGCCATTGAGGCTATTAAGAACGGAGAAGTAATTATTGTAGTAGATGATGAAAACCGTGAAAATGAAGGAGACTTTATCTGTGCAGCAGACAAAGTAACTCCAGAGATCATCAATTTTATGGCTACTCATGGCCGAGGCCTTATTTGTGCTGCTGTTGTCGAAGATAGGTGCGATGAATTAGGACTCAACCTAATGGTTGACAATAACTCGGCAGCTTATGAAACTCCATTCACCGTTTCGGTAGATCTTATTGGCCACGGTTGTACCACGGGTATTTCTGCCTCAGACCGCGCCAAAACGGTAAAAGCTTTGGTAGACCCGAACATTCGACCTGAAGAATTGGGTAAGCCAGGCCATATTTTTCCCTTGAGAGCTAAACGAGGAGGGGTGTTAAGAAGAACAGGCCATACTGAGGCAGCTATGGATTTAGCCCGATTGGCAGGTTTGAATCCGGCTGGTGTTCTAGTAGAAATCATGAACGAAGATGGTACCATGGCCCGTTTACCGGACTTGGTTCATGTAGCAAAGCGCTTTAACCTGAAGCTGGTTTCTATAGAAGACTTAATCTCATATCGATTAGAAAATGAGAGTCTGATCGAAAGGGAAATGGGCATTGACTTGCCTACCGAATACGGAGATTTCCACTTACAAGCCTATAAGCAGATCAATACTAATGAAATGCACCTGGCAGTTATAAAAGGAGAGTGGGAGCCTGACGAGCCTGTACTCGTAAGAGTTCACTCATCTAGTACCCTTGGTGATATATTTGGTTTTAAGTTCGACTCTGGTAACCCTATTAAACATGCTCTTAGAATGATTGAATCTGAGGGTAAAGGTGTGGTACTCTATATGAATCAGAGTGCTAGAGGGCAGCGACTTATTCATGAAATGAAAATGTTGCAAAAAGATGGAGTAACAGAACAACCTTTGAGCCGTAAATTCGGTCTAAAGATGGACACCAAAGATTATGGAGTAGGTGCTCAAATTCTTAGAGATTTGGGTATATCTAAAATCAAGCTCATTTCTAATAATCCTCAAAAAAGAGTAGGTTTAATAGGGTATGGCTTAGAGATTTTAGAATATGTGGAGATGAAGAAGCTATAATTTTTCGCTTCTGTTCGCTCTACAAACGAAACATTCTAAGGGTAAACCGTAGTTTATAATAGTAATGAGAGCGTTCTTCTTTTTTGCTTTGTTGGTTTGTGGAGGTCTTACAGCCGTAGGGCAGCAGTTTCCTAGTGAGAAGTTTCACACGGGTTCAGTAACGCTTAATGACGGAACCGAACTCAAGGGTAGAATTAAGTATGACTTAACAGCAGACGTAATTCTGGTCATAGAAACTGGTAAAAGCAATGTCACTACCTTAAGCGCTAATCAGTTTCAGTACTTTTCAATTGATGGTGGTAAAGGAAAGGCCATGAGGTTTTTTTATGCCGTACCAGTAGTTAATCAGACAGGATACCGTAGGCCGAAAATCTTCGAGTTAATTCATCAAGGTGGAGTGTCACTTATAGCCAGAGAATACATTGCCACTCGTTCCAGGTCATCCTCTAACCGAAGTTCTTTTAGAAGAAGCATGTACGATCCATTTTATGGCCCGGGTAATCAAATTGTAACCTTTCGCTATTTAGCTTATGAATTGTGGCTGATAGATGAAAATGCCAACCTCACCGAAGTAGGGAATACTAAAAATGATGTGATTAGAGCATTTCCTGATCAGCATTCGGAGTTACGGAAATTCATAAAAAGAGAAAGACTGAGGGTAGATAAGTTGGTTGATCTCACCAAAGTGGTCGCGCATTACAATGAGTTGAAAAACTTATAATTTCAGACAATTCCCTTTAGACAAACTCTGTCCCTTCCAGCATAAAACAATATCTTTGAAGCATGTCAAAGCCACTTATTCTTGTTACTAACGATGACGGTATAGTTTCTAACGGCATTCGCGTTTTAGCGGAGGTAATGTCCGAAATAGGAGAGGTAATCGTAGTTGCTCCCGATAGTCCACAGTCTGGAATGGGGCATGCCATTACTATTGGTGAACCGCTACGTTTAATTCCAGAAGATCTTTTTGATGACCTTAACATAAAGAGTTATAAGTGCTCTGGAACACCTGCCGATTGTGTGAAGTTGGCTAAGCATCATGTATTTAAAGATAAGAGCCCAGACCTTGTGGTAAGTGGAATTAATCATGGTAGCAACTTAGCGGTAAGCGTTTTGTATTCTGGTACTATGTCTGCAGCTATTGAAGGAGCCATTGAAGGCTATCCCTCTATAGGTTATTCACTGGCAGATTTTTCTCACGATGCAGACTTTTCCCACACCAGAGATTACGTGAAGCAAATTGCAGAAGAAGTGCTAGCTAAAGGCCTTACCAAAGGCGTTGCACTGAATGTCAATTTTCCTCCTAAGCAAAATGAAAAGATAAAGGGTATTAAGATTTGTAGACAGGCAAAGGCACATTGGGAGGAGGAATTCGACCATAGGAAAGACCCTTATGGTAGACCATACTTTTGGTTAGCTGGCAATTTTGTTAACAATGACAAAGGTGAAGATACCGATGTGTGGGCTGTAGACCATAATTATGTGGCCGTAGTGCCTTGTCAGTACGATATGACAGCATATCATACCATGGCCCAAATTAATGACGATTGGGAGATTTAGGGCTAATGTTGAGCTGGAAGTCGGAAGCGGGAAGCCAGAAAGCCAGTTGCTGCGACTGAACCGTTGATCTATTGCCCCTTCAGGGGTTAGGGGTGGAGTGAGCTGGAAGCTCGGAGTCGGAAGCGGGAAGCTAGATGCTTGGAGCTAGAAGCCATAAAAGGAGACTTACCGAGGATACTGATGGATTGCACCTCTTCCAAGAGGTAAGCTTAAACTGAGTATTTACCTTATGCAGTAATCTTTTTTATCCTGAGCGTGGCCGAAGGATCTGCCAAGCTTTCGGTCTATTGAGCCAGAAGCCAGAAGTCGGAAGCTAGAACAGGAAGCCAGAAAGCCTGTTGTTGCGACTGAACCGTTGATCTACCGCCCCTTCAGGGGTTAGGGGTGGAGTGAGCTAGATACTTGGAGCGAGAAGCCATAAGTAGGAACTTACCGAGGATACTGATGGATTGCACCTCTTCCAAGAAGTAAGCATTTACCTGATGCGGTCATCTTTTTCATCCTGAGCGTAGCTGAAGGATCTGCCAAGCTTTCGGCCTATTGAGCCAGAAGTCGGAAGCTCGGGAACTAGAACAGGAAGCCAGAAAGCCAGTTGCTGCGACTGAACCGTTGATCTACTGGCCCTTCAGGGGTTAGGGGTGGAGTGAGCTAGAAACAGCCCAACTGCAAAAGCACTGATGAACTACTGCTCTTTCTGAGGGCAGATGTTAAACACTTTACTAGTTCAGGTTATGTTTCTGGATTTGTGTTTTAGGCTTTAGCGATTTTGAAGATAGAATTAGAGCTTGA
The DNA here is from genome assembly GCF_034376045.1 of Roseivirga spongicola. Lineage (NCBI taxonomy): Bacteria > Pseudomonadati > Bacteroidota > Cytophagia > Cytophagales > Roseivirgaceae > Roseivirga > Roseivirga spongicola. The sequence goes on from NZ_CP139724.1 coordinate 2,761,180, forward strand.
ATAATTACCGCCAAGCAAATTACTATAGCCATTTCAAATTGAGAGGAAATCTGACTTCCAGAAATAATTCGTTCTGACTTATCCCATAAAGAAGCTCCTTCATCGGTTTGAATATTTGAGAGCGCATTCAGGTGCTCAATGGCTTCCATATTGGTAGCAGTTTTATTCTCAAAAGCAGTGCCTTGGTCAAAATCGTTTAGGGTTTCTTTGAGAGCATTGAAATGCAATTCTTCTTCTTCTGTCAGATAAGTTTGTGCATAAAGCAGCATAAGTTGCTCTCTTTCTTGCTTTAACTCTGTAAGTTCTTCCGAAAGCTGTGGTTGTTCTGCGAGAAGACAATCGTTTTGTTTTTGCAGGTTATCGTAGAGTTTAAAAATATAGCTTTCTACCAATAACCTATCTTGATAAATAGAAGAGATGGACTCTTCAAGCTGTCTGAACCTCTTTCTTTCGGAAATATTGTTGATGACAATTAAGCCCATAATGGCTGCTAGTATGCCTGCAGCAGTAGCTTTTTGTTTAATTCCATAGGTCCATTTCATAACTTCTTTCTTTAAGTATACCGAATGAATAACGCTCTGAGGTCTTATTCATTGAAAAAATCTAAGCAATACAGCTTTTCTAAAAATATCTTAGCTAGTAGAGTGGCAGGCTTACTTTTTGGCAGTGCTCTGCAAGCTCTATTTCTCTCTCTGACTTATATTGGAGCAGAAGTTAGAGAAATAAGACAAGAAAAGCTTGCCAAAATTATTCTATTGCTTCTTATTGGTTGTTAGCGGCTTTATAGAGCTCTATAGCTTTGAGATAATTAAGAGCTCCTGCTTTAGTTTGATCGTAAATGAATCCATCGAGTTCGGGGTGGTTGGCCGCAACCCATTCTATAAGCGCTTGTCTGCGTGCTACCCAAGTTTCATCATCAAAGTATAGGTATTCAATTATTTCAACCTCATAAATCTTATCTTTTTCAAAACTCAATACTTCTTTGGTAATAATGGGGTTGTCCATCAGGAAGTTAATTCTTGGGCCTAGCTTTGAAATTTGGAGTTCAATCTTTTCGCCAGGTAATTCCTGTATTTGTAGAACCTTGTATTCTGGTTGAAAAATGGAGTCCCACTGAAATAGGTTATAGTAATCTGCCTTAGAGAAAGTAGTTTCATAAACTATTTCCTTCATTCGCACACTGTCATAAAATAAGGAGATTATGCTCGGGTAATCGAATTCATTTAATGCCTGAATGTACTCTTCTGCTAAAACCGTTCTATCTACTTCTTTGAGTTTGGGTTGGCAACTTCCTAAAAATAAAGGAAGCAAGCAGGTAGAGAGCAGTAGCTTTTTCATAGACTAAAGCTTGCTGTAAAATGTTGGAAAAGCAATTATAGCCTCTTTTAGTAATTGCTTTTCTTTTATGGATCTATTGTTATATGGCTCTAAAGAAAACCAAAGTGAAGTAGATGTCTATTTCATGTTTTTACCCTAGGCTAGTAGGCTCCAACAGAGTCAAATGCGAAATAAGGTTAAGTTTAGAGATGGTGGCTGTAGAAGAGAACAGTGTTTTTAAAAGCTGAATATTAAAGGCACATGATCACTTATCTTTATCCATTCATCTCGTTTTCCAATTTTGAAATCTTTAAAATTCTGAAACTGTGGACTTACGAGGAAATAGTCTATATGATATGGCTTGTTCTCATTCTTCTGTAGAAAGAAAGTAGGTGTTGTTTCAAAGCCTTGTTGCTCTCCGCTCGAGGAATGATAAACACTTTCAATGCGTTTCTCTTTTAGCATATTTATCACATCTGTGTGATTCCACCACCTATCCCATTGATCCCAGATGGCATTACTATTTAAGTCTCCTGCAATTATGATTTCGTCAAAGTGCACCAAATTGGTATGTAAGTATTTCCAAAACTGTCCTATATAGCCAAAATTTGGAGACTTGTTTCTATGAGTCCAAACTGCCAATAGCTGAAAGCTTTTATTTATGGTACAGGGTAAAAAGTATTTAACGGAGTGGTCTTTATATTGACATGACCAGTCTAGCTTGTCGATTTGAATGGACGGTTTGGCAAAAACACCTAGACCCTTGTTTTTGGAATCTCCTATCCAAAGATGATTATGGCTCCACTCTTGATACTCTTTGTGTTTGCTAAGAGTTGGATTTTCACATTCTTGAATAATGAAGATGTCTGCGTTTAGATATGTTAGCAGGTGGAATTTGTTTCTTAAAGCTCCATTGCAATTCCATGATACGATTTTCATGACATGTATAAATTCAAACTAAGGAATTACATTGAATAGAGTATTTCTGTCTATTCTAAAACCACTTCTGACCATCTCTCTTCGGAACCGGATCATAACCATGGCCACCCCAAGGGTGACAGCGACTAAAACGCCTGATACCTAACCAAGTTCCGCGAATTGGTCCCCACTCTTTAATAGCCTGAACTGTGTAGCTAGAACAAGTAGGAGAGAAGCGGCAATTGGCTCCCAATAATGGCGAAATACCATACTGGTAAACCTTTATTGGAAAGGTAAATATGAGTATCAGTGCTCTTTTCACTCGGGAAGATAAGCTCTCTCTGGTCAGTAGGCAAAAGCTTATGCCGGTAGATTACAGATTGTAGTATATAAACCTTATTCCAGTATGAGTTAATCAGTCAAATGGACTAAGAAAGCGGAATGGTAAAATAGAACGTACTGCCTTTACCTTGCTCGGATTCTACCCATATTTCGCCCTCATGGAGTTCCACTATTTTCTTACAATGTGCAAGCCCAATTCCTGTGCCCGGGTATTCCTCTCTGCTGTGTAATCTTCTAAAAATCTGGAAGATATCTGGTAGGCAGTCTTTGGCCATACCAATGCCATTGTCTTTTACTGTAAAGGTCCAGCAATCTTCATTAAGTTCTGCCGAAACGTGTATTACAGGTTTTTCATTGGGTTTTCTGAACTTAATGGCGTTTGAGATAAGGTTTTGAAAAAGTAGCCTTAGCTCTGTTCTATAGCATTGAACCACTGGCAGTTTGTTAAAAACTATTTCTGCGTTAGCCTCATCTATTGCCACTGCAAGGTCTTTGCAAACCTCTTCCATTATTACCGTACAGTTATGAGTAGATTGAGTTCTATCAGTTCCGAGTTTGCTGTAATCAGACAGGTCGTTGATGAGTTGTTTCATTCTGCCTGCTGCATTGGAGATGATCTCCATTAGCTCTCGCCCTTCTTCATTCAGCGATGCACCATTGCTTTGCATAAAAAGCTGGGTCATGGCACCAATTGTTCTTACAGGTTCCTTAAGGTCGTGGCCGGCAACATAGGCAAACATTTCAAGCTCCTTATTTTTTGCTTGTAACTGCTGGGTGAAAAGTTCAACCCTTTTTTCATCTGCTTTTTGTTTGGTTACATCTTGGCAGGTACCAACCATTTCGGCTACTTCTCCTCGCTCATTTAAGAATACCTTTCCCATAAGATGAACGGTTTTAATTTGTCCTGTTCCAGTTTTTATTCTGTGAAAGAAATCGTAGAACTGTTTGTCTTCAAGTATTTTTTGAGTTCTACCTAATACAAATTGGCTATCTTCTTCATACACATAGCTGAAGTAGGTTTCATAACAGAGTTCCCCGCCTTTTTCGCGTTGAAACATTGCGTAGAGGTTATCAGACCAAGTAATTTTATCGTCAATAACGTTCCATTGCCAATGACCTATTTGGTTGATTTGCTCTCCTAGATTAAGTAATTCGTTTTTTTTGATCAGATCTTCCTCTACCTTCTTTCGCTTAGTATTGTCAATAATGGTCACTGCTAACAAATTAGCGCCATTTCTATTGAATGGAGTTAAGCCTATTTCCATAGGGAATTCTTCCCCATTCTTTTTAACTCCTGTAACTTCAACGCCACTTCCAATAGGAAGTGCATGTGGTCTAGTATAAAATTCTGATCTTTTTTTAGCGTTTAATTTCCTCTGATAGTCTGGGATGAGTATTTGGGCTTTTTGACCCAGTACTTCTTCTTTGGTATATCCGAAGGTTTTTTCAAGCTGATTGTTTGCATAAATGATTACTCCTGAATCATCTATGATGAGCAGGTTGTTGGGTAAGTGATGGAGTACTCCGTCAAATTGATGTCTATCTATTGTGTTCACGCTACGCACTATTGTCTCAAAAAGTAAAGCAGGGTCACCCATGACTAAACACAGATAACCACAGTTAGATGGTTAAATAAACAAAGTCACCGCATGGAGAAATCCATACGCCTTAGTTCAGTCTCGGAGGTGAATAGTGTCAGATTCTAGACAGAATCTGAAAGTAGGTACGTTGAGGCTCAAGTCAAGATAATTTCCTCACAGGTAAATGAAAATCCAATTTTTTCATATAAGCAACCAATACCCAGCCATAAGCATTGATAACCACCAAATGAGTTAAATCAACTTTGACACAATATACAAGATGTATTTAATGAGGCTCTAGGTAAAACCCTTAATTTTATCTAAAAATATTAATAGTACTAGAGAGTATTAGGAAGTAACTATTTCTCGAAATCTTTATATAACATACTGGCCTGAATGCCCGTATTGTTCTGGTATTTGCCGCTTTTATAGGTGTCGTAATCGCCTTCAATGGTATGGTAGAAAATCTGGCAAATGTCTACTCCGGCATAAATGCGTATAGGTTGAACGCAAAAAATCTCCAGTGTCCAGAAACCGTTAAAACCAACATCTCCAAAACCTGCGGTTACGTGAATAAAAAGACCCAAGCGCCCAATTGAGCTACGGCCTTCCAGCATAGGTACAAACTTTGATGTTTCCGTTTTCTCAATGGTTCTACCCAAGTACAGCTTGCCTGTTTCTAGTAAAAGACCTTCTTCAGGAATGATCAGCTTTTCTACCGGGTTTGGAGTTTTCATATCCAATACCGGATTGGTGTACACCATCAGCTCATTGTGAAGCTTAAGGTTGTAGCTGTTCGGGTTTAATTGCGACTCATTGTAAGGCTCAATGTTAATGCCTTTACCTATTTCTCGCTTAATTTCTCTTCCTGAAAGAATCATAAGTCTTATTCAATTTCTTTTTACCGTCATGCCATTTCAAAATCAAAAGCCAATTAGTAAGGTCATTCCCGCGAAGGTGGGAATCTCCTCAAACATGCTCTAAGCTCTATGAGATTCCCAATCGGAGTCGGGAATGACGAATGGCTTTTGATTTTTGCATTAACAATCTATTCAATGAGGCTCCGGATGTTTTTCTTTCAAAGCTTTGTGTGGTTTTGGAAGAAAAATTCCGGAATAACGTCCTATTCTTAGCTTGGTTAAAGATTTGAGATCGCTCTAACCTTAATTTATTGTGTAGGACATTTCGCCCCCTTTTTCGTCCTTTAACTGTATGCCGGCTGCCTTCAAATCGTCTCTGATTTTATCAGATAGAGCATAGTTTTTACTGAATTTTGCCTGCTTTCTTAGCTCGATCAACACCTGCATTACGCTATCTAAAGTTTTACCATCCTGAGCTGCTTCTGCCTCATTTCTAAGGCCTAACACGTCAAAGATGATTCCTTTAAATCGCTCTATTACCTGTTCGAAAACTTCAGGGTCAATTACTGCTAACTCTGAAGGTTGCTGGTAGTAGGTATTTATTTTGGTACTCAGTTCAAATAAATTAGCAATGGCTTTTGCTGTATTGAAGTCATCGCTTAAGTCTTTCATGGCCTTATCTACAATATCGCCCAGCTCTTGGGTTTTGGCTTTATCAATACTTGCTGTACCTGGCTTAGCTAGTTTCTCCAAAAGGTTGACACTCGCCATTAGTCGCTTGTAACCTTTTTCGGCAGCTTGTAGCGCTTCATTCGAGAAGTCCAAAGTGCTGGCATAATGAGACATAAGCATAAAGAAACGCACCGTCATTGCTGAGTATCCTCTTTCCAAAAGCTTATGGTCACCTGTTAGTAATTGCTCTGGAGTAAAGCCATTACCCTCAGACTTGGCCATTTTTCGGCCATTTACTGTAAGCATGTTTCCGTGAATCCAGTAGTTGGCTCCACCTTTATGGCAGCAGCCTTTGTTTTGAGCAATTTCAGCTTCGTGATGTGGGAACTTCAAGTCCATTCCTCCACCGTGAATGTCGAAGGTTTCACCTAGGTATTTGGTGCTCATTACAGAGCATTCCAAATGCCATCCCGGAAAGCCTTCTCCCCACGGAGATGGCCAACGCATAAGGTGGCCGCCCTCTGCCTTCTTCCAAAGAGCAAAATCTAAAGGATCGTTTTTCTGATCTTGACCAGAAAGTGCTCGAGTGTTGGAAAGCATTTCATCAATATTTCTTCCACTCAACTCTCCGTATTCATGGTCTTGGCCAAACCTCCTTACATCGAAATAAACGTTTCCGTCTTTTTCGTAGGCATAGCCGTTATCTATAATCTTCTGAACAAACTCAATTTGCTCAACTATATGACCTGTAGCGGTTGGCTCAATAGAAGGAGGGATGTTGTTGAAGAGTTGCATAACATCGTGAAAGCCATTGGTGTATTTTTGAACCACTTCCATTGGTTCAAGTTCTTCCAAACGTGCCTTCTTGGCTATTTTATCTTCCCCTTCATCCGCATCGCCCACTAAATGGCCAACGTCAGTGATGTTTCTTACATATCGAACCTTGTACCCGAGAAATTTTAAGTATCTAAAAATGATATCGAAAGAAACGAAGGTGCGCACATTGCCTAAGTGCACATCGCTATAAACAGTTGGGCCACAGACGTACATGCCCACGCGGCCTTCGTGTATTGGTTTGAATACTTGCTTTTCTTTCTCTAATGAATTGTAAATGCTTATCGGATACTGTTCGTATAGGCTCATTTCAACTTGTCGTTGATGTAGGTCAAAAATTCTTTTTTGGTAGCTTCTTCTTGGAATTTGCCGCTGTATTCAACAGTAACGGTAGAAGAATGCTGATCGGATACACCTCTTGAGCTAATACACATATGTTCGGCATCTACATAAACAGCCACATCTTCCGTATTAAGCGCTTCTTTCAGTTCGTTCAACACTTGTAGTGCAAGTCTCTCTTGAACTTGTGGCCTACGCGCATAGTAGTCTACAATTCTATTGATTTTAGAAAGGCCAATTACATTACCGTTTGGTATGTAGGCAACGTGCGCTCTTCCAACAATTGGTAAAAAGTGATGCTCGCAGTTAGAGTAAACTGTGATGTTCTTTTCTACCAACATTTGGTTGTAGTTGTACTTGTTTTCGAAGGTAGACATAGATGGCTTATTGGCCGGATCTAACCCTTTGAATAAGTCTTTGATGTAGAGTTTGGCTACCCTTTTTGGTGTACCTTTTAGACTGTCGTCTGTTAAGTCTAGGCCAAGGGTATGCATTATCTTTTCGAAGTAACCCTGAATTTTCTCGATCTTCTCCTCGTCACTTAGCTCAAATGCATCTTCTCTCATCGGAGTGGCTATAGAAGTCATGATATGGTTATCACCAATCTCATCTACCTCTTTCAATAATTCGTCAGAAACTTTTGTTGACTTATCTTCCATTACTCAATTTTTGAATGCCGAACCTTTCATGCCTCAGGGGCGTAAAAAGTTGGGCAAAAGTACGATTAATTCCTATGCAATTAAAATCAGATAATGATAACTCTAGTTGAATGAAAATGATTCGATTTTAGGAAGCCTTTCGGTAATTTTTTTGTGCTAATCTGTATTTTAGAAAGATGGGATTGTTTGGTGAAAGGTTGCTGGCTTATGCTTACAGGCTAAAGGAGAGGAGAGGCTTCTTCCTAAGTGATGTTAAGCGACTAGCATGTTTTGCCAATAACCCTAGGAATCAAGAGGTTGAGGCGGTTAAGCTAAAGCTGAGTGTGCTCAACCATAAGCAAATAAATGATTTGGCTTGTCAGCAAGAAATGACGAACCACATTATTACACAGAATATAGACGAAGATTTAGATGGTAATGCTTTAACGGCTGTGACTAAATTGGCAAAATTTCAGTTTAAGGGGAATGAGTATCATTTATTAGCCTTTGCTTCAGCATATTGTAACTCGCATAAACCCAGTGTTTTTCCAATTTACGATGTAAAACATTTGGGCCTTATGAAACAATATATGAGCCATTATGCTTTATTGGGGAGCGAAGAATCTTTAGAAGATTACTCCGTTTTTAAACGTGGTCTCGATCATTTTATGAATCATTACCGTTTAGATGAACTTTTGAATTATTATGAGGTAAAGAAGCTTAGCTGGCTATATTTGGATAAGCTATTGGCCGAAGAGGCCTGCGAATTGAATCAATAATACCTCTTTTTTTAACCATTAACCGACCTGAATGAACGCGTATAATCTTATCATTGTACTCGCTTGCGTCATTATCGCATCGCACATTTTTAATTATATATCTAAGAGAACTAACATTCCGAGTGTTATTCTTTTGATTCTGCTGGGTATTGGTGGTAAGTACGCAATGGACTACTACAACTTTAACCAAGACGGACTCATTTTTGGGACCTTGGAGGTACTAGGGATTGTAGGGTTGATTATGATTGTTTTAGAGGCAGCCATAGATCTAAAGCTGAGTAGAGAGAAGTGGCCAATTATTTGGAAGTCGTTTACGGTTGCGCTGATTTCTTTGATTGTCTGTGCCTTTGGTATTTCGTTGATTATCAATCAGGTATTTAAAGAAGATCCCATCATTTCTCTGGTTTATGCGGTTCCACTTTCTATAATGAGTAGTGCCATTGTAATCCCTTCTGTAAGTCGGTTGGCAAAGGATAAGAAGGAATTTATGATCTACGAGAGTACGTTCTCAGATATTCTAGGCATTATGTTCTTCTATTTCTTGGTAGAAAATGTAGGTGTTGAAAGTGCTAATCAGGTCATTTACAGTGTAGTGGGTAATATCATTATTACCATCGTAATCTCGGTTGTGGTTAGCTATGCCTTGGTTTTGCTTTTCCAAAGATTGGAAGGAGATGTAAAACTGTTTATGCTGATTGCAGTACTGATTTTGCTCTATGCTATTGGTAAGCAATTGCACTTGTCTTCTTTGGTAATCATTCTCGTTTTTGGTTTGCTGTTGAATAATAATAACCTCTTCTTTATTGGCAAATTGAAGGAGTTTATAAACGAAAAAACCATCAACTCAATACTTAAAGATTTGCACCTAGTTACACGGGAGTCTGCATTTGTTGTGCGAACTTTTTTCTTTGTGGTTTTTGGTACTACAATCGACTTAAGGGCTTTGCTCGACCTTGAAATATTTGCTGTAGGCTTAGGGATAGTGGTGTTCTTCTTTATCGTAAGGTTTGTTTTCTTAAAGCTGTTTTTCCTTAAGAAATCTATATTTCCTGAGTTTTTTATTACACCAAGAGGATTGATTACTGTACTCTTATTCTTCTCAATTCCTGAAGAACTGACTTCGCTTACTTTCAATTCCGACATTATTTTGATAACCATTATTGTCACCAGTTTGGTAATGACTTGGGGACTGATCAAGTTCGGAAAAGAAGGCTTAGAAGAAGGTGCCCCAGCTCCATTAGAAGATACTGGACTGTCTTACTTTTTGCAGCGTATGAGCAGTAATACCTCTGGCACTAAAGATGTGGTGCTGGCAGAACAAGTAGAAGAGGCGGTAGAGGAGATTGAGAAGGAAAATGCTGAAGAGGATTCTGAGTCTAAAGAAGAGAAGGATAAAGAGTAGTTTGTTCTGGTTCTTCATTGCGAGAAACAAACTTCGCCTCCCGAGGCCCCGATACTTCGGGGCGGGAGTGAAAGTCTGTGCCGAAGGTCTGATTAGCGTACTTCCAAACAGGTAGATTACTTCGTCACAATTAATTGCCTCGCATTAATTCTTCCTCGTAATGACGGGGCAGATGATCATTCGATTTGTTCTAGGCTTTTCAATTCATGCGAACTTTCAATATACCGATTATTGTAAGACTACATAATGGCTTTTCTCCTCGTAATGACGGGCCGAGAGAGATTGTCTAATGAGGGTCAACATCTACAACCACTTCAACGGATTTGAGTTCTTTTACTTTGAGTAACTCCAGCTGAGCATTTCGAATCAGGTCTTTTACGGCTTCCATCTTATATTTCTTTTCAATCTTTAAGAAGATGTCCATCAAGAATTTATCTCTGATTTTGTTGATTAGCGGCTCTTGAGGGCCTAGCACTCTGCTGGCTCCCATGTCTTCTTTGAGAATGTTGGCCAATCTTTGAGCTGCTTCATTGGTGAGTTTTTTGTCTTTGCTTCGAAGCGTCAAATGAATCATTCTAGTGAAAGGAGGGTAGTGATACTTTTTCCTTTCCATCATTTCTCGTTGATAAAAAGTATGGTAATCACCAGTTCTGATGAGTTCGATAATGCCCTGCTCAGGGTTCCTACTTTGAATAATTACCCTGCCTTCAGTATCTCTTCTTCCAGCTCTACCACTTACTTGGGTAACCATTTGAAAGGCTCTTTCATAAGCTCTAAAATCAGGGAAGTAAAGCATTCTGTCAATGTCGAACACACCTACCAAACTTACCTTGTCGAAGTCTAGTCCCTTAGAAACCATTTGAGTTCCTACTAGAATATCAATTTCACCTTTCTCAAAATCGTGTATTATGTTCTGATAGGCGTATTTGGCTCGGGTGGTTTCTAAGTCCATTCTTTGCACCCGTGCCTTCGGAAAGAGCAGCTTAATATCTTCTTCAATGCGTTCTGTACCAATACCAACGGTATGCACCTTTGTGCTGCCACAAGCGGGGCAGACCAACGGAACAGCATCTTTATGGCCACAGTAATGGCAGTTGAGCTGGTTTTTATATTGATGGTAGGTGAGGCTAACCGAGCAGCGAGGGCACTCAGGAATATGACCACAATCTTCGCATGTGAGATAGTTAGAAAAACCTCTTCGGTTTTGGAAAATGATGGCTTGCTCTTTTTTCTCTAGAATCTGTCCGATGGCTTCAATAAGCACAGAAGTGAACTCGCCAACGCTGGTTTTTCGCTTCTTTTCCTCCGTTAGGTTGGCCAGATTAATAACTGGTAAACTAGCATCGTTGTATCGCTGAAATAGCTCAACTAAACCGTACTTTTCTTGCTTGGCGTTAGTGTAAGATTCCAACGATGGCGTAGCAGAGCCTAAAACTGTTTTTGCACCATGCAAATGTGCCAAATAGAGTGCAACATCTCTCGCATGGTATCTCGGTGCCGGATCATACTGTTTATAGCTGGTTTCGTGCTCCTCGTCTACTATTACTAGCCCTAGGCTACCAAAGGGAAGGAAAATGCTGCTTCGAACCCCCACAATAAAGTCGAATCGACCTTCCATTAGTCCGTACCAAACTTCAACCCTTTCGTTGTCTGAGAATTTAGAATGGTAAACACCCATTCTGTCGCCAAAAACTTTTCTGAGCCTGTTGACTATCTGAGCAGTAAGGGCAATTTCAGGCAGAAGATAGAGCACTTGCTGACCGCTTTCTAATGCCTGCTGAATTAGACTGATATAAATTTCGGTTTTACCACTACCTGTAATGCCATGGAGTAAAACGGTAGACTTATTGGTAAAGTAATCGAAGATTTCTTGCTGAGCATTTTGCTGAATATCGCTAAGCTCTATTTCAGTAGTTTCTGCCGGGCCTTCATCTCCAAAGCGAGAAACAATCTCTTCAAACTCAATAAGGATTTCATTCTTTACCATCGTTTTGATGGATGAAGCTGAAAGACCAGCTTCAGTAAATGCCGATTTAGGAATACCTGATGAGTTCAATTCCGGGTTTTGAAACACAGGGACTTCTCTCAAGTAAAGCAACAGTATGTCCGACTGCTTTGGCTTTTTCTCCAACTCTTGAAAGAGCTCATCTAACAAACCTTCATCTGCTAAGTAATCACCATGAAGCCGTATTTTCTTTACTTTCTTCGGCTTGTAACGCTCTTTTACTTCTTCATAAATGATCACCAATTCTTTCTGAACCAGTGATTTGATATAGCGGTAAGCACTTTTGAGTTCTAAGATGTCGGCTGCGTCTCTGTAGCTTAATGAGTCTTTTTTCTCTAATGTTGAAAGAAGAATTACTTCCTTATCATCTAACGTAAGGTCTGTATCATTCCAGTCGTAATGCGGATGAAGCTGAATTTTTGATTCGCTACTCAACTTAAGTCCTGAAGGAAAGGCTGCATTTACCACTTCGCCATAAGTACAGAGGTAGTAGTTGCTCATCCACTTCATCATGTTTACCTGCTGAGGAGTAACAACCGGTTCCGCATCCAGCACATCTAAGATAGGTTTAGCTGTGTAGACTTTAGGCGCTTCTTGGTGGATCGAATCAACAAGCCCAGTTACCACTTTCTGTCTACCAAACGAGACGATTACTCTGATGCCTGGCTTTACTAACTCCAGAAATTCAGTGGGGATTCTGTAAGTGAAAAACTGCGGAATGGGTAGTGGCAGAGCTACATTAGCAAAGTAAGTGGCTGCTTCTTCTGGAGCGTCAATATTGAATTGGAGTGATGACAAACGACTGCTTTCTATGAAAGTTTGAAGTTATTAATTAAAGGCTTTCTAGTGATAGAAGAAGTGGAGAATGTTTTGGCGACCCCTAAATCCTCTAAAGGGGACTTTGCTTCATCATTTTGACAAGCTTCATCGCTCACCCTTTAGGGTCGGGGTAAAAACTTATTCTGATGAAATGTGCCATAATAGATTTAAACATAGGTTGCTAATTTCAGTTATTACCTTCTCAATATTCTGTTCTACTTCTTGATTCGAAAACCTTATCACCGAAATTCCAAAATCATGTAATTCATGAGATCTACCAGCGTCATATTCTGCTTGATCTTTTTCCATATGATTTTTTCCATCGACCTCAATTACCAGTTTTAATTTATGACAATAGAAATCTACAATGTAAATGGCAATGGGATGTTGAGCCTTAAAACGAAGACCATAAATTTGGTTTGATTTAATCTTTTCCCATAGGAGCTTTTCATGATGAGTCATGTTTTCTCTTAGCCGCTTTGCTTGCTCAAAGAGAGTTGGTGAAGCACCATAAAACATTTTTCGTTCCGTCATTGAATGTATGTGTTCGAGGATTGAATTTAAGAGTTTACTCCTAAATCCCCTGTATGGCTTTTTACTTCATCATTTTGACAAGCTTTATCGCTCACCTTCCCGAATTCTCGGGAAGGGCTGGGGTAGAATTTGCATTGTTTTCGATTTTATCTCGAAACTGTTCTCCATGAGTTCGTGGGAGATACAGCACCTACTTTCCCTGCTTCTCAAGTGCTATTGGGGTGAACCCATTGAAAACTCCATTTGCTCAAAAACCTCTTTTGAACTATGCACAGGTAATTGACAGGCCTTGTTGTAGCAAACGAAATAGGTCGGTTGATTATTGATCATTTCTCGTCCCTGGAGAAGTTCTAGCTCTGAAGACTGGCTGCTCACTTTTCCAGCGATAACCTTGTTAGGGAAATAGGCTTCGCTCAGCAATTGACTTGCTTTGGTGTTGTTGTCAATGGCCACGACTTCCGCAGTCGGGTAGGTGTTTAAGGCATATAACGAAGCCCAGTTGGCTAAGTCTTGCGGAGCAAGCATTAGCATTCTGTTCACTTTGTCCACCATGTCTTTCGAGGCCTCAACGTATTCGTCATGACTCAACAACAGCCCTAAAGTTTTGAGGTTACTGGCCATCATAGAATTGGAAGAAGGAATCACGTTGTCGAACAGCTCTTTTTTTCGAGCTATCAGGGCTTCTGACTGATTTGAAGTGAAGAAGAATAGTCCTTCTTGCTCATCGTAAAACTCTTGTAGAGTTACCTTCATCAGTTCATTGGCGAGGAAAAGCCAGTTCTCATCAAACGTAATTTGATAAAGCTTAAGGTAGCCTTCTATTACGGCAGCGTAGTCTTCCAAATAACCATCAATGCTAGGCTTTCCGCCCTTGAAATTCCTGTACAGGTGATGGTCTTTCATCATATGGTTTTTGATGAATTCGGCATTGGCTAGTGCTAGACTCAGAAATTTTTCTTCTCCAAAAGTAGCATAAGCATCACACAAGCCAGAAAGCATAAGCCCGTTCCAACCACTGAGGATTTTATCATCAAGTCCTGGTCTGATTCTGCTACTTCTGGCATTGAGCAGCTTCATGTTGCAAATCCTGACAATGTCTTTTAGCTCGTCTACTTCCAAATCATTGGCTTCGGCAAACGCCTCATCTGATCCAGAACGGAAAGGAATATTCTTTCCAGGTTCCAAGTTGCCTGCGGTGATGTTATAGAAGTCTAGCATCATTTCAGCATCTGGCCCTAAAAGGTCGTAGAATTCTTGAACGGTCCAGAGGTAGAACTTACCTTCTTCGCCTTCACTATCGGCATCTAGCGCGGAGTAGAAACCACCTTCTTCGGAAGTCATTTCTCTTTCCAGCCAGTCGATGGTCTGGTAAACGGTTTCCTTGTAAAGCGCCTTTTTAGTGGCTTGATAAGCGTGGGCATAAAGGCTCACCAGCTGACCATTATCATAGAGCATTTTCTCGAAGTGTGGAACAAACCAATCCATATCGGTAGAATAGCGGGTGAAGCCGCCACCCACCTGATCGTAAATGCCGCCCAATGCCATGTGGTCTAAAGTTCGTTCTACATGAGCCAAAGCTTCATTATTCTCATTGATGTGATACTCCTTCAGCAGAAACTCATAAATAACAGGCATGGGAAATTTGGGCGCTCGGTTGTTTCCGCCTTGTTGTAAGTCGAAGTTTTCAGCAAACTTCAAATACATTTCATGCACCGCGGTTTTCTTAAAGTCGTTGCCTTGGCCAATAAGTCCGTATTTCTCAACTTCACTTCTGCCTAGGGTATTCATAAAGCCTTCTGCCGATTTTTCCAGTTCGTCATGCTGCTCGTTGAATGCTCTGTTCACTTGCATACAAAGCTGCGCCCAGCCTTTCGGTGGAAAGTAAGTTCCTCCGTAAAAAGGTCGCTGATCGGGGAGTAGAAAAACATTCAGCGGCCAACCGCCCTGCAAACCCATGGCATGCACTGCATCCATATAAACCTGATCTACATCGGGGCGCTCTTCTCTATCCACCTTAATGCAGACAAAATGCTCGTTCATAATGGCGGCAATGTCTTCGTTTTCGAAACTCTCACGCTCCATCACATGGCACCAATGGCAAGCCGAATAGCCAATACTGACAATGATTGGCTTGTTTTCCTGCTTCGCTTTTGCTAGTGCTTCTTCGCCCCAAGGAAACCAATCTACAGGGTTGTGCGCATGCTGAAGCAGGTAAGGTGAGGAGGCTTCGGTAAGTCGGTTGGAGTGTTTCTGGTTGGCCATTTACTTCAATTGCTTGTTAAGGTTTTCAATTTCTTTGTCTAGAGGTAGCTCTTTACCCAGCTGTTTCAGTTGATCGAGTGTTTTGCTTAAGAATTTTTGGTGTCCGCCAGATTTTGGGTTGAATGGCTTATGGTTAAGCGCCATCCGCAGCTTATTCCATTTTTCTAAAGTTGCCTGATCTTTTTTGGCTAAATAGGTTTGAACGAATTGCTCCCAGATGTAGTCTATGGCTTGCTCGTTGGGATGAATGAGGTCCTTCTCATAGAATCGGTAATCTCTGAGGTCGTCCATCATTATCTCATAGGCGGGAAAATAATGAACATCTGGCGCCATGTCATCCATGTAATAAGCCGCTGACCTTAAAACTGATTTGCTCACTGAATTCAGCTTTAAGGTATCACGCGTATGTCTTACAGGGCTCACGGTAAAGATAAACTGTACTTCTGGATTGAATTGATTGATGACTTCTTTGAGTGCAAAAAAGGCTGGGACAATCTCTTCAACCGAAAGTAGCCTTCTGGTAAATTCTTTCTGTGGTGTTTTGTGGCAGTTGGCCACTAGCATATGTGTTTTGTTTTGCTCATAAACCCAAGCCGTGCCCAGTGTAATGAAAATGAAGTTGGCTTCTTTTAGCTGCTGAGCCACTTTGGTGAGCGCTTCTTCCATTCGCTTGTGGAGGGTGTCTTTAGTTTTTGCTCTAAAGGAAGAATGGAATTTATAATTGAAGTAGTATCCATCGCGCTTTAGAACGGCCGCGTCTAATATTTCTGAACGCTCTAAGGAAAGCTCCATTAGCTCAAGAATTGATAATGGATTAAAAATAGTGCCGTAGGGATTGACCTCCGATTGAAATTTGGCTTCCGTAAGTCTTTGGCCAATGCTGTCTGAAAAGCATGAGCCTAAGGTCAAGATCTTCGACTGATAATCAATTTTAATAGAACTGTCTTGTGGTTCAATTTCGGTTCTGAACATGCGCAAAGATAAAGTTTAAAAGTGGCCTTCCCTTCTAAAAGCAATGCAAGGAAATAAGGTTCAGATTACTAAACCTTCGATTCAGCTAAAAACAAACGTTTGATATTTGAAACTGATTGAAAAAGAGTGACTTACTATGGTGGGAAGTATGCAAACGTTTCACTACTTTTTTTGCCTTGGTGCTTGTTGCGTGCTGTATTTGTGCGAAGATTTGTATTAGTAAACGCAAGGAAATGAGCATTAAAAAGCAAATCCTGAAAACTAAGCCGCAAGCGAATGTAACTTTTCAGTTACCTGCAGAGGCGGCAGAAGGAGCAGAGAAAGTGACAGTGGTTGGTGAATTCAACGACTGGGATACTACTGCAACAGAAATGAAGAAATTAAAAAGCGGTGACTTTAAGGCTACCGTTAAACTTGCTACTGGCAAAGAATATCAGTTTAGGTATTTGATCGATGGTCAGAAGTGGGAGAATGATTGGGATGCAGACAAGTATGTTCCTAATCAATTGACCTTTGAAGATAACTCGGTAGTAGAGTTATAGAAAGATATTTAGGACTTTCCATAGGTGAGTTCTCGTTTGAGACGGGCGGTTATTGGAAACAATACCGCCTTTTTTTATGCTCTAGTTTTTTGGCGGTGATGATGGCTTGTTGGGGATGATACCAAGCGGTAGTGAGTAAAAGCAGTTGGGATAATCTAAAACGCAAGCTCAAGCGAATCACCAAGAAAACGCTGCCATACAGTTTTGCAGAACGTACAGAGCGGCTCAAAGAAGTAGCTAGGAGTTGGATAAATAACTTCCGATTGGGGACTGCATACACCAAACTCAAGAAGCTGGATGAGTGGCTACGTAACCTACTGTGCTACGTATATGGTCCCGAGGCATCGGGAGGCGCACCGTGGGCTTATGGCTCACGGCCGTCTTTTTCGTTTTTACTTTGTCTGTTCGTCCGTGCGTTGGCTCAGACACTTATTGACAAGCTTTGACTGGTGCGTTTGGCTTGAGCGGCTTGACAATGTGTGTGGTTGCAGTGAGCTTAAAACAATCCTTTATATAATTCATCTGTATCAAAATCTGGTGAACCTTGTCTCGAATAATAATATGAGAATCTAGCTACAATGTCCTTTGTGAAGGTGCTGTTGACTGAAGCCTTACGAACAAACTTCTCACTAAATTCTTTTACTCTAACAGATTTCATTTTCTGAAAATTTATGAGACCTCCTTCAATGTCTTTGTATTGTGGCAGAAAATGATACTTATTGGAATAGCTATTATGTATAATTCTTTTAAGGGTATCTTCAGCACTTTCTAAGACTTCTTGATCAGCTTTACCCTTAATGATAAGACCAACTTTTTCTTTAAGAATACCTTCATTCGGTGAATCTATTTGTACAACTAAAATGTCTTTTGCTTTACCCTGCGCTAAATCACAAGATGGGGTTAACACAATATAATTCGTTGAAGTATCCTTCTCTTCGACCAAATCCCCAGTAAAAATACTAGGCTTAATACATGGGGTGATATAGATTTCAGAAGGGTGGTAGTTTTCAAAACCTGATTCTTCAGTAATTTCTAAATACTCTTGAATATGTAAAAGAGTATATCTTAAAAGAGATTTTTGCTTTTCTTCTGGACTCCTTTCGTTATCGTTTGTCCAAAGGTCTAAAGAGTTGGATAAATGATTCCAGAAAATGTCATTAATGTACCTCTCTACGGTTCCTTTTCTGTTCAAAATCTCAGTAATTCCAGTATTGTATATGGCAACAATTTCTTCTATGAAATCAAAGTCAGCATCCCTGTCCCGAACTTTAAAAAAAGAAGTTTCCTCACTTAATGACGAGTGAAGATTATGAGATGTACCAGAAATAACAAAAACAGGAAATCTTAGATTTTCTTTAACTTCTTTAATTATTTCGTTGCCAGAACTATCACTACCACCTGATTGCTTTAAATCCAAATCAATGACTGCTCCGTCAAAAATATTATCTGAATTCCTTAGTATGTCTAGAGCTTGATCCTTTTCAGAAAGAATAGTTTCTCTAATTATTAAATTCCCATTTGTTTTATTGTATGAATCAATATCCCTCGTGTATGTAGCGATAACATTTGAATCGTCCTCTACGATTAGTAATTTTAATTCTTTCATATTACTTGTTGATTTCTATCTGAAAATAAGCTCCTTGATTATAGCTACGAGCAGAAAGTTCTCCGTTTAATCTGTCGATTGCTTCACCGGCAATTGCCAGACCTAATCCGGTTCCATTAAGTTTTTTAGAATACCCTGGTTCAAAAATAGCTCCTGATTCAATTTCTAAATCTGTTAATCCAGGGCCAGAGTCTTTGATGTCAATAATTACAGCGTTGTGATTCTCATGAACGGAAATGAATATTTCTTTGGTTTTAGATTTTGAAATTTTAAGCCAATAAATGCTATTTTCAATTAAATTGGTTAGTGCTATATATAGATCTTCAGACCAACCGAATGTTTCGATTTTTTCATCTCCTGAAATGGTAATTGTAATATTTTCATCCTCAAGTTGAGATTTGAAAACATCCATACTTTCTCGAATAACATTTACGACAGCAAAGTCAGTTTTTTTATCTCTTTTTTGTTTGGCTAGTGGAGAAATCCTTTTGAATAAGTTTGAGATAAACTTGCTGTTTACTTTGAATCCGTTTATACTATTTGTTAGTTCTTCAAGGTTTTCTTCATCCTTAGTGGCTTTGTAAAATTTCAAATAGCGTTCCATTACTCTAGCTTCAGAATTGAAAAACTGTAATGGTTTTCGACCTTCGTGAAGAATAAAATTGACAATTTTGCCTAAAGTTGCATGACCTTGATAAATAGCAATTGTTTTTTCAATTTCCTCTTTCAATTCTGCTTTTTTCTCTTCTTCCTTCGTTAAGATTGTATCGATCTCATCAATAGCTTTTTTGTCTATTTTGAATTCCGATAGCTTCTTCCCAATTGTGGTTTTAACTTCTGCAAGACTGAATAATGAGTTTATTGTATCTTGTACTTTTGTTTGCTTCCCTCTACTTTTTTCACTCTTAATCCTAAAAGCAAGACGTCTGATTTCTAATTCTGATATAGCTCTACTAGCTAATGCAATTAATCCAAAATAACTTTCATTTTCCTTCAAACCGTCTCTAGCACTCTTTTCAATTAGACCAGATTCTTCTTCTGACTGAATAGTTACAAAACCAACAATTTGATTATTACTAATTCTCATTGTTGGATTTTGTATACGTCTATGGTCTAATTTTAGCCAATCAACACCGCTATTTCCATAAGGCCTGATTCTGAAACTATTTTTATAAACATTTACGCCAAACACTTCATTTAACAACCTTCTTGCATCATTTTTACCCATATACTGTTTTGATACAGGGTTAATTAAGCCTTTGTTAATAAGGTTGTCGATTGCTTCTGGTTCTCTATCAAAAACTCTAAAGTCAATGCGTATTAATCCACAATAACTCTCAGTCTTGTTATCTAAATCAAATGTTACATTAATTTCTTCTTTTTGAATTGCATTTGGATTTATGTTGTTTTCAAATAAAAGTTTAGCATTTCCCTCTTTGGAAATAGTACCTGAAATTCGATAATCATAGAATTTTATTATTGGATATGTATCAATTTTAATATTCTCGTCAATTTCTGGAAACGGTGAATTTTCAAAAGATAAATTGATTTTGAACTCATCATCAATTGATTCGTCAAAGGGCGAAATAAGTTTGCGCAATTCATTGACTAATTGAATCAGTGTGTCTTTGTTCCAATAAGAGAGTTTTGTATCGATCTTTTCAATTGTTTCTTCATCTCCATTTTCATCAATTACGATTTCGGTATATTTTTCATCCTTGGCAATGATGAGTATTTCTGTCCCAGAAACTTCATTGGTTTTTTTCTTCTCTACGAGAAGGTCAATGTTTTCTAAAAACTCATCAGTTTTAAAAATTCTCCAATCTATAACCGCTTCTGATTTTTCTCCATTTTCGTCTATAGTAGACATAGTCATTTCTTGACCAAGAATTGAAGCTGCGAATCGACCAATACCTTTTCTTCCTTGTAAGGTTCTTGTTTTATTTTTACTTAGTTTTCTTTTTAACTTATCGTCAGTAGCAGGAACCAACCATTTATTTATGACTGTATTGAAATCCATACCATGACCATCATCTTTAATTGAAATAACCAAGGCATTTTCATTGCCAATTTCTGTGTACTTAAAAATAATATCAACCTTAGTAGCATCAGCGTCATAAGAGTTTTTAACCAGCTCGACAAGAGCTGCATAGGAGTCACCTATCAGATCGCTCCCAATGGTATGGATTAAACGAGCAGCAGGTCTAATCTGATAATATCCATCTATTAACTCTTCTTTGCCTGACATAATATTTTTAATATAATTTTTGAGATTTCATAAGCCATAAGTGGTGGTACAGCATTTCCAATTTGTTTAAATGCAGGAGTTCTATTGACTCCTTCACGAACTCCTTCAAAATAATAGTCGTCTGGAAATGATTGAAGTCTTGCAGCTTCACGGATTGTTAGTGAACGATTTTGACTTAAATCAGGATGAATATAATAGTGGCCGTCTTTTGCAATATGTGCAACCACTGTTTGTGAGTGGGGCTCATTAGCTGCAACTACCTTAAACCTGTCGAAGAATGAAGACCTGTTCTTATGAGTTTTTAATTTTTCTGGGAGATCATTATAGTGTAACCTCTCTTTCTTATCGTTCCACTTTTTAACAGCTATCCTATAGATTTCTTTATCCTGTTCCGAGTGCGGTCTGGCTTTATGTTGTGTTAAAATATCAATACCATTTCTTATGAAACTGTTGTTTAAGTATTCATTCGTTAAAGTTTCATATTTTACAAATTTATCTTGTCCTTCTCCAGCTTGGAGTTTAGGTAAATCGGAAAGTAAATCCTGTACAGAATATTTTGTTGATGAAAGATTTATCGCTTCTAAATCAGGAATTTCAAAATCATATTTCTTATTCCATCCTATGATGATAATTCTTCTTCTGTTCTGTAGTACCCCAAATTTGTTAGCTTCTACCGTAAAGAGTTTCATGTTATAACCTTTTTTGTCAAAAAGTTTTTTCATGTTGTTCAGGTAGAGTCCGTCCTTGGCAGACTTAAGTCCAATCACATTTTCGAAAACAAATAGCTTTGGATTGTACTTTTCGAGATAACCAGCATATTGAACATAAAGGAAGTTTCTCGGGTCACCAGACATCCCATTTTTTGACCTTGCACGCCCAACGAGAGAATATGCTTGGCAAGGTGGTCCACCAATAATTAAGTCAACAGTTTTGTTTTTTAAGTTCTTTTGAATTTTATCATGGATCACATAATTATTTTCTTCTGAAATCGAAAGGTTAATTACGGATTCCATAATCTTCTCAGGAACAAAAGAATACAATTCAGTTCTCGTTATTTCTCCTTTTAAATATTTGATGTAAGTATCATAGTGGTCTATCGATTTAAGGTAATGGTATGCAGCTCGGGTCTTTAATGTAAAACAAGCTGCAGTATCTGTTTCAACATGAGCAATTGGCTCAAAACCATTCCTAGCAAAACCTTCCGAAAGTCCACCAGCTCCTGCGAATAGGTCGATATAAGTTTTACCTTTCATCTTTTGTTCGGTTTAGCAATTCTCTTATATCAACATCTAGGGCTTCAGCAATCTCCACTAACGTTTCAAGTGAAGGCTGCATGTCGTTTGTGCACCATCTTGAAACAGTTGTTCTATTTTTGTCTACTTTTTCTGATAGCCATTTGTTTGTTCTGTCTTGTTCAGCAAGTACTACCCTAATTCTGTTGATTTGCTTTTTAGATGTCATTTGAATCGTATTACGTTGCATAAATAGCAATTAAAACAAACTTAGTTCATTAATAATTTTTAAACGTGTTCCTTTTACAATATATTTGTTTCGTTAAACGATTCAGTAGTTGTTTATTTCAGTTCTGATGAATCATATTAAGAATCAAAATTTGAAATTGACTTTTTATGAGTACGAGATACACCAAATCCGGTTTAGAGCAAACTGTATACAAACAATTAGATAATCTAAATGCAATGCACTATTTACTGAGAGTTCAAAATGCCCTGATCCAAAGTATTAATAAGACGCTTAGGGACGAGAATGGTTAATTCAAGGAGAAACAAGTCATGTATCCAACAAGAAGAAAGTCAAAATCATAACTTTTTAGAGAGGTGAGCTGGTTAAGCTCTTTTGGTTTTGCGTTTGGCTTTGGGGTTGGCAAAAACCAAATGTGCCTATTAGTGCGGTGGCTTTTTCAGCTTGTTGCCAACATTAGCTACACACCACTGTGGCAGTTATATTCACCAGTCTGTAAAACTTCTTTATAGCACACTAAAATAGTGTGCTATATGCACCTTTTATTTCCAGAAAAGCACAGAGATTCTAAAAGAGATTTTGTGTGTTTTCTTAGTTCAAGAAAGCTAATCGGGAGGAGATATGCAAAAGGGACTAGATGCCCCTGAAACATCAGCGTTTTAACGGTGGCTTAAGGTCTTTCACTACCTGAAAATCGACCCAAAAAATGTCTACATTTCTACCTTCGTCTGGCCCTACTTTTCTATTGAAGAAAAGGTATTTGCTGTCTGGAGTAACGCTGGCAGATGCCTCCCATGCTTTTGTGTTTATTTCGGGGCCTAAATTAATAGGAGTTCCCCATGATCCGTCCTGTTGACGGTAACTAATATATAGGTCGGAATTTCCATATCCCTCTTCTCTGTAGCTATCGAATATGAGGTACGATTCATCTGGGGCAATAAAGGGGTGGAAACTTCTACCGTTATTGATTTTTTCATCGAGCAATTTCGGTTCTTCATAAATACCGTCTTTTAGTCGAGAGTATCGGATGTCGCCTGTTAAGTCTTGTTTAAACTCGTCAAAGAAATAAGTGCCCTGAGAAGAGGCAGTTAGTCGCATAATTGGCAACTCATTGAATGGAGCATCAAGTTCTTTTATACCCGACCACCTATTGGAGTCCATTCGTTCCATATATCTACGGCCCAAATGCATGGTTTTGCCTTCGGGTGAAACGAATGGTTGACCTTGGCGAGGGGAGATGACAACCTCATTCCATTGATTGTTTCTCTTTTCGTAAACCACGAATTCCCTCTCTTCAGACCCTTCAACCTGTCTTAGGAAGTAAAATTCTGTCATGTCTGGATTGAAGACGCCACTGTATTCCCAATTTGTAGTGGTTACAAGCTTAGGGGCGAATGCTTCTGGAGTTTTGCCGGGTGGTTTTTGACCAAGGTAACTGCTCTCTTCCGGGAGTGAATTTTCAGTTTTGGAGTTCGGTTGCTTATCTGTGCAGGCACTTAGTAAAATTACTAATGATAGTATGAAGAATTTAATTACTGTACTTCTCAAGGTTTATCCTGTTTTAATACTGCTAGCATTGGCCACGGGCTAACGTAATCGCGATCATATTTAGCTTAGCTCTTGAATTACTTCTTAAGGTACGCCTATAAGTGGCTATAGTTTTCAAAAAGTAGCCTTCTATTCGCAAAGCTGTATTTCCCTTGGTTCAGGAGCATTTTTCTGGAAAAAAAGCAAGAGAGCCCATCTCTTCCAAGGTTTATTGGGTTCTTCAGTTGATGGACTTTCCTGAAACATCGAATCCCCCTAGCCCTTTTTCAAAAAGGGGGAATGGTCTGTGGAAACACCTCAGGTTTGACGGCCTGTATAGGTTGTGTATCATCTAGGGTTTGGATCTACCAAGCCACTTGTTGTTTTACATAGGTCAGGTCAATATTGATTTCTCGAGCTATTTCTTCTAAGGTTTCTATCAATGTATTGTCATCTTCGGTAGCTGCCGAACCCTTTGAATACATGGTTTTGCTTAGTTCAAAAACGCCATTTTGCAAGTTTACCAATATGGGGTTCAAACTAACCTTTTTAAAGAGCTTTATAGTGGCCAAGATATCATCTAACACCTTGAGGTTTGAATGGTCAAGAAGGAACTCACGGAACATAGCGTCTAACTTGTCGTTGAGTTTGGCATTGAGCAGGTCTTCATTCAACTGAATACCCCACTTAATAACTTCATCACAAAGTTCGTCCATCTTTTGAATACTGAAATGGCCGTTTACAAGCAGGTCCTTAAACTCAATATTGATAACATCTTCAATGTTCTGCTTTAGCGTAGGCGGAATTTGAAGATTTTCTACCCGCATTACATTCATGATGTTGTAATTACGGTCGTAAATCTTTCGGTAAGAGTCATAAGCCAATTCCTCACTTTCTGCGAGGTATTGATTGACGAGCTTCATTTGCTCATCTTTAAACATTCCGAAGAAGGAGAAAGTGTGCGCTTTAAATCCTTCTTTGATGATGTCTACCACCTGAGAAATATTACTTTGATCGAAGGCCTTGCAAAGTGCACTAGAAATTGGTTCAAATTCTTCGGTAGATAATCTTCTCGAAGTTCCTCCAATAAGGTGATGCTGTCCAAGGTAAATCACCACAAAGCTGAATTCTTTTTCTGATGTGGTTACTTTAGATTTCACCCTAGTTGTACCATAGGCCAGCTTCTGAATACCTGCGCTCCGTCTATCGAAAAAGATACTATTACAATCGTAATTTAAGACCGTTAAACTTTGAGGATTATCGGCAAAAAGAGAAGCCACAGCGTAGTGCATGCCCACTTGTGTGAGCGATAACATGTAGGGCTTAATGTGTTTGAGGTAAATGTCTTTACCGCTGCCTTCTGCTGTTCTATTACTGTGGCCTCGGCTTAGGTCTTCTAGAAATTTGTCTTCGAACCTATACTCAGATTCACTTTCTCCTAGTTGAATGGCTCGGCAAGCATACTGTAGAATTTGAAGTGTTTCAATACCAGAAATATCGTTGAAGAACCAACCACAGCTGGTGTACATGAGCATGGCATTGCGCTGCATTTCGAGCATGCGCATTACGTGAGTGCGCTCGTCATTTGTTAGCTTTTTATTGATGTGCTTTTTCAGAAAGCTCCTCAGGTTAGGTTTGCTTCTGTCTAAGATCACTTCAATGTATTCATCGCGCATGGCCCAAGGGTCATCAACAAAGCTAGCCATTCCCTTTTCGTAAATGTCTATCATGGTATCTCGCGCATTGTCTAGAGCAGTTCTGAGCGGCTCTCTCCATTTCTGGTTCCAATGACCTTCTCCACCTGTATGGCAACCGCAGTTAGATCTCCATCTTTCTACTCCGTGAACACAGCTCCATGAGCTATTTTCATGAATTTGCACTTCGTATGCTGGTTCGAAAAGCGATAAATACTGACCATAGTTGGTCAGCTTAGTGAAGTTATTCTCTTCGATGTATCTTAGGCAATAGGCCAGGGCCATATCGCCATTCTTGTGGTGATGGCCATAGCTTTCACCATCGGTAGCAATGTGAACGAACTCATTTTCTACATTTCCGCGGTAGCCTTCCATCAGGTCGTGGGCAAAGGCCTTACCATTCTGCAATACACCTTTAAATGCTACATTTTGAGAGCGTTCGCCATCATAAAAATAGAGCGTAATGCTTTCTCCGTTGGGCAGCGTGTATTTGTAATGTTTGTTGGGGTCTATTCCTTCAGTCCAGTTTTGCTCACCAATTTTTCTAAACCTTGCAGCTTGTCTAGGAGCCAATAGGCTGAACTTTATGCCATGCTTAGCCATTAACTCAAGCGATTCTGAATCTACTGCAGCTTCGCCAAGCCACATGCCTTCTGGCTGACGGCCGAAACGCTTTCTGAAGTCTTCAATTCCCCAGATAATCTGCGTTTCCTTGTCTCTTCTGTTGGCCAAAGGCATAATCATATGATTATAAACCTGAGCCATGGCCGAACCGTGCCCACCAAAGTTCTGCTGACTTTCTCTGTCTGAATCTAGAATGGCCTGATAAGTTTCAGGTGCATGTTGTTCCATCCATGAGAGTAGAGTAGGGCCAAAGTTGAAGCTGATCTTAGAGTAATTGTTGACAATGTCTATGATCTTCTGATCGTCATTGAGCACTCTGGAGAATGCATTAGGATAGTAGCATTCTTTGGTGATGCGCTCGTTCCAATCGTGATAGGGGAAAGCACTAGGTTGAATTTCGATTTTTTCTAACCATGCGTTTTCTCTTGGGGGCTGATAGAAGTGCCCGTGAATACATAAATATCTTTCCATGAGGAATTTTCCTACTTCTTAGCCTTTGGTTTAGCTGCGCTTTTCTTCGCAGTTTTCGCTTCTGGCACTTGTTTGAAAATAATTACCGACAAAGGAGGTAGTGTCAGCTCCAATGAGTTCGGTCTTCCATGGTGAGGTTGTGCTTGCGACTGAATCTTACCTTCGTTGGCTACTCCGCTTCCCCAGAATTCTTTAGCATCTGAGTTAAAGATTTCTTGCCAAGTGCCACCGTTGATTCCGATTCTGTAATGCTCGCGAACAACAGGCGTAAAATTACAGATTACTGTCAGGTTATCTGCTTCATTCTCGCCTTTTCTAATAAAGCTCAGCACCGAATTCTGATAATCGTTTAGTTCAATCCATTCAAAACCTTCTGCGGTGAATCCATTTTGGTATAAGCCTGGCTCTGACTGGTAGAGTTTGTTCAGGGCCTTAGTAAGTTGCTGAACACCTTGGTGGGGTGCATGCTTTAGCAAATGCCAGTCTAAAGAATAATCATGTTTCCATTCAGAAGTCTGCCCAATTTCTCCCCCCATAAATACCAGCTTAGTGCCAGGGTGAGTGTACATATAGCCATAAAGCAAGCGCAAATTGGCAAATCGTTGCCATTCATCGCCTGGCATTCTGTCAATCAGAGGACCTTTGCCATGTACCACCTCATCGTGTGAGAGTGGCAGCATAAAATTCTCAGTGAAAGCGTAGTTTAAGCTGAAGGTAATGTTGTTTTGGTGGTACTGGCGGTGAAACGGATCTTTCTTGAAATACTCTAGCGTATCGTGCATCCAGCCCATCATCCACTTCATTCCGAAGCCTAAGCCGCCTACATAAGTAGGTCTTGAAACTGCTGGCCATGCCGTAGATTCTTCGGCAATAGTCTGAATGCCTTCAAATTCGCTGTAAACGTATTCATTTAGTTCTTTTAAAAGGGAAATGGCCTCTAAGTTCTCTCTTCCACCATATTGGTTAGGTATCCATTCGCCTTCTTTTCTTGAGTAATCTAAGTAGAGCATAGAGGCTACTGCATCTACCCTGAGTCCATCGGCATGCCCAACATCTAACCAAAATCCTGCGCTACTGATCAAGAATGATCGTACTTCATTTCTACCATAATTGAAGATGTAGGAGCTCCAGTCAGGGTGATAGCCTTGGCGAGGATCTGCATGCTCGAAGAGGTGAGTGCCATCGAAGTTATAGATTCCGTGGTCATCGTTAGGGAAGTGGGAAGGAACCCAGTCCATGATTACGCCTATTTCAGCTTCATGGAAAGCATCCATCATCGCAAAGAAGTCATCTGGAGTTCCGTAACGAGAGGTTGGGGCAAAGTAACCTGTGCCTTGGTAACCCCATGAACCAAAGAATGGGTGTTCCATTACAGGTAGAAACTCCACATGCGTATAGCCCATGTCTTTGACGTAATTCACTAAGTCTACAGCTAGTTCTTGATAGCTTAAAGACTCGCCATTCTCTTTGCGCTTCCAAGAGCCTAAATGCACTTCATAAACAGAGAAGGGTTGGTCTAAGGCATTCTTTTCTTTTCTTTCTTGCATCCACTGAGCATCTTTCCACTGGTAGTTGTTTTGCCACACTACAGATGCTGTTTTAGGTGGAACTTCCCAGTGCATAGCAAACGGATCTCCTTTTTCTAACACTTGCCCGTAATTGTTAGAATGGATTTTGTACTTGTAAACCGTTCCTTGGCCTAGTTCTGCTACAAAACCTTCCCACACACCAGAACCATCCCAGCGAGGGTAAAGCTCATATCCATCTCCATTCCATGAGTTGAAATCACCAATAAGTTGAACCTTACTGGCATTGGGTGCCCAAACGGCAAAATGGGTGCCTTTTGTGCCTTCAACCTCTATGATATGGGAGCCTAGCTTTTCGTAAAGCTTAAAGTGTTTTCCCGACTTGAACAGGCTACTATCGAATTCAGTAAAAAGAGAGTTGGAGCTAACGTGCTTATGTTCCTTCATGGTTAATCTTCTAATATTTGTTTGATGCCGGTGAGTGGAATTATCACCCAGTCGGGTCTGGCTTTGAGTTCATAGCCTATTTCATACACTGCTTTTTCGAGTAGGTGATATTTGAGCAGGTATCTTATTTCTGACTCGTAGCCTATATTTAGGCCTTTGTTCATGGCCGTGGTTACATACTTGTTTAAGAAAACTGAAGCTATGGCTCTATAGTATTTTTCGCCCGCTTCAAACAGCTCTTCCCTAGACAGTTTGTGGTTGAGTTTGTCGTCAAAGATTACGGCATATACGCCATAGTGAAAAGAGCGAAGCATTCCGGCTACATCTTTCAATGGAGTTTGCTTTACCTTGCGGTCACGAATAGTACTTTCTGGTTCGCCTTCGTAATCGATGATGTAAAAATCATCTTCCTCATTCATTAGAATTTGGCCTAAGTGCAAGTCGCCATGAATTCTGATTCGGCTAGAGTTAAGCTGTGACTCTTCAAAAGCCAAGAATCGAGTAGTGATTTCTTCCCTAGCAGAAACAAACATTTCAGCGTATTCTTTGGCCAGGCCATCCAGTTTATTCAGGTTTTCTTCCACCAAAATAAAACGGGCATTTAACTGGTAGATGATCCGGTTTTTAAGCCATACCGTATAGTCTCCATTAAATGGTATGGGGAAGAACTTGGCGTCAATCTTATTTTTGAAAAGAGCAATATGCATTTCTGCTACCCTTAGTGCCATCTTCTCTACCTTTTCCAAAACATCATCTCCGATGAGCAGCCTAAAATCAGATCTGATATCATCGGGAGAGTTGAAGTCGAATTTGTTGATGTATTGAATGTCTTCAGGTGCCATATCTGTCGCCTGAATTCTTTCAAAGTACCCCTTCATCATTTCTAAAGTATGATTCCAGGCTTCTCCAATATTATCAATGCGCTCTTGCATTATACCAATGGAGATGGTGGCGTATTCATTCTTAATCCAGCTTACGCTACCAGCATATTTTGGGCAGTTATTAAAGTCACTTTCATCTGAAAGAAACTTGGTGAGTTCCAAGTCTGGGTTAGCGTCTTGGAATAGCCTTCTATACGCTTTGAAGAAGTATTTTCCGTTGAATTCAATAGACGTGTTACTCTGATCGAAACCTAATACTCTAGATGACTCATAAGTCTGGCTAGACCTAAGGACCTTGCCTTTTTCAAAGAGGATTTTCGTATTTCCGTCTGTTACAGTTTTCTGAGATAATATTTGTTTGTAGAGGGCTTTTCTGAACGGTTCATAGTAAAGGGCATCTATTAACAGTCCCTGTTCTTCATTCAGTTCGAGAGGAGTTATTTCGCCCTTGGCATCATCTATTCGATCTGAAGAATTGACCAATGCTAAGGTGATGAAGTAGTACTCAGTAAAACCGGCTTCGAAGTTTACTTCTATGGTAATAAAAAATGCCGTTTCTTGATCATTGATCTGAAACGGCATTTTCATTTCTATTCTACATGTTTTTGCCTTTTGGGTTTTGGCTGCATACCAACGGGTACTCATCATATACTTGGGCAGTATACTATTGCTGAGCTGATGTCTGAAGTCTTCGTCTTCAAACTTTGCTATCCATTCAATGTCCCTATTGTTGGTTGCTTTAGCCATAATTCATTCTAATAATGTATTGAAAAAATATGATAAGGTATCTGATATGGATCTAGCTCAACAAAGTTCCACTCTTGGTTCCAGATATAGCTGTTACCAGTAATGAGGTCAGTAACTCTGATTGGGTGATTATTATCTAAGCCTAATTTATGTTTAGGTACTTGTACCCAGCCGCCTTGTTTATTGTAAGGGTCTAGGTTTACGGCAAACAGCATGTTGTCCGTTTTATCTTGGCTTTGCTTGAAATAAGCCAGAATTCGATCGTTTTCTATTTGGCAGAAATCAATGTTGTTGGTTTCCTGGAGGGCTTTGTGCTCTTTTCTAATCTTATTGATTTTCCCTACAAGCTGCCCCACTTTAGTCACTTTTTTCCAATCCCAATGCCTTACTTCATACTTTTCTGAGTTGAGATATTCTTCCTTACCAATTACCGCAGCGTTTTCAATTTGCTCATAAACAGGGCCGTACATTCCAAAGTTAGAACTCAATGTTGCGGCCATCATGTGTCTGGTAATGTATAGATTTTCGTTACCTCCTTGCAGCATCCAAGGGTTAATATCTGGTGTGTTAGGCCAAAAGTTAGGACGGAAATAGTCCTTCATTGGGCTTTTGGTCAACTCGTTCATGTACTCAATGAGTTCGCTCTTACTGGTTCTCCAAGTATAGTAAGTATAGCCTTGGGTAAAGCCAATTTTAGCTAAGCGCTGCATGGTTTTGGGCTTAGTAAAAGCTTCGGAAAGAAATAGAACGTCCTGATCTACTTTCTTCACTTCTGCAATCAGGTATTCCCAGAAACCGAATGGTTTGGTGTGGGGGTTGTCTACCCTAAAGATTTTAATACCAAGTTTGTTCCAATACAGCACTATGCTGATGAATTCGTCCCACATATTCTCCCAGTCTTCCGACTCGAAGTAGATAGGGTATATATCCTGATACTTCTTTGGTGGATTCTCGGCATACTGAACCGTTCCATCCGGTCGCCATTTGAACCAGCTTGGATGTTCCTTAACATAAGGGTGATCGGGAGAGCACTGAAGTGCAAAATCCATAGCGATTTCAATGCCATGCTCCGCTGCTACTTTTATTACTTCCTGAAAGTCTTCTAAAGAACCTAGTTCAGGCAAAATGTCTTTATGACCACCTTCTTTGTTGCCAATAGCCCAAGGCACACCAACATCGTCCGGCAAAGCGGTAGTGGTATTGTTCTTGCCTTTTCTATGCGCAGTTCCTATAGGGTGAACAGGAGGGAAGTAAATAACATCGAAGCCTTGTTCTGCTACTAATGGAATAATTTCCAATACATCTTTAAAGGTTCCGTGTTGGTTAGGCTCTTTGGCGGTAGATCTAGGAAAGAATTCATACCAAGAACTAAACAAAGCCTTCTTTCGGTCTACATATAGAGGTAAGAGTTTATCGTAGGTTGTAGCAAATTGCTTAACTGGATTTGTTAAAAAGACCTGATGTAGTTTTTCTGATTGAGCTTCTTCTATAGCAAAGTTATAGTCGTCAGTATTCTTGAAAGCAGCAATGAGTTGCTCTAAATACTCCTTATCCGCCTTACTTTTTTTCTTGGCAGCCTGGAGGTATTGAATACCATCTTCTAGTTCTACATTTACTTGTTGTCCGTCTTCAATTTTGCGCTCTATATTGTGCTGCCAAGTAAGTGGGTAGTCTATCCAGGCTTCAACAGTATACTCGTACAATCCTTGTTTTTCGACCTTAAAAGAGCCAGCCCATCGATCGTTTTCATGCAATTCCATGGGAGCGTACTTCCACGCCTTAGCGCTTTGGTGCTTATACTTGACGTGCGCATTGAGTACATCGTGCCCATCGGCCAATAAGTCTGCAGATACTTCAAGTATTTGGCCTACAACCCGCTTAGCAGCATGCTGTCCACAATTGATTTCAGGAGAAACGTTTTCAATGACAACGCGTCTTTGACCAGATTTCATGATAAGGTTGATTTAGAGTGATTTGAAGGAGTGTTTTCTTAGTGTCAGTCAAGGCAATGCAAATTGCTCTAATGAAATTAAAGAAAAATCTAACGCCTTATCAAGCTAGGTTGGTCGAATTCTAATGCAAACGCTTGCCAAAGAGTAGTAGTTCTAGTTCAATGTTTTATGTTCAAAGAGGTTGTAACCTAGAGTGATTGATTTTTCATAAGAACTCAAGTAGTTGATAAGCTCTCAATTTCATTCGCTCGTGGGTGGGGGAGTTGAGCCTAAGCCCAACAAAAAAGCCCGAGCATTGCTGCTCGGGCTTTCCTTTTATGTTTTAAGATTGCTTACTCAGCTACAACGCTGAATTTTACATCTTTCTTAACTTCTTTGTGAAGATCGATTTCTACTTCGTAGTCACCTACCATTTTCACTTCGCTCTTGAAAGAGATTTTCTTTCTATCAACATCGATGCCTTTAGCTTTCAATGCATCAGAAATTTGAAGTGTAGTAACTGCACCAAAGATTTTACCGCTATCACCAACTTTAGCTTTGATCTCTAATACAGAGTCACCAATTGCATTTGCAATAGCTTCTGCATCAGTTTTGATTTTCTCTGCTTTGTGAGCCGCTTGCTTAATGTTCTCTTCGATCATTTTGCGGTTAGACTCGTTAGCAATGATAGCAAAACCTTGAGGAATAAGGTAGTTTCTACCGTAACCAGGCTTTACACTTACTGTGTCGTTCTTATAGCCTAAACCTTTAATATCTGTTTTCAATATTACTTCCATGACTTCTCTACAGTTTAGGTTATTACTTCAATCCATCAGCTACGTAAGGTAGAAGGGCAAGGTGTCTTGCTCTCTTTACCGCCTGAGTAACTTTCTTCTGGTATTTTAAGCTAGTACCGGTAATTCTTCTTGGAAGAATTTTACCTTGCTCGTTTACGAAGCTCAACAAGAAATCTGGGTTCTTGTAGTCTACGTATTTGATACCGTTTTTCTTGAAGCGGCAGTATTTCTTCTTCTGCTGCTCTCTGTTTACTGGTTCGTTAACTAATGTCATGCTGCTGCCTCCTCTTTCTTAGATTTCTTCTTAAATGCACCTGATCTTCTCTTGTCGTTGTACTCTACTGCGTGTTTGTCTAGTGCAACAGTTAAGAATCTCATTACTCTCTCATCTCTTTTAAATTCGATTTCTAGAGAGGCGATTAAACTTGGGTCGGCTTTGAACTCTACAAGATTATAGAAACCGGTAGACTTGTGCTGAATTGGGTACGCCAATTTCTTAAGTCCCCACATCTCTGTGTTAATAATCTCAGCTCCACCATTTTTGAGGAGTTGTTCGTACTGGCCGACAGCATCCTTCATCTGGTCTTCAGACAAAACGGGATTTAAAATGAATACTGTCTCGTAATTCTTTAACATTTGAATAAATTTATTTTGGGCTGCAAAGGTAGGTGTTTCTGTTTAAAAATCCACCCTTTGTAAAAGAATGTCACAAAATTAATAAGGCCATTCTCTATTGCTTATTTTCATGCAGTTAAAATGCCTCAGTATTGACAAAATCAGGTAAAAAATCAGTCCTTTTAGTTCTACTTATATTGGTTGTGCCAGTAGTGACTTATGGCGTATTTCAGCTGAATTCACTTACAGTAGACGAGAGAGAACTTACCACTATTTATCGCAGACAGTTAGAGTCTGTGCTCTTTTCGGTTAACCAAGTGGCTCAAGAGAAGAGTGCTGAGGTATTTAAAATTATTGAGGAAGAAAATTGGGGAGCCGATTCTGATAGAATGTTAGAAAGACTTAACTCCTACACTTTTTTTCAGGCGCTTTACAGTAAGGAGATCAACGGATGGGACGAGACCGTGCTTTCTCAAAATGCAAAGCTTTTGAACGAGGATTTTCTTGGAGTGGCCAACAATTTGGCCGAAGCAAACACCTCAATAGTCAACAGGCTGATTCGCTACATGGAGGAGGGTGACTTTCAGAAAATACAGTCGTTTGATGATTGGATCGAATATGATGGCCTGTATATGGACTACCAGTTCTTTGTTTCTAAGGTGGGAGACAGACTCTTTTTGAACATCTATTTCTTTAATGCGCAAAAGTTTGTGGAGCAGGCCCTAGTACCCAAGTTTCAAGAAATGGCTCAGGGAGATTTTATCATTACCTGCTCTAGAATTGAAGATGGCTTTCAGATTTATTCTACCTCTGGAGAATTGGTAGGACAAATTGAAAGTGAGCCTCTCGACTTAATTCCAAGGTTTGAAGTAGGAATTGCTCGCGAAGGTGGAACCGTAGAACAGGCTGTAAACCGTAGAAAAACTAATAATCTCATTGCTCTTGGCTTACTCATGCTAATCATGATTATAGGAGTTGGGTTGGTCTTCAGGAATGTTCAGCGCGAAATGGAGCTAGCCCAGAAGAAAGCGGATTTTGTCTCGAACGTTTCACACGAGATCAGAACGCCATTGGCCCTCATTAATATGTTTGCTGAGACTCTTTTGTTGGGAAGGGTGAAGAATGAAAGTAAAAAAATGGAATACTATGAGATCATTACTAAAGAGGTGAATCGCCTTTCTAATATGCTCAATCGTATTCTTAGCTTTTCTAAAATTGAGGCAAACAAGCGAGAATATAGCAGGTCAGCGCTAGATTTATCTGAAGTGGTCAAAGATGTGATGAATACTTACTCATACCATCTAGAAAGTAATGGTTTTGAACATTCAGTTCAATTGAGCGAAAGTAGCCTTCCAATAAAAGCTGACAAGGAAGCCTTGATTGAAGTCCTAGTCAACCTAATAGATAATGGGATGAAGTATAGCTTAGAAGAGAAGCAATTGGAAGTAAAAACGGGGAAAGATGGTGGATTTGCTTTCGTTTCAATCAAAGATCATGGAATGGGAATAGCCAAGAACCAACTGGACAAGCTCTTTGAGAAATTCTACCGGGTACCTACTGGCGATGTTCACGACACTAAAGGTTCAGGCTTAGGACTTTCTATTGTAAAGCATATTGTAGATGCTCATGATGGAAAGGTCACAATAAATAGTAAACCAGGGGAAGGTAGTGAGTTCAAAGTGCTTATTCCTTTAAAGAGTGAAAGATTTGGGCTAGAAAAGAATTCCTAATTGAACAGTGAACATTAATATAACCTATGGCAAAAATTTTAATTGTTGAAGATGAACCCTCCATGAGGCTCGGACTCAAGGATAACCTAGAGTTTGAATCTTATCAGGTTGAGTTGGCGATTGATGGAGCCGAAGGTTTAAAGAAAGCTACGGCTTCAACCTTCGACCTAATTATTCTAGATGTTATGATGCCCAAAATGTCAGGGTTCGATGTTTGCAAGGCTATGCGTAAGGCTGGCATTACCACGCCAATTATTTTCCTTACTGCAAAGAGTGAAGAAATAGATAAAGTGTTAGGCTTGGAACTTGGTGCCGATGATTACCTCACTAAGCCTTTCAGCTTGAGAGAACTAATTGCCAGGGTAAAAGCAATTCTACGAAGAACGCAAACTGATGCCGATACTGGTTTAAAAGGTGAAGTAACCATTGGTGGACTTACGGTAGATTTTAGCCAGTTTACAGCAAGAACAGCTGAAGGTGAGGTACGTATGTCACATAAAGAATATGAGATTCTGCACTATCTCGCAGAGCATACCAATGAGGTGGTGAGTCGTTATGACTTACTGAACAAGGTTTGGGGGTATGAAAGTCAGCCTACAACCCGAACGGTAGATAATTTTATACTCAGATTGAGGCAAAGAATTGAGGAAAATCCCAATGAGCCGAGGCATATATTGACAGTGCACGGAGTGGGCTATAAGTTGCTTAAGGTTTGAAGCTAGTAGCCGGGAGCTGGAAGCTGAAAGTAATGTTCAATATGACCTAGCTAATGAACTGGAGAAGTACTGTCCCTTTAGGGATCAAGGGTAAAAAGCTTGAAGTCGGAAGACCGAAGACGGAAGTGAAAAAATTAGGACTGAATGATTGAGAAAAGCTATGAAGATAGTTGGTATAGGGACTGAAAAAGTACTAACCTTTTAAGGGTTAAGGGTAGGAAGACGGAAGTCAGAAGTCGGAAGACCGAGGTGTGATTTGTAGCTTAAAACCACCATTCATACTCAGCTAATGAACTGGAGAAGTGCTGTCCCTTTAGGGATCAAGGGTAGGAAGACCGAAGAAAATTCTGAAATCTGACGTTTGATATCTAGCGTCTAGCACCTAGAATCTGACCTGTGACAAGTTATGACATTCGTTTACGCAGCAATGACACCGCGCCTTGAAATAGGCCGTAAAATTGTAACATAAGCTCAAAGGTCAAATAGCTCAAACGTTACTAAAACTAAAACTACAATACTCCGGCTGCCATTAAGGCAGTCGGTGTTACTAGAAACGCGACAATGAAAAAATATTTAATAGCCATTATACTCTTAGCCATTCAGGCTGCCGTCCTTGGTCAGGACACCAGAAGGTTAATGAACCTGAGAGGACACTGGAAATTCTCTATCGGAGATAGACCTGAGTGGTCAAAAACTAATTATGACGATTCAGACTGGGAAGAAATATACGTACCAGAACGCTGGGAGCGTGAAGGCTTTAATGGTTACGATGGTTTTGCTTGGTACAGAACTAAGTTCAGTGGTAAGGGGCTCAACAAAGATAGATATCACCTGATTTCTTTGGGTTATATAGACGATGTTGATGAAGTCTTTATCAATGGTGTAAAAATTGGCTTTTCTGGTGGTTTTGAGCCGTTTTATTACACTGCGTGGAATGCTGAAAGAGTTTACATGATTCCACCAGAGGTACTGAATTACAATGGTGATAACCAAATAGCAGTCCGCGTTTATGATCAAGGGGGAGAAGGAGGAATTTACAGTGGCTCAGTAGGTATTCTATATTTAGATGATTATTCAGCCAAAGAGCAGGTGTTTTTGCAAGGCGTTTGGAAAATTAAGATAGATGACGACCCAGATTTTGCTAAAGTAGCCTATGACGATAGCAATTGGGAAAACGTTATGGTGCCCTCTAACTGGAAAACGATCGGCATTTTCGACCTGAATGATTTCGCATGGTATAGAAAGACTTTCACATTACAGTCAGGAACCTCGACTACTGACATGACACTTATAGGCGGTAAAATTGATGACTTCGATGAAATTTATATCAACGGAGTCAAAATTGGAGAAACCAACGATGGCAAATGGTTGGGGTCTTCCAGAAGTTTTTCTGAGTTAAGAGTGTATAATATTCCTAATGGCCTACTTAAGCCTGGCAAAAATGTGATTGCCGTGAGGGTAGAAGACATAGGAGATAATGGCGGAATTTATGAAGGTCCAGTTGTAATTATGCCTACTTCTGAAGCCACACGCTACGCTCGAAAGTCTAATTGGTGGCGATAAGGTATTTCTGCCAAGCTCTCCAGCACTTCACTAGATAGCTCATGTTTACCCTCGAAGGTGATACTCTCGGGGGTAATTTGTATCTGCTCAGCTATGCTCTCTTGTTCCTTTATTCTTGCTTCAGTTAGAAACTCATCTTGTAAGCCATACACCAAGAAACACTGCTTGTCTTTAAGTCTATCTGTACTTTGCAGAGGAGGTAAGTCTGGTGGAAAAATGCCAGCCCAAAGAACAAGTCGATCAAAACTTAGATCAGACATTGTGGCTAGTCTGGAAATGGTTGCTGCGCCTTGGGAAAAACCAAAGAACGTGATTTTAAGATCTTTTTTTAGCTGAGAAGTCACCTCATTATAAACTGCCGAAAGGTAGGTAATGTAATTGCCAATGTCGCTTACCCGGTCTTCCTTGGTCATCCAGGTAGCACCAACTCTTCCGGCAAAGCCTTGAAGATAATACCTAAAAAGCCCTTCAGGTGCTACAATTAGCCGTTTAGGGCTAGCAATGGTATCAAATTTTCTAATGAAGTACTTGGCCAATTGCCCATGCCCATGGCATACAAACCACAGCTCTTCTACATCTTCAGATGGAGTTCCTAAAATTTCGTATCGAGCGTTAAATTCAAATGATATTCGTTTTTCCATTGTTCTTCTAAAGGGTTGGGTTTTTAGACTAGAGAGCTCTTTAATTTCTTCATGCTGAGTTTGTTTCAGAATCTTTGGCTAGTAGACCCTAATCCCGTGTTCTCGGGACAGGATAATGCAATCATTCACTCTTCAGCCTCTAAAACGTCATATCGGAAAAATAATTCATAGAATTTAATCCGAATTATTTTAGTCCGATATCTCAAGACTTTCATCCAATGAGATTCCTGATATTTTTCTTCCTTTTGATAATGAAGGAAGAAAAATTCTGGGATGACAATTAATGGTTTTTTTAATGTCTTGGAGCTCACTCACTCTTAAGGTTCTTTTCAGAGAATTTGAATGGTAACAAGTTGTCGATTGAATCAGACTCGTAAACTTCACCCTCGGCATTGAGCAAATAAAGTTTAATGGGTTGCTCTTGTATGTTTTCATACTCACTCATGCTTTGTCGGCAGCTTCCACAAGGAGTGGCTAAAGTGTAGCCTTCGGCTGAAGCCTGTTTGGCAACTATGGCAATCATGTCTAAAGATTCTTCAGGAAATTGTGCTTTGGCAGAAAAACAGGCCACTCTTTCTGCGCACAAGCCAGATGGGTAGGCAGCATTTTCTTGGTTGTTACCCAGTATAATTTTACCACTTTTCAACTTAACTGCTGCACCCACCTGAAAATTAGAGTAAGGCGCATAAGCTTGACTGGCCGCTAGCTTGGCTTGTTCAATGAGTTCTGCAACTTCTGGTTCTACAGAGTCTACTGAATAGACGGTTATTTTTGAGTTTTTTGTAATCTCTCTTTTAGGCATACATAGTTTTTGAGAGGGCGATGAATATACGAATCTTTTTTAGTAATGGTTTTTTCGAGCGCTCCGATTGATTGAGCACGAATCGTTATGTCTTCGGAATGAGCTTTTTATAACCGAATGTAGCCTTAGTAGCATTAGAGGCTGAAATTTCAATAGCTCCGATTTAATGGAGAAAACTTGATCTTAGTGGGCATTTTCGCCTAATTCGTTCAACACCTAATATGAGTTTACTACCTATGGAGAAAATATTAATATTGGGAGCAGGCCGCTCCTCCAATTCACTAATTAATTACTTGTTTGATCACGCAGAGGAAAGAGATTGGCAAATCACCGTTGCCGATTATGCCTTGCAATATGCGGAGCAAATTGTAAAGGATGCTAAACGTGGGCAGGCTGTAGCCATTGATATCACCAACGATCAGGAAAGACAACAGTTAATCAGCGAGCATCAGATTATAGTATCTATGCTCCCTGCCAAATTTCACCCAATTGTGGCAGCAGATTGTCTAAAGTTAGAAAAGCACCTTTTCACAGCTTCTTATGTATCGCCAGATATGAAGGCTCTGAACGATAGGGCTAAGGAAAAAAGGCTTCTTTTCTTAAATGAGTGTGGGCTTGATCCGGGAATCGATCACATGTCTGCCATGAAGGTGATCGATCATATCCGTGAAGATAAAGGACTTGAAATTCGTGCTTTTGAATCATTTACAGGCGGTTTGTTAGCACCTGATCCTGATGATGATAATCCTTGGCAATATGGCTTTACATGGAACCCGAGAAATGTGGTGTTGGCCGGTCAAGGTACTGTGAAGTTTATTCAAGAGGGGAAGTACAAATACATACCTTATCATAAGCTTTTCAAAAGAACGGAAATGATCCATATTCCAGGTCACGGTTATTTTGAAGGCTATGCCAACCGCGATTCGCTAATGTACTTAGATGTTTACAACCTACGCGGAATTAAAACGCTCTACAGAGGCACACTGAGAAGGCCAGGCTACAGCAAGGCATGGGATATTTTTGTTCAGTTGGGCGCTACAGATGATACTTACCAGATGGAAAGTGTTGAGGGAATGACTCATAGAGAGTTTATTAATTCCTTCCTCTCATATAACCCAAAAGACTCCGTTGAGCTAAAACTTGCTCATTATTTGGGACTTGAATTAGAAGGCCCGGAAATGCACAAGTTGCAATGGTTAGGCTTGTTTGATGACGAACCAGTGGGCTTAATGAAGGGTACACCAGCGCAGGTACTAGAGCATATTCTAAAGAAAAAATGGACTATTAGCCCTGAAAAGAAAGATCAGATAGTGATGTGGCACCTCTTCGATTATGTGGAAGATGGCGTAACCAAAAGAATTAGGTCGGCTATGGTGGCTACTGGCGAAAATGCTAAAGAAACGGCTATGTCTAAAACGGTGGGTTTGCCGCTGGGTATTGCCATTAGATTATTCTCTGAGGGAAAGATAGAAGCCAGAGGTGTTCATGTGCCGATTACACCAGAATTCTACAAGCCTATTTTAGAAGAGCTAGACCAGTTAGGCTTCCAGTTCATTGAAGAAGAAGTGGTGCTTGAGGATTAAAATCTTACTTGTTACTTGGTTGCCCAGCAGAAGACTTAACATTTACCTGAATCATTCTCGGCTTTTCAATTGAAATCTGAGAACCAGGATTGTTAAGGCTCATGCGCAAGGTTTGCTTGAATGGCTCTGTCTTTTTAGGTTCAGCAGGTTCTAGGTACTTCCAACTAGACTCTGCAGGGCAACCAAGTTCTTCTAAGGTAAATGGAGAAGGTGTAGAGAACTTTGCTTTTGTGTAATAGTTGAACTGCGAGTCGCTATTCATCTTTTTCTGGAACAATGCGAAAATTGGTAGTGCAGTATTAGCTCCTTGCCCAAGTCTGGTAGACTTAAATCCTAAGCGGTAGTTGTCTGGACCAACCCAAGTAATGGTTACTAGGTTAGGAGTGAGGCCTACAAACCATCCGTCTTTATTGTTCTGGGTGGTTCCTGTTTTACCAGCAATGTCATTTGTAAGGTTATATTTCCATCTAATACGAGATCCAGTTCCTTCATTAACCACACCCTTCATCATTTCAATCATGGTCTCTTGAGTAGTTTTAGAAATTACAGGCTTGTTACTCACCTTCGGGCTAAACTCTACCAAAACATTTCCCTCTTTGTCTTCAATTCTTTGAAT
The DNA here is from genome assembly GCF_034376045.1 of Roseivirga spongicola. Taxonomy (NCBI): domain Bacteria; kingdom Pseudomonadati; phylum Bacteroidota; class Cytophagia; order Cytophagales; family Roseivirgaceae; genus Roseivirga; species Roseivirga spongicola. Next base: position 2,802,239 of record NZ_CP139724.1, read on the forward strand.
AAGTGTAGGGTGGGCTGCTTTACCATCGTTTAAGAAAATGGTATAGGCTTGGGCTAAGCTTAACATGTTAATTTCGGCAGTACCTAGGGCAATTGAAGGTACTCTTGGTACATTTTCTAATCCGGCTTGGTTAGCTAAATTCACTACGTTATTAATGCCGGCTTCTTGCATTACTTTCACGGCAACGGTATTCACAGAATTGGCCAAAGCACCCTTCATGGTGTAGAACCTGTTTTGCTCTTCGTCTGAGTTTAGTGCTGCCCAATTTTCATAAGAGGCATATTTTACGCTTTGCGGGTTATAGTAATTACATGCAGAGGCGCCTTGCTCTAAAGCCGATGCATATACAAAAGGCTTAAAGGTAGAACCTACTTGGCGTTTGCTTTGAGATACATGGTCAAATTTGTAGTGGGCGTAGTTTATGCCACCTACCCAAGCTTTTACAGCTCCATTTTTTGGGTCAATGGAAATCATGCCCGTATTCAAAAGTCTTTGGTAGTGTGCTATTTTATCTATTAGCGATGCCTCAATTTCTTTACTTCCTTGCCAGTCCCATAGCTCTAAAGGCTGTGTCTTAGCTAGTTCGGCAAATACTTCTTTATCGCTTAATCCTTCTTCCTTTAAGGTTCTAAATTCCTTCGAATTCTTTACTAGTTGCTTGAAGTGTTTGTTTTTCAGAGAGAGTAGGCGGTTATCAAAATACTTATCATAGGTTTCTTGAAGTTCGGTCATATGCTCGGCTATGGCGTTTTCTGCCATCAATTGCATGTTGTAATCTAGTGTAGTATGAATTTTTAGTCCACTGGTGTAGATATTGTAGTTAGTGCCATTTGCGTAGTTGTAAGCCTCTAGCCATTCTTTTACCTGTTTTTTTACCTCTGCTCTAAAATAGGTGGCAATTCCAGCATTGGTGTCAAATGAACTTAGGTTGAGTTCAATAGGGCTCTGGCTTAGTGAATCGTACCACTCCCTACCAATAAAGCCATACTTCATCATTTGGTAGAACACCGTATTTCTTCTGCTAATAGCATTTTCAGGATTAACTCTAGGGTTGTAATAGTGTGTAGCTTTGAGCATTCCTACCAGAGTGGCCGACTCCTCAAGAGTTATATCTTCTACCGATTTGCTGAAGAATCGCTGGCTGGCACTTTCAATGCCATAAGTATTGTCGCCAAATGGAACCGTGTTAAGGTATAGTGTTAGAATTTCTTTTTTCGAGTAGATGTCTTCCATTCGCATAGCCAATATCATCTCTTTGGTTTTATTCACTGCCATGGTGAAAGGCCCGTGGTTTTCTCTTGGGTAGAGATTTTTAACCAATTGTTGACTGATTGTACTACCGCCTCCTGCAGACTTGTCTCCCAGAAGTATGCTTTTGAAGAATACCCTGCTCAAGCTAAAAACATCTACTCCTTCATGGTCATAAAACCTCACATCTTCAGTAGCAACCAGAGCATCAATAAGGTGAGGAGGGAGTTTTCTAAAATTGACCTCTCTTCGATTTTGAAAGTGATACTGGCCAAGAATCTCATGATCTGCCGCATATACTACACTGGCTTCATCGTGCTGAATTTCTGTCAACTCTTCAGTAGAAGGGAGCTCTCCCCATCCGCCAACAAGCACAGATAGAAAGAAAACAAATGAAGAAAGAGAAGTGAAAGCCATGACAAGGAATATGTAGAAAGAGGTATTCCATATGGCTTTGATATATGCTGAGGCACGTTTTAAATACTGTATGTACATGGTGAGTCTGGTTGTTTAATTTATTCGGTACCCACCATATGACATATTGTATGCCATGGCCTAAATATGCGTTTAGAGCCGTATTTTACTTTTGAGTAATTTTCAAAAGTAGAATATCATAATCAAAAGTAGAATAAGAAGCTTGGCTCAACTCAGCTTATTTGAATGGCGCTTTTGAGTGATTTAGCGGACTATTTTACTCGTTGTTGTTCTTCTTTTTCCGCTTGAATATGTTTCCAATTTTCTTGAAGAGACCTTCCTTTTTTTCAGGTTCACTCGCAAGTGTATCTACCTGAAGGCGCGTGGTTTTTGGTTTGTCAGTATTAGTGAAAAGGCGCTTGATAAAACCTGCTTCCTTCTCAGGAGTACAGCCCATCATATTGATAATTCTGGTAGAAGGTGGTGAGAATCTAGCACTGGCAATACTCCTTAATTCATCAGAGCTGTTCATCTTTTGCTGAAATAGGGCGTAGATAGGCAAGGCAGAATTAGCTCCTTGCCCCATAGCGGTACTTCTGAAACCAATGCGATGATCATCTGAGCCTACCCATGTGACTGTTAGCAACCTTGGGGTTAAGGCTACAAACCAACCGTCTTTATTGTCTTGGGTGGTGCCCGTTTTGCCAGCAATATCATTGGTGAGTCCGTATTTCCAGCGAAGTCTCTGAGCAGTGCCTTCATTTACTGTGCCTTTCATCATTTCTAGCATAATCTGGCGTGTCTGTTCGCTAAACACTGGCGATTCGGCTACATCTGGCAAAAAGCTGTGCAATGTGTTGCCATCACTGTCTTCTATTTTAGTAATGAAATAGGGAGAAGCTGGTTTGCCATTATTAAGGAAAGAAGTGTATGCCTTGGCTAACTCCATCATACTCATTTGTGCAGTACCAAGCGCAATAGAGGGAACGTACGGGATGTCAGATTCAATACCCATATTGTGAGCTAGGTCTACAATATTAGAAATGCCTGCATCTTCCATTACCTTTACCGCTACAGTATTGATAGACTTGGCCAGTGCGGTCTTCATGGCGTAATCTAATTCATATGATTCCCCTCCAGAGTTGGTGGCCGTCCAGTCATCATAATTAGCATAGGTTACCTGTTGACCAGAATAATAATCGCAAGGCTGCTTCCCAGCTTCAAGAGCGGCTGTATATACTATAGGTTTAAAGGTGGAGCCTACCTGACGCTTAGCCATGGCAACGTGGTCATACTGAAAATGCTCAAAGTTAGAGCCACCAACCCACGTTCTGACCGCACCAGAGTATGGGTCAACTGAAAGTACTCCGGCCTGTAAAAATTTGAGGTAGTGTTTTACGCTATCCATGTGAGAAGCCTCAACAATCTTAGTCCCGTCCCAATCCCACAATTCAATTTTGTGTTTGAAATTAAGCGAGTCTTGAATTTGCTTTTCCGTAAGCTTTTGAGACTTTAATTTCTGGAAATAAGGAGACTTTTGCAGCGCATTATTAATCACTCTTTTATCTGTTAACCATGGTGCTCTACTTCCATAACTTTCCTCAAAGTCTTTCTGAAGTGCTTTGAGGTGTTCTGTGAATGCTTCTTCAGCAATCTGCTGTAAGTCGTAGTTCAGTGTGGTGTAAATCTTTAAACCGCTGGTATGTAGGTTGAAGTCAGTTCCGTTTTCTTTATTGTAATCCTTCAACCATTGCTCCACTTTCTTCTGAAGATTAGCTCTAAAATATGGGGCAAGACCTTTGTCGTGGTTGAAAGAGTAATAGTCTAGCTTTAAAGGTTTTTGAACCGCTATTCTTCTTTCTTCATTCATTAGGTAACCATAGCGCTCCATTTGGGCTAGCACAGTATTTCTTCTAGCAAGGGAACGTTCAGGGAAAAGCCTAGGATTATAGCTGTGAGATGCCTTGAGCATACCCACAATTACAGCACTTTCAGGAAGTGTTAATTCAGATGTTTTTTTGCCGAAGAATTTCTCTGCCGCACTCTCCACTCCGAATGTGTTGTCTCCAAATGGCACAGTATTTAAATAGAGTGTTATTATTTCTTCTTTGCTGTAGATTTTCTCTAAGCGTATAGCGCAAATTGCCTCTTTTACTTTGCTTACTGGCATGGAAAATATGCCATGATCTTTTCTCGGATAAAGGTTTTTGATGAGTTGTTGAGAGAGCGTACTTCCTCCTCCAGCCGACTCGTCTCGCATAAGAATAGACTTGAAAACCACCCTGAGCAAGCTTCTTTGGTCAACACCATTGTGCTCATAAAAACGAGCGTCTTCCGTAGCAATTAGGGCATCAATAAAGTGCTGAGGAAGTTCTTCATAGGTAACTGGTTGCCTGTCGAAAATAAAGTATTTACCAATGAGTTCTCCACCTTGAGCGTAAACTTCAGAAGCTTCACTTTGCTTAATGTCTGCGAGTTGATCTTTGCTGGGCAGAGGTTCCCAAACTTCAAATAGTACACTTAGATAAAAGCCGAATATGAATAGAATACCCGCTAAGCCGGTAAGGGCTATCCATTTGATCCAACGCTTTTTATTAGTTTTCTTTTTTCTGGCTGACATGGACTTAGGTGAAAAACGTGACTGCCGAATATTTCTTGCAAAAATAGTGGAATAGTTTCCCACTCTACATACGAGCTAGTAATTTGGCAGTTACATGGAACCGAAATCAATTTTTCTCAAACGGCCAGAAGTGACTAAAGTGGTAACAAATCTGCGAGAGGCAGAAATGCAATTGAGTTATGATTTTGAAAAGCATAAATACTCTTGGGAAGAGCAAGGCATGGAGTTCTCCTTCAGGTTGCCAATTACCATTTTCTCTAACGAAGAAGGTGTGGTAGAACTGGATAGAGAGGTTACTTATCTCATGCTTTTGGTTCAGAGTGGAAGTGCTTCGGTAGGGGTTTTTCAGCATGAAAAGTGCCTTTCTCATAAAGTGTTTAGCTCGTATATGGTGCGTAAGAAGCAAGGGAAGAGCCAAATTAAGCACTTAAAGACCAAAGGGAAATCGAGAGCTGGTTCTAGAATTAGGCTTGCCAGTGGAGCCGAGATGTTCGATAATGTGAATGAAAGACTCCAAAGACATTTTCAAGAGCATGATTTCGACCGAATAACCTTTAGCTGTTCAAAGATTCTGTTTCCTCATTTGTTTGGGGCGAAGGTTGAGCCTCCTTTCGATAAAAAAGACCCGAAGATTTATAAAATCCCAAAGCATTTGCATCAACCAAATTTTGAAGTGATGCTCGGAATGCAACGTTTCCTCAACCTTGGTGAACTCATTATCCCACAGGAGGTGAATGAGGAGGATTTGTTTTATTTGAGGTAATCAGTGTGTTGTCATTCCCGCGTCCTGAACCATCGGGAGTTGGAATCTCCAAAAACTCTCAAAAGCCATTTGAGATTCCCGTTTCTACGGGAATGACGATCCAAAAACCAATTTCCTTTGACATCAATCAATTCAAAACTACCTTTAGGCCATGAGGAAATTAGCGGTAATCACTGGCGGAACAAAGGGGATCGGCAGAGCTACAGTTGAGAAGTTTTTTAGTGAAGGTTTCGATATTGTAACCTGTGCAAGAAATGCAGAAGACTTACTCAAATTGAAAGAATCTCTATGTTCAACTGGTGAAGGAGAGGTGTATGTTCGCCCAACCGATATGTCTGTGAGGTCTGAAGTGACGGCTTTCGCGGAATATGTAAAAAGCCTTGGCAGACCCGTTGATGTGCTTCTTAATAACACAGGTGTATTTATTCCTGGCTCTATTCATGAAGAGGAAGAAGGTAACCTTGAGAAAATGATTGAAACCAATCTTTACAGTGCTTATCACTTGAGTAGGGCTTTGGTAGAAGATATGAAAGCCAGAAAAGAAGGGCACATCTTTACAACAGGTTCCATTGCTGGTTTTACCGCTTATGCCAATGGAGGTAGCTACGCCATTTCCAAATTTGCCTTACTCGGTTTCACCAAATGCCTAAGACAAGAGTTGAAAGACTTTGGTATTAGAGTTACCTCAGTGCTGCCTGGAGCTACTTTAACCGCTAGTTGGGAAGGAGTAGAGTTGCCACAAGATCGTTTTATGAAGCCCGAAGATATTGCTGAAGCTATCTATTCAGCGCATTCGCTCTCTAAACAGACGGTAGTCGAGGAGATCGTATTAAGACCGCAGTTGGGGGATATTTAATATTGAGTCCAGATTTTATAGCCTAAACTGAAACCTGCAAAATTCTGAGTCATTCGATTTGGCTGAAGCGCTCCTTCAAACTCAAAGTCATCCGCAGTAGTGCCTTTCAATGAAAATTTTAGAGATGCATTCATGTAGAACCTAGAATAGGTTAAGGATAATCCTATCTGCCAAAAAGGATCATATTGGTCAAAGCTAGAATTGTAAGCTATATTGGCCAGCTCTAATTGATTGAGATCTGGTGTGCTGTTAGAGTAAATAACTTCATACCCCTTTTTGTTAATCATTCGCATTCCAAAACCAACATTCGGTAGAACTTCCAACTCCTTAAAAAGCGAGAATCTATGTCCTAGATTAAAGTCAAAGAAGACAGGTGCAAATTTATACTTTATGAGCTCTTCAATATTTTTATTGTGACTTAACACATACTTGTTTGTGATGTTGAAGAATGTCAAACTATACTCTGTACTTACATCAACCCTACCATTTATCCTCCAATTTGGAGCTACGTTGTATGATACTTCTATTCCGTAGAATATTGGGTTATCTAAATCCACCTCGTTAGCAGTGATATATGCTTCATGATTGTTAATATTCACATGTGAGTCTGCATATAACTGATTTGCGCCAACTCGGGCATAAACGTTTAATCTTTCTTGAGACTTAAGCTGAAGAGAAAGGACTGATAACATAGCGATTAGGGTCATCACTACTGAGTATCCTTTTGTTTTGTGTGTGTACATGATAATGAATATAAATCTTATTGCTATTTATGTCAAATTTGAATCCACTATATAGCTCAGATTAAACAAGTTCTAACAACATTTTAAACGTAGAGAAGTTAACTTTGCAGCAAGCATAATATTCATGGAAGCTACCATTTCGCAAGCGAAAAAATACTGTAACAGTTTAGTCGAATACAATCGTAGAAAAACCATTCCGGTAAAGGTTGGAGATGTGATTATTGGAGGTGATAACCCCATAGTAATCCAGTCTATGACCACCATAGATACTATGGATACCATGGGATCGGTTGAGCAAACCCTTAGAATGGTTGAGGCCGGTTGCGAATTGGTTCGAATTACAGCGCCAAGCCTTAAAGAGGCCGAGAACCTCAGAAACATAAAGGAAGAGCTTCGTAAGCGCGGATGTAATGTTCCATTGGTGGCAGATATTCACTTCACACCTAATGCGGCTGAGCTAGCAGCTCAGATTGTTGAGAAGGTTCGAATTAATCCTGGGAATTATGCTGACAAAAAGAAGTTCCAGAATATTGAATATACTGACGAGACCTATGCAGAGGAACTTCAGCGCATAAGAGAACGATTTACTCCACTAGTTGAGCTGTGTAAGAAGCATGGAACTGCCATGCGAATAGGCACAAACCATGGGTCTCTTTCCGACAGGATAATGAGTCGCTATGGCGATACAGCATTAGGAATGGTAGAATCTGCTTTAGAGTTCTTAAGAATTTGCGAAGACTTAGATTACGACCAAATCGTCCTTTCAATGAAGTCGAGCAACGCGCAGGTAATGGTTGAAGCGTATCGCTTGTTGGCTCAAAAGCTCGATGAAGAAGGTTTGAAGCCGTACCCACTGCACTTGGGTGTTACTGAGGCAGGAGAGGCTGAAGATGGAAGAATTAAATCGGCTGTTGGAATCGGTACGCTGCTAGAAGATGGCTTAGGCGATACGGTAAGAGTTTCGCTTACAGAAGAGCCAGAATTTGAAGCACCAGTTGCCCAGAAGTTAGTCGATAGATATAAAACTCGTTCTGGTCATGAGGTCATTCCAGCCATAGAAGAAAACCCGATCGACCCGTTTCTATATCATAAGAGACAGTCGAGAGAGGTGCTCAATATTGGAGATGTAAATGTACCTAGAGTAATTGCCGACCTCAGTGGCTTAGAAGAAATCGGAATTAAGGATTTAAAGCCCGTTGGTCATTTCTATTTGCCAGAGCCAGATAAATGGACAATGAATGATCAGGGAGCAGATTTTGTTTATTCTGGTAGTAAGTCAATTCCGTTTATGCTGCCGAATGGCTTAATGGAATTGGTTGATTATCCTGCTTGGAAAACCCTTGCTGATCGAAAAAATAGATACCCAGTTTATTCACTTGAGGAATTGGCTGAAGCAGAAGACTGTGATGATGTGTTGAACTTCATTAGGCTAGATGCTTCGCAAATCGATGAAGAAACTATGATGATTTTAGAAGCCGACAATCTAGTAGTGCTTCTAGAAACTAACAATGAACACGCAATGCCGGCTTTGAGGAGGTTCTTCTTTGAGTTGGTAAAGCGAAAGCTTTCAGTCCCAGTCATCGTCATCAGAAATTTTGAGGTAAAAGATGAAGAGGAGTTTTTGATTCACGCTTCAACCGATATTGGAGGGTTGTTAGTAGATGGTTTTGGAGATGGTGTTATGCTTAGCTCTAGTCTATCTACAGATAGCGAAACCTTACTGGCAGACATTAAGTTGAAGAATTCGACAGCGTTTGGGATACTTCAGGCGGCTAGAACTAGAATGACCAAAACCGAGTATATCTCTTGTCCTAGCTGCGGCAGAACCTTATTCGATTTACAAGAAACCACTGCGATGATTCGCAAGAGAACAGATCACCTGAAAGGGGTGAAAATCGGAATCATGGGATGTATAGTAAATGGCCCCGGAGAAATGGCCGATGCAGACTATGGTTATGTTGGTTCTGGAAAAGGGAAAATTACTCTTTATAAGGGGCAAGACGTAATGAAGCGCGGAGTGCCTTCAGAGCAAGCGGTAGACGAATTGATTGAGATTATCAGAGCTGATGGCAAGTGGATGGAGCCCAAAGCTGTTGAAGCATAAATTGAAAAGATATGTCAGAAGAAAAAAGAACGGAACAGAAAGGGGAGAGAGTTAAGCTGTCAGCAAAAGAGGCTTTTGATTTCGGCCCTGTGCTTGGCTATTTCTTTAGGAAAAAAGATCCAAGTCATCCGTCAAACTTCAACCTAAAGGTGATGCATGGAATCAATAAGATTTCCATCATTATGTTTCTAATTGCGCTTACCGTAATGATCGTTCGTTTCATTTCTCGGATGTGATTTATCTAGACGAATTTCGTGAGTACTGCCTTAGTAAACCTGGTGTAACTGAAAGTACACCATTTGGACCAGATACCTTGGTGTTTAAGGTTATGAACAAAATGTTTGCGGTTACAGGTATAGACGAATTCGAATACGTCAACCTCAAGTGTGATCCTGAAAGAGCTGTAGAGTTACGAGAACAATGGGCTGGTATTAAGCCTGGTTGGCATATGAATAAACAGCACTGGAACTCTGTATTCACCAATGGATCTGTTCCTGACAAAATGATCTTGGAACTTACAGACCATTCTTATGAGCTGGTAGTAGCCAGTTTGCCAAAGAAAGTCAGGGTTGAGTTGGATAGTATATCAGGGGATCAGTAATCAGTTGAACAATATATCGAGGAATCAGAAATACGCCCACACCATAAAGGAGAGCAAAACCTACATTAAACTTTCAACATAGAACCTTGAACTAGCTACGTTTGCCAATAAAGTGTCTGCTCTTTAATCGGATTCTCGAATGGAATTTTCTCCTCTTGGCATTTTTCATACCTAGAACGAATGGCATTGTACCATTTGGCTTGCATATCGGGGTCGCCCATAAGCATTAGTGGAGGATTATTATTGAGGCCTTCTTTCAGCTTTTTGAACACGTCTACATCTTGCTGAATGAAGGTATTTGCGAACCTGTAAAAGATTGGTTTCAGTGGTTTGAACCAACTGATATCTGTGTAAACAAACTGAGTTAGCTCAGTCTCCTGATCATTGACAGGAGTGAGGGTGGTCATTATGACTATGTCGTTTTCACCCACCTTTAGGTGCTCAGTTCTGATTCCCGGTATTTGGAAACTGATTTCTGTAGTCTGTTCCTTCTTCAAGATTTTATACGCAGCAGAATTTTTAGAAGGCGCATGTCTCACCATTGTGAATCCAAGGTGGGAAGGAGCGAATTTCTTTTCCTTCAACTTAAGGTTGCTTTTCTTTCTGAAGAACCAAGACTGATGCACGAATGGAACATGAGCTGGGTCAATCAAACCGATCACCGAATGGTCGAGACCGCAATCCATTTTTTTGGCAGTGACTAAATCGAAAGATTGATTCTCACTCAGCGGAAAATATGGGAAAAGGCTTTCGTCAATATCTTCAGGCTTCCGCATGTCGCGTGGCATATAAATAAATACAATGCCATGCAGTTCACGAACTGGGTAATACGGTGCTCTGATTTTTGAAACGTCTAATTTAGACTGTGGAGGTAGAGCTGGAATTTTAGAACACACACCATCAGGTCTGAATCTCCAGCCATGGTAACAGCACTCAATTTCACAACCATCAAAGTTGCCATAGGTAAGTGGGATGCCTCTATGAGGGCACTGATTGCGCAAGGCAAACGGCTTTCCGTTTTCATCTCTTCCTAAGCAAATTTTCTCACCATCGATTTCCTTTTCCATGGTTTCTCCTTTTTTCAGGACACTTCCATGACAGGCTACATACCAGATATTTCGTAGGTTTTTCGACTTTACTGCACTCATTAGCGTACAAACTTAATATAAACTCTTGGCAGTTTGAACTTTATGAAACAAAGCTGTTACTGCTTTTAGTTATTATGGTTGTTAAAACTAAATCTGTATTCGCTATGGAAAAACTATTTACAGTATTGTTGTGGGGGTTATCGATAAGTGCAAGTGCCCAAATTGAGTTTACCAAACTAGAGTCTACAGACAAAGACAACCCTATGGATATTAGTAATATACTCGAGCCAGAGTCTGTGAAGGGCTCTCCTTTAGGCTTTAAGGCTTGGCTCAAAGGAAGAGCCGTAAGTATAAATAGAGATACCTCTGGCTATTATCTTATAAACTATCACACTCAAGGTGATGGCGTGTTTTTTATGGATAGGGCTACAAAAGATGTTTTTGAGACTGATGAGTCTAACATCGCGTCTCTATTGATATCTAGTGATGAAGGAGACGAGAATCTTTTTCGTAGAATTCCTTGGCATGAATTTAAGGTTTACCCCAAAAACCCTAGAATTTGTCAGGTTTTAGTTGATAAGCCTGGCTTTGAATTAGTTAAGTACTACGATAAGAAATTTGAGAAATCGGAGGACATAACCTTACCGGAAGTGAATAGAGTGGCCTATTTGGATTTCTATATTCCTGAAGAACGATATTTCTGGAGAGGTGAAAATGAAGAACAGTATGAAGAGGTGAATTTCACCAAAAGCTGGTTAAAGACTATACTGAATAAAGAGCAACAAAAGCGATTTAAAGACTATCAAAGGCAGAATAAAGTCCGCTGGAAAAAAGAGCGAGAAGTAATTACCATGTTAGAAGCTGTGCTATGAGGTAGCTCGGCCTTAAGAGGGGATGAGAAGGTTCGTGTTTTGATAATACAAGAAAAATGAGTCTACAACAAAGGTGCTAACAACCTACATACCGACTCTTTGAGTTTTGGCCATAATTTGCGCCCTTGCCACCTTTCAAGTTCAACTAAATCGCTGTCGGTTTTATCTATTTCGAACTCCTGTATTAACTCGGCTACTATAGCTTTGTCATAGAAGTAGGCATTTACTTCATGGTTTAGGTCGAAGCTCCGATAGTCCATATTGGCACTACCCACGGAGGCAAAGTTATCGTCTATGATGATCACTTTGGCGTGCATAAAGCCTTTATCATAGAAATACACATTCACTCCAGCATCGAGCAATTGCCTCACATACGACCTAGATGCCGACTTCACTATCCATGAGTCAGAGTCTTTTGGAACGATCAACTCCACTTTTATATCGCTCTGTGCCGCTGTTGTAATAGCGTCTAAGATACTTTCTGTGGGTATAAAATAGGGGGTTGCAATCCTTACGTTTTGGTTTGCAGAGTTTATAGCCAGAAAGAAGGAGTCCATGATACTCGCTAACTCCCAATGAGGGCCACTAGCATTAATCTGAACCCAGTGAGAACCTTTAGGTGTAAATTCTGGGAAGAAGTTACTTTCAGGTAAAATCTCTTCTTGCGTAACAAATTGCCAGTTGAGGATGAACAAAAACTGAAGGGTTTTTACGGCTTCACCTTCAATCTTTACATGAGTATCTCTCCAAAAGGTGGAGTGCTTCCCATTATTGATGTATCTGTCGCTAATGTTTATTCCTCCAGTAAAGCCAATCATTCCATCTACTACAATGATTTTTCGGTGATTTCTGTAGTTAATTTTACTGGTGAAAGAAGGGAAAAGCACAGGCATAAATTCAACAAGTTGAACCCCTCCACTTTTCAACTTATTGAAAAAAGACTTAGATAAAGAAAGTGAACCAACTCCATCTACAATTAGCCTAACGCTTACGCCTTGTTTGGCTTTCTTTATGAGCAGGTCTGCCATTTGATGCCCTATGTCATCTTCCTCATAAATGTAGTATTCAAGGTGAATATGATGGCGCGCTTGCTCTATTGCTTTGAATACTTCCGGAAACTTTTCTTCCCCGTTTTTGAGAATGGTTACCTCGTTATTTTTTGTGAGCGGAGACAGGTCTTTCCGTAGAAACCTAACAACCCTTTCGTATTGGTTTAAGCTAGGAGGAAGCACCTCATTGATCTCCACCTCATTTACCCTGTCTTGAAAGTACTGTTCACCAAAAGCCTGATTAATGAGTAGTTTTTTAGCGAAGATTTTTCGCTTACGGATATTTTGACCGAAGAATAGATAGATTATTATACCTAGAATCGGTAAAAGCAGAAGTAGTAAAAGATAAGAATGTGTTTTGAGTGGATTTCTGTTTTCTAGCAAAATACCGATCACCACAAAGAAGATAGCCACATAGTAGAGAGGCAGTACAAAGGGCGAAATGGTTTGCCAGAGCTCAAGCATAAATCAAGATAAGTGCTTGGTTTGGAAATCCACTCATAAAACTGTTGAAATGGGTTTATTCTTAAATATTCTGTCTTTAATTGACCAACCCTGCCCCTCCTGAATAGAAAGGGAGTTGATATTGTCAGTTAACCAATCATAGACTATTCAGTACTTAAGGAATCCACTTAACGTCTTTGAAGTTTGGCTTTCTTTTTTCTAGGAAGGCATTTCGGCCTTCTTTAGCCTCATCTGTCATGTAAGCCAAACGTGTGGCTTCTCCGGCAAATACTTGCTGGCCTACCATGCCATCATCAGTTGCGTTAAAGGCAAACTTGAGCATTTTGATTGAAGTTGGTGACTTCTGGAGAATCTCTTGAGCCCAATCGTAGGCTGTATCTTCTAATTCTTCGTGAGGAATAACGGCATTTACCATTCCCATTTCGAAAGCTTCTTGTGCAGAGTAGTTTCTACCAAGAAAGAAGATTTCTCTGGCTCTTTTCTGGCCAACCATCTTGGCAAGGTATGCCGAACCGTAACCACCATCAAAGCTGGTTACATCTGCATCGGTTTGTTTGAATATGGCGTGTTCTTTACTGGCTAAAGTAAGGTCACAAACAGTGTGTAAACTATGGCCTCCACCAACAGCCCAACCAGGACAAACACAGATCACTACTTTAGGCATAAAGCGAATTAACCGCTGAACTTCAAGAATGTTCAACCTCGGCATGCCATCATCATCTACATAGCCTTGGTGACCACGCGCGTTTTGGTCGCCACCCGAGCAGAATGCCCAACCACCGTCTTTTGGCGATGGACCTTCTCCTGAAAGTAAAACCACCCCGATTGAAGTGTCTTCACGCGCATCGAGCAAAGCTTCGAAGAGTTCACCCACAGTTTTGGGTCTGAAGGCGTTTCTTACCTCAGGTCTGTTGAAGGCAATGCGTGCAACGCCATCTCCCGACTTTTTATAGGTAATATCTGTGTACTCTTTTACGGTGGTCCAGTTTACTTTGCTCATAGTGAATTAATTTGTTTGCGAAAATAAGCGATAGGGCAGAAGTAGCAAGATGGAATTAGGGAAAACATAGGTTTGATCTTTAAACTAGCTTAAAGCGGAATCTTGAATAGCGCTCACTTGTAATGAGTTTATACTTAAATTGTTGACTTTAAATAGCTTCGTACTGCAAGAGCACGCCAGCTTGGAAAGGGTTTAGTAGCAATGAATAAAAGCAAAAAGGGCCACCCACCGGGTAGCCCTTTTCAATTGGTTATTTGAAATAAACTAGTTTCTAATTGGGCTAGAGAAGTCTTTGAAGAAGTTGAAGCTTACTTGCTGATAGGCTCGCTGGAATGCTGGCCAATCATTGCTGAAGAAGTCATTAACCTCTTGCACTGCCTCGTTCATCATTTTCTCTGCATTTTCTTTCAGGTCTCTTTCGTTCGGACCTGGAGCAGTAAGTCTAGAGCTTGCATATCTACGAGCTTGACCAATCCAGTTGCCAGCAGTAGTATAACGAACTGGAGCAACAGCTTGACCTCTTTCCTGACGGATTCCGGTGGTCAACTTTTGCACTTCTTCAAACTCGGCTTTTACTGTTTTCAAAGCCTCGCTAAGCGCTTTAGTTTTCTCCTTGTCGTCTTCTTCCTTGATCTGAGCTTCTACCTTGCTAATAATCTCGTCAGCTTCTCTTACTCTGTTGGTAAGTTTAGCCCAAGTCTGAGACATTTTAAGAATTTCGTCTTGGAAGTTCTGCTTAGCTCTAAGGTCATTCAAGTTCACCTCAATTCTAGGGTCGGTATGAACAGTTACAGTCTTTTCAACTTTGTTATCACCTAACTCAAGAACTACAGTGTAGTCACCAGGTAGAACTTCGCCAGCAGTTTGCTCACGGTTACGGCCTCCGCCAAAACCACCGAAACGGCCACCGCCACCGCCTGTTATTTCAACAGGGTAAGGGTTTCTTCTATTTAAGTCCCAGCTAATAGTGTTAACCTGACCCTTTTTGTAAGTGCTTTCTGAAGTTCTTATAGTGTCGCCACTATTATCTAGAACAGTCATTTTGATACGACTAGGAAGCTTTTTTGCCTCTGGCTTAGCTTCTTCCTCCTGATTCTTCTTCTTGCGTCTTCTATTGTTTTCTGGCTCTGGCGTTTCTTCCTTCGCTTCATCATCTTTCACGTAGAATTTCACAGCAGCTCTACCAAAGTATTTGTTTTGTCCTTCGTAAGAACCTCCATCGGCAGGGAATCTCATACCAGCAGGCTGACGGTAGGTCATCTGATAAGCATCTGCAATATCGAATACAATTAAGTCTTCGTTTTTAGCACTGTTAGCGCCTCTAGCAGCAAATTCTCTTAATGGACGAATATCATCCAATACATAGAATGCTCTACCAAAAGTACCAATAGCTAAGTCATGCTCTCTTTCTTGGTAAGCCAAGTCGTAAGTAGATACATTAGGGTAACCGTGGTTCCACTTATTCCAGTTCTGAGCTTTATCGAAGCTTACGTATAAGCCATTTTCAGTTCCTAAGAATACCAAATTTGGCTCAATAGGATCTTGGAGAATAGTTAAAGTGTAACCGAATACCTTGTTATTATCAGCAATTCTTGTCCAGGTTTGACCATAGTCAGAAGTATGGTAAGCATAAGCAGACCAGTCGTTTCTTCTATAGTTGTTGGCTACAACCCAAGCTTCGCCAGCGTTGTAAGTAGAAGCACGGATTTGAGGAATCCAGCTACCTGCTGGTAGCCCAGGAAGCTTAGCTCCAACGTTAGTCCAAGTTTCACCGTTGTCTCTAGTAATTTGAAGGTTACCATCGTCAGTACCTGCCCAAATAACGTCTCTTTCTACAGGGCTTGGAGCTAATGCAATAATAGTAGTGTGGTTTTCAGCACCTGTGGCATCAATTGTCAATCCGCCACTTTCATTTTGCTTTTGTTTCTCAGGGTCATTAGTAGTCAAGTCTGGAGAAATTCTGGTCCAGTCATCTCCTCTGTTTGAGCTATAGTGAACAAATTGAGAAGCATAATACACACCATTAGGATTGTGTGGATCGATAGCTACTGGAGCATTCCAGTTAAATCTAAGTTCAACTGCAGTATCTTGCGATGTTGGCTTTACAGTTTTAGTGTAGCCAGAAACTCTGTCGTAACGAGTTACATTACCCTGCTGAGACATGGTATAGCCATATCTAGAGTCGCCCGGAATAGGAGCAACATCAAAACCATCGCCAAAGCTTAATTCTTGCCAATCGCTATTTCTAACACCAGCGTAGTTAAATACGTAAGAAGGCCCTACCCAAGAACCGTTGTCTTGCATACCACCATAAAGGTTGTAAGGGAATTCGTTATCTACATTTACGTGGTAGAACTGACCTACAGGTATTTTCTCAGTGAATCTCCAAGACTTACCCATGTCTCTGGTAATGTTTAAACCACCATCATTTCCGTCTACCATAAATTCAGGATCTTCTGGGTGAATCCACCAAGCATGGTGATCTGGGTGAACACCAGAATAAGGGATAATTACCTCAAAAGACTTTCCACCATCTTCTGAACGAGAAACCATAGAGTATAAACTGTATAGTCTGTTTTCGTTATCAGGATCAGCATAAATTGAAGAGTAATAGAAAGGTCTGTTACCCATATTGCCTTCTTTGGCAGCAGTAGTTGTTTGTTTCCAAGTCATACCACCATCTTCTGAGCGATAAAGAGCATTTTCTTTAGACTCAATCATGGCGTACATGAAGTTTGGTTTGTTATGAACAATGGTTAAACCAATTCTACCGTAAGGTCCTTTTGGTAAGCCACCTTCACCAGTAAGGTTCTTCCAAGTATCTCCACCGTCTAAAGTAACGTAAAGACCTGAGCCTTCTCCACCAGACTTGAATGTCCATGGCCATCTTTTGTGCTCCCACATGGCCACAAAGATTTTATCAGGGTTGCTTGGATCGGCCACCATATCGGCCACACCAGAAAGGTTGTTGGTGTAAAGAATTTTCTCCCAAGTTTTACCACCATCTTGCGTTCTGTAAACACCTCTTTCTTCATGCTCTCCCCAAGGAGAACCAATAGCACCTACATAAACAACATTAGGGTTTTCTGGGTGAATGTAAATTCTGTGAATGTTTCTTGTTAGTTCAAGACCCATCAACTCCCAGGTTTTACCACCGTCAATGGTTTTGTAAACTCCGTAGCCTGAGCTTACTGAGTTTCTTGGGTTACCTTCGCCAGTACCTACCCATACAACATCTGGGTTCTTCTGGTTAATGGCAATGGCACCAATTCCTTGAACAGCCTCATCGTCAAAAATTGGCTCCCAGTTGAGTCCTCCTCCAGTAGTTTTCCATACTCCACCAGATGCAGCACCAGCATAAATAATGTCTGGGTTGCTTTGAACAACATCAATTGCGGTAATTCTACCACTCATGGCAGCCGGGCCAATACTCCTGGCTTTCATGTCTTTAAAAATGTCCATGTCTACTTTCTGTGCCCAGCCTGTAGAGACTGTGAATAGCAGCGTGAACGCTAACAGATAGATTCGTTTGGTTAGTGAATCTCCGATTTTTCTAGTCGTCATCAGATTCTTTTTTGTTGAATAAAATTCAAAATAGACCAAGAATCTGGTGTCTAAAATTTAAATCTTAGGAACGAGTAAAAACCGTTATAAGTGGCAAAGTAAAGTTGGTGTTAATCGATATAGGCTTTAATACCTATACTAAAGGTAAATGTGTCGAACCTAGACCGTTGCACATCGAGAAGATAAATCTCTTGTTCCGTATCGAACGAAACAGAGTTAGGAGTGAGGTATTCCGTTTTTCCGGTTTTGAGCGTTTTAAAATTGATATCTATTAAAATGTCTGGGTTTACCGGGATTTCTACACCAGCACCTATGCCATATGTGAAAGAAAAGTCGTGCCAGTCTAGGTATCTATCAAAAGGGTCTTCCAAAGCCGAATCTCGTAAAATAGAGCGAGTGAACACAAAATTGACCCCTGCATTAAAATCTACATAAGGGTAAAACCCAGCATCACAATCTGGCGAAATTCTTATGAAACCTAAGAGGCGAGACATTTCAAATTGTCTTCTATGTCTGTAATCGCCCATTACCGAACCATGCCAGCCATTTCTTAATTGACTACCGTAGCGAGTGAAGTCCAATGTTCCTCCTAAGAATATTGGAGAGTCTTTTAGATTGAAGGCGCCAGTAACGGCAAAACCGCCACCCCATAAATCGGGAGAATCATTTTTAAGCTCTCCTGTTGGAAGTACCGTTTGAACGTTGAAGCTCATTGTGTTTTGAGCTGATAAATTACCTAAACAGAATAATGCAATGAGGATTGAGAAAAAGGCTTTCATTTGAAATTTGAGTTGATTGACGCTCTTTACCAAACCAATAACGTGCCAAATTAACACTAAATATTTTGACATTAAGCTAAAATAATTAGCTAATTTGCTTCCAAATATTCATTATGAGTCAGGTTGCCGAAAATATTAAACACTTGAGAAAACTCCATGGGTGGACCCAAGGAGAGTTTGCGGATAAGATTAGTATAAAGCGTTCTTTGGTGGGTGCTTACGAAGAAGGAAGGGCAGATCCTAGGCTTAACAACCTCCAAAATATGTCTAAAGTATTTGGAGTTTCGGTAGACTCAATGATTTCTAGAGACCTTACGGCCAAAACACTCGAGCAAATTCGTTCAACCCAGAAGAATACGGTTGGTATGAAGGTGCTATCTATTACGGTAGATCAGGAGGATAATGAGTTTATTGATTTAATACCTCAAAAGGCATCTGCGGGCTATCTGAATGGTTATGCAGACCCTCAATATTTAGAAGAGTTGCCCAAGTTTCAAATACCAAGTCTACCTAAGTCTGGTACCTATAGAGCTTTCGAAATTACTGGTGATTCCATGTTACCCATTAAGCCCGGGACAATAGTAATTGGCCAGTATTTAGATGCCATTGCCGATATTAAGGATGGCAGATGTTACATTATTTTATCTAAAGAAGAGGGAGTTGTGTATAAGCGTGTGTTCGATTATACACATGAGCATGGACAACTGTTTCTAGTTTCTGATAATAAAGCCTATTCACCGTATAAGGTAGATACTTCAGATGTAATAGAGATTTGGGAAGCTAAAGCTTATTTAAGCATGGAGATTCCTGAGTATGCAGATGATGATATGAGTTTTGAACAGTTAAAGAATATTGTGCTTGAATTGCAGCAAGAGGTAATTAAAATGAAAGGCTAAAAGAAGTCTTTCACCATTTCATCTATTGGGAAGTTATAATTAGGGAAGATGTCAATGTGCAACAATGATTTCATCTCTAATACCAATACTATAAAAACTACAAAGAATACTAGGTTGAGGATGAAGCGGCCAGCAGTTAAAATATCTGCAAGAACAAGTTCTTTAATTGGGTTGTGGTGGTGGGCGGCTTTTTGTGACATGGCTTTTGTTTTATTATGATTTAAAGGTAGGCCGATGCGCAAAAGAATCAATAGGAGATTTACCTAATTGCAGCGAATAATGAATAGCGCAATTAGCTATTAGCCAATAAAGTTTCTTGTCTATTTGGTTTTCCAGAAGCAGTAAAACACCATTTTCTCACTAAAACCCAACGTTTTGGCAGATTATACTTTTTGAACTCATCTTTAAAAGTATGGTAGGAATTGTTCACTTTGTCTATTAACTCCTGACTTTCTGTAAGGCCAACCATTTGTTCTCCCAATTTTTCATTGGGTACTTTCCATACCCAAACGGAAGTATTAAAGTACTTCGATAGTTCTTTCTCCAGTGGTTCCACTGATATTTTTACTCCACCGCTATTAACCACCAAGTCTAAACGGCCTAGCCAATGAAACCCATTTTCTGTAGGTTCTACGAGGTCATTGGTTTCGATCCATTGATTTTTGGTGACCGTGCCTTTTACCTTTAGTCGGCCATGTTCATCAACTTTTATCTGATTGTCTCCGATTAGTTGATAGGAATTTACTCTATTGTCTCCATTTATTGGCTTCAGTGCAATGTGAGAAACAGTCTCTGTCATCCCAAAAGTTTGGTAAACTTTGGTTTTCAGTAATTGAAGTTTATCTAATAAGTCTTCATCTACTTTTGCACCTCCAATAATCAGTTGATCTATACGATTTAGGAAAGATACTCCCTCAGCCGACTTCATTAGTTCGAGCACCTGAAGGGGAACCATTGCAGTGAAATCTAGCGCGTTCGGAATAATAGGGCTAGAAGAAGCAGGAAGAATATGCAACTGCCAATTGCCTATTAGGGCTCTAACCAGCATCATTCTGCCCCCAACCATATCGGGATTCATGCACAATAAGGCGCTAGCACCAGTAGGAATGTTAAGGTGTTGAATGGTAGCCTCGGCACTTGCTATCATTTGAGCTCTGAGAATATCTATGTTTTTGGGTTTACCTGTGGAACCAGAGGTTTGTAAAGTGAATGATGACTTGTCCTTCAACCAATCTTTAATAAAAGCTTGAGTATTTGAAGCCCAATCTAGACCTTTAGGCAAAGTTATTGTGGTAAATTCACTAAAGGTATAAGACTCTGTATTGATGATAATTGTGCCTTCCACAGCCAAGTTTAACCAAATAAAATGAGACAGCAACTCAGCCTAATTACTCTTTTACTTTTTCTTTCTGTAGGACTAAAAGCGCAGAATGGTTTTACCATTTCAGGAACCGTTAGCGATGCAGAAACAGGAGAGACTCTTCCTTTTGCGAATGTATTTTTTGCCGAAACCACTTATGGAGTAAATACTGATGCCGATGGTAGGTTTGAGATAAAAGTATCGGAACCTGGTACTTATGATCTTATTATTCGCTTTGTGGGCTATAAGACATACGGGTTAAATATTCGCTTGGAAGACGAAAGAAGCTTGTATTTTGATGTCGCTTTGACACCCGAAGAAGTGAATTTGGGTAGTGTAACTGTAACCGCTGAGAAGGATGAAAACTGGAAACGCTATTTGCAAATATTTAAAGACACCTTTTTGGGCTTCTCTAAAAATGCATCACAATGCAAGATTCTCAATGAAGATGATTTAGATTTCTATTACGATAGAAAAGAGAATGCTCTTTATGCTTATTCTAAAGTTCCAATAAAGGTGGAGAATAAAGCTTTAGGCTATTTAATAGATTACTACTTAGAAGAATTTAAGGTAGATTATTCAAAGCGATTGAATACCTATTTTGGCTATACGGTATTCACTGAAATGGAAGCCAAAACCAAGCGAAGGGCTAGAGTTTGGGAAGAAAATAGAAGGAAGGCATATGAGGGTTCTCTGCAGCATTTCTTCTCCTCTGTTTTTGAAGGCAAGTTAGAGGAGGAGGGTTATATAGTACAGGTGGCTAAAGACGTAACCAATTTTGGTAGAGTGTTAGATCCTACAAATGTGAATCTTCGCGAGTGGTTAGATCAAGGACAATCCGACCTCTCTCGCCAGCTTCCTTTCGATAACTTTCTGTACGTAACCTATACCAAAGAAAGAGAAACACCAGAGTATGTGCAAAAAGCCAAACCTGGCGGCAAGCTTAACTCTGTTTCGGCATCGAGGTTAGGTGAGCAGATCTCTTGGATTTCTTTAGCCGAAGGCAAAGAAGCCATTGAGTTTGAGCGAACAGGGTATGTTTATGATCCGCTGAGCTTTTACTCCTCAGGGTATTGGGGTTTCGAAAAAGTTGCTGACATGGTTCCTATAAACTACAAGCCTAAGCAGTAGGATTTATATGCAGTGAAGATCTCTTCGTTTTTTCTAGGGTCGGAGAAGACTTCTATGATTTTTGGTGAAGCTGATGAATTGAAGAACTCCTTCAATTCATCATTCAATCGGTCTTCGTTTTTTACTTTTGCGTACTCGAACCCAAACTCTTTTGCTGTCAGTTTTGCAGTTAAAGGCTGTTCTGTTTGAAAAAGCTTTTGGTAGCTACTTTGAGATTTTGGCCCCTTAATCATTCCGAAAATTCCACCTCCTGCATTGTTCAATACTATTATTCTGAGGTTGCTCAGGTCGTACCCATGCCAAAAGGCATTTCTATCGTAAAGAAACGCCATATCTCCGGTAAGTAGAGTGGTTAGTTTGCCAGAAGCTAGTGCTGCACCAACAGCAGTGCTGTTGCTACCATCAATACCACTGGTACCTCTGTTGCAAAATACCTCAACCCCTTTGGCCCGAATCCCTACAAAGTTAGCGTAGCGCACAGCCATGCTGTTTGCTAGGTGTAATTGGGAGTTTGCAGGGATTTGTTGGAGTACACTGTAAACAGCTTTAAGTTCACCAAAATCGGACTGTTTAATAAATTCCTCGCTTTTGCGCGAAGCTTCTTGTTCCATTTTAAACCAGTCAAGATTCAGGTCAGAGTGGTTTTCTGCAGAAACTCTTTTGGTAAGCTCCGAAGCAAAATAGGTTGGTGATAGGTCTAAGTTATTGCTAAGGTGTTGAAGACCATCATTCAAACGGTTCCCTTCTTTAATATGCCAATGATGTTTTGATGGATTTTTCCTTAGGAATATTTTTAAGTTCTTGGAGATCAGTGATTTTCCAAAGGTGATGAGTAGGTCTGGGGTTTGTATTTTTAGTTGTCCTTGTAGAAACAAGTCTTGCTTACCGATTGCCTTCTCTATGTCTTGTTGATTTCCCGTAACCTCATTGATAATGGTCAGGTTGGTTTTACTTTGAAGCAGAGTAAGAGATTCTGTTAAATCAGAATCAGGCTCTAGTTGACCAACAATCAGTAATCTGCTTTGCGCCTTTTGCCATTCATTGAGTAATTCCTTCCAGCTATCTTCTGAAAGTGTTCTTTCGGTTTTGTTAGCTGTAATCCGTCTCGTTTCTGGGTACTCGTATTTGTCTCCTTTACTCGGGTAAAAAGGCTCGCGAATGGGTACATTCAGGTGGACTGGACCTTTTGGATATTCTTCAGAGACAAGTATTGCTTGGTTTACTAACCTATTAGAATGCCATTTTGCGTCTGAATGAGAAAGGTCTACAGGTAAGCTCAAACTGGCTTTAATGTGATTCCCGAAAATACCTTCTTGCTGAATGGTCTGACCGTCATACTGGTCTATCCATTCAGGTGGTCTGTCTGCAGTAATAACGAGTAACGGAACTTCTTGATAATATGCTTCGGCAACGGCTGGTGCATAATTGTAAACTGCCGAGCCAGAGGTGCAAATTAGTGCTACTGGTCTTCTCAATTGCTGAGCTATCCCCATGCCAATAAAAGCCGCAGATCTTTCATCGGCAATCACGTTAACATCTATTTCTGGGTGGTTCTCAAAGGCTAATGAAATGGAGGCAGATCTAGACCCAGGAGAGACAATCGCCTGAGTGATTCCGTGAGCTGCGCACAGGCTAGCAATTTCGTTGATGTGTGGTAGTATCAATGGGCTTGATTCAAAATATTGAGCAAGGTATTGAATTTCATTTCGGTTTCAGCAAACTCTTTTTTAGGATTAGAGTGAGCAGTAACTCCTGCGCCAGCAAACAGGCGAGCTTTATCTTTCGCCAATTCCATGCACCTAAGGTTTACATATAAGCTAGTCTGCTCTTCTATGTTTACAGGTCCTAAAAAACCTGCGTAGAAAGATCGATCTAGTTGTTCTTCGAGCTTTAAAAATGAAAGTGCTTGCTCTTTAGGCATGCCTGCCACTGCCGAAGTAGGGTGAAGCAGTTCTAGCATTACGGTGGGGAGTTCAGGGAAGTTAGTAGCTACAACATCTACTTCAAAAGAAGTCTTAAGATGAAGTAGGTTGCCAGCCTTTATGGTTTCTGGGCCTTTTTCAACGTATTCTCGAAGTCTAATTTTCTTAAAACAGTTGATTATGTACCGGCTCACCATGGCCTGTTCTTCAATTTCTTTTTGTGTCCATGCCGTTTCACTCAAATCATTTTCTGGGTTGAACCGTTGAGTGGCAGCCAGAGCATGAGTTCTAAAGGTGTTGAACTCTTTCTCGATTAGTATTTCTGGAGTGGCGCCCAGCCATGAGCCTAATTCAGGAATGGAAACAAAAGAGATAAAGGCATTTGGATAAGCAGCACAGAGGTTGCTGTATAGTTTGATAAGATCGAAGCCAGTAGGTAAGTCAATGTCTGTTGACCTGGCCGGAACTACCTTTTCGAAAAAACCATCTCTAATTGCTTCAACACACTTTTCAACTAAGGTCTCGTAGTCGGAGCTTTTTGGTTTGGCTAAGTTTTTTGACTGATTGAAAAGTGGTGAGTCTTCGTCATTTTCGATTCGATCTATTAGCTTTTTCTTGAAACTATCTACTTGCAGAGTGTTAGTGGAAGCCTCATTTACAGGCTTAATGACTACCTCGTCAAAGTCGAAAGACAACAATACATCTCCGTTGATGAAGAAGCCTTTTTCTTGATAGAAATTGAAGGGAGCGAAAGCAAAGCCGTTTTTAAGCTCTTGCAGTTCGTATCGATCTACTTGCAAGGCTTCTGAAAAGGAAATCAGCACGTTGATTTCAGTTTTGTTCGGCTTTCTCCAAACAGCTACTGGTAGTTGTTCTTCTTGAGCTAAAGCCAATGCCGAACCAAGAATTTGTTCTTTAGAAAACAACTTCAAGTCGGGTTCCAATACGCTCCAATTCTTCTTCTCCATTCTTACTTTCTGTCCAGCACTGCCATAGTAATTCTGCTTATGCAGATTAGCTGATCTTCATCATTGGTGATTTTAATTTCCCAAACCTGTGTTTTCTTTCCCACATGAATTGGGATGGTTTTGCCGAATACATAACCTTCTCTGGCAGATTTAATGTGGTTGGCATTGATGTCTAAACCTACACAATACTGCTTTTGAGGGTCTACGGTTAAAGTTGCAGCTACACTCCCTAGTGTTTCTGCAAGTACCACCGAAGCACCACCATGTAACATTCCCAAAGGCTGATGAGTTCTATGATCTACCGGCATTTTAGCTACTAGGTAATCTTTACCTAGTTCAATCATTTCTATACCCAAATGTTCAACTAAAGTGTTTCGGCCCATTTGGTTGATAATATCTAAGGTAGCTTGAGGATTGAACATGCCTTTCTGGATTAACTTTTTAGCTTTGCGGCTGGCTGTCGCAAAAATAGAACAAATCGATGATCAAAAAAATATACCTTACCAGACACGGACAAACAGATTATAATCTCAAAGGAGTAGTGCAAGGGAGTGGAATAGATGCAGATTTAAATGCGACTGGTAGAGCTCAAGCCAATGCGTTTTATCAAGCATACAAAGATCATCCGTTCGATAAGCTATATGTGTCTGGCCTGAAGCGTACTTTTCAGTCGATGGAGGGTTTTATTAATGATAAGTTGCCGTATGAGGCCTTACCTGATTTGAATGAGATTAGCTGGGGAAAGCATGAGGGTGTTCCTGTAGATCAAGAAGGAGCGGCATATTATGCAGACATGATTAAGCGTTGGCAATTGGGTGAAACCGATATAGCCATAGAAGGAGGGGAGAGTCCAAATGAGGTAGCGGCACGCATGCAAAGAGCTTTAGAGTATATTTTAGCTCAAAAGAATGAGAGTCAGGTACTAATTTGCATGCATGGCCGAGCAATGCGAATGATGCTCAGTGTTATGCTCAATTATCCTCTCAAGAGTATGGATAGCTTTGAGCATTCAAATCTTTGCCTATACCAGTTAGCCTATACGGGAAGTTCGTTTCAGTTAGAGAAGTACAACGATACTAGTCACCTCCAAGATCTAAAAGGCTAAGCGCTACGTTGGCTTTACTGTCTAAGCTAGCTTTATAAGGATGTTTCTTGAAGGTTAGTACGCGTTCAAAGTACATTTTAGCCATGTCGAGATTTCCTTTTTCACGCTGCAAATAACCTAATTGCAGAAATGCATTTGGTGCAAAGTAGCTTTCTTCGATCATATCTGCTTCTGCAATAACTTTTTTGTAAAGTTCTACTGCTCTAGGTTGGTTTTGAATGTGAGCCATTCTGGCTTTCCTGTAAGTCAGTTCTACAAGTTGTAGTTTGTTGAGTGTGGTTTGTTCCAAGTCAGACAATAAAGTGACCGCATTTTTAAAGAAGCCACCGTCAATAGCATACCTGAGTTTAAGCATCTCAAAGTTGATGTTTTCTAGTTTGTCTATCGTCTTCTGAGCATTTTTGTCAATTTCTGATGTGTTGGCTTTACTATCTCCAGCTTCTTCAAGCTTGTTTTCGAATGCGCTGGAGTTTCCAAGAAATTTATAAGCCAAGGCAATTTTGAGCAAGGCGTCTTTCTGGTAAGTTAGGCCATCGAATTCACTTAAAAATTGCTGAAAGTAGTTTAAGGATTCATTGTAGTTTCCTTCTTGAAAATAGCTTTCCCCAATGAGGTATGTGCTAAAGGGAACGTTGTTAACAGATGATAGCCATAGTTTTCTGGCCTTTTCCGCTTGATGAGATTTTTGAAGAATAATGCCTTGAAAATACTGCGCTAAAGAAGAGTTAGAAAGCTGATGCTGAGTTATGAATTCAGGAGCCTTCTCTGTCTCCTCCAACAAATGAGAGTAGATCATGCCTAGAATGACATTACTTTCCAACCCAAAAACTGAGTTGGTGTCTCTGGTTTCCGTCAACTGCTTTATGCCATCTCTTACTGTGCCCTTCATGCCAAAGAGTTTAAAAACCCATTGATAATTATCCGGAGTCACTCCAAACAAAATATTGAGTAGTCCTCTGGTTCTGTTGTTGAGTTTAAAGCTTGGGTAGGCTTCAAGGTTTTCTTCAATGGATTTGTTGGCGCTTTTTAGGCTCCAAAAGGCATTCCATTCTTCGCCATACTTAAGTTTTAAGAAGGCCCATTGGAGCTTTATCTCAGCTTGTAGAAAACCCTTCCATGGGCTGGGCAGTTGGAAGTTTTCGATAGCATCTAGCCTTTGTCCTTCCATTTCTTTGAGGGCTTCAAAGGCGGAGTCACTTTCGTGGAAGATTAAGTAGAAAACATCGTGTAGGTTTTCAAAGTAGATGTCTTTTAGTGCTTCTTCCGACTTGGGGGGAGAGGGTCGTTGACCTGGTTTTAACTGTAGGTCTAGAAGGGTTTGAGGAGTTTGCTTTTGTCCGTAAGCCGACACGCAAAGGCATAAAAAAAATGGATAGACCAATAAGCCTACCCATTCTTTATGTTTTATAAAAGATCTCAAAACAACCTTAAGCTGTTTTTCTTGTTCTTCTGGTTTTCTTCTTCTCTTCGTTTACAATCTCATCAGTTACTTCAGCTAAAATTCTACCGCAGTGCTCACAAACGATAAGTTTTTTGTTGTCTCTGATGTCTGCCTGTCTTTGAGGAGGTACAACGTTAAAGCAACCACCACAAGCGCCTCTGCTTACTGGTACAACAGCTAAACCGTTACGTGCATTGTTTCTAAGCTTATTGTAAGAGTTTAATAATCTGTCTTCAATATTCTTAGTTGCTTTCTCTCTGTCTTTCAAAAGCTTTTGCTCATCGGCTTCGCTTTCTTGAGTCAGTACTTCAAGCTCATTTTTCTTAGTATCAAGGTCTTTTTTTCTTTCGTCAAGTTCACCTTGAGTTCTAGAAATCTCCTCTTTCTTGGCATCTATTTTTACGTATGCCTCTTTAATTCTCTTCTCAGAAATTTGAATTTCTAGGTTCTGAAGTTCAATTTCTTTGGTGATGGCATCGTACTCGCGATTGTTTCTAACATTCATCTGTTGCTCCTCATACTTCTTAATGAGTGCTTCAGAGTTCTTTATCTGAGTTTTATGGTCAGAAATATTAGCTTCTAGCTCGCTGAGTTCGTTGTTGAATTTCTCAATTCGAGTTTCGTATCCGGCTATCTCATCTTCAAGATCGGCTACCTCATCAGGAAGGGCTCCTCTAACTTTTTTGATTTCATCTAACTCAGAATCAATTGATTGGAGCTTCTTTAACGCCTCTAATTTCTGTGCAACTGTTTTTTCCATTAACCGTGTTTTTAGAAGTATTTTACGGGATTCGTATCCACCTCTGACAAATAGGTTGCAATATTAGCAAATTTTTCGCTGATAAACGCACTGAGTAGCTCTTTTGTATAGACTTCACTCTCGTAGTGTCCTATGTCTGCGATCATAAGTTTTCCTTCAGCATCAAAGAATTCGTGATACTTAAAATCTGAGGTAACAAAGGCGTCTGCTCCAGCACCTTTAGCTATTGGCAGTAAAAAGCTGCCAGCACCACCACATACAGCTACTTTTTTGATCGATTTACCATTTACAGGAGTGTACTTTATAGTGTTCAAATTCATAGAGTGCTTGAGATGAGAAAGGAAATCTTGCTCATTCATAGCAGTTTCTAGCTCTCCAATCATGCCTGAGCCTACTTCCTGATTAGTATTTTTCAATGACTGCAAGTAAAAGGCAACCTCTTCATAAGGGTGGGCATTTTTCATTGCTGAAACTATTTTACCCTCTAAATGGCTAGGGAATATTACCTCTACCTTATTTTCTTCTACAGACTCCTGCTGGTTACTCGAACCAATAGTTGGGTTAGCCATATCGTTAGGCTTAAAGGTGCCGGTTCCTAGCACCCTAAAACTACAATTGCTATAGTTGCCAATATTGCCTGCACCCGCTTTGTGCATTGCTTCCAAAACATGGTCGGTATTGACTACAGGAATGAACACCTCTAGCTTACTAAGGGTAGCTGCTTTGGGCAGTAGAATTTGAGTGTTCTTAAGGCCAATTTTATCTGCTATCTTTTTGTTTACACCGGTTTGAACGTTGTCTAGGTTAGTGTGTATAGCATAAATGGCAATGTCGTTTTTTATCGCCTTAATAATGGTTCGCTCAACGTAGTTTTTGCCATTAAGCTTCTTAATTCCTCTAAAAACAATTGGGTGATGAGCTACAATGAGGTTACAGTTTTTGGCTATTGCTTCTTCCACAATAGACTCTACACAGTCTAAGGCGCACAGAATACCACTTACCTCTTGATTGACATCGCCCGTAATTAGACCAGCATTGTCATAATCTTCTTGATAAGCTCTTGGTGCAATGCTCTCTAGTAAGTCAGTGATATCCTTTATTTTTGCCATATTTGCTGCCTTTTAGGGGCTAAGATAGTCAGCTTGCTATGAAATTCATGAGGTATTTACTGTTTCCATTTTCTGTTCTTTATGCAGGAGTTATGCAACTGCGCAATAGGCAGTATGATAATGGGACCAGGCCTGTTAGTGCCTTTGAGAAGGTGGTTATTTCAGTAGGGAATCTTTCTACTGGGGGGACAGGCAAATCGCCAATGATAGAATTTCTGATCAGAAAGTTGGTTCAGAACTACCAGGTGGCCACAGTAAGTAGGGGTTACGGAAGAAAAACCCGCGGGGAACGAATTGCTTCAGAAGAAGATACGGCTAGAACTCTAGGGGATGAGTCATTCCAATTCTACCGAAAATTTGGAGAAAAAGTAAAAGTAGTGGTGGGCGAAGAGCGCGTTTTGGCCATCCCTCATTTGCTAATGGATTTTCCGGAGACAGAAATAATCCTACTAGACGATGCTTTTCAACATAGAAAAGTAGCTAGAGACTTAAATATTATGCTGAGCGATTACTCTGCTCCCTTTTATAATGATCTAGTATTACCTGCGGGAAACCTTCGAGAAAGCAGAGCCCAAGCAAAAAGAGCTGATGTTATTGTGGTCTCTAAGTGCCCTGCCGATCTTTCTGCTGCGCAACAGGCCGAGATTACCCAAAAGATTTCGGCCTACAATAGTCATGCTCCTGTCTTCTTTTCAACAATAAAGTATGGAGAGCTTAAGCCAGCGTTTAAAGAAGGAACCATAAAAACGGATGTAGTGGTTATTTCCGCCATTGCGAAACCAAAACCTTTTTATAGATACTTAGAAGAGCGCTTTAGCGTAGTAGATAAGTTTGAATACGTAGATCACTACAATTTCAAAAAGACAGATTTAGATAGAATATTAAGAAAGCTTAACGGAAAAGATGTGTCGCTAGTAACCACTGAAAAGGACATGGTACGGCTTTTGCCTTTTGCAGACCATCTTTTAATGAAGCAATTCAATCTATTCTATCAGCCAATAGAGGTTGAGATTGAAAATGAACTCGGCTTTGAAAAATTGTTAATCCAAGCTGTTGAAAAGAGGAAACGTGAACTGAATTTGTAATTTTGGCCGTGCTTAGAAAAGTCTTCCTGTTTATTTGTTTTTGCTGTATTGGATTGAGCGTTTCTGCTCAAAATGATCTCAACTCTTTTAGTAATGGTGCCGATTCACTGTTGCAGGCTCGAATGAATGCCCGAGATGCTGAGGCTTTGCGTAATAAGGAAAACTATAGTGCCAAGAGCACTCGCTTTACTTATGAGCGAAATTTTAAATACAACAATATTGTTTTTCAAAACCCAGACACTATTCCCGATAACATGCATAGGGTTAGTTATTATGAGAGCAATAATTATCTAATTCAAAATTTAGGGAATATAGGAACTGCTCAGCGGTCTCTTTTCTATGAGGTGCCTAAAGTAATTGGCAGGACCTCAGGTTATAATGCCTACAATCCGTTTTACACCACTCCAGATCAGATTCGGTATTACGATACACGCTCTCCGTATACCGATATAAAAGCCTATTTTGCTGGAGGAGGTAGAGCTATTACGGATATTACCTTCACGCTAAATGATAGTACACAATTTAATATTGGGGGGAGTTTTAAGGCTTTAAGGGCAGAAAAACAATTGGCCTATCTTACTCGTGGTGATAGGCAAGTGACAAGTAACGATTGGAATATCTTTGGGTTTTATCGACCTCAGAAACTGAAGAAGTACTTGCTGCTGTTTAATACTACTCAATTTAAGCATACAGTGCAGGAGCAAGGTGGGATAATTGATCCCTCTTTACAACCAGCACCATCAAATGGTGATGCACTCAGCTTCTTCGATTATGAAGATGCTAATGTTTACTTAGATGGGGCTGAAAGTTATGACAAGCGCGGAGGTTTACACCTTTATCAGCAATACGATTTAGACTCCATCTTTCAGGTATATCACACGCTAGATTATGTTCAGCAAATTGCGAGATATAATGATGATTATGATTTGAGGGGGTATGATAGGTATATCTATGATGAGGTAGTGAATACTGATGATAGTACTCGCACCATCAATGATAGAAACTTCTTTAGTGACTTCAGCAATGAGTTTGGTCTTAAAGGAAGAACCAAGAAGTTCTCTTACACTGCTTATTACAGAAACAGAATATTGAAGAACGAAAGCCTTCGCTCTAGCAGTGAGGCATATAGTTCTGCAATGGAGGCCAACGAGGTAGAACACTATGTTGGAGGAACCCTCCGTCAGCAAATTACGCCTAAGGTATTCTTGAAAGCTACCGGGGAGTTCATGTTCGATGGTAATTACCTGATTGAAGGAGATTTTAGTAGCGATTGGTTCGATGCCAAGTACTCAAGAGTGGTGAGTCAGCCATCATTCTTAGCCGACTTTTATTTTCAAGATGGAAGGAATTGGATCAGCGGCTTTGAAAATGAAACCTCAGATAATTTAGAAGGGACCATAAAGATAAGTTCGAGTAGGGGTTCCTTTAGACCTTTTCTTAGGTTCAATCGAATTTCAAACTATATCTTTTTTAATCAGGATAGAGTGGCTGAACAGGCCAACAGCGATATAATTCTTTTAACTCCCGGACTCCACTTCGATTACTCTATCACCCCTAAGCTAAAATGGAGTAATTCGGTAAGATACAATTCTATTTCTGGTGGTTCGGCTAGCAACTATAAGCTTCCACAATTTATGGCTTTAAGTCAGCTAGCTTTTAAGAATGTGATTTTCGATGGAAAAATGATTGTTCACACAGGGATAGATGTCTTCTATCAGACGGAATATGAGCCTTTGGCTTATGATCCTATTATTCAGCAGTTTTACCTTCAAGACTCTTTTGTATCTGACGACTTTGCCAAGATAGACCTCTTTGTGAACTTCAAGGTGGGTAATTTTATGATTCTAGCGAAGATGGGACACGTGAATCAGCTAGGTACGAATGGCTACTTTATAAGCCCTAATTATACTGGAGCCAGACGCACCCTAGATTTAGGAGTGCGCTGGCTGTTTTTTGATTAATCTTCAGTGCTAAATAGCGAGAAGTTTACTCCAAAATTCAATACATGCTTAAACTGAATTGCTCTTTTAGGAGCACCGCCATCACCTGTATCAATTAAGATATCGTCATCATAAATTAGTTGGGTACCAAAGGTTGCATTGAACCACTTGTTTACCTTCATCACCAACAAAGTTTCCCAGTTAGTATCTACATTACCAAATGAGTCATAAGCGGTAAAGAAGTTCAAGGTACTTTTGAACTTAATATTCTCCATAATAGGCAGGTCTAATACAGCCAGTAGGTTACTACCAAACTCAGCTCTAGACTTCTTGCCAGGGTCTACTCCGTAAGCACCAGCTGCAGAAAGCACATCGTCTTGTACAAAAGTAAATTTACCAGCTGCAGGAGACATAGATAGGGTGAAGACTTCACTCGGATCATACTCAATACCAAGGTTGATGGTAAGGTAACCCGGAGCCATAAAGTTTGAAATTCGCTCAGAAACTTCTTCACCAGGCACATTTGGGTTAGGGCTATACTTCAAACCTTCTAGTAACTGAGTTCTGAAAATACCAGAAATGGCGTAAGACCAATCTTCATCTATAGCGTGAGAGTATTTAGAAAGCAGAATAATATTATCATCCGTTTTACGGAAGTCTTTATCGCCAACTTTGGCGCCACCAAGAGCAAAATCAATTTGGTTTACCCATTTATCTTCGCCTTTAATTCTTTCAATTTTTGTATTGAAGACCGTTCCTAATGCAATAGAGTTTTCACCCCCTGCGGCCCAGTTAGAGAGCCCTACGTTAGCAAAATTCACTCCCCAAGAGCCCGACTTTTTTACTACTACAGAGTCGCTCTGCGCCATAGCAGTAAGGCCAGTTAGGCAAATGAAGGATAAGCTTAGTAAAAGTTTTTTCATTCTTTAGATCAGTTTATTAGCTGCAAAAATGTTGCAATCGTAGAAAGAAACCAAGTTAGAATTGAAATATGGCTCAATTTGGATGCATCACTTTTCAATCTGACACGATGACCTTACTTTTGCCACATGGCTGACGAATACACTAATCACGTCTTGGGACTGCAATTGCCAACCGACCCAAGGTGGGTAGATATTGCTCAAATGAACATTGAAGATATTTTAGTAGATCATGCTTATTGCGAGCAAAAAGCAGCTTCTTCTTGTATTTCATTAATTGTTCAGTACCCTGATAAAAAGGATTTGGTAGACATGATGACTCCTGTTGTCGCAGAAGAGTGGAGTCATTTTGAGCGTGTGATAGAGCAGCTAAATAAGCGGGGAATGAAGCTGGGCAAACAGCGAAAAGATGAGTATGTCATTAAGCTTCAAAGTATTCTGAAAAAGGGCGGGGGAAGAGAAGCTCAGTTAGTTGAAAAACTTCTAATGAACGCTCTAATTGAGGCCAGAAGTTGTGAGCGTTTTAAAATGCTTCATCAAAATATTGAAGATGAAGAGTTGCAGAAGTTCTATTATGAGCTGATGATCTCAGAAGCCAGCCACTATAAGAACTTTCTAAGTCTTGCCAAGTCTTACATGGGAGATGAATACGTTTCTAAGCGCTGGAAGGAGTTTCTTATTGAAGAAGCCAAAATCATTGAGAGCTTAGAAGTAAGAGGGGATAGGATGCATTAAGCCAGTTTTGGGATTCTTTATAAATGTAGAGATCGACTCTTACCTTTTTCTTGGTCTTAAGTCTAGGTTTCCCGTTTCATTAATATTCTTGAAGAATAACTGAGTAAAAGTTTATCTATCAAAGAAATCTTTGCCTTCCATAATTTTCGGAATGAGCTTCTCAATTCTGGCTACTCTAGTTTTGGATTGTTTGGGTTGAGTGAAATGTAGGACATAACCTCTTTTTCGGCCTAGGGTGAGATTTTCAAAAGCAGTTTTCAGATCAGGTTGTTCTGTGAATTTAGCTACCAATTCTTCAGGATACTCTAGTTCGTCTTTTGCCTTGAAATCCACACTTTTCCCTGACTTCTCAATAGCAATGGCTTCATTGATGTAGGTTTTGATTTCTTGCTCAAGTTTAATGACACCTTGAGTGTCTGTGAACCTAATAAGTCGAGAGGCTTGAGAGTTTGGGCCAGGTTTTTCTAGAATTTTGAAGGTGTCTTTCAAAAGAGAACCTTTAAAGAAACTCATGGAGCAGTATTCTTTAAACGCACTGATAATCAATACATTTTTCCCATTGTAAGTGTAGCAAGGTACTCCCCATTTACGTTCTTCTTTTAACTCAGAGTTTGCCGCAATATCTCGGAGCAGTTTTAACGGTTCGGTCCAAAAATGCACCTTACATTCAGGGGTGTTTACAAGCGAACACCTGCCACAGCCTATGGCTAGGTATTCATCTACAGCTGGGTTCATTCTTTCAGGTTTTCCTTTAAAAGTAGCAAATTAGTTTATCATTCATTCTTCCTACGTGCACTGATGTTTTTCCTAATGAAGGACTTATTCATTGAGGTAGATTTTCTTCTTTTCTACAAACAAAGACTACTTTTAAAGCTTATCTATAAGCAGTTTTTAAAGAATAAAATCCCTAATGAATTACCATAAAATATTTGCCGAGATCTGTTCAGAGATACACCAAAAGGAAGACAAAGGTGTGGTGGCCTCCTATATTCCAGAGCTTAAAAAGGTAGATAAAGATAAGTTTGGAGTATACATGTCTATGATTAATGGTGAGCATTCTGCCTATGGCGATTGGGAAGAAAAGTTCTCCATTCAAAGTATTTCTAAGGTGCTCACCCTGGTTTTGGCATATAAATCTGAAGGAGAAAAGCTATGGAAGCGAGTAGGGGTTGAACCTCCCGGAACACCTTTCAATTCATTGGTTTTACTAGAGCATGAGAATGGTATTCCTCGAAATCCGCTGATCAATGCAGGGGCTTTGGTGATCTGCGATATTCTGCTCGATACTTGTTCCAGTCCTAAAGAAGAGTTCTTAGATTTTGTGCGTGAGTTAGCTGGCAATGATTCGCTCGAGTATAACCAAGCAGTAGCTGAGTCGGAGAAAGCCACCAGCTTTAGAAATGCCGCTGCAGCCAACCTGATTAAGTCGTTCGGTAACCTGAAGAATAAGGTAGATGATGTGCTAGATCTTTACGCTTACACCTGTTCCATAGACATGACTTGCGCAGATTTGGCCCATAGTTTCCAATTTTTGGCAACTGATGGTTATGATAAAAAGAGTAAGAGGCAGATAATTAGTGTGAGCCGCTCTAAGCGTTTGAATGCATTAATGCAGCTCTGCGGTTTCTATGATCAGGCTGGTGAATTTTCCGTGAAAATTGGTTTACCAGGAAAGAGTGGTGTCGGTGGCGGAATTGTAGCGGTACTCCCAGACCATTATGCTATTGCTGTCTGGAGCCCAGGGCTCAATGAAAAGGGGAACTCGTATTTAGGTATGGAGTTTTTAGAGCTTTTCACTACCAAAACTGAATACTCAATTTTTTAATTATCTAAATATTCTCAGTACTTCGGAACTATCTAAGGGTTAAATTCATTTCAAAGCAGACGCTTAGTTAAAATGGCGAGAAAGAAAGCATATATAGAGGAGCAGGTGATAGAAAAGGCAATGAACCTTTTTTGGAGAAATGGCTATGAGTCTACTTCTGTTCGTATGCTGGAAAATGAAATGGGTATTAACCAGTTTTCTATTTATGCCAGTTTTGGTAGCAAACAGGGTGTTTTTAAAGAGAGCATTAAATGCTACAAAGGTAAGCTGAAAGAGTTGGTTAATGATATGGAGGCCAGCCATGGAAAGGCAGCCATTAAGGCTTATTTCTATGCCTTCAACAATTTCGCAAAAAAGAACATCGGCCAAGGGGGCTGCCTGATCAACAATACTTTCAGTGAATTGGGTACTAATGCACCTGAGGAGGTAATGACTGAAATGATGGCTTTCGTAAACGAGCTCAAGGCGGTTTTCCAAAAGAAATTGCGCGATGATGATGCCACCTCTTCCGATGGTTATTTAGCCAAACAAGCTAGCTTTTTGTTGGTGGCTATTCAAGGTATGGTGGTAGCTTCTAAGGTGATGGCCAATTCAGAGATCGAAAACTTTGTTGAAATGACCTTTTCAAGCCTTTAGTTTTTTTGAACAATAACTAAGCAAATGCTTAGAAATTTAAATTAGATAAAAATAGATATGAGTAACTTTAAAATTCACGATTTAGAAACCGCACCAGAAGAGAGTAAACAACTTTTAGAAGGCTCTCAAAAAGCTTACGGATACATTCCAAACTTGCACGGAGCACTCGCAGAGGCGCCTCAGTTATTAGATGCATATCAAAAGATTCACGCACTTTTCACTGAATCGTCTTTTGATAATGACGAGCTAACCGTGGTGTGGCAAACTATTAATGTTTACCACGAATGTCATTATTGCGTGCCAGCCCATACCGCTATTGCACACAGCATGAACGTAGATTCGGCCATTACAGAGGCGTTGCGAAATGGTACAGAAATGCCAACAGCCAAACTTCAAGCACTACACAAAATGACTTTGGCAATTACCGAGAATAGAGGGAATGTTTCTCAAGACCAACTACAGGAATTTTTCGATGCTGGTTACAGTCAGCGACACGTACTAGAAATTATTCTGGGGCTTTCACAGAAGGTGATTAGTAATTACACGAATCATTTGGTTGAAACGCCTATTGACAAACCATTTCAAAAGTTTGCTTGGGAAAAGAAAGAATCAGTTGAAGCATAAGTGAAATTGTCCCGTTTGATGACTCAGACGGGACTTTGTTTTTTTAATGTATGAAGTCTAGAAGAACTTTTATTAAACGCATGAGTCTGGCAGGAAGTGCAGGAGCGCTGGTTCCTGGTGTGCTATCGGCCAATGAAGATTCAACTCAACCAACTAGTATTATGAGAAATGAAAAAGCACCTAAAGTCCTGTTTTTCGATGTGAACGAGTCGCTTTTAGACTTGGCAGCTATAAAAAGTAGCATTGGCAAGTCTTTGAATGGCAGAGAAGATTTGGTACCTCTTTGGTTCACCACCATGCTGCAGTATTCACTAGTCTCTACCACAGCAAGGCAGTATGCCGACTTTGGTGCTATAGGCATGGCTACTTTGAAAATGGTAGCTGCAAATAACGGTATTGAATTATCTGACGATGATGCCAAAGCTGCAGTTAGCCCAATTAAGTCTTTGCCTGCTCACAGTGAAGTCAAAGAAGCTCTTGCTCTTATCAAAAAGGCAGGTTATAGAATGATCTCTCTGACTAATTCCTCAAATGCTGGAGTTGCAGCTCAGTTTGAAAATGCTGGGTTAACCGAATTTTTTGACGAACGATTAAGCGTAGAAGACATTGGCAAGTTTAAACCACATACCGATGTGTATGACTGGGCAGCCAGAAAAGTAGGAGTGAAGCCAGAGGAATGTATGATGATAGCTGCCCATGGTTGGGATATTGCCGGTGCACTTTGGGCCAATTGGAGAGGTGCTTTTATTGCAAGACCAGGTCAACAGTTGTATCCATTAGCTCCCTTACCAGAGATAAATGAGCCAGATTTACTGAAAATAGCCAACCGATTGGTAGCATTAAAGAGGTAGAAGACCCTCATAAAAAAGAAAAAAAGAGGCTGTTTCAGAAGTTACTGATGCAAGCAAAATGCATTGACGGTACTTCCGAAACAGCCTTATTTATTGAAGTCAAAGACTTCAGTAGATATAATGATTATACTACATCGATAACAAATTCATCGCGAGGTATTCTCACCTTCTTTATTGGTTTCATCCAGTCTCTTTCTTCATCTGAATAGCCAATGTAAAGCAATGATACGCTCTTGAGCCCGTGTTTTTCTAACTCGAGTACTTCATCAACCACTTTGGTGCTAAATCCTTCGGCAGGGCAGGTGTCTACCTTAAGCTCTGCAGCCTGCGCCATAGCCAAGCCTAAAGCGATATAGCTTTGACGAGAAGTATGAGCGAAGTTTTCTTCAGCAGGTTGTTTTAGGTAAATAGCCTTCAACTGATCTGTATAGCTGCTGAATCTACCTTTAGGCAAGCCTCTTTCTTCGGTGGTATAGTCAAATACTTTATCTATGCCCTCAGCAGTGTATCTGTCCCAGGCTGCAAAAACTAGAACGTGAGAACAATCTTTCATGCTTTCCGGGTTTAGTGCGCCTTGTACTAGCTTTTCCTTAATTTCTTGGTTAGAAACCTTTAAAACTCTGAATTGCTGTAGTCCAGAAGAAGTTGGAGCAAGCCTTGCCGCCTCGATAATCTTCTCCACATTTTCCTCGCTTACTTTCTTTTCTGGGTTGAACGCTTTGACAGCGTATCTCCAGTTTAAATCTTCAATTAGTGCCAAAATACTATGTATTTAATCGTTAGTTACGTTCAATTCTACTTCAATATTTCCTCTTGTAGCATTAGAATAAGGGCATACTTGATGTGCCTTTTCTGCTAATGATTTTGCCTCCTCCATGTCTACCTCAGGAATGTTGATGTCTAGTGTTACTGCTAAACCAAAACCTCCATTGTCAGTCTGGCCGATGCTCACATTTGCCTTAACAGAGGTAGTTCCAGTTTTTGCATTAGACTTCTGGATGACCAAGTTCAAAGCGCTGTCAAAACAAGCTGAATAACCTGCTGCAAAGAGCATTTCTGGGTTAGCATAGTCGTCATTTGCTCCACCTAGGGCTTTTGGGTGCCTTACTTCTAGGTCTAGAATGCCGTTTTCACTTTTAACATGACCGTTTCTTCCTCCTGTGGCTGTTGCGCCAATGGTATACATTGTTTTCATATCTATTTTCTGATTTCTTTTAATATGTTGTCAATACCCGTCTTAAGTGCTTCTAGCTGTTCTACAGAAACATTCAACGAGTTTAAAATCTGCTCAGGAACTTTCGTGGCGGCTGTTTTCATCTTTTGCCCGTCAGCTGTAAGTTCAATCTGAACAATGCGTTCATCTTGAGCACTTCTATTTCGCTCAATCAATTTCTTCTGCTCCAATCGCTTTAGTAATGGTGTAAGTGTGCCACTATCTAAGTGGAGTTTAGTTCCTATCTCAGAAACATTTTGTGTGCCTTCTTCCCAGAGTATCAGCATGACTAAATACTGAGGGTATGTCAAATCTAACTGCTGAAGAATAGGCCTGTAAAGTCCTACAACCTCCTTAGCCAATGAGTAGATTGGGAAGCAAACTTGGTTCGATAGTTTTAGATTTTCTGACATAGTCCTAATACTCTAGTTTGTTTATTGTGTACTATTATATTGTACACAACTTAATTAGAAATAGTTCACTGCTCTGGTGAAAAAGTTTCTAGAAGGTTTTATTTATTTAAAGAGTAGAACGGTTCAATCCACTTGAATTCACCTGTCCTTTGGTTCTGATTATAGATTATTCTCATGGCACCTCCGAACGTCTCATTCGGATGGTCTGAAACATGTTTTACTATTTCCACCATTTCTTGATAAGGAATGATTACGAGGGCTTCATTAATAGGCATCCACCTAATGTTTCGCTGAGACTTACCATCTGCTTTGACTACTGCAGAATAGTACATCATAGTGGTTGGTCGCTCCCTGTTATCGTGGTGAAAGGTGATTACTCCATTCAGTTTGAGTTGAGTTGGCTTTTGCCCATGTAGCTCGGCTAGGCCATTGAGAAAGGATTTTTGGGTTTTATCTGCTTTGTATCGGCCACCAGGTATTTCCCATTCACCATCGAATTCAACTAGTAGTACCTCACCTTTTTCATTTAGCATTATCAGTTTGTGAAAAGTTGGATTGCCCGATTGAGCCATCGCCCATGTGCCGATCAACAAGGAGAGTAATGTGAGTGTGTATTTCATTTGATTATCGTTTTTCTGTGGCAATAATAAAAAGAAAACCCCAAGCTGTACTTCAACTTGGGGTTCTCGTCTTTCCTATTAACTGATTCAGTTCAAGGGTCTGGGAGATTCTTCAGTCGCACATTTCTCATTATCATGGAAATGTTCTTCCTCTGAATGACACCATAAAACAGGCATCTGCAGTTCCTAGACTTTGAACTTTAAACCTTGAACCATTAAACAACAAGATTCACAATCTTCTTCGGTACCACAATCACCTTTTTAGGTGGCTTGCCTTCCAACCATTTTTGAACGGTTTCATCGGCTAATGCTGTGGCTTCAATTTCGGCTTTGCTCATATCTGCAGAGAGCTGAAGCTTAGTTCGCATTTTACCATTGATCATTACTGGGTATTCGATGTCGCTTTCTTTCAGATACTCTTCATTGAATTGAGGATAAGGCGCATCTACAATACTGGTTTCGTGACCGAGTAGCGACCATAGCTCTTCCGTGATATGAGGTGCATAAGGAGAAATGACTACCAATAGGTCTTCCAAAACTGCTCGGTTGTTACACTTCAATGCTGAAAGCTCATTTACACAGATCATAAAAGTAGAAACCGATGTATTGAACGAGTAACGCTCAATATCTTCTTCTGCCTTCTTAATGGTTTTGTGTAGCGACTTTAGCTCGTCTTTGCTTGGTGCAGCATCTGATACTTCAAACTCGCCTTGGCCGTTGTGGAACAATCTCCAAAGCTTGCCTAAGAACTTGCGCACACCATCAATACCATTGGTATTCCATGGCTTGAATTGTTCCAAAGGCCCAAGGAACATCTCGTACAAACGAAGCGTGTCCGCACCGTATCTTTCAATGATATCATCCGGGTTTACCACATTGTACTTCGACTTGGACATTTTCTCAACCTCCCAGCCACAGATGTATTTACCATCTTCTAGGATGAATTCAGCATCAGCTAAATCTGGTCGCCAGTTTTTGAATGCTTCGAGACTTAGCTCGTCATTGTGAACGATGTTGACATCCACATGGATGACTGAAGTCTTTTCCCATTCTATATTATTGAAGTGAACAGTATAACCATGTTTGTCTAAGAATAACTTAGAGAGCCTTTGAATTATTTCATTTTGAATTTCAGGAGACTTTCTTTGTTCAAAGTAATGTTTGGATACAAAAATGGGTGGTAATTCAGCCTCAGCAAATATCGTATTACTTTGAATGTTTAGACGATAAACAAAGTTCGACCTACCCTGAATCATTCCTTGGTTGATCAGTTTTTTGAAAGGCTCTTCTTGGTTTACATGGCCGAGGTCGAATAAAATCTTATTCCAAAAACGAGAGTAGAGCAGGTGACCTGTAGCATGCTCAGAACCACCAATATACAAGTCTACATTCTCCCAGTATTCTTGCACATCTTTATCGATAAATGCGTTTTCGTTGTGCGCATCCATATAGCGATACCAATACCAGCTAGATCCTGCCCAACCCGGCATAGTACTCATTTCAAGCGGATAAGCTTCGTTTTCACCTTCAGGGGTGTAGGTAAAGTTTTCGGCTCTACCCAATGGCGGATCGCCATCTTCCGTAGGCAAGTATTTGTCTACTTCTGGTAGAATGATTGGTAAATCCTTCTCAGCTACCAAGTAAGGCGTGTCGTTTTTGAAGTACACTGGCACTGGCTCACCCCAATAACGCTGTCGAGCGAAAATGGCATCACGAATTCGATAGTTGATCTTACCTTTTCCTACGCCTTTTTCTTCGGCAAAAGCAATGGCCTTGTCAATGGCTTCTAAGCAAGTCAAGCCGTCTAAGAAACCAGAATTGATCATTGTGCCTTCCTTGGTTGGGTCGGCTTGCTCACTGATGTCAGCATCTTTGATTACCGGAACAATCGGTAAATCGAAATGCTTCGCGAAGTCGTAATCTCTTTGGTCGCCACAAGGTACAGCCATTACTGCACCTGTACCGTAACCTGCCAATACGTAATCGGCCACCCAAACTGGTACTTTCTCACCATTGTACGGATTGATAGCATAGCTTCCAGTAAATACACCAGATATGGTTTTTACATCGGCCATTCTATCGCGCTCTGAACGCGTAGCAGCTTGCGCCACATAGGCTTCAACCGCTTCTTTCTGCTCTGGTGTTGTCAACAGGGCGGTCAAATCACTTTCAGGAGCCAATGACAAGAATGTCACGCCAAAGATGGTATCAATTCTAGTGGTGAATACTTCAATCTCCAGATCAGAGTTTTCTACCTGAAAACGTACTTCGGCACCTTTAGATTTTCCAATCCAATTGCGCTGCATTTCCTTCAGCGGTTCTGGCCAATCTATGGTATCTAAGCCTTCCAACAAACGCTCGGCATAAGCGGTGATTCGCATGCTCCACTGCTTCATGTTTTTACGAATTACAGGGAAGCCACCTCTTTCAGAGAAACCGTCTTTTACTTCATCGTTAGAAAGTACTGTTCCTAATTCAGGACACCAGTTTACAGCGGTTTCAGAAAGGTAGGTTAAGCGATATTTCAGCAACATGCTTTGCTGATCTTCTTCGCTCATGGCGTTCCACTCCTCTGCAGAAAAGCTCGGCACGTCTTCATCGCAAGCAGCGTTTACGCTAGCATTACCCGACTCGCTGAAGATAGCAGTTAGCTCATCGATTTTTCTGGCTTTGGCAGCATCGTAATCGTACCAGCTATTAAAGATTTGCATGAAGATCCACTGCGTCCACTTGTAGTATTTAGGATCGCAGGTTTGTACTTCTTTGTCCCAATCGAAAGCGAAGCCGATGTTTTCAAGCTGCTCTTTGTAGCGCTCAATATTTTCTTTGGTAGTTATGGCAGGGTGCTGACCTGTCTGAATAGCGTACTGTTCTGCTGGCAAACCAAATGCATCGAAGCCCATTGGGTGTAAGACATTAAAGCCTTTGTTGCGCTTGTGTCGCGAAACAATATCCGAAGCAATGTAGCCCAATGGGTGCCCCACGTGAAGCCCCGCACCAGATGGGTAAGGGAACATGTCGAGTGAGTAAAACTTAGGTTTACTCTTGTCTACCGTTGCTTTGAAAGTTTCGTTTGACTTCCAGTACTGCTGCCATTTAGGCTCAATTTGTTTATGATTATAGTCAGCCATTGCCGTTTAACCGATTGTTCTTAGTAAAGCCTGCAAAATTAGTGTTTTTCAATGCTTAGAAAATGGTTTTTGGGAATATTAGTCAACTAATAAGGCTGTCATTCCTGCGAAGGCAGGAAGCTCTCAGAAAAAAATGTCAACCAATGCAGAACTTCGCTTTCGTGGGGATGATGGGAAAGAGCCCCCATCCAAACCTTCCCCCAAGGGGGAAGGCTTAGCAGCCTGCTAGTTTGGACTGTTTAGTTTGAACTAGCAGTGGCTAAAGCCC
This sequence comes from Roseivirga spongicola, assembly GCF_034376045.1. Classification (NCBI taxonomy): domain Bacteria; kingdom Pseudomonadati; phylum Bacteroidota; class Cytophagia; order Cytophagales; family Roseivirgaceae; genus Roseivirga; species Roseivirga spongicola. The sequence continues at coordinate 2,845,358 of NZ_CP139724.1, forward strand.
CTCTCCAAGGAGAGGGGTTGGGGTGAGGCCTTTTTGATGGCTTTCAACTGCAGAATGACGTGGTAGAATTCCAAAACACCTTCTATATTTAGAGTTTAAATACAAGCTATGTTCGGACTGTTCAAAAAGAAACCCAAGGAGCCAACTCCTCCCAAACTTTTAGACCTCAACAATAACCCTATTGTAGAAGGGTCTGTGGTGAAATCGCTTCGCTATGAATTGGGCGAATGCGTGGTGGAATTAGAAGGTTTGGAGTACTTCTATGTTTCTAAGAGTTCAGGACAGCGCATCAGTTACACCAAAATGGTTGATGCCATTACAGAAAATCAGAAGGTGCTCTTATTGGGTTCTAGCGATGGAGCTGAGTAAGGAGGTTGTCATCTCTCGGCTAAACGAATTTACCTTATTTCAATAGGTAGTTTAATCCAAGTTGAAAGCTTTGAGTTTTTAGCTTATTAGGGTCAGAGTCATCGTTACTCCAAGACTGTACGGGGCTTTCAAATATACTTGTAATGGACTGTCTGTAACTGTATTTAAATTCTACTCTCATTTGCTTGTTCAGCCTATAGCTTAATCCTAGTCCTGCAGCAGCTTCCATAAAGGCACTTTTTGTTTCCTCAAAGTCATTGTCAGATAGGAGAAAGTTATTGTAGATGCCTGCTTCAAAAATGGGAGCAAGTTTAGCTCCTCTGTCTTCAAAACGAACTAAGAATGGAATGGATAGAAATCGTTGGTTTATTTCTTTAGGAATAGGTACATAAGATAGAAATAGTGCCCTCTGATTTACCTGTCCGTAGTAAGCAAAACACGATACACAGTACTCATAGGTTGTAATATCCTTTTTTGAATAGAGCAGCCCAGTTTGAAAACTGAAGCTAGAGTTGGTAAGAAAATTGGCCGTTAGGCCGGTAGAGAAGTTAAATTCATCTCTTGCAATATTGGTGTTCAAGGCGCTTTCTCTTGTGGCCAGAAAACCATCTCCAGATATATTTTCACCAGAAAACTGAAAACCTAATCGAATATTCTTGTCTTGAGAGAAAGCTTCAAGAGAAGCTAGTAGAAGGAGGGTAAAAATAACGTATCTCATGCTTAATGTCTGTCTTTACTGTTTTGACACTAAAGCTTTTAATTTGGTTGTAACTAACCATAGATCAATTGATTCGAAAAGCTAGGATGGGCGCAAAGAAGGAGCAAGAGCAGCATTCTTGTAAGAAACGAGGTGTGAGAAATTCAAAAGCGACTCCAGTTAGGAGTCGCTTTTCAGGTAGTAGTCTACCTCTGGGTAACGGTATGGTGTGTGTTGAATTAGTATACAATTTTAAGGCAGTTTGGTCTGATGGGTAAGCGTAGAATTACTTGGTTTGCAGAACGAGTAGAAAACTGTTTAACATAAATTTCATTTTTCACTTCCAACTTTTCACTTCCTATTCGTTACCTATACATAAAACTGCATATCTATGAGAAATTTATACTTTGTTCTAATGAGTCTGTTGGTAATGAGTTGTTCTTCGCAGGCGCAGATTCTTCAAAAAGCTAAAGGACTGTTGGGAGGAGATGCCGCATTTACTAAAGAGGAAGCTGCCAATGCTTTGAAACAGGCCCTAGAACAGGGAACGGTAAAGGGAGTGAGTGTTGTTTCGCAGGTAGATGGTTATCTGAAGAATCCAGAAATAAAAATCCCTTTTCCACCAGAAGCTGAAAATGTGGAGCAAAAACTGAGAGCCATTGGGCTGGGTAATCAGGTAGATGAAGCGGTGGAGTCCTTGAACAGAGCTGCAGAAGATGCGGCCTCAGAAGCCAAGGATATTTTCATTACCGCTATTAAAGCTTTGACTATTCAGGATGCCATTAACATAGTGAAGGGAGAACAAGATGCAGCCACTAGGTTTTTGGAAAGGACCACCACGGCTGAGTTGACAGCTAAGTTTAGTCCAATAATCAATAGTAGTTTGCAAAAAGTAAATGCCACTAAATATTGGGGAGATGTAATGGGTACTTACAACAAAATCCCTTTTGTAAAGAAAGTTGAAACTGATTTAACGGCTTATGTTACCCAAAAGGCCATTGATGGATTATTTGTAATGATTGCCAACGAGGAGTTAAACATACGTCAAAACCCAGCAGCAAGAACCACTGAGTTGTTGAAGAAGGTGTTTAAATAAGTCTCTTTTTTGCTGATTTCATTCCTAGACCGATGAATATTAGGATGATACCAAAGCTTAGGTTTGTCCAGTCTGGGTCGCTTTGTTTTTGTTGCATTGAACCTAGAAGAGCAAGATAGATGATGTTCGATAAGACGAAACCAAAGCCGCTCCAAATAAAGATTTTAAAGAATAGGCCAAGTAAATTCTTCATGTCTAATCCAAAAGATACTGATTCATCAGTTCTCTTTTTTGTCAAATAGTTAACAACAGAAATACCCAGGTAAAGTATTAAAAGGGAGATGACTAATTGAATAAATAGGTTAGGGTAATTATTTGTTGGGTTAGGGAAGATTTGACTGAAAGGATCCATGTTTTGTGTTTATTGTCTTGGCTAAATATATACAAAAGATCTAGGTAAGAAAAAGCTAGGAATAAGAAGGCTGTCTCAAAAGCTACTATTTTCGTCATTCTTAGTTTGACTGAGAACCTCTTTCGGCCTGTAAAGCCAGTCTAGGGAGATTCCCTCCCGATATGTCAGGACGAAGTCGGGAATGACAATTAGCTTTTGAGACAGCCTCCTTTAAATCTGCAATATTATTTCCTAACTATTTATTCGGCTGAGGTGTAGTTCTCAAATAAGGTTTGATGACCTTATGCCCTTTAGGGAATTTGGCTGGGATGTCTTCTGTTTTAATGGCCGGAGAAACCACTACATCTTCACCATTTTTCCAATCTGCCGGTGTGGCTACGCTATGATTAGCCGTAAGCTGAAGGGAGTCTATTACTCTTAGAATCTCCAAGAAGTTTCTTCCTGTTGATGCAGGGTAGGTAAGCGTTAACTTCACTTTCTTGTCTGGCCCAATTACAAATACCGAACGCACCGTAAGCGTATCATTCGCATTGGGGTGAATCATGTCGTAAAGTGTTGCCACATTTCTATCTTCATCGGCAATAATTGGAAAGTTTACCGAAGTGTTCTGGGTTTCGTTGATGTCGTTGATCCACCCTTTATGAGATTCTAGACCATCTACTGAAACAGCAATGGCTTTTACACCTCGCTTCTCGAATTCACTTTTTAGTTGCGCAGTTCTGCCCAGCTCGGTAGTACATACGGGTGTGTAGTCTGCCGGATGAGAAAATAAAAGTCCCCAGCCATCGCCCAGCCACTCGTGAAAGTTGATGGTTCCTTCTGTTGTCTCTGCTGTAAAATCTGGAGCTATGTCTCCTAATCTGATTGCCATAATTGTGTTTTTTAGATTGAATAACTGCTAGCTCAAACGTAAGCAGAGACACAAAGTTCAAAAACTCTATAGAAATTATAGGATGTTAATTTCAGCCTAAAATCTAGGCGAAAGTGAAGTTATAGTTGGCCGTGAAATTCCAGATTATAGCTACACCAATGGCAATGAGTTTAGCGAGATAGAAATTCATGTCTTTCTTATTCACTAAAAGGTAAATAACCAAGGTGTTAATGCCTAGACCTATTAAGGCAATAGAAAGGTATTGGGAAAACTGAATGAAGTCATCGGGATTTTTGTCTTCAAAAGTCCAATACTGGTTCAGTAAGAAGTTAGTAGTTGCTGCACATAGAAAGCCAATTCCGTTGGCCACATATTTATTCATTTTCATTTTCTCCTTGCCCACGTAGGTAAGGGAATAGTCTATTAAAAGACCCGAGAAGCCTACAACACAGAATCGGATAAACTTGAAAAAGACTTCAGTCATTTAGATAAAAGTGAATTAGCACAGCTACAAATATGCAGAAGATTTGATGTTCTTAAAAAACCTTAGTTTTGCCATCTTAAATTTCTTCGATGATCAAAGAATATTTCAACTACAAGAAGAATCCGTTTCCACTGTTTCTTCTACTTTGGTTTGTCTTCTGTGGCGTTTTCAATGCCCTAATTGAGGTAAATGGTGAAGAGGCATATTATTGGCTTTTTTCTCAGTATCCTGCTTGGGGTTATCTAGACCACCCTCCAATGGTAGGATTCTTTACAGCTCCTTTTTACTGGATGTTCAGCAACCCTTTTGGCCTGAGGTTGGGGATGTTAGTTGGCAATATTCTAACGCTCATTGTGGTGCGCAAAACTCTGCTAAAAAAGGATGACAACCTGTTTATCTGGCTAGCCATTGCTTCTATAATGATTCACGTAGGGGCTTATCATGTGAAAACAGATGTTCCGCTTTTATTATTTGTAGCCATGTTCTTTTACTTCTACAAGAAGTATTTGAATGACGATAATCTTAAAACGATATTCTTTTTGGCTATTTCTATTGCAGGAATAATGTTGAGTAAGCACCACGGCTTTTTGATGGTCATTTTCACGGTTGCTTCGAACCCTAAAATGTTCCTGAAGAAGTCTTTCTGGCTAGTGGTTTTATTTACCACCGTTTTGATGATACCGCACACCATCTGGCAATATCAGAATGAGTTTGCGACCATAAAATTCCATCTCTATAACAGAATAGATATGGGCTTTAGCTGGGAAACTATAGCCTACTATATCGGCATTCAGCCTATAGTTTTTGGGCCATTAGTTGGTGTTATGCTCATTGGAGGTTCAATTCTTAACAAGCACACTTCAGACTTCAGAAGAGCTTTGAGGTTTTGTCTGGTTGGGGTGTTTGTATTCTTTCTTATTTCAACCTTTAAAGTTGAATTTCATAAACATTGGACGAGCATAATGCTCGTACCTTTGCTCATTTTGGGGCATGAATATATTGCTGAGCATCAGAAGTGGAGGAGAATTACCAAGAAGTTGATGATCATTTCAGTAATTCTGATTATTCCAGCCAGAGTGTATTTAGCTCATGATTTTCTGCCAGAAAAGTGGACTGAAGGCTGGGATGTGCTCCATGGTTGGGACTCATGGGCCGATGAGGTTCAAGAACTGAGTGGAGGCTTGCCAATTATGTTCAACAATCATTATGAAAGAGCCTCTAGATACGCTTGGCTCACAGGCGATATTGTACACTGCTACAATACTTTCGACTATAGAGAAACGCAGCATGACCTGATGGATTTGGAAGAAAATTTACAAGGGAAAAGAGTGTTCCAAATCAACCGGAAAAGAGATACCACTCGCTATGCAGACTTTGAGACCAGCATTGGCAAGGGCATCCACTACAGGGTTATTGAAGATTTCAGAAGCTTTAGAAAGGTGCAGGTAGAAGTTGTTGATGAAGAACGAGTAGAGTTGTTGGAAGCAGGTTCGGCCACATTAAAGTTGAAACTCACCAATAAGTACGATAGAACTGTAGACTTTGCGTCTCTAGGTGATAGAAAGGTTGTGCTCAATGCACATTTTCTTAAAGGGTTGAGGCCAGTTGGTTTGCAGCAACTTAAGGTGCTAAACCAAAGGATGGCCTCTGAAGAGGAGTTAGAGTTGGAAGTATCTATCAACCAGCCTCAGCTGGAAGAGGAGGGCGTGTATCACCTTCGTTTTTCCATTCAGGTAGAAGGAATAGAGCCGCCAATTAACTCTAAGAAATATGAGCTTGAGCTAGATTAGGTCTTCGTGTTCAGTGCTTTTTGGCGTGCCATCTTTGTTAAACCTAAGCCTTAATTGCCTTTCGGTTATTACAATGGCAGCCATCATGGCAACTGTGAAAACCGCTACTGCTACAATAATGCTGGTTTCTCTCTCAAAAATGAATACTGAGAAAACCTGAACGGTTATACTAATGGCTGCTGCCCACCACATGAGTTTGGAGCTGTATTTTTGGGCAAACTTCCAGGTTTCTTCGCTTTTCATAGACCATTTCGTTCTGTAGCCCACCAGTTTGTTGGGTTCGTCAATATCTATAAAGTGCATTAAAAAGGCTGGAAGTATGGTCGATGAGGCCATAATCATGTGAACCAAAATAAACTCTGACTTTTCCATTAGGTACTAATAAAATCAAGAATATTCGAAATTGTACCAGATCTGCCCATTTTGTACATCTCTGTGTATCCGCATCGAGTGCAGCTAATTGTGGCAAATTTTCGGTTTTGGAGGTCGAAGAATTTACTAAGGCCACTGCCCGTAGTAGCAATTGAATCGGTTTCAAAACTTCGGTTTTCACACTTTGGGCATTTCCAGTTTCTGTGTTCCATTAATCTTTCTTTTTGGGGAGTCTATTGGCTTCTTTAAGCGCTTTATTTACAATCCATTCCATTTGGCCATTGGTACTACGAAACTCATCGGCTGCCCATTTTTCGACAGCCGCAAGAACTTCAGGATCTAACCTCAATACAAAAGGCTTCTTTTTTGGCATAATCAATATTTCTCTTTGCCGAGCACTAAATAAAAGTCTCCCAGCGATGTCACAATTCTCCAGCCCGACATAGCCATTTCATTCAATCGCTTTTCGAACTTTTCCACTTTTTCAAACGGACCTTTTTGAATGATTTTATACTGCATGGCTTAATGATTTAGTGTTCCTGCATTAACAACCGGAGAGGCCGATTTGTCCGAGCAAAGCACCACCATAAGGTTGCTTACCATGGCTGCCTTCTTTTCCTCATCTAGGTCTACAATCTGCTTCTTGTTCAACTCTTCAAGAGCAGATTCAACCATGCCCACAGCACCTTCTACAATCTTATACCTAGCGGCAACAATGGCGGTGGCCTGCTGTCTTTGAAGCATGGCACTCGCAATTTCTTCGGCATAGGCCAAGTAACCAATTCTTGCCTCAATTACCTTAATGCCCGCTATAGCCAACCTTTCAGACAACTCGCCTTCAAGGTCATGATTTACTTCTTCCATTCCAGATCGAAGCGTGATTTCACTGTCATCTTCAAAGTTGTCATAGGCGTAAGTATTGGCCAGTTTTCTCACCGCTGCATCCGTCTGAACACGCACGAAGTGGGTATAATCATTTACCTCGAAAGCTGCTTTATAAGTTTCTTCTACCTGCCAAACCAAAATCACAGAAATGAGAATGGGGTTCCCGAGTTTGTCATTCACCTTTACCCTTTCGCTATCGAAATTATGTGCTCTAAGCGATATTTTCTTTTTGGTAAAGAAAGGATTAACCCAGAAGAAGCCATTTTCTTTAGCAGTGCCTCGGTAGTCGCCAAAGAAGATTAATACCCTCGATTGATTGGGTTGAACCACAAAAAATCCGGGAAGCATAAACAGAAATAGAATGAATAGAATGCCAAAGTATGGATTTCTAGTGATGGCTAAACCAGCTACTCCGGCAGCAAAAATGAGGAAGGCTATGGCTAGCATTCCAAAACCAGAGCTAGGCTTATAAGGTGTTTCGTTTTTCATGGTGTTGAATTTAAAGTGATATTAAAATGATATCAAATTGTTGTTGAATTTACGGAGTGATTTTGAAAAAGGTTGGCTTTTGGCCGAAAAATTTTTTCAAGACTAGACAAACAGCGTAATTCAAGTATGGAACTGAAAATCACTAGACCGACCCTTTTACTCGATGAAAATAAAATGTTAGCTAACCTTCAGCGAATGCTTGAAAAGGCTGAAAGAACAGGAACTGAGCTAATACCACATTTCAAGACTCATCAGTCTAAAGAAATAGGTCAACTGATTAAAGAGAAGGGAGTAAAGAAGATCACCGTTTCATCTATGAAGATGGCTGAATACTTTGCCCAAAACGGCTGGAACGACATAACCGTGGCATTTCCATTCAACCCTTTAGAAATAGATGTTGCTAACCAGCTTATTGAACAGGGGGGAGCACTCACTATATTGGTTTCAGACCCGGCTGTGGTTTCCATATTGGCAGGTAGGTTCTCAGGCAAGGTCAACGTGTTGGTAGAGGTTGATGCAGGTTATAATAGATCTGGAATAGATTCTGCTGAAACAGATTTGATTAAGAGTCTTTTGACCGAGCTGAAAGAAGACGCTTATATGGACTTCTATGGTTTGTATTGCCACCCAGGTAATACTTACCAAACAGACAATATTGAAGAGATTAGACAGATTTGGGCTGCAGCTATTAAAAAAGTAAATGGGCTAAAGAATGCTATTTTGCCCTTGGCTCCAGACTTAAAGGTGAGAATGGGAGATACTCCTGGCTGTACAGTTGTTGAAGATATGGACGGAGTAGACGAAATTGGGCCTGGTAATTTCATCTTCTACGATTTAGTAATGAATTACCTCAATGTTTGTGATGAATCGGACATTGCAGTAGCCGTTGCTTGTCCTGTTGTGGCCAAATATGAGGAGAGAAATCAGATAGTTGTACATGGTGGTGCGGTTCACTTTTCTAAAGACCATTTGTTCGATGATCAGGAGCGAAAGTTCTTTGGCGAATTGGTTATTCTTGCGGAAGATGGTTGGTCACAGATAATTTCAGAGGCTAAACTCACCTCCCTTTCTCAAGAGCACGGTGTGCTTACAGTTAACCAAGAAACGTTCAATACTATCCAAATTGGTGATGTTTTGGGTTTTCTACCCATACACTCTTGTCTAACAGCCAATCTGTTAAAGTCTTACTTAACCCTAGATGGGAAGGTTTATGAGCATTTAGAAAATTCTTAGTCTCATGCAACTTGGTTGAGTTTACCAACGTCTTGCGTCCAAAGGTGCAAGCCAAGGTCAAAACTCAAATCAACAACCATGTTAAAAAATTACTTCAAAATTGCTTTAAGAAGCATTTGGAAAGACAAGTTCTTCTCCTTCCTCAACATTTCAGGTCTGGCTATTGGGATAGCTTGTTGTTTATTGATCGTCACTTATGTTCGCTACGAACTGAGTTATGACAAGCACTTTCAAGGACACGAGAATATTTACCGAATAATAATAGACGGCAGTTTTAATGGTAGAGATTTCACCGGAGCCGAATGTCCTGCTCCTGCAGGAACCACTTATAGAGATCAGATTCCGGGTGTTGAGCAGCGTTTACGCATGCGTAGCACAGGTAGCTGGATTGTTAAATATGAAGAGAAGGTTTTTAATGAAGAGAGGGTGGTTTTCTCTGACGAAACTTTCTTCGATGTTTTTAAAGTAAAGCTCATTCAGGGCAACCCTGAAGAAGTGCTAAGTAGAAAAAATCATCTGGTATTGAGCCAAACTTTAGCTACAAAGTACTTCGGTACTCAAGATCCTGTGGGTAAGGTGGTACGTTTAGATAATGACAGCGATTGGACAGTTGCAGGAGTTTATGAAGACATTCCTGCAAATAGTCATTTTCGGTTCAATATGATTCTCTCATTTATTACGCGAGAAGATGAATACAATGGTCAGGAATGGTTGAATCAGAATTACGATACCTATCTGGTATTGAATGAAAATGCCAGTGTAGAGGGTGTACAGGCTCAAATGAATGAGATTGCCATTGAAAAGATGGGCGTTGAATTCAAACAGTATCTAGACATGACTTATGATCAGTTTTTGCAGGCTGGTAATAGCTTTAACTACTTTCTGCAACCTTTGGCCGATGTGCATTTAAAGTCGGACGGTTATGGTGGTTTTGAACCTGAGGCCGATATTACTTATGTCTACATTTTTTCTGCAATAGCCGCTTTCATTCTCATAATAGCTTGTATCAACTTTATGAACCTCTCTACTGCCAGAAGCGCTAATAGAGCTAAAGAAGTAGGGGTAAGAAAGGTGATGGGCTCTCTAAGAGAGCAGTTGATTTTCCAATTCATTTCAGAATCTGTTCTTATTACTTTCTTGAGTGGCCTAATAGGTCTGGCCATTGCCATTGTTGTATTACCATTCTTCAATGATTTTGCTGAGCGACAAATGAGCTTGAGCTTTTTAGAGAGCCTTCCTTTTGTGGTATTAGGTTCATTAATAGTAGGTTTCTTGGCCGGAATCTATCCTGCATTTTTCCTATCTGCGTTCACGCCTGTAAAGGTGCTTAAGGGGAATGTGAGCATGGGTATGAAAAGTGGCGGTTTACGAAAAACACTGGTCACCTTTCAGTTCTTTATTTCTATTCTCTTAATCATCGGTACGTTCAGTATCCTCAATCAACTGAACTATATTCAAAATAAGAAACTAGGTTTTGAGAAAGACCAAGTTCTACTAGTACATAATACCTATCTGTTGGGCGAAAATTTTGAGCCTTACAAAAACAGAACGCTGAGTAATGCTAATGTAGAAAGTGTAAGTGCCACATGGTATTTACCTACATATAGTAGTAGGTCATCTACGGTGTTTTTTCCAGATGCCATTGTAGATCAAGATAGGGGACAAGTTTCGCAAAACTGGTATGTAGAAGATACTTATGCTGAGGTTTTTGGTTTAACGCTAAAGGCTGGAAGATTTTTTGATAAAGACATTCCTACTGATTCCATGACTATGGTTATTAACGAAAAGGCTGCACAGGTTTATGGTATCGATGATCTTGAAAATGCTGTAATCGGAGATTTCAATAATGATGGGTCTAGTTTAGACAGATATAAGGTCATAGGCATTATTGAAGACTTTCACTTTGAGTCATTAAAGGCAGAAATTGGTCCCTTAATTATGCGGTTAGGCTCTCAGCGAGGATATATGGCCATGCGCCTCAATTCTGCTAACTATCAACAGGTGATAGATGATGCTAAGGCCGCTTGGGATGAAATGGCTGCAGATCAACCATTTGAGTATAGCTTTTTAGACGATAGGTTCGGAAATATGTATGAAGCCGAAAGTCAGTTGGGTGAAATATTCTCCATTTTCGCCACTCTAGCCATTATTATTGCCTGCTTAGGTTTGTTTGGTTTGGCAGCCTTCACAGCTCAGCAGAAAACCAAAGAAGTTGGCATAAGAAAAGTTCTTGGTGCTTCACTGGGCCAGCTCATCTACCTAATGAGTAAAGAAGTGTCAATACTTATAATTATCTCATTCATAATTGCTTCGGCCGTAGGCTGGTATGGTGTAGACCTCTGGCTTCAATCATTTGCTTATAGGCCGCCTATTAGTGTGACCGCCTTTATATTGGCAGGAGTAAGCGCGTTGCTAGTGGCCCTTATAACTATGAGCTATCAATCAATAAAAGTGGCTACAGGTAACCCGGTTAAAGCCTTGAGAAATGAATAAAACTGGCGGCTGTCTCAGTGGCTACTAGTTTTGTTCATTAACAGCTTTACTGTCAATAACTAAGGGTTTTTGAAGATGCTTTTGACAGGTTCCTTCCCGATGAATCGGGAGGGAACTGGATGTGTAAGTCAGCTGTTGAGACAGCCATTTTTTCTTCTTACCGATGCGTAGCGTTGGTTTACCGAATGGCACTATAGACTTTTTGTCTTTTACTCTTCCTTTATATCGTCAAAACTCAAACAACACAAACATGTATCGTAATTATCTGAAGGTCGCGTTCAGGAGCTTATTAAGAAATAAGTTCTATTCATTACTCAACATTTCTGGTCTGGCCATTGGCATTGCTTGCTGCATTCTCATAATGCTTTTTGTTACCGATGAGCTCAGCTATGATAAGCACTTCGAAAAGGCCGATAGAATTCATAGGCTTACCATGTCAGGAGCACTGAATGGCTCTTCTTTCGACTTGGCTGTAGTGGGGCCTTCTGTTGGAAAAGCCATGTTAGACGACTACCCTGAAGTTGTAGAATATGGTAGGTTCAGAGGAAATGGTTCTCCTTTTATTCGTTATGGTGAAAATGTATTTAAGGAAGAAAATTTCGTTTGGGCAGATCATTCCATTCTTAGCATTTTCGATATGGACTTGGTCTTGGGTGACCCCGAGACTGCTTTGGTCAATCCGAAGTCTCTTGTAATGAGCGAAACTGCTGCCAAGAAGTATTTTGGTAGCGAAGACCCAATTGGTAAAACCATTGAGTTTGGTTCTAATAAAGACTATAGCGTTACAGGAGTTTTTAAAGATGTTCCTAAAAACTCTCACTTCGAATTCGATGTGCTAGGGTCTATGGAGACCTTAGATGAAGCGAAACGACCTATGTGGTTAAGTATGAATTTTCAGACTTATGTGGTGCTTACTGAAGATGCTGATATAGCTTCTATGCAGGCACGTTTTCCAGAAATGTTGAAGAGATACGTAGGCCCGGAGTTGAAGCAGTTCATGAACATGGATTGGGATGAAATGGGTGATGCCGGATCAGATATGGCTTTTGATATGCAGCCACTTACTGATATTCATTTGCATTCAGATCTTCAAGGGGAACTTGCTGCAAATGGTGACATAAAATACGTGTACATCTTTTCTGCCATTGCTTTATTTATTCTACTCATTGCGTGCATTAATTTCATGAATTTGGCCACGGCCAGATCGGCACATAGAGCTAAAGAAGTAGGAGTGAGAAAGGTTTTAGGTTCATTGAAACTGCAACTTGTAAATCAGTTTTTGGCAGAATCATTGTTGATTAGCTTTCTATCATTTCTCTTAGCTATTGGCCTTGCGTATGTGGCTCTTCCTTTCTTCAATGATTTATCTAACAAGGAGTTAAGTATTCCTTTTGCCAATCCCGTTTTTCTAGGAAGCGTCTTTTTAGGCGTGCTAATGGTTGGTTTGTTAGCCGGTAGTTACCCAGCGTTTTTCCTTTCGGCTTTTCAACCTGTAAAAGTGCTAAAAGGAAGTCTTAGTGGAGGAATGAAAAGTGGTGCATTAAGGAATGTATTGGTAGTAGTTCAATTCTGTACTTCCATCTTTTTGGTAATTGGTACTTTGGTAATTCTTAACCAACTAAACTTTATTCAGAATAAGAGTTTGGGCTTCGATAGAGACCAGGTTTTAATTATCAATGACGCTTACCTAGCTAGGTCTAACGTACAGGCTTTAAAAACCGAAATACAGACCTTTCCAGAAGTAAAATCGGTTTCAGTTTCTGGCTATTTGCCCACACCTTCAAATAACAACATGAATGTGTTTATAAAAGGGTTAGTGGCTTCGCAAGATAATCAGGTGCTCATGAGTAATTGGTATGTAGACCATGATTATATAGAGACTATGGGAATGGAAATGGTGGCTGGGAGAAGCTTTTCCAAAGATTTTGCCACCGATTCGCTTGGTATTATAATTAATGAAGCCGCTGTGAAAGAGTTTGGGTTCGAAGATCCGATAGGCCAAGCCATTGGCAACTTTGTAGACATGCAAGGAACCATACAAGGACTTAAAGTGGTGGGAGTAGTGAAAGACTTTCATTACAGAACCCTTAAAGATAGAATTGCCCCTATGTGCATGATGCTTGGAGATAATGCAGGTTTAATGAGTATTAAAGTGAACACCAATGATTACTCTGGTTTGATAGCCAAAGTTGAAGATTCGTGGACTCGCTTGGCTCCAAATCAACCATTTGAGACATCTTTTCTAGACGATAGATTCAACCGAATTTATGATACCGAACAACGTTTAGGACGAATATTTGGAGTGTTTGCCGGTCTAGCTATTCTAATAGCTTGTTTGGGCTTATTTGGTCTGGCTTCATACACTGCAGAAAACAGAATTAAAGAGGTGGGAATAAGAAAAGTGCTCGGGGCAAATGTTGGTCAATTGGTTTTCTTGCTTTCGAAAGACATGGGTAAGTTGGTTTTAATTGCATTCGTAATTGGAGCCCCTTTAGCTTGGTATTTTATGAATTCTTGGTTGTCTGGTTTCGAATATAGAACGGTTATTGGTTGGTATGTTTTTGCGGTTACAGCTGTAGGAGCTTTGTTCATAGCCTTGCTTACCATGAGTTATCAATCGCTTAAAGCAGCCATGGGAAACCCGGTTAAAGCGTTAAGAAGCGAATAGATTTTAAGATTGTAGGGTCAAGGTAGTCAACGGCTTAGCCAACTGCCTTGGCTCTTTATTATTTTTGCGCTTTGAGTTACAAGAAAATCACTCTAAACTTGTTAGAATAGTGATTGAAAACTCTAGATGAAGGCGATTCTTAGGTTACCTCTTATTATTTGGTTTTTCGGAACCCTGCTAATTTATTCGAGTGTCTTAGTTTCTCCTTTGTTCTTTAAGTACTCAGGTCTGGTTTCTTTTGGGGTACCTATTCTTATTCTTTTCAACCTGATATATCTTCTCCTAGCCCTCGTTTTTAAGTGGAAGTCGGGCTTTATGGCTCTATTACTTTTGGTTATAGCATTTCCTTTTATGCGAGTAGGGCTTTCTTTTTCAGGTCCAGTAGAGCCTGTGGGAGAAACAGTAAGTTTGCTCAACTACAATGTGAAATGGTTTACGGACGCCAAAAAGGATAACTATTCTGAGGTGTTGGATTGGATTGCTGAAACAGATGCAGACATTCTCTGTTTTCAAGAGTTTTATCCTTCTAAGAATATTGCTTCTCGAATTGCTGAAATGGGCGGCTATAACTTATCCATGAGTAAGAATAATTTCCATGTCGCCATTTTCTCCAAGTTTCCAATAGTGAACGATGGTTTGATTCTTTCTGAAGAAGAGCTCAATAATATTCGTTTTGCCGACCTCAAGGTGAAAAATGATACCATTCGCGTGTATAGCATTCACCTAGAGTCGATGGGGATTAACCCAGATAAAATTCAAGATACTGAGGGGCTCAAAGCCGAATATGAAGATGTAAGTAGGCGCTTCGTTAATGCATCTTCTTACAGAACCAGACAAATCAATACGCTCTTTGACCATGTAGAGAAAACTAAGTATCCTGTCATAATTGCGGGAGACTTTAATGATGTGCCTTTTAGCTACAATTACTTCCAATTCAAAAAGCGCTTCAAAAATGCCTTTGAAGAGGTAGGAAGTGGTTTTGGGATAACCTATAACGGAAAAATTCCATTTCTAAGAATAGATAATCAATTCTATTCCAAAGGATTAACCGCTCGTTCATTGAACACAATAAATGATATTTATTATTCCGATCATTTTCCGTTAATCGGAAAATATGAGATAACTCCTTAAATTGTGAGCTAATCAATTTTTATGGCTGGCAACAACAAGTTATTTCGTTCGCGTGAAAATAAGGTAGTAGCAGGTGTATGTGCAGGTTTGGCTGAATGGCTAGGCTGGGATGCAACCCAAGTAAGAGTGCTTTATGTTTTAGTTTCCTTCTTTAGTGCTGCTTTTCCAGGAATCATTGTGTACTTAATTCTATGGGCTGTCATGCCAGAGAAATAGCACAACCTCAACATGAAAAAGCTAATAACACTCTGTACATTGGGACTGAGCGCAGTTCTGGTGGCATGCAATGTACAGTATTTTGAAAATGCCGAATTCGATGACAACATAATTTTTGATCCATCTATTGCCGTAGCGTTTGGAGAACTCAATTACACAGTAGACGAGTTGTTCGAACAGTTGAACGATGCAAATGCTGGAGTAACTTCTAATAATGAAGGAGTTGTAACCATTGTTTACTCAGAACAGCTACAATCTCAAGGTGCTCAAGAGTTTTTGCAAGTACCAGATCAGAGTTTTGGTTCTTCTCTACCTAGCGGAGTTAATATCAGTAATCCGCCAACAACTACAGTGGTTACTGTTTCAGAGTCTTATGAATTTGATTTGACCCAACGAGGAGCTGAAGAGTATGATAGCATATTTTTTCAATCAGGTTCTTTTGAATTTTCGGTAGAGTCAGATTTCAATGCTAATATTGACTTTGTAGCCACCTTTACTTCATTAGAGACGTCCGATGCTCCCTTAGTAATGTCTGGTTCGCTAAGCTCTTCAAATAATAGTTTCAGTGAAACAGAACCTCTAGATGGTTATGTAGGGTATTTTCACTTAGATAGTGATGGAAACCCCGCTTCTAATAAGTTTTTGGTAGAGATTACCTACGATGTTGAAGTTACACCTTCTAGTTCAATATCAGATACAGATAGAGTGTCATTCAACTTAGCTATGACCAACACTAAGTTCGATGCTATTTATGGCTTTGTAGATTCTCAAGAGTTAGAGGTGAGTTTTGAAATAGTGAATTTCGACTTCTTTAAGCAGTTCGATACTGGCGGAATTACCTTTGCAGATCCAAAGGTGAACTTTGTGTTCAATAACAGTTTCGGGTTTCCTTTAGGGGTAGATTTTCAAAATATAACGGCAACTAACTCCGATGGTCAAAGTTTATCGCTGGAGGGTGATATTATAAATCAGTTAAACGCAGTGGCTGGTCCTCGGTTGGTAAATGAAGGCCAAACAAGAACTACGGAAATTGAAGTAAATAACAGCAACTCGAACTTGGTTGACTTACTCAGCTTACAACCAGAAAGAATAGTAGTAGATGTTAAGGCTACATCTAATCCAAATGGTGTCCCATTTCAATATAACTTCATCAATGATCAGAGTATACTAGATGTTGGAGTTGACATTGAAATTCCTTTTGACATGACGCTCGATGGCTTGCAGGCCGAAGAGAGCATGCCTTTTTCTCCACCAGAAGATATTGATCAGGCAAAGAGACTGATGATTCGCTTGGCTTCTGAAAATTACATTCCAATGGGAGGTAAAGTAGAAATACAGTTTCTTGGAGCCAATAATAACCTCTTACATTCTGTAGATGAGCAAGCTGTGTTTGAAGGAGCTGAGGTAGGTACTAAGGGAAGAACCAATGAACCTGCACGAGCTACTGCCGACTTTGTGTTGGAAGAAGACGATATTCAGTCAATTAAGGATGCAGAGACCATTTTGTTGCTGGTTACTCTTACCACTACCGATGCAGACCAAGGAGCCAATGTTAAACTGTTCGATGATTACGAACTGAAGTTTAAAGTCTCGGGTCAATTAGATATAGTTGTAAACGCTAATGGAAACTAAGATGAGAAAGCATATACTTTTAATACTCGCCATAGTAGTTTCCTTCAGTGCATCGGCACAAGGGTTTCTATCATTTTATCAGTTAAGAGATATAGTACCGCAGACTGCTAATTTTCAACCTGCATTTATCCCTAATAATAGCTTTACGTTAGGCCTTCCTACCAATGTTGGAGTAACGGTGCAGGGAGATGTAAAATTGGAAGAACTGTTATACAAAGCTCCTGGGCAAAATGACCTGAGCATTAATTTTGATGTGTTGAACGGTGTAGCACTAGAGCGAAATAATATTAATGTTCAGGTAGACCTAAATGCACTTCACCTAGGGTTTAAAACCAAAAAAGGAGGATTCCATATTTTTTCCAATGTTAGAGCCAATGTAGACTTTGTTTATAATAAAGATCTGATTGAATTCTTGGCCAATGGAAATTCAAACAGTATAGGCGCTACTTTAGATTTTACAGGCAGTACTGTTCGGATAGACGCCTTTCATGAAGTAGGCTTTGGGTATGCCCGAAAGTTTTTGAATGAAAAACTTGTAGTAGGAGGTAGAATCAAGTTAGTAACCGGTATGTATCATGCTTCAATTGAAGAAGACGCAGGCTTAAGACTAACTACCGATGCCAATGACTACAGCTGGCAAGTTCAGGTACAAAATGGAACCGTAAATACTGCTGGATTTGGCTTCTTTGGAGGAGATTCTGATGATGAAGGTTCAGACATGTCGTCATACATGGTATCTAATGGCAACCGTACCGTGGCTTTCGATATTGGCGCTAAGTACAAACCACTTCACTGGTTAGAGGTTGAGGCTGCTGTGAATGATATAGGAAAGATTAACTGGACAGATGAGGTTAGAAACTATAATACGGAAGACACTGACTTCACTTTTACGGGAATAGATCTTCGAAATCAAGATGAAACAGCAGATGCCATTCAAGACAGCCTTACCAATAAGTTTACATCTAACGAAACTCAAAATGAGTTTTCAACTACAATGGCTAGGAGGATGTATCTTTCCACTTCGGTGTACCTAACTCCGAACGATAGATTCTCGCTCCTTTATTTTAAGCGAGATGCCTTAAGTCACATGAAGGCTAATTACGCCTTAGCTTATAATCACAAGTTCGATAAATTTGTGGTGGGTGTTTTAGGTAGCATGAGAGGAGAAAATGACTTTAACTTTGGCGCCAATTTAGGAACCAATATTGGCCCAGTTCAGCTCTACCTTGCTATGGATAATGTTTTGGTTACCAATAAACCAGAACAGTATTCTAAAGCCGACTTCAGGTTTGGGTTAAATCTAATGTTTGGTTACAAGAAGTGGTTTAAAAAGCCCGATGTGGTAGACCTAGATGAACTTTAGCCTTTTCTTTTAGAAAGTATTATTGGCAGAATGATAAGGTCTAGCAACAATGCAATTATAGCAGCCAAGACAATAAAGAAGCCAAGATAATAAGAGGCCGAAAAACCTGAACTCAGGAATACAGAGAAGCCTAAAACTATTACAATAGAAGTTACAAGAATGCTTTTGCCAGTTCCGGTAAAAGCATTTTTTATGGCCTCCTTATTGGTGTGGGTGTCTCTTTCTAATTTATACCGTGCTATAAAGTGAATACTATCATCTATAGCTATGCCTAAGGCTACAGTAAAAATGATTGCCGTAGAAATATTCAAGTGTACTCCAAACCACCCCATAAGTCCAAATAAAATTGCGATAGGTATTAAGTTGGGTACAAGTGTATATATGGCCAAACGCAAACTCTTAAAGAAGATTAGGATAAAGACAGAAACCGATAGAAGCGCGAAGCCAATGCCTTTCAAAAGCGCAGAAACTACATATTCATCAGTTTTGTCGATAAGATAGGAGGCCCCAGTAATTCTCGCTTCAAAGCCATCGCCATTAATTTCTGAAGTAAGGAATTGCTCAAGTTTGGTGTTAAGGTTAAGGTAGTGTGCGCTGCCTACGTCTTTGTTTCTACCTATCATTCGAATCAATTTTCCGTCATTTGCCTGAATTTGCTGGCGCTGATCTTCCAAACGTGGCGAATTATAATATCTCGCTACTCCCCTCAAATCACCGGCTTTCGGGAGCTCAATGTATTTTCTAGAACCACCGTTTATACCAGCGTTAATTTCTCTGATGATGTTCAGTGGAGACTGCAAATGCGCTACTCCATAATCTTCTATGAGGTAGTTTTCTAGTTTGGCCATTTTGGCTATGACTTCCGGAGAAAGAAGGTTGACATCAGCGTTCAGCTCAATCCCTAACTCAAAGGGTTTGTATCCATCAAAATTTTTGTCAAAGTAGGCTACTTTCTGAAGTTCTGGCTCGTTTTTTTGAAGGCCAACAATTAGGCTTGTTGAAAGGTGGAGTTTGGGTATCCCCGCAATTAAAACGATAGAAACTAGAGATACACAGATTATTAATAGCGATTTTTTCTTGATAATTCTGTCATGTACAGTACCTAGAATATGTTCCCAATTAAATCTGCTTTTTAGCCTTCTTTCCACTGTTGAAGGAAAGAAATAGAGTAAAGCAGGTAGCACTAGAAAAGTAATTAGAAAAGCCATTATTACTCCCGCGGCTGTTATTAGACCAAACTCTCTTATTGGCCCTATAGGGATGAAAACTAAACTGATGAACCCAATAGCTGTGGTAACAGAGGTTAGAAAAGTAGCCTTTCCAATAGTTAAAATAGTTTTGTGAATGGCCTCTGTGTATTCTAAGCCTTTGTTTCTGAGTTCGTCATACTTGTGAACGAAATGGATAACATCGGAAAGCGCAATAATGAGTAGAATGGCCGGAATCATTATTACCATCACGTCTATGGGCTTGCCTGTCCAAGCCATAAAACCCATGGTCCAGATAATAGTCAGTACTAGAGTTGTAATGGGTAAAATGAGTCCTTTAAAGCTTCTAAATAAAGCCAGTAAAACCACTAGGACTACAATTAGACTAGCTATAAGTAAGGTACCCAGTTCTGTTTCCAGTTTCTGAGTAAAATCATACTGCATCTGTATTTTTCCAGAAGCTATAGCATCTTTAAAACCACTGTCTTTTATGCTCTGCAGAATGGCTAGGTAATAAGAATCGGCTAGTTTCTTGTCTAAGAATTCTTGATGCCTCAAAATCAGCATGGCTGATTCATCTTCTCTTCCAAAGAGTTGGCCAAGCAGTTTTAAATCCTCCAGTTTACTTTGGTCGGTTGGTTGGCTTCTGCTAATAAGGTTGAATGTATTTACCCCTAAAGGGTTTATTTGCACACCCTTTAAATCGAATGGGCTGGTGACCTTTTGCGTTTCTGGTATAGATTCGAGCACATTCTTTAGTTGATTTACCTTTTCTATGAACGAAGGCTGAATGGGGTATTCGGTTTTCAGAACTACAAATAGGAAATCATTGTGCTGACCAAATTCTTGAATAAACTGCTCATAGTATTCAAGGTCATCATCGCCTTTCGGAAAAAAGCTGTTGAAGCTATAGTTAAACCTGAGGTCACTTAATCTGCTACCGAAGAAAACAGTAAGGGCGAGCACTATGGTAAGTGCTGTTATGGATTTTATTCGGTTAGGGTAGAGCTTATTCCGAAGACTCACCTGAAGTCCTTTTTCCTGAACATCTTGCTTCTCTTTACCCACATTTTGCTTTAATTTGTTCACTAGTTCAAATCTAAAAATACCCAGCAGAAAATGAGGCAATACCACGACTTGATGAGATATATTTTGGAAAATGGTGTTCAAAAGGGCGATCGTACTGGCACGGGTACGGTAAGTGTTTTCGGTTACCAAATGCGTTTCGATCTCTCAGAAGGTTTTCCGGTAGTCACCACCAAGAAGCTTCATTTGCGCTCTATTATTCACGAGCTTTTATGGTTTCTTCAAGGAGATACGAATATTAAGTACCTCAAAGATCATGGTGTGAGAATTTGGGATGAATGGGCTGATGAGAATGGAGACTTAGGTCCTGTATATGGCTATCAGTGGAGAAATTGGCCTGATGGAAATGGTGGTACAATAGATCAGATTAAGAAATTAGTAGAGGGGATCAAAAAGAATCCTAACTCTAGAAG
Source organism: Roseivirga spongicola (assembly GCF_034376045.1). Classification (NCBI taxonomy): domain Bacteria; kingdom Pseudomonadati; phylum Bacteroidota; class Cytophagia; order Cytophagales; family Roseivirgaceae; genus Roseivirga; species Roseivirga spongicola. Next base: position 2,866,206 of record NZ_CP139724.1, read on the forward strand.
ACATATTGTAAGTGCATGGAATGTGGCCGATGTAGATAATATGGCCTTACCTCCTTGTCATACCATGTTCCAGTTTTATGTGGCTGAAGGGAAACTGAGCTGTCAGTTGTATCAAAGGTCTGCAGACGTGTTTTTAGGTGTGCCTTTCAACATAGCGTCTTATTCATTATTGGTGTTAATGATTGCTCAGGTTTGTGATTTAGAACCTGGCGAGTTTGTGCATACTTTTGGCGATGTGCATCTTTATTCGAATCATCTGGATCAAGCTAAACTTCAACTTACTCGAGACTTCAGACCTTTACCAACTATGAAACTGAATCCTGATGTGAAGGATCTGTTCGACTTTAAGTTTGAAGACTTCGAATTGCAGAATTACGATCCACATCCGCACATTAAGGCTGAAGTAGCAGTTTAAGAATTGGTTGAATCAATTCCTCAGGGTTGGAAAACTGTTTTCCATTTACATGCTTAAACCAAGTAATACCTGAAGCATTGGTGGCAAAAGCCGAGTCTGCTTTCATTAAAGTAGAGGCAGGTTTTTGGGTTTCTTCAACCTCAATTCCAATAGATTGCGATGCTTTAATAACCGCATTTCTCATTACGCCTTCTATGCAACCAGTGCTTAAATGAGGAGTGAAGAGCTTATTGCCTTTAGCCCAGAAGAGGTTGGCAATATGAGTTTCGGATAGATTGTTCTGACCATCGGTTAAAATAATTTCGTCAAAACCCTTATCCTTCATTTCCTTACCAGCCAAAACGTAATTTAAAGCATTCATGGTTTTTGCAAATGAAATAGGGGAGTGATGGGTTTTATAATGTTCGGAGATGCCCGCGTTGTTTATAGACCTGTAAAAAGGCTTCAAGCTCTGCTTACATTCAATAAGGTAATTCACCGAATTACTTTCAGGTGAATACAAGCCGCCCTCTTCTCGCCAAATCTGTATTTTAGTTCGGGTGTTGCCCTGCAGATTGTTCTCTTGTTTTAGTGAAAGGATACTTTCTCTAATAAATTCTTCAGTCAACTCTTTAGGGAAATTGACTCCCAACACATCACAGCCACGTTTCAGTCGTCCTAAATGAGCACCGATTAAATCAATTCTACTATCGGCTGTAACAATCGTCTCGAATAGGCCGTCTCCATAACAAAATGCGCGATTGCTTGAAGAAAACAGCGGTTTGGAGGTGTCAATTATTCGGGAGTTAAATATTGCTTTCATGGAAGGTATTCACCTTTTAAACAGAATCGAAAATCAAGTAGGGCATATTTCTCTAATATTGAAAGTATAAGTTAGCGCAAAATGGCAGAGCAAAGTAGTGTGTTTGATATGATAGGACCTGTAATGATAGGGCCTTCTAGTTCTCATACTGCAGGAGTTGTAAGAATTGGACGTGTAGCGCGAAAAATTCTAGGCAAGAACCCCGAAGCAGCAGAAATCACTTTTTATAATTCATTTGCCCGCACCTATGAAGGTCACGGTAGTGATAGGGCAATTATTGCAGGCTTATTAGATTTTAAAACTGACGATGAGCGAATCAGAAATGCATTCGATCATGCAGAGACAGCTGGTTTTGAGTTCAAGTTTAGGTCGGTAGGTAATGCCAATACCATGCATCCGAACACGGTTAAAGTGGTTGCCTCTGTGGGCGATAGAAAAATTGAGGTGATTGGTGAGAGCCGAGGAGGTGGTGTAATTAAGATAGTAGGAGTAAATGGATTTGGAGTTGGGTTCAACGCCAATATTACTACTATGATTCTTCTAGCAAACGATAAAAAAGGAGCCATTGCTTTTATTGCAACCATTCTAGCAAACGATGAGTGCAACATTGCTTCAATGTCGGTTAACAGAAAAGGTAAAAACGATCAGGCTTGCCATGTAATTGAAATGGACTCAAAGCCACCACAAATAACTGTAGATTATTTAAAGCATTTACCCTGGATAAATGAGGTCATATTTATTCCGGACATAGATTTTTAAACAAGTAAAATGAAGTTCAAGAACACAATTATTTTGGGGCTAGGATTGCTCTTCAGTGTCAACCTGGCGCGAGGTCAAGAAAGTCAAACAACATTCACGCTAGAAGAATGTATTGCCTATGCCTGGGAGAATAACCTAAACGTTAGAAATAACCAGCTAAACCAAGTAAGCAATGAAATTGCTCTTAAGCAGTCTAAAATGGCCTTATTGCCAAGTTTAAGTGCTGGAGGAAGTGTAGGTAAGTCTTTTGGTAGAAGTATTGACCCGGTGTCTAACTCTTTCGTAAGTCAAGACTTTACTACAGGTGGTTTTTCTGCTAATTCTTCAGTAACCCTTTTTGGAGGAGGAACTCTTAGAAATACCATTAAGCAGAACGAGTTGAATCTAGAGGCAAGTGCCTTTGATCTAGAAAAGGCCAAAAACGATATTGGACTTCAGGTAGCTACCAATTTTTTGAATGTTCTTTTGAATAAAGAGCAACTTGAAAACGCGAAGTATCAAAAAGAGATTACTTCTGCTCAGTTAGAAAGAACAAAGAAACAGGTTCAGGCCGGGGCTCTCCCTTTAACCAATCAGTTGGACTTAGAGTCGCAATTCGCCTCTAATGAAGTACAAGTTGTTAATGCTGAAAATGCCCTGAACCTTGCCATTCTTAATTTGAAGCAAGCAATGCAAATGTCGGCAGACCAACAGTTAAATGTTGCAGCACCAGAAATTGAGGTAGACGACATTCAATTGGCTATGGAAGATCCTTCAAAGATTTATGAAATAGCATTATCAAATCAACCAGAGGTTAAAAGCGCAGAGCTGGGTATCGAAAGTGGTGATGTTGGAGTAAAGATTTCTAAAGGTGCTTTTCTTCCAACTTTATCATTAAGCGCAAGTATTTCAACCAACTATTCAGACCAAGCAAGGGAGTTTTTGAGAACCGAGCCAGTTAATGTTCCATCTCAAGAGATAGGTTTTGTGCAAGGCTCTAATAATCCTGTGTTTTCTAACCCTTCGACTAGAACTGTGTCTGTGTTCTCAGATGATTACAAGACTTTCGATCAGTTTAACGATAACCTAGGGCAGTCAGTTAGAATGAACCTAAACGTTCCAATATTCAGCAGATATAGCAACTCGGCCAATTTACAAAGAGCTGAGATCAACAAGCAGAGAGCTGAAATTCAAGCACAAACGGTTAAGAATACCCTAAGACAAAATATCGAAACGGCTTACAATAGTGCTATTGCAGCCCTTAAGTCTTTCGAAGCATCAGAGAAAAGAGTGGCTGCTTTAGAGGAGTCATTTAGAGCTATTGAAAGCAGATACAACGTAGGTGATGCAAACTTTGTAGATTACCAAGTGGCAAACAATAACTTATTTGCGGCAAGAACTGATTTGGTTCGCGCTAAATACGAGTACATTTTCCGTGCAACAATTTTAGATTTTTATTTAGGTAACCCTATCACTTTAGATTAACAAACAACATGGCTAAGAAGAAAAAAGGATCAAACAAGATTATCTGGATATTACTGATAGTAATTGCCGCAATTCTAGTATTTGCAGTAGTAGGTAAGCAGGCTGGCTTTATAGGTGGCCCAACAACTCTCCAGGTAGAAATGGCTGAAGTGAGCAAGAAGACCATTGTAGAAAAGGTTACCGCTTCGGGAGTAGTTCAACCAGTTACTGAAATTATTATTAGCCCAGATGTAGCGGGTGAAATTATAGAGTTAAATGTAGAAGAAGGAGATCCGGTAACAGAAGGAATGATTTTGGTTAAAATTAGACCTGATAACCTGATTTCTGCATTAGATAGAGCTAAGGCAAACCTAAATCAGCAAATGGCCAATTTAGCATCTTCTAAAGCAAGCAAGGCAAGAAGTGAGGCTCAATTAACTCAAGCCGATTTAGCCTTTAAGAGGGCAGAAGAGCTAAAGAAGGAAAATGTAATCTCGGATGCTGATTATGAAACTGCTCGTTCTAATTACTTAACAGCTAAGTATAACTTGGAAGCTGCTGAGGAAAGTGTGAAGGCTGCAGAATACATCATCAAATCAAGCCAAGCTACTGTGGATGAAGCTGAAGAGAATGTAAGGTTTACCATTATCCGTGCCCCTGCAAGTGGTACTATCTCTCTTTTAAATGTAGAGAAAGGTGAGCGTGTTGTAGGAACTCAACAAATGGCTGGTACTGAAATGATGCGTATTGCAGACCTTAACCAAATGCAAGTTGAGGTAGATGTGAATGAAAATGACATTATCCGTGTAAATCAGGGAGACACCGCAATTATTGATGTAGACTCTTACTCTCAGCAAGAGAAGAAGTTTAAAGGTATTGTAACTCAGATTGCTAATACGGCCAATACAAAGACTTCTGCTGATGCGGTAACGGAATTTAAGGTTGAGATTAGAATCTTGAACGAAAGCTTCAATGACTTACTTTCTGAAATTAGCGGACCTTCACCATTCCGTCCGGGTATGACTGCAAGTGTTGAGATTATCACAACTACTAAGGCCAATATTTTGTCAGTGCCTTTAGCATCTGTTACTACCAGAAACCCTAAAATGGATGGTAGAGTAGGCGGAGCACCTGCTGGTGATGGTGCAGCTACAGCAGCTAGCACTTCAATAGCTAATGATGATAACCTAAAAGAAGTGGTTTTTGTAAATGATAACGGAACTGCTAAGATGGTTGAAGTAAAAACAGGGATTAGTGACTTTGATAACATTGAGATTATATCAGGTCTAGAAGAAGGTCAGGAAGTAATCTCAGGTCCGTTCTTTGTAGTGAGTAAGCGACTAAAGAATGGCGACTTAGTGGAGAAAATGTCTAAGTCTGGACCTAGTACTCCTGCAACAGCATCGAATTAATATTGACTCATAAATACATGCAAAAAGCATCCTGATTTTCGGGGTGCTTTTTTTATTTCAAGGTATTTGGGTATTTAAAGAGTGGCGAATTATATGGTGTTCTGCCAGTTTAGAAAGACTGTTTTAACTCTCGGTAAAGTCTGTTAAGAGGTAGACCCATTACGTTATAATAATCTCCCTCAATGCCTTTGATGCCAATCATGCCAATCCACTCTTGTATACCATAGCTACCTGCTTTGTCAAAGGGGCGGTATTTTTCAATATAGTAGTCGATTTCTTCTTCAGAAAGCTCATCAAACTGAACATGAGTAGTTTCCGAGAATGATCTTTGATCTTCTGGAGTCTTCAAACAAACACCAGTAATCACTTGGTGAGTCTTTCCTGAAAGCATTCTGAGCATTCCCTTAGCTTCTTCAGCATTAGCAGGTTTGGCAAGAGCTATGCCATTACAAACTACCACCGTGTCTGAGGTTATTACTAACTCATCTCTCTTAAGATCTGTGAAGGCTTCCGCTTTCTTTTCGGCTATAAATTCTGCTAGTTCTTCAACAGGTAAGTTATGAGGGAAGGTCTCATCTACTGATCTGACTTCAACCCTAAAAGGAAAGTCAAGGCTGCCTAGTAACTCTTGCCTGCGTGGAGACTTACTGCCAAGGATTAAACGGTATTTTAAATTCATCTTCTTTGATAGATCCGAACAAATAGCCACAAATCACTTTAGGGTAGAAGTAAGTTGATTTCTGAGGTAAAGTATACCCAGAAGTGCAAACCTGCTTTACGGTTTCCATATTAATCTCCTTTGTGATTATAGCAAACTGAGCTTCCTTCTTAATGGTCTTGGTTAAGCAGGTAGCAAAATTTCTTTCAAAGGTGATGTTCCTGGACCCACGCTGCTCTTTGCCCGGTATACCTAATGCCTTTTCAATAATGAAGTAATGCATTACCGTGAGGTCCAAAGTTTTTACAACCTCCGGAAATTTCCATTCCATTAGCGATATAGCCTCTGGCTTGAGTCTCACTTTTATGGTCTCATCATCGAAGAGTAATCCAAAAGCCCATTGTTTGCCAAGAATAATCTCTTCAATATCATAAGGGTTTTCAATGGGTTTAAAGAAGAAGTAAGGCTCAAGTTTCTTTAAAAACTCTTCCCTGCTAAAGTTCTCTATACCACTAATTAGCCTATGAGTAGGGAGAATCCTTAAATCATCTGCCTCTCCATTGGTAAGATACATTAGGTGATAGTTATACCCTTCTTCACCAGTGTGCCCATTCTGTTGCATCATTTCTTGACGATACTGTATGGAGCTTTCTAACCTATGGTGACCATCGGCCAAAATGATTTTTTCAGGCCCTAGCTTATCAATGAACTTTTGAATAACAGCCCTGTCGTGAATTACTGACAATACATCTTTTACTCCCTGATAGTCCTCCGTCTCGTATATAGGGTTGAGTTGGCTCTCATCCATGTATTTCTCTAGCTCAAAAGAGGGGTCGAAGTATAAGCCATGAGTAGGGCTCACGTTCAGTTCGGTTGCCCTTAAAACATCTACTCTGTCGGAAACAGAGTGAGGGATGGTATTCTCATGCCTTAAAATGACAGAGTCTGGCTTACCCCAGTCGGTAGCTTCTATGAAGCTAATAAACCCTTTTCGGATGTAGCTTTTACTGCTTCCTGGTAACGAAAAATGTTGGTAATAAACGTAAATCCCTGGGATAGGATCTTGCTCAATTACCCCTTCAGCTTTCCACTTTGCAATGGTTCTTTGTGCCTGTCCGGGAGTTTCCGAATGAAGCGGCACACTCAAGTGAATGCTGTTATGTTCTATTTCATAAAGTGCATCACGTTGCTTTTGAGAAATAACATCAAAAAGAGGGGAGGTCAACTGATCTATAGACTTAGAAAGTCTGTCGTTGTACCTCCATGCCTTAAAGGGTAATATTTTAGCCATATTATTGGTTAACCCTCAATTTCCACTTACTCATTTGCCCGTCTTTACCTACCGCATTGCTGGTTTTCTTTTTCTCTTCCAACAGGTAAGCAGCCAAGGCTATTGCTATTTGCTCCTCTTCTTCATTATGAGTGTCTAGCATTTCTGGCTTAAAGTGAGTCTGAACAAATCTGGTGTCGAATTTACCAGAGATAAAAGCATCGTGCTTAAGCGCAAAAGCACAGAAATCTAGTGTTGTGCTTAAGCCTGTAATGTCGTACTCCTCTATGGCTCTGAGCATTCTCATTCTTGCCTGTTCACGATTGGCTCCGAAGGTAATGAGCTTGGAGATCATCGGGTCATAGTAAATTGGAATATCCATGCCTTCTTCAAAACCATCGTCAACTCGAACTCCAGGTCCTTGAGGAACTTTATAGGTTACTAGCCTGCCAGTTTCTGGTAAGAAGTTTTCTTTTGGGTTTTCGGCATACACTCTAACTTCCATAGAGTGGCCAATAATTTTTAAGTCTTCTTGCTTAAAGCTTAATGCCTTTCCTTCCGCAATGTAGATTTGTTCTTTTACTAGGTCTTTTCCTGTTATTTCTTCAGTTACTGGGTGTTCTACCTGAAGTCTAGTGTTCATTTCTAGGAAGAAGAAATCTAGATTTTCATCTACAATGAACTCTACTGTACCAGCACCATAGTATCCACAAGACTTGGCTACGCCTAGTGCTGCTTCTCCCATGGCTTTACGCTTTTCTGGGGTAAGAATTGCAGAAGGAGCTTCTTCAATTACTTTCTGGTGCCTTCTTTGAATAGAGCATTCTCTTTCAAAAAGGTAAACCAAGTTGCCATGCATGTCGCCCAAAATTTGGATTTCGATGTGGCGAGGAGAGGTGATAAATTTCTCTATAAATACTGATTTATCTCCGAAAGCAGATTCTGCCTCACTCATGGTACGTTGCATCTGCTCCTCAATTTCTTCAGGATTTTCCACTACCCTCATTCCTTTACCACCACCACCGGCACTAGCTTTTATAAGGACAGGGAAACCAATTTCTTCGGCTATTTCTTTGGCTTCTTTTAAATCGGCAACCGCATGGTTAACACCAGGTACCATTGGTACATCATATTCAGCAACTGCATTTTTTGCTGCTAATTTGTCGCCCATAACCTCTATTGCTTCAGGAGAAGGGCCAATGAAGATGATGCCTTTTTCGGCTACCTTTTTAGCAAAAGTGGCGTTTTCAGAAAGGAATCCATATCCTGGATGAATAGCGTCCACATTCAATTCAAGGCAAACATCAATGATCTTATCCATATTAAGATAAGACTTGTTAGAAGGTGCAGGGCCAACATTTACAGCTTCATCGGCATACTTTACGTGTGGCGAACTGGCATCTGCATCACTAAAAATAGCTACAGTTTGAATGCCCATTTCGCGGGCAGTTCGCATTACACGGATGGCGATTTCGCCTCTGTTGGCGACTAAAATCTTTTTGATTTTTCTTTCTGACATAGGCTAAATTTCTCGCTTACAATGCTAAATAATTATATCGGAAAAGAGAACTCAGAGTTGGTTTATATATGACTCTATTTTTGATAAATGGTTATTATAATATTACATTTGCGTCTTCTTTGAATAAGCGAGAAAAGGTAATTAAAATCACAAAGGCGTTGGATTTATTTGAAAAATTATTGTCTAATCAAGGCCCTCTAGGTAAGCATTCAGACGTTTCCGAAGGTTATTTTATGTTCCCTAAACTAGAAGGAGAGATTGCTCCTCGAATGACGTTTATGGGAAAAGAGGTTCTAACATGGAGTTTAAATAACTATTTAGGTTTAGGTAACCACCCAGAAGTAAGAGAGGCAGATGCACAGGCTGCGGCAGATTGGGGTTTAGCATACCCAATGGGTGCTAGAATGATGTCTGGTAACACTAGCTATCATGAGCAGTTGGAGCAAGAGCTTGCTGACTTTGTGATGAAGGAGTCTGCTTATTTACTCAACTTTGGTTATCAAGGTGTACTTTCTATAATAGATGCACTTGTAGATAGAAAAGATGTAATTGTTTACGATGCAGAGTCGCACGCATGTATTATCGATGGTGTGAGATTGCATATGGGTAAGCGATTCGTTTTTCCTCATAACGACATTCAGAACCTAGAAAAGCAGCTCGAAAGAGCTACAAGAATTGCCAATGAAACCGGTGGTGGTATTTTGGTAATTACTGAAGGTGTTTTCGGAATGACCGGAAACCTAGGTAAAATCAGAGAAATAGCTGAGTTGAAGAAGAAGTTCAACTTTAGACTTTTTGTAGACGATGCTCATGGTTTCGGTACTATGGGTAAAACTGGTGCTGGTTCTGGAGAAGAGCTAGAATGCCAAGATCAGATAGATCTTTACTTCTCTACATTTGCTAAGTCTATGGCGGCTATTGGTGCGTTTGTAGCAGGAGATAAAGAGATTATCAAGTTCTTAAAGTATAATATGAGATCTCAGATCTTTGCTAAGTCTTTGCCAATGCCATTGGTAATTGGTGCTCTAAAGAGACTTTCAATGTTAAGAGACGATCCTTCTCATAAAGAAAGACTTTGGACTATTGTAAATGCTTTACAGAGTGGTTTAAAAGAGAAAGGCTTTAGCATTGGTACTACAGAATCTTGTGTAACACCAGTGGTGCTTAATGGTACTGTAGGTGAAGCTGCTGCCCTGAGCAAAGACTTAAGAGAGAACTTTAACATCTTCTGTTCGGTGGTTATTTACCCAGTTGTACCTAAGGGTATGATCATTCTAAGGTTGATTCCAACGGCATCTCATACCTTAGAAGATGTGTCTGAGACTATTGCAGCTTTCGAAGCAATTAAAGGAAAGCTCAAGTCGGGTGAATACAAAAAAGAGGAGTTAGCCCTTTCATTTGGGGAGTAAAAGTCAAAAAAAGTGCCCTCAGTTGTTGTGGGTAGAGTTTTTTGATTTATATTGCTCTGAATTAAACAATATTATCAACAACCTTAAAACACGATAAATATGAGTCAATTTAGCAAGGTAAAAGAATTAGTAGATTCACTAGAAGACGATTTCGCAAAGTTCTACGACAAAGGTAACCAAGCTGCTGGTACCAGAGTAAGAAAAGGAATGCAAGAGCTTAAGAACTTAGCTCAAGAAATCAGAATCGATGTTCAAGAAAAGAAGAACAACCAATAATTCTGAATCGTATTTATATAAAAAAAGCCAATCAGCAATGATTGGCTTTTTTTGTGCCTATTATTTGTCTCTTCTTAAACTAAGTCGGCTATCTGCTTTTTAAGCTCATCTGATGCCGAAACCAATGGTAGTCTTACCTGATTTCCACAGATTTCTTTAAGCCGTAATACCTCTTTTACTCCCACAGGATTGCTTTCAGCATACATCAATGGGTTTATTTCTTTGAACGATTCAGTTATCTTTTTAGCTCCTTCAAAGTCACCATTTAGCGCAAGTTTAGATATGCTGCTGAACTCTTCAGGAAAACCATTGGCTAATACGGAGATTACTCCTTTGCCTCCTAGTTTAATGATTTCATCTGTCAGTAAGTCTTCTCCAGAAAGCAGCAAGAAGTCTTCTGGCTTGCCATCAGCTATTGCTTTGCACTGTTCTAAGTTTCCGGAAGCTTCCTTCATTCCGATTATATTAGGGTGCTTGGCTAGTTCCAGAGTGGTTTCCGCGGTCATGTTAGACATCGTTCTGCCCGGTACATTGTACAATATTACAGGTACTGGAGAGGCGTCTGCTATGGCTTTGAAATGAGCAACGATACCGCGCTGGCTTGGCTTGTTGTAATAAGGACTTACAGATAGTATTGCGTCAACACCTTTTAGATCAGTGTCTTTTATTTCTTCAATTACAGCAGCTGTGTTATTACCGCCTATTCCGTAGACTATTGGTAAGTTCTTTGGGTTATTGGCTCTGGCAAAAGCTAAAACGGCCTTCTTTTCTGATCTGGTCACCGTGGCTACTTCACCTGTAGTACCCATTACCACAAAATAATCTACACCTAAAGCAGTGAAGTCTAGCACCCTTTTTAGGCCATCATAGTCTACTAAACCTTCATTAGTAAAAGGAGTGACTAATGCCACGCCTGTTCCATATAATTTCTCCATTATCTGATTGCCTTAATATATTTTACTGTTTGTTCTGCAAAGTTAGAAGTACCGGCACTTTTATTCATACCAATCATCAATTCGTAATAGTCAGCAGCCTGTTGAGAATGAAAGCCAACTCTGCACTTTGCTTTTGTATTGATCAACATGGTTCTCATGATTTCGTTTAGCTCGAAATCTAAATGAATGAGAAAGTCGAACGATGTAGCTAGGAAACTTTCTACCTCAGGTGAGTTGATTTTTCCCCAACTACTTAACTGATCTATTTTGAAGAATGGATGTTTGCTCTCGGTAATATCTTTCTTATCTATAAAGCACAGTACGTCAACCTGTTTGCTATCAGCTTCAATAAGCTCGACAATAGAGTCTGCAGATTCTGACTTCTTCTCTCCGTAAGTGTAGATAATCCCTATGTTTTTGGCACTTTCAAACGATGGTATTTCTTGGTTTTTTGCCCGTTTTTCGGGCTTGTGGAGCATCTTAAGTAATTTCTTTCCCAGTAGAGACATTAGCCGTTAATCATTTTAATAAATTCTTCTTCTGAAATAATATTGATACCTAGTTTGGTGGCTTTTTCTAGCTTGGCCGGCCCCATATTATCACCGGCAATGAGATAGTCAGTTTTAGAACTGATTGACGAAGTAACCTTTGCTCCACATTCTTCCAGAAATGCTTTAAGGTCTGATCTTTCAAAAAGTAAAAAGATTCCTGAGTATACAACTGTTCGATCTTCGAAAAGCTCTGAACCAATTGACATGAAATCATCGAGATCTAGTCCAACGCCCAGAGAAATTGCAGAATGGGGTTTGTTTGCCACTGTGTTCGCAGACCGAAACCTACTATAGCTGTTACTAAAGGGTTGATAGCCATCATAAGTTATAGCTCCAATTTGGCACTCTAAGTGCTCCAAGAATGATTCAATTGAGTTGGCATTTAAGGATTCAGCTAACTTAGTTGTAAGCTTCGCACAAGCTATTGCGTCATCGAGAGCATTATGATGGTTTTCTAATTCAATCCCAAAATGCCTACACAGTGTGGGGAGCTTATAATTGGGTGCGCTTTCAACTAACATCTTTCCAATTACTAGCGAGCAAATATAGCTGATTTCATGATCTAAAGTGTCTAATGAACTACCTAAGGCATGTCGTAGAACCGACATGTCAAAAGCTGCATTGTGACAGACGATGATGTTGTTTCTTATTATTTCATTCAACCCACTATTGTAGATATCATGAAATGATGGTTTATCAATTACATGTTCTTCAGAAATACCATGGATTGAGGTGTTGAATGGATCGAAGTAGAATGGGTCAGGTTTAATAAGCTCATAATGAGTATCAACTACTTCTCCGTCTTTTACAATAGCTACTCCAATTGAACAGGCGCTTGATCGTTTTGAGTTTGCAGTTTCGAAGTCAATTGCAATAAAATTCATGTTTGTGTATCTATTAGTTTGTCAAATTCTTCTTCAGTGATAATCTTAAGCCCGAGTTTTATTGCCTTATCTTTTTTTGCTGGCCCCATTTTTTCTCCCTCAATTACAAAGTCAATGTTTGAACTTATGGCTTTTACATAGGTACCACCTAGACTTTCTATTTTTTCGACAATTGAATCTCTAGAATAGTTTTTAAGTTTACCGGAAGCAATTATTCTTAAACCTACCAAAGGTTGATGATTACTATCAGATTCAATAATGGAGATAGTTTCAAAGTTTAATCCAAAAGTCTTTAATTCTTCTATTCGTCTAATATTTCTGTTGTCTTTAAAGTATTGTAGAAGGCTTTCTGCTAGCTTATGACCAATGCCATCTATTTCAAGAACGTGACTTTCACTGGTACTAATTAAATTATCAATGGACTTAAATTTTTTGGCTAATAATTTTGCAGAAGTCTCTCCAATGTGTCGTATTCCTAGAGCAAATAACACCTTTTCAAAAGGCTTGTCTTTGCTTTCGTTGATGCCAGCGATAATTCCTTCTACCGCTTTTTTCTGAAGCGATGTTGACTTTAATTTCGATATGATTTCTTTCTCCTTTGGTTGGAGCTCAATAAAGAGATTAGTAATTATATCATGGATATTTCGTTCGGTTTTAGCTAATCTCTTTAGTGAGTAATCGTCAATAGTATGGTTTTTTTGTAAAAGCGGAATCAGAACTTTATGTACCTCTAATGAGGTGCTCATTGAATCTTCACTAGTAAAGCAAGCTTCTATGAAAGTCAGGCCATCTTGTTGATAATTAATGCCCTTCTCCTGTAATCTTCCCTCAACACTACTGAAAAAGGTTTCAGGATTAATTTGTTCAGAATTCAAAAGAAGGTTATCAATTTGTTTGAGAGTTGGTTTTTCAAGTAAGGCGTAAAATATTTTTCGGTTGCTAATACATAGTTCTCCTTCTTCATTCTTAGAGTATTGGTCTGATTCCAGTTCAAAACCGATCAATTTTTTCTCAATTTGTGGGAGTCTATATAGATCTGAAATGTCATGGATTATTTTAGACTTAATTAGAGCATCTAATCGCTGACTTCCAAGTGAGTCTATGTCCATAGCTCTTTTGCTAACGAAATGCTCAATTCTTCCTAGGATTTGAGGAGGGCAGCCTTCTGAATTAGGGCAGTAGTGATTTGCTTCCCCTTCCTTTCTCACTAATTCCGTACTACACTCTGGGCAGTGAGTGATGTATTCTACTGGCGTACTATCGGTAGGTCTTTGCAATTCATCAATGCCAGTGATTTTTGGAATTATTTCTCCGCCTTTTTCAACAAATACGGTGTCCCCCAAATGAAGTCCTAAGCGGGCAATTTCATTAGCGTTATGAAGTGAGGCTCGCTTTACTGTTGTGCCGGCAAGTAGAACTGGTTTTAAGTTGGCTACAGGAGTGACGGACCCGGTTCTTCCTACTTGATAAGAGATACTCTCTAATACGGTTGAAGCACTTTCCGCCTTGTATTTATAGGCAATAGCCCAACGAGGACTTTTAGCGGTAAAACCTAACTCATTTTGTTGGTCTAGGCTGTCTACCTTAATCACCACACCATCCGTTTCGGAAGGCAAATCATGTCTTTTGGTTTCCCACTCTGCGATGTACTCTAGTACTTCTTCTATAGTGTTACATCTTTTGTAAGTAGGTGATACATTAAACCCCCATTGCTCTAATTGGGCCATAGATTCAGAATGGGTATTGAAGTCCAAAGAATCGCCAAGTAAATAATAGAGGTAACAGTCTAATTTTCTGGAGGCTACAATTGAAGAGTCTTGCATTTTCAATGTGCCAGAGCCAGCATTTCTCGGGTTAGCTAAAGGTTCTTCACCATTTTCAATGCGTTCGGCATTTACTCTTTCAAATTCCTTTTTTGGAAAGTAAACTTCTCCTCGAACTTCAAAACTTTCTGGAACCTGGTGCTTTACTTTTAGTGGGATGCTTCTAATAGTTTTGGCGTTAGTGGTTATATCATCACCTTGGGTGCCATCTCCTCGGGTAACGGCCCTTTTAAGTTGGCCATTTTCATAAGTGAGACTAAGCGCTGTACCATCAAATTTCAGCTCGCAAAAATAGGCGTAATCATCTGTACCGAGGCCTCGTTTTACACGACCATCCCAATCTATAAGGTCTTCTTTAGAGTAAGTGTTGCCCAATGAAAGCATAGGGTATTTGTGGACAACTGTCTCGAAATTCTTTGTGATGGTGCCACCAACTCTTTGACTAGGAGAGTCTTCAAATTTGTACTGTGGAAATTGATTTTCTAGCGCAATCAGTTTTTCCAAGAGTTGGTCGAACTCATAGTCGGTTATCTCGCTTTTATCTTTCTGATAATACAGATCGTTGTGGTAGTTGATCTTTTCGGAAAGCTCTTGAATTTGAGCCAAAGCTTGCTGTTCGGTCATTATCAGTTTAGTTTTTCTAGTGAGAGTTGAATTTCGGCTTCAGCACTTTCTAGCTTGCCTTTGCATTGCGCAATTAGCCCTGTGGCTTCTTTAACCAGAGAGGAAAGTTGGTCAATATCAGGATCTTCGTTTTCAATTCTCTCCACTATATCATTAATCCTTTTAAGGGCGTCTTTATAACTCAATTGCTCACTCATTTTCTATATCTGTAACTTTACTCTTAATGGTGTTTTGATGGTTTTTTGTCACCAGATTATCGCCAACCATTACTTCTTGATTGTTAATAGATCTGCCATTCTTTAAGGTAATGGAATAGCCTCTCTTGAAGACATTTTCAGGGTCTATAAGTTTAATTTTGTTTTGAAGGTTGTCTAAAGAATTTCTTTGTTTTTCAACCTTCGCCTTGCTAGCAAATTTTAGCATGTGAACCTTGTCTCTAAGTAGATTATCGGCCTGTTTAAGATAAGTTGATCCTGCTCTTTCTAATCTGTGTCCCTGATGTGAAAGTTGGTCTTTTGCGCGAGAGAATTTGTCTCTAATGCCTCTTTCTAGCCGAATGTTGAGTTCATAGATAGAATTGTAGAAACTATCCACTCCATTGATGATGAATTCGGCTACGGCTGTAGGGGTTTTCAGAGAGGTGTTGGCCACTAAATCGGCAATGGTTTCGTCTCTTTCATGGCCAATGCCAGTCAATACAGGTAGGGGAGCCGCAGCAATAAGTTTAGCCAAACCATAGGCATCGAAACTATCTAGGTCTGTTTGTGCACCACCACCACGAATTATAACAATAAGGTCGAACTCTGAAGATCGCTCTTTGATATTGGCCAAGGCTTTACCAATTGATTCTTCTGTTTCATTGCCCTGCATTACGGCATTGAAAGTCTCCGTTTTAAAATCGTACTGCTGGGCGTTATTTGAAAGCTGATCCATAAAATCGCCATAGCCTGCGGCTGTAGAAGAGCTAATAATGGCCAAGCGTTGAGGAACTAAGGGGAGAGGGAGGGCTTTGTTTAGTTCAAGGTATCCTTCTTCTCGGAGCTTTTTAATTGTTTCTTCCCGCTGTTTGGTTTTTTCGCCTATAGTAAAGTTTGGGTCGATGTTATTTACTGTTAGGCTCATGCCGTAAACTTCATGAAAGTTTATGCTCACATTGAAAAGTACTTTTATGCCTGCTTTTAATGGTGAACCAGTGGCCTGATTGAACTGCTGTTTAATAGTTCTATACGTGTAGGCCCAAATATTAGCTCGTATTTTAGCCTGAATGAAGTTGGGTTCTTTTTCGACCAGCTCCATGTAACAATGGCCTTTTACATTCTCTCTTAGTTCGCTTATTTCTGCAATTACCCAATAAGAGGGAGCCATTGAGTTTTGCAGTTCAGATTTAATGAGACTGTTGAGTTCGTACAGCGACATGTGAGCCATGTCGCAAATTACGCCAAAGCTATTTCGCTACAAATTGGGTAAACAAAAAAATCCTGCACTCGGCAGGATTTAATTCTTAGTTTTTTTGCTGTGGCTCTTCGTGTCTTCCACCACCTTTAGAATCGTTATGCGGTGGTGCATCTCTGTCGCTAATTCTCTTCATGAGTGAGCGCCTAAAATCTGAGTCAATTCTAATGACCATCCAAATCTGACCTTTGTCTAAAACTTTATTAAACCTGGTCAAGTATTCCTTTTCTAGATCTAACTCAGCCTGCTTCTGATCAAGATAAATATCTAGCATTTTGTCGGCATTGGTGTCAGACATATTTCTCCAGCCAGATTCGCTTACCAAAACCTTTTTTTGCTCATTGTATTTCTTGCCTAGGGCTTCTTTTTTAGTTTCATATTCATTGAAAATTGGCCAGAATTTCTGGGCTGTATTTACATCGAGTTGCAGTCTGTTAGACAAAAAAGCTACTCTTGCTGCTTTTAGTCTTTCTAGCTCTTCTTGTCTGTTTTTTCCTCTTTCATCACCTTGTTGAGCAAAAGAAAGCGTGCAAGCAAGAAGTATTAAGCCTGTATATATGAGTTTCATATTTTTAATAATCGAAGTATTCAAAGTCATAATTCAATTCTGTGTTGGTAGAAAGAACATCTGCAAAGATGTTAAGTTCTTCCGCAATCATATCATCTAGTAGAATATCTAGAGAATCTAGGCCTTCAAATAAATCTTCTTGAGATGATTGTTGAGCGTGTAAGTACTCAATGATGGTCTCATTAGATATGTCTGAAAGAGATGGTTCAACAATGCTTTGTTCTGGCATTAAGAAGTAAAAGCTTGCTATTAGCGCAAGGGATGCCGCCACAGCAGTTACCTTAAACCAAAGTTGCTGAGTTAAAGGAATCACCTTGGTTTCATTGCCAATAGTTTTTTCCAGAATACTATCCGTTAGCTCTTCAAAATAATTAGCAGGTACCTCAAAAGGCAACTCTTTAAGTTTATCTGATTGATTTAAAATGCCTTCAGAATTTTCAATGAGCTTACTGTGCAAATTATCGAAGTAGCCATCGGGAACTTCGAAGACATTTTTGGCCAACTCAGGGTTGTTATCCAATTTAATATGTTTGTCTTTGTTGCTCATTTTTTATTTGATTATCAAATGGTTAGAAGGTTTAATCTTGGTTTAAATCTTCTTCTATTTTTTTCACTGCTAAGTGAAAGCTGGCTTTTAAAGCGCCTACACTCGTGCCTGTTATTTCAGCAATCTCATCGTATTTCAGGTCGTCAAAATACTTCATGTTAAACACTAGTCTTTGTTTTTCAGGAAGCTTTAAGAGTGCCTTTTGAAGTTTCATTTGAATTTCGTCTCCTGAAATTAGACCACCGTGGGTTAGATGGTTTTGTAGCTCTCCGTGAACATCATCTATTGAAAGAGAAGTTCTGCGCTTCATCTTTTTTAGATGATTAAGGGCTTCGTTTGTTGCTATTCTATATATCCAGGTGAAGAGTTGAGAGTCTTCTCGAAAATTTTCGAGGCTTTTATATACTTTAATAAATACCTCTTGGGTTACGTCATCGGCATCGTCATGTGTGATTACAATTTTTCTCACATGCCAATAAATACGTTCCTGATAAGCTGTTACTAGCTCTCGAAACGCCCTCTCTTTTGTAGAGGCCGACTTAAATTCTCTTAGTAATCCTTTTTGTTCCAAGACTTCCAAATCAGAGGTTAGACCACCTTGGTTGCTTAAGGTTTAACCTGTTCTCTTAATATAGTAACATTATTGATGAATGGAATTTTATCTAGCCTTGAAGAGTTAAGGTAAAGTGTTAATTTAGTTATTGTTAATATTTAGACGATGGGCATTCTTGATGATATAAAGCAGAAAAAGGAATTTAAAAGTCCTTATGAGAAGTTGATGGTAAACATCATTTATACCAATAGTTGGCTACACGATCAACAGAATAAACTTTTTAAAAGTCATGGAATAACCACGCCTCAATACAATGTATTAAGAATACTAAGAGGCCAGTACCCTGAACCGTGTACTGTAAACACCATCATTGAAAGAATGCTGGATAGAATGTCTAACGCGTCTAGAATTGTAGATAGGCTTGAATCTAAAGAGTTGGTAGCCAGAACAGTCTGCAAGTCGGATAGAAGAGCCAAAGATGTTGTGATTACGGAGAAAGGCTTGGGCATTCTGGATAATGTAGACCAAGAGATGACCGGTTGGTTACATAATTTTGATTCAATTAATCAAGACTTGGTAGAAAAAGCGAGTGACACGTTAGATGCTTTTCGTCAGGTTAACGTATAACTCCGTACGACTTCAGAATAGAGATTACCCTGTTTAATGGAATAGATTCAACGGTTCTGCCATTGCCAGTCATAGTTTGTGCTGTAAATAGAGAGTTAATTATTGCTTCTTCGGTTGCCTCAATTGTGGCCATAAATAGCGCAGACATCTCATCGTTTCTTAGCACTCCACCATTGTCTGTTGTATTTCTGGTTTGATAAGGAATGCGCATGCTTTCTGCGGTAGAAGCAGCTATTACATAATCACCGCTTCCATTTGATGCTATACCACCTGTTTTTGCTAAGCCCATCATGGCACGCTTGGCTATTCGCTCTAATTGTCTTGCATCTAAGGGAGCATCGGTAAGTACAACCATCATGCAAGAGCCATCACTTTTTTCAATGGCATTTTTGAACGGGTATTTATTAAGCTCTTTTCCAACCGGAACACCCGCAATAGTTAGAACCCCACCAAAATTGGTTTGTACCAAAACTCCGACAGTATAACCGCCTAATGATTCAGGCACTAAGCGAGAAGATGTGCCAATTCCTCCTTTATAACCGAAAGCTACAGTACCAGTTCCTGCACCAACATTGCCTTCTGGTGTCTGGCCAGCTGTTGCTGATTCTATGGCTTTTATAACATCAGATTCGGAAATGTGCATACCTCTTATGTCATTTAAACCACCATCGTTTGTTTCTCCAACAACAGCGTTAACGGAGCGCACATTTTCGTTGCCTTCTAACCCTAGCGTGTACTTGACAGTGCCTTGGATGCCCATGGGTACACTCAACGTATTTGTAAGAATGATTGGAGTTTCTAGATTCCCAAGTTCTTGTACTTGACTTATGCCTGCCAACTTTCCAAAACCGTTCCCTATATAGATGGCTGCTGGTACTTTTTGTTGAAAGATATTTCCTGAGTGGGGGAGAATTGCTGTTACTCCCGTTCTTATTGTTGTTCCTTCAACTCGTGTTGTGTGTCCAACTTTTACACCATCTACATCTGTTATGGAGTTTAGTTTTCCTGTTTTCATAACACCTATTTCCACACCATAATCTCTTGCTTTTTGGGCAAAAGAAGCGGTGGAAAAGAATAGTAGAATAAAGGAGAGAAGTACTTTCATGAGATGAATATATAGAAAAATAGGATGGTGTTTGTTGTAAGCTATTTGCTGTCAAATTCTTATCTTCCGATTTGACCAGACTAGTAGCTATGAACAACAAGGCCGTAAAGCTCTCACTTTACATTAATTATTTCGTTTTTGCCATTCTTCTTAATTCTGTTGGCATTGTTATTCTCAAGTCGCAAAACGTTTACGGTGTAGATGAGGTTGATGCTAGCTCTTTGGAAGCTTTTAAGGACTTTTCCATCATGTTTACCTCTTTTCTGATAGCCTCTTTTCTCCCTAGAATTGGTTATAAAAAGGGAATGTTGGGTGCTTTGTTATTGGTTACACTGGGGTGTATTCTTATGTATTTTGGTAATTCATTTTGGAGTGCGAAACTGCTATTTATGTTGGTGGGTATAGGCTTTGGAGTAGTGAAAGTGTCTGTGTACTCTGCTATAGGATTGGTAACAGAAAACGAGCGTGAGCACAATAGTCTAATGAGTAGTATTGAGGGTGTGTTTATGTTTGGTATAGCCCTGGCTTATTTTCTTTTCCCTGCATTTAATTCTGAGGCTGACCCTAACGCTTGGTTAAATGTTTATTGGCTATTGGCTGGGTTGACCTTAGCGGCCTTTTTCTTACTTACACGGGCTAAGTTCGATCAAAGTTATGATGCTCCTGGTGCTGGTTTAAAAGAAGACTTTCTTGAAATGGTTAAGCTAATAGCGAGACTTTTGGTAATTGTTTTTGTGCTTTCGGCTTTTCTTTTTGTGATGATGGAGCAGGGAATAATGACCTGGCTGCCAACCTTTAATCAGAAGGTGATGAATCTGCCAGAGAATGTAGCCATTATGATGTCTAGTGTATTGATGATTTCACTAGGTATTGGACGGCTTGCTGCAGGGCAGCTTACAAAACGCTTCTCATGGGTGAGCGTATTAACTGTTTGTATATTAGCTGCCATGGCTATTGTTTTATTCATTTTACCAAAAGCTGTAAATGCTAATATTGAAGCAGTTGAAACATTGGCCGATGTTCCTGCAATTGGTTACGCTTTCCCTCTTGTTGGTCTGTTTATAGCACCTATTTACCCTCTTTTAAACTCAGTGGTGTTAAGTGCATTGCCAAAGAAACTTCATAGCCCAATGTCTGGATTAATCATTATTTTTTCTGCCCTAGGAGGTACGTTAGGCTCTAGAATTATAGGCTACCTGTTTAGAGAGCTAGGAGCAGACCAAGCCTTCTCTTATACATTGGTGCCTATGGTGCTTTTGTTGATTGTCATTTTCGTTTTGAAGCGACTTACCGACAAGGCAGGAGCTGTTCAACAAGCTTAAACCTTCGCATAAAATTTTTATCTAACTAGTTGAAACTTTTAACATTCCATAAAACTAACCATGAAACGATTTACACTATTTTTTGCTCTAATGGGTACAGTAATTATTAGCTCGGCTTTCAATCCCAAGCCAATAGAAAGTAATGCCGTACAATTACATCAGGACTCTAAAATTGAATTGCCAGATAATATAAAAGAGATAGTAGAGGTAAAGTGTATGAATTGTCATAAGCCTGATGCACGTAATGAGAAGGCCAGAGAAAAACTGCAGTGGGTAAAGGTGCCTGAAATGAATAAAGAACAGCAAGAAGATTTTATTGCTGAAATGTTTGAGGTAATTGAGGATGGCGATATGCCACCGGCAAGAATGGTGGAGAGAAACCCGAAAATGAAATTAACAGATGAAGAAAATAAAGCCTTTATGGCTTGGTTAGAAAAAGAAGAAAAACGCTTGAAGGGAAAGTAACCCAGTATCATTCTTCTACAAAAGAATAAGGGCCTGTTTCTATTAGAAACAGGCTCTTATTTTATGGGGTTAAACTCTAAATTTCCTTAATCAGATCTAGAATTCCTGAGTTCTGTCCTTTAGGACGAACTACCATCATTGGTATATCGCTATTGTACTGAATTAGTTGTTCCGCCCTGCTACCAATAAAGAGGGCTGTTGTAGAGCTTCTTCCTTTTACTCCAATAAAAATGGTTCCAGGATTATGCTCATGTGCAAAGTCTATAATGTCTGTTACAGGGTTGTCATTAGTATCGAGAGAATAAACAACTTCTAGATTGACCCCTTCGTGGTCTATCTCAGACATAAACTTTTTATAATCTCTTTCGGCATTTGCCCTCATCACCTCGGCAAATTCTTCATAGGTTTTACCAGAGTAATGGTAGCCTCCTGGGACAGTAAATACGTTTTGGCAAACAATGCGTACATCTTTGTATTTCCTAGCTACTCTAATCGCCTCTTCCATGGCAATTTTAGAGTGTTTAGAAAAGTCGCAAGGAACGTGTAAGAAGTTTACATTAGGCTTGGCTTGTTCTGGTATAATGAAAAGGCTACAAGCAGCTCTTCTGGCTAAGCGATTAGACAGAATTCCTCCTCCAACAAAACTCTTATGTCTACCCATCATAATAAGGTCTATGTCGTTCTTTTCAACGAACTTCAGAATAGACTTTGAGGGAGCACCTTCTCTTACGTGATACTGAGAGATGTCTATCAGTTTTTGAGATAGTGAGTTTTTCACTAAAGTTTGAATCTTACTCTTTCTGTCTTCGATAGACTTCTCTTTGATTTCTGGGAAATCTTTGAGAACACCTTCAGGGATTTTCATCTCACTGATGCTGTTGAAAAAGTGTATTTCTTTAGTCTCGCTAGATGTTGCAATAATTTCTAGAAACTTCAGAAGTGTCTTGTCGGCATCTGAAGTATCCATTAGTACCAAAATCTTGTCTCTTACTGGCATGTGGCTAATATTCTGTGCAAAAGTAATATTCCGCTTTTTCCTACGCCAATAAAGATATACAAATAAATGGAAGGACTTTAAAGACTTAAAGAGTCATTAGAGTATCTGCCAAGAGCTCAATTAATTCCTTAGAATGGGTTGGGAAAGAAGCTATTCTAATTTGCTTTCCTTTGTAAGCTCCGTAGCCGTTTCCTATTACAAAGCCTTTGTCTTTTAGCGCATTTATAATAGCTGCAGAATCGCCCTCTGTATTGGCCACTGCTACAGTTTCAGATCGGAGTTTTTTATCTGGAACAAATGCTGAAAGTTTTGGGTGTTGTTCTATGGTATGATAAAGCAATGCAGACTTATATTTTGCCTCTCTTCTGATAACATCTAAGCCTTTTTCTAGCATATCGCCAGTTACTTTACTGAGTAGGAAAATATCTAAAACATTGGCGGTAAAAGTAGTCTGGTACTTTGTGCCGTTCTTCAGTAAGTTAGGTAAGGCCTGATACGAGCCAATTGAATGGCCTCTTGCTCTTTTTTGCTCTGATTTTTCAATGGCTCTTGGGCTAACAATCCAAACACCTAAACCAGCTGGCAAGCCAAAGCATTTTTGAACAGAAAAATAGGCGCTATCTACTTGAGAAAAATCTAGATCAACTACAGGAAATGCCGAAACCCCGTCCACAGCTATCAGAGCATCAGGGTGAGCTTTTCGAATAGCATAAATATCTTCCGTAGGAAAAGAAACTCCCGTTGAGGTTTCATTTAGAGCCATGCTTATAAGCTCGGTATCGGCCGGAATAAGGCTTGGGTCTGTATTGGGGAAGCTGCCAAATTCAGCAGTAGCTTTTTGTGGCTTCAAATGCCAGTCGGCAGCGAAATCATAAAATCGATTTGAAAAGGCACCGTAGCAGTAGTGAAAAGAATTCTCTATTACCAAATTTTGTAATTGCCGTTCCCAAATTTCAGTAGCAGAGCTTAAAAAGAATATCTGGTAGTCTTCGGGAATATCCATCAAAGACTTAAGGTTTTCTACCGCTGTTTTATAGTAGCCTTCGGCTTGAGTGCTGCGATGGTTTACTTCCATCACTTGGTCTTTTAGTGCAGTTCTAAGGTGCTCCTCAACCGTGAAATATATTGCAGATGGACCGGGGGTAAAGAATATCTTTTTAGGCATTATTTTCTTCCGCTTTCAGTAGCTCCACATGTTTGTGGTAATGATTCCTCACAAAGAGGAAATAAAACATGAGAGGGAACAAAATTATAATACCGCAGATGAAAAACATCATGCTGATTCCATAATATTCGGCAACGTAGCCAAGGGCTATTGAACCCGCGCCAATTCCTAAGTCTACTGATGAAAAGAAAGTGGCGTTAGCAGCTCCACGCCTTTCAATAGGTACCATGTTCATGGCCATGGTCTGTACGGTAGGCATAATAATGCCATTGCCAAAGCCAAGCACCATCCCAGACATCATTAAAGGCCAAAAACTATCTATATATCGAAGCCAAACTAAGCCTAATACAGTAAGTGTTAGCCCAATGGCTACCAGAGTAGATGGTCCGTGCTTATCCATTACTTTACCTACAAAAAGCCTTACTATAACTACACCCAGGGCTAGAAAAATAAAGAACAAAGCACCTTGTTTTATGCCTTGTTCATCGCTATAAATTCTGATGAAAGATATGATGGCTGCAAAAGGAAATGCTCCGGTAAACATTACCAATGCAATTCTATTTACCCTCTTATCGAACATCTTAGACAGCTGCACTTTTGTTTCGCCAGTACTTACCTTCGGCATTTTTACAAATAGCGTCAGCACCAATGATGCAATAGCTACAATTGTTGAGATTGTAAATAGGTTAGAGAAGTTGTTTTGCCCCATAATCTGATCTCCAATGTAAGGAGCAAGTGCAACCGCAAAAGTCATGGCCATTCCGAAGTAGCCAATGCCTTCACCTCTTTTAGATTCAGGCACTAAGTCGGTAGCAATTGTGCTGCCTCCTGTAGTAATTATTCCCCATGAAAAGCCATGAAAAACTCTAATAAGCAATAGGAGAAAGAAGGTATAGGAGAAATGATAGCTAGCACAAAGAATGGTGAAAAACACTAACGCTACTATATAGACCATTCTTCGGCCGTAGGCATCTAACATATAGCCTGCGATAGGTCTAATAAGTAATGCAGATAGAGAATAAACACCTATAATATAACCTACTTGATTGTTGTTTGCATCTAATGCGTTTACGGCATATACTGGCAGGGTAGGGAGTAGGAAATAAAAGGCAGCAGCCATTAAGAAATAGGCTGTACCATGAAGTATAAAGTTCTTGGTAAAGATAGTGTCAGTTGGAGTCGTCAATACTGCAGTATTCGGTAAACCTGCAAGCTAAGAAAAAGCATCTGTAATGCCGTAGAAGATTTATATGAATGTGCTTGGATAGGAAATATGCATTTTTTCCTTTTTGTTGAAACCAAAGCCTTTCTATGTTTGTATTACAAATGAGATAAGGAAATACCCATTTGAGCTTAGACCAGTTTTCGAACTTTACAATTTTAACTCAAATACCGGGTGAATCCCTCTCAAAACAAGGCCTCACCCCGAATTTTCGGGGCCTCGTACTTAGTGCAGGATAACAGTGGACTGTTGCGAGTTTAAAGGATAGCCCAAATCTTGTCTTTAATAGAGGTTCGAAAAGACCTCTGGGTTCTTATGGGTTTAATATAAAAAGGGTCGTTCATTAAACGACCCTTTATTTTTGGTAATTAAAAAGAAGATTTACTCTCCTCTGAAAACTATTTCACCGCCAACTACAGTCATAGTGGCTTTTGCTTTTAGTATTTCTTGCTCAGGAACAGTCATAATATTCTTGTCGAAAATAGTGAAGTCGGCTGCTTTACCTACTTCAATAGATCCTTTGAAGTCTTCTTCAAATTCAGCGTAAGCTCCGTCTAGAGTATAAGACTTTAGCGCCTGTGCTCTAGTCATAGCTTGATCTGCCTCAAAGCCACCTTCAGGGAAACCATCCAAGGTTTTACGAGAAATAGAAGCGTAGAAAGATGGTAGTGGATCTAGAGGTTCAACTGGTGCATCGGTTCCATTACAAACCACAGCGCCAGCATCCATCAATTTTTGCCACACGTAAGCACCCTCTACAATACGCTCTTCACCCAATCTATCAATAGCCCAAGGTCTGTCAGAACTCATGTGAATGGCTTGCATAGCAGCTACAATATTCATCTCGCCAAAACGAGCAATGTCTTCTTCGCTTAAGTGTTGGGCATGTTCAATTCTGAATCTTTCAGCTTTTCTATCGACATCTGGGTATTTATCAAAGGCGGCTTCGTATCTGTCTAGAATTTCTCTATTGGCTCTATCGCCTATAGCGTGAGAACAAACTTGAAAACCAGACGCTAGTGCCTTTTCAGAAACAGTGGTTACTGTTTCCATTGGTAATGTTTCGTGTCCATAATGTCCAGGTCTATCAGTGTACTCTTCTAATAACCAAGCTCCTCTAGGCCCAAGTGCTCCATCGCAGTTTAGTTTAATCGAACGTACAGTGTGGAGGTGGTCAGGGTCAATCATTGGGCCTTTTTCATACCACTCCTCTAAGAGAGAAGGCTGGCGACCAGTAAGCATGGTGTACATTCTTACCTTTAGTTTACCTTGGTCTTTGAACTTTTGAAGTCTATCAATAAAGTCTTGTCCTGAGCCGGCATCATGAAAGCTAGTTATGCCTAGTCTAAGGCATTCATCTATAGCCATTTGCAAGGCTTGTTCAGCTCTCTCTTCGGTTTCTGCTGGTACTAGCTTGCCAATAATGCTGGCGGCTCTTTCGGTGAAAACCCCAGTTGGATTGCCTAATTCATCCTTAATAATTTCTCCCCCTTCTACTTCTCCTTGAAGGCTTTCAATGCTAAGGTTGTTTACCCCAGCTAATTCCATGGCTTTGGCATTTCCAAAAGCAGCGTGGCCACTGGCATGTCTCAACCAAACCGGGTTGTCTGGGCTTACAGCACTCATTTTATCATGAGTTTGAAAGCCCTTTACCATATTGTCTGGTTTTTCAATCCATTTATCCTGATGCCAACCTCTACCTGTAATCCAATCTCCTGGTTGCGCCTTTTCTACTGCTTCAGCAACTTTTGCAACTAGTTCATCATAGGTTTTTACATACATGAGGTCTAGTTCTAATTTGTTATAGCCAACACCCATCATGTGAGCGTGTGATTCAATGAATCCAGGTGTCATAGTTTGACCATTGAGGTCTACCATTTCAGTTTCGTCTCCTTGATATTTCATAATATCAGAAGAAGAACCAACGGCCATAATCATTCCGTCTTTTACGGCAACGGCTTCTGCCTGTGGGTTGGAGTCATCTACGGTATAAATAGAGCCGTTGTAGAAGATTGAGTCGGCTTTTTCGCCCGATGAACAGGCACTTAGTAAAAGAATCAGCCCTGCCAATAGGCCTTTAAGTGAGTTCTTAATTTCCAGCATAGTTATAGTTTAATTTGAACCAAAAGCTAGCACATTATTGGGTTAGGTGCAATTGCTTTAATGTAAGGAGTTTAGTTGGGCTTGTATCTTTAAAAGATAAACCTTGTTTGAAATGAGAAATTTCTGCCCATTCCCATAATTCTGGCTCCAAAAGGAAAATATGTTTCATTGGTTAGGTTAGAAATAGAAAGTCTGGCACTCAACTTATTTCTACGAAGGGTGAAATTAGATTCTAGTGAAAAATTAATTAGCCAGTAAGAGGCTGTTTCTTGAGCAGCCCAAATCTGTCTTATTGGCCCTTCCGGTAGGCGTGTTAGTGCTGCAAATCGTTGTGAGTCAGCCTGAATACCTCCTGAAATGGTTTTACTGAATTGCTTAGAGTACTTAAGTTCTACTGAAGATTGAAAAGGAGGGATGCCTATAAGTGGTTCGCCTTGCCCCAGCCAACTTGTGGTTTCCAAGTTGTCGCCTCTTGTGTATTCAGAATTAAGTGTAAATGCAAGCTCATCATTACTTACTAATGGTTTCCAGCTCTTTGCTAAATAGCCTTCTAGGCCATAAGTTCTGGCTCTTTCGGAGTTCTCATACGTAAAATCGTTATCCCCAAGGTATACCTCGCTAATCCTATCGTTGAATAGTGCTAGCCACGCGTTTAAACCATAGCTAAAACTGTCTTTGTCTCTGTTAAAACTCCATTCTAGCTGGTGAGCATATTCAGGCAGAACACTAGGGTTTCCATAAAAGACACCTCTTCCGCCTATTAAGACTCCAAGTGACTCTAGCTGAGAAGGGTATCTGAAACTTCGGGTAAGACTAACGCTATTATATGCGTTTCTCATTTGCCAGTCTAGCTCAATACCACCAGTGAGTGCTGTGAAATTTAAATGGTTGTCTTCATTTTCTATTCTTGCTGCATCAGCTCTGGCGGAAAATTTCAATCCGACTTTCTTCAACAACAGGTTAGCCATGGAGTAGAAGCCGTACATTACTTCGTTTCTTTCAAGGGTTGATTGGTTGGAAAATGCTGGATTAACATTATCGGAGAAGAAAGTATTCTCCGTTAACCTTGAGTTGATGAAATCAAGACCGAATAAATAGTTTGTTCGGCTGTACTCTTTGAGTAGGAGTGTTGCCTTATAGCCAAATGAGCTTTTCTCATAGTTTCTCAATTCCTCGGAGTTTATAATAGTAAAATCTCCATTGAAGTTTTTACGGTTCTGATCTGTATCGAAAAATAGTCCCCACAATTGTTGCTTAAGACGAACAGTTGGGTCAACAGCCCAATCGAGGTGCAAATCTGATTGATAAGTAAAGTTGTTCTTGTAATCTCTTAGCTCGTAAGGGTTATTCTGAAAGCCTTGTGGTCTTTCTTGCAAACCGCTATTGAACTCATTATTCCACGATAGTTTTAAATTCTTTCTTGGGTTTTGAAGGAAAGTAGAGAGTCTAAAATTGTTCTGCCAGTAAGCAGAGTTGTTGGCATTTTCACCCGAAGGATATTTAAAGTTATTGGCAGTTGTTCTTCGGCCAGAGAATCGCACACCCAAATTGTTGAACCTCTTGCCTAATACTCCTCCAATACTCAGTCCGTTATTATTGGTAGAATACCTTGAATAGAGAGTGTTTCTGATGTCTTTGGAAGCATCGTGTTCATTAATTTGAATCATTCCTCCTAAAGTCCCACTGCCATAGAGTATTCTTTCAGCCCCATGAATAAGTTTTACCGACTCAATATTTTCAGGATTGATATCGTCTAAGAGGTACCCATGTTCAACAAAGCCAGTTTTTAATACTCCATTTTTTTCTATCCGCAACCTATTGCCAAACATGCCTCTGAAAACCAGAGGGTACCCATTTTCATGGATTTTGGTGATTCCTGGCAACTTATCTAAAATAGAAATAGGTTGTGCCTCTGTTCCGCTTAGTAATTCTCCATAGATAGTGTTTTGTGTAGAAGAGTGTCTCTGACCAAAGACAATTACGGAATCTAAGTCTTGAAACAAGCTGTCTTTTCTTATGTTCTCGGGAAGGTTTTGTGCAAAGACCTGTGTGCTCAGTATGTAAAGAAGGAAGCCAATTTGAATACAGCTTCGCATGAGTTATTCTATTACATCTAGTGCAAATCTGCTCCACCTTAAAGTGGCTTTACCTCCATTTTCTCTGTTTACCATTTGGAATTTGAAAATAGCTCCAGATCTACCTTTGACAAGGAATACGGGTTGGCTCTCTTCCTGAAGGTTTACTACTCTATCTCCTATAACTAGGCTTTGATAAGCGGTAGCAAGTTTGTCTGCATCTGGTTTCCCAGAACCGTCTGTGTCAGTTTTAGGGTCGAAGTTAAAAGTACCATCGGCCGAAAGTTGGTTTTGCATAGCCGTAGACACTTCACTGAAGGCATTGAAACCGCTAAGACCTAAACCGATATTGAAATTTTCAGAAACGTTTACTGCCTGAGTGTTCACATTAGATTGTGTGTCGCCAAATAAGAAAATACCAGGGCGACCACCTTGTCCTGTTCTTATGGTCATTATTTTAATATCCCACTCAAAAGCCGCTTCATCGTCTAACTGGACTACTTTTCCTGTATCTCCTAGGGTGAGGTTAAGCCCAGCGCCAGATGGAAAGTTGTTAGGGTTAATGCTTATTTCTCCTTGATAAGTAGCCGTTGAAAAGCTTGGTGAAGGTTCGTCTTCAGAACATGCTGCAATAGCCAATAGCAATAGTAGTGCTGCAATAATCTCTTTAGTTTTCATGTGTGTGTTAGTTTGAATTCCGGTCACAATATACCTGTTTTTATAATGGCTACAAATGGAGAATGATTTCTGAGGATGATAAAGTTTGGGTTGAAAATTTTATATTAGTGGTGAATTTTCAATTAACACAACACAATAATTATGAGACCTTCAACTAATTTTCTCTACGTATTTATTTTGTGCTTTTTTCTGATCAACCAGAGTTGTTCAGGCAAGGCCATGCCTCTTCAGGATGGGCAAAAACATTCGGACCATATGGTCGATGTTGCAGATCCTGTTTCTTATGCTATGGTAGATTTGTCTACAAGTACACCAACAGCAACTCAACCAACTGGTTCCTCCACAATTAATTCTGTCAGTTTGTTCTCTAAGTCTGGAGCCATTTTTAGACAAGAATATAATACATGGTCACTTTCTAACACAAATGGAGCCGGTCTTACTTTTGACTTGAATCTCAATAAACCTGGTCGAGTACAAATGGCCATGGAAGTGGCTGCAGCTTTGGTTAACGGGGTGCCGCACGATCCAATTTACATCAAAGTTGAAAACAGTAATGGGTCTCAAATTGTAACTAAAAAGCCAATTTCAGATACTATTCCCAACTTCCATGTCGATGTTTTTGAAATCCCAGAGTCGGCTTTGGTGCAAGGTTCAAATAAGGTAACTCTTTACCTGACACAGGAGGCTTCCACGCAGCTATTCGTTAAAAATGTCAAGTTCTTGCCTCAAAAAATAGAGTCGATTGATGGGGTTTTAAGTACAACTTTATACACTCAGTTTGGTGAGACTTCTATTAATGGGATACCAGGAGTAGCTGGGGGGAAAATATGGACTAGAGCATACGGCTTAGATGAAACCATAGAAATGCTTCCGGGGCCAACCTTTTACTTTAAACCTGGTGACCTTTTGAATGTGAATATTGCAAACAGGCTCAACCCAGCCGAAAGTGATGTTATGCAAAAGTATGAAGAGTTGATGGGTAAGAAATTTAACCCAGATGAGGTGTTGATTGGTGATAGTATTCGTGGTGAAATAAATATACCTCACAACTTAAATAATACCAACCTTCACGTTCATGGTCTTCATGTTGACCCTTCCAAGGATGATGTTACTATAGTTATTGTACCTGAGGGAATTGATACGGCCGGTTATGATGCTCCTCATCATGCGCATGCACCGGTTTCAGATTTAGGAAAGCTGAATCCATTTTCGGTATCAGATCAAAGTGTAAAGCCCGGTTCTTGGGATTATCAATACAAAATTCCAACGACACATTTACCAGGAACTCACTGGTACCATCCGCATAAGCATGGTTCTACATCTGCTCAAGTAGAGAATGGACTTGCTGGTACTATAGTAATTCAGGAAAGTGAATCTAACGCCATAGTTCCCTTCCCAAGTCAGCCCTCATCAGTTGTTGGAGGGGGAAATCAAACGCCATATGACCTCACGGAGTGGCAAACCTATCACGATAGAGTTTTGGCAGTTCAAGAGCTAACAAATTTTGGGGCTCAATATGGCAAGGGTAATAGCAAAGGACATAAGATAGATAGTATAGCTGTTCCTGATACCGGCAATCCTGATATTCAGGTTACTGTAAACGGTAAACTAATGGATACTTTAAACATTCGTCCAAACCAGCTAGAAAGGTGGAGGATGGTCAATGCAGGTACTAATCACAGGGCTTTTAGCCAGATTTGGTTAGGTATGTATGAAAAGGATACCACTATTGCCAATAAAAAGAATGTTCAGAAGAATGTTAAGATTTATAAATCCATACCAGTTTTCTTGGCTGCAGTTGACGGTATAACCCTCTCTAAATTGGATACAGTTACTGCCGAGAACCCGGCATTGCTTGCCCCTGGAAACAGGTCAGACTTTTTGGTGCAGTTAGGAGCAGGAACTTATACTTTATTTAAAGATTATAAGTCGGTGATTGTAAGTGATTCAGGGGATAGCACCTTCATTGCGGTCCGTCAGACAAATGGCCATAAGATCCTTTACAATTCAGTAACCAATACTTCTTCTTTTTGGCCAGAAGCTGCACCCACTAAATCTAACCCTTATTTGTTCGCTAAGGTAGATTCATCAGGTCAGAATTATGGTGAGTTTCTTCAGAACTGGAATGGAAACAAGAGTACATCACTGATTCCACTCATTAAAACTAAGATCATTAAAGACGGTAACTTTCTTGATGTAGATTTTGCAACCAAGAGCGAGTTTAAACAAGGTGAGGTAGGGAAATGGCAGCCTTATAATTTTAATGGCAGTATTACTGACGCAGATTTATTCAGTGTTAAGGTGTCTGGCGCACCGGTTGCGGCTAATTCGACTCCAAAATTCCCAAGTAACACTTACTTGAAAAGTATCGCGCCAACCACTTCAGGAAATGCGCCATCATACGTGTCTAAAATTAAGGACTCGGATATTCTTCAATCTAGGCCTGTAATGTTCGATGTGTCTGGGATTAAAGTGAATGTATCTTCTGCCAATGGGTTTAATGGCGGAGTAAACCAATTCACTTTGAATGGTAGGTTTTTTGAACTTAATGATATGATTGGTAATCCTAAAGCAGATTCAATTATAGGAGCACCATTCACCGACCCATCTGAACTTGAGTCACCAACTGATCAAAAAAATAAGAGTATTAGCCATGACCTTAGTTTCGAAGACTTCTTTGCAAAGAACTATACGAATAAAGTTGATGACAATTATTATTTCACAAACCCTGGTTACTATCAATCAATAACAAAGAAGGGTAATGCTTTTGCCTACAGCGGAATAGGAAAGCCCTCATGGTCCGCTCTCACAGGTATTGCGGATACAACTTTGACTATTGGTACGAAAACGGTTACAAAATCTAGACCTTCTATAGTTAATGTAAACAGTACGTTTTATGATAAGAATAAGACTCTAGTAGATAGCCTACCTCTTGCACAAACTGCCGAAGAATGGATTCTCATTAACAATTCTGATGTGAGCCATCCTTTTCATATTCACATTAATCCATTCTTTGTAGTGGAGGTTGGTCAATTGGCCTATCAGAAATATGTGGATGCAGATGGTAATACCCAACAAGATTGGTTTATGCGAGCTGTAACCGCTTCAGATTCAGATATAGACCAAAGACAGGCCATGCCAGCTAAAGGTGCTGTTCCTGGTACAATATATCAAGGGGAAATTGGTGTTGACGCCATAGTTGGCAACTGGTGGGATACTATTACCATACCAGCCCATGGTTATGTGAAAGTACGTTATTGGTTTAATGTGCCTAATCAAACCGGAGAAGGTGCTTCATCTGTTGTTGCCGATAACTTCAATAAAACGGGAATCTGGGTTTACCATTGCCATATTTTAAGACATGAAGATAGGGGAATGATGATGCCTGTGATTACAATAGCCAATGACAGTAATAAGTAGTTGAAAAAGGTAAGAGGTCTTTCTGAATGCTAAAAGCAACGGAAAGACCTCTTGTTTTGATTAATCCGTTAATATAACACCCTGAACTTAATAGTATGCTCAATCTTTTTGAGGGCTGTGATCAAGTCTTTGTCGTAAGCTTTGTTAATGTCCGTGATCACATAACCAACGGTTTCATTTGTTTTTAAGTATTGACCGTCAATATTGGCATCATGTTCTGCTAGTACTTTGTTAATCTTTGCTAGTACCCCCGGCTTGTTAGCATGGATGTGAATTAATCGATGCGCATTCTGTAAAGAAGGGAGAGTGATATTTGGAAAGTTCACACTCAAGGCTGTATTCCCGGTGTTAATGTAATCCATGATTTTGTTCGGTACAAAATCAGCTATGTTTTCCTGAGCTTCCAGCGTGCTTCCGCCAATATGTGGAGTCAAGATGGTGTTCGGTAAACCAATTAATTCGGATTCGAATGGGTCGTAGTTGCTCTTAGGCTCTTCAGGGAAAACATCTACACCAGCGCCCCTAATTTTTCCAGAATCGATGGCGGCTTTTAACGCAGGTACATCTACCACAGGCCCTCTTGCAAGGTTTAGAAATATCACTCCATCTTTCATCAAATTGAAGTGCTCTTCGGTAAAAAAGCCATTGTTTTCTGGTCTGCCATCAATGTGTAGTGTTACCATATCTGCCAATCCTAAAAGCTCTTCCAATGAGTCACATTTAGTTGCATTTCCTAAAGCAAGTCTCTCTTCAATATCGTAGTAGTACACTTGCATCCCCATATTTTCGGCCAATACCGAAAGCTGCGAACCAATGTTTCCGTAGCCTATAATACCGAGTTTTTTGCCACGAATTTCATTACTATTTGAAGCAGTTTTAGACCACCTTCCTTGATGCATGTCATTCGACTTATCTTGAATGCCACGCATAAGCATAATGAGTTCAGCAATGGCCAACTCTACCACAGAACGAGTGTTGCTAAAAGGAGCGTTGAACACCGCGATACCTTTTGCCAAGGCTGCTTCTAAGTCAATTTGATTGGTGCCAATGCAAAAAGCGCCAATGGCCATTAGCTTATCTGCATGTTGCAGAACTTTAGCAGTAACCTGAGTTTTAGAACGAATGCCAAGTACGTGTATGCCCTTGATTTTCTCAGAGAGTTCATCTTCATCCAAGCCAGCAGGGTAGCTTTCTACTGAGAACCCATCTGCTTTTAACTTGGCTAAAGCATTGGCGTGAACGTTCTCCAAAAGGAGCATTTTAATTCTGTTCTTAGGGTAGGAAAGGGCTCCGCTCATATTATTTTCAAAAAGTATTTCGTCAAAACTCGGTGCAATGTGGTCAGCATTGGCTTTCACGCTATCGCGTTCAATATTCTCAGTGAAGGCCCAGAATTTCTTAGCAACTCCGGCCTTTTTTACTTCATAATCGGTATAACCATCACCAATCATGTGGATTTCTCCTTGAAGTCTAAGTTGTTCAATTTGCGTTACTTTTCCTCCATTGGAAGAAAGAACATTATCTCTGTTGAAGTCTACAATATTACCAGCTTCATCAAAAACAAAGTCATTAGCAAAAACATGCTCTGCTTTAATTCCTAATTCAGTAACAACGGGTACTATAAAATCTTTAAAGCCATTAGAAACAATGAAGGTATTCTCCGCATTCTCTTGAAAGAAAGCCTTATTCCTGTTGATCGACTTCGAAATCAATTTTTTCAATCTCTTAACTAATTCTGCTAGGTGAGATTGCTTGGCATCTAAGATTTTTATTCTGGCATCTAGAGATTCACGAAGAGACAGTTCACCAGCCATACCAAGGTCAGTTACATCTTTAATCTGTTGAAGGCGAAGCTCCTTTTCTGGGTGATTTTCTAAGGAGATTTCCCCCAAAATGTCTAGTGCCTCCACTTGGGTGAAAGTGCTATCAAAATCGATTACAAAATGCGGCTTAGTTTTTATTTCAGTCATTAATCTTCCTTGGCCATAATAGCTCGGCACTGATTACCGAAAAGTCCGGCAACTCCTGCTGCTAATCCGCCAATAACCCCTGTTACCAAAATCAGTAGAACTACGTTTCCTTCAAGAGGTAGTAATACGGCTATTTTGCTCGCTAAAGTATAGTCATTGGCATTAGACAGCATCCAAGCATTTACTATCCAAAGTAATGCGATTGCCCCGAACGGAACAAAGAAGGCTGCTACATTTCGTAGGCGAACGATTGCACCACTCAAGAAGGCAGCTAGCATAACTGCCCACCATGGAAGGAAAAGAGATAGAATGACGCCTAAAATGATGGTAAGTATAAAATTGCTAAGCTTTTTCATTGTTTAGGGTTTAGTGTTTGGGTGAATGACACGCCAGTTTGATCATCTGCTGACTGCATAAAGTTGAGTTCTAAATATTCGCCTGCGGCCCAGATATCTACCAAATCATCATAGAATTTACTACCTGGGTTTCCTGATTGTCCACCTGGATAAACACCAAATGCTTTTGGTGGGTCAGACATTTCTACTATCATGCGCCAAGAGGCTCCATGGTTTTTGGACGTTGCGTTTACAATTCCACTATTACCTCCAATTGGTATGTTGAACCTTGAAAATGCAGGTAGTGCTTGAAGCAAATGGCCAGCATAAGTAGCTTTTACATCGCCCCACTGGTAATCACCAAGTTCTGACTTCCAGGAGTTTAAGTCTTTGACAGCTTCTTTGAACGAGGCCAAAAATAGGTCATTGGCAGTTTCGACTTCTGGGGTAGAAGCTATGTCCATAAAAGGATCGTCTGGGTAATTCTTCAGAAGGTATATTGTCTGATACACAAAAGGAGCATCTATAGCCTCTTGGCTATCTCTCACTTCGTCCCATACCATTCTATTCAATCTAGTCCACCAAGCTTCCCAAATACTAGCTCCCTTGGAGTCAATCTCGTTGTAGAAATTCCACTTTCCGGCTTCTTCCAAATAGGCTAATTCTTCTTTGCTTAACTCTTCTTTAGGCATTACCTCTAGCATATGAGGAAGTAATTCTGCTGCCTTTAGATTGTAATTGTTGCTATGAAGGTCTTTGAAGTCTTGAATAGTGAACTTGTTTTTCGATCTAAAAAAGTCGTTGATCACTCTGTTTCGGTACATTTCATATCCATCATTGAATACGTAGTATGGATAGCTCTCATCGACAGGGTGTTGGTTGGCTGAGCTTACAAAACCTCTTTCTGGATTTTTCACATGTGCATTGTGCTCTTGAGGAATCCAACCTTGCCAGTCATGTTCCGGGTTTGATCCATCTAAGAGAAATTTGCCTTGTCCTTCCCACTTATTTGGAAACCTTCCCTGAATCCAGAGTGCTATGTCTCCCTCGCGAGAAGAGAAGATAAAGTTTTGTGCAGGGGCCAAAAAGTGAACTAGGGCGTCTTTGTATTCATCGTAATTTTTGGCTGCGTTCAGTTCAATCAAAGTTCTCTGATTATTGCCACCTAAATGGCCTGTCCACTGCATGGCATAGCCCATTTTTTCTTCATTGCCTTTAAAGGTGTCATCGTAGCTGACAGGCCCATGATGCGTATAGACAACGGTGTCGTAGTAGGTGGCTTCTCCTCGAATTCCAATTTCTTCAACTCTTTTAGTCGTTGACTTCCACTGGTCATCGTGCCAATATTCGTCCTTGCTTTCGTCTTTGAACTTTACCTTATACCAGTCCTTAACATCGCGGGTGGCATTGGTAACTCCCCATGAAATGTGATTATTAAAGCCGATGACAATGCCTAACGCACCTGGAAGTGTAGCACCAAAAGTGTTTTTCTCTGGGGTGGCCAATTGCATCACATACCAAATAGAAGGTAAGTTAAGTTGAAGGTGGGGGTCGTTGGCTAGGATTGGATTTCCCGAGTAAGATTTCTCAGGCCCAACAGCCCAGTTGTTACTTCCGTTGTCTGGGTGCGGCTTCTCCATAACATTCTGTATGGAGTCAAGCATGTATTCACTTGCTGGCACTTCTGGTACCGAAACTTCCCAGCTGCTCCAGTCTCTTTCGGCTGGAATAATTGGATCGTTTACATCGAAGAAATCTGGAAAAAGGAAGTCGAAACGTTCTTTTCCATATTTGTTCACAAAGTTGGTGAACTCTAAGTCAGATTCTCTTCCAGCCAACATGTCCGTCATGTACATCAACAATAGAGCTGTTTTTTTCATGGTCCATGGTTCGGGTTTGTAATCGAGGAGCTTATATTCTACAGGATAATCGGCAGGAGATAGTGATTCAATATAGCTATTGATTCCATCGCGGTAAGCTTCTAAATACCTGAGCATCTCGCTATCCTTTTTCATGTTTTCCAAGGCCCTTTCAGCTCCGTAAACCATTCCTTTTCTTCGTTGCCCTCTATCATACTCCAAGGCAGCATTCCCCACAATTTCTGAAAGCCTTCCGGCCGATGCATGTGTCTGGAATTCTAGTTGCCAAAGTCTATTTTGAGCGGTTACATATCCTTGGGCTCTATATAAATCAGTATTGTTTTGAGCAAAAATGTGTGGAATTAAGTGGTCATCGTAGTGAATTTGAACTGGTGCTGAAAGACCATTAATCTCATATGCCTTCTCTTCTCCTTCAGTAATTTCGTTTTGCCATACTCCTTGGTTAGGACTTAGAAACTTGCCAAGCGGAGGGATTTGGCCAAATTTGGTGTTCAATGCATAGAAAATTCCTATCGCTAAAATCAGTGACAGGACGAACTTGAAAATCTTCATAGATGCTGAAATTTCCTCTTAATATATAGAATCTTAAAGGAGATTTAGTTTGGCAGGGCCTCAAGTTGTTTTGTAAGTTGTATTCGTTCTACCTTTGCCGCATTATAATCCAATGAGCTATTCAGAAAAAACTATAGAGCAAGCCAAAAAAATTAAGGCTATCGTATTCGATGTTGATGGTGTGTTGACCGATGGAGGTATTGTTTATGACAATGCCGGAATGGAATTTAAGCGCTTCAATGTAAAGGACGGACAAATAATCAAATACCTAAAACGAGCTGAGATTTATACAGCTGTAATTACCGGTAGAGATTCTTTAGTTGTAAGAAACCGATGTGAAGAGCTAAAGATAGACAAGCATTACCACGGTATAAAAAACAAGCTCGATACCTACCAAAAGCTAAAGGAGAAGTGGCAGCTTACCGATGAGCAAATTGCTTATGTTGGCGATGATATCAATGATTTGCCTGTGTTGGTTCGTTGTGGTTTGTCTTGTACACCAAGCGATGGGCACTACAAAGTAAAGGAACACGTTGATTTAGTTTTGAAATCCAAAGGTGGAGAAGGGGTGCTTCGCGAATTGGCCGATTTGGTCTTGGAGGCTCAAAACCGATATGAAGATATTATTAAGGAATTGATATGAAGAAATTTGAGAAGAGTTTTCAACTCTCTGATTCTATTGAAGTTGGAAATGGAAAGATGGTTTTATTCTCTGGTCCATGCGCTGTGGAGTCTTATGACGTATGTGCGAGGGTGGCAGAAACACTCAAGGAAATTTGCTTGAAGCTTGATATTCAGTATATCTTTAAGGCATCGTTTGACAAAGCAAACCGTACTTCGGCAAAATCTTTCAGAGGAGTAGGGTTAGACGATGGTTTAAG
Organism: Roseivirga spongicola; assembly: GCF_034376045.1. Taxonomy (NCBI): domain Bacteria; kingdom Pseudomonadati; phylum Bacteroidota; class Cytophagia; order Cytophagales; family Roseivirgaceae; genus Roseivirga; species Roseivirga spongicola. The sequence goes on from NZ_CP139724.1 coordinate 2,904,903, forward strand.
CGTATTAGACCAAATCAAGCGAGATTTCGAGTTGCCAATAGTCACTGATATTCATGAGTCTTACCAGGCTAAACCTGTGAGTGACGTGGCGCAAGCATTGCAAATTCCCGCTTATTTATGTCGTCAAACAGACCTTCTTTTAGCCGCTGGAGAAACAGGTAAAACGGTGAAAATCAAGAGGGGACAGTTCATGGCTCCCGAAGATATGGAGTACGCAGTCAACAAAGTGAAATCTACAGGAAACCAGAAAGTAATCCTTACCGAAAGGGGAGTTTCGTTTGGCTATCATAACCTGGTAGTAGACATGCGTTCACTTCCAGTAATGCGCCAGTACGCTCCGGTAATTTTTGACGTTACCCACTCAGTGCAACAACCTGGAGGCATGGGAGGAAGCTCTGGAGGACAGAAGCAATTTGCTCCATTCTTAGCTAGAGCAGCTGGAGCAGTTGGGGTAGATGGATTCTTTATTGAAACACACCCTAAACCTGAAGAAGCTTTAAGCGATGGACCAAATATGGTGCCTCTTCATAAAATGAATGATTTCCTGACCATGTGTAAAGAAGCTTTTGAGCTAGGTCAGCGTGCAAGCAACGATATCGAATGAAAAATAAAGAAAACAGAAGCCCTCTAGCTATTAAGTTAATGGGCTTTCTTTTTGTAATCCTTTTAGCTAGTAGCTGTATTCCAAACGAGAAGATCGTTTATATGCAGAATAAGGAGGATGAAGAGGCTTTATCCAATGACAAACTGATTGCACTTTCAAGAGTAGATTACAAACTTCAACCTAATGATATTCTCTTAATTAATTTCTACAGTAGAGAACTAGGTGAAGTAGAGAAGTACTATCCAATTTTTGCTCGCCCTGACAACCTCTTGAGAATGGGTAACCAAAACGGAGGTGGAAATAATGGTAATGGGAACAATAATAATGATCCCTACATGACTGGTTATAACGTGGATAGAGACGGAAAGATTGAAATTAACAGTTTGGGAAAAGTAAATGCCGCTGGTCTCACCACTACTGAGCTTAAAAAGCAAATTGAAGATCTGATTAGACCCGATATTTCGGATATTGGGGTAAGCGTAAAATTAAGCGGTATTCCATTCACAATATATGGAGAGGTGAATAACCCCGGCCCACAGTTGGTTAGACAGTACGATTTGAACTTGCTAGAAGCAATCGCCAGAGCTGGTGATTTGACTATTAACGCCAATAGAAACCATGTACTCATTATGCGCCAATACCCTGATGGTGTTAAAATCCATGAAGTGGACGTTACTGGTCGTAAATTTATTGAGTCTGAGCTGTTTTTTATTCAGCCAGATGATCTAATCTATGTTGCCCCATTAAAGATTCGTGAGTTAGGAACTGGTGAAACCGCTTTGCAGACTTTTGCCACCATTGTCTCGGTAATTTCAGGTACAGTGTTAGTTATCAGTGTTTTAAGTAATAATTAATTGGCTAGCGAATTCGATTTTTTTGATAACGAAAGCAGTGCCAACTCTGGCAATCAAAGCACCATAGACCCTAGGTTAATCCTAATCAAGGTGATTAGGAACTGGCCGATCTTCGTGGTTTCGGTCTTTCTAGGTTTGTTGGTGGCTTTCATTTATCATAGATATACCAACGAACGTTTTAAGCTTAGCTCCACCTTGCTTATTCCGGATACAAATCCGAATATCGATCCGAGCATTATGCAATTCTTCACTTCCAGCAATACTTCTCAGTTTTTAAATGAACTAGAAATATTGAAAAGTGAGAAAATGACAGGTTTGGCATTAGATACGCTCGACTTCGATGTTCAATATTATTCTGTAGGGAGAATTAAGACCATTGAAGAATACAATTCACTGCCGTTTGAAGTAGTTCCGTTGGCAGGGAAAAATCAAACCTACGAAGTGCCTTTTACTGTAGAGTTTGTGGAAGGTAATAATTTCAAAATTTATAAGACCAATTCTGATAACCCGTCTCAAGAACTCTTTCAGCCTTATCAAGATGTGGTAACCGATAATTTGGCAGTTAGGTTAGAGTTTACTTCATCTAGAGACTTAAGTGGAAAGGTTTACAATTTCACCTTACGCTCCAGAGACAAACTGATTGACGAATGGTCTAGTAGGCTTAGGGTTACTTATCAAGGTGAGTTTACCTCCATTGCAGCCCTTAGTTTGAATTATACAAATCCTCGAAAGGGGGCAGATTTTCTCAATGCACTTATGTATGCCTATATGTCTCAAGAGCTAGACAGAAAGAATCAGGCAGCTCAGAAGACTATTAATTATGTAAATACTCAAATGGCTGCACTGCAGGACACATTGAGCATTTATGCCTCGCAATTGGACGATGTAAAAATTGAGAATAAAGTAAGTTCTATTGATAACGTGGGTTCCAATATTATAGGTGAAATCTCAAAGTTGGAAGCTCAAAAAAGAATAAACGAACTGACTGTTAGGAATCTCCAAGATAATTTAAGGTTGTTAAATCAGCGAGATAGTATAGATCAAGTATCATTCTCTGTTTCTCCATCCTTACAAGTTGAGCTAGAACGTTATGTATCGCAACTTCAAGAAAAGTATGCCACAAGAAAGGAGAAAGCAGAAATCTTATCGGATAGAACTCCGACTATGATCAGTCTTGACAATGAAATAGACGGATTGCTTAAGTTTTTGAGTGGAACCATAAGTCTAAAGATTAATGAATTAAAAAATGAAATTAAGAGTACTGATGCCCAGTTAGTTCAATTGAATAGGCAATTCGATAGGTTTCCTTCGGCTAAAAGAGATTATAGCGATACAGAGAGAATCTATGACATGTATTACAATATGTTCCTCTATTTTAGGCAGAAACGTGCTGAAGCCGGGATCTTAAAAGCGTCTAATGAAGCTAATTCAAGAATTGTAGATGAGGCTACTCCTAACGTGAAGGCTGTTTTTCCTAATAAGCCTTTCAACTACGCGGCAGCTGCGGGTGTTGGCTTTGCCATTCCACTTTTGTTCTTCGCCTTAAAGGAATTCTTAAATGATAAGATTGAATTTAGGAAGCAAATAGAAAAGCTAACTCAGATTCCAATTATCGGTATGATTGGGCACAATAAGTACGATGGGAACTTGGCTGTACTTGAGCATCCGAAGTCTATCATGTCAGAATCTTTTAGAGCCATACGCTCCAATTTGGCTTTTTTCGGAAGAGAGAGGGAAATTCAGACGGTGTTACTTACTTCTAATGCTAGTGGAGAGGGCAAGTCATTCTGTTCCCTTAACTTAGCCTCTATGCTGGCGGTTTCAGGAAAAAAAACGGTTTTGGTAGGCCTAGACCTGCGAAAACCCAAACTGTATAATGACTTTGGCCTAACAAATGATTTTGGTGTTTCTAATTACCTAGCAGGTTTTGTGGAGAGAGACAAGATTATCCAGAAAACACCATATGAAAATTTAGATCTGATTGCCGCGGGGCCTGTGCCACCTAATCCAGCTGAGTTGTTGATTTCTCAAGGATTAAAGGATTTGATCAACAGTCTTAAAGAAAATTACCAACATGTAATCATAGATACTCCACCAATTGGTATTGTGGCAGATACCTTCAATTTAACTCCTCTGGCCGATCTAAATATTTTTGTTGTTCGCCAGAATTATACAGTAAAACAAGTCTTTCCATTTTTGAATGACATCACCAAGAAGGGTCTAGTCAAAAACTCTACACTATTACTCAATGACTTTAAAGTAAACAAAGGCTATGGTTATGGTTATGGTTATGGCTATGGCTATGGCTATGGTTATGGCTATGGTTATGGCTATGGTTATGGCTATGGTAACTACGGTGGAGGTTATTATGAGGACGAAGATAAAATACGAAGCTCTAAATCCATTGTTAATCGTTTTAAGAGTTAATATTCTCTAAAAAGATGTTGTCTCGTTTACAGAAATTTATTGGTGCTCTCCTTGAGAAGAAAGTAGACCCTACAGGTTTAGGAGTGTTCCGTATCCTATATGCCACAGTATTACTTTGTGAGGTAGGACAAATGTTCTTTTTTAAAGAGCTAATCTTTGATAAAATCCCTTTCATTGAATCGGCAGATATTGATTTAAGGTTTGCGCTCATCATATGGATGCTGGTGATTGTAATGATCATTTTTGGCTTTTATACACGAATAGCAACCATCTTGAATTATGCATTTTCGGTTGTTTTTATCGCTACTATTAAGACCTATGAATACCATATGTTCTATGTGTATATGGGGGTGAATTTCTTGTTGATTTTTACTAGTATTTCTAATGCCTTGTCTATAGATAACCTGATTAAGCTTATTAGTGGTGTAAATAGAGATGGTAGGCAGGTGAGTATTTTAAACTACCATGTTTTTATTCTTTTGGCTATCGCTTTTGTGTATTTTGATTCTGTTTTTTATAAAACAATGTCCCCAACATGGATGGGAGGTTTAGGTATGTGGAGACCAGCTTCGCTACCGCACTTCACTCATATTGATGGTTCTCTATTACTCAATACTAGGTGGTTAGTTATGGGGTTGGGCTACCTCACGTTAATTTTTGAAACTGTCTTTATTTTTACGTTTTTTAGAAAAAAGTGGAGAGGATCATTATTTCTTATTGGAGTAGGCCTACATTTTGGAATATTTTTAGAGTTCCCGATTCCTTGGTTTGGCTTGGGAGTGATGAGCATATACATGCTTATGGTGCCATTCTCATGGTGGCAATATATATCACGAAAAATTCGATTAAAGGCGCCTAAATTAACATTCTATTGTAATCACTCAATCGAGCGAAGTAATTATTATGAGAGTATTGCATCGCAAATTTCAAGTTTTGGTAAAGTTAGAGTAGAATTAATTACTGATGGCGAAAAGGACTACGGTTGTTTTGCCTTGGATAACAAAGGGAAAAAATTCGTTGGCCAAGAAGCTTTGGAAAAGGTCCTTAATTGTAACCTGTTTACTTTCGTTTTTCTAAGGTTTCTTAACTTGATTGGAGCCAAGGAAGTATTTCTAAAGGCGCTGTATGATGGTGATTTTAAATTGGTTAGGCCTATAAAGGGGGGCAATGATTGGAAAAGAAGAGTATTGAGTTTAAAGGTAGTGGTTGTTACATGTTTTTTACTTATAGTTAGTCTACTGCAAGTTAATGTTACGTATCACTCACTGTTGGTTAAAGAACTTAGAGAGGTTTCTGGAGTTGATGAGACAACTATAGGTCGGGTTGTGAATAGTGTGTCTTTGAGAGTAAAATACTTTAGTAAGGTATTTTTTGGTATAACAAATCACCCAGTTTTTATGGACGCACACATGGATGGCTATGATCATATCTATGGTGTAGAGGCTGAATTACATAATGGTGATAGATTGTGGTTACCTATTATTGACAAAGAAGGTCATGTCGATAAATATGCATATTCCTTTAACTGGGTAAAATGGACTTTTTGAGTTAATGGACCTAAACTGAATCAGAGAAACCTTGAAAAAGGAATAAAGGACTTCTCTTTGTTCTGGGCTGCCAAGAATGATGTTCCTCTTGAAGGGTTAAAGTTGAATATTTATTTAAAGAACATTGAGGTTCCAAATAAATGGGAGTATGACTTTCTAAAAAAGCAAAAAGAAAAACCCTGGAAACATGTCGCTATTGGCATATGGGAACAGAATGACTTTTCTTTAAATTACATTCAATGATAGTATCAATTCTTCAGTCAAATTATATTCCATGGAAAGGCTACTTTGATATAATTGCCAAGTCTGATGTGTTTGTTATTTACGATGAGGTTCAATACACTAAGAATGATTGGCGAAATAGAAATCAAATTAAGAGTCAAAGTGGTAAAACATGGCTAACAATACCTATTTCTAAACTTGGTCTTGAGAGTAAAATTTATGAAGTAGAAACGGCACATGATCTTTGGGTTAAAAAGCACAAGTCTTCAATTCAGGCTAACTATGCTAAGGCTAAATGCTTCAAAGAAATGAGAGATTATGTATTTGCTATCTATGACAAATTAGAATCTAAATCTTTATCATCTATTAATTTGACTTTTATAGAGGCTATTTGCAAGCTTTTGGACATTGATACAAAGATTATTGATTCGAGAGAATTATCATTGAGGGGTGACAGGGTAGAAAAATTGATAGATGCTTGTACAAAGTTAGGTGCTGATACTTATCTGAGCGGTGCCAGCGCAAAAAACTATCTTGACCCAGCTCGGTTCGCAGAACGTAAGATCAATGTGGAATGGATGGACTATAATGGTTATATAGAATACAATCAGTTATTTCCTCCTTTTGATCATGCCGTAACAATATTAGACCTTTTATTTAATGAGGGGGATCAGGCAAGGATGTTCCTAAAAAACTAATGGAAAGAGTAGCGGTAATTGGTTCTGGTGATTTGGGTTTTCAAATTTCCAGAATGTTGATGGAAGATGACCGATTTGATTTTATAGGTTTTTATGATGATTTTGAAAAGGTTGGTACAAAAAAGTATGGCTTTCAGGTCATGGGTAATATAGCCAGTTTGAAAGAGCATTTTACAAAAGGGACTTTTGATAGCGTATTGTTAGGTATTGGCTATAACCATATGGTGTTAAGGGAGCAGCTGTACGAAGAGTTGTCGACTGATATTCCGTTTGCTACTTTTATCCATTCAACTTCTTTTATAGATAGTTCTGCTTCTATTGCTGATGGTGTAATTTTATACCCAGGTTGTATTATTGATCAAAGAGTAAAAGTCGGGGTAAATTGCATTTTAAACTTGGGTTGTACAATCGCCCATGATACTACCATTGGTGCGCATTCTTTTTTATCTCCCCGGGTAGCACTGGCGGGGTTCATAAATGTTGGATCCAAAGTGAATTTAGGAATAAATACTACCGTCATAGATAATATCGATATCTGTGCAAACACTCGAACGGGTGGTGGCGCTGTTGTTACAAAGAACATAGAGTCTTCGGGACTCTACTTAGGTGTGCCTGCTAAACTAATTAATTAATAGTTTTCTCGGATGATTCCATTCAATAAGCCTTACTTATCTGGTAAGGAAACCAAGTATATAGAAGAGGCCGTACGCTCAGGAAAAATCTCTGGTAATGGCGGGTTTACTAAAAAGTGTCAGGCTTTTTTTGAGAAAAAGTACGCTTTTAAAAAGTGTTTACTTACTACCTCTTGTACGGATGCTTTGGAAATGGCCGCTATATTACTGGATATAGCTCCAGGTGATGAGGTGATTTTACCTTCTTATACCTTTGTTTCAACGGCCAATGCTTTTGTCTTGCGGGGAGCAAAGTTAGTCTTTGCAGACTCTAGGGAAGACCACCCTGGGATAAATGAGGCTAGTATAGAGGCACTGGTTACAACTAATACAAAAGCAATTGTTGTGGTGCATTATGCAGGAGTGGCCTGTGATATGGATGTAATAATGGGGATTGCAAGTAGGCATAACTTGTTTGTAGTTGAAGATGCAGCGCAGGCCATTGATAGTTATTACAAAGGCAAGCCGCTCGGAGGTATTGGACACCTTTCGGCCTTCTCCTTCCATGAGACTAAAAATATAATTGCTGGAGAGGGTGGGATGTTGGTAATCAATGACGAACGTTTTGTTGATCGGGCTGAAGTGATTTGGGAAAAAGGGACGAATAGAAGTGCTTTTTTTAGGGGGGAGGTAGATAAATATGGTTGGGTTGATATCGGCTCATCGTTTCTGCCTTCGGAAGTAATAGCTGCATTTTTGTATGCCCAACTCGAGCAGTTGGACGATATACAACGAAAGCGAAAATATATTTGGGACTATTACTTTAATAGATTAATTAATGTGGTGGAAAAATTGGAAGTACAGCTTCCGGCAATACCAGAATTTGCTTCTAACAATGCACACATGTTTTATTTGGTAGCAAATAATATAACTATAAGAGAGAGCCTTCTTTCTAGAATGAGAGAAAGAGAGGTGTATCCAGTGTTTCATTACCTTTCTTTACATAAAAGCCCATTTTATAATACCAAGCATGATGGCAGAATTTTAGATAACTCTGACCACTATACAGATTGTCTGTTTAGGCTTCCTTTGTTTTATGAATTGGATGACCAAACGCTCTCACAAGTGGTTGAGGCCATTAGTTAGTTTATGGTTAAACTTAGAGCACTCGTCTTTAAAGGGGTTTTCTGGTCGTTTGTAAACCAAGTAGGTGTTCAGCTATTACAATTAGCTACAACAGCAGTTTTAGCTAGGCTTTTAGTTCCTGAGGATTTTGGTTTAATGGCTATGCTAGCTATAGCAACTGGATTTATTAATGTAATTAAAGACTTTGGAATTGGTGCTTCTTTGGTTCAAAAGAAAGAAGTGGATAACGAAGAGTATAGTACCGTGTTTTGGTTGAACCTAGCCATAGGTGGGCTACTTTGTGTTCTTGTTTATTTATTGGCACTACCAATAGCAATATTTTTTGAAGATGTACGCTTAAAGGGACTAATGGAGTTTATTTCATTGTCTTTTTTTCTTAACTCTTTTGGTATTGTTTGGTCCAATATACTACTAAAGAACCTCGATTTTAAACAGATATTTTACCGGAATTTTTTAGCGACATTACTTTCAAGTACAGTGGCGATCGCACTGGCGTTAAAAGGTCATGGTTACTGGGCACTTGCTGTTCAAGTTTATGTAAGACTGGTATCTAATTTGATTTTTAATTATTTAAGAGTGAGGTGGCTTCCTGAGTTTGTTTTCAAAAAGGCCTTCTTGTCAGATGTTCTGAAGTTCAGTTTACCACTGTTCGCAGATAAGTCAGTGAATTATTGGATGAGAAATGTAGATAATCTATTAGTCGGTAAATTCTTGGGCAAATCTGAGTTGGCGTTCTATTCAAAGGCCTACTCACTCATGTTGTTGCCGGTTAGGCAACTTTCAGGCACTATTACTAAGGTGTTATTCCCGTCATTTTCCTTGATTCAAGATGACCCTGATAGAATAGGAAGGGTGTATTTGAAGATTTCGAGAGTAATAGCATTTGCCGCTTTTCCTGTTATGTTGTTGTTGGCCTTTAAAGCCGATACTTTCATATTAATCGTATACGGGGATCAGTGGGAAAGAGTAATTCCCATTTTTAGAGTATTGAGTATTCTTGGAATGTTTCAGGCTATAGGCACGCTAAGCGGCAATATTTACTTGTCTCAGGGAAGAACATTGTTGATGTTTAAGGTCGGTATTTTCTCTAGAGCTTTAATGATTATGGGAATTGTTATTGGGCTTTGGCAAGGGGGCTTAATGGGAATGGTTTATGGTTATAGCATTACTGCTTTTATTGCCTTTTTGCCGGAGTTATATTTCATGGGTAAGCTTATTAATCTCAGGCTGTGGCAGATACTTAAGAACTTTCTTCCTTATCTCCTAATTGCTATGTTATCAGTTTTATCTCTCCTTCTAATTGATTTTAAGTTTAGTTTATTAGTTGACCTGATATTGTCAGCTTTAGTAATGGGGGGAGTGTATTTATTCTTCGCAAAAATTTTTAAACTGACGGCACTTGACGATTTAATTTATGTTCTTAGAAAAAGAGGGTAGCCTTGGTGGCTTGTATTAAACTGTGAAAATGAACTTACATTTATTTGTAGATAGCCCCTTTGTAGACCGCGTAATTGAAAAGTGTGAAGATTACGGTACTAATCACGCTTATGTTGTCTTTACCAAAAGAGCCCTGAAATATGTAGAAAATTCTAAGGTATTTGTTTTTAGGTCTTACAGAGATTTTAAGAGGGAAACGAAACTAGATTTTTCGAAGATTCACAGTGTTTACCTACATTTCTTATCCGCCATGGCGATAGATTTTGTTTTAGATAATAAGAAGAGTTTTTCCTATTACTGGTTTTTTTGGGGTGCGGACGGATATGCCCTTAATGAGCTTAATGGAAATTTGATTTTAGAAAGGACTAAATCCATTATTCCAAAACAAAATCTCAATTTTAAAGGATTAGTTGCTGCAAGGGTTAAAAGTGCTGTTAGGCAGAGAAAATTAAAAAGAGCACTCTCTTACGTAGATTATTGCTGCACTTGGGTTGAAGGGGATTATCAGCTGATCAAATCCTTGGGGTATGTGAAAATGAAGTTTCAATTTTTCTCATATCTAAGTCTAGCTGATTTAGCAGGTAATTCTACAATTTATAGAGAGAGTACTGGATCGTTAAAGTTATTAGTTGGCAATTCTTTAAATGCAACGAATAATCATCTTGATGCCATTGATTTTATTCAAGATATTTTTCCTCATGATACAGAGCTTGTTCTTCCAGTTTCATACTCTGGGAGTAAAACGTATTTAGATGGTATTAAAGACTATGCCAATCAGACTCCTTTTAAATACTATTACTTGGAGAGCTTTATTCCCTTGCAGGAATATCTGGATATAATAAATTCATGTGATTACATTCTGTTTTTTCATATAAGACAGCAGTCTGCTAATAATAGCCTTTCAGCTTTATGGATGGGGAAAATTATTATAATGAGAAGCGAGAGTACACTTTTCCAGTTTTACCAAAAGGCAGGCTTAAGTGTGGTCTCAAGCGAGGAAATAAGTTCTATGGATGATTTAGAGAAAAAAGATAAAACGTTTGCTGATAGAAAGGAAAAAAACCGTTTGATATTGGCTGATTTTTTTGGAAGAGAAGCGGTTGAAAAGCAATATAAAGATCTTTTTAAGCGATAAGATTTTGAAGTTATTTAAACGGGTTTTAAAAAATCTATTACCTGCTAGGATTGTAGAGAAACGTAGAATAGAGAAGCTGCGTGAGAGGTATGGGTTATCAAAGGATATTAAAATAACCGGTCGGCTGTTTATTAGTGGTGAGTTTTCTTGTAAAGAGGGGTGTAAGTTCTTGGGTGACATTTCGATCCAAGGGAATATCGTATTGGGGAGATATACTTCTTTAAACGGGCCTAATACAGATTTACAGGCACTACATAACTCGATAGAAATTGGCTCATTTTGTTCAATTGCCAGAAGCGTTTCTTTTCAGGAGTTTAACCATAGAATAGAAAGGCCTTCTACCTATTTTATGGCTCAGAATGTTTTTGGGTTAGATAGAAAATTGGATACTGATTCAAAAGGTGGAATAACAATTGGTAACGATGTTTGGATAGGTATGCATAGCCTTATATTGAGTGGTGCGCACATTGGGCATGGAGCAATTATTGGTGCTAACACGGTGGTCAATGGAGAAATTCCACCCTATGCAATTGCAGTTGGTTCACCTGCCAGAGTTGTGGGCTATCGCTTTTCTGAAAAGAAAATCAATGAGCTTCTAGAGATGAAGTGGTGGGACTGGCCAATTTCGAAAATTCAAAAGAATCAAGATTTTTTTCTCAATGCCTATTAATGCTTTGGTTTCTATAGTTATCCCCGTCTTCAACAGAGAAGAGTTTCTAATTGAAACAGTTAATTCAATTGTTCAACAAACCTATACTCATTGGGAGTTGCTGTTGGTAGATGATGGTTCCACTGATCGCTCGATTCAAATAGCTCAGGAGTTTTCCAATAAAGATGCTAGGATAAAGAGTATTCAACGAGATAGAGCCCCTAAAGGAGCGCCTACTTGCAGGAATATTGGTTTGGATAGGGCAATAGGGAAGTATGTCATCTTTCTAGACTCAGATGACTTGATGGCACCTTATTGTTTAACTCAAAGATTGAAAAAGGTGTCTGACTTTCCCGAAAACGACTTTTGGGTATTTCCCATGATGATTTTTGAAAAAACTGTGTATGATACCCGTAGGCTTACAAATATTAATTCAGATGAGGGAGATTTGTATAGATTTTTACGTTCGGATATTGTGTGGCAAACAGCACAACCAATATGGAGTAAAGCTTCATTAGTAAAACTAGGCGGATTTGATGAGGAATTTCCGAACTGTCAGGATCACGATTTGCATTTGCGTGCTATTATTGAGGGTTTAGCATATAGAAAGTTTTTGGATGAAAAGCCCGATACTTTTTATAGAAAGCACAATAGTGAAAAAATTTACAAGCCTTCAGACCCATTAAGGGTATTAAAGGGAATTAATAAATTATTTACAAAACTTGCTCTGGATTATTCTGATTTCTTGAAGGATGATGAAGAGGCAATCAGAAACATAAGGCCATTTTTATTTCGAACATTGAGGATGTATACTCGAAACGGTGTTTATGATGTTCCTTCCAACTTGAGTAGGCTTTTATTTCAAAATGGTCTTGTAGCGAAGATCGACTTTGTTAAGTTAAGGTTATATGTATCACTTTCTGCAAAAGGGTTTAATAGGGTGCGAGGCTTTGAGAAGCTATGGAACTTAATAATACATCTAGATTATCATTCAATGACGTGGGGACAAACAGTATATAGCAAACCTATATGAGGATTGCTTTTATTGCTTCGAATAGATCGAGTGCTAACGGAGGTAGTGAAGAGTTGTGGGCTAAAGCTGCAATTTATGCTCTTAATCAAAGGCATGAGGTAATTTGCAGTGTTTATAATTGGGAGACGAAACATTATTTACACGAAGAGCTCAAGTCGAAAGGAGCTAAAATTTTATATAGGCCAAGAAGAAGTGTTGATCAAGGTGTGTTGAAGAGGGCTTTTCTTAAATTTCGAGACATCACAAGATCCAAGTTAATCGGTCCTCATCATGAATTTAGAAAGCTTTTAAAGTTGAAGCCAGACTTGATATGTTTAAGTCAGGGCTCATCTTATGACCATGCTTATCATAGAGACTATGAGTATTTATTCGAAAAGTATGATCGAGACTACTATATATTGATGCACTCCTATCAGAGTAATATAATTCTGAGACAAGAAAGGAAGTTGAGGTCTCAAAAAATCCTTACAAAGGCAAAGACTGTTTTTTATGTAGCAGAAAAGCAATTAGAGGCTATTGAACAGCAACTCAATATTAAGCTAGATAATTCTAAGTTAGTTTTTAATCCATTGAATATCAATAGCTTTAAATGTCTTCCATTCCTAAAAAGCGAATGCTTAAAAATGGTCATGATAGGTAATTTAACTATACGTTGGAAAGGGCATGATTTGCTGTTGGATGCTCTGAACTCTGTATTTTGGAAAAGTGACAATTGGCAGCTGGATATATATGGAAATGGTGAGGACGAAGAGCTGATTAAAAATACGATTAAAACGTACAGTTTGGAGAATAAGATTCGCTTGAGGGGACTTGATAGGAATATAGAAAGGATCTTTCTAGGTGCACATATATTATTGATGCCATCGCGTATTGAAGCAGCGCCATTGACTGTTCAAGAAGCAATGCTATGTGGACGTCCTGTTTTGACTACAGATGTCGGAGATATGAGATCTTACTATAAGGATGGTGTTTCTGGGTTTTTGGCTGAAAGTACTTCTGTAAACTCAATAAGGTCCGCTTTAAATAAAATGTGGAAAAATAAAGGTAGACTGGAGGGCATGGGACAAATAGCTTTTGAACAGGCGAAGGCTAAATTTCCAGAACAGCCGGAGAAAGATTTCCTTAAAGAAATGATCAATGCCGAATAGAATTAAGGTTTTCTTAGGTGCATATTTAAACCAAACAAATGCTCAAAACTTGAACTGTTTGAGCTTGGCTAAATATTTAGATAAATCGAAATTCGAAATATATGCCTTAGAGATCAACCATGGTAACCTAGGCAGGCTTTCTATTGATGGAGTTAATACCTTCAATTGTATATATCCAGTTAAGCTCACTCAATGGTTGGGTTTTTTCTGGGGAATACATAAGTCAGATGTTGCTTATTTACCCAGGGGTAATAATTTTAAACTTCAACGTTTACTTGTTAAGATCTATAAAAGAAAATCTTTTAAGACAGTAGAAAATGTAATTGATGCAGAATCCTTAAAAACAGCTTTATCTGTTTTAGGCACTGTTCAAAGAGCAAGAGAGAATTATAGTTTCACAACTAAAACATTTTCAATCACTTCTTTTATGAGGAGGTATAACCGCGAGCGACATGGGATTATTTCTGAAGATCTTATTCTACCTCCAGTTATAGATACTGCTTTATTTAATGAAATCGGCTTTGTAAGAAAAAGTATTAACCGTATCGTATTTTTAGGAAATGATATGAAAAGGAAAAGGGTTAATGATTTTGTTCATCTCTCTAAACTCTATCCTTCAATAAAATTCCTAATAATTGGAAAGGATAGAGGTTACCTAGAAAACATTCTAAGTTCGGGCTCATACAATAACCTTACTTATTTGGGGATGTTGACTCATTCTATATTACTAGAAAAGTTAAAAGAGTGTGATCTACATATTTTGACCTCTAAGTCCGAGGGTTTTCCTAAAGGAATTATTGAGTGTGCAGCTGCAGGTATACCTTCTCTTGTTTTCAATGACTATGGAGCTGAAGAATGGATTCAGAACTGGGAAAATGGAGTAGTATGTGAAACACTTGAAGACATGGAGCAGGCCATTAAGAAGTTGATCGAAACTCCTGGCTTGATGTCTCAATGCTCAAAAGGAGCGATTGAGTTGTCCGAACAGTATGGTGTGAAGAAGGTTGTTAGCCTTTACGAAAAAGTCATTGAAGACCTCTATGCCTCGTAACCTCATCATCATTCAAGCCAGGCTTTCTTCTACTCGTTTACCGGGCAAGGTATTGAAACCACTAATCGAAGAAAAGTGCTTGCTAGACCTTCAGATAGAAGCTTTAAAAAAGCTTGATATACCCTTTGTTTTAGCGACTAGCAGTAACCAAGCGGATGATTTACTTGAAGCTTGGGCTCAGAAAAATCAAGTAGAGTGTTTTAGGGGAGAGGAGTATAATGTGCTGCAACGATTTATAGATTGTGCAGAGCACTATAGTGCAAAGCAACTTATTAGAGTTTGCTCTGATAATCCTTTTCTGCAGTTTGGGCAAGTTTCACACTATATCAATGAACTGAGCAACGGTGCAGACTACATTAGTTTTTGCAACGCTGATGGAACCCCTGCCATCAGAACTCACTGGGGTCTGTTTGTAGAGGGAGTGAGCCTTTCGGCATTAAAACGAGCCTCAGATTTATTGGTAAACCACGCACAAAAAGACTTTTACTCAGAGCACGTAACCAACTTTATTTATGGTAATCCAAATGAGTTTAATGTAGTATTGGAAGAGGCACCTTCAGCGATTTTGCACAGAAATGATCTTCGCTTTACAATAGACACACCAGCCGATTTCGAAAATATGCATAGCTTGCTCCAACTAGCTAATTCCAACGCTAGGCTTGAACAACTAATTCAATTAGTTGACGCTAATCCTAGTATTAAAATGGTCATGCGTGAAGGAATTGATCAGTTTAATAAATGAGTGTTATACTTTATCGTGCTCATTAAAAATTCGACATTAAAAATTCAACATTCTTAAAGATGCCACATACCTACTTAATTGGCGAAATAGGCCAAAACCATAACGGCTCAGTAGATTTAGCTAAACTACTAATTGACAAAGCCGCACAACCTGTAAAGGATGAGCTCTTTGGCTTGGAGCTAAAACCATGGGATGCTGTAAAGCTTACCAAGCGTGATTTAGCAGAAGAGCTTTCGGCTTCAGCTATGAACAAGCCATACGATAGTCCGCATAGTTTCGGTAAAACTTACGGTGAGCACAGAGCCAAATTAGAACTGGATGATGAGCAGCACTTTGAATTGTATCAATATGCCAAGGAGAAGGGATTAGACTTTGTTGAGACACTTTGCGCCATTGGCTGCTTAAGTATGCTCAAACTATTTACGCCTGATAGACTCAAAGTAGCCAGTAGAGACCTCACCAATTTACCGCTGTTGAATGCTATGGCTGAAACAAAGATACCTATGGTGATTTCTACTGGAATGGGAGGAGAACAAGAAATAGATGATGCTTTAGAGGTGATCACGAAGCATCATAATTCAGTGTCCATCTTACACTGCCTTTCTCAGTATCCGAGTGAGTACAAGAATATTAACCTGAATAGTATTCACTATTTAAAACAAAAGTACAGTGATTTTGAAGTAGGCTATTCTGACCATAGTATTGGTATATCTATTCCTTTGGCTGCTGTGGCCATGGGGGCAACGACAATCGAAAAACATATTACGCTCGATAGAACCATGAAAGGAACCGATCAAGCTGGCTCTTTAGCTCCTGATGGAATGCGCAGAATGGTTAGGGATATTCGTAATCTTGAAATGGCTTTTGGTGAGATGAAGAAAGAGCGTAGTGAAGCAGTTTCTGCGGCTAAGGTGAAGTTAGAACGTAGTATTGCTACCAAAAGAGATATGAAAAAAGGAGAGGTAATCTCTGAAGCCGATGTGCATCTGCTCAGTCCAGGAGATGGCTTTCAGTGGGCACAAAAAGATCAGTTGATAGGCAAGAAACTTAATCAGAATGTATCTGCCGATGAGGTGATATATAAAGAAATGATTTCTTAAAATGTTCACGCGGAGTTCGCAAAGAGGGTTCACGCAGAGACCGCAAAGGGAAATGAACGCAGAGATCGCAGAGAGGGAGTACGGATAGATAGTACACAAAGAATCCGTAGCACCCTTCGCGTCCTTTGAGTGAAATAAGCAAATGACCGAGAACGAAATTTCATATAAAATCATTGGTATTGCCATAGAACTTCACCGAAATGTAGGCCCTGGATTACTAGAATCTGCTTATGAAACTGCGTTGGCTTATGACCTTCGTCAATCAGGCTTAAATGTTCAACAACAGCTTCCGTTGCCATTTTTGTATAAAGAGGTAAAGATGGAAGTAGGCTATCGGGTTGACCTTCTTGTTGAAAATAAGGTAATCGTTGAAGTTAAATCAGTTGAAACATTAGCACCTGTACACTATGCTCAGCTATTGACTTATTTAAAACTATCGAATAAGAAACTTGGGCTACTAATCAATTTCAACTCAAAGATCCTAAAAAACGATATTCACCGAGTGGTGAATAATTTATAAATGATTCTCTCAGAGACCACAGAGAAGAATTAACGGTAAGAACGCAAAGAGTAGGCAACATTGAAATAAAGAAAACCGTTTGCGAGCTTTGCGACTAACTTTGCGCTCTCAGCTTGAAAAAAACGAGTAGTAAATAATCTATAAGGTTTTCACTTAGAGACCACAGGGGTAACTTCACACAAAGATTCCAAAGAAGAATGATCGCAGAGAACGCAAAGAGTAGGTACTTAAAAACGCAAGGAATTCTTTGCGAGCTTAGTGTAAAAGCCTTAGCGCCCTTTGCGTGAAAAAATTAACTACACAACTTATGCTCCCTAAACTAATACTAACCGATATCGATGGCGTCTGGACTGACGGAGGTATGTTCTACGATCAGACAGGCAATGAATGGAAGAAATTCAATACCTCTGATAGTGCAGGAGTACTTTTCGCCAGAAAATTGAATATACCTGTCGGTATCATCACAGGAGAAGATACTGCCATTGTAAAACGCAGAGCAGAGAAATTAAAAATTGATATTCTACATCAAGGTATTGGTAACAAATTGCCCATAGCGCAAGCTATTTGTAAAGACTTGGGTATAGCCCTTTCCGAAGTCGCTTACATTGGAGATGATATTGGAGACTTGGAATTATTGAAGGCCAGCGGTATTTCAGCTGCACCCTCAAATGCTCCAAGCTATATTCAGAAATACGTCAATCATGTTACAAAAAAAGCAGGCGGAGAAGGTGCTTTTCGCGAGTTTGTAGAGTGGGTGATTGAATCTAATGACCAACAAATTGAAGACTTGCTTTAATCGCTTTACGTCACCTTGAGACTTATGACTGAAAGGAATAAGTCGCGAAGGTCTCATAATTGTTAAACGATACTTCTTTATACAAATTAGTTAAAGCAATAAGGGGATGCTCACGGCACAAGGCCTCAGCATGACGTTCTGAAAAGTTGAATGAAAAAGAAAAAACACTACCTCTTAGTCTGGCCCACAATTCGAAAGGATTGGATTAAAGTGTTCGATGATCTAAAAGATGATTTTGAATTCACTTTCCTTCCGTCTACTTTTCCTAAGGATTTAAATTACGCCAATGAATTTGCTTGTCGCTATTGGTCAGAATTCAACTCAGCACAAGACATATTGCAGGAATTGAAACCTGACGGAATCATTTTCATGTCCATTGAATCGGGGCTAAGCATGGTACTCAATATAGTGGCACAGCGAAAAGGCATAAATACCTTCATTCTTCAACACGGCATTTTCACTAATTATCGCGATTACAGAACTAGAGAAAAACTCTGGAGAAAGAAGGAAGTTGCGCAATCCGTTAAGCAAGAACAGTCGGAAAAATCATTTAGCACATTTACGTTTATACGAAGTTCACTAAATGGACTAGGTCAGTTTAAGT
This sequence comes from Roseivirga spongicola, assembly GCF_034376045.1. Classification (NCBI taxonomy): domain Bacteria; kingdom Pseudomonadati; phylum Bacteroidota; class Cytophagia; order Cytophagales; family Roseivirgaceae; genus Roseivirga; species Roseivirga spongicola. Next base: position 2,923,227 of record NZ_CP139724.1, read on the forward strand.
TGCTATGGATCGCAATTTACACCAAGTTGCAGCAGAAGAAAGGACCATATTGGACAGCTAAGCATCTGCCTTTAAAGTTGAAAAGAGCCAATTGGTATTTGTGTTTTAGCCCTTACAACGCCACTATTCACAAAGAAACAGATAGAATAGGTGAAGAACGCTTAAAGTATATCGGTAGTCCAGAATTGATACCGTATTTACAGGTAGAGCATGACCTGATCGAAGAAGACTTCTATCTGCATATAGATCAAGCGTTAGCGGAAAATTCTTTTGGAGAAGAAACCGTATCAAAAGAGAAGATGATCGACTTCTATCTGAAACTGAATCAATTCTGTCTTAGCAAAGGCTCGAAGTTCTACATAAAACTACACCCTGAGTCTTATAATTCTGATTGGCTTCCAAAGCACGAAAATATCATTTACCTCAAACAGGTAAAGAACTTCAATCTAGTTATTCAAAGTGCCCAAGGCTGCTTCGGCTTTTATTCCACTATGATCATTCCAGCGGTATATTGGAAACCCACTGTTCTTTTTAAAATTCAGTATTCTGGATTACAAGAGGCTATTTGCGATTTGACAGAATGTAGCACAATAGATTTTTGGAGCTTTAAGCATGATGATATATTGTTTGTGCCGCTGGACGGAACTTTAATTGGGGAGTACTTTATTAAACCAGAGGAAAGCGTTAGGTTATCAAAGGTTTTGTTGGGTGCAAGAAAGTAAAAAGCTCCTTCATGTTTTATACTCAGGCCAAGGAGGTCTGGGTACTTATTTCATGAATTTTGTTAACTCTGACAAGGAAGATAGGTTTGAGCATTTTGCTTTTTTTTATGGAATAGAGCCTTTGCTAGATGAATACAGGTCGTTTTGTGAGCTAAATGGTATTCCATATGCTTATGTTAAGCGATCAGGTAAAGTTGATTTTAAAGCATTAATGCAACTGAAGAAGTTTGGTACACAAAACAGGGTTAGGTATCTGTTTTTACATACTTTTAGCCTTAGTCTTATTCATCTTGTGGCACCTCTAAGTTTTAAGGTGATTGCTGTTGACCATACACCCACTCGAGTTAAAAAATCGATTGAGAAGGTTTATACGGTTTTAAATCATTTGCTTTCTTTCAAGACGGTTTATTTTTATCGTGGTCATTTTGAAGAGATGAAGTCATACTTTCCTTTGGCAGTCAGTCGCAAGAAATGTACGATTATTCCAAAGTCAGTTGATATCCATAGTTTCCATCCAGCCGAAAGATCTGAACAGTTGAGGGAATCTTTTACTTTAGGTATAACAGCTAGAATAATTGAAGGTAAAAGACATGATCTGTTAATTGAAGCAATGTCATCTTTAGTGAAACAGAATATGAGTGTTAAGTTAAAAATTGCTGGAGATGGGCCTTTAAAACTTGAATTGGAGCGAGAAGTTGCAATGCTGGCGTTGGAATCCAATGTTGAGTTTACTGGAAGGTTGACCCAAGAGGGATTGTTGGCTTTTTATCAGAGTTTAGATGCTTATATTCATGCCACTGATGGAGAAACTATTTGTTATTGTATAATGGAAGCTCAGGCTTGTGGCTTACCTATTTTGGCTTCTAATGTAAAGGGGGTCAATAATATTTTGAGCAATGAAACAGGAATTCTTTTTAATAATACTGTAGATAATATAAAGGGCTCAATTGATAAAGTTATGGCTGATAATGAATTGCGTTTAGATTTGTGCTCTAAGTCTAGAGCATTAGCAGAAATGAATTCGAGAAATAATAATTCTTCTCGGATGTTATATGAATCATTATTCAGAGCTTCTTAATATTTAATTGAAATAGTTGTAAATTTTTGTAAATCGATGTTAAGGAATTAATGAAGAGGCTAGAGTCTTTAGACTATTTAAGAGGTTATGCCGCCTTAACAATAATGTTATATCACTATTTGAGTTGGTCTGACTACCATGAGTTTCTAAATTATTTTTTTGGCAAAGCAGGATATTATGGAGTAGAGTTGTTTTATGTCCTTTCCGGATTCACATTGGCTTTTGTCTACTCAAAACTAGGCTTAAGGTCGAAAAGTGAGTTGCTGAATTTTTATTTTAAGAGGGTATTTAGAATTTTTCCTTTGTTGTGGCTAGTTACTTTTTTAACTATTATCTTAAAAAAACAAACTCCAGACCTGAATACCCTTATAGTCAACTTATCAGGTCTGTTCAGTATATATCGAATAACAGATTATATAGCTACTGGAGCTTGGTCTATTGGTAATGAACTCTTCTTTTATTTATGTTTTCCATTCTTGGTTCTAATAAAAAGTAAATGGACAAAGGTTTTGGTTACCTCACTAATAAGTATTCCTTTTCTTTTATTCGCATTTACTGGTGGGATTTTTGAAAGTCATATTCAGTTCAATTGGAAGAGTTTTATTAATCCTCTAGGACACCTTTTGATGTTCTATGCAGGTATTCTGCTTTTCCAAAGTAGAATTAGGTTGGGTACAAAATGGGCTAGAATGATAATTTTCATATCTACATTGTTCTTTGTTTTTATTCCCTTTAATCATAGGGAGGAGACTGTTCAAAGTGGATATAGGATTGTATACTCTTCCTTGGTGGTTCTTTTAGTTTTAGCGAGTGTAAATCTAACGGGTTATAAAAACAAGTGGATTCATATGGTCAGTAAAACTCTCGGTGATACAAGCTATTCCTTATATCTGCTTCATCCTATTATTTGGGGTGTTGTTGGTTATTTAATCAGTTATTTTAATGTTGAATGGCTTAAGGATCTGATCTTTTTAAGGTTATTATTCTGCGTTCTCCTATCTTTTTGTGCCTCGCTTTTTGTTTATCATTACTTTGAAAAGAAATTTGTTAGGCTTGGCAAAAAAGCTACTCGATCTATTCTATGAAAATCCTATTCGTTCAAAAAGAAGGAGGCATTTTTGGTGCTGAGAACTATCAGCTAAAGGTGATTCCTGGCTTGTTAGCAAAAGGCATTGAGGTTGAATTCCTAAGGCTTTACACTGACTATCAGGGTGGTAAAGGAGGAGAGTTTATTGATCGCCTTAATCAACTCGGGATAAAGACTTACGAGGTCAACATTGGAAAGTACCCAACTCCGAAGGTGCTAAATCAAATCAAGCAAATTGCCAATGGAGGTCAGTTTGACTTGGTACATACGCACCTGATTCATGCCGATTTTCATTTGGCGCTGATCAAGACTTTTATGTCTCTTAAGCCAGTATTGGTGTCTAGTAAGCATGGCTATGATAATGCTTTTACTTCTAAGTTTGGTTTTGATGCCTCCAAGCAAACCAATACGCCATATTTCCTTTTGAGCAAATGGGCTGAAAGACGGATGAAGGCGTCTTTTACCATATCTCATGGGCTACGAAATTTCTTTATTGAAACAGGCTTAACAAAACCCGATAAGATGAAGCTTATTCACTATGGTTTTGATATGCCAGAGAACTACTTAAGCAAAGGAAAAGAAGGGTTTAGAAAAGCGCCCAAGCAACTCATGATTGCGGGTAGACTCATAGGGTTTAAAGGACACAAGTTCCTTATTGAGGCCATGAGTAAGGTACAGAAGGCCTACGGTTCCGATGTAAAGTTATTGATTGCAGGAACGGGAGATTTGGAAGGTACTTTAAGCTCTCAGGTGGAGGAATTAGGCTTATCTGAAACCATTGAGTTCTTAGGCTATAGTAAAGAGGTAGGTAGTTTTATGGCTAATTCCGATGTAGTGGTAGTGCCCTCAATCTCTGAAGGTTTTGGTGTGGTGTTCTTAGAGGCATTTTCCGCTAAAACTCCAGTAGTGGCTTGGGATGTGCCTTCCGGAAATGAACTCATGAATCACGGTAAAACTGGTTACTTAGTAGAACCATACAATACAGATCAATTAGCAGATCAATTAATTGAAGTATTAGATTCACCCGAAGAACAAGAAGAAATAGTAGAAGCGGCTTATGCCGAACTTAAATCATATTTCAACCTTAATAGAATGGTAGACCAGACCATCACTTTTTATCAAGAGGCATTAGGGTAATGATCAATAGATAGTTTGGTCTCTTTATGTTTTGAAGTACCTGATTAAAGTCGAATAATGAAACGATTGAAGGTCTTTTGAAAAGATTATTTAGATCGCAAATCGTACATCTAAAATCAAAATCCCCTTTGGCTCCCTTTGAAATACCAGGCTTAATTATCTCGATTATCCTTTTTTCGATAATCGTCTATTTTGTTGGTCAAAGGCAGATACCTGCTCAATTTCAAAGCATGGTGACTAATTCAATTATAATAAGAATTGTTGCGGTGCTGGCCTATGCTTTCGTGTCATTTGCCATATATGGTGGGGGAGCAGACCCAGTTGTTTACTTTCGGTGGGGGCAACGCTTTGTGGAGTATTTCAAGCAATTTGATTTATCCCCTTTCTATGACCGTGACTTATGGCGAGGCCCTGCTTTTACAGGGACTAATTTTGTTGGTTATCCGGCAGCCATCATGATTCTTTTTGTGGGAGAGAGTTTTCGTGGTACCTGGTTATTGTATTCTTCACTTTGCCTCTTCGGGCTATTCTTTTTTGCGAAAGTTTTTTACCGTGCTTACGGAGGTATTGAGTATAAGAGCTATCTATATATACTTCTACTATATCCGTCACTATGGTTCTGGACAGCAAATGTGAGTAAGGATACTTGGATGTTTTTTGGCGTAGCCATATTTCTAACAGGGATGGTCAGTAAACAGCGAAAACAGAGTATATATGCAATGGGGTTTGGCTTGCTATGGTGTTATTTAGTGAGACCACAAATGGCGGCCATGATTGCTTTTGCTTTGGCAGGAGCTTACTTTTTGAGTACACTTAAGAAGCTTACCTTTCAGAATGTGTTTATTATGATAGTGGCGGTAGCAGGGGCTTTATACTTCTTATCTGTAGTAGGGGTAGAGGATGTAACCGAAGTAACAACCTTTGCTGAGGAGACACAAAGGAAGTCTTCATACGGAGGGAGTGAAATATCTTTATCTCAGGGTCCCTTAAAGTTTATCCAGGCGCCTGTTAATATTTTGCTAAGACCTTTCCCATGGGAAGTTGGAGGTTTCCTTCAAATCATCAGTTTTGTGGATATTTATTTTATCTGGTTTTTAGCTTTTAGGAATTGGAGTTCGGTTAAGCGTTCATTTAAAATGATTCGAAAAGACAGGCTTATTGCCTTCTGTTTTATTTTTATTGGTCTTTTTGCTGTAGGTGCAGGCTTGGCTCTAGTAAACCTTGGTTTAATCGCCAGACAGCGGATAATCCTCTATCCGTTTATGTTTATGATTATTTATGCCTATTCAGATAAACGTGTCGCTTTCTTAAGAAAAAAGAGACAGCAAGCACAAGAAAAACGATATCAAGAAATTGCAGAACTCCAGAAAACCTAAGTTCTTATTGATTGGAGGCTTTGCCTCTTCTTTAATTAATTTTAGAGGGCCTTTACTGAAAAGGCTTGTGCAAGACTTTGAGGTCTTTGCTGCAGCTCCCTACATTGATGATGATATTAGAGAAAAGGTGGAGGCAATTGGTGCAAATTGTATTTCTACAGCGTTTGAACGCACTGGCCTTAACCCAGCCAAAGATTTAAAAGCACTCCTTAAGTTTAGAAAACAGATTAAGGAAATAGCTCCAGATTATGTGCTGGCTTATACCATTAAACCAGTAGTTTTTGGTTTGAAAGCCGCTAAGTTCAAAGGCGTTAAACGATATGCCCTGATTACAGGGAAAGGCTCTGGTTTTGATGAAACAAACCTAAAGTCGAAGGCGATTGCAAAAGTAGTAAAGGGGCTTTATCGTGATACCTTGAAGTCTGTAGATGGAGTAATTTTCCAGAATGCCGATGATCAAGCGTTTTTCGAACAAAATGGCTTACTCACTAACACTGTACAAAGAGGAGTTATTGAAGGTACTGGGGTCGATATGGTTCATTATCGTTTGAAAAATGAGCCCACATTTTCTGAGAAAGTGAAGTTCTTATTTATCGCTAGACTCATCAAGGAAAAAGGGATTCCTGAATTGGTAGAAGCCGCTAAACTACTTAAGAAAAAAGGTTGTGATTTTGAAGTTCAACTGTTGGGTTGGGTAGATCCTAATCCGGGAGGCATTTCTCAAGAAGAAGTAGATGAACTTCATAGCTCTGGATTAGTTAATTACCTCGGTACAACCGATGATGTTCGTCCGTATATTGAGGCTGCGGATGTGTTTGTTTTACCTACCTACTACAATGAAGGGTTGCCAAGAACTATACAAGAAGCCATGGCCATGAAAAAGCCTATTATCACTACAGACCATCCCGGCTGTAGAGAAACGGTAGAAGAAGGAAGAAACGGTTTCCTTATACCAACCCGAGATGCTCAATCATTGGCTGATGCTATGGAGCGATTTATAAAAGAGCCTGAGCAAGTTTTAATAATGGGCCAGCAGAGTCATGAAATGGCAAAAGAAAAGTTCGATGTGAATAAGATTAATGAACGATTACTTAAATTTATGCAACTGAGCGATGTATAGATTTCTTTTCAAACGACTGTTCGACTTCATAGCTGCGTTGGCAGCTTTTTTATTGTTAAGCCCTATCTTCTTAATCACCACAATATGGCTCATAGTAGCCAACTCGGGAAAACCATTTTTCTTCCAGTCAAGACCAGGTAAGCATGGGAAGGTTTTTAAGATCTTCAAATTCAAAACCATGAACGATAGAAAAGATGCTAATGGAAATCTCTTGCCTGACGCTGAGAGACTTACCTCCATTGGACTGTTAGTGAGAAAATTGTCACTAGATGAAATCCCCCAGCTATTGAATGTAATTAAAGGCGATATGTCGTTGGTAGGGCCGAGGCCTTTGCTAGTAGAATATCTTCCACTATATAGTGAGCGACAGGCAAGGCGACACGATGTTAGACCTGGGATTACTGGTTGGGCACAAGTGAATGGTAGAAACGCCATTGACTGGCCAACTAAGTTTGAGTTGGATGTACATTACGTAGAGCATTTAAGCTTTTGGCTCGATATAAAAATCTTATTTTTGACGGTGAAGAAAGTCTTCGTTCGTGAAGGTATTAGTGCTGATAATTCAGCCACTATGGAGAAATTTAAAGGTAACCTATAATGATACTAATTGGAGCCTCAGGACATGCAAAAGTGATTTTGGATATTCTTGAGAAGAACGAATTTACCGTTGATTATTTGTTGGATGCTAATCCGAATATCAAGGAATTGGCGGGATATAATGTAATCGAAGACAAAAACCATATAGATGATATCGATCAAGAGTACATTGTTTCTATAGGCTCTAATTTGATTAGAAAAAGAGTTTCAGAGCAACGAAAAGTGAAGTTTGGTTGGGCGATTCACCCTGATTCTATTTTAGGAGATGATGTCTCAATTGGTCAAGGTACAGTTGTAATGGCAGGGGCAATAATCAACCCTTCAACCCAAGTTGGCAATCATTGTATTATTAATACTTCTGCTTCTATAGATCATGATTGTGAGATTGCAGATTACGTTCATATTAGTCCGAACGCTACTTTATGTGGCACTATCGAAGTGGGGGAGGGAACTCATATTGGAGCAGGTGCCACAATAATACCGAATCTAAAAATAGGAAAATGGGCTACAATTGGAGCAGGAGCTGTGGTTATAAAAGATGTTCCTGATTATGCAGTTGTGGTTGGTAACCCTGGTCGAATAATAAAAATTGGAAATGGAGAAGAGTAAGATTTGGCTGTCTTCACCCCACATGGCTGGGAATGAGCAAAAGTATGTGGCTTCGGCTTTTGAAACTAACTGGATAGCCCCTTTAGGTCCTTTAGTAGATAAGTTCGAGTCGGTATTAGCAGACTATACCGGAGCAGGACATTGCGCAGCTTTGAGTAGTGGCACGGCAGCCATTCATTTAGCATTGGAGATTCTGGGTGTGGGTATAAATGATGAGGTGATTGTTCAATCTTTCACTTTCTGCGGATCAATTAATCCTGTTTTGTATCAAAAGGCCACCCCAATCTTGGTGGATAGTGATCCGGTGACTTGGAATATGGATCCGAATCTACTTAGAGAAGCCATTGAAGATAGAATTATGGCGACAGGAAGGAAGCCAAAAGCAGTTATTCCTGTACATCTATACGGCATGCCTGCTAGAATTGACGAAATCATGCAAGTTTGTGCCGAGTATGAAATTCCTGTCATAGAAGATGCTGCCGAGGCATTAGGCTCTACCTTTAAGGGACAGCAGTTAGGTAGCTTTGGTGATTTTGGAATTCTTTCGTTCAATGGAAACAAGATAATCACCACCTCTGGAGGAGGCGCTTTACTTTCATCAAACGAAGAATGGGTTGCGAAAGCTCGTTTTCTGTCAACACAGGCACGAGATAAGGCAATCCATTATCAACATAGTGAACTAGGGTATAACTATCGCCTATCAAATGTTCTGGCTGGAATTGGTGTTGGACAAATGGAGATATTAGATGAGTTCGTGTCTCTGAGGCGCAGCAATAATCAGTTCTACTCAGACCTCTTTAAAGGCTCAGGTATTACTGTACATCAAGAGAGTAGTGCTGACTTCTTCTCTAATCATTGGTTAACTGCTATCTTATTTCCAGCGGATAGTGTTTTATTGAACAAAGAGATATTAATGGACGCTTTACTCGAAGAAAATATTGAATCGAGACCTCTGTGGAAGCCTATGCATTTACAGCCTCTTTATAGTGAATCGAAAATGTATGGCGGACAAGTGTCTGAAGATTTATTTGAACGTGGATTATGTTTACCTTCAGGTTCTAATCTAACAGACTCTGACCGGGATAGAATAGCAGATGTAGTTAGTAAAGTGTTGAGGAATGCTCAATAGATTTAAAACCCTTAATGTACTTCCTAGGTGGATTATCGTTCTGATTGATCTGACAATCTTCTCTTTAGCTGCGTTAGTGGGGTATATGCTCAGGCTTAATTTTCAGATAGACGAGCTATATGAGTTCGATTTTTTGAGAGGGATAGCCATTTACACCATAGCTGGTTTAATCTCCTCTTTACTTACCAGAAGTTTTGCAGGAATTATTCGGTACACAGGTATTCAAGATACTCTAAGGGTTCTGTACGCTAATCTCATCACCCTAGCCATTGTATTTGCTATTAATTCTTTGTCAGAAAACTCTTTGCCGTACTCGGTTGCTCTAATTGCTTTTTTGGTATCGTTAGTATTCTCAATTAGTTATAGACTTTTAGTGAAGGAGCTTTTCGCTTTTTATCGAACCGTGCCTAAAAGTCAAAGGAAGGTGCTAATCATGGGAGCAGGTAGATCAGGTATGATCACCAAACAGATGATCGATAATGATACCAAGTCCAATGTGAAGGTCGTAGGCTTTCTAGAAGATAATCCTAGAAAAATAGGTAATGTAATTAGCGGTGTCCGTATTTATTCTGCAAAAGATGAATTTGAAAAGGTGGTTCTCAAACATAGTCCAACGGAGCTTATACTTGCTGCTACCAAGCTATCTCTCGAGAAGAAGAATGAACTTGTAGATAAGTGCTTAGAATTTGGTATAAAAGTTACTAGTGTTCCCTCTGCAGATCAATGGATAGGAGGGGAGTTTGACATCAACCAGATTAAAGAGGTCAAAATTGAGGATCTGTTAGGCAGAAACACCATTATTCTCAAGAACAAGTTCATTAGCAAAGAGCTAAATGATAAATGCATCTTAATCACAGGTGCTGCTGGGTCCATAGGGAGTGAAATTGTCAGACAAGTTGTACGTTATTCACCTTCAAAAATTGTTCTGCTAGATCAGTCTGAAACAGGTCTTTTTGAAATAGAGAACGAAATTCGGTCAATTAAGAAAATGGGAGATGAGCTAGTCCCTTTTGTCTGTGATGTTACCAATAGAGGTAGATTGAAGGAGTGCTTTTCAACCTATAGACCTAATCTGATCTTCCATGCTGCGGCCTACAAGCATGTTCCTATGATGGAAACTAATGTTCCTGAAGCAATTGCCTGCAATATTTTAGGGACTAGAAATGTGGCAGACCTCTCTGTTGAGTTTGAAGTAGAGAAGTTTGTAATGATCTCTACCGATAAGGCGGTTAATCCAACCAGTGTGATGGGAGCAACAAAGAGAGCCGCAGAGGTATATGTACAGTCTTTGAATGATTTTCTGGTAAGTATTGACTCAGAATCGACAAAATTCATCACTACCAGATTTGGTAATGTATTAGGTTCTAACGGTTCAGTAATTCCAATCTTCAAGAAACAGATTCAAGCAGGTGGGCCAATTACTGTAACGCATCCGGAAATCACCAGATACTTTATGACCATACCTGAAGCATGCGGTCTAGTTTTAGAAGCAGGTACCATGGGAGATGGTGGCGAAATTTTTGTCTTCGACATGGGGAAATCAGTTAAGATTGTGGACCTAGCGAAGAGAATGATCCAGCTTTCTGGTCTTGTTGAAGGAAAGGATATAGATATTGTTTTTACTGGTTTGCGGCCAGGGGAGAAGTTATATGAAGAGCTTTTAGATAACGAGGAAAGTAATATGGCTACTCACCATCCTAAAATCATGATTGCTCAAACTAGAAAAATTGATTTTACTGAGGTGAAGGAAAGCGTAGACCAAATGGAATCGGCTGTTCGCTCAGGTGAAATGATAGATAAGGATATAGAGATAGTCAAAATTCTCAAGAGCATGCTTCTAGAATATAAAAGCAAAGCTTCTAAGTTTGAAGCTTTAGACTAGTGCGCTATCGATCTATCCCTTTGCTGTCCTTGTCCTTGTAGTACCTTGAAGCTAAAATCCAGTCATAAATATGTTCTTTCCTTTATTCCAAAGAGCGAGTAAAGTAGCTTCCTAAAGTGTTTCAAGCGGCCGTTTGACTTACAATCGAAATCACGAAAGCCAGTCTCACAAAAGCTGGCTGTCGTTCATGACAATATACCGATAAATCATTGGAGAGTCTCACCACAGAAATTCCCATGATATGAATACGGTATAAACTGATAAAATCAGGTCTGGCTTCTTGGGCTTATCTGAATTTAGGCTTTCTCCTTGAAGGGGAGAATAGTTCGCCTAGGAAGTTATCAGGAAGGTACATCTCCAGTTTAATAGAGAAAATGTAATAGGCATCGTTGTTTTCTCTGCCTCTAATGGCTCCTTTTTGTCGAGCTGTATATCCACCTTCAACAGATCTGTCATAAATCTGAACGGCAACATCCGCAGAAGGGGAGCCAACGCCACCATTCCACTCTATAATTTCATCTTTAGATGGGTAATAAGTAGCTACATCATCCAAGTAATCAGTGAAAGTGAAACGTCTTCCTCCTTCGAGGAGAATGTCAATGTATTGATTGGCCTTTAGCCTAATACCTATACCGAAAGGTATAACAGTAATAGATTTTGGATAAGACCCTACAGGAGCTCCTTCTTCCGTTTGATATTCCCATAGATTAACTGTGTAGTTACCTTCTTCTCCAGGTAGGTAAGTCTTGGGTCTGTTTGTACTTCTTCCAATCCCTAGCATTATGTAAGGATTTACCACCGGTCTTCTTGTATAGCTGCCGTCTACCGGAATTAAATTAAAGATGGCTAAGGCTGATAACTCAAGGTTTCGAGAACGGAAATTAAGATTACGAATATATCTATCATCTTCGTCACCAGTGTCATCTCTATTGCTCAACCTGCCAGAGATGAACCCTTGTTTGTTTTCCGCATCGCTTCCTCCAATCTGGTACCAATTGAGATCTACTCTTAAAGATAGTTGCGAACCGAACTTCTTTCTTAAACCTACGCCTAAGCTTGGACCTAAGGCACTTTGCATACCATCGTAAAATACATCGTGCAAATCGCCATGATAAGTTGAAAAACCGACTCCGTAAGAGAGCATCCAAGTTCTATCTCTTCTGCGAGAATAGAAGGATTGTGCGTCAGCAATTTCTGAGAACGCTAAGATAAGAAGTAAGATGAAAGTGACCTTTTTCATGCTGATGCTTGCTATAAAGCTAATTAACTTCTGTTTCGGTTACAAACTATCTTAGCTGAGGAATTACAAATTTACGATTTATTAATCTAAACAAAAAATCTCCAACCTATTGGTTAGAGATTTTTGTACACCCAGAAGGAGTCGAACCCTCAACCTCTGGAGCCGAAATCCAGCGCTCTATCCAGTTGAGCTATGGGTGCTGAATTCTAAAATTTCTATTAAGCTAGTGCTTCCTGAACTTTTGCAGCAGCATCTTTTAATACAATTGCAGACTCAACAGCCAAACCACTCTCATTGATGATTTTAGCAGCTTCTTCAGCATTGGTTCCTTGTAGCCTTACAATAATTGGAATGTTGATATTTCCGATTTTCTTGTAAGCCTCTACAACACCATTGGCTACTCTATCACATCTTACAATACCACCGAAGATGTTAATCAAAATGGCCTTTACATTAGGGTCTTGCATAATAATTCTGAAACCAGCTTCAACGGTTTCAGCATTTGCTGTTCCCCCAACATCTAGGAAGTTTGCAGGCTCACCACCAGAAAGTTTAATGATGTCCATAGTAGCCATAGCTAAACCAGCACCATTAACCATACAACCTACGTTGCCATCTAACTTCACGTAGCTCAGGCCGAATTTTCCAGCTTCTACTTCTTCAGGAGCTTCTTCAGTAATATCTCTTAACTCAGCTAAATCTTTATGTCTGAAAAGACCATTATCGTCTAGATTTACTTTAGCATCAACTGCCAAAATCTGATTGTCTGAAGTCTTTAATACAGGGTTAATCTCGAATTGAGAAGCGTCAGAATTTTCGTATGCTTTGTAAAGAGAGTAGATGAACTTAACCATTTCTTTGAAAGCCTGACCTTCCAAACCTAGCTTAAACGCTACTTTTCTTGCTTGGAATCCTTGGAGGCCAACCTTAGGGTCAATCCACTCTTTAATAATTTTTTCAGGAGTCTCTTCGGCAACAGTTTCAATGTCCATACCACCTTCGGTAGAAGCCATAATTACATTGCAACCTTTAGCTCTGTCTAAAAGAATTGATAGGTAGTATTCTTTAGGCTCAGAATCGCCTGGGTAGTAAACATCTTGAGCGATTAATACTTTGTTTACTTTTTTGCCCTCTGCTCCGGTTTGGTGAGTAACAAGAGTTCCTCCCAAAATAGCTTCTGCTTTAGGAGCAACCTCTTCTAGGCTTTTGGCAAGAACTACACCATTAGAGTCAGTTTCTTGAACTTTACCTTTACCTCTACCTCCGGCATGAATTTGGGCTTTAACTACGTACCAGCTAGTTCCGGTTTCTGCATTTAGCTTTTTAGCAGCTTCAGTCGCTTCTTCAGGGGTTTCAGCAACTAGGCCTTCTTGAATTTTTACACCGTATCCTTTTAGTAATTCTTTTGCTTGGTATTCGTGAATATTCATGACGCTTTTAATTTGGTGCGAAGCTAAATCTTTGGGGTTATAATAACAAGTGAATTCAGTTTATTAGAGATCATCCATATACTGCTTTCATTGCTATTCGTTATGTTTGAAAATATGTCTGAAATTATCCTAAAGGCGAACAATATATCCAAGTCATATAATGACTTGCAGGTGCTGAAGAATGTAGAACTAGATTTGATGAATAATGAGGTTGTTTCTATTGTGGGGGCTTCGGGAGCAGGAAAGAGTACCTTGCTTCATATTTTAGGGACTTTAGACAAACCAGATGCTGGCAGTCTTACTATCAACGGCTATGATGTAGTAGCTCTATCTGCCAATAAGCTAGCAAAATTCAGAAATAGTCAATTGGGCTTTGTCTTTCAATTTCATAACCTGTTACCAGAATTCAGTGCTATAGAAAATGTGTGTTTGCCTGGTTTTATTTCTGGTAAACCAGATGCTGAAGTAAAAAGTAGGGGCAAGGAACTTCTGGAAATTCTTGGTATTGGTGCCCGAGCTAATCATAGGCCATCAGAATTATCTGGTGGAGAGCAACAACGAGTAGCTGTAGCTCGAGCTTTGATTAATGACCCTAACATTGTCTTTGCAGATGAGCCTAGTGGAAACCTAGATTCAAAAAACGCGGAGCAACTGCATAAGCTCTTCTTCGATTTAAGAGATCAGTTTAAAAAAACATTTGTTATTGTAACCCATAATGAGGAGCTCGCTGAACTCTCAGATAGGAAAGTGGAAATTAAAGATGGCTCTATCTTGTACGCTTAACCACTTTGCAGCGGATTGAAGACTTACCGTAAAGTGATTTTGGCAAATAGTACGCAAGCCTAAACCCAAAACGAAGATAAGAATCGTTAGTACCATCACCGCGAATAGTGCCTGCAGGAACAGGTTCAACGGGTGGAGAGAGCGCTGCTCTTGGGTCGGATAATAAACCTAAGGTAGTAGCATCTACACCATCGGTTTCAGAAAAAGAGGCAGGATCTCTGTAAACCGAGTTTACATCGTCCAAATAACCTGTCATTGCCATGGTGTATTGCACCTCCATTTGGAGGTCAAAATTTCTAGAAAGGTAAAAATTGAATCCAAAACCCATCGGAATGGCTAGGGCTAAACCACCGTATTGAACACCCTCTAGTGACAGAGGTCGCAAATCGTAAGTAGTGCCAGCAAGTTCAGCCTTAGGGTTGTTACTTGTTACTCCAATACCTAGGTGTATGTAAGGATTAGCAAAAGCCCTGTCTTTGTAGCCCGAAGCAGGGTGTCTGAAAGCGTAATACATAGCCTGAACTACCAACTCAAAGTTGGTGGCCTTGAAGTTTAGGTTCCTAACTTTATTATCTGGTAAGGGTGAAAGAGAATCGTCTGCTTGGATTTTATAAATAGATAAACCTGTTCTAATGGCAATCTGATCGGTAAAAAGGTGCTCATAGCCAATTGTAGCACTTAACCCAGTTTGTAATTTGGGGTCTGTTGCTCTCCTTAATTCACCAAAGTAGGTGTTTAAGCCTATACCAAAAGATGCTTTCGAAATCCTGTCGAAATCTCCTGTAGTTACATATTGCTGTGCACTTACCTGAATGGTTGTGCAAACTATTAAGCAGAGGGAAAGGATAATTCTCATCTAAATCCTTATAGAGGTTAGCTCACAAATTTATCATTCGAACGTAGAAAAACGACTTTTATTCAGTTTTTAATTGATTTATCATTGATTTAATGTGTTTGGTTGCTCCAAACATGTCCGAATATACTGCCCTAACTCTTTGTTCGGCATCAATAAGATAGGTGATCCTCTTGGGAACTTTAACAATTGGCATTAGCGCATCGTACTGCTTGCAAACTTTCCCAGAGGTATCGGAAAGCAAGTCGAAACTTAACTGATGTTCTTCCTTGAATTTCTTGTGAGAGGCTACAGAGTCTCTACTTATTCCAAAAACTGTGATGTCGAAATCTTTAAAAACCTGATGGTTGTCTCTAAAACTGCAAGCTTCTGCCGTGCAACCTGGAGTGAAATCTTTAGGGTAGAAGTAAACGATACAAGGGAGGTTTTCTTCTAGTTTTACTGATTTTCCTTCCGAATTTTTTAATTCGAAAAGGGGTGCTTTTTGTCCTACTTTTAATGCCATTTGCTGAGCTTCATTTTATGAATAAGTGCATCTTTGCGCATGCTTTCCAAAGGAGTGCTTTATATGATGCTTGCTACGTTCATTTTTGCTGTAATGAATGTGCTGGTAAAATTCTTACCAAATATACCTGCTATAGAAATCATTCTTTTCAGGTCTATTGTTTCATTTTTTATGTCGGGTGTCACATTAAAGATGAAAGGAATTCCGCTCTTAGGGAAGAATAAAAAGATATTGCTTATTCGTGGCCTTGCTGGAGCATTGGCACTCATGATGTTTTTTACAACACTTCAAGAGATTCCTTTAGCCAGTGCGGTGACGCTAATGTTCTTAGGCCCGATTTTCACCACCCTTATCGGTATTTGGATTGTAGGGGAGAAGGTTCGACCTATTCAGTGGTTATTCTTCGCCATGTCATTTATTGGTATTGTGATGATTAAAGGGTTCGACCCAAGGATTTCGCCTTTTATGGCATTGCTTGGTGTGGGTGCTGCATTTTTCTCTGGGGTTGCCTATAACATGATTCGAAAACTAAAAACCTCTGAGCACCCGTTGGTAATTATTTTCTATTTCCCTTTAGTGACCTTACCCATTGTGGGAGTTTACTCCGCATTAAATTGGGTTCAGCCAGAAGGTATTGAATGGCTTATTTTAATAGGAGTTGGGGTACTTACTCAAATTGCCCAGTATTTCATGACTATTGCCTATCAGTCGGAAGAACTTTCTAAAGTTTCTAATATCAACTTCATAGGTATTCTTTATGCTTTAGGGTTCGGTTTCTTCCTTTTCGATGAGACTTTTAATGTGTTAACCTACCTTGGAATGGCTGCTGTTATGACGGGAGTAGTGCTAAATGTGATATTTAAAAATAAAAAGACCAATGAGACTGTTTCAAATTGATTCGTTTACTCAAGAGATTTTCAAAGGCAACCCGGCAGGTGTTTGTTTGGTAGAAGAAGCATTGAGCGAAGACACCATGCAAGCTTTGGCAACGGAGATGAACTTGGCCGAGACAGCTTTCATAGAGAAAAAAGGAGATAAATATGGCTTAAGATGGTTTACCCCGGCTAGGGAAGTCCCATTGTGCGGCCATGCTACTTTGGCCTCAGCTTTTGTGCTTTTTGAAGAAGGAATTCATGATGCTGACCAGCCAATAACTTTCGAAACCTTAAGTGGTGATTTAATTGTAAGAAAGCAGCATGATGGTACTCTTCTGATGGATTTTCCGAGAACGGACCCTTCTCCTTATAAAGGTTCAAGCCTAACTAAAGCTAAGGAGTTGTTCGGAGCTTCCGTTGTTGAAGTGTTAGAAGTGCCAAATGAGCTAATTGTCATTTTAGATTCGTCTGAGTCAGTGAGAAAGGCAAACCCATCTTCTGACATCATTGCAGAACTTGCTGTCAATGGCGTAATGGTGTCTGGTTGGGATGATTCAGGAGAGTATAATTTCGTTTCGCGATATTTTGCTCCGAATCTCGGTATTAAGGAAGACCCAGTGACTGGATTCATTCATACTATTCTTTCACCATATTGGTCGGGTAAGAAAAATCAAACTGAGTTTAGATGCTACCAAGCCTCGGCAAGGGGAGGAGAACTCTTTGTAACGGTAAAAGAAAACCGCACACTCATTAAAGGGCATGCGGTTAAGGTTTTTGAAACGGAGATTAATCTCTAATTTCTCTTTAGAACGAATGGTGTAAAAGCTGGAATAGTAATGCTTCTTCCGGCTTTTCTAATGCCAAATTCATTGACATTTTTTCCATCGAGCACTACCGTCCATGAGCCTTCTGGTAAGCTGATGGTCTTATTCAGGTTGCCTCCATTTAGGAGAACCAAAATATCACTCCAAGAGTCTCCGTTAGCGTTTTCTTTGATCTGATAGCCCAAGAAATTTTCACCTTCATAGTCTAAGAATTCTAGGTGTTCTTGAATTTGTTCGGTACTTGTCATTCTAAAGGCGGGATGGTTCTTTCTGAGTGCGATCAAACCTTTATAGTAGTTGAAAACGTCTTCATACTTTTCCTTTCTTGTCCAATCAATTTGATTGATGGAGTCTGGTGAGTTATAGGAGTTTTCTACTCCATCTTTGGTTCTAAGCATTTCCATGCCGGCATGTACGAACGATACTCCTTGAGAAGTAAGCACAATGGTTTCAGCTAGCTTATGCATTTTGATAAGTTCAGCTTCACTTGCCTCCGGGTTCGAAATGGTCAGTTTATCGAATAAAGTATGGTTGTCGTGGCAAGACACATAGCTTATGGTTTGGCTTGGTTCTGCAGCCCAAGGCGCATTTGAGTAATTCACGGAGTCGTAGTTCACTTGTGGATGTTGAGTAGAAGCTACTACTCCGAATTTGATACTTTCCTTTAGACCTTGTCGGTTGCTGGCAAAACCACCTTCTTCATGTTCAAAAACGCTTCCTTTTAAGCCATCTCTAAGATCATCGCTGAAGGCCGCTACATTCTGCATTTTGTAGGTGTTGGCTTTAAGGGCTTGTTGTTCCGAAGGAAGGGGAGAAGAGCCAGCTGTCCAGCCTTCACCATAAACAAAAATGCTCGGGTCAATGGCTCTAACTGCCGCACTTACCTCATTCATGGTTTGCATATCGTGTATTCCCATCAGGTCGAAACGGAAACCATCCAAGTGATACTCATTCACCCAATATTGAACAGACTCCACAATGTATTTGCGCATCATTTCTCTTTCTGACGCGGTTTCGTTGCCGCAGGCTGATGCATCTGAGAATCCGCCTTCTTCATTCTGGCGGTAATAATATCTTGGTACAAGCTGGTTGAAGTTAGAGTCTTCCGTTTGGCCAGTATGGTTGTACACCACATCAAGAATTACTCTGATTCCATTTTTGTGGAACTGCTGCACCATCTCCTTGAATTCCTTAATTCGAACTCTGCCATCGTATGGATTGCTCGAAAAACTACCCTCAGGCACATTGTAGTTTAGTGGGTCATAGCCCCAATTGTATTGAGGTTCGTCCAATCTAGTTTCATCAATCGATCTGTGGTCGAAAGTAGGTAATAGATGAACATGTGTTATTCCCAACTCTTTGATGTGGTCTATTCCGGTGGTTAATCCTTTCGGACTTCTTGTGCCTTCTTCTACTAAGCCCTTGTATTTTCCAGGCTGCGATGAACCCGAAGATGGGTGGATTGTCATGTCACGGATGTGCAGTTCATAAATAATGATGTCGGTATAGTTTTCAAGGGCTGGTCTTTGGGCATTTGCCCAACCTTCAGGGTCGGTTTTGTCCAAATCTACAATCATGCTTCTTTGCCCATTTACGCCAACAGCAACGGCATAGAGATCGGGCTTTTCTTGAAGCCACTCTCCATTTTGCATTACCTGATAAGTATAGTACTTATCTTGAAGGTCGCCAGAAGCTTTGAACGTCCAGGTTCCGGCATCGTCCCTTTTCATTTTGTAGGTGCTTTCCAAGTTGTCACCGTTTCCTGCAGAGTAAATATTGAGTTTTACTTCTTGAGCAGCGGGCGACCAAAGCCTAAAGGCTGTCTCTTTAGGAGTGTAAGTAAAGCCTAGGTCTGCACCCTTATAAACAGGGTAATCAGTTAAAGTCTCGTAGGTGGGTTGGCTCTCACAGGAAGTCATAATGATGATAAAACAGATGAGAATTGATAGCGTATTTTTCATTGATTTTGAGTTCATACTATGAAGTTTAGCTGTGCTGAATATTGTTTTTGTTCTCCTTGACCAGAAGCCAAAGCACGGCCGAAATACCTAAAGAAATGGCGCTGATAATGAATATCATGGATTTGTCTTCGGCAGTATCTATAAAACCACCAAGCCCTGATGCCACTAATTGTGGTAACACCACAGACAAATTGAACAAACCCATATACCAGCCCATTCGGCTTTGATCAACAGTTTCTGACATTATAGCAAAAGGTAAACTCACCACAGCAGCCCAGCCGATACCAACAACTGCCATCAGTATGAAAAGGGTTGCGGAGGAGTTTCCGAATAGAATGATGAGGAGATAGCCAATGGCCATAGTTGCTATACACAACATATGTGTTTTTACTCTCCCAATTTTTTTGGTAATAGGTTCTAGAACCAATGCAGGGAGTAAGAAACCAACCGTGTTCAGAATGGCAAATGAAACACCTGTTATAAATCCAACCTCATCGTTTTGAGCTTCTGTAAGCTGTTCCGTAGTTCCAAAGCCCATAATGTTCTCTTTAATAAAGGAGAAGGTGTAAATGAACATGGTTTGAACACCAATCCATGTAAAGGCATGCGCTACACAAACTTTCAAAAACTCTGGTAGGTTGGTTTTCTGTTTAGACTGATCTGTATCGATGATTTCATCTTCAGGCGTAAGGTTTTTGGGCTCTGTTATGAAGAGGGTAGGAATCACGGAGAAAAGAAAAACCAATATCGCTCCGAGATAGATCAAAGTGTAATTACTGATGAACGCTCCAATCAGGTAGGCTACTACCCCGAAGAAACCGGAGATGGTTTGCATCCATGTGTAGCCTTTGGTTCTAACAGCACCTTTGGGAGTTACATCCGCAATGACTGATCGGGTAGGGTTGAAGCTAATGTTTATGGCTAGATCTAAAGACAAGGCTACCGCTATGGCAACACCAATCACTTCTTCCAAACCTAAAGCCTCACTGATTACTCCAATATTTGGAAGCGCTAGTAGCATTATGGAGGCAATAATTCCACCAATTAGGATGAATGGCCTTCTTCTTCCGCCCCAGAACCAGACATTGTCACTGACCAAGCCTATAATTACTTGACCGAGAATTCCAGCTGCTGGGCCAGCGAGCCATACGTAGCCTATCTCTTCAAGGTTGAAGCCGAATTTGGTGTTGAGAATCCAGCTAAGGGCTGCAATTTGAACGGAAAGCGCGAATCCCATGGCTGTAGCCGGAAGGCTAAGCACCATAAAGAAGGGCTTGGTTAGGTTCTTCTGAAAGTTGAGCATGAAGCGAGTACATTATTGAAAAGGTAATATACTCGTTTGCTAGCTATTCAGGAATGCCAACGTTTGCACACTAGAGGCTATAAGGGAGGTAGCACCGTTTGAGCTGCCCAGTTCATAAAACTATAGGGTTGAGCTTTATATAAGCTTCCTAGTAAATCTTCTCTCTCTGAGCCATCCACTCCTCATTCGCGATGTAATCATCGTAAGTGCTGAGCTTGTCTAGGTAGCCTTTCGGTCCAATCTCCAAGATTCTGTTAGCAACCGTATGAGTGAACTCGTGGTCATGAGAAGTGAATAGAACTGTTCCTGGGAAATCTTTCAAGGCGTTGTTGAAGGCCTGAATAGATTCAAGGTCTAAGTGATTAGTTGGTTCGTCAATGATGAGCACGTTGCCTTGTGCAAGCATCATACGTGAAATCATACAACGTACTTTTTCACCTCCAGAAAGCACGTTTGCCTTTTTGAATACTTCCTCACCAGAGAAAAGCATTTTACCAAGGAAGCCTCTAATGAATACCTCGTCTTTTTCGCCTTCAGAGAACTGTCGAAGCCAATCGATTAGATTTTCGTCTGTATCGAAGTACTTAGAGTTGTCGTTTGGTAAATAAGCCGTGGTGATAGTCTGACCGAATTTGAACTCTCCAGTATCAGCTTTTTCTTCACCCATTAATATTTTAAAGAAGGCTGTAGTAGCCACACTGTCTTTGCTCAATACAGCAATTTTGTCACCTCGATTCACGAACAGGTCAAGACCACCGAAAAGCTTCTTCTCATCGTTCGACTTCGATAGGTTTTTGATCTCTAAAATCTGATCTCCTGCTTGTCTGGTTTGCTGGAAGATAATAGCCGGATACCTTCTGGTTGAAGGCTGAATATCATCTACGTTAATCTTATCCAATAGCTTTCTTCTACTGGTTGCCTGCTTAGATTTTGAAGCGTTAGCCGAGAATCTAGCAATGAATTCTTGAAGTTCTTTCTTCTTCTCTTCAGCCTTTTTGTTGGCTGCAGAACGCTGAGAAAGCGCCAATTGGCTCGACTGATACCAGAAGCTATAGTTACCAGTGTAAAGCTTCACTTGGCTAAAGTCGATATCGACAATGTTAGTACAAATGGTATCTAAGAAGTGACGGTCGTGAGATACAACAATCACAGTGTTTTTGAATTCAAGAAGGAAGTCTTCTAACCAGCTGATGGTATTCAGGTCAAGGTCGTTGGTAGGCTCATCGAGAATGAGTAGGTCAGGATTACCGAATAATGCCTGAGCTAAGAGAACTCTCACTTTCTGGCTACCATTCAGGTCTTTCATTAAGCTGTAGTGGAGGTCTTCAGAAATACCCAATCCGCTAAGAAGGGCAGCAGCATCAGACTCTGCATTCCAGCCATCCATTTCAGCGAACTGTGCCTCAAGCTCAGATGCCTTGATACCATCCTCTTCAGAGAAGTCTGGCTTCATGTAAATAGCATCTTTCTCTTTCATAATGCCCCAAAGCACGGTATGGCCCATCATTACAGTGTCAAGCACAGATACTTCATCGAACTCAAAGTGGTTCTGCTTAAGTACTGCCATTCGTTTGCCTGGCTCCATGGTTACAGAACCTGAGTTAGGGTCTATTTCACCAGAAAGGATTTTCAGGAAAGTAGATTTTCCAGCTCCGTTGGCACCAATAACGCCATAGCAGTTATTGCCTTGAAACTTAATATTTACTTCGTCAAACAGTACTCTTTTACCAAATGCAAGGGATACGTTCTGTGCTGCAATCATAGGGCTTGTATTTCAGGCCGCAAAGGTAAGAGTTTTATATGCCTTGAAAAAGGAAGCGAGGAATAGTTTTGGACTTATTTAGAGAAAGGTGCTTTTGGATTTGGAAATGCTTTACAATTTGAAAAACCAATTGATACTCAGCCAGTAACTGTGGCGAGTGGGGTCAGTTAAAATGGATCTGTTGCGGTAGTCTAGGCCTACTTCTAGCTTATGTGTTTGATCTAATGAGTAGCCTAAGAACGGTCCAAATCTGTACTCTAATAATGGCTTGCTACCATCTTGCCAACCCTGTAATAATTCATTATTCAGTTTTACGTAGAATTCCCCAGGATCTGCCTTATCTCCATCCAATGGCAGTTCTGCACTAACACGATATCGTAACCTAAAGGCAGTGCTTTCTTCAGGTTCAAAGGTTTGATCAGTTACTAATCGGTGCCCTAGGCTGAATGTTCTCAGTCTGCTGATAAAGGAAAACTGTTGTATGGTTCTGTGTATGGTTTCTCCTTCTTCCAAGCGAAACATGTAACCAAAGTTCACCTTTTCGGATAGCCCCACTTGCCTAGAGCCAATTAGCGTAAAGTCAGTGAGTAAATGCTGATGGTTGAATGGTGCATCACTTCCTACTTCGCCTCCCCAAAACTGCTCACGACTCTCAATTTTAAAATTGAGTGAATAGATTTCACCAAGATCTTTATTGAAGTTTATACCAGGAAGAGCTCCGGTCTGAAAAGTGTTTTGTGCTCTCAACCCACTGAAACAGAGCAGTCCCAGTAATACCAATGTGCTAAGTCTAGTATTCAAGGTGGGTGCTGTTTCTGTTGAGAATTTGATCTATTGATATATACTTACCTGTAGAACTAAAAGCAACTTCCCAGAGCTTCATAAGCCTAGATTTCTTGCCTTTTACTACCAACTCAAAAGCATGAGGAGAATCGGTTTTGGATACTTCTTCCTTTATCAAAGCTTGTAAAGAAGTCTGTTTATACTGAATCTGAACCTTCTTTATTCTGTGCCTTTTAAATTCAGCCTCAAGATACTTATCGATCGATTCTCTGGTAGGTTCTGGCACCTGATGTAAGTCTATTTCTATTTCGATATCTTCTAAAACACCTTCTTCTGAGAATTCTACACTATACCATCTTCTTTCATGTTTGAATTTGGCTTCAAATGAAATTGACTCTAGGCCAGTTTCTCTGTACCATTTCACTTTGTCTAAAGAGGTTTGTTCAATGTATTCTAGTGCCTTTTCGGGTACTTCAGGGCTTTTAATTCTAGACTCTCTTTCTACCTTTTGACCGAAAGCACTTGAAGAAAGTAAAAGTAAGACCGCAATGCATATAGCGGAGCCTATTTTAGGTGTTGAAATTCGCTGCATCTTAAATAAAAAAATCCGTGCATGAAGATATACACGGAAGCGCTATTAATTGTTTCGAGAAAAAGGAGCTTAACTCTCCTTCAGTAGACGAGACTTTACCCAATCGTTTGGAATCATATCTATGGTGAGGTTAATTCTGTCTTCACTGCTGTTGTTTATTACACTGTGCGGGTCGGTAAGTCGCATATACCAACACTCTCCAGGTTTCATAGGAACAGGTTCTCCGTTGAGGTAGAATTCAACACCGCTTTCGTTTAAAATGGGCACAGTGAGTCTAATCACAGATTTTGGAATCTCCACACCTAAAGTAGGGTCGCAATGTTCTTTTACTACATTGCCAGCTGCCAGCCTTAATATTCTGACTAGCGTAACGGTGGTGTGTTCCTTAAACGTGTTTACCACTTCCTTCAGGTAGGGAGATAATTTAAGGTCTGCCGTATCCATCCACTCTGTCCAAGAACCATCTGCAAAGTCTTCCGTAGGAGGTGGAACTGGCAAACTTGGGTCTACCATGTGGGCGGGTGATCTCAGCGGAATTACATTATAGTAAATGAAATTATTGAGGTTCATTTGTCTCACCTCGGCCAACATCTTTTCTACATCGAACTGAAAAGGAAGTTGTATTCTGTCTGCTGTGCTTATTGTGTTGTTCATCTCATTAAATTCTTCTCCAATTTAAGCTTCAATTGGCTTTTTCAAAAGTAGCCATGAAAAACATTGCCTTACCGTCTGTTGAGAATTCTTCTGGATAGCTATCGCCACTTAGGTTGTAGCATATAGTTAATTTGTCATTTTCAAGCTTGTATATAGCCTTAAATGTTTTGCCAGCGTTGGGGCCATCAGTGCCAAAAATGTCCAATTGCGTTTCATTGGCAGTTATGGTGCCTTTGTCTACACTCTCGGCTGTCATTGAATATTCTTCACCATTAATCACGAGAGTTTGATTGAGCGAGGCGGTTACAGGAAGTTTCATTCCTCCAATCTCTTGTGCAACCAATTCCCAAGTTCCATTGAGTTTTTCTACATGGTTTTGATTAGAACATCCAACTAAGAGTAGGAAAAATAGAAAGCCAGATAAAAGTCTCATAAGCCAAAAATTGAATGGTTAAAACTAATCAATTTTGGCAAAGAAGAGGTGAAGGTTAAACTTCCTTCACCTCTAAGTTGACCTGCTCAACCTTCTTCTTTTCGAGTTTTAGACCAAATAAAGGGCGCAACAAGCTAACTCTACGAATGACCAATTCATAAAGCGCAAAGCAGCCAATAAACGTGAATAATACTACCAACATAAATTGAAGCTCAACGGGCATTTCAAGAGGAAAAATCAACCAACAAGCACCATATAACATAAACATGTGTATGATGTATATCGGGTAGGCGGCCTGACTCAAATAGGTTAGGGTCTTACTTGGTTTGTTCAGGTACTTTAGGGCAAAAGCGAATGCACTAAAAATCCATAGGCAAGACTCAATCGACATTAAATAGCTAGGTGCAACCAAGTCGAATTCAATCAATCTAAAAATGTAGATGGCAGAGGCTAGTATAACAAACACCCATTTCCATTTTAAAAGCATTGACCAGAAGCCTTTTCCACTAAAAACAAATAGAAAGCCTAATAGAAAAGCTAACAGACCAATAAAGAAGCCATGCCAAGTTTCGGCATAAAGCTCAAAGGGATTAGGGTTTACTAGTACAGCTTCAGCTACCATAATAATTATAGCAACAGCCAAACCTAGCGGGTTAGAAAAGAGCTTTTTGATGCCCACTGCCAACTTGCCCTGATCGTTCTTCTTTAGGTGGTAAAAAAGAGGAGAAAGGATGAGTACATAGGTGAAGATATTTCCTAGAAACCAAAGGTGACCAGCAGATGGCATATACTGTGGAGCTTGTCCATAATAGTCCATTATTAATACCACATGCAATGGTGAAATGGCTAAAAAACCGAAGATGAATGGAATAAGTATGCGAACCGTTCTTTCCTTTAAAAGCCCCAGTATGTTTCTTTTTCTCATAGCGAAAAAGACTCCCATGCCTGATACGAAAAAGAGCAGTGGTATACGCCAAACATTAAGCATTGTCATAGGGATCCAGAGTGAGGGCATTGGTTCATCACTTTGAATAAAGCCGACCAGCAAACCCCATGGCTGAAAGGCAATTGCAATGTGATAGATTAGTAATAGGCCGATAGCAATTACGCGCATCCAGTCTATATCGTATCTTCTTTCTGTAACTAGCATAATGTTGATATTTTGAGTTTCTGACCTTGATTACTTAAGCATATCTACCACCTGAGGTCGGGTTTTTTCTATGCGCTCCATGTCTAGTTGTAAGCCCATTCCCTTAAGCTGCTGTGCCATCATGTTGTAAATGCCTTCTACTGCCTTAAAAGGTGCTTGAGTAGATTCTAGTGCTGTGGCGCCAAAGTTGTTTTTTACCGACTTATCTGCTCCAGCTTCTAAAAGCATTTCTAGAATTTCTGTTCTACAGAAGAAGGCGGCAGTGTGAACAGCGGTAGAACCATCGTTGTTTTGAATATTGAGTTTTGCATTATTTTCTATCAGTTCCTTAGCAATTTCATCTCTACCGAAAACAGTAGCTAAGATTAATGGAGTAGCACCTCCTATAGACTCCTTTTTGTTTAAGTCTGTATTGGCGGCAATATGTTGTTTTACAGCAGCCAAGTCACCTATTATAACGGCATCGTGTATCGGAGTTTTCGGAGCTTTTACCGTTGTTGCAGTAACTCCTTCAGCTTCTGACTCATTATTGTTCTGAGTTTGCGAACAGGCATTTAGAAAGAGGCTTAGTAGAAATACAATAGATACCGCTTTCAAGGTTTTGAGTGATTCAATTTTCATGATTTTATCGTTTTGAGTTTTTCTGTTTGTTTCGGTAGCTCAAAGGTCCTGAGAAATGGAAAGGCAGCGTTATCGACCCTGATGCGGATTATATAAAGTTTAAATCAACCCTGAGAATTATGGTGCATCAGTATAAATTATGATGCAAAAGTTGATTATATAGCCAATTGAGGCTGTTTGGAACATGTTGTTAGTTCGGCTTAAATTTTACTTTTTTGTATCAGCTTTAGCGCGAAACAATGCCAACTCATTCTCCTCATGATCAGATTTTTTTAGACAAGCTCAGAGCATTGGTTGAGCAGCATATGTCTAATGAGACTTTCGGTGTTTCTGAGTTGGCAACAGAGGCTGGTATGAGCCGTTCCAACTTATTGCGCAAGTTGAAGAAGCTAACAGGGCTGTCGGTCAGTCAATACATCAGAGAAGTGAGGTTACAAGAGGCCATGCGTTTATTGCAAGAAGGTTCTCTTAATGTAACTGAAGTTTCCGATCAAGTTGGTTTTAGCAGTACTTCTTATTTCGTTAAATGTTTCCGAGAACAATATGGGTATCCTCCAGGAGAAGTAGGGAAAAGATTGCACGTTCAAGAAGAGGTACAAACGCCCGAAAAGGTGGAAGTTTCAACTGAAGAATCAATTCCTTCTCAATCAAAATCGACAATTAAAACTCCTTTGCTAATAGTAGGAGGGATATTCGTTGTGCTATTATTAGCAGTAGTCTTGTTTAATACAAGGGCTGATGGCAACGATATTGTTTTGGAGAAGTCCATTGCTGTTTTGCCTTTTAAGAACGACAGTGCGGATTCTTCTAATGTGTATTTGGTAAATGGACTGATGGAATCAACTCTTAACAATCTTCAGAAAATTGGCGATTTGAGAGTGATAAGCCGTACTTCTGCCGAGAAGTATCGAAACTCAGCCAAATCTGGACCAGAAATAGCTGGAGAGCTTGGTGTGAGCTATTTTGTTGAAGGTAGTGGCCAGAAAGTTGGGGATAGAATTTTGCTCAATATTCAGCTAATTGAAGCGACTACGGATAAACACTTATGGGCAGCTCAATATGAACGAGACTCTAAAGATATTTTCAAGATTCAGCAAGAAATTGCTAGTAACATTGCTAGTGAGATAAGGGCTATTATTACTCCAGAAGAGCGCAGGCAAATCACCAAAATTCCAACCTCTAACCTAGTGGCCTATGATAATTACCTAAAAGGTAAAAACCTTTTAGTAATGGGAGATTTGGAGAAATTGAATTTGGCTAAACCTTACTTTGAAAAGGCGATAGAGTTAGACGAAAACTTCTCTAAGGCTTATGCAGCCTTAACTATTTGTTACTTCTACCTAGACCTTTTTCAGTCACAGAAAGTGCATGAACAAAACATCAAAGACAATGCAGATAAAGCCATGGAATTAGATGCTAATTCTCCGGAAAGTTTAATGGCTATCGCACTTTACTATCAATACATTGGTGATTATCCAGAACAGGTAAAATACTTAGAGAGAGCATTAGAGCTATCTCCTAATAACGTTGAAATCATCAACATGCTTTCCGATTTATATGCCAACTACATGCCTGACACCAATAAGTATTTGGAGTATGCATTAAGAGGTATTCAGTTAAATAATGAAGGGTACGACTCCTTGACTACAAGCTATTTGTACCTGCACCTAAGTAATGCATTAATTCAGACCGGTTTTGTAGATGAGGCGCTTTATTATGTGAACAGGTCATTAGATTACAGCCAGAATAACGGTTTTTCTAATTACGTAAAGGCTTTTGTTCAGTATGGACAAGATAAAAACGAGGCTTCACTAAGAAAGAGGCTTGTGGTAGAGTGGAAGAAGGATTCTTCCAGATTAGACATTCTGCAGGAAATTGGCAAAGTGAGTTTTTTCATGGGGGAGTTCGATTCTGCCTATTACTATTACAAAATATTCCTCGATATAAGGGAGGAGAATAACCTAGACATTTACCGGCATGAACATGGCAAAATTGGAGCTGTATTCGATAAACTAGGGATGAAAGAACAGGCAGATGAGTTCTATCAAGACTATTTTGAGTTCATCAAAACAGATCAGACTATTTACCAAGACCTGAACTACTACGCTTATTATGCCTACCGTGGTGAAACCGAAAAAGCTTTGGAATACTTAAGGCGCTTCTCTCAAAAAGAAAATTATCAATTTTGGCTCATTCTATTCGATGAAGATCCGCAAACAGATGCTTTAGACCGCACCCCCGAAGCTCAAAAGCTCTGGAAAATAATCAAGGACAAATTCTGGGCTAACCATAACGCACTTAGAGCAGATCTGGAAAAGAAAGGCCTGCTGTAGCCACTCTGTAACTTCAGGTCAATTCAACAAAGTGTAGAATTATTCCACACTCTGTGGTTTGGTTCTACACATGGTAATTTCAGTTATTATTTTTAACTAGCTGTTATTCAATGGTTTATGATTTTTATTGGTTCTGGCACAAGGTTTTCATTAATACTTGGCAAATAGATTAATCACTTAAAAATCAAAATCATGAAAAAGACAATTTTAAGCACCCTAATGATAGCCATGTTCGGATTCTCAACTGTAGCACTTGCTCAAAACGCACAGAATCCAGTAGTTCAGGAGCAACAACAAGAAAAGAAAACAGAAATTAAGTTGGAGCAATTGCCAGATGCAGTTAAAGCAGGTTGGGAAAAGAGCACCTACAAAGACGAAAATGTGGAGAAAGTTTTCAAAGTAGAGTCTCAGACTAACGAATTCATCGAGTTCATTGTAATGAGAGATTCAGATAAGTACGCTGTTCATTTCGATATGACCGGTAAGTTCTTGAGAGAGAAGAAGATTGATGCTCAGAAATAGGTGATGCTATTTGGTTGTTTAGAGCATCGCGTGTGACCCAGATGTGAGTAGTATAAGGTCGCCTTCCAAGGGCGGCCTTACTCATTTTAGGCTTTTGCTAATTACTTTTGAACACAAATAGGGCTTCTGCTCGTTAACCCTTAAACTTAGCCTAAATAGAATTACCCATGCAGCACACCATTCTTGTGGTAGATGATGACCCCTCATTCAATAAAATGCTCTCGTCATTTCTTATCAGAAATGATTTTAAGGTGAACTCAGTATTCAGTTCTGCCTCAGCTCTCGAGAGCCTTTCGCAAGAAACTCCAGATTTGGTACTTACAGACTTTAAGCTGCCCGACTTAAATGGGCTTGAGTTAATGGAAAAGGTGAAGGAGGTTTCACCAAAGTCGGCCATGATTCTCATGACTAACTATCAAGATATTAGAACAGCAGTAAAATCAATTCAACTGGGAGCTTTTGAGTTTGTGACTAAACCTGTCAATCCAGATGAACTTTTGCTAACTGTAAAAGCTGCTTTGAAACATAAGCAAGGAGTAAGTTCTGAAGCTGAGTCAAAGCAAAGAGAATCGAAACCTAAGCAGTCGGAGAGAAAACATATTGTTGGCAAAGGGGAGAAGTCTCTGCAAACATGGGAGCACATTCAACTGGTAGCGCCTACCAAAATGAGTGTATTGATTTTAGGCGAAAGCGGAACGGGTAAAGAATATGCTGCGCGAATGATCCACGAGAAGAGTAAGCGTGCCAATGAAGTATTCGCGACCATCGACTGTGGTTCGCTCTCTAAGGAACTGGCGGCCAGCGAGCTGTTTGGTCATGTAAAAGGAGCATTTACGGGCGCCCTTAGTGACAAAAAAGGACAGTTTGAAATTGCTAATGGAGGCACTCTCTTTCTAGACGAAGTAGGCAATCTTCCTTACGATGTTCAGGTGCAATTGCTGCGTGCATTGGAAGAGAGGAGTGTTCGAAAGGTGGGGAGCGAAAAGGAGATTAAAGTAGATGTTAGAGTAATTGCAGCTACCAATGAAAAGATGGCCGGTGCCATTGATTCACAGCACTTTCGCTTAGACTTATACCACCGATTGAATGAGTTTGAACTGCATCTTGAACCGTTGAGGAACAGGATGGAAGACTTAGATGAATACCTAGATTTTTTCCTCCACAGCTCTAATAATGAACTAGATTTAGAAGTGACAGGCTTTGCCGAAGAGGTAGTGTCGGTTTTTAAGGCTTACCATTGGCCAGGCAACTTACGCGAATTGCGCAATGTAGTAAGGAGAGCAACTCTGCTTTGCCAAAGGGGGCAGATTGGCTTAGGGCATATTCCAGAAACTTTAATAACTGAATCTAGAGCGCAGCAGCCCAATGCTGAACAGAACACTCCAGGCTATGACCTAAAGAATATCCAGGAACATCAAGAAAAGGAGACTATTCAGCGGGTTTTAGAAGAAGTTCGTTACAACAAGTCAAAAGCAGCCGAATTGCTCAATATAGACCGATCTACTTTGTATAATAAAATTTCCAAGTACCAGATTAAGGCCTAATACTCAATAGCTGTAGGTGAATAGATTTTAATTCTGGAAGAAGGCTGTTGGCCTCTTCTAACATGCGTTCTGGCTTACCAAGCTCATGATAGACTTCTATGCTTTTTAAACGCTCAACAACCTGATTAAGCTGTAGGCTGTCGTAAGTCTGTATCATCTTGTGAGCCATATCAGATAAAAGCGTTCTGTTTTTTTCTTCTAAATGCTCCTCAAATAGGTTCAGGTTCTGGGAATTATTGTCAATCAGGCTCCTCACCAAGTCATCTAAAAGGCTTTTGTCTTCACCAGCAAACTGCTTTATTCTTTCAAAATTAAAGACGTAGGGTTCTTGGTTATTAGACATTTGATCTTGTTCCTTTTCTGTTAGAAAATCTTGTAAAACGGCTCGTATGCCGCCCTCATTGAATGGTTTGGTAATAATAGCCTTAAAGCCGAGTTCATTGAATTGCTTGAGCTTTTCTGGCATAGCGTGAGCAGTTATGGCCACCACTGGTGTAGAAACCTGAGCAACTTGTAAGCGATTCAGCAGGTCTACACCACTAAATTCAGGCATGCTAATGTCAGTTAAAACTAAGTCTATACTGGTCCGATTTTTTAAGATGAAATCTAAAGCATCTGACGCACTTTCAAAGAGGCTTACTTTCTCTACTTGCGGAGAAATGACGGTCTGAAGAAGTGTTTTATTCCAGTAATCATCTTCTACTACTACCACATGGCCTTGGAAGGAGTTGTTTGCTGCCTGTTTTTCAGTGTTTTTAGCACTTGCCATATGGTTTTGATAATCCAAGTTTAGTCTAAGTTTGAACTCTGTGAACTCTCCAACTTTGCTGTCTACAGTAATTTTACCTCCCATAGCATCCGTCAACTTTTTAACAATAGCTAAGCCTAAACCAGTACCTCCAAATTCTCTGGTTACGGAAGAGTCTTCTTGCTCAAAAGCATTGAAAATGTGCTTGAATTTCGAAGGGTCTATACCCTTGCCAGTATCTCTTACTTTAATGGTTAGCTGATGTTGTCCTGCTCTTTCTTTAGTGTCTATGGTAAGGTGAATTCCTCCATCCTTGGTGAATTTAACCGCATTGCTCAATAAGTTGGTGAGGACTTGTTTTAGCCTGAATTCATCACCGATTAGGTCAACTTCTTGCAGTTTATTATCAAGCTCAAGCTTTAATTCTAGTCCTTTTTCGGCACATTGAAGAGCAAAAAGCGACTGAAGGTTTTCTACCAAATCGGGTACATAGAAGGGCGTGGGGTGAAGCTCAATATTGCTCGATTCTAGCTTTGAGAAATCTAGAATATCATTGATTAAACCAGTTAAATAGCGTGTGTTCTCGTCTAAGGCAACGGAATATTCCTTTTGCTGATTATTCAGAGAAGTTTGCTTTATCAGATTAGAAAAGCCCAAAATACTGTTCAATGGAGTTCTAATTTCATGGCTCATGTTGGCCAAGAATTCTTCCTTCATTTTAGCAAGCTGGTTGGCTTTGTTCTTTTCTTCTTCTAAGCGCTTACTTAAGTACCTAGATCGGGTCAGATCTCTCCCGATGGCGAACAGGAAAAAGCCTCCAACACAAATACCAATTAGGCCAAAGGCTAATACTATTTGAGTAGAGCTTCTTGTAACATCATAACTTTCTGCCCTTCTTCTGGCTCCATTTTTTCGCTCGTGCACTTGCAGCTGGCTAATAATTCGGTCAATTTCCTCACTCAGTTTTAAATCTTGCTGAAGAAGGTTTAGCTCTTTACTAGAAAGAAGCCTTCGCTTATTGTATTCTTGATTGGCCACCTCTTGCAAAACTTTTTTCACCTTCAAAAGCATGGTGTCAGGGTTGTAGTCAACCACCTGTAGGGTGTCAATTACAATTTCTGTGGTAGTCACGGTATCGTTAGAGATTCTGGTGATGGTGTCTACTCTAATGTTTTTTGCTCCGAATAGGCGTTTTACTCCTTCCCAGAGCCCAGGGGCTTTATATTCGGTTTCAACCACATCTTGTTTTAGAACGGGCTTAGTTTTTTCGGTGGTTTTAAGCTTCGTTAAAACCTGAGATTCGGTAAGAGCAGAATCTGCGGTGGTTTCTTCAATCTTTTCTAAAGCCTGAGAGCTGAATACCCGATATTGAGCAGCTCTTTTCTCTTTCAGGAAGTCATCTAAATAGGAGAGTTTTTGAAGGAAAAGACGCTCTAGTGACTTAACCCGCTGAACCTGAAGGCTATCTTCAGACATTTCTTGCTCTAGGTTGTCAATGTTACTTAGCACATTATTTATCTCATCTCTATAGTTCTGATAGATATTTGGGTCGTTAGTAAGTATGTACGATTGAATGTGCTTTTCGGCTTTTGTAATGCCCTGAATGGTATTTTGAATGAGTGCAGATTTATGATCAGGCTCTGTAAGGCTGTCGATAGAGTTATTGAGCTTCTTATAGCTCTGAAAACTCCAGAAAATAGCTGCACCCACCACAATTAGTATAATGATGAAAGTAAGCCAGATCTTTGAATTGCTTTTAGGTGAAAGCGCCATAAGTGGATAACGAAAAAATGATCGACATCTTTATAAGCGCAAAAAGCTAGTGAGTGTTTCAGCTGCCTAGCTTAACTTTTCATTTCTTCAAACTTAAATGAATGGCTTGCCATTATCTGCTGATTGAATCAGCCATTTCTGTATTTTTTTGACCTTTCGATTTGAAGATTTTAGCCAATATAAGTGGACACACAACGCTTGCTATTGATAAGATGTAAAGCAGCGTGTCTTTGGGTATAAAGTTCATTATAATCAAATAAACACCACAAATTGTAGTAAAGACTCTCAGCCATACTTTATTGAACGAATGGTGATTTAAGAATATATAGCCAACTCCAATTAAGCAAAACATGGCTGTGCTGATAAGGTCGTTAGTGGCTTGGCTAAAGTTCAGAAACCAATTGGCTATTTTACTAAAAAAAACTAGTGCCAGTAGTGAAAAGTAGAGGGTGTAGAGTGCGCTTTTCATAGTGTGTAGTTTTTACTATGAATATATGAATTCAACACTTTCTCTCAAATCTTTTACAAAAGTATAGGCTATTTAGAAGTGATTGATTCTTGTATCCACCCAAGGTGCGTATGTTTGAAATGGTCTGAAAATTTTAGTCCGTAACCGAATAATCTATCCAAACTAGAGTGACCAAATAGGATAATCCCCGCTAACTCTAGCCATTCTTGAGAAAAGAACCACCCTAAGCACAATACTGAAATGGCTACTGCCTTATGATGAAAGAAGTTGTAGGTAGCGGGTCCAATTTTAGTGTTCAGGGCATAGCCTAACATGCCTATATCTGGTGTAAGAATAAGGGCCAGATACCACCACCAGGCAAAATCTGTCTCGCTAAATAAGAAAATGGAGAGCCCAAGCATGGCAAGCTCCTCTAGTTTAATAAGGTTTTTCAATCCTATGGCTTTATTACATTCATTACCCGGTCAGGGTAGTTGGAGATTATACCATCTATGCCAACTGCTAGTAGCTCTTTCATTGTAGCCTCATCATCTACTGTATAGCGCCAAACTCTTATTCCTTCGGAATGAGCTTGGTCTATGAAATCTCTTGTGAGCTTAGTGCCACCACCTACACCAATGTACTTTGCATTTAACACCTTGGCATAATCTAAGGTAAACTCATCTGCAGTGCCTTTCAAGTAGAGATAGGAATGTCTTTGTCAAACTTTCTGATTTTAGCTAAAACTGGGTAATAAAAGGAAAAAACAATCACCTGATCGTTCATTCCTAGTTCTCTAATAGCTCGTATAACCTCTTCTTCGGCACCGTATGCTTTTATTTCCACACAAACCTTGATTTTATCTTTGGCCAGAGCTAACGCCTCCCTTAATGTTGGAATAGGTTCTTTCTTAAATTCAGTCCCAAACTTTTCAGAATAACCAACCTTTACTTTACTTTCCTTAATTCGGCATAGGTCATGTCTTTTACTTTGCCGGTTTTTCCATTGGAAGAGGTACGGTCTACTGAACTATCATGAATAACCATCACAGAATCGTCTTTGGTAATGTGTACATCCAGCTCAAAGAATTCAATTCCTTGATCAATGGCTTTTTGAAAAGCAGCTAAGGTGTTTTCCGGGGCTATGCCTGAAGAGCCTCTATGAGCAATTATTTTAGTTTGACCATTAGACACTTGAGCCAAAAGACAGAATGCGAGCGACAGTAATAGTTTTTTCATGAACTAAGTTTAAACAGCTCGAATTTAAACTATTAGTCACTTTTAGAAGTGGTAGTGCCATTAACTAAAAGTTAAGGCTTGCTACCTAGGCCTTCTCTCTTAACATCCACCAACCATTAGTTGCTGATTCTCCGTTTTATTTAAGGTAGCCACAGACTGATCTTGAGCAATAGCTATGCAACCCAAATTTGGATTATTGATTGTGCTAAGGTTGTGTAGTTTAGGCAGTTTACTAATGTCTAGCTGCTCTAGTTTGTTGGCCGAAATCCATAAAAACTCCAATTCCGAGTTATTGCTTAAATCAATTTGCTCCAATTGATTATCGCTAAGCACTAGAGTGCTGAGCTTACTGTTTTGAGAAAAGTCTACAGTTTGAAGTTGGTTGGTTTTAGCTAGCACTGAAGTCAGGTTCAGGCACTTAGATACATCAACTTGCTGCAATTCGTTTTCACTAATATTAAGCACTTCCAATGAAGGAAGATCTAAAGACAAGGTGCTTAAGAAGTTCCAAGAGAGGTTAAGGATTCTCAGTTGTGTGGCAGCATTGAGGCCTTCAACAGAAGTTAGGTCATTGAATAACAAGTTGAGGTTTACCAAGTTGGTGTTTTTAGACACGTCTATTGTGGTAAGCATATTGTTTGTTACTACCAATGAAGTGAGATTGGTAAAAGCCTCTATTCCTGTAAGGTCCGTTATGGCAGTACCCTCGTTGTAATTAGTTAAGTTCAACGATGTAACAGACAGCGCATCCGAAATGCTCAACTGCTGATTTATGGTTTGGTCACTATCTATTCCAAGGTCAATAAGTTTTCGTTCGAATTTTGCGTCAGGAATGTTGACTGTTTCGGGTGTGCTGTCATCATTGTTTTTACAGCCGAAGGTTAGTGTAATGGCACAAATAGCTAGTATCGAGTGCTTTGAGAAAAATGGTAATTTCATGTTTTGAACGTTGTTTTGAGTTTTGACAAAATAAAGATGCAGTGCATCTGATAAAGGTTGGCAAAGCAAATAGATAATTCGGTAGGGATGGTGTGTTAATCTTGCTAGAAACTAAAACCATAGTTTTATTGACTGATTTGCAAAACGAATCTTTTGTTGAATCTTTGAATAATTAAATCATTTGTGGTGTTGAATTTTTCAGTTCAACCCAAAGTTTAACCGATGGAAAATACGCTTCAATTGCGTCAGGTAAATGTTACCAGATACATTCTTCCGCTTCGCGAAGGTGGTTCATTGCCAGCCCTAGCCGATGCTGACGATGGCTTTAAATACGTGCTCAAGTTTAGAGGTGCAGGCCAGCGAGAAAAGGCTTTGATCTCCGAGCTTTTGGGTGGGGAGATTGCCCGAATACTTGGCTTGAAGGTTCCGGAATTGGTTTTCGCTGAGTTAGATCCGGCTTTTGGTAGATCGGAAGGCGATGAAGAAATTCAAGATTTGCTTAAAGGAAGCCAAGGTTTGAATTTGGCACTCCATTTTCTTTCTGGCTCCATTAATTACGATGCATTGGCTATGGAAGTAGACACTTTGTTGGCTTCCAAAATAGTCTGGCTAGATATGCTGATTACCAATGTAGACCGCACATTTCGAAATACCAATATGCTGATGTGGAATAGGGAACTTTGGCTGATCGATCATGGGGCGGCATTCCTTTTTCATCATTCGTGGACTAATTGGGAGAAGAACGCCACAGGCAAATTCCCCATCATAGCCAACCATGTTTTGCTTAAGCAGGCGTCTCAACTTTCCGAAGCAAACGAGCAGCTAAAGGCACTGCTTAAACCAGAGCAGATAGATGCATTGGTAGCGCTTATTCCCGATGAGTGGCTGCTTGCTGCTTGCGATGAGGAGCGTGCTTCTGACGCAAGGGCAGTTTATGCCAACTTCCTCAAATTAAGACTATCACATTCAGATCAATTCACTAAAGAAGCCCAAGATGCCAGGACAGCACTTATATGAGTATGCCATCATCCGGGTGGTGCCTCGGGTGGAGCGAGAAGAGTTTATCAATGCAGGGGTCATTCTCTGTGATGCCAAGAGTGGTTTTATTGGTGCCAAAATTCAGCTTAATGAGCAGAAGCTTTTGGCATTAGACCCTGAAGCTGATGTAGAAATGATCAGGCTGAACTTACAGTCTTTTGAGAAGATTTGTTCGGGAAAAGCTCAAGGAGGTCAGATTGCCGATATGGATTTGGCTTCACGCTTCCGTTGGCTTACCGCTGTGCGAAGCTCTATTATTCAGACCAGCAGGCCGCACACTGGTTTCAGCTCAGACTTGGCCAAAACGCTTGAAAAGCTTTTTGAGGAGAATGTATTGTAATCTGCGCCTAGGTAGAGTTAGTTATAAAATTTTCTCAAAGCTGAAT
Source organism: Roseivirga spongicola (assembly GCF_034376045.1). Taxonomy (NCBI): domain Bacteria; kingdom Pseudomonadati; phylum Bacteroidota; class Cytophagia; order Cytophagales; family Roseivirgaceae; genus Roseivirga; species Roseivirga spongicola. The sequence continues at coordinate 2,960,702 of NZ_CP139724.1, forward strand.
TTTTAGATTTATCTTGTTGTTGACCCTTTTCAAACCCTTAAAAAGTGGAGCAGGAGCATTTACAACTAAGAAGACACATTGAAGAAATCTCTAAACTAACCGAAGAGGAATGGGAGTTTATAGCATCTCATTTTCATCTTAGAAGGTTAAAAAAACATCATTTCTTGGTTCAGGAAGGCCAAAAGGTAGACCATGAGTTTTGGATAGTAAAAGGCTTGGTGAAGTCTTACGCCATAGACGCCAAAGGCAAGGAACATATTATGCAATTTGGTATGGAAAACTACTGGGTAAGCGACTATCCTGCTTTTCAGTTTAAGCGAGAAGCCACCATGAATGTAGACTGCCTTGAAGACTCTGTTTTCTTTTCGCTTTCTTTTAACGACAGAGAAACCATTTGCCATCAAGTGCCAGCCATGGCCAACTTTTTTCGAACCAAATCGAACCTTGGATATATCAACCTGCAGCAGCGTATTATGTCGCTATTGACTCAGACTGCTGAAGAGCGGTATGAAGAGATTCTACAGAAAATGCCTCATTTAATTCAGCGGGTTCCTAAACGTTTGTTGGCTTCTTTTTTGGGCGTAAGCAGAGAAACACTCAGTCGACTTTAGTTCCTTTTTTGATGTGATGTATATCACTTTTTGCTAGTGATTTGTCACACCTCATTCTTGTGATTTAGCTCCTCGCACAGGGCTCATAATTCATGGACTTTTGTATCAGAAACAAAAACGAAAAACCATGAATAAATTAAAATTACTTATTGCACTCCTTTTTACATCTACCATTATGATGGCTCAAAAAGGAAAAGATGTGAACGTACTGATGGTGCTTTCTAGTCATGAAGCACTTGGCAACACTGGCAAAACCACAGGTTTCTATTTAAGTGAAGCCACTCATGCTTATGAAGTGTTCGAAAAGGCGGGCTACAAAATTGACTTTGTGAGTCCTGAAGGTGGTAAAGCTCCAGTAGATGGATTCGACCTAGAAGACGAAGTGAATAAAAAGTACTGGGAAGATAAAACCTTCCAAAGATCTATTAATAATACCAAAACGCCAGCTGAGATAGCGTCTAAAAAGTACGATGTCATTTATTATGCGGGAGGGCATGGTACCATGTGGGACTTCCCGAACAATGAAGCCTTAGCTAAAAAAGCGGCTGAAATTTACGAGTTAAATGGAATTATTGGTGCTGTTTGTCACGGCCCATCAGGTTTGGTAAATATCAAACTTTCCAATGGTCAATATTTGGTAGAAGGTAAGCAAGTGAGCGCTTTCACCAACCAAGAAGAGATTGCCGTTGAGTTAGAAGATGTAGTGCCTTTCTCCTTAGAAAACATACTTTTAGAAAGAGGCGCTACCATTGTGAAGGGAGCAGATTGGGCTAAAAAAGTAAGTGTTGACAGTAGATTAGTGACTGGTCAAAACCCTGCTTCAGCGCATAAAGTAGCCACTGAAATTGTTGCATTGATCAACGCTAAATAAGCATGGATTCTTCTGCAACAATGACGGCCAATACGGCCAAAAGAAAAAGTATGCCGGCAGCACTTTGGGCATTAACCATCAGTGCTTTCGGTATAGGAACTACGGAGTTTGTGATTGTGGGCTTACTGCCCACAGTTGCTCAAGACTTAGCCATTTCGATATCATCAGCGGGTCTTTTAGTGAGTTTATACGCGGTTGGCGTAGCTGTTGGAGCACCAATTCTTACAGCGTTAACCAGCAAGATTCCACGAAAAAGCTGCTTTTAGGGGTAATGCTACTTTTCATATTGGGTAACGGATTAGCGGCAATTGCTCCAACCTTCGGCTTGTTAGTGATGGCCAGGATACTGACTGGTTTTGCACATGGTGTTTACTTTTCAATAGGTGCTACCATTGCGGCTAGTTTAGTACCAGCTAATAAACGTGCTTCTGCCATAGCCATTATGTTCGCAGGTTTAACCATAGCCATTGTTACTGGTGTGCCTTTAGGGACTTTCATCGGTCAGAATTTTGGGTGGAGAGCCACTTTTATTGGTGTGTCTATTTTAGGTATAATAGGTGCTTTGTCTAGTGCCGTTTTGGTGCCTGCATCAATTCAGGGAGGGAAAGCCTTGCGAATAGTAGATCAACTGAAGGTGATCAAAAGCCCTTCGGTACTATTAGTTCTGGCCATTACAGCTTTGGGCTACGGTGGTACTTTCGTAACCTTTACTTACTTAGCCCCGCTATTGGAAGAAGTGACTGGTTTTTCAGCCAGTATGACCAGCTTGTTGCTCTTGGTATATGGTATTGCTATAGCCATTGGAAATATAGTTGGTGGAAAAGTCTCCAATAAAAAGCCAAGCAAGGCTTTAATGGTGATGTTTATTCTGCAAGCCATTGTCTTGTTGGTACTTTACTTTACCGCTCCATTCCAAGTAGCTGCTGTAGTAACACTGTTTTTTATGGGTATTCTGGCCTTCTCAAATGTGCCAGCTTTGCAGTTGTACATAGTGCAAATGGCAGAGAAATATGCCCCAGGAACAGAAGATGTGGCTTCAGCACTTAACATAGCCGCCTTTAATGTGGGTATTGCTATTGGTGCAGCTTTAGGTGGAAAGATTGTTGAATCATCTCTAGGAGTTGGCGCAACACCATGGATAGGCTCTATTCTCGTTTTCATCGGGTTTTTGCTTACTCTGGTAAGCCATAGAAGGGAGCGCTGATATGGATACTATTTGTAAGCTCCATCATCCAGGAAGAATGACCATTGGGCTTGAAATGCCCCTAGATAATGATTGGTCTTTGGCCGGGGATAGAAAGCGCAAAGAGGAGGGAAGACCCTTTGGTGTGCCAGATATGAGCCGGCAATTTGTTCGAGCAAAACTGGCCGATCAGCTGGGGTTCAATACACTTTGGGTACGGGAAGTACCTTTGTACGATCCCACTTTTGGTGATGCAGCCCAGCTTTTCGATACATTAAGTTACCTCGGCTATCTGGCTGGGGTAACTGACAACATTCTTTTAGGAACTGCGGCTATTGTAATGCCGCTCCATAATCCGTTACAGTTGGCAAAAGCTGCTGCCACCATTGAAAACTTATCTGATAGTAGGTTTTTAATGGGAGTTGGTTTAGGCGATAGGCCAGTGGAGTTTCCTGTGCTTGGTCATAGTTTTGACGATAGGGATGAACGCTTCAGAAGAAATTATGAAATCGTAAAAGAGGCTTGGAAGGAGGATCATAACCTTCAGGCTTATTATGAAACGCTGAACGCCAACTATCAAGTTTATCCTAAGCCAAAGCATAAAGTGCCGTGGGTTTTAGCCGGTAGAGCTAGGCAGTCTATGGATTGGATTGCTCAAAACATGGACGCTTGGTTTAGCTATCCAAGGCCTGTTGAACAGGCGAAGGAAGTGGTGCTCAACTGGCGAGATGCACTTTATGATAACGACCAGCCAGAAAAGCCATACATCACAGCCATTCATCTGAACTTAACCAAAGACAAAGACCAGGCTTTTAGTCCTGCGCGTTTTGGCGGATTGATTGGGATTAATCGAGTAGCTGATCTGATGATGGATTATCAGAAAGCTGGGGTCTCGCACATGGCCATTCACTTACGGAAATCAGAATTGCCAATTGAAGAGGCAATGGAACAGTTGGGAGAACACGTGCTCCCGCATTTTAAAAATCAAATGGCAGACTGCCTGCCAGCTTAAACAATTAGAATATGAACTTAAGAAAGTTAGGAAATACAGATATAGAAGTTTCGCCTATTGCTTTTGGTGCCTTTGCTATTGGAGGAACCATGTGGGCAGGGAACGAAGAAAAGGACTCGATTAACGCAATTCACGCAGCCATAGACAATGGTATCTCTACCTTAGATACCGCACCATTTTATGGCTTGGGTAGAAGTGAAGAGTTGATAGGGAAGGCCATTGCGGATAAGCGTAGAGAAGACATTCAGATCTTGAACAAGTTCGGACTTGTCTGGGATGGAAGTAATAACGGAAAGGGTGATTACTTCTTTGATACTGAGGATAACGGGAAGAACTATTCCATTTTAAGTTTGCCTCAAAAGAAAATGTAGTGAAGGAAGTAGAGGAGAGTTTGAAGCGACTAGGCACGGACTATATTGACTTGTTGCAATTGCATTGGCCAGATTCTACCACGCCTATTAGTGAAACTATGGAGGCCATGGAACGCCTACATGAGCAAGGCAAAATTAGAGCAGCAGGAGTTTGTAATTACAGTGTAGATCAGTTGAAGGAAGCGGAACGAACTCTTAAACTGAGTTCTAACCAAGTTTCTTACAGCATGTTGCAACGTGGTATTGAAGCTGATTTAGTCCCATTTGCTCAGACTAATGACATGAGCTTAATTGCTTACAGCCCAATGGAAAGAGGCCTATTGACAGGTAAGTATTTCAAAGATGGAAAGCTAGAAGAGGCTGATCACAGAAACGGGTATTTTAAGCAGTTCGATTTAGAGCGAATTGAGAAAGTGCTAAATGAACTGTTGGTTATTGCCGATAGCTATAATGCTTCTCTTGCTCAGTTAGTACTTAATTGGACAATGAACCAGCCAGGAATTACAGTTACTTTGGCCGGAGCCAGAAATGAAAAGCAAGTAGCTTCTAATGCTGCAGCTATGAATTTATCAATCTCCGATGCTGACATGGCTAGTATTAACCAGCACCTTGAGTCATTAAAATAGGCTCATTTCTCATAAACATAATCTGAAAGAAGCTGTCTCAAAAGCTATTGTTTTCGTCATTCCCACCTTGAGCGCGAAGCTCTATCGACTTTTAGATATTTCCTTCTATGGTATCTGGATAGAGCCTCGAATGACGACTTATTTTTGAGACGGCTTCTTCTTATTGAAAACACCTAAGTGATTTACTCACTCAATAACTCACAAAATCACCATCGTTCGGAATGTCTACTTTTTCCAGAAGCCCATGCTTCTCTAAGAGTTTTTTGAGGTCTGCTCTTGTATTCGGACAATGATTGAGTGATTCCATATGATTAGCAAAAACATGCTTGGGAGAGTTTTGAACAAACATCACTATGTCATCGCTATTCATAAGTAAGCGCTTCCCAAAATCTAGCTGAGCCATACCTGCAGCCAAAACAGTAATATCTGGTTTGTACTGTTTTAATGCCTTATCTACATGTTCGGTGTAAACGGTATCAGAACTAATGTAAATTGATTTTTCATCAGGAAGAGCCAAATGGTAGCCCATAACATTGCCCGCAATGTGCTTTACAAAGCCGTAGCCATGTACAGCCTTCACTCCAGAGATGCTTCCACCCAAATAGTGCTTTGTTTCTCCATATTCTAGGGTTTCTGTAACGTTAAGGCCCTTTTTCTTCAGTTTGGCTACATCTAAAGCGCTGCACACCACAGGAATATTTCTTTCTTTTAAAAAGGCCACGCCTTCATCGTCAATATGGTCAGGGTGAAGGTGGGTGATGAGGCAGTGCGTAACCTTCTCCAGTATATCAAAAGCGTTTGCAGGTAGGTCTACCAGAGGGTTTTTTCTTGGCTTGAACCTAAAAAGTGTAAATGGCGCACTCGTTCCCTTTTTACTCAGCATAGGGTCTACCAAAATTACCTGACGCTGAGTTTCTATGGCTAAGGTTGCATTTCTGAGATGATGAACTTTCATTTCTTTTTTTGTGCAAAGTTCAAAGCGAGGCTTGCCAAATGCCTTGATTCAAATCAATTTCTTTTGCGAATACGACTCAATGTTTCGGGTGTCATTCTTAAATAAGTAGCAATATGGTAAAGCGGTATTTGCTGTAGCCATTCGGGCTTGGTGTTTAACAAATCGAGATAAAGTTCATCTGGAGTGAGGCTGAAATGCTTGAACTCTTCTTGTTCTCTTAGCATTATATTTTGGCTGAATATCTCGTCTACAAACTCTTTCCCACATTTATAGCGCACCATAAACTCGTAGAAGGTTGCGCTATCCATTTGCTTAATTGTTGTATCGGTAAGGCTTTCCTGATACTTACGCCTTTTACCTTGGTTAAGCAGTAAATGAAAGTCTGTAGTAAATTCTCCTTCCAGATAAAACTGAGTGTTCATTTCTCGCTCTTCATGGGCAAAATATTCGCGAACAATGCCTTGACTGACGAACCTCAGATGATTTTCCGTTTCATCTTTGCCTACAATCAAACTACCCTTTTTGTAGGTTTTGGTTTTGAAAGCCTTAGAAAACTCAGTCAGCCCTTCCTGATTGAATGGGAATTTGCTGTTGAAGAACTCAAAAATCTGATTATTGTGATTCACCTATCTGCTTGGTTTGCAAGGGTAACAATAGTGTAAGAGAAATGGTGCAAAACCAAGGGGTTTGGTGTTGAATTAATCCACCTGCCTATAAGCTTGAGGCGTCATTCCGGTTTTGCTTTTGAATAGTCGGCTGAAGTAGTGCGGGTAATTAAAGCCGAGGGAATAGGCTATTTCGCTGATAGAATGTTGTTCGCTCAACAAGAGGATTTTCGCTTTATCTATAATGAAGTTATTGATATGATCTTTTGCATGTTGCCCCGTTTCTTTCTTTAGAACATCGCTTAAATAGTTAGCCGAAAGATTAATGCGTTCGGCAAAATAGTCAATGCTAGGAACACCACTTTCGCTTAATAAACCTTGCTGATAGTATTGATTTAAAAGCTGTTGAAACTGACTGAGTAAATCGTTGTTTTGTGCCGAACGCGTATTAAACTGTCTAGCATAATACCGCTGAGAAAGATCCAGAAGCAAGGTGAGGGAAGAGGCTATGACAGTTTGGCTATGGTTGTCAATTCGTTCGCCAACTTCTTGCTCTATCAGTTTTACGCAATTGGTGATAGTTGCCTGCTCGGCTTCTGAGAGATGGAGTGCCTCATGTACTTCATAATCGAAGAATCTATAGTTATCGATATTCCGGCCTAGATCTGTGTTTCTAATCAGATCTGGATGAAAGAAAAGCATCCAACCTTGAACTTCATTTCGTTTTTGTGTTTGTTCCACAGACTGCACCTGATTGGGTGAAGTGAAGAACATAACCCCTTCATCAAAGTCATAGTGATTTCTACCGTACTGCAGGCCACAGCTTTTATCTTTGAGGCCTATGCTGTACAAATCGCTAGTCATTTTTAGCTCCAACATTTCTTCCGTAATCTCCCAATCTGCCACATTAATAATGCTTATTAGCGGATGTGAGGGTTTGTCGAATCCAGCCAATTCATGCAATCGGCTGATGGATGAAATGTGGAGCATGTTCGGCTTTGGCATTATTAGTTATTTGAATTGGCTCATAATCATTTTATCGAAAATGCTGTCGCCAAACCATTTTCTAATAAATATAGCAGGTTTGGCCATGTAGCCTTTTACGTACCTCTTTTTTGGGTTCGATTCAGTTGCTGCTTTTGCCATTACCTCTCCTAGAACATCGGCATCGGTTAGCTGATTTCCAGTGTACATTTGCTTCATGCCTTTGGCTACCTTATTGGCAAAGTTTGCGTAAGCTCCATTTCCTGAAGTCTTTTGAAGATTTTCAGCGGCTATGGTTCCCCAGTCGGTTTTTATTCCCCCTGGTTCTACAACCACTACATCTATTCCATGCTCTTTTACCTCCAACCTCAGGCAATCGCTCCAGCCTTCAACAGCATGCTTGGTGGCATGATACCAGGCGCCAAAAGGTGTATAGATTTTTCCACCTACAGATGTAATATTCACTATGCGCCCGCTTTTTTGCTTGCGCATAACTGGGAGAACAAGCTGAGTAATGCGAGCCAATCCGAACATATTCACTTCAAACTGACGCTTGGCTTCTTCTATAGAAACATCTTCTACCGAGCCGTAAGAACCATAACCAGCATTGTTGATGAGAACATCAATTCTGCCTTCTTTTTCAAGAATATGGTTAACGGCATTTACAATTGAATCATCTTTGGTAAGGTCTAGGGCTATTGTTTTCATCCCCTTTTCCTCTAGATCTTTCATTTGGTCTACCCTGCGTGCTGCGCCATAAACCGTGTATCCTTTTTTGTGAAGTATATGTGCGGTAGACTTGCCCATGCCTGAGCTAGCCCCTGTAATAATTGCTACTTTCATTTTCCTTTTTGTTTACTCAAAGGTAACTAGCTAATTTCCTAATGGTTAACACATAGTAGGGAAGGACTAACACAATTTCCGGTCTCTATACTGTCTAAACATCATGCAGTGGGTTGCCAACCTACTGTCAAAGCACCCTCGATACAATCGAGGATAAGTTTTATGTCCCTTTAGGGACTTAAAATAGGTAGCTATTGAGTGGTGATAATATTTGAATGTGCCTTTAGGTACATAGCATGCTGTACCTAAAGGCACTGTTGGGTAAGGCTGTAGATTTGGGGCTACCGATGTAACGTCCCTCTGGGACTTTGTGTTAGTTTTTGTCCGTTACAAACCGACAGTTCTGTCATCCTCGATGCAATCAAGGATGAGACTAAAATCTAGAGTCTGACGTTTGAAATCTAAATTTTTACTAGTCATCGTTTATAACGAGGACTGACGAGAAAGGCATCTTTGATTCAGCAACTAAAGAAGCGGCTTAGAACAAGATTGAGAAGTGTCTTTTGTCGGTTATAAACCGACTACTCAAGCACCCTCGATACAATCAAGAATGAGTTTGATGTCCGAATTCTGAACTCTATAGTTTTACTGGTCAATGTTTAAAACGATGACTAATAGAGCTCAAAAAAATTAAGGCCTCACTTTTAGTGAAGCCTTAAAATTCGATTAATCTTGGTATGCTCCCGAAGAGTAAGTGAGCTCATAACTGTGAGAATAAATCTCGAATACTACACCAAATGGATCTTCTACATAAACCATTTTATACGGTTTTTCATCTGGGTAATACTCACGAATTGGCATTCTCTGTTTACCACCTTTGGCAACGATTTTTTCTGTTAAACCTTCAATGTCTGGGTCCTGTACGCAGAAGTGGAATAGACCTGTGTTGAATGGGTTAAACTCTGGTTTTTCTTCAGACATATTAGGAAAGGAGAATAGCTCAATACCTACTCCGTCAGAAGTGGACATATGTGCGATCTCGAACTCTTCCCAGTCTTCGCCAAAAACATCAATACACATCTGGCCAATGGCTGTATCTCTTTCTTTTTGAATCTTTGAAGGAGCCATAATCAGGTACCAGCCCATTACTTCTTCATAAAACTCAACTGCTTTTTTAAGGTCGGGCACGGTAATGCCTATATGCGAAAATGACCTCGGATAACTTTTATTCATATCTACTTTTTTTCAAATCAATAGGTGCGATTAACGTGTTGTGGAGGGTACTTAGTTCCACCTTGAGAGCTAGTAATCATTTAATAAGCATCCATTTTGAAATATGAAGTACAGTTGAACTTAGTTTATTAAACTTCTTACCTAAACTGTTTGGGTTTAAGGCCTTGACTAGCGCTTTCGACTAATTCTACAATCCGTTTTTTTCTCGTTTCAGGCCGTTTGGCGAAGGTTACCCAATGCAGCAACAGCTTTTTGGCTGAATTACTAAGTCCATTAAAAAATACCATAGCCTCTAGGTTGCTGGCTAAAGCTTCTTTTAGGTCTTTCGGGACTATCAGTGCCTCAACATCGTCCAATGCATTCCATGAACCATTTTCTTTTGCAACGACTATGCTTTGAAAACCGGCATCTGTCATTAGATTTTCCTCAATGAGTTGGGTCACTTTCTTTTTGTTGATTTTAGACCACATGCTATTTGGTTTTCGTTTGCTGAAATACTGCATGTAGCTTTCTTTATCGATGGTTTTCTTGGTGCTGTCTATCCACCCAAAGCAAAGTGCTTCGTCAACTGCGTCACTCCAGCTAAGTGAAGGTTTATTGCTTGAAGACTTATAGTAAACTAGCCAAATAGACTGTTCTGACTGATGGTTTTCGCTCAGCCATGCTCTCCATTCGGCTTTGTTTTTTGGGTGAAAAGTTGCTTGGGATTTCTCAGTCATGGCTCACTTTGTGGCAATGTTAGTAAGGGTAAGTGACAGCCTTATGTCAGTAGTGAGCGAGAAAAAGGAGTTAGTTTTTCAAAAGCTGCTGTACCCATTGAATAAGCTCAACCTCATTTACGATTGACCATGAATGCGGATGCCTTAATCCGGAGCTTCGATAGCCTGGTTGATTGGCAGGTACAAACTCCGCATTTTCATTTCCCATTAATAATAACCTGTTGATCATTTCGGAAGATGGTAGCGCATTCGAATCGAAAAGGCTCCTTCTTCTATTTTTAAGCTGCCAAACAATATCAACATCATGGTAAACTCTTACCGCTGTATTTTGTAAGAACCGTTCATTGCCGGGTTGGTCAAGATTAGCATTGAATGGTGTCAGTTTGTTGTAGTTCTCTGGCGAGCTGATTGGGTCTCCGATTTCACTAAGCATAATATTAGAAACGAAATTGGCCTCTCCTGTTCCGGCTGCAGAGTAGTCTTTTTTTAGCTCCCTTTGAAAGTAGTCCCAAATGTGAAATAAATCAACTGGCGAATCGACACTAAAAACCCCTTGTGGTTGAATAACCGCCTTTTGACCAAGCTCTGCACAAAGCTCGGTATACCGTAAACTAATGGTGCCACCAGCAGAGAAACCTCCCATTACGAATTGGTTTTTGTCTACTTTGTATTTCGATTTAACGTGCTCAAATGCTGAGTCGAGCTTTTTAAGTACTGTCTCATCTGCATATAGCTTTTGTCCTCCAGCTATCGCAATGGTTAAAATGCCATTCGCGTACGCTACATTTTGAATTTTGCTCTCAGGGAAGATGCTTTCGGCTGTTTGGCCAAAACCGGGAAGTAGCACCAAAACACCCAGTATATCGTCCGATTCTGGCTCAACGGCTAGGTAGTAGCCATCGGCTGTACTTGAATCGAAAGTTATTTTCTGGTAATTCTGGGCCTGTAAATGGATTACTACTAGGTTCAGGATAAGAATAGAAAATATGGTCCTCATCGGTGTGGTTTTATTATGAAGAAACAGCTTTGGGAGAGTACAAGCAAATTGTTGCCAGTCTACACAATAAGTTTTGTGGTAATTTAACATTTCAAAAGCCTTTGTTAGACTTGTTGGTGATAACACCAACAAGGGGCACGGAGCTACGTATGCTGGTTGTAAGCCAGATGTTTTTAAATCTTGGATACAATCGAGGATGAGTATTTTGTGGATAGACATATATATCAATTAGAGCCCTGAATAAATCGAAACTCTTGTCCCGCTAGGAACTACATATCGGTAGGTTAAAGATTTTACGGTCTATATTGACGTGCCTATAGGTACATAACATTACCTGCAGTATCTAAAGGCACTGTTGGGTATGTCTGGAGATTCGTAGCTACTGATGTAACGTCCCTCTGGGACCTTGTGTTAGAAGTGAAAAATGGATAACGGTACTTGTACTTGGTACCTGAAGGTTGCGGAGTAATCATTCGGACATCCTCAACAGGATGGAAGCAAGGCAAATCAATTTTATTTATCATTGAATAGTTTAATGGTATAGTCTAAAAGAGCCGTGTTGCCAGTTTTTCCATGCCCTGGAATAACTATACTTGCCTCGGGGAATTTGGCTTTCACATTGGCAACGGTTGTTGACCATTGCTCAACATTTGCGTCATCCAAGTTTCCTTGGCTAGCACCAACCGATTTAACCAAGCAGCCTCCAAACAAAACTTTATCCTTTGAAAAATACCCGACTACGTTGTCTTCAGTGTGGCCTTCACCTAAAAAATGTGTCACTACCGTCTCGCTACTTAACTTCAATTCTAGACTATCTCTGAAAGCATTTATAGGCACGTTAAACTGATACTTATTGTCATTTAATAATGTTATAGTTCTTTTGCTAGCATATGTAGTGATGCCGTGAGCATCAAATTCATCAATGCCTCCTATACAGTCTTCATGGAAGTGTGTAGGAATAAGAGCTACTATTTTACTTTTTAATTCCGAACTTATAAACCTGATAAGTTCTCTAGAATTTTCTGAGTTAGTTGGAGTATCGAAAACTACACTTTCACCTTCATATATGATGAACATGCCATTACAGGGTACTTTACCAAAAGCCTCTGTATCCAAGTAAGAAATGTGTAGGTAAGTATGGTCTGATAACTTCACTACTGAAAGTGTTTCGCTCTTATAAACAACAGATTCTCCCTGTAGCGGTTGAGTTTTTTTCTGAACAGTTTGGCTTTCTGTATTTGCTTGGTTGCAAGAAAATAGAGTTAAGCAAAGAAATATAAAAGAGAGGAGTCTATTCTTCATTTTGTAGTTGTGGCCTCGTTAATATAAGACTATACTAATATAACCAGCTTCCATGATTAGTATGCTTTTAATGTTAGCTTAAAAACTATTGGAACCGAAAGGGGACCTAGCAAAGGGTTACACAGCTTTATATTGACAGTACAGTATAATGTGCAGTACCTAAAGGCATTGTTGGATAAGGCTGAGAATTAGTGGCTACAGATGTTGCGACCTTCTTGAACGTTGAGTTAGAAGTCGGTCGGTTATAAACCGACCGTTCTTACACCCTCGATGCAATCGAGGATGAGACTAAAATCTAGAGTCAGACGTCTGAAATCTATAGTTTTACTAGTCATCGTTTATAACGAGGACTGGCGAGAAAGGTATCTATGATGCTGAAAATATGTCGGTTACAAATCGACTGCTAAAGCACCCTCAATGCAATCGAGGATGAGTCTAAACTCAAGAGTCTGAAGTCTGAAATCTATAGTTTTACTAGTCATCGTTTAGAACGAGGACTGATGCGAAAGGTATCTATGATGCTGAAAATATGTCGGTTATAAACCGACTACTAAAGCATCCTCGATGCAATCGAGGATGAGTTCGATATCTAGTATCCTTTACCTAAACAAGTCACTGCTTAAATATCTATCACCACGGTCGCAGACAATGTGAACGATAACTCCTTCTTCAATTTCTTGGGCAAGCTTAAGTGCGGCATGCAAGGCTCCACCAGAGCTCATGCCAGCCAAAATACCTTCTTCTTTGGCCATTCTTCGTGTCATTATGGTGGCTTCTTCTTGGCTTACGTCTATTACTCGGTCAACTCTGTGTGGTTCGAATATTTTGGGTAGGAACTCTGGTGACCAACGTCTGATGCCGGGAATGCTAGAACCATCAGTAGGCTGGGTGCCCACAATCTGCACTTCAGGATTTTGCTCTTTTAAGTAGCGAGAAACACCCATAATAGTACCTGTAGTGCCCATGGCTGAAACAAAGTGCGTCACCTTGCCTTCAGTTGCCTTCCAAATTTCGGGTCCGGTAGTTTTATAGTGTTGGCCATAGTTGTCTTCATTCGCAAACTGATTCAGCATAAAGTAGCCTTCTTCTGTGGCCATTTTTTCTGCCAATGTGCGACTGTATTCTATGGTTTGTTTGGCAGGGGTAAGGATCACTTTCGCCCCGTATGCTTCCATGCTCAATACACGTTCCCGGGTAGAGTTGTCAGGCATAATGAGAGTCATTTCAACCCCCATAATACTGGCAATCATGGCTAGGGCAATGCCCGTGTTACCGCTAGTAGCTTCAACAAGTTTGTCACCTTTTTTGATGTCTCCACGGTCTAATGCGCCTTTAATCATGCCATAAGCCGCACGGTCTTTCACGCTTCCACCAGGATTGTTGCCTTCAAGCTTTCCGTAGACTTTAACTTTCGGATTTGTGTTCAGATGCCTATATTCAACCAAAGGCGTATTGCCAATTAACTGCTCTATGTTCATGCGGTATGTCCTTTAAAAATAATGATATCGGTTTCGCCCTCGCTATTGTTCATCTGGGCCTGGTAGTACACCTTACTAAATGGCGGTACGCTATGAGTAAGCCATACATTACCACCTATAATGCTATCGTGACCAATAGTTGTTTTTCCACCTAAAATAGTAGCTCCAGCATAGAGTACTACATTGTCTTCAATAGTTGGGTGGCGCTTCACCTTTGCATCTTTCTTGTCTACACTTAGTCCACCTAGTGTAACGCCCTGATAAACTTTCACATGGTCGCCAATAATGGCGGTTTCTCCAATTACAATACCAGTTCCATGGTCGATGCAGAAGAAGTTGCCAATGCTGGCGCCTGGGTGAATGTCAATTCCCGTTTTACTATGGGCATATTCAGAGATGATCCGTGGAATTAGTTGAACGCCAAAACGATGCAAAGCATGGGCAATGCGATGTGCCGAAATAGCAAAGAAGCCAGGGTAGGTCCTAACTACTTCTGTTCTGCTTTTTGCTGCTGGATCGCCCTCTAACATGGCGGTAACATCTTGCTCCATTTGTTGGTGAATGGCAGGTAGTAGCTCAAAGAATTTATCGGCTACTTCTTCAATATCATCCTCAGCCTTGATAGGATTTCGAGAAAGAATCTGATCTAATTGAAGCTTGAGCTTTTCAAAATGAAGCTCAAATTCTTTCTGTGAGTTGAATTGCTGTTTAGAGAAATCTGGAAAGAGCGTGCTCAAGAGTTCGTTAAACCATTCTGCCACTACTTCAGGTGATGGACAGGTGGGGCAGGCTTGTTGCCTGATGTATAGTTTGTTGATGAATTCTTGATTCATAATTGGCCAATGGATTAAAATGCAAAAGAGTTCAAATGACTTTGAACTAGACGGATTTGAATGAAGGGAGTTGTGAAATGGCTATGAAAACCGTCTTTTATTTCCGCCTAAGAACCTGCGTTTCTCTCTTCGCTCGTTTTGATTGATCATAAAGAACAACAATGGACCAATAAGAAAAGCATGGAACAGTGGAAGCTGTAGCATTCTGCTTTGATTGTTCTTTCTGTCGCTTCGGTATTTTATGTACTTAATAAAACTGACCGTGTAGGTCAGCAGCACTAAGGAGAACAGAATAATCAATGTTTTAGTGGTCATATATAATTAAAAGGAATTGAGGGGAGAAGGTTTGGAAGATGCGGATAAATAACCAATGTAAAGCTAATAGGAGTACGCCCCGAGCTTGGCAAGTTCAGATAAAACTAGTGAATCTGCCAGTGCTTCCAAAGTATCATAATGGCACTGCGTTCAAAAAGATGAAAAAAACTCCGAGCTGAAGTTAATAGAAAGCGCAAACCATTTCCAGCGGCTGATTCATGGTGAAGCTAGTAAAGTGGCAGTTAGCGAATTCGTGCTAGTCCTTGTTAGTCACCGTTTTGCTTGATTTTAGAAAGGCAAAGGTCGATAAGTGTTAATGCTCTAAAAAATAAATAGTCAATTTGATGTAAGTCAGTTAATTCCTTCTTGTCTGTTTCATGGTGTCTAATTCTGTAGCTGTTCCCAATCTTAGTTAAGGTTAGAAATTCTGTCTCGAATTCTTCCTTTTTGAGGTTTGTAGCAATTGCAGATATTAGCTGAGTTGATGATTCCTTTTTGTCCGTTCCGTAATAAGTTTTGATACGTTCAAATGCGTCCCAAATTTTTTCAAGAGCTATTTGCTTATCATCAGGATGAAGGAAGCGTCTTTTTGCTTCATTAATGAGGTCATTCAACTCTGTATCTTTTGTGTTAGTTTCTTGGTTGAAAAGAAGATCTGTGTTCACGTTCATGTTCAGAAGGTGAGCCAAATCCAATTCTTCATTTGCTTTTATAGATTCAGAAATAAATTGTTGGAATTCTTCAATCGCCTTTGCATATGTTTCTTCAACTGAGGCATTATGTTTCTTGGGAAGCTTTTTAAAGTCTTTTTTATAGAACAATCCTTTACTAATTACATGAGATATTTGCCTTATATCGAGTTGTTTGAGAACACCCTCAACCCAATATCTTCGAGTGGTTCCATCATGTTGAAATGATAAATTTAACCGTTCAAAAAACGCTGTTAGATAGTAGGAGCTGCGATATGGGAATGAGTTATCATCCTCACCGCAAATCATCTGAGCAAGTTCAATTTCGAAATCAGGATTGTTTTCACGGCATTGTAACAGTTTTAACAGTTTAAGATCATCTGGGTTCGACTGATCCATTTCCTGTTTAAACATGTGATCTTGGACTATGGCCACCGCTCGATCAATTGATCCTTCTATCATTTGAATACTCATCTTCAAAAGTTAAAATGGTAGATCGTCATTCGAAAAATCTTCGGTTTCACTATAGAATTCAATAGACTTCAGCTTGCGAGCATAGTCGTCAGGGAGGTGTTTACTAATTTCTAAAATGAGTTCGTCAAATCTGTCCGTATTATTAAGTTCAGTTGATTTTTTGTATTCGGTTAACCTTTCAAGCAAACGCTTGAGTTTCCCATGGTCAATTGCTTTAGCAATTTTGATAATTCCCTCAACAATATTTTGAGTAGGTTCTTCCATATAGTGCAGGTATGGTGACTAAGGTTGGCTATCTGCCACCTTTATGGCCGATATAAATCATATAATTTATTAATCATTCCCGATGATCATTGTTATTCTATGGCTATTGGGAATTTTTGTCTTCCAGAAAAGCACATGAGTATTGTCAGGACGTGTGTTTTTCTATTATCAAGAAAGATATTTACAGGCTTAATTGCAAGAGTAGTGTAATAGAAGGTTTTTAGATTTTGGGAAGTGTTGGTGTTAAGTTGTGCGGAGTTATGGGCAGTGGTCAGACCACTATCACTACCAGAGTCTCTCACAGAGGACTTTGATAAATGATCTTGACCTTCCTCAGAGTCCCTTTCAGGAGACTCTGAGGGTGATTAGCGTACTGATCACCGAGCACCAAAAACTAAATCACTAAGCACCAAGCACTAATTCCTAATTCACTAATGATCAATGACTAATTCCCCTTTAGGCTCATATATTTTCTCGGAATTACGGTCTGATAGTGGCTTAAGGGAACAAACAGATTGCCGCGTCTCAAAACTTCACTCTGTTCATTTTGCTCCTCGCAATGGCGTGCTAAGATGGTTTTGGTTGTAAGGACTTAAAACCTACCAATTGCCAAACACTGAGCACCGAGCACCAAAAACCAGTTTCCATATCTACCTGACAGGCCTCTCCGCTGTGGTCGAGGTAAAAAGAGAGACTGAATGATTACGGACATAGTACCACCATCAGAGTCTCTCACAGAGGACTTTGATGAATGATCTTGACCCTCCTCAGAGTCCCTTTCAGGAGACTCTGAGGATGATTAGCGTACAGAGCACCGAGCACCAAAAACTAATTCACTAATGCGAATGACTAATTCACCAATTCCCCTTTAGGTATCTATACTTTCTAAGGATTACTGTTTGATAGTAATTTCAGGTAAGAGGGAGATTGCCACGTCTCAAAACTTCACTCTGTTCATTTTGCTCCTCGCAATGGCGTGCTAATATGGCTTTGGTTGTAAGGGTTTAAAACGTACCAAGTACGAAACACTGAGCACTGTGCACTAATAACTAATTCACTAATGACCAATTTACAAACTACCCTCATTCCCTAAAGGGATGCCCATAGATTCAGTTCTTGTGACAAAACTATATCCACTCACCCTTTAGGGCTGGGGTACAAACCAATTGACCAGTTCCCTAATTCACCTAACAAGGTGTCGGTTAACAGCGTGGACTCTGATTTTTTTGCTTTTGCCTTTGGCTTCAATTTCAAAGCTTTCTTGACAACGGCATTGACCTTCGAGTTTCTCAAACAGATCTGAAGAGATTAGAAAGCTGGTATTAAGAGTTTTGTTGGCTTGTTCTATTCGGCTAGCCATGTTTACGGTGTCTCCAATAGCGGCTTCTTTCTGCATGCCTTCAATGCCTATGGTTCCCCAAATGACTTTACCTGTGTGGGCGCCAAGTCTGATTTTAAAATCACTATCTATTATGTCGTGGACGGCAACATCGAATTTATCAATAGCTTCGCATAGCTCGAAGCCCGCATTCATCAGATTTTGGGCATGGTTCGGGTTGTCGTCTATTCCAAAGATGGCCAGAAAACCATCGCCATAATAGTCAACTATTCTACCACCGTATTTCTTAATAATGTTGCCAGCAATGTAGAAGTACTTATTCAGAATGTGTACTACATCATATGGAGGTGTTTTTTCGGTAAATGCTGTGTAGTCGGCAATGTCTACGAAGAGAATTGAGGCTTCCTTTTCTACACCCAGACTTCTGGCAGCGTGGTCTACGTCTTGCTTAAGAATTATTTCCTCATCTATTTGATCTAAAACCAAGCGCCTAACTTTTACATCTCCCTTTATTTTAGTTTGACAAGCGAGTCTTACTTGCTTTAATAGACCTAGCTGTTTGGCTAAAACAGACTCTTTCTCATTTCTTTCACAGACATTCTGCATCCCTTCTTCAATATAGATTCTACAGGTTGAACAGCGAGCTACGCCACCGCATGCATGTGTGTGTGGAACACCCGCAGCCAGTGTGTTTTCTAAAACCGTTTTGTCTGTCTCAGCAACCAGGCTCACCTGGTCGTTAATGAGTTCTATAACAGCCATGCGTTAAGAAATTTCAGAGAGCACTAACCACCTCAGTTCTTTTTCATCTAACTGCTCGGTAATGGCTTCGACCTTACCTGAGATATCCATTAGCTTTTCATGGTCGGTCTCAGTATTCATCTGCTCAATTAGTTTGGCTTTCTCCACTTCCAGTTTTGGTATTTCGGCCTCTAATTGCTCAAACTCTCGTTGTTCTTTGAATGAAAGCTTTTTGCGTTCTTTTGGTTCCTTTTGTTTGTCTTTTTTTGACTCTGAAGCCTTAGGGCTAGGAGCAGGGGTATCCTGAATACTATTTCTGAAGTCAGTATAATTGCCAGGGAAGTCTTTAATATTTTCGGAGCCATCGAAAACGAAAAGGTGATCTACCAGCTTATCCATGAAGTATCTGTCGTGCGATACAATGATTAAGCTTCCATCGAAACCTTCGAGATAGTTTTCAAGTGTGCCTAAAGTGATCAGGTCTAGGTCGTTGGTAGGTTCGTCTAATACCAGAAAGTTCGGACTCTGAATAAGGATTTCTAGTAATTGAAGCCTTCTTTTCTCACCACCACTTAGTTTACCAATGGGTTTGTATTGAACATCTGGGGCAAAAAGAAATCTGGTAAGGAACTGAGAAACCGGAATGGTTCGGCCTTTGCCTACTTCCACCACCTCGGCAATAGATTTGGCAAAGTCTATAATAGTTTGTTCAGGGTTGAAGCTTTCTTCTACCTGCCTGTAATAACCGAATTTAGTAGTTTGGCCTTGTTCAATTTCTCCAGCATTAGGCGTGATTTCGCCCATCAAAAGCCTGATAAAGGTGGTTTTTCCACTTCCATTTGGCCCTACAATTCCGATTCTATCTTTTCTCTGAAAAGTGTAACTGAAGTCTTTGATCAGGCTTTTTTCGCCAAAACCATGACTTAGATGAGCTATTTCTAGTACTTTTTTCCCCTGTCTTGAGGCTTGAGCATTTAGCTCTAGCTCATTGGTTTTTTGAGCACTGAAGGCTTTGTCTTTCGTTTCTTGAAATGCATCTACTCTGTACTTAGCCTTGGTTCCTCTGGCTTTCGGTTGTCTACGAATCCAATCTAATTCTTTACGATAAATGTTCTTAGCTTTATCAATAGATGCCGCTTCATTGATTTCTCGCTCGGCTTTCTTCTCTAAAAAGTAAGCATAGTTGCCTTGGTAAGAATAAGCTTTACCAAGCTCCAGCTCAAGAATGTTATTAGTGACTTGTTCTAGGAAGTACCTATCGTGAGTAACCAGAATTAGAGCCATATTGGCCACACTCAAATACTTTTCTAGCCACTCAATGGTATCTATGTCTAAGTGGTTAGTTGGTTCATCTAGAATAAGTAAGTCTGGTTTTTGAATGAGAACAGAGGCTAGTGAAATTCTTTTCTGTTGGCCACCAGAGAGTAATTGTACCTTTTGTTGAAGATCGTGTATGCCCAGCTTACCTAGAATTTGCTTGGCTTGGCTCTCCAAGTCCCATAGGTTCTTGGAGTCTATTTGCTCAATTAATTGCTGAATCTCATCGTGATTTTCCTGCCCCGTTAAGGATCTGAGCATGGCTTTTTCATACTGTTTTAGAATAGCATGGTCGGGATTATTATCATCAAATACGGCATCTAAAACAGACTGTCCTTTCGAAAACTCTGGATTTTGTAATAAGTGCTTAACCGTTATGCCGTTTTTGAAAACTACTTGACCAGAATCTGGTGTTTCAATTCCTGTAAGAATTTTGAGTAGGGTAGATTTTCCAGATCCGTTTACACCAACTAGGGCCACTTTTTCGCCTTGAGCTACGCCAAAAGTAACTTGGTTTAATATTGTTCTATCTCCGAAAGTCTTAGATAGGTTCTCAACTGATAGATAATTCATTAAGGGCAAAGCTACAACCGATGTATGAGATTATGGAAGTGGCTGAAGCCTTTTATCTTAACTAATGGCTTTTAGGAAGAATCCTGAATGTAGTCTAAACTATTTTCCAGCTGAGTTCATCATTAGAAGTAATCTACCAACCATATAATAATAGGCTGTAAATAATGTTAAAATCATTTGAATAAATTTGATTTAACCATTATACAAACTATTATTATAGTTAACTCAAAATGTCAACCACTCATGAAAAAACGCACAATCACTATTATTGCAGGGGTATTTATTGCCCTGGTCATATTCTTCATTACTAAAGTTAATAAAAGTTCCGCTGCTGAAACCGAAGTGCTTACTGCCGTTAAAGTTGGTCTATTTCGGTCTGAGGTTACAGCAAGTGGTGAGCTCTATGCTAAAAACAGTGTAAACATTTTAGGCCCGGATGGCATGCGGCAAGCGAATATTTGGGAGACTACAATTAGTCATATTATAGACGAAGGAACCGTAGTTGCCAAAGGTGATTATGTAGCACGACTGGATCAATCTGAGCTAGGCCAGCGCATTCAGCAAGCTAATAGTGATTATACTATTAGTTCATCTAAGCTTAAAGAATCTAAGTTAGATACCGCAATGACTCTAAGGAAGGCTAGGGATGAAATGGAGAACATGCTCTTCGAGATTGACAAACAAAAACTGGTTCTAGACAACTCTCAATATGAGCCTCCGGCCACTATTCAAGAGAAGAAAATGGAGTTGGATAGGGCACAAAAAAGGTATAATCAAGCGCAAGAAAACTATAAGCTTCAACTTGAAAAGGCAAAGGCTTCTGTTGAAGCTTCCGAAGCTGAGATGTTGGAAGACCGAAGAAGGGTAGAGTTCCTTCAAGAAATTTCCAATCAATTTGTAATAACGGCTCCAGAGGCTGGAATGCTGATATATAGAAGGGATTGGAGGGGTACAAAGATTGCTCAAGGAGGAAGGGTAGCTTCTTTTGATCCTATTGTAGCAACCTTACCTGACCTTACAAACATGATTTCTAAAACCTACATTAATGAGGTAGATATCAATACAGTGAGTTCTGGGCAATTGGTGGAGATTGGCTTGGACGCCTTTCCAGATAAAAGACTTACTGGGAAAGTTACGAGCGTAGCAAATATGGGGCAGCAGAGGCCTAATTCGGACTCTAAGGTTTTTGAAGTAGTGGTTGAAATTAATGAGTCGGATACCACATTGAGGCCAGGTATGTCTACCAGCAATAAAATTGTGGCTCAAGTTGTTGAAGAAGCCATGTTTATCCCTGTAGAGGCGGTTCATAGCCAAGGAGATTCAATAACATACGTACTTGTAAAAGATGGTTTAGGTATAATTAAGCAAGAGGTTGAATTAGGGATTTCCAATTCCGATCAAGTGATTATAAAGTCAGGGCTTTCGGAAGGTCAAAACGTGTACTTATCAGATCCTTCTGGGGCTGAAGATAAAGTCCTTAGCAGGATATCGAAACAACAGTCTATAGCTCAAAACAGATAATGATGTTAAAGCAGCTATTATCAAATATGGCAATTGCTACGGAAGCAGTATTTGCCAACAGAGTACGTTCGTTGTTAACTGCTTTGGGCATTATTTTCGGAGTTGCAGCAGTAATAGCCATGCTGGCTATAGGTGCTGGAGCGCAACAGGAAATACTGGATCAGATCAAGCTGGTTGGTGTTAATAACATAGTGGTTACACCAATCATAGAACAGTCTGAAGGTGAATTAACTTCTGCTGATGGTGGTGGGCAAGCCCAAGAAGAGAAAAACCTATCCATAGGACTAAATTTTCAAGATGTTGAAAGTATTAAGCGTATTGTACCTGGAATAGAAGAAGTGAGCCCGGAGGTAATCATTGAAACTTCAATTTCAAGAAAGGCTTTTCATAGAAGCTCTAAGTTGGTGGGGGTAGAAAATGCCTACTTTGATATTGCAGCATTTCAGTTGGCTAATGGAAAGTTCTTTAATAAAGAGCATTTCAATTTAGGTAAGCCAGTATGTATTATCGGCAAATCAATAGCGGCAAAGTTTTTTAATGGTGAAGAACCTATTGGAAAGTACCTGAAGGTTGGAAAGCATTGGCTCCAAGTGATAGGTGTGTTAGAAGAAAGGCTTATATCGGAAAAGAGTATTTCTAATCTGGGAATACGAGACTACAATATGGATGTTTACACACCATTAAGTACCGCATTGTTGAGATATGAAAATAGAGCTATGGTGTCTAATGCCGCTATTCAAGAGGCCATGAGAAATAGTATGGGGAATGGTGCCGAGGGCAAAGTTCAGAATTACCATCAGCTAGATAGGTTAGTGATTAAGGTCTCAGATTCTGAAAAGATGAGTTCTATAGCTGAGGTAATCTCTAAGTTATTAAAGCGAAAGCACAGTCAGGTGGTAGACTATGAAATAACCATACCCGAGTTGTTATTGAAGCAACAGCAGCGCACAAAAAATATTTTTAATTATGTACTAGGTGGTATTGCAGGAATCTCTCTTTTGGTGGGAGGAATAGGGATTATGAACATTATGCTGGCCTCAGTTTTAGAACGAATAAAGGAAATAGGTTTAAGACTCGCTATAGGAGCCACCAAGGCAGATATAATCTATCAATTTCTGTTGGAGTCTGTAATGATAAGCTTTAGCGGAGGAATGATTGGCATTATCCTTGGCTTGTCTATAGCAGTAGGTATAAGTAGTTTGGCCGATATTCCAACTTTAGTCCATTTCTCTTCTATTGCCCTATCTTTTGGTGTGGCAGTTACGGTTGGGATTATATTTGGTATAACACCAGCTAAAAGAGCCGCTGAACAAGACCCTATTACTTGTTTAAGATATGAGTAATTGAGTATAGAGATTAGATATTGGTAAGTTGAATTAGTATAAACAAAAAGGCCAGAATCGTAAGAATCTGGCCTTTTACTGTTATATTTTTTTAGTCGAACTACTCAGCGTCTGTAATCAAGTCTTCAGTAGCTTCAACTTGAATTTCTGTAGCTGGAGTAGTTTCAACGTGTCTATCGTCACCATGTCCACCAGTACCGTACATTTCACCCAAGATTGGAGCAATTACTAAACCTACTAAACAAGTAAGTTTGATCAAGATATTCATTGAAGGACCGGAAGTGTCTTTGAATGGATCACCCACTGTATCACCAGTTACGGCTGCTTTGTGAGCATCTGATCCTTTGTAAGTCATTTCTCCATCAATCTCAACACCCGCTTCAAAAGATTTCTTAGCATTATCCCATGCACCACCGGCATTGTTTTGGAAAATAGCCCAAAGTACACCAGAAACGGCTACACCTGCCATATACGAACCTAACGCTTCAGGTCCCATAGCGAATCCGATGATGATAGGGAATACGATTGTGATTGCTCCAGGGAGCATCATTTCTTTAATTGATGCTTTAGTAGAGATTTCCACACACTTGTCGTATTCTGGTTTGCCAGTTCCTTCAAGTATTCCAGGGATTTCCTTGAATTGACGTCTTACTTCTTTAACCATTTCCATTGCTGCTTTACCTACAGATTGCATAGCTAATGCAGAGAAAATTACAGGAACCATTCCACCTATAAATAGAGCCGCAAGTACATCGGCCTTGAAAATGTTGATGCCATCAATACCAGTGAATGTAACGTAAGCAGCAAAAAGGGCAAGGGCGGTTAAAGCCGCAGACGCAATAGCAAAACCTTTTCCGATTGCAGCTGTAGTGTTACCTACTGAATCAAGAATATCAGTTTTAGTCCTAACTTCTTCAGGTAACTCACTCATTTCGGCAATACCACCTGCGTTATCAGCAATTGGACCGAAAGCATCGATAGCTAATTGCATTGCAGTGGTGGCCATCATAGCCGATGCAGCAATACCTACTCCATAAAAACCAGCTAATTCATAAGCACCCCATATAGCTCCAGCAAATAGAATAACTGGTCCGAATGTAGACTTCATGCCTGTAGCTAAGCCAGCAATGATGTTAGTTGCTGCACCAGTAGAAGAGTTTTGAATGATAGACATAACTGGCTTTTTACCTAAACCAGTATAGAATTCAGTCATATAAGAAATTAGTCCACCAACAACTAAACCGACTACAACAGCACCAAATACTCTAACAGAAGTGATTTCAACTATTCCTTCTCCAAAGAGCGACATTTGCATGGTTGCAGGTAGTAACATATCAATTAAGAACCAGCAGGCAATCGCAGTAAGGATTATTGATCCCCAGTTTCCTTTGTTCAATGCAGCCTGAACTTGTGCTTCTTTGGCATTCTCATCCGAAATCTTGATCACTAAAGTTCCTAGGATTGAGAAGATGATACCTGCACCAGCAATAACTAGCGGCAGAAGAATTGGGCCAATTCCACCAAAATCATCAGTAATTGATCCGCCCATGTCTCTGATTACATAGTTACCAAGAACCATAGATGCTAGAACAGTAGCAACATAAGAACCGAATAAGTCAGCACCCATACCAGCTACATCACCCACATTATCACCTACGTTGTCGGCAATAGTGGCTGGGTTTCTAGGGTCGTCTTCCGGAATTCCGGCTTCAACTTTACCTACAAGGTCAGCTCCCACATCGGCTGCTTTAGTGTAAATACCTCCGCCTACACGTGCAAAAAGAGCAATTGACTCAGCACCTAGTGAGAAACCAGCAAGGGCTTCAAGCACAATGGTCATGTCTTCGGTAGTAGTCCATTCTCCACCCATAAAAAATTGGAACAGAAGAATAAACAAAAGGCTGAGCCCAAAAACGGCCAAACCTGCAACACCAAGGCCCATTACGGTACCTCCTGTGAATGATACTTTTAATGCTTTTGCCAAGCTTGTTCTAGCAGCTTGAGTGGTTCTTACGTTAGCAGCAGTGGCTATACGCATACCGATGTTTCCGGCCCAGCCAGAGAAAAATGCTCCAATTACGAAAGCAACAACAATTAACCAGTGAGTAGTGTCTACTACTTGAGAGATGATTCCGAGTAACACGGCAGCTATAACCACAAAAATAGCGAGTACTCTGTATTCAGCACTCAAGAAGGCAAGTGCTCCCTCTCTAATGTGCTTGGCAAGGTCTTGCATTTTTTGGTCACCTGCATCTTGCTTGTTTACCCACTTGGCTTTGATGATCATCACCAATAATCCGATCAGTCCTAGGACAGGAACTGCATAAATAAGATAAGACATAATTAGGTTCTTAGTTTTTTTAAGTCGCACAAAGATAACAGACGACCTCAGAAATGGAAGAAAAAAGAACCTTATTGGCAGGAGGGCTGTAGCAGTAGTTTAACTATTTGAAAATTAAATATTTGAACCGATTAATTGAGCCTTAAATCCTGAGTTTATGGCTTCAGGGAGCCCACTCCGCCATCTATACCAATGGTTTGCCCCGTTACCCAAGAAGCCTTTTCACTTAGTAGAAATACCACCATTTCAGAAAGGTCTTTGGCCTCTCCATACCTGCCTATTGGATGTCTTTTATTGGATGATTCCTTCCTGTCATCGGTAGATAGCAGCTTCTCGGCTAATGGAGTATCGGTAAGAGAAGGAGCTACCATATTTACACGTATTCCATGCATGCTCCATTCTGCCGCTAGTGACTTTCCCAGCCCTTCTACTGCTGCCTTGGCAGTGGCTATGCTAGAATGAAAGTTCATCCCTAATTTGGCGGCCACAGTACTGAAGAGTACCACAGAGGCTGAGTCAGATTTTTTAAGGCTCTTGAATGAAGCCTGAAGAACTCTTATTGCTCCTAATAGGTTGATGTCTAAATCTGACTGAAAGTCTTCAATACTGCTTCGATTAAAAGGCTTCAGATTGATGGTGCCAGGGCAATACACTAAGCCATCGAGTTGTTCAGGAATAAAGTCCAGTTCAGCATTTTTATCAGTAGCATCAAATGAATGATGTTCAAGACCAGAAATTTCAGGATTGCTTCTGGATGCGGAAATTACATTAGCACCTTGGTCTATCAACGCTTGGGCAGTAGCCTTACCAATGCCAGAACTTGCCCCAAAAACTAAAATGGTCTTGTCTTTCATTACTTTTTAGTATTAATGTATCCTAAGAATTCTCTACGTGTAGCCTCTTCTTTAAACTTACCATGGAATTGGGCAGTGACTGTACTGCTGTTAACATCTTTAACACCTCTTGAAGAAACGCATAGGTGTTCTGCATCAATTACCACAGCTACGTCTTCAGTGCCCATTACCTCTTTTAATTCATTGGCAATTTGGACCGTAAGTCTTTCCTGAACCTGAGGCCTTTTGGCATAGTACTCTACAATTCTATTAATCTTGCTTAAGCCAATTACATTGCCTGTAGAAATATATGCAACATGTGCTTTGCCAATAATAGGAACAAAGTGATGCTCGCAGTTAGAGTAGAAAGTGATGTCTTTCTCCACCAACATTTCGTTGTACTTATACTTGTTTTCAAAGAGTGCTACCTTAGGTTTATTAGCAGGATTTAAGCCACTAAAGATCTCCTTGATATACATTTTGGCTACTCGTTTTGGCGTCCCCGATAAGCTGTCATCAGTTAAATCAAGCCCCATTATTTCCATAATGTCTCTAAACTTATCCTCAATAAGGTTCATTTTAAGCTCATCGTCCATATCAAAGGCATCGGCCTTCATAGGAGTATCATAAGAGGTACCCACGTGTTCGTCACCAATCTCTTCCACGGTCAATCCATTAAGCTGGGTACTCAACAAAGTTTCTTTCTGTTTCATATAAAGTTACTTTTAGATCGAACCTAGGTTCAATCTTGTCTCTCAATATATTATAGATCACTACAGCAATATTTTCAGCCGTAGGGTTCAAGTCTTTAAATTCCTCAACATCCAAATTCAAATTTCTGTGGTCGAATTTGTCGGTCACATTGTCCTTGATCATATCACTAAGCACCTTCATGTCATAAACATAGCCAGTGTCAGGGTCTGGTTCTCCCGAAACCTTTATGATTAGCTCATAATTGTGACCGTGATAATATTCATTGTTGCACTTACCAAAAATGGACTCGTTTTTCTCTTTGGACCATTTAGGGTTGTGTAATCGATGAGCAGCATTGAAATGCTCCTTTCTAAAAACCGCTACCTTCATTGAAGTCTTTTTATACTTGAGTAAGAAGTTTGCTTACTACTTTTCTTTATCGTGTACCGAACATTCAGTTATTTAATTTTGTTCAACTTTCTGAAAAATAAATTAAACAAAACTTCAAACGAAGAGGCCATTGAAAAAATCAGATGTCCTAATTATCGGTACTGGCATGGGGGCTTTAACCTCAGCCGTATTACTTGCAAATAAAGGATTAAAAGTTCGGATTATCGAGCAAAATTGGCAACCAGGTGGTTGTACCACTTCATATTGGCGAAAAGGCTATGTTTTTGAGGCTGGAGCAACCACTTTAGTAGGGTTAGGAGAGGGCATGCCCCTACAATATGTACTAGATACGATAGGCCTAAATATTCCGGCTAGGAAGCTAGAGTTACCCATGCAGGTCCACTTAAAGTCGGGAGAAGCAGTAAACAGGTATGAAGATTTAAATCGTTGGGTAGATGAGGCCGAGCGAGTTTTTGGTTATAAAGGGCAGCGGCAGTTTTGGAATGAGTGTTTTGCCATAAGTGATTTTGTTTGGAAGAATTCTTTAGCTCAATTGGCATTTCCGCCCTCTAAGCCAAAAGATTTAATTCAGGCTATCAAGTCAGTTTCATGGAGTCAAGTAGCAAACTTGAAGTATTCCTTTATTTCTGTCGAAGCCTTACTAAGGAAGTACAATCTTCACAAGAATGAATCTTTTGTTCAGTTTGTGAACGAGCAGCTTTTAATTACAGCACAAAATCATATGGAGGAGGTGAATGCTCTTTTTGGTGCCACTGCATTATGCTATACCTGCTATCCTAATTATTATATCGATGGAGGACTACTAAATCTAGTTACTCCACTTGTAGAATATTTGGAGAGCAAGGAAGGGGAGGTAGTTTATCGGCAAGCCGTTACAAGCATTCGAAAGTCTAATAATAAATACTTGATAAGCACTTCTAAAGAGGAATATGAATCCGAATATTTAATTTCTGGAATTCCTATTAATAATACAATAGACCTTTTTGAAGATGAAAAGGTCATAAAGTTGTCATCTAAATTAATGCAATCTAAGGAGTTGAATAGTGCATTTCAGATGGGGATAGGGTTCGTTCCACATAAAAACTTCGACTGTCTACATCATCAAATTCATTTGCCTGATTTACTTCCAGAAACGGGGTCAGCATCTTTTTTTATAAGTCTAAGCCATGCAGAAGATAATTCGAGAGCGGACGAGCCAGGCCATATGGTTATGTCAATAAGTACTCATTCACCAGACCCTGAAAATCACATTATTGATAACCAAAAAGTAGAAGAGGCAATAATTAAGGAACTGGTTAAAAACGACTTTCTTTTAGAGGAGAATATTCGCTTTATGCATTCTTCAAGTCCAAAGTCTTGGGTAAAATGGACAGGCAGAAAATGGGGATTTGTTGGTGGGTATCCACAGTATCTTAAAATTAAGCCGTGGCAAATGCTAGATGCTCGATTAGATGGTCATAAGGCTTACCAAGTAGGAGATACCGTTTACCCTGGTCAAGGAATTCCGGGGGTAACGCTGTCAGGAATTATTGCCGTTGAGAAGATGATGTTGGATTGGGAGAGTAACCTTAGGTAAAAAATCTTTACGAATTGTAGTATGTCTAGTATATTTAACGATGTTTGGAAATAAAGTAACTTTTAAGAGTTTAAGCGCATATCCTATGAAGGTTCAAGTAACTCGTATTTTTTTGGCTTTGATCTGTATTACTATATTCTCATGTAGTAGTGATAATGGGGTTAATCCTCCCGGAGGAGGAAATAGTATAGATCGCATATTTATAGCAGATATAAATGGAGAATCTTTTGCTCCAAACTCTATAACGACTTCTGTTTCAGGGGGATTTATAACAATCTTAGGAGTTATGAATTCGGTTCAAAGTAATATTGAGTTTGAACTGAAGATACCAGAAGATGTAACACCAAATGTTTACAGATATGATGGTACAACTTGGGATGCTTTTTTAGATGTAAACAATTCAAGCTTAGGACAGAATACGTATGTTCCGTTAGAAGCTGAAGGAGATTTAAATATTGTTGTGCACAATAAAACAGACAAGTACATAGAAGCTACATTTGAGTTTAGTGCGAAAAACACAGCAGACGAGACTCTACCTTTAGCAGAAGTAGCAAACGGAACCTTAAAGCTATTCTATTAAGATTAGTTAAAATATTGTAATAGTGAAGAGGGTGTCATTTTGTGACACCTTTTTTTATGGCTGTAGATATTGATCCAGCATTACCTTAATCTAAGGTTTTGGTTTCATTACACTCTACTTTATGAACTGCTGCTCTTTCCTTCTCTCTCAAATCGGCTCCACTTATTGTTCAAATCTAGATTAAAAGGAGGGAAAACCATTAGGTTTAGGTTTAATGAGCCTTGAAGCTACTTCTGCCATCTGAAAAGTATTTGATTGCTGTTTTTAGAAGCAATAGCTGGCTCTGTTTTGGTTTTCTGACAACTCCTCTATGAGTTATGACATCTTGTGACATTCGTTTACTGCACCATGACAAACACACATCTAATTCCACGTTCATTTGAGTAAGAATTCGCTGAAAGGTCAAAACCAGTGAATTTGAAAATAGATCAAAACTCAATCCGATGAGAATCGGAATAAAACAACAAACATGAAAAATCAAATTACAAAAGTACTTGTTGGCCTAATACTATTGGCTAGCGGATTCTTAGCTACTGCAAATGAAAAGGAAAGAGAAATTACACTAAAGACTGCTAAGTCTAAGTCTGTAGTACTTCAAATGAACAATGTAAAAATTGGGACGGAAGTCACATTATGGAACCAAAGTGGAAAGCTGCTTTTTAAGGATCAGGTAGATAATGATACCTACTCTAAAATTTTCAATCTAGACCTGCTTGAAAAAGGAGAGCTAGTGCTAGAAGTAGATAACTCTGAGACTTTAGAGGTTCGCTCTATTAATGTTTCAGAAGGCAGCGCAGAGTTTATTTCATCTAGCGAAAAGGTCTATGCAAAGCCCGTTGTGAGGGTTTCTGAAAATATGATGAAAATTTTCTTACGAGATGATCACAGCGGTTATAAAATGAATATGAAAGATCAGTTTGGTAAGTCGGTGTACAGACAAAGTATTGATAAGTCTAATAGGGGACTGCAACGATACGATGTTTCCAAGTTATCGAAAGGCAAATATGAGATTCAGTTTACTGCAGACGGCAGGAGCTTTTTTCATACAATCATAATTGAGTAAAAGTGCAATCTTACTTAATTGGAGGAATGGCCCCGGTTCTGAAAAGAATCGGGGTTTATTTTTTTTGAGTGACGATTGTTCAATCAAAATGTTTCATTGTATTGATTATGTGACAGTTGTGTTCGGATTTGTACAAATTGAGAAGTTAACGAGTGTTAACGAATTAGTTAAGTTTTTGGTAATGAGTGTTTTATTAATTTCGGCATGCTGATTGGCTATTAAATGGCACAATCGGTTTGGTCACCGGTTAATACAAAACTCGAAATTTAAACAACAAGGTCATGAACTCAATAGTATTAAACAAATGGAACAGCATCAGGACAAAAGTCATATTAACGATTGGTGTTTTGGTAGCTATAGGTGCAACGGCTTTTGCCCATGAAATTGATGGCGCAAAATTGACAAAAGAAGAGGCTCGTCAGCTGATAGATTTAGTTAAGGAAGAGCTAGATGTAAAAGAAGGTACTAAGTCCTTCCTTTTAGATGAAGATGGTTTGCTCGAAGAGGTTTCAACGCTTTCAATCATTAAAATTTACGATGCTAATGATGAGCTATTATTAGAGGCTCCAATTACAAAACTTCGTCAGTATAAAAACAAACATCTACGAAGATTACTAAATGCAAGTGATTTTCTTACTGCATATGGAAATTCTAAATACTATCGATTAGATATTTAAAGTAAAGGTTAGAAATGGAAATCTTAGGGCTGCTGAAAGGTAGCCCTTTTTATTTCTTCTATATGAGCGTACCGAGAAGGAATAAAAAAAGCGAATTCCAAAAAAGGAATTCGCTTTAGCTCTGAGTGCTTTTAAGTACTTCAGATGTTTAGGTTATTCAATGATAAACAACTTTGTGGAACATAACAATACCCTAATTAGAGGTCTTGTAGCAATTATTCTCATTTAAGAGATGGTAATCTTTAAAGTGTATTTGAATAACTATTTTCTGTATGTATAAAAAGATAATATTTTTTAGCAGTGCTCTTCGAACACATCTGCTAAGTGATTACCTATTACTTCAGCAGTTCTGCCTTCAATATGATGTCTCTCTACCATGTGAACTAATTCACCATCCTTGAAAAGAACAACAGAAGGAGAAGAAGGAGGGTAAGGCAAATGATACTCTCTCACTTTTGCAGTGGCCTCTACATCTCCACCAGCGAAAACAGTCATTAAGTTATCAGGTTTTTTATCGGCTAGTTTTAAGCCCATTTTAACACCTGGTCTTGCAGTTCCTGCTGCACAGCCGCATACTGAATTGATCACAATAAGGGTTGTGCCTTTATGGTCTTTAAAATGTTGGTCTACTGCGTCAGCTGTTTTTAACTCGCTAAAACCCGCTTCAGTTAGTTCCTGTCTAAATGGAACTAGTAAATGCTCTGGATACATATTTTATAAGTTTTATGTTTTAAGTTCTAAAGTCTTGGTTCTGCGCTTTAAGTTCTCATGATTGCTGAACATAAAACGTTGAACCTTAAACTAATCTACATGAAGCCAAGCTCTAGTTTAGCCTCTTCAGACATCATGTCCATAGTAAACGGTGGGTCGAAGGTAAGTTCTAACTCTACTTCATTTACTCCATCAATTGCCTTTACTTTTTCCTTCACTTCATCTGGAAGTACTTCTGCTGCTGGGCAAGAAGGAGAGGTGAGGGTCATTAGAATGTAAACATTATTTACTGGGTATACATTGATTTCATAAATCAATCCAAGCTCATATACGTCTACAGGAATTTCAGGGTCATAAACAGTCTTAATTGCTGCTACAACCTCTTCTCTAAGTCCTTCTTTTACACCGTTTTCCATTTTCTATTCATTCAAGTTACAAATTGAAACTCCAGCCGCTGAAATTACAAATTAGCGAGAGCATTTTTTATTGGAGTATCTCCGCTTCTCATAGGAATTACTTCTTTGAAAGAAGACTTTAGGTCTAAAAGACCGAACAGAACCTCGGCAACGTCTTCTATAGGATTCTCCCCATGCTCTTGGACTTTTAATTCTACTTCTCCAGTACCCGCATTTTCAGTGAGCGAACCCGGTTGAAGAATGGTATAGTCTAAGTCCGTATTCTTAATCAGCCATTGGTCAGCATAATGCTTGGCTATCATATAATCATATAAGTCTGCCGAAGTATCCCAGGCAGTTGGCTGAAGAGAATAAATTGTACTTAACATCACATATCTCTTAATTCCAGCCATTTCTGCCGCTTGCATAGATTTAATGGCTCCGTGCAAGTCTACATTCAGAAGATCTTTTCCTCTAGATCCAGATACGAAATAAACCGCTTCTACATCCGATGGTATTTCATTAGATAAATCTTCAGCACTTTTTTCAAGATCTAATGCTATCTGAGAGTAGTTGTTGGCCTCAAAGAGTTTCTCGTCTTTTCTAGTGGTACCAACTACTTGGTGATCAGCCTCGAGTAATTTTGAAGTTAATTTTTGTCCAACTCTTCCTGATGCACCTATTACTAATACTTTCATGTTCTATTTTTTATGGTTCTAGGAATAGATGAAAGATTATGTGGGCCTTGCTTAGTTTGCTTTTGCAGTGTAAGCTAAGCCGTAAATCTTCATCTGTTTAATCATAGCTCCAAGACCATTTGAACGCTGAGTACCAATAAACCTATTCAAACCTACTTTATCGATAAAGAATAGGTCTGCATCAACAATTTCCTGAGGGGTACGGTCAGAAAGAATTCTAACCAATATACTTACTAAGCCCTTTGTGATGGCTGTATTGCTGTCTGCCTTAAAATGGATTTTATCTCCATTGGGTTTGGCGTCTAGCCAAACTTTAGACTGACAGCCTTTAACTATATTATCGTCTGTTTTTTGCTCTTCTTCTAGAGGCTCTAGGGTTTCTCCTAGTTCCATCACATAACCAATAGTCATTTCCATGTCTCCATCGAGCATGGAAAACTCTTCAATTATTTCATTCTGAACTTCTTGAATACTTTGACTCATGGTTTCAGTTTCTTGATGATGTCTTTTAATGCCTCAACGAAAATGTCTATCTCCGCTATGGTGTTATAAACAGAAAAAGAGGCCCTAGTAGTTCCTTCAATGCTGAATCTATCCATTAGAGGTTGTGTGCAGTGGTGTCCTGTTCTTACGGCAACTCCTTTAGCATCCATCCACATCCCTAAATCGAAATGATGAATGCCGTCTACCACAAAGGAGATTACACTTACCTTATTTTGCGCTTGACCTATAATTCTTACTCCCTCAATTTCATTCAATTGAGCAGTAGCATAGGAGAGAAGCTCTTCCTCATAGGCTGCAATGTTCTCTTTTCCTAGGTCATTTATGAAGTCAATAGCTGCTTTAAAAGCCACAACATCGGCTATGTTGGGGGTTCCAGCTTCAAACTTATAAGGGATGTCATTGAAGGTGGTCTTATCAAAAGAAACATCTTTGATCATTTCTCCACCACCTTGGTATGGAGGCATCTTTTCTAGCAGTGAACGCTTACCGTAAAGAATACCAACTCCTGTTGGGCCGTACATTTTATGAGCCGATAGTGCATAGAAGTCTGCATCTAAAGCCTGAACATCTATTGTAAGATGTGATGAGGCTTGTGCCCCATCTATCAATACTTTCGCACCTGCTTCATGAGACATCTTTATAATTTCATGGACAGGGTTGATTGTACCTAGAGAATTAGAAGCATGGTTTACAGCTACCAGTTTGGTTTTATTGGAGAGCATATTACTGAACTCTGCAATATCTAGGTCTCCATTATCTAACACTGGGATAGCTCTAACTCTTGCCCCTTTTTCTTCAGCAATTAACTGCCAAGGAACAATGTTAGAATGATGCTCTAACCCAGAAACGATGATTTCATCGCCTTCATTTAGATATTTTCTTCCCCAAGAAGAGGCTACCAGATTTATAGACTCCGTAGTTCCTTTAGTGAAGATAATCTCTTCAACCTCGTTGGAATTGATGAAAGCCTGTACTGCTTTCCGAGTATCCTCAAAAGCGGTAGTAGACCTTTCTGCCAAAGTATGGATGCCTCGGTGTATATTAGCATTATCTGCAGCATAGTGATGCTCCAAAGCGTTAATTACACTTTGCGGCTTCTGATTGGTTGCGGCATTATCCAAATAAACCAATTGCTTACCATTCACCTTTTGGTGAAGGATAGGGAATTGGCTTCTTATGGCTTCTATATCTAGTGTGTTTGATACTACTGAAGTATCGGACATATTATTTCTCTAATCTGCTAGTAATAATCGCCTCGACATAGGCTTGAATAGGCTCTAACTCGAGGTTTTCGATAACATCGCTGGCAAAAGCATGAAGCAACATTGCCATAGCTCTGTCTTTTTTAATACCTCTGGCCATTAGGTAGAAGAGTGCATCTTTATCTAATTGGCCTGTGGTACATCCGTGTGAACACTTCACATCATCAGCCCAAATTTCTAGCTGAGGTTTGGTGTTTACCGTTGCATCATCTGTTAAAAGAATGTTTTTGTTCGACTGGAAAGCATTTGTTTTCTGGGCGTCTTTACGAACGAAAATCTTTCCGTTAAATACTCCTCTAGACTTATCGTCCATAATGCCTTTGTAAAGCTCATTTGAATAAGCATTTGGCATCATGTGGTCTACAATAGTGTGGTTGTCTACATGAGTTTTACCGTTAAGAAGGTAAAGTCCATTCATATAGGCCTCACAGCCCTCAGCCTCAAGTTTTATATCCAGATTATTTCTAACCATTGCACCGTTTAGGGCCACAGTGTTAGAAGTGAATGTACTGTCTTTGTCTTGAGAAACGTGAATATTGGAAATGTGATAAGATGTATCCGTATCGTTTTCAATCTTGTAGAATTTGGCATTTGCACCAGTAGCTACGCTGATCTCATTTACAATATTGCTAAAGCCTGGTTCGGCACCTAAAGTGTCAACTTTTTCAATTACCGTAACCTTGGCATTCGCCCCAACCTCAATGAGGTTTTTGGCATGAATGTCTGAAGATTTTGTATTGATGTATTGAACGAAAACAGGCTTTGAAACTTCACTATTTGCGGAAATCTCTAAAACAGTTCCTTCATTAGCTAAAAGGCTATTCATAGCTACGAAGGCATCTTCTGTACTCTTTGAAAGCTTATCGAAAAGCTTGCCAGCAAGCTGATTGTTTTCTTGAATAGCTGCAGAAAGAGGGGAGAAGCTAATTCCGCTTTCTGTTACTTCGTCAGAAAATTCTGAGTTGAACTCTCCGTTAATGAAAGTCAGGTAGTAAGCGTCTAATCCTTCAATTCTTAATTTCTCAACATCTTCTTTCGAAACTGAAACACGCTCAGTGTTCATTTCGAAGCTTATGTTTTTCTCTAAGGCTTTTGTAAGGTTGGTGAATTTGTACTCCTCTGCTTTTGCATGAGGTAGTCCGTTTTCTACCAAGTGATTCAGTGCCTTCTGACGAACATCTGCAATAGTAGAATTGCTGGTTAGTTCTTGCTTAGAGGCCTCAAATCGCTCAGAGAGTTTGTCTATGATTGATTGTCCTGCGAATTTCTTCATCTTAAACTGCCGCTTCAGCTTCTTCTTTAATCCAGTCGTAACCTTTTTCTTCTAGCTCTAGTGCCAACTCTTTGCCGCCAGACTTTACAATTCTTCCTTTATAAAGAACATGTACATAATCTGGAACAATGTAGTCTAGCAGTCTTTGGTAATGAGTTACTACAATGGTGGCATTGTCTTTAGATTTCAATGCATTTACACCGTTAGAAACAATTCTTAAAGCGTCAATATCTAGCCCTGAGTCGGTCTCATCTAGAATAGCCAACTTTGGTTCCAACATTGCCATTTGGAAGATCTCATTTCTTTTCTTCTCACCACCAGAGAAGCCTTCATTAAGAGATCTGCTTAGAAGAGATTGATCAATTTCTACCAGCTTCATTTTCTCCTTCATCAGCTTTAAGAAAGAAACTGCATCAAGGGCTTTTTCGCCTTTGTGCTCTCTTACCTGATTGATAGCCGTTTTCATGAAATTGGTAGTGCTTACTCCTGGTATTTCAACAGGGTACTGAAAAGCCAAGAAAACACCTTCTCTTGCTCTTTCGTCTGCATCCATGTCTAAAAGATCTTTACCATCGAAGTTCACTTCTCCTCCAGTTACTTCGTAGTCTTCTCTTCCTGCTAAAACTGAAGCTAATGTACTTTTACCAGAGCCGTTTGGCCCCATAATGGCGTGTACTTCACCTGGTTTTACTTCAAGGTTGATACCTCTAAGGATTTCCTTCTCCTCAATTCTAGCTTGTAGGTTTTTTATTGATAACATATATCAGTTCTACGTTTAAGGTTCAAAGTTCAAAGTTTTCTAGTCCGTAAAATTCGGCTTCTTCTTCTACTTTATACTTAGCTCCTGTTAACTCTGTTTTATTCAAATATTTAATTAACCCATTAATCATTTTTGAAATGTTTTCAACCCTTTTCAAAAATTGATCAAGTTGGTTTTTAGTTATATAGTTACGATCGAAAGATCTGTATAACTGCGACTTTGTTTCTCCATTTGAGCCATGCGCCACAGTTAAAAACTGTCTGAACTCTTTATTCCCTTTTCTATCAAAACCTTCAGCAATATTGTCCATTACTGAGCCCGATGATCTGTTCAATTGATCTTTTAAAGGATAGTCTCGAATGGAGTCGTTTGAAAGAATTGATTTGTAAACATCATTGGCCAGCATTCTTGCTTCCTGCCAAACATTTAAATCTTCAAACCTTTCAACTTTTGCCATTCTCAACATTAAACTTTAAACATTGAACTTTGAACAAGTTGTTTCTAATTATCCAACTGAACCTTCAAGGGTCAGGGCAAGAAGCTTTTGGGCTTCTACGGCAAACTCCATAGGTAGCTTATTCAATACTTCTTTAGCGTATCCATTTACGATTAACGCTACAGCAGATTCTTCATCTATTCCTCTTTGTTGGCAATAGAAGATTTGATCTTCTCCAATTTTGGAGGTGGTGGCCTCATGTTCAACTTGTGCTGAACTATTCTCAATGTCTATATAAGGGAAGGTATGAGCTCCACACTTATCACCCATTAATAATGAGTCGCACTGTGAGAAGTTTCTAGCGTTAGTTGCACGCTTCATCACTTGAACCTGTCCACGGTAACTGTTTTGCGAGTAACCTGCTGAGATTCCTTTAGAAACGATTCTAGACTTGGTGTTTTTACCAATATGAATCATTTTGGTTCCTGTATCTGCTTGCTGATAATTGTTAGTTACCGCCACAGAGTAGAATTCTCCTTGTGAGTTATCTCCTTTAAGGATACATGAAGGATACTTCCAGGTAACTGCAGAACCGGTTTCAACCTGAGTCCATGAAATTTTGGAGTTATCGCCTTCGCAAATACCTCTTTTGGTTACGAAGTTGTAGATTCCGCCTTTGCCATTCTTATCACCAGGGTACCAGTTTTGAACGGTAGAATATTTTACTTCCGCGTCTTTGGCGGCCTTAATTTCAACTACGGCAGCGTGAAGCTGATTCTCATCTCTTTGAGGTGCTGTACACCCTTCAAGATAACTTACATATGAGCCTTCTTCCGCAACTATCAAAGTTCTTTCGAACTGGCCTGTGTTGGCGGCATTAATTCTAAAGTATGTAGATAGTTCCATCGGGCATCTAACTCCTTTAGGAATGTAGCAGAAAGATCCATCTGAGAATACCGCAGAGTTCAGCGCAGCAAAGTAATTGTCACTTTGAGGAACCACAGTTCCTAAATGCTTTTTAATCAACTCTGGGTGCTCTTGAACTGCCTCTGAGAACGAACAGAATATAATGCCTAGCTCTGAAAGGGTTTCTTTAAAGGTAGTAGCAACCGATACAGAATCTATAACAGCATCAACAGCAACTCCAGTGAGTCTTTTTTGCTCTGTTAAAGAAATTCCTAGCCTTTCGAATGTAGCCAGTAATTCTGGGTCTACCTCATCAAGAGATTTAGGTTTCTTTTTCTGCTTTGGGGCAGAATAATATATAAGGTCTTGGTAGTCTACCTTAGGGTAATTCACATTGGCCCACTCGGGCTCTTCCATTTTCTGCCACATTCTGAAGGCCTTTAGCCTCCATTCAAGAAGCCATTGTGGCTCCTCTTTCTTGGCGGAAATAAAGTGAATAATATCTTCATTTAATCCTTTCGGAGCTTCATCGGCCTCTAAATCTACAGTCCACCCGAACTCATATTCTTTGGAGGTAAACTCTTCAAGGATTTGATTATCGTCACTCATACAATCTTGTTTAGACTGGTTTTAACTGCAAAGGTACAACCTATTGATAGAAGTAATGGTTTCAACTGATAGAAATTTGGCAATACTTTATTGATGAACTCTATAGCGTGCCTTTACTCATTATTTAAGTGAATACTCCTGCTTAAAGTTTCTTCTAGTATTACAAAAGTCTCTGTGCGTTCAATACCATCAACCTTTTGGATTTTGTCGTGCAGAATGTCCTTAAGGTGGTCTGTACTTTTAGCATAAATACGAATAAACATACTGTAGTTTCCAGTAGTATAGTGGATTGAGGTAATCTCATTAATTTTCTTAAGCTGATTGGCCACCTTGTCGTATAGCGAGCTTTTAGAAAGAAAGACACCCAAGAAGCTGCTCACCGTATATCCGAGTTTAGTCAGGTTTAAATCTAAAGAGGCTCCTTTGACAATGCCCATTTTTTCAAGCTTATTCATTCTTACATGAACCGTTCCGCTCGAAACAAATGCTTGTTTGGCTATTTCTGTGTACGGTTTTTTAGCATTGT
Organism: Roseivirga spongicola; assembly: GCF_034376045.1. Taxonomy (NCBI): domain Bacteria; kingdom Pseudomonadati; phylum Bacteroidota; class Cytophagia; order Cytophagales; family Roseivirgaceae; genus Roseivirga; species Roseivirga spongicola. Next base: position 3,000,095 of record NZ_CP139724.1, read on the forward strand.
GCTGAAGTAGAGACAGAATTTTGAGGTCTACGTTATCGATTTCGTAATTATCAGCCATTTGAAGTTGTCTTAATTATTGAATTAACAAATATAAGTTGTATTTATTAATTATTATGTAAATAATGAGTCTAATGATTAATGATATTTCAATGATAATGAAAAACGCTTTACATTTGTAACATATTCAAACGGAATAATTGAGAGCTGGAAAAGCTTATACACTGTAGGGTGACGAAACAGGCAGCCGTGCCCTCCTTTCTCGAGGGTGGAGATTCTGAAATAAAGCTAATCGGCCTAATCACTCCGTGGAGGTTCGAATCCTTCTCCTACAGCTTTAGGTTCTTGATATGAGAATTCGGTTAATAGAGTTTAGGGTTGAAGATTATAAGATGCTCGATTAAAGACCTTAAGTCTAGAATTTCTGCAGGTAGCAGACGAGCATCTTTACACTGTAGGGTGACGAAACAGGCTCCCGATAGCAATCGGGAGTGCCCTCCTTTCTCGAGGGTGGAGATTCTGAAACAAAGCCAATCGGCCTAATCACTCCGTGGAGGTTCGAATCCTTCTCCTACAGCATTTAAAGGATTCCAGAAATGGAGTCCTTTTTTTATGATCATCGTTTCTGAATTTTGTCCTCTTAGAGCTTCCAATGGTTCACTCTTGTATGGCGGCCTGATCTTAATATTGAAATATTTAGCACAACATGTACCTTGGAAAATAGATACTCACCACAGGCAAGTACCCTTACTTCGGCAGAAAGTGAGGACTAGTGGGTAGAAAAAGAGTGAGCATAGTATGTTGATACCTAAATTGACTTTTAAGAGTCGGTCATTTGTTTTCTAGTCCTTTGTGTCTTTCTTTATTCCATCAATTTTTTTGCCTCATGAAGAAGTCCAATCTATTGTTCTACTTGTTGATAAGCCTTTGTTTCGTTTCGTGTAAAACTGAAAATTCAGTAAGCAATGAAGTTTGGTTAAAAGGTAAACTGGTTAACTGGGGAAATGCCTCCAAGGTGCTTAGTGCGCAGAATCTTGAGGCTGACTTTGGTTTAGGAAAGGATATCATCATAAAAACCAATCAGGATAATGAGTTTGACATAAGGTTCGAATTGAATGAGCCTACTTATTACTCTTTAGGTAGGAATAAACTTTACCTCAGTCCTGGAGATGAGCTTCAACTGGAGGTAGATTATAAAGATCCAGAAGCAGCAGTATTTAATGGAACCAATGCTGCTTGGCAGGTTTATTTGGCAGGTGTGGCATTCCCTAAAAGTGGCTCTTATTTAGAAGGAGGGAGAAATCTTAAGAGTGCAGATGTGGCAGAGACTGTAGCTCTTGCCCAATCCAAAACAGAGGAAAGAAAAGAACAACTCCGAGCATTAGAGACATCAAGTGAATTTAAGGTACTTGAAGAAATGCGATTGAAGCTCGACTATCTTAATACTTTGCTTTCAATGCCAGTTTACGGTTCGTTTAAAGACTATTGGGAGTACTCTGAAGTGAAGAAAGCCGAGATCTTAGCTCAAATAAAAGATGATTTGAATGAGATGAGCCAAGGTCTTATGAAAAATGAGTACATGAAGCACCCAAACTTCAGAGACATGCTTCATGAATTGGTTGCTGCCAACTTAAAGGAAGTCGGAGTTTTCACCCATTTAGAGTTTACACCCTTTATGGCGGAGTATGACGAGATGGGAGCTTTTGTGACTCAATTGGAGTTAAATGGCCTGACGAATGAAATGCAGGTTCAGGCCAAAGAGTTTCTTGCGGCTGATCACGCTCTTGAGTATAAGGAAATGGTCAATGCTAAACTTAAAGAGTATGCCGCTTTAAAAACTGGTGAGCCAGCTTTCGATGTATTATTCAAAAATGCTTTGGGTGAAGAAAAGCCACTTTCCGACTTTAAAGGTCAGCTCACTTATGTAGACCTTTGGGCTACTTGGTGCGGACCGTGCATTGCAGAACTTCCAGCATTTGAGCAGTTAAAAGAAGATTATAAAGACAAGCCTGTGCACTTTGTTCCTGTATCTATAGATACTGATTTGGAGGCATGGCAAAAGTATTTGGAGAAGCACGATTTACCGAAAGACAAAGAATATTTAATCAACAGATTGGACTTGTCTGATTATAAGGTAATTACCATTCCTCGTTATTTGTTGCTAGACAAAGACTTTAATATTGTAACTGTTTTTGCTACTGTTCCTTCAGACCCAGAGACACGAAAAATAATAGATCAATACCTTGAAATTTCCGAGTAATTACCTGCTTAGGAATCGTTTGCCATTGCAATTCTTTTATATTTGGCTTTAGCCAATTTTAGAATAAGATGAGTGAACGCGTTTGGGTGAAAAGATATCCGGAAGGTATACCTGCGGAGATGTCTTCGGAAAGACCTGAAAACCTGGTTAAACTTTACCAAGAATCCTTTAAGAGTTTCGGCAGTAAAGAGGCATTTGAAAATATGGGTAAGTCCATTACTTACCATGAACTAGATCAGATGTCCGACTTTTTTGCTGCTTACTTGCAAAATAAGCTAGGTATGAAGAAGGGCGATAGAATCGCTATTCAAATGCCCAACTGTTTACAATATCCGATTGTATTGATAGGAGCGCTCAAAGCTGGCTGTATAGTAGTAAATACAAATCCATTATATACTCACCGAGAAATGGAGCATCAATACCATGATGCTGAAGTAAAGGCTGTAGTGATAGTGGCTAACTTTGCTCATAGTTTAGAAGAGGCCTTAAAAAAGGTTAAGGTAGAGCATGTAATTGTGACCGAACTAGGAGATATGCTTGGAGGTCTCAAGGGTACTTTGGTCAACTTTGTGGTGAAGTATGTAAAAAAGATGGTACCATCTTTCAATATTCCTCAAGCCATTAAATTTAAAACGGTATTGAAAGAAGGAGCCAGAATGAAGTACACTAAGGTGGATATTTCTGGTGAAGACACTGCATTTTTACAGTATACTGGTGGAACTACTGGGGTGTCTAAAGGAGCTATTTTATCTCACAATAATGTAGTGGCTCACACTTTTATCACTAAAGAATGGTTTAAGCCTTTTATGAACCCAAAAGAAGGCGATATCATGATTACTGCGATTCCACTATACCACATATTTGCCCTTAATGTGAATGGCACGCTCATGATGCACACAGGTGCAAAAAATGTGCTTATTACCAATCCACGAGATATGCCGGGCTTTATTAAGGAGCTCAAAAAACATCCTTTTACTCTTTTTACAGGGGTTAATACGCTTTTCAATGGCTTGCTCAATCAACCGAATATCAATGAGGTAGACTGGAGTCATCTAAAAGGAGCTATTGGTGGCGGAATGGCAGTTCAAGATTTTGTAGCTAAGAAATGGAAGGAAGTAACTCAATCTCCTTTAGTGGAGGGCTATGGTCTGAGTGAAACATCGCCTGTAGTTAGCTGTAATCCGCTTGATGGAACACATAAAATCGGTACAATAGGTTTGCCGGTACCATCTACCGAATTGGCTATTTTCGATGAGTCGGGCAATAAGTTAACTCAAGGTGAAGTCGGAGAAATTTGTGTGAAGGGTCCTCAGGTAATGAGTGGCTATTGGAATCAATCTAACGAAGGTGTTTTCTTTGATGGAGACTGGTTCCGAACTGGTGATATTGGCTTGATGGATGAAGAAGGCTTCTTTAAAATTGTTGATCGTAAGAAAGATATGATCAACGTATCTGGCTTCAATGTTTATCCAAACGAGGTTGAAAATGTGATTGTTGAGCACCCAAAAGTGCTAGAGGTTGCCGTTATTGGTATTCCTGACCCTCGTTCAACCGAATGTGTTAAAGCCTTTATCGTAAAGAAAGATAAGAGCTTAACAGAAGAAGAGATTGATGGATTCTGCCATGAAGAATTGACAGGTTATAAGAGACCAAAGCACTACGAATTCGTTGATGAATTACCGAAGTCTAATGTTGGTAAAATTATCAGAAGGGCACTGAGAGAAAGAGAAGAAGCTAAAGCTAATTGATCACAGTTCAACCCCTCCGTAAAAAGGAGGGGAGTGATCAGGTTGCCCAATGAATCTTACTTAATAGAATGAAGTCCCATTCGGTTGCCCTCGGAATCTAGAAATAGAGCGAAGTATCCGTTCTCTTCATCAATTAGGGTTTTTGATAGCAAGATTTCGCCCCCGAATTGTTCCACTTTTTTCAATATTGGCTCTAGGTCTTCACCTCCATTGAGGTGAACTAGAACTCCACTGGAAGCTGGTTCGTAGCCTTCGCCTTTCGTTAATACTACCGATGCTGATTGGCCATCACTTGGGAAGATTCCCATTTCCGTTCCCTGCATATCTATGGATTGGATTTCAATATCTAAAATGGATTCGTAGAACTTTACTGCTCGGTTATTATTAGTTACAGGTATTTCTACAATTGAGACTAGATTGTTCATTGTTTCTGAATTTGCGGTTTTCGGATTAGAGATAGTGGTACTATTGATCAAGCAGAAAAGGCTGCTAATGGTTACTAAGAGGATAGATTCTCTCCAAAGGTTTTTCATAGCTTTATCGATGTAAATATGAGGCATAGTTACACTGAATAGAATATCCGCAATTGTAAAAATGCGACAGACTCAGTCTTTTGAGTACAATACTGAGGAAAGCATCATTTGATCATCAGAAAGATACTCTTTGGGGTTTACGCCAGTGAAATCTTTAAAGTCTTTAATAAAGTGTGCCTGATCGTAATACTCACTTTCATAAGCTATTTGGGTAAGTGTTTGGCCTTTCGGGTTTAGCATTAATTTGAGTGCTGCTTGCAGGCGTATAACCCTTCCCAATTGCTTTGGACTAATTCCGACAGATTTAGAGAAGCTTCGTTCTAGCTTTCTTCTTTTGCTGAGCTCTTCCTTCAAAATGGAGTGAATAGATGCTTTTCCCTGAGTATTATAAAGGGCGTCTGTGGTAGATTTGAGAATTTCATCCTGAATACTTGAAGAGGCCAGCAAGTCTAATAGAAACTTCTCCACAGCCGCTATTCTTTCTTGGATAGATGAAGCATTTTCAACTTCTTTTATAAGTATTGACACCACATCGGACTGAAATATTTGAGAAAGAGGGGTGTCTTTATCCGCTAAATCTTTAATGGGAGTTTGAATGAAGTTAGCAAAGCCATAGGGGTAAAACCGGACTGCAAATGAATTGACATAGCCCGTAGGCTGAACAAAGTATGGCGCTGTTATTTGCCCAATAATAAAGGCTTTTGGTTGAAGGGTAAACTCTGTTTCTGAAGTAAATCGCTTGATGTCGTCTCCTAGAATAAAACACATTTCAATACAGCCATCGGGAAGAATGCGCTGTTTTGGAGCTTGTGATCCATCAGGAACCTCTAGTGTCCAGTAACATTTTACTATGGATTCTAAATCGGGGTGAGGATCATAGGTCTGGTGGTTCATTTCAGCTTGTTTAAAAAATAGGTGGCTAGGTTCCTAATTCTTAAAGCTAATTAATGGATTTGAACATAGAACAACTAATAGAGTCTAATGGCAAGAATTAATTCTAGGCTTTACCTTTTAGTGTGAATACAATACGGATGTTGCTTGAAGAATTTACATCTTCTCCGTTTCGGGTTCCTGGGTTCCATTTACCCGAATTAAGTAGTACTCTAACAGCTTCCTCATCGCAACCATATCCGAGTCCTCTTATGACTCTCACATTTTTAATTTCTCCAGTGTGTTTAACATTGAATGAAAGGAAAACGGATCCTTGAATTCCTTCGCTGTATGCCTCGTGTGGATATTTTAAGTTGTTTTTAAGATGTTGATTCCAGCGTGTTGCTCCACCCGGGTAGCTAGGAGAGGCATTATAAACCAAGTCTAAATCTTCAGGTTCATAGAGTTTCTTTTCAGATTGGTCGTAGCTAACCAATTTGTAAGGTTTGTGCCAAGTGGATACCGTATTTCTACAACTCACTGTAAAAACAAAAGCAAGCCCGAAAATCAGACTTGCTTTAACCTTGAATGTTTTTTGACCTAAGAGGCTCAACGTGAAATCTTGATTTTTTTAGTTCGACTGATTGTCCAAGGTTTCTATAATAACTTCCGTTGTTTCATGGCTTAAAGTTGCCGGGCCTGAGCTTCCTTCAGGTAGTTTAAATACAATGCGTAGTTGCATTCTAGAATTTACAGCTCGTCCTCTTTGCTTACCTGGGTTCCATTTATCAGACTCTAAAAGTACTCTCAATGCTTCTTCATCGCACCCATGGCCAATTCCTCTCACTACTTGCATATCGCGTAGTTCACCAGTTTTGTCTACTACAAAGGAAAGGAAGACTGCTCCCTCAACTCCTTCAGCTTTCGCTTTTTCTGGGTACTTTAAGGTTTTGCTCAGATGTTTATACCACTCTGTCATTCCGCCTGGATAGGTAGGTTGCTCTTCCACACGGATAAAAACCTCATCTAAGGAGCTAACTTCAGAGACTTCTACAATTGCTTCAGATATCTCTTGGTTTGGCTCAATGAATAATTCTGACTTATCGCACGCATATAGGGCTATGCAAAGCAATAAGAGTAAAGGTAGTTTTTTCATAAGGGTTGATTTAACTATTGGTTTAATTTTAAAACTAATGTATTAGTTTGTTTCGTAAAATCAAAATGATGGAGCCACAAGCTAGAGGGCCTTTGTTGTAAGTGTGGTTTTCCAGTAAGCGACTTGTAGAATATCTTTATGATAGGCCATCCACGTACTATAATCACTCCTTTATTCTTTCATAGCTCTCACAACTTGTTAATTGTCAGTGGTGTCTAATGTGGTATGGGAATGGAATTGAAAATAGCTATAGGGAGAATACTGATTATACTCTTTTCAATTGGTGTTCTAGTGTTCTCTTGCGAAGAACAGAGGCCAGAGATTATTGGCTGCTGGACCAATGTTTATGAGGAAGGTCAAGACGTGTATAAGCCATGTAACATGCAAGCTTTTGCGCCCGGCCATTTCAGGCAGGTTTATGACTTTCGGTCAGATGGCACTGTCAATTATTTAGTCTTACACCCTGCAGACGCCCATTTTATGAGAGAAGCAAAGTGGGTTTATAAAAAGGGAGACAGTCAGGTCTATATCATTGATTCTACAACGGATCAATTGTTACTTAAACTCAGCATTTCTATACATAGTGACGATGCAATAAGCATAACAGAAATGTCTCAATGATTCCTTATTAGGCTTATAAATAAACCCAAGTTTTGATGAATTTTCTACTTCCTCTTACCTTTTCTGAACGGTTTTCTGCCACCTCTTGGATTGCTGCCCCGCGACTTGGGATTATACTCTGGCCCTGGGCCTAGATCTGCCGGAGGTTGAATTTTACGCACTTCTTGTTCCATCATCTGCTCAATGCGGGAGAACTTATACATGTCTTCTTCATTAATGAAGGTAACAGCTTCTCCTTCAGTGGCTGCTCTGGCAGTTCTACCAATTCTGTGGATATAATCTTCAGGGTCGTTTGGTGCATCATAGTTGATCACCATGTCAATATTGTCTACATCAATACCTCTAGAGATTACATCGGTTGCCACTAGTATTGGCAGCTTCTTGTTCTTAAACTCTCTTAGAATTTCTTCCCTAGTGTTTTGCTCAAGGTCACTGGAAATATCTTTGGCGTTCATTCCTTCTCTCTGAAGAGCCTTAGCTATTTCACGTACTTTGATTTTTCTAGAAGCAAAAATGATGAGGCTTGGAACATCATTATATCGAAGAAGGTGTTTGATAGTCTCAATTTTCTGATGGTCATGCGCTAAGACAGCTACTTGAGTAACTCGCTCCGCAGGCTTAGAAATTGAGATGTTTACTTCAATCGGATCTTTAAGAATCTCCTTGGCCAGATTTCTGATCTTAGGTGGCATTGTTGCTGAGAAGAGTAAATTCTGCCTTTCCTTGGGGAGGAAAGAAATGATCTTCTTAATGTCGTCCATAAAGCCCATGTCCAACATTCTATCGGCTTCATCTAAAACTAGATTCTTTAAGCTTTTTACATTTACATAGCCCAGGTTGAGGTGAGAGATAAGCTTACCTGGAGTTCCCACAATAATATGTGCTCCTTCAGAAAGTGCTTTCTTTTCTTGGGTGAATGTATCACCGCTTCCTCCACCATATATGGCTATTGAACTTACACCTGTAAAGTAGCTCAAGCCTTGAAGTTGCTGGTCTATCTGAATAGCCAGTTCTCGCGTAGGGCAGATGATGATTGAATTAACATGATCGTCTTCCACACCTTCTGCACATATTTTATGCATTAGCGGAAGTAGAAACGCTGCTGTTTTTCCTGTCCCTGTTTGGGCGCAGCCTATAATGTCTTTTCCTTCAATAATTGAAGGAATTGCTTGCTCCTGAATTGGAGTTGGGTTTTCGAAACCGATGGCCTCTAGGCCGGCTAAAACATCAGGATGTAATTGAAGTTCTGAAAAGGTCAAAGCTGTGAACTATATTCGTGAAAGTCTTGTATAGCTTATTGTTAAGCGAAATATACGAAGCTCTAATAGCTAATCAATATAAGAATACAAAAATGAAAAAGGCTGTTTTTAAAACCAATATTAATTGTGGGGGCTGCGTAGCTACGGTAACACCCTTTTTAGAAAAGGCAAATACAGTAAAAAACTGGGAAGTTGATACTGATTCGAAAGAAAAGAAACTCACTGTTGCTGGCGAAAATCTTGACAAATCTGAAGTTATTAGCCTTGTGAAGGAAGCCGGATTCGAAATTAAAGAGAAGAAGAGCCTATTTGGTTTTTAACCATCTACCATTTAAGGTAGACGGATTTACCTTTTCTTCCAGAAATAAGGGGAGAGTAACATCAGAACCGTAAAGAGTTCCAGTCGGCCTAAAAGCATTAAGAAGCCCAATAACCACTTGCCGCCCATAGGCATTGCTGAGAAGTTATCTACTGGCCCAACATCGCCAATACCTGGTCCAACATTTCCTAATGAAGTAGCTACAGCACCAAAAGCGGTATCGAAGTCAACATTCATTGATGAGAGCAGGGTAACACCTACAAGAAATACCAAGATATAGATCATAATAAAGGCGAGAACATTGTATACGATGTTTTGCTCCATGGCCTTTCCGCTGATTCTTACCGGAATTACCGCAGACGGATGTAGCTGCCTTTTAAGTTCTAAGAAAGAGTTTTTGAATAATACCACATGGCGAATAACCTTTACACCTCCTGCGGTAGACCCGGCAGAGCCTCCAACAAATAACAGAATAAAGAAGAGTACAGAAAGGAATGGAGCCCAGCTGGTATAGTCAGCTGAAACAAATCCGGTTGTGGTGATTATGGAGACTACTTGGAACAACGCATCTCTGAACGAAGCCTCAAAACTACTCTCCGTTACCACCAATAGTGTAATAGTAACAATGAGGGTAATTACTAGAGTGAAAAGTGTGTATACCACGAATTCTTCGTTTCGAATTACCTTGGTAAAATTCCTCTTTAGGGCGAAATAGGTTAGGGTAAAGCTAGTTCCGGCAAGGAACATAAAGACAATTACAATGTATTGAATAGCAGGTGATTGACCTGCTAAGCTGGCGTTCATGGTTGAGAACCCACCAGTAGCCATAGTAGTTAAACTATGGTTCATGGCATCGTAAGGCGTCATTCCAGCAAAATAGAGCAGTATGGCTTCCGTAACCGTAAGGCCAAAGTAGATGAACCAGAGTCTTTTGGCTGTTTCTTGGATTCTAGGCTGCAGCTTATCAGGAGTAATTCCTGGTGCTTCTGCCACAAATAACTGCATGCCACCAATTCCTAAGAATGGTAGAATAGCCAGAGCAAGCACTATGATACCCATTCCTCCAATCCATTGGGTAAGGCTGCGCCAAAAGAGTATGCCTTTAGAAACGGCTTCTATATCTGTTAATATAGAGGCACCTGTAGTGGTATAACCCGATACAGTTTCGAAAAAGGCATTAGTAAAAGATGGAATGGCTCCGCTAATAAGATAGGGGAGTGCTCCAAAGAATGACATGAAGATCCAGCCAGCGGTAACAATCAGGTAACCGTCTTTCTTTTTTAGGTCTTTGTTCTTGTTGTTTCTGGTGAGGAATCTGAGCAGAAAGCCAACAGATACCGTTATTCCACTAGAAATAGCAATAGAGAGCCACTCGGTTTCCCAGAAGTACAGAGAAACAGGTAGGCAGAGTAGCATAAAACCTCCGTTGATCAGAAGTAGAATGCCGAGTATGTTACCGATTACCTTGTAGTTAAACATTCAGGCTGCAAGTTACTAGGTAAAGTAAGATTCTACCTTTTTAATACATTCTGGTTTAGACAAAACTACCACTCTATCTTTTGCCTGAAACCTGAAGTTGCCCGGAGTTGTGAGCCCTTTGCCATCTCTAATTACCCCACCAATAATAGCCGATTTAGGGAATTGAAGGTTGCGCAACTGATGCTGAGTAATTTTTGAGTTTTCTTGTACTTCAAATTCAAGTATTTCTGCGTTTACACCGTGAATACTCGTTATGGAGACAATTTCTCCCTGTCTAACATGGCGGAATATAAAGTTTGCCGCAATGAGTTTCTTATTAATCATGGTATCTACACCAATACTTTGCGAAAGGTGAATGTAGTCCATGTTTTCTACCATTGCGATGGTTTTCTTTACTCCAAGCTTTTTGGCAACCAAGCATGAGATAATATTGGTTTCAGAGTCACCAGTAACGGCAATAAAAGCATCCATTTCATTGATGCTTTCCTCTTCCAATAACTCCACGTTTCTTCCATCGCCATTAATTACCATGGCATCTGGTAGTTCATCGGCCAACTCAAAACACTTTTGAGAGTCCTTCTCAATGAGCTTTACATTGTATTTATTACTCAGGATTTTGGCAGCGTGGAAACCAACCCTAGAACCACCTAAAATCATTAGGCTTTTAACACCTTCTTTCTTTTTGCCAGACAGAAAGAGGAGTTTTTCTACACTCTCTGGTTGAGCAACAAAGTAAACATGGTCTCCTTCTTGAAAAGTAGTATCTCCATAAGGAATAATGGTTTCATCTTCGCGAAGAATGGCCACAGTCATAAAGGACTGATCGGGATTAATTTTGGCCACCTCAATCATGGATTTACCAATCAGAGGGCTTTTTGCTTCGATATTCACTCCAATCAGTTGGAGTAGTCCTTTCTCAAAGTCGAAGCTATCGGTAATGGCTACCTCTTTCAGTAACCTTTTAATTTCTCTTGCTGCTAAAGATTCAGGAGAGATGATATCATCAATACCCAAATGCTTGAGGTTCAGCTTATCTTTTTTGTATAAGAACTCTGTATTGGAAATTCTGGCTATGGTACGTTTTGCACCTAAGTGTTTGGCAATTATAGCCGTGGTAATGTTCACTTCCTCAGAAGAGGTAACGGCAATTAATAGGTCTGCTTCGCTCACACCCGCTTCCTCTAGCACGGTATAGGAGGTTGCTGTACCTTTAATTGTGGCTGCATCTACCTGATTTGCAGCCATTTTTAGCTTGTCTGCCGCCTGGTCAATTAATACAATATCTTGACCTTCTTGGCACAACAATTTCGCCAAATGAAACCCCACATTTCCAACACCCGCAATGATTACTCTCATCTTTTCACTCTTTGGAGGCCGCCAATTTAAACAAATTCATGAATGAGCGATACACCAATACGTTGTTTGCACAGAAAACGATTACTTCGCTCTACTTTCGGCAGGCCACCCTGAACGTAGGTGCAAATCTCGTTGAGGGAAAGGAATTTCAACTCCGTGTTCTTTAAATCTCTCGAAAATCTCATAATACAGCTGGCTTTTCAAAACAGTTGGCTTGTTAATGTAGGTACTCGTCCAAATCATTAGGTCGAAGTTGAGAGAGCTATCGGCATATTCTACAAAAAGAACATCTGGAGCAGGCCTCTTAAGTACATCTGAATTTTTTTCTGCTACGCTCAATAATATCTTTTTGATTTTTGCTGGGTCTTCATTGTAGCTAACGCCTACAGGAACATGAAAACGAATGCTTCTATCATTATGGCTCCAATTAATTACCCTTTGATTGATAAACTCAGAATTAGGAACAATAATTGAAATATTGTCATTAGTGTTTACCGTTGTAGCTCTGGCCGAAACTTTAATAACGTCTCCCTGCACACTACCAACTTCAATTCTATCGCCCACTTTTATGGGTCTTTCAAAGAGTATAATTAATCCCGAAATGAAATTGTTTGCAATATTCTGCAAACCAAAACCAATACCTACACCTAGTGCCCCTGCTAACACATTGAGCGAACCTAGATTTATACCCACATTTTGGATAATAATAAAGGCACCTATAATGATGACCACATATTGAATAATTGTACCAATTGACTGGCTTACCCCAATATCTGTAGAGTACTTAGAGAGTACCTGTTTTACAAATATGCTCTTCAGTTTGCTGGTAAAATATACAAGTAAGGTGAACAAGAAGGCAAAACGAATAAGATCGAAGAGCTTTACTTGGTTTTCATCTTTTCCGAAAATGGTTTTGTTCCAGTTAGAGTTACTGTCTACACCAATACTTGCCAATAGTATGGCAACTCCAATAATAAGAATGGTATACTTAGTGGTATTACCAATTGAGAGAATGGTTTTTCTATCTTCTACTCTGTGAGTAAGTATTCTATTAATAAGAACAGAACGGCATAGGTTGCCTAGCAAATTCAAGAGAATAAGGTAGACAATAGGTACAATAATGTGCGTTGCAGTGATTTCTTCTCCTAAGAGAGAAAACTTGTCGCTGAGTACAGGTACGTTCTCGTTGATGTAGTTGATCAGCTTCTCCAATACAGCTATTGGAGGATCAGCTGAAGTATCTTGAATCATGCTTTAATATAAACACTTTTAAATTTTCACGGCAGTAAAATTGAAGAGTCGCCATAGCTTAAAAAGCGATAGTCATTTGAAAGTGCATGTTTATACACCTTTTTCCAGTTTTCTCCTATGAAGGCCCAAACCAAAAGCATAAGAGTGCTGCCAGGCTGGTGAAAGTTGGTGATCAGGCCGTTGCAAACTCTGAACTGATAGCCAGGCATAATGAATATTTCAGTTTTACCTGTTAAAATGGAAGTATTGTTCTCATCCATCCAGTTTAACATGAATGCAAAGACTTCTTTTCTTGAAGGAAGGTTTTCCTCTGTTTCATACGGCTCTAATTTCTGAATAGAAAAATCTTCGTTTCCATTCATTAGTCTTACGCCAAACCAGTACAAACTTTCTAGAGTACGCATAGATGTAGTACCAACTGCCACTACACGCTCGGTTTTGGAGAGGAGCTCTACAGTACTTCTATTTACCTCTACCTGCTCTGAATGCATATTGTGCTCTCTGGCATCACTGGCCTTTATTGGCTGGAAGGTGCCCGCACTAACATGTAACGTAAGGTAGTTAAGGTTTACTCCTTTTTGCTCGAGATCAGACAAAACTTGATCGGTGAAATGAAGCCCTGCTGTTGGAGCCGCTACAGCTCCTTCTTGCTTAGAATATACTGTCTGGTAACGTTCCTTATCTTCGGGCTCATCTGTTCTATTCAGGTAGGGCGGTAGCGGTACTTTACCACTTAATTCTACTATTTCGGCAAAGGAAAGAGATTTATCTGACCAGCTGAACTCTATTTGTTTTTGCTCTCGGTCAACGATTTTTGCGCGTATTTCAACGCTGGAACCATTGTTTTCAAACTTTCGAGCGAGTATAGTATCGTCTTTCCATTTCTTGAAGTTACCTACCATACACTCCCAAACCACAGCACCTGTTTCTTCCATCATCAAACTAATGATGTGCGTAGGGCTTACTGGGTTAAGTAAGAAAATTTCTATTTGGGCTCCAGTTTCTTTCTGGAAGAAGAGTCTGGCAGGAATAACCTTGGTGTTGTTGAAAAAGAGAGAGGTGTTGGCATCTAAGATTTCGGGCAGGTTTTTGAATTCTGTATCAGAGATATTGCCACCACTGTAAGTTAAGAGCTTCGATTGATCTCTTTGAGCCAATGGATACTTCGCGATTTTTTCATCAGGTAGCGAATAGTTTATCGCCTTTAAATCTGGAGCAGGAGGGATAGCCATATTTGGGCGCAAGTTAATTTATCAAAAATTAATGCGCCTTATGTAACCTTTAAAAAGCCTTAAAATCCTTGGATTGGACACTTTTGCGCACACTGTTGACCGAAAACGTACACAAATGAACAGCTTAATAATCCTGTATGATTGTAATTCATTGACTTTCAGTTGATAATAAATTTTGGCATACGGATTGGATAATTGTTGGCAGGTCAAAAACAAGGTCAAAACAATAGGTCAAATTTTTCCGCTTTCGGGCGGAGCTCAAAATATCAAACAACATGAAAAAGTTAAAAAATAGAATCTCAGCCGTAATGGCACTTATGCTTGCCGGAACCATTCTTGCCTCTGCAAGCACTCCAATTCCTAACAATCCTGTAAACGAAAAAGCCAACGATAAGAAAGTAGAAGAAGCGTTGGTTTATGATGAGGCTTATCTGGAAGAAATTGATGCTTATGTGGAGCAATATCTGGCGGAAAACATAGTGCAATTCCAAGAAGTAGACTTCGTTAAAGTTTATGATAGTAACCAAGAGTTACTAGTAGAAGGAGAGAAGAGCAGTCTTGGAGAAGATCAATTAAGACTTTTGAGACAAGCAGACTTGCTGTCAGAACTGAATGGCACTGCTTACTATCAGATAAATAATTAATTAGTAGTTTTAGTTTAAGGTTGATTAAGGCGATTTCATACGGAGATCGCCTTGTCTGTTTTATAGGTCTGCCAAGCCAACAAGCATAAACCTTACTTCATCTCCAGCCTTCATTTGAGCCACAATAGAAAGGTCTTCGGTCACTACATTGGCAATTCTGGGATAACCTCCTGTAGTTTGTGCATCTGCGGCTAAAATAATAGGTTCGCCAGCGCTAGTTACTTGAACTGTACCTTCCACTATTCCAGACGAAATTTCTTCTCTTAAAGGTTTATAATCCTTTATCGCTCCTTTTAGTCTGTATCCCATTCGGTTGGAATCGGCACTTACCTCAAATACTTTATCAAAGAAAGATTGAATCTGATCTATGCTGAACTGTTCAAACTCTGGCCCAGTAACCACTCTTAAAATATAGCTGGAGGTATATATGGGTCTAGCCGTTTTAGGGTAAGTTCTCTGTTCTATAAAATTAGAGGTACGTATCTCAATAGACTGATTTGATTGAAGCTGTTCTGGTATTCCGTCTACTTTTAAAAGATTAGATATGGTACTAAAGCTACTGAGCCACTCTGTTCCGCTCCATTCGCCCCGAGCTGCTAGGTATGTTCTGCATCCCGATTCCACTCTATGAAAACTCAGCCTGTCTCTTGACTTGATATCAATGGTCTGATACATTGGCATGGGCTTGTCATTGAGTTTAGCATTCATGTCAGCTCCTGTTATAGCAATTTGCCCAACACCCTCAAATTCCAGTTCTGCACCACAAAGGGTCATTTCTATGGTGGGTGTAGCATGCGGATTATCTAGCAATTCATTAGCTATTTTATGTGCTTCTTTGTCCATGGCACCGCTAAATGGAATGCCAGCATCTTGGTGGCCAACTCTGCCTAGGTCTTGAAGAGAACTGAATAAACCAGGTTTCAATATTTTTATTTTGAATAGGTTATCCATGTTTTGCCTCGGTATGGTATATACCAGTTTCTTCTTTTAATAGAATCAGTTTAAACTCATCTTCTGAAATTGCTCTGAATTTCACCTTGTCTCCTGCAAAGAGGAGATTAGGCTCTTCTCTTGTTGTATCGAACATTTGCACTGGGGTTTGCCCAATTATTTGCCAACCACCAGGGGCATTTACCGGGTATATTCCGGTTTGATGCCCTGCTAAACCAACAGAACCTTGCGGAACAGATTTTCTTGGCGTTTTCTTACGTGGACAGGCTAGTTGATCGGGTAGGGTGCCCAAATATGCGAATCCGGCAACAAAGCCAAGCATATAAACCCTAAACTCTTGGGCCTTATGAAGAGCTATGATTTCTTTCGGGTCGAGCCCTGTGATTTCAGAAACCTCATGCATGTCTGGTGCAAAATCACCTTCATAGCAAACAGGAATTGTAAATTCTCTAACATAAACCGATTGATTGGTAGGGGGCTGTGAAGCCAATTCTTTAATTAATTCAGTGGCTTCGTTTATAGTGAATCGACTTCGGTCTATACCTACTGTTAAGCTGCAGTAGGCAGGAGTGAGGAAGGTAAACTTAGCACTAGCCTTTAAAGTATGGTAAAGGTTAATCACTTGCTGATTGATTTCAGGGTCAATCTTTTTCTCAAATGAAACGAGTAAGGCTTTATCTCCAAAAGGTTGAATGTGCATTAAAAGTGTCTTTTACTGATGCCTGCTACGCTTAGTTTTTCTGTTATTTTCTCTAGTATAGCTATTGCCGAAGGGTTGTCCCCGTGAATGCAAAAGCTCTGGGCTTCAATGGTTATTTCTTTCCCCTCGGCACTCAATGCTTTCTGGTTCTGGGCAATAGAAACAACCTGATCTGCTGCTATTTCGGCATTGTTATGAACAGCACCTTCTAGATTTCTAGCCCTTAATTTTCCATTTGCCTCATACTGTCTATCAGCAAAAGCCTCGGCCACAAACTTCATGTTTTCATATTCTGCCACTTGTTTAACCAAGCTTCCTGCTAGCCCCATCACTTTTAAATTAACATCAATTTGTTTTATAGCACTAACAACTGTTTGAGCCACCATTTCGTTTTGAGCCATTTCATTATATAAGGCACCATGAGGTTTTACATAAGCCAAGTTAAGCCCTTTGCTTTCCACTAAACCTTTCAGCGCAGCAACTTGATACTTTATAGATGAGGAGAGTTCGTTCGAGGTCATGGGGATCACTCTTCGACCAAAACCTTGTAAGTCTGGGTAGCCAGGGTGAGCACCAATTTGCACCTTATGTTGAATAGCCAAGTCTATGGTACGTTCAATGTGATAGGGATCTCCTGCATGCATTCCACAGGCAATGTTACAAGAGGTGATATGTGGGAATATAGCTTCGTCATTTCCGACAATGAAGTTGCCATAGCTTTCGCCCATATCGCAATTGATATCCACAAAACTCATTGGGTTAAGTTAAGAAAAGAAAAGTTAGCCCAGCGAACTGAAGCTAACTTTGTCCTTAACCATAAATGAAAAGAGCCATTCCCGAAAACGAGAAGGGCTCAATTGCAATTAGTTGTATTTTGTAGATTCTGTTAGTCAGAAAAACGAGGTGTTTAATCTCTACTACTTATGATTTAAATAATTGATTAATAGGGTTGTATGACTACCCTGGACTACTGAATTTGATAACTATAGCTTAGACTGAACCCATAACCTGTGTATGAAGGGTTGGAGTCTAGCATATTATAGTTTGTTTGATGAAAGTTTCCATAGCCCAAGCGAACCTTGTTTTTATTTCTCGTGACGTATTCGAAACCTAATTGTGAAGAATGATTGAAAGAGAATTTACTTCCGTTATATGGGAACTCTTTAAAACCTTGAAATAAGCCAATTCCATATTCTATATATGGTTTGAATCTCTTTTTCCCGAAAAGGTACCACCTGTAATAGGTCATTAGCCCTAACCCTAATCCAAATCGATCATCTGTTCCTATGTGTGGAGAGTTATCACTCCACTGCTGTAAGTTAAATGAGGCAGATACAGCAAACCATGGTGCTGGTTGATGCTCAATACCTGCATTTTGATGCCAAACATTTTTTAGACCCCAAGCATACTCTTTATTCATTCCTGCCCTAAAGGAATAGTAATTGACATTGTTATGCTTCTTGAACAAAAACTCCTCGAGAGAATATGATATAGCAGCCAAGCCTAAAACCCCGACTAGAGTTTCTTTGTCTGTAAGTGTAGTCGGTAGAGCAGGATCGAATCCTGGAAAATGAAACCAATCTTTTTGCGACTGCGCCTGAATGTTGGTTACAGTTAAGAGTGTGATTATACTTATGAATGTGATTCTCATTTATTAATAATTCATGTGAGAAATAATGGGGTAATGGTCGGATATATAAGGCACACCGTAGTCCTTTACTACCGTTTTATAAGAGAGTGCGTTGGCATTTTTAAAGAAGATGAAATCTATATTTCTATTCATGTACCACCTTCCAAATGCATTGAATGACTGATTGTCGTCACTTTTTTCAGCAAAGCGCTGAGCACTTAGGAATTCATTGGTGATAGGGGCAAGTCGTTTGTTGCCAATTAGCATGTTGAAGTCTCCGGTAATGAATACGGGTGCACCAGCTTCTACAATTTCTGAAACTTTTTTAACGAGAAGTTCACTCGATTTTTGCTGTGCTACTTTCCCTATGTGGTCAAAGTGAGTGTTAAACACATATAAGATTTTACCTGTGTATTTATCATAGAGCTTTGCCCAAGTTACTATTCTAATATTGTTAGAATCCCAACCCAGTGATTGGACTTCTGGTGTTTCACTAAGCCAAAAAGTTTCAGATTGTAGTAAATCGAATTGTGCCTTTTTATAGAATATGCTTTTGTACTCACCGTAGTAACTACTCTCGTTTTTTTCACCAACATGAGCATAATCATCTAAGTTTTCAGCCAGAAAGTTCACCTGGTGCTCTTGTCCTTCCTGAATTCCTAAAAGGCTAGGTTCAAACTCTTTGAGCATATCAATGCACGCCCATTGACGATTACTCCATTTGTTTTCTCCATCGGCTTCTTCGTCATAACGCAGATTAAACGACATTAGGCTTAGGTCGTATTCACCGTTGTAATTAGGGATTTCCGTTTGTTTACAACTGATGATTGCACACAAAATGCATGTGCTAAGAAGTGTTCTTATCATTTATATTATTTGTTAAATAGTGTTCTTAGAAAGAAGGAGGTGAGCTAATAAGAAAGAGATAATTATTGCTCAACAAATGGGCCTGATAGCGGGATTATATGGCAGCAGTCATGACCAACCGTAAAGTCTTGTTGAAGTACTATCTCATTATTCTTAATACCGAAGAATCTGAGAATGGTGCCAGTTTTCTTGATTTCTGAAAGCCTAACATCTGAAACCACTACATACTGCCCTTCATCCAAATGATCATTTAAAGAACTTTCTTGGTAAAGGTTTCCGTTGTCAAGATTTTTGACATAGTAGTTGTCCAAGACCACTGGTTTTCCATCTAACATGGCTTTATAGCTGAGGTAGCGGAGTTCTTCCGTACAAACCAAATCTTGATTGCACGGTGCAGAGAGCATACTTATTTCGTCTTCACCACAAGAGCTGAATGCCAATAATGTCAGTAAGAAAAGAATGTAGCGTTTCATTTAGTCTATCGTTCAAAAAAGTAGACAACAGTGAAACGCCATAGGTTGGAATTAGCTTTTTATATAACCATGTTTTTCGAACCAAATATAGGCTCGGTCTATAGCATCTCGCATGGTTAATTCTGGAGTATAATCTAATTCTACTTTAGCTTTTGTTCCATCTAGGTGTTGGCCTCCGGCTAACACAGCAATGGCAGTAGAGCTTAGTTTTGGTGGGTTTCCTTTAAATAAAGCATAGCGTGTTTCTTCTAATTTGTTAACAAATTTCGCCATGTTAAGAGGAACCGTTTTTGTAAGCTGAGGAACACCCGCACGTTCACAGATAGTAGCCACAAGGGTATCCATATTTACATTCTCTCCTGTAATGAGGTAGCGCTCGCCAGCTTGGCCTTTTTCTAAGGCATACAAGAGTCCTCTGCCAGCATCTCTGGCTGAAACTACATTGCGTTCGCCTTTGAGATATGCCTTCAAATTCTGATTGGCAATGTCTACAATTAGCCTTCCTGTAGTTGGGGCGAAATCGTACTCGCCAAAGGTCATGGAAGGAATTCCGATTACCAAAGGCAGACCATCTTTAGCTGCAGATCTGGCCATGTCGTCCATGAGCCATTTTACTTGAACGTAAGGAGCGGTGTTATCTGGTGCCTTGGTAAATGATGCCTCTTCATTTGCTAACCCTTCTAATGTTTTAGGAAGTGCCACCGCACCACCAACATAGAGTGCCTTTTCGATTTTAGCTTTTTCTAGGGCATCGAAAAAATAGTTCATCTGAAGTCTGGCCGTTTTCATTTCTTCTGAAAGCGGCCTAGGAATAGTAGGGTAGTAGGCGGCACAATTAGCCACAGCATCTAACCCTTCAAATGCTTTTACTAAACTTCCTCTATCGTTCAAATCAGCGACTCTCGATTCATAACGCAAATCTATGACCTTGTCTAAATCTGCGTTTTGTCGGTGTATAAGAACGATTTCGTATTGTCTTATCTGTGCTTCTATGGCCATGTGGTGACCCAACATGCCTGTTCCGCCTATGATTCCTATCTTCATTAATGTTGATTTAACTAATTGTTCAACAAGCCGGGGAGGCTTTGGTTCAATTAGTCTTCATCGTCCTCATCATCTTCAGAGTCGCCATACGGATCTGAGTCGTCCTCATCATCCATATCATCGTCATTATGCTTTTCAGCATACTCGATTTTGATGTCGTCCTTAAGGTTGCCATCCTCATCGTAATCATCGTCATCTTCAATGATTTGTTGGGCTTCCTCAATGGTCATTCTTACCAAATAATACTTTTCTTCAGTTTCAAAAGGAAGAGCTGAAACGCGTTTACCTTCCTTATTGGTAAAGTGGATTAGATTGTCTTCAAAACCTTCAGGGTACTCGAGCTTTATTTGCTCTTGAATTCCTTGATCTAGTTTTTCAAAGTCTTTAATTACTCTGGGTTTTGACTGACTTGTTTGACTCATAGCAGTTAGATTTTGAAGGCAATTTCAATCTTCTTCTGAAAAAATCAACTAGTCGGAAATAAATTCTGTTTAAATTTTTAATAACCAGCCCCTAAAAGATCTATTTCTGACTGAAAACCAATGAATTGCCTCGGGTAAATCATAACATAAGGATCCCAAAAAGGATTGGCATTTGGAGTGTCGCTGAGCGAATTGATGATTTTGTTCTCTATGGAACGACAGTTTAGCTTCTCATAGAAACCAGGAACTCCAGTTTGAAATAGGCCAACAGCGAACTCGCCACTATCTATTCTTTTAAAAGCAGCTTGAACTAGCAAGGCTCCTAAACCCTGTCCTTTTCTTTGGGGGTGAACACAAACAGCTCCAAGACCCATTACAGTTATCCTCTGGTTGTCTACCTTTATTTCCCTTGGAAAGGATTCTGCATAGCCAATTAAGCTTTCTGCTTCATATATGAAATGACAAGTTTTGTTGGGGTTTCTCTTAATGAAATCCTCAATTCTACTAGCCTTGGTAAATCCCTTTGGTTTTGTATCGGGCCAAGTAAGGTCAGTCAGTACATTGACCTCTTCTATGGCACTTGTTTCTACTAAATTAACAGGTATGGAAACTACGGCATAATTCATTTTACTTCTCTTGCTTTCACGTTTAAAGAGGCATCGCTCTTATGCTTGTTAATAGCCAATTCAATGAGTAAACTCAAGAGTTCTGAGTATCCTATACCAGTGGCTTCCCACATTTTCGGATACATACTGATGTTTGTGAAACCAGGAAGTGTATTGATTTCGTTGATCAGAATTTCTCCATCTACAGTTACAAAAAAGTCAACTCTGGCTAGGCCTTGACAGCCCATGGTTTGGTAAGCTTTTACAGCAACAGACCTTACCTCGCTGATTTGCTCTTCGGTAATAGAAGCAGGTATTTGGGTTTTTGAAGCATTAGAATCAACATACTTAGACTCGAAATCATAAAAGTCGGTGTTGGTTACAATTTCACCTGGAAGAGAGGCTTTCGGTTCTTCATTTCCCAGTACAGAGCATTCAACTTCTTTGCCTACGATTAATTGTTCTATTAGAACTTTGTGATCATAGGTGAGCGCCATTTTTATTTTCTCATCATACTCTGCTTTGGTCTTTACCTTATAGACACCCACAGAAGAGCCTAAATTAGCTGGCTTTATGAAAACTGGTATTGAGAGTTCACTTTCTACTTGTTCGAAAGAAGGAATGCGATTGTCTGTAGCCATAAGATAAGGAGCTATGTTGATACCCGCATCTCTCAACAGTCGTTTGGTCACATCTTTATCCATACAACTAGAAGCAGCCAATACATCACAACCCACAAAGGCCAGGTCTACCATTTTAAAGTAGCCTTGAATAGTTCCATCCTCACCAAAAACACCATGAAGCACAGGGAAGGCCACATCTAACGTCTCAACGACTGAACCATTTTTAAGAGAAATGAGCTGAGCTTTCGGGCTGCCAGGAACTAAAGTGACAGGTTCACCAGCAGCATCTTCATCAAGATTACTTTCATCTATTAACCACCAATGGCCGGCAGTATCGATTTTAATGACGCTTAGGTTGAAGGCACTTCTATCTAAGTGTTTAAGAATACTTTTCGCTGAAAGTATAGAGATTTCGTGCTCTGTAGATTTGCCGCCAAAAATGATGGCGAGGTTCAGTTTCGACATGTAATTAAAATAAAACTCAATAATAAGTGATTCTAGAATCTCAATTACAAAAACTGAAGCAATGGTTTAAAAAGTCTTTAGGAAACCCTCTTATTTCCTAGAGGGTATACCCTGAAATTTTTCACCCTTTAGGGCAGGGGTCGATACTGGAAAATTCTCAGGATCAACTTTTAAATCGATGTTATTACTGCTTTAAGCCTATTGAAGAATTGAAATTCAAGTAAACTAAGAACGTTGAAATTTCACATTTTGATAGAACAATATCTCAAAACTTCTTACCACTTTTGCAGCACTTTATATGCGGTTGTAGAACTGTTGGAATGTATTGCCGAAGAGCAGTGGATTGACTGGGTTGATGCACTTGCCAAAGATGACTACCTAGTCATTGATAATTTTCTCAATGATGAGATTTATGCCGATTTAAGGCGCTTTTTCCTTAGCAAATTGGGGCATGATGAGTTCGATCCGGCAGGAATCGGGGCTTTGTCTGACCATCATTTAGATAAGAGTAGAAGGGGAGATCATGTTTACTGGTTGGATTCTAATGTGGACACTCATTTATCGCCCGTTTTCGAAATCATCAGAGATTTAATAGCCAAGCTCAACCGCTATTGCTACTTAGGTATTGCCGATTTTGAGTCGCACTTGGCTTATTACCCTGTGGGTACTTTCTATGAGAAACATGTAGATCAGTTTAAGGATCGGAGTAACCGCCTTATTTCTATGATCATTTACCTGAATGAAGGCTGGAAAAAAGGTGATGGAGGAGAACTGAAGCTTTATTTAGACGATGAAGAGAGGTTGGTTGAGCCGATTGCTAAGCGTATTGTGCTCTTTAAAAGCGATGTGCTTCCACACGAAGTGCTAAAAACCAATGTAGGGAGGTATAGCTTAACCGGCTGGTTGCTGAAAAAACCTGCAGAACTCGGGTTTTTGTTAGGCTAATTTACAAGCCGCGTTTTATCACCAACTACCTTTGACAAACTTCTTTTCGTGCTTATTCATAGGTCAATGCTCCTGAGATGTCTCAGGCTTAAGTTTGTCAAAGGTCTTTCCAATGACCAGCGGTTGGTATTTACCTATTTTTTCATCCTAAGTACAGCGAAGGATCTAGTGTTCATTAAAGCTGTCAGTCTTTCTATGCATCAACAGTTTTGGTTTAGAGCCAATCATGGTGTCCTCACCAGGATTAACCATATGAATCGGTTAGGACACCGATTCCGGCTGTCTGTTTTTATTCAGAATTACTATCTTCCACGATGAAGTCGAAATTCTGGAATTACATTTTTTGGCTGGTCATCGCTGCGGCTTTTATTGGTCCAGGAACGGTGACCACAGCTGCTTCTGCCGGAGCTAACTATCAGCTTCAGCTTCTTTGGGCGCTTTTATTTTCGACCTTGGCCTGCATTGTAGTGCAAGAAGCTTCTGCCAGAATCACTATTGTTTCAGGAAAAAGCTTAGGACAAGCTATTAAGGATAGGTTTTCTAATTCTTCCTTTGTTTGGTTCATAGGTATTTCCATTTTTCTCGGTTGCCTTGCTTACGAAGCTGGGAATATTCTAGGAGCAATATCGGGGCTAGCATTGCTCAACTTTGGGATTCCTCAATGGGTTTTTACAGCCATAATCGCGGGTGTCTCATTTCTACTTCTATATTTTGAAAAGACTAAATCAGTCCCTCAAATTCTAGGTGCGTTGGTAGCCATAATGGGGCTCGGGTTGTTCTATGCTGCATTCAATGTAGATGTTAAGTGGAACGAATTGCTAACAGGCCTGTTTGTACCGCAATTACCAGAAGGTTCAACCTTAATAGTTTTAGGATTAATAGGAACTACAATCGTACCTTACAATATCTTCTTAGGTTCAGGTCTGGCCGAAGGAAAAGAACTCAAGTCTGTAAGGTCTGGATTGATTTTTTCCATTCTTCTTGGTGGATTTATCTCAATGGCTGTTGTGGTTGTAGGAACAAGTGTAAATGGTCAGTTTTCATTTGAAAACCTCTTCAATCAACTCATATCCGACCATGGTAAAGTAATGGGTTATGCTTTTGCTTTTGGTCTTTTTGGGGCAGGTTTTACATCTACCATAACTGCTGCTTTGGCTGGAGCTTTAACTATTCGAAGTGTTCACCCAAAAGGTAATTCATGGTCAGATCAGTCGCTTAAATTTAGAAGGTTTTGGATGGCTATTATCCTCATAGGTTTTGGCTTTGGAGTTTCGGGGATTAAGCCAATTCCTGTAATTATTGCAGCTCAGGCCGCTAACGGCCTTATTCTACCAGTACTTACTTTTGCGCTTTGTATTCTTTGCAACAGCAAACTACTTTTATCTCATAAGAATGGAATGTGGTTAAATTTAGCCATGATGGTTACCCTATTTGCAACCTCAATTTTAGGGCTTATTAATGTTTCAAAGGCGTTTCATGCCATTGTCGGAATTGACTTTAGCTTTACAGGTGTCAACCAGTGGATCATCGTAACCCTTTCAATAGCTGTTGTTACTTTCACCGTTTTTCAAATTCAAAAGGAAAGAAGAGTTAACATTTAGTTCATGTTAAAATCAAATAAAACGCTGGTCATACAGGCTTGTCGGTTTTAACTTTGCAGCATGCAAAAAAGATATTGGCTATTTGGATTGATGTTGTGGGCAGTAATGGCCTGTGGTGGGGATGGAGATACAACACCAACCCCTGATGACGATGATGATACTCCAGAACCTAGCACCTATGAAAACTGCTTGGTTAATGTTTCGAACGAGACACTGGAAGTAGTTACTTGGAATATTGAGAACTTCCCTGTCTTATCTGGTACTGCAGAAAAAGTGGAAGAGATTATTGAAGACTTTGATGCAGATGTTATCGCTCTTCAGGAAATTAAGTCATTGGATGATTTTGATGTGTTAGTAGATGCCTTAGATGGATGGTCTGGTCATGTAGAGCATATTAGTGGAAGCTCGCAGAGATTAGCTTATCTATATAAGGACAGTGAAATTACTGTTACCCAGCAACCTACTAACCTATATGGCGACCTTAACAATTCTGACTACAACACTGCCTTTACTTCTGTGAGAAGACCTTTGTATATGCAAATTCAACACAGCAGTGGCATGGTGGTAGATTTAATTAACGTCCATATGAAGTGCTGTAGTGGTTCGGAAGATAGAAGAGAAAGAGCTTCTGAGCTGGTTAAAGAATATATAGATCAGAACCTTGCTACAAGCAATGTGATTTTCCTAGGCGATTTCAATGATGAAATTACGGATAGAGGAAGTGATAATGTGTTTAAAAACTTCATTGACGATTCTGACAACTTCTTATTTACTACCATGGAGATTGCTGAAGGCCCATCTTCAGGTTGGTCTTTCCCTTCTTGGCCGAGTATGATCGATCAAATTGTGATCTCGAATGAGTTGTTCGATAACAACGTTTCAACCCAAGTGTTAAAGCTTGAAGAGTGTTTAACCAACTATGCAGATGCGGTTTCAGATCATAGACCTGTATTGTTGAAATTGTCTACTAACTAATTGCAAACCGTTTAAACGGTTCGATAATAAGCGATATTGAAACTAGCCCATGGTTTAAACTATGAGCTAGTTTTGTTTAGTGCCATTCGAACGATTGCGAGAAAGGCAGTTAGCTAATGCTTCTTTACTTCATCATATCTTCAAAAACCTTCTGAACATATTCAGTAATGGTGGTGAGATAGGCAAAATTTACGGTTTCATAAGTGTCGGTAGAACGATGATAGTGCGGAGTGGTGTCACCATTTTTATACTCTTCGGTAATACCTGTTGCCGCAAATCCTAATTGTCTGAATGACCTATGATCGGTGGAGGTTACATCCGAAATCTGGATGGGGAAGGTATAATTGTATTCACCAGCCACTTTTGAATATTGGTCTCTTATTTGGTCTGTCGGAACTTCTAATTCTATACCTCTGTCGCCATCTTCATCCCAACCTAATTGGTCGATGGTGTGAACAGAAACTACATTCACCTTATTTTCTAGAAGCTGTTTTGCATAGGCCTTGCTGCCTTTAAATCTTCTTTCTTCTTGATCAAAGAATACAATCTGTAGATTGTATTTCCTAACTTCTAAAGTAGAAATATATTCTGCTACAGCATAGACTAAAGCTACTCCAGTAGCATTGTCATTGGCTCCCGGGCTATTTTTTACAGAGTCGAAATGAGCCCCGATTATTATCCACTGATTTGTTTTGGAAGTAGCCATTATTGAACCCGTAACGTTACGAGCCCTTTTTTTATAATTTATTATCTCGGATTTATCACAGAAAAATGATATTTTATATTTGAGGTATTCAGCACTAACTTTCCTTGCTCTATTAGAGTGTCTATCCTTTAAAAGTGTGTTTTTAGTTATTGGGCTGTGTCCGGATAGTTTTGATATAATTTCCTTTTGTTGAGCTGAACGGTTATTTGTTTGAGTATAGCTAAAGGATATGGTTAAAACTAGAAGGCTAAAGGTTAAGATTGGTTTCATTATTTTTCTAAAATACAATCATTTTTGACAGGAATTTCTTCCAACTAGAAGATTAGAAAAAATAATGAATTTAACCTTGGGGTTTGATAGGAGGGGATTGTGCAGAAGCCATTTTTTTAGGTAGTCGAGATTATAATAGATATTACTAGTTGTGCCCGGGTAGAAAAAAATACTGTTTTTTACATAATGCAGCTTCCTACCTCGGGACTTTTTACCAACTATATAGTTTATTTAAGAGAATATTCTCCCTCCAAACGTATAGTTACCTCAACATTTTTGTCAGTATCATTTCTGAAATACCATCCATGCGGCCCCTCAAAAGGTGCTAAGAGGCTACCTGCCATATTGTTCGAATAGCCCAAGGTATAGCTTTCATAATATGTTTGTTGAGGCTTAACTTGCTGTTTAACCTCTCCATGAAAGTCAATATAGACTAAACCATCATTTGTCAACCATTCATACTTTATTTTGCCATGTTTTACCATGTCAAATTTGTATTCAATACCTTTTTTCGGTGGGATAGAAATAGTTATTTCATCTTTTCGGAAAGGTAGCTTTTCGGCTGGGGCTGGAAGATTTACTTCCTCTGGAATGGGTATGTTCTTACCGGAACCGACTTTTTCTAACTTGACCACGGGCAAAGTTTCCCTATTAGTAGAAAAAACGATGTCTTCACTATTCTTGTCAGATACATATAGTTTATCAAATCCTATGAGTTTACCAGCGCCTGTAGGGTCTAAACCATATTCAGCTGGCATAACAGCAACAATTAGAACTAGTGCTCCGATTGCTGCTGATAATATAATTGCACGAATTAATTGTTTTTTATTTAAAATTTGTTGTTGCATTTTTTTAAAGATTAAGAGATGAAAAAGCCAGTTAATTGAAAACCTAGAAGTAGAAAGCCAGCGGACATTAAAATAGTGTTAGTAAGGGTAGCAAAACGCATAAAGCTGTTTTGTTTTCTCCATATGCTCACTAGGATTAATACCAAAGCAAGAGCCAGAAACTGACCAATCTCTACACCAATATTGAAGCCGATTAAATTTGTTAACAGACCTGTACGGTCAAATTGAAATTCCTGCAATTTACTTGCAAGACCTAAGCCATGAAACAAACCAAAAATTAGCACTGCGGCTTTAGTGTTAGGCTGTTTGCTAAAAAACCGTTGAAAACCTCCTAGATTATCAAAACCTTTGTAAATAATGGATATAGCAATTATAGCGTCTATTAAGTAGGCGTTTATGGCCATATTGGTCATCACTCCTACCAAAAGAGTGATGCTGTGGCCAATTGTGAACATACTGACATAGAGTAAAATCTCTTTAGTCCGATATAAAAAGAAAATTACACCTACTAAAAAAAGTAAATGATCATAGCCAGTAACCATGTGCTTAGCACCGATGTATAAAAACGGAATGAATGCTACTCCGCTATTTCCTGTTAGAAAGTTCTGTGTGTTTTCATCAACCCCATGAGCATATGCATTGCTTGTAATAAATGAAAGCAATGCTAATAGTACCAATAAGGTAGTTTTTTTGTTAAGAAGAACAGCTTTAATCAACGTCTGATTTTTAAGTGAATTAATGTGCATGACCGTGTTCTTTAATCTGTCTGAGGCTATCTGTTTTTCTTTCACTTCCCATATTGCTACTATCTTCAATTGGTGTTATTTCTTTTGAAGGATTGTTTTCTTTTGCAGATTTATTGTTACATGCACTTAAAGCTGAAATACTGATTATTGTTATAATTATTATTTTTTTCATAATTTTTATAGATAAGTTAATTTTCTTCTGAATTTATTTTTGCTGATAACACGGCATAGGCATTTTTAAACACCCATTTCTTTTCTTCTGGATGAGAAAACCCAGGAAAACCAACCGCTACTTCTCCATCGTGCTGACTACCCAACACAACTGGCACTAATTCAAATACATATTGATTGTTGCTGATTTCTTGTAAAATCAAAAAGGGATTACCTTGATACATAACAATTGCCTCTTCTGGCGCTGTTAAAGCAAGAGTGCTATCTGTTTCTATCCTGGCTTTCACATACATTCCAGGCAACAATCCTTCTGCGTTGTTTTTAGCAATATGGCTATGCACCGGAACCACTCTATCTTTTTCACTTGCGGTTCCTACCAGAAAAACACTTGCTTTTCGGTTTAATCTTAGTTCGCTATTAGCACCAAAATGAATGGCTTGCCCTTCTTTCACTCGAGCAATCTCTTTTTCATAAACATCGAGCACCAGATGCAATGCTTCTCTATTCACAATTTCGAACACTACATCTTTCGGATTTACATAGTTTCCTAAATTGAAATTACTCGTTTTGATGTGACCGTTAATAGGAGACCTCAGCACCGCTTTGCTACTTATGTCTCCTTTATCTACCGATTCAACGCTAATTCCTACCAAGTTTAAACTCGCTCTTAGCCCTTCTACTTTTGCCTTTTTTGCTTGGTAATCAGCACTAACCTGTTCAAAGGTTTTAACTGCATTCACTTCGTTACTTCGTAATGCTTGCTGGCGTTTATATTCTGATTCTAAATAGGTTAAGCGAGCTTTACTTTCTAAATAATCTCGCTGTATCTGTATAAATTCAGGGTTTTGCAATTCTGCCAAAACCTCGCCTTTTTTAACTTTTTGCCCAGGCAATAAAGCTGGCGTGAGTAAATATCCACCCAGCGGTGCTGATAAAGTGGCGGTTCCTGTAGGTTCTGGTTCTACTGTACCATTTACGCGAATTACTTCGCTTACACTCTTCAGTTGTAATTGCCCCGTTCCGATTTCAGCCAACTGATACTGCGCTTCTGTAAAAATGAGTTGGTTCTTATTTACAGGAGCTGATTCAGTAGAAACGGGCTCATTTGTTTCTGATGTATTACTACAGGCTGATAATAACAGAGTTAAGACCACTATTACCAACCAATGATTTTGATTAAATTTCATTCATTCTATGTTTTTGGAATTAGAAATTGCCCAAAAGGCGTTCTATGGCTATCACTACTTGGTTATACTCCCAAGTGCTTTGCACATATTCTTGACGTATTGAAAGCGCTAGATTTAAATTGATAAAGTGCTGACTATAAGAAGTTTCACCATTTTTAAAACTTGCTTCTGAGTTCGCAATAATTAAATCGGCTTGCGGATTCGCTTCACTCTCGTAATAAGCAAGCGTTTGCTGTAATCGTCTGTACTGTTCTTGCAATGACAAAAACTCACCATTCAACTGATTTTTAACGAGTTGCATATTCGACTTAGCGATTTGAACCTTAATATTTGCCGACTTCACCTTAGATGCTTGTCCGCTTGGTAATAACGGAATTGCCAATCCCACCTGAAAAAAGCTAAACCGATCGCTCTTTGTAAAATTGTAATCTTGCCCGTCTATAGTTTGTTGGCCATTGTACGTTTGGCTGTTATAACCCAGCATTAAATCAGGAAACCATTGGTGTTTCGCTAACTTCACCTTTTGCTCGCTCACTGCTATAGCTTGCTGCAGGTAGGCTAACTCTGGATTGTTTTGTAAGCCTAGCGTGTCGAACATGTTTGCAGGCAAAAGCAACTTTTTCAACTGCTTTTCTGTAGGAACCACAGCCTCTTCGGTTTGCAATAATACTTGCAATTCGGTTTGTGCAATTCTTAACTCTGCTTGCATCTGCATCAATTTATTTTTGGCTTGCATAGCTTGCGTTTTTGCAGCAACCATTTCTAACCGTGCTGATTCTCCTGTTTCAAAACGTTGTTTACTGAAGCTGCTCAAACTAGAATACAAACTATCTTGTTGTTTCAACAAATTAATTTGCTCAAGAACAAACACGTATCGCAAATAGGCCATTTTCACCTGTTGAACTAGGTTTTGTTCTACTCGTTTACTTGCTTGTTCGCTCTCCACTACCTGAGCTTTTGCAACCCGCACCTTTTGCACATAAACCGTTGGGAATTCTATCCGTTGAATAACATTCACCATGTTGTCTTCTATGGTAGGATTACTCACTACACCTTGCATGTAGTTGACTTCTAACCTTGGAATTGCCCAGACTCCATTTTTCTTAGCTATTGCATCTTCTACAACTAACTTAGCTAGCCGCATTTGCTCGTTTCGCTGCTTCGCATAATCGATGGCTTCTTGTAAACTTAGGCGTTTAGGGCCCTGAGATTGTGCTTGAGAATTTAAGCCTGAGCAGAATACTACTAAAAGAATCACCATCGGTAGAGTTTTTACCTTTTTGAAACTCCATGGTTTATTCTCGTTCAGCAAAATGTAGAGTACTGGCAAAACCACTAAGGTGAGCAAAGTAGCTGTTAACAAACCTCCAATTACCACGGTAGCTAAGGGGCGTTGTACTTCCGCACCTGCGGTTGTCGAAATTGCCATGGGCAAAAATCCCAACGAAGCCACTGCTGCGGTCATCAACACCGGACGTAACCGTAGTTTGGTTCCCTTCAATACCCGCTGGTAGATGTCGGTCACGCCTTCTTTTTCCAATCGGTTAAATTCGGCAATGAGTACAATTCCGTTTAATACTGCCACACCAAAAAGAGCAATGAAACCCACACCAGCCGATATACTAAAAGGCATGTCGCGCAACAATAATGCAAAGACACCCCCAATTGCCGATAAGGGAATTGCTGTAAAAATGAGAAGGCCTTGTTTGATAGAGCCAAAAGTGAAATACAACAAAACAAAAATCAGCAGCAAAGCCAATGGCACCACAATGGCCAAACGTTGCGTTGCACGTTGTAAATTCTCGAACTGGCCGCCATAGGTTACATAATATCCTGCGGGCATGTCCATTTTTGTTTTTACAATTTGCTGTATATCAGCAACTACACTTTTAACATCACGTGTTCGAACATTAAAACCAATAGTTACCCTTCGTTTGGCATTATCTCGTTGTATTTGCACGGGGCCTGGCGCATACGTAACCGAAGCCACTTCGTGCAAGGGAATGGGCGCCCCATTAGGATTCTCTACAAACAAGTTTTGCACATCTGAAATATCGGTTCGGTAGGTTTTATCTAACCGAACCACCATATCGAATCGCTTCTCTCCTTCGTAAACCAATCCACTAGATTGGCCTGCAAAGGCAATGGCAATAGCTTGATTGATGTCTTGCACATTCATGCCATACATCGCTATTTTATCTCTGTTCAATTCAATCTGGATTTGTGGTAAACCCGTAATCTCTTCGATGTACAGATCTTCTGCTCCAGGTACCGATTGGATTAAACTGCCCACCTCTTTGGCCAAACTTGCCAAGGTGTTAAGGTCTTCGCCATAGATTTTAAGTACCACATCTTGTTTGGCACCGGTAAGCAACTCGTTAAATCGCATTTGAATAGGTTGCTGAAAACCAAAAGTGGCATTAGGAATAACCGCTAATGCTTCTTCCATTTTACTAACCAACTCTTCTCTTGTGCTGGCACTTACCCACTCGTTTTTGGGTTTCAAGATGATCATCATATCCCCAGCTTCTATGGGCATAGGATCGGTAGGGATTTCGCCAGACCCGATTTTATTGACCACTTGTTTCACCTCTGGGAATTCGCGCAAAATGATTTCTTGTGCTTTTTGAGACACCTCGATCGACTGTTGCAAGGAGCTTCCCACTGGTACTCTCGTTTCTACGGCAAAATCACCTTCATCGAGTTGTGGTATAAATTCTCCGCCTAGACCATTAAAAACGAATAAGGCAATAACAAAAAGTGCTACAGCAGATAGAGCCACTGCGCTTTTCATTCTAATAGCAGCCTTGATGATAGGGCGATAAGCTTTCTGAATCCCATCCATCATTTTATCTGAGAAGTTTCGCTTGTGGGTGGTCTTTTTGCTCAGTGCCAAAGCCGATAACATAGGAACGTAAGTCAACGAAAGCAAGAAAGCGCCCAGAATAGCGAAGGATACCGTTTGGGCCATTGGCGTGAACATTTTCCCTTCTACGCCAACCAACGCCCAAAGTGGTAGATAAACAATTAGGATAATGATTTCCCCAAAAGCGGCAGAGGTTCTAATTTTACTGGCAGATTCAAATACTTCATGGTCCATTTGAGCAGCAGTAAGCCGCTTAACCCCTGCATATTTCTTTTTGGCCACATGGATTCCGTGCAATACGGCTTCTACAATAATTACGGCTCCATCTACAATTAAACCAAAATCAATAGCTCCTAGACTCATCAAATTGCCAGACACACCAAATAGGCGCATCATACCAATAGCAAAAAGCATAGCTAAGGGAATTACCGATGCTACGATAAGGCCCCCTCGCAAATTCCCTAAGAAAAGTATGAGAATAAAGATGACGATTAAAGCTCCTTCTACTAGGTTGGTGGTAACCGTACCAATCGCCCTATCTACCAAACTTTTACGATCTAAAAAAGGCTCAATGGTAACACCTTCTGGCAAGTTGGTTTTAATTTGCTCGATCTTCTCTTTTACGTTATTGATTACCGCAGAAGAATTGGCCCCTTTTAGCATCATCACAATACCTGTAACTGTTTCCCCTTGTGCGTTTTGTGTGGCGGCACCATAACGTACCCCATGGCCAAATTGAACGGTGGCAACATCCCTCACTAATAATGGATTGCCATTAATATTGGAACGGATTACGATTTTCTCAATCTCCTCAATGCTCTTGATTAACCCTTCACTGCGAATAAAGTAGGCATTGGGATTTTTATCAATGTAAGCACCACCTGTATTTTGATTATTGGCCTTTAAGGCATCGAAAACCTCGTTGATACTGATATTGAAACTTCTGATTTTATCGGGGTCTATAGCGATTTCGTACTGCTTTACATAACCGCCAAAACCACTTACTTCAGCAACGCCTTCTGTACCCAGCAACTGCCTTTTAATCAGCCAGTCTTGAATAGTACGCAATTCTGTTGCATCGTATTGATCTTCGTAACCCGGCTTGGCTTTTACCACATATTGGTAAATCTCACCTAGACCAGTAGTTACTGGTGCCATTTCAGGTTGTCCAACTCCATCTGGAATTTCATTTCCTGCCAGGCTCAAACGTTCTTGCACCTGTTGGCGAGCCCAATACAAATCGGTACTTTCTTTAAAAACGATGGTAACAATAGAAAGTCCGAAACGAGAAAACGACCGCATTTCTTTAATCTCCGGAATCGAAACCATGGTCTGTTCTACCGGAAAAGTAACTAAACGCTCTACTTCTTGTGCGGCCAAAGTAGGCGATACCGTGATTACCATAACTTGATTGTCGGTAATATCAGGAACAGCATCTATTGGCAATTTCGTCAATGAATAGCTTCCCCAACCGATCAACGCTAGCGTAAGTAATCCGATAATAAGTTTATTCTTAATCGAATACTTTATAATTTTATCTAACATGATTGTTGTTTACATGAAACACCTAAAAACTTTGTTTTCAGAGAATTGAAAACACAGATCAGCTATTCTTTCTTGACTAAAATTTAGGCACGTATGTACCCAAACAACCATCATCTTCCGCAACAAGTCGCAGCCTATTTTAAGGCTCAATTGCAAAAGACAACACCAATAAGTCGAAATTGAATAGCTTTAAGAGAGTAAGCGTACTGGGGGACCTCGTAGTGCTGTACTTGAAGTGTACGGTGGTCTAGCCTTTAAAACAGCAGATTGACCACAAGGAACAGTTAAAGTATGATCAATTGTTTGAGAGACTGTGTTCCTTATGTTTAGGAAAAGAGGGAGTTTATTGGATTTACTCTTTGATTGACGTTCTAGTTTAGATATTTCATGTTGATGGGTAGAATGAGAATGTTGTTCAACAAGGTGGTTTAAAATATGAAGCCAATGGTCAGTTTGATGACTGTGCTGAAGAACATTCAATTGAGTTGGGAAAGTCTTTTCTATAGATACTTCATGATCATTCAGACTTTCATGATGAGTGTGGGGAAGAGCATTGAGAGTGGTAAAAAGCCCAAAAAGGCTCAATAGTATAGCTCCAATGATTTTCTTTTTTCTCATCAATTTCAAAGGTATTATAATTCTCTGAATGATTGGAAAGAAATTTTGAGCATTTTTTTAAAAATGCTCAAAATTCTATTTGTATTAAAAAAATCCTTTTCTAGCTTTGGCACCATAATGTTAAGCACAAAAAGAAATAACGCATGGTGGTGGCACGTAACTGAATCTCGGTAACGTGGACTAGTGCTATTTCTAAAAATATATAAGAAGCTCGCAGTTCATGCGGGCTTTTTTTGTTTATACACCTCAGAGTCTCCTTCAAGGGACTCTGAGGGAGGGACAGAAAATCCCATCAGAGTCTCTCGAGGAGGACGATAGGACGACTGAAGAATCTAAAAACTTGAAAAGTTGAAGAGAATGAACAAGATTAAACTCAATACTACCTACAAAA
This sequence comes from Roseivirga spongicola, assembly GCF_034376045.1. Classification (NCBI taxonomy): domain Bacteria; kingdom Pseudomonadati; phylum Bacteroidota; class Cytophagia; order Cytophagales; family Roseivirgaceae; genus Roseivirga; species Roseivirga spongicola. Next base: position 3,035,469 of record NZ_CP139724.1, read on the forward strand.
AGCTGCTGGCCGATACGGTAACGCCAGTGAGTATTTATCTGAAACTTCGCGATAAATATCAGAATGCTATTTTGCTAGAAAGCTCTGATTATCACGGAGATGACAATAGCTTTTCATACATCTGCTGCGAGCCAATTGCCAAATTAATGGTGAAGGACTCTAAGTTCGAAATGAACTTGCCGGGCTATGCTGAAGAAGGTAAAGTAGAAGGGGAACAAGTTGCGGCAAAGCTGTCTGAGTTTGCTGCTTCTTTCGAGTCTGATTCAAGTGAGTTTAAGTTCATTAACAACGGATTGTTTGGTTACATCGGGTTCGATGCGGTTCAGTATTTTGAGCAAATTCCGGTGACAGAGGGTAAGGAGGATGAATACCAAATTCCAGATTTGCTCTATCATGTCTATCGATATGTTATCGCTATCGACCATTTTAAAAATGAGTTATATCTGTTCGAACATTCACCAGAAGGTACCGAACCAAAAGGTATTCAGTCTATCGAGACTTTGGTGAATAACAAGAACTATCCGTCTTATGAGTTTGCCCCTCAGTCTGAAGAGGTTTCTAATTATACTGATGATGAATTCCTATCGATTCTTGACGAAGGCATGAAGCATTGTTTCCGTGGCGATGTGTTTCAAATTGTACTTTCTAGAAGGTTTCAAAGCAGGTTTAAAGGGGATGAATTCAACGTTTACCGTGCGTTGAGATCTGTGAATCCTTCACCATACTTATTCTATTTCGACTTTGGAAGCTTTAAAATCTTTGGTTCATCGCCCGAAGCTCAGTTAGTGATTAAAGATCGAAAGGCAACGATCCACCCAATTGCAGGGACTTTTAAGCGAACAGGAAACGATGAGGCAGATGCTGAATTAGCTAAAAAGCTACATGCCGACCCTAAAGAAAATTCGGAGCACGTTATGCTTGTTGATTTAGCCAGAAATGATCTTAGCAGAGCAGGATCAAATGTTGAAGTTGAGACCTACAAGGAGATTCAATACTACTCACATGTAATCCATTTGGTATCTAAAGTAACAGGAACCCTTTCTGATGACATGGAGTCGACACAAATGGTAGCTAGCACTTTCCCTGCAGGTACATTGAGCGGAGCGCCAAAAGTTAGAGCCATGCAATTGATTAGTGCGAATGAAAAAACCAGACGTGGTTACTATGGTGGAGCCATCGGTTTTATGGGCTTCAATGGAGATTTCAACCATGCCATTATGATCCGTTCATTCCTTACCAAGGATAATACTTTGTTCTATCAGGCAGGAGCTGGGGTAGTTGCTAAGTCAAACAGAGAATCAGAACTACAAGAAGTAAACAATAAGCTTGCGGCCTTGAGAAAGGCCATTGAGCTGGCTAGGGAGATAAGATAGAAAACGGTTGAACAGAAAACAGAAAACGGTCTATTATTTACTGATTTCCAATTTCGGATTTCTGATCACTGAAGCAGACAAATAATGAAAATACTCATACTAGATAACTACGATTCATTCACCTATAACCTGGTGCATTACCTGAGGGAGCTTGGGTATGGAGCGGAGATGGATGTTTTTCGCAATGATCAGATTGCCCTAGAGGCTGTTGATCAGTACGATAAAGTACTACTATCTCCTGGTCCGGGAATACCAGAGGAAGCAGGCATTCTTCTGCCATTGATCAAACAATACGGTAGTAAGAAAAGCATACTGGGCGTTTGCTTGGGACACCAAGCCATTGCTGAGTCTTATGGTGCTAAGCTTTACAATATGCCGCAGGTATTACATGGGGTATCGAGCCAGGTGCAGATAATGGAAAAAGGTGATAGACTCTTTAAGGATATTCCCGAAAACTATACCATCTGTCATTATCACAGTTGGAATGTAGATAAAGCCAATTTGGGCGAAGAGATTAAGGTGACTGCCGAAGATGAATTCGGAGAAATCATGGCCATCAGTCATAAGGAATATGATGTGAAAGGCGTACAGTTTCATCCGGAGTCTATTATGACTGAATACGGACATAAATTATTAGAGAATTGGGTAAATAGTTAGAAGAAAACGGAAATCAGAAAACAGTTAAACGGTAAACACATGAGCAAGAATTTTAAGGATTTAGAAATATGGAAAAGGGGAAGATTGTTGAGGAATGAAATTTCAAAACTGACTAAAACCTTTCCATCAGAAGAGAAATACAAACTGGTAGATCAAATGATACGAGCTTCAAGGTCTGTTACTGCAAATATTGCTGAAGGATACGGTAGATATCATTATCAAGAGAATATTCAGTTTTGCCGGCATTCGAGAGGTTCCTTGACGGAACTTCAGGATCACCTAACGGTGGCTCTGGACGAAGAATACATCAGTGCAGAAGTAGAGAATGAATTCGATAACAAAATTGAAGAATGCATCAGAATGCTTAATGGTTATATCAGGTTCCTGACCAACTCTAAGCAAAGCAACTGATTTCTGTTTTCCGATTAACCGAATTAAAATGAAAGAAATACTAAATCAACTCATAGAATACAAGTCGCTAGATAAGCAGACGGCAAAGGAGATACTCATCAATCTGGCACAGGGTAAATACAACCAAAGTCAGGTGGCGGCATTTCTAACTGTTTACCTGATGCGAAGCATTACTGTAGAGGAACTTGAGGGTTTCCGCGATGCTATGCTCGATTTGTGCGTTCCTGTTGAAATCATAGAATACGATGCCATTGACCTTTGTGGAACAGGTGGAGATGGAAAGAACACTTTCAATATTTCCACCTTGTCGTCATTTATTGTGGCTGGGGCCGGGCAGAATGTAGCCAAGCATGGTAATAATGGAGTCTCATCGGTTTCGGGTTCTTCGAATCTCATGGCGCACTTTGGCTATGAGTTCACAAACGACATTGGCAAGCTGAGAAAGAGTTTGGATGAATGCGGATTGTGTTTCTTACACGCGCCATTGTTTCACCCAGCCATGAAGAATGTGGCACCAATTCGGAGAGATTTAGGGGTGAAAACCTTCTTCAATATGTTGGGGCCTATGGTGAACCCCTCTTTTCCGAAAAAGCAGTTGGTTGGCGTTTTCAATTTAGAGTTGGCTAGGCTTTATGGTTACTTATATCAGAAAACTGACAAACACTTTGTCATTTTACATGCCTTGGATGGTTATGATGAAATATCACTGACCGGAGCATTCAAAAAGATCACCAACGACAAAGAAGAAATTGTAAGTCCAGAGGAAATTGGGCTTCAAACTATACAGCCTGAAGCTATTTTTGGTGGGGACACGGTAGAAGAGTCTGCCAAAATATTTGAAAGAATATTAAAAGGGGAGGGCACCAAGCCTCAAAATGAAGTGGTTATTGCCAATGCCGCTATGGCTATTCAGTGTGGAAAAGGAGTTTCTAGTGATGATGCACTAGGCATGGCTCGAGAATCGCTCGAAAGCGGAAAAGCATTGAAAACATTCAGAAAAATTTTAGAATTATAAATCGAACGTCACTGCGAGTCCCGAAGCATCGGGGCGAAGCAGTCTCTCGATTCAAGGAGATTGCTTCGTCCCAAACTTTTGCTCAGGCAAAGTTTGCTTCCCGCAATGACGAAATGGAAATATGGATATACTAGAAAAAATCATCGCGCATAAGCACAAGGAAGTAGAGGAAAGAAGATCGCTTTACACTGAAAAGCTGTTGGAGAAAAGTATCTACTTTGATGGTCAACCGATTTCTCTGAAAAAGTACTTACTGAGAGAAGATAAGTCGGGCATTATTGCTGAGTTCAAGCGTCAATCGCCCTCTAAAGGCGTAATTAATGCTCATGCTCCTGTAGAAAGAACCACTATTGGATATATGCAGGCTGGTGCTTCGGCCTTATCGGTTCTAACAGACTCTGAATTCTTTGGAGGAAGCAGCGAAGACTTGAGCACCGCCAGAAAATTCAACTTTTGTCCAGTACTTAGAAAAGATTTTATCATCGATGAGTATCAGATTGTTGAAGCGAAATCTATCGGTGCCGATGCCATTTTGCTCATTGCAGCGGCACTAGAGCCTAAGAGATTGAAGGAGTTGGCTGCTTTTGCTAAGAGCTTTGGTCTAGAAGTGTTAATGGAGGTTCACAACCAGGAGGAGTTGGAAAACAACCTGAATGAACATCTGGATGTAGTGGGAGTGAATAACAGGAACCTGAAAACCTTCGAAGTATCCATTGATATAAGCAAGCAATTGGCTCCAATGATCCCGAATGATTTCGTGAAAATCTCAGAAAGTGGTATTAGTGATCCTGCTACTATCACTGATCTTAGAACGCATGGATTCCAAGGCTTTTTGATTGGCGAAACATTTATGAAAACAGGTAGGCCGGAAAGAGCTGCAGCGGAATTTATCGAGAAACTAGGTAAATAGAAATCTATCAACAAGGTCCCCTGTTTTCCGATTAACCGATTAACCATTTAACTAGTAACGATTAACCAATAACGATCAAACGTTTAACGAATGACCAAAATGAAACTGAAAGTATGTGGAATGAGGCAAAGCGAAAACATCCAACAACTGTTGGAGTTGGAGCCTGATTTCATGGGTTTTATTTTCTTCGAGCGTTCTAAGCGATTTGCACCTGATCTGGATAAAGAACTGTTGCTAGGGTTTCCTGAAACCACAAAAAAAGTGGGTGTTTTCGTCAATGCACCAATTCAACAGGTAAAGGAAAAAGTTAGGCAGTACAAACTCGATTATGTTCAGTTGCATGGTGACGAGTCGGTTGAGTATGTGGGAGAGCTTTTCGCCATTGGCATCAAGGTAATCAAGGTGCTTTCAGTGGGTGAGGAGTTTGATTTCGACCAACTGAAACCATATAAGGGACTGGTAGACTTCTTCCTTTTCGATACAAAAGGGAAGGAAAGAGGAGGTAATGGTGTGGTATTCAATTGGGAGGTTTTAAATGACTATCCCTATGACGTGCCATACTTCTTAAGTGGAGGAATCGATCTGGAAAATGCGAAAGATATAGCCGGCTTGAAAGTTCAACCTTATGCGATAGATGTGAACTCTAAGTTTGAGTTGGAACCAGGCTTGAAGGATATAGAGCAAGTGAAAATGCTCAAGGAGATTTTAAAATAGAACGTCACTGCGAGGCACGAAGCAGTCTCCTCAAATGGATAAGGAGATTGCCACGGTCGTCCCGAATCATCGGGACTCCCTCGCAATGACGAAAGGAAATAGATTATGAAAATAAAAGTAGACGAACGAGGGTATTACGGTAATTTCGGAGGGGCATACATCCCTGAAATGCTATACCCGAATGTGGAAGAGTTAAGAGATAACTACGAAGCCATAACTTCAGATCCGGACTTCAAGAAGCAGTTCGATCAGTTATTGAAAGACTATGTAGGCAGGCCAACACCACTCTATCTGGCGGAAAGGCTTTCTGAGCATTATGGCGCGAAAATCTACCTCAAACGAGAAGATCTTTGCCACACAGGTGCTCATAAAGTGAATAATACCATCGGGCAAATTCTACTCGCTCAACGATTGGGCAAGAAGAAGATCATTGCCGAAACAGGAGCTGGTCAACATGGTGTTGCTACGACAACGGTTTGTGCGCTGATGGGTGTTGAGTGCATCGTATATATGGGTGAAGTAGATATGGCGCGTCAAAAGCCAAATGTTGAGCGCATGCGTATTCTGGGAGCGGAGGTTCGTCCTGCAAGCAGTGGAAGCAAAACACTCAAAGATGCCACCAATGAAGCCATGCGTCATTGGATCAACAACCCAACCGACACACACTACATCATCGGTTCTGTGGTTGGACCGCACCCATATCCTGAAATGGTTGCCAGATTTCAGTCAGTAATCAGTGCAGAAATCAGAACCCAGTTGAAGGAAAAAGAAGGCACAGAACTACCGAATTATGTAGTCGCTTGTGTAGGCGGTGGTAGCAATGCTGCAGGCGCTTTCTACAACTATTATGACGATGAAGCGGTAGCCTTAGTAGCCGTTGAAGCAGCTGGTTTGGGTAATACCACTGGTAAAAGTGCTGCTACAACCACGCTTGGTAAACCGGGCATTTTACACGGAAGTAAAACGCTTCTAATGCAGACAGAAGATGGTCAGGTAGTTGAACCTTATTCAATTTCTGCCGGTCTGGATTATCCTGGAATTGGTCCTGTGCATGCGCATCTTTTCGAAACAGGTAGAGGAACATTCTACAGTGTGACCGATGAAGAAGCCATGAAAGCAGGTATTCAACTCAGCCGACTGGAAGGAATTATTCCAGCCATTGAGACCTCTCATGCCTTTGCAGCGCTAAAACAGATGAACCTAAAATCAGACGACATTGTAGTCATCAATCTATCTGGAAGGGGCGATAAAGACTTGGAAACATATATTAAATGGGGGAAGTATTGAACGAGTACTGAGTATTGAGTACAAAGTATTGAGACAGCCGAGTGAATTTATTTGGTTTTGTGAACGCCATTGGCTCCTTCTCTTTTTGGAGAAGGCGGGGGATGAGGCCAGATGAAAAATATTCACAAAACAAATGAATGAACAGAGTTAGAATATACTAATTATAGAACGTCACCCTGAACTTGTTTCAGGGTCTGCTAATTCGAAGATGCTGAAACAAGTTCAGCATGACGAATCGAAGAGAGATAGTGAGCAAAGTAGAAATGAACAGAATAGAAAAACTTTTTCAGACCAAGTCTAGCCGAGTACTGAACGTATATTTTACGGCTGGGTATCCTAAGCTAGATGATACGGTGAGCATACTCAAGGCTTTGGAGACATCTGGTGCAGACCTAATAGAAATCGGTATTCCGTTTTCTGATCCTGTAGCCGATGGGCCAACCATTCAGGCTAGTAATGACGTAGCGCTGAGCAATGGGATGACCCTAAAACTCCTAATGGAGCAATTGAAAGACGTTCGCCAAGAAGTGAGTGTACCGATTGTATTGATGGGTTACATCAACCCAATTGTGCAGTATGGAATAGAGCGGTTTTGTGCTGACTGTGCTGAGTGTGGAGTAGACGGTCTAATTTTACCCGATTTACCAATGCATGAGTATCTGGAAGTGTACAAGCCGGTCTTCGAAAAGAATGGCCTGCTAAATACTTTCCTTATTACGCCTCAAACTTCAGAAGCTCGAATTAGAGAGATAGATAATAATACTAGTGGATTCATCTATATGGTTTCATCTGCCAGTACCACTGGTGCCAAAACCGGGATTTCAGAAGCTCAGGAAGCGTACTTCAAAAGAGTAAATGAAATGGGATTGAAAAATCCACGTTTAATTGGCTTCGGCATTTCCAATAAAGAAACCTTCGACAAAGCCTGTGAAAATGCCAATGGAGCAATTATCGGTAGTGCTTTTATTAAGGTACTGGGGCAGGAAGGGGATATGGAATCCAACATTAAGACATTTATAGACCAAGTAATAAACTAGTCGATAGTCTACAGTCCATGGTCGATAGCTGCCATGGACTATTGACCATTGACCATTGACTAATATCATGATTATACAATTCGAACAAGACATAAAAGAGAGCCAAAAAGAAGCGATTATTAATCGAATCAAAGGCCTCAAATACAAACCAGCCGAAGTGAAAACCCAGATGGGAGAGTACCTAATTGGTATAGGTAAAAAGAACTTCGATATCCGTTCCATTGGTTCTATGGACGGAATAAAAGACATCCACATTGTTTCTGATGACTACAAACTCGTTTCGAAAAAGTGGAAGGTAAATGCTACCACAATCGATCTTGGTGACGGTATAGTCATTGAAGATGGCGGTTTCCAAATCATGGCTGGACCTTGTTCTATTGAAGGCGAAGACCAGATTAGGAAAACTATTGCTCACTTGAAGGAAAATGGTGTATCCATAATGCGTGGAGGGGTGTTCAAGCCGAGAAGTTCTCCTTATGCCTTCCGTGGAATGGGAATCGAGGGACTGGAGCTTTGGTATCAACTAGCGAAAGAAGCCGGAATCAAAATTGTCACAGAGGTGATGCAGGTTTCCCAAATTGAAGAAATGGACCCGTATGTCGATATCTATCAGGTGGGAGCGAGGAATACCCAGAACTTCAACCTACTAGATGAGCTCGGCAAAAACACTGATAAGCCAGTAATGATTAAGCGCGGTATTTCAGGAACTATCGATGAGTTGTTGTATTCTGCTGAATATGTGTTTTCAGCTGGTAACGAACGTCTTTTGCTTTGCGAAAGAGGTATCAGAACCTATGAAAAGGCAACGCGTAACACTATGGATTTGAATGCTATTGCTGTACTCAAGGAAAAAACGCATCTGCCAGTTATTGCCGATCCATCTCACGGTATAGGTCTTCGCGACTTTGTGGAGCCAATTGCTTTAGCCAGTATTATGGCCGGAGCAGATGGTGTTATCTACGAAACCCATGAAAAACCAGAAGAGGCTTATTCAGACGGTCAGCAGACTTTGAATTTCCCTGAGTCAGCCAAGCTGATTGACAGAATGAAGAAGACTTTTGAGTTAAGGGAGAGTTTTTAGAGGTAGTTTTGGGTATTGAGTAGAGCGTATTGAGACTCAAAAAGTAAAGTCACTCCCGCGCCTCGAGACCTTGGGGGCGGGAATTTCTAAGGTCTATTGCTCAACCATTATACCTTGAGTCAATCTAGGATGCTCAATTTTTACAATACATCATCTTTGACAAACTTCTGTTGGTGACATTTGAGCGTCCTCGACTCCTGACTACCTTCAAAGTGCAAGTTTGTCAAAGATTTACCTGCGCATTCTGCTCCTTAATCAACTCTAAATATTCTTCGGCTATGAACTCTTCAGGGGTAAAGCTTTTCACTCTTTTCTTAGATTGCTCCTGTCGGGTGATGCTTCGGGCAAACCGCCTGATGCCGTCAAGGTCGTTAAGAATTAGCCCTGGAACTTCAACTTTCTTTCCGTCATCACCCTTGGCTACCATGGTGAAGTAAGAAGAGTTGCAGTGTTTTCGCACTCCAGTTTGAATATTCTCCGATTCAACCCTAACACCAACCACCATAGATGTGCGTCCTGTGTAATTGATAGATGCCTTTAGCGTAACCAATTCACCAACTTCTATGGGGTTCAGGAAGTCCACACGATTAACTGAAGCTGTTACACAATACTCTCCAGAGTGCTTGGATGCGCAAGCAAATGCTACCTGGTCCATTAGATTGAGAATATAGCCTCCGTGAATTTTGCCACTAAAGTTGGAGTGGGATGGAAGCATAAGCTGAGTAAGTGTGATTTGCGAGTCTGAGATGGATTTGAATGACATGGATTTGATCAAAGTTTGAAAGTCAAATATAACCAGTTTGAACCGTCATTGCGAGGCGCAAAATGAACGCAGTGTAATTTTGCAACGCGGCAATCTGTCAATTCGGAGCGCTAGCTTTTTAATTGGGGAGATTGCCACGTCACAAGTTTGACGGAGGTCAAACTTTCTCCTCGCAATGTCGGTCTCTTAACTGAAGGATTACTCTCCTTGGAGCTGCTAGGATTGAGGTCTATACCTCATAAAGTTCTAGAGGTAAGTTGTCAGGGTCACTGAAGAACGTGAACCTTTTGCCTGTGTATTCATCTACACGGATTGGCTCGGTGATTACTCCTCTCGAATTTAAGCTATCAACAGCTTCTTCAATATCCTCAACTTCAAAAGCTAGGTGTCTAAGTCCTTGGGCTTCGGGTCTAGATGGTCTTTCTGGTGGATTAGGAAAGGAAAACAGTTCAATGATGTATTCTCCATTCAGTGCCAGATCTAGTTTGTAAGATTGTCTTTCTTCTCGGTAGACTTCTCTTATAATCTCCAATCCAAGTATTTCAGTGTAGAATTGTTTCGACCTAGAATAGTCATTACAAATAATGGCTATATGATGAACTTTATTGATTTTCAATAGAAAGTGTTTTTGGCAAAGTTAAGTCAGAAGCGATCAAGAGAGCTATGAGCCTTACTTTTCTTTTAATACTCCTGATGAAAAAGCGACCAACATCAAAGCCAGAGAAGTAAATGAATCAGGAATAGTTGCATGGTCAGTTGATGGTCAAGTCCTGATAGTCACAGAAGTAAGATCCGTACCCTTCAGAACGCTAGAAGGAAATTGTTGGGACATAAAAAATCCAGTCTAAGGCCTAAACCTAATTCTCACCTTAACCTGAGAACTTACTGGTGTTTGATTTGCTCCCTGTGTTCTAGCTTGCCATTGCGGTCCCTCTTTGATAAGTCGGATGGCTTCTTCATCGCAGCCAAAGCCGAGGCCTTTAATAATCTCAAAGTTGGTCAGTGATCCATCAGCTTCAACAGTAAATTCTACAGTTACTCTTCCTTTGATGTTTTCAGCCCTGGCTTCTTCCGGGTACTGAAGATTATCCTTTAAGTATCGATTAAAGTTAGGGTAACCGTCAATTGGTTTGGCGGCAGTATAAGAGGTTGTTAGGTCTTTCTTAGAGGTTTCGCTATAGCCAGAGACCACCACTTCACCCAAAGCGGTATAGTCAGGTTCGAGATTGATTTCCAAAGTTTTGGAGCTGTCTACTAAAACCTCTTGTGTAACGTAGCCAAGATAGCGGAAAGAAAGCGTTGAGTTTGTTGGTATATTCTTCAATTCAAACCTTCCATTGATATCGGTATTTGTTCCTTCTACCGTTCCTTTTTTAAGAATACTCACCTGAGGGAGTGGAAGCCCATCGTCTGCGCCTTTCACTACTCCTGTTACAGAAGCCTTGGCTATATCGGCTTTTGGGGTGGGGTCTGTCATAGCTGCGCTAGAGGCAAGCTGTGATTCGATGGATGAAGCAGCTATTTTGGCCTGCAATAATTCGGCAACATCCTTTCTGGCGAGAGATTGCTCCAACCTTGCATCCATCTTATTCATAGGGATTGTCAGACTCACCGAATCCGATCGGTGCTGAATTAAACTTTCGGCTTTTATGAGCTCAATAAGGTCTGGTTCAATTTTCTCAAGGTTTAAATCGATCTCTATTTCATTTTCAGCAACGAGTGTCTCTTCCAAGTCATCATACTGACTTTTAGCAGACTCTGGTTTAGCAGTAAGTTTATCACCAGAACTTGTAGACTTTGTTTCTTGGGTAGTGTCGGCAAAGGTGTTTTTGCTCTTGCTTTTAGTGATAGAATCGGTTTGTACAGGTTCGTTGTTCTCTGTTAGAAGCTTGCTTGGAAGCGGTTTGTCTTGCTTAAGAATTAGCAATGAACCTACGGTGATTATGATTAGCGCTGCCGCTGCAATACCTCTCCAGATGGTCCAGAAGCTGGTCGGATGATCTTCTTCGGCTAAGAGTTCATCCAGTTTATTATCCAGTTCATTGAGATCGGCATCTAGCATTTCATCGGTGAATTCATCTAGCCCATCGAGTGCCTCATCATAAAGTGGGTTTTCGAGCATAAGACGTTCCACCTCATGTTGTTCTTCACGAGTGAGTTCACTATTTCTGTAAGCTTTGATAAGCTCAGGTGTCAAATGTTCAATATGTCTGTTCTTCTTGCTCACGCAGTTTTTCTATACATATTTTCAAATTCCTTCTTCCATTCTGAAGATAGCTTTTAACTTTCTTCAACTCAAAACCTGTGGCTTCACAGACTTCCTGATAGGTTTTCTTCTTTAGGTAGAAAAGCCTGATGCAGACATTTTGTTCCTCATTCAGTCCTTCAATACAGGTTTCCATTTTGCCTAAATCTTCTTCTAGCTCAGTTTCATCAGTATGATGCACAGGAAGCTGATATTCCATAAGCTCGACTCCATTTATTTCGGGACTCTTTTTTCTTAGAAGCATCAGACACTCATTGCGTGTAAGGACGTAAAGCCAGCTCTTAAAATTCTGAACCTCCTTTTCCTTTAGCTCCTTCATTAGCTTTTCAAAAACTTGCATGGCCATGTCTTTAGCGGCCTCTCTATCCTTCAAATATTTCATGCAGGTACCATAAACCAATGGCATGTAACGCTTGAATAGAATTCCTAATACAGATTTTTCTCCAGTCGATTGATAAGATTCAATCAATTGAATGTCAGTTAGTTGTTCTGTATTTGAATTCCCTCGAATCAAGCGTTGTAAAAGTTTTTTTAGGTCTGTTTATGGAATCGATCGAGTTCTAGCATCCTGTCTTTAAAGATTGTAAAACTAAAATCGATATACCATGAAACAGGTCTTAATAATCATGATGACTTTATTGGTCGGATTCCATAAACCAGTAGAGGAAAAATTTTCAAGAACCATCACTGGTCAGGTACGAGGCGCTGATGATGGGCTGCCGTTGCCAGCAGTTTCTGTAATAGAAAAGGGTACAAGTAATGGGGTGGCTACAGACAAAGATGGCCGATTTTCTATTCAGGTAAATAACGGAAGTATACTTGTTTTTAGATACTTAGGTTATGTGACCAAGGAAGTAAAATTGAAGAAATCTGATGTTGTAAATGTGAATCTTCAGCCAGATATGATGGCACTTGGAGAGGTTGTGGTAATGGGGTATGCTGGTCAGTCTAAAAGAGCTTTAGCATCTCCAATTAATGCTCAGTATGATATGATTGAAGATGACTTAGAGCTGAAGGTGCTTGAACAAGATCATATTCAGTCTATATATATGCCGAATTACAAACCAAATACTGAGTCCTATGCTGAAATAGAAGAAAACGGATTTAACTCACCTTTCAAAAATCCTTTCAGTACGTTCTCTATCGATGTAGATGCTGCTTCATACAGTAACATCAGACGTTTCATTAACAATGGTCAGCTGCCGCCAAAAGATGCGGTCAAGGTAGAAGAGATGATCAATTACTTCGATTATGATTATGAAGGGCCAAAAGGGAAGCACCCTTTCAATGTTCAGCATGAGGTAGGGCGCGCACCATGGAATGAAGATCATTACTTAATGCATATCGGTATTCAGGGTGAAAAGATTGAAATGGATAAGCTTCCTGCCTCGAATATTGTGTTTTTGCTTGACGTATCGGGTTCAATGGGTGCGCCAAATAAGCTGCCTTTACTTCAGAAGTCATTAAAGCTGTTGGTGAATGAGTTGAGATCTGAAGATCGTGTTTCTATTGTTGTATATGCTGGTGCAGCAGGAGAGGTATTGCCTTCCACTTCTGGAGACAAAAAACGAGAGATTCTAAAGGCACTGGAAAATCTACAGGCTGGAGGTTCAACTGCAGGAGGAGCTGGGATTAAACTGGCCTATAAAATTGCACAAGAGAATTTCATTGAAGGGGGGAATAATAGAATTGTTTTAGCTACAGATGGAGATTTTAATGTCGGGGCTTCAAGCGATAAAGCCATGGAAGACCTAATCGAAGAGAAGAGAAAGAGTGGTGTATTTCTTACTGTTCTAGGTTTTGGAATGGGTAATTATCAGGATTCTAAAATGGAGATTTTGGCTGATAAAGGGAATGGTAACCATGCCTACATCGATAATATTCTGGAAGCCAAGAGGGTATTGGTCAATGAGTTTGGTGGAACATTGTTCACCATTGCTAAGGATGTGAAACTACAGGTTGAATTCAATCCTGGAACTGTGCAGGCCTATCGACTAATTGGCTATGAAAACAGACTTTTGGCCGATGAAGACTTCAATAACGATAAAAAGGATGCAGGCGAATTAGGTGCTGGCCATACTGTGACTGCACTATACGAAGTGATTCCAGTAGGAGTGAATAGCAGCTTTAAGCCAGTTGATGATTTAAAGTATCAGGCAAATCAGAAGCCGCAAGAGGTCATCAATTCAAGCGACTTAGTAACTGTGAAGCTGCGTTATAAGAAGCCTGATGAAGACAAGTCGATTTATCTAGATACGGTGATCAAAAATCAATTGACACAAAAATTAAGCAATGACTTCCATTGGTCTGCTGCGGTAGCTTCATTCGGTATGCTGCTCAGAGATTCAGGTTATCGCAATGATTTCAGTTATGGAAAGGCGCTAGCTTTAGCAAGAAACAGTAAAGGATCTGACGTGAATGGCTACCGTGCCGAAATGATCAAACTGATGGAAATGGCTGAGTTGATGAAGAAAACGGAGGAGTAAAATCTCTGGTCGTTATTCCCGTTTTCACGGGAATCTCCCAATCATTTTGGAGATCCCCGCCTACTCGGGGATGACGGTTGGTATTTACTCAATCACTTCTCTCTTCAACTTAATAGTTACTTCATGAGGGGCAGGCTGGTCGCCACCAAAGTATGGCCATAGCCAGTAATTGTCACCTGTTTCACAATTCTGAGTTCTCTGCATGGTAACTGAGCTCAATCCAGTGCCAGAATATTGGTAAGTGTCGCCATCAATCAATATTTCAAGGTCTATTTCTTTATTGAAGTCAACCGTGCCCATGAGTTCAAAACTAAGTTGTCCTTCGCGATAAGTGTAAGCCAAAAGCTGCAGTTGGTCCTGATACCAGCGCCACCCGATTCTGGCACTCTCACTTTGGTGGTCTTGATGGCAATCAGAGAAGCCTACAAGCTTGTTGATGTCTGCCTGATCTGACGCTACGTCTAATGTGTACTCAGCACTTTCATCGAAAATAGCAGTTACTCTAATTCCAGTGCCTGTAAATGGTTCGTTCCGAAGAATGGAGCTATGATTTCCTTGGCTGATGGTGAAAATTTCGAATCCAGTGTCAGGATCAATATCTATGGTTTGGTTGCAGCCTACGAATAATATCACTGCGAAAACGGCAGATAGTCTTTTCATGGTTGAGTCGGAGATTACTGCAAATAACGAATAAATGTTTGAAAGTCAGTCTTTTTGAGGGCTTGGTCAGGTTCAAGGCTATCGGTGAGCAAAAAAACATTTTTTACTTGCGCCTGAAAATAGAGGTCTTACCTTTGTAGCCATGTTGATGAACAACGCATATTACTACCACTATTACCATGCTACGCAAGTGCGGAACGGTAGGCATATGTTTTAATTGATTTAACTAATTGAAGATATACAAACCCGGTTCCGCAAGAGCCGGGTTTTTTTATTGCCAAAAACTAAAAAAAACCGATATGAAACAGATTTACGAGAATTACACAGCAGAGGATCAGCAGGTTTGGAAAATCCTTTTCGACAGGCAATTTCCTCAACTGCCACAAGCGGCCACAAAAGAGTTCTTAACTGGTTTAGAGAAGATTAACTTCACTGGTGAGGCTATTCCTAATTTTGAAGACACTAACAAGATTTTGAAGAAGCTTACCGGCTGGGAAATTTACGCTGTGCCTGGAATTGTTGAAGATGGATTATTCTTCGAGCTAATGGCCAATAAGAAGTTTCCAGCAACTACTTGGGTTCGTAAAATGAGTCAACTGGACTACCTAGAAGAACCAGATATGTTCCATGATGTGTTTGCACACATTCCATTGTTAACCAATCAGGCATTTGTCGATTTTCTTCAGGCTATAAGCCAATTTGGCCATGAGTGGATCGAAGATGAATGGGCTATTCACTTGCTTTCAAGAATTTACTGGTACACCATTGAGTTCGGCCTAATAAGGGAAGAGTCGGGACTCAGAATTTATGGTGCAGGTATTCTGTCTTCTTCAGGAGAAACCAAATTCTCGCTTTCAAATGAGCCGAATCATTTCGAGTACGATGTAGACCACATTTTAGATACACCTTACAGAAAGGATAAAATGCAAGAGAACTACTTCATCATCGACTCTTACGAGCAGCTTTACGAGTCTATTCCTGAAATTAAAGAGAAGATTGAAAAGAGGTTAAAAGAAAAGGCATCTTTGGCACAACTGTTTAATTAGAACCGAGTTCGTCAAAATATGAGTGTAGTTATTGTAAACTATAATGCCGGCAATGTTCAGTCGGTAACCTATGCCTTGCAAAGACTTGGAGTAGAGCCAATACTATCTGCCGATCCTGATATTATTAGATCGGCAGATAAAGTAATTTTCCCTGGAGTTGGGGAAGCCAGTACGGCAATGAATTTCTTGCGAAGACAAGGTTTAGATCAGGTAATAAAATCGCTAAAACAGCCTGTTTTCGGTGTTTGCCTTGGTCTTCAGTTAATGTGTAAGCATTCTGAAGAGAATGATGCCGACTGCCTTGGTATATTCGATGTTCAGGTAAGAAAATTCGAACCTAAGTTGAAAGTTCCTCAAATGGGCTGGAACAACTTAGAGAATATGAATTCTTCTTTGTTCGCTGACTTGCCAGAAGAGCCTTATGTGTATTATGTGCATAGTTATTACGCTGAATTGAGCGAATACACAGTAGCCGAAACCGAGTATGTCAACCGATTTTCTGCCGCTTTACAGAAAGATAATTTTTACGCTTTACAGGCACATCCTGAAAAGAGTGGAAAAGTAGGGGAGCAGATTCTTTCGAATTTTTTGAAACTGTAAATAGAACGTCACTGCGAGGAACGAAGCAGTCCCATCTCCTCGATAAGGAGATTGCCGCGGTTGTCCCGATGATTCGGGACTCCCTCGCAATGACGAAACACGATAAAATGAAGATAATTCCAGCAATAGACCTGATTTCCGGAAAGGCAGTTCGTCTGACTAAAGGAGATTACAATCAGAAAAAAGAATATTCTGATAGCCCAGTTGAAGTGGCTAAGACCTTTGAAGAGGCAGGTATTACCAATTTACACCTAGTAGACCTAGATGGAGCTAAGGCTCAAAAACCACAAAATTTAGACGTTTTACAATCTATCACCTCTAATACCAATCTGAAAGTAGATTTTGGTGGAGGAGTAAAGTCAAACGAGTCGCTTAAGGCAGTGCTTAATGCTGGTGCTCAGCAAATTACGGCTGGTAGCATAGCGGCTAAAAATCCTGAGCTGGTCTACTCATGGCTGAAGGAGTTCGGTGCAGAAAAAGTGATTCTTGGAGCCGATGTAATCAACGAGAAGATTGCCATAAGTGGCTGGCAAGAAGATTCTGGGTTAGATTTATTTCCTTTTCTGGAGCGCTATATGGCCCAAGGAGTAACTTATTGCATTTGCACCGATGTTAGCAAAGACGGCATGCTACAAGGGCCTTCAGTAGATTTATATCAGAAGATTTTGAAGGAGTTTCCAAGTCTTAAGCTTATAGCAAGTGGTGGAGTTGCTCAATTAAGTGACTTACATGAGTTAGAGGACTTAGGGGTTTATGCTACTATTGTCGGAAAGGCATATTACGAAGGCCGAATTTCTCTAGAGCAACTTGCTGAATTCAATGCTTAAAACTGAATATTCTTAATTCTTAATTGAATCAAATGTTAACTAAAAGAATTATTCCCTGCCTAGATATTAAAGATGGCAGAACAGTGAAGGGAGTCAACTTTGTGGGCTTGCGCGATGCTGGTGACCCGGTGGAGTTGGCAGCTACTTATGCCGCTGAAGGGGCAGATGAGTTGGTGTTTCTTGATATTACAGCCACAGTTGAAAAGAGAAAAACACTAGTGGAGCTAGTAAGGAGAGTAGCCGCAGAAATCAATATTCCTTTTACAGTGGGTGGAGGTATAAGCTCCATAGAAGATGTGTCGGCTTTATTGAATGCTGGAGCCGATAAAATTTCCATCAATTCATCAGCTGTAAAGCGACCAGATTTAATTAATGAGCTGGCCTTGGAGTTTGGGAGTCAGTGTGTGGTAGTGGCTATCGATACACGCTTTGTAGAGGGAGAACATATTGTCCATGTGAGAGGCGGAAGAACTCCTACTGAGCTTAGAACTATACCATGGGCTAAAGAGGTTGAGCAGCGTGGGGCAGGAGAGATTTTGCTCACCTCAATGGACCATGATGGAACCAAAGCGGGCTTCGCAAATGAGCTCACTTCAGAGATTTCGAAAGCCTTATCTATACCGGTAATAGCATCGGGTGGGGCGGGGCAAATGAATCACTTTGTAGACACCTTTACTGATGGAAATGCAGACGCTGCTTTGGCTGCAAGCATCTTCCATTTTAAGGAAATTTCAGTACCAGATTTAAAGAGTTTTTTAAAAGAAAATAACATCCCGGTGAGGGTAGAAAAATGAGACAAATCCAAGATATCAAAGCAATAGATTTTAGCAAAGAAGATGGTCTTGTGCCAGCCATAATTCAAGACAATAATACGGGAAAAGTGTTAATGTTGGGCTACATGAATGAAGCTGCTTTAGAGCAAACTTTAGACACTGGAAAAGTTACTTTTTTCAGTAGATCAAAACAGCGACTTTGGACCAAAGGAGAGACCTCAGAAAACTTCTTAAACCTTGTGTCTATTTCGCCCGATTGTGATCAAGATGCATTGCTAGTAAAGGTTAATCCGGAAGGCCCAACTTGCCACCTTGGAGACGATACTTGTTGGGAAGAAAGCAATGAAAATAACCTTCAGTTTTTAGGTCATCTAACAGAAGTAATTAAGGAGAGAAGACAGAAGTCTCCAGAAGAATCTTACGTTGCAAGACTGTTTTCTAAAGGTATTAATAAGGTTGCTCAGAAGGTAGGTGAGGAAGCTGTAGAAGTGGTGATAGAAGCGAAAGATAGTGATGATAACCTCTTTCTAAACGAATCTGCCGATCTGCTTTTTCACTATATGATGCTCTTGGAGGCTAAGGGTTTTACCTTAAATGATGTGATTTCAGTATTGAAAGAAAGACATAAATAAAAGGTATGTAATGTATTGATTTAAAATAAGATAAAAGATTAAATTTAGTCTTGTCTAAAAATAAAATGAGAAAAACAGAAATTAATATTTCTGTGAGTAGGTGAGAATCTTTAAATTTGACGAAAGATTTAAAGGTTATGAGGTCAGTATTACTTGCTCTTTTTACATTTCTCTCATTGTCTGTTCAGGCACAGGTGAAAATTACTGGTACGGTTAACGATGCTGATGGCGCCCTTGAAGGCGCCATTGTTTTTATACAAGGAACAAATATTGCCAGCGTAACAGATAGAAGTGGTACCTTCTTTTTGGAGGTAAAAGCTGCTGAAAATCTCGCTCTAGAAATACGTTTGGTTGGCTATAAAAAGGTGGTGAAATCTTTGAGCTTTGGAGGAGAAAATAGCCTTGAATTCAACATTGTTTTAGAACCTGATGTACTTGGTTTAGATGAGGTGGTTGTGAGTGCTAATCGCTATGAAACTGACAAGAAAGAATCACCTGTAGTAGTAAATGTAATTGGTTCAAAAACCTTTAACAGAACACAGTCTCAATCACTGGCCGAAGGGTTGAATTTTCAGTCTGGTGTAAGGGTGGAAACCAACTGTCAGAATTGTGGATTTACCCAAGTTCGCTTGAATGGATTAGAAGGTCCTTATACGCAGATTTTAGTGAACAGCAGACCAGTGTTTAGTTCGCTCATTGGAGTGTATGGATTGGAGATGATTCCGTCTTATATGATCGATCGAGTCGAGGTGGTTAAGAGTGGTGGTTCAGCTCTATATGGATCCAATGCAATTGCCGGAACTATCAACATTATAACCAAAGAACCAGTGCTCAATACATGGGAGGCAAGGAGTAATTTTTCGGTCATAGGAGGCGAAGCATTAGACTGGAATCACTCGGTAAATGGTGCCTATGTTTCTAATGATTTGGACTTCGGAATTTCAGCTTTTGCAACCCAAAGAAATCGCGATGCTTATGATGCTAATGATGATGGTTTTACTGAATTGGTTGAGTTGGATGCTTCGACCATCGGTCTAAAGAGTTTTTATAAATTCAGTAAAAACACAAAGCTAAATGTTGGACTCAATTATATCGATGAGTTTAGAAGAGGTGGAAATAAGTTGAGTCTTCGACCTGAGTTTACCGACATTACAGAACAGTTGGAGCACGAGATTCTAATGACTTCTGCAGAGCTTGAGCAGTTTGTTGGTGACAACAATAAGCTATCTGCCTACATCTCATGGCAGAATACTGACAGAGATAGTTACTATGGTGGTTTGGGTGGTTCTTACACTGCAGAAGATAGTCTATTGGCTGCAAATGCCTATGGTATAACTGACGATCAGTCTTTAGTGACTGGCTTGCAATGGGTGCGATCGTCTAATACACCTCACTCATGGACTGCAGGAGTAGAGTATCAGGCGAACGAGACAGACGATCGAATACCGGGTTATTCGCGATTGGTAGATCAGTCAGTGAAGTCGGTTGGTTATTATGCTCAGTGGGAATGGACGGCTTCTGACCGAATTAAATTCCTCACAGGAGCTCGTTATGATAGGTCTATGGTAGAGGGCCAGTATCGTGTAGGGAGTTTTCAGCGGTCTATTGATAATGATTTCGGTGTATTCAGTCCGAGGTTCACTTTCTTGTATGATATCAACAGTAATCTCCAATTTAGAGGAGGGTACGCCAGAGGATTCAGGGCTCCACAAGCCTTTAATGAAGATTTGCATATAGCTTCCGCAGGAGGAGAGCCTGTATTTGTGTTGCTTTCTGAAAATTTGGAGAAGGAGACCTCCGATGCGCTCACTGCTTCTTGGACCTACACCAAAGTTGTAGGTAAGCAGCAGCTAGAGGTGAATGTTCAAGGTTTCTACACTGAGCTGAATAATCCGTTTGTTTTAGTGAATACTGGAAGTCAGTTACCTAACGGTTCCATCATTGAAGAAGTGAGGAATGGCAAAGGTGCAGTGGTGGCAGGAGTGAATACCGAAATCAACTATGCGCTAGGAACCCAATGGGTAGTTCAAACTGGTGCTACTTTTCAAAGTACCAGATTTGATGAAGAACAGGTGTTGTTTGAGCCAGAAAATGGCGGAGAAGGGCAGTTGGTGAGTAGTCAAAGATTTATGCGCATGCCAAATGCTTATGGTTTTGGAAACTTAACCTACGAATACTCTGATAGCTGGCAATTCAGCCTTTCTAATGTAGTTACTGGTGGCATGATTGTTCCCGAGATTTTACAAGAAAGTGGAAATTTGGTTCTACGGAATTCTGATGTGTTTTGGGATGCCACAATTAAAGCATCTCATCATTTTCATATAGGTCGATATTTGCATATAGAAGCGAGTGCTGGCATTCAGAACTTTCTCAATAGCTATCAAGACGACTTTCAAAGAGGGCCAACGCGAGACTCCGATTACATATACGGACCGGGTAGGCCTAGAACTTACTTCTTCAGCATAAAGATTAGCAATAATGATTAAGACTTCTCTGATGTTTGGGCTCCTGCTCTTGTGTCTGAATACTCAGGCGCAAGGCAGGTGGTTCAATTTTGGGGAACTCGATAGTCTAAGAAAGGTCGAAGAAAGGCCTGTGTTGGTTTTTCTTGAAGCAGAATGGTGTGTCTACTGCAAGAAGATGAAGCGAGAAGCTTTTAGTAAGGCAGATATTCAGGAAGAAATTGCAGCACGCTTTTGGCCTGTATTATTAGATATTGAAGATCCACAGTCGTACCAATTCAACGGCAAGCTTTATAGCAATACTTCAGAACTAAAATACCATCAATTGGCCTATCTCTTTACTCAGCAAAATGAGGAGCCAATTACACCTACTTTTGCCATTTTCAATAAGCATTTTAATCTGCAGGTATTCGTACAGAAATATCTTTCCAGAAAAGATATCAAGGCATTTCTAAGTAAGCACTATTAATTACATTTGGCATTATGAAGCAACTTAGAGTTTTATGCGTAATGGTAGCTGGGCTGCTATTCTCTGCTCTATCAGTAAATGCCCAAAACATATACACAGATAGGCCTACACAAACTTCTGCTGCAGCGATTGTACCAGTTGGTGCGTTTCAAATTGAAACAGGTTTTTTTCTTGTGGAAGAAAAAATGTTTATACCAAATGGCTCAGGAGGTATTGTAAACACCAACTTTCAGTACATCTCAATTAACAATACATTATTGAGATATGGACTCACAGATAGAATTGAATTAAGGCTTTCGCAAGAAGTTTCAAAAATGAGGATAAGGCCAGGTAATCAGTTTCAGTCTGAAGAGGTTGCCTTTGTACCAACCCTCTTTGGTGCAAAATTTAATCTTTTAAGAGGTCAAAGCCAGTTGCCAGATATCAGTTTAGTAGCAAGTATTGGTGGAGATGTTTTTGAAGAAACTTTTAATGGTACAGTAGCCGATGTGAGATTGGCTTTCGATAAGTCTATTTCGGATCAATTTTCAATTTCATCTAACTTGGGCTTGGGTTTATCTCAAGACCTGAAAACTAGTACAGGCCTTTACACACTCAACTTTGGTTACAGCGCCACTAGTAAACTGGGGGTGTTTCTAGAAGTTTATGGCGCTTTTCCTGAAATCGGAGATAGCAGTCACTCAATGGATGCAGGTTTTACTTACTTGGTAAATTCGAGTCTGCAATTAGATATTTACGGAGGTACTGGTTTTTCTAGCAATGCTGCCGATCTTCTCTTCGGCTTTGGTTTGAGTAAACGGTTTTTAAAATAGAAATATATGAGGCAAGCTGCCGCAAAAATTATGATGGTGCGACCTGCACATTTTGGTTACGACCCATCGACAGCAAAAACTAATTCTTTTCAAGATACTGAGGGTTCAGATCAGATTCTGGACATTCAGCACAAGGCCATAGAGGAATTCAATGGAGCAGTAGATACATTGAGAGCTAGTGGCGTTGATGTAGTTGTAATTGACGATACTGATGAGCCTAAAAAGCCAAATGCGGTGTTCCCTAATAACTGGGTTTCCTTTCACGATGGCAGAGTTATCCTGTATCCTATGTTGGCCGAAAACCGAAGGTGGGAGAGAAGGCTGGATTTACTAGATCAGTTGGTAGATGAAGGAGTAGCTGTTGATGAAATCATTGACATTTCGAAGTACGAAGAAAACAATATGTTTTTGGAAAGTACCGGAAGTGTGGTGATAGATTATGAGCATGACTTGGCTTATGCCTGCTTGTCTTCTCGTACCGATAGAGATGTGCTCAATAAGCTCTGCGAAATAAATGGCTACGAACCAGTGTTGTTTGAGTCGTTCAATAAGGAAGGCGTAGCAGTATATCACACCAATGTGGTTATGTGTATCGCGAGTAAATATGCTGTTATTTGTACTGAATCTATTCAGGCCGATCAACGGTTTGATGTAATCAGAACCTTGGAAGAAACAGGTCATGAAGTGGTAGAAATCACCATGGATCAAATGTATTCTTTTGCAGGAAATATGCTAGAAGTGTTTAACCACCAGGGTGAATCAGTAATAGTAATGTCGCAAGCGGCTTATGATAGTCTCACTGAAAATCAGTTAAATACCATCTCTGCTCATTCAAAAATTCAAACGGTCTCAATCCCTACCATCGAGAAATTTGGAGGGGGTAGTGTGCGTTGCATGATGTGTCGCGTATCATGAACTTTGGATTTATTTTATAGATGGGTAGAATAGCGGTTTATTCTACTTATATCAGTTATACTTAGTTCTGTTTAATTTTTTATGCAAACGCTGCGTGCAGAATTAAGTGTAACTATCTGGTATTCTGTAGGTAAGATTTGTTTCTATAAGTTTAGTCATTACCTTTGCATCCGCTTTTGAAAGGAGGGGCTGGATGTTTGAGGTTGAAGTGGTTGAGGAACTAAATATGATTTCTGGAAGAATTGAAGGAGATCTTACTAAAGAAATCGCCCAAAGGTATTTTGAGGAAGTAGGGAAGAAGGCAAGTCAGCATGGGTTGAAGAGAGTGTTAACTGACTTGCGTGGAGCATACCTAAAGGCCGATGAACGAGATATGAGTAACCTTTCTCAAGAGCTAACTCAGCTTGGATTGTCTTCTGTTTACAAACGTGCGTTGATAGTGAGAGATGATGTAAACGGATACAAGCAGTGGGAGAATTATTGTCTGAACGCAGGTTATAGAGAAATACGCCTGTTTATAGACGATGAAACGGCTTTGAAGTGGTTGGCTGAGTAATGAATTGAGGCTGTCAGAAATGACAGCCTTTTTTAGTCTAAACAATGACAAGATAGAGACTAAGGTTTGCCTATTACTCGATTTCTTGCTTGAATTTTACCTTTGGGGAGATCTCTTTTCTTATAAATAACTTCTCAGACTATTGATAAGCATGAGATAGTTGGCGTCAAACTTTTCACCCAACCTAACAAACACCAAATCTTTGCTTGGATCTACTAATAGGTACTGCCCATTAACACCCAAACCGTAATAATAGTTAGAACAATAGTGCAAGCCCCAGAGGTCTTTTTCTTCTGAAGGAACATACTCATAAACTGGTTCGTATGTTTTAAGGCCCAAATTTTCCGCTAAGGCTACTACGGCCAAAGAGTCTTTCAAGTACTCTCCTTGATATTTGTAGCCTTTTCGTTCGGTATTATACCATTGATATTGGTAACAATCGTTGTCTAGATTAGGTGTAACTGTGCTAGATACCCACTTTTCAGAGACAATCTGTTTTCCGTTCCAATTTCCGTGCTTAAGGTACAGACTGCCTATTTTTGCTAAGTCACGAGCGGTTGTATTCAAACAGCAAAAGGCTTTAGTACTTTGGTTTTTTTTATCGTCAACACTCCAACTGGCATCGAATTCCATACCCATAGGTTGCCAAACTGTTGTTTCGAGATATTTACCCAAAGCCTTTCCTGTAGCCTTTTCAATCACCATACCTAAAATGGAAGTAGAAACACTCTGGTATTCATGAACTTCTCCTGGAGAGCTAGAAAACTCAAGCTTTTGAATTTGCTTTAATTGGTTTTTACCGTAATACAGTCTAGCTACCTCTGAAAATGGGCTTTTGTAAGATTCACTAAAATCTAAGCCAGACCTCATGTTTAATAAATCGAGTATGGTTAATTGGTTGAAATCAGAATTCTTTTCGGCTAGTTCCGGCAGGTATTTGGTTACTTTATCGTTTACACTATTTATGTAGCCCTGATCTATTGCAATACCTATGAGTAGTGAAGTAACAGACTTGCTTACAGAGAATATGTTAGAAACGTCACTAGGTTCGTAGTCTCTAAAATATTGTTCATATAGAATCGAGTCGTTTCTTATTATTAGGAAGGCCGTAGTCTTGGTTTCCAATAGAAAATCTTCCAATGTTTGATCCGTTTGAGGAACTGTATAATCATCGAAAAGGGCTTTTTCGTCTTTAATTTTGTACGGATGCTTTTCTGGAGGTGACTGAATCTCCGTTTTAGGAAAGATCTTGTGGTCGGTTATATCTTCAGTTCCATAGCGAATCATTCTTCCGAAATGACAAGAACTAAGGGTTAAGAGCGTAAGCGCGAAAATAAATAGAAAAGGCTTTTTAAGCATCTTTTTAGTCTAAATGAAGGTGGAATAAAACTTCTGATTCAGTTATCAAAATCTGAATTTTCTACAAAAAAGAATAGTGATTGATGTGAAAACTATTGAAGTGTCAGGTATACTTTTCATAGTAAGGAAAGTAATACTTGGCTACAGCTTTTTTGAATGAGGTAAGTGAGCAATTAATACCTGATAAGCAAAATGTTGTTCACAGACCAATTCAAAAGTAATGGCTTAATAAATTATAGTCAAAATCAAATCTGCTAGTAGTATGGCCTGTAGTACAAATATTAATGTGCTCAGATTTCGCTTGAAGCGATAGGCTATAAAGAAGACTATTAAAGCTAGCAATGGAGCTACCAATCCAGCCATCAACCTGAGGGAGTAGACCGATCGATTGTTATCACCACTCATACGATACCAGTTTACTTGATTGAACAGAATGGAGACCGAAAACTCTACAGAATCTCCTTTTTCGACTGTTTCGGCAAAGCTTTCCGAAACGGGGAAGGCATGTTCTTCAGTAAATACCATATAGGAGTAGTGATAATTCTGAGCGGCATTGTAATACTGCTGATATTCACTCTGAACTCCTGCTACCTGAGCGTTTATCACCTTGCCTGACAAGGCAAAATCCAAGATGAGTACTAGCGCTATGGCACTAAATATGGCTAGAAAAATATTCCTGAATCTAGGCTTGGTGTTACTCATTACATTAAAAATTACAACATGATTATTAGATATTCTTTGTTTAAAACTTCACAGATTAGGGAGTTCACTATTAGCTCTATTTACACCTATTATAAAGACTAACTATTTTTTTAATGTCCTTGTGCGTATATTCTTTTGTGGTAATCTTTTCTACTATTTCAGGACAGTCCTTGAAGTATTCCGAGAAGTCCTCTATGAAGTTTCTCCTCCTAACGAGTTTAAAAGTTGATTCACTATCTCTCTTTACATACAGATTTTCTAGGGTGGATGTGTGAATGGCGTCAGGCGTACCGAAAGGAGAAGGAGTCGTCCAAAAAGTGCTCGTTAACTTTCTATAAATACCAATCTTTTTTGTTTTGCTTAATATTTCATAAAAGGATGAGCTGTCAGAAACATATCTATACATGGAATACCCAAAACCTCTTACCTCGTTAGGAAAGTAGCTTGCCTTTGTACCATCTTTCTGCACGAATGTTACTTTAGAAAACTTCTTATTTTCATTCATGATTTGGTCTTTGATAAGACCTTCAACCTTTATCGAATCTTTTGAGACAATATACCCTTCTTGGTATTGGAGCTTTCTTTTCAGCTTCATGTACTTTTTAGACTCTTGACCATTTACGCTTGTTACTATTAAAAAAAATAATGTGAGGGTCAAAGTAAATTTCATGGCAAAGTGTGTGCTTTAATTAGTAAGAGGCAGTTTTTTTAGTAATACTAATAAAGTAGATAATTTCCAGTCTATACGATATTAGTGTCTGATCAAAATATACACATTCTTTTATCTGTTTAAGAAAGATAAATCAAGTTTAAAGAAGCTTTTCCCTTGTTCTAAATTTAAGAGAAGTAATTATCACTGGACCTTTTGTATAAATGACTTTCTCCTTGCTTAAAAGGGCTGGTTGTTTTTATTGCCAGATAGGTTTCTAGTTAATGATTTTAGTTACTTCGAGGCCTCCCAAACTACCAGCCCTAGACATCTTTCGAGTAACCTCTGGCTGTTCTTTCTTTCTATAAGAATTTGAGTACTTTCTTCAGCTTTTCTAACCCTTCTGAGTAAGTTATTAGAGTGCCATGCTGTTGTTCTTTGAATGCTTTAAAATCTAAATCGTTGCAAATACAAGGAGTGTAATGTTATGCTGGTTGTGCTGGGTGATTCTCTCGGATACTATGCGTAAGGAGAGCCTACAACGTGGAAAATCAAATCGAAAACTATGTGCGAAAGAATAGCAATAAGTAGTCCCTTTCGCCAGAAAATATAGCCAAAGGTGATGCCGGTTATCAGGTTACCAATCATTGTAACAGCTATGCTAAAGGCTTTTAGTTCTACAAAGTTTTTAGACAATGGAAGATGGATTAGCCCAAAGAAGATAGAAGAAATTATGATGGCTATCCAGATGCTTTTGGGGGAAGGGGAGGTGTTTTTTTTGAAGAACTGAAAAACAGCAACCAACAGCGACATCAACCCTAGTCTGAACATAATCTCTTCCGTGATGCCAGCAGAAAATGAGACTAGTACATAAAATGGTTTGTCAGGTCTATCCATCAGGTGGTCTACTGGGTAGAAGCTCTTTTGTAGCTCGAAAAGCCCTAATAGAATCACTGAAACCAGAGAAGCTAAAGCTATACTTGAGAGCACATCTTTAACCTTAACGAGTTCACTCATCGGTTTTCCGGAGAAAAGCCTTGCTAAGACTGGTGCACCTAGATTAGTATTTGACGAAATTGAAATGCCTATGAAAACCAGAATAGCTCCCAATATCAGACTGCTTATGCCTACTTGAGTAAGGTGTGAAAGAAGGTCTAGACTCATAGTGGAGTCAGCTTTACCTGCTTCAATGTTGAGTCTGGTTACTTCACGGCTAAAGGGAACATTCATTACTGAACCGATGATGAACAGTACTATAAGTGTAGCCGCAGTTGCCCAACGGTACTTTTCTTTTTCCTCTTTATTCTGTTGTAGGGAGCTAGTGAGTGCTTTGATCAATGGTTATTGAGGTTCGAGTTTTGTTGCTTTTTGATTTGAAATTTAAGGGTTTAGAGAAGTAAGAGTTGAAAATTGAGCTTAATCGGTTTCTGAGTTCAGCCTATGGTTTAAATGGCTTTTAAAAAGGTGATGAATAAAAAAAGGAGCCGAAGCTCCTTTCCTGAATTCCATTTAACCGATTAACCGATCAACTAATACTTAGCCGGAGTTCCTTCAGCCGGAAGGCTATTTAATATAAACTCACGGATATCGTCATTGGCGTTTGCCAAATCTTCAGCTCTTAGATACATCATGTGGCCACTTCTGTAGCCTTTAAAGCTCATTCTGTCTTTTAGCCTACCACTTGGATCCATGTGCCACATATTGTACTTAGCATTGTAGTAAGTGGTAGCACCATCGTAATATCCAGATTGGGTCATAACATGCAAATATGGGTTCATGGCCATAGCTTGGCGTAAGTTTTCACCAGTTCTGTCGCCACTTCTATCCCAAGGGTTTACAGGACCGAACATATTGTACTTCACATCGGTCTTGTAATTGAGAACATTCGGGAAGTAATAGTTAATAGCAGGGGTGAAGGAGTGCAACCAAGAGTCTAGCTCAGAATTATAGTCAGGGCTCATTCCAGCTTCCATTCTATCAATTCCTTTGTATCTCGAGTCCAATCTGCCTACTGTATATCCTTCATGTCTCAAAAGATCTTTCCAGAAGAAATTCTCAGGTACATCTAGGTTATGCTGACGGATTACTTCTTCGTCTAAACCTGAGTATCTGGCAAACATACGGATGGCCTCATTCTTTTCAGCATCGGTGGCCAACCAACCTTTGGCCAGCATTGGCAAAAGCTCATTTTGTGTATAAGCTTCTGACTCTTCAAGTACATCTAAGAGGTCTTTGCTCTGTAAGTCGGCTGGTAACTGTTTGTGATACCAAGCGGCTGCTGTGAAATATGGCAATCGGTTAGCCATTTCAACAGGTCCGCCTCTTTCAATTCCCAATTCAGTAGGAGAGACTAAAATTACTCCATTCAAGAACATCCACTGGCTATTCTGAAGCTCTAATGAAAGGCCAGAAACTCTGGTAGTACCATAACTTTCGCCAATCAAGTACTTCGGAGAATTCCATCGGTTGTTTCTAGAAACGAAAGTGTTAATCCACTCAGCTAAGTAGCGAATGTCTTGGTTCACTCCAAAAAACTGACGTCTGTCAGCTTCAGGATCAACAATTCTTGAATAACCCGTATTCACTGGATTTACAAAAACAATATCGGCCACATCTAAAATTGAATGTGGGTTGTCTTTGATGCCGTAAGGCATAACTGGGTAGCCTTCATCATCAATCTTGAGGATTTTTGGTCCTGTATAAGCAATGTGCATCCAAACAGAGGCAGAACCAGGGCCACCATTAAAGCTAATGACCAACGGTCGCTTATCTCTGTTGTTTACGTCAGATCTTTCATAGAAAGTATAGAAAAGCGTAGCCACTGGCTTACCAGAATTATCCCAAACGGGTTGAGTGCCAGCAGTAGCTTTGTAGGGCACTTTCTTCCCTTTTATGGTTACTTCATGTTGAGTAACCACCGCAGACTCTACTGGTATTTGTCTACTCCGTTCACTTTGTGCAAAAGCAAAAACGCTAAGCAGTAATAATACTGCTGTTGTCCATAGTTTAGTGTTCTTCATTTGTCATCAATTAGTTAGCGGTATATCTATTTGCTCTACTCAAACCTCTGTTAAGTTTTGGTATCGCTGTTTTCATTACCTGATTGGTTTCTTGTCTTAGCTTAGGTAACATAGTTTTAAAGAAGTCCAACTGTGCCTTTTGGTCGCCTGAAAGAGGGCCTATCCAGCCACTGGCCTCAAAGTAAACAGATCTTACACGGCTCATTAGCTCGCTGTATTTGCTGTTAAGGTCTTCAATAGCTTCTGCGGCTTCCTCGTTATACTCTACTTTTTCCTTGTTCAGCTTATCTAGGTGCCATCCCATTTTTTGCGCAGGCAGCATTTCGTCTACTACCATTTCGTAAACTTCTCCAACACCCATCAAAGACTCTTTCCAGGCTCTTTGAGCGTCTATATTTACTTCTAAGCGAGGGTCGTTTTTCACCTTAAAGGTTTGCTCAATTACTTTGTCTTCATATGTCAAACGAGCAACGTATACGCCAGGAAGGATAGGAGTTCCTCCTAGGCCAAAACCTCTGAAACCACCTCTTCTGTTGTTGTCTGGGTTCTGATTCATTGGTTTAAAATCTGGGCCACGGAAGTTCCAATAGGTTCTGTGAATACCAGCTTTGGCATCTGTTCTTAATGTTGCTAGCTCATTACCGTCTGTATCATGGATGGTAAGTTTTAACTTATCAGCATCTACATCTTCACGTACATAATAGTCGATCATAGCACCAACAGCTGGGTTTTCACCTCTGTAGTACATATCTCCAGTATGCGCTCCGCTAATGTTTCTGTCTATCATTTCGGCATCTGCAATACTAAATAGAGCGAACCTCTGGTGGTATTGATCTCCGATTTCTTGAAGTGCACTGATATTGTCTAGAATCCAAACACCTCTACCATGTGTAGCCAATACTAAATCATTATCTCGCGGGTGAATAACCAAGTCATTGAATGGTAGGGTAGGCATATTGTTCTTCAGTTCAACCCAGTTTTTTCCTTTGTTGAAACTCACAAATAAGCCAAGTTCGGTACCTAAATAAAGTACGTTAGGGTTCTTAGGGTCTTCTCTAAGTGTTCTTGCTACTCTGTCGGCAGGTAAATCTCCAGCAACAGACTCCCAAGTTTTACCTCCATTGGTTGTTCGGTAAACGTAATTGTTGAAATCGTTATTTCTGTAGTTGTTTATGGCTACATAGGCAGTTCCGGCAGTATGAGAAGAAACCTCGAAAGTGTTCACCCATGAATCTGCAGGAAGGCCTGGCAATTTGCTAGTTACGTTTGTCCACGTTTTACCATCATCTTCAGAAACCTGAACAAGCCCATCGTCTGTACCCACGTATAAGTGGCCTTGTATGAATCTATCTTCTGCTACTGCAGTAAGTGTTGGCCAGTAAGGAATACCATCATCTAAAGAAGCAGTTGAAGTATCCGCCTTTTGACCCATAATAGTTAAGTCTCTTCTGTTAACGCGAGTAGTGAGGTTGCCTAAGCTTTTCCAAGTAGCACCACCATCGGTACTTTTCCAAAGTTGCTCTGTACCTGAGTAAATAGTGTTTGGATCGTGATAGCTCAAAAAGAATGGACCATCCCAGTTAGCAGGTTCCATAGCGTTACCTAACTCTGGCTCTGGTGTTCCAGGCCCCCAAGCATCCCAATTTCTTCTAGCACCAATATGTCCAGTAGGATCTCCTGGTCTGATCGACTGACTTTGCCCGTTTTTCATATTCAACTTAGTTAGGCCTAAGTATTGAGACTCAGTATATACTATGTCTTCGTCAGTCATATGTGGTAGGTTCAAGAAACCATCTCCACCACCTAGTTTTTTCCAATCCTCGTTAAGAATTCCATTGGTTCTGTAGGTTTCACTTGGGCCAACCCAGCTACCGTTATCTTGCAAACCACCATAAACGTTGTACGGCTTAGCCATGTCTACAGCAACTCTATAGTATTGAGAAACAGGTAGGTTAGTGATGTAAAGCCAGGTAACGCCTCTGTCATAAGAGATTCCCAAGCCACCATCATCGCCTTTCATTACATGGCGAGAGTTTTTAGGGTTTACCCAGAAAATTCTATCATCACCATGTAGTGATTGTCTTGCCGGACGGAAAGTTCTACCAGAATCAGACGAATAGCTGTACTGGTTCATCATGTAGATTCTAGAAGCATCGCTTGGGTCTACTAAAGGCTGACTGGCGTACATAGGACGAGGATTCCAGTCGCTCATGAACTCCCAAGTTTCACCTTTATCCTTTGAGCGGTATAGCCCAGCTCTTCTTTCGTTGTATGCCGTAGAAGCATTGTATTGAAAACCTTGCTCAACAGATGCGTAAACGATGTTCGGATCTGCTCTGAAGATTGAAATACCTATTCTACCGTAATTGCCTTCAGGAAGGCCAGTTCTTAATTCTTTCCAGGTTTTTCCACCATCTGTAGACTTGTGCAAGCCAGAGCCAGGTCCGCCACCATCGAAACCGAATGGTGTTCTTCTTCTCTGGTAGGTAGCTGCGTAAACGATATTTGGGTTCTGCGGATCTAGCGCTACATCAACAACCCCAGTATCATCATTTACATAAATGATTCTTTCCCAAGTCTCACCACCATCAGTGGTTTTGTAAAGACCTCTTTCATTGTTTGGTCCCCAAAGGTGACCCATTGCCGCAACGTAAACCGTGTTGGTGTCGGTAGGGTGAAGGGCAATTCTGCCAATATGGTGAGAATCTTTAAGGCCCATATGTTGCCAAGTTTTACCTTCATCGTGAGACTTGTAAATACCATCTCCCCAAGAAGAACTTTGTCTATTGGCACGCTCTCCAGTTCCTACCCAAAGAATATTGGTGTGTTTTTGATGCAATGCAATAGCCCCAACAGAATGAGTGTTTTCGTTTTCAAACACTGGTTCTGAAGTAACACCATTGTTGGTGGTTTTCCATACTCCACCAGTGGCCGTGGCTATGTAATAAGTGAAAGGATCGTTTTCGTTGACAGCCAAATCTACCACTCGGCCACTCATGGCAGCAGGGCCAATATTTCTTAGCCGTAACCCCGAGAGCTTTTCTGAAGTAATTTCAGTTTGCCCAAAGGCGGCAGTGGTTAAGATTAGACTAAATAATAAAAGAGTCTTTTTCATTAGTATTTGAGTTGAATAAGCCCTTAAGATAAAAATAATAGCAGCCTCCAATGAAGGTTTTTTTAAGAATGGTCGTCATTCTATTCTGGCAAGTCAATTAGCCTTAATGGAGACTAGTTAGCTGCTTCCAACTACCTTATATACTCATTGAAAGTAGCCTAAAATAGAATGCGTTACTTTAAACAATTGACTGATTATCAGTATTTATAGAATGTAAATAGACTTTTAAAGGAGCTGGGGTTACAGCGTAGTTCCTATTAATAAATTTGTTTATTTGCATGCCGAAATTTTGAGCTGTTGAGATTTCGCTGTTAGACTTATGAGAGTACTGAAACTGCTAACACTTCTTTTGCTTATTGCTTCTACCGCGCATGCCCAAAAACTTTTGGAGTTTAGACCCAAGGTTATTGAGGTCGGGTATCGTGGTTTTACCGATTACCAGACGCTCTACAGTGATGGGCAACCAGAAAATAAGTTTGTGAGCGATCAGCTTTTTACTGTTCGTTTAGGTGTTCCTTTGGTTCTGAAGGAAAAAACGCTTTTCGGACTTCAACTGAAGTACCTCAGGCAGCAGTATAACACCATTTTCATTCCTCAAGACAACGACAATATTTACCGATATCTGAATGAAAAGAAGTTAGTCAACACGGGGGTAAACTTCTTGTTTCAGCGCAAGCTAGATGATCAACGCAAGCTCACCTTTATGGGAGTGACCGAATTAGCTAGCGATACCAGCAGTGTAGATCGTTATTCTGCCAGGTACCTTCTTTCAGCAGCTTATAATGTTCGAAAATCTGAGAAGTTAGAGTTAGGCTACGGACTCATTGTGAACTATGCACTTGGGGTGCTTAATGTTTACCCTACATTGGCCTATAATAGAGCCTTGAGTTCGAAAATGATGATTGAATCATTTCTGCCATCTTATGCTAGTTTGCGCTACCATCCTTCAGAAAAAGCTTACCTTATTTTGAAGGCGCAGTTCGATAATTGGAGATTTAATGTGACTAATGCGCTTTCTCAAGAACAGAATCAGCTTACATTACAGCGAGCAGATTTCATTATGAGTTTGGCATTTGAAAGAGAAATTCATGATTGGCTTTGGGCTACTGCTGAAGCTTCTTATGTGAATAATGTGGCTTACATCATTTCTCTTCCTGGCGAAAGATTGAATAACCCTATTCAGGAATACAAGTTGAAAGATGCTGGCTATTTGAAATTCTCGCTTGTGGTGGTCCCGCCTAAAAAGCTTTGGGATAAGGCGAAGTGATTTGAATGTTGAGTGTTTGATGTGGAATGTTGAATGTTTGCACACACCTTTATTAGCAGTCGAGTATTTTCCTTTTGTTGAAAAGGAGGTCTTAGGATAGATGGGGCAACGATCAGTTATCAGTTAATCGGAAATCAGTATCGGGTCTGTAATTGCGAGAAATAAAACCTGTGTTAATAAGATTTTATGACGAAGCAATCTGTCTGTTAGGTGGTCTGCTGCCCAGAACAAAAAGATTGCCGCGTTACAAAATTCACCGTGTTCATTTTGTTCCTCGCAATGACGTATAAAGTGAATTTTGCTGAGGATCCGAACACCAAGCGCCAATTACTAATTTCCTAATCAACCAATTTCCCACTTAGGCCTCTCCGCTACGGTCGAGGTGAAAAGGTGGGTGACTAAGGCTCTTAAACTGTTTTCCGCCCCGAGACTTCGGAGTCCGATTACCTAACCCACTATTTCCCGAGCACCAATTACCCAGTTTCCCAATGGCTTACTCAGGTGCAAGGCTGAGAGGTAGCAGTTAGTCGTCTGACCAATTGTTTCTCAAGCATTCCTGCGTTTCGGCCTCAGCTGATCTTACCAGTCATTGGTCTGACGACTGGAGTGGCTGTAGCAGATGGTTTCTCTTGAATTCTCGGGATCAGTTTGCCGCATCACAAAATTTCGCTTCGTTCTTTTTGTGACTCGCAAGGACGGCACTCTTAGAGCCTATAATTTTCCCGGACACCTAGTAACCCTTCTTAATTTTTTCCAGAATCACGCCCATAGATTTGCGGATGGTGCTGGTTGGTACTGTATAGTGATTGGCTATCAGCACAAATTGAAGTGTTTTGCCTTCATCCGTCAGGATATATCCAACCAAAGCATGATTGTTACTCAAGGTTCCAGTTTTAGCATAAACATAGGGGCCGTACCAGTCTTTAAGGGTGCCTGAGGTTCCTCCTTGAGGAAAGAAGTTTAGGAAATCCGTAGAAGGCGATTCTGCTAGTCGTTTTCCTGGGTATGGATATGTCCAGTTATAAAGCATTGCTCCAAACGTACTTGGAGTAAACATGTTATACCTAGAAAGACCAGAGCCATCTCTCCAAATGAGAGGAGAAGAATATTGGAATATTTGCAATAAGGGATCTTCTGTTTTTAAGAAAGCTATTGATTTTTCCGTACCCAAAGTATCACTCTGTTGCCCGCTGATCATTAGCATAATCTGTTCAGCGAAGAGGTTGTCAGAATCTTGGAGTGTCCATTTATAAAGGCTGTCGGCTACCACTCCGTTGAGGGTTTCATGATTCTCTGGTCTAGCCTCCATTTCTAAAGTATGAACAGGCTTTTGAATTGCATTGCTTAGCAATTCAGTGAACAGAGCATCGGAAGTATGAAAGGCTCTAGTGATAGTGTCTACATCGTAATTAGTGGCGAACTGAATCTTGAACTCATTCCAAAATTCATCGCGAGTAACGCTAGACCTTTCTGCATAAAGTGAATCTACAGAAACGCGAAACCCTCTGTATTCAGGCGACATGGTGTAGGTTTTGTTCTTATTATCCAAAATGAACTTTACGCTATTGCCATGGATAGGGAAAACGGATTTCTCTGCTCCGAAGTAGTAGGGGTAATCATCCCAACCCCAGCCGGGGCCAAAACGAGAGTCTTCTGTAGGTCGGGGCCAGTAATAGAGGTTTTTGCCCGTTTCTTTCAGGAAGTTCATCACTGTAGAATCCGTGTGGTCTGGATGTAAAGTGAGGGGATAGCCTGTACTCCAAAAGATAAGTGAGTCACCTTTGATAGTATATTCCAATGCAGGAAGCACCTCTGGCAGATGGTTCATTGCTCCATAAATAGTGAAGAGCTTGGTGGTTGAACCCGGAGTCATATGCTTATCTGCATACTGCTCAAAAATGGGCTTCCTTTTACTTGGGTCTGCTAGTAAAAAGCCAATAAAGGCATTTTCAAAGCCCGGTAACTCTTCTAGATCCTTTCTAATCTGCCGTTTAGAGTACCGTTGGGCCTGAAGACTTTGAAAGCTAAATACGAAAATCAATAAAAGCCAGAGTAGCTTACTCATAGAAAACAGCCATTTCATCGAGGCTTTTTCTGCGGTTGTTTGGTACAAATACTTCGTCAGCTTCATAACCCACAGGAAGTAAAAGGAAAGGTCTCTCGTTGTCTGGTCTTTCAAGAATTTTCTGCAAGAAATTCATTGGGCTTGGTGTATGTGTAAGTGTAACCAAACCAGCATCGTGAATAGCTGTAATAAGCATTCCAGCTGCTAATCCTACCGACTCATTCACGTAGTAGTTCTGGTGTTTTTTGCCCTCAGAATCGTATTCAAAAGGCCTTTTCATTACAATGATAAGGTATGGAGCCGTTTCTAAAAAAGGCTTATGCCAATCTGTTGCCATAGGCTTAAGATCGTCTAGCCATTCTTCGCTCATTCGTTTTGTATAGCTTTCGTATTCTTCTTTTTCTGCAGCTTCTCGAATCTGTTTTTTGATTTCTGGGTTGCTTACCACACAGAAAGTCCATGGTTGTTTGTGTGCTCCTGATGGTGCCGTGGAGGCAGATTTAAGGATGTTTTCGATAACTTCCTTTGGAACAGGTTTGTCAGAAAAGTCACGAACCGACCTGCGGGTTTCCATCCAATCGTAGAACTTTTGGCTTCTTTCAACCATTTCTTCTGGCTTGTAATGCACATGAGAATAGGGGATGTGTTCGAAGCCGTTAATTTCCTTTATTTCCATGTCTCGAATTTAATTAAATGTTTCGAGCTTGGGAGCTTTGGAAGCATTGATGTTTATATGAGTTAATGTGTAGATGTCTTTGGGTTGACTTTTCTAGAATTGTGAATGTTAAAGGCTAAATGATGAATTGGTCTTTCGACATGGCAGAAAGAGTTCTATTCTTAAGAGGTTCAGAGGTATTTAGAAGTTGCTTTGTAAGAGTTTCGCTTTATCAATTTCCAAGTTGTTTCCGAATTTGACTAATCCATACGTCTTTGTTGAATGAGACAAATTGATACTCCTTGTTTGGAATACGAACGGTAAAGACTTCATTCACTAACCAACTGCTTTTTTTAGACTCTACGTTTTCAATTGATGATAATGGAAGTTCAAGCACATCGTTATTGAACCTCAATTTAGGTGAAGTAAAAATTAACCTTTCTGTGGTTAGGTACATTTCTCCACCAGCGCCCAAGTTGTTTTTGAAAAGGTTGACAGCTCCTTTAACCAAGATTTTTTCAGTTTCATTGAAAGAGATGCCTTCTGCTCTCTCATCTCCATTGCTCTTTTTTGATCGAAATAATCGACTTAAGTAAGGATTGGCAAACCCCATGAAAATCCCGAAGAATAGACCTGAAAGCAGGTAGTATTCAACAGTCTTACTTGCTAAGGACAGGGCTACTTGGAGAATGGCGAATATAACGCCATATACCACGGAAGTAATAAGTTTTTGCTTAAGGCTTGGGTTCGGGAGGTTTTCTAATTCTATAAAGGTAGGCTGTGATATTGTGCTCATATGTTGTTCTAAAATAGAACTAGCTAAGCATAAAGTCAACTTGGTTTAGCCCCACCGTTCAGCTCTCCATGCTTTTCTTTCTTCGTTGTCTAGGTATGTCCATGCCAAAATGCGGCTAGATTTATTACCCTGAGTCATGGAAATTACCCGAACATCGGTGGCCTTATTATAGTCTAGTGAATCTTGGAAAGCTTTAAGGTTAGATTGCTTAGAAACCAGTGTAGAGAACCAGAAGCAATTCTTTTCGAACTTCTTACTTTCTTTGATCAGGTTGCTCACAAAGCGCCTTTCGCCACCTTCGCACCAAAGTTCGCCACCTTTCCCTCCGAAATTAAGCACAGATTCAGTTACGCCTTTCTTCTGCAAGTTGCTCTGCTTTCTGAGTGAGCTTTCTCTGGCCTCGGCTCTAGAAGCATGGAAAGGAGGGTTGCAGAAAGTCATATCTACCTTGGTGCTATGGTCAATGATGCCGTAGAGTATGTCCTTCATATTGGGTTGAAGCTTGATTTCTACTTTGCCTTTCAACCTTTTGTTATTCGCTACAATGTCCGTAGCCGACTTCTTAGCCCTTGTATCTGTGTCGCTCCCAATGAAATTCCAGCCATAAGCATGCGAGCCAATAATCGGGTAAATGCAGTTGCCGCCTACACCAATATCTAAACAGGTGACTTTATCGCCTTTCGGCATTCTGCCAAAGTTGCTTCCAGCCAATAAATCGGACATATAGTGAATGTAATCTGCTCGGCCAGGCACTGGTGGACAAAGAAAACCTTCAGGAATTTCCCAAAATTCTAGGTCGTAGTAGGTGAGGAGCAAGGCTTTGTTAAGCAGCAATACTGCCTGAGGTTCGGCAAATTTTACCGTTTTTTCCCCTTTTACATTCAGGGTTATATACTCCTCTAGCTCAGGAACACTCTTTACGAGTTCATCTAAATTATAAGGCCCGTTATGAGGGTTTCTTGGGTGAAGTTTCGTTTTTGAAGATGGCTTAGTGTTGTGCTTTTTTGCCTGTTTCTTTTGTGCGTCCCAAGCTTTTCTGAACGCACCTTTCCCTTTGTCTTGCTGCTGCTCACTCATGCTATTCTTCAATTATTTGTAGATAAAGCCTTTCCACTTTTTCTCTAGCCCATGGAGTTTTTCTTAGAAATTTAAGGCTAGAATTAATGGTAGGGTTACTCTTAAAACAGTTGATATTGACCTCATTGGCCATTTGCTTCCACCCTAATTCTGTCACCAAATGATTGAGTATATCTGCCAGCTTAACTCCGTGAAGAGGGTTATTGGGCTGACTTCCTAAGTTTTCGTTTCTAGTATACTCAATTGGCATGCAGCAAAGGTAGGGGAATTGTTTGAGATGGAATGTTACCGATGGGGTATAAACAGAAGATGGTTGAGTTGTTGAAGGTAAATGGATAGATACGTTTGAAGTTAAACAGGAATCCACTTTACCAATTTGCATAAAAAAACCCCGACTACTTTTAGCCAGGGCACGATTTGGATGTATTAAATCCCGACATGCGGGATATTGTAATGACGATTGAAAATCAGTGAATGTTTCTTTCGCCTCGATAATTTTCTTCCTTTCTTCTCAACTGATTCCAAACAATCAGCAAAACCATAAGTCCGCAGAGGCCCCAGGCCATAATTAGATTTACGAAAGAAAGAGGAATGCTACCGAGAATTCCTATTACGGCAACAAGCCAAATGAAATCTGCGCTTAGGCTTATCCGCTTCAGTGAGATAGATTTAAGCTCGGCTGGTTTATCTGTTAGAATAAACTTCAACTTATGGTAGTCATACAAAAGGAGCCATGTGTTCAACATCAGTAAGAAGGCATTTATATAAGGAGTGCCTTGCCATTGAAGCGACACAGTTACCATGAAGATATTCAATAGAATAGGGAAGGTGAGTATTGCGCCAAGTGTAGCAAATCTTTGCGTGAGGAGCATTAGGCCTGCTACAACCTGGCTTCCGGCTATAAAGCGGGCGTAAAAACCCAGTCCATGCTCAGCCAATCTTTCTTCTAACCATACTGGACCAATGACGCCAGGGAAGTTATGTTCAAAATAGAGTTTTGACATGCCCGCACCAAAGAAGATCAGGCCTAGAAAAATTCTAATTAGGACAATGACTTTATGATGATGCTTCTTCATTAGACAATTCGTTTTTTTAGGGCATCTATGGCGCCAATAGTTGTCATTATAACAAAAAGGCCAAGACTTAATGTAATAGGTCTCAAGTTGTCTAACAATGTAGAGGTGTCTCCATTATTGGAGCCATTGGCTAAGATATGGAAGCCATAAGGATGGTATGCTGCGTATTCCCACCCCCGTACCAAAATCATAAATGAAATAAGTCCACCAATGCCAATGCCTAAGGGTAGAATGAGGTTCTTCGTTTTCTGACTAATGTAAAAGTGAATGCTTGCAAAGCCCAGAGTAGCCAAGAATGTCCTTACTATGTTGCCAAAGTGAATGGTTAGGTTCAGTGGGTTTCCAAAACCCAAATCTGGGTTAGTTGAGTGTACAATTTTTCCGACTAAAACGAGTAAAGAGCCATACAAAATTAGGCTAAGGAAAAGCATCAGAACAAAAACTATAAGCTTAGAGAAGTAGATGTTTAGTCTGCTTAGAGGTTGGGTATAGATGAGTTTCCAAGTGTTAGAACTCCATTCAATATTATTAACAAAAAGCGCTACAATGAACACAAAGAATGGAAAAAGGAAACCAGAAGGTCCGGTACTAAACTGCATCAAATTTCCCCAGGCAGTCCCGCCTCTAGCCAGTATTTCATCACCCCTTTGCAAAAACACAATCAGGTTAATGGTTGGAATAAAGGCAGGAGCCAATATGACCAGCCAAAAAACGAAGGTAGATCGAAACTTAAATAGTTCGGCAGAAATGCCTTTTTTGAGTGCTAAAGCTGAGTTCATTAGTTGAGTTTTTTTGTGATGTTCAGGAATATTGATTCAAGCGTTTCAGCAGAACTTTGCAGTCCGTAAACTTCTACGCCAGCTTCAACTAGTGCCTTGTTTATTTTTGCTATGTCAGACTTACGTTCAATTGGTAGGTTAATTGATCTGCCATTTACTTCTGAAATGGTATAGTTGAGGCTTCTTATAATATTGGCTGCATCTTCTGTGCTATCTAGCTCTATCTTCAATTCCATAGACTGAGCATCTCCATGCAGACCATCTAGTTTCCCCTGATAAAGAATTCTTCCTCCATCAATTATGGCTACATCGGTAGCTAGCTTTTCAATCTCTGAAAGAATATGGCTAGAAAGAAAGATGGTTTTTCCGTGCTCTTTATTCAATCTGATGATCAGTTCTCTCATTTCAATAATTCCACTGGGGTCTAGTCCGTTGGTTGGCTCATCTAGAATAAGTAAATCTGGATCGGTGAGTAGAGCAGCTGCAAGGCCAAGTCTTTGACACATACCTAAAGAATAGTTTTTAGCCTTTTTGTCAGCATTATCTCTTAAGCGAACTATCTCAAGCACTTCATCAATTCTAGATTTTGGGGCGCTTACCATACGCCTAATTATTTCTAGGTTTTGTCTTCCAGAAAGGTGCTTGTAGATGGAAGGATTTTCAATAAGTGCTCCAACCCTCTGTAAAATTTCATTTCTGCTTTGGTTGTAGTTTGTACCAAAAAGCTCTATTTCTCCTGGTTTAGCATGAAACAGGTCGAGCAGAATTCTAATTGTGGTAGTTTTCCCAGCTCCATTAGGCCCAAGGAAGCCAAAAATGCTGCCCTGCGGTACTTGAAGATTTACCTCACTTAAAGCTTTAAAGTCTTTAAAGTAAAAATTGAGGTTATGCGTTTGAATAATGAAAGGTTTCATAGCGTGTTGATTCACACTGTTGACGAGTCCATTGAGCTTTTGGGTAACAGACAGTGAAAAAATCTAATCAAACTTAAGCTTGAGCCAACCTTTTTCTATAAACAGATGTTATGCTGGCATGGAAGAAAAGAAAGCTGCAAAAAAGGCTGTTAGAAAGTCGCCAGAGGAGAAAATCAGAGAAGGTTATATCTCTTATGTGTTGGAGCATGGCAAGAAGCCAGAGTCCATATTTAAGTTTATAAAAGATTTGAAAATCAAGGAAGAAGACTTCTATGAGAGCTTCAATTCTTTTGAAAATATTGAGAAGCAGATATGGCTCTCCATTTTTAACGACACGCTAGAAATGGTGAAAAATGATTCTGTTTATGACGAGTATTCTGTGCGTGAAAAAATGCTGGCCTTCTTCTATTCTTTCATAGAAAAACTGAAGGGACACCGAAGCTATATTCTGCAGACTGTTCCGAAGAAAATCAGACCTGAACTCACTCCATATTATCTCATTGAAGTGAGAAAAGCCTTTAAAGATTGGGTAAATGAGCTTTTGCTTGAAGGTGAAGAAACGGAGGAGATTGAAAAGCGACCAGTGATAAGCAAAAAGTATGATGAGGCGCTTTGGCTTCAGTTCTTATTTGTTATTGGTTTCTGGATAAAAGATGAGAGCAGAGGCTTCGAGAAGACCGATGCAGCAATTGAAAAGTCAGTGAATTTGGCTTTCGATTTAATGGGTAGAGGCCCACTAGATGCCATTGTTGACTTTGGCAAATTTCTATTTCAAAACCGATAATAAGCTTAGATGAAGGAGCAATCGAAAATACCTACTTCAAAGGTGCAACGTGCGGCCAAATTTGTGAAGACGGGAGCGAAAGTAGGAGGTAATTATGTGAAGCACTAT
Organism: Roseivirga spongicola; assembly: GCF_034376045.1. Classification (NCBI taxonomy): domain Bacteria; kingdom Pseudomonadati; phylum Bacteroidota; class Cytophagia; order Cytophagales; family Roseivirgaceae; genus Roseivirga; species Roseivirga spongicola. Next base: position 3,077,587 of record NZ_CP139724.1, read on the forward strand.
GCAAAAAAGGCTGTAAATCCTTCTTTGAGCAAAGATGAGCTTCATGCCGATAACGCCCGCGATATTTATAATTCTTTGAGCGAATTAAAAGGTAGTGCGCTAAAGGTAGCTCAGATGATGAGCATGGATAAAAACCTTTTGCCTGCAGCTTATCAAGATAAATTTTCGATGGCGCAGTATTCTGCTCCGCCTTTGTCTTATCCGTTGGTGGTTAAAACTTTTCAGCAATATTTTAAAGAAAGCCCAACCGAGATATTCGACAGTTTCACCAAGTCGGCTGTAAATGCAGCATCTATCGGTCAGGTGCACCAAGCCAAGAAAGACGGTAAAACGTATGCTGTGAAGATTCAGTATCCGGGAGTGGCCAATTCTGTAAAGTCTGATTTAAAGCTTGTGCGCCCTTTTGCAGTAAGGTTAATGAATCTTAATGAGCGAGACCTCGATCATTATATGGAAGAGGTAGAGACTAAGCTATTGGAAGAGACTGATTATCAGTTAGAAGTTGAGAGATCGATGGAAATATCTGAAGCTTGTGCACATATTGAAAACCTTAAATTTCCGAAGTATTATCCTCAATACTCTTCAGATAGAGTAATCACCATGGATTGGATGGATGGTAAGGTGCTCAAAGAGTTTATTAAGTCGAATCCAGATCAGGAGACTAGAAATAAGGTTGGCCAAGCCATGTGGGATTTCTACGATTTTCAGATTCATAATTTGAAACAGGTACATGCCGACCCGCATCCGGGTAATTTCATTATTGACAATGATGGAAACCTAGGGGTGATAGACTTTGGTTGTGTAAAGGTGATTCCAGATCAGTTTTATGAACCATATTTTAGTTTGATCAGAAAAGACATGCTATCTGCAGACGATGAGCTAGAGCAGCGTTTTAAAGAGCTGAGTTTTATCTATGATGATGATACCGAAGAAGATAAAATTTACTTCTCTGGTGTGGTTCGAGAATTGATGGGGCTTTTGGGTAGGCCATTCCATCAAGATGTCTTCGATTTTGGTGACGATGGTTATTTCAGACAGATCTTTGAAATGGGAGAAGTGATTTCTGAGTCGAAGAAGTTCAGGTCTTCTGAAAAAGCTAGAGGTGCCCGCGATGGTCTTTACATCAACCGTACTTATTTCGGTCTTTATAATATTTTGAATGAATTAAAGGCGGTTGTAAGAACCACTAAGCCAGAATGGGCGGAAAGGGTAGTGGCTTAATTGAGTGAGTTACTCAGTTGAATGTTTCCTAATACTGCTACGTTTGAAACAGATTTGATAGAGAAATTCTTATAGTCTATTGATTGAATAACGGCTTGATCAAAATCTTCTGGGTTCTTAAGGATGGTGATTAATTTGCCAGCCTCGTCATAGACTTCAAACTCAATTAGGCCTTGTTTGGTTATCTCTTTCATGTCCTCTAGCAGCTCTTGACGGTCTTTTTTGATATTTCTCTTTACAGCTCCTAAAAACTTATCGGACAGGTTACTAGGTACTATGTCTTCATTGAAAATGCACGCTGCAAAAAGTAAAATGGCCAGAAGGTAGGTGAAATATCTTTTCATAGACGAGAGTATTACCAGATGGGTAAAAACTACCCTACCAACAGATATGATTTTGGATTAAAATAGGTATTTCACCTAGCGGTAATTAGGTAGGAAGGGTTAACCGTACTTTTCAGTCATATAATTATAAGACTCGGTTATTAACTCCTCCAGTACAGCCTTATCCACATTTTCCAGCTTTTTAATATAGAGGCAAGACTTTCCTGTTTTGTACTTCCCTAGCTTGCTCATTAGCTCTTCGTACCTATCGAAGCCAGGCATTATGTAAAGAGTTAGGGCCGTAGACCTGGGAGAAAAACCAACTTTTAGCATATCTCCCTCACGGCCACTGTTATATTTATAATGGTAAACATCGAAGCCAACAATAGAAGAACCCCACATTTTTGCTGGGTGACCAGTTATTCTTTCCATCATTTGCTTCACTTCGAAGCTGTCGGCTCTTTTACTCTCGTCCTTAACAGTATTCAGAAAGTCTTCAACACTAGCCTCGTTCTCTGTAGTCTTGTTTTCGTTCTTAGCCATAGGAATTAGTTCAGATGACTAAAATAGTAAAACTTAGGCTAGGGCTTACTTCTTCTTTTTAATGGCCTTCTTTATTTTCTTGAATTCCTTTGCAGATTTTTTGTTGTCTTTCAACTTTATCAATACTACACCTGGCTTATCTTCTGCTTTATAAAGGGCTAATGAAGCTTTATCTTTTAAAACGTTTATTTCATCAATCAACTCTGTATTAATGATATTAAGCTTGCCGATGGTTTGCATCTCAAGGCGCTCATCACCTAACTCAACTACAACTAATGGAGGATTCTCTAAATAATTGAATTGTCCTTTTACGGTTACTGATGTGCTGCGTGGAGTAATAGTATTCTCCTGTGTTTCTGTGTGAGATGCATCCTGAAGCTCATTGACCTCGGTCAGATGTTTATACCTTTTCAGTTCTTCTTCAAAGTACGCTCTACTTTCATCGGAAGACTTTAGATCGATAATCACTACTCCGTCTTTACCTTTATTGCCATATAGCGAATAAGCCGATTGTCCCTTTAATACGTTAATCGCTGAAATCCAATTAGGGTCAATATTTTCTAGGGTTCCAAACTTTCCTAAGGAGATGGTCTTGCCATCTAGATTGATGGTATATAGCGGGTTTTTAGATTCTAAGTTGTCCGATTGATTTGTAATGCGGATACCAGCTTCTTGGCTGTAAACTTGAAGACTGCAAATGGTAAGTACAAGCGTGATTATCTTTTTCATAATGTTGAATTTAAGCGATTAATAAGCAAGAATGAAGCCATAATGCTTCGTAATAAGAACAACTTAAGTTGCTAATACTCTTACTGATGCCTTACTTTGCGCAGCGATATCGATATGAAAAAATACTTCCTTCTCCTGACTACTCTTTTAGTGTTTGCCTGTGATTCTGATGAGGATAAGGCAGGCCGATTTTTCATTAAAGGCAATGAAGCCTTAAATAATAGTCAGTTAGAACAGGCAGTTCGGTTTTACTCTGAGGCATTAGCTATAAAACCCGATTACAAAGAGGCATTGAACAATAGAGGAGTGGCCCTCTATCAAGATGGAAGATATACAGAGGCTATCATTGACTATTCAAATATCCTAGTTCAGGTAGACACTGGTTATGCCGATGCTCTAAGAAATAGGGCTAATGCGTATTTGGCCGATGGTCAATACGAAAAGGCTTTGGGTGACCTTGCCAAGTTAGAGTATAAGCTACCGGACTCCGCATACGTTTACTTTACCAAGGGCTTGGCTTATCATGAAATGAAAGACCATACTCAGTCTATTGCCTCTTTCAATCAGGCCTTAGAAAAGGGAAGTGATAGCACGGAGGTTTACATCAATATTGCCAATAGCATGTTCATGATGGGTGATTTTGAAACTGCAATCAACCGATTGAACGAAGCAAAAGAAATCAATGCAGATGAGCCTAATATCTACAATACTTTAGCGCTAATTGAGTCATATAGGCCTGAGCCTGACTTCGATTTGGCTTTAGATTTGGTTAATCAAGCGTTGAAGTTAGACTACAACAATCCGTACTTTCTTAGTAATAGAGCCTTTATTTATCTGAATCAATCAAGGCTAGAGGAAGCCGAAAAAGACATTAGAATTTCAATTATAGGAGCCTCAGATAATGCCTGGGCTTATAGAAACCGAGGTATGCTTTTTTATTTTAAAGAAGACTATGAAGCTGCTATCCGCAATTTTGAACTTGCCGCAGATATTGATGCCAATGTTCCTCGCATGTATGCTTATTGGGCGCTATCTCTCCAAGCGTTAGGAATGAAGAGCGAGGCCTGTGATGTTGTTTCTAATTCTCCAGAAGATTTAAGTGCAGTCGCTTCTTTGAAGTCTATAGACTGTCAATAAAGTTTATTGGTCACAAAAGGAGTTAAAACTGAGGGTGTCTTAAAAGCTACTGTTTTCGTCATTCCCAGCTTGACTGGGAATCTCTATAGGTCTTTGGAGCCATTTTGGGAAGATTCCCGATCGGAGTCGGGAATGACGGTTCGCTTTTAAGACACCTTCCTCGCTTTAGATTCTAAAAAGCATCTTGGAATTTACGATGTGCAAATTTTGATTGACGTCAATCGTAAATCTAATCCCGAAACTTTCGTGACGTACATTTTCAAAGTTGGCTATTCAAAGCGACTTTCAGTTGCTTCTAAAAATATGGTGCTTTGAGCCTATAGTGGTTTGTTTTATTTTTTTTTTTTTTTTTATTTTTTATTCTTTGATTTTCAGGGGTGTAAACTGAATTTCTGCAAATATTTTGTCCTTCCTGTTAACTTAGTTTAACACGTTGCCGTCTACTTTTTGATTATGGATGTATCGCGCTTCAAAGAAGAGGTTCTACCCCTGAAGAACAAGCTTTTCCGCTTCTCGCTTCACATTGTGAAGGATGAAGAATTGGCTAAAGATGTTGTTCAGGAAAGCCTGATAAAGGTTTGGGAGAAAAGAGATGAGCTTAATCAAATTCAGAACCTTGAAGCTTGGTGCATGCAAGTAACCAGAAACAAGTCGCTCGATAAATTAAGGAGCAAGCACGTAAAGAAGACAGACTTGTTTGAAGTGGAGTTGGATACGAGAAAGGAACGGGATACTCCGTTTGTAGTCACCGAACGAGGTGATTTAATGAAAAGAATAATGGATCTCATAGAAGACTTGCCAGATAGGCAAAGGGAGGTAATGCACCTTAGAGATATTGAGGGCTACGCCTACAAAGAGATTGCAGATATGCTCGGAATAGATATTAATCTGGTGAAGACTAATCTATTCAGAGCAAGAAGAAAACTGAAAGAGAGCTTAATGAAAGTAGATGCTTATGGACTCTAAGACATCAGAATTATTAAAGAAGTACTGGGAGACTGAAACCAGCCTGCAAGAAGAACAAGAGTTGAAACAGCTTTTGGCTTCTTCAGAAGATGCTCAGCTAGAAGAGGAGAAGACTCTTTTCGCACACTTTGATGAAAAGAAAAATGCTGAACTAGACGAATCTTTCGATGCAGAATTATTCGCTCAGATAGATCAGCTAGAAGAGCAAAAAGGAGCCAAAGTGATTAGTCTGAAAGACTATTTCAGACAGTATGCAAGTATTGCAGCCGCGGTAGTGGTGTTGTTCATAAGTGGAGCTATCTACTTCCAGCAACAACAGCAATACCAAGTAGAAGATACATTTGAAGACCCTGAGTTGGCGTATGCCGAATTGAAAAAGCAGTTACTCATGGTTTCCAGGTATATGAATAAAGGGCAGAACACCCTGAACGAGTTAACCAATTTAAGCAAAGGAACCGATGAACTTCAAGACTTTGCCAAGTTAGGAGAGGCTTCAGAGGGGTTGAATATGCTTAGTGAAATGAATGTTGAAAATAATTAGTCAAAAATCGAATATGAAAAAGTTAGTATTAACAATGGTGATGGCGGTGTTTGCCTTAGGTGCAAATGCTCAGGATGATGCAATATCTAAGTACTTCAGTAAGTACGCCTCAGACGAATCTTTTACTCACATCAACTTTAGTGGAAAGATGTTCCAGATGATAAGTAAAATCGAGTACGGGGATGCTGATGAGCAAAAGATGATTGAAGAGTCTTTAGGTAAAATTAAGCGTGTACAGGTGCTAGGAAAAGAGAAAGGTGCAGATGGAAGAAAAATGTATACAGAGGCCATCAAGTTGGTAGAAGGTAAAGGCTTTGAAGAATTAATGTCTGTAAGAGATGACGATAAAGACATTAGGTTCCTGATTAAAGAGAAAAACAATAAAATCAACGAACTCTTCATGGTAATGGGAGGAGATAGCGAGTTTGGTCTACTCAGCATTGTTGGTGACGGAATTGATTTAAATGCTCTCTACAAGCTTTCTAAGAAAATAGGGATGCAAGGCTTTGAGGAACTAGAGTTCCTCGATCAGCAAGGAGGCAATTAAGAATTGCTTAATTTAAAGTGAACTGAGGTAAACGATGGCCTCAGTTTACTTTTTTACATAATTAGTCAAAAGCTCAAAATTTGGATGTATGAAGAAGCTTTTAGTACTAGTGATCTTTTGTTCGCTAGCATACTCAGTTAATGGTCAAAGTCGGAGTGTAGAACGCTTCCGCAAAGAACATCAGCCCAGTCTTAAGATGTTCTTTTACAAAAGTACCCTCAAAATGTATGCACGCCTTCAGATGGGTTTGCAGCAAGAATTTTCATCGGACTTAGATGAAATGCCTCAGATTTCGGAAATGATAAATGGTATTGAGAAGATCAAGTTTTTCAATTACGAGGGCTCCGAAATACCAGAATCACAACTCTTTACCCAACTCTCAGAAGATATTCATGCAGAAGGCTATGAAGACTTAATTACGGCTCGTATGGAAGGCAATAATATGACTGTGATGATGAAAGAGAAAGGCGATAAACCTGAAGGGTTTGTTGTTTTCATACAGAGTAGTACAGGTTATAGCATTTTGGATATTGAAGGGTATCCAGATGTCAACAAAATTCTTGAGTTATCTCAGTTTGTAGGTAGTGCGGGTGGAATGAGTCTGGTAGAAACATTTAGATAAGGTCAACTTAAAACAACACGGTTTGGATACAGTATTATCAATTAAAAATCTTTCCAAACACTATGGAAAGATTAAAGCGCTAGATGGGCTTAGCCTCGATATTAAACGAGGAAGCGTGTTTGGCATTTTAGGGCCTAATGGGAGTGGAAAAACCACTACTTTGGGAATGGTTCTAGACGTAATTAACCCTACCTCGGGTTTATTTGAGTGGTTTGGTCAAAAGAGTAGTTCGGCCACAAGAAAGCGAATTGGTGCCATTCTAGAGCACCCAATATTTTACCCATACCTTACTGGTGTGGAAAACCTCATGATTGTCTGTGATATAAAAGGTGTTCCATACTCAAGAGTTGATGAAGTGCTTGAGCAGGTAAGTCTTGGAGAACGTAAAGACTCTAAATTCAAGACCTATTCATTAGGAATGAAACAGAGGCTTTCCATTGCGTCAGCCTTACTTTGCGACCCGGAAGTGATGATTCTCGATGAGCCTACAAACGGTTTAGATCCGCAAGGAATTGCCGAAATCAGAGAGTTGATCATTGAAATTGCGAATAGTGGTAAAACCATCATTATTGCGAGTCACCTACTAGATGAAGTGCAAAAGGTTTGTACGCACTTCTGTGTTCTACAGAGAGGAAGGCTAATCCATAATGGCTTGGTAGAAGATGTTGGTAAAGGCAGCCTGAGTGTAGAGGTAAAAGCAGATGCTGAGAATTTAGAACAAGTTCTAGAGTCTGCTCAAATGCATAAGCAGCTTAAACGAGAATTAGACAAATACATTCTCACCATGGAAGACAATTACGGAGCAGCAGATGTCAATAAATATTTATTCGATAATGGAATTACCGCTAAGCACTTGGTAGTGAAAACCAAAACCTTAGAGAAGCAATTCCTTGAAATACTTAAAGGTCAGGAAGGAGGTCAATCATGATGCGATTATTAAGAATAGAGCTTAGAAAAGTGAGGCCTAGTAAGTCTTTCAAGATTTTAGCTAGTATGTACCTAATTGCTTTAGCTATTATCTGTGTAGGAGTGATGCCGTTTTTTCAATACCTGAAAAGTAAGTTTGAAGACTTCGATTTGGATGGTGTAGACCCTACAATTATTCCATTCTATGAATTTCCAGACATCTGGCAGAATATCACCAGCGTTGCCATATTCTTTAAGCTATTACTAGGTTTCAGCTTGATATTCTCTGTTACGAATGAATTTTCTTACAGAACCATCAGACAAAATGTTATTGACGGCTTAAGTAAGCGCGAATTCATTATGAGTAAAATCGTGATGGCTGGCTTTTTAAGTTTAGTTTCAGCTGCTTTTCTGTTCGTTTTAGGGTTAATAACGGGCTTCATTTACAGTTCTGAGATCACTTTCAGTCTAGTATTTGAAGATGCTTACTTTATACTAGCTTTTGCTCTGCAGTTATTTACATTCCTGATTTTCACTCTCTTTGTTGGGGCATTGATCAAGAAGTCTATCATTGCCATGGGAGTACTCATTTTTTGGACGCTTGTGGTGGAAAATGTGATATGGGGAAGAATGACTTATCTGGGTTATGACTGGATTGGTTACCTGTTGCCTGTTAAAGCAGTAAATCAGCTTATACATATTCCTTTCCCTAAATATTTGTTTCAAGAGGTGCAAGACTACGTTAGCTTACCCGAATTGGGCGCTGTTATAGGCTTTATGCTACTGATCTATTGGGGTACAATAAAGCTGGTAGAAAAAAGAGATTTATAATACTTATGTTCAATCTGCAAAGAGCCTTTCTGAGTCATCAGAAGGGCTTTTTCTATGTAAAGGAGTAGGTTTTCTATTAAAATCCTACCTTTAAATCAATCACAAAAAACGATATGAAAAGGACTGTTTTGCTATTGATTCTTATGCTCACTTTTGGTGGTTTGCATGCCCAAGAACTTCCATATAAGTCGCTTTTAAAAGCGCCTGAGAATTATTCTGCAGCTAATGTTATAGCCAGAATGGTAGATGGGCTAGGTTATAGGTTCTACTGGGCTTCAGAGGGGCTTAAGGCCGAAGATTTAAGTTTTGGTCCGGAAGGTGAAGGTCGGGATATTCAGCAAACCACAAAGCATATCTATGACCTGTGTCTGTTAGTGCTTCAAAGTGTAGATAAAGGGGCTGAAGTTGAGGAACCAGGAGAAGATTTTGAGGAGTTGCGAGCCGAAACGCTAAAAGTTCTCTATGCTACCTCCTTAAAGCTTCGCGAATTGTCAGATAAGGATATGGAGACCTTGAGTTTTAGGGGGATGCCTCTCTGGTATATGATCAACGGCCCTATAGCAGATGCTGTTTATCATACAGGTCAAATAGTGCTTTTAAGACGAATGGCTGGAAACCCTATGAATCCTAATGTGAATGTGCTCACAGGGGTTAATAGGTAAATTATAGAACTACACTAGAGTGATAAACTTTGACTTTTTAGGAACCATTTGGTTTTCTGTTTGTCTTTTGGGTAGTGCTTCTCTAAACTTGCCGCTTTAAATTCAATATGTCATCAGTTAAAGACCAACAAAAAGCAATTACCAATAAAGGAAAAGGCCTATTTAAGTCGTGGGTAAGTGCCATAACTATTAGGAAAGGTGATGGCTTTGGAACAATTCTCTTGAAATTGTTGAAAGCAGTTGGAGGCGTTGTTTTTATTATTGTGGCTAGTCCGGTTATTCTGCTGCTTTTTATTCTTGCCCTAGCTATTGCACTTTGATCAGGTATTTTCTGCACTATAGTTTTCTTGTTCCAGCAATTCTGTTCGGATTGCATCAAGCTCTCCAACACCTATTTCAGCTAAAGATCCATTTTCTCGATAATTACCTGGACCCGTTTTGTTTCTCTGCTATATTCTTGGTGATTTACCAATGGCAACGTAGTTGGTGGGTGGAAGGGGAGAGAATTCAAATGCTTGAAATAGTAGCTTGGGTTTTTATGCTCTCCTTTATTTCTGAGGTGCTTTTTCCGCTGCTGTCAGCAGCGTTTACTCCCGATTGGTACGATGTGTTATCTATAGCTATTGGAGGTGCTTGGTTTGCTTTTACTAGGGTTGAGAGCTAGAATTCTTTTAGAGGTGGTTTTTGGAATCATACCCAGTCTCTGCGGTAATCGTTTTTTAGGTTAAGACTCAGAGTATCCTACGTAGAAAGAGCAATCCTTTTTGCTTTGAAGAATATAAGTATAGTGCATGTGTGTCCGTGGCGTTCGTGTTAAGATAATATATTCTTAAGAGAGTTTGCTTTGAGTGTGTAATGAAGAAAGAGTAGCTAGAAACAATAAACTTAGATTGCCATGAGGCTTTTAGCGATATAGGAGGGGCTCGAACCCTACAACCTTCCCGAGCAACTCGGGACAGGCGTTCTTACCGCCTTTAGGATTTTTGGGCATAAAAAAAGCCCAGTCTATGACTGAGCTTTTATGCGGAACGGACGGGACTCGAACCCGCGACCTCCTGCGTGACAGGCAGGCATTCTAACCAGCTGAACTACCGCTCCAAAATGTTTTTTGTTTGTCCCTTTCGTTTAAGGTGATGCAAAAGTAGTGGCTTCATTTTGATTTGCAAACTCCTCCAGTGAAAATATTTACACTTTTTTATTTCTGCCTGTAGACCAGATAGTTAAAAATGAATTTTTTTTCAGGCAGGCAAAAGGACCTCATGCTGTCTATTGAATTACTAATTATAAATGGACAGTGGTTTTCAAATTCTTTATGAAGAGCTTTTAAAGTCGGTTTTATGTGGTTTAAAGAGCTTAAGTTGTTGTAGGTGAGGGGTTAGGTGATTTACCTAAACTTTGAGCTTAGGTCTTTTGCGATCAATTTACGGGCTGTTTATGGTGAAGTTTGAATCATAAACAACAAAACCATGAGCCACCTTGCACTACTTTCTCAATCGATGGACAACCATCGTTCTAATTCAAATTCAAACAAGAATAGCGGTTTAGTTCCGGAAGATCCTGCAGCACTTGTTCAGGAGCTGGGTCAAAGCCTTGATGTTCAGCTTACCTTAAAGAAGATGAGCAGTTTGTGTCTTATCATTCTAGATAAAAGACTGTTTATTGATACCATGACTAACTTTATTGGGTTAACCGATGAGCCAGAAAAAGTAGATTTCACTTTTTCGACTTTTGCTAGTAAAGGAGTATTGAGACTAACCGGTATGGGAAATATGTCTGAATTAAATGAAGAGTTGATATGCCTGTCTTCTATGATGAAGCTTTTCAATGGTTATCTATTATCAGATTGCTCTTCACTTACTTTAGTGTTCCCTATGAAGAGTTTCTTCTCTTAAAAGAATCTTTTAGAGTTCCTTTTTCAGTTTAAAGGTAATGGTGAAGAGCTTGTGGTTTATCTCTAATTCATCTAAAACACCCTCTGAGTATTTATGGAACTCTTTTTTACCATTTCGTTTGAAATAATAAGTCTGGTTAGCAGTTTCAGTAATTTCAATCATTTCTCCTGAAGAAAGAGCATAAGCATGTTTTATGCCCTTGGGTTCTTCAAAGTAAAATAGGTCGGCACCCAGAAGCTCTGAATGCGCCAGCGTTCTTTTCTTGCCATCAACTTCAACCTGATATTCGTTGCCATATTTTACTGTTTGCACATCAGACTTTAGCTGCCCATTTACTTTGGCAGTAGATGAGGCCTGAAATAGACTTTGATTTATATAGGTAGACTCAGAATATAATTCCAGCTTTATTTTGACTATTAGCTGAGCATCTAATTTAGTTTGAATAATGATTTTCACATTTTCATCATTCACTTCGCGCTCAGCAACTAGTTCTCCTACTTTTTCACCTTTCAAAAAGCCTTCGTAGGTTAAGCGTTGTCCTTCAGCATAATTGAATGAAATGAGCTGAACGAAAAAGCCTATAACTAAGATTCGGAAAAAATAAACTTTAGACTTCATACAAAAGTTGGGAGCGTATGGATTGGAAGATACAAGTGAAAGAACACGAAAACAAAGGAAGTTTTTATATAGAAGAGAATGAAGAAATAGTTGCGGAAATGACTTTTTCCAAGGCGGGAGATCAGCGTATAATCATAGATCATACAGAAATTAGTGACGGCTTGAGAGGAAAAGGTGTAGGATTAAAGCTAGTGGAGTTTGCTGTGGATTATGTAAGGTCTAAAAATATCAAGATGCTTCCGCTTTGCCCTTTTGTGAAGTCAACATTGCTGAAGCATCCTCAATGGAAAGATGTTTGGTAAGATTACCAGGTAGACGTTTTTAAGTCTCTAGTGGCCTGAAGGATGTCTCTTCTACTAATTTGCCCTACGAGTTTACCCGAGTGATCAATTACCGGGAACCTTCTATAATGGGTGTGTAGAAATTTGGAGGCTACATCCAACACATCGGCAGTTACAGATACTGTTGCCACGTTGTTACTCATGTATTGCAATACAGTAATTTTACCATGAGGGAGGTTGTGGTATGCCTCATCTACCATAATCTTTAAGCAGTCTATCTCCGATAGTATTCCAATAATTTTACCATCATCGTCCATTACCGGAGCGCCAGATATTCTTTTTTCAAGGAATACATCCATGGCATCGGCAATGCTCTGAAGTGGATGAAACGTAATTACCTCTTTTGTCATGTAGTCGGTAACTGGCCTGTAGTCTTTAATATTCTTGGCTGGCTCTGGTGCTTTTGCTCCTGTGAAATTCATATCGCTCGTCTTTAAAAGTTCTACTTCAGTTAATCTAGACTTAGAAATTACGGATAAATACCTGGAATTCAAAATATAAAATGGTGGTATTAGTTATAGTTGAAATAATAGGCGGTTTTTATGTGTTTACTAAGAATAAATGAGTGTTTTTTCCGTTGAGTTCGGTTTATTCTTTTGAGGAGTAGGGTTGTCGGTCAGTTTTCTTTGGGAACTTGTGGGGAAGAAAATAATTCAAGACCATTAAATCTAAGTGCCTGCTCAGCTTCGTATATACATCACATAGTTGATAAAGAGTTTTCACAGGTCGTTTGGGTAACGGCAAGCGGCCAGTGTCTGATTAGTTGGTTGAGTCTGGGTAGTCTGCTTCTGCAGGCTGCCCTAATTTTTTAGACAGAATTGAGTTATGAAATGCGCTAAGTGCTTCTTTTTTACTGATTAAGCTCATTTTATATGTTAACAATACTTTACAATTAACAATACGTTGTTAGTTTTGCACCAGAATAAGCGTGAATAACAGAGTTGTTCATGTTTTCGATTAGGTGGAAGGAGGTGTCATGGCCTCCTTTCTTTTTCCACTTATATAAGGCTTGTTGATTTGATCCTTGATTGTCGGTTGATTCGGATTAAATTAGTCCTCATGAAATCACTTATCCTATCTCTTCTATTAGTCACTTCTGTATCCATTCAGGCTCAAGGTTACTTTCCAGCTCGAGGTACCTGGCAAGTCAAGGAAGCTTCAAGCCTAGGGTTGAATCAAGACTTACTTTCTGAAGCAGTAAAATTTGCCGAGGCAAATGAATACTCTGGTTCCAAAGATTTGAGAATAGCTATTCTAGAAGGCTTTAGAACTGAGCCTTTCCATGAGATATTAGGCCCCACCAAAAAGAGAGGTGGACCAGCGGGAGTAATTATTAAAGATGGATACATTGTGGCTCAATGGGGCGATGTAGATCGCGTAGATATGACCTTCAGTGTGACCAAGAGCTACCTTTCTACCATGGCTGGTTTGGCCATAGACGATGGATTGATTAGAAGCACAGAAGACTTGGTGGGTGATTATGTTTGGGATGGTACTTTTAATGGGGCTCATAACTCTACCATCAAATGGCATCATTTGCTAAATCAATCATCTGCATGGAGTGGACAGCTTTTTGGTTTGTACGACTGGGCCGATAGACCTCCAAGAAGAGGTGGGATTGATGATTGGAGAACAGCCAAGCCAGTGGAAGTAGGAACGGTTATGGAATACAATGATGTAAGAGTAAATGTTTTGGCTTATTCGCTTCTAAACGTTTGGAGAAAACCACTTCCTCAGGTGCTTAAAGAAAGAATTATGGACCCGATTGGTGCCTCTACCACATGGAGATGGTATGGAGGCGATAAAGCTTGGGTAAACATAGATGGTATAAAAATGCAGTCGGTTACTGGCGGAGGTCACTCAGGTGGAGGTGTTTTCATTAATACGCTAGATCATGCCAGATTTGGTCTGCTTTTCCTCAATAATGGTAAATGGAATGGTCGCCAGTTGATCTCTGAGAATTGGGTCAATGCTGTTCAACAACCATCTGAGGCTATGGAAAGCTACGGATATATGTGGTGGCTGAATAGAGGACCGAGAAAATGGAAAGGTGTAGAGGATGAGTCTATCTACTATGCTGCGGGTTTTGGAGGTAACTTTATTGTGGTAGATAAAACTAACAATATGGTGGTGGTTACTCGTTGGTTAGAGCCTAGCAAAATAGGGGAGATGATGCAAAAGGTGTTGGCTGCTACTAAATAGTTCGCTTCAATTGCCTTAGAATATCTTCTAGACCATTGAGCTTAATCTCATAAACCGTTTGTAATTGCATGCCTAGTTTGCCTTTGGGAAAGCCTTCTCTTGCAAACCACTCAAGGTAGAAAATGGGTAGATCGCAGATTTTGGTTCCCTTATACTTTCCAAAGGGCATTGAGTCTTTTACAAGGCTCACCAATATCTCTCCATTCGGTCTATTTTCCATTTCTTGAGGTATTAAGTTCTCGCGAAGGTAGTCTATTAATAAAGAGCAATTATTCCTTTTTGTGAGGAATTGATGGCTCTCGAATACAAAAAAAGAGGGCGTCTCAAAAGCCAACCGTCATTCCCGACTCCGATCGGGAATCTTCCCAAAATGGCTCCAAAGGCCGATAGAGATTCCCAGTCAAGCTGGGAATGACGAAAATAGTAGCTTTTGAGACATCCTCTAAGTTCTTCATTTAGAATGGAGAGTGATTAGTCTTGACCAAGCTCACCTCTTTTTGCCATTCTTTTCATTTTATCGTTAGCATAAATAGCTACTTCAACTCTTCTATTGGCTTGTCTACCAGCGTTGGTTCCATTGTCTGCTACTGGTTGAGATTCGCCATAACCAGCCATGCTCAATCTGCTGTAGTCAATACCTAAACTAATTAGGTAATCTTGAACTGATGAAGCTCTTTTTTCTGATAAGGTTTGATTGTAAGCTGCATCACCAGTGCTATCGGTATGACCTTCAATAAGCACATTCGTGTCTTCATATTTTTTCAACACTGTTGCTAAATCTTGAAGATTGGTTTTAGTATCAACATTTAAAGAAGACTGGTTAGTAGCGAACATAATCCCAGAATCGAAAGTGATTTTAATACCTTCTCCAATTCTTTCTACATCAGCGCCCTCTAAGTCAGCTCTTAGCTCTTCGGCTTGTTTGTCCATTCTCTTACCAATTAGGGCACCCGCTGTACCGCCTATGGCAGATCCTATAATTACTCCAGTTGCTGTATTATCTTTTCCTGCAATTACGCCTCCAAGTACACCACCAGCAGCTCCACCAATACCAGCACCTTTAAGTGAGTTACTAGCATTACATCCGTAAAGCATGACGGCAGATAAAAGGGTGATTGCAAATAGTTTCAGTTTGTTTTTCATGGTTTTTTGAATTTTTGTCTGTTGTTGTTCAATTGAAGTGCCAAGGCTAAAAATGGCCTATTATGCCCCAAATGTAGTGTTTGTCGGTGTTCGCTTTTCCGATTTGGGAAGCATTTTTTTAAAATGAAAAGGTTTGGCAATACTTGCCTTTGCTATAAACAACTGTTGAACAAAAATCATATCTTCATTCCTCCTAAAACTCATCAGCTATGCCTAAAATGAATATTTCCCGATCTATCGAGATCAACGCTCCTGTAGGTCAGGTGTTTCCAAAATTGAATGATCTGAACCATTGGAAAACATGGTCACCATGGCTAATTCTGGAGCCAGAGACAAAAGTTATTGTGCGAGATGACGCCAAGTATTATGAATGGGAGGGGGAGCGAACTGGTTCAGGAAATATGGCCATTACTTCAGAAAAGGAAAATGAGAGCTTGGCAATAGACTTGGTGTTTCTAAAGCCATGGAAGTCTAAAGCAAAAGTGGGCTTCAGCCTCAAGCCTGTAGGAGATAAAACTAAGGTTACTTGGACAATGGACAGCTCAATGCCCTTCTTTATGTTTTTCATGAAGAACATGATGGAAGCTTTTATAGGTATGGATTATGAAAGAGGCCTAAAGCTATTGAGAGATTATGTAGAGGATGGTGAAGTGCATTCTAAGCTAGAAATAGAAAAATCTGGAACGTACAGCGGGTGTCAATACATAGGCTTGAAGACAGAATGCAAGATTGCAGATATGTCTGATTCTATGACAAAAGACTTTGAAAAGTTATGGGCATTCATGGATGATAAAAAGGATATAATTGCTGGCAATCCAGTATCAATTTATCATAAATGGAAGTTTGGGAAAGGTACTTGCCAATACTCAGTTGGGGTGCCTGTTAGTTCTATTCCGTCAAACCTTCCTGGAGATTTCACAAAGGGCGAAATTCCGGCAATTGAGACTTATAGCGTAATACACACAGGGCCTTATGAGCATTTAGGCAATGCTTGGTCTATGATGATGAATCTGCAAAGAAGTAAAGCATTTAAGGCTAAAAAAGGCATTCACCCGTTCGAGGAGTACCTTAATGACCCGTCTTCTACAGATCCGTTGGAGTACAAAACGGCTGTAAGGTTTGCGGTCAAATAATGAGTCGGGCAGAAGCTGATTTCTTAGGAAATTGAACATGTATACATACTTGTCTGTTTATTAATAAATTTGTGATATGAAAAAGAGACCAGTGAAGGAAAGAATTGTGGAGACTGCTTCTGAGCTCTTCTACAAAAATGGCTACAACAGAACCGGTATTAATGAAATACTAGAAAAGTCTGGTGTGGCCAAAGCAAGTATGTATCAGCACTTCAGATCTAAGGAAGAAATAGGGGTGGAGTATCTCATTCATATGGAGATTGAGGCGAATAAAAAGCTTTCGGCTCGAATAGATGCTCAGCCAAAAGGCAAGGCAAAACTGCTAGCAATAATAGACCATGTCGCTGACTTCTTTGAGTCAGGCTCTTTTAGGGGGTGTTGGAGCTTGAACACCATTGCCGAAATCTCTAAAGACGATAAGCTGATGATGGAAGAAATAATTCGGCAGAAGAAAGCCATGAAGGCCTGGTTTCTAAGGTTGGTTGAAGAATATGTTACTGCTAAAGACCCAAGCGATATGGCGAATCGTCTATATATGATGTACGAGGCGGCACTAATGGAGGCAAGAGTTTTTAATGAGAAATGGCCAATAGAGACTGCTAGAGCCATGTCTGAAGAAATTATCGAAAAAGGTTAAAATTTTTTGAACTAAAAGAACAGACTTGTCTGTTTGTTTTTCATATCGCCTGAAGTCAGGCAAAAATTGAAACAACAAAAACAAAAAATTATGAAAACCTTTAACGTACCAACAAGAGAAGAAGTAGGAGAAAGTAATCAGCAAATCTTCGACAATTTGAAAAGCCAATTGGGTTTTGTTCCAAACCTTTATGCCACCATGGCTTACTCAGACACTGCTCTAGGAAATTACCTACAATTGCAGCAGTCTAAAACATCCCTTTCTAACAAAGAAAAAGAAGTGGTAAACCTAGTGGTTAGCCAAGGCAACAACTGTACGTATTGCCAAAGTGCGCATACAGCTATCAGTAAAATGAATGGTTTTACAGATGACCAGATTCTTGAGCTTAGAAGTGGTAAAGCTTCTTTCAATGAGAAGTTTGATGCTCTGGTAAAGTTGGCTTCAGAGATTAATCTGAACAGAGGTCAGGTAAGTGAGTCTACCTTAGAAAACTTCTTTAATGCTGGCTACAGCAAAGGAACTTTAGTAGATGTGGTGGTAGCCATTGCAGATAAAGTGGTGATGAACTACCTGCACAACCTCACTCAAGTTCCAGTAGACTTTCCTATAGCTCAAGAACTAGATACAGTAGAAGCTTAATTCATACCAGTTCATTCGGAGGTCTAACGCTTCCGAATGGATTTTAACCACAGGTCATGCAAAATAAAATCAACTGGCAAAACGCCATTATTGCGGGTGTACTAGGTACGCTAGCATTCGATATTGTAGGTCTAATGTTTACTGGTCAATGGTGGGATATTCCTGCCCTGATAGGTGAGAAGACTGGCTTGGGCTTAGCATACGGAGTAGCAGGTCACTACGGAAACGGAGTTTTACTTTCCATTCTATATGCAGGTATTGCGCCTTCACTTTGGGGGCCTAAGTGGGCAAAAGCAGCCATTTTTGCTTCGGCAGAAACCGTAGCATTAGTTTGGTTCTTTATGTTCCCACTTTTAGGGGCAGGAGTGGCAGGGCTCAAACTTAGTCCTATGATTCCTGTAATTACCATGGTGAGACACTGGGCTTATGCCATTCCATTAACGTTAATTATCGACTATGCTTTGATAAAATCGAAGAAGTCAAAACAAGTGAGTGTAGGTTAATTCTCTTGGGACAGGCAGTGCTTGTCCCAAGTTCTTTTAAAGTAATTACAATGGAAAGGAAATACCCGCTACCACCATTTAGCGAAGAAACTGCCAAGCAAAAGATTCAGATGGCAGAAGATGCTTGGAATAGCCAAGATCCTCAGAAAGTGTCTATGGCGTATACAATAGACAGTGAATGGAGAAATCGTTCACAGTTTGTCAACGGGCGCGAAGAGATTCGTTCTTTTCTTTCAGAGAAATGGAAGAAAGAGAAAAACTATAAGCTCAAGAAGGAATATTGGTCGCATACCGATAACCGAATTGCTGTTCGTTTTGAATACGAGTACCAAAATGAAGCAGGCGATTGGTTCAGAGCCTATGGTAATGAAAACTGGGAGTTCAATGAAAACGGATTAATGCAGAAGCGCTATGCAAGCATTAACGACCTGCCAATTCTAGAGTCTGAAAGGAAGCTATAAACTTAGTGATATGAACTATGCAAAATTGGCATTTTCAGATGCAATTAGATCTCTTCAAGAGAAGTATGGCAGCCGCAGAAACTACGAAAGAGTTGAGAGATTTAGCTCTTACAGTGGTTTAACCGAAAACGAAGCTCGCTTTGTAAATGAGCGAGATAGTTTTTACGCAGCGAGTATTGGAGAAAATGGCTTTCCATATATTCAACACAGAGGAGGGCCTAAAGGCTTTTTAAAAGTGCTTGATGACAGAACTCTGGGCTTCCTAGATTTTTCCGGTAACCGTCAATACATCTCTTTAGGCAATCTTCATCATAGTAATAAGGTAGCCTTATTTTTAATGGACTACCCAAACCGAGCTAGGTTAAAGGTTTATGCCAAAGCTGAAGTAGTAGAACTCGGAGAGAGACCCGAATTAGAGTCGTCTTTATTAACTGATGGCTATAAAGCAAAACCCGAGCGTATTATTCTCTACCACATTGAGGCCTTCGATTGGAATTGTCCTCAGCACATTACACCACGGTATACAGAAGAGCAAATTCAGGAAGTTCTCCAAAATCAAACGGATTACATAGAGTCTTTGGAAGAGGAACTAAGAGATCTTCGTAATAAAATTGGCGCAAATGAGGGTAATGGCTGAATGATATTTAGCTGGAGCTTGAACAGTTTCTTTCTGCTCGAGTTGGTTCTAAAATATCAATGATGCAGCTAAACGGAAACGAAATAAAATCGCTAGATAAAATTTACCGACTGAACCTGATTAATTCAGTTACTGGCATTAAACCCGCCAATTTGATAGGCACAAAAAATAGTCAAGGTGTTGAAAACTTGGCTATTTTTTCTTCTGTGGTACACTTGGGGAGCAATCCGCCACTGATCGGAATGGTTACCAGGCCAACCGATGAAGTGCCAAGACATACCTTTTCCAATATTGAAGAAAGTGGTGTTTATACCATCAATGCAGTAGGTGCCGAAATGACCAAAGAGGCACACTACACCTCTGCCAAATTTGAAGAGGAGGAATCCGAATTCGAAACCTGTGGTTTCATACCTGAGTATGTAGATGGTTTTGACGCACCATTTGTTCAACAGAGCAAGCTTAAAATGGGGCTTAAACTGGTAGATCAATATCCTATTCGTCAAAACGGGACCATCCTATTGGTGGGCGAAATCCAACACCTGATTGTTGAAGAAGATGCCATAACTTCAGAAGGATATCTAGAACTTGATAAACTCAATCTTGCCGGAATTTCTGGCTTAAATACTTACTACAGACTCAATAAAATAGATACATATCCTTATGCAAGGGTAAATGATTTTAAGAGTGAAGCTTAAATTGTTTTATTGTTTTCATCAATACTGTCTCTAAATAATCAATTTGTTTTAAGTGTAGAACAGTGTGAATTTCAGGTCAAAAATAGGCTAAGTATGAAAGAGTTAGTAGCAGAATTACAGCAAGCAATTCGTACGGGTTCTAGGGAAACCGTTATTAACCTGATCAATGAAAACCCTGATTTAGTAAACGAACCAGATGAAAGAGGATTTACTCCTCTAATTATGGCTGCATACTTCGATCAGCTTGAAATACTCAAGTCGCTTTTGGAAAAAGGTGCCAGAATCAATGATGTAGATGGAGCAGGCAATACAGCTTTGATGGGGGCTGTCTTTAAAGGCTATCCGGAAATTGTCCGTTACTTGCTCGATAAAGGAGCATCTACTCAAGCTAAGAACATCAACGGAGCTAATGTAATGACTTACGCTGCAGGCTATGGCAAGCCAGAGATCATTGATATGCTCATAGCCGCCAAAGCCGATTCAACCATAAAGGACAACAAAGGTCTGACGCCTTCAGATCATGCTGAAAAACAAGGAAATACTTATTTTCTACGAGCCATAAGTTGATAGATCGTATCCCTATCGCTTGAAAATAGAGTAGCCAGCACCAAATCCTACCCATGGTCGTCTTGAGAAATCCCACTGACTCGCGTTATTAGATAGGGGGAGGTCTACTCCAAAGGCGGCTATTAATTGAATGTCTCCAAAAGCTAGAGTTGTCATGAGTCCCGGAGAGTAGAATGCCTCAAACGTTTCTTTGCCTTCAGGGTATCTGTCAGAAGTATTACCTAGCTTTAGGCTTTGTCCACTCAACAAGCTAAAAAAGCTAAAAACTAGGGTAGTGCTCGATTCCTTATCGGTATACTTGCTGTTGTAGAATGATTTGTATCCTCTTTCAAGTCCCACATAGAATCCTACGTTTAAATCTTTTGTAAATAAGTAGTCACTGTCGCTGTTTCTACCATTAAAGTGTAATCTGAATGGAACAGTTAAAGCCCCAACCGCTACAGCTCTGGTGCTCACTTTCAAAGAGGTCCTGTTCGGTATTTTTATAAAGTAGGTACCGCCTTTAGGGTGTTGCCTTTCAATATCAGTGACACCTATAGGTGATTTTAGGCCTGTAGATTCATTTTTATTCCAGTAAGGATAGAAATCTAGAAACAAGGTATCGCCTTTCCATTTGTAGTTAGCTTTTCGATAAACCCCTCCGTTGCCTTGTGAGACTGTGGTTCGGTCAGAATCTGAAAAGGATAATGCCATTTCTTCGTTCTTAAGAAAACTCTTAGTGTAGAAGTTGTCATAACTCAATTCAATGGTGACAGTGGTAGAATCGTTTTCTGAGTACTTATAGTAAATAGGAAGGTTAGGACTCTGAACATCAATTCGGAGATGGTCTTTAAATCTTGCTTGCTGACCATTTACTAAGCTTGAAGATAGGATTAGTGCGCTGATTAAGAGGGTGTTGAATAGATTTTTCATTGCGTTGTATTTTACTCTAATCTCGAGATATTTGCTGAAGGATGACAGACCAAAATCCAAATTGGTGGTAAACAACTAGTTAATTTAAAGTGAGTGCTATGAGCCCATTCAGAGTTGGATGAGCGTGATAAATGATTGCACCAAAATATTATTCACTATTTTTCGCCCATGAAACCAACGGATGGCCTCACTTCGCGTAAGCAGCAGATTTTAGAACAGGCGGCTAAATTGTTCAGAACCAGAGGCTTTAAAGGGGCTTCGCTAAGACAAATTGCCGAAAAGGTGGGAATGGAAGGGCCTAGCCTTTATAACCATATCAAATCGAAGCATGAGCTCTTATCTATTTTGGTGATGAATAATGCCAGGGAGTTCAACCATAGAATCAACGAAATTCATGCGTCTTCTTTAAGTTCATTAGATAAAATAGATCGGGTCATTTCTCTCCATATCGAACTTACGGTGGTCAATCCAGATGCTATGTCGTTGATGCTCAGTGAGTGGACACACCTTGAGGCTGATGAGAGATTGGAATATGTAAAGCTTCGCGATAGCTACGAAAACCAGTTCAAAGAAATTTTGGAGCAAGCCATGTTTGAAGGCGATGTAGTTCAAATGGATGTTAACTTCATGCTGTTTATGATTCTCTCTACGCTCAGGTCGCTTTATGCTTGGTGCGCACGATATAAGAATTATAATCGTTTAGAAATGGAGGCCTATTTGAAGCAGGGCATTCTTAAAGGAATTTTGAAAAAGGCTTAATTTTTTTTCGAACATTAACTAATATTGGTTAGTTTTTAACTAGAGTAAATTAGTGTTATGGCATTCTATCCATTAAAAGTCAAAGACTTATATCATCCTACTGAAGATTCAGCAGCGGTATCTTTCGATATTCCTGAGAATCTAAAGGACGATTTTCAGTATAAGCAAGGGCAATATCTTACCCTAAGAGAGACTATAAATGGTGACGAGGTGAGGCGTTCATATTCTATCTGCTCATGTCCTTTAGACAATGAATTGACGGTAGCCATTAAAAGGGTAGAGGGTGGCTTGTTTTCTAATTTTGCTAATGACCAGCTCAAAGTGGGTGATATGGTGGAGGTAATGCCTCCAAACGGACGTTTTTACTCAGAGTTGAATCCTGAAAACGAGAAAACCTATGTGGCTTTTGCCGGAGGTAGTGGTATCACACCAATCATTTCCATCATAGAGACTACCTTAAGAACAGAACCAAATAGCCATTTCACCTTATTCTATGCCAATAGAAAATCTGCTTCTATCATCTTTCAGGAAAGACTAGAAGCGCTTAAAAATAAATACATGAACAGGTTTGTTCTACACCACGTCTTAAGCGATGAGGTGGTAGAAATGGATATGTACCAAGGCTATATTGATCAAGAGAAGGTGAAGCGATTTGCACAAGTCTTCTTCAATGTAGACTCAGTAGATGAATTCTTCACTTGTGGCCCAGAACCAATGATGCTGTCCATCAGAGACTCATTATTAGAGTTGGAAGTTCCAACAAAGAAGATTCACATGGAGCTTTTTACTTCTCCTTTAGGTAAATTAGGAGGAGGTAAGAAGAAAGAGCAAACGCATGAGCAGGCCAAAAGTGAGGTTACCGTGGTGTTAGATGGAAATAATTACACTTTCCCTTACGACTCACGTGAATCTATTTTGGATGTAGCCATCCTCAATGGTCTAGATTTACCTTACGCCTGTAAAGGTGGCGTTTGTAGCACCTGTATATGTAAGGTAGAAGAAGGCTCGGTAGATATGGAAGTAAATTATGCCTTAGAGCCAGACGAATTGGCCAATGGCATGGTACTCAGCTGCCAGAGCTACCCGAAAACAGAAACAGTAAAATTGAATTTTGACGTTTAACCAGAACTCAAGAATTATGGATACAGCATTATTAGAACAGCATTTCAACGAGAAGATCGACCAAGATATTCGGATTGAACCGAAAGACTGGATGCCAGATCATTACCGTAAAACGTTGATCAGACAGATTTCTCAGCATGCCCATTCAGAAATTGTTGGTATGCTGCCAGAAGCGAACTGGATTACAAGAGCTCCTTCACTTAGAAGAAAGGCTGCTGCGCTTGCCAAAGTTCAAGATGAGGCTGGTCACGGATTATATCTTTACTCGGCTTGTGAAACATTAGGTGTAGATAGAGACGACTTATTCGCAGATCTACACTCTGGTAAAGCCAAGTATTCAAGTATTTTCAATTACCCAACACTCACTTGGGCCGATATGGGTGCCATTGGTTGGTTGGTTGATGGTGCTGCAATCATGAACCAAGTGCCGCTTTGCCGTGCTTCTTATGGACCTTATGCTAGAGCCATGGTAAGAGTGTGTAAGGAAGAATCTTTCCATCAAAGACAAGGGTATGAGATTATGCTTACGCTTTGCAATGGTTCTGACGAGCAAAAGAAAATGGCGCAAGATGCATTGAACCGTTGGTGGTGGCCTTCATTAATGATGTTTGGCCCAACCGATAAAGATTCTAAGCATACTGAGCAATCTATGCGCTGGAGAATCAAAAGATTCACCAATGACGAGTTGCGTCAGAAGTTTGTAGATGTAACTGTTCCTCAAGCTGAATTGCTAGGTCTAACTGTTCCAGACAAAGATTTGAAATGGAATGAAGAACGAGGACATTATGATTTCGGTGAAATTGATTGGAAAGAATTCTTCAACGTAATTAGCGGTAATGGTCCTTGCAATAAGCAAAGGATAGAGGCTCGTAAATCTGCTTGGGACAATGGCGCTTGGGTAAGAGAAGCCGCCAATGCTCATGCCGAGAAGAAAGCCAAAAGGAAGGCAGCATAATGTCTACTTTGTCGGGTTGGAACAGAAATGCGACCCCGCGACCTGAAAGGTGAGTTAATGCAGTATGATCGCTCCCTTTAGGGATTAAGGGTAAAGTAGAAAAAACAAAGTAGATAACTCGTACCCCGAGGCATCGGGGCGAACATCTAAAATCAAAAATCAAAAGGATGAACAAGAATTGGCCCCTTTGGGAAGTATTTATAAGAAGTAAAGCCGGATTGAATCACAAGCATGTAGGAAGCTTGCATGCAGCCGATGCAGACATGGCTATTCAGAATGCCCGTGATGTATATACCCGCAGAAATGAAGGCGTTAGCATTTGGGTGGTAGAGTCTACAAATATTGCGGCTTCAGACCCGGCAGACTCAGACCAGATGTATGAACCAGCAAAAGATAAGGTGTACAGACATCCAACTTTCTACAATTTGCCTGACGAATTAAAGCACATGTAAAATGCAGGATCAGAATAAATTCAACTACATCATACAGCAAGCAGATAATTGCCTGATTTTAGGTCAGCGATTGGCAGAGCTTTGTGGTCATGGTCCTGTGTTGGAGCAAGACATTGCCACTACAAACATCTCTCTAGATCTTATCGGTCAGGCGAGACTGTTCTATCAGTATGCTGCTGAGCTTCAAGAAGAAGGAAAGACTGAAGATGATTTGGCTTACTTACGCGATGCTTGGGACTTTAAAAATGTGTTGTTGGTAGAACAGCCTAATGGCGATTTCGGAAAAACTATTTTCCGACAATTTCTGTACGACACGTTCAGTTGCTATTTCTACGAAGAGCTAATGAAGTCTTCTGATGAAAGATTGGCTTCTATTGCTGCAAAATCGCACAAAGAAACCCTATATCACATGAAATGGAGTGGTGATTGGGTAATCCGTTTGGGCGATGGTACAGAAGAAAGCCACAACAGAATTCAGCAATCAGTCAATGAACTTTGGTCATACAAGGACGAAATCGTTTCTGTGAATGCAGTAGACCAAGATGCTGAAAAGGCTGGTTATGGTGTTTCTCTTGAGTTAATTAAAGAAAAGAGAAACGAAAAAATTAAAGCTCTTCTAGAAGAAGCTACTCTTACAACTCCTGAAGGTGACTATGCGCACAAAGGAGGAAAAGAAGGGACACATAGCGAGCATTTAGGCTTTATTTTAGCCGATCTACAGTTTTTACAGAGAGCATATCCTGGTAACGAATGGTAATCTCAAAGTCGCAGATTGAAGAAATTCTAGATGAGGTGAAAGATCCGGAAATTCCGGTCATTTCAATTGCCGATTTAGGAATCCTCAGAGATGTGAAAGTGAGCGATGATGGCTTTATTGAGGTGGTAATTACGCCCACTTACACTGGCTGTCCTGCCATGATGGAGATTGAACGCGATATCAACAACGCGCTGAAAAAGGAGGGAATCAATGATTTCAAGATTACCACTGTCCTTTCTCCGGCATGGAGCACCGACTTAATGACCGAAGAGGGTAAAGCACGTCTAAAGGAATATGGCATTGCTCCACCAAACCCTACTAACGAAGAAGATATAGAGTGCCCCAACTGTGGCTCTCGCAATACAAAATTGCTAAGTCAATTTGGTTCTACAGCTTGCAAGTCACTTTTTAAATGCAATGACTGTCTGGAACCCTTCGACTATTTCAAATGTCATTAATTGACATGAACTACCAATAGAATCGATGAAAGATACTTTTATAATAGATGGAATTAGAACTCCGATTGGCAAATTCGGAGGCACTTTAGGCGCTGTTCGCGCAGATGATTTGGCCGCAATTGTCATTAAAGAATTGATGAGCCGTAATAGCCAAATTGACCCAGCTTTAATCGAAGATGTAATATTAGGTTGTGCTAACCAAGCGGGTGAAGACAATCGAAATGTGGCCAGAATGGCTTCGCTTTTGGCTGGACTTCCGTACTCAGTGCCAGGCGAAACTGTGAACCGTTTATGCGCTTCGGGCATGTCGGCCATAGTGCAGGCTAACCGTGCCATCAAAACTGGCGATGGAGACATGTTCATTGCAGGTGGTGTAGAGAATATGACTCGTGGGCCTTGGGTGATTTCTAAATCGGCCAGACCTTTCGGTACCGATGCCAAAATGTACGACTCAAGCTTCGGCTGGAGATTCATCAACCCACAAATGGAAAAGGTTTACGGAACTGACTCTATGGGAATGACAGCTGAAAACTTAGTAGAAATCCACAAGATCAGTCGTGAAGACCAAGATGCTTTCGCTTATAATTCTCAAATGAAAGCCGCTAGAGCACAAGCAAGTGGCAGATTAGCAGAGGAAATTGTAGCGGTTGAAATTCCACAGCGCAAGAAAGACCCAGTCGTCTTCAACCAAGACGAGTTTATCAAAGCCAATACAACTCAAGAAATTCTTGCTGGCTTAAGACCTGCCTTCAAAAATGATGGCAGCGTAACCGCTGGCAATGCTTCTGGACTAAACGATGGTGCTGCAGCGGTTTTAGTAGCTTCAGAAGAGGTAGTTAAAGCCAACGGATTAACACCGAAAGCACGTATTGTCGCTTCAGGTGTGGTAGGTGTAGAGCCGAGAATTATGGGCATCGGTCCTGTTGAGGCTACCCAAAAAGCATTGAAGAAAGCTGGCTTAACGCTCGATCAAATGGATGTGATTGAGATTAATGAGGCTTTTGCAGCGCAGTCACTTTCGTGCACAAGAGCTTTAGGCCTTGCCGATGACGATGAGCGCATCAACCCGAATGGAGGTGCTATTGCTATCGGTCACCCACTGGGAATGACAGGCGCTAGAATTACTTATTCAGCAGCTTTAGAATTGCAAAAAACCGGAAAGCGTTATGCGCTCGCCACTATGTGTGTGGGTGTGGGACAGGGTTATGCCATAATCCTAGAAAACGTGGGTTAATGATTTACGAATTCAACAATATCAAACCTGTTGTTCACGAAACGGCATTTGTCCATCCTTTGGCAGCCGTTACGGGCGATGTAATCATTGGAAAGAAAGTTTACATCGGTCCGGGAGCAGCCATTCGTGGCGATTGGGGGAGAATTGTGATTGAAGATGGTTGCAATGTGCAGGAAAATTGTACCGTGCATATGTTTCCCGGCATCACCATCACTTTACAAGAAAGCGCACACATTGGCCATGGCGCCATTATTCACGGAGCACAAATTGGTAAAAACGTATTGGTAGGCATGAATGCCGTAATTATGGATCAGTCCGAAATAGGGGATGAGTCTATTGTTGGGGCACTCAGCTTTGTGAAAGCCAATTCTATTTTTGAAAAAAGAAGCCTTATTGTGGGTAACCCAGCCAAGCGCATTAAAGAAGTAAGCGATGATATGATTGGCTGGAAAACAGAAGGAACAAAGTTGTATCAGCAGCTTCCGGCCGACTGTTATGCTTCACTAAAAGAATGTGAACCACTTAGGGAAATTGAACCTAACCGACCGATTGCTTCGGCAGATTATAAAACCTGGAACGAAACGAAAAAGAAATGATAGATAAGATACCACACTTTATTGCGGGCGAATGGATTCATGGCGATGGCGATGGCGAGGTTTTGCACCATGCCATTACAGGCGAAGTCGTAGGAACGCATACCATTAAGGGTTTAGACTTCAGCGCAGCATATGACTATGCTCGAAAAGTAGGAAATCCAGCCTTGCGCAAAATGACTTTCCAAGAGCGTGGACTCATGCTCAAAGCTTTGGCTTTCCACCTCATGGAAAAGAAAGAACAGTTCTACGAAGTGAGTAAAGCCACTGGTGCTACTCGCATCGATAGCTGGATTGACATTGAGGGTGGTATCGGAAACGTATTTTCAAATGCCAGTTTAAGACGTCAATTCCCGAACACTTCTTACCATGTAGATGGCGATATGGTTGGCCTTTCTAAAGGCGGATCATTCGTTGGGCACCACATTATGGTACCGAAAGAAGGTGTGGCGGTTCATATCAACGCTTTCAACTTCCCGGTTTGGGGAATGTTGGAAAAGGCTGCTGTCAACTGGTTGGCCGGAATGCCGTGTATCATCAAGCCAGCTGAGCAAACCTGTTACTTAACGCAGGCCGTGGTGAAAGAAATTATCGACTCAGGATTGTTACCTGATGGTGCTTTGCAGTTGGTTTCTGGTTATGGAAATGGACTTTTAGATTATGTCGATTCGCAAGATGTCGTGACTTTTACTGGCTCTTTCGAAACAGGTAAGAAGCTAAAAACGCTTCCTCAAATCATTGAGAACTCGGTACCATTTAACTTAGAGGCCGATTCACTGAACTGTGCGGTATTGGGTGAAGATGCAGTACCAGGAACAGCAGAATTCGACTTATTTATTAAGGAAGTTCGAAAAGAAATTACGGTAAAAGCAGGGCAGAAGTGTACTGCAGTACGAAGAATTATAGTGCCAGAAAAGCTGGTTGAGGATGTTCAAATTGCTTTGGGCAAAGCCTTGGCTAAAACCACTATTGGTGACCCTTCTGTGGAAGGTGTAAGAATGGGAGCTTTGGCCGGAAAAGAGCAGTTGGCAGAGGTAACCAAAAAGGTGGCTGAGCTAGCCAAAACTTCCGAAATGGTTTACGGTACACTCGACAAAGTGGAACTGATGGGAGCCGATTGGGATAAAGGTGCATTTATTTCACCTATCCTTTTCTTAAATCAGAATCCGCTGGGTGTGGATGAGCCGCACAATGTGGAGGCTTTCGGCCCAGTAAGTACCATTTTGCCTTACAAAACTATCGATGAAGCCATTGCCATTTCTAAGAAGGGAAAAGGCTCATTAGTGTCTTCAATCACTACGGCCGATGATAAAATTGCTACCGAGTATACGATTGGAACAGCTAGTCATCACGGAAGAATTTTGGTACTGAACGAGGCTTGTGCGAAGGAAAGTACAGGTCACGGTTCACCAATGCCAATGTTGACACACGGTGGTCCAGGTCGTGCCGGTGGAGGCGAGGAAATGGGTGGAAAGCGTGGCGTAATGCACTACATGCAGCGTACCGCTATCCAGGGTTCGCCAACTACTTTGACAGAGATCACGAAGCAGTACCAATACGGTGGTGAATACAAAGATCCGGGGCAGCATTTGTTCTCTAAATACTTCGAAGACATTGAAGTAGGGGAGACAGTAATCACTGCGAAAAGAACGGTAACCGAAACCGATATTGTGAACTTCGCTAACGTAAGCTGGGATCATTTCTATGCACATACAGACGAGACTTCATTGGAAGGAACAACCTTCGAAGGTCGCGTTGCACACGGTTATTTTGTGCTTTCTGCAGCTGCTGGTTTGTTCGTTCAGGCGAAGAAGGGACCGGTTTTATTGAACTACGGACTGGAAACATGTCGCTTTACCAAGCCGGTTTATCCCGGAGCAACTATAGGTGTTCGCTTAACGGTGAAGGAAAAGGTAGAGCAAGAAAAGAAAGACGATATCGCCAAAGGTATAGTGAAGTTCTTAGTGGATGTATATGACGAAACAGGCGAAACCGTAGCCATTGCCACTATTCTGACGATGATTAAGAAGAAGGATCAGGGGTAGGGAAAGAGCGAATCTCACTATAACACGTCATTCCCGACTTGATCGGGAATCCGTTTACTCTAGCGCCTTACTTAAAAATGAACAGAGGGGTTTTATCACCCTGAATGTGTTTCAGGATCTCCCGAATGAAAAGGAAAACCTAGAGGGTGTCTCAAAAGGGCACCCTTTTTTCATGGTCTTGATATTAGTTGCTTGAATTCTTTAGGATAAGGCCTTTGAGTGTTATTTTAAGGTATGACAAACAAGCGGAAAGTCTTCAAGGATTACCACCAAGATCAGTTGATGCTTTTGCCCCCCAGTCTTGAGGAACTGATCAGCCCCCACCACCCTGTACGGTTGGTAAACTCTGTGATCGATAGGGTGAACACAGAGGTGCTGGAGCGGAAGTACAAAGGTGGCGGGAGTTCTTCCTACCATCCCAAGATGCTTTTGAAAGTACTGGTGTATGGCTATTTGAGCAATGTTTACTCATCCCGCAAGCTGGAGGCCTCTTTGGCGGAGAACATCCACTTCATGTGGATCAGCGGCATGAGCAAGCCAGACCACAACACCCTTGCCCGGTTCCGTAGCGATCGGTTGAAGGACGACCTGAAGGTGATTTTCGCCCAAGTAGTGCAGTTGCTGGTGGAAGAGGGCATGGTGGGCATCAAGGAACTCTACACCGATGGCACTAAGATAGAGGCCAATGCCAACCGCTACAGTTTTGTATGGGGCAAGGCCATAAACACCAGCAAAGAGCGCATTGGCAGACAACTGGAAGAACTGTGGGAATACACCCAAAGACTGGCAGAAGAAGAGCTTTCGACCACCCCAGAGATTGACTTTAAGGCCATAGACGCCAACAAGGTAGAACAGACGGTGGCCAAGATAGACAGGGCACTTTCTGGCAAACGGGTAAGCAAAAAGGTAAAGCAGAAGCTCAACTACGCCAAAAAGAACTGGCCGGGAAAGCTCCGGGAGTATGAGCAGAAGCAGGCCATACTCCAAAACAGGAACAGTTACTCAAAGACCGACCATGAGGCCACCTTCATGAGGATGAAGGACGACCACATGCTCAACGGCCAGCTAAAACCGGCCTACAACTGGCAGATCAGCACCTCCTCTCAGTTCATCGTCAACACCACCCTCCACCAGACCACCACAGACACCCAGACCCTGAAGCCTCACCTAGAGCAGTTCAAGCAGCTTTATAATACAACACCAAAGTCCCTCTGTGCAGATGCTGGTTACGGCAGCGAAGAAAACTACAGTTACCTACAAGAAGAACAGGTCGAGCCTTACGTGAAGTACAACTACTTCCATAAGGAACAGACCAAAAAGTGGCAGCAAGACCCATTCAAGGTAAACAACCTGCATTACGATGAACAGTCCGACAAGCTTTATTGCCCCATGGGGCAACCCATGGAAAAGACAGGAGAACAGACCAGGCTTACCAAGACAGGTTACCAACAGCACCTTAGCCTATACAAGGCCAAAAACTGCAATGGTTGCCCTTTGAGGCCCCAGTGCCACAAGGCCGAAGGAAACCGCACAGTACAGCTTAACCACGGCTTGAGAAAACTGAAGGAAAAGGTGCGCAGAAACCTGCACAGCGATGAGGGGCTGAGGCACAGGGCCAACAGGCCGGCAGACGTAGAAGCAACCTTCGGCATAATCAAGCACAACAAGGGCTTCAAACGCTTTATGTTAAGGGGACTGGAAAAAGTGGAAATAGAGACACTCCTCATATCAATCGCCCACAACATCTCCAAAATGGGCAACCTCAGAGCCGCTTAACCTAAAAGACCCATCTCTTAAGACAGGCAATCATAAAAACCGTCAATCTAAACCCACAATCCACTAAAAATAAAAAAGACCGACTCAGTTACTTCTGAGACGGCCTCTTTTTTGTTGGGAGTTTGGGACCAGGGGGAGAAAGACGATATCGCCAAAGGCATCGTGAAATTCTTGGTAGATGTGTACGATGAAACCGGAGAAACTGTAGCCATTGCTACGATTTTGACCATGATTAAGAAGAAGGAGCAGGAGTAGGTAGAACTAGCACAAACCTCACCATAACACGTCATTCCCGCGTAGGCGGGAATCTCTTTACTCTGGCACAGAAGCCCCCATCTCTTATCTTCCCCCGTAGGAGGAAGACGGTACCGAGTGCAGCCAGCAGCACTATCGTTTAATATTAGCAGAATGTGCTGTCCCTCTCTCCCGAGAATTCAGGACGAGTCAAAAGCTTGCCTGCCGCAGGCAGGGGTGGGGCTCAAAACCTAGTCTTAGCGTTTCGCTAAGACGTTTTTGTTTGGTGTGAGGTCTCAGCGAGACGCTAAGACCAGTGGGGGCGTTGCCTGCTCAATGAACAGAACATTCTATTTCTCACTTTTGCTCGGTTGGCAATACATCTTGTTAGCGCACGTATTCTATTATATTTTTTAATTTCTTAAACTCGTTTTCATCCAGAATATCATACTCATTTGTGGTTGCTAATAAAATTGCATTTCGACATTCCTCAATTCTGCGAAGCATTGGCAGGATTATGCTTTTACCATGATTGATAAATTTTTTCATATCCATTGCCGTTGTTGGTATTTTGTATCCATCTCGACTACTTGCAATAAGTATTCCTTTATCTCGCAATGGCCCAACGACCTTACTTCCAAATTGCTCCTTGGTCAGGCTTTTGTCTCTATTAACATTTAAATGATTCATGAATTCATGAGCGGTAGTATATTTCTTGTGATGATTAGATTGATGAAATAAAAGAAGAAGCTTCAAGAAATTTAATCTATCTCTATCATCTTGATTATTGCCAGTTGTTTTATCAATAAAATCATTTACTCTATTTATGCTTAATGTCGATATGGTTTCATCATATCCTGTGAAAAGGTCATTTTCATTCAGTTCTTTAGGATCAAATTGTTTTGGAAACTGATTGAGACTAATAAGTTTTGGCTCTAAGAGCTCACTAAACTTCTCTGATTTGTCAGACTTTTTTAATTCATCAAAGATGTATCCCAATGTACCAGCAATAAAGTCTGCTAGTTGAACACCTAATTCATTATGACTTTTTTGGACATAAAATTCCGAGCCTGAGAATAAAGAACGGATGTGATTCTTTTCTACATACTTTTTAAAGCTTCTCATGAAGTCATTTCCACCATGTTCATCAACCTTTAGTTCTAACTGTGGAAAGGTTCGATATAACTCTTTGTAAAGTATTCCATTTAAATACTTGTAAAATGACTTTTTGTATTGAAAACCTTCTCCGAACAACTTTCTTTTGTCAACAACTACCGCATAAACAGAAAATTTGATTTTAGTTAATTCATTTAGAATTAGGATTCTTCTTTTGTGATTGTGTTTAACCTTGCTAGATTTTATCTCACCAGTTTGAAAAAAAAATCTCCTAATATTTTCTAATTGCTTATTAACAGTTTCAAGTTCGTCTTTATTAATTATAACACTGGCAATTATGAAATGGCTTCCTTGTCCATTAAAGTCGAACGAATTATTTCCAAATTCATCTGCAAATGCTACTACTTGTTTCATTGATTAGGTTTTGTAACGAGCGCTTTTATTCACGATATATTTCAATAGATAAATGTTTGGCAAGATAGCTAACCAATATGGCATGCCATACGCACCTTTTTAGTTTCTAGAAAATCACGGGGAATTATCTATTCCGTGTGTGTTTTCAAACCTAAGATAATAAAATCCATAAAAGCATTAGAATAATTATTTCTGTATGTCATTCACATAAAAATGGGGGTGAATATTGAAAGGGATAGGCTCATTGGTCAGACCACTCGAAGTGGTCAGACCAATAGGGGAAAGCTGCTCAGCCGCCACAATCCGGTGTGTCACAGATTGATCGCTCATGCTTCCGGTTTAGCATCTGGAATCCGTCATGGTGAGGACGCAACGACTGGCGATATGAGATGAACTCTACTTTGAATTAAATTAGGCTTTATTCAAGCTTGTATTTGTAGAAGGTCCTTAGTGTTTTATCACCATCCTCTCGCAAAGAAATACCTCCGACATATAAGTAATCATTAATAAAGGTGAAATACTTAGCGGTCGGAAGCTTGTATAGCCTCTTTGTCTTAGTTTCAAGGTCATATTCGAGTAGGGTCATTTTTCGCTTATTGTTTTGCAGAAGCTCATAAGCTTCAAGAGACTTGTCATCTTCATCAATATGACTAATAATCCTGTAGAGACGTTTTCCGTGGTAAATAACTGTTTCGAAATCAGTTTCTTTAACCTTGAATTCTAGGCTCTCCGCGCGATCTGGATAACGATCGAACAATTTGGCCTTACCAAATTTGTCTGAGCTTAGATACAAGCTAGACGTTGTGCTAGTTGCTGGATTCCAGAAGTAAACAGAGTCTGAAAATCGATAATTAATAACTAATGATTCTTGATTGATTGCCGCTATTATTGGAGACAGACGATCTACTGTAATGGATTTATTTTTTGTGTAACTAGGATAAGGAATAGAGTCAATGAATTGATTACTGCTAAAGTCAAAAGATCTTATAGGAGTTGATTTCGTAAAGATTTGAGGGTCGTCAAACCTAATAAATTGTGCAGTTGGTAAGAATATTCTCTTATTCAAGAAAACTGCGCTAGAATAATAGCCACTTACATTATGCTTTGAATTATCGGGCGCGTTATAATTGACTTTTTGTAGCAGCTCACCTGAGCTATTATACAAGTAGAAATGTGGAGCTGTGGCAGGGAATACGAAAAGAGAATCAGGATTTTTGAAATAAACGGAAGCGTCAGATGAATTATATCCGCCCGGACCTTGCTGAGGAATTACTATTGGTTCTAAATACTTGCCTGAAAGAAAATCAACCTGATGAATAACCAGGCTGTTATTACTGCCTAAGCCATACTCTACGAGAATCTGTTGATCTTCACGATTGTAAGTGCTCCAAGACGTAAACTGTAAAAATTCCTCTGGTAGTTCTATTTCTAAACTATCTACAGGTTCAAAGGCTAGGATATCATCATCAGAAGAGCCGTTTTTATTACTGCAACCAAAAATGATTAAAGCAATGATTGGAATTAGACAGTCCTTGAGGTTAAAGTTAATGTGCATGTTATCTGATTTTCTTTGACCAAGTTCAATCTACACACAAATGTTTTATTGAACCAAGTGACTAACACACTAAAGGGTAAAGGGCATGCCGCCACAATCGGTGTCCACATCGATTGATCATTCATGTTGTGGGTTTAGCGGCTTGAATTCGTCAAAGTGAGGACACAATGACTGGCGGGGTGCTGAATTCTTCAAATTGTGGTACCAGACCTTGGGGATTCCCGCTCCCGATGGTTCGGGACGAGGAAATGACGTGTTATAGTTGCAGTCTTCCTAGCCACAATCGGTGTCTTCATCGATTGATCCCCTATACTGTTGGGTCAGCGTCTTGAATTAATCGTGGTGGGGAATCAAGTTTTATCTGATGCAACTTGATGACTTACTTTTCTTTTGATCCTCCAAAAGAAAAGTAACAAAAGGAAACGCGACCAACATCAAAACCATCGAGGTTGCTGTGTTTACTTTTAAGTGCTTTATCAGTCGATGGTCACGTCCCGAAGGTTGTCGGGATTGGATCTCCGTCCTCCTTGAGTGAATAAGGACTAGTCAATGGCTTTATGTTGGGGTAGAGGGATTGTTCTTTGAAGGTTATAAGTCAAGATTAGTACTAGAGTCCGGATCATCAGCTTTAATCTTTAACTACAAAACCCTGTCTATCCTCAGCATATCGCTGAAAAGCCGCCCATAGTACGGATTCGTAAGCATTCAGTGCTTCGGTACTTCCTTTGAAGTGGGAAAGTATAGCGTTGGCAGCATCTCTAGCAGTGGCCATAGCCATGGTTATACCGTGGGCTGAAATGGGATCGTAGGTGAGAGCGGCATCGCCAATGGCTATCCAGCCAGGACCATATAGTGCTTCCAAAATACTACTGTGAGCCGCTACAGTATGACAGTCGGCTATTAATTCGCCTTGAGCTTGGGCAATTCTTTTGGTGGTTTGTGGGCTCTGTTCTAGGAGTTTTTGCCATTCCTTTGCCGTAGGCTGAGCGGGGAGCTTTATGCGCTCGGGTGGATAAAAATATGTCGTCACCATTCTGTTGCCAGGTATAGGAGCCGCGTACCACCAGCCAGCGCCTTCGGTTTCCACTAGGGTTCTGCTGTCTTCAAAATCTTCTGCTATGTTGAGAAAAGCCACTAGGGCAAGCTGTTCAGCCTCATATAGTCGGTCAATACCCATTTGTCTAGCTAGCCAGCTATTTCTGCCAGTAGCATCTATCATAAAATCGGCCTTAGTGCTATGGCTACCTTGCGGATTGTTCAATTCAACCTTCCATTGCTCATTTTCAAAGCGTATAGATGTTATGCGTGTTTCGGTAAGCAACTGTGCACCCAGATCGGTTGCTTTGTTGAGTAGCATTTGGTCGAAGGCCAAACGGTCCAAATGCCAACCATGCCCTAGTGGGTGCTGGAGGAAATCGTGATGCGTTGGCGTTTTACTATGCCAGTAGCTTACATTTCCATAGCATTTGAGATGAGAAGCTTGGCAGAAGCTTTCCCAAACATTGAGTTGTTGAAGTAACTTAGAGGCATCGGGAGAGAGGCTCTCGCCAATTTTAAAAGTGCCAGTACTGCTAGCTTGCGACTGTCTTTCTACCAAGGTTACTTCAAAACCCAACTGTCGTAGAAAAATGGACGCTGCACAACCAGCAGTACCAGCACCTAATACCAGAATTTTCTGGTTCATAGAGGTTTATCTCAGTTTACGAGGGTTAACATCGACCCAATCAGGGCGTTTGGTAGACTCCACTTGAGAAGATTTCAGAAGTCCTCTTTTCTGGTCTTCATCAATGCTTCTACCACTTTCTACCCACACTTCTTTTGGGAATAAATCAGTGTCGCTCTTCAATGGCTTCTTCAGAATGATTCCGATTTTGTACCATTCTTCGGTGAATTTAGTTACTCCTTTCATGCGTTCGCTAATGGAGTTTCCACCAATAAACTGACCGTCTTCTGTGAAGATATAACCACGCAACCACTTGCGTCTGCTCGAAGGGCTGAAAGCCTTGATCTTCTTCTCTTTTGGAGTTTTCGGATTCTGAATGGTTTCATAATCCTTTTCGGTGAGCACATCGTTCGGAACTCTTGCTGGCCAAAACGTAGGCAGGTATTCACCAGCATACGCCCTGTAGGCAGAAAGACAGCTAGAAGTATCCGATTGCCACGGTACGGCCATCCATCGGGTGATGTCTCCAGGAGAACTTCCATCTAGTGGGCCACCTTCTCCCAAAGCAATTGAAGAGTCAAGTGCTACACCAAAATCATCTTTTACGTTCTTTCTCCTTTTGATTCGCCAAGGGTCTTTGTCATCGAATATTATAGCATTACGCATTGGCCAAGTGAACTCGCAACCCGGGTGAAAAGGTCCACCTAGGGTTTCTTCTAAAGCAGCTTCTGTTAGTCCGTTCGCTTGTTCTACGGGCGACATATCGTCCCATTTTTTAGGCTGAATTGGTTGGTCTTCATCGAAGTCTCCCAAAGCCCAATTTTTCAGGTGTAAGTACTGAAGTTCAGTAACCGCATACCAGTTTCTTGGGTCGGTAGAGTTCATGTTGAAAGTAACGGCATCGCCATACAGTGGAGGCCATGCTTCAGCTTGCATTTCGGTGTAAGTTGGGTCTCTGAAACACTCCAAAATAGTTTGGCGGAATGGTCGGTTTTTCTCGCTTTTGTCATTCAGTTTTTCGAGTAATGCCTCATTGTCGAACTCGTAGGCACTTCCCCAGCCAAACTCTCTGCTTACTCCAGCATTTACCCATTGATTTTGGGTGAGGTGTTGAAGGGTAGGGTAAACGTTTTTATAGAAGCTTGTTTTGTTCGGTTTGTGTGTTCCATTTCTGTACTGAACATCTTGCAATAGCTCGTAGCCCGTGGTAAACGCTTGAACGCCTACAGCGTAGTTAGGTGGAGCTACAACCACCCAAGCTCCAGCGGCCTCCATTGTTACCTTATTTTTTCCTTCGCCCCAGCTTACAGACGCATCTACTGGTCCGTCAGAAGTATCATCGTGCCAGCCTTCATTATTGGCGAATGTAGTTAAGGGTTTATCTTCAAAGCTTGCAGAATGGCCTCTTCCACCTAGAAAAAGAAGTCTACCTTCTTCATCGGTTCTTACCTCGCCAAGGTAAACATCTGTCTGTTTCTTACCGATTTGTCCCTCGAAAATATATCCTTTTCCCGTGCCTTTCTGATTAGTGTTTTTTCCGCTGATTCTTCTGGCAGTAGCCTCAATCATTAGCTCTTTTCTTGAGCCATCATAGTAAAGGTTTCGTTTCTGACAAAGGGTGGGTAACCCTCTTGGGTTTTGAGCATTTCCGTTAACGTCATAGTAGCCTTCCGCAGCAGGAATATCCAATGCAATATCGAACTGATACCAAGCCGCTTTTTTATTGGCCACATCAACCTTCCAGTCAATTGCTACGCCATGACTCTCGTTGAGTTCGCCTAGAACATTTCCTTTGTCATCTAGACCGAAAACGCGGAACTGTGCGGCCTGCCTTTTAATTCGGCCTTGAGCATCTCGGAAATCGTCAGAGTCTTGAGCTGTTACCCCAGGAATTGTAGGGCCAATGAAGTATTCGTTCGGGCTGTTGCCTACACGCGCTATACCAATACTAGGATATATAGCCACGCTTTTGACTTTGTTTAAGTCCATTATGTGTGTGTTTTAAAGTGGATAATTTATTGAGATGAAAGATAGTGAATTTTCTATGGGTATGGAATTTATGAATGTGGCTAAAGAGTACTTGAATTTGGAAGTTTTTTAATTCTTGCCTACAGAGATTCCTTCTCTTCCGAGGCATCGGGAGGGAGGGATATAAGGATAGGGCTTTAATCCTAGTCTTAGTGTCTCGCTAAGACTTATAGGTTGGGCGTGGGTCTCAGCGAGACGCTAAGACCAGAGGGAAGCTCTATCTTTCAAAAACTTACCCACAATTTCAGTCCGTTTTTGGTACCGATACGGAATGCGTACCTCTCTAGGCCCTTTTTGCTTCTGCCGAATGGGAGTGACAAATAAATTGGCAGCATGAAAAATTTAAAGAAAAACAGGGCAATCAGAATAGTATGCCTTTTAAGTTGGCTATTCACTCTGTGTTTGCAAAGTAGCTTAACAATGGCTCAGTCAGATTCAGTAGTTTATAGGTTTAAGGAAGGAGAAGTTCTTGATCTTCTTTTCCTCACACAAAAGCCTGGGACAAAAGAGCTATTTAATGACTATATGAAAACGGCTGTTCCTGTAGGAGAAGCCTTAAGTTATAAGCCAGTTGCTTCGTTTAGAGTAAATGAAAACTTACAAGGAAATTATCAGCCAGAACTCTTAATTCTAGCTAAATGGGACGACATCGATAAAAGAGAGGCTTTCTTGAACGATATTGAAGGAGAGGTGGCAGACTTTCATCAGAGAAGACGCAACATTTGGTCGTCTTTTGGGCTCACTTACTACGAAATGTCAGCCGATGTCAACTTCGTTGTGCACAAAGAAAAATTCAAGGTGCTTACTGCTTATTGGTCTGAAAAAGCCAAGCCTTTTAAACAGTTCAAAGAACAGTGGTTGCAACAAGCAGAAAGTTCTGGTGGAACAGTGAGTTTATTAATGGAGGAAGGAATATCTCCGTTGGGTTATTTTTATCAGCCCGATCTATTTATAATTACAGAATGGGACAGCCAAGAATCATTTGAACGCTTTCACCGCCTCAACTTAAAAATGAATCATGAAGGAGTGAAGCACGTCAATCAGATGGCTATCAACTAATAAACCATGCAGGTATTCCTCAACCAACTTGTTTATTTCGGCTTTCTTCAGAGTCTATTTCTGTTGTTTGTTTACTTAGTTTCTCCGAAAAACAGAGAAAATGTAAACGGATACATCGTCTTTTTCATAATCATTCTCACCGTAGGTTTAAGCAGTAGGGTAGCTTATCTCTCTGGTATTGTGGAAAACAATTATAGATGGGTGGTTTTCTCTGAGTTTGCTACGCTAATGTTCGGCCCAACGGTCTATCTTTTTACTAAGTCTTCACTGTATGGAGAGCGATTTAAAGTTCAGTACCTATATCATTACTTACCTGCGGTAGTGTACAATGCCTTCGTAGTGATGTTTTTCATTTGGCCATCTGACGATGAGCTGCAAGCAAGAACAGACTCTGGTGAGCAATTAAGGAATGTGATGCTTTTTGTGGGAGTGGGTTTAGTCTACAATGTTACCTACTGGTATCGGTCGGTACGGCTTTTTCGAAAGTTTAAAACAAAGCTTGAGTCTGAGATTAGCTATGTAGTGCAATCGCGCTTTTTTAATAACTTTTTAATAGCTGTTGGTGGTTGTCTACTTTGTTGGTTTACCATGTATTTGCTAAGCCTAGCGGGCATACAGTTGCTCAATAAATTGGCCTGGCAAACGGTTTGGATGAGCCTAGCACTGATCATTTTGTTTATAGCCTTCTACGTGTTGAGATCGCCCGAATTGTTCAAAATAGCAGAGTTAAGCAAGGTCAAAAAATACTCGAATTCTAGACTTTCGCATTCCGATTTAGAACAGCTAGAGCTAAGGTTGAAGGAGCTAATGGTAGAAAAGAAGCCTTACCTCAATGCAAAGCTACTTAAAGCTGAATTAGCCGAAATGTTGGAGGTCAGTAGCCCTGAGGTAGCTAGGTTACTCAACGAGCGTATCGGGATGAATTTTTTCGAATATGTGAACTACTATAGAGTGAAAGAATTTGTAGAATTAGCTAAATCAGAGAAGTATAAAAACCTGACAATGTTTGGTTTAGCTCAAGAAGCAGGATTCAACTCAAAAACCACATTCAATAAGTCTTTTAAAAGTCTTATGGGGAAATCTCCCTCAGAATACTTCAAAAATCAAACTTCTTAATTAACACAATTATGTTTAGAAAATTATTGATGGTGCTACCATTCTTGGCGGCACTTTGCGGAACCTCTATGGCTCAACTCAGGGTACCAAACGTTAGTCCTTATGCTGCTGTAAAACAGTCTATCGGTATGAGTACCATTGAGATAAATTATTTTAGGCCCAGTGCCAGAGGTAGAAAGGTATTTGGTGAAGGTGGTATTGTACCTTTTGGTGAAGCTTGGAGAGCAGGTGCCAACTCTGCCACAAAAATCATTTTATCAGATGATTTCAATGTTAGGAACGAGGTTTTGGCTAAGGGAGAATATGCCCTTTTAGCAATTCCATTATCGGACCGATGTGAGCTGCAATTCTATCCTTATGACAGTCAAAACTGGTTGAGTTATGGGCCTAAATCTCCAGTTTTAACAGTGCTAGCCGATGTAAATGAGACTGCGGGCTTCAAAGAAACCTTCAGTATTTCCTTGGAGAATGTGATGCTTAATACTGCAAATCTAGTTTTGCATTGGGGCAATTTACAAGCTACTCTACCAATGGAAGTGGAGATAGATACTCGTGTGATGAGCCAGATTGAGCGTGTAATGAAAGGGCCTAGTAACAACGATTATTTTCAGGCTGCGCTTTTTATGCATGAAAGAGGAATAGACCTAAAAAAGGCACTAGAGTATATTCAGAAGGTCACAAACAATAAGGATGCGCTTTTCTTTCAAGTACATAGAGAGGCTTTAATTTTATCCGATTTAGGAAAAGCAGAGGAAGCCATTGTTGCAGCCCAAAGGTCGATGAAGTTATCTGACGAGGCAGGAAATCAAGACTTTGTCAGACTCAATCAACGTCTAATTGAAAAGCTTAAAAACTAGATAGAAAAGGCCATGCACTTTTAGGTGTGGCTTTTCTTTTTACTCTATCAAGGTTTTATGCTTTCTGTGTGCTTTTTGTAGTTGTTTAGTATGGCTTGCCAGCCGCCTTTTTGCATTTCAATTGGGTTTTCTGTTTCGGCATCAAAGGTGGTAGTCACTAAAATGAAATTTCCTTCTTCTTTAAAAATAGTTTCTACAGTTCGGCCGTCTTCCAAATGGTAAACCAATCTTCTCTTTTCTTCAACTACATCATAAATACCCTCAAAGTCGAATCCAAAACTACCGTCTTTGGCTTCCATTCTAGACTTTAATTTACCACCTGTTTGAAGGTCATTTTCAGCAGATGGGCAATGCCAACTGTCATCTGCAAAGTTCCATTGTGTGATGTGTTTCGGCCGAGTG
This sequence comes from Roseivirga spongicola, assembly GCF_034376045.1. NCBI lineage: Bacteria > Pseudomonadati > Bacteroidota > Cytophagia > Cytophagales > Roseivirgaceae > Roseivirga > Roseivirga spongicola. The sequence goes on from NZ_CP139724.1 coordinate 3,119,590, forward strand.
TAGCTATCCCATGCAGTTTGAAGGTCTGAGCTAATAGTTGCTTCGATAGTGATTTTCTGGAAAGTCATGTTATTGAGTTTTCAAGGATGAATATATATGTTTTTGTGGTTTATTATTCTAGAGACCGGACACTACCTTATAAGCTTAGGTGGGCTTGAATAGATGCTTTCCTAGGTTTGGAGTCCACTGAGGATATTATTCTAGGAAGTGATAAGGAAATGTGTCGTAGAGAGGATTTTTCTTCGCCATTGAATAAATTTGTTCAGCATGTCAAACAACAATCAAATCAATTGCCCGAATTGTGGCACCGCAATAGATGTACAGGATATCCTCTCGCATCAGCTAGAGGAGGAGATTAAGCAGAAATATCAGGCTGAATTAAACACGGCTCAGCAGAAATTTAAGGCCGAACAGGAAATGTTAGCCAAAGCCCAAGCCGACTTTGAAGAAAAGAAGAAGCGTGAAAACGAGCTTTTTCAAGATAGGTTGGAAAAGCAAATGGCTCAAGAGAAAAAGCTTTTAGAAGATAAGCTAAAGTCTAAATTGGCCACAGAGCAAGCCGAACAATTTGAGGCATTGCAGAAGGAGTTGAACGAAAAGTCTGAGCAGGTTAAAGAACTCAACAGATCTAAGGTTGAGATTGAAAGGCTTAAGCGCGAAAAAGAAGAGGCTTCTGAACAGGCTGAATTGAAGGCTCAAAAGCTACTGAATGAAATGCTTATTCAGGAGCGTGAGAAGATCAGTAAATCTGAGGCCGAAAAGAACGAGCTTCGAATGAAGGAGCTAGAAAAAAAGCTAGAAGACCAGAAGAAGCTCACGGAAGAAATGCAGCGAAAGCAGGCTCAGGGCTCTATGCAATTGCAAGGAGAGGTACAAGAGTTGGCCATTGAAGAGTGGCTTTCAACCCAGTTCCCTTTAGATACTATAGAGGAAATCAAAAAGGGCGTTCGTGGTGCCGACTGTATTCAGGTGGTGAATACCAGAACGGTCCAGAACTGCGGAAAAATCTATTATGAGAGTAAGCGGACTAAAGACTTTCAACCTGGATGGATAGAGAAGTTCAAAGCAGATATGCGCGATAAGGAGGCGGATGTCGGGGTGCTTGTTACCGAAGCCATGCCATCCGATATGGACCGTATGGGCTTGAGAGATGGAGTCTGGGTTTGCTCTTTTGGCGAGTTCAAAGGCTTGTGTGCGGTGTTGAGAGAATCGGTAATTCAACTCAGTAAAGTGGCCATTTCTCAGGAAGGTAAAGGCGACAAAATGCACATGTTGTACGACTTCCTGACAAGTAACACTTTCCGCATGCAGGTAGAAGCCATTGTGGAAGGATTCTCACAGATGAAGTCTGACTTAGAGCGAGAGAAGAACTCTATGCAGCGTATTTGGAAACAGCGCGAGAAGCAAATCGACAAGGTGGTTACCAATACCATAGATATGTATGGATCTATCAAAGGAATTGCGGGTAATGCTGTGCAGAGTGTCAAGGCTTTGGAGCTAGATGCCGGTTTGCCTGAAGAAGGGGAGGATTGATATATCCAATTTTAGATTTACGATGTTGGATGCGTTTTTAATGAATATCGTAAATCTAAAATCGAAGATTGGTTATTACAGGCTGATGAGTTTATCTGGATTTGAAGTAATTCAGATAAGTTTCCGAGATAAGCTCACTACTCATCCTTTAGCTCAACATATTTAATCCGCTTGGCATAACGAGTCGAGCGGATATAAACATCACTCACCTTCGCCATTGCCTTAATCAGTTCACCCCCAAAGAATAAAATTACTGAGGAGTAATACACCCAGAGCATCAGTATGATTACTCCAGAAGAGGCACCACCAAGTTTGCTAAAATTACTGTTTCCTATATACCAGCCAATACCGAATTTACCTACAAGTAGTAACAGAGCAGTAATGAGGCTTCCTTTAAAAATGAATCTCTTAGGAATGACTACATCAGGTAAAAACCTGATGAGTGAGTAAATAACCCCATAAATAAGCAATAGAATAAGTCCATATTGTGCAACCATGGCCATAGCTACAGACAGTTCATCGAAAGTATTGCTCAGAAAGTCTACAAAGGTGACCACTATTGAGTCTACGATCAACGAGATGATCATAATGAACCCGAGACTCAGTACCATGCCTAATGAAATAAGCCTATCGATTACTAACTTCTTAAAACTTTTACCTTCTATAGCTTTTACCTTAAATATCTCATTGAAAGACGTTTGCACCTGAATAAAAATATTGGTAGCAGAATAGAGTAAAATTCCAGCACCAGCTATTAGAGAAAAGGTATTCTGATCTTCTCGATGCAACGTGTCCATTAAAGTTCTTACCCCACTCGCACCTTGCGTTCCTATTAAGTTTTCAAACTGTGTGGTTACCTGGTCTCTCACTACGGCATCATCGGCAAATATTCCTGCTATGTAAATGGCTAGTAGAATGAGAGGAGCAATAGAGAACAAGGTATAAAAAGAAAGCGCTGCGCTGAATCTAAAGCAGTGGTCGGCTAAAAATGACGGAACAGCAGTCTTCAGTACCTTCCAAGCATATATAATGTGTTTCATGGCGTTCGGGTGCTATAGTGTGCCTTTATACTCACAAATATCAAGCGCGTTTTGACCATTATTGTTTTTGACCATTCAACGCTAGTTTCTGAAGTAATGCTCGACTATGCTCTACAATTTTGACAAGCCTATTTTCAAAATGACAAAGTTTTGAATTGTCCAATCTTCGTTTTTCGGCTTTAAAAGCTGTCTTTCATTTCTTGGCATAGGTTTTTCAATATGGTTGGCAACCAAATTTGAATTGATCGCCATGAAAATATTAACCAAAAACTTAACACTTGCACTAGGAATAGGGATGGCCATCTTCGCTTGTTCTGAAACAAAGGATAAAACAGAAGAAGTCGACCAGTTAGAAATGGAGCAAACGCAACCAAAAGCTAATATGGAAGACAAAACCATAACCACTCAGATAATGAGTAAAAGTGGAAGCGATTTGGCTGGCATGGTGACGTTTAAAGAGGTGGCCGATGGTTCGCTAGATGTGACAGTGGCTTTAAGAGGAATTGCCCCTGGAGAGCATGCTGTTCACCTGCATGAAACAGGAGATTGTTCTGCCCCTGATGGTAAGTCTGCAGGAGGACATTGGAATCCTCTAGGTGTAGAGCATGGACATCGATTAGAAGATGAGGAATTTCACAAAGGAGATATTGGCAACATTACAATTGGCGAAGACAGCACAGGAACTTTTAATATGCAGGTAGAAGGTTGGTCTATAGGAGGCGATTCTACTACTAATATTCTGAACAAAGCAGTAATTGTTCATGCTGGACCAGATGATTTCACTTCTCAGCCTTCGGGAGCCGCAGGCCCAAGAATTGGATGCGGGGTGATTGAAAAATAAAATTAGACATCAACGAGATTTACTTTTCAAGTAAGTCCTATACATAGATTCATTGACCTAGACCATTTCGATAGACGATCGGAGTGGTCTTTTTTTATGATTCATTTTGTTAGACTTGACACCTTTGTAAGCCATAAGAAGGGGAAGTAAATATATTTGGCAGAGCTCTCTGTCCTGACGCTTCGGGGCAAAGAAGAGTGATCAAATTACGGCCATTGTCTAATAATTCATAACAAGCTTACCAGTTTTCATTAATGACAAATACCTAATTTACCAATGACCAATCATGCTATTTCCACTACTTCTATAAAAGTTCGTAGGCGTGCAGAGTGCGAAAGCAATTAAGACCTAAAGAGTAAGGATTTATACAGTTTTGGCGTTGGCTATGTTAATGCTTTCCGTTATAGCTTGCTCTAATACACTTGGATCACTACCAGGACCAACACATAGAAGTTTTGGGCCAGTGGTTGGTTCTCCATAAAAGGCTTTCATTGTAACCTCTCCACTTGGTGTACGCTGGAAATATGTGTAGCTATCATCATCACCAACTTTGGTACAGCCTTTAACACGTAGAATGTTATCGGGCAGTCTTTTGCAGAGCTCATTTATGCAGGAGCTATTCGGCAAATATGGTAAATCTACTGAGCAAGATGACCAATGTGCTTTTAGATGATCTAACTGTTGAGGCTTGTTGGTAGAAGGTGTCAGTTTAGGAAGAATTGTCAGGTTAAATGCTTCCATGCTTGTAACTTCAGCAGAAGAGTTAACCCGTTTGATATCTCTTATTACAAACGATTTTCGTTCTTCAGAAATACCCTCTAAATGGGTTAGAATTACTAGTGAAGAGACCTGTATTTGGTTTAATTCGAGCTCATTGAATTCACCACGATTTTGCCAGTTCTTCGCATCTACTACAGATATCTGAATGGGTGGTTCATATCGATCATTTAGTCCCACACCAAGAAATCCCATCAAAGAACATGCGTCAGAAGTGCCATTAGCCTCAATAAATGTGATGCCATTTTCTCTTTCGGGAATGTCGTTTACAAAATTTCTAAGTTCTCCAATTCCACTACAACAAATACAGCTTCCGCTAAGTGCTCGGAGCGAATTTGCGTCTAATTGCTCTAAAAATTGCTGAACATCTAGATTAGCATTTTCATAGTCATTCAGAATAACAAATGGATTCCATCCTTGCTCAATAGATTTGGTTACCAAGTGCTTTAATAAGGTGGTCTTTCCTGCTCCTAGAAAACCTACTATTGTAATAATCGACTCCATTGACTCAAAATTAGCTCAAATTTTTTCTTGAAGATCGGTAGCCTAGCTTTTAAGTTCGAGCTCTTTGTTCAAAATCAAGACCGATAGATGTTCAGAAGGTGCTTTTTAGTTTGATGTCTAGGAGACCGAGCAGTACCCTGTAAAGGCATATCGCAGCTTTCAAAAGACTTTTTTCTCATCCCGAGGAAGCGAATGATCTGCCCAGCCTGACCACTGACTTCATTTGTAAATGAGTGGTGAATAGTTTTGCGGACAATTCTGAAACTGGCGGTAAATCGGTTGCTAGCAACTGTCGAAGCGAGACGCTTCAACTAGGGAGAGATATACAAAGCTAGTTCTTCGGGCTGATCCTTCAACTTCGTTCAGGATTGGAAAAAGACGAATAGTGAGTTTACCAATTCCCAAGTTTACTAATTCCCGCTGACTTCCTCTACACAAATTGATTTGACGTCTATGATAGAGCGTTCCGGCATCAGCCATCTTTTTCTCATCCCGAGGAAGCGAGGGATCTGCCCAGCCTGACCACTGACTCCATTCGTAAATGAGTGGTGAATAGTTCTGGTGAAGACACCAAAACTGACGGCAAAGTAGTCGCTAACAAAGGTCGAAGCGAGATGCTTTAACCAGGGTAGGCTTGCAATGTGACACTACTAGTCCATTTTCTTAAAAATGAAGCTCGCTTTTTTAACTCCACCATCAGAGATTGTGGCAGTCATTTGGCCATCTCTCAATTCATAGCTAATCATTTTAGGGAAGTCATGCTCAGGGTTTTCGCTGATAAATCCGTACTCTGAAAGTTTAGTAAATTTAAAGTAGATGGGCTCAGTGTTTTCCCGAACATCGGCCACATAGTACAAGGTGCCTTCCCTTTGTTCAATTCTTAGCTTTTCAACAAAAGTAGTGTCTGCGCCTCTCATGCTGAATCCAATTCCCCTTAATGAGCTTTCAGATTCTTTTTCCCAATATTCAAAAGCTTTTGTGCCCACTTTGACATTGGTACGTTCCCACTTGCCAATAAGCCATTCTACATCATTTATGGTCTGAAAGGACGGTTTTAGTGAAGAACTAATAGAAACTATGAAGATAATAGTTAGAAATACGGTTGAGAGTAGTGTCCTTTTCACGTGCAATGTTTTACTCAATTTAGCACTTTTTATTATTCCTTAATAGACGGGATAACCCACAAGTAGCTGAACCAGTGCCACTTGCCTTCGTTATCAGGTGCAGTAATGGTAAAGAGGGTTCTGCGCCTTTTAAGGTCGCGGTCTGGCCTTACATTTAGTTTTACTACACCATCTTTAACCACTTGCATTGACTTTTTGCATTCAGCTCCTTGTATAAAACACTGCATCTGATCTAGCCTGAGGTTAGATTCTTGAAACTCCATATTTAATCTCGGCAGACTTTCGCTTCCCATATAACCACTACTGATGGGTTCATATTTGGTAACCTCAATAGGCAGGGCTTTTAATTTGCCCACAAAGTCTTCTAGCTTGGCATAAGCTTCAGACATAGGAAATCTAGGTAAATTGAATACTGGAATTTCTTTATAGAGAAGTCCCGAATTTTGAGCGGCAGCGCCTAGATAGCCTTCGTTTTTTAAGTGTTCGGCCATCTCAATATTCCACTCACCATAAGGGTAGGCAAAGAGAATTGGTTTTTCACCTAGGTTGGTCTCAAACTGAGCTTCACTGGTTTTAAGGTCTTCTAAAAATTGATTGTGATTTCCGTTCAGAAAGTATGCATGGCTGTGAGAGTGATTGCCAATTTCAATACCTGCTTGCTCAACTTCTTTGATCTGATTCCAATCCATATAATCGCTTCCACCAACGGTCTCTGTATTTACAAAAAGCGTAGCAGTAAATCCGTACTTTTTCAGCAAAGGAATGGCGTTTTTATAGAATGTCTTGTACCCATCATCTACGGTAAGTACAGCTGTTTTTGGAAAGCGGTTGCGTTTTTTTACTCTTTCAATAGCCTCAGAAAGAGTAATTACCTGATAATCGTTATCCTTTAGGTATTTGAGGTGTGCCTCAAACTGCGCCAACTTAATATTAGTGCTAGGGAAACGGTCGTCACCAAAACGGTGATATACAAACGTTGCAATAGAACTGGTTTGAGCTAAAAGGCTGGGAGCTAATAAAAGCGTAAGTGCTAGAAAGAGAAACTTATTTTTTAACCACATAGGCAGGGTCGATCTGATATTTGTCGTACTGCTGAAAGTTATTGTATCTAATCATACCCAAAAGCTGGGCTACGTATTCATCGCCACGCTCTGAGTATCTGTCAAGATAAGGAAGAAGCTCCCGAATATTTTGAGTTTCTGCTCTTTTTCTTCTGAAGTTTGTGTAGGCAGGAACTCTGGCTATGGTTTTGAAGTAATCCATAACAGACTCCGCTATGTTGTCGTATTTTCTCAAATATACCTGATACTCTTCTCTGCTGATACTGGCTGGTATTCGAGGTTCATCTGAATCGAAACTCCAAACCCCGAAAACATTATTAGCTTCCATAAAAAAGCGAGACTTACCCCAGCCAGACTCTACAGCGGCTTGTGCCAAAACTATACTATTTGGGTGAGTAAGAAGCCTACGCTTGAGGGTGGCTAAATCATCGGTTTTGAATTCTTCGGCCCAGTTGGCTACGAGCATACTATCTCCCTGATCTTGAATGCCTTCCTTCATAATTTCTTCAAGTCTCTTCAGGTCCTGATTCAATTGCCATTTTACTATAAGAATGGCCGGGAGCATAACGTTGATAAACTCTTCTTTGGCCTGTTTATAGGGGAGGGCATCTAGAAAATAGACATGGTCATACAATACAGGTTTTACCAAAACACTGTCTATATGCAAAATATCATCTACGTTCTCCACATAGATTTTTTCAGTCTTGAGAACTAATTGAGTGGCTTTATTAATCTCCTCGATTGGCTTAGGCCTGTGAAGAATAAGAATGAAAAGAGCAATACTGAGCAGTACAAGAACAACCTTTCGTTCGTCAGACATAAAGTAAATATAAGAGTTCTGAGGACTCAGCCAATTTTGCTGAGCCCCTTCATCGAACTCCAAAAGTCGTAAAAAGGTTACAGCCTTACCTCATCTGTACTCTAGCTTTTTCGCGAACCATTTCTGCAAAACTTCTTCCTTCAATTTTAGAATCTATCCAGCTCATTAAGTCGAAGTAGAGGAGGGTCTTTCTGGAGAAATCACCGTCATTTACTTTTTCTATTTCAGCTTTTAGGCTCATAAATCCCTTTTTGAGGTCTTGAGGATAGATAGACCCAATTTTGCCAAGAAAATCTAAAAATACTTGCTGCACTCTACCTAGGTTTTCTTCATAAACTATAAAGTCATAGGCGGCCTTCAGTTTTTGCTCGAAATACTGCTCTTCGCCAGTGTCGTAATCTATAAGAATACTGAGAATTCGAGCATAACCTTTAAGGTCGCTGCGGAGTCTATCGCTGTCATTAAGTAGTTTATTTAGGTAGAAACGAGCATCATTATGCCTTTCTGAAGCAAAGTAGAAAACAGATGCTTTGTAATAGATGACTACCAAATTATGCTTGTCTATGAACTTTTTATTGGCTTCTACCTTTTTCATTACCTCCTGAACCTTTTCTAGGTTCTCGGTAAACTGGGTAGTCATGAACACATGGTTGAAGGTTTGAATGGCCTTATATTTGACCAATAGAACCTGCGTATTGCTGGCTAGTGTTGCACCTTCTTTTTCTTCAAAATTTGAAAGCGCTTGATAGTATTCATCATATTTGGTGAGGTTATTTACTCTAAAGGCCGATTGTAAAAGTCTGTTTAACCCTTTTAAATAGGCAGCTCTTCTCTTTTTATCCAGACCTGTTTCATGAAAAATGTTTACCCATTTTTCTGCGTAGTGCACACAATCATCAAAATCGTATGTCAAATAAGAAAACCAATAATATGCTCTGTAGAGATAGAATTTCTCATTGAAGGCCAGCTCTTCTTCCTTAAAATCGGGAAGATTAGTATAAAACAGGGCCTTTAGGTTATTCATTTCCCTTTCAGATTTAACCATTCCATGTTGAACAAACCTAGCCTTTAAACGTGTGGCTAAAGTGAAGAACTTCTGTACATTCATAAAGCGCTTCATGGCTTTATCAGTTTGCACATCTATATCATAGGCTTGCTCTTCTTCTAGGTCGAAGACTTGTTGTGATCGTATTTGTTTTTCATAATCTAATAAGGCAAGATGAAAAAGGTCTTTTCTATAGTCTCCTGTAATATTTTTGGCGCGATTGAGCAGTCGTAAACTTTGCTGGTATAGTCCCTTTTTATAAAGTACCCGAATAAAGTCAAGCTGTTCTCGCAACTCAATATCAATATCATCCTTAAGGTTAGAGAGTCTCAAACTTCCTAATATTTGAGAGTAAAGGTGAGATTTGAGGTTGGCAAACTGTGTTTTACTGGTGTCTGGTAATTTCTTTAAAATGAGTTCTTCATTATAAAGCTCCATTCTTTCCATTACATCAAAGAGCTTAATGTATTTGGTTTCAGTACTACCTCCAGATCGCTTTGCATAAAGCTTAAAGCTTCTCTTTTCCGACTTAGTCATAGACTGAATTAGCTCAAAAAGTAGCTGCTCGTTTGGTGTTTTGGACATGTGATAATTGTTGAATTTAAGTAGTTGTTTGTCAGTTAGTTAATTCGTTAAAATGCAAAGCTGAAATTCATATCTCTTTCAAAATTCCATTCTTTCGATCCAACCAAAATAGATAAATTCAGAATGGTTGACTTTACAATAGGGTATAGAATCGATGTAAACGTTTGCCAACTCGCACTACACTAATTATAAGAATGACAAGAGGATTATATAATAAGGAATTCGAGAAAGACGCTTGCGGAATTGGCTTCATCGCTAATATTAAAAACCAGCCTTCTCATCAGATTGTGGCCGATGCCCTGAAGATGCTTCACCGCATGGAGCACAGGGGAGGAGTAGCTGCCGATGACCAGACAGGCGATGGCGCTGGTATCCATATTCAGATTCCCCACTCATATTTTAAAGAGCTTGCCCAAAAGAAAAAGATCGAATTGCCTGATAGAGGCGATTATGGCGTGGCCATGGTTTTTCTGCCAAAACAAAATATTCCGCTTTTCGAAAGCATATTGAAAGCGGTTTTGCGCCAGATTGATTTGGAAGCATTCTGGACCCGCTGGGTGCCAACCAGAGGCGAGCAGATCGGTGAGTTCGCCAAGAGCAATGAGCCTTATGTAAGACAATATTTCATCAAATCTACTTATGGAGCAACCGGACGAGAGCTTCAAAGAAAGCTTTATCTCTTTAGAAAAATCACTGAGTACAAGGCCAAAGGGCTCGATTCTGCCAAGGAATTCTACATGCCTTCATGCTCCATTCACTCCATTATATACAAAGGAGAATTAAGAACCTGGCAACTGGATGAATATTACCCTGATCTGAAAGATGAGCGACTGGTATCTTCCTTCGCTATTATTCACTCAAGGTTCTCTACCAATACGCTTCCGGAGTGGAGACTGGCTCAACCTTTCAGATACATTGCCCACAATGGAGAGATCAACACCATTAAGGGGAACATCAACAAAATGAGGTCTAGGGAGGCGCTATTCTCTTCGACTCACTTTACCAAAGAAGAAATCAACCAGCTGCTGCCAATTTGTAATGCTGAATTCTCTGACTCTGCCAACCTCGATATGGCCGTAGAACTGCTCATTATGGGTGGAAGGGAAATTGAGCGTGTGATGGCCATGCTAATTCCTCCGGCCTGGAGGGAGAATATGACCCTGAGCAAGGAACTCAGAGCCTTTTACGATTATCACGCCACCTTCCTTGAGCCATGGGATGGCCCAGCAGCAGTTTGTTTCACTGACGGTAACAAAGTAGGAGCCTGTATCGACAGAAATGGCCTTCGCCCAACAAGGTATTCCATCACTAAGGATGATAGAATTGTATTCGCTTCAGAAACCGGGATTGTAGAGATTGAACCTTCACAAGTGCTGAAAAGAGGTAAACTGAAACCTGGACAAATGATTCTGGTAGATTTGGTTGAAAACACCTTCGAAGAAGACGAATCCATCAAGTCGAGACTGAGCCGGGAATACGATTATCAGAGGTGGAACAATGAACTCATCACCCATGAGTCTGAACTTACAAGAGACAAGACATTAAACTTTGAACTTAAAACAGACGAACTTTTAAAGGAGCAATTGACCTTCGGTTATTCGAAGGAAGATCTCAAGTATATCCTGAAGCCAATGACCCAAACGGGCTCAGAACCGATCGGTTCTATGGGCAATGATTCGGCTTTAGCAGTGTTTTCTAAACGAAATGCGCACATCTCAAATTACTTCCGACAGCTTTTTGCCCAGGTAAGTAATCCGGCCATAGATCCCATTCGCGAGAAGGCGGTGATGTCGCTAGCGGTTTATCTTGGCCAGTCGAACAACTTGTTGGAAGATAATGACCCAACTTCAAGAAAGATTTTGCTCGATCAGCCTGTTGTGAAACCTGCTCTTTTGCAGGCTTTGAAGGGCTTAAAAGACGAGCACTACAGAACTGCCGAGCTTTTGGCCAGCTATTATCCGAACCAAACCAATCTAAAAGAAGCCATTAAAGACCTTTCTAAGAAGGCCGCAGATTTGGTTAGAGGTGGAGTAAACATTCTTGTATTGAACAATAGACTTCAAAAAGGTGAATTGTCAATACCTTCTTTGCTAATCACGGGGGCGGTTCACCATTACCTCATCGATCAGGGAATTCGCTCGAGAGTGAGCTTGGTCGTTGAAGGTGGAGATGTGGTGGAAACTCATCATTTTGCTACGTTGATCGGTTATGGTGCATCAGCCATTTGTCCATATTTGGCTTTTGAGACCATTAATTCATTATCAGAAGAAGGTCAGACTGAAGAAGCTGTCGATCAATACATCAAGGCGATTGGCTATGGCTTGAGAAAGATCCTTTCCAAAATGGGGATCTCTACACTTCAATCTTATGAAAGTGCGCAGATTTTCGAGATACTTGGTTTGAACGATGAGATTGTAAAACTCTGCTTCAAAGGCACACCAAACCGTATTTCAGGCAAGAGTTTCGATGGGCTTGAAAAGGAAATCAAATCGAATTATCAGTTCGCTTATGACGAGAGGACTATTTCCAAGAGACTGGCCGATGGTGGAATCTATCAGTGGAGAGCGGAAGGAGAGAAGCACCTTTTCAACCCAAAAACCATTCACCTCTTACAGAAATCTACCCGTTTGAATGATCTGAATCTATTCAGAGAGTATTCTAATGAGATTGATAATCAGGAAAAGGAAAATGTTACGCTCCGAAGCCTATTCGACTTTAAGAAGGGCAAATCTATTCCATTGGATCAGGTTGAACCCGCTTCGAATATAATGAAGCGCTTTGCTACTGGGGCCATGTCATTCGGATCCATTTCCGAAGAAGCGCACACCACTATCGCCAAGGCCATGAACCTCATCGGTGGAAAATCTAACAGCGGTGAAGGAGGTGAAGATTCGGTAAGATTTACCCCGGGAAGCGATGGATTGCTAGCCCGTTCAGCCATAAAACAGGTGGCGAGCGGACGCTTTGGTGTAACCACTCACTATTTGATCAATGCCGATGAAATCCAGATTAAAGTGGCGCAAGGTGCGAAACCGGGAGAGGGAGGCCAATTGCCTGGACTCAAGGTGGATGAAAATATAGCCAGGATTAGGCACTCCACACCGGGAGTAACCTTGATTTCACCGCCACCGCATCACGATATCTATTCTATTGAAGATTTAGCTCAGCTGATCTTCGACTTAAAGAATGTAAATACCAAGGCCGAAATCAATGTAAAGCTGGTGGCTGAAGCTGGTGTAGGCACAATCGCTGCCGGTGTGGCGAAAGCCAATGCAGACAACATTCTGATTTCAGGTCACGATGGAGGAACAGGTGCATCACCGATCAGCTCCATTCAACATGCAGGTATTCCTTGGGAAATTGGCCTAGCAGAAGCACATCAGACCCTGCTCAGAAATGGTCTGAGAAATCGTGTAAAACTACAAACTGACGGTCAGATTAAAACAGCACGTGACATTGCCATTGCTACCATGCTAGGAGCAGAAGAATGGGGTGTTGCCACCGCAGTGTTGGTGGTTGAAGGTTGTATTATGATGCGCAAGTGTCACCTGAATACCTGCCCTGTGGGTGTAGCCACGCAGAGACCTGAGTTGAGAAGGCTATTTACCGGAGAGGTTCAGCATATCGTGAATTTCTTCACCATGCTGGCCGAAGAACTCAGAGTCATTATGGCTGAACTGGGTATCAGTACGGTAGACGAGTTGGTTGGAAGAACCGATTTACTCAGCTTCAACAAGGAAAAAGCCACTGAAAAGGCCGGAGAAATAGATCTGACCAGAATCCTGGACAATCCATTTGCTGAAAAGGGCATGTCACAGCAGAAAACGCAGCTACAGCCTTCCAGAACCAAAGAGGTGCTGGATCATCAGTTGATCAAGCTGGCTCAGCCGACTTTCAAACATCAGGAAAGGGTAAGGTTCGAGCAGGCTATTCATAACGAAAATAGAACTACAGGTGCTATGCTGGCCGGAAAATTCACCGAGCAGTTTGGTCCGGAAGGATTGGCCGATGGAACCATCACTGTGGATTTCCAGGGTGCAGCGGGACAAAGCTTCGGAGCCTTCCTTTCGCATGGAATCACCTTCAACCTGGAAGGAGAGGCAAACGACTATGTTGGAAAGGGACTTTCAGGCGGGAAACTGGTCATCTATCCGAATCCGGAAAGTGAGTGCAAGGCGGCAGACAACGTGCTGATCGGTAACGTGGCGCTCTATGGAGCAACGCGAGGCAGACTTTACGTCAACGGTCAGGCTGGAGAACGCTTTGCCGTGAGAAATTCGGGAGCCAAGGCCGTTGTGGAGGGTGTTGGAGATCACGGTTGTGAGTACATGACCGGTGGCCGCGTAGTGGTGCTGGGAGAAACCGGCAAAAACTTCGCAGCCGGAATGTCGGGAGGTATTGCCTATGTCTATGCCGCTGACTTCGACTTTGAGTCGAGATGTAATATGGATTTAGTGGAACTGGAATTTCCTGAAGAGGACGATTTCAACTTCCTGCATATGATGATGGAGAAGCATCACAGATATACGAATAGTGTGAAAGCCATTGAGTTGCTCAGCCAGTGGGGTATTGCCAAAACGAGCTTCGTGAAGGTAATTCCGATTGAATACAAGCGTGTGATGGCTAAAAAGAGAGACTTTAAAAATGTGATGGCATAATGGGAGACGTACAAGGATTTTTGAAATACGATAGGGATAAGAAGAGCATGCAGGCTCCGCAGGAGCGCGTTCATCACTTTGAAGAGTTTGTTGAATCTTGGGCTGAGACTCAGTATACTGAGCAGGCAGCCCGCTGTATGGACTGCGGAATTCCATTCTGCCACAACGGATGCCCACTAGGCAATAAGATTCCAGATTTCAACGATGCCGTTTACCGCGGTGAGTGGAAGGAGGCCTGGGAAGTGCTGAAAAGTACCAATAATTTCCCTGAGTTTACAGGAAGAATTTGTCCTGCCCCGTGCGAAGCTAGTTGCGTTTTGGGCATCAATAATGCGGCTGTTAACATCGAGCATATTGAGAAGGAAATCTCAGAAAGAGCCTTTATAGAAGGTTGGGAAGAACCAATAGCCCCGAATTTCGAAAGCGGAAAATCGGTGGCTGTAGTAGGTTCTGGACCTGCAGGATTGGCTGCTGCGGAAGAGCTAAGAAAGCAAGGGCATGCGGTCACCGTTTTTGAGCGTGATGAAGCACCAGGCGGACTTTTAAGGCTTGGAATTCCTGACTTTAAGTTGAACAAGGAGGTGGTTGCCAGAAGAGTAAGTCTGATGGAACAAGCCGGAATCAACTTTGAATGTGGAGTAGAGATAGGTAAAGATATTACGGCTCAGGAGCTGGAAGCACAGTACGATGCTGTAGTGCTTTGTGTAGGCTCAACCGTGCCTCGCGATCTACCGATTGAAGGAAGAGAACTGAACGGTGTACACTTTGCTATGAAGTTCCTGACGCATCAGAACCGACTGATTTCTGGTAAAATCAATGAATTATCTCCCGAACTGAATGCCAAAGGCAAGAAGATACTCGTCATTGGTGGAGGAGATACCGGAGCTGACTGTGTAGGCACCAGTAATCGTCAGGGAGCAACCAAAGTGACCCAGATCGAGCTGATGGACAAACCACCTTCTGCAAGAACAGAAACCAATCCATGGCCGGAATGGCCCATGACTTTGAACACTTCTACTTCACATGAGGAAGGAGTGGCCCGCGACTGGTCAATCCTCACCAAACGATTTATCGGTGAGGCTGGTCAGCTGAAAGGAGTGGAGACAGTCAGAATTCAGTGGACAGATAAAGCCAAATTCCAATACGAGGAAATCCCTGGCTCAGAACAAGTAATTGACTGCGATATGGCCTTTTTGGCGATTGGATTCTCTAACCCAGAACATAGCTTGGCTAATCAGTTTGGTTTGGAGCTTGATCCTCGTGGCAACTTCAAAACCTCGAACTTCAAAACTTCAAAACTTAATGGTCAGATCAGTGAATCGATGATCTTTGCCGCAGGCGACTGCCGCAGAGGCCAGAGCCTAGTGGTTTGGGCCATTGCAGAGGGAAGAAGAGCAGCTAAGGCGGTGGAGAAGGTGTTTCAAATGGATGTCATTCCCGCGTAGGCGGGAATCTCCAACGTCTAGCGCATGAGCCCCCATCTCCTGTCTTCCCCCAAGTGGGAAGATGTTACTCACTGCAAGACTGAATAGCATTAGGCGAAGCTAGCACGTCAGTGCAATCCCTCTCTCCCGAGGCTTCGGGATAAGAGGGTGAGGCCATTTCCACCAAAACTTAGTGGTTTGGGCCATTGCAGAGGGAAGAAGAGCTGCTCAGGCTGTTGAGAAGGTGTTCCAATTGGACGTCATTCCCGCGTAGGCGGGTATCTCCAACGTCTAGTGCATGAGCCCCCATCTCCTGTCTTCCCCCAAGTGGGAAGATGTTACTCACTGCAAGACTAAACGGCATCAGGCGAAGCTGGCACTTCAGTACCGTCCCTCTCTCCCGAGGCTTCGGGAGGAGAGGGATAAAGGGTGGGGCTTATTTTGCGGAATTGTCGACCTGGCGAATCCCCCAGCCTAAAGGCCAGCTTACCTACCCGCAGCCCTCTACCAGCTTTTGGGTTTCTGCTAATTTTTAGAACCAAACAGGTTGACATTCTCGTTCAAAACTAAAAATTGCAATCATGATGATTAAAAATATTCTTACTCTACTGCTAATTACTCTGGCTTTTTCATGTGCTGCAGAACCAGCCAATAAGTCGAACGACCCTACAGAGCCAGTATTGGCCAGTCAGATGACAGTTAAACTGGTCAATGGAGAATTGAAGAACCCATGGGGAATGGTTTTCTTACCTGATGGCAAAATGTTGGTTACTGAGAAAGAGGGTAGGATTGTTTTGCTAGACAACGGTACTATCCTTAACAATGATGTAGCCGGAGGACCTGAAAGCAAGGTGCAAGGCCAAGGTGGTTTGTTAGATATTGAGCTTCATCCCAATTTCAAGTCCAACCGCTGGATTTATTTTACCTATGCCAGTGGCGAAGGAGAGGGCAACGGAGCCATGACTGCGCTCAGTAGAGCCCAGTGGAATGGTACAGCTTTCGAGAATCACGAGGTGCTTTACAAAGGTTCTCCTAATACAACTGCTTCTCCTCACTTTGGAAGCCGAATTGCTTTTGACTCAGAAAACCACGTTTATTTTTCAATCGGTGATAGAGGGAATAGAGATGAAAATCCGCAAGATATTACCAGAGATGGTGGAAAGATTTACAGGCTTCACGATGATGGTAGAATACCAGCAGATAACCCCTTTGTGGGACAAGATGGTGCCAAAGAGGCTGTTTATTCATATGGTCATAGAAACCCACAAGGTTTAGCGACTAACCCTAACACTGGAGATATTTGGGAGCATGAGCATGGGCCGCAAGGAGGAGATGAAGTAAATTTAATTAAGGCTGGTGCTAACTATGGTTGGCCTGTGGTGACTTACGGTGTTAACTATGGTGGAAAACCAATTACCGATGCAACCTCAAGACCAGGCATGGAGCAGCCAGTGACTTACTGGGTGCCCTCTATTGCACCTTGCGGAATGGCCTTTGTTCAAAACTCTCAGTACGCGGGTTGGGATGGTGACTTAATAGTAGGCTCATTGAAGTTTAGCTACTTAGTTCGCCTGGTTATTGAAGATAATAAAGTAGTGAAGGAAGAAAAGTTTGCTGAAGGCATTGGGCGAGTTCGTAATGTAGAGATGGGCAACGATGGTTATCTATATATTGGTGTAGAAGGTGGTGGCCTATATCGCTTAGTTGTAGAGTTATAAACAAGGAATTTTAAGTGTCAAAAGAGGCAGTCTCAAAAGCTGCTATTTACGTCATTCCCAGCTTGACTGGAACCTCTTTCGGCCTACAGAGCCAGTTTAGAGTGATTCTATCCCGATTTATAGGAGCGGAATCGGTAATGACAGTTAGCTTTTGAGACAGCCTCTTTTGTTCTTTGAATCACTCTACCAAAAGGGCAGATTAATTTCAGTTTTTTCAATATATGTCTCGCCAAGACAGTACAGTCAACAATTACCAAATCATCTGATCAACAAATTACCAATCAACCCTTTTCTTCAACTCTGCCATCTGCATGTTTGGCAAACCTCCCTTTTGAAGGATCGTGCGTGTTAGCATGCGAAGGCCAAGGCCAGCCACCAAATTCTGTTCTTTGATACTCCATCATTACTTCCTGAATCTCTTGATTGGAGTTCATTACAAATGGGCCATAGGTGGCCACTGGTTCTCCGATGGATTTACCTTGAAGCATTAAAAATTGGGCGGGTTGCCCACCATTATTAATAGTGGTTTCTTCGCTAGCTTTCAGTTTTACAACATGCATGTTGGGTACTTCGGCCCCTTCAATTTCTACGGAATTTCCACTCCATAAATATAGGCTTCTGTTAGCTTCAGCGTTGGCTGCTGGTATTGTCCACTCAGCTTCTGGTTCCATTTCTATCATCCAGACGGCTACTTGGTTTTCAGCTTTGGCGGCAAATGAATCTGGGGCAGGTGCGTATCGCTTGATGTCGCCTAATTCTCCGGCTACTACTTTTACGGATGTTTTTCGTCCAGCATGGTCAGCGTGTTGATACATTGGGATATCTTCATGCCAGAGCATTCCAAAATAGGGATCTACTTTTTTACTGGCTTTCGGCAGGTTGAGCCAAATCTGAAAGAGTAATAGCGGGTTTTCTTCATCATCTTTTAAAAGGGGAAACATTTCGCAATGCTGAACACCCTTTCCGGCAGTCATCCATTGTACATCTCCATTGCCAAACCTTCCGGCAGCCCCCAACGAATCTGAGTGGTCTACCAATCCTCTTTCGGCAATTGTAATGGTTTCGAAGCCAACATGAGGGTGGGCAGGAAAGCCTGGCACTGTATCACCATGATACATACTCCAACCATCTTTTCCACTAAAGTCCGAACCAATTGTTCTACCTGAGGTGCCTGTAACTGGACCTAATTGGCCATTTCCTTTAGGGTACTTGTCGTTATGAAATGCGCAAAATAGAAAAGGATCTTGGGTTTGCCAGGGGAATTGTAACCGCTCTATTCGGATGATTGAATTGCTCATGATTCTTTCTTTGTATGTTGCAACATGTAAAATGAGAGAAAAGTTTTCTCTAGCTTTACAGAAGTCAATTTCCATAATTTATACTTCAATCGAACCAGATGAGCCTGATTAATATGAAGGGAAGATTTTTAGTGTTGTTGCTTCTATCAGTTCTTGCATGCAGCCCTAATGAGCAGATCAAAGAAGAGATTGTTTATTTAAAAAAAGCTAATGGAAATTTCGATTTATATCAATCAGATGTTTTAGGCCAATGGGAGGAAAGGCTAACACAAAATGTTGGCTATGATTGGCAACCTCATTGGAATGAAGGTCTGCAGAAGCTCGTTTACTATTCTAACGATAGTACTGAAAACTTCACTGTTTTGGCAATGGATATTCGGTCAAAAAAAACAGACGCCTTGCCTTTAGCTCATTTGGCAGACTATCGACTTTCACCCAATGCTGAGTACATTTATTACACGACTTCCGATGGTGATAGTAAGAATATTTGGAGGTGTGATTTAGGCGGAAATAATCGTTACCAGTTGACCAATACCAATGGCTATAATGGAAGATTTAGTCTTTCTCCACATGGTCAAAAAATGGCTTTTGTTTCTGATCGGACAGGTTCTAATCAGTTATTCGTGATGAATCTAGGAAATGGAGAAGTTGAACAGGTTAGTTTTTTTCCTTTGATAGCAAAGTATTCTACGTGGTCTCCTGACAGTAAACGGCTGGCCGTTTGTTTAGCCGAGGCTTCTGATGACCCTAAATGGGATATTTGGCTATATGATTTGTCAACTCAAGGCTTAGAAAGGTTTACAAATACCCCTTATTCGGAACAGGAAATTGCCTGGTCACTTTCAGGTGAAAAGATTGCGTTTCATGGTACTACCGAGAATGACGGTGACCAGATTTATACCTTAGATATAGCAGATGGTAAGTTCACCAAAATAACCTCTGGCGACTTCTATCATGGGGAACCTACCTGGGTTCCAATTCGGTAATAGGTAGGCGATATTGCAGATGGACCTTTTAAATCCTAATGTCTGACTTTTCTACTAAGCTTTTGGTCTAAAGACCTTCATTACCTCTTTTTTGGTTTCTAGAAATGGGCCGTTGATAAGATCTATGCAGTATGGTACAGCCGGGAAAACAGCGTCCAGACATTCTCTGATAGACTTAGGTTTACCTGGTAAATTGATGATTAGGCTATTGCCTCTAATGCCCGCAGTTTGCCTTGAGAGTATGGCGGTTGGTACATATTGTAGGCTCACCTGACGCATAAGCTCTCCAAAACCAGGCATCATTTTATCACAAACCGCTTCTGTTGCTTCTGGAGTTACGTCTCGTGGAGCTGGCCCTGTTCCTCCTGTAGTTACAATAAGGCAACACTTTTCTTTATCTGCCATTTGCTTGAGTGTACTTTCAATCAAATACTGCTCATCGGGAATAATTTGGTGAACTGGTTCCCACTTTGTGGAGAGATAGTCGTTTAGGGTTTCTATAATGGCAGGGCCAGAAATATCTTCATATTTTCCTTCGCTGGCTCTGTCTGATACTGTGATAATGCCGATTTTAACGGGAGCTATTCCATCCAAATTCATATTCAAAGTTAAAAATTAAGCTTATTGCTACCGACATTCTCAAAGAAGTATTGCCTTCTTTTTCAATACAATTAGCTATAACTTTGACGCTTAAATAATTACTGTGAGTACATTCTCAACACTAGGTATAAACAACGGCCTAATTAAAGGGCTAAGTGAGCTCGGAATTTTTGAACCAACTGAAATTCAAGAAAGGGCTATTCCTGAGCTTCTTAAGCTCGATAATGACTTTGTAGGTCAGGCACAAACCGGAACTGGTAAAACTGCGGCCTTTGGCTTGCCAATGCTTCAGTTGGTTAATTCCAATTCAGACAAAGTACAAGGCTTAATTTTAGCCCCTACACGCGAGCTTTGTCAACAAATAGCCAAGCAACTATTTAAGTTTACCAAGTATAGTGATAAGGTTTTTGTAGAGTCGGTTTATGGTGGTGCCCCAATCGGAGACCAGATGAAAAGGCTGGAACGCCCTACTCAAATTATTGTAGCTACTCCGGGTAGGTTGATAGATTTGCTGAACAAAAAGGTGATTTCTCTAGCTCATGTTCGTTTTGTTGCCCTCGATGAAGCAGATGAAATGCTGAGTATGGGGTTCAAAGACGATATGTTCAGAATTTTGGATGAAATTGGCGAGAGCAGAAATATTTGGCTCTTTTCGGCCACTATGCCCGATGGTATCCATCAAATTATAAAGAAGTTTTTGAAGCCAGAAGCGCTCAGAGTTCAGGTTAGTAGAAGTGCTGGTGTAAACGAGAACATTACCCACGAGTACCTCATCTGCAAGTCTAGCGATAAGACCCACGAGTTGTTGCACTTCTTAGCTTACCACCAAGACCAGCGTGGCATGATTTTCTGCCAGACTAAAAAAGCAGCTCAGGTGCTTACCAAAAAGCTTAAAGCAAAGAATCTATCTGTAGATGTTATTGAGGGAGATATGGGGCAACGCGATAGAGATAAGGTTATGCGCATGTTTAAAAGTGGTAAAATAGATTTGCTAGTAGCCACCGATATTGCAGCTAGAGGGATTGACGTGAAGCATCTCAATTTTGTGGTTCATTATCAATTGCCACAACAAATAGAATACTATACTCACCGAAGTGGTAGAACGGGCCGAGCAGGTGAAAAAGGGAGTTCTGTACTATTAGTTACAGAAAAGGAAAAAGAGAAGGTATTTGAATTGGCTAAAACCCTTAAATTCAAAGCCAGACCTTTGAACTAATTCTCTATGAAGAAAATTTTTATGCTTGTGCTGGTTACCGTAATGGTAAGTTGCACCCCACCAGAAACTTTTAAAGTAGGCCAAATAAGAATCCCTCAGGGAGAAATACTTATCTGGTTGTACAATGATACTCCAAAGCACAAGCAAGCTTTTCTTGATCTGGCAGAAGAGGGTTATTACGATGATTATTCTTTCAACCGTGTTATAGATAGGTTTGTGGCTCAGGGTGGTTGCCCAGACACGCCAGAGGGCTTTGCTTACTCAGTTCACTTGTTGGAACCTGAGTTTGAGGCAGGGCATAAGCATGTTTATGGAGCTTTTGGTGCCGGCCGAGATAATAACCCGGGTAAGCTATCTGCAGCGTGTCAGTTTTACATTGTTCAGAACGAAAAAGGGCTCAAGCGTTTAGATAACGACTATATGATTTATGGCCACGTGATCAAAGGAATGGACATTATAGATGAGATAGTAAAGGTTGAAAAAGATAGCCTCAATGCTCCATTGACAACAATTCCCTTAGATGTTAATGTGGTGGAAATGACCGCTGATGAGCTAATGCAAATTGGCTGGAATGTAGAAAACGAAGATTCAGCTTCTAGGTCTGTTAGGGATTATCAATAAGCTTTTTTGTAGCTAACAGGCCTAGAGCAGGCCCAATTGCTAAAGTGAAAAGCAACCATTCTACACCAATGTAATTGGTTAGGAGTTGAAGGAGCTGAATACTTGGGATGGTCAAGAAAAAACCTACACTTACTGCAATGGTAAGTGCAGTTCCTTTTAACTCAATTGGTGCTTTTTGTGCGTTGAGTGATGAAAACTGAGCCGAATCTCCAATAACAACAAACCCCCAAAAGCATAGAAGTACTAAAAAAACACTTGGTGGTAATTGAAAAAACATTGGAGAGAGCAGGCAGAGTATGCCAGAAGCCAATAAAAAGCCAAAAGCTACCTTAGTACTGCCTTTTCTAATAGAAACAATTCCCCCTAGAACACAGCCAATCATACCTAAAGCCATAATAATGAACGTCCATAGGCTAATTGGTAGATTAATGGATTGTGTTTCGGAGTAGTAGGTTAGAACTAAAGGAATGAAAGCCCAGAAGGTGTATAATTCCCACATATGACCGAAATAGCCAAAAGCTGCCCAGCGAAATTCTTTCTTCTGAAATACTCTGAAAGCCTCCTTAGGAGAAAAGGAGGTTGATTTTACTCTTGCCGGGCCTTCACCTACTAAAAAATACATGAGTAAGCCACCGGAAATACCCAATACTGAAGTGCCAACCAGCACGGGGCGCCAATCATAGCCTGCGCCAAAATGATTGAGCAGGTGGGGAAAGGCTGAACCGATTACCAAGGCACCAACTAAGTAACCCAAGGCTTTGCCAAGCCTACCATCGAACCAGTCTGAGGCTATTTTCATACCAACTGGGTATATTCCGGCAATGCAGATACCAGTGAGAAAACGGAATAGTAAAAGTGCTCCGAATGATTCGCCAGTAAACAATACGGCAGAGTTGAATAAAGCTCCTAAAACGGCAGAGAGAAAGAAGACTTTCGATGCATTAAACCTATCGGCTAAAGAGGTAAGTGCAAATATTAGCGTACCACCAATAAAGCCTAACATTACGCTAGAGGTTACCTGTGCAATGCTGTCTTTGGGTAATGCCCAAGTCTGCTGAATTTGCGGTAAAATGGCATTTCCAGCAAACCAGAGCGAAGTGCCAGCAAATTGCGCGAACACAATTACTGGCAGAATATGTTTTGGGATTTTATTCAATTACTCCTCTAGTAAACCAGCTCTTCTCAATAATGCTTTAACGTCTGGTTCTTGGCCTCTAAATCGCTTATAAAGAGTCATTGGGTGTTCAGAACCTCCGGCAGAAAGTACGTGCTGCTTAAACTTATCGGCTATCTCTCTATTAAAAATACCGTGCTCTTTAAAATACTCAAAAGCATCGGCATCTAGCACTTCTGCCCATTTGTAGCTATAATAACCAGCAGAGTAACCACCTTGAAAAATATGTGAGAAAGAACAACTCATGTTAGTGCCTTCAATTGGAGCTAAAACATCTGTCTTACTCATTATATCTTGTTCAAACTGGGCTACATCTTCTACAGCCAGATTTTCTGTTCCGTGCCATGCCATATCTAGCATACCAAAGCTCAGTTGTCTCATGGTTTGGTAGCCTTCCATAAAGTTGGCGCTTTCTTTAATACGTTCTATGTAGTTTTCAGGAATGGTTTCTCCTGTTTCGTAGTGTCTTGCAAATAGGTCTAAACACTCTTTTTCATAACACCAATTCTCTAATACCTGAGAAGGAAGCTCAACAAAGTCCCAATATACGCTGGTACCGGAAAGGCTCTCATATTTTCCATTAGCCAGCATTCCATGCAAAGCGTGACCGAACTCATGGAAGAGTGTTGTTACCTCATTAAAAGTTAGGAGAGAAGGGGTGGTTTTACCAGGCTTGGTAAAGTTGCAAACAATTGAAACCAGTGGCCTATGATTGTTGCTATCGGCATCTTTAAACTGCCCGGCATAAGATGTCATCCAAGCTCCAGCACGTTTTCCAGCTCTTGGAAAGAAATCGGCATAGAAAGTAGCAACATCTTCTCCAGCCTCATTTTTAACCTCATATACGGTTACATCTTTATGATATCTGTCTATTTCTTTATTTTCAGTAAAGTTGATACCAAAGAGTTTGTTTGCTGCCTGAAATACACCGTCTACTACCTTCTCTAGCTGAAAATATGGCTTCAACAGCTCATCGTCTACATTGTACTTCTCTTTCTTTAGTTTTTCCGAGTAGTAAGCAAAATCCCATTTTTCGAACTGCTCTAAACCATCTACTTTTTTAGCAAAAGCAGCTACTTCTTCAACATCTCTTTTGGCGCCTGGCTTACCATACTTTTCAATTTCCTCCAAAAAGTCCATTACTTTTTCAGGAGATTCGGCCATTCTTTCTTCCAAGATAAAGTGAGCATGAGTTTTATAGCCCAGTAGTTGTGCTCTTTCATTTCTAAGAGAGACAATTTTTTTGACAATTTCTCTATTGTCTAATTCGTCACCTTTAAATGCTTTAGATGCAAATGCTTTAGCGAGTTTTTCGCGAAGCTCTCTTTTGGCAGAGTAAGTCATAAAGGGAACATAGCTAGGGTAGTCTAGTGTAATTACCCAAGCATCGTTATAGCCTTTGTTGTGGGCAGTGTCTGCAGCTTGCTCTCTGGCGTAAGCTGGTAGCCCTTCTAAATCGTCTTCAGACTCCAAAACTAGTTCATACTTGTTGGTTTCGGCCAAAACGTGTTCCCCAAACTCTAAAGATAGCTGAGCTAATTCTACATCTATTTTTCTCAGTTGTTCTTTCTTAGAGTCGTCTAGCAATGCTCCGTTTCGAACAAAACCCTTATATGTCTTATCAAGTAGGGTAAGGTCTTCTGCAGAAAGTGAATCTTGATCAACAGTATCATAAACCTGCTTTACTCGTGCAAAGAGTTCTTGGTTAAGGAGAATATCATTGGAAAATTCTGTGAGCATGGGAGAAACCTCGCGTGCTATAGCCTGCATTTCATCATTGGTTTCTGCGCTATTAAGATTGAAGAAAATAGCCGAAACTCGGTCGAGCTGTTTTCCAGAAGCTTCTAGCTGAACAACGGTATTGTCAAAGCTAGGGGAGTCGGCCTGGTTAACTATTTCATCTATTTCTTTTTTAGCCTCTTCAATCAGTTTTTCAAAAGCTGGCTTAAAATGATCGTTGGTAATCTTGCTAAATGCAGGTGGATTATTGTGTGTGGTGCTGCTATTAAGTAATGGATTTGTATTCATAATTGATTATGCCAAATAATAGTTTGTAATCCTCTTATTCAGAGTGACTTAAGTATTCAAATTTATAATAAATATCTAAAGAAAAAGGTAGGGTTAAATGTTCCATCTCCGTAGCTATTATACCGTTATTCAGATACATTTTTTTGTAATTAAAAAAAAGAATAAAATTTGGCCTGAGTTCGATCTGAGCGGATAGTGCGGTTCGTATGTAGGCCTTACTCAACCAAATGTTCACCTAGACTATGAGATTCTATTTTTTAGGATTTTTACTGCTTGCAGTTACTTTTTCTAACGTTTATGGTCAGGCTACCTTCCAATCGGCTAGTGGTGGTAGCTGGAATTCATCTTCCCGATGGACACCATTAAGCGGCTCTGATGCTGACGGTATTCCCGACTCTAATGACAACATAGTACTGCAATCTGGTCATACCATCAGTATAAACTCAAACTACTCTGTTAGTAACGTAATCTTCAATGGTGGTGGTTTTAGCTTTAGTGGTGGTACTAGAACGTTGACAATTCTTAATGATGTCTATGTTTATGCAAACTCTAGTATATCAGGTTACAGTGCCAATCAGGTAATTACAGTTCAAGGAGGTTTAACCGTGCTCGGTGGTACACAACTCAGTATACCATCAATTACCTTTTCAGTAAATGGAAGTGCTACCTTAGAGGGACAGCTCTCTATAAGTGGAAATTCAAGAACACTCAATTTTGGTGATGTAGATATTACGGGAACAGGTGTCTTAAGTCTGTCGGGAGGAAACACCTATAATTTTAATGGCGACCTCAATAATGATGGTACGTTCACTGCTAATTCATACAACCAGATATTTAACTTTAATAGCTCTTCTGGAGTAATCTCTGGGTCGAATGAGATAAACATTTTTGAAGCTAATTTCAATTCTCCAGCCAATTATACCAACAATTCGGTGCTTACCATTAGAGATAATATGTCTGGTACAGGTTCTTTTACTAATGGAAATGGTGCAGAGCTTACCCTGACTAATGGAGGACCATTTACGGTTTCTACATTTAATGCTGCCGCTACAGGAAACACTATTATCTACACTGGTTATGGATCTCCTACAGGCTTTACTGGCTCATATTATAACCTTGTTTTAAACAAGTCTAGCGGTACTCTTGGTTTTAGTGGTTCGCCCTCTATTCTAAATGATTTAACCATTCAAGATGGTATATTTCAGGTAGGTGCTGTCACCGTAAACATTGGCAATAACCTTAATTTGGAAGATGGTGAGTTCACTCCAGACAATGCCTCAGGTGTAACTAATATTGGAGGCAATCTCAATATCTCTGGCGGAGAGTACGATCATAACAGTGGAACAGTAAACGTAACTGGAAACTTAGAAATGACTGGAGGCGATATTCTCTTCAGTGGAGGAAGTTCTACCATAGATATTTCGGGCGATTTTAATTTCAATGGAGGAACACCAAACCTGCAGGGAGGAGACTTTATTACGAATAACCTCTATGTTGCTTCCGGTAATGAAATATTTATTAATGGAATTAATTTAACCGCTTCTGGTCAGGTTGAGCTAGACGGGACAATGACTTTCAATAATACCGGTGGTTCTAAACTAATAGGTAGTGTTTTGGTAAATGCCACAGGTAACTGGAATGTAACCCAGCCAAACAACGTGACCATCAGTGGAAACATTACTAACAATGGAGTTTTTACGGCTGACCCGGGCTATGGTACTAGTGTTTATACACTTACCAGTGCGAGCGGTATCCTAAGTGGTAGCGGTGATCTTAACATTAGGGATTTAGTAATCAATAGTCCAGCGAGTTATACCAATGAAACCACGCTGAGTGTAGCAAATACTTTTACTGGTTCAGGAACATTTACCAATGGTGCAGGGGCAACTTTTGTGTATTCTGGCAATAACAGCAGCGGTACTAATTTTACAGTTTCAAACTTTGATGCATCTGCTGTGGGTAATACGGTGGTGTATGCTGCTTTGACTTACAATCAGCAATGGAGAACTACTAGTTCGGCCAATAATGATTATTACAATGTTACCATTGAAACTAACACCGGAGATTATCAGAGTATAAACTTGGCAGCCGATGTTAGGGTTAATGGTACTCTGAATATAGTGGAGGGTTTTGTTCAATTGGGCTCTTTCGATTTAGAAATGGCCGCTGGTGCAACTATTACTGGTGGAGACGATTCTAACTACATCAGAATTAATGGAAGCGGTGTAGTAAGGCAGTACTTTTCTTCTGTGGGTAGTACTTTAAGCTTTCCTATTGGAGATAGTAACGATTACTCCCCAATCACATCGTTTACAGTGAATTCGGCTACTTTAGGTGCCAACCCATATGTTGAGTTAGATATTACTGATGCTAACCACCCGAATAGGAGTACAGGCAATATTGGTGCGGGAGGAAATGATGATGGAGTAACAGCAACAGACTATATCTCTAGGTATTGGACACTCACGGGCAATGACATGACCAACCCATCTTTCAATGTCAGTTATCAGTATATAGATGGTGATATTACAGGTACAGAGGCTAATATGATTGCCGTACTTTATGGTCAGCCTCCAGGAGAAACCTTTTTCGATTGGAAAGATGCAGGTTCGGTTAATGCAGTAAACAATACAGCAACTATAACCAATGGTAACTACTGGGGAGATTTATATGCCATGGATAACAGGCTAGATCGATTGCCAGTAGACCTTATCAGCTTTACAGTAAAAGATTCGCCCTCTACCGTAATTCTTAATTGGTCAACGGCCAATGAGGAAAACAACAACTACTTTTCAGTAGAAAGGTCTTCAGATGGTGTCAACTTTGTTGAAATTGGAACTGTAAAGGGCGCTGGTAATTCTAATAACCTCCAGACGTATTTGTTCGAAGATTTAAACCCGCTTAACGGAAGGTCTTATTATAGATTGAAGCAAATAGACTACGGAGGACAATTTGACTATTCACAATTGGTGGCTATTTCTCATAAGTCATTTAACGAGCCTTCTTTTAGTGTATATCCTAACCCTGTTCTTTCTGGTGAAAGTGT
The DNA here is from genome assembly GCF_034376045.1 of Roseivirga spongicola. Lineage (NCBI taxonomy): Bacteria > Pseudomonadati > Bacteroidota > Cytophagia > Cytophagales > Roseivirgaceae > Roseivirga > Roseivirga spongicola. The sequence continues at coordinate 3,147,689 of NZ_CP139724.1, forward strand.
CAACTTGAAATTAGAAGGTATGCCTAAGGATGCCAACTGCACAATACAGATTGTAGGTAGAGGCGGGGAAGTAGTTTGGCAGAGTAGCCATTCATTTGCTGAGTCGCAAGAATTGCAGGTAAATAACCTTACTTCTGGTATCTATATTGTAAGAGCAACAAGTAACTCAGGCTTTGGTGTTACTCAAAAATTAATAGTCAGATAGACCCTGGCTTGGCGATCTGATTTTTCGAATTTCTTGAATTTTTTTTCTGTCAATTTTCTGTATTGAGTCGGACAGTTTTTGCATGCAAAAAGCGTCATATTTGATGTAAGTGTTTTTGATTGTAACTATCTGTTATTCAATTAGTTTTATGATGTCTTGCATAAGTAAATGAACTCGGCCTATTTTGGTTGAAAATTCATTTTCACCTCATGTCCTCAACTACTTTTAATAGGTGCACTTGCATGATTTTTTTTGTCCTTGCAAGTGGGTTTTCTGTCTTTGCTCAAACCTTTACAAGCGTCCAAACTGGTGACTGGGACGATACCGATACTTGGGGCACCACTGGAATTACTGATGACTACCCTGCCTTTGGAGATGAAGTAACAATAACCTCAAATCATGTAATATCTATTAATGCCTTGGCCCAAGCAGGCGCAGTATCAATTGAAGGCTCGGCATCCATTATATTAAACAATACACTCATTGTTTCTAATTTAGAAATGTCAGGAACTAGCTCTATATCTGGTTCCGGTAGCTTGAGTTCTTTTGGCAATTTTTCCATACCCTCAGGTACCGTCTCAATTAACGGAGGAAGCATTTCTTCTACCGGTATTTCGCTTGGCTCAGCCAGTCTTACCATAGGGGCTGCATCTCTAAATGTTACAGGAAATACCTCAATTTCAGGAATAATCACCTTTACGAGTAGTACAGGCACCAAAGAGTTTAGAAACGTGATTGTTAATGCAGGAGGCACATGGAATAACACAAGCACTGAGTCTTTTACTACGAGAAATATCACTAATAATGGCACTTGGAATGGCTGTGGCAATACTACAGATTGTAGCTATACCATAAGCGGAACTAGAATTATAAGTGGAGCTAATGAGATATCCATTCCTATACTCATTGTTAATGGAACAGTTAGCAACACCGCTGTACTCGAAATAACTAATCAGTTATCGGGAACTGGTACGCTTAGAAATGGTAGTGCAGCAATAAGCGGCACATTAGAATTTAACGGTGATGGGCCTTTTACCATTGCCACACCAGATTTTTCGACATTTATGAACACTGTAGCCTATACCGAAGCAGGCAGTGTAACGGCAATAGCTACTACTTACAGGAATTTAACCATCAATAAATCGGCCAATGAGGTTAGTCTAGGAGGGCAAACAACTGTGTCAAATAACCTGACACTGAGTCATGGTAATTTGGTTCTTGGGGCTCATAATTTGATACTTACAGAAGCAGCTTCGCCAACTGATGCAAGTTTAGCAAGCTTTATTCAAGATACTGGAGCGGGTGTAGTAAGGCGTGAGGTTTCAGCAACTGGTATTCCACTCTATGTTCCAATAGGGGGCAATAATTTCTCTCCAATTACATTGACACTTAATGAAGCAACTTTTGGTGCTAGCCCGTCAGTTGATTTTTCAATAACCGATTCAGCTCATCCTCAACGAGATAGGGATAATCGTGGTGATTCACCAGCTGGAGATGATGATGGAACGGTATCTACCGACTATCTGGATGTATATTGGACCGTTGCAGGCAATGATATATCATCGCCCGTATTTACAGCAGAATACACTTATGATGCTTCTGACTTCTCTCAAACTACCGAAAGCAACTTAGTACCTGCTCTATATAGGAGTGTAGGAGGAACCCTAGATTGGTTGGCTGTTGGCTCAGTAAATGCTACCAATAATACAGTGAGTATGGATAGTGGCGATGGTTTCGGAGACCTTTATGCTATGGATAATACCTTAGAAAGGCTTCCTGTTCACCTCATCAGTTTTGCTGGCAAACCTTCCAAAAAATCTGTGGTACTTAATTGGGTTACCGCCTCAGAAGAGAACAATAATTACTTTGAGGTAGAGAGGTCTTTAGATGGTATTTCTTTTGAAAAGATAGGGGAGGTGACAGGCGTTGGTAATAGCTCTAGTATTCAGAACTACAGATTTATCGACCGATTCCCTTTAAGTGGGAGGTTATATTATAGACTTAGGCAAGTAGATTTTAATGGCACTTTTGAGTACTCTGAAGTTATATCCGTAACCTTTGAAGGTCTTGAAAGTGCTTTGCATTTATCAATATTCCCCAATCCTGTTCATACCAATCGAATAGTAAGCATTGGTTTAAATGCTGATGCAATAGGTCAGCCATTTATACTAAAAGTCCTCAGCCTCAATGGTGAAGAGCTTATAAATAGAAGTCTAGAGTCAAACACTGATTTAGAACTCGATTTGTCTAGTTTCAAACCCGGTTTGTACTTGGTTCATGCTCTTTTCAATGGTGAGCGACTTTCTAAAAAGCTTTTAATCAATTAAGTTTTTCACATACCAGTTTATCAAAGGTAACGCTAGGTTGTATCTCAAATCTGGGAAGGGTTGACATTCTTTAATCCCAATCTCTTGCCAAAGGTATTGTTTTATCTGTCTCATATTCAGTTGGTTAAAGTCTTGTATTGGGCCGTGAATCTTCTTTTTATAATTGCTTAATATGGATATGAATAACGTTTTTTTTCATTCGAATTAAATTATTCTACATTTGTAACACTCAACACGACTGCTATAAAGTTCAGAAGACTTAGTTCTATCTACCCAAAGTTAGATTGTCAATGCGGATACTTTTAGTTGGTTGTTTTATACTCACTTGTCATTTTGTTTGTGCTCAAGGTACTTTTACTAGTGCCAATTCCGGATCTTGGACGGACCCTGGTAGTTGGACATTAGTAGGTACAGATAGTGATGGCAATAATTACCCAGACGGTAATGATAACGTAATTATCAACGGGCATGCAATTACCGTAAGCAGTACTGAGGCTACTTCTACTCTTGAACTTGCCACAGGTATTGTAGAGTTTTCTGGTGCAGCAGCACAACTTAATGTAAGGGGTACATTATCGTCTAGTGGAGCCTCTGAAGTTACAGGCACAAGTACAAATCATAGGTTGGTTATAGTGAATAATGGCACCACAGTGTTGGGAAACATCAGTGTTAATGGAGGAACCTTCACTTTAGATGGTGCTAGACTAACCAATAATGGTGAATTGACTGTTGCAGATGGTGCTACTTTTTTGATTGATGATAGCACAGCGCCTACAGTAGTGGCAAATCATTTGTTTACCGATATCGACATAAATAGTAATGGCACATTCCAGAATAATGATGCGATACAAATTATCATAAGAGGCACCATTACTAATAATGGTACTTTTAACGGCTGTGGTGATGATTCATGCAACTACACCTACAATGTTGCTGGTAGTTTTGTGGTGGATGGAACAACTACAGTGAATATGCCTAGAGTTTTGGTTTATAACGGTGCTACCTTGACTAATCAAGGGTTGATCTCCACCATTGATTTACTCGGAAATGGAGTTGGGGTAAACACATTTGTAAATGAAGGAACCTTAACTGTTAATACCTCCGGTACAATAGATGAAGCAGATTTGGTATTAGATTTTGATGCTGTAGGTAATACACTCGTTTATGAAGGAAGTACCACAGAGCAGTTGTTTTCATCTACTTTTTACAATGTAGAAGTGAATTTAGAAGATGGAACGCTTATCAATCTGAACAATGGTGTAAGCTCAACCATTAATAACAATCTGACAGTAACCAGTGGTGATGCTCGAATTATAAATTCAGCTAATACCTTAACTGTACTTGGTAATTTGAGCATAGAGGGTGATGGAAGTTTCTTTATGAATACTACTAGTGTAGGGGAAGGAATTAGTATCACAGGTGATTTTGATGTTTCTAGTACCAATGCTACCGCTGTAGACTTAAATAATGGCACCATTACGTTTACTAATATGACCATCACCAATGGAGCCGATGTTTTTACTGGTGTAGCAGATTTAACAAGTATGGGTACTATTACTGTTACCAATGGAAGTGTAAATCCAGACGGTACAGCCACCCCAACTTTCAATAATATTTTGGTAGAAGCCAATGGATCTTGGCTCTCTACATCGGTTTATGACCCAACTATTACTGGCAACATCACCAATAATGGAACTTTCACAGCTTGCCTCAATACATCAGGTTGTGACTATACCCTTACTAGTGGATCTGGTACTCTAGGTGGCTCAAGCACCATTAGTAATATGGCGAACATTTTTCTGAATGATGGAGCTAGCTACACTAACGAAAACACAAGTGCAGGTGGAATTCAGGTAGGAACAGGCATTCAAACTACTTCAGGTGCAGGGTCTTTTATCAATGGCGCAAATGCCACTTTAGATTATTCAGGCACTTTGGCGAACTTTTCGGTTACCAATTTTACCGCCTCGGCAGCTGGTAATACTGTAATATTTAGTCGACCAGATGCCAATCAGAGCTTGAGAGCAACCGCAGACGCAAATAATGAATATGTTAATGTAACCATCAACAAGGCAGATGGATTCGATGTAATATTGGACGATAATATTACTGTTTCTGGTACGCTTACCCTCACGGCTGGAGATGTTCAGTTGAATGCCTTCGATTTGACTTTAGCTGATGGAGCTACAGTATCTGGAGGAAATAGCACCAGTTACATCAAGTTGAATGGCGCGGGTTTACTAAACCAAGAGTATTCGGCTGTAGGAGCTACACTGTCTTTTCCTATTGGAGATGTTGATGATTTTTCTCCTATAAATTCGCTCACATTGCATTCCGCCACTTTAGGAGCTAGTCCAAGTATAGAGTTTGACATTACCGATGCGGCCAATAGTAACCGGGATGTAGATAATACTGGCGCTGGTGGAGATGATGATGGTACTGCGGCTACTTCGTTTTTGTCAAGATTTTGGACACTCACACCAACCGATATTTCTGATGTAACCTTCAGTGCATCTTATACTTATGTAGATGCTGATGTAGCTGGGGCTACTGCTAATGAAGCTGAGCTAGTAGGTAGCGTGTATAGAACGCCAATAGGAGAGGGCTTTTTGGATTGGTCAGTAGAGGAGGCTGTAAATGCAACATCCAATTTGGTGACAGTTTCTAATGTAAGCTCTACTGCTTTAGGAGTTTTGTATGCTATGGATAATACCCTTGAAAGATTGCCAGTAGAGCTCCTGAGCTTTACGGCAATTACCAGACTTCAAGAGGTTGTTCTGAATTGGGAAACCACTTCGGAAGAAAATAATAGTCATTTTACCATAGAGCGCTCTGCAAATGGAATATCGTTTCAGTCTATCGGTGAATTGGAAGGTAAAGGCAATAGTTCAGAGCTAATTAGTTATTCTTTTATCGATGAATTTCCACTCACCGGAAGAGCTTATTACAGGTTGAAACAGGTAGATTTTAGTGGCGCCTTTGAGTATTCAGAGGTCATTTCTGCAGTTTATGATGGAGCAGTAAATTACAATTTTAGGTTGTTCCCTAATCCTGTGAATAGTGGTGGAGAGCTAACTCTAAGTTTTGAACGCACTCAGACCAATAGCGAGGTCGTAAAGTGGCAACTACTAAGTATAACTGGTGAACAACTGATTGAACAAGTGGGGAGTGATAAGGAGTATATTATCGATACGTCTAAATTATCTCTGGGTGCTTACTTGGTAAGGGTTGTTTACTCAGACGGCCGAGTAGACAGTCAACGATTAGTTGTTAATTAATAATCTGAATTGCAGATTGTTATAGATTTTTCGCCAGAAAGGTAAGCCGAGTTTTGGTCGGCATTTAGACCAATGTTAGTAGAACCCAATATCTCATCTTTCATTGGTCCTGAAGCTTCGAAGTGAATTTTAATACTTCCATCGAAAGTAAGGAGATCTGAATAACTTATGGTAGATCCGTTCTCTAGCTCATTCAAGATTGTAGAGCTCTTGCCAACACCGTCTCTTTCTTCTATCGGGTTAAGTAAAGTGGCAATGTTACCATCATCAGCAAGACTTCCGAAATGTAAGTGAACGGGGTGATTAGCATTGTTAATCACTCCGTTTAATGTTATTTCCACTTGAGCTGCCCCACCTTTTCTTTCTTTTATAAGGAGTGTTCCATTGGTTTGATTACCATTTACGGCACCGGGAATCATCTCCATTTCAACTTCGTTTCCAGTAAACTCTGCATCTTCAGCATCTGAGCTACATGCGAAAACAAAAGCCGATAAAAGGATAAGGGCGAATAGCTGCTTCATAGGTTTGGCATTTAACCCTAATATAACGGAGAAACCGTGCAAATGGTGCATAAATTAGGCAAAACCTATCGCCTTTTTCACTCGCTCTAAAACATCTTTGGCAACATCACGTGCTTTTTCTTCACCAATAGATAGTTCTTTTTCTAGCTCGTCTAGGTTGTTCATATAATCGTTGAAGAGCGCGCGTTCTTTAGCGAATTTCTCTACAATCAATTCATAAAGTGCCTGCTTGGCATGACCATAGCCATAGTTTCCACCCAAATAATTCTTGCGCATTTCTTCAGTTTGCTCTTCAGAGGCAAGCAAAGAATATAAAGCGAAGGTGTTATCTGTATCTGGGTTTTTAGGTTCTTCAAGCGGAGTACTGTCACTGACAATCTTCATGATGTTCTTTCTAAGAGGCTTGTCTGCCTGAAAAATGTCAATAGTATTGCCGTAAGACTTACTCATCTTTTGGCCATCTATGCCCGGAATGGTCATTACATTTTCATCGATTCTCGCCTCAGGCATTACAAACACATCGCCATATTGGTGGTTGATGGTGTTGGCAATGTCGCGCGTCATTTCTAAGTGCTGTTTTTGGTCTTTACCAACAGGTACCACATTTGCGTCATAAAGCAAAATGTCGCAGGCCATTAAAACAGGGTAGGTAAACAAGCCTGCATTTACATCGGCTAGTCTATTGGACTTGTCTTTAAAGCTATGCGCATTGGCCAACATGGGAAAAGGCGTATAGCAGTTCAGATACCAAGCCAATTCACAAACCTGAGGAATACGAGATTGTCGGTAGAAAGTGTTTTTCTGAGTATCGAAACCAAAGGCAAGCCAAGCAGCGGCTACTGCATTGGTGTTTTCTATTCTTGTTTGTGGGTCTTTGATGGTGGTTAAGGAATGCAGGTCTGCGATGAAAAAGAAAGACTCGTTCTTATCGTCTTTCGATAGTTCTACAGCTGGTTTAATGGCACCGAGAATGTTTCCCAAATGCGGTTTTCCAGAACTTTGTATACCAGTAAGAATTCTTGCCATTGATAAAATTTTGGGCAAATTAAATAAAACTGACAGGCTCAAATCAAACTTAGTTCGTTTAATTTTGACCAAACGAGGAATAAAGAAGGGAATTGATGATTAGAAGCTGTATTGTATTGTTTTCATTGCTTTTTGCTCTTGGAGTGAATGCTCAAGAATTGGAGTTTGTAGATCTTGGAGTTGCAGAAGGTGAATTTAAGGAGATTAGCAAAGAAGTAGAGTGGTTCAATAGGTCTGATAGGAGTGTTCAGGTTAAGCTGGTCAGTAAGAATGACGCCCTGAAAACCGAAAGGAAGAGTATAACTATTAAAGCTGGTGCTAAAGCTAAAATCCGCTATTCCATAGAACTTTCACAATCACCAGGCTATTTCGAATATGAGCTTCAACTTGTAGGAAGGGAAGATGTATTGTTGTATGGTTTTCAATTCGGACTGCAAATACTAGCTCCTGAAGTAGATGTTTTTAAAGCATACCGAAACACTCAGTGGCCTTTTCGAACCAAAGAAAGAATTTTCAACCTCAAGGCGGGCTATAAGCAAGACACGCTTAGTAGTACCTTCGATGTTTACAATCTTGGCGGTGCAGATTTAGACCTGTCTGAGGTAAAGGTTAGCGATAGCGTTTGGGTGAAATTTGAACCCAAAACCATTAAGCATAATCAATTTGGCCGAATGACAATTTCAATGCTGCCATCTGAGAGTGCACCATCTGGTTTTCAAAAGATGAGTATTGGATTAAAAAACGATGATAAAGTGTTCGCTCACTTACCTATTCAATTCACTCTGTTACCACCAAAACAGCTTAACCAGAGTGAAGTAGTATCGGGGAGTCCAACTATTACCACTAGTATTATTAATCATGATTTTAGGGTGATGAAAGTGGGAGAGGTAGAATCTGTTCAGGTGGTATTGGCCAATTTGGGTAAAGGAGAGCTTCAGATTGAGCGCTTAGAATCTAACTGCGATTGTCTCACCTATGAGCTGCAAGAAAAAGTATTGTCATCGGGTAACAACACCATGCTCACTGTTACTTTTAACGCAAATAATAGACTTGGTTTGGAACGCAAAACACTGGCAATTTTTAGTAATGATCCGGCCAACCCTACATTAGTACTTACGTTTAGGGCACATGTGAAATAAGCAATGAGTAAATGAAAATCCATTACCATTCTATAATCTTAGAATAGGGCTTTTCTTTATCATTATTTTCTATCTTAGTTGCCCCTGAACAGACAAGTATGAGTGAGTTTTTAATCACAGACGATTCCATAAAAAATACCCTCGATTCAGACAAGAGGCTTACAAATGCAGACTTTAGCAAGATTAAGAGCCGAGCAGATCTTGAGGCTGTTTTTCAAGAGCGAGGGAGAGACTACAGTAAAGCACTTTTCAATATAGAATATGAACGCCAGCTAGAACAATTACAGATTGAGTTGGTAAAATGGCAGCGTTGGATTGCAGATACGCAACAACGGGTAGCTATAATATTTGAAGGCAGAGATGCAGCTGGAAAAGGGGGCTCTATTAAGCGGTTTATCGAACACATGAATCCACGTTCTTTACGCGTAGTGGCATTGAACAAACCTACAGATTTAGAGAAAAAGCAGTGGTATTTCAGGCGTTATATTAAGGAGCTGCCAAATGCTGGTGAGATTGTTTTCTTCGATAGAAGCTGGTACAATAGGGCCGTAGTTGAGCCAGTGATGGGCTTCTGTAGTGAAGAGCAATATCAGCAGTTTATGCGCCAAGTGCCTGAGTTTGAACACATGCTTTTTGAAGATGGTGTTCATGTTATAAAGCTTTGGTTCTCAATCAATAAAGAGGAGCAAAGCAGGAGGTTTGACGATAGAAGAAGTAACCCACTAAAGCAGTGGAAGTTAAGTCCGGTAGACGAGAAAGGGCAAGAAATGTGGGAAAGGTATACCTACTATAAAGAACAAATGTTCGCCCATACGCATACCACTTTTAGTCCTTGGACAATTATTAAAACCAATAAGAAGAAAATCGCTCGTTTGGAAAGTATTAGGCACGTATTATCCAAGTTTGAATATGACGGTAAGGAAAATGCGAATACCACAGTTTTGCCAGACCCTAATGTTGTCATGAGGTTTCACCGTTCAATCTATCACTTGGTATAATGGATAAGAAGTTTTTCTTTTCAGATAAGGAGCTTAAGCTCTTGAATACAAATAAGGCCATCAAGTTATTGTTGGCTCAAGAAGACAATATCAATCCAGAGAAAGTTCTGCGTTACGTTCGATATGAGAAAACTTTGGAAGATTTGCAGGTTGAGTTAATCAAAATGCAACAGTGGGTTATCAAGAATAATAAAAGAGTTTGTCTCTTGTTTGAAGGACGCGATGCTGCAGGAAAGGGTGGAGCTATTCGTAGGGTTACTCACCATTTAAATCCTAGAAATTATAGGGTAGTTGCTTTACCTAAGCCTACTGAGCAAGAAAGAGGTCAATGGTATTTTCAACGCTACATCAATAAGCTTCCTAACCCTGGAGAGGTTGTGTTATTCGACCGTAGCTGGTATAACCGTGGCGTTGTAGAGCCTGTAAATGGCTTCTGTAGCCAAGAGGAGTATGAGCGTTTTATGAGCGAAGTAAATCACTTCGAAGAAATGATAACCAACGATGGTGTCATTCTAATGAAATTCTATTTCTCAATTACTAAGAAGGAACAGGCGGCTAGGTTTGAAGATATTGCCTCTAATCCATTAAAGCGATGGAAAATGTCTCCGGTAGATGAGGTGGCGCAAGAGCTTTGGGATACTTATACAGAGTACAAAGAGCGCATGTTTGCCCACACTAACACAGAGAAGAATCCATGGATTATACTTAGGGCGAATAGAAAGACAACGGCCAGGGTAGCCGTAATCAAGCATATTCTTAAGCGGATTCCTTATAAGGAGAAAGCTTAAGTGTTGCTAGCATCCGTTTGAATTCATCGCTAGGTTCAGCATTTACACTAATCCTTTCATTATTGATAGGATGATTGAATTCAAGTTGCTGAGCATGCAATAGCATGGTGCCCATATTCCACTTTTCCAGAAAGAGCTTATTTTGCTTGTTACAGCCATGCGGTCTGTCACCAATAATAGGATGAAGGATATGGGCGAAGTGCTTTCTCAGCTGATGCATTCTGCCGGTTTCTGGCTTGGCTTCCACTAACGAATACCTAGAGGTAGCATGCTTTCCGAAGGGCACAGGTATTTCAGTTCTATCTAAGGTTTTATAGTGAGTGATAGCCTCCTGTGTTTTCCCCTTATCGTTAGTTAGGGCATAGTCTATTGTGTCTTCATCATCTGAGTACCCTCGTAAAATCGACCAGTAGGTTTTAGACACCGTGTGATCTTCGAATTGCTTCATAAGGTTTGTAATCACTTCCTTATTTAAAGCAAACAGCAAAACACCTGAAGTTTTTCTGTCTAATCTATGAACCAGGTAAACGTGTTGGTTTATCTGATTCCTCAGCTCTTGCACAGCATAAGTATCGGTATTGGTAGCAATAGGGGAGCGATGTACAAGCAGGCCGTGGGGTTTGTTGATGGCGATGAGATCAGCGTCTTGGTAGAGGATTTCGAGCATTTAGAAAGTATTGTGTCTTGAGTAATGCGTGATGCGTAATGAGACTTTTGAGTTTGGCTTAAGACCTACCTGTTAATTAACATTCAAACTTTGCACTCAATAAAACTAAACATTCATCATTCATCATTCATCATTCAATACTTCTTTGACTCTCCCCACCTGGCCGTCTTCAAGCCGTACTTTGATGCCATGCGGATGGGAGGGAGACTTCGTAAGTAAATCCTTTACAAAGCCATGGGTAAGTTTACCAGTTCTCTGGTCTTGTTTGAGCACAATGTTTACTTCTGTACCCGGTTTGATATCTGCTCTTCTTGTTCCGTCCATTATATTTCTTCTAAAATTGAGGAGCCTTTCGTCAGGTCTCCCGATGTCCACTGCCAGTTTTCATGTAGTCTGATCTTCCCGTTAGGAAGAATTTCAGGAGTGGAAGTACACTTACCTGTCTTTTGCTCTAGTTTGGTGTTCACCTGAGTGTAGTTCATCTCAATCACACCATTCTCATCAACAGTACCTTCCAACCAGCCTTCCAGAATTTTACCACCAAAGTACTGACAAACGAGTTGATTCCCTTCCTGTTTGTAATGAAAGACCAAATCTCCAGAAACCTCTCCATTCGGTGAGTTCTCAATGGCTCTAAATCGTTTGTCGTTGTAGTTGATCATTTGTTAACGGTCTGGCTATACGCAGTGTGGGATTGAGAAGCTAATCTTCAAACTTAGCACTGAGGTGAGCCAAACACCTTTTGTGTTTTTAATTTATTCAAATAAAACGGCAAACGTGAGTTTGGCGTTGGGTAAGTGCTGTGTTCTAAGTTACTGCCAATTGAAGCATTGAGTATAGGTCATGTTGTAGCCAGTAATTTATTTTAGTTCAAGTTCATAGTCCTTTCCAATAACCTCGAAAACCGTATCATACGTACGAAATACAAAGTGTTTGTAAGAGTTGTCAATTTTCCCAATATGCATTTCTTTGTCTTCCTTAATCATCTTGGCAACTTGCTCTGAATTTACGATTAAGTCAAAAGAGGATTCGTAGTCAATTTCATCATAGTCGAGTTCAATCATTTTAAACAAATGGACTGAATTGAAAGTGATTCGGTATCCTTTATTGGTGTTGTTGTCTAAGTTGCTACAAAGAGTTCCGTTAAACTCACCGCTTAGTTCAAAAGTGGACTCGTTTACGACATTTACATTGTCAAGATAGATTGCATCTCGTCCCCAAATCTTTCCTACTGAAGTGATTATTGGCACTATTCTCTGAATCATTCTCTAATTGGCTACAACGTATGCTAACGCTCATAAAAGTGAGCGATATATTTCCAGTAAATTACAAAAAGTGAGCGTTAGCCAGCTAATATGTGGTGTATAACGCTCACTTTTTAATTCAACAATTAAAAGACTAAAGGCTCTTCACCTCACTAATCAACTTCTCCAATGAGTCCTTCGCATCTCCAAAGAGCATACGGTTTTTGAAGTGGAAGAAGTGATTGTTTTCAATGGCTTTAAAGACATTTGATCGTCCCTAGTCTTCTGACCAAATAGCCAACTCATTACTTGCTGGGTCGGTGAAATGAAAACGTCTGCCTCCGGGAAAGGAGAAGATATCTTTAACAATAGTGCCACCATTAGCCTTTACGGTTTCTAGTACGTATTCAAGGTTGCTGTGATATAAAACCACCAAAGCTCCGTTTACGATAGGTTCTTCAGATTTTTCAAAACCGCCCTCTAGTCCACTTTCATTGAATGCAACATAGTCCTGTCCATAATCTGTGAATTTCCAACCAAAGGTTGATGAATAGAATTTTTTAATAGCTTCAAGGTCTTTGGCTTTTAGCTCTATGTAATTAATGTGGTTGTCTTGCATATGCTTTGTTTTCGTCAAAGCTATATTAATGAAAAAAGCCCGATTCATTGAACCAGGCTTTCTAATATCCAACGTCTAAAATCTACTCTATGACTTATTCTGCTCCTTAATTAAGTTCAAGGCAGAACCAGCTCTGAACCAACCAATTTGTGCTTCATTGTAGGTGTGGTTTGCTTTGATGATGTCTTTAGAGCCATCGGCATGAACAAACTCCAAAGTCAGAGGCTTATCTTCTGCAAACTGATCTAAATCAAGGAAGTTGATTGTATCGTCTTCCTGAACTTTGTCATAATCAGCTTCATCGGCAAAAGTAAGGCCGAGCATACCTTGCTTCTTCAAGTTGGTTTCGTGAATTCTCGCGAAAGACTTCACTAAAACTGCTTTAACACCTAAGTGTCTAGGCTCCATGGCAGCATGCTCTCTAGAAGAACCTTCTCCATAGTTATGGTCTCCCACAACGATTGAAGGAATCCCTTCAGCTTTATATTGACGGGCTGTTGCAGGTACTGGACCGTATTCGCCTGTCAACTGGTTTTTCACCTTGTTGGTTGACTGATTGTATGCATTGACTGCACCGATCAAACAGTTGTCCGAAATATTGTCTAAGTGACCTCTGAATCTTAACCATGGACCTGCCATAGAAATGTGGTCAGTTGTACACTTTCCAAAAGCTTTGATCAAAAGTTTGGCGCCAGTGATATTCTTCCCATCCCAAGGTTCGAAAGGAGTCAATAATTGTAAGCGCTTAGAGTCTGGCTTTACAATTACTTCTACATTACTTCCATCAGAAGCAGGGGCTTGATAGCCGTTTTCTTCAACCGCAAAACCTTTAGAAGGAAGTTCATCACCTACTGGTGGGTCAAGTTTCACTTGCTCACCTTTCTCGTTGGTTAGGGTGTCTGTGATAGGGTTGAAGCCCAAATCGCCAGATATGGCAATAGCTGCTACCATTTCTGGAGAGGTTACAAATGCATGCGTATTTGGGTTACCATCAGCTCTTTTAGAGAAGTTTCTGTTGAAAGAGTGTACAATGGTGTTTACTCTATTATTGTCACCTGTTCTTTCCCACTGGCCGATACATGGTCCGCAAGCATTGGTGAAGATAGTTGCATCCAAATCTTCAAAGATTTGAAGCATTCCGTCTCTTTCTGCGGTATATCTAACTTGCTCAGAACCTGGATTGATACCAAAGTCAGCTTTAGTTTTTAATCCTTTTTCTACCGCTTGTTTGGCAATAGAAGAAGCTCTCGACAAGTCTTCATAAGAAGAGTTGGTACAAGAACCAATCAGCCCCCATTCAACTTTAGTAGGCCAGCCGTTTTTCTCGGCTTCTTCTCTCATCTGAGAAACAGGAGTAGCTCTATCTGGGGTGAAAGGGCCGTTTACATGAGGTTCTAATGTACTGAGGTCAATTTCAATAACCTGATCGAAATATTCCTCAGGATTGGCATAAACCTCATCATCACCAGTAAGGTGTTCTCTTACAGTGTTCGCCAAATCGGCCACATCAGCTCTGTCTGTAGCGCGAAGGTAGCGCTCCATTGAATCGTCATAACCGAAAGTTGAAGTAGTAGCACCAATTTCGGCACCCATGTTACAGATAGTACCTTTACCTGTAGCCGACATGCTTTTGGCTCCTTCGCCAAAGTATTCTACAATACAGCCAGTTCCACCTTTAACAGTTAGGATTCCGGCAACTTTAAGAATAACGTCTTTCGGAGCAGTCCAACCGTTCATTTTCCCGGTCAACTTTACACCAATGAGTTTTGGGAATTTAAGCTCCCATGGCATTCCAGCCATTACGTCAACCGCATCAGCACCACCAACACCAATGGCAACCATTCCTAGTCCACCAGCATTTACGGTATGCGAATCGGTACCAATCATCATTCCACCTGGGAATGCATAGTTTTCGAGCACTACTTGGTGAATAATACCAGCCCCAGGTTTCCAGAATCCGATTCCGTATTTGTTAGAAACCGACTCCAGAAAATTGAATACTTCACCAGAGGCAGTTAATGAATGTCTTAGGTCTTGTTCGGCACCTTGCTTAGCTAAAATCAGGTGATCACAGTGTACAGTAGAAGGAACAGCCGCGGTTGGCTTTCCTGCTTGCATAAACTGCAAAAGTGCCATTTGCGCTGTAGCATCCTGCATGGCTACTCTATCTGGAGCGAAATCTACATACGACTTACCTCGTTCGTAAGAGGTTGTGGCATCTCCGTCCCAAAGGTGGGAGTACAGGATTTTTTCAGAAAGGGTAAGTGGTTTTTTTACAGTATTTCTAGCTGCTTCAATTCGAGAAGGCATTTTCTCGTAAACAGCCTTAATCATATCAATGTCAAAGGCCATGGACTATTTTTTTGGTTTTTGGTTTAAAAAACGAACGACTCAAAAATTAGCTTTTTTTGTCTGCATGGGCAAAAAAATGTATCGCCCATACAGACAACTAACAAACTCGCACTAAAAAGTGTTCGAAACGTACGCTTTTTAAATATAATAGCCTTTGCTCGAACCTATTAGCTAGCTGTTAAAAGCTTAGATGAAGGTTTGAATTTGGTTAATTCAATTCCTTCAACAGCTTTTTCATATTCTTCAATTGTAGGTGTTCTACCTAAAATAGTAGAGAGCACTACAACTGGTGTTGAAGATAATAAAGATTCACCTTTCTTCTCTTCAGAATCTTTCACCACTCTACCTTGGAATAGTCTGGTAGATGTAGCCATAACAGTATCGCCAGGAGCTGCTTTTTCTTGGTTACCCATACATAGGTTACAACCAGGACGCTCTAGATAAAGCATGTTTTCATAGCTAGTTCTAGCGGCAGCCTTAGGGTTGTTGTCGTCAAACTCAAAACCAGAGTATTTTTGAAGCACTTCCCAATCGCCTTCTGCTTTCAGCTCATCTACAATGTTGTAAGTAGGAGGGGCCACTACTAAAGGAGCTTGGAAGGTTACGTTTCCTGTTTGACTTTCTATGTTTTTAAGCATTTGAGCCAAAATTTTCATGTCACCCTTGTGAACCATACAAGAACCCACAAAACCAAGGTCTATCTTCTTCTGACCTCCGTAGTAAGACAATGGTCTGATGGTGTCGTGCGTATAGCGCTTAGAAACATCGTCATTGTTTACATCTGGGTCGGCAATCATTGGCTCGCCAATCTCATCCAGATCAACCACTACTTCAGCATAGTATTTTGCATTGCTGTCAGGCCTCAAAGCAGGTTTTTCACCCGATCTGATTTCTGCAATTCTCTTGTTTGCTTTGTCGATCAAGCCTTGAAGCACTTGCTTCTCATTGTCCATACCCTTTTGGATCATGATTTCCATACGGGATTTAGCAATCTCTAGCGATTCGATTAAGGTTTCATCTTCTGAAATACAGATAGAAGCTTTTGCCTTCATCTCTGCAGTCCAGTCGGTGAAGGTGAAGGCTTGGTCTGCTGTAAGCGTACCAATGTGCACCTCAATAACTCTACCTTGGAATACGTTTTCTCCGCCAAATTGCTTCAGCATTTGTTGCTGCGTAGCATGTACTACATCACGGAAGTCCATGAAGCTTTTCATGCTCCCTTTGAAGGTCACTTTTACAGACTCAGGAATAGGCATAGAAGCTTCACCAGTTGCCAAAGCTAGGGCTACAGTACCTGAGTCGGCACCGAAAGCCACACCTTTAGACATTCTAGTGTGAGAGTCACCTCCAATAATAATTGCCCAATCATCTATAGTGATGTCATTCAGTACTTTGTGAATTACATCGGTCATTGAATGGTACTTGCCTTTAGGGTCACGTGCGGTGATTAGGCCAAACTCATTCATAAACTTCATCAGTTTAGGGATGTTCGCTTGAGCCTTCTTGTCCCAAACTGAAGCAGTATGACAGCCCGACTGATAAGCCCCATCTACAATAGGAGAGATGACAGTGGCAGCCATAGATTCAAGCTCTTGAGA
Source organism: Roseivirga spongicola (assembly GCF_034376045.1). NCBI lineage: Bacteria > Pseudomonadati > Bacteroidota > Cytophagia > Cytophagales > Roseivirgaceae > Roseivirga > Roseivirga spongicola. The sequence goes on from NZ_CP139724.1 coordinate 3,164,451, forward strand.
GGTCATTAGCCCCGTAGTATCCTGAGAGCCTACAATGTTTACTTCAACTCTAGTGTTCGAACCTGCATGAAGTACTTTACCTGGCGTGTTGCCTACAGCGTTTTTGTTGAAGATTTTTTCAACGGCTGTAAGTCCTTGGCCTTCGTGAGAAATTTCTTTTGATGGAGCGTAAACTACAGGTGCTTCAACATTCAAAGTCTTAGCAGCGAAAGACTGGAGTTTTTTACCAAATACAACGGCATAAGAACCGCCTGCTTTAATAAACTCCATCTTTTGAGGAGTTAGAGCAGAAGAGATATCCATTAGCTCTTCATCACCCTTATAGAGTTTCTTGGTTTTTGTGTCGATGGTCAGAACCGTACCAGTTTCTACAGAATAAGTCTGTTCCAACACTGGTTCGCCATCAGCGTCTACTACCGTATTGCCATCAGCATCTTTCTTCTTTACCCAGTTTTTAAGGTCTATACCAATTCCACCTGTTACGCCAACAGTTGTCAAGAAGATAGGAGCTACGCCATTTGTTCCACCAATGATCGGTGCGATGTTAATGAATGGTACATACGGGCTTGCCTGAATACCAGTCCAAAGGGCTACGTTGTTTACGCCTGACATTCTAGAAGAACCAACACCCATGGTACCTTTTTCGGCCACTAACATTACTCTTTTATCAGGGTGCTCAGCCTTAAGGGCTTTCAGCTCTTCTTGCATTTCTTTGTTGTGCTCGAAAATACATTGACCGTGTAGCTCTCTGTCAGATCTAGAGTGCGCATCGGCACCAGGAGAAAGCAGGTCGGTAGAGATATCTCCAGTTCCTGCAATGAAAGTTACGATCTCAATTTTTTCAGGAACATCTGGTAATTGAGTGAAAAACTCTGCCTGAGAGTAGCTTTCAAGAATGCCTTTGGCAATAGTATTACCGTTTTTATAGGCTTGTTCTAGTCTTTCGGTATCGGCTTCGTAAAGGAATACCTGAGTTTTAAGCACTTTAGCAGCCTTTTCTGCAATGGTTTGGTCGTTACCTAAAGCTAAGTCTAATAGTACTTTTACCGAAGGTCCACCCTTCATATGAGAAAGCAATTCGAAAGCGAAATCTGGTGTAATTTCAGCAACTTCCGATTCGCCTAAAATGATCTCCTTTAAGAAGTCTGATTTTACCTTAGCGGCAGGGGTGGTGCCTGGTAGGGTATTGTATATGAAGAACTGCAGTGAATCTGCTCTATGTTCGTTATTTGTATCTTTTATTTGGGTGATGATTTCACTCAATAACTCACTTTCATCAATAGGTTTTGGGTGTAACCCAGCTTGTTTTCTTTCTTCAATCTCCTTGATGTAATCCTGATAGGTTGTCATTTAGGCAATGGTTTAAATCTTGTATTTAGATTTCTTATCTCAATCTCTCTTTTTTAGCTATAAGGCTAAAAGAGAGCATTATTTAAAAAGTAGCTTCAATGTGCTTTTAACGTGCTCAAAGTCTCCTTTTTAAGGGGGCGCAATTTATCAAAAATCGGTAAAATTGGAGGCTAGAACCTTTCTAAATTCTTGTAGTAATAATCAGCAATTCAGAAGCTTTTGATTTTTAAAAAATCAGCAAGTTGGTGATGAAGATAACAGAGCCAATAAGCAAAATAAAACCACTATAAGGCAGTATGTCTTTGGCTTTAAGCTGTGTAATTCCTAAGAGTGGGAGGGCCCAGAATGGCTGAAGCATGTTAGTGAGCTGGTCTCCATAACTAAGCGCCATTACCGTTTTTGGGATGGAGACTCCAAGTGTTTGTGCTGCTTCTGTTACAATAGGTCCTTGAACTACCCACTGACCGCCACCGCTCGGCACAAAGATGTTTACCAAACCAGCACTCAAGAAAGTGAAGATGGGTAGAGTAGTTTGGTTGGAAATAGCTACAAAAGCATAGGAGATTTCGGCACCTAAGCCAGAGTATTTCATAATGCCCATTATTCCTGCATACAGTGGGAATTGAATGATTATGCCTGTAGATCCGCCAACAGCAGTTTGAACGGCTTTCAGAAATTTGGCGAATGTTCCATGGAAAGTAAGTCCTAGACCAAAGAGTAAGAAGTTTACATAATTGAGATCAATGAAACCTAGGCCAGCATCACTTGGAGTATTGAAGGCTTGTCGAATAGCTATAAAACAAATGATAACTCCCAGACCAATGGCGGGTAGTTTGTAATGGTCAAATTTCTCGGCACCAACTACAGAGTCGGATTCTACCACCGAATCATCTGCTTTTAGATTGAAAGGTTTGTCTTTAACCATTTTGCCGAGCAAGTATAAAGACAGTGGAATAAGAATAACCAGACAAAACCAAGTAACAAGATTCATGTTGGAGAGTATTGTTTCATCAATACCTATTCTTCCAATTTGATTGATAAGAAAATGATCTTTACCTGAAACAGTTAGTGGCGCAGATGCCGAAAAACCACCATGCCAACACATCATGCCAGCATAACCAGCCGCACCTATCAGAGGGTAGTTCAGTGGTTTACCTAGTTGTTGTGATCTTTCGGCTACTTTTCTGGCAAATATTGCTCCGAATACTAGGCACAGGCCCCAGTTGAAGAAACTGAGTAGAATTGTAAATAAGCTGACAATCAATGCAGCCTGAGCAGTTGTGTTACAAAACTTGGTTAGCTGACCAATGAGCTTATTGAATATTGGAGTAAGCGCTAAGGTATGGCCAAGTATAAGAATAAGAGCCATTTGCATGGTGAATGCTAAAAGCTCCCAAAAGCCAGTTTGCCAATACTCCAAAATTTTTATCGGATAAGCGGAAACAGCGTTTTCAGGCCTTTGAGTGAAAATTAGTGCCAGAAAAAACACCATCACAGAAATTATAATGGCTATGGCAAAAGGAGAGGGGAAGAGGTGGTAGAAAAGTTGCCTGAATCTTTTGGTCATGCTTAAAGATGCGAATTCTTATGGATTCAAATAACTAGCCCACGGTTTAAACCTTGGGCTAGTTTGTTATTTTACTTTTTATAAAATCATTGAAATGGTTTTTGAATTTATAAGGAGGCCAAAAACTCCAGCGTATTCACACCATCTGCATAATCCCATAGCTCGGGGCATTGAGCGGTTCCGAACGGTAGGCTGCCTTCGTACCAGCCGTCTTTTGAAACTACACATTGAATTTTGTCCCGTTGGGCGGATAGCTTCAATGAAAGTTCAGCCTCACTTTCGTAGGTTTCATAATAAAGCACCGAAATAGGAGAGACCAAGTCTTTACTCTCACGCATCATAAAGAAGCCAGAGTCTAGGTGTGGTTCTTTGTTGACTAGGTAGATTGATTTATTGTAGTCGTAGTTGTTGCGGTATTTGTGATGATCGAGTGCAGAAGAGAATTTGTCCATTGCACTTATGAGTGTTGGTAGTTCAAAATCCTTCGGCACATAAACTTTAGATACGTTTCTGCAACCAAGACCGAAATAAGTAAATATATCTTCGCCTAGTGCTTCAAAGTCTTCGGTGCTTTCGCCTCCATTAACAATGCCCACTGAAACTCTGTTTTGTCTGATGATATGTGGTTTCCCTGCGAAGTAATGTTTGAAGTATCTTGCGGAATTGTCAGAACCAGTAGCAATAACGGCATCTACATCGTTGAGTCGTTCAACCTCTTGAATAAGCTCTTTAAAGCCTGCATCAATATTGATTAGCGCGTTTAGAACCGCTTTCATTAAAATAGAGTCTTGCGAAGAGTATTTTACACAGGCTACATTTCCACTTATAATTACTGACAATACATCGTGGAGACCAACCAATGGAATATTTCCAGCAAGTACAAGTCCGATGATCTTGCCAGAAGCTTTAAAGGAGTAAGGTTTTACCCAGTCTTGCAGTTTGTCTTTTTGAAGGGCTTCTGCCCAAGCATTAAAACACTTTTCTATGCTTTCTTTGGTAAACCAGTTGTTCTGATTGGCTGCTATTTGGCACAAGGCATCTAACGATTCACCCTTTTGTTCATTAAACCAAAAGCCCAGTTGGCTTATTCCTTTTAGTCTCGCTTCTAATTCCATTGTTGTAATTCTGTGGCAAAAATACACTTTAAGATTGCGCGCAAGAACAATAACTCATTACTTTTGCGCCAAATACTGAAGAATTCTGAAACTTAGGCGACTGAAAATTGTTGCACTAAGAACACCAATAAAACAAGAAGCGCTATGGCGATAATGATTACAGACGAATGCATTAATTGCGGTGCATGTGAACCTGAATGTCCGAATACAGCTATTTACGAAGGTGGAATGGAATGGACGTGGGCAGGTGGAACTGATCTGAAAGAAGTAGAAATGGAAGATGGAACTGTAATTGATGGCAATGAGCCTCAAGAACCGGTTTCTGATGAGTTCTATTATATCGTCTCAGGAAAATGTACGGAGTGTACTGGTTTCCATGAAGAGCCTCAGTGTGCGGCAGTTTGCCCTGTAGATTGTTGTGTTGATGATCCTGACTACAGAGAAACTGAAGAAGAATTAGAAGCGAAGAAAGAATGGCTTCACGTTTAACAGCGTTGGAACCAATAATATTGATAAAAAAAAGGCCTCGTGAGAGGCCTTTTTTTTATTCTACAATTTTGTGATAATAATCTGGTCACTACTTTCAAATTCTTTATTGAAAATAATGCCATAAGAGTTCCTTAATTCTTTAAACAATTCTTCGGTGCTGCCTCTCTTAAGTTCAATTTTAAGGTTAAATCCAAGTTCAGGTAATTGCCCTTCAATAGGAGTCTCGACCTCCTTATTTAATAATGTGATTAGGTCTGTTAGTGTACCAACAAAGCTGATTTGATTTTTTGTGATCTTAGATTGTTGTTTTATGCCCGCTTGATAGTCTCTTGCCTGCGCAAGCAATTCTTTATTTGATATTTCTACGCTGTAGAATTCTCTTGTGCCATCTTCTGCTTTCCATTCAAATCCAATTTCTTCAGCCATAAAGCTTAGTATTTCATCTCTTAGAAGAGATATGTCCTTTGCTGGAAAATCAGTGACTTTGAGGTTATAGGTGAAGTCTTGAAAATCACCCTTTACCAATAAACTGTTATTTGGTGTGAAAGATTTAATCACTTCTTGAAGGCTGCCCATTCTTTGAAACATAAACTCACCCTCCGATGATCCAGAAACATTATTGCTGAAGTAACCTTTCCTTTCGATTTCTAACTCAAGTTTGGCGTTGTTTTTTTCTTCTAGTGTTTTGGAATCATAAGATTTTTTAGAATCAAAGTCGCAACTAGATAGAAATACAAGAAGGGCTAAGGAAATGATGTGTATTGTGTTTTTCATTGATTAGATTTTGATATTTTTAAATTAAGTCATCTTTTGTCTCTTTATCAAATAGGCTTTAAGAATTTGATCGAAACCTTGGTTGATATCGGCTTCTATCAAATCAATCTTTAGCTTGGCACATTTTAGGTAAAGGTCTTTATAATATGAGTCCATTTGCTCTCTAAAAGCTTTCTTTATAGTGGCAGGGTTCAACCTAACCCTCTCTTGAGTTTCTGAATCAATAAATTCATGAGGTCTATCTTCAAAGTCAAAATCTAACTCCGTATGATGATCAGTTACATGAAATAGTAGCACTTCATGTTTTTTGTGCTTTAAGTGCTGCAGTGCAGACATTAACTCTTCTTCATTAGCTTCATTGTCGAACATATCGGAGAAAATGATTACTAAAGACCTTCTATGAATTTTCTGAGCAAGTTGATTCAGAATGGATGCAACATTAGTTCGCTTTTCTGTCTTTGGTTTCTCCAGCATTTCATTGAACTGAAGAAAAAGCTTGTGAATATGTGACGCAGAAGATTTTACGGGGGTCTCAATTTCTAGCTTGTCGCTAAAGGTGTGAAGGCCAACAGCATCTCTTTGTTTATGGAAAAGATAGGTGAGGGCAGCGCCAGCCATTACACTAAATCTCATTTTGCCCAAGTTCTCCTTTGGGTAATACATAGAAGAAGACTGGTCTATAATGAGCTGGCAACGCAGGTTGGTTTCTTCCTCGTATTGTTTAGTATAGAGTCTATCGGTTTTAGCATAAAGTTTCCAATCTATATGTCTGGTGCTCTCTCCATTATTATAGAGTCGGTGTTCGGCAAACTCAACTGAAAAACCATGATATGGAGATTTATGCAAGCCAGTAATAAACCCTTCTACCATTTGTTTAGCCAGCAACTCTATGTTGCCCAGCCCTTTAATATCATCTAATGTAAACTGCATAACTGTTGCTTTACGTATCTTATCAACTTCTTAGACCCAAAATCACCCTTCAAACTACTTAAAATAAACTTATGGGTTGTGTTTTTTATTTTTGCGGTGTTTGCAATAGTAATTTTAATTGGTTTATATTAGACTGCTTTTTATACGAAAACCAACTAAGACTAATTAGATTAAATACTTTGAGTAGTGGAAGACAAGGACAGGAATGAGATTTTTTCGAAGCGGGTGAGGGCAGGAAAAAGGACGTATTTTTTTGACATTAAGGCCACCAGATCCAACGACTATTATTTGACCATCACAGAGAGCAAAAGAAAGTTCAAGGATGACGGTTTTAGCTATGAAAAGCATAAGATATTTCTCTACAAAGAAGATTTTCACAAATTTGTAGACGCACTCAATGAAGCAGTAGGACACGTAAAAGACGAATTGCTACCCGATGTAGACTTTACACAATTCGAAAAAGAAGAAGAGTATAGTCTTAATAATGACTCCAATCACGATAGCGAGCTTAGCTGGGATTAAGAGATAAAAAGATAAAGATATTAAGGGGCTTAGCCCCTTTTTTGTTGTCTAAGAGTGAGCTCAAAAATCAATTATTTTTATCTTTGCGCCCTGTTTTAATAAAAGCAAATTCAATTATCAATTATGGGTTTACAATGTGGTATTGTTGGTCTGCCAAATGTGGGAAAATCAACACTCTTTAATGCACTTTCTAGCGCTAAGGCCGAAGCAGCAAACTTTCCTTTCTGTACCATTGAACCCAATGTTGGGGTGGTTACCGTTCCAGATGAGCGTTTAGATATTTTAAAAGGATTGGTAAACCCGCAAAAGGTGTTACCAACAGTAATTGAATTTGTAGATATTGCTGGTTTAGTAAAAGGTGCCAGCAAGGGAGAAGGACTTGGTAACAAGTTCTTGGCTAACATTAGGGAGGTAGACGCCATTATTCACGTTATCCGTTGTTTTAAAGACGATAATGTAGTGCACGTTGCAGGTAATGTAGACCCTGTTTTCGATAAAGATGTAATTGATACAGAGCTTCAGCTCAAGGATATTGAGTCTATTGAGAAGAAGATTCTAAGGCTACAGAAAATAGCTAAATCTGGAGACGCCAAAGCCAAAAAAGAATTAGCCGCTTTAGAAAAATTCAAGAACGAAATGGAAACTGGCAAAAATGCTCGTTCTATCGAAGCCAATGAAGATGAGTTGGAGGCAGTAAGAGACTTATCTCTACTTACTATTAAGCCTGTAATTTATGTGGCCAATGTAGAAGAGTCTTCAATTCACACAGGTAATGAGCATGTTGATGCGTTAAAAGAGTCCGTAGCCAATGAAGGAGCAGAAGTTGTTGTTATTTCCGCTTCAATAGAGTCTCAAATTGCGGAGTTAGATGACCCAGACGAGAAAGCTATGTTCTTAGATGAATATGGCCTAAAGGAGTCGGGTTTAAATAAGCTTATTAAAGCTTCTTACTCTTTGCTTAACCTAATTACCTATTTCACTGCAGGTGAAAAAGAGGTGCGTGCTTGGACTATTACCAAAGGATGGAAAGCTCCTCAAGCCGCTGGAGTTATTCATACCGATTTTGAAAAGGGCTTTATTCGTGCGGAAGTAATCAAATTAGACGACTATCAACAGTATAAAACTGAGGCTGCAATTAAGGAAGCTGGTAAGATGTCTGTTGAAGGAAAGGACTATATTGTAAAGGATGGCGATATAATGCACTTCCGTTTCAATGTTTAATTCCTATTTTGCTATAAATCTTTATTTTTTACAATTAGGCTGAACAATCTTTTTCACCACAGAGTTTAGGTTCATATTGCTCGCAATGGTGGGCAAGTCTTGGAGGTTGTAAATTAAAGTAGAGTATAGTGAGAATCAGGGTAATTTTTAAGCTGCATAATAGAGGGGCTTACCTGCCATTTCATCACCAACACATTCTAGCTCAATTTTTGAAAGGTGTTTTGGTGAAGGGTGCGGAGAAAAAATACATCAATTTCGAATGTTTTAACTTTTCTGGTCTGAAGGGACAAACCAAGATTTCCAGAAATGGTCTCCATTATTATTCAAATTTGGTTACCCTGGTTATATCATCACCAGATAAAGACTTTGTAGATTATCTGCTTGCTCAAATTTTCGAGTTCGAAACTATTGAGTTCGGTAACCTAAAAGTGAGTCCATCTTTCACTGAAATCGAAAAACCTATAGACCTTACGGAAGAAACTAAATTCATCTGTATTTCACCGATAGTGCCTTTTAAGGCTGAATTCAATGATGAGTCTTCTAAAAGGTTTATCCTTCCTGAATCTGATGAATTTTCCGATTTATTGTACGAATCTACGATTCAAAGACTTGAGAGATTGGGTAATTACACCACAGAAGATTTTGATCGGTTTAAGAAGTTTCAGGTAGTGCCAGATGCCGAATACTTAAAGCGTATGCAGGAGAGAGATAAGAAATTCGCCAGAATTTATTCGCTTTTCGATAATGACGTGAAGTATGAAGTAAGAGGTTATACTTTGCCTTTTAAGTTGTATGCTGATAAAGAGGTTCAGGAGTTTTTATTTCATTGTGGCTTTGGCAATTACACTTACAAGGGCTTCGGCATGTTAGATATCGCCAATGCTAATCCAGTAGATAGAACTGAAAAGTACCAATTTCAGAGAGAGTCTGTTACCGCCTAGAGTTGTAGGCTGTGGCTGAATATGCCACTAATAAATCTCCTCTGCCACCCATGGGTCTGTAGTACACAAATACTTCGTATAAATTCTCAGTGTCAAAGAAGCTACCATCAATAGAGAAAGGGTCTTGTCCATCGGTCACATAGGTATAATTATACCAACCTTGCTTTAAAAGAACTTCCAATTCATATTGTTCGAGTTCGCTATTGTAGTGCATCAGCGAGGTCTCATTCTTCTGCCAGTTATTAAATGCACCCAAAACGTAGACATTATCCTGTTTTTGAGGAAGTTTTAAACTCAGTTTGGTGTTCACATATTCTGCCGTAGATTGTCCTGATCGTCCTTCTAAATCTCGAATGTAAAATTGCCCATTAATATCTAATCCTTGAAGGTATCCATCGCCAAGTGGCATATCTGGTCTGAGTTCAGCGAAAACCCTATTCTCAACAACCTTTACAGACTGCACATTTCTCCCCGTGAAGGTTACTGTTCCCAAATCGAAGCTTCTAAATTCGTTGGTCCCCGGAAATTCATTTTCATCTCCCAGATTTTGGTATCGAATAGTTTTATTATTCTGATCAATGAAAGTAGAAGGTAGGTTATAGGTGGTCAAATCTTCGCGCTGATTCTGCCTAACCACCACCTTAAACTGAGTTTTAGGGTCAATGGCTTTAAGGTTGGCGTAGTTAAGCGTTACTTCCACCCGCTGATTATTGAGCCTTTTACCAGCATCGGCAGACCGGTTTATAGAAACACCAGCGGCTGCAGCATCTTCAAAAACATAGAACCTTTGAGATAGAATCAAGTCTTCTTTATCTCTATCTCTGTACACAACCGCCAAATAATTGCCCGAAGTCTTAAAGGCTGGAATGGCAAAGCGGTAGTTTACATATTTTTGCTTGGCCTCTGAGCTGAACTCGAATTCGGTTATTTCAAACTCATTAAAGGTGTTCAGGAATACGTTTGGCCTAATACTAGAGGGTGTCCAGTCGGCATTACAGTGAATGAAATAGACATAATAGTAGTCTGCATTTTCTCTAAGGTCGTCAAAAGAAAGCCAGAGTTGTTGCCTGTTAACTCTAGTAACGGGAGGGGCTATTACACTTTCAACTGAATTACCATTACTGTTTATTTGTACAGTTTTTATAGTTGGTTCGTAAACTCGGTTATCAAACTTTAATTCTTTTTGCGCCAAAGTGGCAAATGGCGTAAGCAAAGCAAGAATGAGAGTTAAGTACAGAGGCTTTATATTCATTTGTAGGAAAGACTTTCGATAAATTTCTATGGCATTACAACCAATAATAATACCAGTGTGTCTAAAAAACCAGAAGACAGGATCTTCTTAAAGGTCAATGATTCAAGATATAGAATTAATCCATAAATGCATTGAAGGAGATGGCAAGGCGCAGCGCGAACTTTACAACCGCTACGCTGCCAAGCTCATGCCTATGGCTATGCGTTACGCAAAGTCTCAGGCCGATGCTGAGGATATTCTTCAAGATGCATTTATTAAAATATTCAATAGTCTAGAGTCATTTCGTCAGGAAGCACAGTTTCTGACTTGGTTAAAGCGCATAGTCGTTAATACCGCCATCAACCACAACAGAAAAAAGCTTTATCAGCAGCCAATGCTAGATATTGAGAAAACACCTCTTTATGTGGAAAAGGATCTGGTGATATCGCACTTACACTTTACGGAAATTATGGCAATGATGCAGAAGTTGCCGGTGGGTTGTAGAACAGTTTTCAACCTTTTTGCCATTGAAGGCTATGGTCATAAAGAAATAGCCGAAATGATGGAAATCACTGAAGGAACCTCAAAGTCGCAGTATTCAAGAGCGCGAGCTCTGCTAAAAGCAATGATTGAAGAGGCCAGTACAGTAGTTAAATCAAATGCGTCAATGTGATGGACAATTTTGAAAGTGAAATGAAAGATATGTTCGATGGTGTTGAGTTTCAGCCATCGGAAAGAGTTTGGGCAGGAGTGGAGCAGGCCCTGGGGGAAAAAAAGAAGAAGGGGGTCTTCTTTATGTGGCAAACTTATGGGGTGGCTGCAGCACTTATTTTGTTCATTACAGCAGGTATGCTGTATAAGAATGGCTTATTCACGAAGCAACCAGATGCTCTTGAGGGAACTAAGCAACTCACTGAAAGTGAAGAGCAAATCTCCACAGATACCCTTAAGAATGAAGATGGCGCTCATGAAAAACTCTTAGCCAAAGAGGGTACGCAAGAAGAGTTAAAAAGAGAGAAGCCTGGTGATCAAATCAAAACGCTTTTAGCTGCCAAATCTAGTGAAGGAAAAGCTCAGGAAACCCTTGAGAATATAAGTTTGAAAGGTTCCTCTACTGATGAATCGGTCGGAATGAGTTCAGAAGGTGAAAGTGATTCAGAAGGTCTTTTGATCGATTTGGAGAGACTTGAGGCAAAGCCTTACAGAGCTAGTCTTGCTGCCACCAAGGCCAAATGGCTGAACAGGTTGGGGGTAGATGAATCTGCCCTGGCGTCTTTGGTTAAAACTGCTGAAGAACAACCCGAGTTTGTGGGAGAAAATGCTCTTAACGGTAGGCTGGGGAACAATAACTTTAATATTTCCGAACCCGCTAATGGTTCTCCATTAGCAGCTAGGGCAGAGGATGCCAATTTTCAGGCTATGTCTAGCATTGAAAACCGAAAGGAAGAAACTTTAGGTTCATTGAGTGCCGGAATTGGTTTTTCGCTAGAATTAAGTCAAAGGTTGACGTTAAATACCGCTCTTAGATATAGTGAGCTCAGAACTAAAACCACTTCTAATGCTTACTCAGTAAGTAAGGGTCAGTCGTTTCCAATATACTTGCCGCTTGGTTACGATCCAGACAATGTAAACTTCATTGGCACTTATGATTTGGTGAATACACTGCAAGGGCTTTCAGTTCAGCCTACGTTGAGCTATAAAGTGGCTCAGTTCGGTAAATTCGATGTGTCCGTTTTGGGTGGTGTAGGTTTCGACTATTTCTTCGCTTATCGGGTTAAGGGCGAGTTGAACTTTCTTTCAGTCAAAAAAGCCAACCTGAACGATTCTGATTTCATTAAAAAATTCAATGTGAGTGGAATTACCGGCTTGGGTCTAAATTATAGACTCAATGAACAGTTTGGTTTAGCTGCTGATTTAAATTACCGATACTTCCTTCCAACTGGTGGCGGTGACAACAGAAGACAATCTTCTGTAGTTGGTTTTGGACTAGGAGTAAACTATTTTCTTCAATAGAATTAGCTAGCCTCGAGCTCTTCTATTTCTAGATAAATGGTTTCCCAGTTTTCTTGCTTACTTTCTAGTTGTTGCTTTAGCTGGGTATGCTTTTCGGTTTTTTCGGCCAGCGTATCTGGGTTTTCAAACACCTCTGGCTTAGCCATATCCTTTTCAATGTTGGCAATTTCACCTTCTATTTGCTCAATAGCACTTTCTGTTTCAGCTAAGCTCTGTTTCAGTTTCTTTAGCTCTTGCTCTTCCTGATTATTACGAACTTTTTTGCCTGCACTTTTAGCTTTAGGTTTAGCTGGTTCTGGTGGAGCCTGTGCTGCTAATTGCTTTTCTCTTTTGGCTTGCCAATATTCGTATTCATCGTAAGTTCCCGGATAAACCTTGATTTCTTGATCTTCTATGTACCAGATTTTATTGGCTATTTGAGAAACAAAATGTCTGTCGTGAGAAACAATTACGAAGGTGCCTTCGTATTGTTGAAGCGCCTGAATAAGGATGTTTACCGATAAAAAATCTAAGTGGTTTGTCGGTTCATCCATCATTAAGAAGTTAGCCTCAGAAAGAAGCGTTTTTGCTAGAGCCACTCTAGATTTTTCGCCACCAGAGAGTACCTTAATCTTCTTAAAAACTTCTTCATTTTGAAAAAGGAAACAACCCAAAATACCTCTCAAATCTCTTTCAGACTTACTTGAGCCAGCTTGCTGTAATTCTTGAAGTATTTCGTTTTCAATATTTAATGCCTCAAGCTGGTGCTGGGCATAAAATGCGGTGTTTACGTTATGACCTTCTTTTCTATCTCCTTCAATTTTCTCTGACCCAGCTATAATTCTTAAAAGGGTAGATTTACCTTTTCCGTTGGCTCCGATTAGCGCAATCTTATCTCCGCGTTCTACTTGAGCAGAAGAATTCTTCAGGATTTGAAGATCTCCATAGCTCTTAGAGATGTTGTTTAGCTCTACAATGTACCTACCAGACTTTTGAGTGAAGCCGAACTGAAAGTTCATGGTGATATTCTCATCAACAACGTCTTCAATTAGGTCCATTTTTTCAAGGGCCTTTACCCTAGACTGAACCTGTCTTGCCTTAGTAGATTTAGCTCTGAATCGTTCAATAAATCGCTCAGTTTGGCGAATTTGAGCCTGTTGGTTTTCGTAGGCGTTCTTTTGAATTTCTTCTCTTTCGGCCTTTTCTTCCTGATAAAACGAGTAATTACCGCTGTACTGAGTGAGTTTAAAGCCCGAAACCTCTACTATGGAAGTTACCACGTTGTCTAAGAAGTACCTATCGTGAGAAACTACTATAATGGCGCCCTCATAACTTCTTAGGTAGCTTTCAATCCACTTAATAGAGGGAAGGTCTAAGTGGTTGGTTGGCTCATCGAGCATTAAAAGAGAAGGCTTCTGTAAAAGAAGTTTGGCCAGCATTACCCTCATTCTCCACCCTCCAGAAAACTCTCTGAGAGGCCTTTTTAAGTCTTCAGTTCTAAAACCGATACCTTCTAATATGGCCTCGGCATCTGACTGCATGCTGTATCCGCCTAGTGCTTCGAACTGCTCTTGAGCTTTTGAGAGTTTATCAACCAAACTATCATCATAGTCTGTTTCCATTTTATGAAGAATCTTTTCAATCTGACGTTGATGCTTGTTGGCTTCTTCAAAAGCTTCCATAGCAATAGAAAGAATGCTATCGTCTGATTGATAGGAGAGTAAGTCTTGATTTAAGAATCCAATGGTGCACTCTTTACTCTTAGAGATTTCTCCAGAAGTGGGCTGATATTCACCAATGATCAACCTTAAAAGGGTAGACTTACCTCTTCCGTTTAGGCCTATTAATCCAATTCTATCATTGGGTTTTATATGTAGGTTGGCGCTGTCGAATAAGGGTCTGTCACCGATATAATAAGATAGGTTGTTGATGGCAATCATGTCGCAAAAATAGCTTCACTAAAAAGAAAACAAACATTCACCTCTGATAAAATAGTTATCATTACACGATATATCATTTGATAGATTTGACATTATGAAAAGATCGACCTTAATCAGACTGTTCTATTCCTTGTTTATACTTTGTTTAGTGAGTTTTTGGAGTTGTGATAGCAAAGCCCAAAGCAAACAGAATAATGAGTATGAGGCCCTTTTGGAGCGTATAAATCTTCCCGAAGGATTTGAAATTTCTTATTACGCTACCAACGTTATAGACGCTAGATCATTGGCCAGAACCGAAGACGGAAAAACTGTTTTTGTGAGTAATAGACGTAGAAAGAATGTCTATGCACTTACCGATACTAATGGAGATATGGTGGCAGATAAGGTAGATACAATTCTAACTGGTTGGAATTCACCGAATGGAATTGCTTACAGAAATGGCGATTTATATGTAGCCGAAATCAACAGAATTCACCGTTTCCCAAGTATTATGGAGAACCTAAGTGATCCTAAGTCAGAGGTTATTTATGACCAATATCCAACTGACGGTCATCATGGATGGAAGTTCATTGCTTTCGGGCCCGATGGTAAGCTTTATGTGCCAGTTGGTGCCCCATGTAACGTATGTGATAAGGAAGAGGAAAACCCAGTTTACGCAACAATCACCCGAATGGATCCTGATGGTTCTAATATGGAGATTTACGCAAAGGGCGTGAGAAACTCAGTTGGGTTTACTTGGAATCCAAAAACCAATAATATGTGGTTTACGGATAATGGTAGAGACCTTATGGGTGACGATATTCCGGCTTGTGAACTTAACTTTGCTCCAAAGGCGGGTATGCACTTTGGCTTTCCTTACTGGCATCAAGGAGATATTCCAGACAAAGAATTTGGCAAGAAATATCCTCGAGATAAGTTCACTGAGCCAGCTTACAAATTTGAGCCTCATAGTGCTCCATTAGGATTGAGGTTCTACGAAGGCAATATGTTTCCTGCTAAATACAAGAATAATATAATTGTTGCACAGCATGGATCATGGGATAGAACCCCTGATGCAGGTCATATTGGCTATCAACTTCGCTTTGTGCAGATTGAAAACGATAAAGTAGTGAAAAGTGAAATTTTTGCAGATGGTTGGTTAGACACTGAAAATAATAAAGGCTGGGGCAAACCAGTAGATATTATGGAAATGCCTGATGGTTCTATTTTAGTGTCAGACGATGTAAACCATTGTATCTATAGAATTACATACAAGAAGTAATCCTTTAAGATTATAAAAGGCTGTTTTCAATTAAAAGAAAGCAGCCTTTTATTTTTGCAGTTTATGCTGAAAGTCAAAAACCTTCATAAAAAATACTCAGGAGAAAGCTTAAGTGCTGTTGTAGATATTTCATTCTCCTTAAAGGAGTGCGAGGTGTTGGCTGTAGTTGGTAAAAGTGGTTCTGGTAAAAGTACTCTGCTGAGAATGCTAGCAGGATTGATGAAACCAGATGCTGGGGTGGTAGAGTTTGATGGAAAACCGCTTAAGAATCCCGAGGAACAGCTAATAGCGGGTCACGATAAGATAAAGATGGTTTTTCAAGACTTTCAGGTAAAACCAAACATGACAGTTGCTGAAAATGTAAAGTATAAACTACTTCATTTCAATAAGGAATATCAGGCCGAAAGATGCGAAGAACTCCTAGATACTTGCGGGTTGAGCACTTTAGCAGAGAAAATGCCCCATGAGCTTTCTGGTGGTCAGCAGCAGAGGCTTTCTTTGGCCCGGGCTTTGGCCGATGATCCTAAGTTATTACTGATGGATGAGCCCTTTAGCAATTTAGACCCTATTATTAAAGAGGACTTGCTATTGGAGCTTACCGAGATTGTAAAGAAAGAGCGCTTGTCTTTAATCCTGGTTAGTCATGATACCAGAGATGCATTGCTCATAGCCGATCGCATAGCATATGTTGAAGAGGGTAGGCTTGTTCAGATTGGAGACAACGAAACAGTCTACAAGCAGCCGAAGACTTTAGAGGTTGCACAATTTTTTGGAAGAGTAAACGAGATAAGCTTAGATGGTCAAAAGCACTTTATTCGGGCAGAAGATTTAACCCCTCAATTAGAAGAAAATAAATTCGAGGTAACAGTGAGCAGCAGCACCTTTATGGGAGGTGTTTATCTCAATCGTGCTAGATACTCAGGTCGCAAATTAGTGGTGTTTTACAGCAGTGAAAAATTATCTGAGAATAGTAACATGGTACTTGGTTTTAAAGGTAGGTGCCAACTACATTTTTGAGGTGACTAAGTGTAGAATCTTAGTTTTTTGATATCTTTAAGCTGTGTTCGCGGAACACCCTCCTCAACAACCATCGATACTGACGACTAGCCTGTCAACTTTTATTAGAATCATCAATCAGACAAACTATGAAGAGATCACTAATCGTTCTGTTCATTCTCAGTTTAGTAGCCTCTACGGCATTCGCCCAAAACTTGAATAAAGTTTATGGTGCCATGGCCGAAGAAGACTGGGAAGTGGCGCTTGAAGAATTGGAACCAATTCTATCAAAGAAGAAGAAAAATCATGAAGCTATGTGGTTGGCAGCTATCTGCCACACAAAACGCTATAGAATGGATAAAGCCTTTGAGCTGTTTCAACAGTCGGCACCATTTGCTGAAGAGCTTCCTTATTACTGGATTCCTTATGCTGAAGCATACTTGGTTGCAGAGCGCGTTGATGACGCTGAAAGAACACTGCGCAGATTGAATCCGAGCAGCTTAGAAGAGCAAGATCAGGCCGATTGGTATACACTTTTCAATAAAATTCAGAACGCCAGAAAGTATCTGTCTAACCCGAAAGATATTATTATTAAAAACCTTGGGCCAAACGTAAATACGGAAGGTAACGAATACTCTCAGGTGGTAACGGATAACCAAATGGGTATTTACTTTACTGCCAGAAGACAAGGACTTGGTAAAATTGCCGATGATGGTGAAAACTACGAAATGGTAATGACTGCCGAGATGGATGATTTGGACAAGTGGAAGAAAGACAGACCACTAGATGGTTTTTCGGCAACCGATGCCAATGAGGCTCCGGTTCAGTTGACCAATGGAGATAGCACTCTTCTAACTTTTTATGACGAAGACCTGTACATCTCATATAGAGACCCTAACGGAAAGTGGGGAAAAAGAGAAGCTTTGCCAATTAATACCAATAAGTGGGACTCTCACGCCTTCCTTTATAACAATGGCAACTCAATGATTTATGCCTCAAGTTTTGGGAACGATGAAGAGAACTCCGACCTATACATTGTCCATAAAGACGCTACAGGTAAATGGAGCAAGCCTTACTTTATTGAAGAATTGAATACTCCAGAAAGAGAAGATGCTCCGTTTGTGGCAGGCGATGGCACGCTTTATTTCTCTTCTCAAGGGCACGATTCAATGGGAGGTTATGATATTTTCATGACTCGTATAGATAGTGCAACAGGTAAATTCTCTGAGCCTGAGAATATGGGAGCTCCTATTAACCTGCCAAACGATGACACATTCTTTACGCTTTATGGAAAGAATGCCTATCTGTCTTCTAGCCGTCCTGATGGTTACGGACAGGTTGATATTTACAGAATCATTATGTTCAACAAGTCTCAGCTTCAGGGCAAGTTGCTAGACTGTGATAACGAAACTCCAGTGGCTTTTGCAGAGGTGAAAGTGACTACTGAAGACGGAGAAGAACTGACGACAACTACCAATGAGTTTGGCGTATATAAAATGACCATGCCGATTGAGCGAGATTTCACACTTACCGTTTCTAAAGACGATGAGGTAGTTTATGAGAAAACTCATGCCATTAGAGTGTTATTTAGAGATGAGTTCGATATAGAGCAAGATTTCTACATTGGTTGCGATAAGGTGGAGAAGGACATCTACGTTAAAATGATCAACAGTTTTGACTTAGACCCTACCAACGTGCCAGTAGAAGAGGTTTCTACCGAAGGTATTGTTGCTGTGGCAGAAGTAGAGCCAGGGCCTGAAGTGGAAGAAGAGAGTCCTGTTGAAGAGGTCCCTGTGGTAGAAGAGAAGAAAGCAGCAGTAGTGCCAGCAGTTACTCCTGAGACCATAGAGTTGCCAAATGTATTCTTCGATTTCGATAAGCATAATGTGAAGTCAGAGTTCTTTGAAAGGCTGGACGAGGCAGCAGAGCTATTGAAGAGAAGAAGAGACCTAAGAGTGATGGTAGCAGGCCACACAGATGCTTACGGTACTAATCCGTACAACGTAGCCTTAGGAGAAAGAAGATATACAGAGGTTTATAATTACTTGGTGAATAAAGGGGTGAATCCTAGCCAGCTAGCAACCAAAACGTTTAGTGAAGATATTCCTATTGCTACCAACAGAACCGTTCAGGGTAGGGCATTCAACAGACGCGTTGAGCTTTATTTTATTGATGAAAATAATAATAGGGTAGACTATTAGATGATAAGGTGTTGATAATTAAAAAAGGGCTCGAGAGAGCCCTTTTTTGTTACAGAGTCATTCCTGTATTCAACTATTAAATTAAAAACGAGGGTCGCTAAACAAACTCTGGTTATTTCATTTATTTTTTATCTAACGCATTTATTGACGCGAAAATCTATTTCAAAGAGCAATAATTCCTGTTTTTTCTGCATTTTCTTACGAGCGGTTTTTATTCAGGTTTTCTGGATGACCTTATTAGCAACTCTCGCACGCTTTTTAACATCTAAAGCAGAAACGCGCTTCAAATTGACACAGTTGCAGGATTGTGTCTGCCGAATGACGAACAGCAAAGCTTCAGAAAAAGGTTCAGCCTCAGGTAGAAAAAATCAGTAGCAGGACTCATCAAGAAATACATAAAGTCAGCATCTCGAAATGAGTGGGTTTTCCCCTATCTAAGATAGTTTACTAGTCTTTACTCAGCGAAGCAAGTTAGATCACAAAGTGCTAAGACATTATATCATACTTAGTCTCTGATCAATGGTAAGGTTGAGCAGCGGAGCAGGCCACTAAGTTTAGAGGTTTCGCTATACTTTACGGGGTGACAAGTGATGCCTCTTTTCTCTAACTCTTGAATGAGTCTGGAAAAGTTGCGTTCTATCAATACATCATTTGGCCCTACAGAGAAGATGTTAGGAAACATTTGATTTTTCTCAGCTTGACTAACCGGTATAAGGTTCTCTTCTCCAAATACCTCAAAGATGATTTCAGGTTTATTCACAAAGCCTTCTTCATGAAATATGGCAAAGCCACTTCCAACAGGTTGAAAGGCGCAGTCTAAATGAAGAATGTTTACTGCAGGATCGTCACTTACTACAAGCTCTAAAGCATGAAACTTCTTATTCGGAAACTGTGCTTTTAAGTAATCGAAGCCTTTTTGGTTGGTTCTTTTGCTGATGCCTACAAAGACATGTTCACCATGTACTAGCACATCTCCGCCTTCAATGGTGGCACCCTCAGGGATACGAATGACATCATCAGGGTTCATCTGTTCAAGTACAAAAGCAATTCCCTCAATCTCACCTTGTCTCAAAGGTTCCTTCATATTGGCAATCACAAACTTATTGTCAATTACAAAGCCAATGTCTCTGGTGAAAATCTGTTTTTTAGCACTAAGATTTGTGGGCTGAATTACCTTAACACCTAAAGCCTCCAGTGTTTTCTTGGCACCGGCAATTTCTTCCTGAATATCTTCAGGAGTAGGGTAGGTGCCTTGCTGTTTGTGCATTTTAGCCACTGGGTTAATCTCGTAAGGTTTACCCTGATCGGTACCAGTTCCGAGAATAACAGTTTTTAGCTTATTAGTTTCTGAGGTGATATTTAATGGTAGGTAATTCAATTCTTGTGCTTTTTAAAAGGTCAAATGTACAAAAGAATTAACTACAGCCTACCTGAATGGTTTAGGCCTGAGCAGGAATGGACTCTGCTTCCGTTTTAGTTTCCTTAACCTTTCTCAAAGTTCTGTAGCTTAAAACGAGGCATATCAATGAAAAGAATGCTCCTAAGGCAAAAGGAGCTCCAGGAAAATAGTTGTCACCAACTGTAAATGTTTTGAATGTAAAGCCCATCATAATTGGGCCAAATATGGAAGATAAGCTCATTAAGCTGGTGAGACCGCCCTGAAGCTCTCCTTGTTCACTGTTTGGCACCTGAGATGACATTAATGCCTGAAGTGTTGGCCCGGCTAAACCTCCTAAAACATAAACTCCCAGAAAGGAGTATAGCATGGTTTCGCTGGTGGTTATAGAGAATAGAATAAGACCGGCAAGGTTAAAGAAAAGGCCTAAATAGATAGTTTTTTTGTTGCCAAGTTTCTTACTGACAACTCCGATAAGGCCACCTTGAACAATGGCCACCATTATTCCAATTACAGTTAGAGAGATGCCAATTTCTTTGGACGCCCAACCAAACATTTCTGCTCCAAAATAAGACCATTGAGATTGCACCGAGTGACTGGCTAAATACAAGAAAAACAAGGCAACAGCTAAGCCAATAATAATAGGATTCTTTTGAAGCTGTTTTAACGAACCTACAGGATTTGCACGCTTCCAGCTAAACTCTCTTCTGTTTTCTTTAGGTAACGATTCTGGTAAAAAGAATAGCCCATAAATGAAATTGAGCATGGTTAAACCTGCGGAAATAAAGAATGGAAACCTCAAACTGACAGACCCTAAAAGACCGCCTAAAGCTGGGCCTATGATAAAACCGAGTGCGAATGCAGCACCAATCATTCCGAAGTTCTTCGCACGCTTTTCTGGAGGACTTACATCGGCTATGTAAGCAGAGGCCGTTGTAAAACTAGCTCCGCAGATTCCAGCAATGATTCTGCCTACAAATAATAGAGTAATTGTAGGAGCAAGGGCTAGAAACAGATAGTCTATTGCCAAGCCTAGTAAGGCAATAAGAAGCACGAGTCGTCTTCCGTATTTATCACTTAAACCACCTAATATAGGAGCGCAAATGAACTGCATTATAGCATAAGCCGTTACAAGCTGCGTTCCTGTTAATGAAGCTTCACCATAAGTCATATTTCCTAGCTGACTTAAGAGCTCAGGAAAAATGGGTATGACTAATCCTAGACCGATAACGTCTATCAGAACAGTTATGAATATAAAGCCGAGGGCGGGAGTTCTTTTGCTCATGATTGAAAAAGCAGGCGTGAATTTACTGCTTTCAATTGAAAAGCCTAGCCGAAACAAAAAAAGTATAAAAAGAGGTTTTACCCTTAAATAATATTTACCTCAGGATGTAGTTCAATACCGAATTTGGTACTCACTGAATCCAATATTTCGAAAGCTAAATCTCTAATTTTTGCACCTTGGCCACCTCCATAATTGACTAGTACCAAAGGTTGTTTTTTATGCACTCCAATATTATCGAAAGTCTTGCCTTTCCAGCCAGTTTGTTCAATAAGCCAGGCAGCAGGAACTTTGACCTTATTATCTGGTAATTGATAACCAGGTATAGAAGGGAATTCAGCCTTAAGACCTTCATAGTCTAGCTTGTCTATGGTGGGGTTTTTGAAAAAGCTACCTGCGTTGCCTATTTCTTTAGGGTCTGGTAGCTTGCTCTGGCGGATATTAATGACAGCATCAGAGATAGATTTAATGCTTAAGTCATTAACCTCCATTGTATCAAGGGTTTCTTGAATTGCCCCATATGAGGTATTGAAATCAGGAGTTTTATTGAGTCTAAGCGTAACAGAAGTAATAATGAATTTTGCTTTAAGCTCCCGCTTAAATACACTTTCTCTGTAGCCAAATTGACAATCAGAATGCTTGAATTCATGCAACTCACCTGTTGCTATTTCCACAGCCTTTAAGTGGTCAAAAACTTGCTCTATCTCAACTCCATAAGCACCAATGTTCTGCATTGGCGCTGCACCCATTGTGCCCGGAATAAGCGAGAGGTTTTCAACCCCAGCCCAATTGTTAGCAATAGCAGTAAGCACGAATTCATGCCAAGTTTCTCCTGCCTGAACTTCAATAAAGAAGTGCTCATTTGTTTCGTTCAACAGTTTAATCCCTTTTAACTCATTTTTGAGTACTAGACCATCGAAATCTTGGGTGAGTAAGATATTGCTTCCTCCACCTAAAACTAAGAGCGGAGCCTTAGCAGCATGCTTAAGTGCCAGTTGAAGACTGTCTAAATCTTGAAAGGCAAAAAACTGTGAGGCACTTGCTTCAATTCCAAATGTGTTGAATGGCTTTAGCGCTATGTTTTGTTGAAACATTGAATTTATTTGTCGAGCAGTCTGCGGTGGTAGTTCAGTTGGCCTAAGTGGTAGTTTAAGTGAGCATGGAGGTGCTGCAAAAAGAATAGCACTGTCATTTCTTTTCCAAAGACGTTAATCGGGTAAACTTCATCTAGCTTGTTTTCCGAAAGCTCTTGGAGTGTTTCAATAACAGATTTCTTAGTTTCTTTGATCTGGCTTACCAGTTCCGACTTTTTTACATCTTTAAGTGAAAACTCATCATCTCTCTGTCGTATGTAACTGGAGCCACCCAGCATAGCACCGATAAAGTGCCTTAGGTTACCACAAAGATGAAGTACAAGGTTGCCACCACAGTTAGAGATATCTCCGGTTACTACCCACAAGTTTTCCTCTTTTTTATACGCCTTTAGCTCATTTAGCAGAAGGTCTAGATCTCGCTCATAAAGCGCTGATAGTGACTCTAAAATGTTACTCATAAGCCCAATTCACTTTTAATTTGACCAATCTTATTTTGAAGTGTGCTCTTAACTTCATCGTATTGCTCTTTAGATTCTAAAGACTGATTTACGCTGATGTAGAACTTAATTTTAGGCTCTGTTCCCGATGGTCTAGCAGAGATTTTTGAACCATCTTCTAAAATGAATTGCAGTACATTAGACTTTGGAAGGTCTATATCTGATTCTTCTCCCGAATTTAGGTTTTTAGATTTTGAAGATTGATAGTCTAGCAGTTCTACCACTTTCAATCCTGCCAAGGTTTGAGGAGTATTCGTTCTAAAATCAGTCATCATTTGCTGAATTTCTTCAGCACCTTTCATGCCCTTTTTGGTTAGGGAAACCAAGTCTTCTAGATAAAAGCCAAATTCCTCATAAACCTTGGCTAAAAGCTCAAAGACAGTCATGCCTTGGTCTTTAGCCCAAGCACACATCTCAGCCAACATGGCACACGATGCAATAGCATCTTTGTCGCGAACAAAATCGCTTATCATGTAGCCATAGCTTTCTTCGCCACCGCCAATAAATTCCTTTTTGCCTTCTTCTTGTTTAATTAGCGCAGCAATAAACTTAAAGCCCGTTAAGGTACTCGGACAGTCTACTCCAAAGCTAGCAGCCATTTTATCTAACAAGTCGGTAGTAACAATGGTCTTAATGATCATTTGCTTTCCGTTCAACTTGCCATTCTCTTTCCATTTGGTGAGTAAATAGTAAATAAGAATAGAGGCAGCCTGGTTACCGTTCAATATTTCGTATTCACCCTGTTTATTTCTTGCGGCTATCCCAACTCGGTCAGAATCTGGGTCAGTTGCCATCACCAAGTCTGCATGAATCTCATCTGCCTTTTTGAGAGCCAAACTCATGGCTTCCTTTTCTTCTGGGTTAGGGTATACTACGGTTGGAAAATTGCCATCAGGAATAGCCTGTTCTTCAACAACAGTAACACTTTCAAAACCCTTTCTTTTCAACACCTCCGGAATAAGTGTTATTCCAGTACCATGAATGGGCGAGAAAACAATTTTTAAGGTATGTTGCTTTTCAATTACCTCAGGAGCAAGCGTGAGGTTCAGGATTTCTTGCAAATAGGCTTCATCTATTTCTCTGCCAATGCTTTCAATTTTGGCATCGTTCTTTTCGAACTTAACTTGCTCTACACCAGAAATGGCCTGCACTTCCTGAATGATATTTTTGTCGTGCGGAGCAATTACCTGAGCGCCATCGTCCCAATAAGCTTTGTAGCCATTGTATTCTTTCGGGTTGTGAGAAGCTGTAAGCACCACACCACTTTTGCAACCAAGCTTTCTGATAGCATAAGACAATTCTGGCGTGGGACGAAGGTCTTCAAATAGGTAGACATGAATATTGTTTGCCGAGAAAACTGCTGCGGTTGTTTCTGCGAAAAACCTACTGTTGTTTCTACTATCGTGAGCAATAGCTACATTAATTTCTTCATCAGGAAAAGACTTCTTTAAGTAATTGGCCAAGCCCTGAGTTGCCATACCTACGGTATATTTGTTCATTCTGTTTGAACCGGCTCCCATTACACCGCGCAAACCACCTGTTCCAAACTCTAAATCTTTATAAAATGAGTCGGCCAACTCATTTTCGTTCATATTTCTGATGGCTGCTTTGCTTTCATCGTCTATGGCTGAGTTGAGCCACTTGTCTACTTTTTCCTGAATTGCTTGGTCTATCATAGCTGTAGGTAATTCTGCGGTTGAATATCATCTAAATTTTAGATGAATTGGAATTCGTTTAAAAAACTGTGCTGTAAACGTTTCCCCATTAATGCTTTTCAAAAATAGAAGTACGAACCATATGGTGAAAGGAAAACCGATTTTATGTGGTTGTTTGATAGTTTCTCATGGGTAAATGACGATTAACGTTTTGATAGTTTGGAATTTGAAATTGAACTCAACAGCTTTGCAAAAAACAACAATTCATGGACATCAATAAACTGAACGAAGACTTCGCGAAGATTGCAGATAAGATTAATGAGCTGGATGAACTAGATTATAGCGATGAGCGCTATGACGATTTGGAAGAGGAGTTGCATGATATGGAAGATGACTTCATTGAGGAGTTTGGTGAATACTTAGAAGACGCCATTGAAGGTGTTCATGATAAGTTCTGTCCAGACAATGATGTACTTCTGCCAATAGCTTATTTTGCTAAGAACTACATAAGAAATCAAAAAGACCATAAGGGTAGGTATAGTTATGATATTGAATATGGTGAAGGAGTACCTGTTACTGTTAAGCAGTTCGGAGATCAGGAAGTAAAGCTAGTATTGGTTCCTGGGCCAACCAGACTAATAGTTACCATAGGAGAGTCTGCTAAGCAAGTTGCTTGGAAAGCTGATTAAAGCACTTAAAAGAAAAGATATAAAAGGCTGTCATTTGATAGCCTTTTTTTATGCAGAAAAAGAATCGCTTCTCTTATTTCCTTTTTGCGTAAGCTAAACCTTGTTAGCTTACGTTAAGTACATACACACTATTCATAGATGGTCAATTCTACAAGCTATTTCCGAAGCCTAACTCTCCTAACAATCCTTGTTTGCTTCTGCATCAGTTCATGTAAAAAGCCTCAGGTTGATGATAGAAATAATACTGCTCTAGATCAGGTTGTTCTAATAATTGACAAATGCCCGAATTATAGTAGTACCGAAAATCCAGAAACTGGAGTTTATAGTTCTACTGCCGATGATTTTGAAATTACAGCCATAAATAGTGAGTTATGGAAGCTTAGCTACAAGACTAAGCAGATTCCAACTTTAGATACAGTTGTTTTTCAAACCAAAGGGGAGTTTTTGGAATTGGATCATATCTATAAGTTTTACAGACACCTGAGTTTTATTGTTCAAAAGGGCGATACAGTGCTTTTTACCTACGATCAGGATTTCCCGAAGGCGGAGATTCTCAATAGAGAGGTCAGCTATGAAGAACTCAACTATGATTTTATTAGATCGAACTATTTACTAGATGATTTCAAAGCGCTTGATGGTAATAGCAAGTTTAATGTAAGTCCTGTTAGTTCAGTTAAGGGGTATATAACCATTCGAGATCCTTTAAAGCAGAAAGATATTCGGTCGAAAATTTATCAAGATGCATTAGAAGAAGGAAGGAGTCAGCTGGAAAGAGAAATATTACTGCTTGACTCATTAGTAAGCCAAGGACTAATGGGGGAGGATGCAAAGTCTTTATATCTCAAGAGGGCATCAGTTTTAAATCAATTTAACGAGTATAGATATAATGAATATCTGAGAGAAAATTTTGGTGGATCCGAAAATACCTTGGTCGAATGGGATATTCAGAGTACGTCAGAAGTAGACTTAGCGAGATTTGGCTACTATAATACAATACTCGACTACATAGAACGCAAGACCTATTATAGTCGAGTAGGTTGGATAGAGGAAGTCAATAGGCGGTATCCTGATTATAGAAGGGTTTACGACTCCTTAAAGACGAATGAGTTTTTAGCAAAAAGTGAGATT
The DNA here is from genome assembly GCF_034376045.1 of Roseivirga spongicola. Taxonomy (NCBI): domain Bacteria; kingdom Pseudomonadati; phylum Bacteroidota; class Cytophagia; order Cytophagales; family Roseivirgaceae; genus Roseivirga; species Roseivirga spongicola. The sequence goes on from NZ_CP139724.1 coordinate 3,190,722, forward strand.
GATCGTCTGCTAACCAAAAACATTGAACTTATTATCGAGCATTTTCCCCAGAAGGATTCCGAAACTTACTTAAAGAAGTTTGCTGAAGATGTAAGTAATCCACTCTTGGTTCAAAATGTACTGAATAAACACCGTTATGCACTAAGCGCTGAAATTAAAGAGTGGGGTAGACGAAATTTTGAATTTGCGAATCTTTCTGATTCTTTATTACAGCTGAGTCTCATCAATACTAGTAATGAACAGTTTGATTTTAATAAACTCTTAGAAAAGCATAGAGGGCGTTTGGTTTATGTTGATTTTTGGGCAAGTCATTGTGTTCCTTGTTATGCTGCCATGCCTTATTCTAAAGACTTAGCCTCCACTTATAAAGATCAGGCTATATCATTCATTTATATTTCAATTGATACAGAGTATGAAAGATGGTTATGGGGAATGGATAAGGCGGAAATCTCTTCTTACCCTAACTCCTTCATGGTAAATAAAGAGGCGGCTAATAATAGCTTTTTAGCTCAGCTAGAGATTAATGAGATTCCCCGATACCTACTTTTCAATAAAAAAGGTGAGTTGGTTCAGTATAGAGCTTTTGGCCCCAAAACATCGGAAATCAGAGAGGTATTTGATACTTATCTTAATTAGCCTGTCATCTTTGGTAACCAACGTTCACCTTACGGTAACTTCTTATCTTTTTAGCACCTGTTGTGTGAATTGAACTGCCCAATGAGGTTAGTCAGCATTGCTTTGTGAACTAGTTTGCTAATATAGCTTTGCCAAATAAAAATGGCCACATTTTGCAATGTGGCCACTATATATTATACGTTGTTATCTCAATTATCCAAGGCTCTTAGCCATCTTCAAACGAGTGTTTTCATCTAAATAGATTTTTCTCATTCGGATTACTTTTGGCGTGATCTCCAAGTATTCATCTTTCTGAATGTATTCCATCGCTTCTTCCAAAGAGAATCTACGTGGAGGAGCAATTTTAGAGTTGTCATCAGAACCGGCAGCACGCATGTTAGTCAGCTTTTTACCTTTCTGAACGTTCACCACAATGTCATTCTCACGGTTGTGCTCACCAATTACCTGACCTGTGTAAAGGTCTTCACCCGGAGCCACGAAGAAATAACCTCTGTCCTGAAGTTTATCCATTGAATAAGCTGTACCAGGACCATTTTCCATTGAAATCAACGAGCCGTTCATTCTACCTTTGATTTCGCCTTTGAAAGGCTGGTAATCTAGGAATCTGTGGTTCATAACAGCCTCACCACCAGTAGCAGTAAGTACGTTGTTTCTTAAACCGATCAACCCTCTTGAAGGAATCTCAAACTCAAGGTGCTGCTGATCTCCTTTTGGCTCCATAATTTTTAGCTCACCTTTTCTCTGGGTAGCCAATTCAATTACTTTACCCGAAACATCTTCTGGAACATCTACCACAAGTGTTTCTATAGGCTCGCATTTCTTACCGTCAATTTCTTTGAAGATTACCTGCGGCTGACCTACCATTAGCTCATAACCTTCACGTCTCATTGTTTCGATCAAAACAGACAAGTGAAGAATACCACGGCCATAAACCAAGAATTTATCTTCAGAATCAGTCGATTGAACTCTCAATGCAAGGTTCTTCTCAACTTCTTTCATCAAACGGTCTCTCAAGTGGCGAGAGGTAACAAACTTACCGTCTGAACCAAAGCCAGGAGAGTTGTTGATGGTGAAGAGCATGTTCATTGTAGGCTCATCGATAGCGATACGTGGGAGTGGAGCTGGGTTTTCGAAGTCGGTCAAAGTATCACCAATTTCGAAGTCCTCAAGTCCAACAATGGCACAAAGGTCACCAGCTTTTACTTCAGAGACTTTTACTCTACCTAGCCCTTCAAACACTTGAAGTTCTTTGATTCTTACTCTTTGAATAGAACCGTCAGCCTTAGTTAAGCCCATTGACTTTCCTTCCTCCAGTTTACCTTGGTAAACACGGCCAATAGCAATTCTACCAACGTAAGAAGAGTAGTCTAATGAAGTTACTTGGAATTGAGGAGTTCCTTCAGGGCTTGGTGCCTCAGGAATAGTCTCTAATATTTTGTCTAGAAGAGGAGTGATGCTGTCTGTTTCGTTTTTCCAGTCATCGCTCATCCAACCGTTTTTAGACGAACCATACATGGTCTGGAAATCCAACTGCTCTTCAGTAGCGTCTAGGTTGAACATCAGGTCGAACACTTGCTCATGAACCTCATCAGGTCGACAGTTTTCTTTGTCTACCTTGTTTACCACAACAATTGGCGTAAGGCCTAAACCTAGGGCTTTGCTCAATACGAATCTTGTTTGAGGCATTGGACCTTCGAAGGCATCTACCAAAAGGAGAACACCGTCAGCCATTTTCAATACACGTTCTACTTCACCACCAAAGTCTGCGTGACCAGGAGTGTCAATGATGTTGATTTTTACATCTTGGTATGTAACGGAAACGTTTTTTGAAAGAATGGTAATTCCTCTTTCACGCTCTAAGTCATTGTTATCCAGAATCAACTCACCTGATTCTTGATTCTCTCTAAATAATTTAGATGCGTGAATAATTTTGTCTACCAAGGTTGTTTTACCGTGGTCAACGTGTGCAATAATGGCAATATTTCTGATGCTCTTCATACGGGCTCTTCAATTCGAGCGGCAAAGGTATGCTTTTAATATGACTTGATTGTTATCACTAGGAAAATAGTATGTGTTTGGTACTCTGGATATTGGTGAATAAGTCAAATGTCATTCGTCATTAGGGAAGTTGGTGAATTAGTTGTGGCAATTGACCTTTGACAAACCTTTACTCCGATTTATGCACTAGTTTTTGTGTTAATCAATAGTTGCTAATTCAAGTTTGTCAAAGGTTATAGGCTTTAGGGTCATTTGTCGATTACAAAGCGACTGTTCTTGAATCCTCGATACAATCGAGGATTAGTTAGTTGGTCATTGGTCATTAGGGGAACTTGGTGATTGGTGAATTGGTGCATAACAAAAGACCTTTGACAAACTTTTACCTCGATTTATGCACTAGTTTTTGAGTTAAGTAATGGTTGCTAACTCAAGTTTGTCAAAGGTAACCTTGCAGCATTTTTAGTGTATTCTTGTTGATTACAAGTCGATTGTTCTTAAATCCTCTATGCAATCGAGAGAACTGGGAAATTGGGTGATAACAAAAGGCCTTTGACAAACTTTTACTCTAATTTATGCACTAGTTTTTGTGTTAACCAATAGTTGTTAACTCAAATTTTTTAAAGGTTATAGGCTTTGGCGTCATTTGTAGATTACAAATCGACTGTTCTTGAATCCTCGATACAATCGAAGATTAGTTAGTTGGTCACGGATCATTAGGGAAACTGGGTGATTGGTGAATTGCTGCATAACAAAAGACCTTTGACAAACTTTTGCCCCGCTTTATGCATTGACTTGCGTGTTTAGCAATAGTTGCTAATTCAAGTTTGTGAAAGGTTCACCTTGTAGAAATGTGAGTGCATTCTTTTCAATTATAAATCGAAAGCTCTTAGTTAGTGGTTCGTTTATTATGTTAATCTAAAGGGCTGTTCTACAGTTGTATTTGAGATTTTTACCGATTATAAATACACCGTGCTCTAACCCTAGAAGCAACAGAGGGTAGGTTTATGAAGCTTTTTCTTCTTGAGCTTCTTCTTCACCATCCTTAATTGTTTCTTCGGCTTCTTCTTTTTCTTCTTCAGACAAGGACTTCGAATTCTTCAATTCTTCTGAAATAATTGTGAACTGTGAATGTAACGGGAAGTGGTCTGATCCGATGTCGCTCATTCTTTGCAGCTTATTGATTTCAATTCCATCAGAATAGAACAGCAGGTCTAGAGGGAACCTCATCAATTTATTGTTAACAGGAAAGGTAGAACAAAGGCCGTAACCAATTCTCGGGTCGGTTAGGTTAGAGGCTTTGGCAAATGCCTTCGAACTTCTAGACCAGGTTACATTGTTGAAGTCGCCAATCACTAAAGTAGGTAGTTCGCATTTAGCTACTCTCTTGGCTACTTTCATTAGCTCGGCATCTTTCTTCTTAGAGGTTTCTTCTTCCGTAGGGCTTGGAGGAGGCGGGTGCACACCCCAGAAAATGAAATCATTGCCTTCGGAATCCTCCAAATGAGCTTCTATTGAAGGGAATTCTTCAGAAATCAGAAAGTGTGCGGTGAGCTGTTTTACTTTAAGCTTGGTATAAAAGTGCATTCCATACCGATTTTCTAAGGCAATCTTTTTCGTTGAAGGGTAATACTCTTCTATGGATTTCAAAGCTTTTTCCCATTTAGCATTACTTTCTAAAGTGAGTAAAATATCTGGCTGATGTTCTTTTACCAATGCTATCAATTTGTCGCAGTTATCATTCTCCTGTAATACGTTGGAACTGATAATAGAAATGGTATTCGACTTTGCGTTTGGCCACTTCTTTTTATTGAACAAAGAGAGATAAGGGAATATGATTTTTATTTGATACAATAACGCAATTAGCAGTGTGGCCATGGTCACCATGCCAAGGGTGGATTCTTGGTCTAGAACAAATAAGCTTACAATTAAGATCAAAAGCTTGATTGGGATAAGCTGAACCCTAATGAAGTCGAAGTTGCGCACAGACCAATGCGTGATTCGAAAGGAGGGAAGAATAGCACCTAGAATAAATATCCAGCTAAGAACTATCAGAACGATTTGAAGCGCATTCATTGAGTTGAAAAAATGTAAGCTTAAAAATCAAAAGGTAGACAATAACATCTACCTAAAAACAAACCCGATAGCTTCTATTTTGTTTGTCTTAAAGCCTTAAGACTGCCTTAATATTTTCTCCATTTTTCGGCCTTTTGCTAGTTCATCTACCAGTTTATCTAAATAGCGAACCTGTTTGGTAAGAGGTGTTTGAATTTCCTGAATTTTGTAGCCGCAGATAGTACCTGTGATCAATTCTGCGTTAGGGTGAAGTTTAGCTTGTGCGAAGAAATCTTGAAAGGTGATTTTGCTACTGATGTGCTTTTCGAGCGTAGGTTCATCGAAGCCAGTCAGCCATTCAATTACCTCATGAAGCTCATCAACAGTCCGTCCCTTTTTCTCCACTTTGGTTACATAGTGGGGATACACTGAAGAGAAGGTCATTTGGGCTATGCGCTGATCATGTTCTGGGGTGGTTGTCATAAAGCGAATTTATAGAATAAATCTATTTGTGAAACTCTCCAATATGCCAAAGTATGGTGCAGGGGTCGTGTACAAAGAACTCGCGCCCCCAGGGTTCATCTCTGATTTCAGATATTCTTACTCTTGGATGCTTTTCTGCCAGATTCTTTTGAAGTAGCTCTTGGCGAAAATGTTCTGTGTTTTCTACCTCAAGGAAGAGCATGGTGTTTTCAACCCAGTCTTTTACAAAGTATTTCTGAAGGTAGAATGCGATGTTTCCGTCCAGTTTATAGACGCACATATCTTGTGAGATCTCAATTTCCTGAAAACCAAAGTCTCGGTAGAAGGCTCTTGAAGCTTCATAGTCTTTGGCTCCAATAAATGGGCGGATGGATTTGGCAGGAGAGTTCATAATGTAGAAAAACCAGTAGTTAATGGTTATGCCTTAGTTAGCAATTTTCTTTTCATCAATTTATGCATGGTATAACCGAAAGCTAAACCTGCTAATGTCCAAATCACTAAGGAACCCAATATAAACTTTTGTGTTATCGATTCTCCACTGAGCCAAGGAGAAACTAGAGTCATAAAAACGAACATAAGTAGTCCCCAAATAAGCCCCATTTTTATCCAGTTCTTGTTAGAAAATTCGGGTGTTATACTCTCCATATCAATTGAAGAAAATCTTGCTGACTGTTTAATAAGCCATTTTTGCTTCATTCTAGTTCTAAACCAACCCCAAACGGGGTAGGTTAATACCAAAATTATGGCTGAAGTAAGGTTGAGAAAGCAAGGGATTGTTTCTCCACAGTTTGGACAGTAGAGACCAAACCAATTTTTGAAAGCAGTATTATTTTGAGTAGACCAAGTTCGGGAGTCGTGTAAAGCATTACAGTGAGGGCAAGGAACAAAGCTTGCTTCTGCTAAAGATTTACTTTTGTCTTTCTCTACTAAAAGGGTTTTAGCAACTCTTTGGCCTAAAACCAGTTCATTGAAAGCTAAGCCAGGATTGATAATCCAATGAAGCATATACGGATGCTTCCAATTCCAAACTTTATATTTGCTGGTGTCTATTTTCATCATCAAAAGATAATGAAAATAGCGTTTTATCTATATTCTGGATTCTCGAAATTCCAGCGTTCTCCATTGTTCCACTCTTTTGTAGAATTTCCGTAGGCTGAGTAACCGTTGGCTTCTTTCAGCATTTTGGCTAGATGAAGCATATTGTAAGTCATAAAGGTAGTATTACGGTTGGTAAATGAGTTTTCTGATGCATTAGACTCTTCATCTAAATAGCTCGGTCCAGGGCCTATCTCGCCCAACCATCCGCAATCGGCCTGTGGAGGAATAGAATAACCAATGTGCTGAAGTGCATACAGAATTGACATTGAACAATGTTTGGCCCCATCTTCGTTACCTGTAATTACACAGCCACCTACTTTTCCATAGTATAGGTATTGCCCCTTATCATTTGTTTGTCCGCTTAAGCTGTATAGCCTTTCGATCAGTTTTTGGGCTTCAGAAGACTTTTCTCCCAACCAAATAGGTGTGCCAATTACTAGTATATCAGCAGCCAAAATTCTCTCCTTGAGTTCTGGCCATTCATCTTTCTCCCAACCATGCTCTGTCATATCTGGGTAAATGCCAATAGCTACATCATGATCGATAAAACGAAGCTCATCTACGGCTACACCTTCTTTGAGCATAATGTCTTTCGAACGACTCATGAGTCCTTCAGTATGGCTCTTTTCAGGAGACTTTTTAAGCGTGCAATTAATGTAGATGGCTTTCAATTGAGAGAAGTCGGGCTTTTTCATGGTAGGAGGGGTTTAGAGGTAATTTAAGTTTTTTCAGTATAAAAAGGAATGTCCCAAACAATGTTGGGACACTCATTAATCAAGCAACTACTGTAGATTACACAGTTTGGTCTTCATGTTTACCTTCGGCCACTTCTTCGATTACTTTGGCATTGAAGGCTTCTAAGTCTTCAGGGCTTCTAGAAGTAACTAGACCTTCGTCTACCACTACTTCTTCATCTACCCATTTGGCACCTGCATTCATTAGGTCCTTTTTAATTGAAGGGAATGAAGTGATTTTTCTATCGTTTACTACATCCGCTTCAATTAACATTTGAGGTCCGTGGCAAATGGCCGCAACTGGCTTATGTGCTTTAAAGAAGTCTCGAACAAAAGAGACAGCATTTTCATCTCTTCTGAGGATGTCTGGGTTAATGACTCCACCAGGAAGTACTAAAGCATTGTAATCTTTTACATTTGCTTCAGAAAGTAGCTTATCTACATCTACTTCTTTACCCCAGTTGCCATTATCCCAACCTTTAATAGAGCCAGATTCCATAGAGATTACTTCTGTGGTTGCCCCGGCTTTTTCTAAGGCAGCTTTAGGTGAGGTTAATTCAGATTCTTCAAATCCGTTGGTTGCCAAAATAGCAACTTTCTTATTTGTAAGGTTTTCCATTTTAAGTTCTATAGGGTTTGTATAGCCCGAAAACGGGCTATGGTTAATAATCAACTATCAATCTTATCTGAGGTAGATATTAGATGGAATCGATAAAGTCCTTAATCTCGTCCTTAGTCTTTCCAGTCTTTCTCTGAATACGGCCCAAAAGCTCGTCTTCTTGACCTTCTGTGTAAGTAAGGTCATCATCAGTAAGATCAGCATAGTTCTGTTTTAATTTTCCTTTGATAATATTCCAATTGCCTTTCAGCTTGTCTGTTGTTGCACTCATAATTTTTGATTTTTTGGTTCGGCAATAGAAGTCCAAAGAGAGTGCCGAGTCTCTAGGTGTTTTGTAACCTATTGTAAATCAGTTAATAAAAAGTTTGTGTGTTTGCTGTGCTTATTGGTTTTGCTTTCTATTTGAGAAAGATATTCTCTATATGAATGAACTATGTATAGAATGGGCGCTAAGAGTGGGGCTAAAAGATTAGTGAAAGTAGCAAGAGGCCTGCCATCAGCAGGAGTTTATTATTTACCTCTGTGGGAGGCAATTAGTAGCTTTCAAGCCTAAGAAGCGAAGCTAGTTTCAATACTGATGGCATGGTCTCTTTTCGGAAATCGTATAAGGTTAAAGTTAGTGGGCCAGGTTAACTTCCTCTGTGTCATCTATTTAAGAAATCTGCAGATGTGTGAAACGTACTATGTGGTTTACTGAAGAATAGATGTGAAAATTAGATTGGTTTTAACACCAATCTTGGCTAATCAAGAAGACTAAGCCTCCTTATACTCCATGCCTAAAATGGCAAAGGCGTGTTTCTTGTGCTGGTCCATCACCTCAGTTCTGGTCTGGGTATCGGGTACCATGCATAGGTAAAAATAGGCCCCTTCAAGAATCGTATAGATAAGGTTGGCTGTTATTTTAGGATCGTCCAATTGAAGAGAACCTTCGTCAATACAGGCTTCTAAATGTTCAGTAAGTGATTCTCTCAGTGAATCGTGTAGCTGTCTGTATTTCTTTTGGATTAACGGATCTCTAAAAATTAGTGTAAAGCAGTTGTAGTACACATCGTCACTGACCAAGGTGTTCCATTTTCTGGAGAAGATATTATTCAATACCTCCATTAGCTGATCTATGGCAGATCGATTACTCTTTATTGTATATATGTTAAGGTATCTGTTGAGAATATAATCGATGAGAGCGAAGATCAAATCCTCTTTGGTTTTAAAGTAGTGCAGAATTAAACTTGGGTTAACATTCATTTCATCCGCTACCTTCTTAATTGACGCATTGTGTAGGCCTTCAGCTTTGGCTGTTTTATACAAGGCACGCACAATTTCTTGCTGTCTGATGTCTTTAATGCTTTTTCTTCCCATGTGTTGTCAGTGATTTTCGCGTTGAATATCTGTATAATAAATTGACTGACTGTTCAATTAAAATTAAATCCCGGTTAACTCCCACTTAATACTGGCCACCTACCTTTGAGTTATTAAAACCTAATTCGAAAAACTCTATGAAACGACTCTACCAAGAATTAAGAAACAGCCGAGCCTTCATGACGGGCCTAGGTTGCTTTCTTGTGCTATTGACTTTGAGTTCTTCTGCCTTTGCGCAATCCAGAAGAGTTCAGGGGCAGATTACTGACGCTAATGGCGTTCCACTCTTCGGAGTAACTGTGTTTGAAAAAGGAACGACCAACAATGGAGCTATTTCTGCCGAAGATGGCTCTTACACTATTACAGTGGCCAGTTCTGAATCTGTGCTTCTCATTACTTCAATAGGTTTTGTAAACCAAGAAGTAACAGTTGGCAATAGAAATACCATCAACATTATGCTTGAAGAAGACATGACCATGCTTGAAGAAGTGGTGGTGGTAGGTTATGGCACTGAAAAGAAAGTAAACCTTTCTGGCGCTGTAGATCAGGTGAATGCAGAGCAACTTGAGAAAAGACCTATCAGTAATGTTACTGAGGGGCTTCAGGGGGTTGTACCAAACCTAAACATTATGAACAATTCTGGTGCCCCTGGTTCCAATTCTAACATTAACATTAGAGGTATTACTTCAATCAACGGTGGCGATCCGCTCATTCTGATTGATGGTGTCCCTTCTAGCACTGCAGAACTGAATAGAATTGCTCCACAAGATGTAGAAACAATCTCCATTATTAAAGATGCATCTGCTGCTGCAATTTATGGTGCAAGGGCTGCTTTTGGTGTGGTGCTTATCACCACAAAAAATGGAGAGGGCAAAGTAAAGGTGAACTACACTGGTTATGTATCCTTCAATAGACCAACCGTTACGCCAAACAAAGTTACCGACCCTTATATCTACTCTAGGCTTCTTGAAACCTCTACAGATAATACCCCATGGGATAATGTGAACTATAATGATCAGTACTACGATTACGCCAAGCAGAGATCTGAAGATCCTTCAGTTCCGGGTGTAAGAATAAACCCTTCTGATGAATCGCTTTGGGAATATATGGGAGATAGAGATTGGACTAACTATTTCTTAAAAGACAATACAGTTTCTAACAACCATCAGATATCAGTTAGCGGAGGGCAAGAAAACGTGAATTACCTACTTTCAGCCTCATATAGCCGTCAAAATGGTGTGTTACGACTTGCAGAAGACTATTTCGATAGATACACAGTAAGAAGTAAGGTCAATTTTAAGCCTACCAACTGGCTGACTGTAGGAAACAATACTTACTTGACAACTACCGAAAGAAAAGAGCCTTCTCAATTGAGTTTGGGTGCTATTTATGACGTTTTCCCTACTTCTTGGAATATTAACCCTGATGGTACTTGGGCTAATTCTGGCGCGGGTCGAATTGGTGCGCAGCTAACCGATGGTGGTGAAAGTATTACAGAGTACAGCAGTCTACAGTCTCAGTTTACTACCAAAATCGATTTCATTAAAAATAAGCTGAGTTGGAATAATGACTTCACCTTTAGAAGAGGAAGACAAGATTGGAATTGGTACAGAACTAAATACCAGATTGGCTATGGCCCTGGCGATGTAAGAGAAGAAGGAGACAACAGAGCTTACCGCTCAAATGCTATTGATAACTACTATGTGTTCAACTCTTACTTAAATTTCAATCAGATGGTAGGAAGTAGACACGACTTCAGTGCTACTGCCGGATTTAACCAAGAGCACTACAGATACAACTCTTTCAGTGCAGAAAGATATAACGTTATCTCTGCCTCATTACCAACTATTGCCTTGGCTACTGGAGATCAATTTGTAAATGAAAGTATCTCTGAATGGGCTGTGAGAGGCTTGTTCTATAGATTGAACTACATATTTGATGAAAAGTATATTGTTGAATTCAACGGTAGATATGATGGTTCTTCAAAATTTCCATCAGACAAAAGATGGGGTTTCTTCCCTTCGGCTTCTGTGGCATGGAGAGTAGATGAGGAGAACTTCATGGACGGGCTTTCTGATGTATTCAGTCAGCTGAAATTAAGAGCTTCTGTTGGTTCTTTGGGTAATCAGGCCATTGGTCCGTACGATTATATTGCCACAATGAGTGCTTACCAAGGCAATTATTTAATTGATGGCAGTCTTCCTCTAGAAATTTCTTCTCCTCCTTTGGTTTCCGGCAACTTCACTTGGGAAAAGGTAGTAACCACCAACTTTGGTGTAGACATGGCTTTTATGGATAATCGCCTAACGGCCTCTTTCGATATATACAGAAGAGATACAAAAGATATGCTCACCTTGGGTAAAGAGTTGCCAAACGTACTTGGTGCAACTGAACCAAGAGAAAATGCCGCTGACTTGAAGACCAACGGATGGGAATTGTCACTAGGTTATCAAGGCGAGGTTAGTTTAGCTGGTAAACCATTGAGCTTTAATCTTACGGGTATTCTTTCCGATAGCAGGTCTTACATCACTCGATTCGATAACCCTACAGGTAGCATCACTCAGTATTATGAAGGTATGGAGCTAGGTCAGATTTGGGGCTTGGTAAACGATGGCTTCTTTGAGAGTACCGATGAAATTGCTGCTTTAGATCAAACAGGAATTATTCCATGGGGAGCGCTTTCAATTGTGCCAGGATGGATGAAGTACAAAGATTTAGATGGTAATGGAGTAATTGAAAAGGGTTTGACTCTTGATGATACTAAAGACTTAACGGTGATTGGTAATCAGGCACCACGCTACAGCTTCGGGTTCAACTTTGCAGCCGATTGGAATGGGTTTGATATTAGCGGACTAGTTCAAGGAATTGGAAAAAGAGATTACTACCCATTAGACTACTTGTATTGGGGCTTCTATCAGCAGCCTTATGCCGGAGGTTACTATCACTTGTTCGATTTCTACAGAGCTGAATCAGAAACTGGTGCAGATAGAGATAGACACTCTCAGTCATATCTAGATGCTGGCCTTGCTGATCAAAATTTAGATGCTAAATATCCTCACTTACAGTCATGGTTAGCAGATAGAAACCTTGGTGAGAGAATAGATCAGGCTCAAGGTTTAGGTATCCCTCAAACAGATTATTTACTGAGTGCAGCATACGTAAGGTTGAAAAACTTAACAGTGGGTTATACACTACCACAGGCACTTACAAGTGGAATAGGAATTAGTAACCTTAGAATCTATGTGAGTGGAGAAAATCTGATGGAGTGGTCTGCCTTGAAAGATTACTTCGATCCTGAAGCAGTTAATGATGCCATTCAATACAACCCAGCTGTTAGCCAGTCTAGAGGAGTAGGTAAGGGTTATAGTTATCCATTCCAAAGAAGGTATGTAGTAGGTGTAAACATTGGTTTCTAATTCAACCCAACTGACAAAAGATACAACAATGAAAAAGTTAAAATATATATTCTTATTCACCCTCATTGGTGTTTTTGCCTGTGACGATGAATTCTTGGATGTAGTGCCAGAAACTTCTATAGGAGAAGAAAACTTCTTCAATACCGAAGAAGACTTGCAGATTTACATCAACAGCTTGTACAACTTTCCGGGTACCGGAAATTACAATGCCGACCGTGCCACTGATAATGCGGCAACCACAGGTAACACGGAGTTGAAGACCATGATGGTGAGCACGCCATCTTCTACCTCAATTACTGGTGGATGGAATTGGGGAACCCTCAGATCTATCAACCTTTTTCTAGAAAACTTTGAACGTGCAGATATTTCTCCTGAAAAATTAAACCACTTTGAAGGTTTAGCAAGGTTCTTCAGAGCACAGTTTTACATGGAAATGGTTAAGCGGTATTCTGACGTACCATACTATGACTTTGTAATTGATACTGACGATACTGAGGCGCTTACCAGACCAAGAGACCCAAGAACAGTTGTTGTAGATAAGATTTTTGATGACTATCAGTTTGCTGCAGATAATGTGTTTGAGAACCAGCCTTCTGGTGCTGTAAATCAATGGGTAGTTAAGGCGTTTATGGCCAGAGCAGCCTTGTTTGAGGGTACTTTTAGAAAGTATCATGATGAATTAGGCTTAACCGCCTCGGCTAACGTCTATCTGTCTAAAGCTAGAGATTTGGCCAAAGATATAATGGATAATGGCCCGTTTAGCATTCACAATACAGGTAATGTAAATTCTGACTATGCCTCATTGTTTACTGATCCTGACCTTGGTGATAATCCAGAGGTAATCTTTGCTGTTTATAGCGAAGACCAAGTGAGAAATAGCGGTTGGTCCGAAACCATTTTCGGAAACTACGAAGTGAGCCCAACCAAAGACTTATTGCAGTCTTATTTAATGGCCGATGGTTCTTTCTATTCTTCACAAGCTGGTTATGAGACTTTCAGTTTTGTAGATGAGTTTGAGAATAGAGATCCTCGTTTGTCTCAGACTTATGCCTTTCCAGGTTTCTTTCTAATCAATACTGGTACTTACTCTCAAGGTGGTGGTGTTTACGTTCAGCAGTTGGCTAAAAACTTCTCTGGTTATCATCAGATTAAAGGTTTTGTGAATGTTACTGACCAAGCTGTAATCAATAGTTTAGATTTCCCTGTAATCCGTTTGGCAGAAATGCTCCTTACCTATGCAGAAGCAAGAGCCGAGCTAGGTGAGTTAACCCAGGCAGACCTTGATATGTCCATCAACTTATTGAGAGATAGAGCAGGTATGCCGAATATGACCATGACCACAGCAACAGATCCTTTTCAGCAGGCAAAGTACCCTGGTGTAAGTGCTGTATTACTAGAGATTAGAAGAGAAAGAAGAGTAGAGATGGCCTTGGAAGGCTATAGATACGATGACCTAATGAGATGGAAGGCTGGTAAATTATTGGAAGAAGAGCCAAAGGGAATCTACTTCGATGGCCTCGGTAAGCATGATTTAACAGGTGACGGAATTGAAGATATTGTGTTGTTGAGTGAGTCTGAGTCTATTCCAGATCCGAAGGAGCAAAATTCTCTTGGCACTACATTGGTTTACTATAAAGCGGGAAATCCTGGTGAAAGTGTAGGTGTTTTCCTTTCTAATGGTAATAGTGGGCATATTATAACCGTGAACGAAAGAGGTACTTTTCAAGAGCCTAAGTATTATTACAGACCGGTTCCGGCCGCTCAAGTAACGCTTAACCCCAACCTGACTCAAATTTTCGGTTGGGATTAGGTTCTCCCTTACTGGGGTAAATAAACGGTTGGGGCAAAGGCTCCAACCGTTACTTCATTTTCAACTTTACTGATGATCTTTCCTTTATGAAACAACTTTTTGGACTACTAGCTTTTGTGCTACTACTCAGTAATTGTGCAGCGCAAAAAGAGAAAAAGGTGGTACTTATAATCATCGATGGCGTGCCAACCGATGTTTTAGAAAGAAATGAAACACCGCATATAGATTCTATAGCTGCAGTGGGTGGTTATGCACGCTCATATCAGGGTGGAGAAAAGGATGGCTACAGCCAAACTCCAACCATTTCTGCTCCTGGATATATGAATATGATTACAGGCGTATGGGGAAACAAACACAATGTTTGGGGAAATTCCGTAAAGAATCCGAACTACAACTATTGGAATATTTTTCGCGCAGCAGAAGAGCTTAAACCAGAGTTAAATACTGCCATTTTCTCTACTTGGGAAGATAATAGAACTAAGCTGATAGGCGAGTCTAAGCCAGAAGCGGGCTCTATAAAATTAGATTATGCCTTCGATGGTTTTGAGTTAGATACCGTTGCTTTTCCTCATGGCGATAGTCGTTTATTCATTCTGCAGATAGATGAGCATGTAACAGATGAGGCTGCGGTTTATATCAAAGATGAAGCGCCCGATTTGTCATGGGTTTATTTAGAATATACTGATGACATTGGTCATGCTTATGGCGATAGCCCAGAAATGGTGGAGGCTGTGGGCTTGGCCGATGCTCAGATTGGCAGAATATGGGAAGCTATTCAATACCGCGAGGCCAACTTTAATGAAGAATGGATGATCGCTGTCACTACTGACCATGGTAGACACCCATTTAACGGAAAAGGTCACGGAGGGCAAACAGTGAGAGAAAGGCTTACGTGGGTGGTTACTAACCTCTCGGATCTAAATGAGCGATTCAATGACGGTTTGGCTGTTGTAGATATTTACCCAACTGCTATAAATTTCATGGGTGTAGAATTGCCAGAGGCTCAAAAATCTGAGTTAGATGGTGTGCCATTTATTGGAAAAATATCACTTCAGTCGCCACAGGCCAGATACAATCAGGGCGTATTGAGTCTTACGTGGAAATCCATTGGCTCCGGAAATGTAGAGATACTCTATACCGATGCCAATGAGTTTGCTAAGGGTGGAACAGACGAATACATTTCATTGGGTAAAGTTTCGGTAGGTGAAGACGAGTTTCAGACTCCACTAGAGTTGAAGGCGGGCACTTATAAGTTCCTTTTGAAAGGCTACAATAATTGGGTTAACACTTGGCTAACCATTACTGACGATCAAACCACAAACAACTAATAATGAATAGAAGAGAAGTTATATCATCGCTTGGGTTACTTGGTGCAGGCGCTTTAGTTGGAGGCAAAGGCTTGAGTACTTCTAGCAGAAAACGAAGTATAAGAATTGCTCACTTAACAGATGTGCATTTACGCGACTATGAGGATGCTCCGAAGAAATTTGAAAAGTGTCTTCATGCGCTTCAGTCAATTTCAGACGCACCTGATATAATCTTTAATGGTGGAGATACCATTTTCGATGCTTTAGGTGCTGAAAAAAGTAGTGTAGAAAGACAGTGGAAACTTTGGGATAGTATTATCAAAGAAGAAAATAGTCTGCCAATAGTTCATTGCATTGGTAATCATGATGTTTGGGGTGCTGGCGATAAGTCCGATATTCTTTATGGAAAGGCTTATGCTGTAGATAAGATGGGGCTAAGCTTGCCCTACTACAGCATGGAAAAAGCTGGCTGGAAGTTCATTGTTCTAGATAGTACTCACCCTGTAGGAGAAGGCTGGTACACTGGTAAATTAGACGATGAGCAGTTTGATTGGTTCGAAAACGAATTGGCAAATACCGATTCAAATAGACCAATCATGGTAATGTCTCATATACCAATATTGACAGCCACTGGCTTTTACGAAGGGAATGAAAAAGAAGGTAATTGGGTTGTTCCAGGCAGCTGGATGCACATAGATTTCAACCGTATTAAGAAGCTTTTTCTTAAGCATCCGAATGTGAAACTATGTATTAGTGGCCATATGCACTTAGTAGATCATGTTCAGTATAATGGAGTAACCTATTGCTGCAATGGTGCCGTAAGCGGAAATTGGTGGGGGAACGAAATGTACCATGAAACTCATGCCGGCTTCGCTTTAATAGACCTGTATGACGATGGAGGTTTTGATGTAGAGTATAGAACCTACAATTGGTAAAAGAATAATAATACAGTTGTTTACCTCATGTTTTTACAGATTCAGAGCTTTGTCGTGGGCTCTGAATTTCTGTTTTTATGGAGCTAGGAATTACTGAACTGGAAAATTATGTGGCAAGAAGTAGCCGTTCAAGGTATTGGTTGGTTAGGGACAATACTCTTTATTATTGCCTACATTCAGTTGAATAGGGGAGTTTGGACAGTGAAAGACCCAAAATATCATGTCTATAATATTTTGGGTAGTATCTTTTTGGTTGCTAATACTTTGTGGGATTACTCTTACGCTGCCACTATGGCCAATCTGTTCTGGGGTGTTATAGCGGTTTATGGCTTCCTTAAATTCAAGAAAGAAGCAAAAGCTGATTAATTCAAGTTTCTCTAAAGTCTACTTTAATAGTCTCAGTTCTCTAGAAATTCTGAATGATTCTTAAGTTTAGCCTGAGACTTCTTCCGCATGGAAATGTCTATTTGTTGTGTTTGATGAAAATTGAACTATTCTAATTTTGTTATGTCAACTGCAGAAACTTGATTTTACATATCATTTATACAACTATTAAGGTTTCATTGAGATAAAATCCGTTTCCAATAAGGCTTATTCCCTATCTTAATATCGAATTCGTTACCGCCTTATAGTTCCATAAAATGTTTAAAATGTGCTTTTAAAATGCTTAAAAGCATGTTTTGAGAGCCTCCTCTCTTTTTGTTCACTCTTTTAAGATTGATTTTTGAAGCTTGACTCGTAAAAAATGCTTTGTACAACAGAATGCAGTCAGTTTTGTTTTCATTATTTAATTTGCTCCTGTTAATCACCTAAAGCCAGTATAATGAATCGAATAAAACTACTCGCAGTAGGAGCTATGTTTTTGGCTCTCATCGGTACGCTTCCTGTACACGGGCAGACCGAAAAGTCACTCGATCAGTCGTTTTCTGAAATCCTCAATAGTTCGGAGTCTTATGAAGAATATAAGGTGATAAAGACCTCAAAGCTTAATGCCTTTAGAGGTGCTATGTTCGATAGTCTAAAATTATACCGAGGCACTATTCAAAACCTGCAAGGAGAGCTGTCTGAAGTGAAGTCAGACATGGCAGAAATGAGAAGTGAGCTTCAGGCCGTTCAGCAAAGCTTCAATGACAGTCAAGCCAATTCAGAGATGATAGGCTTTTTGTGGTTCGATGTAAAGAAACTTACCTATTCAATCTTCCTTTGGTCTTTGGTGGCCTTACTCACTTTATGTTTGGCCATAATGTATGGCAGAATTAAGCACGTTTGTGGCGTGGTTAAGCGAGTTAAAGCAGCTTACTCCAAAATTGTAGAAGACTATAGAAACCAGCGTTTTCAGGCCACTGAAAAGCAAATAAAGCTCAAAAGAGAGCTACAGACGGCTTTAAACAGATTAGAGAATATTCAAGCTTCAGAGCAGCTCTAGCGCTTTAGCTTAAAAATACTTAGTAGTGTCGGATTGGTCGAGAGGCCATAAAAAAACCCCAGCAGACGGCCGGGGTTTTTTGTTGATATTAAGTGAGTTCTATTCGTAATCTGTTCTTGGCTTAGGGCCACCTGCCATAATTTCATCGTTGGCATAAGACTCAAACTTCTCAAAGTTCTTCTGGAACATTCTAGCCAGCTTGTTAGCCTTTTCGTAGAATCCTTTATCGTCTTTCCAAGTTTCTCTAGCACTAAGCAATTCGCTTGGTACTTCTGGGCAAGTCATAGGTATTTCAGCACCAAAAATTGAGTGCTTTCTGTAGCCTACATTGTCCAATACACCTGAAAGTGCCGCAGAAATCATAGCTCTAGTGTATCTCAACTTGATTCTTGAACCAACACCGTAAGGTCCGCCAGTCCAGCCAGTGTTAACCAACCAAACATTTACACCGTGCTCATCCATTTTCTTACCTAGCATCTCTGCATATTCAGTAGGGTGCAATGGCATAAATGGAGCGCCAAAACAAGCAGAGAATACTGGAGTAGGCTCAGTAACACCGGCCTCAGTACCTGCTACTTTAGAGGTGTATCCTGAAATGAAGTGGTACATAGCCTGACCTTTGTTCAATTTCAAAAGTGGAGGCATTACACCGTAAGCATCGCAAGTTAAGAAGAAGATGTTCTTTGGAATACCACCAATAGATGGTTCCGCAATGTTGTTGATGTGGTGAATTGGATAAGATACTCTAGTGTTTTCAGTCACAGAAGTATCTTCATAATTCACGGTTCTAGTGCCTTCTACAAATCTGGTGTTCTCTACAATTGCACCATACTTGATAGCTCTGAAAATGTCTGGCTCGTTTTCTTCAGTAAGGTCAATGGCTTTTGCATAACAGCCGCCCTCAAAGTTGAATACGTTTTTCTCTGTCCAACCGTGCTCATCGTCACCAATCAACAATCTATTAGGGTCGGCAGATAAAGTAGTTTTTCCTGTTCCTGAAAGGCCAAAGAAAATAGCAGTATCTCTTTCTTTAATTCCCATGTTGGCAGAGCAGTGCATAGGTAAAACGCCATCTTCAGTCGGCAACAAGAAGTTCAACACAGAGAAGATACCTTTCTTCATTTCACCAGAGTACTGTGTACCACCAATAAGAATCATTCTCTTGGTAAAGTTTACAATAGCAAAGTTGCTTTGTCTGGTACCGTCAGTTTCAGGGTCTGCCTCAAATTCTGGGCAAGAAATAATAGTAAAGTTCGGTTCGAAATCAGGAAGTTTATAATCTTCTGGTCTGATGAACATGTTGTAGCAGAACATGTTGTGCCAAGCAAAAGTGTTAATTACTCTTAGCTTAAGTCTGTGCGTTTTGTCTGCTCCAGCATACGCATCTCTAACATATACTTTCTTGTCTTCCAAGTAAGTCAACATCTTGTTATAGATCTTGTCGAAAGACTCAGGAGAAATGCCAATGTTAATATCTCCCCACCATACTTTATCTTCTGTCATTTCATCTCTTACAATGAAACGGTCTTTAGGAGATCTTCCGGTGAACTTACCGGTGTCGCACATTAACGCACCTGTATCAGTCAGGTGGCCTTCGCCATTCTTAATGGCTTCTTCTGTTAACTCAGTAGGGCTGAGGTTCCAATGTGCTTCTTTAACTTTTTTAATGCCTGCAGCTTCCAGGCCTGTTTTGGATTTCGTTCCGGTTTCTAACATGATTTTTATAGGTACTTTCCTTGTTTATGAAATCGTTTGCAAAAGTAATTATCAGGTTCGAATTTAGGGCATGAATTTTTAACAATTACTGATTTCCGTCATTTAGGGTAGAAATCCTTTCTAAATGGCATATTTACGATGGCTTTGAATGAAATGCCTTGTAATATTTTTCAGACAGTACTAATTTGGAAACTTTGCTAAAAACTAAATATCAACTATGTCAGAAATAAAAAACATAGAAGGACCTCAGATGCTTGGTCATCCTAAAGGTCTGTTCTATCTGTTCTTTGCAGAACTATGGGAGAGGTTCAGCTTCTATGGAATGCGTGCCTTGCTTACCTTATATATGGTAAACGTGGTTTTTGAAGCACTAGTAACCAGAGACTTTGCGGCAGCAGCCGTTTATTCATCTTATGGATCACTCGTATATGCTTCTACCGTAGTAGGAGGGAGAATCTCCGACAAGATTTTAGGCTTTAGAAAGTCTATTTTCTTAGGAGGTATCCTGATGGCTCTAGGCCATTTTGTGCTGGCTATTGAGAGCGATATGACTTTCTTTTTGGCTCTTGCACTTATAGTAGTTGGTAATGGTTTCTTTAAGCCGAACATTTCAACCTTTGTTGGTTCTTTGTATAAAGACGGTGACACCAGAAAAGATTCAGGGTTCACCATCTTCTACATGGGTATTAACATAGGTGGTTTTGCTGCCCCTCTTTTGTGCGGTTGGTTAGGCAGAGAGTATGGATGGCATTACGGATTCGGCTTGGCTGGTATCGGTATGTTAGCCGGACTTATCTTCTTCTGGTCAGGTATTAAGGCTGGTGTCTTTATGGACAAAGGTTTGCCACCAAGCGAAGAAGCTTTGAATAAAACTGTTCTAGGTATTAAGCAGAAAGTATTAGTGCCAATTTTGGCTTGTATTGCTGCTCCAATCATTGCTCTAATGTTGGCTTCATATGAGCCTTTATTAAATGGTGAATCATTCTTTGGAGATCAGAATATTGTTAATGTGCTCTTCAAAGGTATTGGTATTGTCATATTACTCTACATGGGGTACATTTTGTATCAGGCTAGTTTAGAAGAAAGAAAGAAGCTAGCGGTGGCACTGTTCATTACTCTATTTATGACCGTGTTCTGGGGTTTTCATGAGCTTTCTGGAAGTGTAATTACTCTTTTTGCCGATAGAAATGTGAACCTAAGCATTATAGATGCAGCTCAGACTAATGCACTGAACTCCATGTTCATCATTATTCTTTCTATTCCTATTTCATTACTATGGACTTACCTAGCTAGAAAAAAGAACAACCCTCGTACACCTTATAAATTCGGGATGGGTCTGTTATTGGCTGGTATAAGTTTCTATGTATTGGCGTTAAGTGGCGGTTCGGCCGATGAAAACGGTATGGTACCTTTCAGTTACTTGCTAATTATGTACTTCTTACTTTCAGTTGGTGAGCTATTTATGTCGCCAGTAGGGCTTTCTAAAATTACTGACCTTTCTCCTAAAAGAATTGTAGCTTTTATGATGGGTATTTGGTTCTTGTCTAGTGCCTATGCCTTCCAAGTGGTGGGCTTCATAGGCAAGAAATTGGCTGTGGAAAGCACTGGTTCTGAAGTAAGAGGCTTCGCAACTTTAGATGTGTATATTGGTGGTTTTGAGCTAATTGCACAATATGCAATAGGAGCTGGAATAATAGTCTTTATTCTTTCTCCGATACTTAACCGTTGGATGCAAAACGTACATTAGAACAACCTATCCATTTATATAATTACAAAGCCGCCTCAACAATATGGGCGGCTTTTTCATTAGATTTAGATATACCAAAAGATTAAGATGAAAAAAACACTCAAACATCTGGTTGGGCTGGCTTCAGCAAGTGTTATACTTGCTTTTACAGCATGCCAAAGCCCTACAGAGTCTCCTACAGACGAGTTTTCACTCGACTATGAGAAATATGAATTAGACAACGGCTTAGAGGTTGTCTTGCATCAAGATAATTCAGACCCTAAAGTGGCTGTGGCAATTCTATACCATGTAGGTTCAAATAGAGAAAAGCCTGGAAGAACTGGTTTTGCACACTTTTTTGAGCATATGCTCTTTCAAAACTCTGAGAATGTAGGTCCTGGAAATTTTATTAAGTATATCAATGAGTTAGGGGGAACCTTCAATGGAGGAACTTCAACAGACCAAACCGTTTACTTTGAAACCGTACCTAGCGATGCGCTGGAAAAAGTGCTTTGGATGGAGTCGGACAGAATGGGCTTTTTTATCAATACGGTTTCAGAATGGGGCTTAGAGAATGAAAAGCAAGTAGTAAAGAATGAGAAAAGGCAAGGTGTAGACAATAGACCTTACGGACATAAGAGCTACGTTCAACTCAAGAACCTATACCCAGAAGGCCATCCATATAGCTGGGACGTTATTGGTAGTTTAGAAGATTTGCAAAATGCTACAATTGCCGATGTAAAAGAATTCTACTCCCAGTTCTATGGTGCTGGTAATGCTACTTTAGCTATCGCTGGCGATATAGATATTGCCAAAGCTAAAGAACTGGTAAATAAGTATTTCTCAGAAATAGGTTCTGGTCCTGTGGTTGAGGCAATGAACCCTATGCCTGCAGTGTTGGATGAAACCAAACTTTTCTATCATGAAGACAAGTTTGCCAATCTGCCAGATTTGGAGATGATTTACCCAACTGTAGAGGAGTACAATAATGATATGTGGGCCTTAAATATGCTCGGTCAATTATTGACTGATGGCAAGAAGTCGCCTCTTTACAAAGTGGTTGTGGAAGAAAAGAAGCTAGCACCAAATGTATATGCATATAATAGTTCTGGAGAAATAGCAGGAACATTCAATATTGGTGCTAGAGCTTTTGATGGAGTAGACCTCAATGATTTAAGAGATGCCATTTTTGATGGGATGGAAAAGTTTGAAAAAGAAGGCTTTACCGATGAAGATTTGGCAAGAATTAAAGTAGGTGCAGAGACAGGTGTTTATAATTCAGTATCAAGTGTATTTAACAAAGCATACCAGCTTGCCAGCTAC
This sequence comes from Roseivirga spongicola, assembly GCF_034376045.1. Lineage (NCBI taxonomy): Bacteria > Pseudomonadati > Bacteroidota > Cytophagia > Cytophagales > Roseivirgaceae > Roseivirga > Roseivirga spongicola. The sequence continues at coordinate 3,213,357 of NZ_CP139724.1, forward strand.
AATACCTTTACTGGAGACCCTGGCTACATAACTAAAAACCTGGAAAAAACGCTCAATGTAACTCGTGAAGATGTTATGAGAGTGTACAATAAGTACATCAAAAATCAGGATTACTTGGCTACTAGCTTTGTGCCAGTGGGGCAGAAAGAATTGGTGCTAGAGGGCTCGGTTCAGGCCGAAGTTGTGGAAGAGCCAATTGTTCAAGGGGCAGAAGGAAATCTAGATCAATATGAGAGAAATGTGGAATTTGAAAAAACTGCATCTCAGATAGACAGGGCTGCAATTCCAGCGTTGGACGGTGATTTAAGCTTTGCTCCACCAAGCATAACAACTGATGAACTCTCTAATGGCATGAAGGTATACCACATTTACCAAGATGAGCTGCCTATGGCTCAGTTCAGCATTAGACTTAAAGGAGGAATGTTTTTAGACAACCCAGAGAAGGTTGGGGTGGCCGCATTGCTAGATAATATGCTAATGGAAGGAACAGCCAATAAAACGCCAGAAGAGCTCGAAGAAGCCTTAGGTCAGTTAGGGGCTAGTGTTTACGTTTCATCTTCTAGAGAATACATTACCATTTCTGGTAACTCTTTGGCCAAAAACTATGATGAGGTATTGACTTTAGTAAAGGAAATTTTGTTAGAACCACGTTGGGATGAGAAGGAGTTTGAAAGAATCAAAAGTTCTGCTATCAACTCCATACAGCAGTCTAATGCCAACCCGAATGCAATAGCATCTCGTGTTTTCAATGAAGTGCTTTATGGTAAAGATCATATTTTCTCTAAGCCAACTTCGGGCACAATGGAGTCAGTTTCTAGTATCACACTTGAAGACTTAAAAGACTATTATAGAGATAATTTTTCTCCATCTGTGGCTTCCTTCCATTTTGTAGGTGCAATTTCTAAAGATGAGGTAATGACTTCTTTGGAGCCATTGGAGTTATGGATTGCTAAAGACGTAACCTTTCCGGAGTATGAGGTGAAAACTAATACTGAAGAGTCCAGAATCTTCTTTGTAGATTATCCAGATGCAAAACAATCGGTCATCAATATCGGACGAATTGCCATGGAAGATGGTAACGATGATTATTCGGCAGCTTCGGTTTCTAATTACCGTTTAGGTTCAGGTTCAGGTTCAATCTTGTTTAAGGAGTTGAGACTTGAGAAGGGCTATACTTATGGCGCTTACTCTGGCTACAGCCGAACTATGGATGGTGCTGTTTTTCAGGCTTCTTCAAGCGTAAGGAGTAATGTAACCAGAGAATCTGTAGATCTATTTAAGGACTTGTTAGATAACTATAGTACCGATTTCTCAGATGAGGATTTGGAGGTAACCAAGAATTCAATTTTGAGAAGTAATACGCAGTCTTACGAGACATACGGTAGTCTATTGGGTATTCTTCAGAATATTTCTACTTATGAGCTGCCATTAGATTATATAGAAAAGGATGAAACCAAGCTAAAAGCTATGGATAAGGCGGAGATCAAGCGAGTGATTGACGAGTTTATGAATCCTGATAACTTGGTATACGTTGTGGTTGGAGATGGAAAAACTCAGCTGCAAAGATTGAATAATACTGGATTAGGAAAACCAGTAGTGATTAATAAAGATGAAGAGTCTCTTAAAATAGATAAGTAAGAGACTAATCGGTAAATTTCTAAAGGAGGCTGTCTCAAAAGCTAATTGTCATTCCCGACTCCGTCCCGACATATCGGGAGATTCCCAGCTTGACTGGGAATGACGAATATAATAGCTTCAGGGATGGCCTCCTTTTATTGATTAAGAACATCATGAACTATCTGCTGTAGTTCAGGTATAACCTCATCTGCAAACCAAGGATTTTTACGCATCCAAATTCCATTTCTAGGGGAGGGATGAACCAGCGGAAAGTAGTTTGGTAAATAGTCTTCAAAAGATCTTACCGTTTCGGTTAAAGTCTTCTTTCTGCCTTCTAAATAGTAGCCCTGAGCATACTGACCGATAAGAAGCGTAAGTTCTATGTTTGGCATTTTATTGAGGAGCTTATTATGCCATGTTGGGGCACATTCTGGGCGAGGAGGTAAGTCTCCAGACTTTCCCCTTCCAGGATAGCAAAAGCCCATTGGCACTATGGCGAACAGCTCTGGATTATAGAATTCCTCTTCTGAAATATTCATCCACTTTCTCAGGTTTCTACCCGAAGGGTCATTCCAAGGAATTCCTGATTCATGTACTCTGGTTCCCGGGGCTTGTCCAATAATTAGAATCTTAGATTTGACATGGGCACGAACTACAGGCCTTGGCCCCAAAGGGAGATGTTGTTGGCAAATAGTGCATTGCTCAATTTGGTTTAGTAATTCATCCATAGTTAAAGATTACAATTAATTCAACTACATCTTGTCAAGTAAACGATGTTAGCTTTTAACCAACCCATATTTAGAAAGTACCGACTCTATTGGGACAATTTCTTTAGGAGCACTCTGGTTCGTGTCTAAATCCAAATCCCACCAGCTAGTGTTATACCATTTACCATTCTTGTAGCCTATGTTTTTCATTTCCCCAATATGCCTAAACCCAAGAGCCAGATGAAAACCTATACTAGCATCGTTTGGAAGTGTAATTACGGCTATGGCTTTGCAGAAATTCATGGCTTTTAGCATGTCTAGAAGTAGTAAATAGAGCTTCTTAGCAATACCGAGCTTTCGATATTCCGGATGCACATACACAGTTACTTCTTGGTTCCATTGATAGGCCTGTCTGCTTCTATGGTCGGTAGCATAAGCGTAACCAACCACCTTGCCTTGTATCTCTGCAACCAACCATGGAGCCTTTTCACTGTAAGCCTTTATTCTTTCCTCAAAAGCCGATAAAGTAGGTACTTCAGTTTCAAATGAAGTTGCTGTATTTAGTACTAATGGCCCATAAATCGCCAGCATATCTAATGCATCATCAACCTTAACTAGCCGAACAGAAATAGATGGTTTCATGCTGAAATGTAGGTAAAAATATAGGAGTGTAAATGAGAAATCGTCATCCATATAAAAACATGAATCTTAGCTGAGCGAGTCAACTGATTGAGGTTGTGCTTGGATTGTGGCGGTTGAGTTGAACCAGTAAGTATAGGACCAAAGCTAGACGTTGACTTTGATGTAAAAGAAAGGTCGAAATCTTATGTTAGTGATTTGATTTTGAGTTGTTTGAGAAACATAATGGTTTTAGTTTCTGACAATCTGTTTTATCAGCTAATTTTGAGCCATGGATAAGTTCTCTAGCTCGGAGCTGATATACTTTGTGGATTTGGCCGGAACCTTTGTATTTGCCGTTTCTGGTTGGCTTTTGGCCTCCAAAAAAGAGTTAGACTTTTTTGGAGCCGCGGTTATATCATTCATTACCGCAGTTGGAGGGGGTACACTTAGAGATGTACTTATAGGAAGTACGCCTGTTGGGTGGATGCAAGACATTAACTATCTGCTCATTATTGCCTCGGCTATGTTGGCTACGGTATTTTTTAAGAGGATTTTTGAGAAGCTTCGTAGAACCATGTTTTTGTTTGACTCCATCGGAATAGGCCTTTTTACTATTCTTGGTGTTCAGAAAACCCTAGGATTAGGTCTATCTCCAGTAGTTGCCATTATGATGGGTACCATTAGTGCTGTATTTGGAGGTGTACTTAGAGATACTCTAGTAAACGAAATTCCACTGATTTTTAGGAGAGAGGTTTACGCTACTGTTTGTGTGGCGGGTGGTACCACCTATTGGTTGTTAGGAGAAACTTCACTTAACGATGAGTTGAGGGTAATTATAACCATAGGCTTAACCATAACCATTCGAATATTGGCAGTTGTGAATAACTGGACTTTTAAAGCTGTTAAGTAGTTATTTTTTCTTCTTTTTGGCCTTAGGCTTGTAGTAGAATGAATCTGCCAACGGACTGGTGTAGAAGCCCCAAATTAGAGAAAATGTAACAGCGTTTCCGCTGTAGTCAACCACTGAGTTTAAAGAGTAATCGGCAACGTTGTATTTCAATTGAAGCCCCAAATATTCGCGATAGCTCAAGTTGTATTTATAGCCCATACCGATGTTGAAATTATAAGTCAAGACACTTGCCCCATCAATTCCGGCATCTTCATCTTCTTTAAGTGCATCAAAACCATCTAAGCCAATACCAGCCAAAAGTTGAAGCTCATTATTACCCCATCTGGTTATCTCTCTGCCAATATCTACACCAAAATAACCTCCAAAAAAATGCTTAGTGTTTTCTAAAGGACTTGAAGCTCCATCCCTTCTAGCTTCATAGCCATCTTTCACATTCAAGAACTTAAAGCTTAGAGTTAAGTCGTAAGTCAGTTTTTTCTTTTTGCCACCAATGAAAAAGCCCAAGTTTGGGTGTGTGCCCAAAACATTTAGTTCGCCAGTCGGGCTCCATGTTCCACCAAAAAGGCCAGAATGCAGCTTTGTAGTGTTTTCAATGCTTTGCACTTTAAAATCATATAGGTACCGTACTTTGGTATTCGAGTATCTTTCTTCACTCAACATGCTATGCACATTAGGAGACGGGGAGGCATAGAATGATGCTAAAAATGCCTCGGTACTAGATTCTTCAAAATCGTTTATCGCACCTTTGGCCATTCTGGAAAGTAGCACATTAAAGTCGCTATTAGGGTGAACATAGTCGTAAAGGCTAGAGGTCCAATTGTTAAACTCTATTCCTTCACTAGCATACATTATTTTATGCTGATAGCTCATAAGGTAGTCCATCAAGTTAGAAGGCAATTCAGACTCCTCAAAAGTATTACTGTGTAAGCTTAGAATGGTTTTAGCTCTAAAAACAGGTTCTACTAAGCCACATGTTTTCTCCCAATAATTCAGTAACATTTGGGCAGAATCTAGTTCATTAACGATCATGTAAGATTCAAAGAGTTCGGTAGAATTGATGGCTACATCAAAGCAGTTGATGGTTCTTTTTACCATCATCTCGTCAAAACTCTTATTCTGGCTAAATGAAGCTAAGGAAGAAAGCAAAAGCCCTAGGCAAAGAATGAGTCTATTCATCATGTGAATTTTAAAAGGCCAATGATACGAATATTGGGCTTTTGTCAATACAGTTATTTTGTGAATCGCTTCACAAGGAGCAAGTGCCTACTTTTCAATCAACTTGGAGGTTGTTGGAAAGCATATCGTAACTATTGGTTGCGCGATAGTTAAAGTCAAAAGACTCCATTAATTCTCATAGACTACATTAACATCTTGCTTAAACCACTCAGGGTACATTGGAGTGTGAATAGCTTCTACTCTATTGCGTTTTACCTTTAGAGAAGGTGTCATTAGGCCGTTTTCTACCGACCAAACCTCTTTCATTACAACTGCCTTGGCAACCTTTTCATAAGCTTCTAGGCTGGGGTTAATATCGGTAATGGTTTTCCAGATAGATTGATTGAATTCTTCTCTAGACTTCTTTTTCCCCATCTCTGATGGAACTACCAGTGCAATAGGCTGTGGTATGCCCGAACCTACAATGCAAACTTGGTCTACATCATTGTTTTTAAGAATTTCCAGTTCAATTGGTGCTGGAGAAATGTACTTGCCTTTGTCAGTTTTGAACTGATCTTTAACTCTGCCAGTAATGGATAAATAACCATCATGATCGAATTCTCCAATATCTCCTGTGCGCAGAAAGCCATCTTCAGTAAACATTTCTGCTGTTTTTTCAGGCTCTTTGTAGTAGCCCTTCATAATGCAGTTACTCTTTATGAGTATTTCACCATCGGCAGATAGTTTAGAGGTTACCCCCGGGAGAGGCCTTCCAACTGTACCGAACTTATTTTTTCCTGGTAGGTTGAAATGAGATAGTATACAGTCTTCTGTCATTCCATAGGCCTGATTAATTTCTATGCCCAGCTTTCTGTACCATTGCTGTAAGCTCATGGCAATTGGAGCCGCTCCTGAGAAGTTTACCACTGAGGCTGAAAGCCCCAATTTTTTCTGAATTTTCTTTTTAACTAAGCTGCCAATAAGTGGTAAACCCAACAGCTTGTCGAGCTTTTTCTGAGGCATTTTTTCGAGTATCTTCTCCTGAAATTTTTGCCAAATTCTTGGTACGCCAAAAAAGGTTTGTGGCTGAACAGAGCTGAGGTCTTCAGCAAAGGTTTCTAAAGACTCAGGAAAGCTAACGGTGCCACCTCTAAATATGGAAGACATTTCAATACCAGCTCGCTCTGCAATATGTGTCATTGGCAGGTAAGAGAAGTACCTTGGGTTAGGGGGCATTTTAATTTGGTCTATAGCAGTGTTGATCAATTGATCAAAGGCAGCATAGGTGTGCATTACTCCTTTGGGGTTACCAGTGGTGCCAGAAGTGTACATTATGGTCATTAAATCTTCTGGCTGCGGAGTATGTATTTGTTCGCTAGGCTCGTTTTGAGCAAGAATTTTCTCCCAAGTTTGCTCTTCCACCACGCCATACATTTCTACCCCAATTTTTATAATATCTGGAATGCCAGACTGCTGAGAAGCATAGTCATCTAATTTCCCTACAATAATTGCTTTAGACTCGCTATGCTCAAGAATTTCAAAGATGGTTTCAGCTCCAAATGTAGGGTAAATAGGAATTGAAATACATCCAGCAGCCATTATGGCCAAATCGGCCATCATCCAATGGGCACAGTTCTTAGAAAGAATAGCTATGTGGTCGCCTGGCTGAATACCTAAGTTCTTCAGTCCGGAAACCATTTTTCTGATCTCCACATCCGCATCCTTATAAGTGTACTCAATGAAGCTTCTATTGATAGGTTGTCTTAAGAACACCTGATTGGGGTTTTTCTTTGCCCAATAGCTAAATGCCTCTAAGGCGGAAGAGAATTTTTCCATAATAAGTCGAGTTTGGCTTAGGAATATACTGAATTATGGTTCGATTCTTGTCAATCAAATCCAGATTCTCGTTTAATAAAAATTTGTCTTAGTACTCTAAAAATCAATTGTCAATTTTGTAAGACAGTATCGTTGTGGCTATTCAGGTTTAGAAATATTCATGGTCGATGAATTTTCTTACAACCAATCTGAAAATGCCCGTGTCGAAAAAGTATGGTCAAAAACATCACAATAACATTAATGCTCTTACTACCTATTTGGGCATTATCGCAAGAAGAAGATTCAGTAAAAGTATTTCAACAGGTTGAAGTAGGTTTTGGCTTATTAGCAACCAGTCCAAAGGCTTTACCTTTCTGGATGAAGCACAACAATAGTGGTAGATTTACAGACGCTCAGGCTGGTGCATTATATTCTCAATTGCATTATTCGGGCAATAGTGAACTGGCTAAGTGGCTCAAGCCAAGCTGGGAGTTTGAGGGGCTAGTTTCTGCAGGCAATAATGGTTCTTATGCCTCTATAATTCAGGCCAATGTAAGTGTAGGACTGCCTTTGGTTACTATCTCTGGAGGGATAGATGAAGAGTTTTTTGGTCTTAATGATTCTACACTTTCTGTGGGCAATCTCTTTTATGGTAACAATGCACGGCCAATTCCTAAGCTTCGCATTCAAACCAATGGATGGATAGCTTCACCTGTACTTTCTAAACTACTTTCTTTTAAAGCCTACCTTGCTCACGGCTGGTTCGATTCGGATAGAACTCAATCTAAGGCTTTTCTTCATCAAAAGTATTTGTATGGCCGTATGCAATTGTTTAATAGTAGATTGTCTCTTGTGGCAGGACTAAATCATAGTGCGCAATGGGGAGGTCAGAACTTATCGCAAGAGAGTTTTCAACCTACTGGTTTTAAGAATTATGCGAGGATATTCTTAGGAATGAGTGGAGGAGGAGATGCCTTACAAACCGATCAGAAAAATGCTCTTGGTAATCATTTGGGTACATACAATTTAGGAGGAAGCTACAGGTTTAAAGGTGTCACTCTTACAAATTATTGGGAGTTTCTGTGGGAGGATAGTTCTGGACTAAATCCTTTAAACTGGCGCGATGGTATGGTGGGGCTAAGTCTTAAACTTCACCAGTCGGGCTGGGTAGACAGGTTTGTAATTGAAGTAGTAAGAACCAATGATCAGGATGCTTACAAGGTTGGTGAAGATGGTGTGCCCTTTTTAGAACCAGATCACTTTTTCAATAATAGTGTGTATAGTTCAGGCTGGACTTACGGAGATAGAATAATCGGATCTCCTATGTTCTTGATATTCGATGTAAAGAATAGCGCTAGAAATAATGTTCAGAATAAGATTAACGCATTCAATATTGGTATTGGAGGTAGCTTTAACGCTCTAACATATACCTTAAAATATACCAACTTTAAGAACAATGGAACCGTATTTAAGCCTTTGGAAACTAGCTTGTATGTTAAGGTAGTTGATCTAAACCTGCAGTACAGTATTAACAAGCATTCAAACTTAGGGCTCAGAGCTAACTATCAGCAGTCCAATTTTGAGTCAGGCTCAAACTTCGGACTGCATTTTAGTTATAGCCATACCTTTGGCTTCTAGGTAGGCTTATTGCTGATCGTTAAAACTGATCATCCAGTTAATGCCGAATTGATCGGTTAACATGCCGAAATAATCGCCCCAAAAAGTCTGTGCCATTGGCATCTTGGCCTCGCCACCTTCTTGAAGTTTATTGAAAAAGTTGTCTGCTTTTTCTTTGCTATCGGTGGTTATTGAAATAGAAAAGTTATTGCCTTGTTGATAATCTGCAGCCCATTCGCCACCAGTATCGCTTCCCATTAACACAGTTTCTTTGCTAATAGGCAGACTTACATGCATTATTTGGTTTTTCATTTCATCTGAAACAGGTGGCATACCTTCTTGAGGAGGCATCTCCCCAAAAGTGCTTTCCGAAGCAAAATCGCCTCCGAATACTGAGCGATAAAAATCAAATGCAGTTTTGCAGTTGCCGTTAAAAGTGAGGTAAATATTAATGGTGGTCATAATAAAAAGTTTGAGTTTTTAATAGATCTCAATTTACCGAATCTACCAGTTAATCCTACGTTGTCTTAGCATTGAATTAAACGATTAATACAGCTTCTACTATAGCTCATCACACTCAAACCCTTGGCTGTTGAGTATAGTAACCACAGTATCGGGCAGTAGGTCTATAGTTTCTACTCTTAAAATTCTGTCTTTATCTTCTAGGTCGAAGTTCCAAGAGTCATAGGGTAGAAGTATGTTGAGGAATGCACCCACCATTGAGGCTTGCTTTTCGCTTTTTACGGAAGTTTTAAAAACGTGTATCATGAGCGGTTGAATTGTCTATTGATTGATAAGTTCTTCATAGGTTTGCTTGAGTCTTTTCCGCAGGTATTTAACTGCATAATGCTTTCTAGAGAGAAGGGTGTTTATCGATAGGCCCGAAGATTCAGCGATTTCTTTTACTGGTAAGCCATCTAGTTCTGTTAACTCAAAAATGCTTCGCTGTTCTACAGGTAATTCGGTAAGTGCTTCTTCAAGTTCTTCCCACATCAGAGAGCGTATATATAGGTTTACTGGACTTTCAGATTCATCTGTTTTTGGGAATAGAGAAGTAAGAATGTCTTCCTCTTCATTATACTCCGATTCCAAGGGGAGGCTGCTCTCTTTTTTCTTTTTACTCTTATTGATGATGAGATTTTTTGCTACCCGAAAGAGCCATCCAGATAAGTTTTCTATGGGGTTATGAGTGGTTTCAACGGTTTTTACGAATTGGAAAAACACATCTTGGGCAATATCTTCTGCATCTTCATGCGAAGGCACCCGAGTTTTTATGAAAGAACTGATTTTAGGTTGATATTCCTTGATCTGTCTTTCTAGTTCTTCCCTTTGTTCGTTATTACTCACTATCTGAATCAGCTTTTTCTTTCGTGTCTGATTCTGAAAAGCAATTGCCTTGTTGTTCCATCCACTCGGCAATTTTTTTCTTTTTAAACCAAGCTTTGCGCTCTTCTGGGCTCATGCTCATCCACTTTTCTTTCCCTTTTCGGCCACCCCACTTGTGTTTATGAGAGTGTTTTTGTTTGCCTCCCATACCAGAAAAGAGAATTCTGGAGAGAATAAATAGCCCAAGGGCCTGCCAAAAGTCAATAGTAGTAAGTCCGAAAATTTCAGGCATTAGCCAATTCCAGAGTAGCATAATCACCGAGCCAAATAAGAAGAGTGCTGCTGCTCCAAAGAGTGGGTAAAAGAAGTACTTGTATTTATGTATAACCTTTTTCATTGTCAGATTTTTAAATCGTGCCTTTGTATTGGTAGACAAATGAAAGAGGAAAATATTTTAGGTCTGAATAATTAATTTAATAGATTTAGAAATTATAGTTCTCAAGTTGAATAGAGAGGTTAATGTTTTATGCTCAGTTAGTTAGAGACAAATTTTAAGCCTACTATAGAAATTATTAGGGTGGTAATAAAGAAAAGTCTCCAGAAAGTTGCTGGCTCTTTGAATACTAGAATTCCAATTAACACAGTACCAACCGCACCTATACCAGTCCATACAGCGTAAGCGATTCCAATTGGTAGCTGTTGAGTAACTTTAACCAATAAGAGCATGCTTGCAGATAGACAAGCTAAAAAACCTCCATACCAATATGTGGCTTCCATTCCGGTAGATTCTTTCGCTTTCCCTAAACAGGCGGCAAAGGCTACTTCAAAAAGTCCGGCAATTATTAGCAGTATCCAGTTCATTTGAGGTTTAGTTTTCTGTTTCATCATCTGTTTTCGTATAGCACTTATCGGTTTCTACACCTGCTTTTGCATGATATAAAAGTAGATAGACTATTCTGAAAAATAGTGATCTTCCAAAGGTTTGAGGTGCTTTTTCTTTTCCTTAATCGGGCCTATTTTCTAGAAGGAATAAGCAATTTTGAAGTTAAGGTCTAGGTTAGCACTGAAAGACTGAGTAGGTCTATTTGAGTCGTATTCAATGTCAAACCATTCCCAGTAGGTAGCACTAAGCACTAAACCATGAGGAGTGTTTTTATGAGAAACATTTCTGTATCTCAAACCCACTCCAAAATAGCCGTCTACCAACAAACGTTTGGTTAAGTAGTATTCTATGCCAAACCGAGGAACCATGGAGATGAAGCGTTTTTCTATGCCTATTAGGCTCCATATAGCCACAGGCTCTTCTTGTTGAATAAAATCTTGCGGTTCAGAGTAGCGAAGAACAGCTTCATGGTTTTTATGGAGGTACTCTAAATTCGCACTAAGATAAAAACGTGAATTAGTGGTGTTTCGATAGTAGCGTTTCAATTCTAACCCTAGACTAAAACCAGTGGCATTTTTTGCCAGATCTGATTGGGCAGGAATAAATTGTTTGTAAGCAATTTGCGCAGCATACTTGATTCCTAATGCTCTTTGGTAAGATAATTCTATACCGGGATGTTGATTACCCAACGGTGCTAGAGGTGTTAATGAAAGCCGATTTGGCTTGTTCAAAACCATTGAGGTATCCATTGGAAAATAGGGGAGGTACGAACCTTTTTCCATATTCACGAAAACGTTTTTAGGGTAGGTCCATTTTCTTCGGGTTAACTCATCAACACCAAAACCCAACCAATAGGGGGAGAAGACATTCAAGTAATAGAGTCCCACCTTTTTTGGCCTGATATTGATTTGTCGTTCGTAGTCTTTATTAATAAAAGTAAGCGTAATAGGCTGTTTTTTATTTCTGTATACTCCGGCAAACTTGTTGGTGTTTTCATGAACCAAAGTATCGCCTTTGAATACATAATCAACATTTTCACTCGTCTGAAAGGTGATAACGCTCTGTCTTTTATTAAGTAAAGTTGCACATGAACTTATACTCATGCATATAAAAAGTACGCCTAATACCTTGAGTGTTGATGCCACAATCACACAAGATAGAAAAGGGAGGCAAACTTGATATTATGTATGGATTAAATTTAGGCGTTGCAACAGGTTTCTTAAAAATACAATGTGCATTGTCCATTGCTGCTTTACTCATAAAACCGATAGATAGCCCATGAGTAAGCTAACTTGTGCTTAGAGAACTATGCTTTTGATCTTTGCAAAGTGCCAGAGAGTTAGCGTAAAACTTATATGCCAACCGATTCTCTGTTGCAATGGTCAGCTTTAATTGCTTTAAGAGTGCAGAATATCTATTTGTGCTGCCCATTGTTTTGCCAGTTTTTTCTATTACCAAGAGTAGAATTGTTCAGTAACATTTGAGCTTACATAAAATTGTCTCCCCATTTACTTAACAAATATGAAAATAATAATTACTTTTACTTTTGTTAAGTAAATTGAGTAGGTCATGAATGAACATTCATTGGGTGAGTTTGAAGAACTAGTGTTGCTGTTGGTGGCTGCCCATAATCAGGAAGCATACGGAGTGATGATTCTTGAACTGCTTGAACAGAAACTGGAGAGAAAACTGAATATCAGTGCGGTACATGTAGCCCTTAAGCGCATGGAGAAAAAAGGGTTTGTAGAATCATCTTACGGTGGAATAACTAATGAAAGAGGGGGGAGGCGCAAGAAGTATTACAGTATTACATCTTTAGGGAAGAAGGTACTAGATCAACAATACCAGGTTCGAACTAGCATTTACAAACAAATTCCTAATCTCTCATTTGGTCAATGAGTACGCAACCTCCAAAAAGAGCACTAAAATTCCTGCGGTGGTTTTGCAGGGAAGATTACCTAGAAGAATTCGAGGGTGATTTAATTGAACTCTTTGAGAAGCAATATGAAAGATCTCCAGCTAAAGCTAAACTGAAGTTTTTCTGGGGAGTCTTACGTTGTTTCCGCCCATCATTTATACGGTCATTTAAAATTTTCAAAAACTCAAACACGTTTTTCATGTTCAAAACTCATTACAAAATCGCTTGGCGAAACCTAAGACGTCAGCCCTTTTTTACCATGCTCAACACGCTTGGGCTTTCAGTTGGAATGGCAGGAGCCTTGCTCATAGGCCTGTATATAAACTATGAACTTAGCTACGATAAAATGTTTGCCGATGCTGATCGCATTTACAGGGCTAACATAGACAACCGTACTAGCGGTGAGAGAAGTATTTACGCATCGGTTTCAGGGCCACTGGCCAATGTGTTGCGTGAAGATTTTCCTCATGCCGAAATGGTTACACGCTTTCAACACATAGACGGAATGCTTATCAAGTCTGCTGAGGCCGATGAGAATGTAAAGGAGGAGAAAATGGTGGCGGTAGACGAAACCTTTTTTGCAATGTTTGGGATTCCGCTGCTATCTGGCAATGAAGCTACTGCATTAAAGGAGAAGAACAGCATTGTATTAACGGAAGAAGCTGCCCAAAAGCACTTTGCTCCTAATGAGGCCTTGGGTAAAGAACTTGTACTAAATAATAATGAAACCTATTTGGTCACTGGAGTTATTGAGAAACTGCCTAATAATTCATTTCTGGCGAACCATTCTGCCTTTATTTCGCTGAGTTCTTTAGAAGAGGCTGATAGCCCAGCATGGAATAATTGGAACTTCCCCACCTTTGTGAAACTCAGCTCATCAGATCGCGAACCAGACCTTCAATCATTTTTATCTGGTGTAACTGAGAATTATCTAGTGCCATGGGCCATGGAGTTTGTGCCAGGTCTAACATTAGAAAACTGGCGAGAGCAACAGGAGATTTCAGGAAACTATCTTAGCTTCAATGCTATTGCTCTTACCGACATTCATTTGCATTCTCCCAATATGAAGGGGGAGTTCAACCTAAATGGCGATCTGAAGGATATTTATATACTGAGCTTTATAGGTTTATTTCTACTGTTGCTGGCTTGCGTGAATTTTATGAATCTGGCTACCGCCAAGTCGCTAAAACACTCGAAAGAAGTAGGTATACGCAAGACACTTGGTTCCAAAAGAGGAAATCTTATTTCCCAGTTTCTAACCGAGTCTTCATTAGTGGTTTTTCTTTCTATGCTGGTGGCATTGATGCTGGTGGGCTTGGTTTTACCTCACTTCAATCAGTTTTCTGGCAAACAGATATTTATGCCTTGGGGAAGCCTGACTTTTTGGCTGCTGATGATGGTCTGTACACTGGTGTTGGGTATTGTGGCTGGTAGCTACCCTGCATTGATGCTTTCTCGTTTTTCACCCTTGAAAAGTCTTAGAAATGCTTCGGAAGGCAGTGCAGAAAATGGTCGAATCAGAAATTCTCTGGTAGTGTTTCAATTCATAATTAGTGTATTTCTAATTGCGAGCACTCTAGTGGTCTATGAACAATTGAAGTATATACAGAACAAGGATTTAGGCTTTGAAAAGGAGCAGGTGCTTGTGTTGAATAATGTAGATGCTCTAAAAGAGAAGTCAAAAACACTGAAAGAAGAGGTGTTAAGGATTTCGGCAGTTAAAAATGTTTCTGTGAGTAGTTTTTTGCCTACACCTTCAGATAGAAACGGTACAACCTTCTTTAAGAAAGAAGACATGAGTCCTGAGAGTGCTATTATCATTGGTAATTGGCGTGTAGACCATGACTATATAGAAACCTTAGGCCTTGAATTACTAGCAGGCCGTAGTTTCGACAAGCGTTTGGCTACTGATTCCAGCGCAATTATTCTTAATGAATCGGCAGTAAAATTACTGGGTCTTACCCCCGAACAAGCTATTGGTTTGGAACTTACGGACGATTTTAAAAGGCCTGATCAGGAGAACATGCGATTGATCACGGTCATTGGTGTGATTAAAAACTTTCATTTTGAGTCGATGAGGAACAGTATAGATGCCATGAGCCTGAAGCTTGGTAGTGATGCCCAGAGGATGATGGTTAAGTTTGCACCTTCTGACTTCAACGAGAGTATTGCCAGAATAGAAAGGCTTTGGGATGAACTTGCTCCAGGCCAGCCTTTTGAATATTACTTTATGGACGATGCCTTTAATTCAGTCTATGAGGCTGAAAACAAACTGGGTAGAATATTCATGCTGTTTACCATACTTTCGGTTATAGTAGCCTGTCTTGGACTATTTGGTTTGGCAGCCTTTAACGCAGAAAAAAGAGCCAAGGAGATTGGTATAAGAAAAGTGCTGGGGGCTGGTGTTTTGCACCTAACTTCTTCTTTAACCATAGATTTCTTAAAGTTGGTTGGTTTAGCCATTCTCGTTTCTCTCCCTTTGGCCGGATATTTCATGAACCTTTGGTTGAACGATTTCTCTTATCGGGTATCAATTCCTTGGTGGATTTATTTGGTTTCAGCCCTGTTGGCCATTGGCATTTCCATTGTCACTGTAAGCTTTCAAAGTGCTAAAGCAGCCATGAGCAACCCTGTTAATGCACTTAAGTCTGGATAGGCTAAGAGCGTAAGCTCTTCTCAAAACAAACACTATTCTCAATGCCTATGTATTGACCATAGTTTTTAGTAACCAGATAGCCATGCTTTGTATAAAGTGCAATGGCTTCTGGTTGTCTTTTGCCGGTTTCCAACACACATTTTGAGTAGCCCAATTCTGCAGCCCATAGCTCAAGTTCTGCCAATAGTTTACTGGCAATACCTTTTCCTCTTTGTGTTTCTAGAACGTACATGCGTTTTATTTCTACAGAAATACCTTCTTCAAAAGCCTTGAAGGCACCGCAGCCGACAGGCTTATCACCTTCATAAACCACAATGCAGTTTTTGAGCGAGTCAATTTTATTGAATTGGGCATAGTAAGCATTATCTGCACCATCACGATGGGCTAAGTCAGCATCTAGTAATTCAACTAATGCTATAAAATCAGGGTTTGAAGAATCTGTTCTAACTATGTTCACCTATCTAATATTACTATTCTATGGCTCTGTAACTACTAGCTTATTCGTTCTAAACTTTAAAAAACGCTTCGGCCTAAATCTGTTTCAGAAGAACTTATTCTATATAATTTGTATGACTTCAAACTTTCAGACTCAATGTCTTTATTCGGAAAGTGGATGCCGTTTCTAGAAACAAAGACGTCTGTTGAGTAATGGGCAATTCCAAGCTCTTCTACAGGTAGGCTGATTTTGCCAGAGGTTTTGGTGACGGTATCAAAAATGGTCAGAGTGGCACCAAAAACTTCAGGTCGTTCTTTATCAGAACCTTCTTCTATCTTAGGCTTAGTTCCATGAATCAAAATGCGGTAAATGTACCTGTTGTCTGGGGTTGAAAGCATTTCGGTATAAAAAGCAGGTTGAATAGCTTTAGGGCCAATACTTATACCACCACCTTCAAAGGTCTCTATTTTGGTTTTGTTAAAGTAGCCTTCCAGATTGGTGACCTCAACCTCTGGGTCGCCAGCGTAGTAAGCCCCACGAAATTCGCTTCCAACGAAGTGATATAAGCTGTCATTAATGGCTGAGCTACCGTAAACTTCTTCAGCATTTCCTGCAAAAAATGTTGATACTGAACTTATGCCTCCCGTTTTCGCCATTTCTCTGAGCCTCCGTGCCTTTTCTTCATAATTCGGCACCAGAAATCGTTCATCTACATATTCCTTTTCGAAAGTCTCACTGTCAAAGTTATACACTGTTCTTAGCCAGCTAGTGTCGCCTTCAGCAGGCACTGATTGGCTGATTCCGCAATAGAGCTTTCCATCTCTATATTCCATTGCACCATCTATGGCAATGTTTTTCCTAGAGAAGAAGCCAGAGGTATCGTCTGGCTTAATTCGTTTAAGCACCTCCCCATCTTTGTTGATGCGATAATAGAAGGCCATGGTGTTGATGAAAATATTATCAAAATCATGGACATAGTAATCGAAGAAATAGTACGGGTACTCTACCGCATCTGGTCCGTCTTTAGCCATTTTCGTTTGGTGGTAAAGCTCTCCAGTTTCATAGTCATAGAAATATATACTACTGTTTTTGCGGTTAAAGAAGGTGTAATAGGCCGTACCATCTATTTCAACATATTTACCATCTATCTGGTCGAATGCTGTTTCATAATCAAGTTCAAACTCCTTGTTTGGCTGTTTTACCAAGGTATATACTACTTCTTTAGATTCTTCGATTTTATTAGAATCACCACAAGATTGAATTAGAAAAGCAGTTCCCAGAAATATGAGCAAAAGCGGGTTTCGAGTAATATTCATGTTGTTGTAACTATTTCATTTGTTTTGACTTAGGGTGAATATACTTTTAAAGCTGCATACAAAAAAGCCCGACTTCTCAGCCGGGCTTTTGATTTATGATTTGAACTTATTTGTTGTCTGTGTCAGAGTTTTCATCCTTTACATTTTCAGCCATTCGCTGAATTTCTTCAGAAGACTTTCCTTTTAAATAGCTAGGCAATTCCATACCAGCCATGTTGAACATTTCCTGAAGAGGGGGTACCGATTTGTAAAGCCCAGAAATGAAGTTGGCCGTTGAGGTTTTTTCTTGTTCTATTGAGCTAAATTATTCTAAAACAAGCGGTATATCGCTTATCACTTCCCAGGAATTTTCTTCATTTTGAATAAGTACTAAATATTTATGCATGTCAGGTTCTGATTCGGACTTGTAAGTTAGATCTACAATGGCAGTATGGCTAGTGATATTAATTTGATTAAATTCAATGCTATACTTAGTTCCTCCAATTTTTCCGTTTTTCATCATGACTAAATAGTTGCCTTTTGAAATGATTGTTACTTCATTGGATCCCTTAAATCGATTGGCAATCACTCTATAATCTTCATGTAGAAGACTATTAAGTAGATTGTTATTTCTTTCCGCTGCTGCCTGTTCAATTTTAATTACGGTTTCTCTAATCGCTTGTTCCATTTGTTTGTGTGATTGTGAATAGCTTTTTATCTGGCTGATCACTGTTAAAAGAATAATTGTAGAAAGTTGTCTCATGCTGTTCTAGTTAAATACAGCACAAAACAGCGAGGAAAGATTAGATATTCCTTTGACGAAAGTCAAAAAGCGCTTGAACTCAACCTTTTTCGAATTCTACTGAGCGATTCTCGACTTATTCCGAGGTAACTAGCAATATGTTGTAAAGGAACGCGCTGTAATATTTCTGGTTGATTATTAATGAGTTGAGAATACCTTTCTCTTGGGGAATATGTGGCGAGCAGTGAGGAATATTTTTGCTCATTTATTGTTAGTCTTTCTAAAATTAGATTACCTAATCTCAGGAAATATTCGGACTCTTTATAGAGCTTAGTTAGTTTTGGTTTTTCAATTAGAAGGACGCTACTAGATTCAATGGCCTGAATATTTTTCTTTGATGGGGTGTCAAAAGTTAAGCTTTCAATCTCTCTTAAGAACTCTCTCTCAAAGTGAAAGGACGTGTTAACCTCTCGGCTATCAAAAGTGTGGAAAGTTCTTAGTGCTCCTCGAGATAAGAAATAAATGCCTTTACAGAATTGTCCTTCTCTCAACAGGAACTCAGATTTCTCAACTTCAATATTAGTTACAATACCTTCAAAGATTTGCCACTCCTTTTGGGGTACTTTAATAATCTGGTCAAATACTAATCTTAAATCTTCATACATAAATGATCAGGCTTGTTTTGTTTAAGATGTGATGAATTCCCTTCTACTCATCTTGAACTCTAATATCTTCAAGTTAATGGAGAGGTTAAGCGAAATTTTTGGATTTTGGAGTGAGCATTATCTTAATTAGGAAAGATTGGTATTAGGATTAAACTAGTTAATACTCACATTTTTTTGAAAAGGTGATTCATTCTTCTTCCGTTATATATCTATAAACACTATTTTCAACTTCTATGTATTGGTCATATTTCTTAGTATTCGGGTAGTCTTCTTTTGTATATAAGGCAATGGCTTCCGGTTGTCTTTTTCCCGTTTACAGAACCGATTTAGAATAGCCGAGTTCCGCAGCCCATTTTTCCAACTCTGATAGTATCGCTCCAGCTACACCTTTACCTCTTTCAGTTTCCAACACTTACATGCGTTTAACCTCAACAGAGATATCCTTTTTAAAGGTTTGAAAGTATCGCAACTGAAAGGTCTTCCGTTTTCATAAGCAAATTCATAGTCTTTTAGCATGTCAATCTTATTGAACTGTGTATAGTATTCTGTTTCAGCTTCAACTCGTTGGGCTAAGTCAGCATCTAGTAATTCAACTAATGCCATAAAGTCTGGGTTTGAAGAGTCTGTTTTAAGAACGTCCACAGATTCAAGAGTTATTGTCTTTGGAAGTCCTAAACTCGATCACGATGACATTGGCTGCTTGTATATCATTGACGTTTAACTGAACCTTCACTGTACTAGCTGGAACTCATGCATGTGCACGTGCGCCTATGATTTAGTCTTTCAAAACCAAATTAAGACCTTCTGCTTCTAGCATCTGTTTGGCCATCTGACACTCTAATAATGAGCATTCATATATTGTTGTGAGTTGATGAATATTAAGTTCATAAAAAAAGCCCGACTTCTTAGCCGGGCTTTTGGTTTATGATTCGAACTTATTTGTTGTCTGTGTCAGAATTTTCATCCTTTACATCTTCAGCCATTTGCTGAATTTCTTCAGAAGACTTTCCTTTTAAATAGCTAGGCAATTCCATACCAGCCATGTTGAACATTTCCTGAAGAGGAGGTACCGATTTGTAAAGCCCAGAAATGAAGTTGGCAGTAGAGGTTTTTTCCTCAGGACCATTTCCGCCATTATCCCAAACCGTAACTTTATCGATTTTGATATTTTTGATCGCTTCTGTCTGTAGTTTCACTAGCTCAGGTAATTTATCTGCTACTAATAGGAGTACTGCATTTTTAGAGTCGTTGCCAGCAGCCTTCACAATCTGCTCAAGACCTTGAGCCTGCTTAGTCAATACCTCATAGATACCCTTCGCTTCAGCTTGTTTCATATAAAGAATCGCGTCTGCTTCACCTTTCGCTTTTCTCCTGATCATCTCAGCTTCAGCTTCAGCAGCAATTTCAACTCTTTGCTTGTCGATCTCTGCAGGAACAACAATATCTGCTGTTTGGCTAGACTTATCTCTTTGAGCACGAGCTATTTCAGCTTCTTTCTCTGCGGCATATGCTTCTTCCAAAGCTTTTGCCGACTGAACCTTTTCTGCAGCAGTTGATAATCTTTTTGCTTCAGCTTCTTTTTCAATCCTCGAAGCATCAGACTGCGCTACTTTTACCTTCGCTAAGTTCTCACCTTCAACAGCTTTTGCATTGGCCGCAGCCACGTGAGTTCTCTGATCTTGCAAAGCATTCGCTTGACCAATCTGACCATCTCTGTCTTTTTCAGCAACGCTTTTGATAGCATCGTTTATGGCCTTTGCAGCTGCTTCTTTACCAAGCGCCTCAATGTAGCCCGACTCATCCTTTATATCAGTCACGTTTACGTTGATCAACTTCAGACCGATCTTCTTCAATTCAGCCTCAACATTAGAAGCTACGTTAGCCAAGAACTTATCTCGGTTATTGTTGATCTCTTCAATGTCCATAGTGGCAACTACCAAACGCAACTGACCGAAGATGATGTCTTTCGCTAAGTCATGGATGTTCTGCTGAGACAGGCCTAATAGCCTTTCAGCAGCGTTAGTCATAATTCCTTCTTCTGTAGAGATACCCACGGTAAATCGAGAAGGAACATCTACACGAATGTTCTGACGGCTCAACGCATTAGTTAGGTTCACCTCGATAGAAATAGGGGTAAGGTCCAAAAAGGAATAGTCCTGAATGATTGGCCAGATGAAAGCGGCCCCACCGTGAATACACTTGGCAGATCGGCCTACATCGGTTCCGGTATGAGAGCCTACTTTACCGTAAACCACCAAAATTCTATCGGATGGACACCTTTTGTATCGCCTGAAGATGCCAATGAGCATCACAAAGACGAAGATTACCGCAACGGCAATAATTATAATAAAAGATTCACTCATATGTGTTGGTTTAATTTTTCGAAACTAAAAGTATGTTGTCGTTGATCACGTCTTTCACATTTACCACCGAACCAGTTGGTAAATCTTCTTCGTCATCGGTTATGGCTTCTAGCTCTCTTAAAGAGCCCTGAACCTTCACTAGCACCTTACCAATGTTAGATCTGTTACCGTGAATTCTCATGTACACCTCAGCAATAGCTCCCTTGGCATTGTTAATATCCATGGTGCCACTATCGGTCAGTTTGCTGAAGAAATAGAAGAGACTGGCCATTAAGGTCATCATAATTAGCCCACTAATTGTAGATATAATTAGTGTGGTAGCCGTGCTGTAATCAGAGTCTAAAGCGGCTATGCCAGACCAAGAGAAGATGGTGAAAAAGCCTATGAAATTTTTTAGGGTGAAGAACTGAAAACCTACACCGGAGTCGCTTTCGACATCAAAGTCAGCATCTCCATCAATTTCCATTTCACCTCCAATAAAAGTAAGTACCATTTGAATTAAAAAAATCAAACTAAAGGGGATGGCAATGCCCCAATAAATCTGGCGGATTGTATCCAGTGAGTTCCACCACTCTGAAAGGTTAGACATGGATTAAAAATTTAGTTGATTGAAAATATGCTTTTTTATCTTCCAATTCTAATGAAATGAAGGCATGGGTGAAAAATGGATGGCGAGTGGACGAAAGGCATGCTGATCTTCACCTTCCTTTTAGCTGTATTAATCATGGACTTATCTGAATTGAGTCTAAATTCGTCTAAAATAGGTGCTGGTTGATGTAGAGTAAATTAGGTTGATTGATTTTATTACTAACTTATACCGATAACGGTAAGCGTATAAAATCAGCACTATGGCAAGTTTTACACTGAATATTAATGGGAAAGACAAGCAGGTGGATGTCGACCCGAGTACTCCACTTTTGTGGGTGCTAAGAGACCACCTAGATATGGTAGGAACTAAATATGGCTGTGGTATTGCTCAATGTGGTGCCTGTACAGTTCATTTAAATGGAAGTGCAGTTCGTGCATGTTCGCTTCCGGTTTCTGCAGTTACTTCACAAAAAATAACCACTATTGAAGGGCTTTCGGAAAAAGGAGATCACCCAGTTCAGAAGGCGTGGTTAGATATAGATGTGCCTCAGTGTGGTTATTGCCAGGCTGGCCAGATGATGAGCGCAGCGGCTTTGCTCAACAGCAACCCTAACCCAACTGATGAAGATATTGATGCAGCAATGAGCGGCAATATTTGCCGCTGCGGTACCTATGTGCGAATTAGAAAGGCAATCAAAGCAGCTTCACAACTTTAAACCACTGAATCATGACTATAATTAAAACGAAAGTAGGAAGAAGATCCTTTCTGAAAACCTCTGCTGCCGCAGGAGGAGGAATGCTCATAGGGTTCAATTGGTTAACAAGCTGCTCGGCCATTTCTAAAGAGTCCGAAACGGTGGCTTATCCAAATGAGTGGTTCGAAATAAACGGCTACATCAAAATTGGAGATACTGGAATGGTCACAATCTACTCTCCAAACCCAGAGATTGGCCAAAATGTAATGACTTCTATGCCAATGATTGTGGCAGAAGAGTTAGATGCTCCTTGGAAAAACGTAGTGGTTGAACAAGGTGCCTTAGATTCAGATGCTTTTAAAAATCCTCAGTTTGCTGGGGGGAGCTTATCTATTATGATGGCTTGGAATGCCTTGCGTATGGCTGGTGCTGCGGGTAAACGTATGCTCATGGAAGCAGCTGCAAAAGAATGGGGCGTAGGTCTTGACGAACTTACTGCTAGCGAAGGAGTAATCACAGAGAAAGACGGAAGCAGGTCTATTGGGTATGGTGAAATAGCCTCCAAAGCTGTTGGAATCGAAGTTCCAGAAGAACTAGAGCTAAAAGACCCTAAAGACTACAAGCTTATTGGTACGGCTCAGAAGAATGTAGAAGGTCCTAAAATTGTAACAGGAAAGCCTCTTTTTGGACTAGATTTCAAACGCGAGGGAATGAAGTTGGCTATGATCCAGCACCCACCAGCATTTGGTATGCAACCGAAAGACTTCAATGTAGATGAAATAAAGGCTATGCCAGGTGTGTCTGATGCATTTATTGTAGATACTACTTTGGAGAAACCACAATGGTCAGATGTAAATGCCTTCAACAAATTGATAGCAATAGTTGGAGACTCAACTTGGCAGTTAATGCAGGCAAAGAAAGCACTGAAGGTAGATTGGGAGAAGGTAAGTGAACCAGAGAACTCTGAAATGCATGAGAAGAAACTGATTGCTGACCTAGAAAAGGGTAGAGTTGGTGGAAGCCGAAAAGACGGTGATTTTAATGCTGCTTTTGCTAAGGCTGCTAAAGTAATAGAGAGAACATATACTTCTCCATTTATGGCTCATAACACATTGGAGCCTCAGAACTTTTTTGCTCATGTAACTGATACATCGGCTGAGCTTGTAGGCCCGAGTCAGACACCTCAAGCCTTAAAAGATTCAGTTGTACAGTTATTAGGGATTCCTGCAGAAAATGTAACAGTAGATATGACTCGTATGGGTGGAGGTTTCGGTAGAAGACTTTATAACCACACGGGAATTGAAGCAGCAGCAATTTCAAAACAAGCTGGCGCACCAATCAAACTTATTTACACACGTGAGGACGATATGACCCAAGGAACATATCGACCTACTTATAGATCGGTTTATAAAGCCGGTTTGGATGAGGATAATAACCTCATAGCTTTCTCAGCAAGAGGAGTTGGCTTGCCAGAAGGTCCTATTTTCCCTAATAGATTCCCTGCTGGAGCTGTAGATAACTATTCGGCAGAATCGGTTATGTCTAGCACAAATATTTCTACTGGAGCATGGCGAGCTCCAAGGTCGCACTTCACTGCTGGGGCAGAGCAAAGCTTTTTAGATGAGGTTGCAGAAGCAGCTGGTAAAGACCCAATTGATTTCAGGTTGGAGTTATTCGATAAGGCAATGAATAACCCGGTAGGAGAGAAATACGAGTACGATGCCGAACGTTACGCTGGCGTGCTTAAACTAGTAAAGGAAAAAGCAAACTGGGGCACTGAACAAGATGGTGTTTATAGAGGTGTTGCTGCTTACTTCTGCCATAACTCTTATGTGGCTCAGGTAATGGATGTAGTAATGGAAAACAACCAGCCGAAAGTGAAAAAGGTATGGTGTGCTGTAGATTGCGGTATTCTAATTAACAAAGAAGGAGCAGAGAACATAATTCAAGGCGGAGTGGTAGATGGCATAGGACATGCATTGTATAGCCAACTCACTTTTGAAAATGGTTCACCTATGCAAAGCAATTTCGATTCTTATAAACTAATTCGGAACAATCAGGCACCAAGAGAAATTGAAGTACACTTTGTAGATAATGACATTTCGCCAACGGGGCTTGGAGAACCTGGATTACCACCTGCTATTGGAGCATTGGCTAGTGCGCTTTACAAAGCAACCGGTACAAGGTTGTATAATCAACCGTATGCAAGTAACGAGATGTCTTTGAACTTGGGTTAGAACGAGAAATAGTAATAGATAAAAGAGGCTATCTCAAAAGCTACTATTTTCGTCATTCGCAGCTTGACTGGGAATCTCTTCCGGCCAATGAAGTCCGCCTAGGAGATTCCCGATCGGAGTCGGGAATGACAGTTAACTTTTGAGATAGCCTCTTTTTTTGTGTCTTACTTAGACTCCCAATAGCTTTCAATAAGCTCTTGCATTTTATCTATCGTCAGTGGTTTAGACTTGAAGTCTTTTATGTGGGGGTTAGCTTCTGCCTTTTTAAAATCGTCTTGATTTACCGAGGTGGTAAGCATAACTACAATTACATCGCCTTTTTGCTCCTCACTTAGTTGATCATATAATTCTAAAAACTCCCATCCATCTACCAATGGCATATTAATATCTAAAAATATAAGATGAGGTTGGGGATGATTACCCTCCTCGTCTTTTGAGGTTAAAAACTCTATGGCCTCTTGTCCGTTCAGAGCCACATCTATGCTTTTGCAACAACCCAGTTTTTTGAGATTATACTGGTTGTAAAGGTTTGTGGCTTTATCATCGTCCACCAAAAGTACCTTTAGATCCGCTTTCATTTTGTTAAAATTGTTTTTTCGGGAGTGTGAAGAAAAAACTGGAGCCCTCATTGGGTTTAGATTCTACCCACAACTCGCCACCGTGCAGCGATATGATTTTCATGCAGTGAGCTAGCCCAATTCCGGTTCCTTCAAACTCCTCTTTCTTATTTAGGCGCTGAAAAATAAGAAATATTTTCTGCTGATGTTCTTCTTTTATACCGATGCCATTATCCTTTATTTGAAATTGCCAAAACAGTCCTTTTTCCACTGCACTAATACTAATTTGAGGAGGGGTATCTGGTTTACGAAACTTTATAGCATTGCTTAATAAGTTCTGAAAAAGCAGTCTGATTTCTACTGGATAAATATCCAATGAAGGAAGTTTAGATTTCTCTATATCAGCATCGTGATCATTAATAGACTGGCCAATGTCAGATAGCACATCTGTAACTAACTTATTCAAGTCTGTATGCTCTAGCTCCTTCTGATTGCCCAATCTGGCGTAGTCCATTAAACCTTTTACCAAGTCAGACATACGATTGGCAGATGAGTCTACTAGGTCCATGAATACTGTAGTTTGTTCGTCAAGCTTATCATTTAGCTCCAGTTTAAGCAGCTCTAACATACTTCTTATCGATCTCAAAGGCTCTTGAAGATCATGTGAGGCAATATAGAGGAACTGCTCTAGCTCTTTATTTTTCTGTCTGAGCTTCTGCATAAACTGTATGTCTTTTAATATTTCATTTTGCTTACGCAAAGAAATATCTTGCTCAACCATAAAGTACTTGGTTGGGCTTCCCGGAGGCTTATCTTCAACCACAGAGCTATGAACCCAGAGCTTCCCGCTTTTGGCTTTTCTTTCTACCTCACCAACCCATAAACCATCGGCACTTAAGTTGTTTAAAATGGTTTCAGTAATTTCTTCATTTAGCTCCAAAAGACTGGTGTATGGCTTACCCACTACTTCATCTTTTGTATATCCAGTGAGTAGTTCAAAGTTTTCGTTAATGTCGGTTATAGCTCCTTGGCTATCTAACTCAGATACAATAGATGTTTTATCTATTGCTTTCTTAAAACTACCCAAGGTATGGATAGAAGATTTAAGATTTTGCTGAAGCGATGTTTCCTTTTTAGCCGATTTATTCAAGCCAATGGCCATAATGGAGATATAAACAATGCTTAAAATGATGAGTGAGATGGTATTTACAATAACCCAAAGACTACTAGGAATGTCTACAGTAGATTGTACCGATAGGTAAAAGAACAAATAGCTGAGAGCTAGAGGAACGGTAATAGTAAAAGGCAGCAACCTTCTAGTAATTCGGCTTCCAGGCAAAGGGCCGGTTATTAGTGCAGCAAATCCAGTGGCAGAAGTCTGAAAGAAAAGCCCTAAACCCATTAAACCAAAAAGTGCCGAGGTATGAATAGCCATAGAGCTAAAAAGCTCCGTCTTTTGCTCAGCAGGTATATTTAGAATATAGGTAACTATAGAAATGAAGGCTGTAACAATTACTAAAAGCCAAATGAATTGTGAGGCCATAAGACTTTTAACTCTATTACGGTTAAAAACCAATACGCCTACACCAATAAGTAAAAAGCAGCTGGCCGTAGCTGGCGACATCCGGTTTCTTACTACCGAAGAAAAAGCATCTTCTACTAAAAGGCTGTCAATACCCAAAGAGATATCGAAAATGTACTCTAAAAGAGTCAGAAGAGCCAGTACCGATAGCAGCACGGCCAAAGATTTTACTAGAGTTTTTAAAAATGCTCCTTTCTTGGTGAATAGAAAACCAATAGATCCGACTATCAAGAAACCTAAAGCAGTATTTGCTTTCATGGTTGCTGCGTCTGGAATAAGGCTGAGCACTGGCTCGTAGCTCAAAATCCAGCCTATCAACACCACTGCAGCCACTATCAATGTGAAGATTGAACCGAAGTTTAAGATGATATTCTGAACGGATCTCTTTGGTGTGTATATCATAGATTGATGTAATTATACTAAGCTAGCCAAAATACTTTAAGCAAACAGGAAATTAGCCTAAGGCTTTTTAAATGGTTGATTATCTCAATTTAGTGGAGGTGATGGTCTCCTCAAATTGAATGCGTTGTTCTAACCTTGAAACTTCCTTTTTGTGTGGTGGAAAAACGAATTCTATTTTGTTGAATTATCGACTGAACGAATTAGAGGGGCATCCCCATCAGAGTCTCGCGCGGTGGACTCTGATGATACTTAATGGTGCTCAGAGTCCCTTTCAGGAGACGTCTGAGCGAGGTGCTATGTGCGATAAAGCCTCTCTATATAGAGACTGGTTTCTTACTTTCACATTTATGTAAGGCTGCCAGGCTTTACTTATTGCTTATGCAGTGATGTCACCTGGGTTTTGGTGACAACACCAAAACCGGCTAAGATACTAAGTCGAAGCGAGACGATTCAACTAGGGCGGAGGTGGGCAAGTTCAACTAAGGCGCGTTTCACTGGTCAGACCACTCCAAGTGGTCAGACCAGTTGATTCCATCTCCATCAGAGTCCACTATGTGAGACTCTGATGGTGTTTGAAACTGCTCGGAGTCCCTTTCTGGAGACATCTAATCGAGGTGCTATACGAGGTTTGAGTAGTAGCAGGGGGCTCTACCTGAAGGCTGGCTTCCTACTTTCACTATTGTAAGGCTGCTAGTTTTGTTCAAGCCCTTTTTAATCCCGAGGAATCGAGGGATCGTCCAAGCTTTATTTATTGCTTATGCAGTGTTGTCACTCGCAAGCTGGATTCTGGTAACAACGCTCAAATAGTTAGAGCATTAAATCGAAGCGAGACGCTTCAACTAGGGCTGAAGCTAACAAGTTCAACTGTGGCGAGTTTCACTGGTCAGACCACTCCACGTGGTCAGACCAGTTGATTCCCATCCCCATCAGAGTCCCTTACAGGAGATGTCTGAGTGTAGAAAAGCCTCTCTTTTTATAAAGGCTGGCAGCCCTATCTTCAATATGTAAAAAGGACTGCCAGCCTTAGACTTATTAGGTTCAAAATCAGGAAGGAGTTAAAAAAGAGCCTGCACTACCTAGTACACGAGCTCAAACAATTGCTCCTTATCCTTGCGGACCTTTTTCCTGAATTGAGCCTCATCATTGTCTGACCGATAGCCGACTGTTGCAATCAGCGAAGCGTTGAGCCCCTGCTTGTTCAAGCCAAGAATTCTATTGTAAGCATCGTTAAGAAAGCCTTCCATGGGACAGGCATCGATCTTAAGTTCTGCACAGGCTGCCAATAAATTACTGAGTGCTAAGTAGGTCTGCTTTTCAGCCCAAACTTGGTTTTGTTTGGTGCCGTTGTTGTTCAATTGCGACTTGATAAATTCACCGTAGGGGCTAATTTGTTTCTTATCAACACCCTGAGCTTCCACAATGAGCTGCACGTAATCATCCACATGATCGTTGAAATCTTGCGTGAAATTGCAGAAGACTAATAAGTGAGAGGCATCTGTGATTTGAGGTTGATTCCAACTCGCCTCCCTTAAGGCCATTCTGATTTCCTTGTTCTCAACTATCAGTACTTTGTACAGTTGCAAACCATAGGCAGAAGGAGAGAGCCTCACTGCTTCTTTTAATACCTCCAATTCTTCGGAGCTTACTTTTTTTGCTGGGTCGAACGCCTTGGTAGCGTATCTCCAGTTTAGGTTATCGATTAAATTCATGCTTATTCTAAATGTTATACTTGTAGGTTTTGAGTGTGAATTGCTGAGTAAAGCCAGTTTTGAGATAGAGTGCTTCTCCCATACTGGAAGCTTGTAGTATGGCCCATTGAGCACCGCTTGCTTTACCAAGACGGAGTACTGAGTGCAGCAACCTTTCGGCATACCCTTGTCTTCTCATGTCTGGGATGATACCCATAGAATGAATGCCTGCGATCTCTGGCTTATGATGGAATAAGACCGCTGTGCCCACTGGCTGTCCATGGTCTCTGGCGATAAAATATTGCACCCGATCCATTGTTTTTAGCACCGTAGCACTATCTATTCTATAGCCGAATGCCTGTTGAAAAAGATCTGACCACATAGCTGCGCTTAGGTCATCCCCAACGGTAAGTAGCTCTATGGGCTGACCTTGTCTTTCCCAGTTTCTCAGGGTCATTGACATGCCCTGAAGCTCCGATTTCAGTTTGTAACCTTCGGCTTCCAGTTGGTTCATTTCCATGAGTTCATCCCAAAGTGAAATGCTTAAGTCGTGCTGCTTGGCTTTTGTTATGGCCTCTTTGAAGGTAGTAGAGTCAATATCAGCGGTCAGCCAAAGCCTGTTGGGCCAGCTTGACTGTGGTATATAACTAAAGGAGTAGCCGGAGTTCTGTTCGAAAACTCCACAACGGTTTCCGGCCAATTGCCAGAGGCTGGTCAGGTTATCTATATTTTCTTGAATGAGATTCATTGACTATTTGTGATGGTTGATAAGAATTATTCCGATTATCATGGCTGCTATGCCAAGCAAACGCCTGAGCGAAATGGGTTCGACCTCAAGACCAAACCATCCGAAGTGCCCTGCTATCACCGAAATGAGCATTTGGCCAGTTAGGCCCAATGAAATCATACTACTAATGCCCAACTTGGGAATGGTGTAATAGTAGAGGCATATACCTAAAAAGCTGAATATGGCTCCGGCAAACCACAGGTAGGGCGGTATCAGTTGAACTTCCTGCCAATCTGGTAGTTTCTTCAGACTCAGCGCGATGACCAGGCCTGCCAAAATAGAGCTGATAACAAAGCTGATCAGTGCTGCTAAGAAGGGGCTTTTTAACTGAGTACTCAGCTGGGAGTTGAAGCCTCCTTGAATGGCTAAAAGTATTCCTCCTAAAAGGGCAAGTGATACTAAACTGGCATTACTCATAAGGCAATGGTTTGATTGTGCTTAGTACTGTTTATATTATTTTAATTTATTGACAGGCAGTGCAATAGGTCGCATTGGCGCACCACTAGCACCTCTCAGTTTGAGTGATGAGGCAATGAAGGCGAATTCGAATACCCGATCTTCAGCCAGTGGCTCCAGATTCATTTGTTCAATGAACATCATGCCTTTTTCTGCCAGCAGATAGGTATGTACGGGTACCCAGTTATCGGCTCTTTCAGGAGGAAAGGCTTCCAAGCTCAGGTTATCGGCACCGAGCAACATTATTTGCTGATCTTCTACCAGCCACTTAACCGCATCTAAACTGATACCCGGATAGTTGTCCAGATATTCGGAAGCCTGTTGGTAATATTGTGCCTGGCCAGTTCTGATAAGTACCACATCACCAGGCTGGAGCGCAAGGTGCTGCTTTTTCAAGGCTTCTTTAATATCCTCTGCCGTAATGCGATAGTTGGGTAAAAGCCTTTCACCCTTAGCACTTCTGATATCTATAAGCACCCCTCTGGCAATAATAATGGGGATGGTTTCCGCTCCGGTTTTCTTCCATCCTTTGTCACCCAGGTGTTCCTCAGGGCTATATCCATTCCATATTTTACCATTCAGTCCGAAATGATTGAGAGCGTCAATATGAGTGCCCATGTGGGTGTACATAGAAATGGCATCACCCGTGTAGGAAACCTTTCGGTTCATGGCCTCGCCCATTCCGTTTGGGTTGTCAACTATGGTACCGTTGGGGGT
The DNA here is from genome assembly GCF_034376045.1 of Roseivirga spongicola. NCBI lineage: Bacteria > Pseudomonadati > Bacteroidota > Cytophagia > Cytophagales > Roseivirgaceae > Roseivirga > Roseivirga spongicola. The sequence continues at coordinate 3,243,792 of NZ_CP139724.1, forward strand.
ATGGGTGAGCCAATATTGGTAAGGCGGATCGCCAAGGGCGTGAAAGCTGGGCATTCCTACGAAATACTCCACGCTCAAATCATAAGACTTGCCGCTGGCAATTCTAGATAGAATCTGAAGTTTGGAAGCCTCGGTCATCATATTGAGGGTGCCAATCTCATCATTGGGTCCCCAAGGGCTAATTCCTACTACTTCCTGTGCTTCAACCTTAGCAAAAAGAAGGAGTAGCAGTAAAATGGATTTGTACTTTTTCATTGGTGTTAAAGTTTGATAGGTACAAACTTCAGCACATCTGAAAGCCCAAAAATTAAGGTATCTTAAGAAAGCTTGCTTTTAGAAATTTTCTTTCGAATCGCACTAAGGTGTTCGGGTGTTACGCCAAGGTAGGAGGCTATCATATATTGAGGAATGCTCTGTTCCATATCTCTATATTGAGAAATAAAACGGGCATAACGTTCTTCTGCCGACTCTCTCATGAGGTTCATGGTACGCTCTTGGAGAGCGATATAAGCATTCTGTATTTTTATTCTCCAGAACCGGTCCAGTGAAGGAATTTGATTGAAGAGTTGGTCTAGCACGTTTTTATGCACCTGAAGAACAGTGCTATTGGTAATGGCTTGAATAAAGTAGGAAGAGGGCTGACCCGTGAGGTAACCATATAGATCGTTGACCCACCAGCCATTGACTCCAAACTGAAGAATACCTTCATTTCCGTCATTATCTAAGCTGAATACTTTTAAGCAACCACTCGAAATAAAGCGCATATAATGCGATGAATCGCCCTTTTTTAGGAGGTACTCCTTCTTCTTCAATTGCTTTTCCTTAAATGCAGAAGAGATTATTTCAGCCTCTTCATCGCTTAGGGAAACCAATTGGCGCATATGGTCGATCAAAACTTCCTGCATAGCCAGTTGAAATTACAAAAGTTGAGTGAATGCACCACTGCAAGTTAGTTCCTACCCCCATCCGGGTGCTCAAGCTCTTTCACATCCCGAGGAATCGAGGGATCGGCCAAGCTTTACTTATTGCTCATGAAGTATTGTCTCCCACAAGCTGGATTCTGGTAACAACACCAAAACATTCTAGGGCATTAAGTCGAAGCGAGACGCTTCGACTAGGTTCTATAATATTGTTAAAGTAAAAAGGAATTCAATAGTTAAGCTTAAGCTAACCTAAACCTGATGTGGAAAGTTGTTCCTTGGTTTACCTCGCTAGAGACTTCTACTGTACCTCCCATTGCTTCTATTTGATTTTTAGTAATAAAAAGGCCAACTCCTCTGGCATCTTTGTTTCCGTGGAAAGTCTTATACATGCCAAAGAGTTTCTCGCCATGCTTGGCTAGGTTAATACCCAAGCCATTATCGCTTATGAAAATAGACAGGAAGTCATTTTTAACCTCAGATAAGACTTTAACTTCTGGTGTCCGATCTGGCGATCTATACTTAATGGCGTTATTGATAAAATTGAAGAAAATACTATCTAAGTATGCTGGAATCCCCTGTATTTCTGGCTTTTCCCCAACTAAATTGGTCACTTGGGCATGGGTGTCTAAAATTTGCCCTTTAGAGTTGTTAATGGCCTTGTCTATAAATTCTTTTGGGCTGAGTGGAACGAGGTTTTCTTGAGTGGTTTCGTTCATGGTGACAACCTCAGTCAAATGACCAATAGTCTCATTCAAATTCTTAGCAGCTGATTCTAGAAAGGGGAAGAATTCATTTTCAGTGGATTCCGGAACCTCCATTGTTATAAGCTGGAGAATCATAAATATGTTACTAGAATGCGAACGGAGGTTATGAGAAACAATATGAGCAAAGTTCAATAACCTTTCATTTTGCTCTTGAGTAATATTAAGAATTGATTTTATTTCGTTCTCAACCTCCTTTATCTTGGTCATATCAACCGCCACTCCCAAGAACCCTGTAATATTTCCTTGTTTGTCTTTGATGGAAGTTACGGATAAAAGCACAGGAAATCTGGTGCCATTTTTACGAATGTAAGTCCACTCTCGGGTTTCGAACCTACCCATTCTAGCATAAGCAATAAGAGTTTCCATTGGGGTAAGTGATGCTCCTAATTCCTCGCTGAGCTCAATCTGTCTTTTTTCTACTTCATTAGCATCATGTATGATTTCTAGAGTACATTTCTGAACAACCTCAGCAGACTCATATCCTAGAAGGTTTTCTGCGCCTTTGTTAAAGCTTTGAATAATTCCCTTAGTATCAGTTTCTATAATGCTTACTTGAGTTGTTGCGTCTCTTATGGCCTGAAGTCGGGTAATGGTTTGCTCTAACTCTATTTGAGCATGTTTTCTTTGAGTGATATTATTAATTTGAGATACGAAATGAATGGGTTCTCCATTGTCGTTTTTGACCATAGAAACAGAGAGTAAGCCCCATACTATATTGCCATTTTTATGGAAATAGCGTTTTTCCATTTGGTAGCTTTGTCGCTCTCCATTAACCAATTCGGTTAAAAGCTCTAAGTCTTTTTCCAGATCTTCAGGGTGTGTAATGTCTTGGAAAGTGATTTTTAAAAACTCTTCCTTAGTATATCCAAGCATGTCGCAGACGCTTTTATTAACGTCTAACCATTGCCCTTCTAGGCCCACTAGAGCCATTCCATTGGCCGCGAAATAAAAGGTTTGTCTGAATTCTTCTTCTTTTAAGGCAAGTGCATATAGTTCTTTGTTTCTATCATCTACATCTTGGATGAGGCCATGAACAATTTTTACCTTTTGGTCTTCAGTATATGGTAAACTAATGAGCTTTATCCACTTACCTTTTCCGTCTTTAGTTTTAATCTGGTATTCATGCTCGAAATCGATTAGCTCATTTACATTTCCGTTTAGAAACTCTGAAATGTGGCCGTCATCGTAGCCTTCAGCATTCAATAGATATAAAAAATCTTTTAGAGAAAGGTTTGAACCTTCTGAGACCTGAAGTATACTGCTAGATGTGGCGTCTAACCTAATCACATGATTGCTGATGTCATATTCCCAAGTACCAATTTGGGCTATTTCTCTCAACCCCTTCCTAATGGATGGAGTGGGGGTGTCTTCATATAGTTCACTGCATCCGATTATAGCAAGGGCCAAGGCAGATTCTTCAGGTTTAGATAAGAATAGCTTGCAGCGAACGCTTAAGCCAGATTCTGATTTGATTTTGAGAACAATTTCTTCTTCTTGAATTCCTGCATTGCTTGAACTTGAAATGGTTTTAAGCAGTTTTTCAAGGTCTTCTTCACAAACTATTGAACTGATGTTTTCTGTGTAAGCACTAGACCTAAAGTGGGAAGCTAACTTTGGGTTTATCCAAGTTGAACCAGATTCTATGTCGAAGCACAGGAGGCCTTCTAAGGCATGATTTTGAGTAAACTCAAAGAGGGCTTCATTACTCCGAACTATAGAGTATACTTCTTTCTTTAGGTCAGCCAAATTCAAATCAATTCTCTTTAAATATAGTCAGCAGGTGCATAACTTTTATTATAAAAAATGAATTTGTATGCCCTTGGAGTTTGGTTTTGTTGAAAATCAGTCACTTAGATGTCAGTTGCTTCTTAGTGCTTCAATTAATTCTTCTTTGTTCATTTTAGACCTTCCATCTATACCTACCTCTTGAGCTTTTTTGTATAATTCTTCTTTGGTTCGGTCTTCATATTTAGAAGCTTTACCTCCCTTTGCACCACTGTCTTTTGTATTTGCAATTCTGGCAGCCTTCTCTTTCGACATTCCTTGGTCCCTCAAGGCTTCATATTGCTCATCGTTCTTGATGCTATTTCCATGATCTTTTGACATAATTTTTCTTTAAAGAACAGGAGCGAGATGGTTTTGTTCGTCTGAAACCCTTACTCATCATCAGATTCGTTATTCAAAACCAATATTCAAAGCCTATACAGGCTAGTAAATTTCAGTTAAGCTAGTTTGAATTTCAGTTAAGTAAGAGATTCAGATTTGATGGGCCTTTTCCGAACAATAGGCCCTTGCAGCGCCTTTTATAAGTAAACAAAGAATAATTATGGAAACTATAGATAGAAATACTTTAGAACAGAGATTAGACAATATTTGGAAAGAGAACGAAAATAATTCTCAGAAATCTGAAGAATTAGGTTCTTATGTGGATGTAGAAACAAGAACTATTAGAAATGCTGGAATAGATCGAGGAAGCATGGCCTCGCCAGGCAACTTTAGTACATGGAGAAATACTCCTTCATCAGGTCGTTACTTCATGGAAGGTTATGGCGCTGGAATGACTAGGCTTTTTAGAAGATAATTGTTACAGAGCTGTTGTAACGGAAGGCTTTCACCATTTGGTGAAGGCCTTTTTTAGTAATAATCGACTCATTTGGCCTCATGTTAACGAGTTTGTTTTGAGAGTGACTCTATGGCATCTCGTTATCATTGATCTTTTATCTAATACCTGTTGTTCTGAATATTAAAGATTGAAAGAGGATGGGATAGGGTATAGTGAGAACTCGATTTCCTTACAGACTGAATTTTAAAGCAGATACATGCCTTGGATAAAAAAGGCATGTATTTGAACTATTTACTTACCTGTTTTTTCAATCCATTGAATAATCATTTCAGCTATTCCCTTATTGTTATTGTCCTGAATATAAGCTGTAATACTGGTTAGACCACTTCAGGTGGTCTAACCAGTTGTTTCAAAGTTAGTTTCTTTAAAACAGTCAGCCTTCTTTTTGCTACACATAAAGTGCTCACAGCCTTAGTTAATCGCTATTCCATCCCGAGGAAATGAGAGTGATCTGCCAAACAGTACCATTTGGTTTAGGTTAAAAGGTTTTAATACCTGGAGATTGTTTTAAGGATATGGGTAACACTACCAAAAATAGACTACGGTAAAGAGTTACTCCTATGAAGTTGAATTCTACTAAGTAAACTTGTTTTGAACGAGCTCTATTTTTTGAGCTTTTTAGCTATGGCATCATAATACTCTTGCGTTAGAACTTCAGTCCATGTTGTAGGGGTCTGGCCACCATATAAAGCCAAATAAGTAACATCACTTTCTTTAGTAGAAGAGTGCCAATGTTCCACATCTTTCTGACATTTGATAACATCTCCAACTTTTAGAATAATAGGTTCTTTTCTTCTTTCTTGGTAATACCCCTCTCCAGCAACATAGATTAAAACTTGTGCAGAAGAGTGTTTATGCCAGTCGAGCGTAGAGTTTGCCTTAAAGGTTGCCTTCGTAATATTATAATCAATGTCTCCATCGGCTGTCAGTAGACCGTTCAGCCAAGCTTCACCAATATAGTGTGTGTTAGGTGCTTTTGCTCCTTCTGTTAAATACGATGAAACAGCATACTTCTTTTGTTGGGCGATAATATTAGTGCTGACGATTAGAAGCACCACAACGAGCAGATTTCTTGTTTTTATATAGATCATGATAGGCTATTTAACGCGTGATATCAATTTAATAAGTCTTTTTATTCCTCGATTGAAACGAAAGTGTTTTTTGTTAAATGAGCGCAATTTCGATGTCTACCTCTACTTGAATACAGAGCTAATGATTTCGCTACCATTGATAAGTATTATTTAAAAGCTGTTTCTGCAATTCTAGAGACTCATCTAGATGGTTATTTTAGCTCGGAAAATAAGACGAAATGTATGTCCAGATTGCAAAAATGAATGAGAGCCAGCCTCTTGGCTCTGAGCCAAGACTGCTCAGGCTAGCAATTTGAACTTATTCTTTTAAAGACTGTCAGCCTTCTTTTTGATACACATGAAGGGCTGACAGTCTTAGTTAATCGCTTTTTTATCTCTAGGAATCGGGCGATCATTAGGTTCAATTCTTGAGCTTTTGCTGCTCCTCAGTTTGTTCTTGAAGGATTTAGGTAACAAGCTTATAACTCAAAGAAAATATTTAACCAAGCCTATAAAGGTGATATTATTGATTAGAATCCAGGAATGGAATAAGTGCCCTCTTGCATCCTAAGCTCAATTCCATTCAAAGTTTCATTGAAGCTTTCCGGAGCTAGCTCTTTAACGGTCGTCATTTGGTTGATGGCCTTTTTGCTTTTTCCTTGTTGGTAGTATCCCACCGCTTGATTGAGCATAAGAAACCAAGTGTCTGGGTTAGCCTTTAAGGATTTTTCGAGAAGGTCCATCGCCATCTCTGTTTTCTTGATCCCCAATAGATAGATACTGAAGAAGTTAACATCATCAGGGTTCTGAATATAGGCTACCGCATCTGTAAGTGTTGCTTCCAACTCTGCCATTTTCCCCAAGCTTCTTTCAAGCTGAGCTTTGGTTCTTAGGTTCCCAGCATTTTTGTTGGCGGCAAAACCACCATAACCGCCATTAATCGATCGGTTAGCCCATTCTAAAGCCTCTTCTAAGTTGGTGTTATGTTGTAAACACCATTGAGCGGCATCATTCCAGGCTTGCCAGCGGTAAGTGTTAATTCCTCTGAGCTCATACCTGAAGCTCTCAACTACCGTGCTGTTAAGGTCTACGGCTACTTTAAAAGGAATGCGCCTATCAGCCCACTCTAGGGCAACGGTTACTTCAGAGGGAGTCCAATTGAGAAATTCATAGTCGAGTTTTTCTGAAAAGGGAGCTTTTTCGGCTTCAACCTCAACAGTAAGAGTTACGTCTTTTTCTAGATCCAGATAATAGCTTCCCCATTGTTCTGGGGTATGAGCAAATAATAGCTCATACTTTTCGTCTCTAGGTATAACGTGGAAGCCATATTTACCGGCAGCCAAAGGTTGACCTTCAATAGTTACATCTGTAGAAAATTGGATGGTTGTGGCCATATTGGCGCCTGCTCGCCATGCAATAGGTTCAGCATTTTGAGGGATAATGTCGGTATTGTTCCAGACATCGCGCTGCCTTACTGCGGGGCTATGATAATCTATTGTTATATCCGTAACACCAAGCGTTTGAGTCTCTTGAACATGATTACTCGGCTTAGGAATCTTCAGGGTGTGGAATTGTCCGATACTTTCGCTGGTAACTGCGAGAGCTAGAATAGCTCCGAAAATTATTCTTTTCATTGTTAAATAGTTTGAGTTTTTACTTTGATAAAATGACGCTTTTAGGCCACTGCCGAACCTGATTTGTTATTTGAGATTTTTGGTGGCTTTGATATTGACCTTTATGCAAAGAATGGCGATGCTGGGATTAAAAAATTGTAAAAAACAGACTCGACCTAATTAAAAAGTAGGTGCTTGTATGCCCTTATCTGATTTTGAAAAATGGGAAGGGGTACAACGTATGATTGACTTAATGTCTTTTACAAAGTGAGATTGGTCGAAATATTCAGATTCGTAAGCCAGTTGAGTTAGTTGCTTCTTACGTTTGCTTTGTCTTAAACAATGAATAACCCTGATCAACCTGCTGTATTTCTTAGGAGTGATTCCCATGTGCTCTAGAAACCTCCTTTGGATGGTTTTGGTAGAAATACCAAATTTTTCGCTTAGCTCTTCAATACTTGCTGAACCGAATTTAGATTCAATTTCCTCAGCAATGGCTTCGAAAAGTAAATCGCGCTTATGTTCATTTTGAAGGTAAAGCGATTCAAAGAACTCATTCAAAAGCTCAATTCTTCTTTCCTGATTTTCTGTCTCAAAGAGCTGTTCTTCAAGTTTTAGAATACTTGTTCCAAAACAATTGCTCAGTTCAAGACAATTATCGACTGTGAGTATGGGAGAAGTTTTGGTAAAGAGATAGAGACCCTTGGGTTTAAAGCGGACGGAAATAATGGGGCTATCTTTTACGCGGCATAATTGACTTCTGGTCTTGAGCCCACAAAGATGACTTTGTACGAGCCACTGTCTATTGAACTCCGGTGATACTCTGTAGAATGGGGTTCGAATAAAAATGAGTTCTATTGAATTGTCGGGCACTATATGGTGTGTCATGTCAGGATTTTTCCGACAGTAATCTTCCCACCAATAGCACTCTATTACTTCACTTAGTTTGACCTCAGGCTTTACCTCTTCGTATCTCCAGTTCATCTTTGATATAACTTACGGAGAATGCCCCGTTTGGCTTTTGATTTCACTTGTAATCGGCTTAAAATTCATAAAAGAGCAAGTTTTGCCAATAGGATTTGTAAGCCATTCAGATATCTGTGCTAATTATGGGAGATGTCCACATAAGTATGGCCGACCTAATGAAACTAGTGCTGTCTTGGCTGAAGTAACAGTTTCAATATCATTTAGGTGTTTGTATGAATGAGAACGCCTTAGCATAGACATAGAATTATACTCCATTTCTAGTCAATGAGCTCGCTAAGATCAGAGTAGGAGAGCATCTAGTCTCTTTTTCTATCCTGAGTGAGGGAGTGATCGGCCAATTTCAATAACTCAGTTTCAACCAGATTAGATTCTACAGATTCTTCGGTCCCGAAGTCTCGGGACGCTCAGAATGAAAATGTAAAGGCTAAACCAATAGTTTGTTGCAACTGAACTTTTTGCAGGCTCTAAGTTTGAAAGCTCACTATAACCAAAAAGCCCCGACTCATTGAGTCAGGGCTTTTATCTATATACGTTGTACTAAAATCTATGTACAAGCGGAGCGATTCTTACATCATTCCACCCATTGGAGCAGCAGCACTTTAACGCTTAGGATCTTTAGGTTTTGTTCTGGTTAAAATAGAAGTAGTCTTAGTAAGATTTATTGTGTTACTACCTTGTCGGTTTTTTTACAATCTCCTTATAATATAGGTATCTGATATACTGCTTTGCCTCCAAATCTTTTTGAGCAATTAAGCTCAGTTTGTTCATGATTTCCAAAAGTGCTATCATATTTTTAACCTCCCTTTCAAGCATTATTTTGAATTCCTCTTTGAAAGGCTTGATACTTTCCTCTCTTGAATTTTTGATAGCTTCTTGAATTCTAAATTTAAGTAAATTAGGGTCATTAGCTTTTTCAAGATGTTTGAAATCGTTGAAGAATTTTTCTTCACTTTTGCTCACGAGGTCTGTAAAGTTTTGTACACTTGATCGAATTTTGTCATCCTTAGTGATCCTGTGGTCTATTTTGAAAATTGCCGATTCTAGTCTTTTCTTAGGCTGAAAGAATACCTGTCGGTTTTTACCTTCGGTTGTTAAGTATTCTATCGATGAGACTCCAAGTATTCCAACTGCTTTTCTGCGTATTTCATCGTTGGACAGCAATATGCTATGTTTGAGAAATCCTATGTCAGCTAGTTGGGTTACCTGATCACTTTCAAAAAGAGCTTCGATATTTGAATCATCAATGTAGATTGATCTTACTTTGAAATTTCTACTTTTATTTTTGTATGATCTGTGAATTGTAAGTAGACAAAGACAAACTGAAAATGGAATATTGTAGTCCTCATAATTTTCAGAAGTTATTCCTCTCAAATAGAAGTCCCCATTTGTTTCAAAAATTCGATACTTTTTTTTACCACCTTTCTTCTCCGCAAAGATGGGTCTAAGCTTATTTATGTTTTCCAGAGCTATCTCTGCCAAACCATGGGTATGCAAGAAGTCTGAAAATTTCTTTATTCTAAAGTTCTCTTCGAGAAATTCAGATTTAGCTGAATGAAGAGTTTGGACTTTAATTGAATCTTTATTGAACGAGGGGTTCTCTTTCTTGAGATTATTAAACCTGAGTAAGAGAGAGTTTTGACCTCCAATTTCTAAGCATTCAATCTCATTTAAGGCTTTGTTTAGATCAAATTTTTTGAGCCTCTTTTCCATTCCGATGGTCTCATTAATCAATGTTTGGGCACCAAGTACATCTATATAATCATTGGATTTTAATTCATTTTCAAAAACTCTCTCTAAAATTTTGATGCCCTTTTCAGGTATGTATTTATATAGATATTTCAGTTCATTTATAGCCACTCCAGAATTGTCATTTGTATCGATGTTGTCGCTCAGCAGATTGATTGGCCTAAAAGGGGATGGTTTATTGTTCATGTATTGAAAATAAGCTAAATAATTTATTAACTCATTATCTAATCAGTTTAAATACAAAAAAATGACTTTATAATATATGTATTCTATGTATGAAGTATTTACTCTGATCGGATGGGTTTCACTAATTGGTTGAGAATTGTTTATACCCTCTAAGTTTGAAATCCCATTAAAACCAAAAGCCCCAACTCATTGAGTCAGGGCTTTTATCTATATACGTTGTACTAAAATCTATGTACAAGCGGAGCGATTCTTACATCATTCCGCCCATGCCACCACCCATTGGAGGCATTGGAGCCGCAGCACCAGCTTCTTCTGGTTGCTCAGCTACTACACACTCAGTAGTAAGTAGTAGAGATGAGATAGAAGCAGCATTTTCAAGTGCTAAACGAGTTACTTTAGTTGGGTCAATTACACCAGCAGCGATCAAGTTTTCATACTTGTTCTCTCTTGCGTTGTAACCGTAATCTGCCTTACCGTTTTTCACTTCGTTAACCACTACAGAACCTTCGCCACCAGCATTGGCTACAATAGTTCTCAATGGAGCCTCAACAGCCATTCTAATGATGTTAACACCAGTAGCTTGGTCGTCATTGTCTACAGATACTTTATCTAAAGAAGCAGCCGCTCTGATTAAAGCAACACCACCTCCAGCAACTACACCTTCTTGTACAGCAGCTCTTGTAGCGTGCAATGCATCGTCTACTCTGTCTTTCTTCTCTTTCATTTCTACTTCAGTAGCAGCACCAATGTAAAGGATAGCTACACCACCAGAAAGCTTAGCAAGTCTCTCTTGCAACTTCTCTTTGTCGTAGTCAGAAGTAGTGTTTTCAATTTGAGTTTGGATTTCCTTAACTCTTGCTTCGATGTGAGCAGCCTCACCAGCACCGTTAACAATAGTAGTATTGTCTTTGTCGATGTTTACTTTCTCAGCAGTACCAAGGTACTCGATAGTAGCGTTTTCTAGTTTGTAACCTCTTTCTTCAGAAATTACAGTACCACCAGTCAAAACAGCGATGTCTTCCAACATAGCTTTTCTTCTATCACCGAAACCAGGAGCTTTAACGGCAGCAATTTTCAGAGAACCTCTGATTTTGTTTACTACTAAAGTAGCAAGAGCTTCACCGTCAACATCTTCAGAGATAATTACTAATGGCTTACCAGACTGAGCTACAGGCTCAAGTACAGGAAGCAATTCTTTCATTGAAGAGATTTTCTTGTCGTAGATCAAGATGTATGGGTTCTCCAATTCAGCTTCCATTTTCTCTGTGTTAGTCACAAAGTATGGAGAAAGGTAACCTCTGTCGAACTGCATACCTTCTACAGTCTTCACTTCAGTTTCAGTACCTCTAGCTTCTTCAACAGTAATTACACCGTCTTTACCAACTTTGTCCATTGCATTGGCAATCATCTCACCAATTTCAGCATCGTTGTTAGCAGAGATAGTACCTACTTGCTTGATCTCGTTAGAGTCTTTGATAGGCTTAGATTGAGCTTGAAGGTCGGCAACAACAGCAGCAACAGCTTTGTCAATACCTCTTTTCAAGTCCATTGGGTTAGCACCAGCGGCTACGTTTTTGATACCTGCACCGAAGATAGCTTGCGCTAAAACAGTTGCAGTAGTAGTACCGTCACCAGCGCTGTCTGCAGTTTTAGAAGCTACTTCTTTCACAAGCTGAGCGCCCATGTTTTCGATTGGCTCAGAAAGCTCAATCTCTTTAGCTACAGAAACACCATCTTTAGTTACAGTTGGTGCACCAAATTTTTTGTCGATAATTACATTTCTACCTTTAGGACCAAGGGTCACTTTCACAGCATCTGCCAAAGTATCAACACCTTTTTTTAGTTGGTCTCTGGCATCATTACGAAAGAATAGATCTTTTGCCATGTCTTATTCGATTTTTAAGTTTTCAGATTAAGATTAAGAATTGATGATTGCGAAAATGTCAGACTCTTTCATGATCAAGTAGTCTTTTCCTTCTACAGTGAGTTCAGTACCAGAGTACTTACCGTAAAGTACAGTATCGCCAGTTTTCACTGTCATTGGCTCATCTTTTTTTCCGCTTCCAGCTGCAACGATAATACCTCTTTGTGGCTTCTCTTTAGCAGTGTCAGGAATGATGATACCTGAAGCAGTTTTTTCTTCAGCAGCAGCAGGTTCTACCAGAACTCTGTCAGCTAATGGAGTAATGTTAACTTTAGACATTTTTCTTATTGGTTTTAAGAGTTTGATTCAAAATTACATTGCGGCATATTACAGTTTATGTGCCAAACCTTTATCGTGAACATTTGACAGTTCAATCTTGCGCATGTGTCAGGTTTGAAGCCAAGCTATTGCACCAGTGTCAGTGAAAAACTGACAGTTTTTCATCCTCTTGAGCATTTCAGGCTTGAAATATTAGTGGAAACAGAGTATCTTCTATGTCAAATAATCTGCTCTGTCAGGTTGTTTAAGCTTTTTAGGAACATAAAACTCTTTTCATCTATGACACAATTAAAAAAAGACTGGATTACAGATGGGCTCATTGATTTCGAGTATAAGAAGTATGTGCTGTTGGCATATCTAAAGCATGTAGAACAGAATTTTGACCAGACTAAACTATTCCCATTTATGACTGAGTTGATAGACCATTATAGGGACGCTAAAGTGCTGAAGGATAAAAAGCAATCTATTCAATCTGAGATGCCTAAAGAGATTTCTCGTCTAGACCTGAATAAGCTGGAAATTATATATAAAGATTTGAATGAAAGCGATGAACTCTTAAAAGACATTGAAGAAATAGTTGACTATGCTCTGCCAACAATGCAAAGAACCTTAGGTAAAGGAAAGGAAATTCATGAGTGGGTGGAATCTGAGTTGAAAATTGACCCGATTGGCATAATTCCCATGTATAAAGATGAAGGATACGTGATGTTGGAGCTGGGGAACTCTAAGTTGACGGATGTTTTTCAGTACCAGATTAAGAAATTCATCATGTTCAATGAACAAATGAGAGGAGTGTATTTCAAATTGATAGATAGAGTTTCTAGAGGAATAGGAGATACTTTTGAGCAGATCAAACTGCAGTTAATCAAGAGTTATAAGGTATTGCCCAACCCCGCTACTTTTGTAATTCACGGAGAGTTGCCATTGCCGATGGAAGAGACGGTAATACCAATGAGTAAAAAGCTAGTATTGAAGACGGTTCAACAGCTTTGATTATAGAAGCCTTAGTTTAGATAGGTGTCCCGTAAGGACTGAATGTCGGTAGGCAAGTTTGCGTATTAGGTTTATTTGTGCCTTTAGGTACAAAACATAATTGATGCTAGAAGCATGTAATGTACCAAAAGGCACATTGGTAATGGTGGCGTCCTTAGTTTACTATGTACAGTCCCTACGGGACAGGGTTGCTCAGCGGTGGTCATGTTTCTCCTTAGCCCATTAGCCCAAAGAATTCCTTCATCAACAATGGGCCAGCGGGACATCATATTGGTAGAGCAGTTAGCTCAGGCGATAGTTTGTGCCTTTAGGTATAAAACCAACCTAACTAATCTGATAAAGTGATCAATAGAACATTCAAACCGTTTTGGCCAATTACCCACCAAACAAAACTTCTCGCTTTATATCTGCTATTTTCATAGATTAAGGAAAGCATTTTTTCAACCTTAAGCTTTATCTATGGACTTTTCGATTTTTAAGCAAAGTACACTGCTTACATTTTTTATTCTGTTCATTTTTCAATCCTGTGATTCATCAGATACCATTGAACTCTTTAACGGGGAAAACCTAGAGGGTTGGACTAATAATGGCGAAGAGCTATGGTATGTAGAAAACGGTGAACTCGTCTGCGAAAGTGGGCCAAAAGCACAGTATGGATATCTCACCACCAACGAGTATTACGATGACTTTGAACTCACGCTGGACTTTAAACAAGAAGCCAATGGAAATAGCGGTGTGTTCATTAGATCAACTGTCGATGGCACTAAAGTAAGTGGTTGGCAGGTAGAAGTTGCCCCTCCAGGCAGTAATACCGGAGGAATCTATGAGTCATATGGTAGAGGTTGGCTGATTCAACCTGAACCTGAGAAGGACAGCACCCTGAAAATGGGTGAGTGGAATACGATGAAAATCAGAGTAGTGGGAGATGAAGTTACCTCTTGGCTCAACGGAACCGAAATGGTACACCTGAAAGACCAAAAGATAGGAAAAGGCAAAGGCTCTATAGCTCTACAGATTCACGATGGTGGAGGTATTAAAGTGAGGTGGAAGAACATTCGGTTGAAAAAACTCAAATAGAAACCACCAAATTCCAAAGAATAGACCCTAAACGTAAAGAGAACTTTGAATTGACACCCTTTAGGGCTGGGGTATAAGCTGAAAAAAATCAAGTAACAAATTCCAAATATCAAGAATCAACCGGAGGTATCTGGCCATAAAACAAAAACGAACAACTATTAACGACTAACTAAGAATCAACCCAAATATGAAAAGAAACTATCTACTTGCTTTACTATCTGTTGGAGTCTTTTCCTGCGGATCAGGCACTAAATCAGAGCATACTCAAAGAGCAGAAGCTGAAGATGAGGGCTGGATTTATCTCTTTGATGGCACCAGCATAGAGGGCTGGAGGGCTTACAACGGTGAGGAACTCCCGCCACAATGGACAATTGATGAAGAAGGAGCTCTGACTTTCGATACTGAAAAGCGACTTGAGGAAGATTGGCAAGGTGGCAAAGACATTATCTACGCGGCAGAGGAGTTCGATAATTTTGAACTGTATATGGAGTGGAAGCTGCCAGCAGGAGGGAACAGCGGAATATTCTATCACCTTAAAGAAAATGAGCCAGGAGGTCCTCCAGCTATTGCTCCAGAATATCAGCTCTTAGATGACCTAGGTTGGGAAGAAATTAACAATGCCACGTTAGCTGAATGGCAGAAGACAGGAGCAGACTATGCTATGTACCCTGCTGATACAACTCAAAAGATTGTGAAGCCAGCTGGTGAGTGGAATACCTCTAAAATCATCTTCACTCCTGAAAAAGTAGAGCATTGGCTCAATGGAAAAAAGATTGTAGAGTTTGTCCCATGGTCTGAAGATTGGTACGAGCGCAAGGCAGCGGGTAAATGGAAAGATTTTCCAAAGTATGGCTCTTTCAAGACTGGCTATATCGGTTTGCAAGACCATGACAGCCCGCTTTGGTTTAAGAATATTAAGATTAGAAAACTGTAGGTAATTGCATTGATATTTTTCACCCTGAGGAATCGAAGGGTCAGCCAGGTTATCTGGTAAACTCATTGGCTACGGTCAGAATGAGAAGTTTTAAGTACAATAAGACTCAACCGAACATTATGAATAAAAGAGATTTTTTAAAAAGTGCTGCTCTGCTCACCACTGCTTCAGTTTTACCTTCGTCTGTTTGGGCCTTGGGAAAAGCTGACAAACTAAGAACTGCACACATTGGAGTAGGAGGAATGGGAATGGAAGACCTCAAGGCTATTGCATCACACTCATCTGTTGAGGTAGTAGCCCTTTGCGATGTAGATGCTAATTTTTTGGCCGCTGCTAAAGCACTTCACCCTCAGGCAAAAACATATAGTGATTATAGAATAATGCTGAACGAGATGACCAACAGCATTGATGCCGTTGTAGTTTCCACACCAGATCACACACATGCTCCAGCTTCAATGATGGCTATGAACATGGATAAGCCAGTCTACTGCCAAAAACCACTAACTCACCACGTGACCGAGGCTAGAGCCATGAATCAGCTAGCTGCCGATAAAGGCTTGATCACCCAGATGGGGATTCAGGTGCATTCGTTCTACGATTATAAGTTGGCCACTGAGCTCATTAGGTCTGGGATTATTGGTAAAGTAAAAACTGTCAGAGCATGGTCGCCTAAGAACTGGGGTTATGATGGGGCTGTGCCTGAAGGAAGCGATCCGGTTCCATCTACCTTGGACTGGAATCTGTGGTTAGGAACATCGGCAGAAAGATCATATAAGGAAGGTGTTTATCATCCAGGAAACTGGCGTAAGCTGGTAGATTATGGCTGTGGAACGCTAGGTGATATGGGAGTTCATATTTTCGACACACCTTATAATGCACTAGCGTTAGATATTCCGAAGACTATTAAAACAAAGTGTCGTAAACCAAACGGATTTGGCTTTCCTGAGCGTAACAGGGTTACTTATGAATTCCCTGGCACCCAATACACAACTAAGAAGTTTAAATGGGTTTGGTATGATGGAGAAGGAGCACCCAAACTCCATAGAGATTTGAAACTTCCGAATGGAGATACTTTGCCAGATCAGGGAGCTATGTTTATTGGTGAGAAGGGTAGGCTGCTCTTGCCTCATTTTATGCAGTTACCAAGGCATATTGTAGATGGCAAATACGTTGATCTAGATTTGGAGAAATTCAAGTACGTAGGCGAGCCTGTTCGAAATTACGAGCAAGAAGGTAAAAAGCACTATCATCAGTTTGTAGATGCCTGTCTCGGTAAAGGAGAGGTTACTGCACCGTTCTCTTATGCCGCTAGATTAACTGAGACTATTTTACTTGGAGTAATTGCAGGTAGGTTCCCAAATAAGAAGCTTCATTGGGATAGTGAGAATGCTAGATTTAAAGAGGAAGAAGCCAATGCCTTTTTAGATTCGCCTTACAGAAAGTTTTAGGAGAAATGGGTATAAAATCGATCATTGTGATGGATGAACTTTAGAATTAAGGTGTCTGGGAATATTTGACTAACTGTCTAATTAATTTAATACCATGGGTGATCAATTAGAAACAAATAGTAGAATATAGCATAGTAGAAGAACATGAATGGATGTTAACCTTCTTAGCTATCAATGGCTAATACTTTATTAGATTCGGTTTATATGTTAATTCGAATTATTGAATTGAGATAATTCCAATAATTTTTGCTCTAGGTTGAATATAGCATCAGGAGTATTTGGTGAAACATACTCTATACTTTCTATCTTGGAGTTGTCATTCCAGTATATTACCGTAGGATAGAGGGACCATAAAGGAGCCTGGTAGAAGTGGTTTTCCTCATCAATAATAACATTGGGCAAGTCAATTATTTCTGTGAATTTGACTTTGACTACTTTGATGGAGACGGCATCTGTAAGTATTACAGTCAGAAAGTCCGAGTATCTAGATATATTATCTTTTACAAATTGCTCAGCTGAACTAATACAGCCAGTACATCCGCTTTTAGGTAGAATTAGAGTAACCGCTTTTAAGCTATTTGTAGGAATCTTTGATTTATTAACCGCTTCTTCGAATGAAGATGCATACTTGTCATTTTCACTCATACAACTTGATAAGCTACTTAATAGAACTAGAATACATAAACTATGTTTAAAAGGCATAGCTAACAGTTTTTATTTTTAAGCTGTCTTGCAATTTTGAATTAAAAACGACTTCATTTAGTCCTTTTTGATTAAAGAAAATGTGATCCCCTCCCTGATAGTCAAATTCACCTAAGATTTCGAATGATTCATTGGCTACTAACATTTTCATCTGTGTTTTAAAAATATTTTTATCTAAGTTCTCTCGGGATGTTTCCAAATAGAACTTCCTCAGGTAGATTTTTCTAACAGGATCATAAAATATCGCCCCATATCTAGGGTATGATAAGAGGTGCTTAAACTCATCCAATGGATTGCCGGTGAGTTGGTTTTTCCTAAGAGCATTTTTTTTCTGGAACTCTGGTGAAGAAAAACTAAAGGCTCTTCTCTGACCATTTTCGTTAATTGTTAGTACTGAATCGCTAAGTGGAAAGCTAACCACCATTATATTGTTATTAGCATTGTATGTATTATAGGGATTACATAATTCCTGAGGCCAATAAGAATCCTTCTCTTTAGAGTATTCTATTGGAAATTTCAAATTTAGTTCACTGGAACCATCTACTAGGTTTCTTTTGTAAATGGCTTGTTTCTGTCCCGAATTGTCGAAATTGCAAGAAGCACCGGTATTTATATAAACAAAATCACTTATTCTTACCGGAGGAAAGCCGGCTCCAGATTTTGGTTGAAATTCGAAATCGAGACTTTCTGCTTTTACTGGGATCTGTCCTTTGTTTTTTCCTTTATGATTAAAAACCAATAGTTCTCCTTTGTAATAGCTATGAAAAACAATTGAATCATCATGCGCATAATGAAAGTAAGTAATTCTGTTTCCTAAAGCATTAGGCCCATCCTTTTCAAAAGGTATAGACGAGATCAATTTCTTTGACTCAAGATTGTATAAATAGAGCTTATAATTCAAAGAATTAAAAAAAGCCAAAATCTCAGCAGAATCAGTTTCAATGTACTGATAAAAGTTGTTGATATTTGATGTTTCCGAATCGAGATCCAGAAACTTTTCTTGTGCCTCCGAAATTTCTAATTTTTTTAACGGTTCTAGACTCTCTTGTTGACAGTTATATAAGGACAATAATATAAAAATCAATAAGAATCGTTTATCTAGAATATTTATAAAATCGAACATGAAATAAGAATTAGTTGTATCGTAATTTTTTGATTGAACTATAAATGTTGATCAAGCATAATACTTGATCAACATTCTGATTAGCTCCTAACATTCCAAACATTAGGCGTTTGGAGGTAATGTCTCTGGTATATGACAATCATGGAGTCCGTATGCGTTAGTTCTATACAATTCGCAATAAGTACCAACTAATACCCACTCCCAGTTTTCTTCATCAAGTAAATAACTTGGGTTACAAGCTCCATTATTTTTAGGGTTTACAGATAGCTCACAAGATGTTTGACTAACAACTGAGGCTGAACTTACAAAGGTTAAAATGATTAAGCTTAAAATTATTCTTAATTTTTTCATATTTTTGAGTTTAATGGTTTGGTCTTATTATACAGTTTGAAATATCAGGATAACCTTGCTCTGGAATATAATCTTCACAATGGTAGCCTTCGATTATGTATACCTCTTTGTCTTCATCATAAGTAACATCTGCAACACAGATACCATCAGTCAAGGGGCTTGTTTGCTGAGTACATGTCGATGCTATTGATGAATAAGAACCGGTAAGGCATAATAAGATTATAACTAGTGATATTGTAAATATTTTTTTAATCATTTTTTTAAAATTTATGTTTAATACGATTTAGAATCAATGATTCTTGGCTCTGTTGGGAATATAAGATTCTAACAATATGATTTCCACATACTGCTATTTATCTATCTCTTACTTTTAAGATTCTATCATCTAAATATGAGCCTAAAAATCACAGGTAAAACACCTTGTAATGAGTGTGCCTAGTGCGTTTATTATTTGCAAATAATTATTATTGATATCAAAAAAGAGAAAAATTATTTAAAATCAAAAAAAATATAAATTAATTTAAATAAAAAAGTAAAGAAGAAAATGCATAGTGGTATTAAGTTCTAAATGATTATCATCAAACTGATAGTTTGATTTTAGGTTTGACAAAAAAAAAGAGCCTTGATTTATTTTAAAAACCAAGGCTCTTTTATTTAATGGTGGTTTGGACTAGTTACTGCTGCTCAGTAGTGTCTTCTGGTAGAGTACTCAAATCAATTCCTGTTGATGTAGTATCTGTAGGGACAGTAGGTAATGCATTAGGCTGGCTTTGCTGAGCCGCATCTACGTTAGGGTTTACAAAATTGCCCGTGCCTTTATCTAGCATTAAACTAGAAGATAAACTAAACACAATAAGCGCTATGATAAATACCCAAGTGGCTTTCTCTAAAATATCGGTGGTTTTCTTTACACCAATAACTTGCTGAGCTCCTCCGCCACCAAACTGGCTTGACAATCCTCCGCCTTTTGAATTCTGCATCAATACGATCAGAATTAACAAAATTGCTACTATGATTGCCAATATGATGAATAACTTAAACATTCTATTACGACTTTAATTTTTCAATTTGGGTGGCAAAGTAAGTGCTTTTTTCAGGAAACTTCAAACTGAGTTTTTTATAAATGCTTTCGGCCTTTTTAAGCTTGCCTTGTTTGGCCATTAATTCAGCCAAAGTTTCAGTTTCAAAAGCTTCTTCTTTTAAGATAGATTTATCTGCTAGGTCTTCAATATCTACGTTTCCCTCGGCTTGCGCCATTCTCTCCCTATCTAATTGTGGTTCATTTTGAATGAACTTTTCAATGATCTGAATTTGGTTTTTCTTCTTTTCAGAAAGGGGCTTTTCTTTTTTTCTCTCCTGTGTTTCGTCTAGCTGACCTGAGAGTAAGGCTTCAATTCTACGCTTTGCCGCTTCAATTTCGGCTAAGTCGTTGTCTATCTTTTCTTGGTCTGCTGCTGTTTTTGGAGTCTCAGCTGGTTGCTTGTCCTTTGGTTTTTCGGCCATAGCAGAAGAGCCTTCTTTCTCTTTCGAGCTTTGCTCTGCAGGTTTCTCCTTCTCCGTATTTTCTTCCAACTTCTCTTTTGCTTCGTCTTTACCTTCAATCTTCTCAGTCTTAGCTTGTGGCAATGAATCCTTGGCTTTAGTAGACTGATCTACCTTAAGAACTGGTTTTTGCTCAGTTTCTTGTTTGGGTTTAGAAAAAGAAAAGTCGCCTTCAATAATCTCCTTTAAGTGAGATCGGTTGGCAGAATAAATAGCGGCTTTCTTTATAAAAGCCTCAGTTTTTGGGTGCTCACGATCTTTCAAAGCCTTGGCTACCACCACATACAAGCTCTGAAAATACGGATACTTTTTACGGTACTCGTTCAGTGCTTTTATATCGGCATTAGTAACCAGCGATGGGTCTTGTAGTAAAGTACTAAAGCGCTCTTTGTCCACTTTTTAAGAGTTGAATGACGAAAATAGAACGAAAATCACCATTGGGCAACAGCCGCTTGGAAAATGTCGAAGTAAAGTGCCTCAAAAATTTCTTCTACTAAATCATCTTCTACCGCATTTAGGGTAGTAGTAGACGGATCGTAGTCTGCATAAAATTCAAAAGGTCTCTGAAAACTGGCTTCTTCATTGACAGTATCATTGAAAACAACTTGAACTGTAATGGTCAAACGCATAAGGCCTGTTCCATCTGCGCGCGTAGAACTACCAGAAGAGCTAATGGCTTGTGGAGCTACTCTATAGTTAGAAATTCCACCTTCAAACTGCAAGTCTCCTTGGTTCTGAACCACCTGCAACTTGGTTCTTCTTTGGAAATAGTCTTTTAGGCCTTCGGTAAAGGTTTGCGCCATGTTAGGAGGGCCGCTACCTATTTCATTAATGAAATTGGCAATGCTAATGGTTTTGGTTGTGTTGTAGTCTATGGTAGTACCAGAGAAAGAGTAACTGACATTACTACATCCATTAACTACAAACAGCAAGGCCAGCCCAAGAATTACTTTAATCGATTTCATATTGCTTGATCTTACGGTAAAGGGTACGCTCAGAAATCCCCAAATCTTGTGCCGCATACTTACGCTTGTTGTTATTTTTTCTCAAGGCTTTAATAATCAATTCCTTTTCTTTTTCTTCTATACTCAGAGATTCATCTTCTTCATGTGTAATGTCATGAACATTCTCATAGTCATAGTCTTCATCATTAGAAGAGTCTGAGTCGAGGTAAATAGGCTCACTAAAGTCTTTTGGTCTGGCTTCTTGAGGTAGGGTAGGTGTATTTTCTAGGTTTCGGAACAAGTTAGGATTGTCCTCAATTACACTGCTATCTACGTTGCCATTCTCAAGCATATCATGAACGAGTTTCTTTAAGTCGTTCATGTCTTTCTTCATGTCGAAGAGTACTTTGTAAAGTAAGTCTCGTTCATTCAAGTTCTCCGAATTCTCAGATGAGCCACCTCTATAAATTGCTGGTAAACTAGAGCCCTGCTGAGGGAGATACTTCATTAGTGTATCTGCTGAAATGGTTCTGTCCATTTCTAGTGCAGACATTTGTTCTACAAGATTTTTGAGCTGCCTGATATTGCCTGGAAACCTGAACCTTAATAAAATAGATTTAGCATCATCGGTTAATTTGATGCTTTCTACTCGGTACTTTTCTGAAAAATCTGATGCAAACTTTCTGAACAGTAAATCAATATCGGTTCCTCTTTCTCTTAAAGGAGGAACAAAAATAGGTACAGTACTAAGTCTGTAGTAGAGATCTTCTCTGAACTTCCCTTTTTCAACCGCATCTATCAGGTTAACATTGGTTGCGGCAACTACCCGAACATCTGTTTTCTGTACCTTAGATGAACCTACTTTAATAAACTCACCATTTTCTAGTACCCTCAGTAATCTTGCTTGGGTTTGAACAGGCATTTCACCAATCTCATCTAAGAAAATGGTACCTCCATTGGTTACCTCAAAATATCCTTTTCTGGCTTCGTAAGCCCCTGTAAATGAGCCTTTTTCGTGACCGAAAAGCTCAGAGTCAATGGTGCCTTCAGGTATAGCTCCACAGTTGATAGCAATGAATTTGCCGTGCTTGCGAGAGCTAAGTTGATGAATGATTTTTGAAAAGGATTCTTTACCACTTCCACTTTCACCGGTTATGAGCACTGTCATGTCGGTGGGAGCTACTTGTGCAGCTACCTGAATGGCGTGATTAAGTTTTGGGCTATTGCCAATAATCCCAAACCGTTGTTTTATGCTTAAATATTCGTTGCTGCTCAAGAGTGAGTTTTTTATTCGACTACCTCGCCAAAAAGAGTGGCGGCAGTACAGTCATTAACCAATACATTAACGTATTCACCCTTCTGGTGATTCCCTCTAGGGAATATAATTACTTTGTTGGCTGTATTTCTACCCTGAAGCTGTTCTTCTGAACGCTTAGAAGTACCTTCAATAAGTACCTTATGAACTTTGCCAACGTCCAGTTTATTTCTTTTTAAGGATATTTCTTGTTGCTTATTAATGATTTCCTGAAGTCTTCTTTTCTTAACCTCTAGTGGAATGTCATCTTCAAACTTCTTGGCGGCCAATGTGCCAGGGCGTTCTGAATAGAAGAACATATAGGAGAAATCATACTTCACATAGTCCATCAAGGTGATGGTTTCTTTGTGTTCTTCTTCTGTTTCGGTACAGAAACCAGCAATCATATCGGATGAAATGCCGCATTCTTCTCCTAGAATGTCTCTGATGGCATCTACACGGTTAATGTACCATTCGCGAGTGTAGGTTCTGTTCATCAGGTCTAGCACTCGGCTGTTACCACTTTGGGCAGGAAGGTGAATGTACTTGCAGATGTTTTCGTACTTCCTCATGGTATGAAGCACTTCATCAGTAATATCTTTTGGGTGAGAAGTAGAGAACCTAACGCGAAGCTCAGGAGAAACCTTTGCTACCATTTCTAAGAGGTTAGCAAAGTTGATAACCTCAACCTCTTCACCCTTCTTTTCTTTTTTCTCCAACCAAGCTTTATTATTCTCATCGGCCGACCATTTGTAGCTGTCTACATTTTGACCGAGTAGCGTTACTTCTTTGTAGCCATTATTAAATAAGTCCTGCGCTTCTTTGACAATAGAGAATGGGTCTCGACTTCTTTCTCTACCTCTGGTGAATGGCACTACACAAAACGAGCACATGTTATCGCAACCTCTCATAATGGAGATGAAAGCCGTTACACCATTAGAATTTAGGCGAACAGGGGAGATGTCGGCATAAGTTTCTTCTCTAGAAAGGAAAGTGTTGACAGCTTTAAGGCCATCTTCTGCAGACTCTACTAGTTTTGGAAGATCTCTGTAGGCGTCTGGCCCAACCACTACATCAACAATTCGCTCTTCTTCTAGAAGCTTTTCCTTAAGTCTTTCGGCCATACAGCCTAAGACACCAATGGTCATTTCTGGCTTGGTCTTTTTTACCGAATTAAAATGATTCAGTCTGTTGCGAACGGTCTGTTCCGCTTTTTCTCTGATAGAGCAAGTGTTAAGAAAAACAACATCGGCATTTTCAAAATCTGAGGTAGTATCATAACCATTTTCCTTCATAATAGAGGTTACAATTTCACTATCTGCAAAATTCATCTGACAGCCGTAGCTCTCTATGTAAAGCTTTTTGGTTTTCCCGGTGTTCTCCTCCTTAGAGGTTTTTACGGTTTCCATAGCCTCCTGACTGTTTCTGTCAATAATATCAATGTCTTGTATGATATTGCTCATGCCTTTCCCTGCTCAAATTTGAGCCGCAAATATAAGTGTTTTTCAGAGAAAATGTGACAGATTGGCAGCGAAGTATGGGCTTTTGCCTGAGTGCTATGCAAAGTAGAGGTATGTCTAATTGCTGATTAAAATCAGGTGTTTTTACGCATCAAACTGCGTGTTTTTCATGCATGACAATATGAATCGAGTATTTACCTTTGCATCAGTTAGCAATACAGGCTATTAAGACTGATTGTTTAGGTTGAAAGGAGAAAGCAGCTCAAGAAGTGGGCTGCTTTTCTTATTTAATTAAGTAGCTGAAAAAGCGCTTTAGCTTTCACTAAACACTCATCATATTCCTGTTCGGCTACAGCATCGTAAGTAATTGCACTACCTACCTGAAATGAATAAGCCTTGGTTGCATCATTAACAAAAAGGCTTCTGATGAGCACGTTGAAATCAAAATCTCCAGATGGTTTTATGTAGCCAGCAGCACCAGAAAAGGCGCCTCTCTTGGTGTTTTCATAATGTTCTATGAGCTGCATTACCTTTACTTTTGGAGCGCCTGTCATACTACCCATCGGAAAAGCTTTTTCTATTACATCAATAAAATGGGTGTCTTTTTTTAGTTCAGACACCACAGTAGAAATCATCTGATGCACTTGCTGAAAGGAGTAAATGCCAAACATTTCTTCAACCTTGACAGAACCAGTTTTGGCTGTTCGAGAAAGATCGTTCCTTACCAAATCAACGATCATCATGTTCTCAGCCATTTCTTTTTCACTATTTCTAAGCTCCGTTTTCAATGCTTCATCTTCTGATGGAGACTTACCTCTAGGACGTGTGCCTTTTATGGGTTGAGAAATAATTTGATTGCCAGCTTTCTTTACAAAGCGCTCTGGTGAAGCAGATAGAATGAAGTATTGGTTATGTTTTTGAAAACAAGCGAATGGCTTTGGTGAAATATGATTTAGCTCCAAAAAACTTTCTACAGCATTCCAAGATTCTACTTGCCCGTGAAACTCTTGGCAGAAGTTTATCTCATAGCAATCACCGTCTTCAATGTGTTGTCTTAGTGCTTCAACATGACTGATATATTCCTCTTTCGAAACAGAGGCAGTAGAT
Organism: Roseivirga spongicola; assembly: GCF_034376045.1. Taxonomy (NCBI): domain Bacteria; kingdom Pseudomonadati; phylum Bacteroidota; class Cytophagia; order Cytophagales; family Roseivirgaceae; genus Roseivirga; species Roseivirga spongicola. The sequence continues at coordinate 3,268,882 of NZ_CP139724.1, forward strand.
GGGCCAAACTGCGAAGAGGCAGGTTTTGGTTTATGCTGAAGAATTTCCTCTACAAGATCGGATTGGTCAGACTCAACGGTAACACCGTTCTTTTCAAAGTGTATTATGTGTTCAGGTTGAAACAATGATGCATCTGGAAAACCAACATAATCTGCGTTACGGCTTTCGAGCTTTTCAAGTTCATTTTTGAGATCGTAGCCCAAATACCCGAACAGCCATTCATTCTGATGCAGGTTCTTCAATGACTGAAAAACACTACCAGCATTTTCACACATTACTTGCTTTGCTCCAATGGCTAAAAGCTCATCAAAACCATTGTGAGGATAGCTTATTTGGTTATTCAGATGAAGCGAAAAATGAGATTGAGTACTGGCCCAATGTAGTGCCTGTTGTAAGAATTGTTCTTTAGAAAGTTCTTGATATGGGTAAAACTGATTCAATCCTAAATTTTGGCAAAAATGGAAAAAGGAGAGGGCATAAAAAAATCCCGATCTGAATGACCGGGATTCTCTATATAAAATTTTGTTGTCTTACTCTGAAGCAGAAGTGTTACCAGCTTCAAGTTCGAAACCTACGTTTACAGTGTCGTAGATCATTTTGTCTTTTGCTTGGTCTACAAAGTTAGCTTCAGTGTTATAAGATAAGCCCCAAGCAGTTCTGTCAATATTGAAGTTAGCTTTGGCTTTAATTACACCGTTATTCATTTCTACATGAGCAGGGAAAGTAATGTTTTTAGTAGTACCTCTCATAGTCAGGTTACCTGAAATAAAATGAGTAGGGTTTTCTACCATTACTTCGCTAAGTGCAGCAGGCTTGTTCTCAGAGTCATACTCGTCTTTGTCAGCGCTTAGATTTGCAGCACTAAAAGGCTTAACCTCAGTTACTTCAAATGTTGCTGTAGGGTGGTTCTCTGCGTCAAAAAAGTCAGGAGACATTAAGTGACCAACAAGGTTGTTGTATCCGTCAGTACCTTCTTCCATATCCAATGCTTTCAAAGAAGTAATGTCTATGGTGAAGTTTCCACCAACAATCTCTGAATTGTTTACCATAATTTCACCGTCAGCAATGCTGATGCTACCATTATGCTTACCAGTTGGCTTGCTGCCAATCCAAGTAACCATACTGTTTTGAGTATTTACAGTGATGGCTGTTGCGTCATCTGCAGAAGCTACTTCCTTCGCTTCAGATGTTTCAACGGTGTTGCTCTTAGAGCCACATGCAACAGCAAATACCGCTAAAAGCGATAGAGCTAATGTTGATTTTAAAAACTTCATTTTGTCTTGAGTTATAGATTAATTTTAAATTTTCAATCTTGCAGTGCGCTTTAAAAGTTGCGGTCTTCTGCGTAATTGATCGTTTAACTCGCGAAGTAATGCAAAAGTTCAGTGTATATACATATATTTTTAAAAAATGGCTCTAATAAAAAGCGTAAAAGGTAAAAGACCAGAAATTCATTCTTCGTGTTGGTTAGCCGACAATGCTACCATTGTAGGAGATGTGAAAATGGCTGCAAATTGCAATGTTTGGTTCAATGCCGTGGTTAGGGGAGACGTTTGTACCATAGAAATGGGAGAAAATTGCAACATTCAAGATGGGGCGGTTATTCACGGCACACTGAATTTATCTAAGACAGTGTTAGGTAAAAATGTGTCCATTGGTCATAATGCCATTGTTCATGGCTGTATCATTGAAGATAATGTGTTGATAGGTATGGGAGCTATTGTTATGGACAATGCGGTTATTAAATCTGGATCTATGATAGCGGCAGGAGCTGTAGTCTTAGCCAATACTGTGGTAGAAGAAAACTCTTTGTATGCAGGCACTCCTGCTAGAAAAGTGAAAGATATAGACGAGAAGCTTAAAACGGTGATTGAAAAGACACCAGAGCACTATAAAATGTACACCAGTTGGATCGAAGATTAGATTCAATCTCTAACCAGAAAAAGCTAAATTAAATCATGATCCGTAAACCCAAAGCAGGTGAGTACAATGAGTTTTACTCTACCTACATCAATAAAATAGAAGAAGATAATCTCATTAAGTTACTAAGAGCCCAGCTTACCTCATTCTCAGGCTTTATGTCAGATATTTCTGAAGAAAAGTCTGATTACCGTTATGCAGCAGGTAAATGGAGCATTAAAGAGGTTTTGAATCACATTAATGATACCGAACGGATATTCGCCTACCGGGCATTGTGTATCGCACGGGGAGAAAAGCAAGCATTGCCAGGGATGGATCAAGATGAGTATCAAGCCGCTAGTCCTACTACAACTCGAAGTTTTTCAAGCTTAATTGAAGAGTTTGTGGCCATAAGAACGTCAACGCTTTTTTTGTTTGATGATATGCCTGAATCTGATAGCCTTAAAGTTGGTACGGCTTCTGACCACCCAGTAAGTGTAAGGGCCTTGGCAGGAATGATCTACGGTCACTGTGCTCACCATACAGATGTGTTAAAAGAACGCTATTTATAATGTCGATAATAGATTCCAATAAAGAATACCAAAAACAGACCGAGTCTAGGGTAATAATCCGTTTTCAAGACTGTGACCCTTTAAGACACCTCAATAACGCTAAATACTTCGACTACTTTTTCAACGCCAGAGAAGACCAAGTGCCTAAACTCTATGGTGTTGAAATGAAAGATATTATTCAGGAATACAAAGCTTTTTGGGTGGTTTATAACCATCACATAGCCTACCTGAGATCTGCTAATTTGGGTGAATGGGTTAGAATATTTACTAGGTTAATTCACTTTGATGATAATACCACGGTGATCGAATACCTAATGACGGACGACTCTAAAAGTCACCTGAAAACGCTCATGTGGTCTACCTTCAAATATGTGGCTATGGACACCAGTAGAACCACTACTCATTCGGCTGATGTACAGGCCTATTTAAAAGCCATGCTTTTCGATGAAATTGAATATCACCCCAATAAATTCGATGAAAGAGTGAAGCAGGTAAAGGCAAGTCTGCAAACAAATTTTTGACACCCACAAAAAATGATTTATATTAAATATTGAACCGTTACTAATCCATACTTAGATACTTATGCAATCAAATCAAGGCTTTGACCCTCAGGAAATTGAAGAGTTAAGGAAAGAAATGGCCGAAAAAGGTCAGTCTTATGTGGTCATAGACTCTGAAGACAATTCTGAAGACTTTATGAACTTCTTTTTTATTGGAGTTTATGAAGGCAGAGAGGTAATATACGATGCTGCCATTTATACGCTTAAACTGCAACACAGCAGCGAAATATATGAGCTAGCCGAACATCAAGTAGCCAAAAAATACCCAAACTATAAGAGTATAGTTTATGAAGAAGATGAAAATGGAGACATTGAACCTCTAAACGACCAGGAAGAAGAAATTGGTCTTTACATGACCGAGGTAATGGACGAACTGGAAGAAGATGAAGCAGTGAAAGTTCAGGAACATGTAGATGTAGACCCTAACATAGATTATGGAATTGGACTAGATGTAGGCTTAAACGTAGATCAAATTAACCCAAAAGTGATTGAGAAGTTTATAAAGGAGTTTAATGAAGATACTCTAAAGTTAGACCCTACTCATTACTCTTTTCAGTTCGATGAGGACGCTTAAAATATAATTGGCTAAGAATTAGCTAAGCCAGAAAGATTCTATAGGAATAGAGTTCTTTCTGGTTTTTTTATGTCCTGTGTGTATGGCTTTACCTGACACTAAATCACATTTTATTTATCATAAATAAACATCTGGCTTTAGTTTTGGCTTAGAAGGACTACACTGTTTTTATTCAAACCTCATTTGTGTAACTATTATGCTCAAGATAGCTTGGACTCAGATTTATGCACATCCGCTACCCAAGAATCACCGCTTTCCGATGGAGAAGTATAACCTTCTCCCAGAGCAGTTGCTCTACGAGGGTACGGTAAAAGATGCGAACTTCTTTGTGCCAAGCCCACTATCAGAATCTGAAGTTTTGCGTACCCATAATGCTCATTATTGGGAAAAGCTAAAGAGTCAGAGTTTAACCCGCAAAGAGGAGAGAAAAACTGGCTTTCCATTATCTGAGCAGCTAGTGGAAAGGGAAATAACCATAATGAATGGAACAGTTCAGGCGGCATTGTTTGCCTTAGATTATGGAGTAGCAATGAATATTGCTGGAGGAACGCACCATGCCTTTACTGATAGAGGAGAAGGCTTTTGTCTGCTCAATGATATTGCCATTGCAGCCAATCACCTGTTAGATAGAGGGTTGGCTAAACAAGTTTTGGTGGTAGATTTAGACGTTCATCAGGGAAATGGTACCGCGCAAATATTCCAAAACGAACCAAAAGTGTTCACTTTCAGCATGCACGGAGCGTCTAATTACCCAATGCATAAGGAGCAGTCCGATTTGGATGTGGGATTAGAAGATGGTACAGACGATCCTACTTACTTAAAGCTATTAGATAGGCACCTAAACGAGTTGTTAGATCAGGTGCAGCCAGACTTTGTCTTTTTCCAATCTGGGGTAGATGTGTTGGCTACCGATAAATTAGGTAGGTTAGGAATGAGTATAGAAGGTTGTAAGATGCGAGACAGAATGGTGCTAGAACGCTGCAAGGCTTGTGGCATTCCTGTGGTTGCCAGTATGGGTGGTGGGTACTCGGAGCGCATAGCTCATATTGTTGAGGCACATGCCAATACCTATCGTTTGGCTCAAGAGATATATTTTTAGGTTGAAATATACCGTTGTGAATCTACGTTTACCAGATGAAATCACTGACTATTCAGCGTTACTTTCAAATGGTTAATTCAGTTCATTTCATTTAATTTGCATTAACAAAGTTTAAAGCAGCCTGTCTTGAACTCACCATCGCTTTACGCGTAATTCGAATTATTAAGAAAAATTCCATGCTCAATCGTTGCAGTTTCATCCTTATAGGAGTTCTGTTTTTATTTTCTGTCAAAGCCCAAGTGCAGAGCCATCTTAAAATAGATAGTGTTAATTCATCTTACGATGAGCACAGTCCTGCATTGAGTCCAGACGGTGAAACACTCTATTTTACGCGCTCTGGTCATGCCGCAAATGTTGGAGGAGTGATTGATAGGGGAGATATTTGGTTCTCTACCAAAACGGAAAGCGGATGGAGTAAAGCGCAACATGCTGGCAATGTTATTAATCACCCAGGGTTAAATGGAGTAGTTGGTTTTAGTGCCGATGGTAATAGAATGTACTTACTGAATTATTTTGATGCCGATGGTCAAGGTGGAGGAAGTATGAGAAATGGAATTGCAGTATCTACTAAACTAAATGGCGAATGGCAAAAGCCTGAAAGACTTCAAATTCAGTATTTTTCTAATAACTCACCTTACTTAGGTGCCACTATTAACGCAGAAGAAAATACGCTGATCCTGGCCATGAGATCATACCTTTCTGAAGGTAACGAAGACTTATATGTGTCTTTTAAACAAGGTGATGATACTTGGAGCCAGCCGCAAACGTTGGGCAATGTGGTAAATACTTATGGCGAAGAATGGTCTCCATTTTTAGCTGCAGATAATGAGACGCTTTATTTTACATCTAATGCTCATGATGGCCTCGGGGGCAGAGATATTTTCGTTACAAAACGGTTGAATGGTTCTTGGCAAGATTGGTCTACCCCAGTGAACTTGGGAGAAGGAATTAATACAAAAGGTACCGAGAGAGATTACTTTATTCCAGCTTCAGGAGATGTAGCTTTCTTTTCTACAACTCAAAATAGTGAGGGCTTTGGAGATCTGTTTAATTATGCCCTCAGCGATGCAGAAAAAGCATTACAAGAGTCTATTGAAGAAGTCTTAGCTCAAGAAGAAGAGGCCGAAATGCCAATAGAAAATGAAAAAACCTCAGTTGTGGTAATGACTTTTCAGGTGTTAGATAAACGAACTGAAACACCTGTGGATGCCTCGGTGAAAATGAGCTACGATGGTAAGGATATTGATATAAATACCGCTGACATTGACTCTCAAAACAAGCATTTTGTTATGTCATTAGAAGAGGGAGCTTCTGTAGAAGTGAGTATTGCAGCCAAGGGCTTTTTAAAATATCAAGAAACTTTTACTGCGGGTTCATCTGTACAGAGTATGAGCGATGAATTTGGAGGGTCTTCCGTAGAGACCTTCTATCTAACTCCTGAAGAAGTAGGGACTAAAGTAAAGATTGAAAATGTATTGTTCAATCGGGCTTCTGCGAACTTCTCTAACCCAGAAGTAGCTAAAAGGCAACTGGATGAAATTGTACAAATGATGGAGTCTAACCCAGGAATGGCCATTAGGCTAGAAGGGCACACCGATAACCGAGGTGATGCCAGATTGCTCAAAGAGCTTTCTGTGGAAAGAGTAAAAACCGTAAGGGATTACCTGTTAAGCAAGGGGGTTGATGCCGAAAGAGTAGAGTTTGAAGGTTTTGGAGGCGAAAAACCACTAACCGATAACGATAGTGCATCAGGCCGAGAAATAAACAGAAGGGTAGAGTTTGTAATTATTCGCTAAGAGGCTTTTAGCATTATCATACTAATAAGGCACAGGTATTCTGACCTCTATTTTTGTTCCTTTGCCAAGTTGAGAATCTATATGTAGATGTCCATTCACTGAATCTATAGATGAATTCAGTGCTTTTAGCCCAAGGTGCTTTTTACCTACCAAGCTAGGGTCAAACCCAACTCCATTATCAGAAATGTCTAGCATGAGTTCTTTATCTTTTTCGGTAAGAGTTATATCAGCCGTTGAAGCTTTTGCATGCTTAACAATGTTGTTAATGATTTCTTGAGTAGTTCTGAAAAGTATGATTTCCAGGTTAGTCGGAAGCCTATTAGACTTCAGGTCATTTATAAAGTTGAAGGTTAAGTTAGATTGAAAGTGTCTCTCGAGTATGGTTTCTATACCGGCAGTTAGCCCTTTTTCTTCAATTTCAAATGGAGTAATTTCATGTGCAATCCTCCTAGTGGTTTCTATGGCTTCTTGTAGCAATGATAGTCCTTTTACATAAGAGGACTTACTGCGCGAGTCAAGCTTTTTTTCAACCTCCTTACCTAATGCTTCAATACTCATAAATGATGCGAGAAGCATTTGCTGCAGGCCATTATGGAGGCTTGTAGCCATTCTTTCACGTTCCCTTTTTTCTACATTGTAAGAAGTGAGTTGTAATTCTTCCTGAAGCCTTTTTCTTTCCGATATGTCAATGGCCACAATCATTCTCGAGGGAATGTTTTGGAAGAGGATATCTCTACTATAAATATCTACAGTAATGATTTGACCGTCTTTTTTTCTATGCACGAAAGTTCCGTTATATGGTGTCTGTCTTTCGCTTAGTGGCCTTTTTATCACTTTTTGTAGCGTTGGAATATGTTCAGGAGGTCTGAGCTCATGGATTTGCTTGCCTATGAACTCTTCAAAAGAGTAGCCATATTGCTTTAGTGCAGCGGTATTGGCATCCAATATTTTAAATGTACTTAACTCATAAATCCATTTAGGTTGAGGGCTTAAATGAAATAGGTTTCTATAATTTTCTTTAGTAGCTCTGAGGTCATCTATAAAACGCTTGCGCTCTATGGCGTACAAAACAGATTTATGAAGTGCTTCAGGGCTTATTTCATCCTTGATTAAAAAATCTGCTACCCCCTTGGCTAGAACTTCCTTAGCAACTTTTAAATCTGAGTATCCTGTAAGAATAATAACGGAGCAATTACAGATGTCTAATACCTCATCTACAAGTTTGTGCCCGCTTAAATCAGGAAGCTTCAGATCTAATAAGACCACATCATAGTCTGAACACGCTAAGATTTGAGTCTTGGCTTTCTTAAATGTATTTGCAATATCTATCGATAGGTTGTCGAACCGCTTTTTTAGGAACTTTTCAACCAAGAAAATATCTCCTACATTATCTTCAACTATCAAAACACGTGTAGGCTTAATGGTATTGTTCATACATTATAATTCTGATATGTTATTTCAGGATGACGCGCTAACCTGAATGGATAGTTTTACTAGCTTTCCCCACCTTTATGACATCAGATGATTAGCTACATGCGATGTCAATCAATTTTATGTACCCATAATTTGATGAACTTTCTTTACAAAAGCTACTTTGTTGAGCAAGTCGACTTCTAAAAGTACATGTTTTAAACAGCATTAACCTGTATTTTAATGACTTTAACCGGTTACTCTAGTGAAAGGTAGTAGCGATTTTTTCTTCCTAGCCGGCTTTTAGACTATTTCAATTAGCCCTAATTCACTGAATTCCATTTTGAAAACTATAGACCTGTTCACTACTGCTGTTTTTCTTGCTAGCTGATCTTCAGACTACTAAAAGTTTAATCCCAAGCAACCATTGTGTAACTTGAAGCATCTATCATTCACAAATCAAAAACTCATGATGAAAACAATGCAAACTTTAAAGAAATCAATGATGTTGAGCGCATTGGCGCTTTTGCTCACCGTGTTCTCAGTAAATCAATCGGTGGCTCAAGAAGCATACGACCCAACTGGAACATGGGAGTATGAAGTATCTATGCCAGAAGGGGACTTAACAGGAGATATGATCATTTCTCGTGCAGAAGATGGAACTCTGGAGGTGTCTATTAAAAGCGATGTCTATGGTACAATTGAGCTAGAGGATGTTGTATTTGACGATATGATTCTAGAAGGTAGTGCCGAAATAGATGGTGGAACTATCGAGTTCGAATTTAAGTTCGATGGTGATGACTGCGAAGGCGCTGTTTACACGCCTGATGGTACACTGGAAATGACAGCCGAAAGGAAAAAGGGATAAGTGAATTCTAACTAGAATAGGTGTAAAAGTGGCTGTCTCAAGAGCTAATCTTTATTTCTCTCCATCATAATAAATGAGAGAGAATCTCTCCTCATTGGAGGTTTTCTGGTTCGATAAAGACTTCTAGTTAGTTTAATAATCAGGAGATTAATGGCTTGTGAGACAGCTTTTTAGACAATGTCAGAAAGTCTTACTGATTCTTTGTTTCTTTTTCTGAAGTACAAGTCTAGAATGAATATGGCAATTACTGAAAGGGCTGTGCACAGAATTGATCCTTCATAACCAAATTTACCGCCTGTTAGATAAGTGGGGCCATAAAGTTGGATCTGTGTTATTGATTGAATTTCATTCCCACTTACATTGAATCCTAAGAACGGGGCTTGTATAAAGTTCCATATCAAGTGGGCTACAAAGCAAAACCAAAGATTCTCAGTATGCATAAATACTAAGCCTAATAGTACTCCAGACAAGGTCAAGTTGATAAAGCCGAGGAGTGAAAAGTTAGGGTTGAAGGCATGCAGTAAGGCAAAAAGGAATGAAGCTACAATAAGGGCGGTGTATGGTGGGATAGACCTCATTAAGGTCTTTTGGATTAGCCCTCTACAAAACAATTCCTCCTGAATTGAAACGCTAACAAAAAGCAGAAAAGTTGTTAAAACAATTCCGCCATCAAAGGGGAGTGGGGTTAAAGATATTTGATTAGAAAGCAATAAAATTGCCGTACCAATCCCAATAATTGAAACTACTGTAATCACTGCCAAGAGAGTATCTCTTTTAAGTTGATGAGTAGAAAAGAAACTTTTTGGGATAGAGATTTCCTCTATTTTCTGAAATGCAAAAAAGAATAGAGCAATGGTGCCTGCCAATCCGAAGTAGGAGATTATAGTGTCCTCCATTAAGGTAAGCTCATCTCCACTCCCTGTTATTTCATCGAAACTGACTCCTACCATTAAAGCACCAACTATCTGCAAGAAACCGACAGCGAAGAAAAGTAGTACAATATAAACTAGAATGCGTGTGTAGTATTTCATGGTTCTAATCTAATACTCTAGAACCATTTATTAATACTTATGCCACTCTCCAAAGCGTCTTCAAGTTCATCGGGCATAGAAGGGAAGAAGTCTAGCTTGGTTAACCTTTCCAATTCATCGATGCTTACTACAAAAGTGCTCAAGTCAGCCGATGATTTCTCGTTCTTCATCAGAAAGGCAATGGCTTTTACTTCTGGCTTTTCAATATCGAGAACTATCTTGTAGTAGTATTCTGGTACTGAAACTTCATTTCTGCCAATGGTTTTGAATTTCTTATTTAAAACTGGCCCAGTGACCACATAAATGGTATTATTTGCCTTGGCCCAGCTACGTACTTGGTCTTCCAGTTTCTTCCAAATGCCTCTGTTAAAGCTAGGGTCTTGAGGGCTCATATTGCTCATGTAAAAGCTTTGCGATAGGGCAAATTCATCGTAAGAAAAATCTGCTGCTGGTGCCAAATGACCCCTATCATATCCAGAGCCTCTATAGTCTGCTAGTGAAGCCGACTCGGTACGAACCCTTGGGTCTTCTCGGAAGTTGTCCTTTCTTTCGAATGTAGGCTTGGCCAAGGAATCGGCCACTAATTTATAGGCTACCCACATAGCTTGCTCGTGTTCTTCGCTATAACTGATGGTGTAATAAGGTCTTTCTATTACAGCATCTGTAGCGCTGTAGGCTGGCCAACCAAAATCGAATGCAGCAGTGAAATATAGGTCGAATGCATCGTAATCAAGGCTCTTTTCAGGCTCAACCGCTTTAGGTTCTTCCTTTTTTGGAGTTGGTGCTGCTGGCTCTTTTTTAACAGTTGTAGGCTCAGGCTTTTCTGTATCAGATTTACTTGGTAAGAGTGACTCAACACTGAACTCCTGAATAACACTTGGCACTAATTGACCTTCTTTTAGCGCCAAACCAACATAGGCCAATCCTGCTAAAATGATAATGCCAAGGAGAAACCTGCCGAAGCTAGAACCGCTGTTAGTTCGACCTGAAGGTCGTTTTTTTGCGCTAGTTTTCCTTGAAGTAGTTTTTCGTTTCTGAGCCATGCTGGTTTTTTCGCAATGTTAAATAATAATCGGCTTCTAGCGTAAATGATATTTCTTAAATTCAAGGATGTCTTAACAACAATCCAAAAACTATGAACCAATTTGGCCAATCACTAATGAGGCGAAGCAAGCTCCTAAGTTTGCTTATGGTAGCTTCCATAATGTTTATGGGGCTCCAGGCCCACGCCTTCCAAAAAGAAAAATCCGATACCTCAAAGTTCAACCAAAAGACCTACAAAGATCTTCCGCTTAAGGCAGATAGGCTGTTGGAATTCAATACCAAAGAAGGTACTTGGGTTTCTGTAGATGTTTCCCCTGACGGAAAAACTATTGCCTTTGATATGATGGGTGACCTATACACCATGCCTATCTCTGGCGGAAAAGCCACGAGAATCACTGATGGTATGGCTTATGATACGCATCCTCGCTATAGCCCCGATGGTAAAAGCATTGTGTTTACTTCAGACAGATCGGGGTCAGACAACGCTTGGATCATGGACTTGGAAACCGAAGAGTTTTCACAGATCACGAAAGGAAATAATGAATGGGTTCAATCCGCAGAATGGTCACCAGATGGAGACTATGTAGTAGTAACCAAAGGCAGAAGAAACTTAAAGCTCTTCATGTACCACAAAGATGGTGGCGGAGGTTTCCAGTTAATTAGTAGCCCATCTTCTTTAAAAGTTATTGAACCTGCTTTCTCTCCTGATGGCCGATACATCTACTTCTCACAAAGAAATGGTGCATGGAATTACAATGCACAATTGCCTCAGTATCAAATTGGTGTGTACGATAGAGAAAACGGTGAGCGTTCAACGGTTACTTCACGCTATGGCTCGGCCTTTACACCTACTTTATCACCAGACGGTAAGTGGATGGTCTATGGCTCTCGCTATGAAGATCAGACCGGCTTAGTGCTTCGAGATTTAAAATCTGGTGACGAGCGATGGTTAGCTTATCCGATTCAGCGCGATGAGCAAGAGTCAATTGCTCCGTTGGGCGTACTGCCAGCTATGTCATTTACTCCAGACTCTAAAGAGGTGATTACTTCTTGGGATGGAAAGCTTTTCAAAGTTGCTATCGAAGGAGGAAAGGCTACTGAAATTCCCTTAGATGTAGACGTGAAACTAGAAATGGGTCCAAGGTTGAAGTTTGATTACCCAATTTCTGATGAAACTGATATGGTGGTAACTCAAATTCGCGATGGTGTTCCATCTCCTGATGGATCGAAATTGGCTTTTACAGCACTAAATAGGCTTTATGTTATGACTATTCCTGATGGTGAGCCAAAACGCTTAACGGATTTCGACATGACGGAAGCCATGCCTACATGGTCGCCTGACGGTAAGACTGTGGCTTTTGCCACTTGGTCAGATACCGAAGGAGGTTCAATCTACAAAGTGAATGTTGATGGAAGGCCTAGACCTGTTAAAATTACCTCTGAGCCAGCTATTTATATGACACCGGTTTGGGCACCAAACAACCGAATTGTGTTCACCAAGGGTAGTGCTCAAAACCTAAAAGATGCTTCTGGCCCTGGTGCTGCCCGTGCCGATGAAGACCTTTGCTGGATTTCACCTGATGGTGGTGAAATCAATTTCATTATGAAGACCAGAGGTAAAAGCGGACCTCACTTTGTGAAAGGTAGTGATAGAATTTACCTGAGCGGATTTAACGGACTGAGCTCTGTGCGTTGGGATGGAACTGATGAAAAGGAGATAGTCAAAGTCACGGGTATCTCTACTTATGGCTCAATTGCAGGACATGACCATTCGCCTTATGAAATTTATGACCCATGGTCGGAAGACAAACATGGAGCAGGCGGAACTTCTTTGGGCGAAGGTGAAGGCTGGAGAGAAAACAATCCTCCTTCAAGAGCAACTGCCATTTATATGGCGCCTGAAGGTGATAAAGCCATGGCTTTGATCAACAACGATATCTATGTGGTGACTGTGCCGAAATTAGGTCAAACGTCAACTATTTCCGTTTCAAACCCATCATCTTCTCAGTTTCCTTCCATGAAGCTTACAGAAATAGGTGGTCAGTTCCCTGCATGGTCGGCCGATGCTAAAAAGGTCCATTGGTCAATCGGAAATGCCCATTTTATCTATGATCTGGATGAAGCTGAAGCTTATGCCGATAGTGTAAAAATGGCCAAGAAAGCAGAAGCTGAGGCTAAGGAGGCTGCTAAAGACGAAGAGAAGGAAGAGGAAGTAGAAGAGGCCAAAGAAGAGACTGAGGAAGATAAGAAGGAAGAGAAAAAGGATGAAGGTTACCAGCCAACAGAATTCCGTGTGAAGGTGATGGCCAAAAAGGATGTACCTGAAGGTATAGCTTTACTGAAGGGAGCCAGAATCATTACTATGAATGGCAATGAGGTTATTGAAAACGGTGATATTCTCATAGAAAATGCGCGAATCAAAGCTGTTGGAGCCAGTGGTACACTCGAAGTGCCTAGAAAAGCTGAGGTGATTGATATGGCTGGAAAAACCATTGTACCTGGCTTTATCGATACTCACGCTCACATGTGGCCAGCGTGGGGTTTACATAAGAATCAGGTGTGGGTTTATGCAGCTAATCTTGCTTACGGAGTAACGGCTACTCGCGATCCTCAAACCGCTACCACAGACGTTCTAACCTATTCTGACTTGGTAGAAACGGGTGATTTATACGGCCCAAGAGTATATTCAACCGGCCCGGGTGTTGGTTACTGGATGTATAATTTGAAAGACCTAGACCACACCAAGAGAGTATTGAAGCAGTACAGCGAGTACTATAATACCAAAACCATCAAGATGTACTTGGTGGGGAATAGGAAGCAAAGACAATGGGTAATTGAAGCAGCTAAGGAACAACAGCTAATGCCAACTACCGAAGGTGGTTTGGATTTCAAGTTGAATATGACTCAGCTAATTGACGGTTACCCTGGGCATGAGCACTCTTTCCCGATTGCTCCGCTTTATAAGGATGTAACTTATTCTGTAGCTGAGTCTAAAATGGCTTATACTTCAACCTTATTGGTATCGTATGGTGGGCCTTGGGCCGAAAATTACTTTTACAGTAGAGAGAACCCTTACCACGATAAGAAGCTACAAAGATTTACGCCTTATGATGAACTAGCCTCAAAGTCTAGAAGAAGACCAGGGTGGTTTATGGACGAAGAACATGTGTTCCGTAAGCATAGCGAAGGCGTAAATGCTGTAGTGCAACAAGGTGGTTTGGCCGGAATCGGTAGTCACGGTCAGTTGCAAGGGCTAGGCTACCATTGGGAGCTTTGGGCGGTAGGTTCTGAAATGGAAGAGCACGATGCTCTAAAAGTTGCAACAATTCACGGAGCAGGGGCACTTGGCTTAGAAGGTGATTTAGGTTCCATTGAAGCAGGTAAACTAGCCGATTTGGTGATCCTCAATGACAATCCGTTGACTAACCTGAGAAACACGAATAATATTTTCAGAGTCATGAAAAACGGAAGGCTTTACGATGCAAACACTTTAGACGAAGTATATCCTCGCAAGAAAAAAGCTGAGCAGTTCTACTGGCATCAGGCGAAGCCAGAGGGTTTACCGGGCTTGAGGAAGTAATGTTTAATAACGTCATCCAGAGGGAGGTACGACCGAAGGATCTCCTGATTTTACCCCAGCCCCTAAAGGGGTGCTAAGATTATCTCGCCTGGCATCTCTCGATGTCTCGGGAAGGGGACGAGGAGCATACAATTAGAAATCAAAAACCGGTAAGGGTAACCTTGCTGGTTTTTTCTTTTAGGAGACTGGGTGATTGGTTAAATAGTTGATTGGTGAGTTAGTAGGATTTCCGTCAGCACCGCAGCAATTCATTTTGGCAAAAGGAAGAACAGCAATTGTTTTATCTGATGTTATGGAACCAGAGGTCATTATGGGTCTCAAAGATTTGTATATGGTACGAAGGGCAGTAGAAAGCACCAAACTGTCGAGATACTCCGCGCCAAATCGTTGATTTGGCGGTATTGGTAAATAGCGCTGAACTTTCGTGAACCAAAGAACGCCCTATTTGCTATATACCGTGTTATACGCTTTTCATAATCCACTTTCTAATATCTTCAATGAGCTCATCTAATTTGTCGCTTTCATACTCTGCTGAACTATGCCAATCAAAAAAGCTTGACTGAAAATGTGAAGTATAATTCCCTGTGCCTTCATCAACAACTAGATTAACCATATTTTCAAAAGGACGTCTGATGAAACCGTTTTTTAGAGATATTCCTAATTGGTTCTTATATCCTTTTACAAATACTTCACTTGATAATTGGGTTTGTAGTGCTCTTTGAATAAAGTTCAATAGTCCTTTTACTTTCCAATTATAACGTTTTTGGTTGTTCTGGTAGAAATGTTCGACTTCTGACCAAATTTTGTATTGTGTTAAACTATCCCAATAATTAGAGTCTTTTTGATACCAGCCTTCTGTAAATTCCTTTATAGAATTGGAGAAGAAAGTACATTCTCCGTTATAGTTTGAGCGTCCATAGATACCATTTAGTCCTTTTCTATAGCCTAGAACTAAATCATGGTCATCCCAAATCTGACCTATTTGTAAGAATTGGTTCTTATTATCAATTTTTAATTCCTTATGAGCTAATAAATCTTGAGGTTCAGTTGGATGAAAAAGTCCATCTTCATAGTGCTCGTCAAAAAACTCTTCACAATGATATTTTGAAAATTCAGTATTCATTTAGTTTACACTCATTGCGTATAACGATTAGTATATGGCAAGTAGGGCAGTAGAAAGCACTAAACTGTCGTATTGCTTCGAGCCAAATCGTTTATTTTGTTTTTAGTTTATTCATTTTCAAATGCAAAGCGCAGCTTTGGTGGGGTAGAAGAATAGAAGCTTCGGTACCACCATTAGCCGCATTGTGTATAGGTTATGTTGGTGGTAGTCTTTTCTTAAATTCTTGTATTTCATCATAATCATCAATACCCAAAAGGTCAATTAGTTTGAGGAAATGAAGAACTCCCGCTCCATGATATTGAATAAGAATTGTTTCAAGTTTTTTCATTTGGCCTTCATACATCAATTGAAAATTAGATTCAATGATTTGCCCATTCTTAAGGGTTAAAATCAGTTTGTTTCCTACACCGTTCGATCTGCATGGGTTAAAATCTCGAGTATAATTCCATTTATCGAAGTAGTCTTGAATTAAGAAATCTATCTTCCTTAAATCGTCTAAATCGTACTGATTTGCTCCAATAGTAATTTTTTTCAAACCAAAATTAAGAGTCTTGTCAAGGGTCCCGTTCAATGGTATAATTCGGGTATGTTTCGTTATAGTGAAATAGAGGCCTGAGCTAATCGCTGAGAACATTAGAATTTGGCCAAGCGCATGTAGGAAATCAGAATTTTGGAGATTATCAGTATAAAAGAGCAAAAATAAGGATGGTATAAATAAACCTAGAACACTCTTGTTAGGAGTGATCCTTTGAATCTTTTTGGGTGTGAATATTTTAAACTCTTGTTGATCCATTTTTGGATTACCACCAACGTTATATATCAGTCATAAATATGACTGATACAAATATATAATGAAAGGTTTATGACTTATGGCCGTCTACATCTAGGGATAAATAGTCATATTCTTATTTCCTAGAAAAGCATATAGAGTGAAAGGAATTGTGTGTTTTCCTAAAATGAAGAAAGACATTTTAGGAGTAACTTACAAGGTTTGGTTAGTACCAACTTTTAGAATGCTCAAACACCAAGGAACCTGATGTTAGTCGTCTGACCAATTGTCTCCAACAGTGTTGAAAGCTTTGGCATCAGATAAAGCTTCTAAGTATTAGTCTGACTTGATATCTAAAGGTTAAATCAGTTACCAGATTTTGGAGATTTCCTGCAGGCAAAGGCATGTTAAGTACTTAAATCTCTAATTACTATATATGTTGTTGTACGCTGGCTTTTCTTTTTCGACAATTCTACATTCTTCAAATTCCATTTCAGGATAAGCTTCATTGGCCCAATCACTTAACATTCTTAAAGCTGGCAAAAGGCCAACTGCTTTTTTAGTTAATGAATATTCAACTCTTGGTGGGATTTCAGCAAAAGATTGTCTTAAGAGTAAGCCATCGTTTTCTAATTCTTTCAGCTGATTAGTTAACACCTTTTTTGAGATTGTAGGTATTAGCGTATTCAGCATTCCAAATCGCATAGAACCACTTGATAGTAAGTATAGAATAATCGGTTTCCATTTATTGCCTATGATGTTCATGGTATGCACAAGGGAACAAGTATTCGGGTTGTCTATATATTTTCTTGCCATTAGTTACTTTTTAGTTACCACTATTTTTTTCGAATCAAAGCATAATGGTTTCATTTATAAACTGACATTAGTTTCTTTGTGAAACAAATGTAGTTAAAATTTAGAATGAAAAATATTTTTATCATCAATGGTCATCAGAAATACCCGTTTTCTGAAGGAAAATTAAACGCGGCTTTAACTGAAAAAGCGGAGAACTATTTTAAAAGCAATGGTTACAATGTCAAGAAGACCACAATGGAAGACAATTATGATGTTAATGAAGAAATTGAAAAATTCAAATGGGCAGATGTGGTCTTTTTTCAAACACCATTGAACTGGATGGGTGTAAGTTGGTCCTTTAAAAAATACATCGATGAGGTATTTTCTATGGGTATGATGGGCGAAATGTCAAACGGTGATGGCAGAAGTCCAGAAGCGCCCAAGAAGAATTACGGATTAGGTGGAAAGCTAAACGGAAAGTATATGATGTCAGTAACGGCTAATGCACCAAAAGAAGCTTTCAATAACCCAGAGGAAGTGTTTTTTAATGGAATAAGCGAAGACGACCTTTTAAAACCGATGCATCTTAATTTTAAGTGGTTTGGTTTTGAGCCATTACCAACTTTTATGGCATATGATGTAATGAAAAACCCAGAAGTAGAGAATGATTTTAATCGTTTTGAAAATCACTTGAAAGCAAACTTTTAAAGTATTTGTTATGAATAGACCAACACCAAAACATACAGCGCCAGATTTACAGTTCCCATTATTAGATGGAAATCAATGGAATTTGGCAGACCAAAAACCAGATAACTTTACTTTGGTTGTTTTTTACCGAGGCTTGCATTGTCCATTGTGCAAGAAATACTTACAACAATTACAGGAATTGCTACCCGAATTCGAGCAGAGAGGTGTTGATATCGTGGTCGTAAGTATGGATACAGAAAAGAGAGCAAGACTTTCTCGTCAAAATTGGGAATTGTCTAATCTTACTTTGGGCTATGGTTTAACTGAAAAATCAGCGAGAGATTGGGCTTTATATTTAAGCTCTGGTGTAAAAGCTGGTGAGCCAAGTGAGTTTAGTGAACCAGGGTTGTTTTTGATTGACAATAAAAATGAAGTTTATTATTCGGCTATAAACAGTAACCCCTGGGGAAGACCATACCTTCCTTCTTTTGTAAAAGCGGTAGATTACATCGTTCAGTCAGGTTATCCTGCAAGAGGTGAAATGCTGTAAATCTGTCATATGGATATAAATACACAAGAAAGATTGATAAAATTGATCAGAATGCGGGGATCGAATAATGGTGACAGAAATGAAAGCATTTCAAGAGGATGTATTGGTGGCGAAAGGAAAAGGTGTTTATAATTTTACTGGAGCGTGATTTTCAGCTTGCGTACAACGTTATGTATCAGTCATATTAACGGCTGATATGTGCGTATAGTGGAAGGTTTATTTACTTCATAGTCGTCTGACCAATTGTCTCTAGCAGTGTTGAAAGCTATGGTATCAGGTAAATCTTCTGAGTATTTGTCTGACGACTTGATATCATAAAGGTTAAATAGGGTGTCTTATGTTGGAGGTTCTTCGGTCGTACCTTCCTCAGAATGACGGTTCGAATAGGTATATGTCTTGTGATTAAATCAAACCATTTCCAAATTATCCCATCACCAAATCAATTTATCATCAAATCACCTTCTCCATTACCACATAGTCGATTCCTAGTTTGGTAAAGGTTTGGTTGGTTTTGTGCATGCCAAAGCGTTCGTAAAGAGCAGTGGCAATAACTCTAGCATTGCACCAGATTCTGATGGCACCACGGGCAGTGAATTC
This sequence comes from Roseivirga spongicola, assembly GCF_034376045.1. Taxonomy (NCBI): domain Bacteria; kingdom Pseudomonadati; phylum Bacteroidota; class Cytophagia; order Cytophagales; family Roseivirgaceae; genus Roseivirga; species Roseivirga spongicola. The sequence continues at coordinate 3,287,836 of NZ_CP139724.1, forward strand.
CTCAATTAAATGGGAGAGGAGCTGAGAGCCATAGCCTTTGCTTTGGAATTCCTGAAGAGTAGCAAACTTACGGAACTGAGCTTCCTTAGTTTCCTCATTAAAGAAGCCAGAGATTACAGAGATGAGCTTTCCATCCACAAAATAGCCGAAGTGTAGGCCTTCATTGTCATTGGCAATTTTTACATAGTCAAAAGGCTGATCGGGCCACATGACTCGATGGCGGATTTCATAGGTTTGCTCGGGCGTGATGTGTAGGATGGTCATTAGTCAATTAAATTTATATCCCTGCCCTAAAGGGTGAAGGATTCAAATATTCAAACTTTTGAAAATTATTGAAAGGATTCAGTCTTTAGAGATCGAGGGCTTTGCTTTTAGAAATTGGTGAGCAATCATTAGTGACTTTTCAGTTTTGTTGTTCAAAAGCTAGAAATCACTTTAAACAATCTGAAAGCGGGGCGGTTCTATCACTAAATTAACCCAACCGTGCCGTCAGCTACGCAGTCAATTCCAACCAAAACAGCCATTGAAACACAAATTGTTTCTTTGCTTTGCCAGCAAGACAAACAATCCATAAAACTGATTTTCGATTATTATGGAGCTGCTTTGTTGAATGTGATCAGTAGAATTATTGTAGACAGGCCAATGGCCGAAGAAGTATTGCAGCAGGTGCTCATAAAAGTATGGAACAATGCTGCCACTTACGACCAGCAGAGAGCTGGATTGTATTCTTGGCTTGTTACCATAAGCAGGAATGCAGCACTTGATAAAAGAAAAACTAGAGACTTTAAAGAAAGTCAAACATCTAAAATGGCCGTAGAGGTCGTAGCTTTGGAAAACAAATCGAGTGCTGATGATAGCCTTGAAAAACTAATGGCAAAGCAACTTTTAGAACAGTTACCGAATAAATACCGACTTTTGATCGATATGTCATTTTTTGAGGGTTATTCGCACCAAGAAATAGCCGACAAACTAGAAGTGCCAATTGGCACTGTAAAAACCAGAATAAGAACCGCGTTAAAGCATTTGAGGTCATTTGTATAATGAACGTGAAGGAATACATAGAATCAGGTATTCTGGAAAAGTATGTTGCCGGAGAACTTTCTGAGCAAGAAATGCTCGAAGTTGAACGAGTAGCCATGCAATATCCAGAAGTAAAAGCAGAGCTTGAAGAACTTCAAGAGGCATTGAGGGTGTACGCAAAAGCCTCTGATAAAACCCCATCGAATGAAATTTTGGAGAAATCACTCCTTGGTATAGAAAAGGGAGAAGAAGAGCGTTTTATGGCTGTTCTTAATGAGTCAGATGATGAGGTCAAAATCAAAAGAGTAAATGTTATACCCGTTTGGTCTATTGCAGCCACCATTCTCTTGGTGATCAGCCTTGGGTTTAACTATATCTTTTACTCTCAGTTTAAGCAAACAAAAGAAAGACTTGCACTGCTAGAGCAAAACAATTCGGTATTAGCCGAAAAGGCTTCTAATACCGAACAAGAGCTAGCTTATGCAGAATTACGTGTAGCTCATTTTATGAGCGAAGACAACATTCATGTGCGAATGGATGGACTCGATATATCTCCAGAGTCTTTTGCCAATGTGTTCTGGAATAAAAAATCGAACGCAGTATTCATTAGTGTAGATCAGCTACCAGAGCCTCCTCATGGACATCAATATCAGCTATGGGCCATTAAAGACGGTCAAGCGCCAATAGATGCAGGAATATTTGACCATAATCAGTTGGTGCAAGAGCTCAAAGTAATAAAGGGTGATGTGAGGGCCTTTGCGGTTACACTAGAGAAAGAAGGTGGTAGCCCAATTGCCACAGTAGATAAGACCTATGTAAAGGGTTTTATTTGATCTAAGTGTTCTTCACCTTAACCTTTATCGGTTTATAAACTATTTTAAAGAATTATGAAAAAGCCTTTCCAGATAGTGGGAAGGCTTTTTTGCGTTATAAACTTCCGGTCTGTTTAACTTTTTTCAAAAAATATTCAACAGTATAAATCTAGTCGTACGGTTGAGGTCGTAACTCGGGTAGTTAGAAATTAAATTTTAATCTGAATTATGAAAAATCACAAGATTCTAAAAGTAGCACTAGGTGTACTTTTTACAATGTTCTTAACGCTAAATCAGTCAAAGGCTCAATCTAAAGATATTGTTGACTTAGCCGTTGGAAATGAAAATCTATCTACCCTTGTAGCTGCTGTTAAAGCTGGCGGATTAGTAGAAACTTTAAAAGGCGATGGTCCTTTCACTGTATTTGCTCCAACCGATGCAGCATTTGCTGCGCTTCCTGCTGGTACATTAGATATGCTCTTGAAGCCTGAAAACAAAGATAAACTGGTAGCTGTGCTTACATACCATGTTGTGGCTGGAAAGGTAATGTCTTCAGACCTTTCTAATGGGCAAAAAGCAAAAACAGTGCAGGGCGAAAACGTAATGGTAGATATCTCTTATGGTAACGTTAAAATTAGCGGTGCTAAAGTGGTTATGGCCGATGTAAAAGCAAGCAATGGTGTGGTACACGTAATAGATAAAGTGATTCTACCACCAAGTATGAAATAAGGTTTTTGGTTATGGTTGATTCAGAGGTCACTCAATATTTGGGTGGCCTTTGTTTTTGGTATAATTTCAGTTTTGAAGCTTACTATCCATTGCTTAACATTGAAACATGAAGGTGATTGAATGTCCGAGAGATGCCATGCAAGGGCTACATGATTTTATTCCCACAACAACCAAAGCAGCTTATGTAAACCAGTTGCTCAAAGTTGGTTTCGATACTATAGACTTTGGGAGTTTTGTTTCTCCTAAAGCCATCCCTCAAATGAGAGATACAGCTGAAGTACTTTCACAATTAGACCTGTCTCAAACAAGCTCAAAATTGTTGGCCATTATAGCCAATCTGAGAGGGGCAGAGCAAGCAGTGAGTTTTGAAGAAATAAGTTATTTGGGCTTCCCTCTTTCTATCTCTGAAACCTTTCAACAACGCAACACAAATAAGAGTGTGGGAGAGGCGCTAGATCAACTAGCAGAGATTCAGAACTTGTGTTTGAAACATAATAAAACTCTAGTCACTTACATTTCAATGGGCTTCGGAAATCCTTATGACGAGCCCTTTAATGAAGAGATCGTTTCTGAATTTGTTCAGAAGTTGAGTGATCTTAAAATTTCAATCATTAGTTTATCCGATACTATCGGAATTGCTGAACCTAAGGTAATTAAAGATATTTTCAAAAACAGTATAACCGCCTATCCAACTATAGAATTTGGGGCGCATTTCCATTCTACTCCCCAAAGAACACGAGAAAAAGTGGAGGCAGCGCTGGCAGCTGGCTGCAAAAGATTTGACTCGGCAATTAAGGGTTTTGGTGGTTGCCCTATGGCCAAAGATGACCTGACTGGAAATGTAGCCACTGAAAAATTATTAGAGATTTTAGAAGAGCATAGTGAAGCCCCCGAGTACAGTAAAGCCGAGTTTGAAAAGGCTATGGTTCAAAGCATAGATGTGTTTCCAGGATGAGCAAGCTTCTTAGGTACATAAGCTTTGTATTTGTGCTCTTTTTGCTCTCTGCTTCGAGTATCAATGCGCAATACAGAATCAATAGATCTGCAGGTGAATTGGTGTTGGGTAGTCCTGAAGAAGTTGGAGTAGATGGAGAGATTCTTTCTCAAGAAATCTCCAAGATAATGACTGAGGCAATCGACTCAATGGCTTTTCCTGGTGCGCAGGTTCTACTGGCCAAGGGAGGGATTGTCTTTTACAAAAGCTCTTTTGGTTTTCATACTTATGACAGCCTAAGAAAGGTGCAAGACTCTGATCTTTACGACTTAGCTTCTGTGACCAAAGTAACTGCTGCTACATTAGCTTTGATGAAGCTGTACGATGAGGGATTATTCGATTTAGATCAAACTTTTGGTTACTACTTTCCAAAAATAGCCAAGGGAGATAAAGCCGAACTACGTATTCGGGAGATTTTGGCTCACCAGGCAGGTCTAAAGGCTTGGATTCCTTACTGGTCAGAATCGCAGCGGAAAAATGGCAAATGGAGGTGGAATACGGTAAAAACAGATTCATCCAGACGATTTCCGACTAGACTAGAGGGTACTGGTTTATTTCTCCATAAAGACTTCAAAGAAAAGAAGATTTATAAAATGATCCGCAAGTCGGAGGTAAGCGAAGACAAGAAGTATCTCTACTCTGGTCTGTTCTTTTATTTAATTCCTGAACTAGTAGAGCGGTTGTCTGGAGTAGAGTATGAAGAATACCTGAATAATAACTTCTATCAGCCATTATATGCTGAAACGCTTAGTTTTAATCCTACAGATCGTTTTTCGCTCAATAGAATAGTGCCAACAGAGAATGATACATTCTTCCGTCAGGCGCAGTTGCAGGGCGTGGTACACGATGAAGGTGCTGCTATGATGCTTGGAGTATCTGGAAATGCAGGTCTATTCAGTAATTCTATGGACTTAGCCAAAGTCTATCAAATGCTGCTGAATGAAGGTAAATATGGAACAACTCAGTATTTGAAGGCTGAAACAGTAAAGGAGTTTACAAGTGTTCAGTTTCCCGAAAATGATAATAGGCGAGGACTCGGTTTCGATAAACCTTTGCTAGAGTATAATGAGCGCGTAAGTAGCGTGGCTAAAGATGCATCGCCAGAGAGTTACGGGCATACGGGCTATACTGGAACTTTGGTGTGGGCCGACCCAGCCAATGATTTACTGTTTATCTTCCTTTCTAATCGGGTATACCCAACTAGAAACAATAGCAAGATTTATAGTTTGAACGTGCGTCCGAATATTCACAACCTAGTCTATGAATTATTGAGGATAGGGGGTGGTACTTATACCATTGGTACTCATTGGGAGTAATAAAGAGATCAGGATCAAGTCTAGTGTCTAGAATCTAAGATTTACGCTAAACCAATCTATACTCCTTGCCAGGAAAAGGCTTGATCAACCCTTCAAACTCTAGCTGAAGTAGGATAGAGGCCAGCTGATTCAGTGGGGTCTCACTTTGCCAGCTGAGTTCATCAATCTGCATTTGCTGGCCATTTTTGAGAAGTATGTCAACTACTTTCTTTTGTTCTGTCGAAAGATGGTTGTAATCTTTCTCAATGACCTTTTTGTTGGAAGATTGATTCAAGTCCCAGTTCAAAGCTTCTTCAATGTCTCTAAAGCCAGTGTAGATTGAAGCTTTATAGTTTCGGATAAGCAGGTTGCAGCCTTCAGAGAAGCTTTTTCCAATTTCTCCAGGAACTGCAAAAACGGGTTTGTCGTAACTATGAGCAATATTAGCTGAGATCAGTGCACCGCCTTTGGCTGCCGCTTCAACTACAATTAAGGCATCTGAAAGACCTGCGATAATTCTATTTCTCGCAGGAAATAGTCGTGCATCAGCTTTAGTGCCTACAGGGTATTCGCTGATTAAGCCTCCATTATCTAACATTTTTTGGGCAATGCTTCTGTGTGCCGAAGGGTAAATAGTGTCTAAGCCACAGGCCAGAACACCGTAAGTTGGAATGTTCAGCTTCACGGCTGTTTCATGGCTTCTAACATCGATACCGTATGCCAAGCCTGATATAATAATGGGCTTAGATGATTGGCTGCTTGAAACTATGTCTTCCGTCTGATGAAGTCCGTATTTAGTGGCTTTTCTGGTGCCAACAATGCCAAGGGTTCTTTCTGTATTGAGTTCAACATTGCCTTTGGTGTAGAGAACAATTGGTGCATCTAGAATGGATTTAAGGCGCTGTGAGTAGGAGTCTTCTTTGTAGTAGTGAGTTTGGATGCCTAGCTTCTCAGACGCCTCAAGTACCTTATCTGCCTTAGCGAGCAACTGTTCTTCGCCAGAGATTAATTCAGCCAGTTTCTTCCCCAATCCATTCACCTTGGTGAGCTTCCCTTTGGTAGCCTTAAAGATGTTTTGTGGTGTCTCGAAATGATTGATTAGCTGCTTGGCCAGGACTGGGCCAATGCCAGGTATTAAGGAAAGCGCGACTTGATAGCGCTTGTCTTCACTCATGGAAGGTTGTTCTTCATCTCTACTAAAAACTCCCGAATACGTTTTAGTGATTGAACCATCTCAGCGGTATCGTCAATGCTGTCTTTACTCTCTTTGATATGGTCATAGGCTCCTTGTAAGGTGTAGCCTTTTTCCTTCACCAAGTGGTGGACTAGCTTGAGTTTTTTGAGATCGTCTTGTGTGTATTTACGGTTTCCTTTGGCGTTTTTTTTGGGACGAATAAAATCGAACTGTGTTTCCCAAAAACGAATTAAAGAGGTGGCCACACCAAGCTCTTTGGCAACTTCACCAATGGTGAAATATTTCTTGATTATGGGCTTCTCTTTGTACGGCATATCAACTAGTTACGAAGTTAATTAAAAGAGTTACTTGAAGTTATAATTCACTTAGGAATCTCTAAAAATTATTGATTGGCATATGAACCTAACGACTGGTTTTCAATAGTAGAAAGCCTTAAGATTTCTTCGTATTGTTCAGCATCCAAATCCATGTAAAAGTAGTTAACGGGGTTAACGGCTTTATTGTTAATATGGACTTCGTAGTGTACGTGAGGGGCGGTAGATTTTCCAGTATTGCCTACATATCCGATTATCTGACCACGCTTAACATTTTGACCAGCTTTAACAATGTATCTATTCATGTGGCCATAAACTGTTTGGAATCCAAAGCCATGATCTATCTTAACATGCTTGCCTAGTCCGGTGTAAGTAGTTCTTGCAACTGAGATTTTTCCATCGGCAGTAGCGTAGATAGGGGTGCCCTGTTCAGCCGAAAAGTCTACACCGTAGTGCATTCTCTTTACTTTCAGAACTGGGTCGGTACGCATGCCAAAACCAGAAGAGAACCTTCTTAAGTCTTCGTTAGAAACAGGCTGAATAGCTGGCATTGCAGCATAATACTCGTCTTTATTGCGAGCCAATTGCATAATTTCGTCATAAGACTTGGTCTGAATGTACATCTTCTTCTTCACTCTATCGAGTTTGTCTAATGTACCCACCACCAGGTCTTTATTAGATAGGTCGCTTTCTAATAAGTCTCTGTATTTCAATACACCACCAGAGCCAGCTTCACGTACTGTTTCAGGAATTGGTTCAGCTTCAAAAACTGTTCTGTAAACCTGATCGTCCTTTTCCTGAAGAACCTTTAGCATATCGTCCATGCTGGTAAGCTGGTTCTGCATTATGTCATAATACAGTTTCAACTCGTCATTCTCTTTCTTTAATGCAAGTTCTTTTGGGGAATCAAAATAGTTGGAGAGCACCACAATGATGCCGATGGCCAGAATGAGGGATAGTGAGAAAAATCCTAGCGCATTTATCACTACATCGCGTTTTTTGACCTTTACTCTTTCATATTTGCAGGTCTCAGTATCGTAGTAATATTTTATTTTTGACATTAAGAATCCTTTTTGAAATTCTCCTAATTTTGTGCCTTTGCACAGCTTTCAGGCTTCAGCAAAAGTAACAAATTTATTGTAACGCTAATCACATTTGAACAGTTCTCCAATGCAAGCCAAAGAGATAAGATCAAAGTTTATTTCATTCTTCGAAGAAAAAGGACATAAGTATGTTCCTTCTGCTCCGATGGTACTTAAAAACGACCCAACATTGATGTTTACCAATGCGGGTATGAACCAGTTTAAAGATCTGTTTCTGGGTAATGCCACAGCCGATTATACTAGGGCTGTCAATAGCCAAAAGTGTCTGAGAGTATCTGGTAAGCATAATGATTTGGAAGAGGTAGGTATAGATACTTACCACCATACTATGTTCGAAATGTTGGGTAACTGGTCGTTTGGAGATTACTTCAAAAAAGAGGCTATTCAATGGGCTTGGCAACTCCTGACAGAGGTTTATGGTCTTCCAAAAGACAAGCTATATGTAACTGTATTTGAGGGAGATGAATCGGAAGGTTTAAAGTTCGATCAGGAGGCTTATGACTTCTGGAAGGAATTTATAGATGAGTCTAGAATCCTCAATGGAAACAAGAAGGATAACTTCTGGGAAATGGGCGAAACTGGCCCTTGTGGTCCGTGTTCAGAGATTCATATAGACTTAAGATCTGATGAAGAAATTGCCAGCGTGCCAGGAAAAGACTTGGTCAATAATGATCATCCGCAAGTGGTGGAAATTTGGAACCTAGTTTTCATGCAGTTCGATAGAAAGGCTGATGGTAGATTGGAAAACCTGCCTGCACAACACATCGACACCGGAATGGGCTTCGAACGTTTGGCTATGGCTTTGCAGGGTAAAAAGTCGAATTACGATACTGATGTATTCACCCCATTGATCGATAAGATTGCTGGTGAAGCAGGAGTGAAGTATGGCGAGAAGGAAGAAACAGATATCGCTATTCGAGTGATTGTAGATCACATCAGGGCGATCTCTTTTGCTATTGCAGATGGAACCTTGCCATCGAACAATAAGGCTGGTTATGTGATTCGAAGAATCTTGCGAAGAGCAGTTAGATACGGCTATACTTTCCTCAATTTCGATAGTCCATTCCTTTACAAATTGGTCGATGTTCTCGCTGATCAATACAAGGGCTTCTTCGATGAGTTGGATAGCCAAAGAGAGTTAATCAGTAAAGTGATTAAGGAAGAAGAAACAGGCTTCTTAAGGACTCTGGATAACGGTTTAAAGCGATTAGAGCAAATAAAAGATAAATTAGCGTTTCAAAATGAAACAATTATCGAAGGCAGAGAAGTCTTCGAATTATACGATACTTATGGCTTTCCAGTAGACCTTACAGCCCTTATAGCTCGTGAAAATGGACTGACAATTGACGAAGCTGGTTTCAACTCAGCCATGGCTGAACAGAAGAACAGATCGAAGGCTGATGCTGCTTCGGAGAAGGGAGACTGGACGGAAATATTGACTGACTCTAAAGTAGAATTTGTTGGTTACGACCAAGAAACTGCCGAGTCTAGAATCATCAAGTACAGAGAGATCAAAGAAGCGAAAAGAACAGTCTACCAGATTGTACTCGACAAAACTCCTTTCTATGGCGAAAGCGGTGGTCAGGTAGGAGATACCGGTGTACTGAAAAGCGACTCTGAGACGCTAAAGGTTTTGGATACTCAGAAAGAAAATGATCTGATCGTTCATTTCACAGACAAACTGCCGAGCGATCCTTCGGCTACTTTTAAGGCTGAAATTAACTCGAATAGAAGATCATTAATCAAGTTCAATCACTCAGCAACTCACTTATTACATGCTGCCTTAAGAGAGGTTTTGGGTAACCATGTTCAGCAAAAAGGTTCATTGGTTTCTGATTCTATTTTAAGGTTTGACTTTTCACACTTCTCAAAAGTAGAGCCAGAGCAAATAGAGAAGATTGAGCAAATTGTGAATGCTCGCATTCGTGAGAACATTCAATTAGATGAAAAGAGATCAGTTCCGATAGATGAAGCTAAGTCATTGGGAGCTATGGCTTTATTTGGTGAAAAGTATGGCGATTTTGTTCGCGTGATCACTTTCAACCCTAAATATTCAGTAGAGCTTTGTGGTGGAACGCATGTGGGTGCTACAGGCAATATTGGTTTGTTCAAGATTGTTTCTGAAAGTGCTGTTGCGGCAGGTGTAAGAAGGATTGAAGCATTCACCGGCCCGAAAGCTTTTGAGTATGTACAAGAGCAAGAGAAGGAGTTGAAATCGGTAAAAGAGTTACTAAAGAACCCGAAAGACTTGACCAAAGCTATTACGGCCTTGATGGAAGAGCAGAAGAAGCTTACTAAAGAAATAGAAGGACTTCATGCTAAGCAATCTGGCCAAGTAAAAGATGATCTGAAGAAAGAAGTTGCAGAGGTTGGCGGTGTAAATACCTTAATTCAAAAAGTAGTTCTTCCTTCGGGAGATGCTTTAAAGAAACTGTCTTTTGAGCTTAAAAATGAGGTGAATAATCTGTTCGCTATTTTAGCTGCCGATATAGATGGTAAACCTCAAATTTCGGTGATTATAGATGAAGCTTTGGTGAAAGATAAAGGCTTAAATGCCGGTCAGATTGTTAGAGATTTAGCTAAGAACATCAAAGGAGGTGGCGGTGGTCAGCCATTCTTTGCTACGGCTGGAGGAAAGGACATTTCAGGTCTAGACAAAGTGGTGGAAGAAGCCCAAGAAATAACAGCCAGTTTTGCCTAATATACTCCAAAAATTAGAAGAAGCAGGCTATGAGGCCACTATTGGGCTGGAAATACACGTCCAGCTCAATACAGAATCTAAGATTTTCTCTTCCGATTCTAATGCTGAAACGGATGAGCCGAATACGTATGTTTCGGCCATTAGCTTGGGCCACCCTGGTACTTTGCCGGTGCTTAATGAAGCTGCGGTAGAAAAGGCTGTGCTAATGGGCCTAGCCTGTGGTAGTGATATTACCAGACACAACTATTTCGATAGAAAGAGTTACTTCTATCCAGACTTACCAAAAGGTTATCAAACCACTCAGGATAAGACTCCTATTTGTGTTGGAGGCAAGATTGAGTTGATAGGGAAAGAGCTTGCTCAAGAGGCTGTTAGTCTTCATCATATCCATTTAGAAGAAGATGCAGGAAAGTCTATTCATGACGATGGTTCTAGCACGATGATCGACCTGAACCGAGCTGGCACACCGCTGATTGAAATGGTGACCAACCCTAGCATTAAAGGCCCAGAAGAGGCCGCGGCATGTCTTCAAGAGATAAGAAGAATGGTGCGCTATTTAGGTATTGGTGATGCCAATATGGAGAAAGGTGAAATGCGTTGCGATACCAACATTTCAATCAAAAGGAAAGGAGATAGTGAGCTCGGGGCGAAGGTGGAGATTAAGAATATGAACTCCTTCAATAATGTTCGTAAGGCCGCTTATTATGAATTAGAAAGACAGCTAGACCTAATTTTGAAAGGTGAGGAGATTGCTGTAGAAACTAGAACCTTCAACCCCGATGAAGGTAAAACCTACGGTATGCGTTTTAAGGAAACTATGAACGATTATCGTTATTTTCCTTGTCCAGATCTGCCACCATTGCAATTAGAAGATTCTTTTATAGCTGCATTAAAGCCAAAGGCAGAAGTTCAGCCATCAGCATTCAGAATAAGATTTCAGCAAGAATATCAGCTGTCTGACTATGATGTTGCTATTCTAACCGAAGAAAAGGAAACCGCAGTATACTTCGATGCGTTGTGCCATCAGGTAAAGGAGCCTAAGTCTGCAGCTAACTGGTTAAATGGACCAATTAGAGCACTTCAGAACGAGGGAAATCAATCGTTATCTGAAATTGGGCTAACACCAGAAAGCCTATCCGAACTAATTAATCTGGTAGATAATGGCAAGGTAGTATATAAAACTGCTGTTCAGCAGTTGTTACCTGAGTTACTTAAGGGAGAAAAATCTGCGACTATCTTGGCAGAACAGATGAATCTGCTGGTAGAAAAAGACTCAGGAGAGCTTCAGTCTATAATTCAAGAGGTATTGATATCTTTACCAAAAGAGGTTGAAGCTTATAAAAAAGGTAAGAAGAAGTTGATTGGACTCTTTATGGGAGAGGTAATGAAGAAAACTCGAGGTAAAGCTACCCCAAAAGATGTTCAGCAAGAATTGAATAAAGCGTTAAGCAAATGATGAAGAAATTTTTAGCATTGACTTTAGTGGTTTTGCTTTCGGCTTGTGGCGGAAGCAACGATGGTCTAATTAAAATAACTGGTAAAATTGAGAACGCCATTCCGCAAGGAGAGGTGATTTTGGAGCGATTTGAGGTAGGACAAGGAGGACAAGTAAGGCCAGTGGAGACCGTTTATTCGGATCACAATGGAAACTTTGAGCTTGAAGTATCGGTAGATGGCCCTGGCTTTTACAGGCTAAATATTTACAACAAGCAATATGAAACGCTTATTCTGGCAGATAAGAACTTAAAAGTTGAAGCCAGTGGAGAAGAGGGGAATGATATTGAGGTAACTGGTTCTAAAGACATGGAAAATATGGCTAAGCTGTATGAGTATATGGATGCTTATCAAGTCAAGGTCCAAGAATTCAATCAACAGTATATTCAAGCCAGAAATGAAGGAAATACTGAACTTGTTGAAGAGCTAACCACCCAAGGTTTAGCTATGGAAGAAGGTAAAGTAAAGTTCTTAAAAGATATGGCTATGGACCTGGAAGGCTCCCTAGTGAGTTTACTCATTACCGATTATATTCCTAATAAAGCAGACGAGTATAAGTTCTTAGATTCTTTATCTGTTAAGCTTCAGAAGGAGATTCCTAATTCTTCAGATGTAGACTATTTCGTTAGCAATGTGGGTGTATTTAAACCTGCCGTAGCCATGGGCGATGTTGCACCTAATTTGGAGTTGCCCAACCCAGAGGGTGAAATGATGAGCCTTGAGTCTCTAAGAGGTAAATATGTGCTCCTAGATTTCTGGGCAGGCTGGTGCAGACCTTGCCGAATGGAAAACCCGAATGTGGTAAGAATGTACAACAAATACAATGACGATGGTTTTGAGGTATTTAGTGTGAGCCTTGATAGAACTAGAAATCAATGGGTAGATGCCATTGAGAAAGATGGTTTGGTGTGGCCTTACCACGTGTCTGACCTTAAATATTTTCAGTCCGAGGCAGCAGTCACCTATAAAATCAATGCCATTCCTTTCGCGCTTTTATTAGACCCAGAAGGAAGAGTTATCGGTAAGAACCTAAGAGGTAGAGCCCTTCAGGCGAAACTAGAAAGCATTTTTGGGGAATAACCGTTTTGAACAAAAAAATGAGCCCAACTAAAGCGGTTGGACTCTTTTAATGATAGAATTTTACTTCATTCAGAACTAAACCAGAGGCGGGAGCCACTAAACTTAGGTGATCTGGAAAGCCAGTTTTTAAGCTCGATTCTAAGTAGTCTAAATCGATTTCGTTTCTTCCCAGTCTGATTAGTTGTCCCATCATCATACGGATTTGGTTGCGCATAAAGCCTTTGCCCTGCACCACATAGGCATAAGATGGACTAGGAAAGAAGCTCGCTTGATGATATTCATTCCGAACAATCTCAGACTTTTCAATCAATCTGGTAGTAACTTTCTCTTGAGCTGGTTTTTTAGTGTAAGCTCTAAAGTCATGATTACCCTCAAAAACTTTTGCACCTTGCTTCATAAGCTCTAAGTCTAGCGTATCTAAAAAAGTGCTGATGAATGGAGAGGAGAATGGGTGGGCTTTTTGCCCAAATGAAAATAGATAGATGTATTCTTTCTGTTTCGGGGTGTTTATAATATTAAAGTGCCTATCTGTCTCTTCTATTTTAAGAACCTTAATATCAGGAGGGAGATTCTTGTTGAATAAAGCTGTAAACTCAGATATGTCTTCAATTGGTTCTTTTAGAAAGAGCTCGAAGGCCGCATGGTTAGCGGAAACCATCGCATCGGTTCTGCTTGCTCCTAAGGTTTTGAACCATTGTTGTCCCATCACAAAAGTGAGGGTTCGGTCTATCATATAATGTACGGTTTTTACGTTAGGCTGCTTGGCCCAGCCATGAAACCGATAGCCGAGGTATTGTATGTGCACTATATAGTAAAAGTTGGCCTTCATGGATGCAAAAACAAGAGGCAGTCTCAAATGCTACTACTTTCGTCATTCCCCAGCTTCACTAGGAATCTCATTTGGCCTACAAAGCCAGTATGGCAAGATTCCCTCCCTATTTATTGGAACGAAGTCGCGAATGACAGTTAGCTTTTGAAACAGCCTCGTTTCAATTATTTCAGCTCTTTAACTCGAATATTTCTAAAATGAACTTCATCTCCATGGTTCTGAAGACTAAAGGCTCCTTCTTTATACTTTGCGTAAGTATCCGAATTGGCCCATTTTCCAGCTGCTTTCTTAGCTAACCAATCCGCAGAACCTTCTTCAAACTCTAACACCTTTTCGCCATTTAACCAGTGCTCAACATGGCCATTGTTATAGATGATTTTCACCTGATTCCATTCCATATGAGGATTTGGCTTTTTTGATTCAGATGGGGCATGCATAGCATAGTTAGAGGCTACCATCTTGTATGGCTCCGTTTCAGATCTAGAGAATTCATCATCTAACACCTGATATTCAGGACCTGTTGTGTAGTCAGTTCCATATTCTTCAGATTCTACCACATGGTAGAAAATTCCACTGTTGCCACCTTTGGCAATTTTGTACTCTAGTTCAAATTCGAAATTACCATAAGTAGAAGTGGTAACTAGTGAGCCAATATCGAAGCCAACATTCTCTTCGCCAATACCGGCATTACAAGCAATAGCTCCATCTACAATTGACCAAGAATCAGACATGGTGTCTTGACCATAGGTTTTCCAGCCATTAAAAGTTTCACCATCGAATAAGCTTACCCATTCAGATGATTCTTCTGTAGTTTCAGTGGTTTCGGTGGCCGAATCTTTCTTTTCACCACCACAACTAACCAATACCAGCGCGCTCAATAAAAAATAAAATGCTTTCAATTTCATAGTTATAGGTTTTGCTCCAAGATAATGAATGAAGCTGTAAGTATGAACATCACTGAGAAAGGTTCGCTATTTCAGTTTAAATCAATACAGGTTAAGCCAGCGAATTAGGTAAAGCCATTGATTTGTAGGTGAATTCTAGGTGTACTGAGCTATAAATTATGAGTTTCAACGGGTAAGTGGTTCAATTTCAATCGTTTTCAGGATTTTTGAAAATAATATGAACCTATCTGCCGTCATAGTGTTTTATTAATGTTATGAGCTTCGCAGAAAAGAATACGCATCCAAAAGATAGTATCTTGTCTCATCCTACGGGCCTGTTTCTGGCCAAATGTTCCTTTAAAAGCTAAGGTGCTTTAGATATGAGTTTCGCTTCCCCGTGATTTATATACATCTCGGGTTGGAAACTATTGTCATGCAATCCAATCATTTTAATCATAAATAATCATGAAAGTATTAGTTATCGGGGCCGGTAATATGGGTCTCACGTATGCTAAATCAATAGCTAAGTCGGGCTATTTAGAAAGAGAAGACTTATTGGTGTACGATAAGTCTGCCGACTTAAGAGATGCACTGAAAAAAGCAGATGATGGCTTTGAAGTGGCGGACACCTTAGAAGAATCTTTGCCATTTGTAGACATCATTTTCTTGGCAGTTAAGCCTTATCACAATGATGGTTTAATGTCAGAAATGATAGAAATGATGGATGATCAGAAATTAGTGATCTCCATTATGGCGGGTGTTACCATCGAAACCATTCAGCAAGGTCTAGGAATCAAGAAGGTAGTGAGGGCAATGCCTAATTTGCCTGCGCAGGTGGGTAAGGGTATGACTTCTTACTTGGCCGCACCAGAGATTTCTAGAATTGAGTTATGGATGGTAGAAGATTTATTGAATTCTACAGGGAAATCGGTACGGGTTGATTCTCAAATGTTTATCGATGCCTCAACGGGTATTTCAGGCAGTGGGCCTGCCTACGTATTTTATTTTATGGAGTCTATGATGGAAGCCGCTAAAAGTATGGGCTTTTCAGATAATGACTCTAAGGTATTGGTTAGTTCGACTTTCGAAGGAGCCATTGAACTCTTCAATAAAAATAAGTTATCGCCTAATGGGTGGATGAAGAGAGTAGCCTCTAAAGGCGGAACTACTCAGGCAGCACTAGATTCTTTAGACGATAATAATGTAAAAGACTTGATTCACGATGCAGCTTATGCAGCCTTTAATAGGGCAGTAGAACTAGGTAAAGTGGAAGAACAAGAAGCAGTTGAAAAATAAGTTTTGGAAAGAACAGAAAAGAAAAGAGTCGTAATTAAGGTAGGTACTAATGTGCTTACCAATAAGGATAATAGAATTGTTAGACCTATCATCCATGAGATTGTAAAGCAAATTGCCGAGCTCTATGAGCAAGATATTATGGCAGTGCTTATTTCTTCAGGATCGGCAATAGCTGGTAAAGAAGTGCTTGGTAGCTGTAGTATAGAAGACAAGGCTACCAGAAGACAGGTTTTCTCATCGGTAGGTCAGCCTCGAATGATGAGGACTTACTACGAATTATTTCATGATTATGGGATGAAGTGTGCGCAGGTACTCGCTACCAAGCGCGACTTCAACCCTGGGATTTGGAGAGAGAATATGATCAATTGTTATGAAGGTCTATTGTCTGAAGGAGTCATTCCAATCGCCAATGAAGATGACGCCACATCGGTTTCGCATACCATGTTTACCGATAATGACGAGCTGGCTAGTCTAATTGCCGAACTAATTAATGCAGATATGCTCATTATGCTAACCGATACGGATGGTGTGTATAATGGGCATCCAGATGATGATCATACCCATATAATTAGAGAAGTAGATGTGGAAGATAACCTAGATCATTACATACAAAAAAGTGGCAAAGGAGAAGGAGAAGGTCGCGGAGGAATGCGATCTAAGTTGAGGATTGCCCAAGGTACTGCAGCAAAAGATATTACCACATTTATTGCCAACGGAAAGCGCGAAAGAGTGATCCTTGACATAGTTGAAGGTAAAACCGTTGGTACCAAGTTTACATCATAAAACATTAATAATGAATTTATTAAGTACAGATATAAAGAATAAAGTTTTAGATAAAGTAATAGAGCTCCTAGATGCTAGGAGATCGGAAATCATTGAGGCAAACCAGAAAGACCTCGATGCTTTTAACAAGGAAGATAGAGCCATGTATGACCGCCTTGTGGTGAATGATAAAAAGGTAGATGGCATGATTCAGGCTGTAAGAGAGGTCAGAAATCAAGATGATCCAGTAGGTAAGGTGATTTCAGAAATCAACAAAGACGATGGGTTGAAAATAGTCAATAAAACAGCTCCTTTTGGTACCATCATGATCATTTATGAGTCTAGGCCAGATGTAACTGTAGAAGCTGCTGTCTTAGCGTTTAAGGCCAATAACAAAATCTTGCTTAAGGGTGGAAAAGAAGCCATAAACTCAAATAAGGTATTGGTAGACGTTTGGCATCAAGCTTTAAAAGAGAATGATATTACTACCGATTATGTGAAGCTTCTGAAGCTTCAAAGAGCTGAAACCCAAGAATTCCTAAAGAATCCGACAGAACAGATTGATTTAATAGTGCCTAGAGGTGGAGAAAGACTAATCCAGTTTGTGAAGGAAAATGCGTCTTGCCCAGTCTTGGTTTCGGGTAGAGGAAATAACTTTATTTACGTAGACCACTCTGCAAATTGGGAACAGGCGATAAAGGTAATACTCAATGCTAAAACCGATAAAATATCGGCCTGTAATGCATTGGATAAGATTTTACTAGATAAGAGACTTCCAGATCTAGATAAGAAATTGCTTCACCTACAAAAAGCCTTACATGAATTTGAGGTTGAGCTTTTGGTAGATAAGCAGGTGAAGGAGATACTCAGCGATGAGGCTGAGAT
The DNA here is from genome assembly GCF_034376045.1 of Roseivirga spongicola. Classification (NCBI taxonomy): domain Bacteria; kingdom Pseudomonadati; phylum Bacteroidota; class Cytophagia; order Cytophagales; family Roseivirgaceae; genus Roseivirga; species Roseivirga spongicola. Next base: position 3,305,229 of record NZ_CP139724.1, read on the forward strand.
TGAGAATGAAGATACATGGTATGAAGAGTTTTTGGCACTCAAAGCATGCGTAGCGCTTGTGGGTGACGAAGTGGAGGCCATCGAGAAGATTAACAAATACTCTGGTGGTCACTCTTCAGCCATTATGACAACTGATTTAAGCAAAGCAGAGACCTTTATGGAGCAAGTAGATAGCGGAGCGGTGTATCATAATGCATCAACTCGCTTCACTGACGGTGGAGCCATGGGAGTAGGTGCAGAGCTGGCAATTAGTACAGACAAATTGCACCATAGAGGTCCTCTAGGGCTTGAACAATTAGTTACGAATAAGTACTATGTCTACGGACAAGGTCACGTAAGAGTCTAGGTATAGATAAAACCCGTCAGGGTGTATTTAAGGGATAGTGAGGTGATAGATGTCGTTACTCGATTTGAGCATATGACAGAGTCCCTTAGCTATCCTTTTTTATTGGTCACAATAGGAGTTAAAACTATGCACTTTAGTGCATTTCGCTTTAGATTCTAAAAATCACCCTGAAATTTACGATGCCCCGATAATGCTCGGGGTTTGATTGACGTAAATCTAATCTCGAAAGCTAACTGAACGTACATTTTCTGAGTCAGCCTTTCAAAGCGACTTTCAGTTGCTTCTAAAACTATGGTGCTTTGAGCCCATAGTGGTTTATTTAAATACTTTCTAAAACGGCTAGTAGTTTCTCTTTCTCACTATTCCAGAGGCTAGTTGAAGTGTCGCCTTGTGTGTAAAAGCTGGTGTTCTTCATCTTATTTAATAGCTCTTGGGCATTAAAATCTTGAGGGTTTACCTCAATTGCTGCGTTGAATTGCTCACAAAATTCAACCCAAGTAGGATTGTTCAACAGGAGTATTGGCAACTGATTAGCAGTATACTCAAACAGTCTGGTGAGAATTTTATCATCATTCATACCATTGTTAGGCTTCTTGAGAACAAAGCCAAAGTCTGCCTTTTGTATGGCTTCTACTATTTCAGAGTGAGGAACCAAGTGATCTCCACCATTCAATTCAATAAAATCGTATGGCTCTATTTCTTTTTTCAACCGTATCAAGTCTCGCTTAAGAGCGCAATATCCAACAATCCTCAGCCTTATTTTCGAATTGCATAGGTGAAGCGATTTAGTGATATCTATAGCATCAAATACACCATTAGACTCGGAGATGGTTCCCGTATATAAGAGGTCGATATAAGAGGGGTCGGGGCTTCTGTATGCGGTAGATTCTTCGGCTTGCGGTGCATACTTATTTTCAATCACTACACTTTTCTTCGAAAGAAAGGGGAGTTGCTTTTGGTAGACTCTTTCGGCTAAAAAATAATGGTCTATAAAAGGTTTCGAAAGCCATTCTTTAAACCTAACCCATAAAGATAATGGTAGTCTAAGTGGCCATGGGAAAACGTTGGTTTCACGTATGTTCTTAACGTAGTTTTCTCTAATATCATAGATGAATTTGCCACCAAATAATATTTTGTATAGAGAGGTAACTATCAGTAATTCATGTGTATTGACTATAGTTACTTCAGGTTTTACTTTAATTAGTTTTCTGAAGGTCCTCCAGGGTTGAATCAACCGTTGGAAAGACATTCTTTCAAAGGGTAAGGACGGGTGAAAGGTAATACCTTTTGCCGATCTGACATTTTTTGAATCAAAGCCTATGATATTAATATCATATTTATTTGTTTCAGCCATCGAAAGGCCGAATTTCTCAAACATCCGAGTGTCATCAATTGGCTTAAGCAGCGAGGCTACGACTACTTTGGTCTTTTTCATCAATAGAATTAAAGATAAAATTTTCTACGTTATAAATGGAACTAAAGGACATTATTGAAAGAGCATGGGACGATCGTTCTCTACTGAATGATAAGGAAGTAGTGCTAGCGATTAAAACCATAATTGAAGACTTAGACCATGGAGATAGAAGGGTGGCTACACCTACTCCAGAAGGTTGGGTGGTGAACGAATGGATTAAAAAGGCCGTGATTCTTTATTTCCCAATTCAAAAAATGCAAACTATTGAGGTTGGTCCATTTGAGTTTCATGATAAAATGAAGCTTAAGACCGGCTATGCCCAAAAGGGAGTAAGAGTTGTTCCTCATGCTATAGCAAGGTATGGTTCTTACGTTAGCAAAGGTGTAATTATGATGCCTTCTTATGTAAATATTGGCGCTTATGTAGACGAGGGAACCATGGTAGACACTTGGGCTACTGTTGGTAGCTGTGCCCAGATAGGGAAAAACGTACACCTAAGTGGTGGCGTTGGCATAGGCGGAGTACTTGAACCTCTACAGGCAGCTCCGGTGATTGTAGAAGACAATGCTTTTATCGGCTCTAGATGTATTGTGGTTGAAGGCGTGAGAATTGGTAAAGAAGCTGTTTTGGGCGCCAATGTAACTTTAACAGGTAGTACAAAAATAATTGATGTAACTGGTTCTGAACCAGTTGAATACAAAGGTTATGTGCCAGAAAGATCTGTAGTTATTCCAGGGTCTTATACTAAGAAATTCCCTGCTGGTGAATTTCAGGTACCAACGGCTCTGATTATTGGAAAAAGAAAAGAAAGCACAGATAAGAAGACATCATTGAACGATGCACTTCGTGAAAATGATGTAGCAGTCTAAGATTGACTGACTATTTCCCACTTTGGGAGCTTTTTAAATCCTTAGATATTGGTAAGTCACTGTTATACAGTGACTTATTTTTTTGGTCTTTGGTTTGGGTATATAAGGATAGTTGTTTGAGTTTTTGACATTGGGTGACGGGGCAAAATCCCGTTTAGGGGTAGATCTTTCACCCTACCTGAGGAAAGGGGCCTAGTGCCCCTTTTTCTTTTTTAAAGAATGTTAAAAGCCTACCTTTGCAGCTCATTTTTCGTAGGAACAAAAACGATGAAGAAAATAGGCCTAATTTTAATGATTTTAACGGTTGTTGCGCTATCGGCATGTAATAAAAGCGTAACCCGAGAAGCCGATGCTTTATACAAGCAGGGTAAATACAAAGAAGCGATAGCCGCTTATGATGAGTACCTAACTACCAAGCCAAAAGACTTGAAATCGCTATATAATAGAGGTAGGGCTCATGAGGAAGTTGGAAACCTAAGTCAGGCAAAAGAAGACTTTGAAAGTGTTCTTAAGCTTGATGCCGACAATCTGAATGCGAATTTAAGCATGGGTAAGTACTGGTACAACCAAAAGGATTTTACCAAAGCTATTTATTATTTCGATAAGGTGTTGGAAGTTGATGGTAGGGTTTCAACGGCTTACCTGCTAAAGGGGAGGTCACTTCATCAGCAAGGGGAGTTTCCTAAGGCTAAGGAAAACTACGATCAAGCAATTAACTTCGATAATAAAAACCCAGAAGCATTTCTATACAGAGGTGCTCTTAAGATAGCACTCAACCAAACTAGAGGTGCTTGTAATGACTTTAATAGAGCTAAAGCCTTAGGTGCTTCTGAGGCGAATGATGCACTAGCTAAGTATTGTAAGTAGTTTAGCTAAGTAGAAGATATAAAAAAGGCCTTGAGGATTTCCTCAAGGCCTTTTTTGTGAGTTTTAACTGATTATTCATTACCATCAGGCACGTCCATATCAACGTTGCTGCGGTAGTCTCCTAGCAGGTGCTCTGCAAAGAAATACCACATCATTTGCTCATAGTAATCTCTTAATCTGCCATAGCCGTGTCTTGAGCCAGGAATTGGCATGTAGTCGAATCTTTTACCTGCCTTCATCAATTCGCTAGCAACGCGGATTGAGTTGCCTGGGTGCACATTATTGTCACGAGTACCGTGAGTTAGCAATAAATGACCTTTCAAGTTTTTAGCTAAATCAGGATTAGTCTTGATCTTGGCATTCCAAGTGGTTTCAACGGTCTCATTTCCGTCTTTATCCTTTTTCTTCTTCTCCACCATTTTCACACCATTGTGGGTTTCACTCCACCATTTGTTGTAGATGTTGTTATCGTGGTTACCAGCTGAAGATGCAGCTGCAGTGTAGAAGTTAGGGTAGGTAAGTAGGGCAGCAGTAGACATAAAGCCACCACCAGAGTGACCGAAAATACCTACGTTATCAAGGTCAATCCAGCCATGTCTTTCAGCCAATTGCTCCAATGAACGCTTATCATCAGCCAGTGCATAGTCTCTCAAGTTCTCATAACCGAACGTGTGGTAATACTTGTCTCTCATTGGGCTACCACCTCTGTGACCCATAGAAACAACTATAAAGCCTAACTGAGCCATAGCCACGTTGTAACCACCAGTAATAGAGAAGTCATTACCGAAAGACTCAACCTGCGGACCTGGGTATACATAAGAGATAACAGGATATTTTCTTGTTGAATCAAAATCGAATGGCTTATACATTACGCCATAAAGGTCTGTAATGCCGTCATCGGCTTTTACTTTAAAGCGCTCTGGCATTTGGAAACCAGCTTGGTTCAATAAAGTCATATCAGCCTCTTCTAATTTCATAATCACGTTGCCTTCATTGTCTTTCAGATAAGATTGAGGCACTACATCTGGGGCAGAGAAGTTATCTACATAGTATTTAGCAGACTCAGACATGCTCATGAAATGATTTGCTGGTTCGGTACTCAAAGCTTTGAAGCCAGAACCATCGAAGTTAGCCTTATACATTAATGCGTAGTAAGGATCTACATTGTCCTCACGGCCTCTTGCTTCGAAGTAAACTTTACGTCCAACCGTATCGATTTGCTGAATTTGACCGGTAACAAAGTGGCCTCCGTTAGTGATTTTGTTCTTTAAGGCACCAGTATTACCATCATATAGATAAAGTTGTCCCCAGCCAGTTCTTTCAGACCACCAGATCAGCTCTTCGCCTTCATTTAGAATAGCTAATTGTTGGTAGCTCCAGTTGAAGTAAGGGTGATTTACATCGGTAAATAGCGTTTTAACTTCTCCCGTAGCTGTATTTACTCTACAAACATCAAGAGAGTCTGACGTTCTGTTCATTCTGGTAAAGAACATTTTATCAGAGCTGTCGCCAGCTAGGTAAGGGCTGATGGTTTGGTCTTTATATTTTGCAATATCTAGAATGGTTCGCTCTCTGCTTTCCACATCAAAAAGCTCTAATTGCTCTTGTGGAACCTCTTGCTCACCTGGCATTGCATATTTGTAAATTTCAATCTCAGGTCTAGGGTTGGCCAACTCATCGATCACGAAAAGTTCTCCTACTTTTCTCGAATCAGAACGGTTAACGAACATTTTGCTTTCGTCTTCGAACCATCTGGCTCTTGCTCTAGATCGCTCATCAGAAGTAGTGTCACCCTGATTCCAAGCATAGCTGAACCATCTCTCGCCATCTTCAGTCAACTGAATTTCTGTAGAATCAGGATCATCAGCCTTCATCAAATATAGGTTATGGTTCTTAGCGAATGAGATGTAGGTAGAATCTGGCGAATAAGTAGCCCAATTATTACGTTTTTCGGCCTTTTCAGTAGAATCTCCTTTGGTAATCACTTTTGAATTTAAGTCGAAGTGATAGTCAATACTATCTACCATGAAAGTCAAGGTTCTGTTATCTTCTTCAAGCTCTAGAGCTTTTAAGTCTAGATCGTTGAAGTTCCACGGCTTTCTCGTTAGCTCACTCAATTGGGCAGCAAAATCCTTATTGTCGAACATCAAAGTCCTAGTCTTTTTTGCCGGATCTACAATGTAAAAGTTCTTACCACTGGTAGTGGTGTAGGTATACCAGAATTTATCGCTGTCTTCGAACCACCTTGGGCTCACTCTGGTGCTTTTCAACATCTTGCGGATGTTACTCGATTTGAATTTTTCTGCCGCTTTAAAGTCGGCCTTGTGCTCTTGAGAGAAACCCAGAGAACAAGTCGCTAGAAGCAGAATCAACAAGTAGAATTTTCTCATAGTTGTTTAGTTTGGACTCAATAATATAGGCTTTATTGATTTATTAAAACAGCATATCATTTGAGTGGTAGATGATTTATAATGAGTTGAAAAAGAAAAGCCCTTCGCGGTGCAAAGGGCTTCAATTGATTAAGTCTTTTTTATAGCTTGATAGGAAGCTCTACAATTGTGTTCTGCCAGCCTACAACCATGTGTGCTCCGCCAGATACTTCTTTAAACATAATTGAGAATACTTCAATTGGCTCTTCTGAGCTTTTCACAACCGATGTTTTTGTACGTGCTACAAACTGATCTTCTTTGGTTGTGTAATTTCCCCAAGTGTTAAGTTTTGAGCTAAGGATGAATTCCCACTCTTTTTCGCCAGGAATAGCAAAAATAGCATAAGTACCAGCCGATACTTTTTGATCACCGAAAGTTACATCTTCGTAGAAAGTAATCTCTGGAGCTTCATTAGCACCTAGTCTCCAAACTTCTCCGAAAGGAGCAGCTTCACCACCGAGCATTTTTCTACCTTTTAATTGAGGTCTGCTGTAGTAGATTTTGATTTTTAGATCTCTTACATCTCTTTGGAATACTTCGTCTAATGGCTGCCCATCAGGGAAATAAGAGGCATCCATAGGGCTAGCGTCTAGGCCTGGAAATTCTTGTGCGCTAAGACCAAAAGCGCTAAAAAAGCAAATGAGTAGGATTAGTTTTTTCATGGTTTTATTAATGTTTGAACGATTGACTAACTATGGGTCAGTTGTTATGGTTTGAATTTACTCAATAGAAAAAGATGTAGGAGATAATAATTGCTGCAACCACACCCGCAAAGTCGGCTGCAAGACCAGCGCCAGCGGCATATCTTGAATTCTTTATTTTCACTGCCCCAAAGTAGACTGCCAAAACATAGAAGGTTGTCTCTGTAGAGCCTTGAAGCACTGAGGCTACTTTTCCTGCAAAAGAATCTACTCCTAAAGCTGGGTTGGCGTATACATCTAACATGGCCGCTCTAGCTCCAGAACCACTCAATGGTTTCATCCATGCCACAGGTAGAGCTTCTACAAAGTCGGTATTCATTCCAATGGCTTCAAAAAACCACCTGAAACCATCATTAATATAGTCCAGTGCACCAGAAGTTCTGAAAACTCCAATCGCCACCAGAATAGCTACCAGATAGGGGATAATCTTTATCGCAACATTGAAACCATCTTTTCCTCCTTCAATTAAGGCTTCATAAACATTGACTTTGTTTTTCACTCCCATAAGAATGAAAAGCATTACTATGCCTAACAGAATGATCGAGGCCAATACATTAGAGATTACGGTAACTTGCTCCTGAGGAATTGAGCTGAAATAGACTAAAGCAGCTACAATGATTATGGTTAATGTGCCCAAATAGGCTAACACCACTTTATTCAACAAGTTGATTTTCTGAATGATAGAGACAGTGATCAAACCTGCTAAGGTTGAAAAATAGGTCGAAAGTAGGATAGGAATGAAAATATCGGCTGGGTTTGCTGCTCCGTTAGAAGCCCGATAAGCCATAATGGAAACAGGAATCAATGTTAATCCACTAGTATTCAGAACCAGAAACATAATCTGCGCATTTGTGGCAGTTTTCTTATCTGGGTTCAGTTCTTGAAGGCCCTCCATGGTTTTAAGTCCCATAGGAGTAGCGGCATTATCCAAGCCGAGAAAGTTCATGGAGAAGTTCATCAGCATTGGTCCAAACACTGGGTGGTTTTTAGGAACTTCCGGAAATATGCGCGTGAATAACGGGCTGATAGCTTTTGACATGATGGCTACCACGCCACCTTTTTCACCAATCTTCATAATACCCATCCAAAGCGTTAGGGCTCCTGTCAATCCTATGGAAATCTCAAAGCCAAGCTTGGCAGTATCAAAAGTGCTTTGGAGTATGGCAGGAAAAACTTCAACATCGCCAAAGAATATCAGCTTCACTAAAGCCACAATAAAGGCAATAACAAAGAAAGCGATCCAGATATAATTAAGCGCCATAAGGGATTTAACTAAATAAGTTTAAAAGATGTACTGCAGCTAATCCAGCGGTTTCAGTTCGTAACCTGCTTTCTCCCAAACTCACTTTTTGAAAACCACTTTCTAAGGCGAAATCTAGCTCAGATGGGTCGAAATCCCCTTCTGGGCCAATGAGGATAATGGAGTGCTGTTCTGTTTTGAGACAATCTTTTAAATGAACAGGATTGTCAAAATCTACATAAGCAATGAACTTCTCTGCCGTTTCGCAACTCGAAATGAACTGCTTCAACTTCATCATCTCATCTATTTGAGGGAGTGTGGCTTTCAGGGATTGTTTCATGGCACTAACTGCTTTTTTTACCAAGCGTTCAGTCTTTAAAACTGTTCTTTCTGAGTTTTGGCAGAGCACAAAAGAGATTCTATCGACTCCCATTTCAACGGCCTTTTCAACCAACCATTCCGTTCTATCTAGGTTCTTGGTTGGAGCTATTGCTAAATGTCTGAAACCATTCCTTTTGGGTTCTTCTTTGGTGGAGACTATCTCAAATTCACACTTACGAAAGTCTGCTTTTCGGATCTCAGCAGTATAGAACTTCCCATGCCCATCAACCAAGTCGATAGCATCGCCTTCCTTTCTTCTCAATACTTTGATGGCATGTCTAGACTCTTCTGAGTCGAGGGTATTGATACCATTTATAAGTTCGGGCTGATAAAAGAGCTGCATAGCTTATTGCGAAAATAGAAAGAGTATTTCGCTAATCAACTATATTCGCTGCAATGCCCCACCAGAAATTCTTCAGTGATTCAAAATACCGTTGGTTCGGACTGGCAGCTAATTTAGTATTGCTAGTTACATGGTACTTGGCCAATGACGGTCTGGCTTTTTGGGATGACTTCAGTTATCTGAATTTAGCAAACACTATCAATGAAGGGAGTTTTACCATTACCAATAATCATTTCACCAGTAGGGTAGCTTTGCTTTATCCCGTTGCTTGGATTATTGAACAACTAGGTATTAACCAGTTCAGTATTACGGTATTTCCATTGATTTGTGGCCTTATTACTCTGAATGTGTTGCTTTGGCTCGGAAATTTATACCATCACTGGTTGGGCGTTTTTGCTGCTACCTTTTTTGTCTGCGATTATCATGTAATCACCTTTGTGACACATCTTTTCCCCGAAATGCCAATGACCTTATATACTTTGGCTGCTTTAGTAGCTTATGATCGGGTGAATAGAAAGGAGGGAGATCATAGACTTTGGGCCTTGGTTTTGAGCACCTCCATTTTCTTGGGTATCCTTACCAAGATGACGGTTATAGTTCTCGGACCACTCTTTGTCTATCTATTTGTCAATGACTATTGGTTGAAGAGAACCAACAGAAGCTTTTGGATGATCAGTGTGGTGTTGCTACTCTTTTTTGTGTTGGCTAATGGCTTTTGGTACCAAGAAGTTTACGGTGATTTCTTTTACCGTTTTAGCAACATTTCCGATAACCACGAGGCTACTTCTAAAACCTTTTTCGATAAGAGTGCTCTCACCATACTCAAGCGTTTGACTTATTTGCCATTGCTTGGCTTTATGCGTGGCGGCTTTTTCATTCCATTACTTTTCGCCCTCCCCGCATTAATCACACTCAAGAAGTCTGACTGGAAAGTTGAAGATCCTGACAAGCTTTGGCCAGTTGCAACAGTGTTCATTCTGGGCACTTGGTGGTTTATGAGCACCAATTGGAAGTATTACAGCCCAATGCCGGTAGATACTCGGCATATCACTTTGCTGATTCCTGTAATGTTGGTAGCAGGGGGGATGTACTGGACTAAAACACATCTACTATCTGCAATCAGGTATTCCAGTGCAAAGTATTTACTAGCAGTGTTATTGGTTATTCCGATTTACAAGATTGCCACAGCGGATGACAGAAACTTTAAAGGGGTGGAAGTGATTTTTAATGATGTGTTAACTCCAGAAAGTGTAGGAGCTACGGTTTTCACAGACGGTCTTATCTCATACGGATATCCTTATTTTTATGAACTGAAGTCAGTAAACTTAAACTTCGTTTGGTTCTCAGAAATGAACGGTTCGCAGCCAGAGAATGGAGATTATCTCTTGCTAAACCCTGCTTACTTTAACGACCGATATAATGACGTTGAAAACCTCGAAAGGTTTAAGAGTCAAGTTGAAGATTTAGGGTTGAAATTGGAGCCTATTTCTAGAGGAGAAGTTCAGCTCTTCAGGTTGGTGAAATAAAAAGAGGCTATTTCAAAAGCTAACTATCATTTCCGACTGCTTCCCCACATGTGGGGAGGAAATCTCCTCAAAGTGCTGCTAAGAGTTGTTAGAGATTCCCAGTCAAGCTTGGAATGACGATAATAGTTATTTTTGAGATAGCCTCTCTATGTTTTTTCTAGATAGATATTAGCCTATTTTCTTCAGCTGTGCTTCACCAGCCTTCATAATGGCATAGTCTTTCCATTCTTGATACTCAGCATCAGTCATCACTTTGTCTGCTGAACCTGCTTCTGGAGGAGTAAAGGTGAATTCAGACTCCCACCATTTTTGAGCGAATTCTCTGGCTTGGTTTTTATCTACTTCAAACTGGTTGACCTGACCATCACCCACTAACCAAGGCTTTTCCTGAGAACTGTATTTTTGGAAGATCATGGTACGCATTTTAGTACCCATCTCATCATTTCTTTCGAAATGTGCTTTTGAATAAGCTAAGGTTTCTGGCTCAACCATTTTATTGTCCCAAAAGCGCTTAGACTTGATGATTTGTGATGAGGTAAGTAAATAACCTTCACCAAATTCTAGAAGAGACCCTTCTAAATCGCAAGATCTGGCAGGTTTTTTCTTTTTCTTCTTACCGAAGCTAAATAATCCCATTATTGTTGTTTTTGAGTTTTATCAATTTGCAATATGCAAAGAAAATCGCAATTGTTGTTTCTAAAAATAGGTTAACGATTGCAATTCACTTTCTGATATATAGTCTATGTTAAGCGGACTTTAGTTGCTCTATAAGGTCTATATATTGAGTCATAGCATCTTCTTTGCTAGTGCCCTCAAGTTTTTTCCAAGCATTGTGTTTTGCAGCAGCTTTAAAGTCGAATCCGCCAGGAGGCTCTTCGTTGTTGTCGCCTTCAGTAGCTTGCTTATATAGACCATACATTTTCAATAGGTTGTCATTAGAAGGTCTATCGTTTAAGGAATGTGCTGACTTCACAGCATTTTCGAAGGTGTCTTGTAAGCTCATCTGATTTTTTAAAATTATCTTGTGCGAAACTAAAAAACATTTTCAAAAACCCTACTGAAAATGATGAAGCCCCTAACCATAGCCTTACTGCTTTGCCTGTTGAGCTTGAGTGCTTTAGCTCAATCTCATTACGACCGATTTTATCAGGCGGGGCCTGTAGTAAAATTGGTGACAGCTAAAATGAAGCTTCAGAATGATGAGATAGACCTGTCTGAAGGAGGTTCAGAAGTTGGGTATCAGTTTGGTGCGTTCTTTAGAATCAATGTGCAAGGCGTTTTCGTTCAATCGTCCGTTTTGCTTTCAAAAGTTAAGACCGATCTCATTTTTAAGAATTATAATGATGTTCAAGGCTTTAATCCTCGAGCCGATTTTGAATTCAATACCCTAGAACTTCCTGTAGACATAGGGTACAGAATTGGAAATCTAAGATTGCAAATGGGACCCTCGTTTAGCTTTCTGATGTCTGGACAGCGTTCCTTCCTCAATGAGGTTGAAAAGGTATCTGACGACTACAATCGTAGCAACATGATGTGGCACTTCGGTATTGGTGGTGACTTCGACCGCTTTGTTTTAGATATCAATTATGAATTTGGACTTAGCAAAACAGGGGAGAGTTTAAGCCAAATTTTGGGTAGAGACTTTGTGCCAAAGCAACGGCAGTGGGTCATAGGTTTGGGAGTTAATATTCTCAATGATTACTAGACCCAAATATGATTTAACCAATTTGGTTAATTAAAGCCCAAAGTGATTGATTGGGGCGTTTCCTTTACCCAACGTTTTATTTTTCCCTAAGGCTATGGCCTCATTTACATAAGCACATCCTTTTCTGACTGCCATTTCCAGTGAATGCCCAAGGCATAAGAAGGTAGCAATGCTAGAAGATAGGCTACAGCCAGTTCCGTGTGTGTTTTTTGTGTCTATTTTCGGGTTGAAAATCTTATGAATTTCACCGCTTCCATGCTCATATAGAATATCCGTCAGCTCACTAAATGAACTTTCTAGGTGACCGCCTTTCAAAAGTACAGACGTATTAAAACGCTTTCCAATTTCAATGGCCGAAGTTTCAAAATTATGCAAGCCAATGGAGTGGCCAATAAGTAGCTCAGCTTCATGAATATTTGGTGTTATCAGGTCTGCCTTCGGCAAGAATTCCTTCAGGCAGTCAATGGCATCATCGGCAATGAGTTTGTTGCCAGAAGTAGCCACCATTACAGGGTCTAGCACAATGTTTTTTACATCGTATTCCTCCAGTTTTGATTTCACCACTTCAATTACTTCGCATGAGTGCAACATGCCAATTTTAATGGCCCCGAACTCAATATCACTTAAAACAGCTTCTAGCTGAAGTTCTAGGTGCGCCATTGGAATGGCATGAATGTCTAAAACGCCTTGTGTATTTTGAGCAGTAGTGGCCGTAATTACACTAGCTGCAAAAGCTCCACAAGCAGAAATGCTCTTAATATCGGCCTGAATGCCAGCACCACCGCCAGAATCGCTTCCAGCAATGGTCAATACGCTTTTATATGGTGTCATTAGATTTTCCATTGTTCTTGATTATATGCGCTATCCCAGAACATCCACTCAAGTTTAGAGGCTTTCTCAAATGCTTGATTCATTTTCTCCAATTTCTCTGGAGAGGCAGATTCGGCATACCTATTGGTAATTTCGGTGGCCTTTGCTACCGATTTAGCGAACTCTTCACCACCATAAGTGTTTATCCAATCTTGATATGGATTATTGTCTTTATTGGTTTGATTGGCTAAAATATAGTCGCCTACTTGTTTGTAAATGGTAAAGCAAGGAAGAACTGCAGCCAGAGCTTCTTCAGTGGAATGAGTATGCGCCATTCTGGATAAGTAGCTGATATACAGTTCGCAAGTAGGAGAGGCTTCGTTGGAGGTTGAATGATCTTTTAGGAAAATCTGATGCAAAGCGTCTTCAACATGGATGATGCCCGTAGCCGCATCTAAGAAGAATTGGCAGTCGTCATCTACGCATTTGATGCCCACTTCGGCCAACACTCTTTTATAAGTAGCTAAGTACAATGCATCTTGGCCTATATAGAACAAGAAGACATCATTAGAGAGTGTGCCTCCCATGAGTTCTTCGATAAAAGGGTGACCTTTTATTTTTTCGAGAATGTAATCCGTCTGTGTGCTTATTGATTTGTACCAGCTTGACATATTATTGATTTTAATGCTTTCGATTCTTTTTCGGGATCTTTTGCCTTGGAGATGGCTGAAATTACAGCAATTCCATCGGCTCCATTTTCAATGATCTCAGCAGTGTTTTCTTTATTAACTCCACCAATGCACACAATCGGTTTGGCCCAGATTTCTCTTATCTCTTTTAAGCCCTCAATGCCTAATGGCTTATCTAGGTCTTTTGTTTTGGTGTTAGTGCTGAAAATAGGGGAGATACCGATGTAGTCTATCTCAAGGCTTTTGGCCTCTATGACCTGTTGGTTATTGCTCACTGAAAGTCCAATGATTTTCTCCTTACCAATGAGTTCTCGAGCTACTGAAACTGGCATATCCTTTTGGCCTAAATGGACACCATGGGCATTGATAGCCAAAGCAATGTCTATTCGGTCGTTGATAATTAGAGGAATTCCATACTGCTCACAGAGGCTTTTTGCCCTTTTCGCGCGAGCATAAAATGGTTTTGTGTCTAATTGCTTTTCTCTCAATTGAACAATGCTTACTCCACCCTTAAGGCTATTTTCCAGTATGTTGAAGAAGATAGAATCGTCTGTGATTCTATCATCCGTCACATACATCAACGAGTAATCTATATTGTTCATAGCTTATAAAGGCTATCGAGAAAATTCATCTGGAAACTTCCTGGTCCTGCAGAAAGATCAGCCGCCATATTTCCTGCCTTACCCATAATCTGCATAGCCACTGTAGAGGCTAAGTGGATGTCTGCTTCAACTCCTATACATGCACCAACCATGGCAGTTGCAGTACAGCCCATTCCTGTGATTTTCGACATCATTGAATCACTATCGGTAATCTTGCTTATAGTATCATTAGTGATGATGTAATCTGTAGCTCCACTGATTACTACCGTATTATTAAGCTGTTTAGATAAGCTTTGCGCAGCACTCACAGCGGCATCAGAAGCTACGGTACTATCTACACCTTTGGTGCTATTGGTTACTTGAGCCAAGGCCATTATCTCAGAGGCATTTCCTCGAATAACTGATGGAGTAGCTGTTTCTATAATTTTTTGAGCAGTTTCTGATCTGTATTTTGATGCTCCAACACCTACAGGGTCGAACACAAATGGTTTGTTAAGTTCTTTTGCTTTGGCTGCCGACAAGATCATGGCTTCCACCCATTTTTTGCTTAAAGTACCCATGTTAATGACCAAGGAGGAAGAAATGGTGACAATGTCTTCTACTTCTTCTACTGCATGAGCCATTACTGGCGAAGCACCAATAGCCAACAGAGCGTTGGCTGTATTATTCATTACTACATAGTTGGTGATATTATGCACCAATGGCGATTGTGTGCGTATTTGTTCTAATACTTTGTTGAATGCGTTGTTCTCAGACATAGTTAAGCTCATTAAGTATATTAAATAAAAAAGCCACTTTCACAGCTATGAAAGTGGCTTGTATAATCTGTTCTATCAAATTATTGACAATCCTCGTTTCCCTCCGCTGTAATTAAACAATTCAGGTTCATAGGGTATAATCTCAGCCGTTTTAGGCACCCCTAACGATGCGATAAAGTTAGTTTATTCAGTTGGTTTTTGCTGCACCATTTTTATGCTTTTAGTGCATATAAGAAGATTTCGAAGCAACCGACTCTATAAGATCCTCGGCTCAATAACTCTCAGGTAATAACACCCTTTTATTGCTGCCTTTTAAGAATTTTAACTATTCGATTATTGATGATCTCGGATAGGTTCCAATTGTAAAGTTTTGGGTCGGTTGTGCTGTAAAATGCCACTACAACTGCATCTATTTCTTCATAGTATTCTACAAAGCTTTGGTATCCGGGAACCCAGCCTCCATGTTTATATTCATAAACCGACTCGTAGATTTCTTGCTCGCCTGGAGCGAACAGAGAGCCATCATTTAAGGCTCGGACAAAAAGGCCTACATCCTCGGCTGTGGCATGCATTCCATGATCGTTTTCCTTTAAGTCATGAGGATAACCTTCATGATAGCCACTCATTACATCGTCTATATCTACTGCTGCAAGTGAAGAGAAGGTGTTTTCTAAGCCCAGTGGATTTAAGATTTCCTCTTGAATGAATTGAAAATTACTGTAGCCCAGTTCATCATCCATAATCTTGTTGAGTAGGAGATAGTTGGTGTTGCAATACTCATAATCACTGCCTGGTTCAAAATTAGCCGGCTGATCTATGATTAAGGCTAAACTTTCTTCATAAGACTTGGTGGGAGAAGCCCAAAAATCGGGAGTATCTGTGAAATTGGGTATTCCACTTCTATGCTGAATGAGCATGCGTAAGGTAATCTGGTTGGCATGCTCAATTCTACCATTTAATTTAGGTAGATAGTCTGTGAGGGTTTTATCTAGTGAAAGTCTCCCTTCTCCAACTAACTTAGTCACTGCCACAGCATCGTAGAGTTTACTGATACTGGCGATTTTAAAGAGCGCCTGAGGCTTGGCAGGGGTTTTAGTATCTCGGTTGTGCCAGCCCGATGCAAAATATTCATCTGGCTTTTTTCCATGATCCACAAAGACAATCATTCCATCAAAACCATGGTCTATTGCTTGGTCTAGTTGCTCTTGCACGGTATCGGGTAAGGGTAGAATCCAAGCTTTAACCAATAGCCATGGCACAAAATAAAGAGAACCAATTGAGGCTGTAATTAAGATGAATTGAAAGATGCGCTTCGATTTTTTCTTTGTCATGGCTGTGTGACTCTTATTGTAAGTGGATTAAGTGAGATGGTTGAATCTAAAGGTAAAGTAAAGAAAAACTATCAGTTTCAATTTTAGACATAACACTCATCTAGTACTTAAAGT
This sequence comes from Roseivirga spongicola, assembly GCF_034376045.1. Taxonomy (NCBI): domain Bacteria; kingdom Pseudomonadati; phylum Bacteroidota; class Cytophagia; order Cytophagales; family Roseivirgaceae; genus Roseivirga; species Roseivirga spongicola. The sequence continues at coordinate 3,321,354 of NZ_CP139724.1, forward strand.
AAAAGAGGTTGTTCCAAATACGATTGAAACAACCTCTTAAATGATTCTTTAAGAAGAGCTTGGCTTACTTCTTAGCAAATTGCTTAGAAACTACTAAGTCTTTTGTGCCGTGATTCCAGCTATAGAAACCTTCTCCTGATTTTACACCTAGATAACCCGCAGTTACCATGTTCACTAATAGTGGGCATGGAGCGTATTTAGGATTACCGAAACCTTCGTGCAACACGTTCATAATTGAAAGACAGACATCTAATCCAATAAAGTCGGCCAATTGCAATGGTCCCATTGGGTGGGCCATACCTAATTTCATTACTGTGTCAATTTCTTCTACACCAGCAACACCCTCGAACAAAGAGATAATCGCCTCGTTGATCATTGGCATTAAGATTCTGTTAGAGATAAAGCCAGGATAGTCATTCACCTCAACAGGTACTTTGCCTAACTTTTTAGAAGCTTCCATAATGGTGTTAGTCACCTCGTCAGAAGTGGCGTAACCTCTAATTACTTCTACCAACTTCATTACTGGTACTGGGTTCATAAAGTGCATTCCAATCACCTTATCAGCGCGGTTAGTTACCGAGCCAATTTTAGTAATAGGAATAGAAGAGGTGTTAGATGAAAGAATACATTCTGGCTTAGTGAACTTATCTAAGTCTCTGAAAATGTTCAGTTTAATATCTACGTTTTCAGTAGCTGCTTCTACCACCAAGTCGGCATTTTCTACGCCCGCTTTAAGATCGGTATGGGTAGTGATGTTGCCTAGAGTAGCATTTTTTGTGGCTTCATCTATTTTTTCTTTCGCCAACATTCTATCTAGGTTTTTCTCAATAGTTTTAAGCGCTTTGTCTAAAGCATCTTGAGAAATATCTACCAAATTCACCTTAAATCCACTTTGAGCAAAAACGTGGGCTATACCGTTACCCATTGTGCCTGAGCCGATTACTGAAATATTCTCCATTTTCTAACTTTTAGGTTTGTTTACGTTTGCACAAATATAATCGCATCATCTACTTTTATTGTTTTGAAAAAAAGGAATTGTAAATATGCCATTGTTAGAAGTTTGTGCTGGTAGTGTAGAATCTGCCCTAAATGCCAATGCTGCCAAAGCCGATAGGATTGAATTATGTGCCGAACTCTCTGTTGGCGGACTTACACCAAGTAAGGGAATGATTCAGCTTGTAAAAGAGATGGTAGAAATCCCTGTTTATGTGTTGATTAAGCCAAGGTCTGGAGATTTTAATTACTCCTTGTTAGAACTGGAGCAAATGAAAGAAGATGTAGCGCTCTGTGCTGAACTGGGTTGCGAAGGGGTGGTAATTGGAGCATTAACGCCTGAAAGAAAGATTAATGAACGCATTACTTATGAATTGATGCAACAGGCTGGTTTTATGGATGTAACCTTCCATAAAGCTTTTGATGAAGTGGTGAATCAGTTTGAGGCACTAGATACCTTAAGGGAACTTGGAATTCAGCGGGTGCTAACTTCTGGTGGAGAAGCTACAGCTATGGCTGGCTTCAGCAGATTAGGAGAGCTGATTGAGGAAGCAGAAGATGATATTATAATCATGCCTGGTGGTGGTGTGAGGTCTTCGAATATTGGCTATCTATTGGATTTAGGAGCCACAGAGTACCATAGTGCGGCACTCGTAGAGGGAGCAAGACATTCGGATAAAGTGGAAATAGAAAAAATGCTTACCGGCCTTAGATAATTACTTCCGAGGATTTAATATCAGGTCCATTATAATAGGTAAGTGGTCGCTGTAGCCACCAATGTAAGCAGGGCCTTGGTAGGTTCTAAAGGGTCTAGTTGCACCAGTGGCTCCTTCTGTAATGAGAAAGTCCATATCGAAGATTTGGGCAGTTCTATTTCGAATAGAGGTAGAATTTCTACTGTTCAGAAGCCTACCGTTAACCACAAACTGATCTAATATTCCCCATTCATTCTGAAAGCTATGAGTTCCAGTAACGTAGCGTATTGGGTACATCATATTGAAAAGGTCGGTAGGTTTAACTTCAGATAGCTCGGTTTGCACTTTCAGACCAGAAAGCATGCTTTCTTCCTCTGGTTCGTCATTAAAATCTCCGGTTATAATAATATTGGTGTTGGGTTGAGCTAACATTATTGAGTCTACCTTATGACGAGTAAATTCTGCAGCAAACATTCGTTTTGGTTGTGTTTCAAACTCTCCTCCAAACTTAGAAGGCCAGTGATTTACAAAATAATGCAGCGTGTCTTGGTTGGGTAGCTTTCCAATAACGTGAAGAATATCTCTAGTTCTGCTGGCTGTATCGAACGGAAAGTTGAGTTGGTAGTAATGATAATCGAGCAATTCAAACTTATCAGGCCTGTAAATGGCAGCAACATCTATTCCTCGCCTGTCTCTAGAGTCTTGATGGATTATTTCATAACCAACAGCTTTTAGTGGTGTAAACTGAGTCAGTGTGGTTAGAACGTATCTATTTTCAACCTCGCAAAAACCGATTAGTTCAGGAGCTTCCCAACCACCCATGGCTACGATGGTTTTAGCTAGTCTTTGCTGCTTCTCTTGATACCTCGCTTTCGTCCACCTATTGTTGCCCCTATATGTAAAATCATCATCCAATGTGGTGCTGTCATCAATATAGTCGAAAAGATTTTCAACATTATAAAAGGCTACCCTGAATCGTTCATTGCCCCGAATGCTACCCTCAAAGGCCTCAGAAGCCAAGTATGCCTTCTCTTGAGCTAATGAGTTGAGTGAAAGGGCGAGTAAGATAAGTGTGAATATTGATTTTGAATTTTTCAATCGAGCAGATTAATGAACTTGTTTTGGTACTTTTGTCAATTGATTTGAAAATACGAATTGCGGTAGATATTTGATATGGAAATAGGGAAAATTCAAGAACTAGAAATAGCGAGAGAGGTTGAGTTTGGTTGCTACCTTACTGATGGAAAGGAGGAGGTGCTTATTCCTGCTAAATATTTGCCAGAGGAGTATGAGATTGGTGACAAAATCAAGGTATTTGTCTATACAGATCATATGTCTCGTCCTGTAGCGGTTACGCGTTGGCCGCGGGGTCAAGTCGGAGATATTGTTGGATTAGAAGTAAAACAAGTAACCGAATTTGGTGCCTTTGTAGATAATGGTTTGGAAAAAGACCTTTTGGTACCAAACAAAGAACAGCAGGCAGATATGAAAGAAGGAGGGAAGTATGCTGTAATGATACTTCTTGACTATAAGACCAATAGAATGATTGGTACCACCAAAATTGCTGGTTTTTTAAGCGACCAAGCTGAAGGGGTAGAAGAAGGTCAACAGGTTAAAATGGTGATCTGGCAAAGAACAGACCTTGGTTATAAGGTGGTAATTAATGGGCAATTTGTTGGTCTGATCTATAACAATGAGATTTTCGAGAAGATAAAGCTTGGCGATAATAAAAGAGGCTACATCAAAAGAATTCGCGAGGATGGTAAAATTGATGCCAGCCTTCAAAAGCAAGGTTACGAAGCAGTAACTGATTCTTCAGACGACATTTTACAGGCCATTGAAAGTAATGGTGGTTCACTTCCTCTTGGAGACAAAAGTACTCCAGAAGAAATTCAGGAGCATTTCGGCATTAGTAAGAAGAACTTCAAGCGCGTTTTAGGAGGGTTATATAAAGCCGGAAAGATTGAGATCTTCGACCATGAGGTTCGCCTAAAAATGGCGGAAGGTTAACCTGAGGATGGGTTAACCTTCACCAAACTACCTATAAAACTAAAACTAACCTAAGCTAATTTCCATACTGACATGGCAGTGTTAACGATTGCACAATGGTCAATAGATCATTTAGCCTGATAATCTTGTCTTTAAGTTAGGAATTATTTCGAATGAGAAAAATTATATTCTCAAAAAAAGACAAAGTGAGGAATTTTATATCAGAAAAGAGTGTTTTACTAAAATTTTAGTTAAAACTATCTAATGTCGACTTCATTGGCTATTCCGAGCGCTGTAAAGCGAATGCTCAGTATTCTGGGGTCGTCATCTTTAGAGTTTGCACAGTCGGCAGAAGGATCGATAGCATAGAAATAATACGTCTGACTTCTTTCATACAGTTCTTCAGACTCTGGTTGACCCAATGCTTTGATAATCGATTTTTGGTACAGGCCTAAGAGGTTAGGCTTTACTTCTAATAAATCGTCAATCATCTCAGAACGAATACCTTGGCAACCATTTGGGTCAGATTTCCATTTTTCGGAGTCAAAATTACCTAGTTCGACTTTCTTTGTACAGCCACTAAATAGAAGGAAGGTAATTATTAGAATAAGTATATTTCTCAAGCCTGAATAGTCACTGGGTGAACGATTGATTTTTGCAGCAAAGCTACCCAAATAATTGAAAGCATTGTGTATGATAGAATTCCAATCAGCACAAGATTTTCCTCTCCAATGGCTGGGAAGAAATAGATCAGACTTGCAACTACGGCTATCAGCCTGGCAACTTCTGTAACACTAGCCCATTTTCTTCCTTCAAACATGGCTCCAAAGCTTACGGTAGAAACAATGATTATCAGAGCCAAGACTGCTTTTTGCACCAGATTGTTTTCGAAAGCTTGTAGGTTAAAGAGAAAAAGTGCTGTACCCGCTAAAAGCACCAAGTATTGGGCAAAGACGTATATATTCACCGATTTAGCACCGCTTAGGTCAAACTTTTTATAGGTTTTTAAATCAACATCATAAGGCGCTCTATAGCCTCCCATGTAGTCTGGCAACCAGCCTGGTTTGTTGAAGAGGTAGCGTACTTTATCTGAGGCCTTTGGAATAGTTCTTATTTCCTTCCACATATCGGAGTAATGCGACACGTTGGCCCAAACAGGATTCCAGCTATTTAGGTTTTTGGTTATTCCGTAGGTTGGTCTTTCTTCTTCCTGCTTAAAGGTTCCAAACAATCTATCCCAGACAATGAAAGTGCCTCCATGGTTTTTATCGATGTACTTCGGGTTGCGAGCATGATGCACTCTATGATGAGAAGGGGTATTGAAAACAGCTTCGAACCACTTAGGAAGCCTATTGATCGATTCTGTATGAATCCAAAATTGATAAAGCAAATTAAAGCCAGAAACAGATAGAAGAACCAGAGGGTCGAAACCAGCCAAGGCCATCGGAGAGTAGAATATAAAGGTCCAAATGGTTTGGGTTGAACTTTGTCTTAGAGCTACAGAGAGGTTATATTCTTCACTCTGATGATGAACGCTATGCCCACCCCAGAACAGGTTTACCTCGTGGCTCATTCTGTGAGCCCAGTAATAAAAGAAGTCATACGCTATAAAAGCTATAAACCATGTGAGCGCACTATTACTAATTGTGGCTAACCTAAACTGTTCGAATATATAGGTGTATACGCCAATGGACAGCACTTTCAGAAATGCTCCAGTAACCTGTGAGGTTACTCCGCAGTTAATGTTGGTTATAGCATCGTTGAGCCGGTAAGACTTTATAGACTGATAACGATGAGCAATTAGCTCTAAACCTATAAGGAGAAAGTATACAGGAATAGCAATTACCGTGGGATCGAGACTCATAATTAGTTCAAATGACCTTTTAAATTAAGACCATTCTTCATTTTAGGCAAAACAAAAGCACTAATGCTCAAAGGTTTTCTTTTGTTGCTTATCTTCGCGCTGAAATTGAGGAGATATGGATAAGTTCATCGGGTTTTTCAGAACGGTAAGTTACCTGTTGTTTTTAGCAGCATTGCTTTGGTCTTATGCCTACATGGTAGGGCAGGTTACTTATAAGTTCGATGTCGATGGAAATCCTGTATACAACATAGATAGAGACCTGTACTTTTTTGGCTCTATTGGTGTCTTCATTTTTGTTAATGCAGTATGCTCGGTGTTTATTCAAACACTGAAAAAGATAAAAACATCGGAAGATGGAGTTGGTCTTAGAAATAGATCTTTGAAGTTAGATTTAGTTACTTGGGCTAAGGGTTTTGCCGGAGTGTTGAACTTGTTTTTTGCGATGGTGCTATTCTTTTTAGGACTCATGAACTTAGCCGAGTCTGAACAGTCTATGACACTCGGATTCTACGTGTATTTAGGTCCAACACTTATAGTGGCTTGGTTTGGCTACTTGGCTTATTTATTAGGCAAAAGACGTAATTAATAACTAACTCATTTTCAGTGTGCATTGGTCTTAATTCTTTTGAGACCCAAAATGGCACGTGCATTTTTAGTTTTTTAATTCTAACTTCCGACTTTGCTGAGCGCAGAAGTGCGCTTGGAAATACTTCGAACTAAAGTTGTTGAAATTCTGAATGGCAGATCAAGTAGCGAATTATACCGAAGATAGTATTCGGTCTCTCGATTGGAAAGAACACATCAGACTTCGACCCGGTATGTATATCGGAAAATTGGGTGACGGGTCGGCCCAAGATGACGGAATTTATGTATTGGTAAAAGAGGTAATCGATAATAGTATCGATGAACATATGATGGGCTTTGGTAAGACCATCGATGTGAAAGTCTCTGAGCTAAAAGTAGAAGTCCGCGATTACGGTAGGGGAATACCTCTGGGTAAGGTGGTAGACTGTGTGTCGAAAATCAACACTGGTGGTAAGTACGATAGCGGTGCCTTTCAAAAATCTGTAGGATTGAATGGAGTAGGTACCAAAGCGGTGAATGCGCTTTCTACGTATTTTAAGGTTCAGTCGTATAGAGATGGTAAAACAAAGGTTGCCGAATTTGAGAGAGGAGAAGTTAAGAACGATGCGGATGAAACAACAAGCAGCGGAAGAAATGGTACCCTGATCGTTTTTAAGCCAGATGAAACCATTTTTAAGAACTACCATTTCATCCCTCAATATTTAGACGACCTTATTTGGAACTACTGCTTTCTAAATGCAGGCTTGACCATTAATTTCAACGGAGTAAAATATCACTCGGAAAAAGGGCTTTACGACTTACTTTCCAGAAAAACAGATGTAGATAGCCTTCGCTACCCTATTATTCATTTGAGGGGCGAAGACATAGAAATTGCCCTTTCGCACACCAACCAATACGGAGAAGACTATTATTCATTCGTAAATGGTCAGTATACCACGCAAGGTGGAACTCACCAAGCAGCGTTAAGAGAAGCCTTGGTAAAAACAGTAAGGGAGTTCTACAATAAGAACTTCGATGCTACCGATGTGAGAGCTTCTATTGTTGGTGCAATTGCTGTAAGAGTACAAGAGCCTGTTTTTGAGTCGCAGACTAAGACTAAACTAGGTTCGCAAAATGTGGCTCCCGATGGACCAACCATGAGGACCTTCGTGAACGACTTCGTAAAGAAAGCGCTTGACGATTTTCTTCATAAAAATCCAAAAACCGCAGAAGCACTTCAGAAGAGAATTCTTCAGTCGGAGCGAGAGCGAAAAGAAATTGCAGGTATTAAAAAACTAGCTAATGAACGAGCTAGAAAGGCTAATCTGCACAATAAAAAACTTAGAGATTGTAGAATCCACTTAGACGATGGCAACAAGGTAGATGATGACCTTAAGAATGCCACCACGCTGTTTATTACAGAAGGAGACTCGGCTAGTGGGTCTATCACAAAATCTAGAAATGTTCAAACACAGGCAGTATTCAGTTTAAGGGGAAAACCGCTGAACTGCTATGGACAAACCAAGAAAGTAGTATACGAGAACGAAGAGTTTAACCTGCTTCAACATGCTTTAAATATTGAAGATGGTTTGGAAGGACTTCGCTACGACAAAATTGTAATAGCAACCGATGCAGATGTTGACGGTATGCACATCCGTTTGTTGCTACTTACTTACTTTTTGCAATTCTTTCCAGATCTGGTAAGGCGAGGGCATGTATACATTTTAGAAACGCCTCTCTTTAGGGTCAGAAATAAGAAAGAAACTATCTATTGCTATAGCGATATAGAAAGGCAGAAGGCCATAGAAAAGCTAGGCAATAAGCCTGAAATAACTCGCTTTAAAGGGCTTGGTGAGATTTCGCCAGATGAATTCAAAGGCTTTATTGGTGCAGATATGCGCCTGGAGCCAATTATTCTGCGAAAAGATACCAGTATCAGCGATATTCTTAAATTCTACATGGGCAAAAACACCCCTGATAGACAAGGCTTTATCATTGATAACCTTAGAGTAGAAAAAGATATAGCTGAGGAAGCACCAGTTCAATAGTCTGTATCAGGATTCACAGGATTTTGAGATTAACAGAATATGGTAAAAGATAAACTCACTTATGCAGTTATTGGATGCGCCATGACCGTTCACAATATCATGGGTCCTGGATTTCAAGAAGTTATATATCAAAGATGTATGGCCATTGAAATGCTTAAGGTGGGTATTGAATTCCAAAGAGAAAAGGAGCAGGTGGTATATTACGATGGGCTTGAAGTTGGAATGAGAAGAGCAGATTTTGTAATCGAGGATAAATTGATTCTGGAACTAAAGGCGCTGGTAGAATTGGAAGATGTGCATTTAGCACAAGCCAAGAATTATACAGTGGCTTATGACTTTCCAAAAGGTCTATTGATCAATTTTGGAAGCAAAAGCTTGCAGTATAAACTGATGTTTAATCCTAAGTATAATAATTAAGTAATTCTTTAATTCTGTAAATTCTGATACAGACAAATGAGTGAAGAAAACAAAGATATCATAGAGGGTGACGGAGAAATGAAAGACGTAATTCCTGTTTCGGGAATGTACGAAAACTGGTTTCTCGATTATGCATCCTATGTAATTCTTGAAAGGGCAGTTCCTGCGATTGAAGATGGTTTTAAACCGGTTCAACGCAGAATTCTCCACTCTATGAAGGAGATGGACGATGGCCGTTTCAATAAAGTAGCGAACATCATTGGCCAAACCATGCAGTATCACCCGCATGGAGATGCTTCTATTGGTGACGCTATAGTGAACCTTGGTCAGAAAGATTTACTTATTGAAACCCAAGGTAACTGGGGAGATGTACGCACTGGTGATGGTGCTGCTGCTCCACGTTACATAGAGGCAAGGCTTTCTAAGTTTGCCTTAGAGGTGGTCTTTAATCCACAGACTACTCGATGGCAGCTGTCTTATGATGGTCGTAAAAAAGAGCCAGTAACGCTTCCCGTTAAATTTCCGCTGTTATTAGCGCAAGGAGTGGAGGGTATTGCGGTTGGCCTTTCAACCAAAATTCTTCCTCATAACTTCATTGAGCTTATTCAAGCATCTATCAAAATTCTTCAGGGCAAAAAGCCGAAAATATATCCTGACTTTGCTACAGGAGGTATGGCCGATTTCTCTGAGTATAATGATGGGTTGCGAGGCGGAAAAGTAAAGGTCAGAGCCAAAATAGAAGAGCTCGATAAGAAGACTCTTGTTATTAAAGATATCCCATTCGGTACAACAACTACCAGTTTGATTGACTCAATCATTAAAGCTAATGATAAGGGAAAAATCAAAATCAAAAAGGTAGTAGATAACACAGCTGAGCACGTTGAAATTCTCGTTGAATTGGCAGCTAATCAGTCACCAAATATTACTATAGACGCGCTTTATGCCTTTACCGATTGTGAAAGTAGTATTTCTCCGAATGCTTGCGTTATTATTGATGAAAAGCCGCAGTTCATTGGAGTAAGTGAGATTTTAAAGATCAATACCGACCAAACTGTAGAGTTACTTCGCCAAGAGTTAGAAATTAGAAAGGGAGAGTTGCTAGAGAAAATTTTATTCTCTTCGCTCGAAAAAATATTTATCGAAAACAGAATTTACCGAGACATTGAAGAGTGTGAGACTTGGGAAGCTGTTTTAGATACCATAGACAAGGGGCTTGAGCCATTTAAGCCAGATTTCTACAGAGAAATTACCAAAGACGATATTATTCGCTTGACTGAAATAAAGATTAAGCGAATTTCCAAGTTCGATTCATTCAAGGCCGATGAGCTGATGCGCAAACTTCAGGAAGAGTTGGCTGAAGTGGAGCATAACTTGGCTAATTTGATCGATTTCGCCATTGCTTATTATCAGAACTTACTAGAGAAATATGGTAAGGGTAGAGAGCGTAAAACGGAGATTAAGTCTTTTGAGAATATTGCAGCAACGGTTGTGGCTGCCAATAATGCCAAGCTTTACATGAACGCCAAAGAAGGCTTTGTGGGTTACGGCTTAAAGAAAGACGAGTTTATTTGCGAATGCTCAGATATTGACGACATCATCGTTTTCAGAAGGGACGGTAAGTTTCAGGTAGTTCGCATTTCAGATAAGGTGTTTGTGGGTAAAGACATTTTATGGGCCGGGGTCTTCAATAAGAATGACGAACGAATGGTCTATAATATGATGTACTTAGATGGAAAAACTGGCCGAACTATGGTGAAGCGATTCCAAGTACTGGCCATTACTCGAGATAAGGAATATGACCTTACTAAAGGTGAAAGAGGTTCAAAGGTGCTTTACTTTACAGCCAACCCGAATGGCGAGGCCGAACTAGTTACTATTTACTTGACCTCTGGAGCCAAAGCAAGGGTGAAAGTATTCGACTTCAACTTTGCCGATATAGACATTAAAGGTCGAGCTGCTGGAGGTAACATTGTTACCAAATATCCTGTCCGTAAAGTTCAGCTTAAAATGGAAGGTAAGTCCACTCTGGGAGGATTAGATATCTGGTACGATGATTCTGTAGGAAGGCTCAATCGCGATGAAAGAGGTGAATTGCTAGGCAATTTTCAGGCAGATGATAAAGTGCTGGTCATCTATAATTCTGGAGAGTATGAACTTACCAGTTTTGATTTAACCAATAGGTATGAGCCGGCTAAGATTCATCTTATTGAGAAGTTTGACCCGGAAAAACCAATTGCTGCCGTTCATTACGATCCTGCAGCTGGAACACATTATATAAAGAGGTTCTTGATTGAGACTTCTACAATGGATAAAGCTTTTCACTTTATAAGTGAAGAGAAAGGAGCTAAGCTTTTATTGGCCACAACTGAAGAAGCAGCTCAAATTGAAGTGCATTATACGGTCAAAGGTTCTCGAGAGAAGAAGGTGTCTACTTATGATGTAGATATGCTCATTGATGTAAAAGGGTGGAAGGCCAACGGTAATAAACTGTCTCCTCACAATGTGAAAAAGGTGGTTTTGTTGGGTGACAATAAACCAAAGCCTGGTTCTGACTCAAGGCCTAAAGATGATAACTCTGGTGAAACCAAGAATGAGAGTTCTGATAAAACTCAAGAGTCTCAGGCAAAAGTAGAGCAGAGTAAACCTGAAGCTAAACCTGCTGAAAAGAAAGAAGCACCTAAAACAACTCCTCCTAAAAAGGACAATAACGACAAGCAAGGTGGTGGTTATGGTGTAGGAGAGACCATAGACCTTTTTTAGAGCCATTTAATAGACAGTTGAAATGTCCGTTTTATTTCTTTTAGCGAGTCTCGGAGCTGTAAACGGACTTTTACTTGGCCTTTTCTTTTTGGTTAAAGGGCCAAGTAAAATTGCTAATGTCTACTTTTCAGGTCTGCTTATTTCATTAAGTATTAGAATAGCCAAGTCCATTGTCTTTTATTTTCAGAGAGATGTAGACTATGCTATTCTGCAGGTAGGTTTATCTGCCTGCGCTTTTATTGGACCATTCTTTTTTCTTTACGCCAAATCGGTCGTCAAGCAATCCAAACGCTATCACAAGAGTGACTTAATGTTGCTGGCAGTGGTATTCGTATTGGTTGTTACTGTCGGAACTCTCTACCCTTATCGTAATTTTCCTGAGGTCTGGAATTCTTACATCATTCACGGCATCTATGTTTTATGGTCTCTATTTACCTTGCTAGGAGTGTATTATACATTTGTTTCGGTAAGAGATGTGTTTAAAAGAAAGCAGCGGTTTAATAAGTCGCAATCTTACTTTGTGGCCATTGCACTGACGGTTTTGGCTATCAATATTACTTATCAAATGGCCCTTTATGGAAGCTTTACTTATCTATGGGGCGCTTTGATTTTTACCATAGTCATGTACGTGCTCATTGGAAAGTCAATGATGAATAGGTCTCTTAATATGGCTGGGCGAGATTTACCTGTTTCCGAACAAACAGACCTTATGAGCAAGTTGAATGAATATATGCTTAATGAGAAACCCTTTGTTAACAGTAAACTGAAGCTGGAAGACCTGGCTTCAGCTGTAGGAATGAACAGAAATACTTTGTCAAAACTTCTCAACGATGAATATGGAAAAGGTTTTTCTCATTATGTCAATTCTTACAGAATAGAAGAAGCCAAACAATTGATCGCATCACGACCTGAACTATCGCTAGAAGGCATTGGCTACGAAGCGGGATTCAATTCCAAATCATCTTTCTTCGCTAGCTTCAGAAAAATCACTGGTAAGACACCTGCCGACTTCAAGAAGTAGTCCCGTAGTAGTCCAGAATTATCATTTAGTACCTCTTATGCTGTTTAAGGGCGGTTTTAGTGTGCATTGGTCCGTAATGTTGAAGTAAAAACTATGCGACCAATTGCAATCATTAGTGCTCTATTTTTCTTGATATGTGTGCCGGGATTTGGGCAAATAGATATTGAAGCGATTCAAAAAGTGTTGAACACATTCATCTATGGTACAACCTACAACTACCCTGATTCTGTCAGTTCAACCTTTTATCCCGATACCCGGATGTTTCTCTATAACGGCTCAGATACAGCCTTTGTCATGAGTTCTGAACAATATGCCTCGGGCTATGGAAGAAGAACTCCCGGAACTCAGAATTCCAGAATCTCAAAGATACTGGATGTAGAATTAGTTAGAGATGTTGCCTATGCCAAACTTCAGGTTGATATTCCTCCTTATGGTAATCGATATACCGACCTGCTACTGATGAAAAGGATTAAGGGCAAATGGAAGATTGTGGCAAAAGCTACCTCGGCTGGTCCAATTCCTTCAAGGCCGTCAGTCCCAAAGAAAGAGGTAGTTCTGACAGGCTTAAATAAGCCTTGGAGTATTGCTTTTTTGTCTGAAGAAGAAGTGATTATAGCAGAAAAGGATGGAGACCTAATAAAAACTAATCTTCATACCAAAAGGAGAGAGGTAATTAAGGGATTGCCAGATGATGTCGCGAGAGCTGTGTTGATTGACACCGTCAAACATACGAACGGTGTATTTCCTGCGGCTGCTCACGGCAAGACTTTAAGCTACAATGCCGGATGGTTTCAAGTTTTGCTCGATCCTGATTTTGAGAATAATCATTACATCTACATTTCATATGCAGCAGAAAATAAGCAGAAGCAAAGTGCCACTAAAGTAATTAGAGGTGTACTTAGAGGTAATGCTTTGTCGAAAGTAGAGACCCTTTTTGAGGCGGCTCCTTACAGTCATGGATTGTTTCATTATGGAGGTGGGATGATCTTCGGCCATGATGGAAAGTTGTATATAGCCACTGGAGAGAGGAATTTCTATGAGCACTTGAACCCGAAATTACCTTTCGCTCAGGATGTATCAGATAGAAGGGGTAAGATTTTTCGACTGAATCCTGATGGAAGTATTCCAGATGATAACCCCAACTTTGGTTCTGATGCCGTTTCAGGCTTATACAGTTTGGGAATCCGAGCCGCTCAGGGTATGACCATCGATACTCGTACAGGCAAGATTTGGTTCTCCGAACATGGTACCATTCAAGGAGATGAGTTGAATATTCTAGAAGCAGGTGCAAACTACGGCTGGCCTAATAGAACCACAGGAGGGTATAGAACTAAGAACTATAAACCAGCTGAAGTTGAAGGAGCGCTTTATAAAGATCCTATTCATTTTTGGGAGAACACAGTAGCTCCCACAGGTCTAGTTTTTTATAGCGGTACAGAGTTCCCAGAGTGGAGAAATAGCTTCATAGTGCCTGGATTAAGTAAAGGGAGTTTATGGAGAGTCGCTACTGAGAATGATCAGGTAATTTCTTCTGAAGAGTTATTTATGAATGACAGAGTACGATTGAGAAAGGCTGCATTGTCGCCAGCTGGTAAATTGTATTTGCTAACCGATGAAGAAGATGGTCAACTCATTCGAGTAATCAATCAAAACAGGTAAAAGAGAGTCAGAATATTAAAATGATTAGCTAGGTTGCCAGAAAATTTAAATCCTCCTAAAAATAATACTCATTAGGAAGGATTGTAAGGGTCTCCCTCGGTCTGATTGTTTTAGTCATACAAGAATGTAAACCTTTAGGGTTAAGGTTGTTATATTATTGTTTGTTCATCTTCAGCTGTTGGATGCTCTTCCAACAGCTTTTTTTATGGAAATAGAATTAAAGAATAGCTTGGTTCAACTCTTGGAGGAATATGTTACACCAAACAAGATTGAATTGATAGATAAAGTTTTGGCAGAAAGAACTCGTTATCTCACCGTGGTAATGGAAGATTTCTATCATTCTCAGAATGCCAGTGCTGTAATGAGAACATGCGATTGCTTCGGAGTTCAAGATGTGTACATCACGCAGAGATTACATGATTATAATGTGAATCCAAATGTAGTCAGAGGAGCTTCCAAATGGCTTTCGTTAAATATGTTTGAGAGAGAAGAACAAAGCACAGAGAAGTGTTTTAATTCGCTTAAATCGAAGAATTACCGACTAGTTGGTACAACCCCAGACAGAGATAGTGCATCTATAAAAGAGTTAAATATAAACCAACCTATCGCTTTTGTGTTTGGTACTGAGAAGCAAGGTATGTCTAATTACGCTAAAGAACACGTAGATGAATTAGTGCATGTGCCCATGTATGGCTTTACCGAGTCATTTAACGTGTCGGTCAGTGCCGCACTTATTTTGAATGAATTGGTAGATAGAATTAAAAGAGAAAGTGTGGACTGGGCCTTGTCTGCAGAAGAAAAACTAGACTTAAAGTTCGAATGGTATCAGCATATAGTAAAACGATCAGACCTTCATATAAAAAATTACATAGCGGAACATTCCCATTAGCAGAAACGTTTGCACAAAATTGAATGAACTAAAGGCACATTTAATTCATCTTTGTCGTTTAATAAACGCTACAACCAAAAACTCGAAATTGAAACTTTTCACCAACCTGATTTTTTTATTTTTCTTTTTGCTTTGTGCCAGTGGTTTGGCACAAACTGTAATTGAAGGAAAAGTAACGGATGCCGATTCTGGCGACCCAATCCCTTTTGCAAGTGTATACTTTTTAGGAACTACAAAAGGAGTTGCTACAGACTTCGATGGATTCTATAAAATAATCGGAGATGCAGAAACCGACACTTTAGTAGTCTCATACATTGGTTATGAAACAAAGAAAAAGGTTTATGAAAAGGGCATATCTCAAACCATTAACTATCAACTTGCCCCAGAGTCTACCTCGCTAGGAGACTTTGTTGTAACTGCAGGTAAGGTAGAAAACCCTGCTTGGGATATCATTAGAAGCGTAGTAGACAATAAACCTCAAAACGATAAGCGAAGATTGGCTGCTTATGAATATGACAGCTATAACAAGATTGAAATCGATTTAGACAATATCTCCGATAGATTAAGGAAGAGGAAGATAATGCAGAAAATTACTGCTGTATTAGATTCAATTGAGACCATAGCCGGAGAAGATGGTAAACCAATTCTACCACTCTTTATATCAGAATCGCTTTCCAAATACTATTACAGATCTGATCCAAGGCTTTCAAAAGAACATGTTCAGCGAACAAAAATTACTGGAATTGGAATAGAAGATGGAAGTCTTATTTCTCAAGTCATTGGTTCAACATTTCAGCAATATAATTTCTATCAAAACAGAATGAATATTGTCGAACGGGAGTTTGCTTCTCCAATCTCTGATGGTTGGAGATTAATCTACGATTATGAACTAACCGACTCGGTATACATTGGCGAAGAGTTTTGTTATCTAATCGATTTTAAGCCAAAGAACGATCAGGAGTTGGCTTTCATTGGTAAAATGTGGATCGCCAAAGATGGCTTCGCTTTAAAGCAAATAGATGCTACAGTTCAAAGAACAGCCAATCTTAACTTTATAGAAAAAATTAAGCTTCAGCAAGAATTAGAACGCTTAGAAGGAGGTGCCTGGCTTCCTACAAAAACAAGGGTGTTGGTAGATGTGGCAGAAATTACCAATAAGTCGGCAGGCTTTTTAGCCAAGTTCTATACCTCTAATCAGAATTTGAAAGTTGCCGAGCCAAGAGATGTCAGCTTCTTTGAAAGGGCAATTGAAATAGATGAAGATGCCAGAATGGAGAATGATGCTTTTTGGGAAGCTAACAGGCACGATAAGCTTACTCCAACAGAAATGAATGTGATCAATATGATCGATACCCTCAAAAACATACCAGTAGTCAAAACTTGGACAGCTATAGCCAAAACTTTTGCGAGAGGGTATGTAGAGGTAAACCAGTTAGATCTTGGGCCTTGGCCTTTCTTAATTGGTAATAATGATGTTGAAGGTTGGAGGGTTAGAGTAGGCGGCAGAACCAATGAGAATTTCAGTCTTAATTGGCAGTTCAACGGTTATTTGGCTTATGGTTTCGATGATGAGCAGTATAAGTATGGACTAGGAGCTAAATGGATTGCCGATAGAAAAGACTGGACGGTTTTTGATGTTTCATATAGAAAAGACATTGATCAATATGGTATTCAACCTGATGCATTAACGAATATAGAAAGTGGTCAAGCATTTTTGGCCCTAACTCAATTGGGAGACTTAGTAAGGCCGTTTAGATATGAAAGCTATCAATTTGGTGCCTTTAGACAGCTTTCGAGAGCTTTTTCTGCAAGCCTAAGACTGAATCACAAGGAGTTTCAACCTGAGTTTGCGTTCAGATACAGAACTGACCTCAATAGAACAGACTCGCCATTAGCGCAAGATTATGCTACGTCAGAAGTAACGCTTAACTTAAAATATGCCCGAGATGAGGCATTTATTATTAGCGATAACAATAGAATTAGCTTAGGAACTACCAGATGGCCAATATTCTCAGCTTCTTTTACCAGAGGGTTCAAGGGATTGACAGGTGGGGACTTTGACTATACTAGAGTAAACTTTGGCGTTTCGCAAAAGTTAAAATTAGGCTTCTGGGGTAATACAACGTATCAGTTAAATGCGGGCCACACTTTCGAAGATTTGCCATATACTTTGCTCAATGCTCATATTGGTAATGAGCAAATCGTTTATACCAATATTGCATTCAATACCATGAGCTTTTATGAGTTTGTGAGCCAGAGTTATGCTTCTCTCCGTTATGAGCATAATTTCGAAGGCTTTATTTTAAACAGAATTCCCTTGCTTAGAAAGTTAAAGTGGAGATTGGTAGGAACCAGTAATGTGTTATTTGGAGGAGTTAGCCAAAGTACGCTAGCCGTACAAGCGCTAACTGATGAAGGTGGTAATGCATTGCCTCAGTTCGATGTTCTTGAAAGCGGACGACCATTTGCTGAAGTTGGAATAGGTGTGGAAAACATCTTTAAATTCTTCCGTGTAGATTACATCCGAAGACTAACCTACTTAGAAAAACCAGGAGTAGACAATTCTGCAATAAAACTTAGCTTCAGGTTAGGTCTTTGATCAATTTATTTTAGTTGAAATAGGGGCAAGCAGATTAATGTTAGCATATTTGCAGCCTAAAGAAATTTTAAGTCAAACCGATGGTTTGTAGCATCGGAAAAAGATTAAAATGAGTAACGAAATCATAAAAATCACCTTACCTGATGGCAGCGTTAGAGAATATCCGAAAGGATCGTCTGCCATGGATGTCGCAATTAGTATTAGCGAAGGATTAGCCAGAAACGTACTTTCTGCCGAAGTAAATGGAGAAGTATGGGATGCTGATCGAAAAATCACCCAAGATTCAACCTTAAAACTACTCACCTGGAACGATGATGACGGAAAAGCCACTTTTTGGCACTCTTCCGCTCACTTAATGGCAGAAGCACTTGAATCGCTTTACCCAGGAACTAAGTTTGGAATAGGTCCATCAATAGATCAAGGCTATTATTACGATGTAGACTTTGGCGATAAAGAATTTGATTCTGCTGACTTAGAGAAGATCGAGAAGAAAATGCTCGAGCTTGCCAAGCAGAAAAATACCTACGATAGAAAAGAGGTTTCTAAAGCAGACGCTGTAAGCTACTTTAATGAAAAAGGAGACGAGTATAAGCTCGAGCTGATCGATGGTTTAGAAGATGGCTCCATTACATTCTATACTCAAGGCGGTTTTACAGACTTGTGTAGAGGTCCTCATATTCCACATACAGGCTTTATAAAGGCAGTTAAGCTTCTTAACGTAGCTGGTGCTTACTGGAGAGGTGATGAGAAAAGAAAGCAGCTAACTCGTATTTACGGTATAACCTTTCCTAAGCAAAAAGAGCTTACGGAATTCTTACATAACCTAGAAGAGGCAAAGAAGAGAGACCATAGAAAATTAGGTAAGGAGCTCGAGTTATTTACGTTCTCAGAAAAAGTAGGCTTAGGGCTTCCGTTATGGTTGCCTAAAGGAACAAGATTAAGGGAGAGGCTAGAGTCTTTTATGAGACGTGCTCAGGTAAAAGCCGGATACGAGCCAGTAGTTACTCCGCACATAGGTCATAAGAACCTCTATGTTACTTCGGGCCACTATGAAAAGTATGGCGAAGACTCATTCAAGCCTATTCAAACACCGAATGAAGGAGAGGAGTTCTTGTTGAAACCAATGAATTGCCCTCACCACTGTGAGATTTATAACTCTAAGCCAAGGTCTTACAAAGATCTTCCACTTAGGCTAGCAGAATTTGGTACTGTGTACCGATATGAGCAGAGTGGAGAGTTACACGGCTTAACTCGGGTAAGAGGTTTTACTCAAGATGATGCTCACATTTTCTGTCGACCAGACCAGGTAAAAGAAGAGTTCAAGAAAGTAATAGACCTTGTTCTCTACGTATTTACATCTTTAGGCTTTCAGGATTATGTAGCCCAAATCAGCTTAAGAGACCCTGAGAATAAAGAAAAGTATATCGGAGACGATGCCCTTTGGGTAGAAGCAGAGAGCGCCATTCAAGAAGCAGCCGAAGAAAAAGGCTTGAATACTGTAACAGAATTGGGCGAAGCTGCATTCTATGGTCCTAAGTTAGACTTTATGGTTAAAGATGCCTTAGGTAGAAAATGGCAACTTGGAACTATTCAGGTAGACTATACCTTACCAGAAAGGTTTAAGCTAGAATACACAGGTTCAGATAACCAAAAGCATAGACCTGTAATGATACATAGAGCACCATTTGGTTCTCTAGAAAGGTTTGTTGCAGTATTAATTGAGCACTGCGGAGGAGAGTTTCCACTATGGTTAACGCCAGATCAGGTAGCTATTTTGCCTATTTCTGAGAAGTATGCCGATTATGCTCAAGAATTATATAGTGCTTTAGAAGAAGCAGATATTACTGGCTTTGTAGATCATAGAGACGAAAAAATTGGTAGAAAAATCCGTGATGCGGAGGTAAAGAAAATACCAATAATGCTTATTGTAGGCGAAAAAGAGGCCGATCAAAAAGAGGTTTCTGTGAGAAAGCATGGGCAAGGAGATCAGGGAAGTATGTCAATTACCGATTTCATTGCTTACTTTAACAAAGAGAAGTCTGCCTCACTAGGCAATTGATTTTAAAATATGTGATTTCTTAATTATTGATAATTAGAAAATTATGCCGATATTTGCAGTCATTTTAACAAAACAAGGAGGTAACAATCGCTAAAATGAGAAGACGCTACCCACCTAGAGGTCGGGTAGAGGAGCCATACAAGGTAAATGAGAAGATTACAGCTCGTCAGGTGCGAGTGGTTGGTGAGAATGTAGAGCAAGGAGTATTCCCTACAAATCAGGCGCTACAAATGGCCAAAGATCAAAGCTTGGACCTTGTAGAGATTTCTCCAAAAGCGGATCCGCCTGTTTGTAAAGTAATTGATTACTCTAAGTTTAAATACGAACAGAAGAAGAAGCAAAAGGAAATTAAAGCCAAAGCTTCAAAAACTGTGATTAAAGAAATCAGGTTCGGGCCAAATACGGACGACCATGATTTTGAGTTTAAGCTTAAGCATGCCATCAACTTCTTACAAGAGGGAGCAAAAGTTAAGGCTTACGTTCACTTTAAAGGAAGAACAATTGTGTATAAAGAAAGAGGTGAGATCCTACTTCTGAAATTTGCACAGGCACTAGAAGAGTATGCTAAGGTAGAGCAGTTGCCAAAGTTAGAAGGGAAGAGAATGTTCCTCTTTTTGGCACCTAAAAACGCAGGGAAGAAAAGTTAGTAAAACTAATATTTATAAAATGCCTAAAGTAAAAACTAAATCTGGAGCGAAAAAGCGTTTCAAATTGACAGGAACTGGCAAAATCAAAAGAAAGCACGCTTTCAAAAGCCATATCCTGACTAAAAAAGAGACGAAGCAGAAACGTAACTTGACTGGTACTGGCTTAGTACACAAGTCAGATGAGTCTAACGTTAAACACATGCTCAACATTTAAGAAAACCTTTGAAGGTTTTGTTTAACCGGAGTTTTGGTAATAAGTACTAAGTGTTTGCTTAGTCGCCAAAAATCAAAAACAACAAAAAAATGCCAAGATCAGTAAATTCAGTAGCCTCAAGGGCTAGAAGAAAAAGAGTACTCAAGTTAGCCAAGGGTTACTGGGGAAGAAGAAAAAACGTTTGGACTGTATCCAAAAATGCAGTTGAAAAGGGTCTCACTTATGCTTATAGAGATAGAAAAGCTAAGAAGAGAGAGTTCAGAAAGTTGTGGATTCAGAGAATTAACGCAGGTGCTAGAGAGCACGGCATGTCTTATTCACAGTTTATGGGTAAAGTAGGTCAGTCAGGAATCGAGCTTAACAGAAAAGTGTTGGCAGATCTAGCAATGAACCACCCAGAAGCGTTTAAAGCAGTTATCGATAAAGTGAAGTAATTCACTTTTAAATATAATTCAAACCCCGTCCCAAAAGGTCGGGGTTTTCTTTTGTCCTTTTTTTGCTAGAGTCTTTGGCTAGAGGTGTAGTATTGAAGGTTTGTGTCTGAGGGAATAAAAAAAGGCAAGTTGAAGACTTGCCTTTTGTAGCGAGGACGGGAGTTGAACCCGTGACCTCAGGGTTATGAATCCTGCGCTCTAACCAACTGAGCTACCTCGCCAGATTCTGATTATTTGGGTTGAACTTTGTTTCATTTCCCAAAATCGAGGTGCAAAGGTAGCTATCTAATTTTGAATTCCGCAAGCCTATGGTGAACTTTTTTTGTTTGCCGAAGTGGTATTTTAGTTCTATATTACTTCCGATCACTTTTTAGCCTATGGGAAAGTTTAAATTTATTACAGAGTTTGAGATCAATGCATCTCAGAAAATGCTCTTTCCTTACCTCAGTACAGCTAGTGGTTTAGCTCAGTGGTTTGCGGACGATGTGAATATTAATGAAGATAAAGTCTTTATCTTTCTTTGGGATGGAGAAGAACATAGGGCTAGAAAGGTTTCGCAAAGAACCAATCACTCTGTAAAGTTCGAATTTCTTCCAGAGTCTGAAGAAGATGAGGACGATCCAAACTACATTGAACTTAAGTTGGATGTAAATGATCTCACTCAGACAGTCTTCATTCAAATTACTGACTACTCCGATTTAGACGATGCAGAAGAGCAGCAAGACCTCTGGGAGAACCTTGTTTACTCTCTGAAGGAAATCATTGGAGGTTAGCCGGTCTTAATCCTTGCAATTCCTGTTCAAAGGCATGATCTTTGCGGCCTCAGAGGGGCAAAATTGAGTACATGAAGAAGATAGATAAGTTGGTTTTTGGGTCGTTCATTGGTCCTTTTCTGCTTACTCTTGTAGTTGTTGATTTTATCCTCTTGCTGGTTACCCTTCTTAAGTATTTCGATGAGATTATGGGGAAGGGCCTGAGTGTAGGGCTTTTCGCTGAACTTATTACCTATTTCTCAATTTCAAGTTCGCCAGACGCATTTCCGTTGGCAGTTCTCATGAGCTCGATAATGACCTTCGGTAACTTAGGAGAGCATTCAGAGCTTACTGCAGTAAAGAGTTCAGGTATATCTTTGGTCAGAGCATTGCGTCCTATCTTCGTGTTTGTGCTTATCCTAACAGGCATAACGTATTATTCAAATACCATACTAGTTCCTAAAACCAACCTTAAAACCTACAGCCTTCTTTGGGATATGAGAACCAAAAAGCCTGCACTTGATATCAAGGAAGGTGTTTTTTATGAGGGCATACCCGGATACAGTATTAAGGTTAATGAGAAAATTGGTGATGAACAGTTGAAGGATATCATCATTTATGACCATACTAAAGATAGAGCTCAGGGGAATAAGAAAGTGATTCTGGCTGACTCTGGAAGAATGTATTCTTTTATGAATCAGAGGTACTTGGCCTTAGAGTTGTATGACGGCACGCGCTACGAAGAGGATATGAATGACCTGAGAGAGGAAAAAGAGATTGGTGGTCGATTCATCCGAGATAAGTTCTCTAAAAGTGTTATTCGCTTCGATTTATCTTCTTTTGACATGGGGAATACTGATGAGAAGCTGTTTAAGCGTAGCCGACTAGTGCAGACCAGAAAGGAGCTTAATATGGGCATAGATTCTATGCAGAGAGATATTTACTCTAAGGAAGTGCAAATATTTAAGCAAATAGGTTCTAACGGCTTTAGGTATCATCTGGTAAAAGATCTTGAGGCTCCTCTGGAGGTTAGAAAAGGTTTGGAGTATTATGATTCATTGAAACGTATAGAAGATGAATCGAAATTATTGACGAAAAGTGAGGTGGAATCGGCTAAAGTAGAGGGTGATGGTGTTAAGGAAATAACTCCGGAAAACTTACTTCAAGACGGTGAGTCTAATGATCTTGGAGTTGAAGATACTGTCAGTGTAAAAACTAGTAGAAGGTTTATTGCTCAAAGAGACGAATTGGAGACTGTGGACAAAGAGAGGGCTCGCGGAAATAGATATAGGGATAGTGTTCCTCCGAAATATACTGAAGAGCAACTAGAAAGGGCGATTGAAAAGTTGGAAGAGCATTACTATACCTCAGATGTTAATAATCCAGACAACCTGAATTTAGTATCTGCTATTTCTAGTGCTGCAAATAATGCCAGAACAACAAGGAATATTTTGAACAGCAGAATGGTGACCTTGAAGAATGTTCAGCGCGACCAGAGAAAGTTCATTATTACCAAGAATCAGCAAGCAGCGCGATCTCTTGCCTGTCTTATAATGTTTTTAATTGGGGCTCCTATTGGAGCAATTATAAAAAAGGGAGGGTTGGGGCTTCCGGTAATTGTATCAGTAATCTTCTTTCTTGTTTATTATATCTTGAATACAACGGGTGATAAGTGGGGTAAGGAAGACGTAGTTGACCCTGTATTTGCAGTTTGGATGTCAAACCTGTTTTTGTTTCCAGTTGGGCTTTTCTTCTTAAGACAAGCGAGAAATGATGCAAGGCTGTTTGAACCAGATATATACTTGAGTTTTTTGGAGAAGATAAAAAAGTCATTTCAACGGAAGAACAAGACTCAATTAGAGCAAGCTTAGTTTGCTAATTGATACTTATATCCATATCTTTGCGGCTGTTTTATTAATAATTATTTTAAATTTTAGCTAAGCATGTATTTATCAAGCGAGAAGAAACAAGAGTTGTTTGAGAATCATGGTCGGTTAAAGTCAAAGGGTGATACAGGTTCTGCTGAGTCACAAATTGCACTTTTTACCTTCCGTATCAATCACTTAACAGAACACCTTAAAACAAACAAGAAAGATCACTCTTCAAGACTAGGTCTTCTTAAGTTAGTAGGTAAAAGAAGAAGATTGCTAGATTATCTTTACAATAGAGATATTGAGAGATACAGAGCTATCATCAAAGAATTGAAACTTAGAAAATAATTTTAGGGAGAAGGGAGTTCTATTGAATTCCCTTTTTTCCTTATATACCATTGCAGGACGTTGTATCTTCCTGCTTTCTTATTTTAAAAACTATATATGTCGAAAATTGTAACAAAGTCCATCAAAATGCCCGATGGCGCGGAAATAACCATAGAAACGGGTAAACTAGCGAAACAAGCCGATGGATCAGTAGTCGTTAGAATGGGCAATACCATGTTGCTCGCCACTGTAGTCTCTGCTACTGATGCCAAAGAAGATGTAGACTTCTTACCACTCTCTGTAGACTATCAAGAAAAATTCGCCAGCTCAGGTAAAATACCAGGTGGCTTCCTTAAAAGAGAAGGAAAACTGTCAGACCATGAAGTGTTGATTAGCCGATTGGTAGATAGAGCTTTAAGACCTCTTTTTCCAGACGATTATCATGCTGACACTCAGGTGATGATCTCAATGATCTCACACGATGATAATGTAATGCCTGATTCACTCGCTGCTTTAGCTGCTTCTGCGGCATTGTCAGTGTCAGACATTCCTTTCAACGGACCAATTTCTGAGGTTCGTGTGGTTAAAAACAATGGTGAGTTCATTGTTAACCCAAATAAAGAAACTACAAAAGAGTCTGAACTAGACATTATTGTTGCTGCCGATAAGGACAACATTATGATGGTTGAAGGCGAAATGAAAGAGGTTTCTGAAGCAGAGCTTTTAGAAGCTATGAAAGTTGCTCATGAAGCCATTAAAGTTCAGTGTCAGGCTCAGATTGAATTAGCCGAAGAAGTTGGTTCAACAGAAAAGAGAGAGTACTCTCATGAAAAGTCTGATCCAGAATTGTTAGAGAAAATGCAGTCGGAGCTTTACCCTAAGCTTTATGCTGCTGTATCTAAGCAAACTGCAGATAAATCTGTGAGAAGCAGCGATGTGAAAGCTATCAAAGATGAATTCATGGAGTCTCTTCCAGAAGATCATGAATACGATGCTTTCTTATTGTCACAATATTTCAAGAAGCTTCATAAAAAAGCGGCTAGAAACTTTGTGTTGGATGAAAGAAAAAGATTGGATGGTCGTGACTTCACAGAGGTTAGACCTATAACTTGTGAGGTAGATTACTTACCATCTGCTCATGGTTCTGCAGTATTTACTAGAGGTGAAACTCAGTCGCTTACATCTTGTACTCTAGGTACTAAGCTAGATGAGCAAATGATTGACGGTGCTACCGAATCAGGTTATAACAAGTTTATACTACACTATAATTTCCCTGGCTTCTCAACTGGCGAGGTTAGACCAAACAGAGGTCCTGGTAGAAGAGAAGTTGGCCATGGTAACTTAGCTTTAAGAGCGTTAAAGCAAGTGTTGCCAGCAGATGAAGTGAATCCATATACTATTCGTTTGGTTTCAGACATTCTAGAATCTAATGGTTCGTCATCTATGGCTACCGTTTGTGCAGGTTCATTGGCTCTAATGGATACAGGTGTTAATATTTCTGGACCTGTTTCTGGTATTGCAATGGGTATGATATCCGATGCAGAAACTGGAAAGTATGCTATTCTTTCTGATATTTTGGGTGATGAAGATCACTTAGGTGATATGGACTTTAAGGTTACTGGAACTGCAAAGGGTATCACTGCTTGTCAGATGGATATTAAAGTAGACGGCCTTTCTTACCAAGTTCTAGAAGAAGCCCTAAACCAAGCTAAGCAAGGTAGAGAGCATATTTTAGGTGTAATGAATGAAGTGGTTTCTCAGCCAAGAGAAGATTACAAACCTCATGTACCTAGAAGTGAGAAATTCAGTATTCCTAAAGACCAAATTGGAGCCGTAATTGGTCCAGGTGGTAAAGTAATCCAAGAGATTCAGAAAGAAACTGGAGCTACAGTAAACATTGAAGAAGTTAATGATGAGGGTATCGTAAGCGTATTTGCTATCGATAAGGCAGCAATGGACGCTGCTGTGAAACGCATCAAAAACATTGTTGCTGTTCCAGAAGTTGGAGAGGTTTACGAAGGTAAAGTGAAATCTATTATGCCATTTGGTGCATTCATTGAATTCATGCCTGGTAAAGACGGCTTGCTTCATATTTCTGAAATCAAGTGGGAGCGCTTAGAGAAAATGGAAGGGGTTCTTGAGGTAGGAGAAGAAATTACTGTGAAGCTTATCGGAATAGATAAGAAGACTGGTAAATTCAGACTATCTAGAAAGGTTCTTTTACCTAAGCCAGAGAAGAATACGGAACAGAATTAGTATTCTCAGCGTTGTTTTAAATGGAACTTTTCATATTTTATGAATTGTTCGGAAGTGTTTAAGAGGGAAAATCATCTATTTGAATGAGACAGCTTAAGATTAGTAAGCAGATTACTAACAGAGAGTCACAATCTCTGGATAAATATTTACAGGAAATCGGTAAGGTAGACCTACTGACTCCAGACGAGGAAGTAACACTTGCTCAAAGGATTCGCGAAGGAGATCAGCTGGCATTGGAAAAGTTAACCAAGGCCAACTTGAGATTCGTTGTGTCGGTAGCGAAACAATATCAAAATCAGGGTTTATCTCTGGGTGATTTGATCAACGAAGGAAACCTTGGTTTGATTAAAGCCGCTCAGCGTTTCGATGAAACTCGTGGTTTTAAATTCATCTCATATGCTGTATGGTGGATTAGACAATCTATCCTTCAAGCTTTGGCTGAGCAATCTAGAATTGTTCGTTTGCCATTGAACAGAGTTGGTTCATTGAATAAAATTTCAAAGACCTTCTCTGAACTTGAGCAGAAGTTTGAGCGTGAGCCTTCACCAGACGAATTAGCAGAAGTATTGGAAGTGACTACCAACGAGGTGGTTGATACCATGAAAATTTCAGGTAGACACGTTTCAATGGATGCGCCATTCGTTCAGGGTGAAGAGAATAGCTTACTTGATGTATTAGAAAACGACTCAGAAGAAAAACCAGATACTGGTCTTATGAATGACTCTTTGAGAAGAGAAGTTCAGCGAGCGCTTTCTACTTTAACTCAAAGAGAGGCCGATGTTATTACACTTTACTTTGGTTTGAACGGTGAACATTCAATGACTCTAGAAGAAATTGGAGAGAAATTCAACCTAACCAGAGAGCGTGTAAGACAAATTAAAGAGAAGGCAATCAGGAGGTTACGTCATACATCGAGAAGTAAAGCCTTGAAACCGTATCTTGGATAACTTTATTGGAAATAAGATTTAGGAAGGTGTCTGAAAAGACACCTTTTTTTGTTTCTATACATAAGGAACAATTCTTTGGCATAAAACTGTTAATGGTTTAGTTTTGATAAAATTTGAGATATAGATGGCAACTGAAAATATAAAAGTTTTGATTATCGGGTCTGGCCCGGCTGGTTACACTGCAGCAATTTACGCTTCTAGAGCGGGCTTAAATCCCGTACTCTATACAGGTGGAGAGCCTGGTGGGCAATTAACAACTACTAACGATGTAGAGAATTTCCCTGGCTACCCAGAAGGTATCAATGGTCCGCAGATGATGGTAGACCTGCAGAAACAAGCTGAGCGTTTTGGTACACAGGTTCGTTATGGTCTAATTACTAAGGTTGATTTTTCAGGATACCCATTAAAAGTTTGGGTTGATGATAAGGTGGAAGTTACTGCCGAATCGGTTATCATTTCTACAGGAGCTAGTGCAAAATACCTCGGCTTAGAGTCTGAAAAAACTTTTGCTAACAAAGGAGTTTCCGCTTGTGCAGTATGTGACGGCTTTTTCTACAAAGGAAAGAATGTAGCCGTAGTTGGCGGTGGTGATACAGCTGCTGAAGAAGCTACTTATTTGGCCAATCTATGTCCTAAAGTTTATTTATTGGTAAGAAGAGACGAGATGAGAGCTTCTACCATAATGCAAGAGCGAGTTAAAAATACCCCAAATATTGAAGTGCTGTGGCATACAGAAGCAGAAGAAGTGTTAGGAGATGACACTGGGGTAACTGGTGTTCGCGTAGTGAATAATCAAACCAAAGAAACGAAAGACTTAGATATTAGTGGATTCTTTGTAGCGATTGGGCACAAGCCGAATACAGATATTTTTAAAGACTATCTGGATATGGATGAGACTGGTTATTTGAAAGTACAACCAGGGTCTACCAAGACAAACGTTGAAGGTGTATTTGCAACAGGTGACGCAGCCGATAGAATTTACAGACAGGCGGTTACAGCTGCCGGAACAGGTTGTATGGGAGCACTAGATGCAGAAAGATTCTTAGCAGAAAAAGAGTTTGAAGTAGAATCGCAAAAGGAGATGGCCTAAGTCTCCTTTTTTTGATTATTTCCACTACTATGAAATTAGATATTCTAGCTCTAGCGGCTCATCCAGACGATGTAGAGTTATCGTGCGCAGGAACATTGATAAAAGCTATCCAGTCAGGCAAAAAGGCTGGAGTAGTTGACTTTACTCAGGGTGAGCTGGGCACAAGAGGTACTCCTCAAATAAGATTATCGGAAGCTCAAGCTGCAGGCGAAATAATGGGGCTTTCGGCTAGAGAGAACTTAGGGTTTCGAGATGGATTCTTCAAGAATGATGAAGGGCACCAATTGGAAGTCATTAAGATGATCAGGAAATACCAGCCAGAAATAGTATTGGCTAATGCTATCAAAGATAGGCATTCAGATCATGGAAGGGCTTCAGAATTAGCCAGAGAGGCCTGTTTTCTGTCGGGTTTAGCAATGATTAAGACCGAGCTGAACGGAGAAGAGCAGAAGCCATGGAGACCTAAGACGGTTTATCATTATATTCAAAGTATTCCTCATAATCCAGATGTGATTGTAGATGTTTCCTCCGCTTGGGATACTAAAATAAAGGCAGTAAAAGCGTTTAAATCACAATTTTTCGACCCTGAATCAAAAGAGCCTCAAACCTATATTTCTTCGCCAGAGTTCTGGCAAATGATAGAGTCTAGAGGCATTCATTATGGTCATGAAATAGGAGTGAAGTACGGAGAAGGCTTTACAGTTGAGCGTACTCCTGGAGTTAGTACCATCTTCGATCTTATATAGTGACAGGTTCTATGTTCAACGTATTATGTTGACTTTGAACATAGAACTTAAGTTTTAGGCTAATCAAGGTGAAAGTCGACTGATCTTCCAAGTATTATCGGCTTGTTTTTCATAAAGTAATCTGTCGTGCAGTCTGTTTTGTCTGCCCTGCCAAAACTCAAATGAAGTAGGCTCAACTCTATATCCACCCCAAAAATCAGGTAGAGGTACTTTTCCTTCTTTAAATTTCTGCTTAATCTCAGCTAGTTTCATTTCAAGAATAGATCTAGAATTGATCACAGAGCTCTGCTGAGAGACCCAAGCCCCAAGCTGACTTCCATGAGGTCTGCTTAGAAAGTAATTTAAAGATTCTTTATTAGATACTTTTACAGCTCTTCCCTGAATGGAAACCTGTCTTTCCATAGGAAACCAAGGAAATAGAATGTTCACCCTATTGTTCTCGGCTATTTGTTCTGCTTTGCGGCTTTTGTAATTGGTATAGAAAACCACACCTTGTTGGTCTAGGGCTTTCATTAGTACTGTTCTTTGGAATGGCTGGCCTTGAGTATCAACAGTACTTAAAACCATTGCGTTTGGTTCTGGTAACTCAGCTTGTTGAGCTTCTTTAAACCACTTATCGAACTGAATAAAAGGGTTCGAATTTGCAGATTCTATATCTAATGAGGCGTTGGTGTATTCTTTTCTTAAGTCAGCAATATTGTCGGCCATGGCTTATATAGGTTATAATAGGCAAAATTAACTGTTAAACTTTTCGGTTTTCGTTAGGCAAAGTAAATATGCATTTATAATTTCCATCTCCATGCAATCTATGTTTGAATACGACAAAGACATTCCCGATCCTGAAAGAGGAGATTTCCTGATCTCAGAACCATTCTTGACCGATCCTAATTTTGAGCGCACCGTTATTCTGGTTTGCGAGCATTCAGACGAAGGAACCTTCGGTTTAGTATTGAATAAAATTAGTGATCTAACCCTAAGTGATGTGATGAGTGAGGAAATTAGTTTTAATGGTTATCTAAATGTTGGTGGTCCAGTAGAACAAAATACCTTACACTTTGTACATAGATTGAAAGACGATGTGCCTGGTGCAATTGAGTTGAATAATGAACTTAAGTGGAGTGGAGATTTTGAGCGTATCAAGTTTTTGCTCAATTCAGGCATGATCAATGAAGATGATATACAGTTTTTTCTAGGGTATTCTGGATGGGGTGCGGGGCAGTTGCGAGAAGAGCTAGATAATCAGTCTTGGTTTGTAAGAAAAAAGGCAACTGCTTCTGAAATTTTCGACATGGAGTCAGATATACTTTGGAAATCTATTTTGAAGCAAATGGGCGGTAAATACAAGGTGTTTTCAAATTACCCTGTAGACCCACGATTGAATTAATACTTTTACTAAATTTGGTTTTGTAACGGTGCGGTGTAAGCCGATAGGTCAAAAGATATGAGCGAAGAAAAAAATATGCAGCAAGGAGATCAGGAGGAAAACAAGAATCTAGCTGAAGAAAAGAATGAAACCACTAATGAAGCGCAAGAAGTAGCTTCTTCTGAACAGGTTTCTGAAAAAGGTGAAGACTCGCCAAGTAAAGATGAGGTTACTCCCCAAGCTGAAGTAACGGAAGAAAAAGAAGTTGAGCCGGTGGTAGAAGTAACTTCTGAAGTTTCCGAAAATAAGGAAGGTGATGAGCCTAAAGAGAAAAAATTGGAAACCGAAGATGATCTCCATTCTGAAGATGAAGACGAAGACGAGGAAGATCATGAAGAGGAATTACCAGATTACTCTGAATATAGCAGAGAGCAACTGGTAGAAGCCATAGAAGAACTCGCTCAGCAAACGACTTTCAAGCGAACCGATAGGGTTTTGGCAGAGATTGTTCCGCTTTTCGAAGAAATGGAACAAGGCATGCGCACCGAAGCCCTAGAAAAGTACACGGCCGATGGTGGAGAAGAAGATAGTTTCGAGTTCCGTCATGACGAACTTTTTAATCGCTTCGATGCTAGTCATAGATTAATTAGAGACAGGAAGCACAGTTTTTATAAGGAAAAGGAAGAGGCCAAGACGAGAAACTTAGCTAAGAAAGAAGAGTTATTAAGTCAGCTGAGAGAATTGGTAGATGGCGAAGAGGCTACAACCAGCATCAAACCTATCAAAGACATTCAGGAAGCTTGGAAGCAAATTGGCCCTGTTCCTCCACAGCATAACAAGACGCTTTGGGCTAACTATAATGCCCTTTTAGACCGATTCTTCAATAATAGACATATCCTATTTGAGCTAAAAGAGTTAGATAGAAAGAAGAACCTTGAGGCGAAAAAAGAGCTTTGCGAAAAAGCAGAAGCACTAGATAAGCTAGATAACATAAAAGATGCTGTCATTCAGCTCAACGAACTTCACGAAGAGTATAAACACGTTGGTCCTGTACCAAAAGAGGTTCAAGAAGAATTATGGCAGAGATTCAAAACTGCCTCTGACAACATATACAGAAAAAGAAAAGACTATTTAGAAGACCTGAAAGGTGAACTAAAGGAAAACTTGGTTAAAAAAGAGGCCTTGGTTCAAGAGCTTCTGCCTTTTACTGACTTTAAATCGGATAGAATTAATGCCTGGAATGCTAAAACGAAAGAGATTTTAGCTATCCAGAAAAAGTGGGATGCTATAGGTGGTGTGCCAAGAGAGAAGGCTAAAGAGATTAATAAAGGTTTCTGGGGTAGTTTTAAGCAATTCTTTGCTCATAAAAATGAGTTCTTCAAAACTTTAGAAGGTCAGCGAAAGGAAAACTTAGAGAAGAAAGTCAAATTGGCCGAGGAGGCTGAAGAGCTTTCTAAGAGTGAAGAGTGGGATAAAACTTCCGAACAATTAAAGAAGCTTCAAAGACAGTGGAAAGAAATAGGTCCGGTGCCAGAGAAGAAGCGAAACGAGATTTACGAGCGTTTTAAAGCGGCTTGCGATGCCTTCTTTAATAACCGAAGATCTCACCAGAACAAGGCTGAAGCTGGTTATGTAAACAACCAAAAGGCTAAAGAGGCCATTATCAATACCATCAGTGATAAAGCCAAAGAGGCTGGTGGAAGCGAAGCAGAATTGATGGAACTGGTAGAGCAGTTTAATAGCATCGGTTTTGTTCCTAGAAATGCAATTAAAACTATAGAGTCTCAATTTTCTGAGGCGCTAGAGGCTTACGCTGGCTCGCTGAACCTTGAGGAGAATGAAACAGAGTCTTTAGTTATTAGAGCTGAAATGACTGGTTTACAGAGTGGGCCAGGTGGTAATAGAAGGCTTAATAAGAAGGAGGGAGCTCTAAGAAGACAGATTTCCGAGTTGGAAGACAACATAGCCCTTTGGAGAAATAATTTAACATTCTTCGCCAATAGTAAGACAGCCGATAAGCTCAAAGGAGAGTTCGATCAGAAGATCGATAAGGCCGTTGAAGAAGTGAAGGAGCTAAAAAAGCAACTTCGTATTTTGAGAAGTCTTTGATTTTCTGCCTCTTCAGAAATAGTTTTGAATTTAGTTTTGGAGGGGTTTGAATATTAAAATGCGACTTTTATATTTGCACTCGCTTTAAGCAAAAGCCTCCTTAGCTCAGATGGTAGAGCAACTGACTTGTAATCAGTAGGTCATTGGTTCGATCCCGATAGGAGGCTCTTTGAAGCCTTAAAAGGTAAAAAAAATATTAAAGCGATGCCTCCTTAGCTCAGATGGTAGAGCAACTGACTTGTAATCAGTAGGTCATTGGTTCGATCCCGATAGGAGGCTCAAAAGCCGGTCATTTCTGACTGGCTTTTTTATTTTTATCAACTTTGCATTTTATTCCTACAGATCTAATATTGGCTATTATGCCTTAATAAGGTTTTAAGATCAGAGATAGTCGCGCGATTATTCTCGGTTGACCACTAATCCAAATTGAAAAATCTAAATAGTATTGAGGTTGTCTCAAGACTATATCGTAATATTGCGATACGAAAGATTGATTAATGGGCGTATCTAGAACAGACTTGTTTACGAAGGAACAAAATGGCTTAGCACAAATGGCTAAGGTTTTGGCTCATCCTGCACGCATAGCCATTCTTCAACACCTTATAAAGACCAATGCCTGCATTAACGGAGATTTGGTTCAGGAATTGGGTTTAGCACAAGCTACCATCAGCCAACACTTGAGAGAGTTGAAGGAGATAGGAATCGTTCAAGGCACTATAGAGGGGGTGAGTATGAGTTATTGTATTGCTCCTGAAAAGTGGAATGAGTTTAAGCGTTTGTTTAATGAGCTTTTCGATCAGTTAGAGACTGTGGATAAGAAGAATTGTTGTTAAAAAAATTTGACTTTATTAATCGTAATATTGCAATGAATAGTTTATTGAGATTGCTGTCTATTTCCCCTAAAAAATAAAGACCATTCACTTACAAAGAGATAATTCAATGAGTAATAAAAAATTAAGTTTTCTAGACCAGTACTTAACCTTATGGATTTTTCTAGCCATGGCCATTGGTGTTGGCTTAGGTTATTTTGTGCCTTCCACTTCCAACTTCATTAATTCATTTAGTAGTGGCTCTACCAATGTGCCAATTGCCATTGGATTGATTTTGATGATGTACCCTCCATTAGCAAAAGTGAATTATAAGCTTTTACCTCAGGTATTCAGAAATGTGAAAATTCTATCGATTTCACTGATTCTCAATTGGGTAATCGGTCCTATGTTGATGTTCGCTCTGGCCATGATTTTCCTGCAAGATCATCCGGATTACTTGGTAGGACTTATTCTTATTGGTCTGGCAAGATGCATTGCAATGGTGCTCGTTTGGAACGATTTAGCTGAAGGTAATAGCGAGTATGGGGCTGGTTTAGTAGCCTTAAATAGCGTTTTTCAAGTGTTTGGATATAGTTTTTATGCTTGGCTATTCATTACTAAGTTGCCTCCGTTGTTCGGCATGGAGGGCGCTATTGTCGATATTTCCATTGCTACTATAGCCGAGAGTGTTGCTATTTACTTAGGTGTGCCCTTTATGTTGGGTTTACTCAGTAGGCTTATTCTTGTTAAGTTGAAGGGAGAAAAATGGTATACAGAAAAGTTTATCCCTACCATTTCTCCCATTACATTAATAGCGCTATTATTTACTATTGTAGTGATGTTCTCTCTAAAGGGAGAGCTCATTGTTGAAATTCCACTAGATGTGGTTAGAATTGCCATTCCACTTCTGATATATTTTGGCTTAATGTTCTTCATTGGGTTCTTTTTTAGTAAAGCAATGGGGGCTGAATATGACAAAAATGCCTCTATCGCATTTACAGCTGCAGGAAACAACTTTGAGTTAGCTATTGCAGTAGCTATTGCTGTCTTTGGCTTGAATTCAGGCCAAGCTTTTGCTGGCGTTATTGGTCCGCTAGTAGAAGTTCCGGCACTTATTCTTCTGGTTAGAGTTTCGTTCTGGCTGAAAAAGAAATATTATCATCAATAACGTGATTGATTGAGTTGAAGCATCGAATCGTAATACTTCTTAAATCGGGAGGATAATTCTTGGTACTAAGCTGAAATGGACTTTTGAAGGCAGGTAAAGATGCTTTCAGATTGAATTCCGTTTCTTTATTCTGCCCATTTTAATTTAGTTTTGAACATGCGGTATTTGTTAGTCTTGCTGTCAACTTTTCTAATCGTTGTGTCTTGTAGCTCCTCTAAAGAGCAAGAGAAGCACATTACTGAGATTCCTCCTGAGATGGTACTTATTCCTTCAGGAACATTCACTATGGGAGGCAGGTCTGATCAAGCGTATGCAGATGAATTTCCCCAGCACCAGGTGAAGGTTTCCGCTTTTTTAATGGATGAAACGGAGGTGACGAATGCTCAGTTCAAAGCATTTGTTGAGGCTACTGGTTATGTAACTACTGCAGAAAGGGCTGTAGATTGGGAAGAACTGAAGAAACAGCTTCCTAGTGGAACGCCAAAACCAGCAGACTCCCTTTTGGCTGGTGGGTCACTCATTTTTGAAAAGACGAATAAGCCTGTTGAGCTTAATGACGTGAGCCAATGGTGGGTTTGGACAATCGGAGCTAATTGGCGTCAGCCAGAAGGACCGCACAGTGATATAGAGCAGAAGATGAATCACCCTGTGGTTCATGTCTCTTGGGAAGACGCCAATGCTTATGCTAAATGGGCAGGAAAAAGATTGCCTACTGAAGCTGAGTGGGAGTGGGCTTCTATGGGAGGGTTAGAAAATGCAAAGTACCCTTGGGGTGACGAACCTGTTGAGTCTGCTTATGAAAAGGCCAACTTTTGGCAGGGTGTTTTTCCTTTTCAGAATCACAAGCTCGATGGTTTTGATGCTAGTGCTCCCGTAAAATCATTTCCACCAAATGGATACGGTCTTTACGATATGGCTGGCAACGTATGGGAGTGGTGTATCGATAAATATGATGTTCGAAGTTATACGGTCAACGCCAATAGCGGCTTGTTGGAGAATCCTTCAGGTTCTGAAGAATATTATGACCCGCGTGAACCTCATACTCCGAAACATGTAATTCGAGGTGGTTCCTTTTTGTGTAACGATAGCTATTGCAGCGGCTATCGTACCTCAAGGCGAATGAGTAGCAGCAGAGACTCTGGCTTCAATCACACAGGGTTCAGATGTGCCAGATCCTTGTGATTCCGTGTAAAGAAGAATTGGATTGAAGAATAAGTCAGTACGTTCTATATAGGAAGTCTACAAGTCACATAAATAAATGAACCTTCATCAAATAGTCTTGTTATGCTTGTTGAATATGTGTCTAAATTGGCACCACCTAAAACCATTAACTCTATGAAATTTTTGAAAAAGTATTCACTAATCGTTGTTCTAATCACTTTTATGGCTTCTTGTGGCTCGTCTGATGGAGTCTATTTTGAAAACCTAACCGATGGTCAAGAAGTTTCTTCTACTGTTTTGGTAGAGATGGGTGTTAAAGGAATGGAGATTGAGCCTGCTGGCGAAGTGAACAAGGGTAAAGGTCATCATCATATTATTATTGATGGTGGTTATATGAACACTGGAGAAACTATTCCTGCAGATGCTAACCATATTCATTATGGCAAAGGACAAACCGAAGCTACTATTGAATTGACCCCTGGACAACATACATTGACTTTACAGTTTGCTAATGGCCTTCACCAATCTTATGGTGAGGAGTGGAGCAAGACCATAACTGTGAATGTTAAAGATTAATTATAGCTAAAACTATTACAGCAGATGAGGCTCCAAGGTAATTGGAGCCTTATTCGTTTCAGTATAACTGAATCTATTGTACAGAACATAATTGAAGAGGTGTAGAACTGTTTCTTTTATTTGTAAGCAGAAAATTTTACTTTCAAATGACTTTTACTAAATAACTGACTAATGAAAAAGCTTGTATTATCTCTGTTTGTAATGGCTGCCGTTTGTTGTGTGGGTTCATCGCTTCAAGCACAGTCAGACAATGATGTTGAAAGAATAGATTATTTGGTTGTAGTGGCTAATTCAACTAATAAAGCTGAAAACGAAAAGATACTAGACCAAATGAAGAAGAAATTCAAAGATGCTGGTATGCATTATGATGAGTCTTCTAAACAATACTACGTTTACATAGAAAAATATTACAGCAAGTCTGGAGTAGATTATGCCGTATGGTGGCATAAAAAAGAAAACAAGGATTTGCCAAAAGTATGGGCCAAACCAGTGCCTGTTGAAACAAACTAAAATATGAACCACGCTAAGACGTGGTTTTTTTATGGTCTCCAATTGATTCTCCTGTTAGAATGTAAGTCATTTTTTAAGCTTGTTATCTAGAAGTTGATTTTTGCTAGTATTAAAAACTTGTCGCGCCTTAATTCTCAATAGAATTATCTTTTAGCAATCTTTGTTGGTGGATCTGAAAAGTTCTATACTCAAGTCAATTGTACTTGGTTAAACCAACCACTTTTTGAATGAATCTTACCATTGAAAACATCATTTTAGTTGGCTCATTACTGCTGCTCATCAGTATAATAGCTGGTAAAACAAGCTATAAGCTAGGTATTCCTACCTTGTTGTTGTTCCTCTCTATAGGGATGCTGGCTGGGTCTGAAGGTATTGGTGGTATCTATTTCGATAGTCCTCAGATTGCTCAGTTTATTGGAGTTGTTTCGCTCAACTTTATTTTGTTTTCTGGTGGACTAGATACCAGTTGGGATTCGGTTAAACCTGTACTTAAAGAAGGCTTAGCTCTTTCAACTGTTGGGGTTTTATTGACAGCTTTGGGGCTTGGGACGTTCGTTTACCTAGTGACCGACTTTACTGTTTATGAGAGTCTTTTGTTGGGGTCTATTGTCTCGTCTACAGATGCAGCAGCAGTTTTCTCCATCCTGCGTGGTAAAAAACTAGCGCTTAGAACTAACCTTAGGCCTACGCTAGAGCTTGAAAGCGGTAGTAATGACCCTATGGCTTATGTTTTAACCGTGGCATTTCTATCCTTAGTTGTTAACCAAGATAAGAGCATCTACTCGATCATTCCATTCTTTCTTATGCAAATGAGCATAGGTGCTGTGGCAGGGTTTCTTTTCGGAAAGTTGAGTAAGCTGGTGATCAACAAAATCAAACTAGACTTTGAAGGACTATACCCAGTGTTGGTAATTGCTTTGATGTTCATTACATTTTCTACCACCGATGCCCTAGGCGGAAATGGATTTTTAGCCATTTATATCTGTGCTGTTTACCTCGGAAACTCCAACCTCATCCATAAAAAAACCATTCTGAGAATGTTCGATGGCTTGGCTTGGCTCATGCAAATAGTGCTCTTCTTAACCTTGGGGCTATTGGTTTTTCCAACTCAGATAGTGCCATATATGGGCATAGGGTTGTTAATTTCTCTCTTCCTTATTTTTGTTGCTAGGCCCATTGGTGTGTTTATTTCACTCATGTTTTTTAAAATGAGAATGAGAAGACGCTTCTACATCTCATGGGTGGGCTTGCGAGGAGCGGTACCGATTGTGTTTGCTACTTATCCACTATTAGCTGGAATAGAAAAGGCAAACGTCATTTTCAATATTGTTTTCTTCATTTCCGTTACTTCAGTGCTTATTCAGGGAACTTCTTTGTCTGTTGTAGCGAAATGGCTCAATGTAGGTTTGCCTGAAGAAGATAAGCAGATGTCGCCTACTGATCAGTTACTGGCTGAGCACCCCAAAACGATTATGGAAGAAATCATTATTAAAGAAGGTGGCTTTGCGGCCGGACAGAAGATAGTTGACTTGAATTTTCCTAAAACGGCAATAATTGCGATGATTGAGCGAAATGAAAATTACATTACTCCCAACGGTTCTACTTTAATTGAAGCGAACGATAAGTTGATTGTGCTCACCGATAAGAAGCAAAATTTGGATGAGGTTTATACTGCTTTGAAACTAGCTGATGCTTAGATGTTTTTATCGGGATTTGTCTATAAACTATCTTGAAACTAAGTGGAACAAAACTAAGTCTAGCTACGTTTTAGCCAAGCAACTCGGAGAATATTCAGGTTGAGTATCAAGAATTAGCTTAGTTTAGCATTTGGATTTCATAGCATTGAAAAGTCTTAAAAAATCAGTTTTTACAGCCATTTTATTCCTAGCCTACGGATGGGTATTGCTAGGGAGTAATGTTGTTTTTGCAAATACTGATAGGCCTATTTCAGATTTTCCGGTTGAAGGTGAGAACTACAGTGTTTTAAGTGCCGACTATTTCTTTGCTGCCAGACAATCCCAGTCTTCGATATCCATCAATTTTGGTAATCAGTTCAAAGCAACTGACGGCATTGATAAACTGAATCACACAACTCTGCTAGCCACTAATGATTTAATAATTAGTGAGTTTAGGCAGCAGGATGCTGATGCTGTCAACCGTTTGATCGAATATCGGAAGGCAGACAAACTATACCCTCATCATTACTTTTGGTAAGCCATTTTAGGTTTTAAGGTGAGTCTCATGCAGTGAGGCTTAAAATGCCGGTAGTTTCTACCTACACTATTTTCTACACTTAATTCTTATAAAATGGATTTACAAACAACAATAGTTGGGTTGCTTGTTGCAGCCCTCTGCATATATGTGTTCGTGCTTTTGAACAAAAGCAGAAAGAACAAAGAAAAGATACTTATTAACCAATTGCAGGTGCTGGCTTCAGAGCAAAACGCACTTATTGAAGACCATGAGCTTGGGCTCAATTTCGGATTGGGTATCGATGAGGTGAATAGGTATATATTTTATACCAAAGACAACAAAATTGGCTTTACAAATAAGACCATAGACTTAATGAACGTACGTAAGTGCGAAGTGGCAACGGTAAAGAAAAGGGTAGGAAAAGAAGACTACATAGATAGAATATCTCTTGTCTTCTACCTCATCTCTAGCAATAAAGAAGAACAGATAATAATATTTGATTCAGATGCCACCGCATTACCTAATGGAGAGCCATTAATGGCCAAGAAGTGGGCCGATAGAATTAATGAGCTTTTGAAAGACGCAAAGTCTAATGCTGCATTTCGTGTAGCAGTTTAGGACATATAAAAAGGCTATCTCAAAAGTTGTACCTTGGTTTTACAGTCTTGAGTATCTATTCTTCATTTGGTTAAAGGTTGAATAGATTATTCAGACAAGTAGAAAATGACTCACAAGGTTAGCGTTGAGATAGCCTCTTTTTTTGGAAAGAACTTATCCCTTTAAGGCTTCTGTAATAGTCTTCTGGAATGATTCGTTAAGAAGCCCATAGTCATAAAAGGCCATTCCGTTTGCCTTGGTATCTTTAACTAGTTTAACGGCTTCCGATACTTCTTCTTCGTTTTTATCGGCTAGGTAAAAAGCAGTGTATAAAGGTTTACTACCATTTAAGTCATTAAGACCTTCTTCTGTAGCCCGCTTCATAAAGTCAATGTCTTCATCATAGAACTTGTAATAGATCATTGGAAATACAAAGTCTAAGTTCCATTTGTCCCAGTCTTGTCTTACCATCATTCTGGCTAAAGATGGCGTTGCGAATACTGAAGCAGAAAGCTTCTTACCTTTCTGATGAACACCATCAGCAATTTTATTCACTAGGTTAGTGATTGAGTCGAGCCTAAATTGCCTCCATTTCTCATCTTTACTTGGGTCTTCAAGATCTAGCGGGTCATAGCCTTGTTCGCTCTTAAATTTTGTTCGGCAGTCTTCACAATAACAAAAATCGAATTCAGGCATTTCATGATCTTGAACCAGATCATATTTAGACCATAAGCCTTTAGGGAGAATTACATCACAATATCTAACATAGTCGAGCTGAACACCATTTAGGCCTTCCAGCTCGGCAACTTCCATCATACCGTTGTATACAAACTCTTGAACTTCGGGCTTGGTAGGGCAGAGCCACTGATAGTAATCTACATAAGGTCGAACGTCATAGCTAGAGTTGCCTTCTCGACTGACTGCGTACCATTCTGGATGCTCTTTTGCAGTTTTATCACCGGGTCTGTTCATGGTCCATTGCCAAGCGTGAATTTCTAAGTCATGCTTTTGTGCTGCAGGAATGGCTTTTTCAAGTACAGGTTTACCTCCGCCAACTAATACTCCATAAAAGCCTAATTGCTTTAATCCCTCGAATTCTTTATCCCAATCAGCTTCAGATTTTTCGCCACCGCCAGTCCATATCCAGAGTTTGAAATCTTCAGGGTTTTCTGATTCGCATGATTGAAATAGGATAGGGGCGCCAAGTACTGCTGCCGATCCTAAGCCTAGATTTTTAATAAATTCTCTTTTGTTCATTTACTTATACTGTTTCACCCAAAGTGGATTGATAGGTTAAATCAAATTACGAGTGCGATTGAGATAACTACTTAAATTCTTTCCAAAGCCTTCCTGTCTCGTCCATGTGCCACAGAATTGCTGCATTGAAGGGGTGTTGCATAATTGCATGGTATCTGTAGGCATTTCCTTCAACCTCCCAAACAATTGGCCTGCCTACATTGAATGTTTTTGTTTCTAGCAGGTCTGTCTTACTGGAGCTATAGCTTCCCGATTCTCTTTTAATGTCTTTCTGTTTTCGATGAATAAAACTGAGTAATTGTCGCACTTCTTCCGATCCGAAATCTGAAACGAACTGGTCGGTTTCTCCAACTTTCTTACCCGAGAAGTATAACTGTCCCCAAAACTCAGGCTCATGCATGGCAATGGCTCTCTGAGGCGACCAAACCCAATTGTGTTCAACAGGTTTCCCTCTTTCTTTATTCACCACTTTTACATATTGGCCATTCTTAATTTCAGTATCCCATTGAACGCGAGAAAAGTTTAATCTCCAAGTATCTCCTGGTTGCGGATGGCCGCCCCTTGCAGCCGCTTCTTCTAAAGTAGTCCAAGGCATGGCCACTTCAATAGCCCAATATTTATCCTTATCTGAAGGGTCATTCAGGGTGCCTTCAATATGAACTGCCGATTTAAGTCCGTTGATGTTCCAATTGTCTATGGCCTGGCCTTGATCTCTATATGGCCTTGTTAACATCAGATCCCAAACCGTGTTAAATGCATTGACTTCGTATTCGTAATAAGAATGCGTATCTCCGTCAGGGTCAATAAATATTTCAAAGTCATTATCGTAGAAGATTACCGTATCTCTTTCTTTCAGCTTCGCCCAAACATGTGGTTCCTCTAATTCAGCATAGAAGTA
Source organism: Roseivirga spongicola (assembly GCF_034376045.1). Classification (NCBI taxonomy): domain Bacteria; kingdom Pseudomonadati; phylum Bacteroidota; class Cytophagia; order Cytophagales; family Roseivirgaceae; genus Roseivirga; species Roseivirga spongicola. The sequence goes on from NZ_CP139724.1 coordinate 3,362,836, forward strand.
AAGATAGTCTTCATCCCAGAGCATTTTCACTCTAGTTTTATGGTAAGGCTTGGGGCGTTTGTTGCCCTCAATATCTACGAACTCATCTGTCCACTGAGCTAATTGCCATGACTCTTCGCTAGGCAATCCATCAATTTTAAGTTCTCCAATGGTCTGTTTGCAGATGTATGCTCTACTTTCTATTAAAGGATATTGAGCATGGGCAGAAAGGCATAAGAGAAGCCCTGCAAGAAGTGTTAGTTGTAGTTTAAGCATAAAAAATCCTCTCCGTTTAAAGAGAGGATTCAATATCTTAAAATAGTCTAAGCTTTAAAAAAGGTTTATACCAAAGTATGTTTTTAATACTGTAATTATAAAGATGAAAGCCAAAATAGTTGGTGCTAAATAGCTGATAGCAAAATGAAGGTATTTCTGAACAAATGAACCTTTGTAGTTTGGTGAGCCATTGGCTAACTCTTCGTCTAAATTGTGCTTCTTCCATACGTGTGCTGCGAAGAATACAATTAAACAACCTCCTAGCGGAAGGAATGAATCATTCGCTACATTGGCTATAAAGCTCAAGAAGTCAGTTGCACTTTCAGCACCTGGGTAAGTAATAAAGTTGCTGAAGAAGTCAGAGTATCCATTTCCTAACAATGAAGGAATTCCAATCAAGTAGATAAGTCCGGCAACAATCCAAACAGCTTTCTTTCTAGCTAACTTCTTCTCATCTACAACGTAGGCTACAGGAACCTCTAGCAGAGAAACAGTTGAAGTTAGAGCGGCAAAACAAAGTAGTACAAAGAATACTGTACCAGCAATTGCTCCTAAAGAACCTCCAATGGTACCGAATATCTGAGGGAGCGTTACAAAGATGAGGGCAGGGCCACTACCTACACCATCCATTGAGCCTTCGCTCATAAACCCGATGAGTGGGAAGATCATCATACCAGCTATAACAGCAATACCAACATCGGCTAGTGTAATGAATGCTGCAGCAGAAACTATATTTTCTTTTTTGTTTACGTAAGAACCGTAGGTGATTAGCGCACCCATTCCTAATGAAAGAGAGAAGAAAGCCTGACCAAGTGCGTTGGTTACTACTTCGGCATTAATCTCAGAGAAATCTGGAATTAGATAGAACTTCAAACCCTCAATAGCATTTGGAAGAGTAAGAGAGTAAACCACTAAAGCTAAAATCATGATGATTAATGTTGGCATTAAGAATTTTGCAGCCTTCTCGATACCACCAGAAACCCCTTTCGAAACCACGTAAGCTGTGGTAACCATAAAGAGAAGTCCGTAGGCTCCAACCTTGAAAACGTCTTTTACAAATTCTCCGAACTGATCTGCAATTCCGAAGTTTCCAGAAGCCATTTCAAAGATGTAACCAAATGCCCAACCAGCGATGACATTATAAAAGGAGAGGATTAAGAAACCACTAAAGATTCCCATTTTACCCACGAAGTTCCATTTTTTGTAGCCTAAGGCGTTAAATGCCCCAACTGGGTTTTTCTCAGTTTTTCTACCAATGGCTATTTCAGTAATCATTACCGGATAACACAAAATGAAACAGAAAATCAGGTACATTACCACAAATGCGGCACCACCACCTTGTCCTACTTCATATGGGAAACCCCAAATGTTACCTAAACCAACTGCCGAACCTGCTGCGGCAGCAATAAAACCGAGTCTGCTTGAAAATCCTCCTCTAGTTGCCATTCATTAAAATTTTAAAACCCGAATATATGTGTTTCTGCACAGTTATAATGGGCATCCATATAAAAATCTAAAAAAGCTTATCAGAACCAATAGAAGTTAAAATAGAATGTAGGTTGATCAAAATTGTATATACTTGAAACCGAACAAAAGCTGAATCAATGCCTTACTTTACCAACGATGCTATTGTACTAGGTCTTCTCATTATGGTTGTGGCCTGGGTATTTTACACATCGAGCTCTCAAAAGCCATTTTGGAAGAAGTTCTACACCTTTGTACCAAGCATTTTGCTTTGCTATTTTCTACCTGCGCTGCTCAATTGGCCATTCGGACTGATTGATGGCGAAGAGTCAAATCTTTACTTTGTAGCCTCTAGGTATTTATTGCCGGCTTCCCTAGTTCTACTTTGTTTGAGTATAGATCTAAAAGGAATTCTGAACCTTGGTCCCAAGGCAATCATTATGTTTTTGGCTGCTACCTTTGGCATTGTGCTAGGCGGACCATTGGCAATTCTACTCATTTCTACCATTGCGCCTAGTGTGCTAGATGTTGGTGATGGTCAAGAGGTGTGGCGAGGTCTTACTACTGTGGCTGGTAGTTGGATTGGCGGTGGGGCCAATCAAGCTTCTATGAAAGAAATTTTCGAAGTAGGTGACGACTTGTTTGCTACTATGATTGTGGTAGATGTAATCTGTGCCAACATTTGGACGGGCTTTTTGCTTTACGGTGCGAGTATCACCAAGAAAATTGATGCATGGTTAAAATCAGATACTTCTGCTATTGATGATTTAAAAAGCCGAGTAGAAAAGTATCAGGCTAGTATTGCAAAAATTCCTACTCTACCAGAAACCTATGTTATTCTCGCCCTTGCTTTTGGAGGGACTGCCTTAGCTCATTGGGGTTCAGATGTTATTTCACCCATGCTTGAAGAGCGAAAAGAATGGTTAGCGAAATACTCTTTAGAGTCACTAGCTTCTGGCTTCTTCTGGTTGGTTGTTATTGCAACTACTATAGGAGTGGGGCTTTCATTCACAAAGTTTAGAAAGTATGAAGGTGCTGGTGCTTCCAGATTAGGCAGTGTGTTCATCTTTATTCTGGTGGCCACTATTGGTATGAAGATGAATATTCAGGAGATATTCGACAATATGGGGCTATTCCTGATTGGAATTACCTGGATGTTGTTCCATGTAATTATAATGATAGTGGTAGCTAAATTAGTGAAAGCACCATTCTTCTTTGTAGCCGTAGGAAGTCAGGCCAACGTAGGTGGTGCAGCTTCAGCACCAGTAGTAGCATCTGCTTTTAGTCCTGCTTTAGCACCTGTTGGTGTGTTATTGGCAGTGCTAGGTTATGCCTTAGGAACTTACGGTGCACTTTTATGCGCTTGGATGATGGAAAGAGCCTCAATGTTTTGAGCGGCTGTCTAATTCAGTTTTAATCTTTTTTCTAATTCCTCCAAAAGCCATAAACGGATAGGCAATTCCGACAATAAGAAATAAAGGTATAATCTGATACCCTTGTGTGGCATTTTTGGAAAATGACACCACTGCTACGGCTACAGAAGCTACAAGCGCGGCAATAAAAATGCCTAGTTGTAGCTTCTTAAATTTGTTCAACTTACGAGAGAGCTCGTCATTGCTCAATTCTGAATATTCGTTTTGATCACTCATGAGTTGAAAATCTCTTTTTCAGCCGAAATGTTTAGTAAGTTTCAAGAATCTGGAAGAGTTCATCGAGTTTTGGTGTAAGGATGATTTCCGTTCTTCTATTCAAAGCCTTGTTTTCAGGGGTGTTGTTTACGGCAACAGGAGAAAACTCACCTCTGCCCGAAGCGGTAATAGTCTCTGGGCTTACACCGTTGCTTACTAAAATTCTAACAATAGAAGTGGCTCTCATTACACTTAAATCCCAGTTATCATTCATGTATTGAGAAGCTCTAGAAATTGGCACATTGTCCGTATGGCCTTCCACCATAATATTTATTTCGCTATTTCCTTTAAGTGCAGCAGCGAGTTGTTTTAGCGCGTTTGCTCCTTGGGCATCAACTTTTGTGCTTCCAGAACCAAAAAGGAGCTTTTCGGCCAATGAAACATATACTTTTCCATTCTTTACTTCTACTGTGAGCTCATTCTCGTTGAAGTTGAGTAAAGCATCGGTTACTCTTTTCTTCAATTGTTGAACAGCCGCATCTTTATCCGCAATCAATTTCTCTAATTCGGCTACCCGGGCTTCTCTTTTAGAAAGATCTTCGGCCAGTTCTTGATTCTTCTTCCTTTCAATTTCCAGATCGTCTTGAATAGCCAAAAGCCTTTGTTGCTGTTGAGCCAAGTCAGAGTTCAACTGGCTGCTGTTAGAAAGTAGATTGTCGTATAACTGCTTTACTCGCTCATAATTTCCTTTTACAGTATTATACTCTTTAGTCAATACATCGAGATCGTTTTGAGTAGCTTCATTTTTGGCTTTGTATTCTTCTACCTGAACCTCTAGTCTGCTGATTTTCTCTTCAGCAATCTCCAGGTTTTCTTTGAGTGAAGCGTTTTCGTTCTCTAGGTTGGTTTTTTCATTAAAAAGAGCATCGAATTCTTTCTTGGCCACACAAGAGCTAAGCATAATAGATGTGGCTAAGGCAAATAATATTTGAGTTTTAAGACGTTTCATGTTGTTGCTTATATAAAGCAAATATGCTGAATTCATCTGAGAATTGATTGAGCCCTTGGCTTGTTTTGACTTTTAAAGGATAGCCCTAAAAAATGTTATGCATGCAGAGAATATTTTTGATATCTTGAAGGTTCACTCACTTTAGAAAAACGGATAAATGAGAACTGATGGAATGTTAAAAGATGGTGCGCTCAAAGGGCAAACCATTATTGTTACAGGTGGTGGAACAGGTTTAGGCCGATCTATGGGCAAGTATTTTTTGGAGCTTGGAGCCAATTTGGTAATCACAAGTAGAAAGATTGAGGTACTTGAAAAGTCGGCTAAAGAGTTGGAAGAGGAGACGGGAGGAACCGTGTTACCGGTACAATGCGATGTGCGAGATTACGAGCAGGTAGAAAATGTGCTGAAGGTGACTGAAGAGCGTTTCGGTCAAATTAATGGTCTTTTGAATAATGCAGCCGGTAACTTTGTAAGCCCAACAGAACGACTTTCCAATAGAGCTTTCGATACCATCATAGATATTGTGCTAAAGGGTACAACCAATTTTACCCTTGCCTTAGGGAAGAAGTGGATTGAGCAAAAACAGGCTGGTACGGTTCTCAATATTGTAACCACTTATGCCTGGACAGGCTCTGGTTATGTGGTGCCATCTGCTTGTGCTAAAGCCGGAGTGCTTTCTATGACGAGATCATTAGCCGTTGAATGGGCTAAGTATAAAATCAGGCTAAATGCTATTGCCCCTGGGCCATTCCCGACAGAAGGCGCTTGGAGTAGGCTGTTGCCAGGTGACTTAGTGAAGAAGTTTGACCCAGCAAAGCTAGTGCCTGTAGGTAGAGTAGGAGAGCACCAAGAGCTAGCTAACCTAGCGGCTTATCTAATGTCAGATTATTCTGCCTATGTAAATGGAGAAGTAGTGACCATTGATGGTGGCGAATGGCTAATGGGTGCTGGTGAGTTCAGTCACCTAGAAAAGATTCCTCAAGAGATGTGGGATATGCTAGAAGCTTCTAGAGGAAAAAAGCCATAAGCCCCAAGCTACTTTGGGGCTACTGGAAAGCCAAACGAAAGGTTAAGAAGATTGATCTTTAGCTCAAGGTTTAAACCTTGATGACCGGTATAAGAAATCTCACCTTTCTGCCGTAGTGACTGGTGCTTGCCGAAGCCCTCGTTGGTGTTTTCACCAACGAGTCTCTAAGCATGACTCATCAGATTTGTTGGTCAAGACCAACAAAGGTGTAGGTGCGTACTTCAAGTGAATCTAAATACTACGTACTATTATCTCTTTAGTGGAGGCTTCTACTGGAATGCAGCCTCTCTGAAAGTAATATTGATTCCTAGCCCTCGTTGGTGTTGTCACCAACGTGCCCCTAAGCATGATTCATCAGATTTGTTGGTCACAAGGCTAACAAAGGCATAAAGCCCTATACGGAGTTTTTTTATTGCCTTCTAAATGACTTAGTTATTGTAGATTCAACAAAACCAATAATTGTATCTTCTCCTAAATCATTCTTACTTATTAGATAATCAGCAGTTGTAAAATCTTCAATAAGACCATTTTTATAGAGCATTATAAAATGTCCTTCACTTTTAGCTTGAGTAGGTAAATAAGTAATACTACCATTTCTAATTTTTCTTACTGGACTATAACCAAGATTGTTTCTAATAAATAGTTTATTAAACGGTATTCTTTCTATAATATTCATTTCTTCTACATTTAAAGTTCTGAAAAACAGGAATTTAGCAGGTTAATTATTAAAAACAAGCCCTGAAATTTATTTGTGTGACCTAGTTACCGTTATCACCATCGAGATTCTAAACATGACTCATCAGATTTATTGGTCACAAGACCAACAAAGGCGTAGGTGCATACTTCAAGTAAGTCTAGATACCATGTACTTATATCTCTCTGATGGGGTCTTCTATTGGAATGCAGCCTCTCTGAAAGTAATATTGATTCTAGGCTGTTGATATTTTTCGTTCTTGATCAAGCTGTGTTCATAATTTTTCTGGCAGTTTTCACCCATAATAAGAAGGCTTCCATTGGCAAGATCTAAGGAAAAGGTAGATTCTGTTTCCTTATCTCTAAAGCTGAATTCTCTTACTTCTCCGAGGCTAAGTGATGGCAGAATAGTTTTTACTCCTGAGGTTTGTTGATCCGAATGATAGGGAGCATAAAAGGAACCATCAGGATAGTATAGGCACATGGCTAAGTCGAAGCTTTGATTTGAGATCTTTTCCACTTTGTCTTTTAAGTCTTGCATCAGGCCCTCAAATGGATATGATTTGCCATGAATATGTTCAGGATGCGTGTTTCTGGCAATCAGATCGGGCATAGAAAAGAGTATTTTGAAGACATCAGTCTCTATAATTCGACCTCCAGCCTCTATTCTAGTTCTGGCTTTATCTAACTTATACTGTTCAATTAACAGAGTATAAAGTGCGAGAGACTCTTTTGGACTTAGGAAACCTTCGATGTAATCAACTGTGCAGTTTAGAGGGAGTAGCATGTGTTTAAGTATTGTGGAATGAATATGATGAATTCCGACCTTTTATAAAACTGCTTGAGATTTTAAATCACCTAGCACTCACTTGTCTGCTAAAGTAACTGGTACTTTGCCTTTGGCGAGTACCTATCATTCTTAGCATGGGTGTGGTTGATAGAGTTTTAGTAATAGTAGCAGTCCGCACAGGATTACGAACAACTGATTTTGATGATTGAATGTCTCAATACTATCTACTCAAAACTCTGTACTATCATTTAAAACCAGCCGTTGAGCATGGAATTTGACTTAGTCATTTTTATAGATTCTAGGTACTCCAAGCCCTCGTTGGTGTTTTCACCAACGAGTCTCTAAGCATGACTCATCAGATTTATTGGTCACAAGACCAACAAAGGCGTAGGTACATACTTCAAGTAAGTCTAGATACTATGTACTATTATCTCTTTAATGGGGGCTTCTATTGGAATGCTGCCTCTCTGAAAGTGATATTGATTCTAGGCCGTTGATATTTTTCGTTCTTGATCAAGCTGTGTTCATAATCTTTCTGGCAGTTCTCACCCATAATAAGGAGGCTTCCATTAGCAAGATCTAAGGAAAAGGTAGATTCTGTTTCCTTATCTCTAAAACTGAATTCTCTTACTTCTCCAAGGCTAAGTGATGGCAGAATAGTTTTTACTCCTGAGGTTTGTTGATCCGAATGATAGGGAGCATAAAAGGAACCATCAGGATAGTATAGGCACATGGCTAAGTCGAAGCTTTGATTAGAGATCTTTTCCACTTTGTCTTTTAAGTCTTGCATCAGGCCCTCAAATGGATATGATTTGCCATGAATATGTTCAGGGTGCGTGTTCCTGGCAATCAGATCGGGCATAGAAAAGAGTATTTTGAAGCCATCAGTTTCTATAATCCGACCTCCAGCCTCTATTCTAGTTCTGGCTTTATCTAACTTATACTGTTTAATTAACAGAGTATAAAGTGCGAGAGACTCTTTTGGACTTAGGAAATCTTCGATGTAATTAACTGTGCAGTTTAGAGGGAGTAGCATGTGTTTAAGTATTGAGGAATGAATATGATGAATTCAGACCTTTTATAAAACTGCTTAAGATTTTAAATCACCTAGCACTCATTTGTCTGCTAATGTAACTGGTACTTTGCCTTTGGCGAGTACCTATCATTCTTAGTATGTGATTTGGTTAATAGAGTTTTAGTAATAGTAGCAGTCCGCACAGGATTACGAACAACTGATTTCGATGATTGAATGTCTCAATACTATCTACTCAATACTCTGTACTATCATCTATGTACTTAAAAATCCAAAACTTCACACAAACTTCAAATTCACTAACCTTTGGGCTAACATAGTGAGGTTAGCTTGCTCTGATGTTTCGGAGTACGCTCACTTTATTGCTCTTTCTAGTTTGTTCTGCTTCCGCTTTAGGGCAGATCAAAAGCAATAATGTGCTTATTCCTACCTCTTCCAACTCGGCCAATACACTATCGGTTCAGTTGAGGTCACTTAATGAGTTAGGTAGTTTTTACGCTTCTAGCGATCCAGACTCAGCATTTTTTTACGCAAAGCTAGCTATGGACGAAGCTCTTTCTCAGGCTGATGATCATAACTACGCGGTAGCTAAGCGAACCATGGGTGAAATATTCTATCTACAAGGTGCCTATGACAATGCCATTTCTTACCTAACCGATGCGCTCAAGGTTTTTCAAGAGCTCAACGCTACCAATGAAACGGCTCAAACTCTTTTGGCTTTAGGGGCGGCCTATCAATTTCATGATTTATGGGACAAAGCCTTAAATGAATATCATAGGTCTAGAAAACTCTTTTTGTTGCTCAATGATTCAAGCGGCTTGGCAGAAACCTATGGGGTGATTGGGCACTACTATGAAAAAACGGCCGATTCTGACTCAGCTTTCTTTTATCAATACAAAGCATTGGAGCTCTACGAAGCGTTAGACGATAGCCGAGGCTTGGCCATCATTCATGATAATATTGGTAGTATCTATGAAGACCTGGGTCAGTTTGAACAGGCCTACGACTACTTTTTGCAATCGGCTAAGTACGATTCTGTGTGTAATAATTTACCAGCATTGGTGAATACACTCAATAATATTGGTGACACGTATAGAAAGCGTGGAATTGTAGAGGAGTCGGTTGTGTATACCAATAAGGCTTTAGCACTAGCCGATAGCTTAAACCTGAATTACGAAATACTTAGTGCCTATCATGATTTAGCCAAAGTATATCGGGCCGATGGTCAGGAATCGCTGGCTCTGATGTATTATGATAGTGCTTATGAATTCAGTCAAAACCTATTCAATTCTCAAATTGCAGGGCAGATTGCCAATTTTCAAACACTCTATGAAACGCAAGAGAAGGAGCAGGCCATAGTTCAGCTTGAGGCAGAACAGCGCATTGGTAGACAAACCAGAAATACAGTCATTGTTGGGTCTCTTGGCCTTATATTTTTCGTTACGCTAGTAGCAATACAGGAGCGGAAAAGAAGAACTAATGCAACAGAAGCATTTAAGGCCCAAAAGGCCTTGAGCGATGCAAAGATTGAGAACATAGAGCTAGAGCAAAAGGCACTTCAGACGCAGTTAGAAAATAAAAAACTGAAAGAAGAACAGTTCTACCTAGAGCTAGAAGCCAGAAGCCAAGACCTGACCACCAAGACACTTCATATTATTCAAAAGAACCGATTGCTAAAAGATTTGCGTGAACAGATCAGCGTACTGGATAAGGAGAACAAAATGAAGTCTGATGTTGTCAGTAAGCTTTCCAACTCCATAGACAAGGGGTTTCAGTTCGATAGAGAGTGGGAGCATTTTCAAGATAGTTTCAATCAGGTACATGACGACTTTTCTCACCGAATAAAAAAGGAGTTTGCCGACCTTACCGAAAGTGAAATCAGGCTCTGCGCGCTCATCCGTATGGGAATCTCTTCAAAAGATATAGCCACCATCTTGGGCATTAGCACCGATAGCCTAAGAGTGTCTCGTTATCGTCTCAAGAAAAAGCTGAATACAGAAGCCGCCAACAAGCTTAAAGAGTTTTTAATCAATTACTAGCACTATTTAGCTGTTAACATTGGTGTGTTTGTTAATGTGCTTAATATCAATGTGTTAGTAATGGCTGTCTATGTTTTGTTAACGTTTTTTGTCCTCAATTTATCACACAATTAATAGTCTCTTCATCACCTGTTCTAAGGCCATTTTCATTTTTGCTCCAGTAAAAATTCAACAAACAACTATGAAAAAACTCTTACTCACATTAACAATGATCTTCTCGGTTTCGGCCTTGGCTTATGCACAAGGAGGAGCTTTAACCGGGCGTGTGATCGATGAGCTTGGCCTACCAATGCCAGGGGCTAGCGTGGTACTAACCAATGCGCAAAAAGGTATTCCTACAGATGCCAATGGATACTATACTATTATAGATATACCGGCAGGCGAGTATACGCTTACAGTTACGTTTATAGGTTATAAAAAGATTGAGCAAACAGTTACAATTAATGCAGGTGCTACTACCGAACTTAATTTTAAGATGGAGGCAGGTTATGCCGAAGGCGGAGAAGTAATTGTGATGGGAGATCGTCTGAAAGGGCAGGCTAAAGCTTTGAACCAGCAGAAAACCAATGCAAACATTACCAACGTTGTTGCTGCTGACCAGATAGGCCGTTTCCCTGATGCAAATATTGGAGATGCTTTGAAACGTATTCCTGGTATCACCATCCAGAATGACCAAGGGGAGGCTAGAAATATCATTGTAAGAGGTCTTGCGCCTCAGTTGAACTCGGTAACTCTGAATGGCGAGCGTATTCCTTCAGCAGAGGGAGACAATAGAAACATTCAATTGGACCTTATTCCTTCCGATCTGATTCAAACTATTCAGGTAAATAAAGCAGTATTGCCAGATATGGATGCTGATGCAATTGGTGGTTCGGTAAACCTTGTTACTCGTTCTGCTCCTTCTGGCAAGAGGGTTTCAGGTACTCTAGCTTCAGGCTTTAACTTTCTTTCAGAAAAGCCAATTTGGACGGGTTCAGTTATTGCTTCCAACCGTTTTGCTAATGATAAGTTAGGCGCAGTTTTCTCTGCTAGCTATAACAATCACGATTTCGGTTCAGACAATGTTGAGGCTGTTTGGTACAAAGATGATTTTGATAGAGTTGTTATCGAAGAGTTCGATATTAGAGAGTATCAGGTTCAAAGGGTAAGAAGAAGCTTCAACCTAGCTTTAGACTATGAAATTAACCCGAATCATAAGCTATATCTTTCTGGTGTTTACAATTGGAGAGACGATTGGGAAAACAGATTCAGAATGAGAGTTTCTCAGTTAGATGATGCTTTTGATGACGGCATAGCCGTTGAAACATCTCCAGGAGTATATAACATTCCACAAGGAGCGAGGGTAGAATTTCAGACTAAAGGAGGTTTGGATAGCGACAGGGTAAAAAAGAGAAGACTGGAGGATCAAAGAAATAGAAATATTTCCCTTAAAGGTGAACACCTCTTCAATACATTAAAATTGACTTGGTCTGCTACCTATGCTAAAGCTTCAGAAGATAGACCAAATGAGAGATACCTTTCTTACAGAGAGTCAGACCAGTCGGTAAATGTGAATCTATCAGATCCAGAATTTCCATTGGCTATTTTGAGTAATTCAGCTGATAATTTAGGCATTGGCTTAAACGAGATTAGCGAAAATCATGATTATACTGAAGATGAAGATTTCAACGCTAGAATAGATTTCCAAAAGCCCGTTTCGAACAGCACTTTGATCAAATTTGGTGCAAGACTTAGAAACAAGAACAAGCTTAGAGACAATGTTTTCTATTCTTATGAGCCTTTAGATGAAGATGCCTTTGGTGCAACTTTAGGAGATATTCCTACCAACGATTACAGTAACCCAGACTATTTAGCAGGAAGTCAGTACAGAGTGGGGCGTTTTGGTTCTCCAGCTTTCTTGGGTAATCTAGATTTAAAGAATGGTGCTTTGTTCGATGAGTCTGATGAGCTAGGAGAGTATGTGCCTGGTAACTATACAGCTACAGAAAACATCTATGCCGCTTATGCTATGGCAGATGTTCAGTTGAATGAGAACCTTTCTGGTATAATAGGTTTGAGATACGAGGGCACAAGCATTGATTATTCAGGCTTTATTTTAGATGTAGATAATGACGATATTTCTGAAGCTTCAGATAGTCAAAACTATGGCAACTTTATGCCTGGTGTTCACTTAAATTACAATTTCAGTGATAACTCCATTTTAAGATTTGCTTGGACCAACACTATCGCACGTCCTAACTATTTCGACTTGGTGCCTTATGCTGAATTTAGCCCAGACGATGAAGAGTTGGTAAGAGGTAACCCAGATTTGGAGCCAACCACTTCAATGAACTTCGATTTGATGTATGAAAACTACTTCGAGAACATCGGTATCGTTTCTGGTGGAGTATTCTATAAAGACATAGATAAATTCATCTATGAAAGAGTGATTGAAGGATACGTTGATCCTTCTTTCGGAAACGACCTTGAGTTTACCACTTTCGAGAATGGTGGAACAGCCGAGATTTACGGTTTAGAAGTATCGTTCCAAAGACAAATTTGGAAAGGCCTAGGGCTTTATTTGAACTATACATTGACTCAGTCTAGCACTACGGGTATTCAGGGTAGAGAAAACGAAGACCTAGAGCTACCAGGAACAGCGAATAACATGTTCAATGCTTCACTTTCTTATGAGACTGATAAGCTTGTACTGAGAGCTTCTTTGAACTATGCTAGCGATTACATTGATGAACTAGGTGGAGAGGCTTTTGAAGATAGATTCTACGACAAGCAGACTTTTCTAGATGTGAATGGTTCTTATGCTTTCACTCCGCAGTGGAGATTCTTCTTTGAGGTGAACAATCTTACAAATCAGCCATTGAGATACTATCAGGGCGAGAGTAGCAGAACCATGCAAATGGAATACTACAATGTAAGGTTCAACGCAGGTCTTAAGTTCGACTTGTTTAATAATCAGTAAAAAGTAGGGTTGCCTTAAAAGCAAAATAGAACCGTCATCCCCAACTTGATTGGGGATCTCCTAGGGACTATTGAACCTTTTGAGGAGATTCCCGATCAGGGTCGGGAATGACGAAAAGCTTTTAAGGCTTCCTTATCAATATTCAATATGAAGAAGTTCAATTTAATAATAGGTGTGCTAGCCATTGCTGTTGCCAGCTGTGGCAATAATGTACCCGCAATTGCACCAGTATTGACAACCGAGCCTGTTAAGCACGATTCTGACGATCCTGCTATTTGGATTAACAAAGCCGATCCGTCCAAGAGCTTAGTTATAGGTACAGATAAAGATGCTGATGGTGCTTTGTATGTATACGACTTGGAAGGAAGGATTTTTCCTGAAAAAGTAGTGAGAGATCTTAAGCGCCCGAATAATGTAGACGTAGGGTATAACCTTTCTGTTGGCAATGATACAGTAGATTTTGCCGTGACAGGAGAGAGGTTGAACTCTATGCTTAGGGTGTTTTCTGTTCCAAATATGAAGCCAATAGACAATGGCGGTTTCCCTATGTTTGAAGGTGAAACAGCACCTGAGCACAGAGACCTGATGGGTATCTCACTTTATCAGAGACCATCTGATAATAAGACTTTTGTGATTATGGGCAGAAAGAATGGCCCGACTGAAGGTTACTTGTGGCAGTATTTATTAGAAGCAGACTCTACAGGAGCCTTACAAGCCACATTGGTGCGAAAGTTCGGTAAGTTTAGTGGCACTAAGGAAATAGAGTCTATTGCCGTAGATCATGAGTTGGGATTTATCTATTACTCTGATGAAAATGTAGGGACTCGCAAGTACTATGCAGACCCAGAGAAGGGAAATGAGGAATTAGCCTTATTCGGAACCGAGGGTTTCAGAGACGATAATGAAGGCATCTCCATATATGACACAGGCAACGGAACTGGGTTCATCCTTATTTCCGATCAGCAAGCCAATATGTTCAGAATATTCCCTAGAGAAGGAACAAACGGTAACCCACATCAGCATGATGAGCTAGGCGCAGTAAAGGTATCTACCAACGAGAGCGATGGCTCAGAAATTACCAGTATTCCACTGAATGACACTTTTAGAAAAGGGTTGTTCGTGGCCATGTCTGATGATAAGACTTTTCAGTACTACAGGCCAGAAGACATTCTGGACTCATTACTCAAGAAATAGTTAATCGTTAATTAATAAAGGTGCAGCCTCTGGCTGCATTTTTTTTTGCGGTATTAGCAATTACTGAAAACCTGAAGTTGTAATTCAAATATTTCCGCTTTCTGCTGTTTGATAGCTTTTAAGAGTGCCAGTGCATAGAGCTTTCAAGAATAACTAGAGTTGCTTTATACAGACTAGTGGGGGCTATATAATTGATTAGGTTCTTTGATAAATGTGCTTTACCACTTGATCATGTTCATCATAAAAGACAAAGAGCCTACAATCATCATTAGCGATTGACAAAATATCTATTTGGCAGATGAATTTCATTTTATTTCCTAATGAGTTTACTGGAGTTTGATCTCCCTGCCACCAGCTTAGATATTTCATTATTCTTACTTTAGGTGAGGTCGAATCTTTAGATTTAGCTTCAGTGTAAGTCTCTTGCGCAATTTTCAAGTGTTCTTCAAAGTCTTTCCCAATTACTAATGCAGATTTTTCAAAAGTTGGTTTGTATAATCCATTATCGGTAATACTGAAGGTGAATTCATCTATATTATCGTTTGGAGAGAAGGGTTTGTAGTGATCAATACTTGGGTCGAAACTAACGTAAACTATATGGATTTTGTCTTTGATACCTTTGTTACTGAAATCCAATGTGGCAATTGGAAAAAAGTTATCATAGTTAGCATAATCTTCAATTAGAATTGTTTCCTTATCGGGAAACATTACATCACTTCTTCTATTTGATGAAAAACTCACAAGACTGATTAATAAGCTGAGAACAGCGAGTTTTAAGTTGTGTGTATTCATAAGATATTTTATTTAGACATTTGTTTAAACCCAGAAAACAAATTTGTCATCTTAACTGATAAATCAAAAATATGGACTTGATTTAATATGCTCATAAAGGTCGTTTGTACTTGGTTCGCACCCTGTTCTTTTGAATATAATTACTTCTAGTACACAGATGCCATTAATTAGTTGCAAAGAATAATCATATGGTCATCAGGGGGTAGATTAGACTTATACTTATAATTGTAAGTGTAGCTTGATGAGAGGCTTTGTTCAGTCAGTTTACATATTCAACCAATAAGTTATTTTAAATACCAATTGACGATTTTTTATGTTTAGTCCATTTATACCATAATTATCCGTGTAGACTATAAACAAGTCAGACATGGGCTTGTAACGCCATTGAAAACGAGAAAAGACATTGTAATTCTCTGCTTGAGAATTGTATTGAATAGCTGTGGTCCAGAACATTTTATTTGAGAAGCTGATTTCTGCATTCAGCCTGAATAAGTGAAGATCAGATTCGCCATATCCTTCTGCTAGCTTCACTTTATTGTAGTCATAGTTTACCCCAAAAGTACCCCACGGTTGAGTTCTAAAGTTTAGTGCTGTGGTAAAACCACTCTTGGTACCGTTGTAGAATGTGCCGTGTCTTAGAGATAATTCGGTGTTTATTACCTTTCTACGGTCGCTAATAAAGAATATGGAGTTATCTGTGTATTGGTAATTGCCTACAGGTAAGGCTGCATCTTTGCCAATTAAGTTGGTAGGAACGGGAAGGTTAGCTTCAAAAAACACACGGTTGAATCGGAGTTCCATTGTGTTTTTAAAGAAGAAGTCGTAACCAATGCCATGGCGCCTTTCATTGAGAGAACCATCGGTGTTTAACCAGCCAATATGCCAAGTTCTTGGGCCGTGTATATTCAAGGCTGCAGACTCCGATTTGGGTCTAAAGCGATACATAAACCACGGATTAAATTTAGTGTAACCTTGTTTAGTAGTTTCTTCAGTTTCGGCATTGTAATTATATAGCCTTGGGTTGAATCCCAGTTCGGTTTCATAGTTTTTTCCAACAACATCTATCGCCCAACCCAGAATAATGTTTCTATTTCTATAGCCTCCATCTATACCGTAATAGCGATTGTTGCTTAGGTTTTCTTCGTTAGTGGCCAAATGGTAGCGTATGGTATTGTTCCAAGAGCCGGAAGGATGTACATAATTGAATTCCAAACCACCATTTCTAGCATAGTCTCCATTCTGGCCTGCACGGTTAATGAAAATTGCCTTTACTACAGAACGACTAAAAACCCTCTGGTGCGCTGCTAAAACAGAATAATTGTTTGGCTCAACTTCATCGGTAGCGCCTGTCTGCACATTCATGACACCAATGCGCATATTAGGCGTTAGATTGCCGGTAAGTCGTGCTCCGTATTTAATAGGTACCTGTTGCCCTTTATTTAGGCCAATTGTTCTCGAAAAGAATGGCTGAATTTGTCGGCCTCCAAAATTGGAGAATATGTCTCCGTTTTCTAAAAAGAAGTTTCTTCGCTCTGGAAAGAATATGCTAAATCGGCTGAGGTTGGTTACTTGCTGGTCTACATCTGCATTAGAAAAGTCTGGGTTAACGGTAAGGTCTAAATTCAACGAGCTGGTTACGGCTACTTTGGCGTCTAAGCCAATATCTGCACTGTTTTCATAACCGTTCTCGCCAGTTTCTTCCTCATAGTTACGATGAGTGCTGCCAGCCAAGTAGGGGATGAGCACCACCTTGCCTTCAGCTTTCTTTGGTGGTGCATCCCATTGCAGCGTTCCCATGAAATTAATGTCTATACCTCCAAAGGCAACTGGAAACTGTGTCCATGTAGAGTAGTGATTCCGCTCCATGTCGCCCCGTATAAAGTTTACACCCCATTCGGTTTGGGTGCTGTTGTACCTAAGGGTTTTAAAAGGAATAGCCATTTCTACTATCCAATGGTCAGCGTAGCTTCTTACTTCCGAAAACCACTTGTTATCCCAGTTTTCATCAAAATTAGTATTTCCATTTTCAATGTTCAGAAGGGCTTCTACTTGAGCTCCACCAGCATTCACCCCAAAGAAAAAGCCACTTTGTTTGGTGTTAAAAGGATCTAAAACCACAGTGAAATTGTCGCTATTCCAATGTCCGTCTACATTATCTCTTCTTAATGTCTGAACTATTCTTTCTCCATTATCATAGAGCTTAGCCAATACGTAAATGTATTCCTCATCATAAAGCGTCCAAACTTCAGAGCGTGCTTCGGCTTCACCCTGATCGGCCGGCCAATGATTCATAAAATGGTCTATTTTAGGTGCATGTTGCCAAGCTATTTCATCAGCGATGCCATCTACATTAATGGGCTCATTTGTACGGCTAATTGAATAGTTGTAAGCTTTGCGCGTGTCTTGCTCCTGAGCAAAAAGTAGGGAGAAACCGAGCCAAAATAGGGCAATGGTAAAGTGAGTTTTCATAATTTGAGTTGTTGACCTTTTAGTGCCTTTACTAGCTTTTAAGCTTTGAGTTTCAGGCAGAAATGCCTTTTAGACCAACTCAATTGTTTTTAAGACCAATGGTGTATTTGCAGTGATTCTGCATTTGGTCGATGTTAAGTAGACGTTGATGGGAGCTATAATTGAATTTGTCTATTGCAATGATTATTAGAAACTTAAAGGCTAGTTTTGATGTCTTCTTTACCAACTGCTATGGCTAAGCCCAGATTAGAAAACATATTATTCAGAACTCCAAGAGTTATTTGGCACCTCATTTTTTGGGCTGTGTACATCCTGTTTTTCGGAATAGTGTATGGAAGTTTTGAAGAAGAGTATGCCAAGCAAATTGCGGTGCAGGCCAGTCATGCCTTAGTTCAGATTCCGGCAGTTTATATAACGCTCTACATCTTGATGCCTAAGCTGCTCTTTAAAGAAAAGTTTGCAGCTTTCTTTTTATCTTTTGTAGGGGTAGTAATAGTATTTTCCACCCTTTCTTGGTTTGAATATTTGTTCATCCAGCAACCTCTTTTCTGGCCGAGTGATACTTTCCAATCTCCTTTAATTAATGTTGGTAAAATTCTTAAGCACACCAATAATATATATCCGGTTATGACCGTAGCCGTGGTTTGCAAGTGGTTTAAGTACTGGTACCAAGAACAGAAAAAGAACCAGCAATTGATTGAAGATAAGCTAGAGGCAGAACTTAAATTCTTAAAGTCTCAAATTCATCCTCACTTTTTGTTCAACACCTTAAATAACTTATATGCGTTAACGCTTAAGCAAAGTAAAGAAGCGCCAGAAGTGGTTTTGAAGCTTTCAGAATTACTTGACTATATGCTATATGAGTGTAACGCGAATAGAGTCCCTCTTTCTAGAGAAATCAGTTTAGTAAAAGATTACATAGAGCTAGAGAAGATCAGGTATGGCGATCGGCTTAATGTTACGCTCAATGTAACCAATGAAAATGGAGATGAAAGTGTAGCACCATTGCTTATTTTGCCTTTTGTTGAAAATGCGTTTAAGCATGGAGCAAGTGATGAACTAGAGGGCTCATGGATATCTATAGATATTGCTTTAAAGCATAGGGGGCTGATTTTAAAAGTTGAAAACAGTAAGAGCAGTTATATAGAGGCTGAAGACAAGTTTGCATATAAAGAGGGAATTGGGTTGAAAAATGTTAAACGCAGACTAGAGATTCTTTATCCAGAAACCCATGAACTGAATATTCATGAATCTACCGATTCCTTTTTAGTGGTCTTAAAACTCAATTTTTAGCAATGAACTTGAAATGCTTAGTAGTAGATGATGAGCCTTTAGCAAGGGAGGTAATTCTTTCTCACATCAGTAAAATTGATGGCTTGGAGTTGGTGGCAGAGTGCGATAATGCCTTAAAAGCTTTTGAGCTGCTAAAAAAAGAAGCTGTAGACCTAATTTTTCTGGATATTCAAATGCCCAAACTCACTGGTATTGAGTTTTTGAAAGTGTTGAATCCCAGTGCCCGCATCATCTTTACCACTGCTTATAGAGAATATGCTTTAGAGAGTTATGAATTGAATGTAGCTGATTATTTACTCAAGCCTATTTCTTTTCAGAGATTCCTGAAGGCAGTAAATAAAGTCTTAAACAATCACGAAGTAGAGGTTGCAGAGTTAATTGAACAGCAGGATGCCTTGAGATCTGATGATCCGCATATTTTCCTAAAAGCAGATAGGAAAATGGTGAAGGTGTACTTGAAAGACATTCTGTATATAGAAAGTCTAAAAGACTATGTTCGAATTAAGTTGCCGGGTAAGGAGGTAATCTCTTTACAGAAAATAAGCTTTTTGGAAGAAAAGCTGCCAGAAGACTGCTTTGTAAGAATTCACAGGTCTTTTATAGTACCGCTAAAGAGAATAGAAGCATTTTCGAATAGTGCAGTAGAGGTAAATGGTGTAGAATTACCTATCGGAAGAAATTATAAAGATGCCGTTCTTGAGCTGCTCAACTCAAGTAAATCCATTTTAGGTTAGCGCTTATTGGCCAAAATGGTTTCAGTGCAACCATTTGCCTGTTGAATGTTTAGGTTGAGATAGTTGTCATCTAATTGCCATATAGCACCATTACAGTTTCCATTAAAGCAGATTCTAAGCTGGTCTCCATCAAAAGAGTAGTATCCAACCAGAGGTTGCCGTTCGTTTAACACGGTGCCAATTCTCTTGTCTATAGTGCGCGTATTTCTAGAAAGTATATAGGCTCGGTCATTGGTCAACTCCAAAGTGATTGAATTACAAGTTTGGTAGTGTCCTTCTATAGAACAGCCAAAATCTTTGGAAGAAGAGCTGAAGTTGTCATTTGGGTTGTCGCAACCTGAAATTTCAATAGATGTTACCTCATATTTTCCGACAAGGATATCGTCAGGGTTTGAGACATTATAGCCACAAGCTCCAATAATTAAAGCCAAAGAAGCAAGCCCAAATACTATAATAATGCGCTTCATTAATCTATTAAACCCCCAGATATTCAGGGAGTTTTGAAACTGAAGACATTTCTATGTATGTAAGTTCGTTTACTTCAGATTTGTCAACCATTTCATGGGTCCAGGTATCATGAAAGGGAATATGAATGGCTTGTGCTCCCATCTCAATTACGGGTAATACATCTGACTTGAGCGAGTTGCCAATCATCAAGAATTCCGTAGCATTTATGGAGTTTCTCTTTAATACCTCTCTATAAGTTGCTACGTTCTTTTCACTGACGATTTCCACGGTATCGAAGTAGCGCATTAACCCTGAGCGAGCAATTTTATTCTCTTGATCCCAAAGGTCGCCCTTGGTGATAATCATTAAATGATAATGGTTCTCCAGAATATCTAGAACTTCTTCTATGTCTGGCAAAACTTGAACAGGATGTTCCAGCATTTCTTTGCCTAGGAAGATTATTCTTTCAATGTCTTTACCTTTTATGGCATAGTTGGTGAGTTCTAGAGCAGACTCAACCATAGATAGTGTGAAACCTTTTATACCGTAACCAAATAGCTTGAGGTTTCTAGATTCTACGCTGTAAAGCTCCATTTCAAGGTTTTCGTTAATGGAAATGTACTTACCTAGAATCTCTTCAAACTTCAGTCTGGTGTCCGTAAATATGGGTTCATTCACCCATAAAGTGTCATCCGCATCAAAGGCTATGGTTTTAATTTTATCCATAGCCTAAAATTATCATTTACGAATCAGTTTTTATCAATCTGCTTGAATACATATAGTAGCTCTGAGGCAATCTGTAGACTTCGCTTATCATACATTTCAGACTCTTTGTCTGTGTTATCGAAAGCTTTAGGGTCTTCATAAGTAAGAGGAATTCGCTTTTCCGTACCTGGTATGAATGGACAGTTCTCATCAGCATCGGAGCAGGTCATCACTGCGGCAAATGCGTTTTTAGGGTTGTCAGCATGGTCATACACTTTAGAAAAACACTTGGTATTAATGTCTTGGTCAATGTGTACGATGTACTCGGGGTTTTCCGAGTTATTTAACTTTTCGATATCAAAACCCAAGCGTTCACATGACGCTACCGCTCTTTCATTAAAGGCAGTTACTTCAACACCTCCAGAAAAAACGTTGACATCAATACCGTTAATATGAGCTGCTGTTTTAGCCCAAATTTGAGAAAGCTGGCTTCTTCGAGAATTATGAGTGCAAATAAAGTTGAGGTTAATTGACTCCTTAGCATCTCGTTTTGCTTGTATGTAGTCGATCAGCGTTTGTAGAACGCTCAACCTCTGCTCTCCGATAGGAAGGGCAGAGGCTTTCTCTATAGTGCTTTTAAGTTCTTTTTTCATGTTAACAACACCCGCTGTTTGGTGAACAAGCCCCGTTTTGACCAATAGCGCTTAGTCTCACTTTCGGTTTTTCTTGTGGTACGCCACACTTGTCTTCTGCCAAGCAAGCTGTAAATTTAGATGTAAGCTGAAATTCACCATCAATCAATTCTAGCCCGTATTTTTGAATAGACGTTTCACCTTGATACTCTACTTCAATTTCTCCATCTGATAAGTCAAGGTGCTTTTCAGAAAGCTCAATAATTGACTTTAGTTTTTGCGGAGCCAGTCGGTGATCATAGTCAACTGATGTCCATAACTGAAAGTTGATTACGTCTTCATTGCGTATTGTTCCTCCACAATCAATGAAGTGTTTTTTGACGGAACCCACTTCCGAAACGTGAAAATGTGAAGGCACAACCTCTCCATTTGGCAGCTTAAAAATCACATCTGTTAGACTTTCAAGATGATTCTTTATTTCCGATAATTTCATAATGTTATATTTTGTGACTGACCTTATTCTTGATTTTGATATCTTCAATTGAAGACTCTATCGTTTTATAATTACATTGCAATATTACGATTAATGTGTTTTATAAAAAAGGTCTGAGGCAATTATTAGTCCTAGACCTTTTAATGTTTCTAGTCTTCTAGCTGAGCAGCGGCTGCCTCATCAATAAACCAGATTAACTCTCCATGAGTAGGGTTTATGTGATAAGCAGGATAAGACTTGGCTACTTCATGATCTTCGAAAATCTGCTTGATCTTCTCTTTTTTATTGTCGCCAGTAACTAAAAAGCATACATTTTTAGCAGCATTAATTACAGGGCCAGTTAAGCTTACTCTTTTCTGGCCAGACTCCGGGTGGTTAGCTACTTCACAGGTTTTGGGGCTGTCTAGTAACTCAATTTCATGAGGGAAGATAGAAGCCGTATGTCCATCTGTGCCCATGCCTAGAATAATGATATCGAAAACTGGGTTGCCTTCTTGTTTGGGTAGGTTTGATTCAATGAGTTGACCATACCTTTCAGCTTCTTCTATCGGATCGTTTTCGCCAAGCACTCTGTGTATGTTTGCCTCAGGCATTCTTATGAGGTTCAACAAGTGCTCTTTAGTCATTTTAAAGTTACTGTCGTTATCGGTAGGAGGCACGCAACGCTCATCACCCCAATAGAAATGAATCTCTGACCAGTTAAACTTATCTTTGTAATCCGTAGCCAATAGATCGAACAATATTTTTGGAGTTGAGCCACCAGAAAGGGCTACGGTAAGCATTCCATTTTCTCTATGTTGTTCTAACATAAAGTCCGCGAAGGCTTTGGCAGTATCTAAAGGTGTTTGAAGTATTTTAGCTTCCATGTTTAGGCTTTAAAGTTCACAGTAATTTCCATCGTCAGTAAGGTTGCTACAAGGGTAGCGCCAAGTCATTTGCTCACCATCAATTAAAGTATCTGCATTTTCTGGCCCCCAAGTTCCTGCAGGATATCCATAAACTGGAATCTCTTCATTTTCCCAAGCTCTGAGAATTGGATCAATGAACTCCCAAGCTGCTTCGGTACTGTCTCCACGAGCATAAAGCGTAGCATCTCCTTGCATACAATCAAGAATCAACCTCTCGTAAGCATCAGGTACATATACGTTGCTCAAATCATCGTAATGGAAGTCCATATTAACCTGCTCGGTATTGTAACCAGCACCAGGTATTTTCATGGCAAACTTCAGTAAGATTCCTTCATTAGGCTGAATTCTTAGAACAAGCGTGTTTTGTGGGTTGGCCAAGTTAGAGTTAGAAGAGAATAAATGATGGTGATTTGGCTTAAAGTGAATCACTACTTCAGTTACTCTGGTTGGCATTCTTTTTCCTGTTCTGATGTAGAAAGGAACACCAGCCCAACGCCAGTTATCTATGTAGAATTTAAGAGCCGCGTAAGTTTCGGTTTTAGACTCTTCGCCCACGCCTTCTTCTTCGCGATAGCCGGGTACTTTTTCGCCTTTTATGGTAGAAGACATATACTGACCGCGAATTACATGATTAGCGATATCTTCTTTTGTATATGGTCGGAGGCTTTGAAAAACTTTGAGCTTTTCATTTCTAATGCTTTCAGCGTCTGCTTTTACAGGAGGTTCCATAGCAACTAATGCAACTAGCTGAAAAAGATGGTTTTGAACCATGTCTCTTAAAGCACCAGATGAATCGTAATAACCGCCTCGCTTTTCTACTCCAACACTTTCTGCCGCAGTAATTTCTACTCTGTGAATATAATTACGGTTCCAAAGAGGCTCAAAAATGCTGTTCGCAAACCTAGTCACAAACATGTTCTGAACAGTCTCTTTGCCTAGGTAATGGTCTATTCTATAAAGCTGGTCTTCAGCAAAGAACTTGAGCAGGTGCTCATTTAAATGCTTGGCCGATTCAAGGTCATATCCGAATGGTTTTTCCACTATCAACCTAGTCCAGCCATCTTCTTGGTTATTCAAGTTGTTAGCTGCTAAGCCTTCAGCAATTACTTCATAAAGGCTAGGAGGGGTTGAAAGGTAAAATATGTAATTGTGGCAAGTAGCTTTAGACTGATCTAGTTGATTAAGCTTTTCTTTTAGGTTAGCATAAGAATCAACGTCTTTAGTGTCAAGTGATTGATAATAAATTAGATCTGAAAAACGCTTCAAGTCGCTTTCAGAAACTTTATCCTTTTCATTCAAGTGCTCATTCTCAAATACCACACTTTTACGGTATTCTTCATCAGAATATTCAGTTCTGCCTACACCAACAACGGCATAACATTTAGGCAGAAAGCCGCCTTTAAACAGGTTAAATACAGCAGGAATGAGTTTTCTTTTGGTTAAGTCGCCTGAGCCGCCAAATATTACGAGGACTTGATCGTCAGTTTTTTTCATTAAGCTTTTTTGCCTTGAATTGCCTTTGTTTCTTTGTAAGAACTAAATCAGTTTGACCGCAGAAAGTTCCGAGCTCAAAGATAATGGGTTAGTGGCAGACTTGAGGAACTAAAACGTATTCATTTAGCCTACTTATAGAAACGCAAAAATATGTCTGAAGCAAAGTTTGATTTTGGCCTCATTGGCCTTGGAGTAATGGGAAAGAACTTTATCCTGAATGTAGCTGATAATGGTTTTTCTGCCATTGGTTACGATTTAGATCAGGAGAAAGTAGATGCTCTTAAGCGGGAAAGCCAGAATGGAATGGCAAGTGCTACTACGGATAAATTGCAATTTATTCGTTCATTAAAAACTCCAAGAAAAGTAATGTTCTTAGTGCCGAGTGGGGCTCCAGTTGATAGTGTAATAGATGACTTAATGCCCTTTTTGGATAAAGGGGATTTACTTATTGATGGTGGGAATTCTTACTTTTTGGATACTGAGAGACGGGTTACAAAACTTAAGAATTCAGAGATTAATTTTCTAGGCCTAGGAATTTCTGGTGGTGCAAAAGGAGCAAGAAAGGGCCCGAGTATGATGGCGGGAGGAGACAATGATGTTTATGAGTTAATTTCTCCTATCCTAGAATCAGTATCAGCCAAAGTAAATGATGAACCATGTGTCGCTAGAGTTGGAGATAACTCGGCCGGACATTACGTTAAAATGGTTCACAATGGTATTGAGTATGGTTTGATGCAACTTATTGCAGAGACTTACGATCTCGCAAAGTTTGGTTTGGGCTTAAGTAATAAAGAACAAGCAGAGTTATTTTCTGGGTTCAATGAAGGCAAGCTAAAGTCTTATCTAATTGAAATAACTGCAGACATATTTACCAAGAAAGATGATTTATCACCGAAAGACCTGATTGACGTTATCAGTGATAGGGCAAAACAAAAAGGTACTGGAAAATGGATTTCACAGAACGCAATGGACATTGGAATTCCTATTCCTGCAATTGATTCATCTGTAAGTATGAGAGTACTTTCATCATTTAAAGAAGAAAGGCAAAAAGCAGCTTTGGTATACCCCAAGTCACAAAGTGACCCGAGTAGGTTTACCAAGACTGACCTTGAAAAGGCATTATATTTTAGTTTCATAGTGACTTTTGCCCAAGGTATGAGACAGTTGCTTGAGGCCTCGTCTAAATATCAGTATGGTTTAGATTTAGCGGAAATTGCTAAAATTTGGAGAGGAGGTTGTATAATCAGAGCTGAATTGTTAGAGCACATTCGCGAAGCGTTTAGTGATTCTTCGAATAAAGAACACTTATTGTTTGATGCTTATATCATTTCAGAAATCAAGGAACTTCTTCCTTCTGTTAATAGGGTGATTTCTGTTGCGCATAATGCAGGAATTGCTGTTTCAGGAATGAGCGCAAGTTTAAACTACTTCAATGCCTTCAGGTCAGAGAAGCTACCATTGAACCTGATTCAAGCTCAGCGTGACTATTTCGGTGGTCATACTTACGAGAGGTTAGACAAGCCAGGAATCTTCCACACTGAGTGGGAAGATTAAACCAGCTGATAGGCTATAAAAATTAAAGCAAAGCTTGTAACAGAAATTACCGTAGAGAGTATTGTCCAAGATTTGAGAGTTTGCTGAACCGATTGGTTCAGCATTCTATTTACTAGCCAGAAACCGCTGTCATTCACATGAGAAAGTACAATGCTACCAGCGGCAATGGCCATCATAATAAAGGTCTTTTCTAGCATACTTAAGTCCATACCTGGGAGAACCGCGGCTACAATGCCTGCCCCAGTAAGCATGGCTACAGTGGCACTTCCTTGCATAATTCTCACTAGCACTGTAACCAAATAGGCAAGGAGCAAAACTGAGAAGCTAGTGTTCATCATGCCTTGAGCAATAATATCACCGATTCCAGTATTAATCATCACCGTTTTTAATACACCACCTGCACCGGTTATCAGTATGATTGACCCTGCTGGTGCTAGTGAGTTATTGGTTACTTTAAAAAGCTCCTCCTTACCAATTCCTTTTTTGACCCCTAGAAAATATAGGGCTAATAGAGTACCTATTAGCAAGGAAACAAATGGGTGGCCTACAAAACCAAGAGCATCAATAAATTGATTGGGTTCAATTACTCCTTCTTTGGCTAGAGTATCGAAAAGCGAGCCCACTAGAATTAAGACTATTGGTAGTCCTAGAATCCACATAATGGTGTGAACTAACTTTGTATCAATCTGGGACGACATAACCTCAGATGTACCATCTACTTCAATAGGTTCGTCTTTGGGAACCAGGCACTTACTGACAATAAGCCCACAGATTAGAGCGATGGGAATACCTACCAAAGCCCCAACTATAATGGCATAACCAAGGTCAACATTGAGAATATCTGCTACGGCAACTGGACCAGGAGTGGGAGGGATAAAACTATGAGTTATACCTAAGCCAACGAGTAAAGGCAAGCCATAATAAAGCACATGACGGTTACTTTTCTTGGCTAGAGCCTTCACCATAGGCATAAGAATAATGATACCTACATCGAAAAAGACAGGTATTGAGACTATAAAACCAGTAGTTAATAGAGCTAGTCTAGATCTTGATTCTCCGCCCTTCTTCAAGAGGTATTTGGCTAAGGCTTGAGCGCCACCTGAATGTTCTAGAAGTGAGCCGAAAATGGCGCCTAGCCCTACAATAGTAGCCACAAAAGCCAGTGTGCTTCCCATTCCATTTGAAATGGAATCAATAATTTCTTCACCCGATAGACCTCCGACTAGGCCAACCCAAATACTAGCAAAAAGTAAACTTAGGAAGGCATTTAGCTTCCATTTCATAATCAAAAATAGGAGGATAGCCACTCCAGAAAGGATGGCTAAGTAGAGTTGAAGATTTTCCATAGCGCGTTAAAAGCCCAGAAATTAGGTATTTACAGCAACTTGCGGAAGTTTTGATCGAGTTTATCTACCAATTCGTTCAAAGGAGTGGTAGCCGAAAGCTTCAATCCATCTTTAGGAATTTCAAGTGTATCGAGTTGAGATTGGATTAATGAGCTAGGCATAAAATGGTCTTTACGCTGATCCATTCTGGCTTTTGCCTCTTCGAATGATAGCTCTAGTAGGACAGGATGCACTTGAAGTCTTTGCCCTAAATATGCCCGATAAGACTCTTTAAGCGCACTGCAGCCCAAGACAAAACTGTTTCTATGATTATGCTGAATATGCTCAACAATTGCAGCGAGCCATGGCCAACGATCTTCATCTGTTAATGCCTGGCCTCGGCTCATCTTCATTACATTTTCTCTAGGATGAAAGTCATCTGCATCTAGGAATGGTATTCCCAAAGACTTAGAAAGTTCTTTGCCGACAGTGGTTTTTCCACAACCACATATACCCATGATGAGGATTATCTGCTTCAATTCTTGCGTTTGCTAAGTCTGCAAGGTAAGGCAAGGCATTAAATTCAGAAACAGAATTAGGCATAAATCGTTTCTTACTGTAAATTATTCACGTGAAATCCCTTCTGCTATCCATTGCTATTCTGTTAAGCATCAACTCGTTGGGTTTTGCCCAACGCTTTGGTGAGCCTTCGGCTATTAAGAGTGTGTATTTTGGAGGTGGAAGCTTCTACGTAGACCGAGAACAGAACAAAGAGCTACAGCATTTTTTAGACTCAATTCCTCATCTTCATAATTTCTTGATCACTGTGCATAGCCATACCGATAATGTGGGAGGAAAGGAGTACAATGAGTGGCTGAGTAAAATGCGTGGTCAATCTGTGGTAGACAAACTTATTTCAAATGAGAAAGTGAAGCCAGAGTCTATTGAAATACGAGATTTCGGGCTATTCAATCCTATTTATGACAATTCAACCCGAGAAGGAAGAAGGAAAAATAGGCGAGTAGATATAATTCTCTGGCTCGCCATTTAGCTATTTCTTATTGCTGTTCTTCAATTTTGTTCGAACCACTTTTAGTAATCAACTTTTTGCCAATTACCATTTCTCTTGAAGCAACTCTTTTGTCTGGCGTATAATGCCAAATCGCTTCAGCTTGATCATTAGAAAGTATAAGCTCTAAATATCCATGGTCTCTCAGGTTGGCATATTTGAGTTGCGGATTCAAAGGGCTACCTGTAATGTTTTGTTCGTGCTCCATCACGGTCTCGTCTGTGGTGCCAGCCCTATCGTTGGTGTTTCCAGAGTTAATACTCGTTGTGCCGAATTCTACCGCTACAGCTCCATTGGTTTTGTAGTCGCTAAAAGCATCTTCGGTAACTTCTAATGCCCAAGATGAGTGTGTGTCTCCAGTTACGAAAACCACATTTTCTACTTGTTCATTTCTAATATGGTCAATGATCTCTGTTCTTTCATAAGGGTATCCATCCCAAGAATCTAGGTTCAGTTGGAAAGTAGGGAAACCCCAGTTTAGGTAGCTGAATATTACTTGATTGCCAATTATTTTCCATTGAGCATCAGATTCAGATAATTCGTTTTTGAACCATGAAAGCTGTTCAGTTCCTAGCATCAGTCTTTCTTCACTTGCAATGTTTGGGTCATCAGCACTTTTTACGGGAGCTACTCTGCCAGCCAATCGTTCGTCTAGCATAATTAAATCGGCCATGTCGCCATAAGAAAAGCTTCTGTATAGCTCTTTCGACTCTCTTATCGGTAGCCACTCATAATAAGCCTTTCTAGCTGCTGCTTTGCGGTCATTGTAGTCGCCTTCATTCTCTTGATGATTCTGAGCGCCATCCACATAAGAGTCATTCGCTATTTCGTGATCGTCCCAAATGGTGATGAAAGGAATGCGTTGATGGACTTCTCTTAAGTCTTTATCTAATCTATACTGAGCATACCTTGTGCGATAATCTTCTAGTGTGATGATCTCATGTGGAGGCATATGGAACCTGCCCGTTGTAGTATCTCCGTAGCCCTTTTCGCCATATTCGTAAATGTAATCTCCAAGGTGTAAAACAACATCTATGTCATTTCTTTCAGCCAAAGCACCATAACCATTGAAGGGGCCAAACTCATAATTACTACAACTTACAATGGCCAATCTCAAGGCTTCATTACTTTCGGAAGGTGCTGTTTGCGTTTCGCCAATCAATGAATTTGCACCTTCATAATTGAATCTGTAGAAATACTTAGTGTTTGGTTCTAAACCGTTTACATCAACCTTTACGGTATATCCTTTATCAGGATTAGTGATTACTTCTCCAGTTTGGGTTGGCTCATTGAAGTTTTCATTTTCTGAAATTTCCCATTGAACAGTTAGTTCTGGTAAGCTATCTTCTGGAGTTACTTTAGTCCATATAATTACTGCATTTTGAAGCGGGTCGCCAGACGCAACGCCATGGTAAAATGGTTTTAGAGAAGCTTCATAGTAATTGCTTAACGGATCGGCTACTGGTGAGTGGCTTTCTTGTTTTTGGCATGCAAAGAAAACAAATACAAGTAACAGAAGTAGGTTGATCTTTTTCATAAGTCTAATTGTTGACGAAGTTAAGGGCAGTAGGTCAAAGGTTCTTTAATTAAATATTATGTTTGAAAAAAGTAGAGCTAACATTGAATACAACTAAGAAGGTAGCTGTTATTGGAGGCGGAGCTGCAGGGTTCTTTGCCGCCATTTCCTGTAAAACACATCATCCAGAAGCCCAAGTGTTTATCATTGAGAAAACCAGTAAGCTGCTGGCCAAAGTAATGATTTCTGGAGGCGGTAGATGCAATGTTACCAATGGTTTTGAAGGCATATCTGGCTTCGCTAAACATTACCCACGGGGTGAGAAGCAGTTAAAAAAAGCTTTCGGACAATTCAACTCTAAAGATACCATTGAATGGTTTGAGAATAGGGGCGTGGCTTTAAAAACAGAACCTGATGGACGAATGTTTCCTACAACGGATCAGTCGCAAACCATCATCAACTGTCTCATGCAAGAATGCAAAAGGCTTGGTGTTCAAATTCGAACTTCAAGTCAAGTACAAGAGATTGTTAGCCATGAAGATTCTATTGAGTTGGTGATTAATGGTACCAAAGAAATATTTCAATCAGTAATTATAGCAACTGGAGGACAACCAAAAAAGGAAGGCTTTCAGTGGTTGAAAGACTTAGGACATCAGATTATAGAGCCTGTTCCATCACTTTTTACATTCAATATGCCAAAGAACCCTATTACCAAGTTAATGGGGCTCTCGGTACCGAATGCCACTGTCCGAATTCAGGGTACTAAACTAGAGCAATCAGGCCCTTTACTAATTACACACTGGGGAATGAGTGGGCCAGCAGTGCTTAAAACTTCAGCTTGGGGTGCCAGAACTTTAAATGAGCTCAACTATCAATTCGTAGCGCATGTAAACTGGCTTGGTAGCTCGAAAGATTTTGAGGTTAAAGAGCAGATTGATTTGGTTAGACAAAATTCGCCAAAGAAACTACTGAAGAACTTATGTCCTTTTGAATTGCCTCAGCGCTTTTGGGAGTTTCAACTCAATAAATGTGAGGTTGACTTAGAAAAGCCATGGGCAGAAGTATCAAAAAAACATATCAATAAATTGATAGAAGTGTTGGTGAATGACCAATACCCCGTTTCAGGCAAAACCACTTTTAAAGAAGAATTTGTGACTGCCGGAGGAATAGACCTTGCAGAAGTAGACTTCAGTAGCATGCAAAGCAGAGTAGTAAATAACCTCTATTTTGCAGGAGAGGTGCTTAATATAGATGGAGTTACCGGAGGTTTCAACTTTCAGGCTGCATGGACTACCGGCTATATTGCTGGCAAGCATTGTCTTGCCTAGTTCCACTCGTCAAATACCTATCTCCGTTTTTAAGGGTTTTGTATTATTTTCCCAGTTCTAAACCTTTAAAATTCTATGAGAACAAAATCGCTTTTATTTAGCGCTTTCCTGATGTTGCTCGGTGTCGGTCTTTCCGCCCAAGACCTTCAGGAAATACTAAAGAATTACGAATATCGAAACGTTGGCCCTTTAAGAGGCGGTAGAGTTACTGCCGTTGCCGGAGTAGCCAGTCAACCGTCCGTTTTCTACATGGGAGCCACTGGTGGTGGTGTCTGGAAAACCGACAACTACGGAATGTCGTGGAAGAACGTATCCGATGGTTACTTTCCAACGCCTTCTATTGGTGCCATTAGCGTTTACCAAAAAGATCCGAAAATAGTTTATGTTGGAACAGGTTCTGATGGACTTCGTTCTAATGTAATTGCAGGAAAAGGGGTATACAAAAGTACAGACGCTGGTAAAACTTGGAACTTCATTGGTTTGAAGGAGTCAGGGCAAATTGGTGCAGTAGAAATTCACCCAGACAATCCTAACATTGTTTATGTAGCAGCAATTGGTCAAGCCTTCGGCCGAAATGAGGAAAGAGGTGTTTTTAAGACTACCGATGGTGGTAAAACTTGGGATAAAGTGCTTTACCATTCTGATAGCATAGGTTTCTCTGATCTAGAGCTAGCCCCAGACGATCCGAATACTATTTATGCAGGTGCATGGAGAGGTGAGAGAAAGCCTTGGACAATTATCAGTGGTTCTACTGAAGGTGGCGTTTATAAGTCTACCGATGCTGGTAAAACTTGGACGAAATTGGCCAACGGCCTACCGAACAAACTCATTGGAAAAGTAGATTTAGCAGTTTCGGCTGCCGATCCGAATAGAATATATGCGAATATTGAAGCATCTGACGATATGGGAGGGCTTTATCGCTCTAACGATAGAGGTGCTACTTGGGAATTTGTTTCGGACAATAGCAACCTAACAAACAGACCGTTTTACTATACCAACATTGAATCTAACCCTAAGAATGCCGATGTGGTATATAACAACTCTTTGAGATTTATTAAGTCTGAAGATGGTGGTAAAACATGGAAAAGCATTTCTACTCCTCATGGAGATAATCATGACATCTGGATTAACCCTAACGATACTTCTATTTGGATTCAAGCCAACGATGGCGGTGCTAATGTAACCTTAGACAATGGCAGAACTTGGTCTACTCAGTTCAACCAACCAACTGCCGAGCTTTACCAAGTTGAAGTAGATGACCAATATCCTTACTGGCTATACGCTGGTCAGCAAGATAACTCAAGCACCATTGCAGTGCCAAGTGAGCCAGTTCAGAGTGTTCAGGCGGGAAGCAATGCTTTCATTATCAATACTGGCGGTTGCGAAACTGGGCCAGCAGTGCCAAAGCCGGGTAATCCAAATATTGTGTACTCTAACTGTAAAGGACGTTTCGGGGTATATGATAAGACTACAGGTCAAGAGCTTCAGTACTATGTTGGGGCAACCAACATTTACGGACACAACCCTAAAGACTTGAAGTTCAGATTCCAGAGAGTGGCTCCAATTCATGTGTCTCCTCATAATCCTGATGTGGTATACCACACGTCTCAGTACGTGCACAAAACAACCGATGATGGTAAAACTTGGGAGATCATTTCTCCAGACTTAACAGCTTTCGACCCTGAGTTCCAAGTTGTTCCTGGCTCTCCAATTACTAGAGACGTTACGGGAGAAGAGTATTACAGTACTATTTACGCTATCAGAGAGTCTACTCTGAAGGAAGGTCTAATTTGGGTAGGAGCTAATGACGGACCTGTTCACGTAACTAAGGACGGTGGTAAAAACTGGGAAAATGTAACACCAAATATGCCAACTGGTGGTAGAGTAGATGCCGTAGAGCCTTCTCCGCACAACCCAGCTAAAGCGTATGTGTCTGTGTTGAGATATCAATTAGATAATGATTTCAAGCCTTACATCTATAAAACTACAGACTACGGTAAAACTTGGGAGTTATTAACTCCTGGAACTAACGGTTTACCTGATGGCTTCCCTACCAGAGTAATTAGAGAAGACCCTAAAAAAGAGGGAGTTCTTTATGCTGGAACAGAATTCGGAATGTTCATCTCTTTCGATGATGGTAAGAACTGGCAGGCATTCAACAACAACTTACCAGTTACACCAATTACCGACATTAAGATTAAGGACAATGATTTAGTGCTTTCTACCATGGGTAGAGGCTTCTGGATTATGGATAACATTGTAAGTCTGAGAGAAATTGGAAGCGTTAAAAATCAGCAGGCGCACCTATTCGATATTCAAGATGGTGTTCGTAATAGAATGTACGCAAGAAGTGATTACAATGGCCCAGAATACAACAGAATGGGAGTTACTATCGACTATTACATTAAAGATCAGGATCAGAAGGTTCAGTTAGATATTCTAGACGATGAAGGTAATGTGGTAAGAACTTTTGTGAATGGCAGACCTAGTCCTCCAGTGAATACTGAAAGAGACATGTCTACTGAGTTCTCTAATCCTCCTGCAGCTGGTGGTTTACCTAATAATCAGGGATTGAACCGTTATAGCTGGAACATGCGCCATGCAGGTGGTTGGAGCAATAACCCAAGAAGAGCGTACATGGGTAACGGACCAATGGTTGCTACGGGCAAATTTAGGGCTAAACTTACTGTGGGCGATAAAGTGATGGAAGAAGACTTCAATGTGAAGTTAGACCCACGCGTTACTTTAGTAAGCGATGCAGACGTAGCCGAGCAAGAGAGACTAGCGCTTGAAATTCAGAACTTCAGTGACAAAGTTTCAAAGCTAATAGCTACGATGGATGAGGAGAGAGAGGCATTGAAAAATAGCCTAGACACTGAAAAAGCAAGCAGAAGAGATCAGCGCAAGAAAGAAGCACTAGATGCTATTTATTACAAGTTGGTAACTCCTCCAGGTACTTATATGCAGCCAATGCTTGCGTCTCAAACTGGTTACCTATCTAGCATGATTGGTAGAGCAGACCAAAGACCAGGTCAAGATGCTTACGAACGTTTTGAAGAGCTGAAAGCACAGTTCGAAGAAATAAAGAAAGAGTTCGAATCTTTGAAATAGAGTTTGAACAAGCTGAATAAGAAATGGTATTGGCAAATTCCGCATCCAATAGTGATGCTGTTTGCCATTATCATTCTTACGGCCATACTTAGCCATATCATTCCGGCAGGTATGTTTGAAAGGGAAGTGGTAGATGGTCGGAGCAGAGTAATTCCTGATTCTTATCATCAAGTAGAACCATCACCACTTTCTTTTTTAGATACTTTTCTTTCCATTCCCGGAGGTTTTGCCTCAGCTATTTCCATCATTTTTGTGGTGCTTTCTTCTGGCATTATGTTCGGCATTCTAGAGAAATCTGGAATGATAGAAAATGCGGTGGGCACGTTCGTAAAAAAACTAGGTGTTGAAAGAAGGTTTCTAGTAGTCATTTTAATGACTTACCTTTTTGGTTGTTTGGGTGTGTTTATTGGTTACGAAAACAACATTGCACTCATTCCAATAGCAGCCATAACTTCTCTTGCTCTTGGCGGTGATCTTATGCTAGCTGCTGGTATTTCTGTTGGAGCTGTAACAGTAGGCTTCGGACTTTCTCCAGTTAATCCATATACAGTAGGAACAGGACATACCTTGGCAGAAATACCTATGTTTTCAGGTTGGCTGGTACGTTCCATTCTATGCTTTACAGCATTAAGCTTTCTCGCATATTTCAATGTGCGATACTTCAAAAGAATTATTAAAAACCCAGAAAAGTCTCTTTCCTTAGGAATAGA
Source organism: Roseivirga spongicola (assembly GCF_034376045.1). NCBI lineage: Bacteria > Pseudomonadati > Bacteroidota > Cytophagia > Cytophagales > Roseivirgaceae > Roseivirga > Roseivirga spongicola. Next base: position 3,397,507 of record NZ_CP139724.1, read on the forward strand.
TACTGACGGTTTCAAGCTTTCAAAGCCTTTAGCTGAATATCGACTGACTATCAACAACTGGCTGGTGATGCTAGTATTTGTCGGTGGCATGGTGACTATGTTATATGGAGTGTTCACTTGGGGTTGGTACATCAATGAGATCTCTGCCATATTCTTAATGATTTCAATTGCAGCAGGAATAGTCTCAGGGCAAAGTGGTAGAACTATAAGTGAAACGGCATTGAAATCTGTCTCTGTGGTGGCTCCCGGGGCTTTTATGGTTGGTTTTGCCACCAGCATAAAAGTGGCTATGGAAATGGGGAACATAAGTGACACTATAGCATTTAATTTGGCCGAAGGCTTAAAGACTTTACCGCTTTATGGTTCCGCTATTGCTATGTCAGGCTCTCAATGCTTAATCAATTTCTTTATCCCATCGGGAAGTGGTCAGGCTTTAGCTACTTTACCCATTATGATTCCATTAGGCGATGTACTCGGACTGACACGCCAGACAACGATTCTGGCTTTTCAGATTGGCGATGGAGTAACTAACCTTTTCAATCCAACTTTGGGCGGACTAATTGCTATGCTAGCTATGTGCCGAATTCCGTTCGATAAATGGTTGAAATTTATTTTACCAATTGTAGGTATAGTTCTGGCTATATCATGGATTACACTTATGATTGTAGTAGCTATCAATTGGCAGTAGTTCTGTTTAAAGGTTTAATGTTTGATGTTCAATGTTTAATCACTTCCGTCTTCTGACTTCCGACTAATTCACTAATTTCTCAATTACCTATGCATGTAGAAAGTATTTTATCCAAGCTCGTTTCATTCCCTGTTCTGGGAGGAGAAAGTAATTTATCTATCATTCACTGGATTCAAGAATATATCGAAGGTTTTGGTGTGAAAACGGTTTTGGTGCCGAATGAAGAAGGAACAAAGGCCTCATTGCACTGCCGAATAGGTCCTGCTGTAGATGGTGGTGTAATCCTCTCAGGCCATACGGATGTTGTGCCAGTAGAAGGTCAAGACTGGACTAGTAATCCTTTTGTGTTGACAGACAAAGGAGACGGCAAACTATACGGACGTGGTTCATGCGATATGAAAGGCTTTGTGGCCTGCTGCCTGGCTGCTCTGCCAGAGATGGTAAAAGCTGAACTCAAAGCACCGATCTACTTTGCCTTTTCATACGATGAAGAAATCGGTTGTTTAGCTGCTCCTGAGTTAGCACAGGCTATTAACGACTACTATGATGAGAAACCTCAGTTTGCCATTATAGGTGAACCAACCATGATGGTGCCAACTGTCTGGCAGAAGGGGATTTGTATTTATCACACCAAGGTGACTGGTTCAGAAGGGCACAGTAGCAGAATCAAGCAGGAAGTAAGCGCCATACATGAATCAATGCGGTTGATTCTTTGGCTGGAAAATAAAATGAATAGCTTGATTGAAGCGGGCTCAACTGATGATAGGTTTACTCCGAACCACACTTCTATTCATATTGGCAACATCAAAGGTGGACTGGCACCAAATATCATTGCACAAGAATGTGTATTTAATTGGGACGTAAGAACTATTCCGTCTGAAACTCCAGAGCAAATTTTAGCTGAGTTTGAGGCTTATTGCCGCGAAAGAGAGGAGGAGCTAAGAAAAGTATTCTCAGGCTTCAAGATTACCAACTCCTACAAGCATCCGGCTGTTCCGGGACTTGATACAAAGGAAAACCAGTCTATAGTGGCACTGGTTAAAGAATTGGCCAATAATGATACTACCAATGCTGTGTCTTATGCTGCGGAAGCAGGTCAATTTCAAGAAGCGGGGTTTGAAGCGATGATTTGTGGCCCTGGAGATATTGCTCAAGCCCACCGAGCTGATGAATTCATTCATAAGGAACAGCTGGAAATGGGAGTGGAGTTTATGCAACGACTAATCCAAAAACTCTCCTAAGTACTTCTTTAAGAGTAAGTTGTCATATTCGTTTGTGTTTGGGAATCTATATCCCTATTATCTATTCCAAGATAAGGCTAGAACGATTGACGTCATTCAACGCCTATTGTTTATTCATCAGATTAATACAGACCGAAGACTCAAGGCGTTATAGTACTTTCATATACCCGTTCATTGAAAAAATTAAAGGATTTGAAATCATAAATGGAATTAATGGCAAAATTTTAATAAATAGAACTTAGAAGAGATTCTTTAAACTTTAAAACACACACACTTATGAAAATTGAGTTATCTGCTCATGATTCTCATCATGAGCTCCTCTCCAAGTATTTAGGTCAATTAAACGAGGAAGTTACAGCTGAAACCGAGATTATGGTTATAGCAGGTGATTGGGCTCACCAAATTGCTTACAACAAACATTGTCAAATATTTAATAAGCGCTTCCAGAAAAAACCATGGGCCATAATCTATTGCAAACACAAGGTCGATGTTGTAATTGCTTATCGGCTTGCTGTAGCACTTAAGCTACCTGTGAGGATACGTGCAGGAGGGCACGATCATGAGGGGGAATGCATAGACACAAATGCCATACTCATAGATGTTTCAAGAATGGACGTTGTTGATGTTGATGAAAATGGGTTAGCTACTATAGGTCCTGGAAATATCTTCAAAAACTTAACCACAAAGCTTGCCGATGAAGACGTAATGATTCCTCATGGCACTTGTGCTACCGTAGGTATTTCTGGTTTTATTATGGGAGGGGGCTGGGGCCCCTGGACTAGAAAGTACGGTATGTGTTGCGAAAGACTAATGGGTGTCGACATAGTGTTAGGCAATGGTCATTCAGCTATAATAAATGCTGATGGAGACAATGTGCCAGATCTCCTCTGGGCCTTACGAGGTGGCGGCCCAATGAGCTACGGATTGGTAACTGAGTTTAGAGTTCAAACTTTCCCGTTGCCAAAAGTACTTATTCGCTTCAATTTAGATTGGAATCTTTATCCAGATGAATTTTGTGATGAACCAACGTGTAGTTATCCTACAATAAAGGTGCTCAAAGCATGGGAAAATGTAATTGAATCTGACCAGACCAGCAGGTTGATAGGTACAAACCTACAGGTAAATGGAAAGCCAGCATCTGGTGACTCCTTCGACTATGAGACAGTTTGCCATAATTGCCGAATGTATGGCTATTGGGAAGGCGATGAAGATAGCCTTAATGCGTTTATAGAGGAATGGTTTAAGGGTGTAGAGCCTAATCATATTGACATTAACCCGAATCATGGTGGTACAGAGTCCAACAGCGCTTATGGTGACCAACTGATGAGTGATTGGGCACGTGTATCTTATCATAAGGTTTTAGAAGCCCGTTATCGCAATGGTGAAAATGTAACGGTTGAAAGTGAAGAGCATCGCCAGTTATTATTAGAAGGCAAACCACTGCCGCCAGACTATGACGATCCTGCTCCACATAAAATTACCTCTCGTTTGGTAGATTCACAAGGGCTTGGAAATGAAGGGTATAAAGCATTTTTGCAGAGTTTAACTTCCGAGCTTATTTTGGAAGGTAACCGGAAATTAGGCCTATTTACCTACGTAACCCTAGGTGCTATTGTGGGAGACTACTATCGTGAAAACCCTGAAGGTGGTAATAGCGCATTTCCATTTAAAGACAAGCTCTATACCATTCAATATCAGACATGGTGGAATACACACGAATCTGAAGCCAAAGAAAAACAGAATAATTATGTGTATAACCGCACTAACCGAGCGCTCGATTGGATGGAGGTAGCTCGAGATTATAATATTCCAAATACTTCTGGCGCCTTTATCAGTTTTAAGGACAGCTCAATTCCTACTAAAACCTATTTTGCTCAGAATTATGACGAATTAGTTCGAATAAAAGAAGATTGTGTAGAAGATCCGTATAACCATTTACGAATCCGAAAGAGCATTATCTAACTTTTTAAGGTTATTGAGGTCTGAAACCCCGGCAGTGCTTGGGGTTTCTTTGTTTTACATGTGCAAGTGTTAAAAGCTTCAATCATTTGAAGCCTTATCATAAGTACTTTTTGTTGATGTCCTCCTCATCAATGAATATTGCCTATTGATGATTTTGTAGCTGGGTCTAGCACCAAGTTCTTCAGTCTTGAATATATTCGCACATGCTACAAGAACTGCTATCCAAAAACCATATTGAACCAGCACGAGTCATCAAATTCGATCAAGAAAAACTACATCACTTCGATTTAAGTAAGAATAATCAGGAGCTCGATAGAATAGATCTAAACGATGAGCAGCAGTTCACAGAATATATTCAAGCGGTGTTGGATAAGAATGACTGCACTACTGGAATTGGTGGTTATGGAGAGGAGAGAAGTCTATACTCTAGAAGTGACTTGTTTTCTGATGAAGAACCAAGAACCATCCATTTGGGCATTGATATTTGGACCAAAGCAGGGACTCCGATTTACTCACCTTTAGAGGCAACTGTGCATTCTTATGCCAATCATAGAGTGCATGGAGATTATGGGCCAGTGATTATCCTTGAGCATGAAATTGATGATGAGATCTTCTATACACTTTACGGCCATTTAAGCACTATGTCTCTGCATGGTCTATACGAAGGAAAGCTGATTAAGAAAGGAGAGCAGTTTGCCAGTTTGGGTGCTTACCATGAGAATTTTCATTGGCCACCACACCTTCATTTTCAAGTTATGCTCGATATGGAAGGCCTTAAAGGAGATTACCCTGGAGTCTGCAAAGCCAGCGAGAAGAAGAGGTTTTTGGAGAATTGCCCAGACCCAGCTTTGCTTCTTGGAAAGTGAAGCTAGTTTTGGCAAGCACATTTCTGTACTTGCCATTTCTAATCAGTACAAGTAAGGTGATTTAATTTCCTCCTCCTTTGCCTGATTTTGTTTTTGGAGCCACATACTTAGACCAGTAAGTGTCAGTGCTCGGATCGTCCTGTGAAAGTACAAAACAGTCTATGGTACCATTTACTGGCGGATGAAACTGCACTTTGGCATGTGTTCCGTCAGAGTAGGCCATTCCGTAAGAGTCAGAATTTTCTGTGATGTATTTATTCCATTCGTTGATGTATTTCTTCTGTGTTTCTGCACTGGCGTAAGTAGATGTATCTTGATACACGAAGTCATTATGCTTTTGAGTCACCCCAATGTAGCCGAGGTTCATAGCGGTGACTAAGTCACGGCCAACACTAGATATCATAGCTTGAAAACAAGTAGTGTCTTTTACGGCATTGGCTCCTGTAGCCGTCCAGTTAAGTGACACATCATTGGCCCAACCACCTTTTTCAATTTTACTTGGTGTAGTTGGGTTGGCGTATTCAAAAGCAGGATAAACATACATTCCACCAGAGCTACTACCACTCATAATAGTTCCTCCATTAAGTGCTTCTTTGGTCAAGTAGATGTAAGTGATGTCTCCCTTTTTCGGACAATCTATGGCTTCGAAGGAGGCTACAATGTCATTCATGTCAGTAATGGAACTTCCTGCAGGCATCATTTTCGGTGCTCCAAAGTAGCCGGTGAATTTGAATGAGCCCAACTGTGTTCCGCAGTGAGGAGAGCCAATAGTGCTATCCGCATTGAAGGTAAGTTTAGTTATATTGTCTTTAATGGCCTTAATGTAGGCATCATAAGCACCACTATATTGCGAGCTTACCTGAGCAACTGTAGGTCCCCAGAGTTTCTTGTAAGTAGTACCATCGGTTCCTTTAATTGAGACTTCAGCAGATGTGTCGGCACTAAGTCCGCAGCCATTGATGAGTCCTGAAATTAATTCATTAGCTGTTTCGCCATAGCCGCAATGGGTGCCATCGCTAAACTTAGCACCACAAACCAAGCCTACCTGGTCAACATTGGTTACATCAAAATAGGCCATATTATCTGACTCCAGTGAGGTGAGCTCAAAGAAGCCACCAACCCAGTTCGGATCGGCAGTGCCCATAGCGGTATTCGGATGGTTAGTAATGGTATTAGCGCCAGTTTCATTGGTCATTAAAAACCAAAAAGTACCTGAGTTGATCCAGTCGAAACTACAAGTGAATGGCTTATCTAATGCTAATTTGCCGTCTTTCCATGGCTGTTTGTAGCTCATGTTTGAAAAGCCGGTAACGCCAGAAGTTAGTGCATCGGCATAATCGAAAAACAAATACAGGTCTTTGCTACCTGTTTTGTTATGAAAGTTGATAGTCATCATTGTGATTGAGTTTATTTAATTGAGGTTTTAAAGTCGAAAGCTGCCGAATATCAATTCTTGTGGCAACCGTATAATTACGGGGTTTTAAAAATGCGCGTATTCGCCATGTGGAGATAGAGAGTGGGTATTAAAGAAAATGGTTGAATGAGAGGAAGATGGGAAGGTGATTATGAGCAGTGCGTGATTCAAAAGCGCTAGTTTTGAATCGAGCACATTCGGTAGCCAAAGCTGTGGTTTAAATTTTATTCATTTTACAAACCGCAAAAGTTTCAGTACCACCATCAGCCGCATTGCGTATAACTTATGTTAGCTGCTCCTTATTCTACCCTCGGTTCTTACTTTTCCTAAAAATCTATTACCTTCTTTATCAAAGTAGTAAGTTTCGCCCAATTTTGATTCTTATTTTCCATATAGAGACTTATCAAAGGTTCATTTTCATCCATCGTTGAAATCATTTGTTTCAATTCTTCCCAACCAATTACATGTATGTATTTTCTCTGTTCATCATCAGTTAGTACTTCATAAATACTGCGAGTAAGTCCAACGTTATTCGAGCCAATTGATTTTTTACATAAGTTTTCTGGATCAATTTCGAGGATTGTATTTTTTATGAGCGGGAGATTGAGCTTGGGGTCTATGTATATGTCTTCTCTGTTGAGATACAATTGAAGTAGTTTCTTTAACAGTATGGTATCTTGTTTCAAGTCGTGACTTTTGTGCTTATTTTGATTACGATTGACTCGAAACTTGGTCAATTGAACGGAATCTTCGTTCTTAGAAAACTGTAATTGAAAAATACATACGTCAGTCCAGCTGTGGGCGAAGTGGATTTTGTCCTTTAATACGAATATGTTCCATTTTTCATCCATAGTCGATGAAAAAATGCCACTGTCAAATACTTCAAACTCTTTAAATGAAATATTCACATTAAGATCTCCAGTTTCGTATCTTATAGGAAATGATGAAGCTATTTCTTGTTTTTTCGCGTGGTTCATCCAATTTGCTGATAACGTTGAATAATGACACAGTTTTCTATCACTACATTCTATATAGATAGTGAAAATGTATCATTATACCGCCAATAGGGTTGGCTAATACTACCTATTTACTTTTCTCGCTTATCTCTATCTTTAGCCATGCGAATTTCCGCCATACTTCTTACTGCCGGACTTTCCTCTAGAATGGGAGAGAATAAGATGCTGCTACCGCTGCCAGATTCTACGGTTGTTCAGAAGACTTTAGAGCAGCTATTGGCTGCTGGGGTAGATGAGATTGTGGTAGTTACTGGAAGAGATGGAGATTTAGTCGAATCAGAAATCAATCCTGATGCCTTGGGACAAAAATTAAAAATCATTCATAATCCAGATTACCATAAGGGCCAAACCACTTCTATTCAGGTAGGATTAAGGGCGATTGACGATGCCGATGCAGTGATGATTTGTTTGGGTGATATGCCATTGCTCAAGGCTGAAGATTATTGCTTTTTGATGCATTCATTTGCCAATCAAAATGAATACAGTATTCAGGTACCTTTTTTCAAAGGTCAGAAGGGGAATCCTGTGATTTTTGCTCAGAAGCATTTTCAGGAAATATTGAACCATACCGAGATGAATGGCTGTTCTGCTGTCGTTCAGAGGAATTCGGAAAGTGTTTGTCGAATTGAGGTTTCTTCTGATCATTTTATTCAGGATATTGATACGCCTGAAGACTATCAACAAATTCTAAAAGCTTTTGAATAAAGACGATTTACTTCGCTACAACCGCCAAATCATTATTCCTGAATTCGGAGAATCAGGTCAGCAAAAACTGATCGATTCATCGGTTTTGGTGATTGGAGCCGGAGGTTTAGGTGCACCCATTTTGCAGTATTTGTCTGCTGCTGGGGTCGGCCGAATCGGTATAGTAGATTTCGATGAGGTCAGTCTGTCTAACCTTCAGCGTCAGGTACTTTTCAATACCAAAGAGATCGGTCAATCAAAAGCCAAAACAGCAAGTGAGAAACTGAGTCTGCTCAATCCGTCAATTCAGTTCGATGTGTATGAAAGTCCGATCAACTCGCTCAATGCAATGAAGTTGATTGAGCCATATGATTTAGTAGTTGATGGTTCAGACAATTTACCAACTCGCTACTTAGTGAATGATGCTTGTTTTCTGCTTCAAAAGCCTTTGGTATATGGAGCCATATTTAGGTTTGAAGGCCAGGTTTCGGTTTTTAATGCCTTGAAAACTGATGGAAGTAGAGGCCCTAATTATCGCGACTTATTTCCCACACCACCACCGCCAGAAATGGTGCCTAGCTGTAGTGAAGGTGGAGTTTTAGGTGTTCTACCAGGAATTATCGGTTCTATGATGGCCAATGAGGCAATAAAGCTTTTGGTGGGAATGGGTGAGTTACTTAGCGGGAAACTCTTCGTTTTTGATGCGCTCGATTTCTCTACGTTCAAGCTGAATATTGAGGCTAACCCAGACAACCCGATTAGTGGGCAGCATCCAACGATTAAGGAATTGATAGACTATGAGGCCTTCTGTATGGGAGCAGTGAAGCAGGAGTCGATTAAAGAGATTTCCGTTCAGGAGTTGAAGGAAAGATTGGATAAAGGAGCTGTGGAATTGATTGACGTTCGGGAAGATTACGAATACGAAATCGCTAATTTGGGAGGCAAGTTGATCCCTCTGAATAAAGTATTGAGCAGATCGAATGAGATTCCAAAAGACAAAGAAGTTGTGATGATGTGTAAGATGGGAGGCAGAAGTAAAAAGGCCATTGAATTACTTCAGAAAGAAGGTTTTGAAAACCTGATCAACTTAAAAGGTGGCATTACAGCATGGCAACAAGAGATTGACTCGAGTATGAAGGCTTACTAGCCCGTCAGTACCGAAGGTCAGACGGGACAGGACGACTGAAGAATCTCATGTTTGAATTCGGGAGATTCTTCGCTTTGCTCTGAATGACGTTTTAAATTAGAGTTTGATAAAGTTTGAGCCGTCATTCCAGAATTTTTCTTCCTAATTTTTCAAGGATGAAAAATATCAGGAATCTCTTTATCGCCTCATTGTAGAAATAAAAATGAAAGTAAAAATAACGGCATTCGGTATAGCCAAAGACATTGTGGGAGGAAAGCACCTTGAGCTAGAGGTGAATGGACAGGAACTGTCATTGGTGAGGAAAGATCTGATTAGTCAGTTTCCAGACTTTGAGAAACTGGCTTCACTAAAATTTGCAGTAAACACCAATTATGTAGACGATTCTTATCAACTGAATGAAAACGATGAGGTGGTTTTAATTCCGCCAGTAAGTGGAGGCTAATGGAGAAAATATACATCACATCAGATAGGCTTAGCAGTCAGGCTTGCATCGATTTAGTATCAGACAATGGCAGCGGTGGACTGGTAGTATTCATTGGCAATGTGCGTAACAAAACCAAAGATAAAGCTGTTCAGTACCTCGACTTTGAGTCATACGAGCCAATGGCCTTGAAGGAAATGCAGAAGATTGCAGATGAAGCTGTTAGTCGATGGAATTTGCACGACATGGTCATTCACCATAGAGTTGGGAAAGTACCAATAGGGGAAGAAGCAGTGATTATCGCTTGTTCTTCGCCACACAGAAAGGAATCTTTTGCCGCTTGTGAGTTTGCTATAGATACGCTAAAAGAAACAGTACCTATCTGGAAAAAAGAGGTTTTTGAAGATGGTGAGGTATGGGTGTCAGCACATCCGTAATAATGTTTAATGATGAATGATGAATGTTTAAGGTTTAATGTATTGATAAGAAGCAGAGAGCAGGAAAACCCGTCATTGCTTTCGAACCGATGAACCAAAAGTCCCCTTCAGGGGATTTAGGGGTTGTGCACGGGAGAGACTCCAAAGTTAGCGTCACTCAGAGGGAGTGAGCGACCGAAGAGTCTCCTAAATGGATAACATGATTCTGCGCTTCATTGCGTTCCCCTCTGAAAGACGAATAAAAACATGGACATAGATCAAGTCAAATCACAGTTTCCAATTTTTCGGCAGAAAACCCCTACCGGCAAAGATTTGATTTATCTAGACAATGCTGCCACCAGCCAGAAACCACAGTCAGTCATAGATGCCATCACTAATTACTATTCTAAAGAGTATAGCACCGTAGGTAGAGGAGCATACTGGCCTGCCAATGTGAATACGGTTAAAATCAATCAAGTTAGGTCAAAGGTTAAGAACTTCCTCAATGCACAATCAGAGAAGGAAATTGTATTCACTGCTGGCGCAACGGATGGCATCAATAAGATTGCTCGTAGTTTTCTGGCTCCCAAATTAAAGTCAGGTGATGTGATAATGATCTCACAAGTCGAGCACCATGCCAATCTTATTCCGTGGCAAGAGCTTTGCAAAGCCTATGGAACTGAGCTTTTGGTTATTCCTGTGTTAGAGTCTGGTCATCTGGATTATGAGTGGATTAAACAGAACCTGTCAGAGCGAGTCAAGCTGTTAGCGTTATCTGCTTGTTCCAATGTGCTGGGTATTAAAAACGATATCAAGCGAATTACTACAATGGCTGAAGTCACTCAAACTCCGGTTTTAGTAGATGCAGCCCAAGTTTTAAGTCACAATCGGGTAGACGTTCAGGAATGGAACTGTGACTTTTTGGTATTTTCAGCTCATAAGATGTTTGGCCCAACAGGTGTGGGAGTGGTTTATGGTAAGCAAAGCTTATTCAATGAAATGAAGCCTTTTAATTATGGGGGAGGTATTGTCAAGGAAGTAACTTTTGAAGCTTCTAACTATCAGGATATTCCACATAAGCATGAAGCAGGTACGCCTAATATTGCAGGTGTTTTGGGTTTGGGGGCGGCAATAGAGTTTATCAAGCAATTGAGCCAAAATGAGACAGATACCCACTTAGAGGAGTTGACCAACTACGCATTAAGCTCTCTTAAGGCCATTAATGGCTTAAAAATCATGGGTGGAGAACAGGATAAAGCTCCGGTTATTTCATTTACAATTGATGGAATTCATCCCCATGATATCAGTACATTTTTAAACGAAGAAGGCATATGTGTTAGAGCGGGTCATCATTGCGCTCAGCCCTTGCTTCAGCGGTTCGAGGTTCCTGCAAGCGTTCGGGTTTCCTTTGCTATATATAACACCAAGTCAGATATCGATAAACTGGTTATGGCTCTCTTAAAAACTCAGGCATTTTTCTCATGAACGAAAGACTGAAATCTCTGTATCAAACGGTTATTCTCCAGAAGTCCAGAGAAGATAAATATGTAGGGAAATTGAATGATTTCAGTTTAGAATTTAGGGCATACAACCCAATGTGTGGCGATCAATTCGATTTGCAAATATTGATTGAGGACAACAGTTTTAAATGCTTGAAATACAGTGGTTCTGGTTGTTCTATTTCAAGGGCTTCAGCAGCTGTGTTGTGCGAACATTTACAGGGTGTAGAGCTAGATACAGTAAGGCAAAAAGTAGAGTTGTTCTTAGAATTAGTAGATGCCGATTCTGACAAACAACCGGAAGAACTGACTGATGATGAGAACCTCTTGGCGTTTGCGGCAGCGAGAGAATTTCCAGAGCGCAAAACTTGCGCTGACTTGAGTTGGAAAGAGTTACTTAACCAATTAGATACCCTCAATCAAAGCTGAAAATGCTTCCTTGACAAGTAAGAAATCCGCTCAACTCTTTACATGAAATCGAACGGGTGAATGATGGCATATACTGAAACGCCTACGAAACGTAGCGGATACTGATTTTAGACTAACAATCAATCGTTCAGCCGAATTACACTTTGCCTCACGTGTTTCTCAAAAAGCATGTGCATAATCCCATCTTTCAAACCCACATCTGGTACCAATATTCGTTGAATATTGGCCGACTTCATCGCGTGCAAATAAATGTCTGAGGCGGGTAAGATCACATCAGCCCTGTCAGGATTCAGGTGTAACTTGAAGATCCGTTCGTCTAAAGTATGGCTTGCCAAATGCTCTTGCACTTCCAATATCGACTCAATTCTCATGAGCCTTGTCTTTGTTTTAGCACCAGAAAGCTCATAGATTTTATTGATGTTCCCACCAGTCCCGATGGCGGTAATGGCTGTTTTAGCACCCTTAACCTGTGCTTCAATCCATTGACTCATTCGTTTTAATACTCCTTTAGGAGAATCATTTTCAATGGTTCTAACCGAGCCAATTTTAAAAGATTCAGACTCTATTTTTATACCATCTTTAATTAGGTTGAGTTCTGTACTTCCACCACCAACATCTACATGTAGAAAGGTGCCTTTGCCTAGTTTTTCCATTACCACTCGGTTAATCAGCTCAGCCTCTCTTTCACCACTAATAATGTTGATTTTTAAGCCTAAAAGCTCTTTCACCTTTTTAGTAATCTCTCTTCCATTGGCCGCTTCGCGCATGGCAGATGTGGCACACGCATAGTACTGATCTACCTCATACAAGTCTATTAATAGCTTAAAGGCATTCATAAGCCTGATAAACTTATCTTCAGACTTTTCACCAATCTTCTTGAGCTTGAATACGTCTTGACCGAGGCGCAGTGGAAAACGGACATATTCTAACCGTTTAAAATAGTGCTGGCCTTCATAAGTCATCACATGTGTGACCTGAAAGCGAATGGCATTGGATCCTATGTCGATAGCGGCAAGCTTCATTATTCGAATTTAATAGCAAATATCTGCATTCCGATACTCCCTAGATCTTTTTATAGAGTGACAGAAATACATGTAATAAATACTTAACAACACGCTGTTGTTTTTGCACTACTGTTTCATTTTATTTGATAATGCGCACCAAGTGTTTTCTATTCCTTCTTACTGTCTTTGCCTTGTTGGGCTGCTTTGAACCGCCTCCAGAATTTCCCGATTCGGATATCGAAGGGTACAAACCAATATATGCATCAGACTCCAATAATACGGTTGAGCTTCAAGGTGCTAGAAGCATAGACAACCCTGGTCAAATTTATGTGAAGGGTGAGCTTTTATTGATTAACGAAATAGGTGAGGGGTTGCACATAATTGATAATTCTGATATCAGCTCTCCGCAAAACCTAGGTTTTTTAAAAGTGCGTGGTTCTGAAAATATGGCACTCAAAGATGGGGTGCTCTATATAAATCAGTTTAATTCTTTACTGGTGATTGATGTGAATGATATTCAAAATTTCAACATCATAGCCAAACATGAAGACGTGCTCAATGGTAACTCATATGAGGTGCCTGTACCTCCAGTAAGCGGTTATTATTTTGAGTGTGTAGATCCTAGTAGGGGCCAGGTAATAGGCTGGCAGCTCACCACTATAAACAGTCCGAAATGCTACAGATAAAAAGGATCTTGTTCCTGGTTTGGGTTGTTTTGGTATTCGCTTGCGAATCTGACAGCAACGATTTTAATCCGAGTTTAGGTGGAACGGGCACTGGTGGTTCTTTGGCAAAATTTACTATTGTTGGAGATAATCTTTTGGTACTTCAATCGGGGAGTGTAATTCAATATTTTATTGGCGCTGACGGTGATTTAGTACTTGTGAGGGAGTTGCCTTTTTTTGCTTCCAACTTAGAGACAATTTTTCCTTATGGAGATAAGGTATTTATAGGTAGTAATGATCAGGTTTACTTTCTTGGCTTTGATGGCGATAACAAGCTAGACCTACTTTCCTCGTACAGGCATATTACGGCATGTGATCCAGTTGTGGCTGCTAACGGAATCGCATTTTCTACCCTCAGAAATACTGGCTGTCGGTTTAATTCAGATGAGGTGTTAGATGTAATAGATATATCGAATATCGAGAACCCTCAACTGATAAAAAGCTATCAGACTGAAGCACCTTACGGACTGACAGTAAATGAGCAAAATCTTTTTGTTTGCGAAAGGGGTGGGGTGGCTATGCATGACATCAGCGATCCTCAAAACATATTGACTAAAGGTTTTTTAGAGTTTACAGGAGAAACGCCTTTAGATCTTATCCATACGCAAGGTTATCTGATTGTGAGAACCGATAAGAATATTTACAATATGAGCTACACTGCCTCTGGAGTACTTACTGTTTTGGCCAAAGTGGAATGATGAAATATTTATTCTCCCTGTATTTCTCCCTGCTTTTTAGTTTGAACCTAAGAGCACAGTACGTACAAGAACAGCCAGATTCAACTTCCTCTAACTTCCCCAGTTTTTCTATAAAGTACTTTCCATCTCACTTAGTTGGCCATTTTCCATCACATCTTTTTGGTGCCGAACTGATGCTGAATGAATCATTAAGTCTGGAAGGCCGATATGGGAGACTCATAGATAGAGATGTCTATGATTATGACCAAACCTATTACTTCAATAAATCGGGTTTTAAGTCGTCATTGATGCTTAAATTATATATGAATAAAGCTGACTTAAAGAAGGGAGCCGTAGCTTCGATCTTTGATTCTGATGGCCGTGATGAGACTTTTCAGCCTTACCTCGGGGTTGAATTTTTCTACAATCAGATAAATCATGATAGAGAAAGAACCTACAAATTATCTTGTGGGGCTGCTTGTTCATATTACAGCGAAACCGTTTATGGATTAACGCAAAATCGTTGGGGAGGTAGGCTTCATTTAGGATTTATAACTCCCGTGGCTGGCCCTGTATTTTTAGATTGTTCGGTAGGTCTAGGACTTATGAAATGGCGGGTTATTGCCGATGACCGTAAGCCTGAAGACTATGAGCATCAGTATGGTTACAATCTGGAAGAAGATGGTGGCCAGTCAGTAATTCCCGCAGCCGACTTAAATATTAAAGTGCTATTCAGAATATTTCGATAAGCGAATTATTAATTATTCGACTGTTTATTATTTAAAGAATCGCTTACTTTGCAGAACTTATCAAGAAAGACGGAGGGACTAGGCCCGAAGATGTCTTAGCAACCTGGGTAATACCTGGTGCTAATTCCTAGCTCCGAGCTTTCGGAGAAAAGATGAGAATAACCCCTCCAGCATTTCTAGGTAAGTCAAAACGCAGAAGCATGGCTTACAACATAGAAGAAATACTTAAGCAAAGAATCTTGGTTTTAGATGGTGCTATGGGCACTATGATTCAGCGGCATCCGCTTACTGAAGAAGATTTTAGAGGAGAAAGGTTCAAGGATCATCAGCATCCGTTGAAGGGAAATAACGATCTACTTTCCATCACTAGACCAGATATTATCAAAGATATTCACAGGCTTTATTTTGAGTCTGGGGCAGATATTGTTGAAACCAATACATTTAGCGGTACTACAATTGCTCAAGCAGATTATAGCTTAGAAGATGCTGTCTATGATATCAACTTTCAATCGGCTAAGATTGCCAGGGAAGTAGCAGACCAAATAACCGCTAGTGAACCTGAGAAACCACGATTTGTTGCTGGTTCAATTGGCCCAACCAATCGCACAGCGTCTATTTCTCCAGATGTAAACGACCCTGGTTTTCGAGCCATAACCTTTGACGAATTAGTTGAGGCTTATGAGCAACAGGTTATAGCCTTAATTGAAGGTGGTGTAGATATGCTTTTGGTAGAAACCGTTTTCGATACTCTAAATGCTAAGGCTGCTCTCTTTGCCATAGAGAATGTATTTGAAGTAAAAGGCTTTAAGCTTCCTATTATGGTTTCTGGAACCATTACCGATGCCAGCGGAAGAACGCTTTCTGGTCAAACCACCGAGGCTTTCCTAATTTCTGTTTCTCATATACCAATTCTTTCTATTGGGCTGAATTGTGCCTTAGGTGCTGCCCAGCTGAGACCTTATTTGGAAACGCTTTCAGACAAAGCTCCATTTCATACCAGTGCGCACCCGAATGCAGGCTTACCTAATGAGTTCGGCCAGTATGATGAGACACCAGAAGAAATGGCGGCTCAAATCAGCGATTTTCTCAAGTCTGGTTTCTTAAATATAGTTGGAGGCTGTTGCGGAACCACACCAGATCACATTCGCCTCATTGCGCAAGAAGCTGCGAAGCATTCACCAAGATCAATTAAAAATTTAGCTACAATTTAATGAGCCAAGTAACCCTAAAATTATCCGGCCTAGAGCCACTGATTGTTACTCCTGAAAGCAACTTTGTTAATGTTGGGGAACGAACCAATGTAACGGGTTCTAAGCGTTTCGCAAGGCTCATTAAGGAAGAGAAGTATGATGAAGCGTTAGAAATTGCACGTGATCAGGTTGAAGGTGGAGCACAAATTCTAGATGTCAACATGGATGAAGGTATGCTCGATGGAAAGGCCGCCATGGTGAAGTTCCTCAACCTCATTGCTGCTGAGCCAGACATTGCCAGAATTCCAATCATGATAGATTCTTCCAAATGGGAAATCATTGAAGCTGGTCTAAAATGCATTCAAGGCAAAGGGGTGGTAAACTCCATTTCTTTGAAAGAGGGTGAAGAAGCTTTTATTGAACATGCGAAAAAAATTAAGCGATATGGTGCTGCTACTGTGGTTATGGCCTTCGATGAAAAAGGACAGGCAGACACTTATGAGCGAAGAATAGAGATTTGTAAAAGGTCTTATGATGTACTAGTTGATAAGGTTGGCTTCCCGAAGGAAGACATCATTTTCGACCCGAATATATTCCCAGTAGCTACTGGAATAGAAGAGCATAATAACAACGCGGTAGACTTCTTTAGGGCAACCAAATGGATCAGGGAGAACCTTCCAGGTGCTCATGTGAGCGGAGGAGTAAGTAATGTATCTTTCTCATTCAGAGGGAATAACCCCGTTCGTGAAGCCATGCATTCGGCTTTTTTATATCATGCCATTAAAGAAGGAATGGATGTTGGCATTGTAAATCCAACTATGTTGGAAGTTTACGATGATATTCCGAAGGAATTATTGGAAAGGGTGGAAGATGTACTCTTGAATAGAAGAGATGATGCCACAGAAAGATTATTAGAGTTTGCTGAAACCGTTAAAGGGGTAGGGAAAACTCTGGTAAAAGATGATGCTTGGAGAAAAGAATCAGTTGAAAAACGGCTTGAGCATGCCCTAGTAAAGGGAATAGTAGAGTTTATTGATGATGATACGGAAGAGGCCAGAAAGAAATACCCAAAGCCACTGCATGTAATTGAAGGGCCATTGATGGACGGAATGAATGTGGTTGGCGACTTATTCGGTTCAGGGAAAATGTTCCTGCCTCAGGTAGTTAAAAGCGCCCGAGTAATGAAAAAAGCGGTGGCCTATCTGTTACCATATTTGGAGGCTGAAAAGAGAGCTGCAAGGAGTGAAAGCCCCATCCCGACCTTCCCCACTGGGGAAGGAGATTCGCCTTCTTTCCAAACCGCTGACCCTAATACTTATACCAAGTTGAAGGAATTTGCAAGCGAGTTACGAAAGAATGAAACTGAAGCGGAAAGGATACTTTGGGCAAACCTAAGAGATAGTCAAATTGATGGTTTTGAATTCAGAAGACAACATATAATCGGTCACTATATCGCTGATTTCGTATGCCTTAAGTTGAAATTGGTGATTGAGATCGATGGTTCTATTCATCAATTGCCTGAAGTAAAAGACAATGATCAGTTCAGAACAGAATGGTTGGAATCTCAAGGGTTTAAGGTAATCCGTTTCACAAACCGCGAAGTAGTTTCTCAATTAGAACGAACCAAGTTAGTCATTGCCAATACACTTTGGGAGATTGTTGAAGAAGCATCTCCCACCTTGGGGGAGAACGAGAGGGGGCAA
This sequence comes from Roseivirga spongicola, assembly GCF_034376045.1. Classification (NCBI taxonomy): domain Bacteria; kingdom Pseudomonadati; phylum Bacteroidota; class Cytophagia; order Cytophagales; family Roseivirgaceae; genus Roseivirga; species Roseivirga spongicola. Next base: position 3,415,338 of record NZ_CP139724.1, read on the forward strand.
GAAGGTTCTGCGAAGATTCTCCTTGCCACAGTAAAAGGTGATGTCCATGATATCGGTAAGAACATTGTAGGAGTGGTGTTGGCTTGCAACAACTTCGATATTGTCGATCTGGGTGTAATGGTCCCGGCAGATAAGATTCTCGATGCGGCCATAGAGCATAAGGTAGACTGTATTGGTCTAAGTGGCCTGATTACCCCTTCACTTGATGAGATGGTTCACGTTGCCAAGGAAATGGAACGTAGAAGCATGAAAGTTCCACTTCTAATTGGTGGTGCTACTACTAGCCGAATTCACACCGCTGTAAAAATTGACCCGGTTTATTCTGGTTCTGTGGTTCATGTTCTAGATGCTTCAAAGTCGGTGCCCGTAGCTGGTGAGTTGATTAGTAAAGAAACTTATAACAACATCTACACGAGAGTGAAAGATGAATACGCCCAGCTTCGAGAAGATCACGCAAACCGCAAGGTAATCAAGAACTATATCTCTCTGAAGGAAGCTCAAGAGAACAGAGTTAAGATCGATTGGTCAACTAAAGAGTTTGTGAAGCCACAAGTCTTAGGCAATCAGGTATTTAATGACTACTCAATTGAAGAAATAAGTCAATACATTGACTGGACTCCATTCTTCAGTACATGGATGCTTAAGGGCAAGTTCCCAAGAATCCTTGAAGATGAAGTGATAGGTGAAGAAGCGAAGAAGCTATATGCTGATGCACAAAAAATGATTCAGTTAGTTATTGAGAAGAACTTACTGTTTGCGAATGCAGTCGTTGGGCTTTACCCAGCAAACGCCATCGGAGACGACATTGAAGTTTATACCAATGAATCACGAACTGAGGTGCTCAAAACTTTCCATATGCTTCGCCAGCAAGGCAAGAAGGGCAATGGTATCCCAAATTTATCTCTAGCAGATTTTGTGGCTCCAAAGGGCCAAGGCCAAGACTACATTGGAGGTTTTGCCGTAACCGCAGGAATAGGAATTGAGCCATTGCTAGAGGCTTACGAGAAGGACCATGATGATTATAACTCCATCATGATTAAGGCTGTTGCCGATCGTTTGGCAGAGGCATTCGCTGAATTGATGCATGAAAAGGTGAGGAAGGAGCTTTGGGCCTATGCCGTGAGTGAATCTTTCGATAATGAGTCTCTGATTAAGGAGAACTATCAAGGGATTCGTCCTGCTCCAGGATACCCAGCCTGTCCTGAGCATACAGAGAAAGGAATTCTTTTCGATTTACTTGAAGTAGAAAAGAACACTGGAATTAGCCTAACGGAGTCATACGCAATGTATCCTGCCGCCTCGGTTTCTGGCTTCTATTTTATGCATGAAGAAGCCAAATACTTCGGTTTAGGTAAAATAGAAAAAGACCAAGTTGAAAGCTATGCCACACGCAAGGGCTGGACTATTGAAGAAGCCGAAAAATGGCTAGCTCCGAACTTGTCTTACGATGTTTAATCTAGGCACTGAGTACTAAGCACTAATTAACCAAGAAATGAAAGTCACTGAACATATTAAAAACGCAGAAGGAAAAACGCTCTTTAGCTTTGAGATTCTACCTCCAGTAAAAGGGGAGAGTGTACAGAGCATATTTGATGCAATAGACCCTCTAATGGAGTTCAAACCTCCTTTTATAGATGTTACCTATCATCGGGAGGAATACATGTATAAGAAGCGTGAAAATGGTCTTCTGGAGAAAGTGACAACCAGAAAGAGACCTGGAACAGTCGGTATTTGTGCCGCTATTCTCAATAAGTATGGGATAGATCCTGTACCTCATATCATTTGTGGTGGTTTCAATAAAGAGGAAACTGAAAACGCATTGATTGACCTGGACTTCTTGGGGGTAGAGAATATCTTAGTGCTGAGAGGAGATGCCATTAAGTCAGAAGGTCGGTTTGAGCCAGATCCAGATGGGCACTCTTATGCGACAGAATTGATGGATCAGGTGAATGAACTGAATCAGGGGATTTACCTGCATGAAGAAGTCACGCGTAACCCGACTAACTTTTCAATTGGAGTGGCAGGGTACCCGGAAAAGCATTTTGAGGCTCCTAGCCTGAAGTCTGATATGAAATACCTGAAACAGAAAGTAGAGAAAGGGGCAGACTATATTGTTACTCAAATGTTCTTCGACAATAAAAAGTACTTCGATTTTGTCGACAAGTGTAGGTCGAATGGAATCGATGTGCCTATCATTCCAGGTTTAAAGCCTATTACTACACTCAAGCACATGAATATTTTGCCAAGTATATTCCATGTAGACTTGCCCGATGATTTGGTTGATGCTTTAGACAAGTGTAAAGACAATGCTGGTGCTAGAGAAGTAGGAATTGAGTGGGCTATTCAACAATCAAAAGAATTGATGGAAGCTGGAGTTCCTGTCCTTCATTACTACACCATGAGTAAGAGCCAAGTAGTAAGAAGAATTGCTGAGGCATTGTTTTAACTGAGACGAGTTAGAATGTCATTCACGCTTAAGCTAAAATAATAGATAGCTAGGGTAGCTCCCTGTAAAAAGGTAATGGGGTGAGCACTTCAGATATGGATGGTTAACAAATTGTGCTACAGGTGGTTTTGTATAAGATTGTTCTTTATGCTCAATTTTGCGTTAATTAAATAACTCTTTTGCTACCCAAAGCCACCATATTGTGTCTGTTCATTTTTATCTTGATGAATCAATCATCAAAAGGGCAGTCATTAAATTGGTATAATGTAGCACCAACTGATAACCTTGGTACGGTATCTAATTTTATCGATGGGGAATCTGATATTAATGGAGATTTCTATTTAATAGTAGATTATAAAGACGGATCCTATTTCGACTCTAAGGGGACAGTTTCATTAGGTGAAGGGTTGAATTTGCTTAAAATAAACTCTAAGGGGGAAGTAGTTTTTTCAAAGCTTATCTCCACTAGAATGACTTACAGAACCATGAGGTTTAATTCTGAAGGTTCTGGTTACTTGGTCTTTACCGGGGAGGGAAATCCATTTTTAAGCATTGATGGGCAAGTTTTTAGTGGAACAACAGAAAGTGCTGGTGCCATTCTTATATTAAAAATCAATTCACAAGGCAATTTTTTAGAACCTACTGTGCTTTCAACAGAAGGTAAAGTATACGAGGGGTTCTTCCAGTTTCACTTAACCAACGATAACGGTTTTGCCTTTCTGTATGGGGTGGAGGGTAATGTTGTGGACGATCTGGAAGATGAACTTTACTTACGAGAAAATTTAGCCTTTTTTGATTCAAACTGGCAGAAAGTAAAGGAAAAGTCATTTTCTGCTCATACACAGAATAGAGCTAATTTCGGTGTGCGATCCTTCTTATTGCATGGCTTGGCTCAGGCTCCCTCTGGCGACATTTATTTAACAGGTTACGCTAACTTAAATGAAACCACAAGCCTAGGCACCAACTTGAACTTTAAGAATAACAGATCCAATGGAATTTTAGTAAAGTTAGATTCCAATTTGGATTTAGTTTGGTCTAGATCTTTGGCTTATTATCAAGCCGATACATCCAACCCTGTGGTCCTTCCAGATGGGAAAGTAGCTTTCCAGACTAGCTTTCATGAGTATGTTGAAGGAGAAAGTCCTGAAATTATAGGAGCAGAAGATGTATTCTCTAGAGGTGCAGACTTAGAGGGTTATTTAACCCATCTCATAATTTTCAATGAAGATGGTGATGTTGAAAGAGCTTCATCTATGGACAGGGTATTGGTAGAAAGACAGATGGATTTCGACAAATATTTAGACCTAAATGGCATGGGCAATTTAACAATGCCTGTTCTCATTTTTAGCTCCGATGGACCAATTAATGTGGCCTATAGCGATAGTGGTAGTGATCAAATATATGAGGAGGAAACGTTCAACAGAAATCAACAATACTTTGGGTTTCTAGAATTCCTTGTTACCGGAGATTACAGTCAAAGAAGAATTGTAAAGAGAAGAGGAAATACCAGGGTTGAAATGAATATGGGAGTGGTTAATTCTCCCATTTGTGGTTCTTACTTTATTTATGGACAGTTCTTCAATACATTAGATCTAGGAAATAGTGAAGATGGTAGCGATGAACTCGTGCTTACAAATACAGATGGAACAGGAGATTATTTTGTAGCTAATTATCAGAATGAAATACCTAGAATATTCGATTATGAAGAAGAACATATTTCCTGTGATCAGGAGCGAATTGAAATACCTTTTAGGGTTTCTGATGAAGATGTTAACTCCCTTGAATATAATATTGATATCAGTGATAACACATTTCTGAAAAGCAGTAATGTACGGTTAAGTATACATGAGGATATAGGTAAAGTCATAATAGAATATGTAGGTTCACAAGACTGGCAAACCGATATTACGCTCAGAGTTACTGATTTATGTGGTTTTTTTAGTGAAGCAAAGATTTTCGTAAGCCGAGGAAGCACACCAGAAACACCTAAACTAAATGTAAGTGATGAGGTAGTTGAGATTTGTGAAGGGGATTCTGTAGAGCTTATTTCAAGTATAGATTCTAATAATATTTGGTCTAACGGTGAAAACTCTAAAAGCATTATTGTCACAGAACCAGGTGAATATTGGGTAAAACAAGTTTCTCCATCTGGCTGTGAAAGTGAAAATTCTGATACCGTCAGGGTTATTGTTTTTCAGCCAACCGTTCAACCAATCATTACTAGTTCAGCATCTACCACGCTATGTTTTGGTGAATCTGTAACTCTCTATTCTTCTTTAAAGGGAGGCATGTTATGGTCTAACGGAGAGCAAGGAGATAGCTTGGTAGTAGAGGAGGCAGGTGTTTACAATGTAGTTCAGGTTTCTGAATGTGGTGAAGGTATTGTGTCTGAAGATGTTGAGGTAGTGATTAAACCTGTTCCCGATAAGCCGGTTGTTTCGGTTATCGGGTCTACTGTAATATGCGAAGGTGAACAGATAGTCTTGCGCTCCTCTCAGGCAACAGGTAATCTTTGGTCTAATGGAATGACAGATAGGGAAATCACTGTTAGTAAAACTGGAAAGTACTGGCTCAACGTTGTGTCAGATGGTTGTATAAGTCAAACTTCCGATACCGTAAACTTGCAGGTAGACCCACAGTTCGAGCTATCACTCGTAGATACACGAACCCTTTGCGATGGATTCGATACTATAGTACTCATTCCTGAGTCAACCGCTCAGAGTCCTAGTTTTACATGGTCTACTGGAGAAACTAGTAAAGAAATATATGTCAATCAAGTTGGGGAATATTGGGTTGAAGTGTCAAAAGGCGAATGCACTAATAGAGCATTTGTTCAGGTATTAAACGAGTGTAAACCTGTAGTAAGTGTTCCTAATGCTTTTTCTCCCAATGGTGACGGTATAAACGATACTTTCGAAATAATGGCAAGAGGCCTTTATTCTTATGAGTTATACATCTTCGATAAATGGGGCGGTCAAATCTTTTATACTAAGGATTTTAACGAGGTGTGGGATGGAAGTAATAGTAGCGGAGAATGGCCTTCTGGGCAATATCCTTATAAGATTGTTTATTCAGGTTTAATAGACAATAAGCAGGTTTTCTACTCTAAGAAAGGTACTATTAAGTTGGTTCGTTAAGACCTAAACCATCTCTTTAATGGTTTCTACAAATCTGTCTAGTTCCTCTGTAGTTGTATATAAGTTCGGGGTTATTCTGCAGCCATGAACACCCACACCATCGATAGCTACTGTCCATATATTGTGATCATTCATTAGCGATCGAGCCATTTCAGAAGGCTTCATCCCTTTGATTCCTACATTAGCAATAGCGCACGATCGACTTTTATCAGTAGGAGTATTGAGCACAACGTTTTCTATGCCTCTTACTTTATCAACCCAATAGTTTTGAAGATACCTCAACCGGGCTTCTTTCCGTTCGATGCCTATCATATTATGGTATTCAATGGCGTCCATAATAGTTAGGTCGGTGGCTACTGGGTGAGTACCAGTATGGTTAAGTTTTCTGATTTCACCAGGCTGGGTTTTGCCTTCAGCAATCAGTGGCCAAGTTTTATCAATATGTTCTTTCTTGATATATAGAAAACCAGCACCAAGAGGAACACTCAGCCATTTGTGCAAACTCGTACCATAGTAATCGCAGTTTAGCTCCTTGATATTAAAGTCTAGATGTGCAAAGGCATGGGCTCCATCAACCATTACTTCAACTCCCATGCTGTGCGCCATCTCACAAATTTTTCTGATAGGAAGAATATGACCAGTAATATTCACCATATGGCAAACCATTAATAGTCTGGTTTTTGGTGTAATGGCTTTTCTGTATGCGTCAACAATCACCTCATCTCTAGATGGGTTCATCGGAATGTCTATTGCCTTTAATACAATGCCTTGTCTAGATTGTACCTGCTTAAACATGTTCAGCATGGCACCATAGTCTTGATTGGCCATAACTGCTTCATCACCACGCTTCCAAGGAAAGCCCTGGATGATTGTGTCTAAAGACTCCGTAGTATTTCTGGTAATGATCAGTTCATCGCTCTTACAATGCGCCAGCTTAGCCAATGCCTCAGCAGATTTGGCTTTGTTTTCCCATTGCACGGTACGCATATAATAGGAGGCATGGTAGTTTACTTCTCGAATTCTTTCTAAATACCGCTCCAAAGTTGGCTGTGGCAGCATGCAGTAATAGCCGTTTTCCAGATTAATATATTCGGGTTTAAGCAGATAATCTTGTCTAATCTTGGCCCAGAAATCTTCGTTCTGTGCAAATTCTGCCTCACTTTGACAAGCATAGTGATCTGAGAGCTTCCGTATTTCTCGAAAGAATGGAGTAGTTGCCAAAGAGGCACCCATCAGGTTTTTCAGAAAAGTACGCTTGTCCATGAGCTCTGTTTTTAGAGCAAGAAGATAGTCTTAATTGAAAATTTGGACAAATATTTTTTGGTTAGCCAGGTGTTACAGTTCACTAATAACACCTGATTATCAAGGTTTAGTGCATAAAAAAGACTGTTAGATCTGAATATCTAACAGCCTTATATCGAATCAATTATTTGTTACTGAAACTTCTTGTTGTAGTCTGCGATACTCTTTCTAATAATGTCTTTAGCCGTTTGAGCATCTTGGAATTCTTCTACAGCTACTGTTTTGTTCTCTAACTTCTTATAGTCTTCAAAGAAGTTTCTCATCTCTTTAATATAGTGTGCAGGAAGTTCCGAAATATCATTGAAGTGTTTAACAGACATGTCATTGTTAGCTACAGCTATAATTTTATCGTCCATTTCACCACCATCTAACATGCGCATTACACCAATAACTTTTGCTTCAACCAAACACATTGGAACAATAGAGATCTGCGATAAAACCAAAATATCTAAGGGATCATTGTCGTCACAGTATGTTTGAGGAATGAAACCATAGTTATGTGGATAATACATGCTAGAGTAAATTACTCTATCCATTTTGAGCAAGCCAGTTTCCTTATCTAGCTCATACTTTGCTCGTGTATTTTGAGGAATTTCTATAATGCCATTTACAATATCTGGGGCATCTTCACCAACCGGAACCTTGTGCCAAGGATTATTCTTATCAATCATTTTTATGCCTTTTCGCAAAGGTAAGGATTGAGTTAAAAAAGTGAGTACTATTCTTTACAGTTTAGGTTAAGACTGTATTACGAAAAAGGTAAATAATGATGATGCACGAAGCGATTCCAGCCTTTTTTAGTCTTCGACTCGACTACCCAATGAAAACCTTCATGTTCATCTGGCCAATAGACTTGTCGTGCATATCCGCCTGGCATTTGTGCTTCAAAACATAAAGCTTCTGGGTGAATGTCTTCTGCAGTGGCCAAATGCCCAAGGGCTTGCTTACCATCCGATTGAAAAGACCAGAAGTTGACCTCTTTATCTCTGTTTACTCCAAATAGGGTAAGGTCTTCATAATCAAGGTTATCAGACTTCCAATGAGCACGTAATTCTACATACTTACCTTGAAGCGTTTTGGTAAATTTTCTTTTACAGCTAAGCTTCGGTCTGTCGTCACTATTTTCCTCAGCAATCCATTCACCCATAAGTGGTTCGAAAATTCCGAGTTTGCCACGTCCTTTTTTCCAGTTCATTGTCTCAATTTTTTAAGCTTGTGAAGAAGGAGAAATTGCGAATAATCGAACTCATACTTTTGGGTGAATTGCTATTGTGGCCTACAAGGTAGCCTTCATTTTACCGTTAAAAGCAGACTACTTCTTCGTTAAACTAAATATATCGGTTCTTCTGTCTTTTAGATTTTTAACACTGCCAACATTGTGCAGTTCGGTCAATAAATCAACATCAACATCGGCAATTACAATCATTTCGGTGTTTGGTGTTGCTTCTGCTTTAATTCCATTTGTAGGGAACTGGAAGTCGCAAGGAGTAAACACCATAGATTGTGCATACTGAATATCCATATTATGAACATTTGGTAGGTTGCCCACACTACCAGCAATGGCAACATAACACTCATTTTCTATGGCCCTAGCTTGAGCACAATGTCTCACTCTAGAATATCCATTCTGTGTATCAGTTAGGAAAGGAACGAATAGTATATCCATGCCATCATCAGCAAGCAAACGAGAAAGTTCAGGGAACTCAACATCGTAGCAGATTAGAATCCCAATCTTTCCGCAGTCAGTATCAAATGTCTGTATTTTTGAACCTCCGCTCATTGCCCAAACCTTTTTCTCATCAGGTGTAGCATGCAGCTTTTCGTAACGATCAATTTTTCCGTCACGTTTACAGAGATAGCCAACATTATAGAGTTTGTCATCTACCACTTCAGGCATACTGCCAGCAATAATATTGATGTTATATGAAACTGCTAAATGAGAAAATTGCTCGACAATATCAGGCGTAAATTCTGCTAGCTTTCTGATGGCATCGGCTTCGCCCAAGTGGTTGAACTCTGCCATTAACGGAGCGTTGAAAAACTCAGGAAACAGGGCAAAATCACTTTTATAACCGCTCAATGCATCTATAAAGTACTCCGCACTCTGAAGTAACTCTTGAAGCCCTGAGTAAGAACGCATTTGCCATTGCACTATACCCAAACGAACAACCGTTTTAGTGATCTTGGCACTTTTTGATGGTGGCTCATAGTAGATATTGTCCCATCTGAGCAATACAGCAAATTCTCCACTTGCTTCATCACCTTCCAAATAACCTTTCAAGATAGAAACAGGGTGGAAGTCGTTAGAAAGTTGAAAATTCAATACCGGATCGTGAATCTCCTTCAACCTAACCCTTTCAATGTATTCTTTAGGGCTTAATTCGTCTACATGCTTATGGTAGTTAGGAATTCTGCCACCAAACACTATTCCTTTAAGGTTCAACCGCTCGCAAAGGTCTTTACGGTAGTCATACATTCTACGGCCAATGCGCATGCCTCTAAACTTAGGTAGAATGAATACTTCAATACCATATAGAAGGTCTCCATTGGAGCTATGGGTGCTGAAAGTATAATTTCCTGTAACCTGCTTGAAAGTGTGTTGTTCTTTGAAGCTCTTAGACTTTACCATAATGGATAGCGCGCACCCGGCAATCTCTCCATTTACTTTCACCACAATTTGCCCTTCCGGAAATTTATTGAGTAGAGACTGAATATGATGTTCTTTCCAATATGCATCTGGCATACTAGAATAAGCACTGATCATGGCAGCCTTCAATTCCTGATAGTCTTCTATCTTAAGGAATGATAGCTCAATGTTTTGAAATGTCTTATCCATATTAAATAAATCCTTTACAATGTTCGACCTATAATAGGCCAAGGTCGGCTGGCAGAATCAATAAATTAACAAACAATGGTGTACAAAAAAACCCGTCAAAAAAAGACGGGTTTAAAAATATCATGTTTCAGTAGAGCTTATCTCTCACTTAAAGAAACGTAAGGTCTCAAATTAGCACCAGTGTAAACCTGTCTTGGTCTTCCGATAGGCTCTTTGTTCTCTCTCATTTCTTTCCACTGAGCAATCCAGCCAGGTAGACGACCCATAGCGAACATTACGGTGAACATGTCGGTAGGAATACCTAATGCTCTGTAAATAATGCCTGAGTAGAAGTCTACGTTAGGGTAGAGCTTTCTATCTACAAAGTACTGATCGTTCAATGCCTCTTCTTCCAAGCCTTTAGCAATATCCAATACGGGATCTTGAACACCAAGCTTCTCTAACACATCGTCAGCTGCCTTTTTGATGATTTTAGCTCTTGGGTCGAAGTTTTTGTAAACTCTATGTCCGAAGCCCATTAGACGGAACGGATCGTTCTTGTCTTTCGCTTTAGCCATCCACTTCTTAGTATCTCCACCATCTTTTCTGATGTTCTCCAACATCTCAATAACCGCTTGGTTAGCACCACCATGCAATGGTCCCCATAGGGCATTAATACCACCTGAGATAGAAGCGTATAAGCTAGCGTGAGATGAACCCACAATTCTTACAGTAGAAGTAGAGCAGTTTTGCTCGTGATCTGCGTGAAGAATCAATAATTTATCTAGTGCATTTGCAACCACAGGGTCTACTTCGTAAGCCTCTGCTGGGTTAGCAAACATCATTTTCAAGAAGTTGCCACAGTAATCTAATTTGTTATCCGGGTAGTTTACTGGGTGTCCGATTTGATTTTTATAAGACCAAGCTGCGAAAGTTGGCATTTTAGCAATCAAACGGATAATGCTCATGTCTACCTCAGTAGCCGCTCTATTTGGATCTAGAGAAGCAGGGTAGAAGGCCGTTTGTGCACAAACCAATGAAGAAAGAACTCCCATAGGGTGAGCTGTAGAAGGGAAACCTTCTAAGATCTTCTTTACATCTTCATGTACCAACGTGTGGTTGGTAATATCCGATACAAACTTGTTGTAAGTTTCAGTGTCAGGTAATTCGCCATAAATGAGTAAGTAGGCTACTTCAAGGAAAGTAGACTTCTCTGCAAGATCTTCAATTGAATAACCTCTGTATCTTAAGATTCCTTTTTCTCCATCAAGGAAAGTAATGGCACTAGTGGTTGAACCGGTATTTTTGAAACCTGGGTCAATGGTAATTACTCCGCTAGAACCTCTTAAAGAAGAGATATCAATCGCTTTTTCATTTTCTGTTCCTTCTACTACTGGAAGTTCGAAAGACTTCCCGTCAACTTTAATTTCTGCTGTATTAGACATTTCTAGGTTTGAGTTAACTTATTTTTTCTGCGGCTCGAATGAGTGAGCGAATTTACTCTAATTAACAATGAAAAAAAATTCTTGTTCTACAGACTGAAGATATTTTAATTATTGCCCAATATTAATGGTAAACCGCCTTCGCCTTGTCCAATAACCACCACTTTTGAATTCTGAGATTCAGCTAATTTTAGAGTCGCTTCAATACCTCTCATTTTCAATAAGTTCGGTGTTAAACTGCTATTGACAATTCTGTTGGCCTGTGCTTCACCCTCGGCTGCAATCTTCTTTCTCTCGGCTTCAGATTTTTCTTTATCTAATCTGTATTGATAAGCCAAAGCCTCTTGTTCTTGCTGTAATTTGTTCTCAATAGCCTGCTTAATTTTCTCTGGAAGAATGATGGAACGAATAAGCAGGGCAGTCATTTCAACATTATTGGTTTCATTACCCAACACATTGGCAGTTTCAGTTCTTATTGCAGTTTCAACTTCAGCTCTTTTGGTAGAGAAGATTTCTTCAGCAGTAAACCTACCCATTACCTGACGCACAGTAGATCTTACTTCTGGTACTACAAGCGTATTGATGTAGCCAAGTCTGAACCTTTCATAGATGTGACCAATTCTATCGAATTTTGGGTAGAACCTTACTGATACATCAACCTGAATACTCAATCCGTTTTTGTCTAGCACGTCCATGGTTTCTTCGGCCTTGCTTTCTGCTACATCAAAAGTGATGAGGTCGTTCCATGGTGCCTTCATGTGGAAACCTGGTTGTATGACATTTTCTTTATCTAGGCCGCCAGAGAACTTCTTAAAGAGTACGGCTCTTTCATTGGCCTGAATGGTATAGAAAATACTAGACGAAAGTCCAATAACCACTATTAGAGCAATTACTGATATGATGATAATGGGTAATAATCTTCTGTTATCCATATTGATGAGTTTTAGTTCGATTAATTAAGAGATGGCTGTTTTAATAACTAACCTATCTTTTCAAGGTTTTTCTGAATCTCTTCCAGAATTTGATGAGCCACTTTTAAGGCTTCATAGCCATCTTCTATAGTTACAATAGGTTGTTGATCGTTAATGATTGCTTCGTGGAAAGTAAAAAGCTCTTCTCTTATGGCATTGGTTGGATTAACCTTTGGATTTTCGAAGATGATTTCCTTTTTGCCTTTGTCCTCACCAAGGTCTAACACCATAGAAAATGGGCCTTCTTCGCCTGTAGCATCTTTCATTCTTACTATTTCAGATTTCTTCTCTAAAAAGTCTACGGCTATGTAAGCATCTCTTTGAAAGAAACGTGATTTACGCATGTTTTTCACTGCTATTCGGCTGGTGGTCAGGTTGGCTACACAGCCATTGGCAAACTCCAAACGTGCATTGGCAATATCTGGAGTATCTGCCACCACATTTACTCCACTAGCTGAAACCTTTTCGACCTTTGAGCCAACTGCTTTTAGAATAACGTCTATATCATGAATCATTAAATCCAAAACCACAGGCACGTCTAAACCTCTGGGGTTGAACTGCGCGAGTCTGTGCGTCTCAATAAACATAGGTTGCTTTAGATGGCTTTGAGCAGCCACAAAAGCTGGGTTAAATCTTTCTACATGACCCACTTGAATTTTCAGGCCATGTTCTTTCGATAGCCTGATCAGTTCTTCAGCTTCTTCCAGCGTGTTGGTAACGGGTTTCTCAATGAAAACGTGCTTGCCTGCTTTGAGTGCCTTTTCGGCACAATGGAAGTGCGAAAGGGTAGGTGTTACAATATCTACAACATCTACTGCCTCAATTAAGGATTCGATGGTTTCAAAAGATTGAATGCCAAACTCTTCGGCTACTGCATGGGCATTTTCAGGCAGGGCATCGTAGAAACCTACAAGCTCATATTCTGAAATATCTTTGATGCATTTGATGTGAATTTTGCCGAGATGACCGGCCCCTAGAACCCCAATTTTGAGCATATTAGCTGATTTTTTTAACTAAACGCCAAAGGTACACCCATAAGTTTCAGGTTCAAAGTTTGAAGTTTAAAGTTCAACTTTCATAATTCATGGTGTGTTTATGCTATGCTGAATCACTCCCTAAAGAAGTTCTGTCGTGCTCTGACCATCTTTTGAAATACGTATCTAGCCTTGTCAGGCTATTATGCCATCTGTACGGAAGACAATATCCCTCAAAATGGCTGTGTCAACTCCAGTGGCTATTTTATAGTGCCATATGAATTTGACTTAGTTCATTAACGAATTATAAAAACTTCAGAACCAAGCTCTGATTTGAAAGGCTCAAAGTTTAAAGATGGTAGAAGCTTTAAACTTTGAACCTTCAACCTAGAACTATTTCTCCGGTCCCGTCATATCGTTGATGAGTGTAGGCTCACCAAAGCCAAGTTGTTTCATGCGATTTAGTTGGGTTTTTGCATCGCCCACAACTAACCAAATCATCTTGTTTTTATCGAGGTATTTTTCAGATAATTGTCTGATTTTTTCAACCGTCATGCCTCTCACTATGGCTTCTCTGTCTTTCACATAGTCATGTGGTAATTCAAATTGGCTAATGTTTTCGAGCATATTGAGTTTAGCACCCGCTGTTTCAAAAGCACGTGCATTACTCTTAATTAAAAAGCCTTTAGTGGTTTCTAAATCTTTCTCTGTAAATCCAGGGCCATGGTTATCTAATATCTCTTTTACCAACTGAGTAGACTCTAAAGTAACGTTGGTTCTAACTCCACTGCTAATGGTAAAAGTACCGTCATATTCATTACCAGAGAAACCTGATCTAACTCCATAAGTATACCCTTTTCCTTCTCGCAATTCTTGGGTGAGTTGAGAGGCAAAACCTCCACCGCCTAGTATGTAATTCATTACCGTAGCAGGGTAGTAGTCTTCATCTGTGGCAGGCATAGCTGGGTAACCTATATTCAATACAGACTGCTTTGCACCTGGCACATCATAGAAATATACTTGCGATTCGGTAGGCGCTTTCGGTTGGCTTAACTCTGGTAGCTTAACTTCCTTAGCTTCCCATTTACTGTCTAGTGAACTTAAAGATTTAACTAATTCATTTTCAGATATATCGCCTACAACATGTAAACGTGTTACTGAAGGAGAGATGTTGGCATTGTAATAAGCTTTTAGATCATCTATAGTTAGGTTGGAAACAGTCTCAATAGTGCCTAAAGTGTTTTGCGCTCTAATGTCATCTTTGCCATAAATTAGAATATCGTAAGCGTTGCTAGCAATGGCATTAGGGTTAGCTTCTTGCTGTCTAATCTGGCTGATAGTGCTTTGCTTTGCAAGCTCAAATTCATTCTCATCCCAACGCGGTTGTAGAAGAATTTCCTCCATAAGGGCAAGTGTTTCGTCATAGTTTCTGGCTAAGGTATTGGCAGAAATTCTAACGCTTTGCTTGCCGGCAAAAACACTAATTCTCGCACCTAGCTGATCTATTGCTTCTTCTAATTCTTCTGGTGTTTTGTTGGCCGTTCCTTTAGTCATGATAGAAGCCATAAGGTTAGCTGCGCCAAGCTTATCCATATCTTCCATCAGTTGTCCGCCATCGATTACCATATTGATTTGAACCAACGGTACTTCGTCATTTTCAATACCATAAATTTCAATGCCATTGTTTAGTGTAGCCTCATATACCTCAGGAATCTGAATTTCAGGTGCACTGCCATAAGCTGGCTCTACAGTCCTATCGAAAGAAGATGGCGTTCTTTCATATTCTGCCTGAATTGAAGCATCGAATGTTTCTTCTGCTCCTTGAACAATAGCTTCTTCCACCACCTCAGCTTTCTCTGAGTTAGCTAAAGCTAGGTCTTTCTGGCCCCTAGGCACAAAACTGGTAGCAATGAAGTTTTTGTCTTTGATGTACTTTTCATACACTCTTTTAACATCGGCAGTACTTACAGCTAAAATGCGCTCAATGTCTTTCTTGATAAAGCCAGGATCGTTAGCAAAAATATTGTACTGCGCTAACTGAAATCCTTTGCCCAATACACTAGAAAGACCATTATAAAAGCTTGTTTCTTGCCCTGCTTTTATTCTGCTAAGGTCTTTTTCCGAAATTCCTTCTGCCTCGAATTTGGCAAAAGCTTCTTCTATGGCTTTAGCTACTTCGTCTAAATCTTTATCTGAATAGGCCCTTACAGAAAGCTGATATTGACCGGCCAACTCTGAGGTTCTATTATACATTCTTACGTTGGAGGTTAATTTCTTGTCTTCTACAAGCACTTGGCTAAATGGCGCTTTCTTGCCACTTGAGAGGTATTGCGCTAGTACATCTAGGGCATAGCTATCAGGATGATATTGTTCAACAGTAGGCCAGGTGTAAGTCAGTTCTGGTACTCTGGCAAAATTATCTTCATGGTAAAGCCTGATGTTTTCTGTAATTACACCAGCTCTTGGCTGCATGGTTTCCACTGTTTCACCCTTCGGAATTTCATCAAAATACTTATGCACCCATTCTTTGGCTTGTTCTACATCGAAATCTCCAGAAACTACTAGCGTTACATTATTGGGTACATACCAACGGTTAAAGAATTCCTTAACATCGGCAAGGGTTGCTGCCTGCAAATCGTCTAAAGAACCAATTACTTGCCAATTATACGGGTGATCGGCAGGGTAGAGGTTTTTGTCAATAACGTAGCTAGTATGGCCGTAAGGGCGGTTGTCTACACTTTGACGCTTTTCATTTTTCACCACTTGCTTTTCTTTGGCCAAAACCGGATCCGTTACGGTATTGATGAACCAACCAAGCTTATCGGCCTCAGCCCAGAGCATTTTTTCTAAGGCATCGTTAGGAACGGTTTGAAAATAGTTGGTTCTATCTCTGGAAGTTGAACCATTAGCACCTGAGCCACCCACTCTGGCGCTCAACTTATCTAAACCACCTTTGCCTAGGTTTTCTGACTCTAAAAAGAGCAGGTGTTCAAAGAGGTGTGCAAAACCTGTTCTGCCTTCCTTTTCTCTAGCCGAGCCTACATGAGCCGTCAAGGCTACTGCAACCACAGGATCGGACCTGTCAACATGAAATACTACATCGAGTCCGTTGTCTAGTTCGAATTTTTCATAGTCTACATTAAAATCAGCTTTGGTTTCTTCCTCTTGCTTAGGCTGGCAAGAAACCATGATGGTAAGAATGAAAAGGAAAGTCAGTTTATGTTTCATAAGAATAGTGATTTGCCACAGTTAGAATTGATCGTAAGATTTGATTCGAATTTTTACCCTTTTATTCCCTAAAGGGAGAGATTAGAATTTAATCACCTTTTAGGGCAGGGGTTAGTATTTTCTATTAATATGAATCTTATGATCAGTCTAGTATATGACTTGAATATCTTTCCTAATTAGCCAATTTAAGCAGATTTAGCAAGTGGAATAATAGGAGGTGTGTATCAAAATGATATACGTTTCGATTTCCATTTGATAATTTGTCTCAAACCATGAACTTGGCAGCAGAATTCGGGAAATGAAATACTACATCATTGCAGGAGAGGCCTCTGGCGATATGCATGCGGCCAACATGATGAAAGAACTGAAAAAGCGTGATTCAGATGCTTATTTCAGAGTGTGGGGAGGCGATAAAATGAAGGTCGAAGCTCAAGAATTAGCTAAGCACATTAAAGAGACTTCATTTATGGGTATTTTTCAGGTAGTTCAAAACCTGAAGACCATTAAGCAGAATTTCAGGTTCTGTGAGCAAGACATTGAAGAGTTTCAGCCCGATGTTCTTATCCTCATCGATAACTCTGGCTTCAACCTCCGAATTGCTAAGTATGTAAAGCAACAAGGCCTGAAAACGAAGGTATTCTATTACATCCTTCCGCAAGCTTGGGCTTGGAAGAAAAAGCGAGTTCATACCATACACCAATGGACAGATAGAATCTTTTCTATCCTACCTTTTGAACCTGCGTTTTACAAATCTTATGGCTATGATATAGATTTTGTTGGTCACCCTATTCTAGATGCTCTTGAACTTCGCCAAAAAGATTTACTCCCAAGCGATGAGTTTTATAGCAAGTATGAGCTTGCTTCGGATAAACCGTTAATTGCCATTTTACCTGGGAGCCGAAAGCAAGAGATAATCGGGAACCTTTCTAGAATGCTTAAGGTAATTCCTCATTTTCCTGATCATGAGTTTATTATTGCTGGTTCTGAGACCATAGATTCAGAGCTCTATGAGCAGTTTACAAAGGGTAGAGTGCGTGTAGCCTTTGGGGCAACTTATGATATTCTCAATAACGCCAAAGCAGCTTTGGTTACTTCTGGAACAGCCACGTTAGAGACTGCTCTTTTCAACGTGCCACAGGTAGTTTGTTATAAGGCAGGCTTTTTCACTTATCATATCTTGAAAAGGATAGTGAGTATAAAATACATCTGCATGGTCAACATAATTTTGGATAAGATGGCAGTGCAAGAACTTATAGAGTCAGATTTAAATGAAAAGAGGCTGGTGAGAGAGTTAATGTTGACTCTCAACGGATCGAAAAGAGATCAGATTCTTGAAGATTATAAAGCCCTTCGGGTGAAGCTTGGCGGCACTGGAGCTTCTGAAAGAGTTGCCGAATTGATGTTTGAAGAGTTAAGCAAGAAATAGAGCTTCAGCCAATAAGTTTTAGCCTTCAATTGGCAAGAGAAATATCCTTACAACTGCACCATAGAACTAAATTAAATGAAAACAGGTTTTGCAATCATGAATCACCAAGAGATAGTTGAGAGAATTGCCTCATTTTCAGTACTTGAGGGAGTGCCGATTTCACAAATTGAATGGATTGTAGAACGTGGAGAGTTGGTTGAAATACCTGCTGGCGAACAGATTTTTAAGAGGGGAGATTCTATTGATCGTTTGTTGATTATGCTCGATGGCCTCTTCTCACTAAAAGTTCAACAGGCAGGTCAGTTTAAGGAGTTGGCGCAAATTAAGACCGGAGATGTTTCTGGTGCATTGCCTTACAGTAGAGCTCAATCGGCCACGGGCCACGCCTTTGCAGTAACCGATTCTAAGGTCTTCACCCTTTCGGTAGATCATTTTTACGACCTCATTTGCGAGTGCCACGAGGTAACTGCTGTCTTGGTCCACCTGATGACCGATAGGGTTAGAGATTTCAGTCGTTTTCAACACCAAAGTGAGAAGTTGATGGCGCTAGGCAAGCTTTCTGCAGGCTTAGCACACGAACTCAATAACCCAGCTGCTGCCATTGTTAGAAGTGCCGAGTCTCTAGAAAAACACTTAGGCACAGTTCCCGACAAATTGAAGAAGGTGATCTCTATGGAAATTGTAGATGACCAGATAGACTTTGTGAATAACCTGGTGTTTGGCAAGCTTAGGCAAGGAATCAACAAAACTGAATCTATGATTGCCAGAGCTGACCGTGAAGACGAGCTCACCGATTGGCTAGAAGATAATGGTTATGGCGATTGCTATATGCTGGCTGAAACTTTAGCAGACTATCGATTTGATGTTGCTGATTTAGATGGACTTAAGGAAAAGATGGGCGAGAAGGAGTTTCCATCTATGCTTACTTGGGTAGACAATGTGCTGACCACCGAAAAAATGGTTGGGGAAATAAAAGATGCTTCAAAGCGAATCTCTACACTCGTAAATTCCGTGAAAGAGTATTCTCACATGGACAGGTCTGGCGATTATGAGCCTACTGATATCCATATTGGTTTGAGAACAACGTTGTCCATTTTAAATCATAAAGTGAAAAAGAACCAAGTTACGGTTGAAGAAAACTGGCAAACAGATATGCCAAAAATGGCAGCTAGCCCAGGTGAACTCAATCAGGTTTGGACGAATATTATAGATAACGCACTCGATGCCATGGAAGAGGCGGGTGGTACATTAACCATAACCACTAAGACGGTTGGCGATAATGTGAGGGTTAATATTAGCGATACGGGTAAGGGAATTCCGAAAGACATTCAAGACAGAATTTTTGAACCATTTTTTACCACTAAAGATATTGGAAAAGGTACAGGGCTAGGGCTAGAGACCGTGCAGCAGATTGTCGAAAACCATAACGGCACAATTAAGCTGCAGTCGCAACCCGGAAATACAACTTTTGAAATTTGCTTACCACTTAAGCACTAAGAATCACCAAAAACTCAAATGGCCAAACAACCAATAATTTTTACTGTAGATGATGACGAGCAGGTACTAGCAGCCATTCGTAGAGATCTAAGACAGCAGTATAGAGCAGACTATAGAATTATGAGTACGGCTTCTGCCAATGAGGGCCTAGAGGCACTCAAAGAGTTAAAGCAGAAAGGCGAAGATGTTGCCCTTTTCTTGTCTGATCAGCGAATGCCTGAAATGACAGGAGTGGAGTTTTTAGAGCAAGCCAAAAAGCTTTATCCTGCCGCAAAGCGAGTGTTGTTAACTGCTTATTCAGATATTGAGGCTGCCATTAAGGCCATCAACGAGGTTCAATTAGATTACTATTTGAACAAGCCTTGGGACCCACCAGAAGAGAAACTTTACCCAACCCTGAACGATTTGCTAGATGAGTGGCAAATCAATCATATTCCAGCTTTTAGAGGTATTAGAGTAGTTGGTTACCAGTACAGTCCAAAGTCGCATGCGGTGAAGGACTTTCTTTCAGGAAACCTCATTCCTTATCAATGGCTAGATGTAATGAATGAGCCAGAAGCCAAAGAATTAATGGACTTGGCCGAAGTAACCGATCAGCATTTGCCAGCAGTGTTCTTTGAAGATGGTTCACATCTGAAGAACCCTTCTGCCGTAGAGTTAGGATCCAAGATTGGCCTTCGGTCTAAGGCTGCTGAAAAAATGTACGATGTCACCATTATAGGAGCGGGTCCTGCAGGAATGGCAGCAGCGGTTTATGGTGGTTCAGAGGGGTTGAAAACGCTTTTGATTGAAAAACATGCTCCTGGTGGACAGGCTGGAACGAGTTCACGGATTGAAAACTACTTGGGCTTTCCGAAAGGTCTTTCTGGTGCTGATTTAACGCAAAGGGCCATTACCCAAGCCAAACGCTTTGGTATTGAGTTTTTGTCGCCACAAAGTGTGGTTGGGGTAGAAACTCAAGACAATTATAAAAAGGTAATTCTTGAAAATGGCGAGCAAATTCACACCAAATCGGTGATTATTACCACTGGGGTTCAGTATAGAAAACTGGAAGCCGCAGGAATTGACAATTACACAGGTGCAGGAATCTACTACGGTGCTGCCACTACAGAAGCCCACGCCTGTAGAGACAAGGATGTATATATTGTTGGAGGTGGTAACTCAGCTGGCCAAGCGGCCATGTACTTGAGCAACTTTGCCAAGAATGTCTATATCGTTATCCGTAAGCCAGACTTAACTAGCAGTATGAGCTCTTACCTGATTGACCAGATTAAGGGAACGGAGAATATCAGCCTAGTTCCTCGCTCGGTGATAGAAGCGGCTCATGGCGAAACTCACCTTGAGTGCGTGTCATTGAAGAACCTAGAAACCAATGAAGTGGAGAAAAAACCAGCAGGTGCTCTACTTATTTTCATAGGAGCAAGGCCTTACACTAGCTGGACAGGCGATCAAATTTTCAAAAACGAAAGAGGTTTTATCCTTACCGGACGAGATGTTCAGAAAGACGATGAGTTTAAGAAGATCTGGAAGAAAACCCGTGAGCCATTCTTACTAGAAACTAGCACTCCAGGCATATTTGCCGCAGGAGATGTTAGGGCAGGAGCCATGAACAGAGTAGCCTCAGCCGTAGGAGAAGGCGCTATGTCCATCAAGTTTGTGCATGAGTATTTAGGGGAGGTTTAGAGTAACGGTCTTGTATATGAGCTGAAGCGGATTTTAACCAACTACTTTTCAGATAGCAATATACTTTATTTAAACTAAAAACAGTTCAAGTTTGCACTCAAACCGCTATTGCTTATACACGTTATTAGCAGCTGCCTTTTTTGATTTTTGAATTTTAATTATGTGAAATCCGTGTATCAAAACTGCTATTCCACAACCGATTATAAATGGTGGTGCATTTAATAAAATTCCATAAGCGATGTAAATCATATTGGCAATCAATGATAGAACTCTCAACATTAGAATGTTCTTCATTGTCATTGAGAGTAAATTAATTCCCAAAGCCGAATAACCAATAATGTGTATCATAATGACAAGCACATAATTTTTTCAGTTCTCTCTAAAACATCCATTTGAGTTGGTGCTTTTCTGTCATTAAACCCAAGTTTATAGTATAATTTGTGTGCTTGTGGCATACTCATAGTGGTTTGTAACCATAATTCAGTAGCGTCATTTTCCAAACAACGACTTATGCAGCGTTCAATTAGTTTTGTTGCTATTCCAAGTTTTCTAAAGTTTGGATTGATGAATAGTTTGGCAAACTCAAAGGTGTCTTCATTCAATCGTTTTAGGGCGACACAACCAACAATTTCTTCCTTAAACTTGGCATAAAAGAGGAATCCGCCATTTTCTAAATAAGCCTTGTCAGGATTATGCAAAGTGAATTTATCATCTTCTTCTAATACACCATTCAAAACACTCAACAGCCAAGGTCCAGCCAATTCATAGAAATATTTTTTAAGACTTGGTTTATAGTCAATGATTTTTACAAATTCGTCTTTGGGTTGATGTATGCGTTCATTGATTGGTTTGTGATTGATTTCCCAATCCAATCTGTCCAAAATATTAATCATATCTGGATGTCCAATTGAGAAAAGTTCTTTAAGCGTTTTGGAAAATGAAAGCCATAAAGGTTCAAGTTCCATTTGTAATTCTTTCCCCTTTTTTGTTAGTCCAACCAACTTTGAGCGTTTATCATTCGGATTTGGCGTAATATTGACTAATTCTTCTTTTTTTAGTTCTCGAAGAATATTTTTTACCGTAATGTGAGAAAAGTCGATTTGATTGGAAATTTCGAGGATAGTTTGTGGTGAATTCGTTTTAGCTAAGACATAGTAAACAGAAAACCAACTTGCTTTAAATTGTATGTTGGCATCTGAATAAATCTTGTCACCATCTTGTTGCAGTTTTTCACTTATTCTTCGAAATCTTGAAGCTCCGGCAAGATATCCCAATTCATTTAATACATCTGACATATTTATTATTTATGAAAGTACTTTAATAAAAATATGAAAGGTGTTTCATAAGTTCAAATATTTCTTTGAGATTTCTGTGTTTAGGTTGCTGCTAACGTTGTGTATCGTGCACTCCAGTGCACGATATATTTCCAATAATTTACTAAAAGTGCACAATAGCCAACCAACTGGTGCTGTATAAAGTGCACTATCTCATTCTCCAGAAAACTCAAGATTGTATTTAGACTGTGAGTGTTTTCTGAGTCGAATAAACTTATTCCAGGGCTTTTTTATAAGCTGTTTAGATCTGTGATGCTTTCAACTCCTTCTAGAATTTTCACTTCTTAACTTAAGTCAATGCACAGGCGTTCGGGCTGCGCTACTTTTGGGTATCAAAAACAACAAAAGCCCAATGGACAAGCTCAAAACAACAATGAAAGCGGTAGTAGCCAATGGTTATGGCTCTCCGGAAATTTTGGAGGTGAAGGAAGTGCCTAAGCCACAAATCAAACCGACAGAGGTATTGGTCAAGACATCTGTGGCCAGCATTACACATGCCGACACACTAATGAGAGCAGGTGACCCCTGGTTTGCGCGCTTGGTACTCGGACTGTTCAAACGCAAGCACCCAATTATCGGAACAGGCTATGCCGGTGTAGTGGTGGAAGTAGGTGCCCAGAGAGCCGATTTTGAAGTAGGAGATAGTGTCTTTGGTGAAACTACCACCAACTTCAGTACCAATGCAGAGTACATAGCAGTGGGTTTAAATGACATCATCATGCAGATGCCAGCGCAGATCAGCTTTGAAGAAGCCAGTACTATGTGCGATGGCCCAGTTACTTCGCTTAACTTTCTCAAACTGATTGGAGAAGTTAAGCCAGGCCAAAAAGTGCTGATTGTAGGGGCTTCAGGAAGCTTAGGATCTGCTGCTGTTCAAATAGCGAAGAATTTGGGTGCTGAAGCTACAGGAGTATGCAGCGGAAGGAATGTGAAATATGTGAAGTCACTGGGTGCAGACCATATAATCAACTATCTGGAGAAGGATTTCAGGAAGTTGGAGTCTGCCTATGATGTGATTTATGATACTGTTGGGGCACATTCCTTCAAGAGCTGTAAGAATGCGCTCAAAGAGGGAGGATTGTACATGTCTCCGGTACTTTCTATGCCATTGTTGTGGGCTTCGCTGTTCAATAGGGAAGGAAGAAAGAGAGCCAAATTTGCGGCTACTGGTATGGCTCCTAAAGACACCATCAAAGACTTATTGAAAAGTTTGGTGAAGATGAAGCAGCTGGGCAAACTGGAAATACTGATAGAAAGAAGATATAGCATGGATCAGATTCGTGAAGCACATATTTATGTGGAATCTGGGCGAAAGAGAGGAAATGTAGTGTTGGGAGTTGCCGAGTGTTAAAATCACTTCGCAGTGAGTAATCTCTTTCTTATCCTGCTCAATGACTCGGGTTTTACGCCAAGGAAGCTTGCAATCTGATGTTGCGGCACTCTGTTCATAAGCCCGGGTCTCTTTTCTAACAGGCTAACGTAGCGTTCTTCTGGAGATGACATGATAAAGGCAGCGTATTCATCTTGAAACTTACCTGCATTTTTCTCTACCTCAACTCGCATTAGATTTTCCAGCCGAGGCACTTTTTTGCACATGGCTTCAATAATATCATCGGTGCCAACTGTGAGAATGCAGTCTTCTATACACTCCAGATAAGACCTTGAAGGACTTTTGCTATTGTTGCTGGTAAAAGAGTTGACCGGCTCATTTTCTGTAAAGAAGGCGGTGGTCTTTTCATCACCATCCTTGAGGTAATATTCGCGAATAAGACCTTTCAGCACGAAGTAGCATTTATCTGAAATCTGCCCTTCTTTGAGAAGAATGGTTCCTTTGGGAAAAGCCTGAATATTAGTTCCATCAACAATAGTATCCACCTCTTGTGGAGTTAACATGTTGAAAGTAGTAATAAAGGAGTGGAGATCTCTTCTGGCAGTTTCTAAAGCGTCCATGTGCGAATATAATCAACCAGAGGTTAACACATTCAAAATCAACTGTTTTAGAAGGGGGTGAGGACTTATTTAATAGGAAGGCTTTTCAGTCAATTTAAAGGAGTCAAACTGGTAAACGGAGAATATCCAAAGAAGCAAAATAACGCCAAAGAGGGAGTAGCTGATCCAAGAAGGGCTTTGAAATGTTTCGCTAAAGAAGGATACAAAGGTTCTAGTAATCAATATTGGAAAGAACGCTATCGGAGCTAGTACAAATCTCCTGCTAAGGTTTACCGTTAAGGTAGATTTGCAATTTTCACATTCAAACTGCGTGTCTTGAAGTCTTAATAGAACTTTTAAATACTTTTTAAAAGGGTATTTATGGTTACAGTTAGGGCACGTTCTACTGTTCATTGCTAATGATGTTCATTGAGTAGATTGAATGTAACTATTTAATCAAAAATCAACATAATATTCAGTGAAATTGTCTTCTCAAATTAGTCCAGATCTGCTAATGCAAGCTATGTAAATAGTTTTATGATAGGCGTTCAATAAGCCAACTCCTTCAATATAGCCTTTGCCGCTTTATTCAGTTTTTGTGGAGTTTTTGGGCCACTGTGGTTCACGAAAATTGAGATACCTAAATCGTACTTCGGGAATATATAGAGCCAGTTTTGTGTGCCAGTTGTGCCACCGTGATGATTGAACGATGTGCCGTACTTGTCTTTCCAGATATTCCAGAAATAGCCCATCCATCGGGTTTTCTTTTCATAGAGAAGACGGTGAGATTCTTTAATGATTGGATCTTCACTTAGGTTGTAAGCGATAAACTTCATCATATCCGGAAGGGAAGACTTCAAGCCTGTGCCAGTGTTCCAAAGTAAGTTCTCGGATAGTTTGGAAGCTTCGGTATTATTCATCCAATAGCCTTGTGCTAGTTCATTGTCTATTTCGGTGGAAGTGTGGTTCATTTCAGCCTTATTCAATATAAACTGGTCATAAAGCTCATTTAGCGGTTTGTTGTAAACAGAGCTGAGGATGTTTCCTATCAACTCTGCACCAGCATTGGAGTAAGCGTAGGTTGTTCCAGGCTTCTCTGTCAACTGAATATTGTAAAGCGACTCAAGAAATTTGTCCTTTGTGTATTCCCTTTCAAATTCGAAGATTACATCGGGTACATTAGGCTGAAGCCCTTGGTAAGCCTTCGCCACTTCCGAATTAATAAAAAGGGGAAGCCCTGCGGTATGGGTCACTAAGTCTTTGATAGTAATGGGAGTTCCTTCAAGGGAGAGGTTGGGATAATCATCGGTTAGATAGGTTCGAATGTCTTTATCTAGCTCAATTTTGCCTTCTAGCACAGCCTGAGCTACAAGGTAGCCTGCAAAGACTTTGGTAACAGACCCAAGTTCATAGCGTGTGTCATTGTTTGGAGATTGACCCGTGGGTAGTGTGCCAAAGTGGTGTATATAGGATTCTCCATCTTTATATATACCAATAGAAACAGCTCTGAATTCCTTGTTTTTTATTAATGATTTACTGGTTTTTTGAACGAGTTCATCAATACTTTGGGCGGATAAACCTTGAATGAAAATCAGTGAGAATAGGAGTAGGAGGTGTTGTGCTCTTTTCATGAATATAGATTTCACTGTTTTAAGCAAACACCAAACCACTTTTATTCCGCTCTAAGGCTATCCACAGGGTTTTGTCTGGCTGCTTTTATGGTCTGTATACCAACAGTAAACCAAGCCAAAAGCATGGCAGAAATAGCTGCAATAGCGAATATCCACCAGCTAAGCTCTATGCTGTAAGCGAAATTCTGGAGCCAGCTGTTGGCAATGTAATACCCAATCGGTACAGATATAAGTATGGCGATGGCCACCGTTTTGGTGAATACATTGGTTAGTAATTGGAAAATAATAAGTTGGCTAGCACCTAATGTTTTTCGGATTCCTATTTCCTTGGTTTTTCTTTCTGCTGTAAAGGCGGCTAATCCAAAGAGACCCAAGCAGGAAACAATAATGGCGATTGCGGCCATATAGTTCGAAAGATCAGCCACTTTGTTCTCAGAATCATACAGAGACTTATAATCGTCAGCCAATAGGCTAGGACTGAAAATCTGACCCGGAAACACATCTTGAAATACCTTTTCAACCTGAGCGATGGTTTCTTGCTCTGAACCTGGTCTGAGCTTTACAAAATATTGCTTTCCCCGTTCTCTAAACTGAATAATAAGTGGCTCAATCTTTTTATGTAATGAGCCATACTGAAAGTCTTTCACCACTCCAATTACTTCCATTTCACGATCATCGCCCCAACCAATTTTAGTTCCGATAGGGTTTTCAAGCTCCATATATTCCACTGCCGCCTCATTTAAAATGATGCTGCTTACACCATCGTTGAAGTCTCTGGAAAATGATCTTCCTTCAACTATTTCGAGCCCCAATGTTTCAATAAAGTTGAAGCCTACTTTGGGTGAATCGAAGAGGTGGTTATCATCATCTTCTGTGCCTTCAATCCATGAAAAGCCACTATTGTTGTCATCGGCTGCTAAAAAATCGCCCGACATGTTGGCCGTACTGAGCACGCCTGGGATTTTCATCAGTTCATTGAAGAAGGGTTGTGGGTTACTGTAGTCTGAACCGGCTTCTCTAAAAGTAATGATGGCTTCCCTGTCATAGCCTAATGACTTTTTCTGGGTGAAATCGATTTGTTTATTGATGACAATAACACCGATAATGAAGATCACAGAAAGGCTGAACTGAACGATTACCAACCCTTTTCTAATCCACTCTTCGCCTCTGAGGTTTGAAAATTTGCCCTTGAGTACGGTTACGGGCTTAAACCTGGATAAATAAAATGCTGGGTAGCTTCCGGCTACAAAACCAGTCAACAACACAAGTGAAAGGGCTGGCAAAATGTACTCTTTCCAGCTTATCAATGTTAATTCTTTGCCAGATATATGATTGAACTGAGGCAATACCAGCATGACCAATCCAACGGCAACAACAAGTGCAATGATAGAGAGGAGAATGGATTCACTTAAAAACTGAAAGATCAAAGCAGTTCTATTGGCTCCAATGGCCTTTTTTACCCCAACTTCCTTGAGTTTTTTGGAAGCTTGAGCGGTGGAAAGATTCATGAAGTTGATGCAGGCAATGGCCAAAATGAATATGGCGATATAGGTAAACAATCGAACGTTATCTATTCTTCCCCCAGTTTGAATGCCGCTTTCATACTTTCCGTAGAGATAGTTTTTAGAGTATTGCTGAACAAACAACTGGAATCTATCGCTGTCTGTGTTGATGGTTAAATAGTCGGCAATTTTAGCATTGAAGGCGTCTATATCCGTATCTTGTTTTAGTAGCAAATAAGTCTGTGCATAGCCTCCATTCCAATGATCTGCCCATTCATCGGCTTCCACCAAATTTTCGTAATTGAGCACTATGTTGAACCGTATGGATGCATTTTTGGGAGGTGCTTTGAAAACTCCCGAAACAATGAATTCTTTACTGAAGATTCTGTTGTCCCATGAGATGGTTTTTCCCAGCGCATTTTCGATACTCCCGAAAATGCTTTGGGCATATTCATCGGAAATAGTCACCGAACCCTTATCCGCAATTACTTTTTCGGGATCGCCAATAAGCATTTCATAGGTCATAACCTCGAAAAAGTTAGGACTGGCAAAAAGTCCATTTGCTTCAAAATAGTTCTCATCAAAAGCAATAGTGCCTCTAGGGCGGAAGAAGTCGTTACCTACTCGTACGGCATCTTTAACTTCAGGGAAATTATTTAGCAGGGCTTCGGCCAATTTGCCAGAGGTATAGTTCCAAGTATTTACATCGTTATTAATGGAGAAATTCGACATCACCCAATACAGGTGATCATTCTTCTCATGGAAAGTGTCAACAGACCTTTCGTCTTGCACCCAAAGTAGGATTAGCAAGGTAGCTGCCAGACCCGTAGAAAGCCCCAAAAGGTTGATGAGAAAG
Source organism: Roseivirga spongicola (assembly GCF_034376045.1). Lineage (NCBI taxonomy): Bacteria > Pseudomonadati > Bacteroidota > Cytophagia > Cytophagales > Roseivirgaceae > Roseivirga > Roseivirga spongicola. The sequence goes on from NZ_CP139724.1 coordinate 3,443,511, forward strand.
GTAGTTTTATGTCGCTGAAAACTGCGAATTGAGATTAACAAGATGTGTTTGAACATACCGAAGTTGTTGAGTTTTTGACTGCCAGAGAATTTTCTAATTAAGGAAGGTCTTATAAGTTTGAGCACTTCTAAATGATAGATTCTTCTGGCTTTCGACTTTGAATATTTGCCGAGTAAATCATGATAGACTTCCTCTAAATCGCCCTGAATCTCTTCCAAATATTGACCACGTAGGAAGAGCCTCAATAGCCGTGTTGACCATTTGGGTGGGGTGATATGTGAGCTATTTTTGCTCATCAGGCAATGGAGGCCCAAAGTTGGGTGCGAACCTCTTTAATTTCTTCCAATGTTTGAACGGCTAGGGGAGTAGCGGTGTATATGCGTTTGCGTTTGCCGCCTCTTACGGCAGTAGCTTCTCCAAACTCAGACTTCAGAAAGCCCTTTTCTTCCATCCGCTTCAGTGCAGATTGAATCGAACCAACACTTAATGTCTCTTTTAGCCTTTCTTCAAGCTCTCGTTTGATTTCTACCCCGTAGGCATCTTCTTTCAAAACAATAACTGTTAGTAGAACCAACTCTTCAAACTCACCTAGCTTAGTCTTCTTCATAATTAAATTCGTAATTGCAGTAAATATAGAGAAATATATTATTCGTAATTGCAGTTTTTATAAAAAGCTGGAAGTCGGATTACAGAAGACGGGAGTGTGGGGGCCGGAATTGTATCGTCCTCCTCTGTCCCCCGAAGTTTCGGGGCGGACATCGCCTCCAGAGGAGAACATCCGTGCAATCCGGTGCTTTAGCAGACTTATTATCCCCGCTTGCCGGGTGTAGGAGGGACTGGCTAGGAATAAAGGTTCCTACCTTTTCTTCTTCCTCTTCTTAAAAGTGGGGTTTTCAGCGTCTTTCATCAGTTTACGCCAATCTTTCGAGTCGTCTTCGGTCAGGTCTTTTACCAATTGATAGTCACCTTTACTTATTTCTATGCGCTCAATTGGCTCAGTAAGGTGTTCTTCGATAAGCGTCAGCATTTCCTGTTCCTCTTTGCTGCAAAATGAAACGGCCTGACCCTTTTGTGTTCCTCTTCCTGTTCGGCCAACACGGTGAACGTATTGCTCAGAACTGTCTGGCAGGTCATAATTCACCACATAATCAACGTTTGGAATGTCGATTCCTCTTGCGCTAATATCTGTGGCTATCAGAATTTTTAAACTACCACTTCTGAAGCGTTTCATCGTCTGCTGGCGCTGATTTTGCTCTTTGTCGCTATGGAGCGTATCCGTTTCAATTTCTACTCGCTCCATGGCCTTCATTACTCTTTCAGCGCGGACTTTAGTACGTACAAAAACCAGCATTTTAAGGTCAGGATTGTTTTTGATCAAGTTCTCAAGGAAGAAGCGCTTATCATCCATTTCCACCAGGGCTACAGCATGCTCAATATTTTTAGCCACAGGGTTTTTGGGAGAAATCTGTATTCTTATGGCATTGCTAACTAGTGAGTAAGCCAGCTTTTTAATTTCCTCATTGATGGTTGCAGAGAAGAAAAGGGTTTGTCTTTTCTTCGGTATATGGCGCATCAAGTCTTTTATATCTTTAATAAAGCCAAGTCCGAGCATGTGGTCGGCTTCATCGAGAATCAATATTTCGAGCAAAGAAAGATTTAGATGTCCCTGACTCACTAAGTCGAACATACGACCTGGAGTGGCCACAAGTACATCTATTCCTGAGTTCAGTTTTTCGATCTGCGGGACCTGATCTAGGCCTCCATGAATGGCAAAAATGTTCAATCCAGAACCTCTGCCAATCTCCTGAAAGCTTTGTTTTACCTGTTGTGCTAGCTCATGAGTAGGTACCATAACCAAGCAGCGAACACCATTGTGCCTAATTTTAGAACTCTTCTGAAGTAACTTTTGAAGAGTTGGAATGGCAAAAGCTGCGGTTTTGCCCGTTCCTGTTTGCGCAATGGCCAATACATCTTCTCCTTTTAGGATAGCCGGAATTGCCTTAAACTGAATGTCGGTCGGTTTTTTGAAACCAAGCGCTTGAATGTTAGTTTTGAGGATGTCGTTGATGGGGTATGCACTGAACTTCATGTGGCACAAAGATAGTTGTTAGCAAACAATAATATTAGTTTTCCCAGATATGCATCAGGTTGTTTCTGTTTTAAGGGTAGTTTGTTTTGTAGTATTCCTAAACCTTACGGTTTCTGAAGCCAAAGCGCAATACCTAGAAGTAGATACTACCGCTTTTATTGAGTGGTCTGAAGATTTATATATGAACTGGGCCGACTATAGGTTTAGGAATTATTCTAAAGAAGATGGTTCGGGAATGGCTCTTACATCGGTAATGCACTCGGTTAGGGGAGGGATTATCAAAGGCCAACCTAAATTTGAGGTGAAAGTGCTGTTCGTAAAGGAAGATTCTTGGACCACAGACTCTACCAGTATTACGCTATTGGCACATGAAAAGCTGCATTTCGATATAGCAGAATTATACGCTAGGAAAATCCGTAAACAAATAGATCAGCTTTTTAAGGATGGCGAGCGAGACTTAAAAGTTTATAACAAATACGTAAAGCAGCTCTTGGGCGATTTCAAGAGGTATTCTCATAATTATGATAGTAAAACTCGTCATGGGCGCAATTTTGACGAGCAAAAAGTGTGGTTTGAGAGCGTTTATTCAGAATTGGAGCGGCTCAAAGATTATTATAAATAAATTTAAATACATATATATTTATATACAAACATGTTTTCATGTATATGAATTTCATCTAGCATTTTCGCTTTAATACATATTTGATTTATTTTCAATCTAAATTAAGAAGTGGCAAAAGCTGTGGAGAAAGAATATTCAAATGGAGAGATCACTGTTTTATGGAAACCAGATCTTTGTATTCATTCAGGAATATGCCTTAAAGGATTGCCCAAAGTGTTCAACCTGAAACAAAGACCATGGGTGAACATAAATGCAGCTTCTTCTGAAGATATAGTGCAATTGGTAAGGGAATGTCCTTCCAAGGCGCTTTCCATTAAGGGGGTAAAGTTCAAAGAAAAGCAAAACCCTGAGGTGGAAGTAAAGCTAATTCCTGGTGGCCCTATAATTATTAAAGGAGGTGCTACCGTAACGGACAGGTCAAAAACCACTGTTTTCAATGAAACGGTTTCGTTTTGTAGATGTAAAAGGTCCGGGAATTATCCGTATTGTGATGGAACACACGCTCAACCTAAAGAAAATTAGACTATGGCTATAACTATAAAAGACATTGCTACGGCATTAAAGATTTCGCCCTCAACAGTTTCTAGGGCATTAAATGATCACCCGAATATTAGTGAAGACACTAAGAAATTAGTATCTGCTAAGGCCAAAGAACTCAAGTATCAGACAAACTTTATCGCTGCTGGTCTTCGAACAAAAAGATCTAACTCAATAGGTATTTTGGTTCCCCACATTACCAGTAACTTCTTTGCCTCTGCCATAGACGGTATTCAGAAAATTGTGAGTGACAATGGTTACTATACCATCATTTGCCAGTCTAATGAAAATTATCACGATGAGCTTGACCAGATAAAGTCGCTGCTCTCTTGTAAGGTGGAAGGCGTGATATTGTCCATATCGAGCGATACCAAAGACTTCGAGCATTTAGAAACGCTCCAGGCTTACGATGTGCCATTTGTGCTTTTCGATAGAATCGCTCCGGGCTTCGATACACCTACCGTGGAGGCTAATGATTTTACTGGCGGATTTCAGGCAGTAGAGCACCTAATTAAAAGAGGTAGAAAGAAAATTGCTCATTTGGGAGGGCCAGGACTTTTAGGTATTAGCAAAAGCCGATACGAAGGTTACTTAGAGGCATTAAGAACCTATGATTACGAAATCAACGAAGACTTTGTAGTATTTACTGACCCAGACCAAAAGCACGATGCGATCATCGAAAAGATGTTCGAAAATCCTAAGAACAGACCTGATGCACTATTCACCTTTAGTGATGAGCTAGCAGTTGAAGCCATTTTGAAATTAAAGAAAATGGGGCTCACTGTCCCTCGAGAGGTTTCAGTGGTAGGGTTCGGAAACAGTAACCTTTGTGAAATTGTAGAGCCAAACCTTACAAGTGTAACGCACGAGCCTATAGAAATGGGTGAGGCAGCTGCTGAGCTACTTTTTAAGGTGATTCAGAAAAGACATATTCCACCGCATCAACTACATATGAAGTTCGATTCTAGAGTGGTTATCAGAGATTCTTCGAGATGATGAAACGTTTGTGCGGCTTATTCCTAGTGTTGCCTTTTGCCTTCATACTTTCTTGTAAGCAAGAACGAAAGCTGGTTTGGCAAGACGAGTTCGATGGTAGAGAATTGGACACCACAAAGTGGACAGCCTATGTTGGTGATGGTTGTCCAGACCTTTGCGGCTTTGGAAACAATGAGTTGCAGTATTACACTGATAGGCCAGAAAATATTAGTCTCGCCCATGGCATTCTAACTATTACAGCCTTGGCCGATTCTTTTAAGACAAGACCATACTCATCGGCTAAGTTGGTAACCAAAGGCAAGGGTGGCTGGAGATATGGCAGGGTAGAGGTGATGGCTAGAGTTCCTGCTGGTAGAGGTAATTGGCCCGCCATATGGATGCTACCCACTGAAAATAGTTATGGCGGATGGCCTGAAAGTGGCGAAATAGATATTATGGAGCATGTGGGATTTGATCAGGGAAACATGCATGGTACCGTCCATACCGAATCTTTCAATCATATTAAGGGAACTCAGAAAGGCGACTCTCTGCAAATAGTAGACATATCTAATCAGTTTCATTTGTACGCTATTGAGTGGACAGAAGATAAGATTGATTTTTATCTGGACGATCAGAAATACCACACCTTTGAAAATACTGGTAAGGGTTCTGATGATTGGCCTTTCGATCAGCCTTTTTACCTCATACTAAATTTAGCCATTGGAGGCAATTGGGGTGGCCTAGAAGGCATTGCAAACGATGTCTTTCCAAACCGATTTGAAATTGATTATGTTCGGGCCTACCAATAGTTGATCCAACGATTGCACTGGTTGCTATTTAGCTTCTACAATTATTGGTAAATTGATATAAAGAAAGCATTGACACCGCATTCTATCGATAAGCTAGTATGATTGTATGAGCAAGCACTATAAAGTGGCCGTAATCGGTCCTATTCCGCGAGACCATATCACCACCTATCGGGGTGAAGTCATTGAAAAATACGGATGTATAACGCATCCTACTATTGGATTGGCTCAATTGTTAGAAGGCCAAGGCACAGTATATCCCATCTCACACATCCGAAAACAAGATACCGAGGCCGTAAAAGAAATCTTTGCGCCATACCCTGCCATAGATATGGAAGGTGTTTCTGATGAAGCCGATAGCGGAGATGTAATTAAGCTTAAGTTTCTCGATCAGAATTTTAGAGTAGAGAAACAAACGGCATTTATGAATGCCATTGTTCCGGCAGATTTAGCACCTTTCTTAGATTGTGATGCCTTTGTGTTTGTACCCATTACCGACCATGAAATTGCACTAGATACAGTTAAATACCTTAGAGAACATGCCAAAGGAGTCATCATATTCGATGCGCATGGCCCAACGCATACAATGACCATAGGTGGCGATAGGCACAAGAAGTTTTGGGTGGAAAGAGATCAGTGGTTGCCTTATATAGATGTGTTGAAGATGAATCTGGAAGAGTCTTGGTGTACATGGTTTAAGCATGAATATAGAGAAGATGAGCTCACCGATTTACTGGATGATATTGGGCAAGAACATTTGAGGCCATTGGCAGAATATGTGCTAGATCGTGGCCCTAGAGCACTTGTGGTTACCACTGATGCCACTGGCTGCAAAGTATTTACAAAAGAAAAGGGCGAATTGAAAGAGCAATTCGTCAATAGCATTCGCATGGAACATGTGATAGATACCACTGGCTGTGGCGACTCTTTTGCTGGAGGGTTGGCCTACGGACTTATGGATGGCCAAGACAACTTTGTTCGAGCTTCCATGTATGCCAATGCACTAGGTGCTCAGCGCACACAAGGAACTACCTTTGAAGTATTTAAGACGCTCTCTGAGACTGAGGAGATGATGAGAGCCAATTACCCTGATTTTAAATGACATTACCGAAAGCCTGTATTTTCGATTTAGATGGTGTTATTGTAGACACCGTCCCTGCTCACTTTGTGGCATGGAAAGCCATGGCCGATGAGCTAAACATTCCTTTTACTGAAGTAGATAATGAGCAACTGAAAGGAGTAAGTAGAACAGAATCGATGAAGAGAATTCTAGCCATGGGCGGAATGACCAAGTCGAACATAGAAATAGAGGAGATGACCACAAAAAAGAATCATATCTATGTGGAAATCATCTCTAAAATGACTCCTGATGATATTCTGCCAGGTGTGGTAGAGTTCTTAGATCTACTAGATGACAATAATATTGCCATTGCTTTGGGGTCTTCAAGTAAGAATGCTCCAGTGATTTTAGAAGCAGTAGGTTTGGCTCATCGTTTTCCAGTATCAGTAGATGGCAATCAGATTGCTCACTCCAAGCCTCATCCAGAAGTATTTTTACTGGGGGCTGACCGTCTGGGGCTAAGTCCTTCAGAATGTGTGGTTTTTGAAGACGCTATCTCAGGCGTTCAAGCAGCTAAAAGAGGCAATTTTAAGTGCGTAGGAGTAGGGGATTCAACTGTGCTTTCAGAAGCAGATGTTGTAATTCCGGACATGAAAAACATTGATCTAACCATTTTTGATAATTTATAATCAACCTCATGAAGAATTACATTAAGCACGATCCTTGGTCGATTATTGAAGAAGGGTTCGAACCTAAATACAATCAAATTTCAGAGAGTATTTTCAGTATTGGTAATGGCATGTTTGGCCAGCGCGCCAACTTCGAAGAGCAATACTCTGGAGAAACTCTCTTGGGTAATTATGTGGCAGGGGTTTATTACCCTGATAAAACACGTGTAGGTTGGTGGAAAAATGGTTACCCAGAATACTTCGCAAAAGTATTGAATGCAGCCAATTGGATCGGTATCAATATTTCGTTCGATGGAGAAGCTTTGGATCTCGCCAACTGTAAGGTAGAAGATTTCCGAAGAGAGCTGAATATGAAAGAAGGTTGGTTGAAGAGATCTTTCAAAGCCACTTTACCTTCTGGTAAGCAAGTACAGGTCAGCTCCACCCGAATTTGTAGTATGGCCAGAACCAAGGTGGGCGCATTGTCTTATGCTGTAACACCGCTCAACTTCTCTGGTGCAGCTCAGGTAACCCCTTATGTCGATTTTGACGTAATGAATGCCGATTCTAACTACGATGAGAAGTTCTGGAACGAGCAGGAAAAGTCGGCCTCAGAAGGTTTTAGCTATGTATTGGCCAGCACCAAAAAGACTGATTTTTGGGTTGCTACAGGAATGAAGTTCAACATAGCAGGCAAGTGGAATGGCTCATCGAATACTGGCAATGAGAAAGAAAAGTATGTTGAGGTAATTGCCGAGGGTAATATAACTGAAGGAGAAACCTTTACCATAGAGAAGTACGCTGCCAATATATCTTCCATGTATTTTGAGAAAAATCAATTGGTGGAAGTCTGCAAAAAAGAAGTTGAAGCAGCCGCAGCTGAAGGTTTTGAAACCCTATTGAAAGAACACAAAGAGGCTTGGGCGGTGAAATGGGAAAAGAGTGATATAGTCATTGATGGTGACGTTTCGGCTCAACAAGGTATTCGTTTCAATATCTTCCAACTCAACCAAACTTATACTGGTGAAGACGAGAGGCTAAATATTGGTCCTAAAGGATTTACAGGCGAAAAATATGGAGGAAGTACCTATTGGGACACTGAGGCTTACTGTCTAGCTTTTTACTTAGCTACAAGCGATCAGGAAGTAGCTAAAAACCTAGTGCTGTACCGATATAAGCATTTGCAAAAAGCCATTGAAAATGCACAAAAATTGGGCTTTACGGATGGCGCTGCACTCTACCCAATGGTTACGATGAACGGTGAAGAATGCCATAATGAGTGGGAAATCACCTTCGAAGAAATTCATAGAAATGGAGCCATTGCTTACGCGATTTACGACTACATCAATTACCATGGCGATGAAGATTACCTGATTGATTATGGTTTGGAAGTACTTATTGCTATTTCAAGGTTTTGGGCACAACGAGTGCATTGGTCGGAAAATAAGAGCCAGTATGTGATGCACGGTGTAACAGGGCCAAATGAGTACGAAAACAACGTTAATAATAACTGGTACACCTCTAAAATGGCCTTATGGACATTGGAATATACCTTGGAGGGTTTGGCTAAATACGAAGGTTCAGATAAGCTAAATGCCTTATTGGATAGGTTGAACTTTAAAGGAGCTGAGGAGACCGAGAAGTGGGAAGATATTCTTGAAAACATGTACCTCGGATACGATGAAGAAAGAGGTGTCTTCCTTCAGCAAGATGGTTTTTTAGATAAGGAGTTGATGCCAGTTGGAGATATTCCATCAGGGCAAAGACCAATCAACCAGAACTGGTCATGGGATAGAATTCTGCGTTCATGCTTTATTAAGCAGGCTGATACACTTCAGGGAATTTACCTGTTTGAAGATGAATTCGATGAAGAAACGATTGAGCGGAACTTCGATTTCTATGAGCCAATGACAGTACATGAGTCGTCTCTTTCGCCATGTGTTCACGCTATTTTGGCTTCTAAGTTAGGTAGAAAAGAGAAGGCCTATGAGATGTATCTGCGTACCGCCCGACTAGATTTGGACGATTACAATAACGATACGGAAGATGGTTGCCACACCACCTCAATGGCCGGAACTTGGATGGCATTTGCCAAAGGTTTTGCAGGTATGAGAGTGAGACATGGTGAACTGTTTTTTAGTCCATCACTACCAGATCATTGGGAAGGGTATTCTTTCAAAATTAAGTTTAGAGAACGTAATCTGTCTATTAGTGCTAAAGGAGGGCAGGTGACCATCGCCAACGAATCTGAGCAAGATTTAAGTCTGTATGTGTATGATACGCCAATTAATGCACCAGCCCAAGGCTCTGTGAGTATTGAGATGGAATAGCTATTGTAGACTATCTAGAAAAAGATATGGTGGAAAATAGAATGATTTTTATCCTATTTTCCACCTTTTTCTATGCGTTAATTTCAGTGCTTTAAGACACTCGCATGGGTTAAAATTGAAGCTTAAAAGCTGAATTTTGCTCTATTCTACATCACTTCCAACTCCCAATTTGTCCGCACATAAATTACTACTTCTTCGCTGGTACTGATTTCATGTTTGGCTTTGGCCGATGATGTAAAGTAGCTGCCCGCATCCAGGGTTTTGGTTTCTCCGCTTTGGGGCAGGGTATAGGCTAAATCTCCCTGTATAACTACTGCATGAAAAATATCGCCTTCGCTGTTGATGTGGCCTTTAAACCCTCTGGGTAGCTTGATGAATAGCCCTTTTATGTTGTCATTTTTCCACAAAAAGCTAAGAGCGGCACCGCTGTTCGGAGCAATCCACTCTGATTTATCGCTACCTAGCCATACCACGTTTGATGCGTCAATATTTACAGGACGTTCACCATTGTCAAAAGCTTCTTCGGTGGGCTTTACCAAGTACGGACCATGGTCAATTTCTACGTAGGCAATGTTTTCATCACCTTGCGCGGCTGTGATGTGTGCCTCGCCAACGGGCTGTGTCCAGAAGCTTCCAGGTTTCATCCACATTTTTTCAGCTGAAGGATCATCGTTGTGGATGCTTCCGCTGATGACTACTGCTCGGTAAGTAATATTATGGATGTGGGGTGGAGATGAGAATCCATCTGCAAATTTGGCCAGAAACCCTGTAGGAACTTCTGCATTTCTATCGCCCCAAAGAGTACCTGCCTGCGGGCTGGCATCGCCCCGAGCTGGATTTAGCTTTTCCCAGTTTACCTCCGAACTAAGTACCACCGCATTGGTGGGGTTTTCGATGGTCGTGCTAGTGGTTTCTTCTGTTGTAGATTTATTTTCAATACAAGAAATAAAGCTTATTAAGCTTACTGCTGCTAATAGAATTTGTGATTGTATTTTCATTTTGTGGTCACTTAAATGATCTATTCACTATAGGTATATCGCGTGGCTTACAGCTTCCTGTGAGGGTGGTATTCAGGCCATAGCGAATTCTAACCCTATAACTATAATTATTATAGTAGCAAAAGTATGTATAGTGTATTACCTTTGCAATAACGGTCAATATTGATAGTATAGAGATATGGAGTTAGTTGAAGCAAAATCATTTAAGTTTAAAGGGAGAGAATATCCTTGTTGTGCCAGCCTTACCATGGGCATAATTGGAGGTAAGTGGAAGACGGTGATTCTATTCCATCTTATCGGTGGAAAATTACGTTATAGCGCGCTCAGAAAATGTATGCCTACGGTTACCGAGCGTACATTAAGCTTACAGCTCCAAGCCTTAGAAGATGATGGGTTAGTGCTTAGAGAAGTATACCATGAGAAGCCACCATTAAAAGTAGAATACTCACTCACAGCATTCGGAAAAACTCTTATTCCCCTAATTCAAGCAATTGCCGATTGGGGTGAAGTTGCAGCAGAGTAGCTTTAGAAAAAAATAGGCAAGGCTGTGCTTTTTGAGTAGTTGTTAAGTTCAGTTCAACACGAAAAACTCATTTTTTGCTTTACAGCTTTTGATATAATTCGCATCTTCGCAGCAAAACAGAGAATATGTTCATTATCGTTGTCATCGCCCTATTTGTAGCTGCTATTGCAGCACCTTTTGTTGCTCCAAATACTAAAGTAAGCAAGCATAAGAAAGACTGGGAAGTATGATTCAATAGCGATTAACTCGCTGCCCTCTTCCAATTATCCAGTAGAGTATAGACCCTAATACGGGCAATAGGATTACCACTATAACCCAAATCACCTTATTCTGATGTGGGTTAAACTCGTTTCTGAGAATATCTACCAAAGCACTGATTACTATTAGAAAAGGAATCAGGTAGAACACGATTATCATAAATAGCATAATAAACTTCATTTGAATGAGGATAAAGACTAATTGTTTTTATTCAGCTTCTGCTTATATCCGATTAAGAAGTAAATAATCGAGCCTATTATTGGAGCAAAGATTACAATGGCTACCCAGAGTACTTTTGTTACCCCTTCTTCAAATTGAGCTCCTGCAATATCAATTATAGCTACAATAGGCAGAATTATTCCGAAAGTAATTATTAGAATAACGAGTATTTCTCCGCCTCCCGGCATTCCAATAGCTAATAAATCCATTAGTTTCATCATTTATATGTGTGTTTAATCTTTTCCTAGTTGACTTCTCCCCATCAGTTTTACCAATAAATCGGCATCTGGTATTTGAGATAAAATAACTCTAGCCATCACAATTAGTGGAACAGAAAGAAGCATTCCAGCCACGCCCCAAATGTACCCCCAAATTACTAACCCAAGTATTACAGTTACAGTATTGAGTGCTACGGAAGACCCCATTACATAAGGTTCTATTACATTACCCCAAATAAACTGAGTAGCTATCAATAGAATGATAAAGAAGGTAAAACTTCCTCCAGAATCTATTTGAATTAATCCTAGAAGTAATGGTGGAATTGTAGCAGCAATTGACCCTACAGTAGGGATGAAGTTGAGTAAGAAAGCCAAAAATCCCCAGAAAAGGGCAAAGTCAACACCAAAGGCAAAGCATATTATTCCAAAACAAAGGCCAGTACAGAAGCTGGTAAAAAACTTGACTTTCATATAGCTTACTATAGAAGTTTTAACCTCTACAAATGAATTAATAAGCCTTTCTTTTCCCACCGAATCATCACCTTCTAAGTAGGAAATGTATTTTTCATAACGAACAATACTACCCAAAACAGCCACCAAATAGATGGCGCACAGAATGAAATTAAAGGTAAATGAACCTACAGAGCTAGCAACCACACCAGAGGTGTTCAACAGAAATTCCGTAGAAATAACATTGTTGAGTGTTTCAATAAAACCATCGGTCTCCAAGCTGCTTACTCCGGGTATAAAAGAAAGCCCTGAAAGTATTTCTTGAAAACGTACATCAATTTGAGATAGTAACTTATCTTTTTGACCCACAATCTGAAGCCCAGTATCATAAACTATCAGTCCGGTTAAGAAAATAAAGCCCAATGTAAGAATGGTAATCAGCGTAATACTTACCGTATATGGCCATTTCTTTTGGTCTAAATAACTAATAATGGGCGAGAGTAAAATACCTATAAATAAGGCAAAGGCCAATGGGATAAGTAGGCCAGAAAGGGTCTTTATGATGATAATACCTAGAATTGCTGCAAAAATCAGCATGGTATTTCTAATGGTACGAAGGTCCGTATTAAAAGTGTTATTCATTAAAGAATGTGAGTTTTCGATCGACTCTTAAATTAAGTAAAATTCTATGGGCTAGCATTTATGCCAAAAAAATAAGTTGGGAAACACATTAATATTTAAGTTTGTAACTTGATCACAAACGGAGATGCTTTTGGAATTTGAACAACCGATAGTAGAGCTCGAAGGAAAGTTAGCAGAAATGAAGCAGCTTGCGGAGAGCAGTAGAGTAGATGTAACAGAAGACGTAAAATCTTTAGAAAAAAAGATTCAGAAGCTAAAGGAGGAGACTTATAAGAACCTTACGCGCTGGCAGAGAGTACAGCTCAGCAGACATCCTGAAAGACCATATACCCTAGATTATATATATAACATTACGGATGACTTTGTTGAAATTCATGGAGATAGAACCGTGAAAGACGACAAAGCAATGGTTGGTGGTTTTGGTACCATCAACGGACAAACGGTAATGTTGGTAGGGCAACAGAAAGGTAGAAATACCAAACAGCGCCAAATGAGAAACTTTGGTATGGCCAACCCAGAAGGATACAGAAAGGCTTTGAGGCTTTTCAAAATGGCTGAAAAGTTCAACAAACCTATTGTAACGCTTATAGACACTCCTGGTGCATACCCTGGTTTTGAAGCGGAAGAAAGAGGTCAGGGCGAAGCCATTGCTCGTAACATCAAAGAGATGTTTATGCTAAAGGTACCAGTTATCTGTATTATTATAGGTGAAGGTGCTTCTGGAGGAGCCATTGGTATAGCTATTGGAGATAAAGTACTGATGCTTGAAAACTCTTGGTATTCAGTAATCTCTCCGGAGTCTTGTTCTTCAATTCTTTGGAGAAGTTGGGACTATAAAGAACAGGCCGCTGAAGCGTTAAAGCTTACCGCTACGGATATGCAAGGCTTTGGTCTAATCGATGGTATTATTGAAGAACCACTAGGGGGTGCTCATAGAGATTCCGATTGGATGTTCAATACTGTTAAAGACAGAATCTTGAAAGAAATTGCCAGCCTTCAAAAGTTGAGTACCGAAGAGCTGATTAACCAACGAATAGACAAATTCTCCAATATGGGAGAAGTTGTTGAATAAATCGAACGGTGAACGTATCTTAAAGTCATTCCTAAACGAATGACTTTTTTTATGCTCAATCAATTGTATGAAAACTAAAAGGAAGACTTACACTGCCTATTTCATGGAACTTTTGGTGGTGGTTTTGGGTATAACCATAGCCTTTACCTTAGATAACTACGCTAGCAATAGCAAACTAGACCGAGAAGAAAAGCTGTATAAAGAGGCTCTAATTTCAGACCTTGAGAAAGATATTGCCTCATTAGATAGTGCCAGAGAGTCTTCCAAAAAGGTAATAGCCTTAACGGGAGAGCTATTCAACTTTATGTATACAGACGCGCCTATTGAACGCTATACCAGAGCGCATGTTACAAGCACCTATACCACACCATACTTTTACAGTAACAATGGAACTTATCAATCATTGATCAACTCCGGAGACCTAAAAGTATTATCGAGCTTTGAACTAAGGCAAGAACTTGTTACGCTCTATAACGTGCATTATGCTGAGGTCAGTAGAGCAGACGAGTTTATAAAAGACTTGGTTACTGTTCAGGTTTACCCATACATTCTTTCTGAAATCGCATTTCATCCTATAGAAGATAGAATTATAGATTCTTCACCACTAAAAACAAATCAGGCCGTTAATCTATTAGGTAGTTTTTATAACCTAATGTCAGCGCGTAATATTGAATACGGAGAGTTGATTGAGGATTGTAAACGCGTCAAGAAAATTATTGAAGATACTTTATGAAATTACACATAATAGATACTGGAAAATTTAAACTAGATGGGGGTGCCATGTTTGGTGTAGTACCTAAAAGCCTTTGGTCTAGAACTAACCCTGCAGACGAGAATAACCTATGTACTTGGTCCATGCGTTGTTTATTGATTGAGGATGGTGATCAGCTTATTCTAATTGATAATGGAATCGGAAATAAGCAAGACGCCAAATTCTTCAGTCATTATTATTTACATGGCGAAGGCTCTTTAGATGGTTCTTTAGAGAAGGCAGGTTTCCATAGAAATGACATTACCGACATGTTTTTGACACACCTTCATTTCGACCATTGTGGTGGTGGAGTTGACTATGTTGGAGAAAATAAAGAACAATTAGAACTTCATTTTCCAAACGCTAAATATTGGTCTAATCAAGAACACTGGGTGTGGGCAACACAGCCTAATGCTCGAGAAAAAGCTTCTTTTCTGAAGGAGAATATACTTCCAATGCAAGAAAGCGGTCATTTGCATTTTGTGCCGAACAACGGTAAATCTCCCTTTAGTCAATTTGATATGATAACAGCCGATGGCCATACTGATAAACAAATGCTCCCGAAGATCAAGTATAAAGAGCATACCATTGTTTTTATGGCAGACTTACTTCCTTCGGTGGGTCATATTCCGCTGCCTTATGTAATGGGTTATGATACCAGACCATTGTTGACGCTAAAGGAAAAGGAGGAGTTTCTAAATGAGGCCGCAGACCACAATTACGTACTCTTTTTAGAACATGACTCAGTGAATGAGTGTTGCACAGTTAAGCATACAGAAAAAGGAGTAAGGTTAGATAGAACCTTCCCGCTAAAAGAGATTCTTTAAGATGAAAGTAGGATTGGCATTGTCGGGAGGTGGAGCAAGAGGTTTTGCTCACCTTGGGGTTTTAAAAGCATTAGAAGAAGCAAATATCAAGGTAGATATGCTCAGTGGAGCTAGTGCTGGCTCCATGGCTGCCGCCTTTTACTCATATGGCTATAAGCCAGAAGAGATTCTTAAGATTTTTGAAAGTACCAGCCTGCTCAAGTTGGTATGGCCAGCATTTAGTTTTACAGGTTTGTTAAGCATACAGAAAACGGAATCTGTTTATAAAAACTTTTTAGAGGAAGATACCTTCGAAGATGCCAAAATACCGCTTTACATTTCGACTACTAATTTGAATGAAGGCAAAGCGGAAATGTTCAGCTCTGGATCTCTAAGGCAAGCCATTATGGCTTCTTGTTGTATTCCGTTTATTTTCGATCCTATAAAGATTGGAACAGATTACTACGTAGATGGTGGAATCTTGAACAACCTTCCTACGGAGGTGCTTAAAGAAAAGGGATGTGACTTTATCATTGGGGTTAATGTGGCTCCAGTCATTAAGGAGCCAAATCTTTCTGGCCCTAAGCGAATGATTGAAAGAGTTTCTGTTCTAGCCCTAAGCGCGAATGTTTCGTATAGTAGCAAGTTTTGCGATCTGTACATTAAGCCGGCAGAACTAAGGAAGTTCGGAACTTTCGACTTCAAGAAATCTAGAGAGCTTTTCGAAATTGGTTATGAGTACACTAAATCTATGCTAGAAACGCCAGATAATAAGAAGTTGGAATTGTTGCTGAACCAACCAAAGACAGCTTAGATGGCATAAAAACCACTGCATTCTCTCATTTGTCCTGCCCAAGCTTCTAGTTTTAGTGATATTATAACACTAGCGGCAAAGCAATTGCTAGTAAAAGTCGAAGCGAGACGCTTCAACTAGATTTCGTATGACTGGTCAGACCACTCCAAGTGGTCAGACCAGTGGTTCCATCTCCATCAAATTCTAACATGGTGAACTCGGAGGAATTTTAGAAGTTGCACAAAGTTCCTGTCAAGAGAAGTCTGAGCGAAATGCTACACTAGATTGGATTGGTAGCTAAGTTCCCTTCTTGATGAAGGCTAGCTACTCACTTTAACTATGTACATAGTGCTCTCAGCCTCTAATCGCCTCTTTCTCATCCCGAGGAACCGAGGGATCTGCCCAGCTTGTCCACTGACTCCATTAGTAAATGGGTGCTAAATAGTTCTGGTGAAGACACCAAAACTGGCGGTAAATCGGTGTGGAATAGTTTTGCGGACAACTACAAAACTGGCAGCAAAACAGTCGCTAGTAAAAGTCGAAGCGAGGCGCTTCATCTTGATTCCGTATTACTGGTCAGACCACTCCAAGTGGTCAGACCAGTGGTTCCATCTCCATCAGATTCTAACACGGTGAACTCGGAGGAGTTTTAGAAGTTGCACAAAGTTCCTGTCAAGAGAAGTCTGAGCGAAATGCTACACGAGATTGGATTGGTAGCTAAGTTCCCTTCTTGATGAAGGCTAGCTACTCACTTTAACTATGTACATAGTGCTGTCAGCCTCTAATCGCCTCTTTCTCATCCCGAGGAAGCGAGGGATCTGCCCAGCCTGACTACTGACTCCATTCATAAATGTGTGCTAAATAGTTTTGGTGAAGACACCAAAACTGGCGGTAAATCAATTGCTAGCAAAAGTCGGAGCGGGATGCTTTAACTAGGGTGTTGACGCTTTAACTAGGGTAGGTGTCTGTTAGGTAAATTCAACTGAAGCATTTAAGATTCATCCTTAAAGAAAATACCAATAACTAATGTTAGGGCACCAACAATCGCTAGCATAAATGAAATCATAGCAAAGCCTGGATAACCGAAAATGGTGAACTTGGTTTGTACGCTCATCATCAAAGCTGAGCCGACCAATAGAGCAGCCACAATTAGGCCGATGGTGATTCTATTCGCCACTTTCTGAAAACCTTGCATTAAGCTCTTTTCATCAATAGCATCGAGTTTCACTTCTAACTCATTATTGGCCAGATTCCCCATAATTGTGTTGAGCCTGTACGGCATTTTTTCAATGAGTTCTTTGCTCTCAAGTATAGTAGAGAAGAAGTTTTGAGGTGCTAGTTCCTTGAGCATGATTTTGTTCATCAAGCTCATAGCATTGCGCTTGATAGATTTGTTAGGCTCAAACTCAGGAGCCAAAGTGTGTGCTACAAGGTCTATGTTCATCAGGGCTTTGCCCACTGTGCTCAGCTCAAACGGAAGTTCAAATCCACATTGGGCAGCCGTATGAATAAGCCCGAACATCATTTTACCTGTATCTATTTCTTTCACAGAGGCCTGATGTGTTGCCTGAATGAGTTCTGCAATTTTGCTCCTAAACTGATCTTCATCTGCCTCGTCCGTTGCAGTGCTCATGGCAATCAAAGTATCTAATGCTTCAGAAACTTTATTATTGCTGATGTTCAGAATTAGCTTCAGGTAATTCTTTCTTAAATCTTCCGATATATGTGCTACCATGCCCATATCAAGAAGGGCCAATCGATTGTCGTCTGTTAGATGAACATTGCCAGGGTGCGGATCGGCATGCATAAATCCATCGACAACAATTTGCTGTAAATAGGCTTTAAAGAGCGATTCACAAAGTGCCTCTCCATCTAATTCTAACTTTCTGAGGGGAGAAATCTTTGTAATGTTTTTGCCCTTTATAAACTCCATGGTCAGCACTTTGTCCGTACTGTAATCTGGAATGGAGGTAGGTACTATAATGTCCTTAAACTCCTTCAGGTTCTCATGGAGTATATCCATGTTCTGAGCCTCTTTCAGGTAGTTCAGTTCCCTTAGTAAGGTAGATTTAAACTGGAGAAAGACTTTGTGTAGGCTGTATTTTCTGCCTTGAGCACTATTATTTTCAAGGAAGGAAGAAAGCTTCTCAAGTGCTTCTAATTCCTCTATCACTTGTTGGCGAATACCAGGCCTTTGAACTTTAACCACCACTGTTTCACCATGTCTCATTTTTGCCAAGTGAACCTGGCCTAAGGAAGCGGATCCAATAGGTTCTTTATCGAATGATTGGAATGCTTTAGAAATTCTTACGCCTAATTCATCTTGAACAATACCTTCAACTTGTTCATAGGGAAAGGGCTCTAGGTTATCTTGAAGCTCTCTAAGAGCACTTATATATGGTTCTGCAATCAGATCGGGGCGGGTAGACAATAGCTGACCTAGCTTAACATAGGTAGGCCCTAGTGCTTGCAAGTCTTTGACAAAAGCCTCTTTGTCCAAATCTTTAGTTTCTGATTGTTGTTCATCGGTTATAGCCATTTCGTTTGCTAAACCAGACTCCTTAATAATGTCAGAACTACCGTATTTAACTAGAAAAAGCACGGCATCTTTGTATTGCGAAAAGTGTTTCACTCTTGTTCGGGTTAAGGTTAAAAAATCAGCGTCATCATAGAAACTCAACAGAAGTACGATTGTTATAGCTATTTATTCGCTTCACTCGAAATGACTTAGACGCTAGCTGTTTCTTATTCCCAGTTTACCGAGAAATCTCCCTCCATATTTTTAAACACTGGTCTGCATAACATTCCGTTCACCCCGAATTGATGATTTTTTTATCGTTTTAGGTAAACCTTTGTGCCTTTCTTAACGACTTCTTAAGAAATTCTATAAGTAATGTACGTGTGTTTTATAAACTGCACGTCTTACCATGGAAAGGAAAAACAAAAACTCACTCGATGGCTTTCTTAAAGGTTAGCATCGAGACAAACAAACAACAACAATGCGCAAATTAATGCTTATGACCTGGGTGCTATGCTTGGTCGGCATGGCACAGGCCCAGGAAAAATTCACACTCAACGGCTACGTAAGGGATGCATCTAATGGAGAAGAACTCATTGGTGTAACGGTTTACGTTAAGGAAATGCAAAACGGGGTAATTACAAACCCTTATGGCTTTTACTCGCTTACTCTTCCAAAGGGTACGTATCACGTAGAATTCAGTTTTATAGGTATGGAACCACTAGAAAAGGAGGTTAATCTCAACTCTGATGTTTCTATGAACATAGAACTCAAGGAGATTGCCATGGATCTAAATGAAGTAGTGGTAACTGGCGAACGCGAAGATGAACAGGTAGTAAACATTCAAATGAGCAAGAACGAGATAGATATTGCTCAAGTGAAAAAGCTTCCAGCTTTATTTGGCGAGCCAGATATCATTAAAACCGTACAAATGATGCCGGGAGTAATTTCGGCAGGAGAGGGTACTTCTAGTTTCTTTGTTAGAGGAGGAAGTGCAGATCAGAACCTGATACTTATTGATGAAGCTCCAGTGTATGATCCGTCTCACTTGTTTGGGCTCTTTTCAGTATTTAATGCTGATGTAATAAAAGACTCAGAACTCTATAAAGGAGGAATTCCCTCAAGGTTTGGTGGCAGACTTTCATCCATTCTTGAGGTTCGAACTAAAGACGGTAACAATAAAGAGTTTGGTGGTGAAGCAGGAATAGGGCTTTTAGCCAGTAGCTTAATGCTCGAAGGGCCAATTAAAAAAGACGAAAGTTCATTTATCTTTTCAGCTAGAAGGTCTTATGTAGACTTGTTTTTAAAAGCGGCTAACCAAGACAACATTGTTTACTTCTACGATATTAATGCGAAAGCCAATTGGAGAGCCAATAACAAAAACCGCTTCTTTTTAGCCGTATATACAGGGCGAGATAACTTTAAGTTTGGAGATGATTTCGGCTTCGATTGGGGAAACAAAACCGCCACTTTCCGATGGAATCATCTATTTAACGATAAGCTGTTTTCTAACACCTCGCTTATTGCCAGTAGGTTCGATTACGGTTTAGGCTCTACAACCGACAGCGATGGTTTTCAATGGGATTCAAACATCACTGAGTATACTTTCAAGCAAGATCAGAGCTACTTCTTTAATCCAAATTTAAGCTTAGACTTTGGCTATCACCTTACTTACAGGCAATTTAGCCCGGGTATAATTGAGCCAGAAGAAGGTTCTATCTTTAAGAAAACAGAACTGCAGAAAGAGTATGCCTTAGATCATGCATTGTATGCTGGGCTAGAGCATAAAGTATCTGACAGACTTACGTTTCAGTATGGAGCTAGGCTTTCCGTATTCCAAAGCATTGGGGAGCAGATGGTCTATGATTATGCCGATGTTCGTGATAATAGAAATCCTGAAAGAACGGATTCTACCTTCTACGATAGTTTTGAAAACATCAAAACTTACGTAAACGTGGAGCCTCGTTTTGCTGCCAGATACATTCTAAACGAAAGTACAAGTCTTAAAGCCAGCTATAACCGAATGGTGCAAAATACACACTTGGTGAGTAGTGGAACCGTTCCTTTGCCTTTTAACACTTGGGCGCCAAGCTCTTTGTATCTAAAACCACAGAAGGCCGATCAGTTTGCCATTGGCTACTTCAAAAACTTAGATAATAATAATTATGAACTTTCTGTTGAAGCCTACTATAAGGACATTCAGAATGTAACCGACTTTGCAGATAACGCACGTGTATTTTTTAATCAAGATTTGATAACGGAATACAGACAGGGTACATCTGAGGCTTATGGTGCTGAGTTTATGCTTCAGAAGAAGAAAGGTGCTTTAACAGGATTTGTGTCGTACACGTGGTCTAAAGCAATGCGCCTTGTACCCGATGTAAATCTGAATCGAGAGTTTTATGCCAACCACGACAGAAGAAACAACCTCAATGTAGTGGCTACTTATGAATATAGCGACAAGTGGACGTTTGGAGGAAGCTTCACTTATGGAACGGGTAGACCCATTACCTTACCGGCTGGTTCTTACGAATATGGTGATGGCTATTTGCCCGATATAATTACTGAGCGTAATGGTTTCCGCCTGAGAGATTTCCATAGAATGGATTTCAGTGCCACGCTCACACCGAGAAAGAATGCTGGTAAGAAGTACGAAACTTCTTGGACATTCTCTCTATATAATGCTTACAGCCGTAAAAATCCTTTCTCTGTGTACACAAGAGTTCAGATGGACGATGATGACAATATTGTTGGAGATGGTACACAAAAAGAGGCTCGTCTCATCTATCTATTCCCAATACTTCCTTCAGTTACATACAATATCTCATTCTAATCATGAAACAGCTTTATAAATATATACTTACAGTTTGTGCCGCAGCTTTAGTGTTTAGTTGCGAAGAAACCATCACCATAGACACATCTACTACCGATAGTAGAGTGGTTATTGAAGGCTTGGTTACCAATGTAGCTTCAGGCAGTTACGTAAAGCTATCTAGGAGTAGAAACTTCTATGATAATGGTCAGACCGATAGAATAACTGATGCACAGGTAACGGTAAATACCTCTACAGGAGAGCAAATTGTCTTTATTCACAACCCTTCTGGAGGAACAGATAGTATCGGATATTACTTTCCTAACCCAAACTTTGCAGGGACAGTAGGTACAACCTATACGCTAAATGTTGAAGTGGAAGGCAAGACCTATACTGCTGCAGAAGAAATGCAGCCGGTAACCACCATAGACTCTTTAACTTCTAAGATTGATGAGGATGAATTTGATGATCCTGAAGAGCCAGGAAGACATTTTGCAGTGTTCTTTTTTGCGAAAGAACCGCAAGATAGAGCCGACTATTATTTGTTTAAATTCTACAGGAATGGAGAGTTGCTATTAGATTGGCCAACAGATATTTACATAGCCGATGATGAAGCCTTGGGAGAAACAATAGACGATGTTGAAATTGCAGGGTATTTTAAGGAAGGAGACAAAGCCAAGGTTGAAATGTATAGTCTTACTCGCAACGGTTTTATTTTCTACTCAGACCTTTCTACACTCTTGAATAACGATGGTGGAATGTTTAGTCCGCCACCTGCCAACCCTAGAACTAACCTTAGTAATGGAGCTATGGGCTACTTTCAGGTAAGTGCTGTAGATGCACTGGAAATAACGGTGGAAGATAATTAGGAAATGAATGGACTGGCCAACTGAGATATTGGCCAGTCTATATTTTATTGAACAACCACCAAATAGTAATTCTTCTTACCTTTTTGAACTAGGAAATACTTGCTCTGAAGTAAGTTGAATTCTGGTTTGGCGTTCATGTCTTCAATCTTGTTTTTGTTGATTGATACACCACCGCCTTGCAGCATTCTACGGGCTTCTCCTTTAGACTTAAAAATGATTCCTTGAGTTACTTCACTCAATAAGTCAATGTAGTTTTCAGCTGCATCAACCTCTGCTTTAGCTACTTCTACCTGAGGCACACCTTCAAAAACAGATAGGAGAGTGCTCTCATTCAAAGAAGCCAAGTCTTCTGTAGTTGACTTACCGAAAAGAATATTAGAAGCTTTAATAGCTGTTTGAAGGTCTTCTTCAGAGTGAACTCTGCGAGTAACATCTTCGGCCAAGGCTTTCTGTAAAATCCTCATATGAGGTGCTTCAGCATGCTCTTTTTCCAAAGCCTCAATTTCTTCTTTAGGCAATAGTGTAAAGACTTTGATGAAGTTAGCAGCATCTTCGTCAGAAGTGTTGAGCCAGTATTGGTAGAACTTGTATGGAGAAGTTCTCTCAGGGTCGAGCCAAACGTTTCCGCCTTCAGACTTCCCGAATTTGGTTCCGTCAGCCTTCTTCACAAGCGGAGCAGTCATGGCAAAAGCTTCGCCTTGCGCTTTTCTTCTGATCAACTCTGTACCAGTAACAATGTTTCCCCACTGGTCGGAACCACCCATTTGCAACTTGCAATCTAGGTTTTGGTATAAGTGGTAGAAATCGTAGCCCTGTACCAATTGGTAAGTGAATTCAGTAAATGACATACCACCTTCCAAACGGTTCTTTACAGAGTCTTTAGACATCATGTAGTTTACGGTGATGTGTTTACCAGTATCTCTGATGAATTCTAAGAAGCCAATGTCTTTGAACCAGTCGTAGTTATTTACAATCTGAGCAGAGTTCTCGCTATCATCGAACCTTAAGAACTTCTGAAGCTGTTTCTTTTGAGAATTAAGGTTGTGGTTAAGTGCTTCAATATCTAACAACGGACGCTCAGCAGATTTCCCTGAAGGGTCACCCACAAGGCCAGTAGCACCACCAACCAAAGCAACTGGCTTATGGCCAGCTCTCTGTAAATGCACCAAAAGCATTACAGGTACAAGGTTACCAATGTGCAATGAATCGGCAGTAGGGTCGAAACCCACATAACCGGTGGTCATTTCCTTATTCAGTTGCTCATCTGTTCCAGGCATCATGTCATGGATCATGCCTCTCCACTGTAACTCTTCAATTAGGCTGTTGCTCATGGTTTTTTAATTTCGGAGGGCAAATATAGAAGATGGTGGGTGAGGTTGAAAGCTTTGATTCAACTTAATCGCTAAGTCCTTTCGAAGGAGGCACGACTGAGAAAACTTATACATCCATATAGATATCCTTTCTTGCTCAAGTGTATAAGATTTCTCCTTACAGTCGAAATGACATTCGATTAAATCCTTCCGTAAGTTATCTCCTAAGTTTTAAAGACAAATAAAAATGGCTCCAAAAAGAGCCATTTATTTATTCGTTAATCACACTGATTTCAGGTTTCCGTTTACTGCACACTGATATTTACCAAGCTACGGTACCGTAGTTATCCTTCTGGTCTCCAGAGGCTGATCTCTTATTCAGGTTAATATCTCTAGTAGAACGAGAAGGAGAGCTTGTATTTAATTCTGGTATTTCTACCTCTTTGCCTACAGTTACTTTCCCATTTAGTTCAGCACCATTTTCTACGGAGATACCTTTTGCGAATATCTTCCCATAAATTTTGCCTGCTTGAGAGATGTGCAAATGTCCGTTAGAAAGTACATCGCCATTTACAT
This sequence comes from Roseivirga spongicola, assembly GCF_034376045.1. Taxonomy (NCBI): domain Bacteria; kingdom Pseudomonadati; phylum Bacteroidota; class Cytophagia; order Cytophagales; family Roseivirgaceae; genus Roseivirga; species Roseivirga spongicola. The sequence goes on from NZ_CP139724.1 coordinate 3,467,413, forward strand.
ATCCATCAATTGTAATATCTGCTCCGCTTAAATTCCCTCCAATTTCTCCATGTGAGCCAATAATGATTTTCTCTTGTGACACTAAGTCGCCCGTTACATGGCCGTCTACTCGAATGCTGTGTTCCGACTTCATATTGCCGGAAATCACAGAACCATTCCTAATTTGAGTAATGTAGGTTGAAGGGTTTTGAACGTTTTCGTTTTTTCTACTCATTAATATTCAGCAGGGATAGAAGATTCCACAGTGGTTTGACTGTCATCATAAATAGAAACGATGGTTGTGGCGTTTCCGATATCCAAACCAACTGCATTTCCTTTAACGCCACCATTTAATTGGGCCGAGTTAATGCAATATCCTCTACTGGCCAACGATTGTGGCTCTTGAGCTACTTCTAAATCTAGAATATCTTGAAACTCTTCTTTAAAGCACTCTACTAGCTGACCGTATAATGCGCCACCTCCGGCAAGAAGCATTCTGTGCGACATGGTAAAGTCATTGTCATTGAAGGCCTTTCTCATAGCAGGAGAAACCACATCTTCGTAATACTGACGAATACATTTGTCTCTCATAGACTTGATGTCAATTCTCTTTCTGTTCAAGAAAATTATACCCTTTTGAAAGGCTACATCTATCTGATGCTCGGTTTTAAGCTCTAAATAATAAGTTTTAGCTAGTTCTTTCTCTAACAAGTTTACTGCGTATCTCAAGCCGTAAGTGGAAAGGGAGGTTCTTTGAACAATACCACCTTCTGTACTTAGGAGTCCTTCTAGCGTACCATAACCTAGCGACATCACAAAGAAATTGCCGTCTACCTTTTGTGCTCCTTTTCTTAGGGCTATAGCACAGCCAATAACTTCTGGGATCACCTGAACACCATCAATTTCGACCTGAATATTTTTTCTGGTACCACCACCAAAAGTGGCGGCATCATAATCTATAATATGGTTGGCGTTAATTTGTCCTGCAGCCTGTTCTTTATACAACTGAAAGGTTGAGAATGGAAAACCAGTAGTTATAGTAAGAGGGTTGCCCAATTTCTGATTGGCCAACAAAAGTCCCGACTTTAAAAGCAAATTATAGTCTAGCTCGTCTGGTGCACTGTTGATATTTCTGTGTGGAGAAACACCTTCAGTTAAAGCTAGATTTCCGATCACATAGCCTTCGCCATCGTGAAATATTTTTAAGCCATTAATTAGGTCGGGAGATACGTTTTTAAGATCTGTGTTGTTTCCTTCTATAACACTGGGAAAAGTGTAAGTTTTGAACATAGCTACTTATTGATGTGGTTAGGTTGTCTTTCAACGAAAAGCAATAATACAATTTAATCGCCTTTCAAACTTGTTCTATTAGTAAAAATCAGCCTGAATTTGTGAAATACTTTTGATACTAAAAAACGATTTCATACTAGTTGTTCACAACTATGGCAAGCTTATCATTTTCCTGACTCACAGCCATTCTAGTAATGCCATTAGCACCTACTTGCCCAGAATCCATAATTTCTACCCATTCATTGTGATGCTCTGGGTTGAAAGCCAAGAGTTTAGCTCCAACGCTTGTTATGTAAGTGCCTTCTCCCGTAATAGTCCAATCAGATGCTCCTTTTGGTTTTTCTACTACTTTAGTGAACTGCTTGCTGCTTTTATTCAATCGGTAAATTAAGGTTGTGCCGTTCTCTTCTCTTCTTTCGAAGGTAAAGTCTTTTGTGCCCGGAATGAGCCGAATAGTTCTACCTATATTACTCGTAATAATGTCATCATCTACCTCTTCCATATTGGCCATTACCATGGTTACTGGTTGTCCTAATACAAACATTAGAATATCTCTTTCGCTAATTGCAAAGTAGCCCACCGGCTGAATTTTGTCAAAGATTAGCTGCGGTTCACTTTTTCCATCCATATGGTACATCCATAGCCTTTGGCTGTTATCTGCTTCTACTCTAACTACAGCAAATGAATTGAAGCCTGGGATGGGCAGTGGGGAATATTCGCTGTCTTTTGAATTAGTTAAGTTCTTTACTTCTTCCTCATACAAATCGTAGATCATAATATCTGTCTGTCCATCTTGTTGCGAAGAGGTGTAGAGAATATATTCGTTGTTAAAGAATGAAGGTTGATTGTCATAACCATCTCTTTTCGTAATATTTTTCTCTTTAGAAAGACTGATTTTACCTTTCTTTTCTTTCATAGAATAAACATAAATGTCAGTACTAGGTGGTGCCGACTGACCAAAAATGGCTGTGCTTAATAGTAGGAGTAAGCTTAAACAGAAGAGCTTTTTCATAATGGTTGGTTTGAATGAGATTCGGAAAATAGGGAAATATGTAGTCAATTGAAATTCGATGATTTTCAAACTTTCAACATAAGTAGTAGTTTCCAAAGGGTGAGCTCATTAACGCACATATCTAAACGAGGCTTAAAGAAGTTTAGGCAACAAACGGATTCACTGGCCGATGCTGTTATTTCTAAATACTTTCCCAGTAATAAAGTAGGCTTGCAGCAAGAATTAGCACTCATTGTTAATAATGAAAGTGAATTGCTTAATTCTGCTGATTCAACTCTTGTAGCGCTTTATACAGACATTTGGAGCAAATCAGATAAGTTATCTGAGAGTGATCTGAAATTGGGGCAACAGTTTTTCAATAAACATGCTTCTGACATTATGCTCTTATTAGGCATGCTTTCTTTGCCATATTGTTATGCAGCCGCTAATGGAGCAGAGGTGTTAATAAGGTCAAAAAGAATATTGGAAGATCCAGAGAAGCGACTGTTAGAAACAGCAGAGTTTGTGTTTAATGTGTGTTCTAGAAATGCTTTTAGTGCAAAGGGAAGAGCCCTTTCAGATATTCTTAAGGTTCGATTAATGCATGCAGCAGCTCGCTGGTATGCTCTGCATACAACAGAGTGGAATGCCTCTGAGCTGGGGCAGCCAGTTAATCAAGAAGATATGGCCGGAACCAACCTTTCCTTTTCGCTGATTGTGATTAGAGGGCTAAAGAAATTGGGTAAGTCTGTGAGTGTCGAAGAGGCTTTTGGTTACATCAATTATTGGAATCTGATTGGTGATTTGTTAGGGGTGAACCAAGCATTGCTTCCTAAAAGTAATAGAGAGGCATATATTCTGGAGCGGAATATTCGAGAAGGCCAATTTAGGCAAAGTGAATCTGGTATAAGGCTTACTAAATCGTTGCTCAGGTATTTTGAAACTGCCACTTTAGATACGCCTTTAAAAGGGCGAAGCAAAACATTGGTTGCTTATTTATTGGGAGATAGAGTATCGGGCTTATTGGGTCTGCAAAACTCGCTAGACGAAAAAGTGCTATTTCAGCCTTATAAGTACTTTTTTAAAATCCAGAATACCATCAATCTGAGGAATGACTCTTATGCCGCAGCATTAAAGCAGTTTAGAGAGGTGCAGAAATCAGTAATATAGTTGGGTAGAAAATCCTCCGGCTCCCGAAGCCTCGGGACGGCTACCTCCTTTAGAAAAGGAGGATTGGCTCGCTGATAGGAGATTTAGGGTGAATTACTTGATTGGAAATTACAATTTCAATTAAGCTCGGTATAGACAACCTGAATCATTGAACCTCGTTTCCTCGTTTCCTCGTTTCCTCTTATCCGACTTCCGACTTCCGACTTCCGACTTCCGACTTCCGACTTCCGACTTCTGACCTTTTTATTTATACTTGTCGTTCAATCCTATACCTTCCAAAATCATTGGGGTTATCTTTTCTAGTCGCTTAGACTTGGTTTCTTCTCTTTTTGCGAGTTGAATGTATTCTGCAAACTCTCTTTTCTTGGAGAGGTTCAGCGCCTCAAAGGCTTCTTTTAGCTTGGTGCTCTCATTTAAAGCGGATTGAAGCTCCGTTGGAATAACAAGCGGTTTTCCTACTTTGGCTTTTATCTTTTTTCCTGCCTTTTGGTTGGTAATAGCTTCGCGAATATATGAGTTGATGGTTTCGGAATCTTGCTGAATCTCCTCGGTGCTTTCAAATCTCCACTGTCTCATGGCTTGAGTTTTCCCTTCTTGAGCATTCATTAGTTTATTGGCCTCGTCTTTCAATAGTCCACCTTGGAAAAACCAGATTCCAACATAAGACTTAAATGCACCAAGCCCTAGAATATTCTTGCCTTCTAAAGCATACACTGGTGCGCCCCATTTAATGGTTTCTTCCAAATTATGCGACTTTGCTAATTTTCTTAGAAGAGTTAATTCAGATTGCCAAGTTTCGTGTTTCTCTATGTAAGTATCTACAGTCTTATCTAGTCCCATTCAATGTATATTATAGAGTGAAGGTCAGTAAAATCGTTTGTAACAGCAAGTTAGGGTAGGTTTTTATCGAATTGTTAAATACTAATAAATATAGTATTGTATAACTAATATAGTTAGTATATTTGAAATATGATGAAGGATAGACCAGCTCAGTTATTTAGAAACAATGAACTAAATGAGTACATGATCATTGTTTTGCCTTATGCAGAAATCAATAATGAGGTAAAGAATTTTAAGAGGGAGTTCTTTAAAAAATACGGCCCCTATTCTGGCCAGAATTCTTGTGCTCATATTGGGTTAATGTCATTTTTTCAGACAGCTGATCGTGAAGAGAAATTGATGCAAAGTGTGCAAGAGGTTGTAGGTCAACTGAAAGGATTTGAAGTTTTCCTGAATGGTTTCGAGTTCGATTCAAATCAGCGTTCCGTTTATGTAGATATTCTCAACAAGCAATCGCTAGAAGGATTGTATCATCAGCTTAGGCTTCGTTTGTTCAAAGACTTGGTTTCGTTGGCTTTCTTAAATAAGAATTATACTCCTATGATGAAGATTGGACAAAACCTTAGTCCGCTACAATTCCTAGATGCTATTGCTGATAATAAGACCAGGGCTTACACTAATAATTTTAGAGTTACGCGCCTTCATGTATTAAAGCGTAAGGCACCTTACACTACTTGGGAGAGTTTGGCAGCCGTGCCTTTTGCCAGGGCGGAGAACGAGCTAATGGGCTTGCATTAAAGGTTTTTGGAGAGTCGATGGTGTTTAGTTGAATATTTTAGAGCACAGACGGTGTTCTTTCATCGGCTTTCAAAATTGATCTGAACAAGGGATGGTCAATAAACACACTGATTAAAGCTTAGAGTATGAAGAACAAAGTGAATTTTAAAGTATTGGAACAGAGCTTAAGGTTAGCTTCAAAGGCTTCTGATCTTGAGCGAGAATGTGATAACATGGAGATTTCTCAATTACTGCACGAGGTAAACTTAATGGCCTTAGGCATACCCAAAGTAGTTACTGAAGGAGAAACAGAGAGTGCTCTAATTGAAATAAGAGCTGCGATAGAGCAAATAAGGGTCAAGATTGCCAAGCTCCCTATACAATCGGAAGCTATTTTTGAGTTCGCTAGGTTGCTTGACGAAGAGAGCGAATTGGTAAAGCGGTACCAACCTAACACTCGAGAAATAGCCAAGCCTGTTAAAGCTAGTCGGCTCAGTATTCAAGACAGAGGAAGGTATAGAAGACCTCTGAATTTGAAAGCTGGCTTTCAGACTAGTTTATTCTGATTTATAGTGATTCTATTGTAGAACACATAGATTATTCAATCTTTGAAGTAATGTTCAATGCTGAAGAAATAGCTTCTAGAGATTTTAGTACTGAGTTGCATTTTCAAACTTCCAGAAGCTCTGGGCCTGGTGGTCAAAATGTAAATAAGTTGGAGACTCGCGTAACCTTGCGTTTTAATCCTTCTAACTCTGAAGTCCTCTCTGAAGAAGAGAAGGAGAGGTTGGTCTCTAAATGGAGCAATAAACTCACTAATGAAGGAGATTTTCTTATTAGTTCAGAGAAACATAGAAGTCAATTAAAGAACAAAGAAGACGCTATTTCACTCTTTCTCAAGGAGGTTAAAAAAGCCTTTACTGATCCTAAGCCTAGAAAAAAATCTAAGCCATCTAAGGCAGCAATTAAGAAAAGGTTAGATGGGAAAAAGAAATTGGCAGAAAAGAAGGCTATGAGAAAGCCGCCAAAGTTCTAAATAAGATTAATAGTTCTTACGCTACTTAAATTCTGATTGATAGCCACCCAGCTTTCAGAGTTGTCATCAGACACATATAAGTTTCCATTATTAGTGCCAAAAGCCATAGTGTTTCCGTGTTTATCGAAGGCGGCTCTAAGTACTAAATCGAAAGACGTATGACTTGGTAGTCCCTTTGATTTGCTCACCCAATTTTGTCCGCCATCTGTAGTTTTATACACCTCCAATTTAGTATGGTGAGGGTATCTCAAATCGTCCGACTGGGCGGGAATAACCCAAGCTGTATCAACGTCATTTTCATCCACCACTAAGTCGAAGCCATATACGGCTATTCCAGTCTGGTCAGAAACGTCAGTCCAAGTATCCCCACCATTAACAGATCTAAAAATCCCACAGTGGTTCTGTTGCCATAGTATTTCGGGGTTTTTAGAATGACGGATAATTGAATGAGGATCATGACCAACTTCCGCGTTGCTATCTGGCAAGTAAAAGGCCTTGAGTCCTTTATTAGAGGGTTGCCAGTTTACACCACCATCGAACGAACGCATAATACCCGCGCAACTAATCCCGACCATTAGCTCTTTTTCGTTCTTAGGGTTAAAGACGATGCTATGAAGAAAAGGATTTTTACTGCCTTTGCCGCCACCTTGCCAAACGGCTCGGCTTGGGTGTTCTGAAAGTCCTTTGAGTTCTTGGAAACCGTTTCCTTGCCATTCAAAAATGGCAGCGGGTTCTGTGCCTATAAAAACCCTTTCGTTAAATGACTCTATACACCAGATTGAACGTAGTGAGTAGGGGCTAGTTTGGTCGAACTGTGGCGCTTTAACTTCTTTAAAAGATTCGCCCTCATCTGAGGAAACATAAACTTTAGCTCCCCAATGTTTGTGGTTGATGGCTACCCACCAATTACCATTTTGTTCCTTATGAAAAGCCCCAATTGGCAAACCGATAAAGTGAATATCTTTCAGCTTCCATTCATTGGATACTTTCTGATAGACAATAAGGCCTTTATCTGTTCCGGCTATAAGTTTCATTTTCGTTTTTATTCGACACTTCCGTAAATTCTGCGGCTAAAGCATTCCCTCTACTGATTTAGGAGTTTTTTATCCACTGGTATATGGAAGGTGTTCTGTTTATGAGTTTGTATAATCAGATTTCCCTCCAGTCTTCTTCAGTAGTTTAGTTTCTTTAATTGAGATGTTCTGAGAGAAGGCCTTGCACATATCATAAACAGTTAATGCAGCTATTGAAGCACCTGTCAAAGCTTCCATTTCAACCCCCGTTTTACCAGAGCATTTAGCTTCGCATTGTATTTCTACTAGTAAGTTCTCTTTTAGCTTTATATCAATAGAGACCTTATTCAAATTCAGCTGGTGACACATGGGGATCAACTCCCAAGTACGTTTTGCAGCCTGAATTCCGGCAATAATTGCAGTTTGAAATACAGGGCCTTTCAGTGTCTTTATTTCTCCATCATGAACATATTTAGCCATATCATCAGGCAGTTGCACATGGCTTACGGCTATGGCCGATCTTTTTGTTTCTGACTTATCGCCAACATCTACCATTGCTGGTTTGTCCTTGTCAATATGGGTGAATTCTCTGCTCATAGTTAATTTCTAAATCGAATATAGCGATAAACTTCACCAGCCTTAAATTCTGATTTATTATCTGGGAGAATAAGAAAGCCATCTGCTAAGGTGAGGTTAGCAAAGTCGCCAGAGCCATTGCCTCTAAAAGGGGTGGCCTTTACAAAGCCCGAAGCTGTATTTTCTAGCTTGCACTCAATAAACCATGTCAGTTCAGGTGGAAATGACAAGTCGGAAGCCAGCTCTGCATACTCTTCTCCAACCGGCTGATCTAGACTTGCTTCTAGCCATTCTTTAATATAAATGTTGGCACAAGCGAATGAAGATACTGGGTTTCCTGGCAAAGCAAATACTACATTTTCCTTGCTTCTTGTACCAAACCAAAACGGTTTTCCCGGGCGCTGTTTTACCTTATGGAAGTGTTTTTCCACGCCAAGCTCTTCCAGAACCTCAGGCAAGAAGTCAAACTTACCTCGCGAGACCCCTCCAGTCAAAACTATCAATTCATAGTCAGACAAAATAGAACGCAGCTCATTGAGCATAAGCTCTTTATCGTCTTTCAAATGGAATTGGGTTGCTTCAATATTCCAACCTTTTAAAAGAGCAAGAACTCCATAATTGCTCGACCTTCTAATCTGATGTTCAAGTGGAGATTCATCAATATCTACCAGTTCATCTCCGGTAGTAATAATTGCTGCTTTGGGTAAGGCTTTCACCTTTACGGTAGATTTACCGACTGAAGCTGTAACAATTAATTCTACAGGGCTCAGTTTTGTGCCAGCACTAACCACAACTTCACCACTCAATCTATCTTGTGCTTTAAAGTGGATGTTTTGCTGGTGCTTAACTTCTTTGACCTCAATAGTGGCGATATCGTTTTTAATACTCAGGTCTTCATATCTGATTACCGTATCTAGCCCTTTAGGCATAATGGCTCCCGTCATTATCTGAACACACTTACCAGAAATGTTTAAGTCTTTTTGTGGCATTCCAGCACCAATTGTGTCTGCAATAGGGAAGGCCCTTTGTCCACTTTCAAAGTCAGCGTGGCGTATGGCAATGCCATCCATGGTCACTCTATCAAAAGGAGGGAAGTCTCTATCTGCAATAAGGTTTTCTGCCAAAATTCGCCCATTAGCTTCTTCAATTGAAACAGAGATGCTTTTTGGTTTATAGAGGTGTTTTGAAATGATTTGCTTCGCTTCTTGGTAACTGATCATTGTAGTATTGAATGTTTAATTGTGAATGCTGAAGAGCTTGTCACACATTCATCATTCTAGCATATAAAGTTAGCCGCCTATGGTAGCCATAGATTCAAAGGTATTGGGTTGGCTCTTTTGTTCTTCGGCTTCGAAGCCATTTTTAGCTCTTCGTTTGAAAAAGTGCATAAACTTTTCCTGAATATCTTGATCTGAAGCACCCTGACGCATAAAGTCTCTAAAGCTAAAGCCCTCATTTTGGTATAAACAAGTCATTAAATCGCCTTTGGGAGTTAGTCTTATTCTGTCGCAGGTGCCACAAATAGATCTAGAGTAAGCAGGAATTACCCCGAAACTTCCTCTGGCACCAGGAATCTGATAGTTGTAAGAAGTAGAGCTGGCGTGGTCGTCTAGCTTCTGAATAGTTGGGTGTTTTTCAGCAATGAGTTGCAGTATCTTCTTATAGTTCCAATCGATTTTTTGATAGCCTTTAGAACCGCCATTGAAGGGCATTTCTTCTATAAACCGAACATTGACTGGGTCTTTTTGAGTCAATTCAACCAGGGGTAGAATATCTTCTAAATTGTGCTCTTCCATCACCACAGTATTGATTTTCGTTCGAATACCTGCATCAATAAGAGACTGGTAGAAGTTAATCACTTGATCGAACTCATCTCTTCTAGTTATTTTATGGAATCGCTCTTTGTTGAGTGTGTCTAAACTGAGATTGACAGCATGAATGCCCATTGCTTTCAGTGCTTCAATATGGCGAGTTGGGGCTGTTCCGTTGGTGGTGATACTTAGTTTTTCGATACCTTCAATCTGACTTAAATCAGCCATGAAAGGCATCAGGTCTTTGCGTACAAAAGGCTCACCTCCAGTGATTCGCACTTTGGAGATGCCCATTTTGGCTAAAATTCCAACAAGCCTGAGCATTTCCTCATAACTTAGCAGCTGCTTTTTATTAGACCATGGAAGGCCTTCTTCAGGCATACAGTAAAAACACCTGAGGTTACATCTTTCGGTAACTCCAAGTCTCAGGTATCTTAATTGTCGGCCGTGGTTATCGAATAGCAAATGCTTCTTATATTGTTAAGTTCAAACTACAACGAGAAAAATGGTAGACATAGTTTCAAGAATACAGCAATTACTCGACAAAGAAAAACCTTTTGCCTTGGCCAGAGTCATTAAAACTTGGAGAAGCTCTCCTCGGCCCGTGGGTTCTGCCATGCTAATAACTGATGATGGAGAAATGCATGGATCAGTGAGTGGTGGATGTATTGAAACTGCCGTTGTAAAGGGGGCTCTCGAAGTAATAATGTCGGGGCAGTCTAAGGTGATGGACTTTGGTGTGGCCGATGAAGAGGCGTGGGAAGTGGGTTTGAGCTGCGGTGGCTCCGTATCGGTGCTCATCACTCCATTTATGGAAGATGACGCTTACGTTAAGTTCTTGAGGTTTCTAGATAAGAATAAGCCGTTTTTTATACTCACTCGCTTAAATGGCCCAAGTCATTCTAATCCGATTTACCTAGATAGGATGGAGGATGAATTGGCTGGCAATCCTGTTCTGGTGAATAACATCAACAATGCGTTTGAATCTGGATTAACAGGTGCAATAGTGGAGTCAAGAGCCGGAGATGAGTATTTTGCTCATTTTTTCAGGGCTAAGCCTCGGTTGATTCTTATTGGTTCGGCACATATCACCTCTGAGCTTTTGGTTTTAGCGAGCATGCACGATTTTGAAACCATAGTTATTGATCCGCGCGATACCTTCGCTAAGAAAACTTCGCGCCAGCAAGAGCCCAATCAACTTATAGTGAAATGGCCACAAGAAGTGCTGGGAGAGATGGATTTAGATCAGAACACTTTTGCTGTAATTCTCTCTCATGACCCTAAAATTGATGATGAGGCTTTAAAGATTATACTGCCTTCAGAAATGAAATACGTTGGAGCGTTGGGGAGCAAGAAAACTCATGCTAAGCGTGTAGAGCGATTAAAAACCTATGGCTTCTCTGAAGATGAGATCGCCAGAATAGACGCGCCTATTGGTATTGATATTGGCTCTCAAACACCTAAAGAAATAGCCATAAGCGTTATGGGAGCTTTAATTAAAGCAAAGAATGCCTAGTTAAGGTTAGCTTCCTTTTTTGATCCATCCGGATTGGCCAGAGGTAGTTTTAACTCTCAAGAAGTCATCGTTTTTTCCTAAAACCTGAATGCCATCAGCAAGAGGTATGGATCCTATTGTTGCATTGTGGTCAGGCCTTTGGTACAGATCTACTTCTGTAGTAGCTACAAGCTTTTGGATTGGTCTTAAATTGATGGTTAGTTCTCGTTTGCTGATGTAGCCTACTTGGCCATCAGGAAGCTCAACCTTACAAGCTTTGTCATTGAGTGCAATAATTCTGGCTATTTGGTTTCTCTCTAGTTTGCTAAGTTGAGCGTGGGTACGGCTGTCTTTATAAATAACTGCGTTTGTGGTGAGTCTCATTTCAGAGCCAAGCCAGCCCAAATCGTCATTAACCGTTTTCAGTTCAAAGCCTAATGATTTTAGTGGGTTAAAGGCCTTCATAGAATTACGTGTATAAATGCCAAAGTGTAAATGTGGGGACGAGTAGAAAGCGTTTCCAGTATTGCCTACAAAGCCTATTGTATCTCCAGTTTTTACTTTTTCTCCTCTCTTCACACTCCAGTTATCTAAATGAGCAAAGTATAGATTATGCGGTCTTTTGGCATCTTCTAGCCAAATAGCCTTACCTCCAATCCCTTTATCATCTATAGACTTTACAGTGCCATCTGTTGGCGCAATAACTGGTGTGCCTAAAGGAGCATAAATATCAATTCCATCATGACTTCTGTTTCCACCGTCTCTGGGGTCACCCCAATAGCTGATTATCGATCCATGGTTTTTGCCTGCAACAGGAAAGGCGAGGGTGGGTTCATTCTCAAAAGTGATTTTGAAAGTTCCACCTCTTAAAAGTTCCGATTGAAAACGCAGAATATAACTAGCATCTCTTCTTGGTTCAAAGCTCAAAAGATGTCCTGTGCTGTCTGCTGAGGCAATATGAACGAATTCCTCGCTATCTACTCTGAATAAGTCCACAAACCTCTTCATGGTATCTGCCGCAATTTCGGCTATAGAGATCTGAATTTTCTCGCCCTTTTTGGCACTAAACGAATAGCTAATGGCTTTGGCGCTAGTATTATCTACAAAAAACGCCTCTTCATAAGGGAGGTCGATTGGGTCTGGTTCTAGTAAGGAGCTACTAGCCGAATTGAGCCACTCTTTACCTAAAGCAGTTTCTAATAGATTGGCATCTTGTAAGGCTTTTTGATAAGCCTCATGATCGTTTCTGGGCTGAAATACTACTGGAACTCTTTCTTCTTTGCAGGAGAACAACGTACATAGTAATAGCACCATTAAAGCAAGTAGCTGCTTTTTACTCGTCATAAAAAGTCATTTGAGTGTTGACCAAATTACAATACTGCCTAACGAGATTTAAGGTTGCAATTGTATGGATTGGAAAGGAAATATTTTTGAATGATGTAGTGCACTGAATTCGAGTGGTAGAACTTAAAGCTCATAACTAGTTCAGGCAAAGAGGCTGTAATAGCAGACCTGTCCGTATCAATCGAACTTATCGTAACCACCATTTAGCCATCTCCAAAATCTGCTGATTACATTGGTTGGTTTTGCAGATTGTGTCTGGGTCTGCTGCACCTGAGCTTGAATAGCTTGTTGCTCAACAAACTTCTTTTTCTTCTTCTTTTTTGGTTTGTCAGCGATTTTGGCTTTTACATTCTGTTCGTAATGCTTCTTCTTTTGTTCTTTATGCCACTGTTGCTCTTGTTCTTTCTTCTTTTTAGCCTCTAATTCGGCTCTTTTGCGTTGCGATTCTACCGGATTGCGATTGGAGTTTCTTCTATAGCTCTTTCTTTTATTGTGGCGTTGTCTGGCGCCACGCTCGTCAATAGTTTGAGTGGAACGCTTACTCTTTTCTTCTTTGACTTCTTTTGTTTCTTTAACCGCTTTGGGTTTAGGTTCTGGAAGGTCAATTTTACCGACTACCCTCAAACCTTCTAGCTCAGGCTTCTCTGCTTTAAAAGTCTCTAGTTCTTTCTTTTTTGCATTAAACTCTTCTTCTAGGGTAATTACCTTTGGTCGAAGCGATTCTACAAAGGCAGGCGTTTCAATAATTTCAGTCTCTTTTTCTTCTTCTAGAGGTTCTTCCTTAATGTCTACCGTTGGCTCGGTAATAATTTCTTCGGTAACAGGCTGTGGTTCTTTTTCTGGCTCCGGGGTTGGCTCGAAATGATTCGTAATAAATGCGAGTTCTTCTTTAGAGATTTTAATATTCGGGTGATTATTAACCTCTCGGAAGTTTTGTTTCAGGAGTTCAACAATAGCAGAAGAATCTACTTCAAGTTTTCTGGAAAGTTGTCCGAGTCGCATGTCATTCGATTAATTGGCTGCGAATATAAATAACTGATAGTCAACTTACCAGTGAAGCGTGAGAGAATAGAAGGTTTTAGTTATGAATAGGATAAAACTAAGCCTTTGATGCGTCAAATAATCGGAATTTATATCTTTCCATCATGAAAGTTATCAAAGCAGTTGAAGACCTAAATTCAGCAAAACACATTATACTCCCATTTGCACAAGACACCGTAGACTTTGACCTTATCTCTCAGATTACAGGCATACAGGGCAAGCCAGATTTTCAAGGAAAGTTTAAGCAGATCAATACATTGCCATCTGTAGACGGAACCAAGGTGCTTTATTTAGTTGGGCTGGGGACAGGTAAATATTTAAGTGAACGACATGAAGCTTTCAGATGGATAAGTCATAAAAGAAATAGGGCTTGGCAAGACCATATAACGCTTTATTTAGAACACCTGGAAGAAGACGATTTATATGCTGCTATTTATGGTTTGGTTTTAAGTAAGTATGATCTAGGAGCCTATAAGACAGACGATAAAACCAAAAATGCCTTTCTCAATGCTGAGGTTGAGTGTTTTGTTTATTCGAGGCATTTTAACGAAGAGCTGGCGCTTGAAGCTAGAGCCGCAGCTAGAACAGTTAATGCCATCAAGGCTTTGGTAGACGCACCCGCGAATATTAAAACCCCAGAATACTTGGCCAACTGCGCTGTCGATTCAGCCAAACGATTTGGGTTTAGCACCAAAGTTTTCGATAAGGAAATGCTGGAGCAAGGAGGCTTTCAGGCCCTATTGGCAGTTGGGCAAGGTAGTAGGTTCGAACCACGGCTTATTCAGATGGAATACAAACCCGAGACTGATGGAGATTACCCAACCTTAGCCTTGGTAGGAAAGGGGATAACCTTCGATACAGGTGGTTTATCCATTAAGCCTTCGGACAATATGCACCATATGAAGTCAGACATGGGAGGTGCAGCAGCAGTATTAGGTACTATGGAGCTAGTAGCCAAACTGAAATTACCAATTCATTTGATAGGCGTGGTAGCGAGTGCTGAAAATGCAGTTGATGCCAACAGCCTAAAGCCTGGAGATATAATCAACTCATATTCAGGGAAAACTATTGAGGTGATAGATACGGATGCCGAAGGACGTTTAGTACTAGCTGACGCTATAAATTATGCCATTAAAGAGTTTAACCCCGATAAGGTGATTGATTTGGCAACTCTGACAGGAAGTGCAATCGGTACACTAGGTTATACGGCTGCGGCCATGTTCAGCAACAATGAAGATATGACTGATGCTCTTTTAGATATTGGTTATGAAACACATGAGCGAGTCTGGCAATTGCCGCTTTTTGATGATTTTAAATCAGACCTTCATTCAGATGTAGCAGATGTAAGAAACTACAGCGGTAAGCCTATAGCTGGTGCTATAACTGCAGCTAAATTCCTCGAAGTATTCACAGAAGACCATCCAGCTTGGTTGCATCTAGATATTGCGGGGGTAGCTTTTGGCAGTTCTTCTTATGCTAAGATGCAGTGCGCTACAGGTTATGGAGTTCGGTTACTGACAGAATATATTAAAAGCCTATCGTAATTCTGGTCTATTCAATTGTTTCAGGGCGCTTATAGTCCGTTATATGGCGCTCTTTCACATCTTCATGAATATCTGCAATAGTCACAATGAGTCCGGTTTCTTCTACGCCACCAAAATCTGGGTTGTATGCTGTACCAAAGGTCATCATAGTAGAAGACAGATTCATATAAATATTGATTAAAGGAGGTATCCATTCTCCTCTCTCTTTCAGGAGTTTATGTAAGATTTTAAAGCCTTCGTTGAACGGTGGATTGTGCTTAAAATGTTCTTTGAAAATGGCGTTATCAAAATCTGCAAAAAGCTCAGGTTTAGGCCTGCATAGTTCGTCTTTATCTGGGAAATAATGTGCAAGAAAAGAGAATAGAATGTCTCTTGCTTCAGGGTTGTAAGACTTGTAGGTAGTTACTTTACCGAAGAAGTACTTTATTTCCGGGTACCCTGTGATTAGAGCACCTAATCCGTCCCAAATATTAGCTAAAGCGAACAACCCTTTTCGAGGGTTTACAGAAGGTTGGTATTCTGGCTGAACCCAAGAACGACCCAGCTCTATTGCACAAGGAAGAAAGTCATTCTTCATTTGTTCAGAAAAATCGAAGTAATGTGCAGTAGAGAGCTCAAATTCGCCTGTTTCAGGATTCCTAGCCCTATTCCCTGTTATGAATCGGTAACCGCCTATAATTTCTTTGTCTTCTCTACTGTAGACAATTAATTGCTCGTAACATCTGGGGCTGGTATCGTACTCGTCCATGTCAATCTCATGTCCCGTACCGCCACCAGCAGATCTAAAAGATATTTCCCTCAAACGCCCCACTTCGCGCATAGTATGCGGTGAGTTGTGGTGGTTGATTATGTAAATTTCGTTGTTTCCCTTGTGCGTATGTTGGATGAAACGCTCTTGCGTTAACTCATCTTCAATGAGTTCTCTTTCAACAGGAGGTATTATCTCTTTTTTTACTTTACTCTGCTTCATACGGGTCTGTTACGACTGCTTTAACTGGTAAACTTTCTCTTTCATCCATTCTGCCCATTCTTTTTCAGATTTGCTCTTGTCGAATGTTTCGGGAGAAACGGGTTTACCAATAATGATATCCATTTTATTGCCTTTCTGCTTATACAACTCATCAACCAGAAAAAACATCTCAATATTCACCTTAATTCCCAGTGCTTTTCTGATGTTGGCAAGTCTGTAAAACTTGTTCGTCAATCTCCCTTCAATATACACTGGAATGACGGGCTTTTTATATTTTTTAGCTTTTGAAACGAAGGTTTTATTCCACTCTAAGTCTCTGACAACGCCATTCTTTTTTCTACTCACCAACCCTGCCGGAAAAATGAAGGTTGCGGTGTCTGATGCAAACTGTTTTTCAACGGCCATCAGTGATTCGCGAGCACTCTTGCCCACCTTGTTCACTCCAATAAACCTTTCTTTTAAGTTTTTAATGCCAAGGAGGAAGTCGTTGACTACAAATCGAATGTCTGGCCTTATATGGTTTACAGCCCATACAAATGCTACAGCATCGAAACCGCCAAGCGGATGGTTTCCAACAAAAATACAGCTTTCGGGTGGTTCAATAATGTTTTCTTTCCCAACAAGGTTGAGGTCAATCTTCCATTCCTCCATTAATTCCTTACAGAATTCATAGGCGCTGGCCGACTCATGACGGGCCATAAAGTCATTGACTTCTTCTTGATGGATTATTCGTTCTATATAGTTTATAACAAACCCAGGAAGCCATTTGAGTAGCTTTGGGTTTCTAGCGGCCATCATTCTCCGAACGTCAATAAACTTATCCATGGTTGGGTTCCAAATCGAACAACCGCAAGTATAAGCCCAAATCTTCAACAATTCAAAAGCTCAAATCATCTTGATGGAACAAAGCTCAAAAGACTTGATAGATTCAAATTATTTGTAAAATGCATTATGATTGGAGTAAACGTAGGGCAAAAATTTTCTTTAGTTGAAGAATTTTGGAAACCATCTATCATAGGAGAGCTTAATGGTCAGCTAGTTAAGTTGGCCAAGCTCAAAGGTTCATTTGTTTGGCATAGCCATGAAAATGAAGACGAACTGTTCTATGTTCATCAAGGGACTTTATATATGGAGTTTAGGGATAGAACAGAAGTAATTAATACGGGAGAAATTATTATTGTGCCAAAAGGAGTGGAGCACAACCCATACACCAAGAACGATGAAGAAGTTTGGGTAATGCTCTTTGAACCAGCTAATACACAACATACTGGGGATGTTAAGCACGAAAGAACCCATAATAATCAGCAGTGGATTTAGTTTTCATTAATAATATCTACCCACAGTTGTTCTAACTTTTCTCCAGGCTTAGGTCTTTCAATGAACCTGCCTATTTCTTTGCCATTTCGGTAGAAGATAATTGTAGGCACTCTGCTGATATTATAGGTGGCCTGTTCGGCATTTGGCCCTTTTTTACCAAGGTCTAGTGCCCATGCATCTATTTGATTTTCAGATATTTTGAGTTGATCTATGAATTTGTAAAATACAGGCACATTTCTTTGGCTATCACCACACCAAGTTCCCATAAAAAGCTTCACTGTCAGGCCTTTCAATTGTGCCTGTTTTACTTGTAATACGATCTCAGTATTCAGCTCATATCTGTTATAAACCAAGTTGAACCAGCCAGCATAAGAATTGGAAGTAAGACCTTCTCGATTAATTTGACCATAGAGAATGGTTCTTCCATTTACTGTAATTTCTTTATTGATTTCTTCATTCGGTACTTCTGAAAATGGAAAGAGAAGAATTAAGGCTAAGAGTATCTGTTTCATGTTTTTATTTGATACTCGTCCTAAATTTGGACCTCAACAAAGAGTTTCTGCTTCAAGCAAGAAAGACCATGCGAACCTTTAAAAACAGCCGATCACTGGTCGTTGATGAGTTTTCATGCTGTTGATAGAAAGGAGTGAGTTGTTGATAGATGGATTCTTGCTACTGATTCTTTTGGTTGTATTTTGCTCTTGAAATGAGGTTGGACTTTGGTATTTACACGCGCATTGGCCTGAACCTGCTGTTTTGGGCTTTTTATTTTATCTATCCTTTTTTACGCTTTAGGTACACAGGTGAACACAGTATTACCTATGAAGAAATTGGCTTTTATTTTCTCGTTTACGGCTTTGTGCTTTACCTCAATAACCTTGTTTTACTTCCTCAATACCTCAAAAAGCATAATCTGAGAAAGTACCTTCTGATTCTTTTACCAATAATGCTTTCGGTAGCTTTCTTCGAAGCTTATGTCAATAAAACACTGCTTCAAACATGTTCGTGTGAAGGGCCGAATTCGACTTACGCGCTCTATAATTTCATACACTTGGGTATCCTTCTAGTCTTATTTAGTGCTGTTCCGGTTCTTCTAAACTATTCGGCCAAGCTTAAAGATTTAGAAAGAGCCGAAACCGATCGTTTAGAAGCGGAACTTAAGTTTCTAAAAGCTCAGGTTAATCCACACTTGTTGTTCAATAGCTTAAATAGCATCTATTCCTATGCCTTGAAAAAGGCTTCAGAAACGCCTGAAATGGTTTTAAAGCTGTCCGATTTGCTGCGGTATATGCTCTATGAAGCAGATAAGCACAAGGTTGAATTGCAAAAGGAAATAGAATACCTCAATGATTATATCGACCTACAGAAAATGCGTAAAGATGGTTTTAAGGTGAATTTCGAGATTATTGGGGATATTGAGCATTACTCCATTGCGCCAATGATTCTGATTAACTTCGTAGAGAATGCTTTCAAGTACATAGATCCTTTTCAACCAGAAATCAATTTGAGCCTAGTGGCTCAGAATAAGACCATTTTCTTTTCCTGCGAAAATAGTTTCAACAAAGACTCTGGCAAGTCCAACCTACTAAATGAACAAGGAGGCTTAGGTTTGAAGAATGCCAAGCAATTATTGCATGCCTTTTATGGAGAACGGTATCAGCTCGACATTCATAAAAGTGATCAATCATTTAATGTAAAACTCTTAATTACTAACGATGAGGTGTATAATCATTGAAGATGAAAGGCCTGCTCAAGAGGTACTGAAGGAGTTTATAGGGCAGTGTCCAGCCTTGGAGCTTAAAGGAGTTTATGCGAACGCCATGGAAGCACAAAGTATGTTGAATTCAGGGAAGGTCGACTTACTCTTTCTGGATATAAACCTTCCTTTGATTAGTGGGATTGAACTGTTGAAATCAATCAAAAATCCTCCACAGGTTATTATCACTACCGCCTATCCGGAATATGCTATCGAAGGCTTCAACCTTGATGTGACGGATTATTTGCTTAAGCCGTTTTCCTTTTCCAGGTTTCTTAAAGCCACAAATAAGGCTCTTAAACAATTTCAGAATGAAACAGTAGAGACGATCACAAAACCTGCAAAAGAGAAGGAATATTCAATCATTCTAAATATCGATAAGGTCTTACACAAGCTTAGCCCTAATGATGTGCTTTACTTATCGTCTGATAGAGATTATGTTGAGTTCCACACCACTCAAAGGAAATATGTAATGGTAGGAGCATTGAGAAAGTGGGAGATTGAATTACCAAAGACCAGCTTTGTTAGAATTCATAAAAGCCATATTGTGAATATCAGGTCGGTTGATCAGGTAATTGGAAACCAAGTGAAAGTGAGAGGGCAAATTCTGCCTATCGGTAGGAAATACAAACCTGAGTTTCTTAAGGCCTTTGGAAAGCCATCCTAAAATCATTTTGGCAACAATTTCCGTTTTAATGCTTATTTTAGATTTTATGCCTACAATCAAGTTCACATCTAACCTAAAGCGATTTTACCCTAATCTTTCGCCAATTCATGCCGATTGTAAAACCGTGAAAGAAGCGGTTGATCTCATTGAGCAGAACTATTCAGGGTTGAAGGATTATATAGTAGACGAAAATGGCTCGCTCAGAAAGCATGTAAATATTTTTGTAGGCAATCAATTGATAAAAGATAGAAAGTCACTTCAAGATGTGCTAAAGGATGGTGATGAGGTTTATGTGATGCAGGCGCTTTCTGGAGGGTAAAGCCTTAAAATCAAGTCTCAATTATAAACTTTTAGCCATGTCAGAAAAGAATACGCTCCTTGTAGGTTCTCGCAAAGGACTTATTGTTTACAGGAAAAATGTCTCTGGAAAATGGAGGCATGACTCTACTGAATTCCTTGGCTTCCCTGTTACTATCGCTTGTATTGATGAAAACACTGGTTATTGGTGGGCAATGTTAGATCATGGCCATTGGGGTTGCAAAATTCATCGATCTAAAGATGGAAAGGAGTGGGAGGAACTTGAAGCCCCTAAATATCCTGAAGGCGAAGAACTGAAAGATGGTTCACCTGCAGCAACCAAATACTTATGGGCATTTGCTACTGGAGGAAAAGGTCAGCCAGGAACCATTTATGTGGGAACAGAGCCAGGAGGACTTTTCAAGAGCACCAATAATGGAGACTCCTTCGAGCTGGTGAGAGGCTTATGGGATCATCCTTCAAGAATTGAGTGGTTTGGTGGGGGAAGAGACAATGCCGGAATTCATTCCATTCTAGTAGACCCAGCGGATTCTAATCACATTTATGTTGCCGTAAGTTGTGCAGGAACCTTCGAAACTTTAGATGGAGGCGAAAGCTGGAAATCGGTCAACAAGGGCTTATATGCAGAGTTTTTGCCAGACCCTACGGCAGATATTGGCCAAGATCCTCATCTGGTAGATTGGTGCGCGGGTAACCCCAAAGTGATGTGGCAACAGAATCATTGTGGTATTTACAGATCTGTAAATGGCGGTGAATTTTGGGATAAAGTCAGCGAGGAAAACGGTCCTGCCCACTTCGGCTTTGCCATTGCCGCTAGTGAAACAGATACTAATGTGGCTTGGGTAGTACCAGGAGATAGTGACCAGATGCGTGTTGCCGTAGATTCAGCGCTTTGTGTTTGTAGAACCGATGATGGAGGTAAAACCTGGAAAGCCTTCAGAGAAGGTCTGCCTCAAGAAAATGTTTTTGACATTACCTATAGGCACGCCCTCGATGTAACAGGTTCTACATTGGCTTTCGGTACAACTACAGGTAATTTGTATCTATCTGAAAATGATGGAGAAAGCTGGGCTACATTGAGTAACAACTTACCAATGGTACACTCTGTAGAATTCTGCAATACCTAGCCAATATATAAGAAGGTGGAGAGTCTAAATAAATTGATTGACTTTCAATTAGTTCCCATTTATTCCCTCTACCTTTGTAGTTCATTATAAAAATACGTTTTGTCAAATTTTAAATCACTAGGACTTTCGCAGAACTTATGTGAAGTGCTAGATCAGTTGGGTTTTGAAACTCCAACACCTATTCAACAACAGGCTATTCCGCAGTTGTTGAAGAAAAATCCCACAGACTTCATTGGTTTAGCGCAAACAGGAACAGGAAAAACTGCCGCTTTTGGTTTGCCGTTAATCGATTTGATTGATCTGGAAGATGAAAGTACGCAAGCCATTATTATGGCTCCAACCAGAGAATTAGGTCAGCAAACAGCTACTCAATTGCAAAGCTTTGTAACTAATAATAGAAAGCTTAATGTAGAGGTAGTTTATGGTGGTGTAGATATTAGCAGGCAAATTAGAGCTTTAAAAAAGCCTACTCAAATTGTAGTTGCCACCCCAGGTCGTTTGCTAGATCTTATTAAAAGAAGAGCCATTTCTTTAGATGCAGTTCAGTACGTTGTGCTAGATGAAGCCGATGAAATGCTGAATATGGGCTTCAAAGAAGATATAGATGATATTATTGGTTACACTTCTGAAGAGCGTTCAGTCTGGTTGTTTTCAGCCACTATGCCTCCAGAAATCAGAAGGATTGTAGATAAGTACATGCACGAGCCTATTGAGGTGGCTGTTAATACTGAGCAAAAAAGTAACCTAGATATTTCTCATCAGTACGTGGTAACCAAAACAGCGAATAAGGTAGCTGCCATTCGTAGGTTTTTAGATGTTCAACCAGATATGAGAGGTGTAATGTTCTGCCGAACCAAACGCGAAACTCAGCAATTTGCAGACGAGTTTTCGAATATGGGCTATGGTGTAGAAGCATTACATGGAGATTTATCTCAAGGTCAACGCGATGCCGTTATGAAGCGTTTTAAGGCGCGTTCTATGCAATTACTAATTGCTACAGATGTGGCAGCTCGTGGTATTGATGTAAACGACCTTACTCACGTATTCCACCATACTTTGCCCGACCAGCTTGAGAGTTACACCCACAGAAGTGGAAGAACCGGTAGAGCAGGTAAAAAGGGTATCTCTTTGGTACTAATTAACCCGAGAGAAGGCAGGAAAATCAAAGACCTAGAGAAGAGGCTCAAAGTTAATTTTGAGCTTGTAGAAGTGCCTAATAGAGCTGAGCTGAAATACAGTAGAATTAACCACTGGGTTAAACTTATTCTTCAGACCAAGGTAGATAAGGGCATTGATGATATTCTTGAGCATATAGATCCTGAATTAGTTGGTTTGTCTAAAGAGGAGTTACTTAAAAGACTTCTGACAGTGCAACTAGACCACATGAGGGTAGATGGTAATGCCAACTTCGATGAACCTGAAGACTTGAATGAATCTCAGGGTAGTGGTAAGAGGCAGTCAGAAGGTGGAGTACGAGCCGATGGCCTTCAGCGCTTCTTTATTAACATAGGAGAAATTGATGGTGCCACTAAAGCCGATTTACTTCACTTTATGGCAGATGTTACGGATATGAACCCTAAGGCTTTCCAAGACATTGAAATGAAGAAAAACTGTAGTTTCTTCTACATGGATAAGGCTGAAAGCAAAGATGTTTCGAGAAAATTTAGAGGTATAAGTGTTTCTGGTCGTGCCGTAAAGGTGAATGAAGACAATGATGGGCCACCTAAAAAGTCGGGCCCCAAAAAGGGCAGGGGCAGAAGTTTTGGTTCTGATAACAAAAGAGCTGGCGGCCGCAGACAGGGTAGAACTCAAGGTAGGTCTGGTAGAAGAAGATAGTTACTATTGACAAGTTTTTTTGTCTTGCGTAAATTCCACTAGTGAAAATGTAATTTGATCTATGGGAAAAGGAGATAGAAAAACCAAGAAAGGCAAGATTGCCATGGGTACTTTTGGTGTTTCAAGACCCTACAAGGTAAAAGCCAAAAGCCATCCTAAGAAAGAAAAAGCTACTAAAGAAAAAGTAGCTAAGAAATGAAAAAGCCCTGACTTCTCGTGAAGTCAGGGCTTTCTGTTTACTGATAATCTCAATTATTTCAGTGAGTCTATCAACTTCTCGTTTAGTCTCACATAGTCAGGGTTTCCGCCTTCCTCGGCAAGTTTCATAGATTCTTTAGCCGCTGCTTGAGCTTCTGCATTCTTGCCTAATCTGGCGAGTAATTTTGCCTTTAAATGAATTACCCAATACTGTTTTTGTGGAGAAGCATCAATGGCTTTGTTTACCCATGTAAGAGCTAAGTTTGAGTCTCTTTCGGTGTCGTAATAGTAACCAGCAGCTTGAAAATAAACGCCAGCATTGGCTGGTGTACCATCAATCACTTGCTCCTTAATTTGAGCCATCACACGCTCGTCTACTTTTGTTTCTATTTTGAACATTGCTTTAGTGTGTTCCCACTTCATGTTCAAGTTGGCAGAGTTAGTAGTGAAGTCTGAAAAGCTAATAGTGAAAGTCTCATAATGGCTGCTCGGATGCTTTACTGGTACTTCAACCCTAAGTTGATCATCTTTTGACTCATAGCCAATAGCACCCCACCAATCTAGGTTTTTGCTAAAAATGATAGTGGCTACATCTTCAGTAAACTGAGTGTAAAGAGCGTAATCACCTTTAGGTAGAGGTTTGCCTTCAATTAGAACATCTTCGCTAAATGAGATTTTTGTAGAAGCATTGGCACCAGTTCTCCAAACTTCATTGTAAGGAATGAGCTCTCCGGCAACTTTTCTGCCACGGGCACTTGGTCTAGAATAAACCACTTTTACCTCTGCTAAGCCTACGGTTCCTTTCAATTCGAAAGTAGGACTTGCCGGAGGCATTTGTATTTGCGCATAGGTTACCGTAGTAACCATAACAGCTAATAAGCTAAGTATAATTCTTTTCATCGGTTTGAATTTTTGTATTGTGAAGTTATAAAAAAAGCTTCCATTCAATGAATAGAAGCTTCGTTTAGATTTTATATAACCTTAGTTAGTAACCGCAATTGGGAATTTCACTGAAGTATCGGCCCATGCTAACTCAATCATAGCCTTGTCTTTGCTGTTCTTGTCAAAGTCTTGCATCATGATGTAAAAAGTTTCTACAGGCTTATCCGTTTTAGTGGCTTTTGCTTTGAAACGCATTACGTCTTGAGATTCGTCATAATTAGTACCCCAAGTCTTGGCTTTGTTGATGATGATTGTCCACTCATCAGCGCCAGGGATAGTGTACATAGAATACTCACCAGCGGCTAGTTTTTTTCCACCTATCATTACCTCTTTGTCAAAGCTAATTTTAGTATTGGCGTTAGCTCCAGTTCTCCAAACTTCTCCATTAGGCGCCAAGGTATTCAGCTTACGACCATCTAAACTAGGTCTAGAGTATACCAAAGTCATTTGAGTGTTTCCTATGGCTTGTGAAACTGTAGTTGTAGGACTTGCTGCAGGACCTCTCTGAGCGAAAGCTGAGGTAGCTACAAAAAATAAAAGTAGTGTTGCGAAAGAGATAATTCCTTTTCTCATTTTTGATCAGTTTTTTTGATTCAACAAGTTAAACTCATTTCTTGAGAATTAGTTGCTATGATTTTCAGATGAAACTTCAAAAATCATTTTATCAGCGTGAAAATGTAGTCCAGATTGCCAAAGAGCTTTTGGGAAAGACTCTACATACTTTAGTTGATGGAGTCTATACCGTAGCTAAGATTACTGAAGTAGAGGCTTATTCTGGTAGAGATGACAAGGCTTGTCATGCTAATAACGGAGTAAGGACTAAGAGAACAGAGGTAATGTACGCAGAAGGCGGTCATGCTTATGTTTATTTGTGCTACGGCATCCATCATTTATTTAACGTGGTAACAAATGTTGCAGATAAGGCCGATGCTGTACTGATTAGGGCCGTTGAACCTATTGAGGGCATTGATATTATGCTTGAACGAAGAAAGAAAGGGAAGTTGGAAAAAGGTTTGAGTTCAGGACCTGGTACTTTGAGTCAGGCCTTAGGAATTACTACCAAAGTCCATTATGGTAAATGGCTTTTAGGAGATGAAATATGGATTGAAGAGGCTCCTAATTTAAATGATACAGAAATTGTAGTATCAAAAAGAATAGGTGTAGACTATGCGGAAGAAGATGCGCTTAAACCGTGGCGCTTTTATATAAAAGACAATAAATGGATCAGCAGAAAATAGATATTCTACTTTGTGCCAAAGTGTGGCAACCAGAACCTTGGGTTGAAGGCCTTTCAAAGTCGCCTTATGTAAATAAAGTACATGTATGGCCTACGGAAGAAGACTTGTCGAGTGTTCAGGCTTTGTTTGTTTGGAAGCCAATGGATGAAGGTGTGGTTGAAAGCTTACCAAATCTAAAGTGGGTAAGTTCACTAGGAGCTGGTGTTGACCATCTGGTCAATGATCAGCAGATTCCTTCCGATATTCCGATTACCCGAATTGTAGACCCGCATCTGACACGTGATATGACCAATTACTGCGTGATGGGAGTGATGATGTACCAACGAAGTATGGATAAGCATAAGGAGAACCAAGAAACTTCTACTTGGGATAGGCTTCCTTATTCGAACCTAAAAGTTGGTGTACTTGGTTTGGGTGAATTAGGAGGTCATTGTGCTTCTACTTTGGCTACTTTAGGCTTTGAGGTTAGTGGGTTTAGCAGAACTCCGAAGGAAATTGAAGGTGTAAAATGTTATGCTGGAGATCAGATGTCTGAATTTCTCAAGCCAATAGACGTTTTGATTAATCTGTTGCCGGTTACACCTCAGACCGAAAGCATTCTGGATAAAAACCTTTTTGAACGGCTTTCTGATGGAACATATTTAATAAATGTAGCTAGAGGGAATCATTTGGTAGAAGATGACTTGATTGAGGCCTTAGATTCAGGTAAGCTCTCTGGAGCCTTATTAGATGTATTCAGGCAAGAGCCGCTTCCGTCAGAACATCCTTTTTGGAAACATCCGAAAATTAAAATCACTCCACATGTGGCCAGTGTCACTTCTCCAGAATCAGCATTGAACTTGCTTCAAAAAAATATAGCTCGACTCATTAAAGGAGAAGAGCTATTGCATGATATAGATAGGTCTGCCGGTTATTAAGCCAGCAGACTAATTTTCTTTCCACTGAGTAACAAACTCATCAAATGACTTTTCTGTAAGTTCCATGGCTCTTTCAAAAATACCTTCAAAGCCATCAGAATCTGAAAAAAGAAGCTCACTGGATACCCAAATATTATTATTGAACCAATAGACTTTGGTTACCTTTTTTTCTTTAGTGATATCGTGACAGATTATCTTTGCACGATTGATATCTGATTCTTCAGTCAATTCTAGTCTAGCAATTCTGGCAATTCTGAAAAACTCTTTTTCACTTGCGTCAATAGTTAGATAATAGTTATTGTCATTGTAAGTGAATTCCACATCGCCATCAGCATCTATTTCGGGGTCATATCCTTCTCTAATGAGATACCCTAAATATCTATTCTGTAATTCTTTCTGAACATCTTCCGATTGACCTTGTGCCATAAAAGTGCAGAAGAGTAAGCCTAAAAAAAGGAGTCTTTTAATCATGAGTTATTATGTTTCAGGTTATAAGGTTGAAAGTAGTAATTAGGAATTAAAGTTGTCTGATTAATTCAGTTTACTTCCGTTTGAATACTTCATAAGCACAATTCATTACACCATAATTAATTTCATTTGCAATAGTGAAACATATGTATTTCATTTACTATTGTGAAACAAATTAAAACCCATGGGAAGAGTACAAATAGGGGAGTTTGAAGAATTGGTGCTTTTGGTTGTGGCCATTCTGAATGACAACGCTTATGGCATTAGTGTGATGGAAGAAATTCAATCTCAGACTGGTAGGAAAATCAATATTAGTGCAGTCCATTCTGCCTTAGATAGGTTGGAAACCAAAAGTTTTTTAAAGTCTGAAGTTGGAGGGGCTACTGCCGAGAGAGGCGGAAGAAGAAAGCGATTCTTCAAAATCACTGTGGCTGGTCAAGAGGCTCTGAACGCTATTCGCGAACAGCGCAATAAGTTACATGATCAAATTCCATCATTAGGACTCAAGTATGTCTCCATTTGATCACGAACCACCTCAGTGGGCCATCAAATTCTTGAAACTCTATTGCAAGCCCAGGGCACTAGAAATCATTGAAGGAGATGCCTATGAGCTATTTTATAAACGAATTGAAGCGGAAGGACTCAAGCCTGCAAGAAGAAAGTTCTCTTGGGATGTTCTCAGGTTTTTCCGCCTAAGATATATCAAAGGTCTAGAAGATATAAACTCATTAAACAACATTGCTATGCTCAAAAACTATTTCAAAATATCCATTAGAAGTCTCCTAAGGCAGAAATTCTATTCTGCTATTAACATTTCAGGTTTAGCCATTGGTTTAGCGGCCTGTTTGCTCATTACTATGTACATAGGTCATGAATTGAGCTATGATAATTTTCACCAAGATGTAGATAGAGTTTACCGTGTTGCCAATGGTCAGGCAGGCGCTTGGACTCCAGCCAGGCTTGGTGCTCAAATGAAGACTGACTTCCCTGAGGTTGAAGCTGTAGCACGGCTTAATGGGCCATTTGATCAAACCTTCAAAATTGGTGATCAGGTTTTTAAAGAGGCTCGAGGCTTCAGTGCAGACTCCACAATTAATCAGATATTCGATATTCAGTTTATAGCTGGTAACCCCAAAACTGCTTTAAATAGGCCTAATTCTGTAGTACTAACACAGTCTTTGGCAGATAAACTGTTCGGGTACCAAGATGCACTTGGTCAGATTATTAAGGCCGATGGCCAAAATATTCAGGTAACGGGTGTAGTAGCTGACCCACCTAAAAACACTCATTTTCAGTATAATTTCATCAACTCGTATCCACATGAAGAATGGATAACCATTGGTAATTGGACAGGGAATGGCTTTTTCACTTATGCTAAATTGGCTAAGGGGGCTTCTCCAGAACAAATCCATGAAAAGATGCCTGCCTTTATTCGTGAACATCTAGCACCTATGATTATTAAATATTCGGGGCATGATAGTTTCGATGCGTTTCTAGCAGATGGAGGTAAAAAAACGTTCTCACTCATTCCTATGCAGAAACTGCATTTACACTATTCTCATATGGCCTTAGGGTCTAGTGGAAGTATAGATAATGTTTACATATTCTCGGCTGTTGCCTTCTTTATTCTACTCATTGCCTGCATCAACTTTATGAATTTAAGTACCGCTCGTTCGGCCATGAGGTCTAAGGAAGTAGGTATGCGAAAAGTACTCGGATCATTAAAGGGACAGTTGGTTGGGCAGTTTCTAGTTGAATCTATAACTGTTTGCTTTCTTTCTTCAATATTGGCTTTAGGCATAGCCTCTTTGGCTCTAGAAGGGTTCAATCAACTGGCTAATAGAAACTTTAATGTAGAGGATATTTTCAATACGGCTACATTGCTTAAGCTATTCGGTATTATGTTACTTGTTGGTCTTTTGGCCGGAAGTTATCCTGCTTTTGTGCTTTCTGCTTTCAAACCAATTACGGCTTTAAAGGGAGAGTCTCAGGCAACAGGAAAAGGTAGTGGCTTTTTAAGAAAAGGGTTAGTAGCATTTCAATTCGCTATATCTATTCTTTTGATTGTAAGTACAGTAGTGGTTTACACTCAACTTAATTTTATCAAAAATCAAGACCTAGGCTTTAATCAAGAACAAGTTTTACTCGTCAAAAATATTAATCGATTGGCCGAGAACGGCACATCTTTTCTGAATAAGATTGATAGAATACCTTCTGTAGAATCTAGAGCTTTGAGTAACCAATACCTCTCGGGAGGTGTGTCGGATTGGGGTTATCAAACAGTAGAGGATAACCCTAGAAATAATAGCTTCATTAACCTATTTGCTACGGCAGACTTTCTAAAGACAATGGATATTGAACTGATAGAGGGTAGAGGTTTCAATAAGGATCTAGTTTCCGATACTGCTAATATTCTCATTAATGAAAAGACCAAAAAATGGCTAGGGGGAGATGTTTTGGGTAAGGTGCTTTCAAGAGGCGATGGAGAGGACTATACTATCATTGGGGTAGTAAAAGACTTCAACCATGCTTCATTGAGAAGAGACATCGACCCATTCATTTTTAGGCTGATGGGAGAAGATGGCAAAACTGAGGGAGACTGGTATGCCGCTAACTATTTATCGCTTAAGGTAACTGGAGACTATCAAAATACGGTTGAACAAGTAAGACAAGCATGGGCTGAAACCATTACAGATGAACCTTTTGAATACGTGTTTTTAGATGAGTCTTTCAACTCCCTTTATGCCGAAGAAGAAAGGTTTGGGCAATTGTTCACGGCTTCTTCTGGTTTGGCAATCGTTATTGCATGTCTGGGGTTATTCGCGCTAGCAGCATTCACTTTACAAAGGAGGTACAAGGAGATTGCCGTAAGAAAAGTGCTTGGCGCTTCTGTTCAGAGTTTAACTTTTATGGTAATTAAAAGCTTTACCCTGTTGGTACTTATAGGTGCTTTAATTGCCATACCAGTAGGTTATTGGTTAATGAAAGAGTGGTTAGCATCATTCGCTTACCAAATCAACCTTAATAACCCACTGATATGGATTGTGCCTATACTAGTGGTTGCCGCAGTAGCCTGGCTTACTGTTGGTTATCAGTCTATTAGAACCGCTACAAGTAACCCAGTAAAGGCTTTGAGGAGTGAATAGCTTAGTTGCCTTCAGCAGGCGTAACCATTATGTGAGCTCTGTAAAGGCCAGGGAACATTACCCAAGGGTGTCCTTTGCCATTCGGGCTAATTGGTAAACCAGTAGATTCTGCGGTGGCCAGTGGGGTATAGATAACGTACCTAAACTGGCCGCCTTCTAATTCATTAGTTTCAGGGTTGTATTTGGCGTTTTCTCCATAATAAATGGCAAGTGTAGAACCATAATTAGGTTTTTGAAGAGAGCCATTCATCATTTCTTCTTCGCGCATCTGAAGCACTTCGCCTCGGTTTTTACCTTCAGCTCTTAGCTCACGACCACGAGCCATAAATGGTTCAACATCTTTTGGATAAGAAACTACCTCAAAACCCTCTTTGGTAGGATCATCGGCTCTTACCACAAAGTTATTAGTGCCTTCTCTGAGCGTAATCATTTCGCCTTTTTCGTTGAAACCGTAAACATGTGCTCCATCTCGAACGGCAGCGGGAGCTGCTAGAACGGCCGATTTGATTTGCTCTTCAATGTTATTTTGTCCAGTACAAGAAAACTGGAGCGAAATGGTACATAATAAAATGACTATAAGCTTTTTCATAAGTAGAGTTGTTTGCTCCACAAGGTAAGAAAGAGCTGGTTAATCCTATGTATTGAAGGAATCAATCCTTCTTTCCAAGTATTTTATTCTTGGTGAATTGGCTGAAATCTTGGAAGCCTTCTTTGGTGAAGATTGACTTAATCACTTTCCACCTAGTCAGTATTTCTTGAGACTCCTTCTTTGGCACAGAAGAGGTTTTGGGTTCTGATTTTTCTTCTTGCTTTTCACCTTCCTTTGGCTCGTAACCAATGATTTTATTCGATTGGTTGAAACTCTTCTTTGAGCGTTCCTGATAGCCGAGCTTTTCTTCAATCAGACCCTTGTTGTTTAGTGCAATAGCGTCATCAGGATCTAATTCAACTGCTTTTTCATAGTCGGCTAGTGCTGCTTCACCTTCACCAATTCTATCTTTAAAAAATGCCCTAGAAGACCATCTGTATGGGTTTTCAGGCTCAAGCTCAAGTGCTTTTTCAAACTGAACATTAGCTTCATCATTTTCACCATTTAAATGAAGCGCTACAGCATAATCACCAATAAAGGTGGCATTGTTGGGCTGTAGTTTGGCAAGCTTTTCAAAGTCTAAAAGTGCATCTTCTAGCCTCTGAATCTTAGAAAGTGCTCGTGCTCTGTTGTATAAGCCAGAAATATGTTCGGGCTGTTTTTCTAGCGCCTGATTGAACAATTCTACGCCTTTTTTGAAATTATCTGATTTACAGGCTTCAATGCCTTTTTCCACCAACGAATCAACCATTCTTCACTTTTTTACAAATATAAACCCCTTATAAAAGTCTTGGTTCTATTTACTTGAAAATAGATTCGAGATCGTATATTTGACAACTGATCATGGCAGTAACTCCCGAGCAGATTTTACAGCAGTTGAAGGCCGGAAAATATGAACCGGTTTATTTTTTACAGGGGGAAGAACCCTACTATATCGATCAGATTTCCGATTACATTGAAGACAATTGTCTGAACGAAACCGAGAAGGGTTTTAACCAGACCATAATGTACGGTAAAGATGTTTCTGCAAGTCAGATTGTAACTGCAGCCCGCAGGTTTCCAATGATGGCCGAACGTCAGGTCGTGATAGTAAAAGAGGCTAAAGAAATACAGGATATCAATAAGGAAGAAGGGCAGAAGCTCCTGATGAACTACCTTGATAATCCGGTGCCTTCAACAGTGCTAGTTTTCGCCCATAAGCACAAAAAGGTAGATGGCAGAAAACCACTCTCTAAGGCGCTTAGTAAAAAGGCTATTCTGTTAACCACCACCAAACTTCGCGATTATGAAGTACCTAAGTGGATTGAAGGTTACGCTAAAGACAAAGGTTTCAACATAGGTTATCAGTCGGTGCAAATGCTTGCCGAGTATTTGGGCAACAACTTAGAGCGACTAAGCAATGAAATCAGCAAGATTTCTATCAACCTGAAAGAAGGCGAAGAAATTACTCCAGAGCACATTCAGAAATATGTTGGCATTAATAAAGACTACAATGTCTTTGAACTTCAGAATGCTATTTCTAAAGGAGATGTGTTAAAGGCCAATCGTATTGTCAATTATTTTGCGGCTAATATTAGGGCAAATTCCATCATCCCTATGATAGCTGTACTTTTTAGTTATTATAGTAAATTACTCCTTTTACACAGTGCAAAAGATAAGTCAGATAGTGGCTTGGCTAGAGCAATGGGGCTTCCTCCATTTGTAGTGAAAGATTACAAGGTTGCTGCGGCCAGATATCCTATCGATAAGGTGATGCAATGTATTTCTTTGCTTCGCGAAGCAGACCTAAAATCTAAAGGAGTGAATTCAGGATCTATGCCTGAAGAAGAAATTTTAAGAGAATTGGTTTTCAAATTGATGCATTGAATACTTCAATGGAGACTAACAATATTCAGAAGTTAAAAGAGTTTAGAAGTAAAGTGAGCAAATACAACTTGATGAGGAATCTATTAACTATTGTCACCATCAGCCTTGTAACGCTCGGGTCATTAAATGCTCAAAGTACGCTTCACCAAAACAGCGATAATAAATACTATCGTTTTGGTTTGGAGTTGCTAGACAAAGAGAAGTATAGTGCGGCCCGAGAACAGTTTGAAAGGTATCTTCTCGAAGGGTCTGATGAAATAAAAAAGGCCGATGCCGAATATTATGTTGCCTTATGTGCTTTGAACTTGAACAATGCAGATGGGCCACAACTTATTTCAGAATTCGTAAAGAAAAGGCCAAGTCACCCGAAAGCTTCTAAAGCTTATTACAACCTGGGTATCAATGCCTTTAAATCGAATGACTTTCAGACAGCTAACAAGTATTTAAAACTGGCAGATCTGAATGCTTTAAGCTCTGAAGAAAGAGCTGAAACCTACTTCAAAATTGCTTATTCCGCTTTTAGTCTAAATAGAAAAGAAGAGTCTATCAAATACTTCGATTTGGCTAAGAGAGAAGCTGGAGAATATCAGGCCGATGCCAATTACTACTCAGGTTACTTGGCCTACATAGATAATGGCTTTGATAAAGCTATTGTAGACTTAAGGAAGGCCGAAGAAAGTGAAAAGTACAGGTACAGAGTGCCTATTATGATCACTAGTTCATATTTTAAGCAGAAGCGTTATGGCGAGGTGCTAGCTTATGCGGATAAATTCAAGAATGTTGATGTAGAGCGTACTAGAATGGACTACCTCTATCAGATTTATCAGTTAGCAGGTGAGTCTGCTTATGCCGAGAGCAGGTATGAGAATGCCTTGGAGTTCTACGCTTTATACAGACAGTTAGCAGCCCAAAGTATAGACAATCAGACCCTTTATAGAATAGCTTATTCTAATTTTGCCATGGGTAATTCGGAGCCAGCCATTGAAGATTTTAAGCGTGTAGCTTTAAAAGAAGATACCTTGGCACAGTATGCATCTTATTATTTAGGACAGCTGTATGTTGAGCAAGACAATTATGTGTTTGCAACTTCTGCATTTGATAAAGCAAGTAAGCTTCCATTTAACGAGAGCATTCAAGAAGAAGCCTCTTTCAATTTAGCTAAGGTGAATTTTGAGTCGAAGAAGTATTCTCAAGCCATTACTTCATTAGACAGGTTCATTAGAGAGTACCCAACTTCTCAATATATTCCTGAGGCAAATAATCTACTTTCTGAGGCATTTTTGAATACCAACGATTTTGCTCGGGCTATTACATTCATTGAAAGAATTCAAGATAAGAGCCCAAGAGTGAGGGCGGCTTACCAGAAAGTGACCTTCTACAAGGGAACAGAGTTCTTCAATAATGCTCAGTATACCAATGCTGTTCAAATGTTTGATAAGTCATTGGTTTACAGAATTGATGACGACCTAGAAACTGCAGCTCATTTTTGGAAAGCCGAGGCCTTGGCTACTTCAAGAAATTACACCAATGCCATAGATGCATACCA
Source organism: Roseivirga spongicola (assembly GCF_034376045.1). Lineage (NCBI taxonomy): Bacteria > Pseudomonadati > Bacteroidota > Cytophagia > Cytophagales > Roseivirgaceae > Roseivirga > Roseivirga spongicola. The sequence goes on from NZ_CP139724.1 coordinate 3,501,161, forward strand.
GCAGGTATTTAGAACTAGAAACACAGATTCTGAGTACTATTTAAAGGCGAATTATGGAATCGGCTATGCCTATTATAATACTAGGGATTACCCTAATGCCAGAATCTATTTTAAGCGCTATGTAGATGTGTTGGAGGGAAGACCCAATAAACTCAACTACAATGATGCTATTTTGAGGTTGGCAGACTGTTACTATGTAGATAAGGCCTATGCTACAGCCATTTCTTACTACCAAAGAGCAATTGATACGAATAACCCAAATGTTGATTATGCTTATTTTCAAAAGGGTGTAGTTAGAGATTTTCAAGACAAAAGTGATGAGGCTATTCAGTCTCTAGACGTAGTAATTAACCGCTTCAGCAATTCACGCTACTACGATGATGCTATTTACAAAAAGGCTCAGATTCAGTTAGAAAACAGAGACTATAGAGAGTCAATTCAAGGCTTTACTAGAATAATTGAGAACCAAGAGCAAAGTCCTTTCATTCCTTATGCTTATGAAAGCAGAGCACTGGCTTACTTTAACTTAAATGAGTTAGATAAAGCAGAAGAAGATTATAAAATCATTCTAGATACTTATGTAACCAGTAGAGTGGCCAATTCTGCACTTCTAGGTTTACAAAATACGCTGAAGCTCAATAACAAAGTGCTTGAGTTCGATCAGTATTTGGCAAAGTACAAGAATGCAAACCCAGATAATCAGGCGCTCGAGAACATAGAGTTAGAGTCCGCTAAAAACCTTTACTTCGGTCAAGAATATTCTGCTGCTATTGGAGCCTTCGAAGATTATGAGCGAAACTATACTAGCAGTCCGTTGAGCAGTCAGGCTAAGTTCTACAGGGCTGAATCTCACTACAGATTGAATAATAATGTAAAAGCTCTAGAACTCTATTATGAACTAGACAGAGAAGCGCAGGTATCTGATATTGATGTGGTTTTCCAAAGAATAGGTGAGCTGCAACTCAAGGCTGGAGACTTTGGAGAAGCTGCGAACTACTACAGCAGGCTAGAGAAAATAGCAATCTCCAAAAGGCAGGAGAATGATGCATGGGCAGGTTTGCTCGAAGCTTACTTTAAACTAGCCGAATATGATAAGATGAAGGTCTACGCCAATAACATCATCACCAAAGGGAATATCAGCCAAGATCAGGTGAACAAGGCGCAGTTGTATTTGGGTAAAGCAGCTTATAATCAGGGCAACTTCAATACAGCAATTGACGACCTTTTGAGCACGATAAATACTTCTAAAAACAGGTACGGAGCAGAAGCTCAGTATTTGCTAGGAAAAATATTCTATCAACAAGGTAACTACCAAGAGTCGCTCACCACCTTGTTCGAATTCAATGAACGATTCGCGGACTATGACTTATGGTTAGGAAAAGCCTTCTTACTAATTGCCGATAACTACATAGCCTTGGGCGAGTTGTTTCAGGCAAAAGCCACGGTTAATTCAATTATTGAGAATTCTCAGGTAGATGAAGTGTTAACGGAAGCAAGAGCTAAGTTGACCGAAATTGAGATAAAAGAGGAAGAGCTAAGACAACAAGAAATTGCATCGGATAGCACAAAAATGGATTCAACACAAGTTCAGAAAGGAGGCAACAATGAATAAGTTGACAAGACTTTCGATTGTAGGACTTTTTATCATAGGAACTGGTTCTCTTTTCGCGCAGCAAGGGCAAGGACAGCTAGAAGAGGCTGAAATTGTAATCCGTAAAGACAGGCGAATTACGCTTCCGCCAGCTACCAGAAACTTTGAGAAAATACCTCAGCTTCCCGTAAGCGAAACGGATACCAAGCAGCAATACTCTTTTAAAACTTTTCAGTACAGTTTGAGTCCGTTGGTGCCAGCATTTCGAACAGTGAATTATCAAGGAAATCAACGGTTGAGCGACTTGACTTCAAACTTCCTGAAGCTTGGTTATGGTAATTATGGAACCCCTTATTTAGAAGGGTATTTAGGCTCTAAACGACATGAGTCTTACTTGTTTAACCTATATGTAAGACACCTTTCGAGTAAAAAAGGACCTGTTTTCGATGAGAATTCTGGAGAAGGAAGAACCGAAGCGGCCATTGGCGCTAAGTACTTCAGTAATGTGAATAAGGTCTCTGGCTCAATGAATTACTCAAGTCAGAAGGTTCATTTTTACGGATACGATCCTGTGCTAGATTTAGAGCCTGGAGATATTGAGCGGAAATTCACCAGATTCTCAACTAATGTGTTGATTGAGAATGCCAATAAGGAGCAAAACTTCGATTACCATTTCAAAACAGACTGGATTTTCTTTAGAGATTCTTATGAGGCTAGAGAGAACAAGTTCAACTTCGATGTGGGTGGGTTCTTTATTGTAAATGAAGACCTAAGGTTCAACATAGACCTTTTAGCTACCCTCTCTAAACGTCAAGATACTGAAGAGGACAACCGTAGTTATTTAAACTTCAGGCCAAGGGCTATTTACAGAACCAATGGATTCACCTTTAATGCAGGTTTTAACCTAGCAGGAGACAATGGCTTTAACAAAGGCTTAAGTATTTATCCGGTAATTAAGGCCGATTATGCCTTGAGCTCTGGCTTTAGAATTTATGCTGGCTATGAGGGAGACCTTGAATTCAATTCTGTAGAATCTTCTATTAGCGAAAATCCATTCTTAGAGGCTGACTTTGACTTGAGAAATACTGAGAAGGTAAGCGATATTACTGCAGGTTTAGATTTTCAGTTATTCGATGGTTTAACACTCAGTTCTGGGGTTAGCTATGCTACCTTGAACAACTTGCAGTTCATTACCAACTCTATCTCTGACTCTACTAGGTTTGAAATACTTTATGATGGTGATAAAACTGATAGGTTAGATGTTTTTGGAGCGGTAAACTTTGAAAAAGCAGGAAAGGTGAGGAGCTCCTTACGTTTCGATTTCTATAACTATTCTTTAGCCACATTGACAGAAGCATGGCATAGACCAAACTTTAAAGCGGCTTTTAACTCTACTATTTTCCCAATTGAAAAGTTGGCCATCACTACTGATTTATACTACCTAGGTGGGCTTAAGGCACTTAACGGAGAAACAACCCAGGTGTATGATCTAGATGATATCATAGATCTGAATTTGGGTGGTAGATATGAGGTAAATGATAGAATTGGTGTATTTTTGCAGATAAACAACCTATTCGGCAAAGAGTACGAAAGGTATCTTAACTATCCATCTCGTGGTATTCAATTCTTAGGTGGATTATCAGTATCATTCTAGTCTGGCAAAGACCCATTTTAGTATAGTATTTTTATTTTACTAATTTGTAAAAACATCATTCAACCTTATTCAGTATGGCGGCTAAAAAGAAAAGCAATTCTTCTGGAGAAAACGACAAAGCAAAAAGAACCGGTGCGAGAAAATCACCAGCTAAACCTAAGAAAGAAAAACCTCAGGCACCTGAGACTAATGATGATGACTTTGGTTTAGATGATATTGAACTAGAACCAGTTACAGATACTCCTTTAGAAGAGCCACCTGCTCCAGAACCTATTGCAAACCCTAGCGAAGAAGCAGAAGAAGCTCCGAAAGAAGAAAAGGTAGAAGAGAAAGAGGTAACGCCAATACCTCCAGTAAAAGAAGAAAAAAAGGAAGAGCCAGAGCCTTTCGTGTTTTCTACTGGCGATGAGAAAGCGCATCCCAAAAACGAAGAGAAAAAAGCACCAGTGCAACCTGTGGCCAAAAAGCCTGAAGAGGAGGAGAAAACCAATAATTCAGGAATTACAGCTTTGGTTATTATCTTGCTGATTGTGATAATAGCAGCAATACTTTATTTCTTCGTTTTCAAGAAAGATAAGGAGGTTGAACCTATTAAAACTGAACAACCACAGCCTAAGCCAGAACCGGAGCCAGAGCCCGAACCAATTCCTGAACCAGAACCAGAGCCGACAGCAGAATTATTTACAATTTCTGCACCTGAAGGCCGTTGGTATGTTGTAATCGGAAGCTTCTATGATGCCGATCTTGCTGAAGATAAAGGCGAAGAAATTGTAGCTGCAGGAGAGAGTGCTTATTTGTTGAAACCTACTGGTGATTTCAAATTCCATAGAGTGGGCATAGCACTGTCTGGCAGTATGGCTGAAGCCGAAGAAAAGAGAGCTGACTTGGTTAGCACTTACGGTGAAAATATCTGGGTACTGAAATATTAAAATGGTGATATTATTGCAACAATTAGCCACTTCCGACACAACCGCTGTTGGAGGTGATGGAGAAGGAGTTCTGTTCTTTTTTGAACTCCTTTTAAAAGGTGGATTCTGGTTAGTGCCACTAGTTATTCTTTGGGGTATGGCTATCTATATATTCTTCGAAAGACTAAGAAATCTTAATAGAGCTTCTAAAACGCCTTTCGAGTTTATGGAGAAAATTAAAAACCTGGTGGCTAACGGAGATGTAAATGGAGCTAAGCTTTTGTGCTCTCAAACTGATTCACCAATTGCTAAAATGATTGAAAAGGGAATTCACCGAATAGGTTCTCCACTCAAAACTATTGAGGCTTCTATAGAAAATGTAGGTAAAATTGAAGTTTACAAGTTAGAAAAGAACCTCTCTTTGCTAGCTACTATTTCTGGTGCAGCACCAATGATTGGTTTCTTAGGTACCGTTTCTGGTATGATTCAGGCCTTTATTGCCATTGCGCAAGAAGAAGGGTCTGTAAGCCCTAAGTTACTTTCTACAGGTATTTATGAGGCTATGGTTACAACCGCAGCTGGTTTGGTGGTAGGTATTATAGCCTACTTGGGGTACAATTACCTAGTATCTAAAGTGCAGAAGGCTATTCACTACATGGAATATACTTCTATAGATTTTATAGACTTACTGCAAGAGCCGCAATAAGATGGATATTAAGTCTAAACATAAGGTAGAGTCATCATTTAGCATGTCATCAATGACAGATATTGTATTCCTGTTGTTGATCTTCTTTATGCTTACCGCCTCTTTCATCACACCATCGGGCCTACCGGTAAATTTACCAACGGCACAATCGGCTAGTATTTCACTGCAGAAAAATAGCTTAACGATTACAGCAGATTTGCGTTATGTGTTAAATGATAATGAGGTGACTCCTGAGACACTAGAAAACGAATTATTACGTTTAACGGGTGGGCAAGAAGGTACTTTGAGCTTAAATATAGATGCATCCGTACCAACCGGTCATACGGCTAAAGTGGCTGGGATTGCCGCCAAATTGAAGCAAAAAACAGTCTTGGTTACAAGACCTGAGTAATATGTCTGAACAGGAAAAGAAAGATAAGCGATTTAGTATTGTGGTTTCGGCTATTGTACATAGCTCGATTATCGCTCTTTTCCTTGTTTTAGTAGCTTGGAGAGAACCAGATCCGCCAATTCCAGAATATGGCATTGAACTAAACCTTGGTTTCCAAGAAGTTGGTAGTGGCGACACTGAGAAGACTTTTGATGCTCCGGCAGAAGAAACTGAAAATGATACGCCTCCTGATGCCGAGTCTGACTCTGAGAATACGGAAGTGGAAGAAGTTCAGGAAGAAGAAGTTACCGAGCCAGAAACAGTAGAAGAGATTAAGCCTGTTACACCACCTGTTGAAGAAACCAAGACAGAAACTCCTCCAGTAGAGCAAACAGTTAAAGAAACTATAACCAGTCCTGAAAAAGCAGAAGTGAAGGTGGAAGAGAAGACTCCTCCTGTAACTGAAACAAAAAAAGAGGAAGAAACTAAGCCGACAGAACAAAAGAAAACAGAAGAGAAACCTGTTGAGGAAAAAAAAGTAGAAGAAAAGCCAGTTGAAAAACCTAAGCCAAAACCTACTATTGATAACAGAGCTTTAATGGGGGGAAAGAAAACGAATACTGACAGTAAAGAAGCTGCATCAAATAATCAGGGAAGCTCTTCAGAAAAGGGAAATGAAGGTGACCCTAAGGGTAACCCTAATACCAAAGGCTCTAGCCCTGGAGGTGCCGATTTAGGTGTTAGTTACAGTTTAGACGGTTGGAAGTGGCAAGCGCCTCCTTCTAAAAAAGACGATTCTCAAGTAGATGGTGTTATCAAATTTGCTATCGATGTAGATGATAGAGGAAAGGTACTTAGAGTAACTGTTGTCCCTGGGACAACTATAAGTGACAACACTATTGTAGACTTTTATAAGAAGCAAGTGTTGGAGCTACGCTTTATTCAAACCGATGCCTCCAAAGCACCTGCTGCAGTATCTAAGGGCGAAGTTACCTTCGTAATTAAAACCAATTAATTACTTCTTCTTCACTTTACCAGAACCACTAATTTGTGTAAAAATTTGAGGGTTTCCGTAGTATTCTACTTTACCAGAGCCCGAGATATCTGCCTCTAAAGACTGATTTACTCGAGTTTCAATATCTCCTGATCCACGAATTTCCACTTCAGCAGATTCTGCTTGAAGATCGTGTCCTTTGAATTTTCCTGAACCATTAACCACAACCTTGAGCACATCTGTTGCTCCACATGCGTAAATATCGCCAGAGCCATTGATCTGAAATGATGCAGAGGCCACATCTAAACAGTCTTCAATAGCAATTAGACCAGAACCGTTTATGGTAAACTGAGACACCAAGTCAGAGGTGACATAAATGCTCATGGAGTTGGCGTTTCTAATCCACACATTGGGTGTAGTTTCAATTCTTAATTCTCCATTTACCACAGTGGTTTCAATGTACTTATGTAAGTTTTCGTTAGTTCTAATTCTTACACTAGGTGCCGTTCCTTCATAAACGTAAAGCTTAGCAGGAATCTGAAGATGCAAAGCTGTGAATTCATCCGTTGAGCGTTCTTGCTCAACTATAGGCCCACGGCCATTAATTCCATCTTCCGAGCAAGCAGTAATAAAGGTGAGTAAGGCCAGTAGGCTGAGGATTAATTTGAATGATTTGTTCATATTCTGAGTTTTTGACTTTTGCCGATATGACGTTTTCAGAGTGAACCACACGTATGATCAATCAAAATATTTTCAAAAATCCTGATACCCGATCAATAGGAGCTAGTATCTTCGCCCTATGACCTATCAGGAGGCGCTTGATTTCATGTTTAAGGCTTTACCCATGTACCAAAGAGTGGGACAGGCCGCGTTTAAAAAGGATCTTACAAATACAATTAAGCTTTGTAAGGCGCTCAATCATCCAGAAAAGAAATTCAAGAGTATCCATGTAGCAGGCACTAACGGTAAGGGCAGCACATCGCACATGCTGGCTTCGGTGCTCCAAGCATGCGGATATAAGGTGGGTTTATATACTAGCCCGCATTTAAAATCATTTACCGAGCGGATCAGAATAAATGGTGAAGAAGTAAGCCAGGGTTTTGTAGTAGATTTTATTGAGCAAAATATGCCCAGTATTGAGTCTATTAAACCTTCATTCTTTGAAATGACGGTAGCTATTGCTTTCAATTACTTTGCTCAGCAGAAGGTCGATATTGCTGTTATAGAAGTTGGACTAGGAGGCAGGTTGGACTCTACAAACATTATTGAGCCAGAAGTTTCTGTAATTACCAATATCGGTATGGATCATATGGATATGCTAGGTGACACATTGGAAAAGATTGCCTTTGAAAAAGCTGGTATAATTAAGGAATCGGTTCCTGTAATAGTCACTGAGAAGCAAAAAGAAACTGAGCCAGTTTTTGTTGAAGTAGCAAAAAAGAGAAATGCTCCCATCATTTTTGCTGAAGACCAGGTTTATGATGAAATACCTTTATCCGATCTTCAAGGAACTTATCAAGCTAAAAATGTCAAAGGAGTGTTGACTTGCCTGAGGGTATTAACAGAACTAGGTTGGGAAATCTCGGAAGATAAAATCAGGTTAGGCCTGTCTCAGGTTCAAACCAATACTGGACTTAAAGGCAGATGGCAACAGTTGGGTTCTAATCCTTTAACTATTTGTGATACAGGTCATAATAAAGAAGCATTTCAATATATAGTTGATCAAATATCTAGACAGCTTTACTCACAGTTATATATGGTGCTGGGCTTTGTTAAGGAAAAAGATTTGAATCCTATACTAGCTATGCTTCCTGAAAACGCACACCTGATTTTCTGTGAGCCTCAAATACCAAGAGCTCTACTGATAGACGAATTGAAAGCGAAGACAAGCAAGTTAAAGCAGCCCAAAACCTATATTCAAGATGTTAATGAGGCTATCAATTTTGCCCAACAGTCTGCATCGCCAGATGATATGATTTACATTGGAGGGAGTACATTTGTAGTGGCTGAAATCGAAGGGTTATAATGTCTAGGACTAAATTGAAGAAGTATGGGGAAATTGCTGAAAGACATAATGTCTTCGAAGACACTATGCCCATTTACAAAAACTTGAAAGGGAATTGGAACAAGGAGTATTTCCCTAATGACCAACCAATAACCCTTGAGTTAGCATGCGGAAAAGCCCATTATACTACAGGCTTAGCAGCAGTTTATGCTCAAAGAAACTTTGTAGGCATAGATGTTAAAGGAGATAGACTATGGGTTGGTAGTACTGTATCTATTGAGAAGGAACTAACTAACACAGCTTTCCTCAGAGCGCAGATTGAGCATTTAGATCAGTTTTTTGCCCCGAATGAGGTGGCCGAAATATGGATAACTTTTCCAGACCCAAGACCTAGAAAGAGGGATATTAAACGGAGGCTTACTTCTCCCAGATTTTTAGAGCTTTATAAAAGTGTATTAAAGCCAGATGGCCTGATCAACTTTAAGACGGATAACACCCAACTTTTCCAATACACCCTAGAGCTGTTTGAGGAACGAGATGATATTGAGTTGCTAGACCATACTTTCAATTTGTATGATTCCGATTTAAACAAGCTCCATCACGGTATTGAAACAGACTTTGAGAGAAAGTTTGTGGCCAAAGGTGAAAACATTAAGTACCTAAGATTCAAATTCAAGGAATGAAATCAGACTTATTCGGAACAACAATACATTGGTTAACGGCTATTTACTTTGTACTAGGCGGCATTTTAATGGTGTTTACTGCCCATGGTGACGTAGTGTTATGGTTAAATGACAACCACTCAGTATTTAGCGATTTTTTCTTCAAGTATTGGACGCATGTAGGTGATGGTTTTGTACTGGCTATAGTGGCACTAGGCTACTTATTCCTGAATTATCATAAGTTTTTAACACTGCTAATTGCCATAGTCTTTCAAACCATCTTTGTACATATCTTCAAACAATGGTTGTATGCTGGAGAGCCAAGGCCCAAGCTTTATTTCGAAGATCAATTAGATACATTGAACTTTGTAGATGGAGTTACAGTAAGAAGCTTCGATGCTTTTCCTTCAGGGCACACTGCCTCTGCGTTTACTTTGGCATTTTTCTTAATGCTTGTAATTCGTTCTACCACATGGAGAGTTGTATTCTTCTTTAGTGCCGTTTTGGTAGGTGTAAGCCGAATGTATATTCTTCAGCACTTTGCTAGAGACGTATATTTTGGTAGTCTGTTTGGAATTCTTTCAGTGGTTCTAGCCTACATGATTATGGCACCAAAGAGTGAGTATCCGAAACTTCAAAAGGGATTATTAAGGAAGTAACCTAGTGCTTTCCCCATTTCATAACCAGCGTGGTTGGGTTTTCAAATAAATCTTTGGCTTCGGAATGGTATTCTAGGCCATCAATTTGCTCCAACTCTTCACGGTAGTCAGTTCTAGAGATCACATAACCGGAAGGAGCCTGTGTCATGGCTTCTTCAATTTCCTGTAAGGTTGAAAAGCGAGGAATTTCTCTTTCTAGTGCAAAAACAAATGCAGGGTTAAGGCGTGCATAGGCAATCATTGCTTTACTAGTTTCCATCTGAGGGACTAGTTTTCTAACTGGGTTTTCAGCATCTACTTGAGGAAAGATCAGATAGAAAAACAAGAGTATAGTTGCCATCCATCCGGCTACATTCCACCTAAGCAATGCCGCTATATTTTTCGACCTGAACATTGTGTAGAAATTATAGATTCCTACTCCTGTAAGAATGATGAAATATACACCTAACCAAGAGAGGTGGCTTAATGATGGATCGCCTTTAAGGCCGAAATAGATTCCAGCAGGAAATCCCACCAGAAGTACCGAATAAAGGCCTAAGCCTAATTTGTTCCATTTATTAGTGAACCATTGTGTGTCAATCTGAGACAAATAAAACCCGAGAACAACAGCTAATACTGGGTATGAAGGAACCGTATAATTAGGCAATTTAGTACTTGAAGAAGCGAAGAAAATGACTACTACAAGGGCTGCTATTAATGAATAGAGAAGAGGTTCGTTCTTTCTATTGAGGATAGCATATTTAATGCTCTGAAAAACAAATGGTAAGAAGGTGAGCATCCCTAAGACAAATACAAAGGCAAAGGTGATAATGAATATACCCTCGTGACCTTCCATAGCCTCTGAATAGCGGGAGAAGTTGTGCTTAAAGAAAAAGTCTTCGGTCCATGCACCGTTGGTTTGCTTATGCACCTCATAGTACCAAGGCAAAGCCACCATCAGTGATAGTAACAATCCACCAAAGGGCTGCATGCGCCATATAGTCTTCCATTTAAAATCTCTGTTCAGTAATAAAAATATAACAGCAGTAAGACCTGGTAGTGCCACAGCAATCGGGCCCTTGGTTAAAAGTCCACAGCCAATGGCAAAGTAAAAGGAGAAAAGTTGCCATCTGTTACCAGTTTTATAAGCATCGTAGAAGGAGAAGTATGCCCAAGTGATAAAGAGTATCAAGTATGGGTCTGGTACAGACATGTGAAACTGCAAGTTAAAATGCAGGGATGCAATGAGCACCAAACTAGAAAGAATGGCTGCACGAGTATTAAAATGCTTCAGCACAAAAAGAAAGGTGAGCACAATGGTTAGCACGCCAAATAGCGATGAGAAGAACCTTGCACCAAAAGCATTCACTCCAAATAATGAATACCCTGCAGCCATAAAATAATAGTGTAGGGGAGGTTTATCGGTTCGTAAATCTCCGTTATAGAATGGCACTACGTAATTGCCACTTTCATACATGTAGCGAGCCGCCTCAGCATTTTTTGCTTCGTCTAAGGCATAAACATCTAGTCCACCAATATTGGCAAACATTACAGCTATCGATAGGGCAACTAATGCCCCGAATATGATTCTCAGTTTCACTTGGTCACAAAACTAATCGAAAAATGATAAAGCAAGCCTCAATTGTATTGATTAGGTATTTGGGGCAGAACATGTTTACTTTGCACAGCGAAATTTTGGCCTGCTCAAAACATAGAATTTGAAGATGAAACTATCGGTAGTTGTTTCCCTCTACAATGAAGAAGATAATGTGATTCCCCTTTGTGAAAAGGAGTATGAAGCACTGGAAGGTATTGATTATGAGCTGATTCTAGTAGATGATGGTTCTTCTGATAAAACGGTTGAAAATGTTAAGAAGGTAGCTAATGAGCGCACTAAGCTCTTAATCTTCAACAAAAACCATGGACAAAGTACAGCTATGCAAGCTGGAATTGATGCAGCAGAGGGTGAGTACATTGTTACCATGGATGGTGATTTACAGAACGACCCAGCAGATATTCCAACTATGTTGGCCAAATTAGAAGAAAGCGGACTTGATGTTGTAGCTGGAGTAAGAGCTAACAGGCAAGACGGTTTTGTGCTTAGAAAATTCCCGAGCAAAATTGCTAACTGGATTATCCGAAATACTACTGATGTTAGATTGAGTGACTATGGCTGTAGTCTTAGAATCTACAAAAAAGATATAGCCAAAAACCTTGGTCTGTATGGTGAGCTTCACCGATTCATTCCTGTTTTAGCTAAACTTCAAGGGGCTAAAATGACCGAAGTTGATGTTAGACACCACGCAAGAATGCACGGAGAGTCTAAATATGGCATCAACAGAACATTCAGGGTAATGGCCGACCTCATTCTGATGATCTTCTTTCAGAAGTATTTCAGAAGGCCAATGCACCTCTTTGGAGGGTGGGGAATCATCACTTTTATTGTAGGCTTCCTCATTAACTTGTATTTAGTTATTTACAAGTTTTGGACAGGAGAAGACATTTGGGGGCGTCCACTTTTACTCTTAGGAAGTATCCTTATTCTTGCGGGTATTCAGTTTGTGACGGTCGGTATAATCGCAGAACTAATGATGAGAACTTATTATGAGTCTCAGAATAAGAAGGTTTATCGCTTAAAAGAAACTTTCATTGGCGAGCAAAAAGCTTAAGCGGTGGGCGAAAGTAGCTGCTCAGCTGGTTATTGCTGTTCTGGCCATCTACTACGTTTTTCAAGATATTGATTTTGAAGAACTCAAGTCAACAGTTTTATCAGCTCATATAGGCTGGCTGTTTTTAGCTTTCTTGGCATTTAATGCCTCTAAAATTCTTAGTGCCTTCAGGTTGAATTACTTTTTTCGTGCCTTACGGCTAGATTTGAAGGAGCGTTTCAATTTAAAGCTGTACTACCTAGGTATGCTTTACAACCAATTTCTTCCAGGTGGAATTGGGGGGGATGGCTATAAAGTATATCTGTTGAACAAGTGGTACGGCAACTCCATTAAAATGCTAGTAAGTGCCACTTTACTAGATCGTGTAAGTGGGGTAGTGGCTTTGGGGTTTTTGGCCTTTAGTCTTGGTCTTTTTGGTTATGCTCCAGAAGCTTTAGGAGACTACTCTTTCTTGCTTTGGCTTGGCTTAATAGCTGCTTATCCTTGCTATTACCTTTTGGTAAACCTGCTTTTTAAGACCTTCAAATCAGTTAATCATATTACTAATCTTCAGGCCCTTGGTGTTCAGGGGCTACAAGTATTAAGTGCCTTTTTCATTCTTCAAGCACTAGGAGTAGAAACAGGATATATTGACTATCTCACTTTGTTTTTGGTCACTTCTGTAGCTGCATCTTTACCTGCCTCTTTACCTGGCGGTATTGGTATTCGTGAGTTAGTAATGGTAAAAGGAGCTAGCTATCTTTTGATTAATGAAACCAATGCCACGGCTTTAGCCACCCTGTTTTTCCTGATCAGTTTGCTAAGCGCTTTAGGTGGAATTAGCTTCTTGAAGCTTAAAAAGCCAAAAAGTTAGAATTCATTAGTCAATTGTTGTAATCAGATTTAGATTAGGATAATTTTTGAAATATGAAGACTACACACTTTCTCCTTATCATCTTATTCCTTGTTTTTTATCTACCAGCGAAGGCTCAAATCTCAGTCAAGAGATTGATTAACAAATACGAAAGCAACACCGAGAGGTATAAAAATCTGGAAACGAATTTTAGTGAAATAAAACTTAAGATTTCCGCTACCATGTCACTTGGAGAAATGACGGACATTCCTGTTTCGATCTGGATGTCAGAGCCATATATGAGAATGGAAATGAGCTTTATGGGAGCTAAATTCCTTAGAATTGCGAATGACACTTTAGCTTGGTCTAGAGATCCTTTTTCAACTCAGTATGAATTTGAAAAGTTGGAAGAGAGTAATACAACTACTGATGCGGACTTAGGTTTTATAAGTTTTGGATCTTTTGACTCTAGCCTAGATAAAGGCTGGGTAGGGCAGCAGGTTTCAGAGGTGAGCATTGATAGTCTTGACTTGTACGCATTGTTAATGACTAAGGAGTTAGATGAAGTTGATAGTATCACATACTACTTTGACAAAGAGAATTTTTACAATGTTGGTTCTGATTACCACGGAGAACGTGAATTTTACCTGAATTACACTGTTGTTGATGGATTCTTACTTCCTACAAGGTTTTTTTCTTTTGGTCAGGCGGATGGTAATGTTATTATGGTAGTCGATCAATATGAAATCAATCCAGCAGTCGATGATGAATTATTTGAGATGTCTGAAGAAGCTAAATCTGCTTACAGTGGCTACATTGAAACTATAAGACCTAAATCGGAGAAGTCTCCTCTACAAAAATATTACGAGGAAGGAATAAGCTTTGCTGAAAATGGTGATTTTACCAACGCAGTTGAGAGTTACTCTAAGGCCTTGAAGATTAACCCTAACGAAAGTTCTGTGTTAAATCGTAGAGGACTTGCTAAAATGTATAATAACGATTTATATGGCGCCATTTCCGACTTAGATAGAGCAAAGGAATTTGCTGACTCTACATTATTGCCTACTGTTTACAATAACCTAGGTTTGGCAAAGTATTACTTAGGCGATAATGAAGGAGCAAAAAACGACTATCTAAAAGCACTAGATGCTGATTCGACTAATCGCATGTATAATATGAATATGGGGCTTCTAATGATCAGGTTACAAGACTTTGAATCTGCAGAAGCTTATACCACCATTTCTATAAAAAGCGATTCCACCTTGGCCAATGCTTACTACTACAGAGCAGTAGCTAAGGCTCAGATGCAAGAATATGAAGGCGCTATTGAGGATTATAATAAAGCTGGAGAACTTGGTGTAGACTTAGCTGAATATTATAACTATAAGGGAGTTACGTTTTACAATCTAAATGAGTTCGAGAAGGCAGCTAATTCATTTAAGGCAGCAATAAATAGAGACAGTACAAATAGTCAATATTTTTACAATCTCGCACAAGGCTATGAAGGAATGGAAGACTATCAGTCTAGTATTCAAATCTATGATTTACTCGTTAAAAGGGATTCTACTTCTGACAATGTATATTACGCTCGATCTGATGCTTATTGGAGCTTGGCCATGACAAATGCTGCAAGGCGGGACATTGAGAAAGCGATAGAACTTAACCCTCAGAATGCTCTTTACTATGATTATCGAGCGTATATGAAAGAAGAGGCTGGTGATTACACAGGAGCAATAGAAGATTTTACAACTTCCTTAAACCTAGAACAAGACCCTAATATATACTTCCGTAGAGGTTTAGCTAAAATCAATATTAGCAACAAGTTTGATGCTTGCAAAGACTTCAAAAAAGCTGAAGAGCTTGGTAGTGAAGAAGCCAAAGAAGCGCTTACAGAGCACTGTAAATTATAACCTAGTATTTCAATACAGTTACTGTGCCTTTGCCAATTTCAGATACAGTAACAATGAATATCATTCCGTACTCTTTTTCATCTAGTTGTTTGAATTTTTCTGAACCAAGTAAAATGTTAGCAACCATAGGCGTGGTATTGGAATGCCCAGAGATCAGAATGGTGCTCCCTTTATGCTTTTTCAGCATATCTTGAAGATAGGTCTGGCTTCTGAAATCATAAACATTAACAGTGAGTCCTTTTGCCTGAGCTAGTGGCTCAGCTGTAGTTCTGGTTCTTTTGAAAGGAGTTGAGTAAATGGCCGCTAAGTCTTGTTCTGCTAGTACTTCGGCCAATTTCTGGGCTCTTGTTTCACCCTCAGCGGAAAGAGAAGGGTCTCGAGGGTCGTCATTAGACTTCTCCGCATGGCGAACCAAGATAAAAGTGGTTAAATCGTTTTGAGCAAAAGCTTGACTTATTGCCAAACCCAATAGGAAACACAGAACCAAGATTTTTTTCATAGCTTCTAATCTATGAAAATATCTCGTGTGCTTTACAGGAAATTCTTTCTGAGGAATTTTTGACTATAATTAGCAAGCTAGACCCACTCATCGGCATCGAGTGCCTCAAGAATATCAGCCATTTGATCGAAGTCCTTATAGCCAGGGCGAATCTCGTCACCACCTTTAAGAGCAATTCCTTTAGGTTGAATAGCGCCTAGAACATCTTCAAGGTTATCTGTACTAAATCCACTAGCAATTACTAGTTCGGTTTCACTAGCTAGTGCTTCTAGGCTAGACGGTTCCGCTTTTTCATCTTCTAATAAGATATAAGCTATTTTATCACCAAACTGACTCGCTATGCTACTAGCATCTGCTAATGATAAAGCAGAATAGATAACCTCCTTACCAGTTTCACATGCTTCATCGATCATACTACTTTCCGATACTTGGATAGCCGATAAATTATACTGCGAAATAACTTCTGCCACTTTGCCTTGTGCACTTAGAGAATCAAACTCTCCAACAAAATCAACACCAGAAACCCAATCTGATAATTCTTTAAACGATTGTGGATCAGTATAATTAGGGTGCTTATCTTCAATATTAAATCCTAATTGATTTACTCCCATACCTGCACAGTATCGGGCATCACTTAGGTTATTTACTCCACTAATTTTCACAAAGGTTTTTAAGGCCATATCGCTGATTTTTAAAGCGTGGGCAAAGCTAATTCATTCCGAAAAACTAACCCAAAATACCACACACAAATGCTTATTAAGTACTAGGGTAAAATTATATTAGACTGTATTAATTGGTGTGAACAAGCTTTGCTACCATCAAACACTAAGCAATGCTTGCTAAACGTTTCAATAAGGTATTAATTCGCAATATGAAGCTGAAAAGCTGGATTCTTCTTTCTTTACTTATTGCTCTTGTGGTGGCCTGCGGTGGCGATGACGAAGAGCCAGAGCAACCGATTGACCCTAATCGGGGTAAAAGTTATTTCTTTTTAGAGCCTGGCAAATATAGAGAATACAACGTCTATGAGATCCGCTATTCAGGAGTTGGCTTTAGCGATACTTCAGAATATCAGATCAGGGTAGAAGTAGGGGAAGGCTTTGCTAGCGGTGGAGAGACCTCTCACTTGGTGAACAGATTTAGAAGGGAAGACGCTACAGAAAGATGGGAATTAGACTCGGTTTGGACTGCCAGAATTGAGGGCAATAAAGGCATTTCGGTTGAAAACAATGTTCCAATAGTCAAAATGACTTTCCCTTTAGATACTGGCAACAGATGGGATAGTAATTTGCTCAACAGTAGGTTGCCTGTGGTAAGCCGTGTTGTCAATTTCAATAGCAATTTTACAGTAGGGCTAAATACATTTCTTAAAACAGCCGAGGTGGAGTTTAGCAACTTTGATGACGGTATTGTGGATCGGTTCATCAGCAAAGAGGTTTATCGCGATAGCATTGGTATGATATATAAGCTGTACGATTCAGTTAAATACTGTACTCGCGATTGTCAGTTGGGTTCTCAGATAGTACAATCTGGTAGATACTACCGAGAAGAATTGATTGCTCATGGCTTTCTAGATGAGGATTAAGCTACTCACTGTCTTCCTTTTTTTTATTGGCCTAAATAGCTGGGCACAAGATAGGTACATGGTCTTTTTTACTGATAAGATCGGTAGCCCTTACAGTGTTCAATCTCCTGAAGACTTCCTTTCCGAACGAGCGCTGAAGCGAAGAGAAAACCAACAAATCGAAATTACAGAACAAGACTTACCTATTAGTCCGGTTTACAGACAGGGACTAAAAAGCATTGGTGCCGAGATTTATTTTTCTACTAAATGGATGAACGGCTGCTTAGTTCAGATGGATGAGAATGAAGCAATGGCTGTTCAAAGCTTGCCTTATGTTACTAAAGTTGAACTTGTAGCACCGAATGCGCCACTAAGCTATGCTTCTGAGAAAAATGAAGATCCGCTTCCTGGCTCAAATAATCTGGCTTCTTTTCAGCAAAGCATGCTGGCTATTGACTTAATGCACAGTTACGGATTTTATGGAGGAGGAATGCTTATAGCTGTATTCGATGACGGTTTTCAGAACCTAAGTCAATTAAATGCTTTTGATCACCTTTTCCTTGATAATAGGCTATTGTACACTTTCGATTTTGTAAACAATAGAGTGAATGTAGAAAACAGTGAAGATCATGGAACACGAGTTTTGTCCATCATTGGTGCCAGTGAAGCGAATTATACCGGAGCATCACCTCATGCTAGTTTTATTCTAAGTGTTACAGAAGCTCCTTTGGAATACCGCATAGAGGAATACAATTGGCTATTTGCAGCAGAAAAGGCAGACTCTGCTGGTGTTGATATTATTAATACATCGTTAGGCTATAAAACAGGTTTCAGCGACCCATCAATGAACTACGCTGACATTGAGCTAGATGGTAAAACAGCGGTGATTACCCAAGCGGCTAACGTGGCAGCATCAAAAGGAATTTTACTCGTTAACAGTGCTGGAAATGATGGGGATTTAGTCAGCGCACCAGCTGATAGCCCAAATGTGCTAGCAGTAGGAGCAATTACAGCAGATAGCGTTTTGGTTGGGTTTAGTAGTAGAGGGGCTAATACGGTAGATGCCTTTAAGCCAGATGTTGTTGCCCAAGGTGTTGGGACTTCTCTAATAACTTCTACTGGTAATTACGCAGCACAAAACGGTACTTCATTTTCTTCTCCTCTAATTGCCGGGTTGGCAGCTGGGGTGTGGCAGGCTTACCCAGGTAAATCAGCGGAAGAACTTCGAGAGATGATTAAGCTATCGGGTAACATGGCTAACACACCAGATAATTTGTATGGTTACGGTATTC
Organism: Roseivirga spongicola; assembly: GCF_034376045.1. Classification (NCBI taxonomy): domain Bacteria; kingdom Pseudomonadati; phylum Bacteroidota; class Cytophagia; order Cytophagales; family Roseivirgaceae; genus Roseivirga; species Roseivirga spongicola. The sequence goes on from NZ_CP139724.1 coordinate 3,519,455, forward strand.
CAAGCTTTGCTAGAATTATTGAAAACGAGAGGGGTATTTACAGTAGCAACGAGCCTATTTACACGGCTTTTCCCAACCCAACGTTCGACCATATTCAAATGAGTTTTAGTTCTGAATATTTTGGGCAACAGCTAACAATCCAGTTGATTCGCGGAAATGGGAGCTTAAAGAAAGAGTTTCTGTATATACCTTTTGAAGCCAGAAACCCTTTGCAAATAGATTTACCGGAGAGTGGTTTGTACTTTATTCGTGTTATGAGTAAGTCTGAATCTACCACTCGAAAGATCATTAAATATTAATTTATATTTGTTCATGAACTCACCTATAGTTGCCCCTTCGGTGTTGGCCGCAGATTTTGCCAACCTTCAACGCGATATCGAAATGCTGAATGAAAGTCAGGCTGATTGGATTCATATCGATATAATGGATGGTGTTTTTGTACCTAATATTTCCTTCGGTTTACCTGTTTTGGAAGCTATTAATAAGTATGCTAAAAAGCCATTAGACGTTCACCTTATGATTGTGAACCCCGAGAAGTACATAAAAGCTTTTAGAGATGCTGGCGCTGCTAATATTACGGTTCACTTTGAAGCATGTAATCACTTACACAGAATGCTAGAAGAGATCAAGTCTTTAGATTGCAAAGCAGGTGTTGCGGTAAACCCTCATACTAATGTGCAATTGCTCGAAGATACCATTAAGGATATTGATTTAGTGTGTATGATGAGTGTAAACCCTGGGTTTGGAGGACAAAAATTCATTCAGAATACCTACAAGAAAGTAAGGCAGTTGAAGGAAATCATTGCCGAAAACGAGGCTCATACATTAATTGAAATTGATGGGGGAGTAAATGCTCAAAATGCCAAGCCACTAATGGAAGCAGGTGCAGACGTTCTGGTAGCTGGTAGTTTTGTATTTAAGTCAGTAGACCCAATTGAGACAATAGAAGAGTTAAAAAATGTGGTTTCCACTTAAAGCCTAGAAGCTAAACCTTACACTTAAGTTGGGAGTGAATTCCAAGAAAAACTTAGTTCTCTGCGCAATTACTACCTCGTTGTTCTGATTCAGGTCTATGAGGTAGCCTATATTATATACATTCCTTCTATTAAATATATTCATAAGACTAAAGCCAACTTCTCCTCGCCAAGTCTTTCCCTTGAACCTATGCCATACAGAGGCATCAAAACGGTGGTAATTGGCTACTCTTAGACTATTAGGTTTGCTAAAACGCAACTCGTACTTTTCATTTACCCCTGGACCCGGTGGGTTAGGACTGTTGTTTTTGCGATTGAGCCGCACATTATTGATACCAGTGTAAGGAGCACCTGTTTTGAAAGTATAACCCAATGAAAACTCCCAGTTTCCACGTGAGAGCGTGCTTGAAAAACTAAACTGATGCCTGATGTTCAGGTTAGAGGCGAAGGTTGTTGGAAATAGTTCTGAAAAGCTTACTTCCGAATCCTGAAAATTATAGCTAAACCAAGTTTTGATGTATTTCCAGCGTTTACGGAGCGTCAAGTCTGCTCCAACAATTCTTTCAGTACCCTGATTGAATCCTGCCTCTCTGGTAAAGCCAAAACCTAAATTTCTGGCCAATAGTCCGTCTACGTTCTTTTGGTAAAAATCGAAATCTATAAGCCATGATTTCGTGTTTCTAATGAAGCCAAGACTCACCTGCTTATTGATGAGCATAGGAACTAACTCATCATCATCGGCCAGTAACCAATGCTGCTCTATAGCGTTAGAAATGGTGAATTGAGACTCTTTGATTGTGCTCAAATACTGATGGTATATGCCATAAGTACTCTTAAAGAGCAATTGTTCATTGAGATTATAATTGAGCTTTATTTGCGGACTAAAGACACTTCTGTCTATGGATTCAATGGCTGTTAGTCTTCCGCTCAATACCAACTCTAGAGGAGCTGAAAGCTTGAGGTTAAGGTCGGAAAATACTGCGTGTATGTTTCCCTCAGAGTTAATTTGCTCCGCTTGGTCTTGCTCAAAAAAGTTCTCAGTATTAATAAGGTTTTTGATTTTGAATTCATTGAATTGATAACCAATGGTCAGCTTATGCAGGTCTTTGTAGATGGAGGTGTGACTAAGTCGCAATTCCAAGTTTTCAATATCATTACTCCTTTCTTGCTTATCGTCATCAGAGTCTATGGTGGGGTTCCGAAGGTTAGTGTAGTCATATTCCATTCCATAATCTGAGTAGGCAGCACTTACAGATAAAGACTGTTTATCCGTCACTCTTTGGATCCATGAAATATCTGCTCCAGAACTTTTGATCTGGTGCGATTGTACAATATTTTGCCGTTCTCTCAAATCGTTCTCCCTATGGTTAAATTGACTTCGGTTTCTGATATAACCTAGCTTAATAGATGTCTTATCTGTTGGTTCGTAATTCCAATGAAAATTGAGGTCGGAAAAATTAAGGTCATTGCTGTATTCGCTTTCGTAAACAATGCCTTGTGGGTCTCTTATCTCTCTACCAAACAACTTTTCTCCGTAGGCATTATAGGTCCAAGTAGGGATGGCATCATTATAAGACCTTCTAGCTGCAAACATTACAGATCCCTTTTTACCTAAAAATGGAGTTTTAATAAAAGCATCTCCATGCGTCATATTAAGGCTGAGCTCAGCATTCAATGTTTGGTCAATTTCATTTCTTGAAGCTAATGAGATAAGACCTGCCGAAGCCCCTCCATATTGAACAGGCACATAGTTTTTATAGACGTCTAAAGTGCCAATTGAAGAAGGTATAAAGCTGGATATATTACCGAAATAATGAGCAGAATGATAGATGGGCACGTTGTTCCAGTATAGCAGCGTATTGTCTCGAGAGCTTCCTCTTACATTTATTCCGGAAGCAGATTCATCATTAGAGTTGACCCCTGAAATTATCTGAGCTGAAAGCAGTACATCTCGCTCTGCTAAACCAGGGAGTATCTCCATTTCTTGAGGAAGAATGCGAAAACTATTGGCTTTTGGGTCGGAAGCAATACCAGCATTTAAGTACTCCTTCAGTTCGTAATCATTTAAATCTAATGGCTCTGGTAGGAGGCGTACCTGATGCACCTGATAAGAATTTAAACTATCAACGTGTATGCTGAACGATTGAAAGCCAAGATAAAACACCTCCAATACAACTCCCTTGTGGTTAGGTATTACCAATCTTGCTAACCCTAATTTATCAGTCACTAAGCCTAGTTTGCTAGCATTTTGCTTAATGGTGGCGAAGGGGAGGGCTAAGTAAGTTTCGGCATCAAGCACCTCAATAGTCAAGAATTTAGAGGCTGCTTTCTTTATGACATAATACTGATCATCGATTTTCTGGAACTCGAGTGCAGTGTTGCTCAATGCAGCTTGAAGCGCCAAGTCTAAATCATTGGTTTGTGGTATACTATTGAGCTTAATGCCTTTAAGTGCATTAGGGTCGAAAGAGAACCTGATACTGAATTGCTTTTCTAGATTGTTCAGCACTGATTTTAAAGAAACTGCGGTCTCATTTTGAGCCATCAGGTTTAGACTAAAAATGAGAAAGAGTGGGAGAACAAGCCTAATTCTGCTCAATACCGATAATGTTGAGTTCCTTGCTGTTAGCATTGTAGCTATACTCAAGCCCTTTGGTAGACATAACAATTTGTATGGCGGTTTCCACATTATCATTCGGGTAAGACCCAGTAAAACGTTCTGAAGTTAATGATATGTTGGATGAGATAGATATCCCAAATGAATTTCTCAAAGCATCTAGAGCTTCAGAAAACGGCACATTGCTCAGCTCAGTAATATTTTGAGACAACCAAAGCGGCCTTTCCTGATCTTGAATTTGCCATTGATCGATCAGTTGTCCGTCTTCAACCCTAAGGCCATCTCCCTTCTGAAGAGTAGCGTTAGCACCTTTGGTAAGCACCTTCACTACTCCAGAGTGAACCTGAACATTTAGATATTCGGCCCTTTGACTAACATTGAAACTAGTTCCTAAAACTACAACTTGACCTTGGCTAGTATTAACCTCAAAGTTGACTCCTTTGGTCACTTCAAAGAATGCTTCGCCCTCAAGGGTTAATTTTCTGTTTTCTGAGAATGTCTTAGGGTCGAACTTCAGAACTGAATTGACATTTAGAGTTACTGTTGAGTTATCTGGTAAGGTTACAACCTTGGTTTCACCAAATTGGGTTTTGTAAACTTCATAACTTGGTTTAGTTAAGAAATAAACCAGAGAGATGCCCACAACGAGAACAGCAGCCACTGCTAACTTCCAAATAGGGTGTACGGTCTTAGTTTTAGGCGCAACAGTCTTCTTCCTTTCTTGTAACCTTTGTAATTCCAATTCAACATTGTAAGCGGGAAAAGCCATTTTATCGGTAGAGGAAATTATCTTCAGCAAGTCCTTTCCTTCTTCAGAAGTCTCAAAATTCTCCTTTTCAGCAGGGGTGAGTTCATTGGCCAACCATTTGGCCAAGAAGTCTTCACTATTTTCAGAATTAGAACTCATATTATTCTCTCTATGCTTACATCCACTTCATAAGAAATTACCCTACCTGCCTGTTCTATATTTTTTCGTTTATCTGCATTCTAAGTTTTAAAAGGGCCTTATGCATGCGTTTTTCTACTGCTTTAACACTTACATCCAATGCTTCTGCAATTTCGCTGTAAGTCATTTTTTCAATTCTGTTCATTAAGAAAACCTCACGCTGACCATCAGGTAAACCTTCGATTGCTTGTTGCACTTTTAGGTCGAATTCAGTAAACTCCATTTCGAACTCTGGCGTTTCGGAGTGGCTAGGTTTAAACAGAAAATGAATGTGCTTTTCTTTAGTCTTTTCTTTCTCCAGACTTTTAAGCATTTGATTTTGAGCTACCTTAAAGACGAAAGCCTTTGCCATAGAAGGCAGCACTTGCGCACACTTCTGCCATAGAATAAGAAATGCCTCTTGAACCATGTCGTTAGACTTGTCTATGTCACGATACTTGGCATAAAGAAAGTTCCGAAGCAAAGGTGCTATGCTCCGAAAGAGTGAGTTGTAAATGTTTTCATTGCAGCTATCAGTAGCCTGCTTAATATCCAAGGTTAATTACTTGAGAGTGAGTACAGTGGTGGTTTTTCCAGCAACTTTAAAGTCTTTAGCTAAGTCAAAGTTCTTTCCAGAAATAACATCCATACCAAAGGTAAAACCTCTGAGCATTTCTAAGTGCTTTTCTCGAGAAATTGTGGTTTCTGAATCATTCATGTTCATAATTACCATAACCCTTTCTCGGCCGGTGTATCTGAAATAGACATAAACATTGTTCTCAGGAACAAAATGGAGGAGCTTACCATGCTTTACTGCATCACTAGTTTTTCTCCAATTTGTGAGCTTTGTAACATACTGATGCATATCGTTTTCTTCGGCTGTTCTACCTTCTTTAGTAAATACAGAGCGACTGTCACCTGCCCAACCTCCGGGCATTTCGGCACGTTTTGCACCATCTCCCCAATCACTTGGGCCAGCCTTAAAAGCTAGTTCAGTACCATAATAAACCTGTGGTATTCCTCTAGTGGTCAATAGAAATGCATAAGCCATTTTTAAGTGCTTCGGGTTTTCTCCAAGTGTTGAATAGATTCTACTGATATCGTGATTATCTAGAAAGATAACGTTCTTCATTGGGTCTGAATAGAGCCTGTCTTGGGAGAGTGCATAATAGATTTTCATCAGACCAGTTTCCCAGCCAAAGCCCTGATTAAAAGCATCTCTCACGGCAAAATGAATCTGGAAATCGGTTACAGATGGAAGATAAGATTCATAGCCATCGTTTTCTCCTAGCTTATCTTGTTGCCAATAGGACTCATGAGCTACAGTTTCCACCCAAGATTCGCCTACAATATTAAAATGAGGATATGCAGCAATCACCTCTTTGGCCCATCTGGCCATGTAGTCTTGATAAGGATATAGGTAGGTATCCATTCTGATTCCGTCAATGCCTGAGTATTCTATCCACCAAAGGGTGTTTTGAATCAGATAGTCAGCTAACTGCTGATTGCGTTGATCTAAATCTGGCATTTCTGTGACAAACCAACCCTTAACTAGCTTATTGTTGTCATACTTTGAAGCATAAGGATCGGAAGCAATTGTTCCTCTGTAGTTGGTATTACCGTAAACCTCATGATCGTGAACCCAATCTTTAAACGGCAAATCCTTCATCCACCAATGCTGATCCCCGATATGGTTATGGATCATATCCATAATTACTTTGAGTCCTTTATCGTGGCAAGCTTTTACAAAGGCAACAAACTCTTCATTAGAACCAAAGCGCCTGTCAATCTTATACATATCTGTAGCTGCGTAGCCGTGATAAGCTTTATATTCAGGTGTTTGATCGTTTTCAAAGACAGGAGTGAGCCAAACGGCAGTCATCCCTAGGTTTTTTATGTAGTCTAAATGGTCTAAAACACCCTTTAGGTCACCACCATGCCTGCCACTAGGGTGGTCTCTTCTGGCTGGCTCCAACATGCCCTCAACAGTATCATTATTAGGATTGCCATTAGCAAATCGGTCGGGCATTAGCAAGTAAATCACGTCTTCACTGCTAAACCCTTGATTCCGCTTCAGCTCCTTAACTCTAGGCTTTAGTTCGTAAGAAATGGTTTTGGTATCTGCTCCATTAGTGAGGGTGAGGCTGAAAGTACCTGCCAACACATCGGGGCTTATTTCCAAATACACAAATTTATAGTTGGGAGAATCACCAGAAACCTGCTTAACCATGGTTATTCCTTTATGCTGAACATTGGCTTTATACTGCCCTATGTTTTCACCATAAATCATCAATTGCAGGTTTTCGGTAGGCATTTTTGCATACCAGAAAGGCGGTTCAACCTTAAGATCGCTCTGCTGAGCTAAACCGTTTGTTCCAAAAGAAAGTGCGAATAGAAATAGTAAAAGCTTAAGTTTTCCCATGATGAGCTGATTGTGTTTGGTAAACTACAGAAATAATGGGATACAGGAAAAAATGGTCTCATTCAACCGTTTGCATTCAGCCAATAAGGTAATCTATGGCTTTGTCTACAATTGATGCAGCCACCCAAGTAAAGAAGGGGATAATCAAATAAAAGATAAATCTCGAAGCTGTAGGGATATTAATAGGGATTTCTGGAGTAGCTGTTATTAAGCGTTTGTAAGTCATTAAGTCAACCACATTTATATTCTCCAAATTGTTACCTATTCGAGATTTTTCAAGGGCTTTTTTATCTCCCTCAATTCCTTTTTCTATTAATCCAATTTCTAATTCTTTGGCTGAAATTATCCTTTTCCGAACTCCACTGAGCGGAGTAACTACCATCCATACAATAGAGGGGATAAGAGGCAATAAGGCAGGATTGTATAGCTCAATTGAATCTATACTTTCAATGAAAAGAATAGTATAGACTCCTACAAAAGCCAAAATACTTATAACGCCAGCACTTGTCAGTGGCATTAACTGCTCAGTATTTAGAATATCTATCTCAATCGCTCTTGAAAGCCTATTCATCTTAGTCATGTTACGCAGGTAGGTACTAGTAGATTGCCAAATCATAATCCATATGATCAAGATTTGAATAATAGAGTAAACCTTGAGAAACGGATAGGGCACTTCATTAAATGAAAAGCTGGCTCCATTGACAAAGAAGCCGTGTAACAAACCAATACAGATAGGAATGAGCATTTCTTTCCATGAAAGTTTCTGATCATGAAATTCCTGAATATGATCTTGCTTTTCGGATTCATTGAGCTTGGTGTAGCTCAACAACTTAAAGAAGCCTTTTTCATGATTGTTATTAATTATTCGGGAAATAAAAACCAGATAACCAGTGGTAAGAATAAAGAAGAAGGTGGTTGAATAAAGACTGTAACTATGTTTAATTCCTTCAATTTCAAATACTAAGGCTTGTAACAGAACAAAGAACACACAGGTAAGAACACCCACCAACCAATTTGGCAATTGAGAAGAAGTGAGGCGTAATAGAAATGGTTGTGATGGTTTATTCATGTCTGATAAACTTACAATTTAAACAGTATGAAATGAAGGTCAAGAAGCCATTCAAATTTTATTAATTGTAGCCAGTATTGGTTGAAGAGAATTAACTGCTCAAATCCAAAAAACTGTTACCAATAAAAACCTTGAACATTTAGTTGATGATACTATAAATAAATTAGTATTAGTCTTAATAATTTGGACATCTTAGCTGATCTGTAAGAAGTCTTGGTCAGGAATTCATAATTTGACCTTATTTTAGATCCACAATTCAACCAATATGAAAAAACTACTTCTCTTATTCTTTATGATTTGTTCATTGAGCATGGTAGCTCAGCATGAATATGGAAACATTTTATCTATGAAAGATAGAGCCACTACCATTAACAGGTTGCTAGAAGATAAAGTGAAGAATTACCTTCCTGAAATCATGAGAAGAGAGGGAATTGATATGTGGCTGGTTATTTCTAGAGAGTACAATGAAGACCCAGTAATAGAAACCCTACTACCAGCAGAATGGCTTGCCGCAAGAAGACGAACCATACTTGTTTTTTACGATCGTGGAGATGGTAAAGAGTTAGAAACTTTAGCTGTTGCCAGATATGATGTGGGTTCAGTTTTTAAAAGTGCATGGAATAAGGAAGAGCAACCTAATCAATGGGCACGCTTGGCAGAGATTATAAGTGAGAGAAACCCTAAAAAAATAGGTGTAAATAAATCTGAATACTTTGGTTTAGCTGATGGTATTGTAGCTACTGACTATGAAGGACTTAAAGAAGCCATAGGAGCTCAGTTTTCCAAAAGAGTTGTATCGGCCGAAAAGGTGGCAATTGGCTGGTTAGAAACAAGAACTGCGGCAGAAATGGCCATTTATCCGCATATAGTCAAAATTGGACATGAGATCATTAAAGAAGCCTTTTCTTCTAAGGTAATTACACCAGGGGTTACCACAACGGAAGATGTGGTTTGGTGGATGCGAGAGAAAGTACGAGAGTTAAAGCTCCAGGCTTGGTTTCACCCTACAATAGACATACAGAGAGCCGACCCAGAAAGGTTCGACCACCTAAGAACTTTTAGTAAGCGCCCAGAACCTGGTGTAATAATGCCTGGCGATCTTATTCATTGTGATTTTGGTATTACTTATCTCAGACTGAATACTGACCAGCAACAGCATGCTTACATTTTAAAATCAGGCGAAACAGATGTACCTGAATACCTAAAGAAGGCATTCAAAAATGGTAATAGGCTACAAGATATCTTCACTAATAATTTTAAAGAAGGTAGAACTGGTAATGAGGTTCTGAAGATGAGTAGGGAACAGGCCATAGCCGAAGGAATTACTCCATCAATTTATACTCACCCTATTGGTTATCATGGTCATGCAGCTGGTACCACTCTGGGTATGTGGGATTCTCAAGGAGGCGTACCTGTAACCGGAGATTACCCACTACACTTAAATACTGCCTATTCTATTGAGCTGAATGCATCTACCTTTGTTGAAGAATGGGGCAAAGACGTAAGAATAATGTTAGAAGAAGAAGCTTTCTTCAATAAAGATGGCGTACGCTATATAGATGGGAGGCAAGAGGAGATTATCATAGTAAAGTAAGGCTTGAAGCATTTTTTAGTTTACATATCATTTTTTTTCCTCTCTATTGGAGGCTTATCTGCTCAGACCGAGTCATACTTCGATCTAAGAGGTCAGTCGTTTTCTGATCCTGTCAAGCTTGATGGTCAGTGGGAATTCTATTGGCAGCAATTCATATCAGAAAAGAATAATCAAGGCAGCTTTGAGCTTCTGGAGGTTCCTGGCGATTGGTATCAAGAACCGTTTGATAAACAGTTTACTAAAACTGGGTATGGTACATATAGAACTAATGTGGTTGTAGATGGGGGCAATCCTGAAGATTTAGGACTGTATATCCCTCACATATTTTCATCCTACAAGCTACTTATTAATGGAGACTTGGTTTATAAATCTGGCGAAGTAGGTAAGTCTAGGAAAGAATATCAGCCTAACAGAGAACCCAAAGTATTCAACCTTTCAAAATATGGCCAAACTCAATACGAGATCATCATTGAAGTAGCCAACTACGATCATATGAACTCTGGTTTATTATATTCTCTAGAATTAGGGAATTTTGAAGACTTAAGGTACGAGCTTATGGCTCGCCAAGATGTCAATCTCTTTTTGGCGGGGGGGTTATTTATTACTGGCTTTGTGCTTTTGGCTTTTGCTATCTCATACAAGCAATTAGAGCTTCAGATTCCTTTCTATGCGCTGTTCTCCATCAGTCTAATGTATAGAATGCTTGGAGCAGACCCATATCCCTTGCATGCTCTTTTCACTGGTTACCCATTCGGAATATCAATTCACTTAGAATACCTCACCATACATTCTGCCGCCTTGTTTGGAGGATTATTTGTGTTCTATCTATACCCAAACCAGACCAACAAGTATCTCAAGTATATTTTTGTGATAGGCACGCTCTTTAGCATGGGGTGCATTGTGTTTTTAGAACCTGTGGTATTTACAGGGCTTTTAAAGTATTATCTGTTTTTTGTAATAGTCTATGTCGGTGTATTCATTTACATAATAGCTAAGGCCAGAATTGAAAGAGAAGTAAGTTCTAGCTTCTTGGTTTTTGCTATGGTGGTGGTGCTTCTATGGACTGCTTTTCAGATTATCACCTTTTTAGGTTTAGGCAAAGTGCCATATTACTTGAACGTAGCACTCATGTCCATGATAGTTGTATTCTGCAACTTGGCGCTCTTTAGAACATTCATGTTGAAAATCCAGTCGGTAGATCAGGCGCAGGCCGAATTCAACCTGAATAAGGCCAAACAAAACATGCTGTCTCTTATTTCACATGAAATTAAGACACCCGTTTCTACACTTCGAATGAACATTGAAATGCTCAAAGCAGGTTTGGAAAGTGGCAAGGCTATTCCTGATTCTATGATGGAAAAAATTGTATGGGGGAGCTCAGAAGCCGTTGTAGATATAAAACAAATGGTCAATGACTTTGTCTACTTTATGAGTAGGGCCGATACAGGTGTGTGTGTAATAGCAGCTGAAGAAATTGCCAGTAGACTTACCGCGAGGTTCACTATGAACCACCTTAGTATTAAAGTTGCTTCAGGTTTAAAGGGAAGTTATAAAACCGATTTGCTCACGCTTGAGTATATTCTAAGTACTCTACTCAATAATGCCGAGAAGTATTCATCAGCTTCAGATCCGACTCCAGAACTCTGTCTTTACGAACAAGAAGATTGCTTAATTATAGAAGTTAAGGATTATGGAGTAGGAATGGACAAAGAACAAATTAGGCAGTTGGGCGAAACAAAGCTTCAATTGGACGAAAAGTCTGAAATATCTGGTGTAGGGTTTTACCTTGCAAGAGAATTGTCCAACCAGTTAGATCATAGTCTTAATATTGAATCTAATCCTGGAGTGGGAACCTCAGTTAGAATAGAATTAAAACGAAATGATTAACCTGCTGTTAGTTGATGATAATTTCTCTGTGAGAGATACCTTGAAAGACTTTTTGGAGTTTTTCTACAACGACCTTAATATTTTCATGGCCAAGAATGGCAAGGAAGCCATAAATCTTGTTGAGAATAATAAGATGGATATTGTAATATCTGATCAGATGATGCCAGATATGAAAGGCTCTGATTTTTTAGCTTCGGTGATTGATAAACTAAGAGCAGATAAGGCTTGGATTTACATTTATAGCGGCCAATTAACAGAAGAGCTAAGAATAGACTTTAAAGACTATGGAGAAGTGAAAGTGATAGATAAATTCACTAACCCTATGTTCTTCAAAGAGATAATTGAGAACTATAAAGTTGCAGTAACTAATTAGAACCTTCGTGAAACAATTAACCAAAGTTTTAGCTTATTTTGGCGCAAGCAGATGGAAAGCAACAAGAAGGATTTCTATAACTACTTTTCTCAAAACCTCATTAAGGGGTTCGTTTACCTTATTGTTCTAGTCGGCCTACTTATTCTTTTCAAGAGCTATTTTAAAACCCAGTATGATACCATTGAACATTGGGTGTCTGATGATTATGTGTTGATGCTCGTCATCTTCTTAATTTCAGAAGTTCTGGTAGGTATTCTTCCCCCAGAGTTATTTATGATCTGGTCTATAGACGATCCTGGAAATGTCTATACCATTATCGTTATTGTCATGGCTTTCCTATCTATCGGTGCTGGCTGGATCAATTTTGCTATTGGTAAAGTAATTAGTACCAAGGCCTTTTTTCATCGATACTTTAATAAAAGCCTTACCAAGTATCAGCAACGATACGATCAGTACGGAGCAGGTTTTATCATAGTGGCGGCACTTACACCATTACCATATTCACTTATCAGCTTGGTGACTGGCTCAATGGATTACCCAATCCGTAAATATCTTATCTACTCCTCATTTCGAATACTGCGCTTTGTGGTTTACGGCATCGTCATTTGGAACCTAGAAGGGGTTATTTAGTATATGCTGCTCGGTGCTTGTGATTAGTGCCTGGCTGTCTACAAGCATAAATAATTGACTAACACATCACACACAAAAAACACCAAATACCATAAACCAAAAACTACACACTAGATACCAAATCATCCAATTACCTAGTTCCTCAGTCGCCCAATTCCCAAAAAATACTATCTTCAAAAAATGAACCGTAGAAACTTTATGGGCAAGAGCCTGGCTGCCGGAGCACTCTCCGCAATTCCTTTTTCAGCCAGCGCCAACAACTCTTCAGAAAACACTTTTCAATTGAATTATGCGCCACATTTTGGCATGTTCAGCCAGTCGGCACCGGGTAGTATACTCAATGAGTTAGACTTTATGGCCGAGCAAGGCTTTAAGGCCTTAGAAGACAATGAAATGAAGGCCAGACCCATAGAGGAGCAGAAGCAAATTGCCAGCCGAATGGAAAAACATGGTATGAGCATGGGAGTTTTTGTGGCGCACACTATTCATTGGTTCAGACCTAACCTGACGAGTGGAGACCAAGACAAGCGAAATGAGTTTTTGCAAGAGATCCGCGAGTCTGTTGAAGTAGCCAAAAGAGTAAATGCCAAATGGATGACCGTAGTACCTGGCTTTGTAGACATGCGTAAAGATATGGGCTATCAAACTGCCAATTTGGTAGAGAGTCTGAAGCAAGCCTGTGCTATTCTTGAGCCGCATGGTTTGGTGATTGTATTAGAACCACTCAATAAAAGAGACCATCCAGGTCAGTTTTTAAGCGGTACTGCCCAGGCCTATGAAATCTGTAAAGCAGTAGACAGCCCATCGTGCAAAATACTCTATGATGTCTACCATCAGCAGATCACTGAAGGTAACCTGATCCCTAATATCGATGCTGCCTGGGACGAGATCGGGTATTTTCAAGTAGGAGATAACCCCGGCCGCAAAGAACCCACCACTGGCGAAATCAACTATCTCAATGTATTCAAACATATTCACAACAAAGGCTTTAGAGGCATTGTAGGCATGGAACATGGCAACTCACAAAGCGGCAAAGCAGGAGAACTAGCTGTGATTGAAGCCTATAGAAAAAGTGATGGCTTTTAACACGTCACTTGCAGAGGATTAATTAGACCAGCTTAAACCAAAAATAGTATAAACACATATCAATGATGGCGAAAAGTAAAGTAATTGAAGTTATGGGTAGCAAGATCACAATCATATCCAGAAATAATCGCGACTATATTTCTTTAACCGATATGGTACGCCATTTTGAAGATGGGTCAATTCTAATTGAAAAATGGCTCAGAAACAAGAACACCATCGAATTCATCGGTATCTGGGAACAAATCAATAATGAGAATTTTAATTCCCCCGAATTCGAGGGAATTAAAAATGAAGCAGGTCTAAATCGCTTTACTCTTTCTGTCAAAAAATGGATTGAACACACCAATGCCATTGGATTATTTGCCTAATCAGGGAGATATGGAGGGACATACGCACATAGAGATATAGCTTTTGAATTTGGAAGTTGGTTGAGCCCTGAATTCAAACTTTACCTCATCAAAGAGTTTCAACGGCTTAAAGAAGAAGAAAGTAATCGTCATCAACTAGAATGGAACGTAAGCCGAACCTTGGCTAAAGTCAATTACCGAATTCATACCGATGCCATCAAGGAGAAACTGATTCCAGAAAAGCTCCCCAAAGATCGTATTCAATTGGTTTATGCCTCAGAGGCTGACTTGCTAAACGTTGCCTTATTTGGACAAACAGCCAAAGAATGGCGTGACCAAAACCTTGATACTAATGGCAATATCAGAGATCATTCAACCATAGAACAGTTGGTGGTTTTGGCTAACCTTGAAAGTATTAACGCTATGCTAATTCAACAAGGTATGAGTCAACCAGAAAGATTAAGGCAGTTAAATGGTTTGGCAATTCAGCAAATGAAATCACTGCTGCAATCTCCTTCTACTAAAAACCTTCTGGAATAAATTGCCAAAAGGGCTAATATTTAAATAATGAACAGTGAGTTGGTCGTGATTGAAGCCTATAGAAGGTGAGCTTTAGTTTGAAGCTGACTGGTTGAATCTCCCCCAACTAATAACGTCTCTTAAAACCATAACTCAATTGACTACTATATAATCTTTGATTTTAACTAATTACTTTTGAGGTAATCTGGTAAATAGTTGACTGGAAGCATCTTATAAACTCCTAAATTAGCTAGGTGACCATAAACCATTAATGAGAGTGGATTGTGTAAGTTACCGTTTTGAGAGACTTTGGTAGTCTCATTTTTTAGAAGAATGTAACTAACCTCCGTTGTGTCATCAACCGGATTAGTAAAAAACAGCTCTATAGTTCCATCAACCCACATTTCATAATTATCATTTTCAACCTTAGTTAATTTTAGATTAGGGTTGACAGCAGATGGGCCAGTTCTTAGCGCATTACTAACTCTCTCATAGTCTTTTGAATCAATATTCGATGTGGGGTCAAAGTTTGTAATATTCACCAAAAAACCTTCCTCGATTAAACGGTCATTAATCAAACTAAATAGAAGGTGCTTTAAGGAGCCTTTGAATGCTTCTTCTCTATTCTTCTTCCATTTCACCAAGTCTTCTGGTTCTTTGGGTGTTAGCTCTTTAAAAACGGGGTATCCAATAAAAGTTTTGGTGGTTTTATTCATTATAAATGAGAAGTCGTAGTATTTTATTTCATAACCTAAGTATTCATTTACAAATACCAGATCATAGTTTTTGCTAAACTTCCAAGATTGTGATGTAAGGTCTCGGATATCTATTACTTCTTCATTGACCAACTGAATTAATCGTTCATTGTATTCTGTTCCGAGTACCATTTTCATGAAATTCCCTAATTCTCTTCTTCTTTGTCTCGCAAGCTTTCCTCTGCCTTTGGCACTGATGGAAACTTCATCTAAATCGACCACTTTAGGGTTTAGTCTAATTGTTAGTGTTTGATCTGTATTTTTTGGAGATAGCTTCAACACCTTATTTTCGTATGCGATATGAGAAAATACTAAGGTGAACTTGTGGTCTGGTAGACCTGAAAGTGAGAATTTCCCTTCTGTATCAGTGATGGTTCCTGTTGTAGAACCAACTAAGCCAATTGCACAGAATTCAATTGGGTCTCCTGTAGATTTATCTATAACTACACCACTCAAAGTATAAGATTGAAAAGAAAAAGAGAGATTGAAGGAAAAAATTAAGAGTAAAATACTCAATCTTATTATGGCCATTACTTACTTATTTTATAAAGTTTAGAAGCATTAAATACACTACCATCAGAACTTAAACCTTGTACATTAATGAGTACATTAGTCTCCCTGTCTGTATTGTAGAATTCTATGGTTTTCTGGCTTTCATTAGTGAAAAAGAGCATTGGTTCCCAATGCAACAAAAGCCTTTGGTCTGGAATCGTATTATTCTCACTATCTGGATAGTATTGGGGAGAATAGAATTCTAAGGGTCTATTATACCCTCCTGGTAAAGTCATCGAAATAGCTCCTTTGCCATCCTCATCGAGAATATCTTTCTCAACTTTGCTGTAAAACGCTATTACACCTGCAGCCCCCTCAGAACCAAAAGCTGAAGCAGAATTACCTTTATAGACCTCTACTCTGTCTATAGAAGATGGAGGTATACTTGTCAGTTCTTCATACCTCATAGCATGGTTGTCTAAAAGGATTAAAGGCATTAACTGAGACAGTGGAGTGTTGTTTTCGTAACCGACAGAGTTTCTAAGACTGATTTTAACATCTGTTCCACCAATTTCAATTTTTACACCTGGGATTCTACCTTGCAGTGCTTGAAATGGGTTGTGATAGGGTGAAGTGTCAATTTTTCTGAAGTCCACCGTATAGTCACTCTGTCCATATACGTTACCTCTATTCCCATGTCTTTGAATTAGCTTCTTGCCTTGTATCACATATTCTCCAAGATCTCGAAATTTAGTTGAATCAAATTCATAGGTGGCTTTTATATACTCCCGCTTCTGATGGTGATCACTAAAATTCGTAAAATCTCCATCAGAGAAATTGAATTGCATTGAGCCTCTTTTTGAATTAGCTAAGGGAGGGTGCTCTGTATTAAAAGTATCGAGTTGTAAACTAACATTAGTTGCTCCTCTTTTATTTACTGCCTGAAAAACAACTTGATCTCCCTCATAGAATTTTACATCCTTCATGGTGAAGCGTCCATTTGCATCTGTAGAGGCCTGTTTAAAGACTGTTGGAATAACATTTTTATTTAAAAAAGTAACAGTACCATTTTCTAAAGCTTTATTTCCTCTTTCGTTTAATACTCTTCCATTAATTTCAAGGCCTTTCTCCGCTAAATATTTCTCTTCATTGGTTTTCAGGGCAGTTATGCTATTCCAAGAAAACCTAGTCCAACCCTGTACCAGCATTAATAAGTCTAAATGACTTTTTGCCAATGGATTAGATGAATCAAAATAATATGCAGGTTTTTCCACATACCCTTTTAAATCTGAAGAGAGTAGTAGTTCAGAGACAATTGTTTGATCGGGAATTGAATCTAATGTTTGGCCTAAATCAATAATACTAACAGAAAACACTCCGTCAATACTTTGTTGATTTTGAGAGACAATTTTCGCACTTACCTTACTTCGTTTATCAAACGAACTGGATTCCAATTCTATAGAAATTTGAGATTTTTGGCCTGTTACATGGATTAATCTATCGGCTATAATATTATTGTTTTCATCAAATAGCGTTACATGTGAAATACCATCGGGTAAGTGAATCTTGGGTATCGTTAACTTATTCTCGCCTACCTTTAATCTTGGCTCGAAAGTGTAAATTACTTTTCCTTTAGAATGAATAACCAATGACTGCCGATCACTTGAATTAGGAACGTTTGATCGTATAAAAACATCGAAAGTATTCTTTTTGGCATTGTTTACTTCTAACACATAGCCGAGTTCTTTGGGGGTAGGGAGGTCAAGCTCAATAGGATAATTGTTGACTCTAGCCTTGTATTTTTTGCCCTCTGTAGGGGTTATAGAAAAAACACCCATTCCGTTGTATTCTGTAATAAACTCTGTAATAATACTGTCGTATTGATCTACAATTTCGCCTTTCAAATGAACCCCTAAACCTCCGCTATTAACTGCTTTAAAGGCAACCTTGCTTTTGATGCCATTCACCAGATGTCCGCCTTCTGGAAGAAACTGCAAACCTAAATCGTTACCTGAAGAGCCTAAGGGTTTGATAGTAGAATCTACTACCACAATTTCTTTTTCAAACATGAATTCTTCAGGGTAGTTGCGCATTAACGCTGTATAACTTCTAAGTAGGTAACTCCCTGGTTCCAAAGATTTTGGTAATTCTAATTGCCCATGCCCATAGCCGTTATTCGAAAGTGTTTTTTGCCGGCTAATTAGCTTATTGGTCTTAGAATAGAGCTCTACCCAAACTACTTTGCTCAATTGTGATGGTTGGTTGTTGGTTGCATTCACGGTGTATGATTGATACCACAATAAGTCACCAGGTGAATAGAACCTTCTATCAGTATGTAGATATACTTTTTCATTCTTATGAGTATCTGTAAATGATTTAAATTCGTGGATAATGCCATTTTCTTGTTCAGCTTCCTGAGCATTAATGGTGGTTTGCTGAGCAAAGAGGAACAAGAATGATAGGAAGAGTTTCATATTGATAAAAGGTGTAGAATACTGAATTAACAAATTAGTTGATCACCGATGATTAACACAAATAGAACCTAACAAACCCTTATCAGATGATAAATTAAATATTATATTTTGAAATACATTATATATGAACAGAGGTTATTTTTATATTATATTAATATTAAAAATTGTTTAAGGTCAGTATTTAACAATTATTGAATGGGGTTTCATTATAAATCTATACTCTATTTTTATAAATGATTTTGAAAAACTCTAGCACCTTAAGAAACCTTATAGACAGGGAATTGTAGCCTTGTATAAAATAATGAGACCATGATAAGGCATTAATTCTATATTGGGGTTTGAGAAATAAATATAACTCCACCATGCAGTCTAAACCTATCTTTAGAATTTTCTACTGTTTGACAATTATCCTATTGTCATTTAGCTCTATTTCAGCCCAAGAAAAGAAAGCCCTTCAATTAGAAGATTATGGGCAATGGAACAGAATCAGCAATACATCACTTTCGCCCAACGGGCAGTGGATTACTTACGCTTATAGTCCTAATGATGGCGATGCGAAGTTCTACATCCGTCAGGTTGAGGGCGATACAGTATATAGTGCCATTAATGCCTCTAGGGTGAGCTTTTCGAACGATAATCAATACGTTGCATTTTTAGTTTCTCCTGCAGAAGAGAAGGCCGAAGCTTTAAGGAAGCAGCGCAAACCTGTCAATCGAAACTTGCATATTTATAACCTCAGCAATCGTTCGGTAGAAGAAATTAAGGATGTACAATCATTCAGCTTTGCAGAAAACTCTGAGTACATAGCCATAAGCAAAGTAAAAAGCGATAAAGACGCTGAACACAGCGGCACCGACCTGATTCTGAAGAGCCTCAAAGGCGGCACGGTAATGAATATTGGTAATGTTTCGAGCTATGCTTTTAATGAAACTGGCAAACTATTCTCTTACTTGGTAGATGCAGATGGCGATACTGGAAATGGTGTTTACTTACTAGACCTAAGCAATAGCAGAACTTGGTCTATCAATACTGGAGAATATACCTACAGTCAACTGTCTTGGAACGAAGCCGGAAATGCATTGGCCGTGCTTTATGGTAAAACACCAGAAGGAAAGGTTCAGCGAGAAAATACACTGCTTATTTCAAGTAATCTTAGCGCAGGTATGTCAAAACTTTCTTCGCTCACCATGTTTAGCCAAGCACCGAACAATTACGTGATCAGCGAATACAGTGGTTTAAACTGGAATGAAACGGGCACACAGATTTTCCTTGGTATTAAGGAGCAGGAAGATGAGTTAAAGAAAGAAGACGAATTGAAGGCCAATGTAGATGTTTGGCACTGGAAAGATGATGTAGTGCAGTCATCGCAAATTGTGCGAGCTAACAGAGATAAGCGAGCCACCTACACTGCTGCTTACAATGTCAACTCCGGTAAACTGGTGCAGCTCCAGACAGAAGATATTTCGGTGAGAACTAATGACAAGTCGAAATGGGCAGTTGGCTTTAACGATAGCAAATACAGTAGCCTAAGAGACAGACCATCGGCTTATGCCGACTTAACTGCCATCAATACGGAAACCGGAGCTAGTAAGCGAATTGCTGATGAGGTTTATCATTTCATGGGGCTTTCAGCCGATGGACAATATGCGGCTTACTCTAAAGATACGCAGGTAATGATTTACCAGTTCGAAACAGGTAAAACCATCAACATTAGCGCAAATACTGACATCAGTTTTGAGAATACCGAATTCGATTACCCGGTAGAAAGACCGGTTTATGGAATTGCTGGCTGGTCAACCGATGGTGATTGGGTTTTGATGAACAATAAGTACGATATCTATGCCTTTTCACTCAAATCAAAAGAGGTGAAGAACCTTACAGATGGAGTTGGGAGAGCCAACGAAATCCGTTTCAGATTGACACAGCTTGATCCTGAAGCTGACAGCTACGATTTATCTAATACCTTATTGCTCAGTGCTTATGGCGAGTGGACCAAGAAGTCGGGTTACTATGAAGTGAAAATGGGCAAGAAGCCGAAAGCACTTAAGTTTGTAGATAAAATGATTGGCCGACCTACCAAGGCAAAAGATGCTGACGTATTGATGTTCACTCAACAGACTTTTGAGGAGTTTCCAGATGTTTGGGTGGCCAGCACTGACTTCAAAAACGAACAAAAAATTACAAATGCTAACCCACAGCAGGCAGAGTATAAGTGGGGCAGAAGAGTGCTAGTAGGCTACACAGACAAAAGAGGCCATAAATTACAGGCTACATTAGCTTTACCTGCCGACTATCAGGAAGGTAAGAAGTACCCAATGGTGATTTATTTCTACGAAAAAATGTCGCAAAGACATCATCAGTATTCTATGCCAACTTATGATGACAGACCACACATGTCTGCCTATGCAAGTAATGGTTATTTGGTGCTGATGCCAGACATTATTTATGATATGGGTAAACCAGGAAGCTCCGCATTAGACGATGTGACATCAGCTGCACAAAAGGTTATTGATCTTGGCTATGCCGACCCAGAAAGAATTGGTTTACAAGGACATAGCTGGGGTGGCTATGAGTCGAGCTTTATCCTAACTCAAACCGATATGTTTGCTTGTGTAATCACTGGCGCGCCACTTACTAATTTAATTTCAATGTATAATGTCGCTTATAAGCGAACAGGCAACCTTAACGGTCCAATTATTGAGTGGTCGCAAGGTAGAATGGGAGTAAGCCCATGGGATGATATGGAGCTATACAGAAGTCAGTCTCCAATTCATCATGCACAGAATATCAATACACCGTTTTTAATATTACATGGTACTGCCGATGGCGCTGTAGACTGGAATCAAGGTTTGGAGTATTATCAGACAGCTCGCAGATTAGGCAAAGAGGTAATTCTATTGTCTTACCCAGATGAACCGCACCACCTTGGCAAAGAAGAAAATCAGAAGGATTTTCAAATTAGGATGAAACAGTATTTCGACCATCACTTAAAAGGTGCCGAAGCTCCAGTTTGGATGACCAATGGCGTCAAACAATTAGATAAGAAAAGAACTAAAGCAGAAGAAATGGGAGAGGGCAAATAGCCCTCTTTCTTTTTTAGATAGCAAAATAACCATGAAACTAATTCTTACTCTTCTGGCCAGCGTAGTATTCTCTACGTTTATACATGCTCAGACAATGCTCAAATTCGAAAAGGTGAAGTCTATGAAGACTCCATCTTACAATTTTGGCTACGCTGCCTCCAATCAAGACTTGTATGCCATGGGTGGAACGCAAGGCATGATGGAGTTTGGTTCGGGCATGCAAGTCTACGACAGCAGAACTGGAAAATGGATTACTGTAAAACTTAAAGACATACCTTATACTACCACTACGTCTTTACTTTATTTAGAAGAGTATGATGGCCTATTGATGCTCGGTGGAAGTCAATTGGTGGGGGATGCCGAATCGCTTATGCAAGAAGCCAGAGTAATTGACTTGTCAAATTTCACAATAAAATCATTAGGGAATTTCCCGAATGCTGCGAAAAAAATGGGCCTGGCGAAACAGGGTGACTTTATCTATTACTTCGGTGGCTATTTAAGTAAAAGTAGGTTCTCACCTCCAACCTATACCTTTAGTAACCACTTTTACTCCTTCAACTTAAAGAGTGGAGTACTAGAAGAGTTACCCAATTTACCAATGGCCATGTCTACGCAAGGCGGTATTTATGACGGCAATCTTTACTTGTTTGGAGGTTTTGATGATAGGTATTTAAGTGAAATTTGGCAATTCGACTTTGAAACCCAGGTTTGGAAGGAACTAAAAGGCTTTAAAGATCCCGTTTCATCTTATGCCCTAGCTCAATATGAGCACTATTTTATTCTGGTGGGTGATTACTCTAGTGGTGATCAGATATTGGTTTATGATGCCAAAAAGCAAGAGTACAAGACTTTTCAATCTAATGTGAGAGTGAGAAATGGTGGAGCCGCAATTTTAAATGGCTACCTCTATGTGTACGGTGGTCAGTTGCCATACCCGGGTAAAGAGCAACTTCAACAAACCTATAGGATTGCAGTAAGTGAATTGATTGATGAAATGAATTAATCAGGTAATTCTCCTATGCTTAAGCATATTCATTTTGGTGTTTCTTCTTGAAGGAACCGGAACGAAAAGATGAACGTTTGGCTCATACTCCTAACAACGATGCAGAGTTAAGAGCTAATCTTGTTACCTGCAGAACTTGTAATATCATCAACGACAGCCTAGAGCACTTTTAAAATAAGTAATTGAGCAAAGAAAGAATTCTGGAATCAGCAAAAGCACTATTCATGCGCTTCGGGGAGCGAAGCATAAGCATGGATGATATTGCCAAGGAGAGTATTGTTTCTAAGAAAACTATCTATCAGCATTTCGAAAATAAAGAGTCACTTCTCCTCACCATAGTGAAGAACGAAATAGCAGAATGGGATACTTTCAAGGCAGAACTAGCTGCAAGAAAAGAGTCTGCTGTTATTAAGATTTTTAAGTATAATGAGTTTGTAAAAACTAGAATTCTCAATTTCAATCCACTATTTATCATTCAAGTATCCAAGTATTATAGAGTTATTGAAACAGAAATAAATACTGCTGCTGATAGTAATCAAACATTTATTGAAGGTCTTTATATGGAATTGAAGAGGAGTAACTTGCTCAATGACTGGGTAGATATTTCTTCTGCAGTAAAGGTTCAAAGGGTTTTGAATAAGCTGTTTATTGAGAATTGTGCACTTGACAAAAAGAATGCAGTAAATGCTCATTTGCACCTCATTCAATCTAACTTTTTTGGTATGCTCACTAGCTCTGCTAGTGAAGAGTTACAACACTTAATCTCACAGAATTAACCATGCAACAATACATACAAGAAACTGAATTCTTCGATTTTAATACTGCTGGTATTCAAGCCTTGGTGGCCGAATTTATTGACCAACCGACTAAACAACAGATTGAAGGCCTTTTTCTTACTATAAGAGACAACTGGCGATATAACCCTTATACCATTTCAGGCAAGAAAGACCACTACAAAGCAAGTGATGTGGTTGGCCGAAAAGAGGGGCATTGCATTGATAAGTCTGTTCTATTTATTGCTGCACTAAGGGCCTTGAAGATTCCTGCTAGACTGCGCTTGGCGAAAGTTGTGAACCATATTGCCGCAGAAAGATTGACTGAGAAATTAGGCAATCCACACATTGCACCTCATGGTATTGCTGAAGTATACGTTGACGGAAAGTGGTTTAAAGCTTCAAACGCTTTCAATAAAGAGCTCTGCGAAATATACAATGTTGATCCGCTGCACTTTATTGGTACTGAAGATGCCATGATTCAACCATTTAACAGAACTGCGCAAAAGTATATGGAATACATCGAAGACTACGGACATTTTGACGATGTGCCTTTTCAATTCATCATCGATACCTTTCAGCAAAACTATCCTTCCTTGGCCCATGCTTTTGTAGAAGATAGATTCACCATCTAAGTTGGAAAGCAAATATGAATTCTTTCAGATCGACTGATTTTTGGCCATTCAGAAAGTGCCCCTAGACGATTTAATGATATGTTTGTGGCTGTGCTAAAATTACCTACGCTTCGGAAATGTGAATCTTCCGTGTTTAGACAATTTAAACTTCAACTAAATGACAGCCATTGAAAGTATTGCTCTGATTGGCGTTTTCTTATTGCTATTACTGTCTGCATTTCTGATTTCAAACAAGTCTGAAAAAAGAACTGCCAACCTACTTTTTGCTGGCTTTCTGATTATCACTTCGTTAGATCTTTCTGGACAGTTTTTAGGTGACTTTTACAGGAATTTCACCATCCTTAATAAGTTGAGAACCTCACTCGCATTCTTACAAATGCCATTGCTTTACTTTTATGTAAAGAAAACCTGTTTCAGTGATTTCAAGTTCAAGCCTAAACTTTTGTGGCATGCGTTACCTACGCTTGTGTTTTTGTTGGTATATCTCTTCTCTGAAATCACTCTGAGACTGGAAGTGATCTTCGTTATTTCTGTTCAGATTCAGATTTATACCTATTTGGTGGCGAGTTTTATTGTACTGAAGAATTACAGAAAGACGTTTGAAAACTTCCATGCAACGCAAAGCCAAACCTATCGCTGGTTACTCACGGCAATAGCATCATACTTTCTAGCCAACAGCATTGTGCTTTTCAGAGGAGTCTCAGAAGCGTTAAATAACTTTGAACGCTTTCCTATTTTAGACTTATTTATCGCCTTGTTCGCCTTGTTCATGGTTTCTTGGTTCGTTCTAAAAACCATGCACACTCCGGAGCTATTTATTCAGGTAAGTCAAAAAGAAAAGGAATCTACAAAGCAAAAAGTAAACAATGCTCCCTCAGAAGATGTATCTGAAGATCTCGCTATTTTAGATGCCTACATGTTGAATAAGAAACCGTATTTAAGTGACACATTAACGCTTCAAATGTTAGCCAGCGAAACCGGACTTTCCGCAAAACGATTATCGCTAATTATTAACCAATCTAAGGGAACGCACTTCTTCGATTTCATCAATGGGTATAGGGTAGAGGAAGCCAAGTATTTACTGCGCGAAACTGACCAGACCATTCAACAGATTATGTTCGAAGTTGGCTTTAACTCCAAGTCTTCATTCAACACGGCCTTTCGGAAACATACCAGCATGACGCCTTCAGTATATAGAAGGCAAACCGCATCATCTAAAGTCTAATTACTAGGTATTCTTTTTCAACAAATTGGTTCGACTTTCCTCTAATCGAACCACAGAGCCCTTTTCTTTCATTTGATTTGCCTAAGCTCTTTGTGTAAGCAGATAGAGGCTTTCAATGAAAAAAATTCAAATCACCTATAACTCAACCATGAAAAAGCTCAAAACAATCGGCCTAATTTCTCTCGCTTTAATCCTTTGGACAGCCTTCATTGCGCTTGGTTTTGTAGATGGATATTTATTGAAATCTATCGACTCTAGTGGAACAACAAAAGGCTTTGCAGAGGCTGTCTCAAATCAAATAGAAGATGAATATATCGGTAACCTGGCCATGGCACTAGTCAAAGACGGAAAAGTGTCAGAAACGCTTTTCCATTCAGATAGTGGAGAAGATATCAATGGACAATCTGCTTTTCCAGTAGCTTCGGTGAGCAAGTGGGTAACCGCTGTTGGAGTAATGAAATTGGTGGAAGACCAAAAGCTAGACTTGGATGCACCAGTTGAAAATTATCTAACTCGTTGGAATTTGCCGGCAAGTGAGTTCGACAATGATCAAGTTACGGTAAGAAGACTATTATCGCATTCTGCTGGTTTTGATGATGATTTGGGCTACGGTGGATTCACTGCAGATGAAGAAGTTCAATCCTTGGAAGAATCTCTCACCAGCGCAGCAGACGCCTACTACGATGGTGCCAAAGCAAGAGTTGGATACGAGCCAGGGAGCCAATTTATGTATTCCGGAGCCAGTTATACGCTTCTACAATTGCTTATAGAAGAAGTAACAGGTGCATCATTTTCGGATTATATCAGTCAAGCGGTTTTTAACCCATTAGGAATGAATAACTCCAGCTTCAATCTAAGAGATAGTAGCAGTATAAATCTGGTAAATGTGTACAAAACCAACGGATCGACTAGGCCAATGAATAGATTCACAGCTAAAGCAGCTGCTTCATTAATGACTAGCCTAGATGACCTCTCAAAATTTATGCTGAGCAATTCATTAGATAACCATTCGCTTCTAAAGTCTAGCACTATTCAGTTAATGGCAAAAGCTGAGAGCTACAGGAATGGGATTCCTTATTACGGATTAGGCCCTGATTTATACTCACCACAGCACGAAACAGCAAATATCATTGGCCATGATGGAAGTGGAAATGATGCTATCAATGCCACAGCAAGGTTCGACCTAGCCTCACAAGATGGGATCATTATACTGAGCACAGGGCATTATTCTTTTGCCTCAGACACTGCAGATGAATGGTTGTTTTGGAAAGCAGGAATTGCCGATAGGGTAGTGATGCAGAGAAACATACCTTATCTAGTAACTCTGCTTGTAGTCGGCTATGTACTAATAGTTATTTTATCATGGCTGATTTTAAAAAGGAGAAGGGCTAATACCTAAGGCCCTTTTTCTTCAGAATTTAGAATCTGAGTAGTGCTGTTAAGTGATCGGTGTAGTAAACATTTGTTTGATGATAGTACGTGGATGGTTTTTAATATTAAGCTTACTATCTAACCAACAGTGCGTTAAAGCTTAAATTCATATAACTATATCAATTATTTAAGATTTCAACTATTGGGTAATATTCATTTTGTTTAAATTAGCAGTGTTCAGTTAATTGAACCGAGTAACAATAAACGGTTAGGCTCACAACCTAGCAAATCACACAAACGACAACCCGATGAGAAGAATCAATCAGATTGCCTTATGTGCAATCACTCTATTAATTGTTTTAAGCCTACCTTCTTGCCAAAAAGCCACGCAGCGCCATCAAGAAGTAGCTTCTGAAGACATACTTAAGGAGATAAACACTATAAAAGCTAGTCTTTCAAGTGTTAAGCTCAAGGCTGGTGCAGACAAGCCGCTAATACATTTGCCTTTCCAGAATCCTGAAGAAATTTCTTCTAACAATGGAATGCTCGACACCGAGCTTGCCGTAAAGTTTACTACAAGCTCCATCTATAATACAGTTAAAGACGAGAACATTTCATTGTATCACAGGTCTTATAATGGCAAACTGGTAGGGCCAACCCTTCGACTTAAGAGAGGAGATTCACTGTTTGTGAATTTGATGAATCAGCTTCCAACCTTAGAAGGAGGAGGGGCTTGCGACCCATTTGAACCTATACATGATGGAGTAGATCCTAACATCATTGATAGTCTGAGGTTTAACAATACTAATTTGCATACGCATGGCCTGCATGTTTCTCCTATGGGGCATGGAGACAATGTATTCGTTAACCTAGATCCTGGTTGTAGCTTTCAGAACAGAATAGGAATTCCAGATAACCATGCGCCCGGTACCTTTTGGTATCACGCACATCTCCATGGCTCTACAGCTATTCAGGTTTCTTCAGGAATGGGAGGAGCTATAATTATAGAAGGTGGCTTAGATAGTCAGCCAGAGATTGAAAAAATGGAGGAGAAAATCTTCATTATGCAACAGATTCCTTATACACCAGATACCGCTGCAGGAGGCAATCCAGATCGTTATGCAGTGAAGTTCATTGAAGGGACCACTTTTGGTCCAGGAAGCTGGCAAGATGGTATTGAAGCCTCAACAGGATGGAGAACAACCATCAACGGAATGGTATTGCCTATCATTGAAATGGAGTCTGAAGAGGCTCAACGTTGGCGATTTATTCATGCAGGTGTAAGAGAAACACTAAACCTTAAGCTTGTCAGCCTACAAGAAAATAAAATCAATCATGAGAAGCTTCACGTGGTAGCTGAAGATGGCATTGCCTATGGTTATCGCAATGATGTGGACAGCATGACGCTTCAGCCTGGTTATCGTGCTGATATTCTGGTTCAAGCAGCAGTAAATACGAGTAATGAGCAAGACACCCTGTATCTAATTGACGCAGATTCGCCTGTGTTGGATGAAACTGATAGAACCGAGTACGAGTCGGAAAAGGTATTGGCTGTGGTCATTGTTAAGCCTAAAACTTCCAAGGCATTGGCTCGCAAATTACCTTCTTCAGAGGCATTGGCAGTGTATGCACCATATCCTTCATTGGTTAATGAACCGGTTACCGATTCTATGCAGTATGTACAGTTTGATATAGTGCCAGGAGATACTACCCTTTTCCAGATTAATGGAGAAGCCTTCGACCATACCAGGCCACCGCGTCAACTAGGACTGAATAATGTGCAGGAGTGGACTCTCACTTCATCATTAGGTGCTCATCCGTTCCACATCCATGTGAATCACTTCCAGATTCAACAGCATTTTAAGAAAGTGAATGATGAATGGGTAGAACAGCCCACCTCGCCAGTCTGGAAGGATACTTACTTTGTTCCTAGCTCAGATTCCATCATCATCAAATCAATCTATAAGGACTTTGTGGGAGATTTTGTACTCCATTGTCACATTCTAGACCATGAAGATCAGGGTATGATGGAATCGGTGAGAATAGATAAAGACAACCGAATTACCGCCTACCTGAGTGATAGAGGGATTTCTATTTGTGGGCCAGGCTATAAGAATGATTTCGACATGACAGAATTAGAATAAACACTTATGAACATGATTAGACACACACTCAAAACGCTCATCGGCTGTATGTTGCTGATAGTACTTTTTGCTGGGCAAATCTCAGCGCAGGTAATTAGAAAGAACATCGACTCGCTTACCGCAGTAGAGTTGGCCACTTACGAACATGCCATTCAACTATTGAAAGATAGAAGTGCTGAAAATCCGTACGATCTACAGGGCTACGCTTGGCAAGCTTGGGTTCACAACAAAAACAGAGTCACCATTCCTGCTCAAAATACTATGAAGCAAGGAGATATGATTCCGACCGAGTTTTATAAAAAAGCTGCTCAAGAAGTCTATGCAGATGGCACATACGGGTACCCAGGTATGTGTGAGCATGGAAAAGACATCTTCTTTATTTGGCACAGAGCACAGTTTTATTACTACGAACAGATTCTACAGAATACCGACCCTGAGGGTACAATTGTAGACAGCAAAGGAAATAAGTACCCCACAAAGAACTTGGGTATTCCTTTTTGGAATTTCACTAGAAAAGCAAGTGGCAAGAAGTTTCCGAAGATTTTTGAAGATCAAAATTCCGTGCTCTATCATCCGGGTAGAAACGTAGAAATTGACCCGAAAGACACCTCCTTTACATCTCCTTATTTACTCTCAAGCTTACTTCAAAGTGACTATTGGGCAGTATTTGGAGGCTACCCAAATGCCACCAATGGTGGTTATGGTACTTTTGAAAGTCAGATTCATAACCCTATGCACGATAAGTTCATTGGTGGAGATATGGCAAGCCCATCTACTGCTGCTTATGACCCGATTTTCTATTCATTTCATGCCTATATCGATTATGTATTTGAAGCTTGGATGGAGCAACACGGAAAAGAGAAGATCACTTCTTTAAACTACTTTCTGAGAGCCCAACAGCCAGAGCAATTTCATTTACCAAACCACAACTCAGGACTTGGTGATAGACCTAATATGGGGCAGGCAAACCTGTATCTCGACATTTCTAAACTTGGTTATAAATATCAGGTTAGAGGTAAAGACCGCTTCTATAATGCGGTAGAGATAGCTCAGTTTTTAACTGATAGCAGAGGCAGACCTTTGGTTTTAGGGGTGAGCAATGAAAGCCCTTATTACAAACTATTTACTTATGGCGTTCAAAGAAAGCCAGAAAGTGACATTGGAGAGTTGACTCAGCAAAACCTTACAATAGGTGCAGTAAACCCAAAAGTGCCATACATTTACACTTACACGGAAAGTCAGCCAACAACTTCTTATCAGGTAGATATTTATATGCACCCTGTAAATGTTAAAGCGAAAATTAAGTCGAAGAAGTTCAGGGAAAAATACTTTGTAAGGTCGGCAAATGCATGGTTAGATGAAATGCATGGCGATCATATGATGGGAGGTCACAAACTAAATGTAGACCTAACCGAGGCTATTAATGCTTTGAACCAAAACTTCTCGGGAGAAGAATATCAAATAACAGTAAACTACACTAAACAATAACACCATGAGCGTTTATTTCGACCCAGATATTAAGGCCATTTTTGCACCATACGTACAACCAATGTTACAGGTCTCAATTGCAACGGACCAAGGTGTTTTTAGCTTAGATCTCAGCAATTACGAGTCAGTTTGCCGATTAAGCCAGCGCATTAAAATAGCTATTGAAGGTTACAAGCCTGAGAGTAAAACAGCTCACCCAATGCCTCCAAGAAAGTCTAATGGCGATGATAACCCATTGCCAGATGAACAAATAGACATGTACAATCAATGGTTAAAAGATGGAATGCCAGAAAGCGAAGGAGCAGAGGCATTTAGCGGACCAATTGTTTAGCGAGTCTTACAAATAGATCATTACGATCTTAGTCTTATAATTAAGCCCTGAGCTTTCCTTTTGACGAATGGGGAAACGCTCAGGGCTTTTCTTTTCTGCCTCATTTTCCCAAGAAAACTGTTTTTCAGTCTCTCTATACTGTAACTTATTCAGCTTTCGGAGAGTCATTTAGTATAGCCTTAGCGATTTTTAGCAAGCTAAGCCTCCATTTTATGTAATGGGTTACCTATATTTAAAGGTGAAATGGCTTGACTGCAAGTGGTTTCATAAGGTCAAAAACAAATAACAACAACTTACATGCTTAAAAATTACGTGAAAGTAGCTTTTCGAAGCCTACTTAAGCAACCTGCTTACACAGCATTAAACATCATTGGTTTAACCGTAGGCATTGCTTCCAGTTTAATTATCCTGCTGTATATTTTTCATGAAACGAGCTTCGATAAGCAGCACTCGAAGGCAGATCGGATTTATCGACTTTCAACACAAATAACGGAGCCAGACAATTCATTTAAGTGGGCAAGTATGACTTGGCGAGCAGCCATGACCATCAAAAATGAGAATCCAGAAGTAGTTCAGGCTACTCGTTTGTCTGAAGTGAGCGGTCAAGGAGGAATGCGTTTCACCTTAAATCAGGTCGACTATTTTCAAAATAATGTCTACGCTGCAGATTCTACCATTTTCGAGATTTTCGATTATGATTTTATATCAGGTAACCCAGAAACAGCCTTGGAAGCTCCTAACTCCATTGTCATCAATGAGTCAATGGCTAAGAAAATTTTCAAGAATGAAAATCCGGTAGGTCAAACCTTACAGAGCGGTGGCAATAGAGAAATGTCATTACAGGTTACCGGGGTTTATAAAGACGTACCTAAGAGTTCTCACCTAATTGCTGAAGCTTTAGTTTCTTGGAAGACTATTTTTCAAGGAGATGATCCAGGATGGGGGAGTTGGGGTACTTATTCTTACGTGCTAGTAAATGAAGGAGTAGGCAAAGAAGAGTTACAGGTAAAGCTCGATTCTACCGTAACCAAGTACATAGCGCCTATTTTTGAACCAATCAACATTCAGGTGCAGATGATTCCTGTCTTACTTCAAGACATTCACTTAAATTCTGAATTTGAAGGTGAACCAGTGCCTGCTGGTGATATTAAATATGTAAGGATTTTTACAGCCATTGCTATCTTCCTAATCATTATAGCCAGTATCAATTATATGAACTTGGCTACTGCCCGGTCGGCTAAACGAGCTATGGAGGTTGGTCTCAGAAAGGTAATGGGTGCCCAAAGGGGAGGTCTCATCGGTCAGTTTTTGACTGAGTCTATATTGATTACACTTATATCTCTTGCACTCAGTATTCTAATCATTGTTTCTGTAGTGCCAAGCATTAATAATTTGGTGGGCACCAGTCTAGACGTTCAGGCACTTTTAAACACCAACGTGATTTTATCCATCATAGGAGTAGTAATAATCACAGGCTTTATAGGCGGAAGTTACCCTGCATTCTTTTTATCCTCTTTTCAGCCAGCTGCAGTATTAAAAGGTAGTGCAGGTAAGTCTGGAAGCAAAATTTTAAGAAAGGGCTTAGTAACTCTTCAGTTTGCTATTTCCATGTTTATGCTCATAGGCACTTTTGTGATCTACGCTCAAATGCAATTTGTAAGAAATAAAGACCTTGGCTTTGATAAAGATCAAGTCATTCAAATTGACTTTAGAAGCAGGGCAGATGTTGAAAAATGGAATGTATTGAAAAATGAATTGCTTCAAAACCCGAATATCACTGGTGTTGGCTCTTCTAGTTCAACTCCGGGAAATGGTCATGGTAAAAATGTTTACAGTATTGAAACCGAAGAAGGGCCAATGGATCAGAGAGGTTTGGATAACTATCGCGTTGACTATGACTTTTTCAAAACCTTGGGAGTTGAAGTAGTTGCAGGTAGAAGTTTCTCTCTTGAATACCCTTCAGATTCTTCTCAGGCTGTAATGGTCAATGAGGCAATGGTACGTAGAATGGATTGGTCTGACCCAATCGGCAAGAAAGTAAATCTTACAGGTAATGATTCTCTGCCATCCGCTCGCGTAGTGGGTGTGGTAAAAGACTTTCACCAAAAGTCACTTTATGAACCTATCAGTGCGCTAATGTTTTTGCCAAGTCGATTGAATCCGTCTGCTGTTGTTAAAATCTCTGGAGATGTAAATAGCACCATTGACTTTATTGAAGAAGCTTGGGACAGAACTTATGCCACCACTGCCTTTGAATATACCTTTTTAGACCAGCAGTTTATGGAGAACTATGAGGAAGATCAAATTCGTGGACAGCTGTTCCTTGGCTTCAGTGGTATGACTATTCTCATAGCCTGTTTAGGCCTTTTGGGCTTAGCCTCATACACTGCAGAACAGCGTTCTAAGGAGATTAGCATTAGAAAGGTTTTAGGAGCCAATACTGGCGGATTAGTTGGCTTGTTAATCAGAGACTTTATCATTCTGATACTAATTGCCGCTATACCAGCTTGCATCTTGGGCTATTACTCAATGATGGATTGGTTAGAGACCTTCCAATTCCACATTACACCCGGAGTTTTGATTTTCTCTATCGTTTTATTGGGAACTGTTCTGGTAACGGTTTTAACCACAGGTTACCATGCTCGCAAAGCTGCCACAGCTAATCCTGCTCAGAAATTAAGAAGTGAGTAAAATCTGACTGATTATTATTAAGAAAACTGTCCGAAAAGTTATTTAGTTGGTTGATAGTCAGCTTGAAAATTGAGCGAGATTGGCGATTACCCAACAGCTTTTCAGACAGTTTTAATTGATTCATTTCCCTTGCGATACTTACATTTGAGCCTCTGTCACGTCATTCCCAGCTTGACTGGTAGTCTCTAAAGCCTTAATGACTTTCTAGTTATGATTAAGACCTAATTTGGAGGGAAGAATAAAGGCTAACAAAGAGCTTTGTAAGCAGACTTTATTGTTCACCTACGTGGGGTTAAGAGAACTATAAAACCACTTCAACGTCATTCCCTGCTTGACTGGGAATCTGTATCTTTTAACATTAAACTGGAAGTGAACTAAGGCTACTTATCGTATTCTATCTTTAGAATCTTCCATACAAAATCACCCAGCTTAGTGGTAACCACCACTTCATCGCCAACAGTTTTATGCATCAGTGATTTAGCCATAGGGGAGTCCATAGAGATGTAGTTCTTATTGCCTATTAACTCTTCATAACCAACAATTCGAAAACGATTCTGAATTCCTTTCTTTTCGTTTCTAATTTCTACCCAAGCACCAAAGTTTACTTTTCCTTCATGATTTGGGTGATACTCAATAACCTTAAAATCGTCAATGCATTTACGCAAATAGCGCAAGCGGCTATCAATTTCTCGAAGTCGCTTTTTATTGTAATGGTAATCGGCATTCTCTGAACGATCTCCCAAGCTTGCTGCCCAGGCCACTTTAGCCGTTACATCAGGACGCTCAACTC
This sequence comes from Roseivirga spongicola, assembly GCF_034376045.1. NCBI lineage: Bacteria > Pseudomonadati > Bacteroidota > Cytophagia > Cytophagales > Roseivirgaceae > Roseivirga > Roseivirga spongicola. Next base: position 3,553,153 of record NZ_CP139724.1, read on the forward strand.
TCCATAAATGATCGTGCTCTTCTTTTAACTTTTCAAAGCCCTCTGGCGTAATCATCTGTGAACGATTGAGCTTAGGAAGTGTCGATTCTGGTATTTTCCGTCTCATATTGGAAGACCTGATTTTAAAATTTGGCGCAAGATAATTGTTCTAGAGCTTGAATGCATCCAGACGAACAGCCTATTTCAAATTGCTTAATGCAGGAATCAGTAGAATTGGTCAATAGACTAGTTAATTGAACTTCACAAAATCGATCTCAGCTTGAAAAGGGCCTTCTTTTTTGTCGTTGGTCATAAGGCCCAAACGAATGATCTGTTCGAGCTGACTTTTAGATATTTTGTTGCCCGTAGCCCTACCAACCCTGTATTCTTTCAGGTCGGCTAAAGCGATGGTTACAGATTGCCATTCACCATCAGTTGCTGGTAAAGTAGCCTTATAATTTGGGTACCACCAAGCTCTATAATAGTCTAAATTTAAACTCAGGCTCTGTCCATCACTCTTATATCTCACTGTAACCGTTTCATATTCTGACAGGTCGTAACTGCCAAAAGAACTCCTTGCGGAGGCAAAACCTCCGTTATTCTCAAAAGACACCGAGCCCTTAAAGACCAAAGAGTTTTCGGAATAGCTCACATTACCCTGAGAACGACCACCCATCACCGTATCGTTGACAGAAAACCAGTTGGCGTTTTTGTTTTGCCCAAAGTCGATGATTAATGGATTGGCCATAAAGAAAATGGAGGTTAGTACGATCATTAAGTTATACATGCGCTGCTAACTATGTTTTCAGCTTTACTGTTTATCAAATTGACGTTTAGCCGATAGTAGTAGAATAGGTAGTGCGGAATCTGAGCTTAGAAGTTTCAATGAAGGAAGATATACTTAAGTGGGTCTTTCGCCATACGTAATTCCGATACTGATTTATACCAAATTTTTGTACTAATAAGTGAGCCACAAATGTTAACCTAACTATAGAGCTTATCTAAAAGAATCGGATCTTAAAGCTTCGAACTTTAAGAATTTGCTAAGGAAACCTGCCTATCAAATAGCTGAGAGCTTAAAGTATGGATTCGCCTCTTCATTGTCTTTACCAATCAGGGCTAAACCAGTCCAAGCGGTAGAGGCTACATGCAGGTAGTTGAAATATGCCCAGCCTAAACCTTCACCAGTATGTGCCTCTTTAGCAGGAGTGGCCACTAAGCCGTAGCCTATACTGTTTTCGGCCTCTTTAATTTGCCTAACCAGACTCTCCATGTATTCATCAAAAACCTTCTCGAAAGACGAACTTACCTGTCTGGCAAACCAAAGCGACATGGCAGCCCCTGCAGTAGCTTCATTTTGTATTTCTGAGCCAGCAAGTGCGAACTTGGTTCCTTTAAACCCTTTAGATTTGGTCGTCATAGCATCAATCATAAAGGAAAGACTAGACATGTCCGTTTCAGGGTTTATTCGTGCTAAACTAACCCAGCTCTGACAGTCGGTTGGTACTACAGTATGGTTAATGTCGCTTGCTATACCAGTTCCCGTAACATAATACGTATTCTGCCAAAAACAGCCTTTCACTAATGTTCTAGCTCTTTCTCTGGCGTTTTTCCAAGCATCATTACCTGTCAATACCCACAGGTTATCAAAGAAGGAAACACAATCTACATTATGCTCTACAGACCTCCAGTGATACGGATTCCCCCAATGGTCTTCACCACCTGTAAAGCCCTGGAGTTCATCTTCTTTAGTGCAGTTTGTAATAATCCATTGACCTATGGTTTCCGCAGCATGCAAATAACGATGAACCTTGGTTTTATGGTAAAGGCGTGTAAGTGCTATACCAGCCCACGACATATTTCCGATATCCCTTCGCCCTCCATCAGGCACATAAATAGAGGTGGTAAAATTCATATCAGGGTCAATAAGCCTATCGGCTACTGTTGCGGCTACAATTCTACCTTCGCCAATCGGGTCGTGGTTCATAGCTTGCACCAAACCATCACCCAGCGCCTGTGCTCGCTCCAAATTATCCCTCACCAAAAAGTAAATACACGCCATGGCCGTGTCATAGGTATCGCCTCTAGAAAAAACCATGTTATGATCTGTAGAAAACCCAGGTGCAGGTGGGCGATAGGTTTGTACATAACGTGGCCCACTTAACTGAAATTGATCCATCTGCTGCTCTAAGAACAAGTCAATTCGTTCAAGAGAATTGGCAGAATGATACTTACTTCTACTCGGTACAACGGGGAATATTAAGTTGTTGGGCTGCCTTTCAATGAGCCCAGCCATTTCTCGATTTCTACCATCCCAGTCAACCAAATTCATAAAACTTTTGGTGGTATTTAGAAGTGCTTCATTCCAAGTTTTGGTCCACTCTTCCTGAACCTTCTCATCATAAGACCTCAGAGCCTCATAAACCGCCATTTTCGTATCCTGAAATTCGACCTGACCGCGATCTACAGGTATTCTAGGCGTCTCCTTTATTATAACTGCCGTGCCCAAGCCAGGCGACCATCGCCCTTGAGCAAAGCGATCGTAAACAGTCATGGTGATAACTTTTGTTTTAGCTTTGAGCACTTCTTGTTCTTCTAAGCCATCTCTATAGTGAATTTCTCCTTTGCCTGAAGCAATCATGGATCTTCTCCATGCCATAGATCGATGAAACATAGAAGCGGCACTATCGGAATAAAGGATGGCCATATTATTAAGAGCAGCCTGATGCCTATAAGTATGAGGCTCCATGGCTTTGAGCTCCATAAGCACAGCAATGTGTGTAACTGCCAGTACTTGCATTAATCTAGCAACCTGGAGTAGATGCAGGGGAGGCACATTGTTAAGCTCTGCCAGCATGGTATTGGCTTCTGAAGTCAATACAATCAGATGTAGTCGTTTTTCACGGGCATTGCTTATAAAAGCCAACTGCCTAAAAAGATTACCAAAATTGCGAATTCTCTTGATGAGGTTAGATGCCGTAAGCTCTCCAAGTGCCTGTTGAACCGCATCATCTACCTTATGATCAACCATATTAGAGACCTTTCCTTCTATCTGATCCCAGAGAGATTTCTTCTTTTTATCGGCACTGCTTGGAAAGAAAACTAGGTCTACCACATACTTGATCAGCTTATTGGATTTTCCTGGAGCCTGATCGGCAGCAATATGAATTACGGCCTGCAAAAAGCCTTTGTGGTCGAAGGTCTCGAAGTCATCACCAAAGGACTTTAAAAATTCGGTGCTTATTTCAAACGGATCGGTTGCCATATCTGTATGTGGTAAAGTGACGTGTTATTTTGTGTTTCTAATTATACTAAATAAATAGCTATGGTTCATGTAAACCAAGCGCTCGGTTACCGACCCACGTAGATTCATATTGAAATATAAAAGCAAACGGTTGGTGGTTTATGCCGTGTTTCGCTTAGCATAAGAACTGTCGTTATCGTATAGCTTCGCAGTCCGAGAACTGTTCTTATGTCAAATACTCCGCAAGCTCCGTATTACGCAAAACACTATGAATGTCACCCGATGGAATAATTTCAAGTCGTATCTTCATGGTATGCACTACACATATGTTCTCCACAGCGAGAAAGACAATAAACGCTACATAGGATATACAAACGATTTGAAATTACGGTTGAATCAGCATCATGAAGGTAAGGTTCAGTCCACCAAAGACAGACGGCCATTGACACTCATATATTATGAAGCTTGTCTAGAAGAATGGGATGCCCGTAAGAGAGAGAAATATTTCAAGACACATTATGGCCGTATGTATCTCAATAAGAGACTAAAGACATTTTATGATAATAATAGCTGATTCACTGTATTCCATACGGGTGTTATATAATGTCCATAGTTTTATGTTGACATAGCTTCGGGTTCCAACGAAGGCTTTTATTCTAAGAAGGGTTGGCCTTTTTAGCCGCAAAGGAGGGAAGGAATGGCACACTCTTGCGTAGTGCCTGCACAAGCATGTGTGTGACATTTGAGCAGGTGCCATTTATCATATTTATCTCAGATGATGAGATATTTTTATTAAATCTCATTAAGTTGTTGCGAGACTCAATTTTAAAATGAATAGGATTAAAAAAGTCCTTGATTCTAAAGGAATTAAGCAAACTTGGCTAGCAGGAAAACTTGGAAAGAGCTATAACATGGTGAATTCTTATGCGCAAAATAGAAGCCAACCTAGTATTGCGGACTTGTATAAGATCGCGAAAATCCTAGATGTAGATGTTAAGGACTTACTTGAATCGAGTAAATGATACTGGATAACGAAAACAAAAATCTAAAAGTCCACGAGTGGATTTCTAAATACACAAAAGAAGGTAAAATGTCAGTTGTGACTGGCTACTTTACCGTTGGTGGTCTTGCTTTCTTCTCTGAGAAAACAAAAGACTTAATCGAGGAATACAAATTTGTTCTTGGCGACATTGTAAACTTTGATGAATTCAAGGAGTCGTCACTTGATTTACTAAATGAGAATATCACAGTTGATGCGTCTTTAAGACTTAGTTCAGTAGCCAAAGAGGCTGTACGGTTCTTGGAGCTTGATAAAGTAGAAGCTAAAACACTTGAGCCTAATTTTTGCCATGCAAAAGCATACCTCTTTGAAGATCAAGAGAATGAAGCTCAGCATAACTACTACATCACAGGCAGCTCAAATTTGACGGATGCTGGAATCGGAAGAAAGGTTACCAGCAACGTAGAGCTAAATATAGCAGGATTTGGAAGTGAAGCTCAGTATGATCAACTCATCAAATGGTTTGAAGAGTTGTGGAAACGACCTCAAGCTCATAATCATAAGACAATTAAGAGAGAGGATGGATCATTCTCTAAAATTCCATTTAAGCAATACTTAATCGATGAGATCAAAAAGATCTTTCAGGAATACACACCAAGGGAGCTCTATTACAAGATTCTTTTCGAACTCTTTGGTGAAGAGCTTCTCTTAGAAAAAGATAATCCTGATTTCAATCGGCAGTTTGGACGATTAGAGAATACTATCATCTTCAATTCTCTTTATGAATTTCAACAAAAGGGCGTTCTCAGTTTAATCAAAATGCTCAACCGCTTTAACGGGGCAATTCTGGCTGATGCGGTTGGTTTGGGAAAAACATGGAGCGCATTAGCAGTTATGAAATTCTATGAACTACAAGGGCGTGAAGTAGTACTTCTCTGCCCAAAGAAGCTTTCTAACAACTGGTCGCAATATCTTAAGAGAAGTCACTCCAAATTTGAAAAGGATCAATTTGATTATCTAATTAGGTATCACACTGACCTGTCTGAAGATCGCATTAATTCCTACAGGGAAGATATTAGTTTTTTAACCAATCAGAAACCAAAGCTTTTCGTCATTGACGAAAGCCACAACCTCCGAAACGATAAATCCAAACGATACAGATATTTTGTTGATGAAATCCTTAAGAAATGCGAGGATGTCAAGGTGCTCATGCTTTCAGCTACTCCGATTAATAATTCACTGATAGATATTCGAAACCAATTCAAATTGGTAGTTGCAGGAGATACTGCAGGATTCTATGAATCGCTTGACATAAGGAACGTTGACTACACTTTCCGAGCTGCTCAAAAAGCATTTAATGAGTGGACAGATGATCCACATCCAAGGATAGGAGATTTCATAAAAAAGCTTCCTTCCAATTTCTTTAAGCTTACCGATTCTTTGACTGTTGCAAGGACTAGAAAGATGATTGAGGGTCAACAAAACAGTCTGACATTTCCTACTAAAGAAAAACCAGAAAACGTTTTTGTGACCCCAAAGCAGATTGGGAATTTTGAAAGTTTTGAAGAACTATTTGATCATTTTCCACCACGTTTATCTGGCTATCAACCAGCATTTTATGTGGAACAAATTGAGGATATTGACAAGCTTCATGATGAGAGGCAGAGGGATTTCTTCCTGGTGAAGATGATGTACATACTTCTAGTCAAGAGGCTTGAATCTTCATGGGCGGCATTTCAATCCACCGTTGATAAAATCCTTGAACATCATCAAAATGCACTGAATCGAATCAAACAGTATCAAGAAGCAAAGAAGGACTTAGATTTCGATGATGATCAGCTTGATCTATTTGCTGATGATGACGAATTGACCAACGAATTGGATGAATTCACTCTTGGCAAGAAAAGGAAAATACAACTATCTGAAATTGATGATTCCGGCATGCTCGAACTCTTCAAGAAGGATTTAAAAGAGGACGTTGAAGCCCTACAATTATTGCAGGCGAACCTGTTCCAGTTCGATAAAAAGATTGAGACTGAAATCAAGAAACCTAGAAACCTGAAGAGCGAAGATGATAAGCTTGAAGCACTAATCAGTCGAATTAATAAGAAGAGACAAAGTGGTGCGAATAAAAGCAATGAAAAGGTATTAATATTCACAGTTTACAAGGACACGGCTTTCTATCTTTTTGATCAACTAAAAGCCCGCGGTTTTGAGAAATTGGCTGTCGTAAGTGGTGAAACATCAAGAATATGGGATTCGGAACAGGAAACTAAGAGGTTTGAAGAAATCTTAGAACGATTCTGCCCTCTCACCAAACTGTTTAAAGAAAAAGAATGGGATTATGTTCCGAGCTCTGATCATTTAAGTTTAGCAGGTCAATTCGAAGAATGGCAAACGTGGATTGCAGATAATGATTCAAAAACATTTGAAAAACTCAATAATCCGATTGACATCCTCATCGCCACAGATGCACTAAGTGAAGGACAGAATATGCAGGATTGCGATTTTGTAGTCAATTATGACATTCATTGGAACCCCGTTAGAGTAATTCAGAGAATGGGGCGCATCGATCGATTAGGATCGCCTAACGAGCAGATTTTTGGCTTGAATTTCTGGCCATCCAACAACATCAATAGCTACCTGAATCTCCAGGGACGCATTGAGCAAAGAATGACAGCAATGAAACTGGCTGGTTCTGAGGTTGACTTGGAGTTTTCGGATACATTCAAAGAAATGGCTGAAAATGAAACTCTTGAACAAAAGCAAAAGGCCAAGATGATGGAGCAAATGCAGACTTCATGGGATGATATTGAGATCAGTGACCAGAATCTTGGGTTTGATGATTTATCCCTCGAAACATATCGTCAAGAGCTTTTGGAAGAGCTTAAAAGTAAAGAGAAGTTCTACAAGTATATGCCTAAAGGTGTTTACACTGGTTTCAAGAGCATCAATGAAACTTGTCCAAAATCTGGTTTGATTGCATTATTTGGTTTCCCTGCAAGGCAACCTAAGATGGAAGAGCACAAATACAAAAGCTATGATTTGGTCTACATTAACGATCAAGGAAAAAGTGTACTAAGCAACCAGAAAGAGATTTTGGATGCATTAACGCATCACAAGGATGTAGTAAGATATGTTCCAAAATCATTAGATCAAGGGGATGCAAAGGAAATTGACCAATTATCCACAACTATCAGCAAATGGTTGAAAAGTCAAGCGGTGCAGGAAGAAGAACAAGAAGACGGATCAATAAAAGAAACGATGGGCTCTAGCGCACTGGATTTGATTAATAAATTAAAAGGTGGGAAAAAGGAAGCTGTTAACACTTTAAAAGAATCAAAGACTGGAATCAAAGACAGATACAAAAATGAGAATTACGATTTGATAACCTGGTTTATTGTGAGCTAATATGAATGCATTAAAAACCATACAAGAAGATTTTTACGAAGGCCTAAAAGCCTTTTTCGAAGAATTGAATATTCCTATTAACTATTTAGCTGAAGAACCTGCGAAGCCAACGGATATCCTTTCAGAAAATTACAATAACAGCAACCACGGGCATCAACTGATGGATGATATCTATTTTCTCGGAATAGTTAATGATGAGACTTTTGAGGAAAAAGATACATTCCAGTCAGGTGAGCAATTTAAAAATGCAATCAAAAGTGATTACGATGGGATTGTCTTGCTAGGAATCACACTGAAAGATCGTGAAAACGGATTACTCCCAACCAGGTCACAACTGGCAGATATTACACGAGCCTTTAATAGAGAATTCAAATACACACCAGTCACCATTGTCTTTAAGTACGGAAATTATATTTCGTTTGCTAATAGCGAGCGATTGAAATTCAAACAAGAGTGGCGAGAAGGGGAGAAGGCCGGTAAGGTTTCTATTTTAAGAGAAATTGATCTAAGTCATCCGCATTCAGGACATATTGCAATTCTTAACAGTTTGAGCATTACTTCCTCCGGAAGAAATGCTATAACATCTTACCAGGCCCTTTATTTTTATTGGCAATCTGTTTTCTCCATTTCGGTCCTTAATAAACGCTTTTATGAGGAAGTTATAAAGTGGTTTAACTCTGCTATAAAGGAAATACAAATTCCAAGTGAGAAAGTTGGCTCAGAAAAGCATAAGGATTTTGTTATTCGTTTAATTGCTCGATTGATATTCATATGGTTTTTGAAGGAACTAAAAGTTATCAAAGAGGATTTGCTTTTGCCAGAATTAAAAAATGGTGAAAATAATGACCTGATAATTCCAAAATCGGCAGGATCGAGCTACTACAAGTTCATCCTCCAAAACCTCTTTTTTAATGCTCTAAATGCTGAGCAAAACGAAAGGGATCAATCTGCATTTGATGTTTTTGCCTCTGGATTCACAGCTATTGATGAGCTGAAAGAATTCATCTTTTTTTCACCATATCTCAATGGAGGACTGTTTGATGTTCATCCGAATGATTGGATGGAAGAGGGCAAAGCCAATAATGCATTTCAAGTTCCTGATCATTTATTCCTTGATAAAGAAAGTGGAATCAATAGTATCCTTGCTCGATACAAATTCACAATTGCTGAAAATACACCACTTGAAGAAGAGATTGCTGTTGATCCTGAAATGCTTGGTCGAATCTTTGAGAATCTCTTGGCAGAACAAAGTGATGACACCAAGGAAGCCGCTAGAAAAAATGCTGGTGCTTTCTACACCCCAAGACCAGTTGTGTCTTATATGTGCAGAAATACCTTGATGAAGCATTTGGACACGGAGATAACATCTGCTAACAGCAAGCAGGTTATCCATAAGATGCTTGAAACTACAGTTCTAGACCCAGCTTGTGGATCGGGAGCTTTTCCAATGGGCATGTTGGAAGAGATGATGCAAGTTCTTGAAGCTGTTGATCCTGAAGGGAATTTGTGGATTGCGGAAATGCTGAAATCAAAGGATGATGACTTTTTGGAGCACATCTCCGATTTCATTGCTGACAAACAAATTCGGTATGTAAAGAAGCTTGGGTTGTTGCGAAATTGTCTCTTCGGAGTAGACCTACTCGAATATGCGGTTGAGATCACGAAGCTTAGATGCTGGTTATCACTCATTGTTGAACAAAAAGTAGATTTTGACAAGCCCAATTACAATCTTAAGCCACTTCCGAATCTTGAATTCAAGTTCTACAAGAAGAATTCATTATTGCGCTTTTACAAGGATCAGAACCTAAACCAACTGATTGATACCGTAGATAATGAAGAACTACTAGACGAATTGGTTAATCTCGAAAATGAATATTTCATAGTCAAGAGCAGCAGGCACGGTAATAAGGAAGAAATTAAACAGAAGATTATTGCTTTATTAGAAAAAGTTGTTGACTCCAAAACCGAACAGGTTCAAAAACTTTACAAAGTAGCATTAGATACGGTCAATCATCTGGTCTCATCCAATGCTTCTGAGAATGAAATAAAGAAAGCGAAAAAGAAAGCTGAAAAATTGGCCAATGAGTTAGCCGAATTAGCTGGATTTAGAGAAACCATCAAGGACTATTTTATAGAACGTGTGGTCTTTCCAGGTATTTTCAGCAAACACAATGAAAATCCCGGATTTGATATTGTCATTGGCAACCCTCCTTATGTCAATACTAAGCAAATCAGTAGTATGGGGCTGACCAAAAAGCTGGAAGCAGAGTACGGATATTGCGATGATCTTTACAATCACTTCACCATTCGAGGAATGGAATTAACAAAGAGAGGTGGTTTATTAAGCTACATTACCTCAGATACATTCCTAACGCTTCAAACCAAGAAAAACATGCGAATGGAGTTTCTTGGAATCTCAAATCAAAAAATCACTGAAGGCCAGGGCCAGCTTTTTGGAACGCAGCTTAAAGAACATTTTGATATACCGAACCCTGATTTATTTGGAAACACTAAACCCATACAGGGAGAACTGATCCCTACGAAACAAAAATCTTCTAGCGATCATTATAAACCCTATTGCAGAGTCACAGACATCATCAATACACCAAAAGCATTCGCAGCGTTGGTGGATACGGCAATTTTTACATTGAAAAAGGAGCAAGCAAAGGATGATGCTGCACTTGTCTATGTGGATTTAAGAAAGCCAACAGCCGAATCTTTTGAGATAAGTGAAGAAGAATGGGCGAATATTAAAACATCCAAAGAAAATCTTGCTAGCTGGGAACGAATTCTAGAGCATACTTTCAATGCATTGGGTCATAAAAAGCCTGCTTGGACCAAATCGCATACATGCGATGGCGAGGTGGTTTTTAAAGATGACGATTCAACTCTTTTGAAGTTTAAGCTTACGCACGAACCTTATCGAAAAGCAATCAACTACGCCATCTTCGCACCAACTCCTTACAATTGTCAAGTATTAGAAAAGATCATAAAGCCTGCAAGAAAAGTATATGATCAATGGTGGGATAAAATTGAAACCTCCAGAGCAATAAACAATAATAGATCCTCCATCAAAAAGTATACAAACACCTTAAAAGCGGGAGATATGACGCTAATTGGGTTGATTACCGATGGAGGTCAGGGACTTGCTACTGGAAACAATGGCAGGTTTGTGGGGTACAAGGAAGGGACTCGTTTTGCCGATCGCTGTATTGAAACAAGAACTGAAAAACTCTATGCAGCAATAGAGGAACATCCGGATATCACTTCTAAATGGTCGGTACTCAGTGGTGCCAATTCAAAGGATGATGTAGCAAGTATTCTTAAGGCGATGGATGAGCAATCAGTTTGGACACTTTTTGATGAGATAAAGAATGAGTATGGGTTAAGGGTCTTTGGAAAGGGCTATCTGTATCGTATAATACCAGAAACTTTAGAATTTGATACCAGCAATATCTCTGAGACAGAAAAGAATGAAGGAATTAACTCAGAAATATGCTGGGTGCCCTATGATAAAGGTGATAGAGAAGGTAACCGTTGGTACCTTGAAACACCGTATTTGATTGATTGGAGTATTGATGCCGTAGCAATACTGAGTACAGATGAACGAGCTCGTTGGCAGGGATACACGTTCTTTTTTAGAAATGGATTTTGTTGGAGTGACGTACTAAATCCAAACAGTATCTATATCAAATGCAGACTAAAAGCACAATCCGTCAATGACGTTAAATCAATGTCACTATATGATGAAATTGGGATTGGAGACCAATATATTGTCAGCTTAATTAATTCCTTTCTTCATTTTAAAATACTTCGGGAGTTTCTTAACGGAACTGTGGCAATTCAAATAAATGACATTCGAAAGATGCCAATTAAAATTCCATCGGATACTGAGCTTAATGATTTTCGCGCAGCGTTTGGTCAATGCCTGAATATCCAGAAAAAGTACTTCAGTGGAGAAATCGAGAAGGGAGATGCCCGTACCCAACTAAAGCCTATTGAGGACAAGATCGATCAGATGGTGAATCAGTTCTATGATATTACAGCGGAAGTGACAACAGAGGAAATAGGGGAGAAAGCACAAGAACAAATGGTAGAAGAGTAATATGAATTGGGTTAGGATTTTTAATCGATTATGGGAAATAATCAATACCGAAGGCAATTTATACTTCGGAGGACCAAGGTTCATTAATGTGGTAAGGGAAGTTGACCCATACCATCCAGATTATTATCAATTTCTCGAACAAAGAAATCAAGAAGGTTTAAGCACTTCAAGGCGAAATTACTTTTCGGATATATTAATGTCTTTCAATGTTGAGAATAGAATTACAATCGTAAACGGTATTCTTGATGAAATTCAGCACCTTGATCAAGAAAGATGTGATGCAGTTAGAGCAATGATAGGCGGTGCACAAGAGCGAGTACCCCTGAACGAGTTAGCACCTGAAATATGGAATGCTGAGAGACTGAATAGAATGCTTGGAGACATTAACCAGGCTATTGCTGAAACACAATATGAAAGAGCGGTTACACTTTCATACACGGCTTTAGAGGGTTTTTATCGCGCATTTATTCATGCTAGAATGCCTGATCAAAATGGATTAAATGAGATTATTCAAATGTCCAGAGCAATCAGAAGTTATTTAAGAGATAATATAGAGCATTTTCCTGACGAAGCTTTCAACATGTTCAATCACGTTTCGCATACAATTGACAGAACAAGGAATGGTTTTGGAGAAGCTCATTTTGGTGAAGAAGCTGCACTTTGGTTAGCAAATTACACTCGAGATTTGGTTAATACTCAGATTCGCTTATTACTTCATTTTATGTGAGAGCTATATATTATGTTAAGTAAGCTTAATTAGGAAGGCGCGCTAGCCCGAGAGAATAGCGGGGATGCGTCCGCTTAGTGCGATTGGCCGTTTTATTCTCTCTAGATTTTTTGCATACTTTTTTATCAATGAAAAAAGTATGAGCCCAGCGGCTTGAGCATTAACAGAAGCTACTGAACAGCAACTGATCGACCCACAGGCTACCAAAGGCAAATACACGAGCCACAGCAAAAACAAAAGCCTCAGACTAGCACAGAGCTCACTCAAACAACCAACAGTCCGGGATAGCACCAACAAAGCGCAGGCAAGCATGTGTTTTAAAGGCTGAAAATCCTAACGCCTGAGAATCGCATATTTGAGAGCGACCCGTACAATCGTACAGTACACGAGAAAATAGACAGCCTTTAAATCTTATGCTTAGCGCAGGGAACTGCCGGCACGGCACAGCGGGTGGGTAGAATAAAATAGCAGCTTTGGAACAGGGCGGCCGCGGGTATGCAAATTGGTGCGCGAGAGTTTTTGCTACCAAAAGCAAAAAGCTCTCGTAGCCAATGGCGCTGGCCGAAGCGGCTATTTAATATAAAACTAATTATATAACATGGACACGGGTTGGTATTGCTCAGCGGTGCCCCAGAGAACTAAGTTCCAAGAAACGAATAGTCACGGTCCACGCAACTGCGTGGTTAATATAATATAGAATTATATAACAAGTGGTTGGCGGTGCTGGCCGTGTTTTGCTTTAACATAAGATCATTACCGTTATCGCACTGGAGTGACGATAACTGATCTTATGTAAACCACTGCGTGGACGCAAAACACTATGAGTGTTATATAATTTATATTATGTTAAATATAAACTTCGAAAATGAAGGAGGCCTATTTAACCTCCTTCTATTTCTTAGTTACCTCCTTCTAGTGCATCTAGTCTATCAAGGATGGCATCTCTCTTGTCATCCATTCCTAACTGATCGTAGATAGTACTCAATGGTCTTAATGAGTACACATCATTAGGATCGGCTTCAATGGCTTTCTCAAAATATGGCTGAGCCTCTTTGAACTTGTCCATTGCTTGCTTCTTCAACTCTTGATACTTGGCATCATCATCTACCTCATTATTAGCTTTTGACATTAACTCAGCACCTTGATTATAAACCACAGATCCTGCAACATATAAAGCTTCTGGGTAATTAGGATCCATCTCTAAAGCCTTCTTAGCGTTCACTAAAGCATCATCGAAATCCTCATTGTTCCATTGTAGGTATGACAACATGTAGTAAATATTCTTCTCTACATCACCTTGAGCGATTAAGCTCTCAAGTCCCTCAATTGCTTCATCCATCTGATCGATCTTAATAAGAATATCTACTTCCCATTGCGGATAAAGCTTTTCTTCTGGATACTCTTCTTTAGCAGCTCTCAACACTTTCAAGCCCTCATCATAATTTTCATTATCGATAAGGTTGGTGATTACCTGATTATAGGCATAGCTCTTGTTGTCATAGTCTTCTTCAGAAGCAATTACTTTTTTGTAGTATGCTACAGCTTCATCATCCATTCCAGCGTTTTCAGCAGAATAACCAGCAAAAAAGTCTTTTGTAATATCTGAGTTAATCTGAGTAACGATCTTCAAGCATTTGTAAGCTCTTTCATAATCTTCAGCTTCCATAGCCTTATTAGATTCGTTAAGCAAAACAGCCTCTAATGCACCTAACTTAGAACCACCCATTGCTTTAGTATCATCAGCAGGGTTTAGAATAGCTTCTTGCATAAGGTCTTCTTTCACCTTGTCGTCAGCTACTTCCATCGCCTTCATATACCAATCGAAGCTTTTTTGAGCATCTTCCATATTGGTTAGGCCACCAGTCAAGAATTTTTCTTGATAGATATCGCCTAATAGTACTAAGGCGTCAACTTTGGTTTCAGCATCTTGAGATGCTTGAGTAGCATTAGTTATCGCATTGTCAATCTCACCTTTTCTTAATGCTTTCTCAGCCTCTTTTAATACTTTCTTTTGTGCAAATACTCCCACTGCCAGGAATGAAAGTACTACAGTTAAAAACAGTTTTTTCATGAGTATTTTAGTCTAATTTTAGTTTCAATTTTTATTCGGTAGTCTCTGAAGTTGGCGCTTCGCCTCCTTCGTTATTTTCGTTTTCTGAAGAATCCATAAGTTCTTCATCTTCAGCTATTTGTTCTATCTTTTCTACAGAAGAGATTTCATCTCCTTCTTGTAACCTAATTAGCTTCACTCCTTGTGTAGCTCGGCCCATAACTCTTAGGTTCTCTACAGAAATTCTGATGGTGATTCCCGACTTGTTGATAATCATCAAATCATCTGTATCAATCACTTCTTTTATGGATACTAAGTTACCGGTTTTCTCAGTAATGTTAATGGTCTTAACACCCTTACCACCTCTTTTGGTAATGCGGTAATCTTCTATTGGAGAGCGCTTTCCGTAGCCCTTTTCAGAGACAACTAACAGGTTAGCGTCTTCTCTAGCTACACATACCATGCCAACTACTCTATCATCGTCTCCTTCTAGGGTCACTCCTCTTACTCCAGCTGCTGTTCTACCCATAGATCGAACGTCACTTTCGTGGAAATGAACCACTTTACCAGACTTTTTACCAATAATAATATGGTTGTCACCATTTGTGAATTTAACCTCTAATAATCGGTCTCCTTCGTTAATGGTAATAGCATTGATACCGTTAGTTCTTGGTCTAGAATATGCCTCAAGAGAAGTTTTCTTGATGGTTCCAGACTCAGTACACATAACCACAAAGTGGTTATTTACATAGTCTTCATCCTTCAAGTCTTCAACATTGATAATGGCTCTGATCTTGTCTCCAGGCTCAATATTAATCAAGTTCTGAACTGGTCTACCTTTAGAGGTTTTACTCCCTTCTGGCAGCTCCCATACTTTCTTCCAGAATACTTTACCAAACTCAGTAAAGATCAACAAGTAGTTATGCGTCATACCAGTGAATAGGTATTCCGTAAAGTCGTCTTCCTTAGAGCCAGCCCCTCTAGAACCAACACCACCTCTTCCTTGAGTTCTATACTCAGAAAGGTGCGTTCTCTTAATATATCCTTGGTGAGAAACGGTGATGAGCATTTCCTCATTCGGAATCATATCTTCCGTAGTGAAGTCTTCTGCAGAATGAACTATATCAGTTCTTCTCTCATCGCCATAACGGTCTCTTATTTCAATAAGCTCATCCTTGATAATGCCCATTCTAAGTTCTTCTTTCTCAAGAATCTCTTTCAACTTAGCAATAAGCTCCATTATCTCTTCATACTCCTTCTTGATCTTGTCTCTTTCAAGACCTGTCAATCTTTGAAGTCGCATTTCTAAGATGGCTTTGGCTTGTATTTCTGACAAACCGAAATTCTCCATTAGACCTGCTTTCGCTATTTCAGGGTCTCTTGAAGAACGAATTAGATTGATAACCTCATCGAGATTATCTAGTGCAATAAGATAGCCTTCTAAGATGTGTGCTCTCTTTTCAGCTTCATTGAGTTCATATTGCGTTCTACGAATAACCACTTCATGTCTGTGGTCTACGTAGTTCTTTATTAAGTCTTTAAGGTTTAATGTGTATGGTCTACCTTTTACCAAGGCCACGTTATTCACACCAAATGAAGATTGAAGCTGTGTATACTTATACAGGTTGTTCAATACAACATTACCTATGGCGTCTTTCTTTAGCTCATAGACAATGCGCATTCCGCTTCTATCCGACTCATCTCTGATATCAGAAATACCTTCAATTTTCTTCTCATTTACCAAAGCAGCAGTCTTCTCGATCATGCTGGCTTTGTTTACCTGATAAGGAATTTCTGTTACAATGATTTGCTCACGACCAGACTTCAAGACTTCAATATCGGCTTTGGCCCTAAGCACCACTCTACCTCTACCTGTCTCGAAAGCAGACTTTACACCTGTGTAACCATAAATGGTTCCGCCAGTTGGAAAGTCAGGAGCTGTGATGTGCTGCGTAAGCTCATCGATAGTTATGTCATTGTTGTCGATATATGCGATGGTACCATTCACTACCTCAGTAAGGTTGTGAGGCGCCATATTAGTAGCCATACCTACCGCAATACCGGAGCTACCATTTACCAATAAACAAGGGAGTTTACCGGGTAAAACTGTTGGCTCTTTTAATGAATCGTCAAAGTTGAATTGATAGTCTACCGTATCCTTATTGATATCGGCCAACATCTCATCAGCAATCCTTTTCAACCTAGCCTCGGTGTAACGCATAGCTGCTGGCGAATCACCATCAATGGAACCGAAGTTACCTTGCCCGTCTACCAAAGGATATCGTAACGACCATTCTTGGGCCATACGTACCATGGTATCGTATACCGATGAATCTCCGTGAGGGTGGTATTTACCAAGCACCTCTCCTACAATTCTAGCTGATTTTTTATAAGGTTTGTTCCAGTTAACCCCTAGGTCGAGCATTCCGTAAAGAACCCTTCTGTGAACTGGTTTTAGTCCATCTCGGACGTCTGGTAATGCTCTTGAGATAATCACCGACATGGAGTAGTCGATGTATGCACCCCTCATCTCATCTTCTATGTTAATGGGGATGATGGTTTCCTTGTCTCCGTCTGCCATAAATTGGTTAAAAAGTCCGTTTTAATTAAAGGCGCAAGATACTAAATATTATCTGTAGAAGCGGTTAAAATGAAAGGTTTAATTGCCATTTCCACCACCTTTTTCGCTACCTTTTTTAGACTTTTTGTCCTTTATAATTGGGAATGACCAACCCTTGGCTTTTCTGTTAACGCCTCGCTGTCCGTAGCGAGGATTTTGCTTCTTATAGAACGGCCTACCTCGGTACATTTTTCCGTTGAAAACATGTTCCATTTGCACCATATCGGCCTTGTACTTATTTCTTGGGTAGACAGGATACTTGAATAGTAAACCTAAGTCTATGCTAAAGATGGAATATTTGTGCTGGGTAGAAATAACATCGTTGGCCAAGGTATAGCTCCTCATTTCAAATGATGGTCTGATGTAGCCTTTGAAATACTTTGAGAATGTGGTTTGGAACATGAGCCCGACATTGAAAAATGGCTCGTAGTTGATGTTATCTGAATTGATTTGCGACTGTTTGATTTTCCAAACACCACCATAAACATCGGCCAACATAGAGAAGTCTCCCAGGGAGTAGAAGTTATAAGTGACCGAAGCAAACATTTTGGTTGTAGATATCTTGGTTTCAGGTAGCTGATATCGTCTCAGCAATGGGTCTACATCTTGCTCTGAACTCGGATGCCTAAACTTGTGTGCACCCCACCCTATTCCGCCTCCTATGCGAAGCATATCATCATCTAGATACCTCTTTTCTCCAGTTCTTTCGAAATGGCCTTTGTCTAATTTCTTAATGCTGTACGATAGCCTCAGAGTTAGCGGATTATAACGACCTGAATTCTTATAGACGAATGAAGCTGTATCTGTTCTTACAATCTGACTATCATCATCTATTCTCGAAATATCAACTTCGGTAAATCTATTAAACCAATTGCTATAGGCAACACTAGGCTGCACTGTCGATTCTTCATCAATAGGGACAATATAAAGCAGGTCGTTTCTCGGGTTTCTAATAACAGACACCCCTTCTAGCGGATTTTGATAAGAAAAATATCCGTAGCTTTTCTCTACACTCAGGTTGAACCGATTGAGCATTTTTCTCACCGGGCTAGTGAGCTGCCGTTCCATGGCCTTTTTCCTTTCCTCTGGTGTTTGGGCCTCTTCAAGCACAAAACCTTGTACATTACCCTCCTTCTTTTTCTTTTTTTTCCAAAACTGAGCATCTACTTGGTTAAATGTTATACCCAAAACGAGAGTAAGCAAGAAAAGGCGGTAGAGACGTATCAATGAAAGGTTTTTTCAATTATAAAGACAAACGTATTCAATTATTATGGAAAGGGGTAGAAAATAGATGCTAGAAGTAAGATTATAAACCCTTACAGTAAACTCATGGACAAAAAAAAGACTGCCAAAGCAGTCTCTTTTCGTTTTTAGTATGTTAAGGTTGATTAAGGGTTCTTATTGAGCTAGTTCGGCCAAGAATGCATCAACTTTTGACTTTGCATCTCCACCACCAGCGTAAGCCTTCTTCACGGCATTGTACTTTTTAGCTCCAAGGCTATGTTTAGCCAAAGTACCAACTACACTACCTGCAGCTTTCTTCTTTGCATCGATTTGCTTGTTTACAAGCGCCAAGAATTGCTTCTCCCAGTCAGCTGCTGGCTCACCAGATTTCTTCTGAAGCTCTTGGAATCTCTGACCAGTCATACCCTCTTGCTTTTCAATCAATTCATTCACCATAGGGCTGATTTTATCAGTAATTGATTTCTGAGCCAAAAGGATAATCGCGTAATCCTTGTAGTCCTGATCTGTGATTTCGTCTTGAGCTTGTGCTGAAACAGACACAAAGACAAAACAAATAGCAGCTAGAACAACATTAGATAATCTTTTCATAATAGTTTTTGATTTTAGTTTTAATGAAAGGTCAGCGTTCCTTTCAGACAGTTTAGTAGTTTAGTTATTTTTAACAGCATCACAAAAAAAGGCATTTGATCAAAACATACAAATATTAGTATCCCAAAATTGTTTAATTGCGGCTGATTTTGTCAGTTTCCATAAAAAAAGACAAACAACAGATCGAATATGAAGAAAGTCTACTACCTCTCCACTTGCGATACCTGCAAGAGAATAATGAGCGAACTCAACCTTGAAGGATTTGAGAAGCAAGATATCAAAAACGAGGCCATAACTAAAACTCAAGTTGAACAAATGAAAGAGCTTGCAGGAAGTTATGCGAGCTTGTTTTCTAAAGTGGCCCGAAAATATCGTGCACTTGGCCTCAATGAAAGAGACCTCACTGAAGAAGAAATGAAAAACTACATTTTGGAAGAATACACTTTTCTAAAGCGTCCTGTTTTCATTATTAACAATGAGATATTCATTGGAAATAGTAAAAAGAATGTTGAAGCACTTAAGTCGGTCATTGGAAATTAGTCATTAGTCATTCATGACCAAATGACTAATGACTAATAGCTATTGACTAGTTATCAAACTCCCCTGCCTTAAGCCTGGCAAAGTAGTCTTGAGCTGCTTTCCATGCTTTAGGTGCCAATAATATGGCTGAAATCATGGTAGGTATGGCCATTAGAGCAAAGCTGCTGTCTATCAGGTTTACCACAAAACCAAGCGAAGTAACAGCCCCAATAATAATGGTACCTATATACAAATAGTTATATAGGTTTCCGTTCTTAGCTCCCAGCATAAAAGACACACACTTCACTCCGTAGTAAGAGTAAGAAAGCAGAGAGCTCACTGCAAAAACCAAAATACACAGTCCTAAGAAGTAAGCTCCGTAACCTGGAATAGCGGCATTAAACGCTTCAAGTGTTAAAGAAATACCTGCTATGTTGCCATCTCCTATATACGGTTTGTAAACACCAGTACTCAGAATTACAAGAGCAGTAAGGGTACAAACCAAAAGTGTATCTATAGCTGGACCAAGCATAGCAACCAAGCCCTCTCTTACTGGCTCATCCGTTTTAGAATCTCCGTGTACCATAGGGGCAGTTCCTATACCCGCTTCATTCGAGAATGCAGCTCGTTTGGCTCCAGTTACAATTATGGCACCAACACCACCTCCTAAAATGGCATTGCCATTAAATGCCTCTTCAAGAATTGAAGCAAATATCTCGGGAATACCAGCTAGATTTTGAATTAGAATGTAGACTACTAGGATAAAATAAAGCACCACCATAGAAGGAACCATCTTTGAGGCCACTTTAGCAATTCTCTTAATTCCACCGAAGATCACAGAAGAAACCAATACGGTGAGTATTACACCAATAATGGCTGAAGCGTAAGGTATATCTATTCCTAAAAAGCTGAATGATGAAGCCACATCATAACCAATGGATGGCGCCAACACTTCATTCAGCGCTGCAGTTAACTGGTTGGCTTGAAATATTGGCAATGCGCCAATCAGTGCGAAAATACAGAAGAAAACCGCCAGAGGTTTCCATTTCTTACCTAAGCCTTCAGTAATTACATACATGGGACCACCTCTAACTTCACCGTCAGAATCTTTTCCACGATACATAACTGCCAAAGTACAGGTGAAGAATTTTGTGGCAATTCCGAAGAATGCCGAAACCCACATCCAGAAGATAGCACCTGGGCCTCCCATGGTGATGGCCACAGCCACTCCAGAAATATTACCCATACCCACAGTAGCTGCAAGCGCTGTAGAAAGCGCCTCATAGTGACTAATTTGACCTTCTTTATCTTCTTCGTGGTATTTACCAGCTAGTACCTGAATGGCATGCTTAAAATACAGAAATGGGCTGAAGCGAGCATATACCATAAAGAAAAGCCCCCCACCCATTAAAAGAATTAAAAGAGGTATTCCCCAAATCCATCCGGCAAAAAAAGCTACAGCGTCTTCTATAAATCCCACAGTCTCAAATTATGTGAAGCCGCTATAATAACAGATAAGACTTCATTCACCAACAGTTCTCTTTTAAATCGGAGAATAATTCTTTGGTTTCAACTATTTATATAGTTAAAATCACCTCATGAAAGCTATCATTTTGCTTCTATTATTCTTTCAATGGCAGGCAGGTCAGACCTCTTCAATAGACATCATTCAGAAGCATTATAACCACGATAGAATTGAAGTGAATGTCACAGATATAGTTCAATCATTTAAGACTGCATTAATAGAGAAGGGAATTTTGAATGAAGGTGAATTTGAGCATGTTGACATTCTTCATAAAAAGATCTATTCCATTATAGAAGAGTTTAAACCCGAAGCACTTAGCATTCCATCCTTCATTCCTAAGGAGCCATTCCTTAAGGCTCAGAGAGAACTGGAAAACATGGGTGAACAACGTCCTGAAGAAGTCTTGTTTCTCTATGCCCAGATGTTATCCGAAAAGCACATCACATTTAATCTTCATATTGATGAAAGAAGGCTTATATATCTAAATAACAATGACTTACCCATTAATAGTTTTGAAGCCGTATTCATGGGTAAGATAAATGAGCATAAATATGCCTTGCCTGCAGATTCTTGTGTTATTATTACAGCCGATGCCAGAACACCATTTGAATTTGTAGCCTTCGTAATGAAAAAGGCTAGAGAACTAGGAATTAGAAAGACTGTTTTGAAGTGAGGGCTTAAAGCAAGCCCTGACTCATAGCCATTAAGTTGATTAACCTATAGAGCACTCTTGCACCCACGTTGGCATCCCACTCATCATCTGAAGGTGAAACTTCATTTAGGTCGGCTCCCACAATAGTTTTACCCGATTGTACCAGCTTTTTAAACAAGTACATCACTTGTTCGAACTCAAAGCCACCAGGTACAGGAGTACCTGTATTTGGGCAAAGCTTAGGGTCTAAGCCATCAATATCGAATGAAATGTATACTTTCTCTGGCAGTTCGGCAATTATCTTTTCGCAAATAGCATCCCAAGTAACACCAGCATACTGCTCTTCTTTAATTACCTGATCGTAAAAACTAACTACTCTTCCTTTCGAACCTTTAACTAGATCAGCTTCTTCTTGACAATAATCACGGATGCCAACCTGCACTAACTTTCCTAGATTTTCATCCTTTAAAGCATTGTACATAATGCTCGCATGTGAAAACTCAAAGCCTTCATAAGCCGTCCGGAGGTCAGCATGCGCATCAATCTGAAGGATTCCTAAGCCCTTATGCTTCTTAGTTAACGATCGGATATGTCCCAAAGGAGTACTATGATCTCCCCCAAGTAGCACAGTTAACTTACCTTGCTCCTGCCAATAGTCGCACTCCTGCTCCACATACTTCATCAGTTGAGCGCATTCTTCATTCACTTCTTCAAGAATAGCATCCATCTCTTTGGCCAAAACGGGGTTAGACCCCTCTTCGAGCCATTGAATGTACTGTTCCGATTTAGCACGCAACTCCTTCCCTAGCGAATACCAAACCTCAGGAATATCGGCCATAGCCACACCTAGCTTCCATGCTTCAGAAAGATCTGGCTGCTCATAGTCTAGTTGAGATGAAGCCTCCAACACAGCTTCAGGACCATCTGAAGTTCCTGCTCCATAAGAAACAGTAACATCCCAAGGCACAGGAATTACAACTACTTTGGCATCATCGGTACTATAGGGCAACCCAAATAGAGTGCCCTTAATACCAACATTGTTTGGATTGAAGTCTGTTGCCATTACCCAATCATTTCTTTTACAAAGTTTGGCAATGCAAATGCTGCTTTATGTAAATCGGCATTATAATATCTGAGCCTGTTAGCCTTTACAAAAGCATCTACCTCTTCAGTAGGCTTTAAGTTCATTGGGTTGGCCGATCCTTTTGAGCTGTAGCTGAATGACCACATGCCAGTTGGATAAGTAGGAATATGAGCTAAGTAACAGTGTACGTTATCTTGACCAAAGATTCCTCTGTAAGTCTGGTAAATTTCCTTAAAGACTTTGCTGTTAAATCTTGGCGACTCACTTTGAGTAATCATCAATCCATCAGCTGAGAGTATTCGGTGAACCTCCTTATAAAAATCTACAGTGAATAAACCTTCCGCTGGGCCAACAGGATCGGTAGAATCTACAATAACTAAATCGAAACTACCATCGGCAGCATCGTTTACATATTTGATTCCATCATCAATGATCAGGTTTAGCTTAGGATGGTCTAACGATTGGGCTATAGTTGGTAAGTGCATCTTACTTGCCTCGATCACTTTATCATCAATCTCCACCATTACCACTTCTTCCAAGTTCTCATGTTTAAGAACCTCGCGGGCGGTTCCACCATCACCACCACCTATAATAAGCACTCTTTTTGGATCTGGATGAGTTAAAAGCGGAACGTGAGTAATCATTTCATGATACACATACTCATCTTTTTCGGTGGTCATTACCATGCCATCTAGCGTAAGCATATTGCCATAAGCTTGAGTATTGTACACTTCTACGCGCTGATAGTCAGATTGCACATCGTACAATTTACCATCATGCTTAAGAGAAAGGGCTATTTTATCGTCACGCTCGGTAAACCATACATCTCTGGTTCTGATCGGGTCACCATCTTCAGAGCTCTTTTCATCTCTCATGGCTTTCACATCAAAGTTCTTTCTCTTCAATAAAGCCATTTCACCCCTTTTCAACTCTACAGCCGAACCATGCCCAGCCTGAAATGAATCTTTCAACATCTGATAAGAAACCCAAGGGTTTACCGTATCTCCACAGGTGAATAAGTCTACAGACGCATAACCATATTCAGGCCATGTATGAATAGCCAAGTGGCTTTCTTGTATAACCACGACACCAGAAACACCATAAGGTGAAAAATGGTGAAAAGTTGAATTAATGATGGTTGCTCCAGCCTCTTCTGCAGCATTTTCCATGCTTTTTTCTATATGAACTACATCGTTCAATAATTCTGGAGAACAGTTGTAGTACTCCACTATAATATGTCTTCCTAATGATGCCATGCGTCAAAAATAAAACCTTCAATTTTTACTGAGCCAAAGTTTCTCAATTATTCTCAATAGATCATTATCCGATTTGGCCAGGATAGTAAAAATCTCGTTCAGTAAAACTATTTTCTGTGATGTGAGACCAACTCTCAAACTCCCCTTCTAGCCATGAACAGGTTGAGGGGCTGTAAGACTCAAATTTTCTGGTGAGGTAATTATGTAGTTCTGCAATACCAGGGTTATGGGCTACAATAGCTACGTTTTTAAAATTATCATCCATTCTATTCACAAAAGCCCTCATGAGGTTTCCAGTTGCTTCATATAATTCTTCAGCATCCATCATTCTGGGCACTTTATTCAGAGTATCTAAAATGAATTGGCTGGTTTGTAAGGTTCTTTTAGATGGACTGTGATATATAGCGTCTAGCTCAAAGGGTAATTCTTTCAGGTAGCTAGCCAAGATAATTCCCTGATTATGACCATTAGGTGTTAAGTTTCTATCGAAATCTCTTTTGCGTTCGCTAGGAAATTCAGCTTCCGCATGCCTAATCAATAATAAATTTCTAACCATTTTAATTGATGTTGTGTTGTTGGGTGAACAACGAATTAAGCAATGTATTGATATATCGCAAAACAGGTGAAAAATCAATTCGTTTGTTTTTTTGAAAGTTTTATGCGCATCTTTGAGGCGCTCAGAGATTAAAATCAAGCCCTACATGTCGAAAAATCTTGTTATTGTCGAGTCACCGGCTAAAGCTAAAACCATAGAAGGATATCTTGGAAAAGACTTCAAAGTAGTTTCTAGTTATGGCCATGTGAGAGATTTACCCAAAGGAGATAAAGCTATTGATATTGAAAATGGCTTTCGCCCCACCTATGAAGTTACGGCAGACAAGAAAGACGTCATCAAAAACCTTAGAAAGTTAGCGAAAGAGGCAGAGACCATCTACCTAGCGAGTGATGATGACCGCGAGGGAGAGGCCATTAGCTGGCACTTAAAAGAAGCATTAAAGCTTAAAGATGATTTCACTAAGCGCATAGTATTCAGAGAGATAACCAAATCTGCTATTCAGAAGGCCTTGGAAAACCCAAGGACTATAGATGAAGATTTAGTCTATGCTCAGCAAGCCAGAAGAATACTAGATAGAATTGTGGGTTACGAGCTTTCTCCAGTGCTTTGGAAGAAGATAAAAAGAGGACTCTCAGCAGGAAGAGTTCAATCTGTGGCAGTTCGTTTGGTAGTAGAAAGAGAAAGAGAAATCGATCAATTCGATGTTCAATCTTTCTTTAAAGTTTCAGCCATCTTCGACATAGATGGTAAAGAGTTAAAAGCCGAACTACCTAAACGTTTCGATACAGAAGAAGAGGCGCAAGCCTTTCTAGAAAGTTGTAAAGCTGCCAACTTCACTATCGAATCACTCGACAAAAAACCTGGAAAAAGATCTCCAGCTGCTCCGTTTACAACTTCTACCCTTCAGCAAGAGGCCAGTAGAAAGCTAAATTTCTCTGTTTCTCAAACCATGACTTTGGCCCAGAGGCTTTACGAAGCGGGTAAGATATCATATATGAGAACTGACTCTGTGAACCTTTCTCAAGAGGCCATGGACGGTGCTGCAAAAGAAATAAAGTCGGCTTATGGAGCTGAATACGCAAAAAGTCGTGTATTCAAAACCAAGTCTCAATCGGCACAAGAAGCTCACGAAGCCATAAGACCAACTGATTTTTCGGCACATACTGCTGGGAAAGACTATAACGAAAAAAGGCTCTACGAACTGATCTGGAAAAGAGCTGTAGCCTCTCAAATGGCAGATGCTCAGTTGGAGCGCACTACCGTAAATATTGACATTTCAACTAACAAAGAAAGACTTGTTGCCCATGGTGAGGTGATAGTTTTCGAAGGCTTCTTAAAGGTTTATATCGAATCTACAGACGATGAAGAAAGTGGAGATGAGGCAAAGGGAATGCTTCCACCATTATCTATTGGTCAGAACCTAAAGTTAGATTTCTTAAAAGCCAGACAAGGCTTTACTCGCCCTTCTGCCAGATATACAGAGGCTAGTTTGGTGAAGAAATTGGAAGAAATGGGTATCGGTAGACCTTCTACTTATGCCCCTACTATTTCTACAATTCAGAAGCGGGAGTATGTAGTTAAGGAAAACAGAGAAGGTAACGAGCGTAAATACATCGAGCTAATATTGAAAGATGACAATATTCGGTCTAACGCTCTTACGGAAATTACTGGTGCGGAAAAGTCGAAGCTCTTCCCTACCAATATTGCAATGGTGGTGAATGACTTTTTGGTAGATCATTTCCCAAATGTGATAGACTACTCTTTTACTGCTAATGTGGAAGAAGAATTTGATCAAATTGCTCAGGGTTCTCAAAACTGGGACAATATGATTAAGAACTTCTACGGTAAGTTCCATCAGACTGTAGAAGAAACAGAGCAAATAGACCGCAGAGAAGTTGGTGCTAGTAGGGAGTTAGGAATTGATCCGGAAAGTGGCAAAACTGTTGTTGCTAGACTTGGTAAATTCGGACCTTTAGTTCAAATAGGTGAAGCCTCTGAAGATGAGGAAGATAAACCTAAATATGCTAGCCTTAAAAAAGGGCAATTCATTGAGAGTATAACACTAGAAGAAGCGCTAGAACTATTCCAACTACCAAGAGAGGTTGGCGAATACAAAGGCAAAGAAGTAGTTACCGCCATAGGCCGTTTTGGACCATATATTAAGTACGATGAGAAGTTTATTTCTCTACCTAAGAGTGCCGACCCAATTAGCATTGAGCTAGACGAATGCATTGAGCTCATCAAACAAAAAGAAGAGGCTGATGCACCTATTTATGTTTATCAAGATAAGCCGGTTCAGAAAGGTAAAGGAAGGTTTGGGCCTTTCATAAAATGGGACAATATGTTCATTAACGTGAACAAAAAGTACGACTGGGATAACCTTTCGGCACAAGATATTGAGGAACTCATTGAAGATAAGCTTAAGAAGGAAAGAGAAAAGGTTATTCATAACTGGGAGTCTGAAGGCATTCGCGTTGAAAAGGCTCGTTGGGGAAGGCATAATGTTATAAAAGGCAAGGTAAAAGTAGAGTTAGCTAAAAATGTTAGTGTAGAAAACATGACATTAGAAGAAGCTCAAACTTTAATTGCCAACAATACTCCTGCAAAAAAGGGAAAGGCTAAAAAGAAGTAATTCTTAACTTTCTTTGGCTTATTTATTGTTTCAAGTCTCCATTGAAATCATTAGTTTTCAAACAGATTGACTATGGGCAGACTGATACTTATATCTTTCTTTATACTTTTATTTTCACCTCTTCTTCACACACAAACCTTCGAAGAAGATACGGTACATATTCAATCCAAAGGACATGATCTTGGTGGAGTCATAATGTTCCCTGAAGGCAAGAAGAAAAAGCTGCCTATTGTACTTATCATCCAAGGTTCTGGACCAACCGATAAAGATGGTAATTCAATTGCTCTGGCAGGAAAGAACAACTCGCTAAAGCTTTTAGCAGAGGTATTAGCCCAAAACGGCATAGCCTCCCTCCGATTCGATAAGCGAGGTGTTGGCCTAAGTAAAGAAGCTGCTATACCAGAAGCTGAGCTATCATTCGATGACTTTGTAAATGACGCCAATGCATGGCTAGAGTTTCTTATAGAAGATAGACGCTTCAATAGTATTGGCATCGCAGGTCACTCTCAAGGATCTCTAATCGGAATGAGATTGTCTCGACATGAAAAGGTAGAAGCTTTCGCTTCAATTGCTGGACCTTCACTAAGTATTGATGAAACCATACTAGCTCAGATTAAGAGCAATCCTTTTAATCCACCTAACATTACCAAAGAGGCCGAAGATATTTTTAACAAGCTCAGAAATGGAGAAAGTGTTTCCACAATCCCTCCTTACCTAATGGCCGTTTTCAGGCCAAGCATTCAACCGTTTATGAGATCATGGATGAAATATGACCCCTTGCTGGAAATTGAAAAACTGGATATACCAATCTTGGTAGTAGCTGGCAGCACAGACTTACAGGTAACCGTAGAAGACGCTCAGCGACTTCAGATAGCCAATGCCAAGGCCGAACTAAAAGTGATTGAAGGAATGAACCATGTGTTGAAAAATTCTTCTGCCTTAACCAATGAAAATACTGCCTCCTATTCAAACCCAAACCTTCCTCTGAATGAAGAGTTCGAGAAGTCGATCAACACTTTTTTTTCTAAACATCTCAAATGACAAAACCTGAAGCCCGAGAAATTCTTGAAAACTGGACAAAGACTGATAGCCTTCTAAGGCATGCCAGAAGTGTAGAATTAGTAATGGAAGCTTACGGAAAGCATTTCGGTGAAGATTCGGAAGAATGGGCCATTACTGGTCTTTTACATGATGCAGACTATGAAAAGTATCCTGAAGAGCATCCGAATAAAATAGTAGCCCTTTTGCGGGAGAAAGGCGAAGAGAAGATAGCACATGCTATTTCAGTTCATTACACAAAATGGGGAGTCAGTTATGAAAACCTATTAGACAAGGCTTTGCTGGCCTGCGATGAGCTCACTGGGTTTATTATTGCCTGTTGCCAAGTGAGACCAGAAGGTGCTAACGGCTTAACACCAAAGTCTGTAAAGAAGAAACTGAAACAAAAGAGCTTTGCTGCTAAAGTAGAAAGAGATGAAATTGAAGCAGGCGTCAGTCTGCTTGAGGTTGAACTGGATGAACACATTCGGTTTATTATCAATGTGTTGGAGCAGAACAAGGAAGAGTTGGGGATTGGCTAACCCCCTATCAAAAACATGTCATTTCCACGAAGGTGGAAATCCCTAAGTTTTGTGCACAGAATTGGGGATTCCTGCCTTCGCAGGAATGACAGAAAAATGGGTATGAAAAAACTAGTAGTACTAACAGGAGCAGGAATAAGTGCCGAAAGCGGCTTAAAGACTTTTCGAGACTCAGGAGGTTTATGGGAAGGTCATGATGTAACCGAAGTAGCTACTCCAGAAGCATGGGCTAAGAATCCTGAGTTGGTTCAGAAGTTCTACAACGAAAGAAGAAAACAAGCACTTAACGCTAAGCCCAATATAGCTCACACTTTATTAGCAGAATTAGAGAAAAACTTTGAAGTAACGGTCATTACTCAAAACGTAGATAATTTTCATGAAAAAGCTGGGTCAACCGAAGTGCTACATTTACATGGTCAGTTATTTCAGTCAAGAAGCTCAATTGATGAGCAATTAGTCTATGAGGTAGATGGTTGGGAACTCAAAATGGGCGATTTATGTGAAAGAGGCTCTCAACTTCGACCAAATATCGTATGGTTTGGAGAAGCTGTTCCTATGATGGAACCCGCCATTGAAGCAACTGCACAAGCGGATATATTCCTTGTAGTAGGAACGTCATTACAGGTTTATCCAGCGGCTAGTCTCATTCAGTACACCAAGGCGAGCTGCCCTATTTACTTAGTAGACCCCAAAAAGCCAGGTGGTTACCTTGGTAGAAATGTCACTTTCATTGAAGAAAAAGCAAGCACCGGGATGCTGAAATTCAAGGAGCTTATTTTCAAAAATTAAAAAACTCTAGGAGTTTTTCGAAAATTGGCCTTGCTTTATAGCATGATTGTTTGAGAGTTGTGTTCACACTTTATGTCGAGGCTGCATTGGTCCTGAACCTAGGATAATCCTTTCCTAGTCGCACATCTGTATTTTTTTATTTCATAATTCTCTACAATGACATCTATTTCTCAAAATAAGTACAAGCGTTACTTTCAATACCTTATTGCCGCTATCCGTGGCAAAGAAGAAGATTTTACTACCGGTAGTATTCGGAAGGCTATTTTTATGCTTTCCATTCCTATGATTCTGGAAATGCTCATGGAGTCTACTTTTGCTCTGGTAGACATTCTATTTGTTTCCAGGGTTTCGGTAAATGCTGTTGCCACCGTTGGTCTTACAGAATCTGTTATTACACTACTTTATGCTTTGGCCATCGGGTTAAGTATGGCCGCAACGGCTGTAGTTGCCAGAAGAACAGGCGCCAAAGACAAAAAAGGGGCTAAAGAAGCAGCTGTTCAAGCCATTATTTTAGGCGTAATCATTTCAATAGTAGTTGGAGCAATTGGCATCATTTACCCTAAAGAAATTCTGGGGCTAATGGGAGGCGAACCAGCTCTTATAGAGGAAGGGTATGGATATACCAGAATCTTGATAGGTGGAAATATCACCATTATGCTACTTTTTCTCATCAACGCTATTTTCAGAGGCGCTGGTGATGCCTCTGTAGCCATGTGGGCCCTGGTGCTATCCAACGGTTTGAATATTATACTAGATCCTATTCTTATATTCGGTTGGGGTCCTATACCAGCTTATGGTGTAGAAGGTGCTGCCATAGCCACTACAATAGGTCGAGGAACCGCTGTAGTAGCACAATTTATGGTGCTTTTCTTTGGTTGGAGCCGTGTCAAATTGACACTAAGTGACTTTGTGTGGAAGGCGGAGGTAATGATGAACCTTATCAAAATTTCCTTGGGAGGAATTGGTCAGTTTCTGATCGGTACATCGAGCTGGGTATTTCTTATGCGAATAATGTCCGAATTCGGTAGCGATGTATTAGCTGGTTACACCATTTCCATAAGAGTTATGATGTTCACCCTTATGCCCTCTTGGGGAATGAGTAATGCTGCTGCAACGCTGGTTGGTCAGAACTTAGGAGCTAAGCAACCCGAGAGAGCGGAAAAATCGGTATGGAAAACCAGCAAATACAATGCTGTATTCATGGTAATCGTTTCGGCTGTCTACTTCCTATTTGCTAAACAAATTATCGGATGGTTTAGCGATGTAAGTGATGTAGTAGAATACGGAGCCTTAAGTTTACAAATAATTACTGCGGGCTACATTTTCTATGCCTATGGTATGGTGGTTACTCAGGCCTTCAATGGTGCTGGAGATACTAAAACACCCACCATTATCAACTTCTTTTGTTTTTGGCTATTTCAGATTCCTGTGGCCTATTTTGTTGCTCTTCAATTAGATTGGGGACCTATAGGAGTTTATGGTGCAATCACCACTTCAGAGATACTTATTGCCATAGTGTCTATCCTTCTTTTCAGGAAAGGTAAGTGGAAGACTACAGAAGTTTAAAAATGAGTAAAGAGCCTCCAATCTATACAATCGATCGGAGGCTCTTTTTACTTAATTGCTTTCACTAAGTGTTTCCTTTGCTGCAATTATAGCCTTATCAATATCCTCAGCCACAATCTTAACACTTGTCAATTCCTCTTTCAAAGCATCAGTTAGTTCTTCCTTACTCATGACTTCATCATCAGCCAGAGAAGAGGCTTCTCCGCCCATCAAAGTACCTTCGGGAAACCTTGCTGAGAAGTTGCGCATCCAGTCCATCATACCATCGTGCGCCTTGGTTAAATCACTTAAGTTGATAAGAATAAGCGAATCATTTTTAGCCTCAATCTTCAATTTGGAGAGCTCACGTTTCAACTGCATAATCTCTCCCATTCTAGCCATGGCTTCATCATGAATAGTAATAACTTCTTCCTTCAACTCACTCACTTCATCTTGCCCTATATTTGAGTCAAATGAAAAAATTATGATAGCTATAAGAATACCTATAGCTATCAAGATTCCTTTAGACTTCATTCTACTCATCATTTACAAGCTGTAGTATAACCCGATTGAAAACCTATCTCCCCCTTCAATTGAGGCAAAATCATCTGTATTGAAGGTTTGCTTAATAGGAGTCTGATACTGAGCATTTAAAGTAAGTCGGCTGACAAAAACCTGGGCACCAAGTGTAGCCATAATGGCTTTACCACCAGTATTGGCTTCTCGAATTCCCTCATTATAGTGATAGTCCCCTTGTTCATAAAAGGCTCCTACAAACGGCAAAACCGAGAAACTGGCGGTTTCCAAATAGCGATAAACATTCAAGGCAACATTGGCCTGATTTCCAAATTCATAGTCCATACTATTGGCTGAGTTGATTTTATAAGATGACTCTACATTTGCACCATACTTACCAAACCTCACCATATAATTGGCTGAAAGAATGTAGTCTAGACTACCAGAGCCCAACTGAAAATTTCGGTTGATAATTTCTCCATCATCAGTTTTCTCAAACTCCCCTGCCGGCAGTTTCAACCCAGCGCCTACATTTAGTGAATGAACGATTCCCTCCATATTTTCACCAGTGTTGAAAACTGAATAGTAACCAACAATCATTGGATCTCCCAATCCTGAAGAACGCACATTTTGATGCGACCCTTCCATGTTATTGATGATATAAGGTACCACATACCTTACTTCAAATCTTGGGCTAAATCGGTATTTTCCAGTCAAGTCGAATCGCTGATAAGTATCGTTAGAATACTCATCTTGAAAGTAGTAGTCATCATTATCTATGTAGGCTTTAAATGAAGCCGAACTGTACTTAAGTCCTATAAAATGTCGGTTCTGCATAGATACGTAACCGAAATAGAGGCCTGAAAGGCTACAACCGCATACATCGCATGCCCAGGTCTTTGGAATGCTCAGTACGGCAATCAATGCAACCAGAATTATTCTTCTATTCATTGTTTCTAAATCTTTCGTCTGAAATAAATGTGTAATCGGTTAGGGTATGGATAAACTCAATAATATCTCCCTGCTCTTCTTTAGTCATAGGTATTCCGACCACTACTTCCCCATTTTTAAATGAGGGATCGAGTGTTGGAGAATCGACCATGCCATTGCCATAATGCTCAAGCACTTCTTCTAGTGTTGAGAACTTAGCATTGTGCATATATGGGGCGGTAATGCCTGCATTGCGAAGGCTTGGCACTTTAAACTTGCCTTCATCAGCCTCATCCTCAGTGATAAGCCCCCTACCCTTATCGCCAAAATCCGAACTGATTCCGTTATTCCGATAGCTTTGATCGGTAAACAAAACACCAGCATGGCAGCTTGAACATTTCTGTTCAAACAGCGCCAAACCACGCGATTCATTCGCTGTTAACTCTTCTTGCCCTTGCAAATACTTATCGTACTTGGAATCTGCAGAAATCATCATGGCAGTGAACTGAGAAAGCGCATGAAGCAAGTAAGGCGCAGTGGCCTCTTCAGTTCCGAATGCAGTCTTAAACTTGGTTCTGTAAGCTTCACTGGCATTGAGCTTTTTCACCACGTTTTCCAAAGACTCATCCATTTCTACATCCGATTCAATCGCATTGATGGGTACAAAGTCAAGATGTGTAACTGCACCATCCCAAAAGAACTCCTTCATAAAGGCCATATTGGCTATGGAAGGCGCGTTTCTTATGCCGAACCGGTTGTCTACCCCAACACTAGTCGGATGCAGTGGTGTGTCGGCAAAAGCCCGCGACTGCTGATGACAGTTATTGCATGAAACACTCTTGTCTCTCGATAATATTGGGTCGAAAAACAGCTTCTTACCCAGTTCAAAACCTTCTGCTGTTATCGGGTTATTCTGAAACGTGTATGTAGGCTCTGGAAAGTGCTCAGGCTTTACAAAAGCCAATACTTCTCCAGGCTTTTCATCAGCTCCGCCCCCACATGACCAAAGAGAAAAAAGCACCCAGCCAATGGCCAGGCACTTTTTCATCACTCTATTAATGACCATGACCATTAGAACTCTGGTGTACATGGTGCACCACAAAGGCATTGGCTAACTGATCTGCAAAAGGCTTACCTGCCTTTGGAGCATGTACCGAATAGGTTGAACTAAAGTCTATATTAACTCCATCTAATAGCTTCAGCACATCAGTTACTACATGAGCATTCGGAGAAAGCTCTTCAGAAACCGAGACGGTTGTTCCAAAATCGAGCGTTCTGGTGCGAACATTGTTCACAAAATTCTCATTGTCAGTAACATCCTTCCAGCCACCAACATGAACAGCAAAGGTTTTCTCTTTGGTTTCTGTACCATTGCCCCAATCTACATATTGCTGGGCTGAGTTTTCGGCAGTTCCCTCAATGGCCATTCCAATGTAGCCAGCATTCCAGTTCCAGAACCAAGCACCTTTGGCCGGATCTAGAACACCTCCCAAAGCACCTTCCTGAACGCCATCTTCAGCCACACCAATAGTGAAAGTTACTTTGCTGTACGAACCGGCAGGTACATTTTCCAGCATTACATTATGACTAGAAGCTACACTCTCCAAGATTTGGTAGTAACCTTTCGACTCGCTGGCAGAAACACTGACTTCATCCTCATAAAGTTCACCATTCGGTCCTTCCAATTTTATTTTGCTCACGTAATAGCCAAACCTGGAAAGGTTGAATTTTTCGCCATTGGTTGTTTCGTAATTGTAATTAGTAGATCCGGGCTCACTTAGCGTAAGCTCGCTAGCCCCTACCTTATTATCGAAGTAAAGTTGAAATGTTCCGAACTCTTCTGGTTGAGGTTCGTCATTTTCACAAGACATAATGGTAACGATAAGCGCCAGTAGCGCTAAAATTTTAGATATTTTCATCTTTTAGATTTCTTAGAATATTAGTTGAACAGGCTAAAACTGATGCGTAGATGTTCTATCTAAAAGTTTACTTAGAAACTAATAGACATCAGCTTTACTCGCTCAAAATAAACGAGTAGATCATCAAGCTTTAACCCAATTCAGGATATAATTGAATAATAGATAAGAGTGCACAGTGTATTCTCACATTCGCCATGAGCAAATGGAATACAGTTAATTCATACACCATTTGGGAAGGGAAATCTATGCCCGGGGAGGCTGAAAAATATCAGAATTAAAGAGGTCGCTAGGAACATCTTCGTCATAAGCCAGTGGCAATTTGTCTTGCAACAGATGCCAAGTGGCTTCACCTATTGCTTCGTCCCTTTGTTCATTGCAGTAAAAGGTATACTCCTTAGGCATCAGCTTTTCAGCATCGTCCTGAGTGTCTTGAGCCGTTTGTAGGTTTTCGCTCAAAACGCAGCTACCGTAGCATACTGTAATGGGTTTGTCTCTTTCGATACAAAGGAACTCAGCAATATAATCTTTCCGTATCTCGTAATCGAGATAGATCAGTGGCATGAGAAAAGTGCTCACAAGCTGTGAGCAAATCACCAAGCCAATAAGAGTTGATCTAATTGCTGACATTATTACAAATGTCCACCATGGTCGTGAAGCCGACAACAAAAAGTTCCATTTTTTGAAGGATGGTTAAAAACCCCTAGCGGCTAAAAGCTGAAAATAGATCTAAGCTATTTCCGAAAATATCATCAGTGCACTTATGATAAAACTGTTTTCAATCTGTCTAAGAATTCTTCAGAACTCTTAGCATCCATCATATTTTCAATGGCCAAAAACATATCTTTGCGACCAAATTTCGATTCATGATTTCAGTTGATGCTGTAGGTGTTGAGTTCAATGGCAATGCTCTATTTAATAATGTTACTTTCAATATTAATGACAATGACCGAATAGCCCTGATGGGCAAAAACGGGGCAGGAAAATCTACACTGTTAAAAATAGTAGCGGGTAAAAACACGCCTACTAGTGGTAAAATATCTGCACCCAAAGAAGCTGTTATAGCCTACCTACCCCAGCACCTGTTGACTGAAGATAATTGCTCCGTTTTTGAAGAAGCTTCTAAAGCTTTCGCCAAGATTCAAGGAATGAAAACCAGAATTGATGAACTCAATCATCAGCTGGAAACAAGGACTGATTATGAGTCAGACGCCTACAGTAAGATCATCGAAGAGGTTTCCGAGCTTAGTGAGAAGTTCTATAGCATTGAAGATGTAAACTATGATGCTGAAGTAGAAAAAACCTTAATAGGCCTTGGCTTTGAGCGTTCTGACCTAAACAAACCTACGAGTCAATTTAGTGGTGGCTGGAGAATGCGTATAGAATTGGCTAAAATACTGCTTCAGAAACCAGATCTTATTCTGCTCGATGAGCCTACCAACCACCTAGACATTGAATCGGTTCAATGGTTAGAAGACTTTTTGAAAACCAGCGCTAAGGCTGTAATGGTTATTAGCCACGATAAAACGTTCGTAGACAACCTCACCAATAGAACCATTGAAATCACCAGAGGCAAGGTTTACGATTATAAAACCAATTACTCGCATTATTTAGAACTGAGGAAAGAAAGACGCGAGCAGCAGCAAAAGCAGTTCGATGATCAGGCTAAAGAAATAGCGGAAATTAAACAGTTTATTGAGCGATTTAAGGGTACCTATTCCAAAACACTTCAGGTTCAATCTAGAGTGAAAATGCTCGAAAAAATGGAAATTATTGAGGTTGATGAGGTAGATACGTCTGCCTTAAACATCAAATTCCCTCCAGCCCCTCGCTCAGGAAACTATCCAGTAATTGTAGATAACTTGGCTAAGCGCTATGGAGACCATGTAGTTTTCGAAGGTGCTTCATTCACTGTGGCTAGAGGAGAAAAAATTGCCTTAGTAGGTAAAAATGGTCAGGGTAAATCTACTTTGGTTAAAGCTATTATGGGCGAAATCGATTTTGATGGAACACTTCAGGTTGGCCATAACTCTATGATTGGCTACTTTGCTCAAAATCAAGCTTCACTGTTAGACGAGAACCTGACCGTCTTCCAAACCATTGATGAGATAGCCAAAGGGGACATTAGGTCGAAAATCAAGGATTTACTAGGCGCCTTTATGTTTTCTGGAGATGCTATCGATAAGAAAGTAAAAGTGCTTTCTGGTGGTGAAAAAACTCGCTTGGCTATGGTGAAGCTACTCTTACAACCAGTGAATCTCCTGATATTGGATGAGCCTACCAACCACCTGGATATTCGCTCTAAAGACATTTTGAAAGATGCCTTAAAAGCTTTTGATGGCACGCTGATTTTGGTTTCTCATGACCGTGACTTTCTAGACGGATTAGCAGATAAAGTATTAGAGTTCGGCAATCAGAGAATCAAAGAGCATTTGGAAGACATCAACGGATTCCTTCGCAATAAGAAGATGGAGAACCTGAGGGAGATTGAGCGGAAGGTGTGATCTAGGTTCATTAAATTATCTCCCACTCCTTAGGCACATTGTATACCAACTCTCCTTTTCTGATCTCCAGTGGAGAATCAAAATTATTGGAGTAAAGCTGACCTGTTCCTAGGCCTTGCGGCAACAGGTTTTCATACTCAGCAGTGAACTGGGCGATAGCATTTAAACCAATATTAGATTCGAGCATGGAGGTCATCCACCAGCCTATATTTCTTTCTTCAGCAAGAGTAATCCACTCTCGACAGGATTTGATTCCACCCACCAAAGATGGCTTCAGAATAATGTATTGAGGTTTGATTTTATCGAGTAGCTCATTCTTTTTTTGAAGTGAATGAATTCCAATCAGCTCTTCATCTAGCGCAATAGGTAACAACTCTTCCTCGCAGAGCTTTGCCATAAGATCTCCTTGACCTGGCATAATGGGTTGTTCTATAGAATGAATTTCTAAGGAAGCTAAATCCGTCAATCTTGAACGAACATTAGATTCATCAAAAGCTCCATTGGCATCTACTCGTAAAGTAATTTCATTGGCAGAGTAATGCTTTCTTATGGATTCAAGCAGTTTAAACTCGGTATCAAAGTCAATGGCACCAATCTTCATTTTGATGGTATTGAAACCGGCTTTTAATTTGGCCTCAATCTGTTCTTGCATGAAGGCTTCATCACCCATCCAGATTAGGCCATTAATAGGAAGACGCCTTTTGCCTTGAGCAAACGGATTATCGAATATCTTAAACTGTCCACCTTTTAAATAATCGAGCAGAACAGTTTCTAAGCCGAACCTAATTGAAGGGAAATCAGCAGGAATCACTTCTGAGGCAAATTCAAGAATATCTACTTGATTGTCTGGTATTTCCATTCCTTCAACTTGACTAAAAAATGAAGTCAATTTTGACTGGAAATCAGGCGAATAATCTTCTGATAGTCCTTTTAACGGTCCTGCTTCGCCCCAAGCTACTTGATCTGGTTTTGATGGATCATAGGCCTTAATCAACCAAGTTTCTTTCTCGGTGAAAGAACCACGAGAAGTACCTGCTGTGAAAGTGAATTTCAAGACATAAGGAATGACCTCAAACTTTAGCCTCATTTGCCTAAAAGTCTTTTAACATACTTCCCAATGATATCGAATTCTAAGTTTACTGAATCTCCTTCTTTAAGCGTATGAAATACTGTGTGGTCGTAGGTATAAGGAATAATAGCTACTCTGAACTTTCCTTCTTCAGAATTGAAACAAGTCAAGCTGGTGCCATTAACGCATATCGAACCTTTTTCAACAGTTACATTGCCTAATGAGGGGTCATATTCAAAGTCGTAAAGCCAGCTTCCATCCTCTTCTTGGATACTCGTTACTGTACCAATCTGATCCACATGGCCTTGTACAACATGACCGTCAAATCGGCCATTAGCCACCATACAACGCTCTATATTCACTTTACCACCAACATTCCAGTTTCCCAGGCTTGTCTTTTGTAACGTTTCATCAATCGCAGTAACTCGGTGTACATTTTCATTTACAGCAACCACTGTAAGGCACACCCCATTATGAGCCACACTTTGGTCTATCTTTAGCTCATTGCTGATGTTACTTTCAATATTGAAGTGATAATTGCTTCCTTCTTGCTCAATGGAACTGATGGTTCCTACCGTTTCTATTATCCCTGTAAACATATGGCAAGTTTACGCATTAATCGGGAAAGCCTGAGCCTCAAGCACAAACGAAAAGCATCAATTTTTTATCGGATTGTCTGCAAATTTTCAGATAAATTCGAAGCTTCAATGCAAGACAGTTACAGACATAAAGGAATGAGAAGGCAGCTCGTGCGAGTTGTTAGAGAGAAGGGAATTAGAGATGAAAGAGTATTAGCTGCTATTGGCAAAATACCGCGCCACTTCTTCTTTGAGAATGCATTTTTGGAGCATGCTTATGAAGACAAAGCCTTCCCTATAGGTTCGGGTCAGACCATTTCTCAACCTTATACCGTAGCTTTCCAAACTGAACTACTAGAGTTAAAGCCTGGAGACAAAGTTTTCGAAATTGGAACTGGCTCTGGATATCAATCCATTGTACTGCTAGAATTAGGTGCCGAGGTTTATACCATTGAGTATCAGAAAGATTTGTACGACAAAACCAGTTGGTTTTTGCCAGAAATGGGATATAAACCAAACTTCTTTTATGGAGATGGTTCGCAGGGAATGCCACGCTTTGCTCCTTATGATAAAATTATAGTGACAGCAGGGGCTCCCACTGTACCCGATGCACTCATTGACCAACTAAAGGTTGGTGGTATCTTGGTGATTCCTGTAGGTGATGCCAAAACTCAACAAATGCTGCGCATTACTAAAACCGCCAAAAACCGTGTAAGGACCGAAACCTTTACTGATTTCAAGTTTGTCCCTCTCATGGGCGAAGACGGTTGGGGGAAGTAAATCGGTTCATTAGAAAACGGAAAACAGTAATCAGAGTTGGTCGGCAATTGGAATTTGACGCTTGTCATTTGTGCTCTCCTTTTCAGTATTTTATTCTAAAATATCTAACGAATACATCATACAACTAAAAATTCATTGACTACTTTTGCAGTGAACAAAATATACTATGGCAAAGAAAGCAAAGAAGTCGAGTGAATCTTTAGTTATAATGACCGAATTGGTGCTTCCTAACGACACCAATACGTTAAACAATTTAATGGGTGGTAAACTCATGCATTGGATGGATATAGCCGCTGGTGTATCCGCTCAAAAACACTCCAATAGAATTGTTGTTACTGCCTCTGCCGATAATATTTCGTTCCAAAGACCGATTCAATTAGGCGATGTAGTTACTCTTCGCGCTAAAGTGGTTCGTTCATTTAGTAGCTCAATGGAGGTATATATTGAGGTATTTGCCGAGAACATACCTTCAGGAACCAAATTCCGTAGCCACAGTGCCTTCTTTACTTTCGTGGCTGTAGACCAAGGTGGTAAGCCGATAGACGTTCCAGAGCTAATTCCTGAGACGGATGAAGAGAAAGAATTATTCGATGGCGCACTAAGAAGAAGACAACTTCGCCTTGTTTTGGCTAAAAGAATGAAGCCAGAAGAGGCTACAGAATTGAAAAGTATTTTCGTAGATCAAAATATCGCAAAAGCTGAATAATCCTTTTGCAGATTTCGCTTCTCAACGAATTAGTCAGGGAACTTAAATAATCAGGCCTTTTTTGTTGGTAACAACACCCACAAAGGCCTATTTTTGATCTATGTCCGATCGCGCTTTTCTTTCTGAGTTTATCACCGAGCCCCTTTACCTTATTAAAGAAGAATTACCGGCTTCAAACGAGTATAAAGAAGAAGCCGTTGAACAAGAGCCAGCTGTTGTGAAAGAACCAGAGGTCAAGGTGGAGCTAAAGCCTATATTCACTTCTGGTGATAACTTAAAAGGCTGTATCATTTTGGTAGACTGGCAAAATGGTGAAGTGAGTGCTGAGAAAGAATTACTATTGAAAATTCTTGGTTCAGTAAAACGGACAGAGACA
Organism: Roseivirga spongicola; assembly: GCF_034376045.1. NCBI lineage: Bacteria > Pseudomonadati > Bacteroidota > Cytophagia > Cytophagales > Roseivirgaceae > Roseivirga > Roseivirga spongicola. The sequence goes on from NZ_CP139724.1 coordinate 3,593,635, forward strand.
GACGTACTCATTGCTCATACTCATGACAGCTCATCAGAACAAATGGAGGCACTTTTAGCGGAGCAAAATCACAAGCATGTGTTAGATTTTGGAACTAGTAAGATACCAAATCTTCAGCCTGCTGACTTTTACAAGATTACTGCTAACGGCCCTAAAAAATCATTAAAAGCTCATCCTCTCTCTGAAATAGCTACCGATACAGAGAAGAAGAAAATGCTTTGGAATGCCTTAAAAGAGATGTTTTTGTAAACTTCTTTCAACCATAAATCTGCTTTAGTTCAACTCAACCTATTTGATTTGTTGTAAAAACACAACTCATTATTTTCGCTCCATGATTAAGGGACTCAAATCTATCAGTTTAGTGGTTTTTATTTGCTTCAGTGCCTGTTTTGGCAGTGACCAAAAGAACTTCACTCCTACTACCTACGACTTAGATGAGGCTTACGATTACTTAGTAGACGTTGGCTTTATGACGGACGCTCCTAAAGGAGAAAGAGGTTATAACCCTTCAGCCATATTTGAGGAGTCTGCAGAAGATGTGCTCGGTCTTATCATGGCTATATTCCCAAATAAGGAGCCTGCTTTAGTATACTACTTAGAAGTGGCTGGAGCCAATCTCAAAAATGCATCTGAAAGAGACCTCTTCATCGACAATTGGGTAGATAAGGTGCCTTGGTTTGCTACTGATCTAGTTACTGCACTCAACTACATTCACAGAAACCCTGACAATGTGATTGTAAATAATGCCTTAGACAACATAATAAAGAGATTAGACACTGAAGAAACAGAGAAACTATTAGTTCAGCAGAGTTTTATTAGAGAGAACATGGGCCCTGATGGTACTGGTAACGGGGAATACACCATCATGGAAGAGTATATTGAACATTGGCCTATAAAGCACATCAATCAGTGTGCACAAAATATACGAGCTGGCAACTCAGATTCAAACCTGACTGAAGTTGCTGAGACATTAGAAAGAATCAGTAAGGAAAAAGAGGACACGAAATAAACCACTATGGGCTGAAAGCACCATAGTTTTAGAAGCAACTAAAAGTCGCTTTGAATGGCCGACTTAGAAAATGTACGATTTACGTCAATCAAACCCCGAGCATTATCGGGGCGTACATCGTAAATTCCAGGATGCTTTTGAGAAGCTAAAGCGAAATGCACTAAAGTGCATAGTTTTAACTCCTTTTATGACCAATAAAAAGGCTGTCTCAATTGCTAGCTTTCATTCTCGACCCAGCTCTAAAAATCTAGTGGGAATGACGAGAACAATAGCTTTTGAAACAGCCTCTATTGAATGTATCAGCGCCTTACACGACTATATAGATTTCAAGTCTCTGTCAGTTACATCCAAAGCCAGGTTCACTTCCTGAACGGTTGCTGGAGCATCTAATTTGAATAAACCAGAATGCCCTCTTTCAAGCCTGCTAGCTCTTACTGCCGCCTTGATGGCAAAGAATACACTAGAAGCCAGTACCAAAGGAGGCTCCCCTACTTCTTTACTAGACATCAATTCATTAGGGTTTTCAGGAACCTCTGAAGAGTTATTTCTAGGATACAAATAGGTATTCATTTCCAAAGGAATAGAAGTAACAGCTGGTGGCTTGTACCTCCAGGTATTCAGCGTATTCAGGCGGCCTACTTCTTCACCATCAGGTTGAAAAACTAGCTTTTCGGTGGTTACATAACCAACCCCTTGAACAAAAGCACCTTCTACCTGACCAATATCAATGGCAGGGTTTAGACTCCAGCCCATATCAAATACAATGTCTGATTTGAGAATTTTAACTTCTCCTGTGAGAACATCTACCTCTACTTCTGAACATGCAGCTGAGAATGTCCAACCAACGAATGAGTCGACAACACCAGCAGTGCTTTGCACAGGGGCCAATTCAATACCCGGTATTTCCTTTTGTTGATCTATTGGCTTGAATGTCATGGCAGGAACAGGCGTTGTTCCGCCAGGAATTGGTGCGGTAAATGCAGCGATCAAGTCAATGCGGTATTGGTAGGCCAACCCTACGAGATTCTGCCAGATTAACCTTGGGTGCTTATCGACATTCGGACGGATAACGTTTGCTGACCACCCTTCTTTTCCATAGTTCCAATAGTCAATACCTTGAGCCTTACACCAGTCTTCTCCGTTTTCTTTGAGCAACTTCTGACCAAATTCCATTAGCCTTTGCCTCATTTTCTCGCAGGCCTGCTTTACAGCTTCACCATTATAGGCCGTTCCTGTGGAACCTCCTGTGCTACTCGGGTTAGGGATTACCTTAGTTGACGGTTTATGAATTTGAATGAGTTCCATAGGCACATTCAAGATATAAGAGGCTATTTGCTCCACTTTGGTCATCATTCCCTGTCCCATATCTACACCACCCTGATTGATGGAAATACTCCCATCACCAGAATATATAGAAACAATAGCAGCGGCCTGCTCAAGCATCACTAGGTTATAACCAGAACCATACTTCACAGGAATGGCATAAATACCTCGCTTCTTCCACTTATTATTTTTATTGAACTCTTCAACTTTCTTAACTCGGGCTCTATAATCGCTCTTCTCCTCAATGTATTTCCATACATCGCGCATGTAGCAATAAGAAAGGGCTTGACCGAATGGTGTCACATCCCCTCTTTGATACATATTTTTGAGTCGAAGGTCATAGGGATCCATACCAACACTAAATGCGGCATCATCTACTGCATTTTCTAAAATCAACTTGCCCTGTATATCGCCAAAGGCACGCATAGCAGTATTAGGCGCCTTATTAGTTCGACACACATCTAATTGAGATTCAAAATTTTTGATCAGATAAGCATTATCCAGTCGCAACTGAATACAATTACTTACTACAAATGAACAGTCGTAAAAGGCACCACCATCGCCCCAAAGCTTAACCAATAGACCTCTAATAATCCCCTTATCTTCTTCTCTTATATCTCCCTGATCTACAGCTATTTGATATTGACCATAATAACCATGTCTTTTACCAATCATAGCGGTGTCATGCTCTCGCTTCAGGGCCATTCTAATCGGAATATTTAGGGCTTTAGCAGCAACCGCAACTGGACCAATCACAAACTTGGCTTGCTCGGTTTTTCCTCCATAACCACCTCCCAATTGACGAACATCAATATTGACTTTGTTATGTTCTGCCGCTAAAGAAATGGCAGCAGTTTGGTGCATTTCCATTGGACTTTGAGAAGAAGGGTGAATCAGAATTTGATTGTCATCTTCAGGAATTGCTACACAAGATTGTGTTTCCATGTAGAAATGAATCTGCTCACCTGACACCTGAGTATTTTCAATAACCAGACAGTTGTTGCCGTCCACCTTGGTCTTCCGCTTCACAGGCTTTTTATCCAACGGCTTTTTATTCTCATTAGTCCAATAGAGTTCCGTGCCAGGCCTTGTAATCTTCCATATATGCGTAACAAATGGAGAAGATTTTGGACAGTCTGGGAAGATACTCTCCTTTTCAATGGCCTCATCTATGCTCATAATTGGCTTTTCCCACCCCTTCTGCCAGTTAATGGGCTTGTACGCTAAACAATTGGAAGAGGCGAATTCTGCAATTTCGATGGCTAATTGTTCGCTCTCGGCTATAACCATGGCAATTGCTTGGCCTGGATAGAGTATTTGATCTACAGCAAAAATGGGTTGGTCAGCGCCCATACCTTGAAGATTTACGCCACCTGGAGGAATATCCTCATGATTGATTAATGCATAAAACCCTTCGAATTTATCTTCTAGATAATCTGCTAATTGGTCTCTATCAATTTGAGCTTTGGTTTCTGGATTAATGAAATGATAGAGAGCCAGCGTTCTTTGGCTTTGAATAAAAGCACCATTCTGACCAATTGGTGGCAATTCAATCTCATGTGTATAATGCACCTCTCCCATAGCCTGATGAAAAGCCATAAGCTTAATGTATGGTTGAGATACTGGAGCTTTAAAGTCTTGAATGGTATAGTGTTGAGTTCCTTTGCTAACACCCCAATTACCCCAATCAATTTTTGCAGCAGAGCTAATGTTCTCAGGAATCTCTTTCGGTTTCTTTTCAACAATCGCCCTAACAATGGCCTTGTAGATATAAGACATAGCAAGCTTTACGCGATATTCATCGGTAAAACCTTCCGATGGTAAGCCATTAGACCTTCCTTTTTCCTCCCAATAAGCCAGCTCTTTTATGACTTCTCTCCTAACAATGCCTAAAAGTCTAGGAAGGAGGTCTAGGGATAGCTTCTTTCCTTTTAGCCATCTCTCGGAATTTCTTGCATGCCAAGTGATAGGAGCAATACCACCAAAAACGATGGAAGCTTCATCGACCTTTAAGTCTTTACCAAGCTCCAGTCGAATTGTTGAGTTGACAATGGAATGTGAGTTTACTTCTCTTATAGAAACTTTCTGAGATAATACTACCTCTTCTCCTTTGCCTTGAGGAATGAAATATCTGAGAATGATAATATCATCTGCTAATGAAGGTGTTCTTCTTAGCTTTCTCACTAGTTCATCAACATGATCTTCAGTGGTTCTTCCGGTAGATACCTTGAGATAAGTAATTGTAGCATCATTACCATCTAAGGCTGTAAATAGGTCAGAAGGAAAAGGCTCTCCTTGCATCAAATGTTTAAGAACCAACATGGTATTTCCCGCCACTGAAGCAGCATTTCGCACAATCATTCCTGCCGTTCTATGAACCATGTACAAACTAGCTCCTAATCTGCTAGTAGGTTCTGGATTCAAATTCTCCAGAAAATCGAAGAGTTCGGAATAAGTTGTGGTCGCTCCAAACGAAATTCCATCCTTAGTCTGTTTAATTCCCTTTAACTCTTCAATCAACTTAATATCTACCATCAATTTGACTTGAGGGTATTCATCGGCATAAATACCGAATGATGTATTTCCGAAGACTATTCTGGTAGTTTCACCAGGATTCTTCCTCATGATTCTTTTGAGTTCATCAAGCGTTCTAGGCGTCACCCAATCACATTGACTCTCTAAAATTTTAGTGTCCGGAAGTGGTGCTTTAGCAGCCTCAGGAAATGGGATCTTTACTTGATCATGCACCAAAACCTGATCGCACTTGTCTTCTGTCAAGCACTTCATTCTTTCTTTTTCGTCCTCTTCCGTCCAGTCTGAAGCAAAGGTTTTCATTCCCGTAAGAATTGCCCGATAGCCAGTACACCTACAGATGTTACCATCGAAAGCTTCTTCTATTTGCTGCTTGGTTGGTGATGGATTTTGGGCAAGGAAAGCAGACATATTCATTACAAAACCTACCGTACAGTATCCACACTGAGATCCGTTATTGATGGCCAGCCTATGTGCCACTGGGTTCATTCCTTCATGAATTTCATGCAGATTTTCATCTCCTACCAGCACATGTTCTAGACCTTTTGCATCACGGATTTTTTCAAGGCTGCTCCTTACCAGTGACTTCTTTTTCTCCTGATGTTCCAGCAAGTTACTCTTAGATTCATTCCAATGATCTGTTGGCTGAATTGCCCCAGGAGCCACTCCTCTCGAAGCAGGCAGAGTAAAGGTAAGGTGTTTGTTTTCAGGCCTTTTTGTTCCTCCTGTACCTTCAACAGTGGTAATGGAAAGTCCTCCTAATGAGCAAACTGGTCTCAAACACGAGTTGATGGACTTATGCTCTACTTCCTTCTTTTCTTTGTTCCAAGAAGACATGATAACCGTACAGGCACCACAACCACCTTGGCCGCAGCCTTTTTTGGCTCCTGTGAGCCCTATTTCTGGAGATCTTAAAAAGTCGATCAGAAGTAGTTTTGGAGAAGGGTCCTCTAGAACTACTTGCTGACCATTTAGAAAAAACGATACTTGATTTGACATGTGCCTATTTAGTTAAGTGTTCTTTATTTCTATGAATGAAGTGTTTGCTGTAGCTTTCTTGTAAGTGTTCCAAGTGGTGTTTATCTCCACTATCATTTGAATCACCAGTAAGTTTATTCACCATTTTCCCCATTACTCTATGAAGGTCATTTTCATGATCTACATCTATTTTGGTATCCCATTTTTGAGGAGTTACTTCGGGAAATGAAGTTCTAGGACTGGCTTCAGTTAACACGGCCGAAAAACTCGGAGCAGCTTCATCTCTTGCGGTCAGGTGACCTTCAAGTTTGAAACACTCCTGAACTGTCTTGATTATTGAGGTATGATCAAAAGGCACATAGCCCTTAGGCCTGGCAATTAAACCTTGGGTAATGTATGGATTGATGACAATACAAGGAACCCGTACACCAAAACGATTGAACAGAAATCCTTCTTGTCCCGGCTGATTGTTGGGGTCAGGATTCTTGGCTTCTCCCGGAGGAGGGACATGATCATAACATCCACCATGTTCATCATAAGTAATTATGAAAAGTGTGTTTTCGAACGATTTGGAAGTTTTTACTGCATTGTACAAGTCAGCCATAAGCTGCTCACCAGGACGTATATCGGCTGGAGGATGTTGATCATTTTGATCTTCTCCTCCATAACAAGGCTCTAGAAACGAATAGCTCGGTAAGGTTCCATCAGCGCATTTCTGTTTAAAATCATCTATTGTACCAAAGTTGTCATCGTACTTAGGATCGTGCAATTGTGTCATGCAGAGACGGGTAAGTGAGAAATGATCATCTTTGGTTTCGCCTGGCTTGTCTTTTTGCTTTTTATAATAGCTTGTAGGCATCATATTACTACTGAACACCCCCCAACTCAAGTCATTCCTTCCTCCATCTATGGCATCTTGAATTTGATTGTAAATGGTTTTAGAATCGGTAAATGAATTAGGTGAGTTGTTCACATTTCCGCCCGAAGTGGCTGCATGAACGAAAGACCTATTCGGCAACGTCTGACTGGGGATTGAACAATGATAATGATCGCAAACCGCAAAGTTCTTAGCCAAAGAAGAGAGTACTGGTGTCTGCTCAGGAGTAAAGCACTTCATGATGTCCCTTGGGTTGCTAGGCGAATCACCAAAACTATAGGCTCCGTAGAGCATAGCATTCTGATAGTTCTGAACAAAGCCCATATTAATAGGCTGAGGAGGATAAAGTGCGCCAACATTGTATTCACTGAATAGCTGATGATTGGTATCTTTAAAGCCTTCTCCAGGATCAGGGTCAGGAAAACAATAGTCTACCGGAACGCTTTCAGTTTTTCCATATTTACTCTTTTTGACTCCATTTTTTTGAATAGGTACCTTTTCAACAAAGGGCATTCCATTACTATCAATATTGTCTAATGGGTTCCAAAGATCATCATTCAAACCCTCAAAATATTGACTGTTTGGTGGTTTTTCTTCATCGTACAACCAGCCAAGCAGGTTGTCAAAAGAGCGATTCTCAAGCATCAGAACAACGATATGTTTGATTTTCTTCTGAAGCTTTTCAGTTTGTGGCGGTAAGTACTGGCTCATGACTTACTTATTTAAAGTTTCGTCAACAGATGCTTTCAACTCACCATTCCTATGCATTTCTAGCGGGCTTCTCTCATATTCCTTATACCAATAGCCTTCAACATTATCATTTTTCCATTCAGTGAAATAGCCTAATGCCAATGAAACCTGTAATGAAAAGTCGCAAGATGTAGTGCCCTCTGAATAAGGGGTTCCACAGCGAATATTGGTGAAGTATTTTTTGAAGGCAGCAGCTTCAGTATTAGTGAGCTTAACCAAAACACTGTCTTTACTGCCAGGTTTAACTGGTTTTTTAATTCCTTCGAAAGCTTCTGCCGGTACTAGTGCTGCGGCCTGAGGATACTCAGCCGTAGAATGACATGACATACAAGAGGCATTATTCAAGTCTACGGGGCCATCTAATCTTCCACCCCAACCTAGATGCTGTGGGGGTAACTCTTCCTTATTCGGATTAATCTTGGTTTCCTTAAGGTTAGGATTAATTATAGTTTCAGTAGGCGGGTAAGGATTAATAAAATTGGTGGTATCCTGCTCGTCATTTCCGAACTGAATTCCCACTGGAACTAGGTTCTGAGCCCTCATTGAGCCAGTTTTACCATTGTTCAGCTTTCCATTGTAGCAGAAAGTACCGAATACCCAACCAGTACCATATTTATCGGCTCTTGGGTCACGGATCATCACATCCATTTGAATCAGGTGCATGTCCTTTACAACTCGTCCTGTATCCTGACCATCGTTCCAAGTTGGTGTAACATAAGCTTTTCTTGTCATAGGATTTACCAAGTAATCCACTTCAGTTTCATCGGCATCAGTGTAGAGAAGCTTGTAGATGACGGTGCCTACTGGAAAGCCTTTAGGATTCTGGGTAGCATAAGCATCTGGGTTGTCAGCATCTTTCCACATTTGCCCTAGCGTATAACCAGCAAACTCATTGTAATAGCCCAAAGCATAAGTTTGATGCGGGTTCTTTTGCTCTGGTGTTAATTGGTACGGAGAAATCTGAGCTTCTTTGGCCAGTCCGTTGAAACCTTCAGAACCTTGTGGACCCCAATGCATCCATGGCATGTGATACCATTCTCTGACCTCACTCTCTTGAGCCACAAAGTCTACATCTATCATGCCTTCGAAACAGTAGTCTCTCACAGCATTAATGTATTCCATCCATCGGTCATCATCATCGAATGGGATGTTGAAGAAGTCAGGGATTTTAGATTCATCGGGCATTTCTAGAGGATAATCTTGTTTGAGTTGAAATACCTTTTCTCCAGGGTAATTTGCAACGAACTCGGCCGGGCTAATCATTCTTCCGAAATCAGGAAAGTTGTTATTAACCGTTTTCGCCTCATAGCCCTTATGCTTACGCTCAGGTTCCGAATGCTTGCAGGATTGAATTACCAGAAATGTTAGACCAATAAGAATGCAGAGCTGCACTCTCTTGAGTGTATTGTGTGTGTTCATGTTACTTGTAGTTAAGGTTTAAAACTTAGGTAATATAGGATTATTTCATAAATTTTAAAACCATCCTTAAAAGCAATTCGATTAACCTTTCAAATAACAGAGTACATTCAACAACCTGTTTTTCAGCACTATAAACAGAAAAGAACACTCTTCTCCATTGCGCAAAAAGCAAGTATTTACACTTGGTTTATCAGGTGAAAATCAGTGATTATTTCTGGCAGCATTTTCAAGCTGTTTTGTCACAGAGAAAGGCTTTCCATTCACAAATCCTTCTACGCAAATCAACATTGGAGCAACATCGTCAGAACTATAAAACTGAATGGTAGCCGAACCATTTTCGTCTGTTTCAACCGAAGGTTTCCAGTAAAGTGTAGACCTAAACTGTGGCGTAATCTTGTTCGGACGAATTTTAGCAAATGGTAAGCCTCTACTAATGCCAGTAAAGAGCTTATTTTCATCTATTGGTTCTCTTGTTGTTCCCGACTTAGTTTCAACTAGCACAATCCCATTTTTGGCCATGTCTCCAAACCTAGAAAGTTTTTTAGGGTACTTGATAACCGAAATTCGTTTAAGCGTTTTTGGATCGAGAGACAGAAAGAAGTTGGTGTTCTTTGTTGCTATTCCGTCAATGATATATAGTGGATCTGCAGTAGCTATGTTTGGTTCTAAAAACCTTACCCTAACCACAGGTTTTCCCTTAAATTTTCCCACTCTCAAAGGGCGAACCACCTCATTAATGAACTCAGAAAACGTGGGAAATAAATAGAAGTCTTCGACATTAAATGTTTCGTCTGCCTCAAGAATAGGAACCTTAGGCGCTCTACTTTTCTGAGAGTCTGCCAAGGAATCTAAATTGGCAGAATCAGAGAAAAACTGAAACGAGTCGTTTATTCTTTGTCTTTTGCTAGCAAAAATCCCGTAAGCATCTTTTCTACTCGACTCCTTGGCTTTAGGTGGCGTTAAAAACCTAGGCAACGGCTCGGCAATCCAGTCAATATTAATATTTAGAAGCTCTTCACCTGTTGGTGTTTCTGCCATCACAAACAGTTCTTCTTCGCCAAATACATCAAACAAGTTTAAAGCAAACATACCTTGCTCTAATACATCCACTTCATAGCGCATTAAGTCGTTCTGTAAGTAAAACATCAGGGTAGAATGCAAAGGCAAGGGATTATCTAATGAATCTTTTGCCACCCCTATTTTTTGTAGTAACGATGAAAAGCCATACTGAGGCTTTCTACCATCAAACTCAAGAATGTCATCCCAATTAGCTGTTTTGGGCTTCAGAATGAGCATTTGATCTACCACATTATCGTTTGTCTTAAGCTTGTGGTACCCTTCATTAATGATTCTCTGACTTAACACTATTTTCTCCTCGAAAGAAAGAGTTTCATTCTCTAAAACTGATTGATTGATAATCCGCACCGATAATTCTGACGAAACAGATGGAGCAGTTTCTATATTAAGCTTCAGGTCTTGAACAGTTGAATTGATACCAGTAGTATTTATCGATATTCCCAAATCTTCTACAGAAGGAAGAAAGAATTCGCGATATGAAATGAGCTCTCCACTATCACTAAGCAAGGAAATATGATAGAGCCCCGAGGTGAGTTTTTCACGAGATATGCTCTTCCCTACTTTCAGCTGGTCGACAGGAAGAGCCTCAGCATAAACTACTTTTCCTTTTGAGGTGATAATGAAATAAAGATTATCCAAATCAGGATCAGGTTTTCCAGATACCAATATTTTAACGGCTTCATCTTTAGACTCCCCATTTACCAAGCTTACACTGTATCCATTCTCCTGAACCATTGGAAGATCTACAACTGTATCTCCCGCGTTTATAGAATACCTTTTGGCCTTGTCACTTCTAAAGGTGAATTTCCCCAAGCCATTCATGTCCGTTTTAACAGAGTCAATACGGCTTAATCGATTATTTAAGTAAACCCAAGAATCGGCTTTATTGAATCTAATCACAACATCGGAGACCACTCCATCTACCAAATTGCCACCTTCAATTCCGTACTCTATTTTGTCATTCAAATAATCTAATTCAGCTTCTCCTACTATGCTTAGCTGAGCTTGAAACATAGAAGAAACCCCAAAATTTCTCATCCAATTAGTGAAGGCCGTAAAATTGTAAAAGCCGGGTTTCAAATCTGATGGAAGAATGATCTGATTGCTTGCTACTCCCTTTTCTGTTTTAATCAGTGTGTGTGCACTTACTGAGCCATAAGCATCGATCAAGTTAATCTCAACTATTTGAGGACTGCTCCAAAGACTCAGGTCTTCCCCTAAAAGGTAGGCTTTGAAGAATACCGTATCTCCAGGAACATACTTGCCTTGGTTGAAAGTGAAATACAGTTGTTGGGTAGGCCTTTCTTGTTTATATGTTTCATAAGTCTTTAAGAAGGAATTCAACTGGCTTTGAGCTTTAACAGAACAAAAGCACAAAACAAACCAGCCAAGAAGAGTCAACTTTCTCAATTCCATGATTCTGGCTGGACTGTGGTTGAATGATCAAAAAAGACTGTGCAAGATTCTGGAATGGTTTCCGTAGGGGTTAGCTGATAAGGTATATCTGATTTTTGAATAAACCGTGTCTTTTTACTGGTAGCAGTAGCCCAGAATAAACCAAGCACACGGTCATCGGAATTTACTGGAAAAACATTACCAATTAATTCACCAGATGGTGGCTGAAAAATATTTGAGGCCTCGGTTTTTTGAATTCTGATCAATTTGAAGAACTCAAAAGCAGTTTGAGTCATGCTCATTTGCTCTACTTCAACCAGGTACTTATCGTAGAATGTTATATTATTGATGGCCACTTCTCCCACTTTTACATTATTGAACTGTTTATCAGCAATCAATAGATCGTCTGAAAGCTGAGGCGCCTTTTCATATTGGGTTACAAAACACTCACAACAAGTACAATCTCGCTCTTGAACTAGTATATAACCCGAACCACTTGGATGACCAGCTATTCGGAAGCCACTACAATCTCTAGGTATTGGTCTCGGTAAATCTGACCATGGTAAGACTTCTACTTTTAATTCTGGGTTAGTAACAATTCTATAGGTACCCTTAAACCTCCATCGAACATAATTACCAAAGCCTGGCCCAGCATCTGAATCTATATAAACATTAAATACATCTTTGCGGGCATTGACAAAATTTTGTTCTTCTGTTCTAGCTTCAAATTCATAGCGAATCTCTTCAACATTCCCTACTGGCTTCATCAAATCTGGCTCAGACTCGTAAATCGTTCCATCTTCTAATTCAATCCTTATATGGTAAGATTTACCAACTTGTCCTTGAATAGCTCCACCAGTTTTGTAAACACCAGGACTTACTTCTTGGAAGTCTTCTATGTTGTTTTCATCATCGTATAATCTAACGGTAGCATTTTCTACTGGGGGCTGTTTCAAACTATCTGCTGAAAGCGGAATGGCCCTAGAGATAGTTACAGTATACTCCTCGTCTTGATCGCTGATATAGCCTTCTACAATAACTAATGATTCTGCAGGTGGTACATCAAATTCTATGGGTTGAACACACCCAAATATCATCAAGAGACAGCAAAAGAAAGTTGGTGAATATTTAAATTGATGTGCTTTCAATTGAGTTTCAGGTTATAGCTCACAGATGGTAAAATAGTACCTACAATAGATAATTGATAGGGTTCAGGAACACCAGCTCTAGACGTTCTGAAAAAGATGGTGTATGGGTTCTTTCGAGCGTAAGCATTATATATTGAGAACACCCATGTACCTTTCCACTTCTTTCTTTTATTATGATTTCCTTCTACAACCAAGGCGAGGTCTAGTCTGTGATAGTCGGGAATTCTGTATTGATTTCTGCCAGAAAAATAGGCTACCGAATTATTATCATATCCAAATACGGCCAAGGGAATAGTTACAGGCCTGCCTGTATGATAAGTGAAATTTCCTGTAAAAAAATGCCTTTTAGACATCGCTAGCTTCCAACCTAAATTGACAATATGAGGCTGATCGTAACTGGATGGATAGCGTTCTCCTTTATTGATGGATTCACTTGTAGAGGCCCCTGCAATTGTTCTGAAACTTCTGGAATAAGTGTAGCTCAAACTGCCTGTAAGCTTTCCCTGATTCTTAAAAACTGAGGTTTCAACTCCATAAGCTTCTCCTTTACCTTGAAGTAGCTCTGTTTCTAAATGATTATTCAGAATAAGACGTGCACCATCTTTAAAGTCTATCTGGTTTTCTATAAACTTATAAAACACCTCTGTAGACAAACCATAGGCTTTATCTCTAAAGTCCTTAAACAGACCTGCAGAAATTTGGTCTGCGCGCTGCGGACGAAAGTAATAACCACTTGGCTGCCATATATCTACAGGAGTAACAGCAGCAGTATTGGTTACTAAATGAAGAAACTGGTAAATTCTATTGTACCCAATCTTTAAAGATGCTTCGGAAGCAAACTCCCAATTAACTGAAAGCCTTGGCTCTAGACCAAAGTAAGCCTTAATTAACTTTCCACCCTTATAACTTAGGGTGTCTGTAATGGTAGACACTTGCTTTACCTCCCCTAGTTCATAAGTGAAAACTTCAGCAGGGCCAAAAGAAAAGAACATAGGCACCCTCAGTCCTCCTTCAAGTCTTAGCTTATCATTCAACTCCCATTCATCGTTGAGGTAGAAAGCACTTTCTATTGAATACTGATTATCCATGGTAATATTTGCAGCATTAGAATTACCAGAAGTTGGCTCTAGCTTACCTGGCTGAAATCGATAATGGGTCAATTGCCATCCAAAATCTAACTTGTGTTCAGCTTTGTCTAAATGAAAAGCAGATTGAAACGAAGTGAGGTTTATTTGGTACGAAAGACGTGAGGCTTGTCTAGGGTCTTCATTATCTACGTTGTAACCATACACTGTATGACCGAGCGTAAAATCAGAACCTAATTGCGGGGTAAATTGGTGATCTAGTCTTACGCTGACTTGCAAGTTATGCCATCTGTAGGTGGTATCACCTTCTAACGAAAAAGCATCTTTACTGGAATATCCTGTAAAAGATAGTTTGGTATCATCAGAAACCAAATGAGTCAATTTCAAAGTGGCATCGTAAAAGTTGACTTTGCTATCACTTAAATCGGCATAGTCTGTTCTTATAGCATTTACCAACCAATTAGAATAGGTAGACCTGAGTGATGCCGCCATTGCGGTTTTTCCTTCTTTAAGGGGCCCATCAACCATGGCTTTACTGGTTATCATACCAATACCAATGTTTGCATTCCAGCGATTCAAATCTCCGTCTTTAGACTTAATATCTAACACCGAAGATGCCCTACCTCCATAATTGGCCGGTATTCCTCCTTTATAAAAAGACACATCATTAACTGCCTCTGGGATAAAAGTGGTAAGAAACCCAAAAACATGAGAACTATTGAACACGGGCATGCCGTCATAAAGAATGAGGTTCTGATCTACACTCCCACCCCTCACATTAAACCCTGTAGCGGCTTCCCCTACCGTAGTTACACCTGGTAGTGTTTGAACCTGTTTCACTAGATCAACTTCACCCAAAAAAGCAGGGGCTAGCTTAATATCTCTAACATTTAAATAGGTTCTGCCAATTTTACTTTTTGTAAGGTCTTGGGTTCTTTCTCCCTGCACAACAACTTCATCTAACTGCGTAGATTCTTTTTCTAGCTCCACATAGATTTTTCCGTTATCGAAAGCATGAAGATCTACCACCTTTTCTGTGTAATCCAAGAAGTTGAAGCGTAACACATAACTTCCAGCAAGTAGTTTTAAGCTAAATTTTCCCTGATCATTTGAGGCTGTCGACATTAAAGAGTCGTTCACCGATACCGTTGCAAAAGGCAGCTCCTCTCCGGTAGTCCAATCAATTATTTCTCCTTCTATCAAAACCTCCTGATTCGAAGAGCTTCCTGGTTCGCCAAATTCATATGTTTCAACCTTCTTCCCTTGCATTAATGCCGAAATCAGTGCTTCTCTTCTCTGAATATCTTTTGTGGGGTCTTTAATTAGAACAAGTACTTTTGGGTACATCAACACTGCATCAAGTTCAGTGTTCTCAAAGAGCTCTTCCAGCATGAAGCCAAGGCTTTTACTCGAATAACTCTTATTGATCTGAATACCATCAATCCATCGAGGGAGAAAAAAAATACTGGCTTGTTCTTCATCGGCTATTTCAGAAAGTACCTCAAGCAATTGCCTTCCTTGCTCAGATCCATTCATCATATGGTCTAGTATATTCTGAGCCATGAGGGTATTGCCAATAAGGCATAGCCACAATATCGGTATCCAGCGCGTTCTCATACAATTGTTTGTAAGTTAGAAGAATTAGACTCCCAAAAAAGATATAGTTGCCAGATGGCTAAAAGACTTTATTTCATTTGGCATAAATGTAGAAGGTCAGAAAATGATTTTTGATTAAGTCATTTATCCTTAATTTATCGACAGATCAGTACTACGTGTGTTCAAGAATCACTGATGTTAACACGCGTTTACTGATTCAGCAAGGTATATCCAAGCTAAACGATTGTATGAAACGAGCGCGCTGGCTCACATTTTTGAAACTATGGACAAACCAAACAAAAGTTCTCGCAGAAACTTTATCAAAACCCTCGGTCTGGGTACTGCGGCTTTCACCATTGTTCCCCGCCATGTTCTAGGCAAAGGCTTTAGAGCTCCATCAGACACCTTCTATTTAGGTGGAATTGGTGTAGGAGGAAAAGGCTATTCTGACTTGACAGAATCTGCAAAAAGCTCTGCAGTGAAAGTAATAGCACTTTGCGATGTTGATGATAGAAGAGCTGTTAATGCCAGAAAAACATTTGCGGAAGCCAACTACTACAAAGACTATCGAGAAATGCTGGAAAAGGAATCTGGACTAGATGGAGTTACAATTTCATCACCAGATCACATGCATGCTATTCAAACGATGGCTGCCATGGAAAGAGGCTTACATGTATATGTTCAAAAGCCATTAACCCACGATATAGCCGAGGCAAGACAGCTGACCGAAGCCGCTCACAAATACAAGGTGGTGACCCAAATGGGGAATCAAGGAGCATCTGGAGACGGTGTAAGAAAGATGCAAGAGTGGTATCAGGCCGGACTAATTGGTGAGGCCGAAGAAGTGTGGTGCTGGACAGACAGACCCGTATGGCCGCAAGGCATAGCCTGGCCTGCCGATAGAAAAGCACAGGTACCAAAAGAGCTCGATTGGGACCTTTGGCTGGGAACAGCACCTAAAAAAGACTATATAGACAATTTAGTGCCATTTAACTGGCGTGGCTGGTGGGATTATGGTACAGGCGCCTTAGGCGACATGGCTTGCCATATTATTGAACCTGCTTTTAAAACACTCAAGCTAGGTTACCCTACTGGTGTAGAGGCATCTGTTGGTTCTGTTTATGTTGGTGAATTCAGAAGAGGTTATTTTCCTGAAAGCTGCCCTCCTTCTAGCCATATCACCCTAGACTTCCCTGCAAGAGGCGAAGAGCCTACTTTAAAACTGCATTGGATGGATGGCGGAATTCAGCCGCCAAGACCAGAAGAACTAGGTGCCAACGAGCAAATGGGTGATGGTGGCAATGGAGTAATCATCAAAGGAACCCGAGGCACCATGATGTGTGGTACTTACGGAATAAACCCTCGCTTGGTACCATTAGAGCTGAACGAATCCATCAATGTAAAAGAGACAATCCCTAGAGTACCAGAAGGCCATTACGTACAGTGGGTAAATGCTGCTATGGCCGGGTATAAGCAAAAAGAATGTAGCTCAGATTTCGATATTGCTGGACCTCTAACTGAAAGTATTTTGATGGGCAATCTAGCCTTAAGAAGTTTCGATATTCAGAAAAAAGATGGCAATAGAACTACTTATCCAGGACGCTACATCAAGCTACTTTGGGATGGTCCTAACATGAAGATCACCAATTTCGATGAGGCTAATCAATTCGTGAAGAGAGAATATAGAACTGGTTGGTAATCAAATCAATAATATTACGCATAAAGGAGATTGATTTTTGACAATCTCCTTTTTTATTATCTTCCCCTCAAACCTTAAAACAATGCTCAAAAAACTCATTTTGTTTGTCCTCTTACTCGTTTCCTTCACCTGTCTGGGTCAAAGCGATTTAGATAAGAAATTAGGTAATCATAGATTCAGATTTATTGGCCCAGAAGGTAACAGAGCTATTGCTGTAGCAGGAGTTCCGGGCGACCCAATGGTCAACTACATTGGTGCAGCTTCTGGCGGATTATGGAAAACCACTGATGGCGGCATCAACTGGCGTCCAATTTTCGATAATCAAGACATCTCATCCATTGGCTCTGTGGCCTTAGCTCCCTCCGATCCTGATCAAGTTTGGGTAGGAACAGGCGAAACTTTCGTTATCCGTCCTGCCCATGCCATGGGAAATGGAATCTATTTCTCACCAGATGCAGGCCAGACTTGGGAACACAAAGGCTTGGAAAAAACAGGTAGAATCGGACATGTGGTAATCCACCCTACCAACCCAGACATTGTTTATGCAGCTTCATTAGGTCACACATATGGTCCTCAGCAAGAGCGCGGTGTGTACCGCACCAAAGATGGTGGAGAAACTTGGGAAAGAGTTTTATTTATAGATGAAGGAACTGGTGCATCAGATTTAGCCATCGACCCAGAAAACCCAAACATCATCTATGCTGCTATGTGGTCTGTACATATCAATACTTGGGGATTGAATAGCGGTGGTGCCGGAAGTGGAGTTTATAAATCTACAGATGGTGGCGATACTTGGGAACCTTTAAACAAGTATGGCCTGAAGTTCGGTGCTGATAGAATTGTAGGAAAAACATCGGTAGCACTGTCTCATAGTGACCCAAATGTGGTTTACGCTTTGTTCGAAGCAGAAAGCCCTGAAGTGTGGAGATCGGAGGACAAAGGCATGAGCTGGACATTGATGAGCCGTGATCATGATTGGAATGAAAGAGCTCCTTATTACACCCGATTACGTGTGAATACTGGTGATCCGAATGAAATCTATTCTATGTCGGTTCGGTTCGTTCACTCATTAGATGGTGGAAAAACTAGGAACAGAAGACCTCCAAGAGGTGGTGGCGATAACCATGACATTTGGATCGATCCAGAAAACCCTGACCGCTTTATGGTTGCTCACGATGGTGGGGTAAGTATGACCCTCAATCATGGAAGATCTTTCCAAAGAGTGGTACTTCCTATCGCGCAGATGTACCATGTAGCAGTAGATGATAAAATTCCTTACAATGTATTCGGTAATCGTCAAGACGGTTGGTCCTACATGGGACCAAGCAATTCATTACAAGGCTACATTCCGCTTGGTTTGTGGAAAGGCGTTGGCGGCTGTGAAAGTGGTTTTGCTCAACCAGATCCCAACGACAATAACATCATCTGGTCGGGTTGTTACGATGGTGGTTTAGAAAGACACGATATCAGAACAGGTCACTCGAGAGAAGTTAGAGTTTGGCCAGAAGCTGGCTACGGTTGGGCTCCGGCAGATATGAAATATCGTTGGCATTGGAACTTCCCGCTAAGCTTTTCCCCTCACACTAAAAACAGAGTGTATGTAGGTAGTCAGTACGTTCATAAGTCGGACGATAATGGCCAAAGCTGGCAAATCATCAGCCCAGATTTAACCCTAAACCTGAAAGATCATCAGCAGAGTTCTGGTGGGGTAGCAATTGACAACCTGATGACTTTCGATGGTTCTACCCTATTCGCCATTGAAGAATCGCCTTTAGAAGAAGGCTTAATTTGGGTGGGCACAAATGATGGACAAGTTCAACTCACCAAAGATGGTGGTGAAACCTGGCAGAACCTAACAGCCAATATCACTGGTCTTCCAGAGTGGGGAACTATTGCCAACATTGAAATTTCGAAGTATCAGAAAGGCACGGTTTATATCTCAGTAGACCTTCACCAAATGGGTGATTTCGATCCATATATTTATAAAACCACAGACTATGGCCAAAGCTGGAAGAAGATTTCTGACGGAATTCCTTCGTCTGAGTCGAGCTTTGTACATGTCATAAAGGAGGACCCAAAAAGACAGGGAATGCTTTATGCTGGTATAGACAAAGGCATTTATGTGAGCTATGATGATGGTTCAACCTGGGACAGATTAAGACTTAACCTTCCTCCTGCCCCCGTTTACTGGATAGAAATTCAAGAGCGTTTTGACGATATGGTGGTGGGTACCTATGGTCGTGGATATTACATATTGGACGACTTAGCAGCACTGAGAAATGCTGATCAGCTAGATGATGAATTGGCGCTGCTGGACGTCAGAGACACTTACAGGTTCAATACTCGAGAGAGCATTAAAACCGATGGAGGAAGCTTCAATTCAGGTCAAAACCCGCCAAATGGAGCTATTATCAACTATTTCTTACCTGAAGGATTTAAGGGTGAAGTGAAAATAGAGATCGAAGACCTAGAGGAAAACCTGATCAGAACACTCAGCCCAAGGTCTAGAGCAGGTGTAAACAGAACCACTTGGGACTTAAGACACGAGCCAATTATTCGAGCCAAGCTTTTAACTCAACCTCCTGGCCGCCCGTGGGTGCAATTAAACGGAGAAGGCTGGAGACCTTTAGTACAATGGGATTTAGACCTAATGGCGGGTCAATACGGACCAAGGGTTGCTCCAGGTTCGTATAAAGTCAACTTGAAACTAGAAGACGAAAATGGTGACTTGATTCAAGAAGTTTCGAAAATGTTTGATGTGTTAAAAGACCCTTATTCTGAAGGAACTCAAGAAGATATTGAGGCACAGGTTTATTTCTCCCTTCAACTGCGAGATGCAATTAACGTTGCAGTAAGTAATATTAATGCCGTAGAACAACTTCGCAAGGAACTCGAAAACATCATAGATGAAGAAAGTGACAAACGCACTCAGAAAGAGGCAATGAGACTTCTCGGAATTGCCGAAGATATAGCTGGAAAATTATATGACATTCACCTTACAGGTGCACGTGAAGATGCATTTAGAAGCCCTATCAAGCTTTACGGAAGATTGAGTGCTTTGGCTAGTGATATCAACGGTAGTGGCATAGACTTCCGTCCAACCAATCAACAAGGTGAAGTTTATGAAGTGCTAAATGGAAGACTTCAAAAAGCCGTTGAACAATTCGATCAGATTATCAATGAAGACATTCCGAAGTTCAACAAGGCGCTGGAAAGAAAGAACAGGACGATTGAAATAGAAAAAGCTGGGAAGTAATAGGTGTAATATCCCCATTTACACAAAGAGCGCAGAGTTTAAACTTTGCGCTCTTTGTTTTTTTGGAATCTTAAAGGTCTTCAGGCCAATTTAGTCATTGCGAGGAGAAAGTTTGACCTGAGTCAAACTTGTGACGCGACAATCTGTCCGTTCTTGGCACGATGCACATAAACAAGCGGATTGCTTCGTTACAAAATTTCACTTTGTTCTTTTTGCTCCTCGCAATTACGGTACCTCGGCTATTCCGGACTTATCTTTTCTTTTTATAAAACTACCAACTCGTCACCGTTTGATACGAGGACAGTAGAAAAGTCGATTTACAATCGACATAAATAGTATAAAAGGCTTAAGACTGTAAAGGCAATACCTACCCTCTCTTAAAGATTAGCTTGTTATCAGTAGAAGATTCAGAATCGAATAAGTAGCCTTCAGAATCAAAAGCTTGAAGACCTTCAATTGTCTCGATTCGATTTTTTATGATGTATTGAGCCATCAGCCCACGGGCTTTCTTCGCCCAAAAAGAAATGATCTTATAGGTACCGTTTTTATTATCTAAAAACTCAACATCTACCACATTCATTTTAAGCGCTTTTAGGTCGACTGCCTTGAAGTATTCTTGAGAAGCCAGGTTCACCAAAGTTTTCTCTTTCAACTTCTTAGACTGCTTATTCAACTCAATGGAAAGCTTATCTGCCCAATAGTTGTAAAGTGTGGTATAGTCATCGAAAGCTAATCGAGTACCCATTTCCAATCGGTAAGGCTGAATCAAATCCAATGGCTTTAAAATGCCATACAAACCAGAAAGAATTCTCAACCTGTCTTGAGCATACGAAATATCTTCATCAGAAAGCGCTTCAGCCTCCAAGCCTTGATAAACATCACCCTGAAAAGCATAAACTGCCTGTTTGGCTCTTTTAGAGTTTTTGCTCTTGGCGAACTTTCTATACCTATCTACATTCAACTCCGCCAGATTCTCACTCAAATCCATCAACTCTTGAATGTCTTCAGGGCTTTTTTCTTTCAGCACACCAATCAATTCCAGCGCTTCTTTCTGAAATTTTGGGTAAGAATGTTCCTTATCGCAAGGCGTTTCGAAATCGAGTGTTTTAGCAGGAGAAAGTACTAATAGCATATTGATTGTTCTTTATGCAAACATACAACCTGAGTGCTAAAAATGTTCGTAGGAATGATAGCTTGTTTCAATATTGTATAGCGATTTGCGATATGGGTATTGAGTACAAAGTACAGAGTATTGAGTATTGAGACTCGCAAGTGCAACACCCTCAGTGTCTCCTAAAATGGACACTGAGGATCTAAGAGACTCTGATTTGGAGAAGAAAGAAATGACTCAAAAACCCTCAATTCCTTCCCGATGCTTCGGGAAGGTCGGGGGATTTACCTATTCATTATTAGATTCAATAAAATTTCTAATCTGTAATATCAAGAGTATCATCCCAAATCCGTATTTCTCAATAACCAATACTCAGGTCTCAATACTAAAACCCTTAACTTCGCAACATATTATTCAAAATGAAACAACTTATAACTTCTGTTTTCCTTTTAGCTTCCTTCCTGTTTTCAGGCACCATATCAGCACAAACTCAGCAAGAAAAGGATATCAAGAGACTCATCATAGGCACTTGGGAAGGCACAATTTCAATAGAGGTTGATGAAGAAGGAAACAAGGTTGAAATACCTAAACTAAGAAGCTTTGGTTCTGAGGAAAATCATAACAACGAAGAGCAGGATAAAAATGACTTAGCTTTTAATTTCAATTCTGCATTTGAAGGTCGTGAACTGTTTGAAGGAGAACCTATTCATTATGCATTTATCTATGATGTTTCTGCCGACACATTGCTTCTCGGCAGTCAAAAATGGAAAGTGGTTAAAATTGACAATAACGAACTTCAGCTTCTGGAAATCCCTGAACTCATACCGCTTAGAGGGTATAAGTTGATGTCATTTAAGAAAACAAGCTCAAAAGGTTTCGAAAGTACGAGATATGAATTATTAGAGGGTATTAAAGGTGAATGGGTAACCAAATCCGTTCAACCTGTAAGAACCGAAGGAATTGCTATCTATGAGGAACCTGTGACCATCCTCGATACTTTATCGGCTCCCATAACCGACCCGGTGTTTTCACTGAGTTTTTCCAACAACGAACTAGTTATTGGACAAGATGAAATTGGACCTATGGGTACCTTTAAATATGATGTTGCGGATAGCATGATTAATTCTGATGGAATTCATCTCTTCTCAATTTTTGAGATAAAACCAGAGTCTTTAACACTGCTGGGAATACACGGAACAGAAACACAAGGCAAACCTTTGATGATCTGGAAACTAGAACGTAAAAAATCTAACTAACCGAGCTTCTCTCCAGTCAAATTACTGCATACTAGAATTCACTAAATGTCCTTCGACTACCAACATATAGACCTTCCTGTTAAGGAAGTAGTTTCTGATACCAGAAAGCATCTCGCTGAAAAGAACACCATGATCGTAAATGCGCCTCCGGGTGCTGGAAAAAGTACTCTTCTGCCACTCACTTTGATGGAGGAACCTTGGCTCAAGGGTCAGAAAATAATCATGCTGGAGCCAAGAAGATTGGCTGCGCGTACCATTGCGGAACGCATGGCTTATTTCCTCGGAGAGAAAGTTGGCGAAACGGTTGGCTACCGAATTCGATTTGACAATCGAGTTTCTGATAAAACGAAGATTGAAGTCGTTACCGAGGGTATTCTTACCCGAATGATTCAATCAGACAATGAGCTTTCGGGCATTGGAATGGTCATTTTCGATGAATTCCATGAGCGAAGCATTCATGCCGATGTAGCCCTAGCACTTTGCCGTGAAGCCCAACAGGTACTCCGTACTGACTTGAGAATTATGATCATGTCGGCCACGCTGAACATGCCTCAACTGACAAGTCTTTTGAAAGCTCCTGCGGTAGTCAGCGAAGGAAGGCAATATCCTGTAGAGGTAAACTATGAAGGCGATATCGATGAATTCTTAATTCCTGAACTGATATCGAAAACCATAACAAAGGCTGCAAAACAGCATGATGGCGATATTTTGGTCTTCCTTCCAGGACAAAGAGAAATCCAGAAAACAGCAGACTTACTCAGAGGCAGTTTACGCGATATGGCCATTCACCAACTTTTCGGAAGTCTTCCGCCACATAAGCAACAGGCAGCCATAATGCCTGATAGAAATGGGAAACGAAAAGTGGTACTGGCTACCAATATTGCCGAGACCAGTTTGACCATTGAAGGCATTAAAGTGGTGGTTGACAGTGGTTTTGGAAGAACTTCCAAATTCGATCCAAACTCAGGTCTGTCTCGTTTAGAAACAGTCCGGATTTCTAGAGACTCAGCCGATCAGCGGGCAGGCCGGGCTGGTAGACTAAGCGCAGGACATTGCTATCGCATGTGGTCAACAGTGACTCATCAGCGAATGGCTGAGCATATTGTACCAGAAATTATGGAGGCCGATCTGGCTTCATTGGTACTCGATATGGCGCAATGGGGAATTATTGATGCTCAACAGATGACTTGGCTAACTCCACCTCCTGCCGGTCCATTGGCACAGGCAAGAGACTTACTTCATCAGCTTGAGGCCTTAGAAAATGGCAAGATCACTGAGCATGGTCAAAAGATGTTGCGTTTGCCTTGTCACCCAAGGATTGCTCATATGCTATTACTGGCAGAAGAACATGATCATTTAGCTTTGGCCACTGATATTGCAGCTTTGCTTGAAGAACGTGATCCGCTTGGAAGAGAAGCCGGAATAGATATCAATACCAGAATTGAAGCATTGAGAATGCATCGCAGGGAAAACCGTGATGGAAAGAAGCTGGCGCGAATAGAAAAAATAGCAGATCAGTATCGAAGGCTGTTTCAGATTAAAGCAGAGAATGATTTTGTCGATCCGTATGAAACAGGTGTTTTGATTACCCATGCTTACCCAGAGCGAATCGCTTGTGCTCGACCTGGTAATAATGCTCAGTTTCAGCTATCCAATGGACGCTATGCTATGGCTGGCCACAGAGATGATTTGGCTGCCGAACCTTGGCTAGCAGTTTGCCATATAGATGCCCGCGATGGAATGGGTAAGATTCATATGGCCTCTCCATTGAATCCACGTGATTTGGCACCGTTGGTAAAGGCAAAAGAAGTTATTACTTGGGATACTGAAGATGGTGGACTGATTGCGAGCAAAAATTTGTGCATAGGAAACATTGTATTGCGAAGCACTCCTCTGCCAGACCCTGATCCTTCTCATTTGGTAGAAGCAATTATTGAAGCTATTAAGAAAGAAGGCGAAAGATTGCTAGACTTTAATGAGGAAGTAGCTCAATGGCAAAGTCGCGTATTATCGCTCAGGAAATGGAATCCTGACCAGCAATGGCCAGAAGTCAGCACCTCTTCACTCCTACAGACCTCAGCTGAATGGCTAGCTCCTTATCTCAATGACATTCGTAAGCCTGAAGACTTGAAGAAGCTCAACCTGAAAGACATTCTTCATCACAGTCTCAGCTTTGAGCAGCAGAGCCAATTGAATGACTTGGCACCTGAAAAGATTGAAGTGCCAAGTGGCTCAAGCATCCGACTGGCATACCGAGATAATGCCGAAGCTCCTATCCTTGCCGTGCGTATTCAGGAAGTTTTTGGCTTGGCCGAAACTCCTAAGATAAATGGTGGAAAACAGGGTGTACTAATGCATCTACTTTCTCCAGGTTTCAAACCCGTGCAAATCACCTCTGACCTTAAAAGCTTTTGGTCCGATGCCTATTTTGAAGTCCGCAAGGAACTAAAAAGGCGCTACCCTAAGCATGTTTGGCCAGATGATCCTTGGAATGAACCCGCTATTCGTGGGGTTAAAAAGAGAAAACAGTAATCGGTTGAACGGAAATTGGGGAATTAGGTAATTGGTCAGTGGTCATTTGTCAATAGTTATTGAAGGAGTTTATGATTGCCAAGTGATCTAACCCCATGCTTAGTGATTTTCGAGTTTTATTTGGGCTCAACTTTGAGCCCAAATGAAACATCGAACAGGTTTATTCATTCCTAAGTACTTCAGTTGGGTTCTTTCGAGTACTTAAATAGCTGTGAGCTCCTAGTATGAGGGTTGCAATCAAAACTATGATGGCTACTGAGCTTATACCAAAGCTTCCAAGACCTTCTATTCTATACGGAAAAGCTTGGAGCCATTCTTCTACCAAGTAAAATGTAGTGGGAATCGATACTAGAAAGGCTACAACCATCAGCCCAACAAAATGCTTATTGAGCGTTTTTAAGATGTGGAAATAGTTGGCACCCAACACTTTTCTAATTCCGAGTTCTTTTTCCCTAGCATTACTTTCAAAAGTGGCCATGGCGAACAAGCCAAGGAAAGCCACCAGAATAACCATACCTGTCAGCATATTAAAGATGGTTTTGAGCGTAGTTTCAGCATCATAAAAGTTAAAGCCTTGGGTTATGGTCTTCAGTTCTGTCATGCTTGGCGCAGACTTTAGGCCAAACTCTTGTTTCATGGCCATTTCAACCTGAGCCATAACATCTGCCTTATTTCCAGCTCTGAAACTAAATTGAACATTATAGAAACCTCTTGGATAGTAGGTAAGAGAAGCGGGTTGAATCTCCGATTTAGCTGTATCAAAGAAAAAGTCCTTTACTACTCCTACTACCTTAGACCCATCAGGCAGTTTAGCACCTAAAGCTGGATTGAGAGCTAGCTTCTTCTTAGCTGTTTCATTGATAATAGCCGCATTTCCAAGTTCAGATTCTGGTACTTGTGTAAAGTCCACTCCCTCAAGAAACTCCAACTGAAAAATCTCATTAAAATTCCTGTCAACGAAGCCTGTAAAAAAGGTCATCGCAAACATTCTACCTTCTATCTCCACCATCGATGGCGGAGGCGGAGGCGGAAAAATGGGAAGTGTAGCAGAAGTAACCACCTCAATTTGAGGAATGGACTCTAGCTTGTTTTTGAGCACTTCATATTCCAAACGCTGACCTTCTTGTCTAACACTCATAGACATAATATTTTCCTCATTGTAACCTTTATCTATGTTAATGAGGAAGTCAGCTTGGCTTCTGATAGCTAAGGCAGCGATTAGAAGACCTGAACAGATGATAAACTGAAATACAATCAGCGACTTTTTAAATAAACCGGCTTTAGTTTTAGGTTGAGCTCCTCTTAATACTGTTGACAAGTTGATAGAGCTCAACATAAATGCAGGATAGACGCCAGAAATCAACATGACAACAATAAGCAACACTACTGGTAATACTAGCTGTGATGGAGACTGCAAAACATTGAATGAAAGCGACTTACCTATTAGGGAATTGATATAAGGTAACGTCATTTCTACGGCTATGATGGCTAAGACTAAGCTCCAAAATGAAACAAAGAGAGTTTCCACCATTTTGTTAGATACTAAACTTGTCTTTGAGGCACCTATCACCTTACGAATACCCATTTCCTTGCTTCTGCTAATTGAAGCACTAGTAGTAAGGTTGATGTAATTGAAGCAGGCTACTAGAAGAATTAGCGTTCCTATTAAACTGAAGATGTAGACATACTTCATCTGACCGCCAAACATATCCCTATTAAAGCGCTCAGTTTGTTGCTTCAAATACAATTCTGAAAATTTGAGAAACTCATAGTTGGCAGCTATATCCTCAGCACCATTTCTAGCTAAAATCGTTTTGGTATCCTCATAGAGCTTATCGAGCTTATAATCTCCTTTTAGAAGGAAGTAATTGTATCCCGTTCCATAAACCCACTCCCCCTCTGATCTTTTATATCTAGAGCCTGGATTATTAATTGAAGCCACCATATCGAACCTCAAATGTGAATTTGCTGGAATTGGGTTTAGAACACCCACCACCTTCAGTTCACCCTGGCCTTGAATGCTTATCATTTTGTCTAATGGGTTCTCCCCAGAGAAAAGAGATTCTGCCAATTCAGAAGAAATTACTACATCGGTTGGCTCAGAAAGTGCAGTGGTTTCGTTACCATACTTCAGACTAAAATCAAATACTTCGAAAAGTTCTGGTGAAGAATAATAGAACTGCTCGGTCTGAACCCACTCTTCACCTAGCTGATAGTACTTCCAGTTGTTTCGGCTAATATTTACAGCACTTACTACTTCAGAGCTTTCTTCTTTCAATGCCTTAAGCAAAGCATAAGATGGCCTAACCTTGAACTTCTCTCCATCCTCTCGCTGCATTTCCAAAGAAGACATGAAGATATTATCGGCATTCTCATGCCATCGGTCAAAAGTCAGTTCATCCTTTACGTAAAGTGCCGTAATGAGAAAACAGAACATACCAATTGCCAGGCCCGAAAGGTTGACAAGTGAGTAAAGTTTTTGTCTCTTAAAGCCTCTATAGCCTGTTTTTAAAAAGTGTTTTAACATATCTGTTAGTTTTATGTTCTAAGTTTTAGGTTTCATGTTGGCTCAACTTTGAACTCATTTATTCATCTTTTAAATAGTTAACTGTCTTAGTGTGATACACTTTAACCACCTGAAAAAGCATAGCAGGAATAATTAACAAAGCTGTAATCATTAAAACCGGAGCGTAGTTTAAGGCACCAACATTGATCTGATATGAGAATTGAGCTAGCCAATCGTTGATCCACCAATACGACAATGGAATGGCCACCAGAGCACTGATGACAAGGTATCTAAGACCACTTTTGTTGATGGCTCTATTTAGATCGATCAGATTCGCGCCTAGCACCTTGCGAATGCTGATTTCCTTCACTCTTCGCCTCACCGTATAGGAACTCGACCCAAACACTCCGAAGAAGGAAATCAGGAGGGCAATACCGGTAAAAATCTGCATCAAATACTTGATCACCTTCTCCGAAGCATAGATTTTGTCGTACTGCTCATCAAAGAATCGGTAAGTAATCTTGCTGCTTCCTGTTACCTCTTCGTATCGCTCGAGCACATCATCCATAGCAGCCTGAATATTATCTGACTTTAGCCGCATCAAAATCCATCCAAAACCATCATGCTCGAACAATCGAATGGCCAGAGGCTTAATCAATTCTCTTTTCGATTCTGCATGAAAATCGGCCACAACACCTATAATCTCCTTTCCGTTGAATTTTTTACCTATCGGTTCATCAAAGCCCAAAGCTTCCACAGCAGTTTCGTTTAGTATTGTGTAATTCTTGTGGTGTTCGAGGTTTTCTAGTGGCCTGCCTTCTATCAAATCGAAATCAAATACCCCCAGAAATTCTGCATCGGCTGTATACTGAATAAAATTCAGTTCCTCTTTCGCTGCATATGTTGGGCGGGCATGCTCTACCGGATAAGAACTTGATATTGCAGCATGCTGCACATATGGGCTCTTGACGAAAGTAGCTTTCAGTTCATTCTTCTTGAAAATGGACTCACGTGTATTCACTGAGACCATCAAAACATGCTCTTTGTTAAAGCCCAGATTCTCGTTTTGAACAAAATCTAACTGTTGATTGACAAACAAAGTAGCTGCCAATAGAAAAACGAATACGGCTGCTTGAAAGCAATTAACAACATAGATAAATGATGTTCTTCGGAATAATGCTGAACTACCATGTGCTTTAAAATTGCTCAAGCCCCTTCTAGAAGCTATATAAGCAGGATAAAGTATGGAAAGAAAAGACACAAGCACAACTGCACTAAAGCATTTCGATAGAAGTGTTAGGTCACTAAAAATTTGTACACCCAAGCTCTTATTGATTACACTTTCTATTTCCGGAACTGAAACCTCTATTATGATCAGAGCCAGAATAAAAGCTGATGAAGTAAGTATTACAGACTCGAAAAAATAGTGGCTGATGAGATTCATGGTTGATGCACCAACTGTCCTTTTTACGCCAATCTCCTTAACTCTTTCAACTGATTGAGACAGGGTAAGAGAGCAGTAATTCGCAAGCGAAGCGAAAAGAATAACCAAAGCAATAGTGCTAAATATCAGCAGGTAACTTTCATCTGTCTGGTCACTGAAGTGGTCATTGGTGGCTAAGTCGAAATGGGCTTCTTTAAAAGGCTGAAATTCAAAACTTGATGGAAGTTCCTGATGAACTACTCTGGTGTTGTATAACTCAGCAATTTCATGAGCAACTAACTCTCTTTGTTCACGGGTGACACCCTTCTTGAATAACACCACATTATTAACGATGTTATTCCCCCACATTTTTATAAAACTTGTTTTACCTTCTACCGATGGATAGGCTCCCATCAGAGAGGTGAGACAATCAAAACGAAGTGAAGAACTTTCAGGAATGTCTTCTATCACTCCCTTCACTATATATTCCTCCTTGTTAAAACTACTAAACACGCTTCTCCCAATTGCCTTCTGCCCTGTTTCAAATAATGCCTTCGCTTTACTTTCTGTAATGATTATTGCACTATGATCATTATCAAAATCTGGGTACTGACCATATTTAAGTTTGAAATCGAATATCTCATTGAATTTAGAGTCGACCTGAAAGGTATTGTGGCTAATGGCCAGATCTTCGGATATTGTGGAATCGGATACAAATTTGCTTCCTCCAGATAATTCATATCTACTAAAAGCTTCTATAGCTGGATAATCAGTTGCTAGTTCTACCAGAATAGGCCCTGAAGTTCTGGTTGATTTCTGGGCGGTACCATCCCGTTCTGTTACAATTGCCAAGTGCTCAATCCTATCCAGTTTTGAATGAAACTTGTCGAACGCCCTCTCCTTCTTTACAAAAAGGAAAATGATCAATACAGATGCAAAACCAACCGATAAACCCAATAGGTTAATGAGGGTGTAAAACCGATTCTTGATCAGTCTTCTGAAAGCGAGTTTAAGGTGGTTCTTTAGCATGTTTATTAGTTTTATGTTCTAGGTTTTAGATTTCATATTGGTTCAACTTTGAACTTGAAACTTTGAACAGTTCTATTCATCTCTCAATGAATTAATTGGGTTAGCATTGGCTGTTCTATAAGACTGTATACTCACCGTTAATACCGCGATAAAAAGCGTTATCAGGGTTGGAATAAGGAAAACCAACACACCTAAGTCTATTC
This sequence comes from Roseivirga spongicola, assembly GCF_034376045.1. Classification (NCBI taxonomy): domain Bacteria; kingdom Pseudomonadati; phylum Bacteroidota; class Cytophagia; order Cytophagales; family Roseivirgaceae; genus Roseivirga; species Roseivirga spongicola. Next base: position 3,623,839 of record NZ_CP139724.1, read on the forward strand.
TAAATGCAAAGTTTGAAAGCCAATCGTCTAAGAAGTAATAAGCTGCTGGAATAGCCACTATGGCCGAAATAGCTACCAATTTGGTAAAACTCAGATTGAGCATAAACACCAGTTCCCTCACACTTGCCCCTAATACTTTTCTTACACCAATTTCTTTCTGTCTCTGTTGAGAAGAAAGGTGTGCCATTCCGAATAACCCGAGACATGAAATGATGATGGCAATAACAGTAGCGCTAGTAATAATGGATCTCCACCGCTTCTCATCAAAATAGCTTTCTCTATTCTGTTCTTCAACAAATGAAAAGCTTAAAGGCGTATATGGGTCTACTTTTCTCCATGCATCAGTTAGTTTTCCTTCTATTTCACTAGCGTATCCAGCGCTATGCTTGACATTCACCTTATTAAAACTTCCCTTTTCAGCGCTTCCTGCTATAAATGATATTGGAGAAACTCCACTTTTAGCCGATGAATAAATAAAGTCATTGACCACCCCCACTATGCGGTAAGCGTCTTCTTCCTCATCGCCTCCACTTGTGATGTAGAGCCCAATTGGATCTCCATCAAACTTAATCTTCTCCAAGAATTTTTGATTGACAACTATGTTTGTCAGTGTATCCTGTCCTCTTATATAGGCGTCTTCTGTCTGTTTAATATTTCTACCTTGGAGTAGCTCCAAACCCAGAACATCAATAAAACTCGTGTCAATTGCAGAAACAACACAGAAAAACTCCTCCTCTCCATAACCCATTGAAGTAGCGGAAGAGAAATCACCACCTAGGGCAACTTTGGTAATATTCGGATCTTTGGCCAGCTCACTAGTTACAATGTTAGCCTGCTTCTCGCTGCCCCTAATACTCATTGAAACCAAGTCCTTATCGTTATAACCTAAGTCGGTTTTAAGTAGAAAGGAAATCTGTTGATTCATACCAATGGTACCAATTACCAAAATGGCAGCAATAGCGAATTGAAAGAGCACCAAACCTTTGGTGAGGTACTGTCTACCACTCATTTTCACCCTGCCAGAAAGGCTTTTGAGGACTGAAAAACGAGACACAAAGAAGGCAGGATATGAGCCAGCCATTAAGCCACTGAAAGCCACTACTCCCAAACAGATTCCTATTAAGTAGGCATCATTCCATATTCTGGAAGAAAAATCCTTCCCTGTTAATTGACCGAAGGTTGGCAAAAGTAATTCAGCCAGAATAAGGCCAAGTACAAAGGCTATGACTGAAACATAGAACGCCTCTCCTAAAAACTGAAGTGCAATTTGTTTTCTCTGCGCACCTAGCACTTTTCTCAAACCAATTTCTTTGGCTCTCGGAATAGACCTTGCCACCGATAGGTTGGCAAAATTGATACAGGCTAGAATTAGAATCAGCAATCCAATTCCTCCTAAAATATAAGAGTAGGTAGGGTCGCTGGCATTGGAAACGCCTGAGCTACCCTGAACCTCTGTATTCAAGTGGAAACTCTTCAGAGGTTCTAAATAGCTCATAATACCTCTCGCCCATGAATCTTCTTCCGGATTCAATTGAAGACGAACTTCCCTAAGTTTCTTTTCAACTTCTAAAGGATCAGAACCTGCTCTAAGCATTAGAATAGATGTATTTCCTATATTATTCCAAGCTCTTTCAGGTTTCAGGTTTCTGAAGTCATTTGACTTTTCTAATGGAAAGTAAATATTCGGGTTTAATGATGAGTTAATTGGAAAATCTTCAAAAACTGCCTGAATGATGAACTGCTCCAGCTTTCCTTCTAGCTTAATGGTGAGTTCTTCTCCAACTACATTCACTCTATCGAAATACTTCTCCGCAATGCTTCTGGAAATCACTATTGAGTTGAGGTCGTCCAATGCTCCATCAAGAGCTCCGTCTAAAACCTCATAATCGAATATGTCAAAGGTTCCAGAATCGGTAAACAATGCCCCATATTGATTCACATACTCTTCCCCTTTTTTGATGACTAAGGCAGTACTCTTATACCGAGTAAAAGCCTCTACTTCAGGAATTCTATCTGCATATTCTTTGGCTTCAACTAAGTTAGAAGCTCCCATGAGGTCTTTGTTCCCAAACCAATCAATTTCAGAGTTGATGCGGTAGATTCTATCTACATTAGTGTGAAACCTGTCGTAAGTCAACTCATCTTTTACATAAAGGAAAATGAGCAAACAACAACAAATCCCTACGGCAAGCCCAAAGACGTTGATGAATGAATATCCTTTGTGTTTACGGATATTTCGAATGGCGATTTTCAGATAGTTTTTGAGCATGGTATTAATTTTATGTTCTAAGTTTCATGTTCCATGTTGGCTCAATTTTGAACTTCAAACAAGGAAGATTGAACTGACCTTTATTCACTTCTAAGCACTTCGGCCGGGTTTTTCCTCACACTATTTACTCCTTGAATAGATAGCATTACAATGGCTAGGACCATTACAACGCCACCAGCTAAAATGAAGTAGTTGGCCGTTGAATCTATTCGATAAGGAAATGCATCTAACCAACTACCAATTAGGTACTGGGTAATCGGGATAGAAATTATCAAGGCCAGACCTATTAATAGCACAAAACGCATATTCAAGTTCCTGAGTAAGGTTAAAGAATTAGCACCAAGCACTTTGCGTATACAAAGTTCCTTCTCTCTAATCTGGCTTTCGAAAACGGCAAGGGCAAATAGACCAAGACCCGCCACTGAAATCAGCATAATGGTCAAACCATCGAAAATAGAGATCAGCGCTTCTTCCCTTTTGAAGGCGTTTTCAAAATGATTTTCAATTACGTTGTATTTCAATTGCTCAGTATATCCCAACTCTGCCAAAACTGCTTCAGCATGAGCAACCACTTTATCCTGATCACCTGCCTTGTATCGGATCAATACATTGCTAAGCTGATCTTCATCATAAGAGATGATTTGAGGGCCAATTTTAGACTTTGTAGAACTTGTATGATAGTTCTTAATAACCCCTACAATTTCCATTTCAGAATCTGGAATTTTTGTAGAAATAGCTTCTTCTGGAGAAAGATCCAAAAGCTCGCAAGCTGCTTCATTAATAATTACACCATTAGCCAAAGCCGACTCATCTACATTTGCGAAAGAATTGCCAGCAACGATCTGCAAATCAGCAATATTGATGAAGTTCTTGTCGGCAGCACTGTACCCAAAGAACTGTTGAACCTTATCTTCTTCGCCAATATTGATTATCATAGCCCCACCGCTGGTAGGAATTGGACCAGAAGCAATTCCTTCAACTATAGCCGAACGCTGAACTTCATTCTTAAAGGTTTGCATTTTGTCATAAAGGCCACTTCTTCTCATCTCTATTGAAATGATGTTCTTGGTATTATATCCCAAATCCATATTGATCATGTGGTTAGCTTGGAAGCGGATAATTAAAGCACTTGCCAAAACCCCTGTACAAATAGTGAATTGAATGACGATTAAAGCTTTACGAATGACTGTTCCTCTAGAGTTGGGCGACTTGCCTTTTAATGAAGCTGATAAATTAAAACGACTTCCAATAAGTGCCGGATACAATCCTGAAAGCAGCATTACTAACACCAATACAGATGCTGGAAGAAATAATACTGAAGGGTCTCTTTGAATCTGGAGGGAAAGATTCTTTCCTATCAATTCGTTAATCGATGGCAAAGTAAGTTCTAAGGCAATTAGCGCTATGACCAGACCTAGCAAGGCAATGAAAAACGTTTCACCCAACTGAATAGCAATTAACCTAGCTTTGGACGCACCAATCACTTTCCTGATTGCAAAATCCTTTGCTCTGGCAAAAGACCTTGAAGTGGTCAAGTTGATATAATTAAAAGACGCAACCAGAAGCATAAGAGCTCCTATTATACTAAATATAACCACGTACTTCTTCCGCCCACCAAACATGCTATCCCCAGTTCTCATAGCACTGCCAGACATATACAACTCAGAGAATTTGTTGAACCTAAAAGGCATTGCCTGCTTATTTCCTGTATGCTTCTCAAGCATAGCCAAAGTTTCATCAGAGAGCTTTTCCATATCAGAGCCCTCGTCAATCAGTAAATAGTGATAGCCACTACCAAATTGCCAGTTATTTTCAAGTCCAGTATAAGGGTCTTTGGTAAAGTCGATAGGCACTAAAAATTCAAATTGTAAGTGAGAATTACTGGGGATTGGATTGAGCACTCCAGTAACCTTATAGGTTCCAATTCCCTTTACTTCAATGTACTCTCCCAAAGGGTTCTCACCTTTGAAATGCTTTCTGGCTATTTCATGAGAAATAACCATTGCATCGGGTTCGCTTAAGGCTTTCTCTGGGTTGCCTAAAGCCAAACTAAAATCAAAGATTCTAAATAGAGCGCCAGTGGTAAAGACCAGTTGCTTGGTTTTAAACTCACTTTCATTAATGATGTAGTCTCTATGCTTTTCAGAGCTAATATTCACATAGTCTCGAACCGCAGGAATTTCATCTACCCACCCCTGCCCAATGGCAAAAGATGGCATTAACATCATAGAGCCTTGCTCTGACTCGAAAATCTGTTGTGGCATATAGATATTCTCTGCATTCTTATGCCATTTATCATGGGTCAACTCATCTTTCACATAAAGCGAAGTGAGTAGAAAGCAGAAAATACCTAAACCAAGTCCAAGAATGTTGAGCAGCGCATAGTACCGCTCTCGTTTCAAGGACTTGAAGCCACTTTTAAGGAATTGTGCCAGTTTATTCATGTCTTTTGTTGATTTGTGAGTGATTCATCCTAACCCTTATTCTGTTCTAATAGCGTTTACAGGATTAGCATAAGCCGATTTAAGGGATTGAAATATCAGTATAATCCAGACTACTGCGATCAAGGCAATGAGTGGAATAAGCATAGTGAAAACACTGATGGAAATATTGTAGACAAAACCATCGAGCCACTCAGACATAAAATGGTAAACTAAAGGCAGGGTGATGAGTGCTACAATAAGAATGAGCTTGGTGATGCCACTATTTAAAAGCCAGATTAACTGACCAATATTGGCACCAAGAATTTTCCTGATTCCCACTTCTTTAATTCTGGATTCAGCAATGAAGATGGAAAGCCCTAAAATCCCAAGACCGGCTACAATAATGGCCAACACTGTAAAGGTTGAAAAGACTTGAGAAAGCTTCTGCTCCTGTTCATACTTCTTAGCGAAGACATCGTCTAGAAAACTGTAATCGAATGGGTAATCACTTGCGAAATTTTCAAAGGTTGACTGCAGATGATTCATGGCAGACTTAATATTTCCCCCTGAAATCTTAACGTAAGCATAAGTAAAGCCACTTTTCGAAGGTACAATCATTAAAGGTTGTATTGCCTCTTTGGCCGATCCATAGACAAAGTCTTCCACCTGGCCAATGACTTTATAATCGCTTATGGTTTTACCAATTGGAGTATCCCAACCGAATTCTTCCTGGGCAGTCTCATTAATGAGTATTCCTTTTCTGTTTAACTCACCTTCAGAAGAGAAATCATCACCTTCTTTAATTGTGATTCCTAAACGCTCTGCGAAGTTCGTTTCGACATTCATAAAAGTGATGGGCACAGATTCTTCCATTCCTTCCGGATCCATATAGAAGCTGGCACTACCATCGAAAACAGAGAAAGAAGCCCCTGTAACAGATTCGATTGAGGCATTCTTGGTTAACTCATTTTTGAAAGTTTCATAATTCTCAGCTACACCTTTATCGGCCAAAGAAACGCCCACAATTTGATCGTGATCAAAGCCCAAATCTAAATTCGACATGTGCTTGAATTGCTGAAGAACAATCATTGTCACCGATATAAGACCAAGACAAATAAACACCTGAAAACCAACCAGCGCAGTTCTAAATTTTGAACCCTTCTTACCGCCCGTTGCTCTACCAGAAAGTACTTCAATGGCATTGAATCTGGAAAGGAATGAAGCGGGGTAAATTCCCGCTAGGAAACTTACAGCTATAACAATTGATAATAGAATAAGATAGCTTTCTGGTGCACTGTAATCAACACCAATCGACTTATCTACAAAGTTGCTTAGTATTGGAGAACAAAGCTCAACCAAACAAATAGCCAATACTAAACCGATAAATGTAATGATGAAAGATTCTGTTAGAAACTGTCTGGCCAGCTGCATTTTATGCCCACCAACTGTTTTGCGAATACCAACTTCTCGAGATCGTTTAGAGTAGCGAGCCGTAGCCAAATTCATGTAGTTGATAATGGCCACACCTAAAATGACCAGCGCAATAATTAGGTAGAGCTGAGCTTTGTCTTTTTCTCCTTTTCTCCCAAAGTAACCATGACTCAGGTCTGAAAAATAAATTTCATTAACAGGGAGTAATTTGGTAACCCTATTACTCTGATGTAGCCCTAAGGCCGCATTCATTTTTGCTTCAACCGACTCAATATCTAGGTTCTCAGCATTCAACTTGACATATAAAGGAAAAGCAGAAACCACACCCCAATCGAAGACTGTTTTCTCCATAATAAAATTGACTCCCGAGAAAAAAGCATCATTGGCATTCTCGAAAGAGATAAGGTAATCGAAATCCAAGTGAGTATTATCTGGTAAATCGTTGAAAACACCACCTACTTGAAAAGTGCCGAGCTCAACTATTTCAACCGATTCTCCAATTGCAGCCTGAACCGAACCAAAAACCTTCTTTGCCTCACTTTCTGATAAGATAATATCACTCTTCCCTAGCTTCAAATTGGAAGAACCAGTAGCAGGACTAACATCAAAGAAATCGAGTGTTTCCGGATCAGTGTAACGAACTCCTTCGATCAAAAACCTCTGGTTGTTCATTTTCAACACTTTCTTATGCATAGTACCAAAACGAGTGCTTGCCGCTACCTCAGGTACTTGATCAACCATTAGCGGCCCCATAGGTGCCATGGTCTGTAAGGCAAAATCAGGAGCTTTATCAGTAGTATCCTTAAGAAAGACTTGATAAATCTGGTCTTTCTGGCTCAAATGCTCATCGTAACTAAACTCAACCTTTACGAACAGACCAAGCATTATAAAAGCTGCCAAGCCTATCGACAGACCAAATACATTGATGAACGTGTAGCCTTTGTTTTTGAGAAGATATCGGCTAGCAGTCTTGAAGTAGTTTTTAAACATGAGTGTTGAATTATTTTGACCATTGGGCTCTAACCCACCATTTTCTTTCCAAGCAATATGCCAAAGTTAAAAACCTGATTTACAGTGCTTTAAAAACACATCCTCAACTTAAACTATTCGCTGACGAACTTTACCGTTCGCTGGCGGACGGTAGTATTTGTGTATATTCATGAGGAAGGATTGATTTGCTAAGCTTTTTAACTCTGCCTAAAATAAAAAAAGCCCCTTAAGGGGTTTAAGGGTGAATACATTTTAGAACGTCATTCCCGCGCAGGCGGGAATCTCCAATGAAAACAAGATCCGTAAGGGATTCCCGCCTGCGCGGGAATGACGATAAATCAGGCATCAGTAAAAGGTTGTTTTATTACAAGAAAAATAAAACCTAGCACAAACCCTCCCCCTTTTTGAAAAGGGGGCTAGGGGGATTAGATGATAAATCCATTATGACCACCTACAACAAACACTTAAAACACAACGCCAGAAAACTTAGAAATGAGTCGACACCAGGTGAGGCCATACTCTGGAAATACGTTCTCAGAGCCAAAGGTTTTTACGGACTTCAATTCAACAGGCAATTCATTATTGAAAACTATATAGTTGACTTTGTCTGTCGCGAATTGAAATTGATCATCGAATTGGATGGAAAATATCATGACCATATAGTTGAGGAAGATGAAATTCGAGACTATAGATTGAAAGAACTCGGTTATCAGGTCATTAGAATTCCCGAAAAGTTGGTAATAGAAGATGTAAATGCGGTTTATCACTATCTGAAAGAATTTGTACCTGAAGGGATTAAAGGAAGACAAGGAAACAGTCAATCCCCAGAACCTCTGCCGTTGCTCAGGAAGCCTATGGGAAAATAAACGTACTAGAGTTAGAACCACCAGAAGCATATGCATAAAGCAAAGCGACTATGGAAAAAGTAAATAATTTATGGCAGCAACTCTCCCCCTTTTTGAAAAGGGGGCTAGGAGGATTAGTGACTAGGTCAATCCTCCCAACCTCCTTCGCCAAGGAGGAGTATCCTTACAAACATCATTCAGATCAATTCCAAAGATGTTTATCTGCTAATAATTTACCTTTTTTAAAAGAGAGTTAAGAGGATTAAAATCACCGAAACCCAAACATGAAAACAGGACGCATACTCATTATAGACGACAACGAAGACCTGCTCAAAGCAGCTCGTATTTTCCTGAAACGCCATTTCGGGCAGATTGATCTGGAGAAAGATCCCACCCTGATTCCTGACCTACTTAAAAATGAATCGTATGATGTGATTCTGCTAGATATGAACTTTACACAAGATGTGAATTCAGGTCAGGAAGGCTTTCATTGGTTAGATAAAATTCTGGAGATTGATCCGTCTGCCGTGGTGGTGCTTATCACAGCTTTTGGCTCGGTAGATATGGCGGTAAGAGCCATCAAAGCTGGAGCAACAGACTTTGTGATGAAGCCATGGGAAAATGAGAAACTGCTAGCCACAATGCTATCAGCTATTCAGCTTCGATCTTCTAAAGCAGAAGTTCAGCAACTCAAAGACCAACAGGAACTTATGCGTGAAGAATTGGATCATAAGTTCAAAGACATTATTGGTCAGTCTTCGGCTATGATCAGGGTGTTTGACACCATTGAACGAGTAGCTGAAACCGATGCCAATGTGCTAGTTCTGGGTGAAAACGGAACGGGTAAGGAACTCATTGCTCGAGCCATTCACCGCAATTCCAAAAGAGCTGATAAACCCTTCGTTACGGTAGACTTGGGAGCTATCACTGAGACCCTTTTTGAGTCGGAACTTTTTGGTCATGTGCGTGGTGCATTTACCGATGCCAAAACAGATCGTGCTGGTAGATTTGAAGTAGCCAATGGCGGCACTCTCTTCCTCGATGAAATTGGCAACCTCTCTCCTGCTCTTCAGGCCAAATTATTGACAGCCTTGCAGAATAAACGTATTTCTCGCGTTGGCTCAAACAAAGTACTTGATGTAGACATTCGCTTGATATGTGCCACCAACATGCCGCTTTATGAAATGGTGCAAAAGGGGGAATTTAGGCAAGATCTGCTATATCGTATCAACACCATTGAGCTTACCTTGCCTTCGCTGAAAGAACGCAACGAGGACATTAGAATACTGGCAGAACATTATCTGGAGCAGTTTGCTAAGAAATACAACAAAGACATTTACAAGTTCTCAGAAGCCACTGTGAAGCGATTGGAGAAATACCATTGGCCTGGTAATGTTAGAGAGCTTCAGCATGCTGTGGAAAGAGCTGTGATTATGAGCAGAGACAACATTCTGCAGCCGGAAGACTTCTTCTTTAATGCCTCGAATCAGCCGAAAGACCAAAGCGAGATCAATCTGGAGCAGTATAATCTGGAAGATGTAGAGCGAATTCTCATCCGCAAAGTCTTGGCAAAGCACAACGGAAACATTACCCATGCCGCTCAGGAATTGGGACTTACGCGTTCGTCACTATACAGAAGATTAGAGAAGTATGGGCTTTAACCGTTTCCGCTTATTTGTACTGCTTCGGGTGATTGTTCTTTTCATCACCGTATCTGCCTTTGTATATCTAATTTTCTTCGATGAAAAGTACGTAACCACTGTGGTTACCGGCTTTCTGATCATCTTTGAAGTCTTTGAGCTTTTCAACTACATAGAAAGCACCAACAAGAAGCTCAGACGCTTTTTCGATGCCATCAAGTACAACGACTTCAACATGAGCTTTACCCATGACAATAAGCTGGGAAAGACCTTCAAGGAACTGAATATGGCTTTCAAAGAAGTGATTGATGCCATTTTGTTGGAACGTCAGAAGCGTGAAGAGTTCTTTCAGGAATTGCAGGTGGTGGTTGAAAACATAGCTTCTGGTATTGTGTCCATCGATGAAGAAAACAAGGTGAAGTTCATCAACCGCTCAGCTCTTAACCTACTGAACCTGAATAATGATAGAAATGTGTCAATCAATCGGTCTTACCTTGAAATCAGGGAGATACTGAAGGAACTGGGAAATCATTCTAGAATCATTTATAAAACCAAGAACGGCAACGAGTTAGCGGTATTTATCAGCCGTTATAAATTAGGAAATGAATCGTTTCGTTTGTTGGCCTTCCAAGACATTAAGGCTGAACTGCAATCGCGTGAGTTGGAAGCCTGGCAAAACCTGACCAAGGTGTTGAGGCATGAGATTATGAACTCCATTGCCCCTATTTCATCCCTCACCTCAACGCTAAAGGAAATTATTGCAGAAGATGTAACCAGAAAGCCCGATGCTAACCTGATACCAGATGATAGCCTTGACGACCTGGAAGAAGGTCTACGCACCATATCAGGTCGTTCAGATGGATTAATCAACTTTATCAATGCTTATCGAGATTACACCAACCTGCCCGAACCAAACCTACAAAAGCATGATATTAACAAAGTAGTCGAAAGTGCGGTGGCTCTGATGAAGAATGAATTCAAGGAAAATCAGCTGACACTGAAGGTTTTAAAACAGGAAACCATTGTAAACTTAGACGATCAGTTAATCGAGCAAGTGCTCATTAATTTGATCAAGAATGCTAGTGAAGCTATTGAAAACCAAGAAGACGGAGAAGTTGAGGTAAAAGTTGATTTCCGTGATGGACATACCAAAGTCTCAATCCAAGACAACGGACAAGGCATTACCGAAGAAGCCAAAGAGAAGATCTTTATGCCTTTCTATTCCACTAAAAAGCGAGGTTCAGGTATTGGACTGAGTCTATCCAAACAGATTATGCAACTCCATGGTGGCGACCTAAGAGTTGAAAGTGAAATTGGTAAGGGAGCGTGTTTTGTTTTGAGTTTTTAGGATATCCATATATTAAATTTAGACGTCATTCCCGCGTAGGCGGGAATCTCCAAATAACATTGAGATTTGAATTATGAAATACCAATGCCCTTGTTGTGATTATTTCACCTTAGAAGAAATTGGGGCGTATGATATTCGGTTCATTTAGTTCTTGCAATTTGCTAATCTACCATTCTATTTTTCACCCCTTACTCGGCCTGTAAAGAATAATCACCTGAATTATGATAGCCAAAAAGATCAATACATAAACTTCTAGTTGGGTGAATAACTCATCTGATTCTGTTTCTCTATTGGTAATGGAAACCTGTCCACTCCTAAACCCAGTCTTAGGCGTCTCATAAAAACCTAGTTTCAACATCTCACTTAGACCATCTTTTAACTGATTTTTTAAAACTGATTCCAATAAACCTGAATAAAAGTTAAACTCGATTCAAACTTTTGTTCTGGAATAGGAGGACGACTATCATTGAGTAAATCAAACAACACCATCAATGAAACATATTACAAAAATAATCATTGGCTGCGCCCTATTTGTTTCGAGTCTCGTGCATGGACAAGACAGCTCAGCTACGAAAGAAATTGGGTTATTCGCAACTACTCAAGATCAAGGTATCACCTACCGATTCGGGTCAGAAAGAAAACTATGGAATTTCAGTCTTTATGGGAGTGCTTACTCCGGTTTTCAGCATCAGAATAGAATTGGTTTTGAAGCTGGAAGAGAGTGGAGATATCCTCTTTCATCAAGGGCATTTTTCCGATTTGGTGGAGGAATAGGATATTCATTTGTCAGAGTTAAAGAAAGAGTAAATAATAATGGGGTCATTAATTATAATCGGCAATATGACGTGCATTCACTTTATCTATATGGCTTTGCCGGTATCAATTACGACATAACGAGAAGATTTTCCTTGGGACTCAGTTTTAAACCTTATGCAGGTTTTTATCAAGTCAACTATAGCAATAAGAACTCAACACCAACAGAAAACAAATCTGGAATCCATGGATTTAATGTTTTCAATTCTAACGGAAATTTTCTGGAGTTGTCATTAGCGTTTAGGCTTGGCAAGAGGAAAAAGTAAACTCCAGCTTCATCTCAATCTAGTCTTGGCATCTCGCCCAAGACTAGAAACTGGAAAAATCACCCCTTACTTGGCCTATCAAAGAATAATCACCTGAATAATAATGGCTAGAAAGATCAATATATAGGCTTCTTCCACTAATCAAAGCGTCTCGCTTTGACCGCCCTTGACTGCCTATTCAAAGTCTTAGGGAGCCCCCAAGACTAATTATGCTATTACGATTGCACAAATAATTCCCCTGTACCACTTCCTTTAAAAATTCACTCCTGTTATTTTGCCTCTTCATGAATTGGCAGCCATTACGCGACTCCCTAAAAGGAGATTTATATACTGACGAAACCCACAGAAGGCTATATGCCACTGATGCTTCGGCTTACAGAGAATTACCTCTTGCTGTGGTTATTCCCGAAGGAAAAGAAGACCTAATTACCTTGGTTAAGTTTGCTTCGGTGAACAATAGTTCACTGATCCCCCGAACGGCAGGGACATCTCTCGCTGGTCAGGTAGTGGGCGGTGGCATTGTGGTAGATCTTTCCAAAAACTACAACCAAATCATTGAAGTAAATGCTGAAGAAGGCTACGCTTGGGTTGAACCAGGAATCGTTAGAGACGACCTGAACAAGCACCTAGCCGTCTACGGTTTCTTCTTTGCACCTGAGACCTCTACAGCCAACAGAGCCATGATTGGCGGTATGATTGGAAATAATTCTTGCGGCTCTAATTCGGTGGTTTATGGTAGTACGAGAGAACATCTCTTAGAGGTAGAAACCATTTTAGCCGATGGTTCAGAGACTTGGTTCGGTCCGATGGATACAGGCGAGTTTTTAAACCGATGCAACGGACTTTCTACAACAGGTTTGCTTCACAATAACATCTACTTTGAAACCAGAGAGATGTTGAAGGATGAAACGAATCAAAAAGAGATCGTTGAGCAATTCCCTAAGGCCGATATACCGAGAAGAAATACAGGTTATGCGCTGGATATGCTACTTAGGCATGAGCCCTTTGTTGAAAATGGCACTCCTTTTAACTTTTGTAGTCTGATCGCTGGTTCAGAAGGAACACTATGCATGGTTACCAAAGCGAAGATCAAGCTCACTCCTCTTCCACCTAATAACAAGCGACTGGTTTGCATTCACTCAGCAACAATAGATGATAGCCTAAAAGCCAATTTGGTAGCACTGAAATATGCTCCATCAGCATGTGAGCTGATGGATGATTACATTCTACAAGCAACCAAGCGAAACCCAATGTATCGTGCACTACGCTTCTTTGTAGAAGGCGATCCTGAAGCCATTCTGGTGGTCGAATTGAATGGCGAAACACCTGAAGAAGCCGACCAAAAAGTCACTGATTTAATCTCTGACTTAAAAAGTGAAGGAAGAGGTTATGCCTATCCCGTCATTCAGGGAGAACAGATTAAATCCGTCTGGAACCTCAGAAAAGCTGGATTGGGCCTTCTTTCTAATGTTCCTGGCGATGCCAAAGCTGCTCCGGTTATTGAAGACACAGCTGTAGATGTGCAGGATTTACCTGCCTATATCGAAGAGTTCAACCAGATACTCCAAAAACATGGCTTATACTCCGTGCATTATGCGCATGCCGGTTCTGGAGAACTGCACCTGCGTCCCATTTTGAACCTCAAGACGGCAGAAGGACAAAAGCAATTCAGAATCATAGCCGAAGAAATTGCTTCACTGGTTAAAAAATACAAAGGTTCGCTTTCAGGAGAGCACGGTGATGGAAGACTCCGAGGCGAGTTCATTCCTCAAATGGTGGGTGAACACAATTATGAGCTCATCAAGCAGATGAAGCAAATCTGGGACCCGCAGAATATCTTCAATCCCGGCAAAATAGTGAACACCCCTCCTATGGACAGTTCGCTTCGCTATGAGAAAGATCAGGAGACCAGAGAATTCGACACCATGTTCGATTTCTCCGAGAATCAGGGGATTCTTCGTAGCGCTGAACTTTGCAATGGATCGGGAGACTGTCGCAAATCGGAACTCAGTGGCGGCACCATGTGCCCGAGTTACATGGCCACCAGAAACGAGAAGGAGACCACTAGAGCCAGAGCCAATATTTTGAGGGAAATGCTGACTCGTTCAGACAAGGCTAATCCTTTCGCTCACGAAGAAATTAAAGAAGTGATGGATCTTTGCCTGAGTTGCAAAGGTTGTTCTTCAGAATGTCCGTCTAATGTGGATATGGCCAAACTCAAGGCCGAGTGGCAATATCAATATTATCAGGAAAAGGGCGTTCCAACTAGGGCCAAACGGATCGCTCATTTCTCCAAAAGCATGAAGCTGGCCAGCAAAGCTCCATGGGCTTACGATCTGGTTTTTGGCAACTCGGTTACAGGAAATCTGGCCAAGTCGATTGCAGGATTCGCTAAAGAGCGCAGCATGCCTGAACTGGCCAAGAAGCCACTCAAACATTGGCTGAACAAAGAATTCCGACCTGAAAAGAAAGAGAAAAGGGTTTACTTCTATTGCGATGAATTCACCAATTACAACGATGCTGAAATCGGGAAGAAGGCGGTCCTATTGTTGGACAAACTGGGCTATGAAGTGACTTTCGTAGATCACCCAGATTGTGGCAGACCACAGCTCTCCAAAGGATTGTTGGATGAAGCCAAGGAATTGGCCGAAGCCAATGTGAAGCTATTTGCGGATATAGTCTCGGAAGAAGTGCCTTTAGTAGGCATAGAGCCTTCCGCTATACTTACCTTCAGAGATGAGTTTATCGGCTTAACTCGTGGTGAATTGCAGGAAAAGGCTAGAAATTTAGCCAAATATGCTTTCACTATAGAGGAATTCTTGGCTAGAGAAATTGACCGAGGCCATATCAAAGCGGAACAGTTTACAGAGGTGCAGAAGCTGATTAAAGTTCATGGACACTGTCACCAGAAGTCGCTTTCCAGCATGACTCCTACTAAGAAGATTCTGAGTCTTCCGAAAAACTTTGAAGTGCACATGATTCCTTCAGGATGCTGTGGCATGGCCGGGTCGTTTGGCTACGAAAAGGAACACTATGAGCTCTCCATGCAGATTGGAGAATTAGTACTCTTCCCTACTGTGAGAAAGCAACCGGAAGAAGTAATTATTGCCGCTTCAGGCACCAGCTGCCGTCATCAGATTAAAGACGGAACAGGGAGAAAGGCGCTGCATGTGGTGGAGATTTTATTAAGTGTTTTGAGATAATGTCATTGTTTCGCGATTAGATCTTGAACGTCACTGCGAGGCACGAAGCAGTCTCTGCCCAAAAACAAGGAGATTGCCGCGGTCGTACCTCCCTCGCAATGACGGACAAAATATTAGCTCAAGACCCAAGACTCAAGACTAATCACTAGATTCATGATAATGAATAAATTAGGTTTCCTTCTAGTTCTAGCGATATTCAGCTGTTCCCCCAAAAAAAGCTCGCTCACCATCGCCACCGCTGCCAATATGCAGTTTGCTATGAGTGCCTTGGTTGAGGCTTATGAGGCTGAGACCGGAACTGATTGCGAGATCATCCTTGGCTCTTCTGGTAAACTGACTGCGCAAATTCAACAGGGTGCTCCTTACGATCTCTTCTTCTCAGCCGATACCAAGTTCCCCGAAGCACTTCAGGCATCAGGAAACACAATTGGAGAACCTGTTATCTATGCTCAGGGACAATTGGTGCTCTGGTCTATGAAGGAAAATCTGTTAGTTTCTTTGGATCAACTGAGTTCTAAAGAGGTATCGCATACCGCATTGGCCAACCCCAAAACTGCTCCTTATGGACTCGCTGCGGAGGAAGTGCTTAAGCGATTGAATTTGTATGAGGCCAATGAGTCCAAATTTGTCTTTGGAGAAGGTATTTCTCAGGTCAACCAATTTATCATCTCTCAGGCTGCGGAAATGGGCTTCACAGCCAAATCGGTTGTCCTTTCTCCTAATATGTCAACCCATGACAATTGGATCACCATAGCTGATAGCTTGCACTCCCCTATCAATCAGGCTATGGTTATACTTAAAAATGACCGAGGCTTAGGAAAGGAAGCTGAGGCATTTGCAACATTTGTGAGATCTGAAAAAGGCCTTTCCATTCTACGCAATTTTGGCTACAGATAGCCTTTTCAATTTTTTTAGTCATATTTTATGAAAAGTAGAAACATATTTCTATTGTTGCCGTCCTATATTTAATATCAAAAGTAGAAACATATTATGAAGGGCTATTTGGGTGAGTTTGAAGAACTCGTTTTGTTAACCATAGCGAATCTGGCTGAGGAAGCTTACGGAACTACCATTTTGGAAATGATAGAGCAGCAGGCTAATCGTAAAATGAGCTTGGGTGCCTTGCATTCCACTCTCACACGCTTGGAAGAAAAAGGGTTTCTCGTTTCCTATTTAGGAGAGCCTACAGCCAAACGTGGTGGACGTAGAAAACGCTATTTCGAGATCACACAAAGTGCTAAGGAAGCGCTCAACAACATGAAAAGCCTTCGTGATGAACTTTGGCAAAACTCTAAAATCAACTTATCAGTTGGCTAATGCATAAAGCTCCTAAACTCGCAACTAAACTCTTTCACTGGGCAAGTGGTCAGGCTCAGAATGAAGATCTTTTAGGCGATCTGCAGGAACTCTATGAAGATAAGTTAGAATCGAAAGGGGAATTTAGAGCCCGCCTCTTCTACTGGTTAGAAGTTATAAAACTCTCTTTCTCCTACGCCCTGAGAAAGCGCAAGAAAGACAGGTCATTTTCAAATTATTATTCTGGTCAAAAACTCAATACAATGATTCTCAACTACATTAAAATCTCTATTCGGAACATAAAAAAACAAAAGCTCTTTACAGGGCTCAACGTCTTTGGTTTAGCCTTAGGCATGTCGGTTGCCTTACTCTGCCTAGCCATGGTGTCGGATCTTAAACAGTTCGATAGGTTCCACCAAGATTCGGAAGACATCTATCGAATCACAACAAAGCTAACCACTTCAGGAGACAGAAATCACTTTGCTTCCTCCCCTCCTGCCTTGGCAGAATTATTACGTAACAGTACCCAGCAAATCACAAATAGTGCAGTTATTAACGATCATTTCTTCCCTACTATCAAATCACTGGGAGAGCCTATTCAGATGTATGGTTACTATACCGAACCCAGCTTCCTTGAACTTTTTGATTTCAAATTACAAAGAGGCAATGCTAACGTAATTGATAATCCCAGAAGCGTGATCATTACGCATGAGCTGGCTGAAAAATTATTCAACTCTACGGATGTTATCGGAAAAACCGTTGAAACAGAAAGAGATGGTATTTTCGAAATTGGTGGTGTGTTGGCGCCTTTCCCTCAGCGTACCCATTTCAAGTTCGATTTGCTAGCAAACATCTCAGGTACTAATCGCGGAAACAATATTGGTGCTGCAGGGTGGACAGATTTTAGCGGCAATTATTTCTACTTTAAGTCGGAGGCTTCTAAAGGTGACCTAGAAACAATGGTAGGCAACTTAGGTCAAAGCGGCCAAGCATTCTTTGATTTGGAATCTTCTCAAGCTTCTTATCATATTCAGGCCATAACTGAGATCAACCCAGGCCCCAATTACTCAGATAGAATTGGTGTGATTTTCGGGTACGATGGGCTATTGTACTTTATTGGAGTATCGCTTATGGTGCTTATTCCAGCGTGTTTCAATTACATCAACATGGCCATTGCCAACACACTCAATAGAACCAAAGAAATTGGCATTAGAAAAATTATTGGAAGCCCTAATAAATTCATTATCAGACAGTTTTTGGTAGAGACAATTATCGTCTGCATTATCAGTTTATTGCTTTCGACCGTACTCTTCAACCTTATAAAAGGAGAGTTTACCTCTATGCTAGTTGGTGCAGAAGCCTTGACGTTTGAGATGACTCCTCTTGTCATCATCATGTTCTTAGGCTTTGCCATTTTAACAGGCCTTGTTACAGGAGTATTACCGGCTCTTTACCTTGCTCGTATCGCTCCTATTTCAGCCATCAACAACAGAACCAGTAACAAAAAAGTATCGATTTCTGGCTTCAGAAAAGGGCTTCTAGTCTTTCAGTTTATTCTTTCGCTCTCTTTCATGATTGGCATTGGTGTAGTATTAAGGCAGTACTCGCACACCATTACTTATGACCCAGGTTTTGCCAAAGAAAACAGAATTATCTTACCTCTTGAGTCGAACAATGTAGCCGTACTTCAAAATGAATTGCAAGCTATAAATGGGGTCGAAGACATAAGTTTCAGTTCCAACATCCCTGGTTTACCCTTGAACAAAACGAATTATTTCTACAGTGATGATTTGACCGACTCTATTCTAGTTAGAGAGGTTTACATCAGTGAAGAATTCATTGATAAAATGAATCTTAAAATGGTTTGGGGCGAAAGCCAATTGAGTAATATTCAATTTGAACAGGTGCTGGTTAATGAGAAGCTGCTGAGCCTTCTCAACAATATTGAGAATAACCCTCAAGACAGTTTAATCAGGCAGTTAGCCGACAAGCAAGTTCAGATTGTTGGTATAGTAGCAGATTATAATCACGAACCGCTTAACGAAAGAATTGAACCTATGGTAATGCGGCTAAATGAATCGGCTTATAATTATGCGATTATTGAACTTAACGGAGTAAATGGTGATGCAACACTGGCTAACATTGAAGCCGCATGGAATAAGCTTCAACCTGAAAGCCAATTTCAACCTAGGTATTTAGAAAGTATTGTGGCTCAGAGTTATGACTTTATGTTTACGGCCATGAAAATCTTCGGCTTTTTGGCGTTAATCTCTATTACAATCTCTAGTCTTGGGTTATTGGGGATGGTTGTTTACTCTACCGAAAACAGGCGTAAAGAGGTGGCTATTCGTAAGATACTTGGCGCCAATGCCATGACGCTCTTCGGAAACCTCTCGGGAATGTTCTTAAAGCTTTGGCTAATTGCCTTGTTAATTGCCATACCTGGAGCCTATTTTTTCTATGATAATCTCTTTGTGAATATCTACAATAAGTTTAGTGGTGGTGTTCACTTCGCAGAAGTATTTGTAAGCAGCCTATTGACCATCATAATCGGTTTATCTGCCATATTCTGGCAAAGCAGAAGGATCATCAGGATCAACCCGGCAGAAAACCTAAGAAATGATTGAGTAGACGGAATTTCTTCACAAACTCGTCTATGCGACTAATCTCTGGGCAGTACGTTGTGCGATGTCGCTTCTACGAAGCTTAATGGAATAGTAGGATAACTCATAATTATGACATAACGCCACTCTGTGGCTAGACGTTCTATTAGATAGGAAATAAGGCTCATCCAGAGCCCCTCCAACCAAGCCAGCAGATTAGTTCAGCCACAGAGTGGCGAAATGTCTTAACCATCAATGGTTAAGCTAACCTGAGCTTCATAGAAGCGAGAGGGCCGATAAAATCAAAATAAACCTCATCAAAGACACTATCCTGCAATCCAGCCTACTCAAAAAAATAAAGGGTATAAGCATTACTACCTCAAATGAAAGGCTGCCTCCCTCTTGTTCCCTCAATTATCATTTGTGCTTTACCTTATTTCGCTTCTACGAAGCTTAATAATCCGGTCGAGTTGCAGATGTTATGACATTGGGCTCCTCTGGAGCCTAATTTCCCCATACCATATTGTGAGTTTAGACAGCCACATAGTGGCGAAATGTCATAACCATCAATAATCCTACCTTCCAACTAAGCTTCATAGAAGCGATATATTCACATAAGTATTAGTAAATTGTTCAATGGCAAACACATACACACAAATCTATATCCACTATGTCTTTGTGGTGAAAGGAAGAGACAACCTGATTAAGGAAACCATAAGGGAGGAACTCCAAAAGTACATTACTGGCATTATTAAGAACCACGGACATCTATGCATTGCTATCTATTGCATGCCTGATCACACACATATTTTGATAGGTTTAAACCCAATTCAGTCCGTTTGCGACTTAGCTAGAGACATCAAAGCCAACTCTTCCAAATGGATTAATGAGAAGAAGTTTCTGAAAAATAAGTTCAACTGGCAAATCGGCTATGGAGCGTTTTCATATGCCCAAAGTCAAGTTCAGACAGTAGTTAAGTACATCAATAATCAACCAGCGCATCATAGAAAAACTAGTTTCCGTGAAGAATACATCGATTTTCTTAGCAAATTTAGGGTCGACTATAATGAGGAATATCTCTTCGAATTTCTAGACTGAATTGAACTCTTTCAAAGCTAAAATCTCAGACATCAAAACCTCCGGTAGCTTCTCGTTAGTAAGCCTGAATGCCAATGGCTTGAAGCTAAAAAGCATAGTGATTGATACTCCTGAAACAGCCGATTACATACAGTTGAACAATGAAGTAAATGTGATCTTTAAGGAGTTAGAAGCTTCAATTGCTATTCAGGCCAACTTACCCATCAGCTTGCAGAATCAGATTTCAGGCGATATCACGGACATTCAAAAAGGTCAGCTATTGGCTCGAATCACCCTTCAAACCCAAGTTGGGCCTATTACTTCAGTGATTACTAGCGGATCAGCAGATAAATTGGGGCTGACTGTTGGACAAGAAGTTTTTGCCTTAATTAAAACCAACGAACTAATGCTTTCGAAGGAATGAACTGGTCACCTATTATACTGTCCTTAGAGTTAGCTTTGGTAACCACTATACTACTTTTTGTTGTCTCTGTTCCTTTGGCCAATTGGTTAGCAGAAACTAAGTCGAGAATCAAGCCAATTATAGAGTCCATTATCAGCTTGCCTCTTGTGCTCCCTCCTACGGTGCTTGGCTTCTATTTACTGGTTGCCTTCAGTCCTAATAATACCTTTGGCAACTGGCTCCAGGAAACCATTGGTATTCAATTGCTCTTCTCTTTTCCAGGACTGGTACTTGCTTCCATGATTTACAGTCTTCCATTTATGGTACAGCCAATCCAATCGGGATTAGCTAGTCTTTCATTAAACATGAAAGAATCTTCATATGTTTTAGGCCAATCGAAGTTTAAGACACTGACCCATGTTCTTCTACCCAATATCAAACCATCGATTCTAACAGCCTTGGTACTTTCTTTTGCCCACACCATGGGTGAATTTGGAGTAGTACTAATGATTGGCGGAAACATACCTGGAGTCACTAAAGTGGCTTCCATTGCCATTTATGATGAGGTCGAGTCGCTCAATTATGCTGCAGCACATCAATACGCACTGGTACTACTTCTACTCAGCTTTGGCATTTTGGTGACAGTTTACAGCCTAAATAAGAGAATTAATCTCACTGGAAACCATGCTTGAAGTAAAAGTCAATAAGCTATTGAGTTCAGCCGAAGGCCAACTAGAACTTGACCTAGATTTTAAGTGCCAAGCAGGTGAATTTTTAGTGATCTCAGGTGAATCAGGAGCTGGCAAAACTTCCCTCCTGCGCATGATAGCAGGTTTGATGAATCCAGATTCAGGCAACATCATTTCCAATCAAGAACCTTGGTTCGGCCATAAAACTAATATCAAACCTCAGCAGAGAAACTGCGGACTGGTTTTTCAGCAATACGCTCTCTTCCCTAACATGACTGTTGAGGGCAACCTTAGATATGCCTTGAAAAAGTCACAAGCTGACTCCATCATTGAAGAGCTACTGGATATCATGGAAATCAAGGGGTTGAGAAATCAGAAACCCAATCAGCTTTCAGGAGGTCAGCAACAGCGGGTGGCTTTAGCCAGAACACTGGTTCAAAAACCCAAACTTCTACTGCTTGATGAACCATTGTCGGCCCTAGATAGGTCAATGCGTATTCGACTTCAGGAATACCTTAAAAAGGTGCATCAGCAATTTGAGCTAACCACTATTATGGTCACTCACGACCCTTCAGAAGCCTTAAGGTTAGCCGATAGAATCATTGAAATTGAAAAAGGCAACATCACCAAAGATGGAAAACCAACTGAGGTTTTCGGAAACAAAAGCCTGAGTGGAAAATTTCAGTTTACTGGAGCCGTGGTCGACATTCAGGAAGAAGAACTGCTTTGTATAGCCTCTGTGTTGGTGGGCAACCAGCTAATAAAAGTAGTTATCAGCGACTCGGAACAAAAAAACCTTCGAATTGGCGATGAGGTCATCGTAGCATCGAAGGCTTTCAACCCTATTATTAAGAAAATTTAGCTTCTAAAAATCATTACTTATCGGATTGCATTGTGAGGATACAACAGTATGCAGAAACTGATCTGGTGTGTCAGCCAATAACGCCATACATTGAATACAATCCGACTCTACTGGCTCATCAACAATATTTACAAAGAAAGTATCACCAACTTGTACACCACTGTCGCATGGACTCACGGTTGTAGTAAATACATTCTTATAAGTAACTCCACTATTGTTAGTCCAAGAATTAGCGACACCACTCGGTACTTCGCCACCAGTAACCTGATAAATAGCCGTACCACATAGCTGATTAATCATTTTAACTTGAATACAGCCATCAACCGAATCATTGTCGCATGAAGTGATCAAAGCGATGGAAAGTATAGATAGAATAAAAGATAGCTTCTTCATTTTTGTGCTTTTGCTATTCTAGACCTCAACTTGGGACAAATGGTTGGAATTAGATGATAAATTAAAGTAATTCAGCTTCATGAAAGCATTGGTTTGTCACTCCTTCGGTCTACCTGAGAACCTTAAAATGGATGAGCTTGAAACTCCTCAAATTCAACCCAATCAGGTTCTAATTCAAGTGAAAGCCTGTGGTGTCAACTTTCCAGATACGCTCATCATTCAAAATAAATATCAATTCAAACCTGAACTACCTTTTGCCCCGGGTGGTGAAGTATCTGGTATAGCTGTTGAAGTAGGCCCTGAAGTGAACCACGTCAAAAAAGGTGATCGAGTTTTCGCGCTTACTGGTTGGGGTGGCTTTGCTGAATTTGTAGCCGCTGATGCTCACAAATGCTTGCCTGTTCCTGAGGGCATGGACTTTGTAACCGCTGCCACTACTATGTACAATTTTGGCACATCACTCTTCGCGCTTAAGCAAAGAGCTAACCTTCAGAATGGAGAAAAACTACTGGTTTTAGGTGCTTCTGGTGGTGTTGGGTTGGCAGCAGTTCAGATTGGCAAGCAGATGGGCGCTCATGTGGTGGCTGCTGCAAGTTCAAAAGAAAAGCTGGAAATTTGCCTGAAAGCCGGAGCTGATGAAGTCATCAACTACTCAGAACAAGATCTAAAGGAAACAGCAAAAGCCATGACGAATGGAGAAGGTTTCGATGTGATTTGTGACCCTGTTGGAGATCAATATGCTGAACCCGCAGTTCGTTCTCTCGCTTGGGGAGGCAGGTATTTGGTGGTGGGTTTTGCTGCTGGTTCTCCTTCTGCTATTAAAATGAACCTACCTTTGCTGAAAGGCGCCTCGATAGTTGGAGTATTCTGGGGCGCTTTTGCTCAGAAAGAACCCGCAGAAAACATGAGGAACTTTGAGCAGATTCTTCAGTGGATTCAGGAAGGAAAAGTGAAACAGCACATCTATAAAGAATATCCGTTAGAGCAAGGTGCTCAGGCTATTCGTGATCTGATGGATAGAAAGGTAATAGGTAAGAATGTGGTTATAATAGATTAAATGTTTTTGCTATCAAAAACTCGAACAATGAGTCTGGGTTAACCTTCAAAATAGCTAGGAACAATTGAGCAGGAATGACCTGCTTCTCAGAAATCGGCTTACCACATAAACCATGTCTTTCAGGCAGAGCTTCAGGCTATAAAATCCTAACTTGAACAAGTTCAATCAATCCTAATTCAGAAAGAAAATGGTTTTGAGTTAATTTTCACAGAATACTCCTTTAGGGAAATAAATTTGTCTGTGATAATAGGACATCAAGCCCTTTTTAACCAATTCATGAGTCGCGAAAAGCTCTTCAACTCCTCCCTCCTGATCTGATTTATAGATGACAACCTGACCTTCATTGGCATTTAAGTTAATAGCTCCAACCAACTCAGCGTTGTCCTTGTACTTCTGTTTGAGTTCTTTCAGCAAATTCTCAGTAAAACGATTAGTCTTTACTGCATCAATGTTCTCATCACCCTTATTTGGCTCAAAGCGTACGAAGTAATAGGTCGTCATTTCTACATCGGCTTCGTCTTTATGCCAAAGCGTGCAAAGCTTCCCTTCCATCAGATCGAACGGATAAACCTCTAGCTTAAAACGGCCAGCAGAAATTGCAGGATCAGAATTTAAAACTGCTTCCGTATCGGTCTTATTGGTATCGAATAGAAAAATACCTCCCCCATTATAAAACGGACCTGCAGCAATCATCTTCTGCTCTTTCACTAGCCGATTGATATTAGCAATATGTCCTGACTGAAGGCTATCGACTTGCTCTTTGGGTAGTTCAGCTCGGTCAGGATTCGTGTTCAGGAAAACGAAGGTATATCTACCATCACCATACTGAGCCTGTAATTGAGCAGCAACCATTAGGAACAGAGCGAGGAAGGTCAATTTGAGTTTCATATCGATGAATTAAGAATGAATGAAATTAGCAATAAAGTCCGAGGACGATAGCTGGAAGATAGAAATTTCGTCTACCCTTCAAATCGTAGGTCAAATTGAAACGCAACACCTTTTACGCTCAGACGTCTCCTGAAAGGGACTCTGAGCATCTTAAAGCATCATCAGAGTCCACTGCATGAGACTCTGATAGTGTTGGGAATCAACTGGTCTGACCACTTGGAGTGGTCTGACCAGTGAAACGCGCACAGTTGAACTTGCCAGCTTCCACCCTAGTTGAAGCGTCTCGCTTCGACTAATACTCAGACTATTTGAGTGTTGTCACCAAAACCCAGCTTCCAGATGACATCACTGAATAAGCGATAAATGAAGCCTGGCCGATCCCTCGATTCCTCGGGATGAGAAAGAGCTTGAACAAAACTAGGAGCCTTACAACAGTGAAAGTAGGAAGCCAGCCTTCAAGTAGAGAACTTCTCTACCACACCAAGCTCACTCAGGCACCTCCAGAAAGAGACACGCTCCTCGCTTAGAGTCTCCTGAAAGGGACTCTGAGCATCTTAAAGCATCATCAGAGTCCACTGCGCGAGACTCGGATGGAGATGGGAATCAACTGGTCTGACCACTTGGAGTGGTCTGACCAGTGAGACGCGCCTCAGTTGAACTTGTCAGCTTCCAACCTAGTTGAAGCGTCTCGCTTCGACTAATACTCTAGGTTGATTGGGTTTTGTCACCAGAATCCAGCTTAAGAGTGACAACACTGCTTGAGCAATAAATAAAGCCTGGCCGATCCCTCGATTCCTCGGGATGAAAAAGAGCTTGAACAAAGCTCACAGCTCTATATCTACATAGTGAAAGTAGTTAGCCAGCCTTCGATTAGAGAACTTCGTACAATTCTAACATTTATAGCTCCTCACCCAAAAACCTCCTAAAAGGGACATTTACCTCGCTCAGACGTCTCCTTAAAGGGACTCTGAGCATCTTAAAGCATCATCAGAATCCATTGCGTGTGACTCTGATGGGGATGAGAATCTTATGAGGACAGGGAGGTAAACGCTTAGTTCATCAAAAGGTAAAGCCTAATTCACATTAGTTAAATTTAAAATCGCTCTTTGTAAACCATTACATCCTTATCTTTGGGCAAATTTCAAGTCATGAGAAAATTTCTTACTCTTTCGCTTCTAGTATTGTTCTCTATTTCTCTAACCTCAAGCAGTTTCTTCTGGGGACAAATTGGACATAGAACAGTTGGTCATATCGCTGATGGTATGTTAAGCAAAAAGGCGCAGAAAAATGTGAAACGTGTTCTTGGCAGCGAAACACTGGCTGAGGTAAGCACATGGATGGATGAAGTAAGATCGGACAGGGCTTACGATTATGCCAACACTTGGCATTACTGCACAATCCCCGATGGAATGACTTATGAAGAAGCTCCTGAGCAAGAAGGTGGCGATGTAATCAAAGCGATAGAAACCATCACTGCCGAGCTTAAGGCAGGGGACTTATCGGCCGAAGAGGAGGCTACAAAACTGAAGTTTCTAGTTCATTTGATTGGCGACATTCACCAACCTCTTCATGTTGGGAATGGTGAAGATCGTGGTGGAAACGATGTTAAAGTTGAATATTTCGGAAGCAGCACTAACCTGCATAGCGTTTGGGATAGTCGCATGATCGATGGCAAACAATTGAGCTACACAGAGTTTGCAGATTGGGTAAATCACCCGAGTTCAAGTCAGATAAAAGATTGGCAGTCTGCAACCGTAAGAGAATGGGCTTATGAGTCTATGTCTTATAGAGACCAAGTGTATGATGTTCCGGAAAATGGAAGATTGAGCTATCAATATGGCTATAAGTATTTCGACATCATCAAGTTAAGAGTCCTTCAGGCTGGAGTTAGATTGGCAGGAGTTATCAACGACATTTACGGATAATCTAAGCCTGAGCTTCTGAACTAGCGGCATCTACAGGAGTGGTTCTATGTTTTTTTGTGAAAAGATAGAGCCACAATATTCTCGATAGTTTAAAGTTCGGAAATAAGAAAATAAGCATTACAGCTGTAATTATGGCCATCATGAGGTCTACAGACATTTCTATTCCTAAAACCCTGATAGCAACAAAAGTAGCGATTGCCTCAGCCGTAGTAATACCGTAACTCACAAACATGGCTCCGAAAAAATAGCCTGGTTCACGTTCAAATTTGAAATTGCAATGAGGACAATTCTCATGCATCTTTGGCCCCTGAAGCTTCAGAATATTTCCATTTGACTCAAAAATCTTTCCTTCTTCACATTTAGGGCATTTGCCTTTTACCATTGAGTTGAACCTACCCATCTCCTTTTCAATTTATTGCAAAGTTAGAATCATGTAGAAAACAAAGCTGTTACAATACACTCTAATACTAGCACAATTAAGACATTTTCCATTAATTGTAGTATGGAGAATATCCCAATATTACACCTCGATCAATTCTTGCTTAGTGGAGGAAATGGAGTTTACATTAATGACCTAAAAACACATCTTTTAGATCATCATAATAAGATTTCACACCCACACAAGCACAACTTTTATTTGAATGTACTTTTTACTCATGGCGAAGGAATTCACGAAATAGACTTCAATGAATTTGAAGTAAAACCTGGGAGTTTTTTTGTTATGGCACCTGGTCAGGTACATCATTGGGAGCTTTCAGATGATGTAAAAGGCTTTGTTTTTCTTCATTCAAAAGAGTTTTTCATGTTAAGAGATAGTGAATTCGAGTTAGATGAGTTTCCTTTTTTCTATTCAAAACAGAATACTCCAGAAATAGTGTTAGACGGAGAAGCGTTTAGTTCGGTGCACGATCTATGTCACAACTTGCTACAAGAGTACAAAGCAAGCCATGAGTATAAAGCGCTGAAAATTCACTCCCTTATAACTCTTGTATATATAGCATTGACACGGGCTTACAGCCCGACAAATCATAAGGTGAAAAGGAACTCGCATTATGACAGCACAATTAGGACTTTAGAACACTTAGTGGAAATCTCTTACAAAGATGAAAAAGGACCATCATATTATGCCGACCAACTCAACATAACCTTAAAGCATCTCAATAGAATCTGCAATCACGTTTTAGGCACATCAGTAAGTCAAGTAATTACCGCTAGGGTATTGTTAGAGGCAAAACGCTTATTGATGTTTAGAGATTTAAGCATTGCAGAAGTAGCTAACCAGTTGGGCTATTCTGACTACTCCTATTTCTCTAGGCTCTTTAAAAAACACACCACCCAAACGCCACAGCAGTTTCGGAAAGGGTATATTCAGTAATCATCATTTCAAGAGACACGATCATCCTACTAACAAGCCACTAATCAATTAGAAAACCAATATTCATTAATGAAATCACTATATTCCTAACATGAACTCACAAATAACATTTATGCCTAAATGGGCGGTTGGTACTTTACTAAGCTTTGCCCTTCTCCTATTTATATTTGGAATTAGCCAGAGTCTGACATTCGATAATGCTCCAGCAGTCTTTATTCTAGCCTTTGCCTGTTTCCTGCCTTGCTACATTGCGCTTTTCATGGATATAGCCAAACGTAGACTTCCTTACCATTGGGGAATGTTAATGCTCTTTCTGCCATTTCTTGGACCTTATATTTATTTCTTAAGTCAAAGTCATTTGAACAAATAAGCCAATTGATGCATAGGAGATTAATCATTGCCCTAATTCTCAGTCTATCTATTAAGTTATCCTTTGCCACAAGTCAAGCTTCAGAGTTGATTATATATAATGGTGATACGTTGGAAATGCTTTCTTTACCATTAGATCCCTATTTAGGTGAACTAGATAAAAGAAATGAGAAATATCCCTTCCTTAAAGAGATGTGTTCCACTGGGTTGTGGAGAGGATATCAAGGGTTGTGGAAAATTGAAAACAATGAATTATTTCTTATTGATGTATTCCAATGTGCCGACAAAGAAAAAAGCATCTTCCGTAAACTATTTAACACTGATTTCCCTATAAAAGCTAATTGGTACTCCGGCAACCTTTTTATTCAGCATGGAGAAGTAATAAAGTATAATCATACGGGATTCTCAAGATTCTATGAAGAAGAAACAGTTCTGGAAATCGACAAAGGAAATCAAGTTGATCAGAGTCACTTTATAAATGGATATAGACCAGATGACAACAACTTTTCAAATCACCCAGACTCTATAATAACTAAAGTTTTTAATCGAATTGATTGGAAGAAGTTTCCTGAACTATCAAAGGAATACTGCCTATATGCAGGCATAAAATTAGGCCAAAAAGATAGTCTATATATAATCAAAGCTAAAGCTCCAGAGGCATATGTTAATGAGATTAGAACAATATTCAATGAATTCCCAAAACTCAAAAAATTCTATTCTCGTGGTAAACCTTTGAATGAAGTTTATTCTTTCCGAATCATTTTCAGCGAAGAGTCAAGAAAAAGATATAGCAAGAAGTAGCGATGCTAGTGCATAACTCATCCTTGGACAGTCTGAATTTCTCATCCAGAAAAGTATACTAGATGAGGGCAAAGTAGCAACTTATTAAGTCTATCTATTTTCAACAGATCTTTATCTATTTATTGGAAAAAGAAAGTGACTTATCAGTTAGCAGGCGGTACATTAAAACTGCAGCTCTTTTAGTCTGCATTGGCAAGGTTCTTAGATCTCCAGCTTCATTGACAGTATGACCTTGAGTTCCGCCCATTCCCATTCCATCAATGCCCATTTTAATTCCAAAAGCTGTAAATGATATATCTGCTGCACCAGCGTCTGCAGGGTTTACAGGAGTAACCTCTCCAAAGCCTAAATCTTGACTCACCTGACTGAATTGCTTTAGAAGTTCATAATTGCCATCAGTTGGGGCAAAAGGCGGATAACCATCACTGAAAGTGATTGTTGCTTCAGTTTGGGGCAAATGCTCTGAAACTATGCGTTTCATCACTTCCTGTGCCCTCTTGTACTGTTCCTCACTGATACAGCGAATATCACCATTCACAATAGCAGATTCGGCTACTACGTTGGTCTTTCCAAAAGCAGTCCCAGAATTGGTTTTGTCATTGTAGCTAATATCGGTTCCACCTACAATATTCCCTGGGTTAAAGGTTAAAAACTCTTCTCCTGACAGTTCTTCATAGAATTGATAAAGAATTCGAGAAGCCTCATAGATGGCACCTGCCCCAATGTTCGGTTTAAAGATTTGAGACGAATGTGAAGGAACACCCTTCACCTCTAGTGTCCAACCAGATGAACTTCTACGGGCTACATTCGCTGTCTTTGGATTGCCATCACCGTTTTCAAACCCAAGCGCAATATCAGCCCATTCCGCAGCCTTTTTCAACTCCGCTTTAGAAAGGTCAAGTGGCCTGCCGCTGAGTTCTTCATCACCTGTCATCACCACCCAAATGTTCATGTCTTTCAGTAGACCAGCCTCATTTAATGCAGCTAAGGACTGAAGAATAATTACATCTCCACCTTTCATATCGGCAATTCCAGGCCCTTTGATAGTATTTTCATCAACCTGTTCCCATTGCTGGAATGGGCTATCTGGTTCAAATACGGTATCTAAATGACCAATCATTAAAATCTTCGGCCCTTTTCCTCCTTCAATTTTGGCCACCAAATGCCCAGCGCGGTTCCATGAGCTTCCATCAATAAAACTGGCATCCATTCCAATTGCTTCAAATTTCGGAATTAGAACATCCGCCACTTGTCTCACTCCATCAAAATTCATGGTGCCAGAATTGATGTTAATAAGCTCTTTAAGTAAGTCTAATGCTTCAGAGTTATGCTCATCTACCCAAGAAGAAAGCTTTTTTTCGGTACGATCGAGTTGAGCATTGGCCTGAAATGAGACGAAAAGAACAAGTAAACAGATGATTTTGGTAAAGACACCAAAATTGGCTTGAGTCAGTTTCATAGATGAATGTTTAATTCAAGTATACTGAAGAAATACAACACTAGAAAGTGATGCTGTTTGGGATGTTAAACTGACCTATCAATGTAATCTGGCATATACTTCTCCCAATAGCTATCGGGATTGCTTAGTATAGGAAAAACTAATCATTTACATCCCGAGGGAACGAGGCATCGGCCAAAAAGTTAGAGGCAAGATTTCTCCCTTGAATCAAAGAAACTTCTAAAAAACATTCACCACAAAGAGCCAGGCCATCCAAGCAGAAGCTATTAATTTCAGGAGTGTTCCTGCCAAGAAACCAACAAAGGAACCGAAGGCAGACCTGAGTGCGGCTTTATTGGTAGTCTTGCCAGTACTCATTTCTCCCAAAAAGGCGCCTACAAACGGACCGATAATAATTCCGAATGGAGGAAAAAAGAACAAACCAACCAACAATCCGATGGTGCTGCCCCACACTCCTCTTTTAGTTCCTCCGAATTTCTTGGTTCCATAAATGGGTACAACGTAATCTAGCGCTGTAACAGCTGCAGTAATGAAAGCCCAAAGCCAAAGAGTGTCTGAATCAAAAGGCGACTTCTCTGTCCATTGAAGTAGTAATAATGCCAAAAAACTGATTGGCGGACCAGGCAGGATTGGCAAAAAACATCCTCCAATACCTACAATGACACAAATGAAACCGAGAATGATTAAAAGAATATCCATGGTTGTTGTTTTGACCTAATTTAAAGATGCACAAAACTTTGATTTGTTACACCTTAGTACAAGTCAATGGTCGATAGTCCATTGTCGATGGATGGATTTTTAGGCTAAAAAATTTTCCAAATCATGAGCATGCCGAATGATCTACTCATGAACATAGACGGGCTGATCCCTCGGTTCCTCGGGATGAAAAAAGAAACAGAATATTGAGAGTTAAGGAATCTTGGAATTTGAGGTTTGACTTTTGTTATTTACCAATAGATATGGACATCAAGGCTCAACTCACCAAAGAACATAGCAAAGAGAATAAAGACTTAATAGTTGAACACCTATTAAATAACCCTAGTGAAATTGATGCTTTGATGGATCAATTCTTTAGCTCAAATCACATAATGGTGCAGAGAGCTGCCTGGGTAGTTGGAACTTTAGGTGATAAACAAGCAGAACTAATCAAGCCTTTCTTCCCTAGAATGGTTAAAGCAATTAGGCAAACAGACTGTATTGTGGCTGTTAAAAGAAATGTTCTTAGAGTTTTACAATTCCAAAATGTAGATGAGAGTCTCTGGGGAGAATTGTATGATGTATGTATAAGATTCCTTGAAGACAATAACGAACCAGTAGCCGTAAAAGTCTTCTCTATGTCTACTGCCTACAATGTTGTAAAACAAGTTCCTGAATTAAAACACGAACTCATGGGAGCCATAGAGCAAATTATTCCAGAAGGTACAGCGGGTGAAAAAAATAGAGGGCAAAAAATACTTAATGCCCTCTCTAAACTTTAGTTTTCTCCTGAGTACTTTGCTTTTACATACTCTGGAAAGGTTTTCTTAAACTTCTTCACCTTAGGAACAGCCACT
Source organism: Roseivirga spongicola (assembly GCF_034376045.1). Taxonomy (NCBI): domain Bacteria; kingdom Pseudomonadati; phylum Bacteroidota; class Cytophagia; order Cytophagales; family Roseivirgaceae; genus Roseivirga; species Roseivirga spongicola. The sequence goes on from NZ_CP139724.1 coordinate 3,655,817, forward strand.
TGAATTATGTATGGATTCCCAGGATTGAGTTCATAATAGTTTTGGTGATAATCTTCGGCTAGCCAGAACTCTTCAAATGCTTCAACCTCAGTCACTATAGACTTCGAATACTTTCCAGAGGCGTCTAGCTTTTTAATTGTATTCTCTGTTGCCGATTTCTGAGCGGCATCATGATAGTACACAACTGGCCTGTACTGCTTACCAATATCAGGGCCTTGACCATTAGCTTGTATAGGGTTGTGAGCTACAAAGAATATATCTAGCAATTCCTGATAAGTAATAACCTGAGGATCATAATAGATCTGAACTGCTTCAGCATGTTCAGTCTTACCATAACTTACCTCATAGTAAGTTGGGTTTTGTTCAGGCCCACCTGTATAGCCAGAAACCACATCTCTTACTCCCTTAACTCTTTCAAACACTGCTTCTGTACACCAGAAGCATCCACCAGCAAATGTGGCCACCTCTTCTCCTGCTCCTTTCGCCTTGTTCAAATTAACCAACTGAGAGCCTTCACTCTGACCAAAGCAAGCACTTACTGATAGAAGTAGCATTGCAGAAACCAGAATAGAATAAATATCTCGCATAATCATTTTTTACGTTCGCTTTGATAACGCCCTCAGTAAGTCAAAGGTTTTTAGAGGTGGTCAGCCAGCCTACTTTTTAGATCGGCCGGTGAGTAATTGACTGACTTTAAGGTCTTGTTATCGGAAGATCTATATACCAAGAAATGCCCGTCAGACTCTTCTATGTAGCTCTCTGTACCATCCTTGTCTAAATAGAATTTCTGAGTAGCTTCTGCCTCTTCCATGGTTTTACAAGTTTTACTCATGTTTGAGCGCTGAACCTCATCGAATAACTCTTTGAATTTATCTGCAAGGCCAAACTCTAAAATGGCTCCACTTAGAACATACTGAATATCACAAAGTGCATCGGCTACTTCAACCAAGTCCTTATCATTAATGGCTTCTTCAAGTTCCTTTAGTTCTTCAGCAATTAAAGAAACCCTCAGTTTACACCTATCTTCTGAAGGTATTTGAGGTGAACTGAGTATAGGATGTTTAAAAGTCTTGTGAAATTCTGCTACGCTATTAAGTGCTTTTGGTTCTTCCATAATTCAATAAAAAAAGCCTGAAATTTAGTTTCAGGCCAATGTTAATCAATAATTCTTTTGCGCTGGAATTAGTTATCGTCTTTTTTGAATTTAGGAGGCTCCTCTCCTTTTGGCACAAAGATTAAAGCATCTGAGTTAATGCAATACCTTAAACCAGTTGGTTCCGGCCCGTCTTCAAAAACGTGTCCCAAATGTGAACCACTTTTACTATCTACTACTTCCCAACGCACCATACCAAGAGAGGTATCTTTCTTCAGCTCTATTGCGCTATCCGATACTGGTTTCCAAAAAGCTGGCCAACCAGAGTATGAGTTATATTTGGTCTCACTAGAGAAAACTGGCTGCAATGAAGCAGCAGAATAGTAAGTTCCTTCTTTATAAAACTTATCGTATTTACCACCTCGTGGTTCGGTGCCCTGCTCTCTTAAAACATAATATTGCTTAGGTGTCAGCCTCTGCTTCCATTCTTCCTCAGTCAACTGAATTTCATATTTCTCCTTCTTCTTAGGGTCTTGATCTTGAAACGCCTTAGATCGCTTAGTTGCGAAAATGCTAGAAATTAGAATTATAACTAAACCTGATATTAAAATGATCTTTGCTTTCATGAATAGCTTTTGTTTGCCTAACTAGATTTACGTACAAAAGGTTTGACTCGGTTTTCCGAATTAGGAGAATTGTCTTCCGAGCGATGTTTTGGTATATAAATCGCTCGAAGTATCATCATTAGAATGGGTTTTCACAGGGTGAAAATAGATGGACGGTACCTTTTTCTTTTTCCATGGCGCCACAATTCCTAAAGCCTTTTTAGACAATTGATCTGACTTAAATTGAGCTTGAGCATGTAATGGTTTATCCTTATCATAAAGAACAACGGAATGCCCATTCCCTTTCAGTACACGTTTTAACTCTTGATAAGCATGCGTTTGATCTGCCTTGTCATACTCATTAATATAGTCGAAAGAGAACAATGCATCAATAGACTCTTCAGCAAAAGGCAAGTTGGCATTATCACAGAGAATCAACAAGGTATTATCTTTCATCTCTGCTTTTATGGCTCTAAGTCGGTCTAAAGAAAAATCTATATGCAAATATTGATTAAAATGGGTATTGAAAACGAGGTTATGTAAAGCGTCTACATCATGAGTTACAGCACTTAGAAAACAGTCTCCAGATCTAGGCAAAAGGCCTTTAAGTTCACTCAGCTGCTCGTTAGAAAGAGGCTTACTGCGCATTTGCTTTAAACCTACGTGTGAATTATCTCCTTTCTTAAGAGGCTTAAACTCTGTATAAAAAGCTTCAACAGTTTGCTGAGTCACTCTTAGAAGAGGATTCTTTGTTCTGTTCTTCGCGGTAACTGCAGTATCTTTTCTCAGCAGAACAATATCGTCTACAATCGGATAGAAATAGGTTTGATTTTCAGTAATTAACCCTTGCTCCAAGCTAATTTCTACTTGTATTCCTGGGTGAAAATAAAGTTCACCATTAGAAATTTTCTGATTGACAATAGAAAGCTCCTCTGGTGACATAAGTCTGAGTGACTTACCAGAAATTGGACATACAAAAGAAGATGTATTTATACTCTCTAACACAATACTACTTACACGCAATAATTCTACGGTTGTGGGAACAATAACCCTACCAAGCAGAAAAATCGATCAAAAATGAGCAAATAAGAGGAAGTGGCAAAAAGAATAATCCCATTTTGGGACTGATATACCAAAAAAAAACCGACTTGGGAGTCGGTTTACTTTTTCATTACTAAGGCAGACTTGCTGGCCCTAAGAGCACTACTATACATAAGCTCTTTGCTAACCTCGCTAAGGTCGTTTACATACTTTCTCAATCTAGCTGTGGTTTCGCTAGAACGTAACTGAATTTTCTCTTCAGCATACTTAAGGATCTTTCCTCCTATTTCTTTAGACTTTGTCATTTCCATATTCTTAAAAGTTCAACCATAATTTTTAGTAAAGATTACTACAAGTTCTGATTGCTGAGTTGAGACTACAGTTTAAACGTTTCAGAAGAGATTCTGTTTGCCGTTTAACTCATTTAATATACAAATTACAAAGTGTTAACCCTCACTTGATTTTTATCAAAGGTTTATCAACTGCCTTTTTTCCCTGAATTGACGAATAATGCTTTGTATATCTGGTGTCTCCGGATAGAGATGGATAATGTCCTTAATGTTATCTATGTTCTCAATTGCAATTGATGTTTCCGCATAACCATAGCCTTGATACTTGCCTTGCTCCACCAATACCAGCGAAACTTCATTGACATCTCGCCCCTTTCCTACTAAACAGAAGGAGTCTCCTACTGCGTCCAAGTCTTTAAGCGCATTAGCGAATCGCTCATTTAGCCCCATCTCACTTGAACTATCGTAAGAATATCCATGATAATTTAGTAAGGAGGCCGGAAGACCACAATGCTCTGGGTTCAACCCGAATTGCTTTACAAATTGAATAAGAAAGCTCCTCGCTTTATCGAACGAAGGGAATGCTTTAATGGGCTTCAGGCCCCTTTGAACCTTTCCAACCGATATTCTATTTACCCCGCTCCCATCTACATAATGATAGAGGCCGAACTTCGCTGTCGGAAATTTCTGTGCTTTATTAAACTTGGGGAATAGCCTTTTGATCTCATATGACTCTTTGAGGAACGCTATTAATTCATCACCACAAATCTCGAATGAAACATCGTGGATCTTATCTTTTAGCTGTTGCTTGAATATTACATCTGTACTAGAAAAGTGATTTCGAACTCTTCTCTTAATATTATTGGCCTTTCCTACATAAAGCACCTTTCCGTGCTCATCGTGAAAGTAGTAGATTCCAGTAACTTCAGGCAGCTCTTCAAACACCTGACGGTTTAAGTTAGGTGGCAAATCGGCCTCTTTGCTATTCTTTTTCAGAAAGAATTCAATTTCCCCATTCTCCTTTTCTAGAATAAGATCCATCAATTCGGCAGTCGCTCTCGCATCGCCCATAGCCCTATGCCGTGCCGAATTTTCAATACCGAAATGCTCTCCTAAACGACCTAAACTATACGACTTAAGGCCGGGAAATACCTTTCGGGTTAAGCGGACCGTACAAAGCTTTGGCAAGTTTAAATTGCCGCCTAGGTCTTGAAACTCTTTTTTTATAAATGAATAGTCGAAATTGACATTATGAGCTACAAATATGTTTCCTTCTAGCATCTGATGTACCTCTTTAGCTACTTCGAAAAAGCGAGGTGCATCTTCTACCATTTCATTACTTATACCCGTTAACGCAGTGATATTAGATGGAATGTATGACTCAGGATTGAGCAAGGTTTGGTATTCATCTACCACCCTTTTACCGTCATGAATGAGTATGGCTATTTCAGTAATTTTTCCGTGCGCTGCCGAGCTCCCCGTAGTTTCAATATCCACAATAGCGTACATAGATTGAAATTAAGTAACAATTCGTATTTTATGCCAGTATGAGTCAAAAATGGGTAAAAAAAGCATCGGGAGAAATTGTAGAATTCGATGAAAACAAACTTAGGCAATCACTTTTTAATTCTGGCGCTTCAGAAGAATTGATCGGCACAATTACCTATAAAATTCTCAATGAACTAGATGAGACCACTTCGACCAGAAGTATTTATAAAAAAGCGTATCAATTATTGAGAAGCTCTAGCCAAAAGTTGGCAGGTAAATACAAGTTGAAGAACGCCATTTTAGAACTTGGCCCATCTGGATATCCTTTCGAGCACTTTGTAGGTCAACTACTCGCCTATCAAGGATATGACGTTGAGGTTGGTATTGAAGTTCAGGGAAAATGCTTAAAACATGAAGTTGATATTTTTGCTCATACTGATAACCATCTAATTGTTGGAGAATGCAAACATCACAGAAATGCTGGCTATAAGTCGGATGTTAAAATCCCTCTATATGTGCACTCTAGGTACAACGACATTGTAAATGGACTACGATCTTCCGGTGAAAAGAGAGACTCTGAATGCTGGATAATCATAAACACCCGATTTACTTCTGATGCCGAACAGTATGGCCAATGCTATGGTCTAAAGCTAGTTTCTTGGGATTACCCTAAAAAAGGAAGTCTCAGAGAACGCATTGAGCTTTCTGGTCTATATCCTATCACTTGTCTATTTTCACTTACAAAAAAGGAAAAACAAGTATTGATGGAGGAGGACATTGTGCTATGCCAGCAGTTAAGCAAGAACCCAGAACTTCTCGGGCCTATAGACCCAAGAAAGCATCAGAAGGTTTTAGCCGAATGCGAGGAAATCTGCTCTGCTAGTTTTTGAAAATTCTAACCACATAACTTAGCACAACCACTAAGATACATCCGAAGGCATTGTACCATAAGTATCCCATAGTTAGTGCCCCTGCAATTCCTTGCACATTGAGATAGTGCACCCCAATTACAGCAAACTGGCTAATAATAGCCGCAATAAACACTGCATTGCTTTTAATGGATTTGAAGAAGAATGCCACTACAAAGATTCCGAGCACTATAGGGTAAAATAATGAGCCTATTAGGTTTACTGCTTGAATTAAGTTCTCAAAAAGGTTAAGTGTCGAAGCAAAAATGATGGCCAATACTCCCCATGCTAAGGTGAACAGCTTGGAGTTTTTTAGGTATGTGGCATCACTAGCATTTTTATTGACCGTTCGCTTATAGAAATCTATGGTTGTGGTTGATCCCAAGGCATTCAATTCTGATGAAGTAGATGACATGGCTGCTGAAAAGATTACCGCAAACAATAAACCTACTATACCCACCGGCATGGTATTCATCACAAAGTTCATGAAGATGTAATCTTTGTCATTGGTTTCCCTCTCCGGCAAAGCCTGACTTATCAGTGATTTTGCTTCTTCGCGAAGCTCATCAGACTCATTCTGGAGTCTATTTAGCTCATGCCTACTGGTTTCAATGAGTGTCTCACTGTTAGAGTCTACAGCTTCATTCAAGTCTTTTACTACCTGCAGTTTCTCATTGAAGATTTCTTGATATTCAGACTCCATACTGAGAAAGTCTTGACCAAACTCTTCGTTAGCCACAACCTCTTCCCTAATGGTATCATTGAAGAAAATTGGTGGTTGATTGTACTGATAGTAAACAAAGACCATAACCCCTATGAATAGAATTACGAACTGCATTGGCACTTTAAGCAATCCATTCATCATAAGCCCCATACGGCTTTCTTTCAAGGTTCTGCCTGATAAATAGCGTTGTACCTGCGACTGGTCTGTGCCGAAATAAGACAAAAAGAGAAAAACAGCACCAGTCATTCCCGACCAAAAACTATATCTGTCCTGAAGGTCGAATTCAAAATTGACAATGTTCAATTTCCCCATTTTTCCAGCAACATGCATGGCATCTTTGAAACCCACACCATCTGGCAATGACATTACCACGAGAACACCAGCTACAATCATTCCTCCCATCATTACAGCCATTTGTTGCTTCTGAGTTTGCGTAACGGCTTTTGTCCCACCAGATACTGTGTAAAGAATAACCAAAACACCAATTACGATTGTTGTCAGTTGCAATGGCCAACCAAGCAAAGCACTAAGAATAATAGATGGAGCATAGATTGTAATACCAGCTGCTAAACCTCTCTGAATTAGAAAGATAAATGCAGCAAGTAATCTAGTCTTTAAGTCGAACCTGCCCTCTAGATATTCATAGGCAGTATAAATCTTAGCTTTGTAATATAATGGTAGAAAGAAGATCGAAATGATGATCATGGCTACGGGTAAACCGAAGTAGAATTGCACAAATCGCATTCCATCGGTATAAGCCTGACCAGGAGTAGAAAGAAAGGTAATTGCACTTGCCTGAGTTGCCATAATAGAAAGGCCTATCACCCACCATTTACTGTCATTTCCACCTCTTAAATATCCGTCTACTGTGTTTTCGCCTCGAGTTTTCCAGATTCCATAGGCCACAATGAAAATGAGTGTACCAAAGAGTACAATCCAATCTATACTAGTCATGAATAACTAACTGTAATGAGGTAAAACAAAGAGATACATACAGCTAAGACAAATAAAACGAAACCGTATACGCCTGCCCAGCTATTAAAAAATAAGAATCTGACTTTTTCCTCTTCAGGATTTTCTTCCTTCATACTACTTGTTTTCAACAGAATTCAACGAGGTTGAATTAGGCTTATCTTGACCTAGTGAAATCATATTCGTGAAAATTCTAAATGCCCCAGGGACTCCAGCAGGTAGTTCTCTGAACCATGAATAGCCCGAATATACAAAATAACCTTCGCCATACTTGGTCACTAGTAAACCACCATTCTTTGGTGATTCTCCCGGATCGTTAGCAGACAAAATTGCCGTATATCTTTCATCCCACTGGTTCGGAAAGTATAGTCCCCTTTCTTGAACCCAGCCTTCAAAGTCTTTTGAGGTGATCTTATTTGGACCATCAATAATTGGATGGTCTGGGGCTAAAATTCTAACCTCAGCCTCTTCTTTAGTAACTCTATCTCTTGAGATACTAAAAGAATAAGGACCAATAGGTGGCTGATTGCTCATTGAAGTGTTGTATTGAGCGATTAATGTTCCTCCCTCCTTAACATAATCCATCAACTCAGGCTGAATCACACGCATTCTATCAATGGTGTTGTAGGCTCGAACACCGATGATGACTGCATCATAATCTGCAATTGACTCTGTGGTGATATTCTCTGGGTCTAGAAGCGTAACATTATAACCGATTTGCTCTAAGGCTTCTGGAACAGCATCGCCAGAACCCATGATATACCCAACAAACTGTCCTTTTCTCTTCAAATCTAGCTTTACAATCTTGGCCTGGCTTTCAGGAAAAATAGTTTGGGTAGGAATATATCCGTAATCAATAATCTTTAGCCCTTTATTGTAGGTTTTCCCTTCATAGGTTACTTGTGCTTTCGCAAAACCTTCAGAAGCTCCTGCAGGTGGTAATACTTGGAATTCGGCTCTATACTCACCACCCTTTTTGGCAATACTATAGTCTAACGATTCAGGGCTCACTTTCCATCCCGCAGGAAGAGACAAACTCACTTTGCCAGAAACATCATCTTTACCTGCGATGACAGTTACATCAATTTGTTTGGTTTCATTGTCTGGGAAAATTAGCACGGACTGTTGCGTATTCACGAATACAGGTGGTGTAATCACAAATGGGCGATATACCTCTCCATCGACTCTGTCATTGGTTTTATGAACCACAGGAACCGAAAAACTGTAAGGCTTTCCTTCAACCTTGAAATTAAACGTAGCCTCAATAGTTGGTGAGTTCTCTGGTAAACCGCGCATACGCTGATTTTCGACAGTATACATTCCCAATGAAGCTTCTTTTTCTAACCAATAAGGTTGAGAAATTTTATTCTCTCTTAGTACCAAATCAGCAGCTACATCGAAGCGTTCATTGTTTTTAAGAGGCTGGTAAGGCTTTAAAACCACATCGTAACCATCGAAGCTGATTGTTTCTAATTCTACATTTGCATCAGACCGATTTATAGCTTCACCATAAATATTGAGTGTTTGACCGTTAACCGCAGAGTAATCGCTAGCGACAAGCTCCACATAAAGGCCTAGGGCTCCTTTTATGATTCCATCCAGTTCTGCACCTTTTACTTCTCTCCAGTACTCGTCTTTTAATGCACTAATTTTCTCTCTAATCACTAACAACTCAGCTACACTAGCTGACGGATTCTGTATATCGAAGTTTTCATTGGCCTTTTTAATTAACTCACCAATTTCTTTTCCTCCTTCCACACGAGCCCAAGTCTGATCAATATTTTCGAACACATCATTCTTTGGAAGATCTCCTTTCCAATGTCTCAAATACTCAGGGATATTACCTCTTCTGCCCGTACTTCCGAATCCTTGAGATTTATGCTGACTTCTGCTTAAGGCTGAAATTTCATCGTATGACTTACCAAGTAGCGGGTTGTATTGATTTAAGTCTATTGCAAAATATCCTGGCTGATCTTCATGGCTTGAAGTAAACCTTCCTCCAAAGTTGTAAGTGTTCCAATAGAGTCCTTTGGGTTGCCAAGTGTCTACGTATTTCAATTGTTCAGGAAAAACCTTAGGGTCGGCTGCAATATCAAAAGCTCGTTGAGCCAGAATTGCTGAAGCAGTATGGTGGCCGTGCATTCTTCCACTATTATCGCGGGTGGTATCAAAACGAGTAATAATTACATCAGGTCTAAACCTTCTGATGTTCCAAACTACATCGCTAAGCACATCTTCTCCTTCCCAAATTTCGAATGTCTCATCAGGATTTTTAGAATACCCAAAGTCATTCGCTCTGGTAAAGAACTGCTCACCACCATCAGTTCTACGTGCTGCCAATAGTTCTTGGGTTCGGATTATGCCCAGTAGCTCTCTGATTTCCGTACCTACCAAGTTTTGACCACCATCTCCCCTTGTCATAGCCAAGTATGCAGTTCTGAGCTTCTTTTCATTAGCCATGTAAGCAATTAGCCTAGTATTCTCATCATCTGGATGAGCGGCCAAGTACATTACTGAACCAAGTACCTCTAGTTTGTTCAGTGCTTGCTTTAGTTCAGCCGCATTGGGTTTTTCAGGTGCCTGAGCGTATAAAATTGATGTGAAACAGAAAAGTAGTAGTGCGCCAGTTACGCGCGTAGTGAGTCTCATAGAATTAGGTTTGATGCCTTTAGTACGGAAGTAAAAATAGGAAGTTATAAAAAATCCACCGCTGGCAGTTTTGCTAACGGTGGATTAAGCTATGTTTTGAATCCCTATATGGCAGCTAATGCCGCCTCATAGTCAGGTTCTTGGCCAACTTCTGGTACTTGTTCGGTATAAATGACATTGCCCTTTTTATCTAGCACAATGATAACTCGGGAGTCTAGGCCTTCAAAAACACCATCTACTATTTTTAACCCCATGTCTTCAGCAAATTGTGGCACTTTGAAATCTGAAGCTACGGTTACATTTTCGATACCCTCAGCACCACAAAAACGATTCAACGCAAACGGTAGATCTTTAGAAATACAAAGCACGGCAGTATCGTCCATGTTAGCGGCTTCTTTGTTGAAGTTTCGAACAGAAGTAGCACAAACCGAAGTATCTACACTTGGAAAAATATTCAAGATTAGGTTTTTGCCCTTGAAATCCGAGAGGCTTACAGGAGCCATATCATTCTTTACAAAAGTGTAATTATTTAAGGTAGTACCAACTGCAGGAAGCGTTCCATTGGTATTAGTTTCATTACCTCCTAAGGTGATTTTAGCCATAATTCTTTTTGATTAAAGTTATGTGGTTTCAACCCAAGTTAGTCCATTATGTTCAAAAAATAAGGCCTGCCCGAATTGGGCAGACCCTGATCAAAACTCAAAACAACATTTATCTTCTGAAGTAGACGGTGTTACAAAAATCTACCAGTCCACTATTGTCTAATCTATCTTCTACTGAGTAACTCAAAACTACGTCTCCATAGTCTATTCTTCCTGTCCCCTGTATGACATATCCATCTATTACTTGTCTAGGAATTGTGAGTCTATCACCGTAAACCTCGGCAAATACCTCTACATCTATTCCGTAGAAGTTACGGATGTAGACTACACTACTGTGGGGATCTCCATCTTTTAGTATTCTAACATTATACTTGGTGAGTAAATCGTAAGTTTCGCTGTATTCCTCTACACTAAACCTTCCTGTGAAGTTGTCTCTAGAATCGTATGGAACCTCTACAACCCATACATCACAACTACTCAAAAAAACTATGACCGATAAAATGAGTAAACCTTTTTTCATATTGACCTCCTTTGGTTGATGTTACTACCCATTTTCCCAAAATGATGCCAAAAATGAAAAGACATAAAAAAAGCCTCACAATAAGAGGCTTCAAATATTTGATTTTCAGTATTTTAACTAAGCAATATTTGTATATACTGCTTGCACATCATCATCGTCTTCTAGCTTGTCGAGCATCTTTTCAATCTCTTCTAGCTGCTCATCGTTAAATTCTACTGGTGAGGTAGCGAATCTTTTAAGTGCTGCATTCTTCACTTCAATATTCAGACCTTCTAAGCCTTCTTGCATTGAACCAAACTTGGTGTAATCTGCATAAGCATAAACCGTAGTAGTACCTTCTTCTTCGTCTGTATGAGAATCGATTTCCTCAAGTCCAGCATCGATTAACTCAAGCTCTAATTCTTCAAGATCCATTTCTTCAGTTTTCTCAAACTCAAAAACAGCCTTTCTAGAGAACATAAACTCTAGCGAACCATTAGGCACTAAACCGCCACCAGCTTTATTGAAGTATGACTTAACATTGGCTACAGTTCTGTTTTGATTATCTGTAGCACATTCTACAAATACCAAAACCCCGTGAGGACCCTTTCCCTCATAATTGATTTCTACGTAGGCCTCAACATCTTTGCTAGTAGCCCTTTTAATAGCCGCATCGATATTGTCTTTGGGCATGTTCTGCGCTTTGGCGTTTTGGATAGCCGTACGCAGCGAAGCATTCATATCAGGATCTCCTCCACCTTCTTTGGCGGCCATAGTAATGGCTTTAGCCAGTTTTGGAAATATGCGGGACATCTTATCCCAACGTTTCATTTTGGCGGCTTTCCGATATTCAAATGCTCTTCCCATATTAAATTAATTTTCTCGCTGCAAAAATAAGAAGTCCCTTCAAATGGCAATCAGAAGGTTTAAAAATGTTCACTAGCTATTGGTTGCCACGCTGGTAACGATTATCGAAGAAGTAATGGCTATCATTATAGCTGCTTGAATTTCTCTGATACTCTTATTAATGACCTGGCTTACCTTCATGTCTTTGGTAACTTCTTTTATCTTTCTATTAATGGCTTTGTAGTCATCTTTGTCTCTAAAAGCCTCTTTGGTTAGGTCTGTGGCATCTATTAAACTCAAGAGCATCAGATCGTGAGGGTCTATGGTAGACTCAGAGCTTAAAACATCGTCTAAACGCTTTCTTACTTTGTTCTCAGGAGTCAGATCTGAGGTTGGATATTTTTCATATGGAATAATCCAAAGCACCTTATGCTCTTCTTTTTTGAGAATCCCCTTGTTAATCAGCCTTTGTAAAGTGTCGTTTTTAATCTCGGAAGATTTCCTTGCCAGAGATTGAATTGACTTTTTTAAGGTAGGACTGTCTTGTTCTCTAATCACATCGATCATTTTGTTAACCGACATTTCTGGTTCATAGGTATCGTCTCGAAGTATCAATTTTTCACCTTCTACCTGAATCTTTCCTCGCAGTGCAAGTTCCAATAGCACCGCACCAGCAAAACCGTAATGCAAACGTGTTGAATCAATTACAAACTTGCCCCTATCATCATCTAAAGCAAGTAATAAATATTCTTCCAGCAGATTTAATTTCATGAGTTTTTGAGTATGATTCCGAAGATACCAAAAGCTTAAAGCAATCGATCATTTTAATATTAAAATGAATATGATTCCGAGAAATATTACCATAAAAAGTTTTTGATAAGTATATTCATAGATCATTATTACAAGAACGGGCTAAGCAATGCTGTTACTCCGGATAAATCAGCCTCTAGATAACCCACAAATTCTGTAGTAAAGAGCACCTCAACATGAAAATACCCAAGACTGCTAAGCGCGAAGAATCACGCTTAGAGACACTTATTGCATATAGAATTCTAGACACGCCTCAAGAGCAAGAATTCGATATAATCACTGAAATCAGTGTAGAGCTCTTCAATACGCCAGTTTCAACCATTTCATTTATAGATAAAGACCGAGTTTGGTATAAATCTGTGGTAGGATTGAACACCAAAGAAACCAAAAGGTCTGAAGCTGTTTGTGCCGAAATCTTGAATGACGATAATGATATTTTGGAAATTGAAGACTTAAGCAATGATCCCAAATTCTCTTCATCAACTGTTTTCATTGATGATCAATCATTAAAATTCTATGCTGGTGCACCTATTAAAGACAGGAACGGATTTACGCTAGGCACTCTTTGCGTAATGGATACCAAGCCTAGAAGGCTATCGGACATCGAAAAAAGCCGTCTGAAAAGTCTCTCTAATATGGTGATGAGCCAAATAGAACATAGACTTATTCAAAAGCACCTGAATCAATATGTACAGTTACAAACTGCTGAGCTTCAAAAGACTCTTATCAACCTCCGTAATAAAGTATCTGAAACACAACAGGAGAAGGCCCAACTAATCAGTGATTTGCAGGAGGAAAAGGACTTTGCTGATATGCGAGCACAATTGGTTCAATCGATCTCTAAGCAATTTAGAAGCCCACTAACTACAATCACCTCTTCTGCACAACTCATAGAAATGATTACTCCAGAACTAAGTACTGGCATGGACAAGCATTTAAATAGAATATTGGGCTCTGTGAAGAATATTGCAGAAATGATGGACGATGTGCTCTATTTTCATGAGCTAGATTTACTAAATCTACACGATTCTGCTACTGAAATAAATATAACTAAATTAGTATACACTGCCTTAGACAGGGCAAAACTCGAATGTCAAGGCAGAAATGAATTTCAAGTAGACTGCTTAGAAGAAGAAACACTCAAGTTTTATAGTAATAAGGAAGGGTTAGAAATGCTCCTAAAAGTCTTTCTTTCAAATGCCATAAAGTACTCTACCCTAGGCTCCATTATCAAGTTTCAATATTCGGTAAACTCCGAATCATTTCAATTCAATGTCAATACCAAAGGAGCCACGTTGAAGAAAAGCGAGTTAAAGCAAATATTTGATCTTTTTTACAGAGGAGATAATAGTGCCAATACCAGTGGTTTGGGAATTGGCTTAACCACTGCCCGTAAACTCATAGGCTCATTGAATGGACAAATAAAGGTGGAATCTACCTCAAGAGATGGAACCACCTTCTATGTTTTGATAACTGCCTTTACTCAAGAAGGTCAAGCAGAAACTAAATGATAGTACTGAGGCCTGCCTGAATATTCGATTGCGCACAAGACTCCTCACCATCTGAAATACAGTTGACAATAAAGTCTCCTACTCTGTCTGTTCCGTAGCTCTGCTCTTTGGCCAAGTCTGAGGTGACCATGCCATTTCTCAATGAAGCATTCACTGCCTGACGTACTTCAATGGCTTCATCAATCAGTCCGAGATGATCTAGCATCATAGCTGCTGATAAAATAGTAGCCAATGGATTGGCAATATTCTGACCGGTTGCTTGCGGATATGAACCATGAATAGGTTCGAACATAGCAGTTTTGTCTCCTACAGAAGCCGATGGCAACAAACCCAGAGAACCACCAATTACTGAGGCCTCATCGGAAATGATATCACCAAACATGTTCTCTGTAAGAATCACATCGAACTGCTTAGGGTTTTGAATCATTTGCATAGCTGCATTGTCGACAAACATAGCGTCTAGCTTCACCTCTGGATATTCCTTGGCAATTTCTGTTACCCTTTCCCTCCAAAGCCTGGAGGTCTCCAGCACATTGGCCTTATCAACCAAAGTCACATGTTTTCTGCGATTTTGAGCCGACTGGAAGGCTAGATGTGCAATGCGATCTATCTCATAATTGGAGTAAGTACAGTGATCGTATGCACCATCTTCTGTTCTTCCCTTTTCTCCAAAATAAATACCTCCAGTTAGCTCTCTATAAACAACTATATCAACCCCCTTTATTTTCTCAGTTTTTAACGGAGACATGTGTAACAAACTATCATAAGCCGTTACAGGCCTAATATTCGCGTAAAGTCCGAGGCTCTTTCTTAGCTTCAACAAACCTTGCTCAGGCCTAACCTTCGCTTTCGGGTCATTATCGTATTTCGGATGGCCAATGGCTCCGAAAAGAAATGCATCAGACTGTTCACAGATATCCAATGTCTCATCTGGCAGTGGCTCACCAGTCTTATCGATGGCAATAGCACCAACATCGCCATAGCTATAGGTAAACGTATGACCATATTTTTCAGCTACGGCATTTAACACTTTTATGGCTTCAGCAACTACTTCAGGGCCAATTCCATCTCCGGGCAATACGCCAATTTTCTTCTTCACTCCCATATTATATTACCATTGAAGAGGCCTCATACTCCTCTATTTCATCCTTAATACTTACTAAAAAATCGATATCATCATATCCGTTCAACAGACACTCTTTCTTGTACGAATTCACCTCAAAACTTTCTGATTTTTCATCAAAACTGATAGTCTGTGCAGGCAAGTCAACAGTGATTTCAGTAGATGGATTAGCCTTAATAGCAGCCAATAGTTCTTTCAAGAAGGCTTCTGAAACCTGAACTGGCAAAAGGCCATTGTTCAACGCATTACCCTTAAAAATATCTGCAAAGAAGCTTGAAACCACCACTTTGAAACCATAGTCATACAAGGCCCAAGCGGCATGCTCCCTTGAAGAACCACAACCGAAGTTCTTGCCTGCTACTAATATTTCTCCTGAATAGGTGGAATCATTCAATACAAAATCAGGCTTCGGCTGATTGCCCTGAACATATCTCCAGTCCCTGAAAAGGTTATCACCAAAACCATCCCGGCTAGTAGCCTTGAGGAACCTTGCAGGGATAATCTGATCGGTATCTATATCTTCAATCGGCATTGGCACTGCCGTAGAAACTACTTTATTAAACTTCTCCATCTCAATTCAGGTGTTTACTAATGTCCACAATCTTGCCCTCAATAGCCGTTACAGCCGCCACCAAGGGGCTGGCCAATAATGTTCTAGCTCCTGGCCCCTGTCTTCCTTCAAAATTTCTGTTTGAAGTTGACACACAGTATGACCCAGCAGGCACCTTGTCTTCATTCATGCCCAAACAAGCACTACAACCCGGTTCTCTCAGTTCGAAACCTGCTTCGGCCAGCACTTTATCAATTCCTTCAGCTTTAGCCTGCTTTTCAACTTGTTTTGAACCAGGCACAATCATGGCATTCACGTTTTCGGCTTTTCTTTTGCCTTTCACGTAATCGGCCACAATGCGTAAATCTTCAATTCTGGAATTGGTACAGCTTCCGATAAACACATAATCAATTGGTTTACCCAACAGGCTCTCTCCTGCTTCAAAACCCATGTATTTCAATGATTTCTGGAAACTTTCTTCACCAGCTTCGGCCAATCTATCTGGAATGTTCGCGGTGATCTTGATGCCCATACCCGGATTCGTTCCGTAAGTAATCATCGGCTCAATATCAGCCGCAGGAAAGTTGTATTCCTTGTCGAAAGTGGCTCCTTCATCAGAATAGAGTGTATTCCAATACTCCATGGCCTTGTCCCATTCTGCCCCCTTCGGTGAGAATTCTCTGCCCTTTACATATTCGAAAGTGGTTTCGTCAGGAGCAATCATTCCGCCTCTTGCACCCATTTCAATACTCATATTGCAGATGGTCATTCTAGCCTCCATAGAAAGCGAACGAATGGCCGAACCAGCGTACTCCACAAAGTAGCCTGTTCCGCCTGCAGCAGTGAGCTTAGAAATGATGTAGAGAATAATGTCCTTGGCATAAACGCCCTTGTTCAGTTCACCATCAATCGTGATTCTCATGGTTTTAGGTTTCGACTGAAGCAAACATTGGCTAGCCATTACTTGTGCCACCTGGCTCGTTCCGATTCCGAAAGCAATGGCTCCGAAAGCTCCATGTGTTGAGGTGTGTGAATCGCCACAAACCATAGTTCTACCAGGAAGCGTAATTCCCAGTTCCGGCCCAATTACATGGACAATTCCCTGAAATGGATGACCTAAGCCATAAAGCGTGACATTATGCCTGGCACAATTAGCCAAAAGTGTATCAACCTGATGCTTAGAAAGTTCCTCTTGAATAGGTAAATGCTGATCCTTAGTAGGAACATTGTGATCTGGTGTAGCCACCATTTGATCTTTCCTGAACAACTCAAGTCCACGACTTTCCAATTCCGAAAATGCCTGTGGACTCGTTACTTCGTGAATTAAATGCCTATCGATATACAAGACATCAATTCCACCTTCAAGGCTTTTGACCACGTGTGCATCCCAAACCTTGTCGAATAGTGTTTTCGCCATATTATACCGCTACCTTTTGTTTATACTCTGCAATACCGTGTAAGTCATCGTCTTCCACTTCTTTCTTATCATCAGCCACTTTCAAGAACTGAGCGTACACAACATCCAATTCATCTCTTGTAAGCTCGTAGCCCAGGTTTTTCATCCTGTAAGCCAATGCAGCCCGGCCACTTCTGGCGGTCAGCACTATTGAGGAGTGGTCTACCCCAACATCTAGCGGATTGATGATTTCGTAGGTTTCTCGGTTTTTGATCACTCCATCCTGATGAATTCCGGATGAATGTGCAAAAGCATTAGCTCCTACTATCGCCTTATTCGGCTGAACAGGCACACGCATGGTTTCAGACACATAGCGCGAAATAGCGTTAAGCTGTTGGGTATTAATATCTGTATATTTAGCTAAATCTGGGTGCTGACGAAGCACCATTACCACTTCTTCCAAAGCTGTATTTCCTGCTCTTTCGCCAATGCCATTAATAGTACACTCAATCTGAGTAGCTCCATTCAATACTCCAGCAATTGAGTTGGCAGTAGCCATTCCCAAATCGTTATGGCAATGAGTTGAAAGCCTCACGTTATGGACACCCTTTACATTTTCCCTTAGGAATTTGATTTTCGCTCCATATTCCTCAGGAAGGCAATAGCCTGTTGTATCGGGAATATTTAAAACGGTAGCACCAGCCTTTACCGCCTGCTCACACACATAGGCAAGAAACTCGTTGTCAGTCCTTCCTGCATCTTCAGCATAAAACTCAACGTCTTCCACATACTTTTTAGCTAGCGAAACGGCTGCTATGGCTCGCTCAACTACCTTTTCCCTTGTGGTTCTCAGTTTGTGAATAACGTGGGAATCTGAAGTACCGATTCCTGTATGAATTCTTGGTCTAGCTGCTTTTTTTAGTGCTTCTGCAGCTGTTGTAATGTCTTTTTCAACGGCACGACTCAGGCCA
The DNA here is from genome assembly GCF_034376045.1 of Roseivirga spongicola. Taxonomy (NCBI): domain Bacteria; kingdom Pseudomonadati; phylum Bacteroidota; class Cytophagia; order Cytophagales; family Roseivirgaceae; genus Roseivirga; species Roseivirga spongicola. The sequence goes on from NZ_CP139724.1 coordinate 3,673,895, forward strand.
CAAACCGTTGCATTCTTCACCACCTTGGCTATGGCTTCTACCGAGCCAAAATCTCCCGGGCTTGAAATAGGAAAACCTGCTTCAATCACATCTACTCCTAGGGCTTCAAGTCGTTTGGCTACTTCTACCTTTTCGGCAGTATTCAACTTGCAGCCAGGCACCTGTTCGCCATCTCTCAATGTGGTATCGAAGATTTGTATTTTTTGTTGATCCATCGTTTCTTTGGTATCAGTTCAATGCTTCAATTCACTTTTCTCTCTAAAATTGAAGTTAGATATCCGGTAAAACGACTCCATAAAAGAAGGGCTGAGTTCTACTATTTCTAATTCACAGTTTTCATTTGTAAGATTCTGTTTATCAATAGTTTATTATAGCTTTAAATACAATGGCTAAAGCAAAGAGCGATTCCTTATTTTCCCTTGTCAAATCACTTACCCAAACTGAAAAGCGACATTTCAGGCTTTATGTGAACCGAAGTGGAAATACGCAAGATGTAAAGTTCATCAAGCTGTTCGATGCCATGGACTGTTTGAAAAAATACGATGATAAGGAAATTCTTAAACGAGTTCCTTCCATAAAGAAATCGCAGCTTTCGAATCAGAAGGCTAACCTTTACAAGCAGATTCTCTCGAGCCTTAGAAGGTATCATATTGGCCAGAATGTAGATATTCAGCTACGCGAAAACCTCGACCATGCCAAGGTGTTATACAATAAAGGTTTTTATAAGCAGGCCCTGAAAATGCTAGATAAAACCAAGGCTTTAGCCCGTGAGACAAAGCACTTCACCATAGCCCTTGAGGTTATGGAATTCGAAAAGCAGATTGAGTCGCAATACATTACTCGAAGCATTGAAAACAGGGCTGAAACATTAACTGATGAGGTCTTGGCTACTACTGACATCATCAAATCAAGCCATCGACTATCAAACCTCACCCTCAATTTATATAGTTTATTTCTAAAACATGGTTACGCTAAAAACCAAAAAGAATTCGATGAAGTAAGCACTTACTTTTATTCGCACATGCCTCAAATAAACTTTGAGAACCTCACCTTTTATGAGCAACTCTATTTTTATCAAGCGCATGTTTGGTTTAACAAAATCATTCAGAACTTTCCAAATGTTTACAAGCACTCCCTTTCTTGGGTAAAGCTCTTCCAAGACAACCCTGAAATGATCAAAAAACAGCCTGTTCACTACATCAAGGGCTATAGAAATCTATTAGGATCACTATTTCAACTGCAGTATTACTCTAAGTTTTGTGAGGTACTTAAGGAGGTTGAAGAGTTGAGTCAGAACAAAGAGATCATTCAAAACCTGAACACTGAAGTGCTGGTTTTTCAATTCCTCTACATTTCCAAAATCAACAAACACTTTATGGAAGGCAGTTTTGATGAAGGAGTTGAAATGGTACCTGAGCTTATGCAAAAGCTAGAGAGGTATCAAAACAAAATTGATCCTGAGCGTGTGGTAATGATGTATTATAAAATAGCATCACTCTATTTCGGAAGTGGCAATTTCAGAAAAGCCATTTTCTATCTCAATCAGATTATTTTTTATCAGGATATAAAGCTGCGCGAAGACATTCATTGCTTTGCCAGAATACTGAATCTTATCGCTCACTTTGAAGATGGGCAAGACTATCACCTAGAGTATCAGATCAAATCTACCTTTCAGTTTATTGGTAAAATGAACCAACAGCAGGCAGTTCAGCGAGAGATCATCAACTTCTTGAGGATTACTGGAAAAATTACCCCTGATCAGCTCAGAGACGAATTTATTAAGCTCTATAATAGGCTGCTTCCGCTAAGTGAAGACATATATGAGCGTAGACCATTCTTTTATCTAGATATACTCTCCTATCTACAATCGAAGATTGAAAACAGACCAGTAAAATTGCTGGTACAAGAGAAGTTTGAGAAACTGAAGTGATGTGCGATGTTAGGTTTTTGATCTTAGAGCAATCAAGAGCGTTAACATCAGATTATCAACCTCAAACAGCCTGCTTCAATCTTAACGTTTACTTCATCGATTTCGCCCATTAATTCTCCGTCTATTTGGAAAGTTTGGGGTCGATTAAGTTTGATTTTAACCTGACTGGTTTGATAAACCTGACAGTAAGAGGCAGACTCATCTACATGGTCGAAAAACTGCGCTGCTAAACCTGCAACACTCAATTCACGAAGCACATAGATTTCGAAAAGTCCGTCATCCAGCTTACCAATAGTATTTAAAACAGCTCCCGTTCCGTATCTTCTAGCATTGGCAAAAGCCACCATATGGCAATCCTCAACTACTGTTTTATCATCCAATTCTATGGTTGCCTGAAACTGCTCAAGGTTCATCAATTGGTTGGTCACTCCTTTGGCGTAACCTAGAAATCCGCGCCTTTCTCCCTCTTCAAACTCCTTCACTAATCCTGCATTTAAGCCTACATCGCTTATATGCAAACCATAATCTGCATCATTAAAGAGGAGCATATCAGCCTGAATAGTATTTCCTTTTAGAACAACGGCTAGTGCTTCTTTTACATCTTGAGGAATTTCCAATTCCGTGGCCATACCGTTGGCCGAGCCTGCTGGAAGTAAGCCTAAAGCGATTTCAGTGCCTTTTACCACCATGGCACAGAGCATAACTGTTCCATCGCCTCCCACAGCGACAACCGTTTGTGGTTTGAGCTTTTCGATGCAATCCTTTAGCTTTTGGTCATCATCTTTACCAGTGGTTTCCCATTTTTCTATGGAAATATCCAAACCTTCTGCCCACTCATCGATTTGATTAATAAGGTCGGTTTTGTCTTTATCACCAGAAATAGGGTTAATTACAAAGAGTATCTTGTTCATTGGAAACGCTTAAGCGACTAATTTAAAATGATTTCAGCACACCCAGAATGGAGTTCATACAAAGAAGCACCTATTAGTGGAAATTCTTTTCAAAAATGGTGGAAAAGCCGTTTTCGCTATGTCGATTATCCGTTTATTCTGGCTTATCGAGGTTTTGGAAATGCTGACAAGTGTTACGTTCAAGGCCATGTTTTTAAAGGAATGGCATTGCGAAAGCCCAGAAAGGATGCTTCGGTCTGGAAAAACATCATCGCACTACTTAAAATGTTTCTGGTTTCCACTATTGCAGAAGCTAAAGTGGAACTCAAACTCAATGGAAAAACTTACCATTGCCATAGTAATGAGCAAGGGCTTTTTGAATTTGAGATTGAAAATCACGGTTTAAGTGAAGGCTGGAATAGTGCTGAAATCCGACTAGCTGAAGAGTTGGTCGATGGTCAGGAAGAAGTGAAAGTTTCAACAGAAATTCAGATTTCCACACAAAGCGAACTCATTTTCATTTCTGATATTGATGATACGTTCCTGGTATCTCACGTCACCCAAAAGCCTAAAAAACTCTACACATTGCTCACCAACAATGCCCAAACACGTAGGCCTGTAAAGGGTGCAGTAGACTTTTATAGGGCGCTTAAAAAAGGGGTCAATCAAGAAGAAAATCCATTCTTCTATGTTTCGAGCAGCGAATGGAATTTGTATGAGTTTCTGGTGCAGTTTATTGAAATGAATGAACTACCCAAGGGTGTTCTGCAGCTCAAACAGCTCAAAACAGGCTTTCTCGATTTCTTTAAATCAGGTTACGGAAGCCATACACATAAACTCGATAAAATAGAGCGAATCCTGAAACTCTATCCAACTAAGAAATTCGTGCTACTAGGTGACAATGGACAACATGACCCACTGATTTACAAGGATATAGCAGAGAAAAACTCAGGCAGAATCAAAGCTGTTTATATAAGAGGTGTCAAGTCCAGACATTGGGATGAAACTCAGAAAATTCTAGAGGAAATAGAATCAATCGGCACTGCCAGTTGCCAGTTCAGGCATAGCCAACAGGCTTTTGAACATGCACAATCTATCGGGTTAATCAGCTCTTGAGAAGGATGGTTTCCATGTAAGGCACATCTCTATGACTCTGCTCAACCCAATAGGTTTGAAGAATTAGCTTTTGAAGCGAATGGGTTGTTCTAATCTCCTAGCCCCCTTTTCTAAAAAGGGGGAATGGCCGGTGCTAGACTAAAGTGCAACATATTTGAGCTACACCTGCTGACTGTTCTATTTACTTTTTATCATGTCAATACTCGACCATCTGACCTTCGGTACTGATGAGGCTTTCCGTCAGCACCGAAGGTCAGACGGAAAAAACAAAACTGATAGCGCAACTATTCTATGACCATTCCTAGGAAGTTCTTTTCAGAAGATTCTTAAACTCCGAATACTCGCTGCTCATTTTAGTCGACTTCTTTTGTTTCAGCATTAGGTCTTCGGCAAACTCCGGCATTTCCAACTTCTCCCCTAAAGCCTTCTCCATAACTGGCGCAAACTTGATCGGATGAGCAGTTTCTAAAAACACTCCTTGCTGGTCGATTTTCAGCCTTTCCTTTAATCCGGCATAGCCAATAGCACCATGTGGATCGAGCACATAACCTGTTTCCTTATGGCACTGCTCAATCGTTTCAAGAATTTGCTCATCATGTAGAGTGAAGCCTGAAACGTCCTGAATCAGATCATCAAAAGTGTGATCATAGAGCTCCAACATTCGTGGGAAATTGCTTGGGTTACTTACATCCATGGCATTGGCATAAGTGGCAACAGTTGGTAATACCTCGTATTCGCAGCTTTCCAGATAACGAGGAACGACATCATTGGCATTTGAACAGACCAGGAATTTGCCCAACGGAAAGCTCATTCGCTTGGCCAACATGCCTGCCGTTACATTGCCATAATTCCCCGAAGGAACTGCAATCAAAGCTTCTTCTGCGTTTTGCATCTTTAAAGCCAGACTAGCGTAGTAAATCGACTGGGGCATCCAACGGGCAATGTTGATGGAATTGGCCGAGGTTAGATTCAGTTTTTCACTCAGTTCTTTATCCAAGAAAGCCTGTTTCACCAAGGCCTGACAATCGTCAAAATCACCTTCCACTTCCAAAGCGGTAATGTTTCCGCCCAAAGTAGTTAACTGCTTTTCTTGCAAGTCGCTTACCTTTCCCGATGGATAAAGGATGATCACCTTCACTCCTTCTACACCATAAAATCCGTTGGCAACTGCTCCGCCTGTATCTCCGGATGTGGCCACCAGGATAGTCGTCTCTCTGGCATCTTTCTTAGCGAATTCACCAAGACACCTGGCCAGAAATCTAGCTCCGACATCTTTAAAGGCATAAGTTGGTCCATGAAAAAGCTCCAGACTGAAGATATTCTCTTCTGCCTGAACCAAAGGAATCTCGAAACTCAACGCATCTTCTACAATGTCTTTCAACTGAGATTTTGTCAGATCGGGCTGAACGAAATCCTTCATCATCTCAAATCCAATGGCGGGAAGGCTTGCATCTTTTAGATTGACGATGGTTCGTGCATCCAAGGCAGGAATCGACTTAGGGAAATATAGTCCTTTATCAGCAGGCAGACTGTTGATAACCGCTTCCTTAAAGCTTACTTCGTTCGACTCTCTATTCGTTGAAAAATACTTCATATTGGAATGTTGAATGCTTTATTGTGAATATTGATTTTCAGGCTATCCGATGTCAATTACCTCAGCACCCCGCCCGTTTATGGCTGATTCATGAAGTCTGCAATTGATGCCTTTGGCTGAATAGAGCTCCTTAATGGACTCCTTCAATTGAGTCAAATCCTGCTCCTTTCTAAAGAATGAGAACATACTTGGCCCCGAACCAGAGATATTAAATCCGATAGAACCATGCTCTTCACAGAGTTTTCCCACTTCATCATAAGCCTGAATCAATCTCTTTCGGTATGGCTGAGCCAGCACATCTTTCAAGGAGTTTCTAATCATGGCATAGTTGGCTGTGGTTAAACCATTGATCAGCCCGGCCATATTAGCAGCCTGTTGAATAGCCAGTGACATAGGCACTTCCTTGGGCAGTAAACCACGGGCATCAGATGTTTTCACAACAATATCCGGAAAGATAATCAGCACTTTCAAAGCCTTGGGGTAAGCCACCTGAAAGCCATCGAACGGATCGCAACCCTTTACTGCAACGAAGCCACCAAGCATGCATGGTGCTACATTATCCGCATGTCTATGACCAGAAGCCAGCGACTCTCCATCTAAGGCAAAGCTAATCAGCTCCTCCTTTGAATAACCAGCCTGAAGCAGCTCATTGGCAGCAAAAACAGCCCCTACGGCACTAGAGGCCGAGGAACCCAATCCACTGCCTGGCGTAAAGTTCTTCTCGATTCGAATTAGAAACCCACCTTGATAGCCAATTTCATCGCAGAAAGATCGCAGAGCAACCGTGGCCACATTCTTCTCAGGATCGGTAGGTAAATCAGCACCAACCGCATCGATGATATAGGCCGTCCCGTCTCTTTTGCTAAGGGTGATCTTGTCTCCCATTCCTTCCAGCGCAAAGCCAAGAATATCAAAGCCTGGACCTACGTTGGAGACTGAGGCGGGTGCGAAAACTTTAATCGAATCTTTATTCATTCTTCTATTTCCGAGTTATGCGTCATTGCCTAGTTTGCTAATTAGTCAATTGTCATTAGTCATTTTTCCTTGTCGGTGTTACGTGTCATTGCGAGGAGCAAGTTTGACATGAATCAAACTGGTGACGAAGCAATCTGCTTGTTGACGGCAGTCTGCAAAGAATCAGGAGATTGCTTCGTCATTAAATTTGCTCCCGCAAAGTTAATTCCTCGCAATGACGGTTCCGAGAGTATCTACTGTTTTCCAATCACTGATTTCCGGTCACCGATTACTGATTAGCAATTCGTAATACATCTGCAAAAATACCACTTGCAGTGACTTCTGCACCAGCACCAGCACCTTTTACTACTAAAGGTTGTTCTTGATATCGGTCTGTGTGGAAGAGCACTATATTGTCCTTACCCTCAAGAAAATAGAAAGGATGACTTTTCTGCACTTTCTCCAATCCAACCTTGGCAACTCCATCTTTAAAGCTTGCCACTACTCTTAGCTGTGCCTCTTCAGCTTTTGCGTCATCATAAATCGCTTTGAAATGGCCTTCATTCTGATCGAGTAAGGCATAGAATTCTTCCAAGTCTTTAGCTTGCTCACAAGCTTCCGGCAAAAAGGAAACTTGCTCAATTTGATCCATCTCCCATTTTCTTCCGCTTTCGCGGATAAGGATGAGTAGCTTGCGCATTACGTCTTCTCCAGAGAGGTCTAGTCTTGGATCAGGTTCGGTTAAACCCAATTTCTTAGCATCTTTCACAATGTTTGAAAATGGCTTAGTGCCATCGTAATTATTAAACAGGTAATTCAGGGTACCACTCAACACGGCATGAATAGCGTGAATTCTGTCCCCCGATTTAAACAGGTCATTCATGGTTGAAATGACCGGAAGCCCTGCCGCCACATTAGTCTCAAACAAGAACTGGCTGCCGTATTTTTTGGTAGCGTACTTCAAACTCAGGTATTTCGACATTTCTCTAGTGGCAGCAATCTTATTTGGAGTAACCACTGAAATACTCATCTCGAGTAATTCCTGATAAACCTCAGCAATGGTTTTTGAAGCCGTGATATCAATAAACACACTGTTCCTTAGATTCAACTCTTTCATTTGAGCAATAAACGCCTCAATAGTCGAGTCATTCCCTTTATCCAAAAGCTGCTCCCATTGTGCTAAATCGATGCCATCTTCATCGAAATGGCTCTTTCTGGAATTGGCCACAGCCACCACCTGAATATCGACCCGGAACTCCTTAGCGAGCATGGTCTGTTGCCTTTGCACCTGACTTAGGAAGGCTTTTCCCACATTCCCAACACCCACCACAAAGAGATTGATCTTCTTCGATTCTGATAGGAAAAAGCTTTCATGTAGTGTATTTAGTGCCTTTTTCAGATCAGGTTTGGCAATGATGGCAGTTATATTTCTTTCGGATGAACCCTGCGCAATGGCCTTAACGCTGATGCCATTTCTGCCCAAGGTATTGAACATCTTGCCCGAAATACCCACCTGATTTTTCATGTGTGAACCCACCAGGGCCACCACACTCAGGTCTTCTTCAACAATGGGCTTATCTATTTTGTGAAGTAAAATCTCTGTCTCGAACTCTTCGCTGATGGCATCTAAAGCAGCCTGCGCATCGGACTTAGAAATACCCACGCAAATAGAATGTTCCGAAGAGGCCTGAGTGATCATTATCACATTGATTTTAGCTTCGCTCAGTGCTTTGAACAAGCGAAAGGAAAAGCTTGGAATACCCACCATACTGGCACCACTCAGGTTGAGCAAAGCGATATCCTGAATGTTGGAAATGCCACAAATGGCCTGTTTATCATCGTCCCATTCTTTGGTCACAAGAGTTGATGGCCCATCAGCATCGAAGGTATTCTTCACCCAAATAGGTATTTCAGCATCCAATGCCGGCTGAATACTCGGTGGATAAAGCACCTTCGCACCGAAGTGAGACAGTTCCAGCGCTTCTTCATAAGACACATGTTCCAATAAATGGGCTGAGGGCACCAACCGAGGGTCTGCAGTCATCAGTCCATTCACATCAGTCCATATTTCCAGCTGAGATGCTCCCAAAACATTGGCCAAAACAGCTGCCGTATAATCGGAACCTCCCCTGCCTAAGGTAGAAGTTTCATTATCGCTGGTAGAAGCAATAAAGCCCGGAAACACGCTAATTGGAGCCAATTGTGGCTTAAGCTCCTGCAAAGCCGCTTTGGTGGACTGCCAAAGTACATTGGCACCACCGAATTTCTTATCCGTAATCAGATATTTTCGGCTGTCAAAGAGTTCTACTTGTAGCCCTTCTTTTTTGAGGTGTTCACTAATTATGTAGCTCGACAGCCTTTCACCGCATGACTGAATATAGTCGCTGGTTCTTGGAGTCAATTCGCGCAGAAGGTAAACGCCTCGGCAAATTTCTGTGAGTCGAACGAAGAGTTTAGAAATCTCGAAGCAGTTGGAGTTTCCTGTGAGCTCCTTAAAAGCGTTGCAATGCTTTTCCTCTAAGGCTTGCAGGTCAGATTCGTAACTGGCATCCCGAACAGCCGCTTTTTGCGAAATAGAAATCAGGGTATTCGTGACTCCGCTCATGGCGGAAAGCACCACTACTAGTTGTTCCTCACCTGATTCCTTCCTAAGAATCTCCGCAAACTTACCGATTGCCTCTACATTACCAACGGACGTACCGCCAAATTTCAAAACCTTCATGGTTTCGCTGATTTATGATTAGAATTTGATTTAACAATTATGTTCGTCATTCTGTCCCGACTTTTCGGGATCAGAATCCTTTTCAAAAAGACCCTGAAACAAGTTCAGGGTGACGGTAAAGTTTTAAAGGATAAACCCGAACAGGTTTGGTTGCTCGTTGAGGTATTCTACCTGATAATTTCTCGACTTCATTCTTTCCAAAAGTGGCTCGAAATCCTCTTGATTCAAGTGTTCAATACCAATGAGTGCAGGCCCTTTTTCCCGAGCTGTTTTCTTCGTGTATTCAAAGTGAACAATGTCATCATTTGGCCCTAAGACCTCAACCAGAAAATCACGAAGTGCTCCTGCTCTTTGAGGAAATCTTACGATAAAATAGTGCTTTAGGCCTTCATATAGCAGTGATCTTTCACGAATCTCTTCAGTTCGAGAAATATCATTATTACTACCTGAAAGCACGCAAACTACATTTTTACCCTTGATTTCTTCTTGAAAAAAGTTCAGTGCAGCAACACTCAAAGCTCCGGCAGGTTCAACTACAATGGCTTCTCGATTATACAAAGCGAGGATGGTTGTACACACCAAGCCTTCGGGTACAGTTATCACCTGATCGAGGTTCTGCCTACAAATTTGGAAGGTTCTTTCTCCGACCGCCTGAACCGCAGCACCATCAACAAACTTATCGATGTCCTTTAGCACCACATTCTCTCCAGCTTCTAATGACTTGAGCATAGCAGGAGCACCTTCCGGCTCCACTCCAATAATCTTGGTATTTGGGCTCAACTGCCTAAAAACTGTGGACACTCCAGCAGAAAGTCCACCACCACCAACAGGCAGAAACAGATAATCTATGGGTTCTGAGGCATCAGCCAATATTTCCAAACCGACTGTTCCCTGACCCTCAATTACTTGCTCATCGTCAAATGGGTGAATGAAAACGGCCTTTTGCTTTTGGCAATATTCCTGAGCCAGGTGATAAGCATCATCGAATGTGTCACCTATCAGTACAACATCAACCCAGTTCTTACCGAAGAATTTGACCTGATCTACTTTTTGCTTAGGCGTTGGAGCAGGCATAAAAATGGTGGCATTCACCTCCAGCATTCTGCATGAATAAGCCACTCCTTGGGCATGATTTCCCGCACTCGCACAGACCACACCATTCTCTTTCTGAGTTTGGCTCAACTGGCTGATTCTGTTATAAGCTCCACGAATCTTATAAGATCTTACCACCTGTAAGTCCTCACGCTTGAATTGGATATTGGCCTCATACTTTTCTGAAAACGAGAGATTTGACAACAAGGGAGTTCTTTGAACCACACCCTGAAGTCTTTCTGCTGCCTTTTCTATATCAGCTAATTGTGGTATGTAAAAAGTAGTTGTATTCATTGCATATTCGTATCATTTAACACGTCATTCCCGCGCAGGCGGGAATCTCCAAATAATCGCACCTAAGGCCGATAGGGATTCCCAATCAAGTTGGGAATGACGGTTACTAGAATCATTGGAAGTAGGCCTTTACAGCCTACTCTAGCACTAATACTCTCCCCCTATTCTAGGGGGAGTTGGAGGGGGTCAAACAAGTTCCTCTTTCTTCACAGCTGGGGCATTTTCAGGCCTGAGGGCTCTAACGGCCTTGCCTGCCTGCCACATTTCTGAGTTTTGAAGCTCGTCCAGCTCTACTTGAAGTTTCTCTCTGTAATCAGCTTGAGAGTTAGAGTCAATAGATTTCTGAGCCTCTACACCTGCTTTTACCGAAGCATAAAGCTTTTCGAAAACTGGCTTGGTAGCTTCGTAGAATGGATCTTTCCAGTCCAAAGCACCACGCTGAGCTGTGGTAGAACAGTTGGCATACATCCAGTCCATTCCGTTTTCAGCAATCAGAGGGTAAAGCGACTGAGTAGCTTCTTCAACAGTTTCATTGAACGCTTCTGAAGGTGAGTGTCCATTAGCTCTCAATACTTCGTATTGTGCCTGGAACAAGCCCTGAATAGCCCCCATCAAAGTGCCTCTTTCACCAGTAAGGTCAGAAGTAACTTCTTTGATGAATGTGGTTTCGAACAGGTAACCTGAACCTACTCCAATACCCAAGGCAATGATTCTGTCTTTGGCTTTTCCTGTAGCATCCTGATGCACAGCAAATGATGAATTCAAGCCTTTTCCTTCAACAAATAGTCTTCTCAAGCTGGTACCTGACCCTTTGGGAGCCACTAGCGCCACATCTACATCAGCCGGAGGAATGATACCTGTCTTATCCGAGTACGCCACTCCAAAGCCATGTGAGAAATAAAGCATTTTACCTGCAGTCAGGTGCTTTTCTACCGTTGGCCAAAGCTGAATTTGAGCAGCATCTGAAAGTAGATAACAAATGATGGTTCCTCTTTCCAATGCCTCTTCGATAGAGAACAAGTTCACACCTGGCTCCCAGCCGTCTTCCACAGCTCTATCCCAAGACTTAGATGGTTGTCTTTGCCCTACGATTACATTGATACCGTTATCTCTTAGGTTTAATGATTGCCCTGGTCCTTGAACACCATAACCAATGATGGCCACAGTTTCTTCTTTAAGCACTTCCTGTGCCTTAGATAATGGGAATTCGTCTCGGGTTACTACGTTTTCTTCTACGCCTCCAAAATTGATTAATGCCATTGTATTAAGATTTAATTGGTTTTCAGTTTAATGATTGTTTGTACTCGGCCTGCTTGGCTTCTTTTATTAGCTTCTTCAGGTCTTTTAATTCTTCGTCCATTTTGATGAGTGACACCCTACCAGATTTCACGTAATCGATTAAGCCATATGGTTTTAAAAACTCCAATAGATCATCGTTTTCAACCTTATGACCAGTCTTTTCCACGATCATAAAGTCTTGTTCAACCGATAGAATTCTTGCATTTTTATCGCGAATAAGTCTTTCTACTAGATTGTCTTCAGCAGCCTTTTCCACAGAGATTTTAAAGAGTGTAATCTCTTGAAACACCGTCTCCTCATCCGTATGATAAATTGCTTTTATCACCTCAACTTGCTTCTCTAGTTGAAGCACCAACTTCTTCACCATTTCTTCGGTGGTATTGAGGACTATTGTGAAGCGATGAATGCCCGGAATCTGCGACTCTGAAGCATTAAGACTTTCGATATTCAAGTGCCTTCTTGTGAAAACTGAAGTAATGCGATTAAGCAAACCGATGTGGTTTTCAGTGAAAGCGGTTATGGTAAAATCCTTGTTCATGATTATGATAATCTTACATCTGAAACTGAAGCACCTGTAGGAACCATTGGGAAAACATTGTCTTCCTTCCCTACATGAACTTCTAATAGAAAACTTCCTTGGTATGCTAACATCTCTGCAACTGCACTCTTCAAGTCGTCTCGTTGATCGATCGACTTTCCTTTAATTCCATAGCCCTCAGCTATTTTTACAAAATCTGGGTTGATTAACTCAGTTGAACTGTATCGCTTATCGAAGAAAAGCTGCTGCCATTGGCGAACCATTCCAAGAAAGCTGTTATTCAGGATGATGATTTTCACCGCTGCTTGAGTTTGGAAGATTGTGCCCAATTCCTGAATTGTCATTTGGAAGCCTCCATCACCAATCACAGCAATAACCTCTCTATCTGGAGCACCAAGCTTGGCACCCAATGCTGCTGGAAGACAGAACCCCATGGTTCCTAAACCTCCTGAAGTGATATTACTTTTGGACTGCTTGAACTGAGTATATCGACAAGCCACCATTTGATGCTGACCTACATCGGTTACCAGAATGGCTTCACCTTCAGTCAATTCATTGACTTCCTTAATTACCTCACCCATAGTCATCTGACCTTCGGTCGGATTCAACTCGGGCTGAATAACTTGAGCCCTTTCTATATCATTCAGAGTTCTGAATTGATCTAGCCAAGACTGATGGCTTTTCCTCTTCACTAATTCTGTAAGTTGTTTTAGGCTCTCTTTACAATCACCCAAAACTGGTGCATCGACCTTCACATTCTTGTTGATCTCTGAAGGGTCGATATCTAGATGAACCACCTTAGCCTGCTTGGCATATTTGGATAGATTACCGGTTACCCGGTCATCAAAGCGCATTCCAATGGCTATCAAAACATCACATTCATTGGTTAGCTTATTCGGGCCATAATTTCCGTGCATTCCTAACATTCCAACATTTAGCGGATGCTCAGTTGGCAGCGCTGAAAGCCCTAAAAGCGTCCATGCTGCAGGAATGCCTGACTTCTCAATGAAAGTCTTAAACTCTTCTTCGGCCTGACCTAAAATCACTCCCTGACCAAAAAGTACAAATGGTTTTTCGGCCTGATTAATAAGGTCTGCCGCTGCTTGAACTGCCACTGGCTGAACTTCTGGAATAGGCTGATAGCTTCTGACAGCCTCACATTTCTTGTAATCAAATTCTACCTGATCGAACTGAGCATCTTTTGTGATGTCAATCAACACTGGCCCTGGTCTTCCACTTTTGGCTATGTAAAATGCTTTTGCCAAGGCAGTTGGAATATCTTCTGCCCTCGTTACTTGAAAATTCCATTTAGTGGCTGGCATAGAAATACTGATGATATCCGTTTCCTGAAAGGCATCGGAACCAAGAAGAGATGATGCCACCTGGCCTGTAATACACACCAAAGGCGTAGAATCGATCATTGCATCAGCAATTCCGGTGATCAGGTTAGTAGCACCCGGGCCAGAAGTAGCCATCACCACCCCAACTCCGCCAGTAGCACGGGCATAACCCTGAGCAGCATGGATAGCACCCTGCTCATGGCGGGTAAGTACATGATGGATTTCTTCCTGATAGTGATACAGCGCATCATAAACAGGCATAATGGCGCCACCAGGGTAACCGAAAATCAGGTCGACACCTTCTGCAACCAAGGAACGAAGCACAGCATCGGCCCCTGAGGTCTTTACTTTTTCACTAACGGATTGAGTAATTACAGCTTCCATATATCATTATTTATCGGTTACACAGCCCTCTGATGCAGAGCTTACTGCTTTTGCGTATTTATAAAGTGCTCCTCGTTTCACTTTCAGTTCAGGAGCTTTCCAATTCTTTCTTCTTTTAGACAATTCCTCATCAGAAATCAATAAGCTGATCTCATTCTTAGTGGCATCAATAACTATCTTATCTCCATTTTCCACCAAAGCGATAGTACCTCCTACCTGAGCCTCTGGAGTTACGTGTCCCACCACAAAACCATGACTTCCACCAGAGAATCTTCCATCGGTAATCATGGCTACAGTTTTACCTAAACCAGCACCCATTATGGCCGAAGTAGGCTTCAGCATTTCCGGCATTCCTGGTCCGCCTTTGGGACCTTCGAAACGAATGACTACCACGTGCCCGTCCTTTACTGAACCATTTCTAACACCTTCAATAGCAGAAAACTCATCATCGAAAACAATGGCTGTTCCTTCGAATCTCTCTCCTTCTTTACCTGTGACTTTAGCTACAGCCCCTTCTTCAGCCAGATTGCCGAATAGCATCTGCAAGTGTCCTGAAGGCTTAATTGGAGCCTCTTTTGGTTTGAGAATCCCTTTGCTATTGTCTAATTCTGGCACATCGGCCAGGTTTTCGGCAATTGTCTTACCGGTTACGGTCATACAGTCACCATGCAGCATTCCTTCAGCTAACATCCATTTCATCACAGCAGGAACTCCACCAGCCTCATGAAGGTCTTCCATCAAATACTTACCGCTTGGTTTTAGGTCGGCCAAGAAAGGGGTTGAATCAGAAAGCCTTTGGAAATCACGAAGGGTTAAATCTATATCAATGCTGTGTGCAATGGCAATTAGGTGCATTACTGCGTTGGTAGAACCACCCAAAACGGTGATCAAACGAATGGCGTTTTCAAACGATTTCTTCGTCATAATATCACGAGGCTTTAAGTTTAGTTCTAAAACCTTTCTTATCGCTTTTCCTATCTCTTCACACTCTTGAGTTTTGTCAGTACTAACAGCAGGGTTAGATGCACTATAAGGTAATGACATTCCCAAGGCCTCAATGGCCGAAGACATGGTGTTGGCAGTATACATTCCACCACAGGCTCCCGCACCAGGACATGAGTTTTTGATGATGCCCTTATAATCCTCCTCAGATATAGTGCCCGCAAACTTCTGCCCCAGTGCCTCGAACGAAGAGACTATGTTAAGTTTTTGGTTCTTGAAACAGCCTGAAGCAATAGTGCCTCCATAGAGCATAATACTCGGTCTGTTCAAACGCCCCATAGCGATGAGCGCTCCGGGCATATTTTTATCGCAACCCACAACGGTAACCAGTCCATCATAGTAATGAGCACCTGCCACCGCTTCTATGGAATCTGCGATGATCTCACGGCTGGCCAGAGAATAGCGCATGCCTTCGGTTCCATTGGATATACCATCACTCACTCCGATGGTATGATACATCAGGCCTACCAAATCTTCCTTCCAAATACTCGCCTTCACTTGCTCTGCGAGCTTGTTCAGGTGCATGTTACAGGTGTTGCCATCGTAACCCGTACTGACTACGCCCACCTGGGCTTTAGCCATGTCTTCCTCAGTGAGGCCAATCCCGTACAACATGGCCTGTGAGGCCGGCTGCGAAGGATCTTGTGTTAATCTCTTACTGTATTTATTCAGTTCCATTAGTTTGAAGGTATTAAGTTGAGCCCCCTGAGGCAGCCCGAAAATCATTTTTGCTACAGTTTTAAATCCAATTCGTTTTTTATTTATCTATCTGTTTTTCAGATATTTAATCAATTTTTATTACAGTTTTAAGTTGTTTCAACTACAGTCTCCAGTACCTCGCCATTCTGAGCGAAATACAACGCCCCGAGACTTCGGGGCGAAGAATCTCCCGCGGATTGCACCTCAGTCTTTCACCCCTAACCCCGATGCTTCGGGGCCCTAAAGGGGACTTTGAATCAGGGCAGTAACTTCATCAGTCACCCTTTAGGGTTGGAGTGGAAACTTCTTCGGTTTTTGAGCCCCCATCACCCCCGATATTTCGGGGCTTCCCCCAAGGGGGAAGGCTTTACATTCTGCCAGATTCGACCGAATCAGTTTAAACTGGCAGGATGCTTATGGGGCTATCTCAAAAGCTAACCGTCATTCCCGACTCCGATCGGGAATCTCTTAAAACTGGTCACCAAGGCCGGTCGTCATTCCCGCCTACGCGGGAATGACGACCTTAGTGGCTTTTGAGATAGCCTCTGGAGTTTCACGCAACAAAAAAGGCCCTTCCCACTGAGTGAGAAAGGCCTTCAATTATGCATACAGAAGTCGCTCCCTCACCCCGTTGGGCCGGTAATAATGACTACTGTAATGGTTATGTTATTCAGTTTCATATTTTAAGTTCAATGTTTCGGCACCGCGTCATTCAGACCCCGATTCATCGGGGGAAGAATCTCCTAGAATCTTGCATATAGTTGGAGATTCTTCAGTCGCACATTTCTGATTACATCGAAATGTCCTCCTTCTGAATGACGGGGTCTGAAACAAAAAAAAGCCTTCCGGTTAAGGAAGGCTTTTCAGTTTATATTTTACTCAATATCCTCCCCTTATTGTGACTCGATCACAATGGTAATAATGGTTTGGATATTGATTACTTGTTTCATGTTGCTCAAAAGTGAGGGGTTTATTTTTTAGATCAAAGGGAAAATTTGAAAAATCCAGATCAATTCAAAAGGTTTCCTTCTTCATCCCACTCTGCAATATTCATTCGTTTGCTTTGGTCTACACATTTCGCTAACCACTCTGGTTCGTAATCTACATCATGTTCGGCCAATACATCTGCAGGTACTCCATCCCAAACTCCCGGACGATTTCCTTGGTAGCCTAGGTCTTTTATTCCCATTTCTGAGGTAAAATAGCCCGTCATTGTTAGGTTGCGCATTCTAGTAAAGAAGCGTTCGCCTGCCATTAACTCAGGAGCTGTTTTACCTGGGTAGGCTATAGTATCGCAAATAGCTTTCTGTTCTTCCAACGTTAAGTCTTTGAAGAGCTTGTTATGGAGCTTGTTGGAATGTGAATCTAACCATGCTATTCCACCTCTTATCGGCAGTTGATTGTTCGGCATATCCTTGACTATAAAATCAATGAAGTCCACAACCCCAGCATCTGATGCCGACCCAAAGTCCGCATTAGAAGGCAGAATAATATCGACCAGAACAGCTATAGTTTCCAGCTCGTGCTCATTTAAGAACTCTTGCGCTAAAACTTTTCTATCATGCTCCTTTTCCTTTTCTGTTCGGCCATAGCCAGGAAGATCATTGGAAGCTACTTCTGGTACTTCAGCATTTTCTGAACCGGGCGCACATCCTGTTACTAGTAGTCCACCAGCAACCGACCCAACCAATAGTGATTTTAATGAATCGCGTCTGTCCATGATTAGATGTTTCTTTGTTTTACTTGTTCTACTAAATAGTCTGATGCTCTCCAAGCCAATGCCAATATAGTCCAGGTTGGATTCTTATCTGCTTGAGAAACAAATGGCCCAGCATCCATTACAAATACATTTTCACAGTCGTGTAACTGATTATACTTATTGGTAACAGACTCTCTTTTATCGTTACCCATTCTGGTAGTTCCTACCTCGTGAATAATCTGCCCTGGAGCAGTTAAACCATAGTCTCGGTCAGCCCCTGGTTTATCTCCTAGCAGTATACCCCCTGCAGCATCAAGCACTTCCTCAAAAGTATCTTGCATATGCTTAGCCTGATTTACCTCATGCTCTGTCCACTTGTAGTTGAATTTGAGCACCGGAATACCCCACTCGTCAACCACATCATTGTCTATCTCACAATAGTTATCGCGTTGAGGAATACTCTCTCCTCGTCCAGAAACTCCTAAAGTAGCACCGTAATAGCGCTTCACATCATCTCTCAAGGAGTCTCCATAGCCACCCACGGCACCTCCTGTTACCTTATTTAGGTCATTCGGGTTAAAGCCAAAGCCATAGCTAGGCATTCCCATTCCACCCCAAACTTCTATGTGGTAGCCACGTGGAAAATCGAGCTTTTTATCGTTCAACCACCAAGGTGTGTAAACGTGCATTCCTCCTGTTCCATCTTCATTATAGATTTTCCTATCCATTAATTGAGGAATAAAGGCAGAACGGCTAGCGCCTGTAGAATCGTGTAAGTAACGACCAACTAAGCCGCTGCTATTACCGAGTCCGTTTTGGTGAACGCTGCTTTTGGAGTTAAGTAAAATTCTTGCCGTACTACATGCAGAAGCAGCCATAACAACCACCTTAGCTTTGAGGTGATATTCTTTTCTATCGGCCTTATTAATGTAATTAACGCCAGTGGCCTTACCATTTTTATCGGTGGTTACTTCCCTAACCATGGCTTCAGTGAAAATCTGAACTTTTCCACCATTTTTTTGAGCTGGGAAGATGAGGCAAGTACCTGCTGAAAAATCTGCATAGGCAGAACAGGCCCTATTACATTGACCACAGTAGAAACAGCTTCCCCTTTGGTCGTTTATTCTTTTCGTAAGAATGGAAAGACGTGACGGAATAACAGGAATTCCCGCTTTTCTGGCACCTTTTACATAGTAAAGCTCATGTAAACGCGGTTTGGGTGGTGGTAAGAAGAATCCGTCAGGTTCATTGTGGATGTTTTCTCTACTACCGAAAACGCCAATGAGCTTATCTACCTTATCGTAATAAGGTTTTACATCGTCATAGCCAATTGGCCAGTTATCGCCTAAGCCATCAACGCTTTTTCGTTTAAAGTCTAAAGGACCGAAACGGAGCGAAATTCTTCCCCAGTGGTTAGTTCTACCACCAAGCATTCTAGAACGGAACCACCAAAAATTGGTGCCAGGCGCATTGGTAAAAGGCTCGCCTTCAATATTCCAGCCTCCGTAAGCTGCGTCAAAGTCGCCAAAAGACCTGCGGTTTGAACTGGCTCCCCTTCTTGGAGATTCATAAGGCCAACGAAGTTGGTTTCTGTCTTCGTCTTTGGCGGGATCGAAAAATGGACCGGCTTCAAGCACAGCCACATCAAATCCGGCTTCGGAGAGTATTTTGGTAGCCATACCGCCTCCTGCACCAGAACCTACGATGGCAACATCATAGGTTTTTGAAGATTCAATGATTTGCATAGGATGAGTTAAATCAGTTAAAAGTCTAGTAAAGTAATCGCTTAATTTAAGGAATAAGGTGGAAACCAGACCACAGAAATTGTAAGAACTGATTCATTCATTCTAGAACTAAACTTTGATAACCGATTATTTGGCTGAATATCAAATGGATAGTTAAAACCAACACTGATTATTATAAATGCTAATTGAACTGAAACTTTTATAATGAAATACAGAAGATCATTTTTAAAAATAACATATCAATAGCCCTGTATTCTATTGGTGCGACTAACTGCTAAACTGGCAAAAGCGAGGTGGATGGACTTAGGTGGGTCTCAGGCAATGATTTAACGGGTTTTCTGCTATTGATTAGAAGCAGAAAAGGTGAAACCGTGGCTTTTTACACCACGATTTCTGAGGGCTGGTAAGACTCATTCAAGAGCTCTTTTTGGTGGTTAACTTTTCTTCTGGGTTATTAACAATTCTTTTTTTTACACCACCAAAGACATTATTGATCAATAGAATAAGAATGGTGATACCTACCGCAATCACAAACTTTTCTAATGCTACTGAAATTCCTATACCTAAGCAGTAGAGCAGTGTCGCAGCGGTTGTTAAACCTTCAACCCCTTCTTCTTTTTTCTTGATGATGGTACCCGCTCCTATAAAACTGATACCCACCACCAAAGCTTGCAGCATTCTGATTGGGTCGGAATCTACGGCATCTTTAAGCTCAGAATTCTGAATTAGGTCAATTAAAGGAATGGCTAATGACACAATGAGGCAGGAGAAGCTTCCAACAATCATATTGGTTCTGAGTCCTGCAGGCTTTTCTTTTTTCTCACGCTCTAGCCCCACAAACCCGCAAAGAATAGTGGCTGCTGCGGTGTTCATCAATATCTCTAGTTCGGCAATATCTATCATGTTCTAAGGTTATGGTTTCACTTTTTATTACATGAATAGTGCCCTTGTGAAATATGCCCTAAAACACCCAAAACAGCGTTTTCTCATTTCGGCACAACTCTAAAATTGAATAAATCTCTCTCAAAAAGATAAAGATGGATTTCGATCTATAGGCTCATAGCTCTGCGGTAAGAAGGATGGGGCTATAATATGAGGACAAAAGAACTCCCAAATAACTCTGGCCTAATAATGGTGTTATACTCAATACATCTAGCTCGCACCTCATGAAAAAAATAAACGATTGGTTATTTAAGTCTTATAGACTAATCATTGGAAGCATTGCTTTCTACCCCACCATTATAACCATGGGCTTTTTTGGCTTTTCAATCATCATAAACCTGATAGAATATAGACCATGGATGATGGATCTGAAAGAAACCCTTTCCTTCATCTTGGTGAAGAGTAAAGAAGATGCTAGACTAGTTTTAGGAACCTTAGTTGGCAGCATAATTTCCCTAATGGTATTTAGCTTCTCAATGGTAATGGTGGTGCTTAACCGAGCTTCAGCCACATTATCTCCGAGAGTTATTCCGGGCCTTATTACTCACAAGTCTAACCAGACCGTCTTGGGCTTTTACCTAGGCTCTATTGTCTACTGCCTCACACTAATTGTGAATATACAGTCTGAAGGAAGTAACAGCATACCAGACTTTGGCATTCTCATGGCCATGATTTTTGGTATTATGTGTCTGGGCTTCTTTATGTTTTTTATTCACTCAATAAGCCAATCCATTCAGGTAGATAATATTCTAAAACGAATACAAGGCAAAACTGAGCGTAGAATGGAAAGTCTCTCTCTGACCGATGATGAGGATTTAATTGAGATGCCTGAAACGGAAGAATGGCTTAGTTTGAAGTCACCAGACGCTGGCTACATTAAAGAAATTAAAGTTAAGGAGCTGCTGAAAATGGCTAAAAAACACAAGCTGAAAATAAAGCTAGACGTACCTATAGGATACTTTCTAGTGAAAGGCTATCCCTATTTGAAAATCAATAAACAGACTGACAAAGAAGTAGAACAAGAGATTCATAACTGCTTTATATCGTATCCGCAAGAGTGGCTAGACGATCATTATTCATTCGGCTTTAAGCAAATCTCTGAAATTGCAGTTAAAGCCCTTAGCCCAGGAATTAATGACCCCGGAACAGCGGTAAAAGCAATTAATCTGCTCTCGGTTCTATTCATTCAGAAAATGAAAATTACTGACAAGTACTTTGTGACAAATGATAACAATGAACCACGGCTTTTCTTCGAACCTATAGAATTGAATGACCTACTTTATCAGAACCTTACCTCAATAAGAGAGTATGGAAAAACAGATGCTTTGGTAATGATCACTTTACTCAATTGCCTAAAAAACATATTACATGCCGACCAACAGTGCCAACATCATTCAGTAATTATAGAGCATATTGAAAGCATTGCAGAGTCTTGCAAAGAGCATATTACCAATTCTATAGATATGAAGAATATTCAGGCAGTGCTGAAGAGTATTGCGCCTTTGAGCCAGAAAAGTTTAAAGGTGGATTTAGATAGCTGACTGCACCAGTTCACAATTACTCTACGAGCATACTCAAAAGATAGACTCTCTTTACGCGTGAGCGCAAGAATCAATTAGATTGCGACATGAGTATAAAAATTCGTCCGTCAGTTGAAGCCGATCTGCCATCTATCTACGCCTTAATCAAGGAATTTTCAATCTTTCAAAAGACTCCTGAAAAGGTGAAGATCACACTGGAGCAAATGATTGAAGACCAAAATGACTTTAAGTGTTTAGTAGCTGTAGATAAAGATAAAGTCATTGGGTTTTCAAGCTACTACTTTGCTTATCACTCGTGGACAGGCAAGGTTATTTACTTAGACGACCTTTATGTTCAGTCTGCTTATCGTGGCCAAAATATTGGAAATCAGCTCTTCGATGCTGTAATGGAAATTGGTAAGTTTAACCGCTGTATTAAAATGAAATGGTTGGTTTCTGATTGGAACACAAAGGCTCAAGAATTCTACAAAAGCAGAGGTGCAACCATTGAAAGTACAGAATGGATTTGTGATTTAGGGTTCAAGTAGTAAACTTACTAGAAAGTCACTTCAACTGAAGAGAAATACCTGATCTCTTCATAAATGGCGTTGTCTGTTGCGAATGTGAAGTAAATCCCCCAGCCTAAAGGCCAACGCCTTTCACTCATAAGGAGATTGATATCTGCTAGAGTGGACAGTTGACGTCCACTCTAGCACTCTTTTATCCTCTATATGGACATGGATAAAAGAGTGAGGTCTACTCTCCTTTCAGTGTATCCACCGGATTTCGGCTAGCAACATAAAGAGATTGATAGCCAGTGGTTAAAATTGCTACTACTAGGCTAATCAATGAAGCTAAAACAAATACGCCAAGCTGCATCGGAGTTCTGTACGCAAAACCTTCTAACCACAAACTAACTAACCAATAAGCCAATGGAGCGGAAATAAGGATTGACACTACTACCAATTTTACAAAGCCAGTGCTAAACAAATAGGTAAGCTGACCTGTATTTGCACCAAGTACTTTGCGAATGCTAAGTTCTTTGGTTCGTTGCTCAGCAGAAAAGGCAGCTAACCCGAACAACCCTAGACATGCGATTATCATTGCCATTAGCGTAAAGAAGTTCAAAACTGTAGCCATGCGCTGTTCGGTTCTGAAGTTATCCTCAAAAGCTTGATCCATAAAGCTGTACTCAAATGGAATGGATGCATCTACTTCATTAAGTGCTGACTCGGCTTGATCTAAAACCCTTTTCAAATCTGAACTGGTTTGTATTGATTGGGGGTTCAACTTCATTGATAGGAAAGACAAACCAGCTCCATAATCCCAAACCTTATCATTCTTATCGCTAATTAGAATCAGTGGGCCAATTGCTTGTCGTGTAGTATGATAATTGAAGTCTTTAGCCACTCCAATTACCTCAAATTCATCCTCATTACCCGAAGCTACAGCCACGTGTTTACCTACGGCTTCTTCAGTTGTCCAGCCTAGGAGCTCTACCGCAGCTTGGTTTAGAATAACTGAATACTGATCGGTTGGGCGCTCAAACTCAAAGTTTCTACCTGCAAGAAATTCAATATCTAACACGTTTAAATAGTCATCATCTACTCGTAGGTTATTGAGTTGAAATACCTGCGCATCCGGTTCTGTAGACCTATACCTATCTCCAGTCATTACATTAGGAGGTACTCCAAAAGACTTGCCTACTTGAGTGACTGCAGCAATACCTTCCAATTTAGATTTGATAACCTCTGTATTGAAGCCAAATTGCTCGATATTATGAATTTGAAGTACGTTTTCATCCGATAACCCAAGGTCTATTTTGGAAGTGTAACTCAGCTGTTTTTGGACAAATAAGGAGCAAATGATGAGGCAAATTGAAATTGAGAATTGAAAAACCACAAGTCCATTCCTTAAAGTTTTTCCCTGCTGTCCTTTGCTGATTTTCCCCTTAATAACTTCTATTGGTCTAAAGGAAGACAGATAGAACGCTGGGTAGCCTCCTGACAATAGCCCTAAAGTCAATACAAACCCAATTAACACCAGCCATACTACTGGATTCATCAAGACAGGCTCGAGCGTTAGCTCCTTTTGTGCCAATAGGTTAAACCAGTCGAGTGAAGCACTCACAATAACAAGTGCCAATATTGTACTCACAGAAACGAACAGTACTGATTCAAATACAAACTGTCTAATCAATGAATTTCTCAGCGACCCAAGCACTTTCCTAACCCCAACTTCCTTGGCTCTACTAGACGACTTGGCTGTTGAAAGATTCATGAAGTTAATACAAGACAAAGTCAGCACTACAAGACCTATGGCCATAAAAACCTGAACGAATTGTTTATTTCCAATAGGACCAAATGAGTTGAATGGCGGGTCTGATGACAGGTAAATATCAGGTAACGCTTGTAAATCGAGCTTCCATGGGTTGCCTGCTGTAAATTCTTCAAAACTCTGGTTAAAGATTCTTTTTGTTGTTGGTGGGGCATATTTAGGTGGAATGGCCTGTAGCTTGTCATTTATTAGGGCAACATCTGCACCATCATCTACCAAAACGTAGGTTGAAAAAGCGGTCCAAATCCACTTCCAGCCATGCATATCCATTTGTTCCTTGGCACTGGTTAAAGAAGTAAGAACATCGAACTGTAAATGACTCTGCGTTGGTAAATCTTTTAAAACACCTGTAACCACATAACTCTTTGAGCTTCCATCCCATTCTCGCATCTCTATAGTTTGACCCAGCGCTTCATCTAAACCAAAGTAGCGTTGAGCAGCAGTCTCCGTAAGAACCATGCTGTTAGCTGCCTCTAAGGCCGTTTCTTGATTACCCAAAAGCATTTCATAATCAAAAACCTTAAAGAAATTCTTCTCAGCCCAAAAGAGTTGATCCTCTTTGAATGAAAGTACCTGCCCCGATTTAGTTTTGTAGCTAGTAAACTGAGAACCTTGATTCAAAATGCGGGTTACCTCTCTGAATTCTGGTACTTCTTCGCGCAAAGCATCTGCCACGTTCGGACCAGTTGTAGAACTCATTTCAGTCCAATCTCCCCAAATGTTTGGCTGGTTGACTCTATAAATATTATTGGTTTGGTCTAGAAAATTATCATAGTTCTTTTCGTGATAGACATAAAGACCAATTATCAGGGAAATACTGATTCCTATGGTAAGTCCTAGAATATTGAGTAATGTAAATTGCTTTTGCCTAATGGCATTGCGCCAGGCAATAGTGAACATAGATTTTAGCATCATAGTGTTGTTGTTTTGAGTTTTAAAAATTTTGAATGAAGTAAAGCCAAAGAGTAAGTGCAGTGTATCGACCCAATACATGCACATGGCTAAAAACCGACTTTTTTCAGAAAGACGCTCTTCATAGATTTCTTGCAAATCTCCTAAGAACTCTTCCTGCAACTCCTCTCCGACCATTTTGGAAAGCAGCCAATTTGCCAAATTTGGTGGATTCTTTGATGACATTATTGTCCAGAGTTTAGCTGAGGGATAAGTGACCACATTTTCTGACGCACATCTTGAGCTGCCTCAAGTTGCTTCATTCCCTGAGTAGTGATCTCGAAAAGACGCTTACGCCTGTCTCCTCTTTTCTCAGTGTTGCCACCCATTTCAGACTTCAACAGACCTTTATCCTGAAGGCGGTAAAGTGTGATATGCACAGCTCCCAGTAACACAGAGCGGCCAGAGTGCTTTTCAACCTCTTGCTTTACATTAATGCCATAGGCTTCACCCTTAAGAATACAAACCGCTAGTAGCACCAACTCTTCGAATTCACCGAGACCCTTATTCTTCATTAGTTACAATGTTGTATGTTATACAAAGTTATAACTAATAAAATTAGAAAAGCAAATCTGACTCTAAAACCACTTCCTAAGACAACGATTAATGGTTCATTTGGTGATGATAGTTTTGTAACTGAGAATTATAGATTATATAAGCATTTGTAACCTATATTACCTTCCTCTAAATTTAACTGAACTTAGTTTGTGAGTAATTTGTAACATCATTATGACGATGAATAGCAGAAAGGCCAAGCCCGGAAAACGAGATATCATTGAACTAAGCATTATAATAGCGGTTTTTGCTATTATTTACTTCACTGGCTCACAAGCAGAAGTGTTTGGCAAAGTTCAGCAAGCTGTACTTTACACGGGTGTAATGAATGCAAATGAACTAGACGAGTCTTCTCAAAAACCCGCTAACTATGACTTCAAACTCTTTGATGTTAACGGTAATATTTTAGATGCAAAAGACTTAAAAGGTAAGAACATCTTTATTAATATTTGGGCTACTTGGTGTGCACCGTGTGTGGCCGAAATGCCGAGCATTAATAAGCTTTATGCTGACGTTAAAGACAACCCAAATGCGGTATTCCTGATGATTTCTGAAGATCGAGACTTTAAAAAAGCCATTGAGTGGGTTAAGAAAAAAGAGTTCGACTTCCCTATATACCGACTAGCCACGGCACTACCAGAAGAATACGAGACCAATGTGGTTCCTACCACTGTAGTAATTTCAGCCGAAGGCGAAATAGTTGTTAAGAAAACAGGGATGGCAAATTACAATACGAGAAGGTTTAGAAAGCTTATGACTGCAGAGCAATAGTATTAATTGGGAAAAATTAGAGCCGAGTATAGGACTACTCGACTCATGATGGAATTCTGTTAAGTTTTTACTACCCTTCAGTAGAACCCTTGGCTGTTTTTTCTGATAAAAAACTTCCATCTTCCTTAAACAAGAGCACTACCTGAGAGTCTAGCCAAACCTTGAAATTACCATCAGCTGCTACAGCCGCTTTCTCTACAGCTGCATCTGTATAATTGGTTGCAATGTAATCTGAGACTGACTCGGGTAAGCTTTCTAAGTCTATGGCAGTCCATTGATCACTAGCTCTATACTTTCCTCTCTTACCGTTATTTCTTCTCTTTCGGTGACCTTCAGACTCTCTCAGTTCAGTGAAATTTCCTTCAGAATCAAATATTAGAGTCGGTCCATCAACCAGTTTAACATAAAATGCGCCATTTTCATCGGTAGATGCTTTTAGTATAATGTAATCACTGTAGTTGTCTACAATATAATCGGTTATAGACGTGGACAAGCTGGCCGTATCAATCTCCGTGAGTTCAGGCCTATCTTTTGCTCTTTTCTTAACCGCGTTGTCAATAGCCTCAACAAATACCCCTAGATTATCGAACCTAACAGCTGTTTTCCCCTGCAACAGAACTACATAACCACCACTATCATCTACCCATGCGTGGCGAACATTTAGCTCCGCATAGTTCTGCTCTAGGTAATCTAGCACATTGTCTGGTAAGTCTGCTTCATCAATTTCTGTCCAAGCAGAAACATCGGAACCTGCAAAAGCCGTAGTATCTACTATACCTGCGGCAATGGCCAATTCCTCTTCAAAAACAGGGTCATTATCTTCGTTTTCGCATGAGGTAAATACTGCAACAAAAGCTAGAAGCATCATTAATAATAGGTTTCTCAAGTTTCTCATTTTTGTAAGATTAAGTTTCGAATTCAGTTTGCTATTACTCAGATTTGAGTTTTCTGCTTTTGAATACTGCTCAGTAAAACTTACCCTACCCCCGACTATATATATTTTAAAATTGATCCTATACACGCATCTGCCGACATATACAGGATATAAAAATAAGCCACTCATAATCCACCTATCATCTTCAAAATCAATAGGTAAAGCACTTAAACAATGTAATTCACCAATTGACCAAAAACAGTTAACCGAAATCCTATTCCAGTTATCGAAGAATAGATACCATTCGTCTTTTATGCCTGAAAACCATGGCAATTCATGACAGATTTGAAGAAAAAAAAGCGACATGGAATCAATACTTGTAATCGAAAGCAGCTATATGATGAGACTTTTCCTCATCAACTATCTAGACAAAAACTTTGATGTAACAGCTGTAGAAAGCCCTACTGAAGCACATGAATTGCTTGAAAAGAAATGGAGACCAGATGCGGTCATCTCTAACTTTTATGGAAATAAAAGCTTGGAGAGAAAACCATTTGTAGACCTTATTACCGAATTAGAAGGTAGAGGTATTCCCTTATTGGTGCTAACCGACCAAGACAAAAGTGACCAGCGCATTGAGACTTTAAAATTAGGCGCTAAAGATTCCGTAAGTAAGCCATTTAACCCTATAGAGCTTCAGCTTAGAATTATGAGCTCAATGGGTCTTAAGGGCCGAGATAAAATGAAGCGAGTCGCTTAATTCAAAATACCAACAACAACAAAACAAAGCCAACCATGAAAAATCTGTTCAACAAAAAACCAAATGATGAAAAAGACAGCTTTAATAGCGTTGGCTCTATTAATCCTAAACGGATGTTTAGAAAAGCCTGTAGTAGAATTAGAAGAAACCATTAACGAGACTTCTAACTTCGACTTTGTAACCACAAATGACGTTTCTTTAGCAGTTAGCCTTACAGATGCTTCAGGAGATCCTTTTACAGGAGTTAAAGTCTCAGTATTTGAAGTAGCTGGCGATACAGCAGGCAGAAAGTTATTTACCGCAGTTACCAACAACTCTGGTCAACTGAACGAAAGTTTTAACCTGCCTACATACTACGAAAGCGTATTGATTCAAACGAATTTTATTGGTATTCCTAACAACGTAGAAGTACCAATTCTGAACAATACTATAGAATTGACCTATGAGAAAGGTGAAGTAACTTCTGTAGTTGTTCAGGAGGAAGAAGAGCAAAATAATTCAGATGCTGGTGCTGCAAATACTTCAAATGGTATTAATGGTATTACATTCAATTACTTAGCAAACTACAGCTTCTGGTATGGAACACCAAGAAACCTTGAGCCTAACAGAGATGTAATTAGCACTACTCTTCTAGAATATATCAATGCATCGCTTCCAGAAGCCAAGCCAGTTCCAGAATATCACCCAACTTACTTGGCCAATGGCAAGAAAACTACTTTAGATATTCTTGAAACAGCAGATGTGTGGATTACCTTCGTGCATGAAGGAGCTGGATGGAAAAACGCTATCGGGTTCTATACTTACCCTACTGGTACACCGCCACAGTCTATAGATGATATTGATGTAATCAACATTGCTTTCCCTAACCTCTCTTATTACGGATCTGGTGGTGGACTACGCTCTGGAGATAAAGTAAACATTGGAAGATTTGAAGCAGGCACTTCAATTGGAGTAGTCTTATTAGCCGATGGCTGGAACGGATGGAATTCACAAAGCTACAATTACCTTATTTTCTCAGATAAAGGCTTAAACCCAGAGTCTGACCCTAATTTACAACAACATAACGTATTGCTTTGGGACGAAGAGAACGAGTTATTCCTTCTTGGTTTTGAAGACGTGGTACGTGAAGACTCTTGGTCTGATGAAGACTTTAATGATGCCATTATGTTTGTGACTTCAAACCCGGTAGAGGCCATTAGTATTGAAAATGTTAGTCCAATAGACAAGCCAGGAACATTAGATTCTGACGGAGACGGCATCAACGATATTTTGGACGAGTATCCTAACGATGCTTCTAAGGCTTACGCTAGTCATTACCCATCTTCTTCTACCTATGGAACATTCGCTTTTGAGGATAAATGGCCAGATTATGGAGATTACGATTTCAATGATTTAGTAGTTGACTATCAGTTCAAGCATTATTTGAATGCTAACAACCAAATAGTAGAAATGGAATCCAAGTTTGAGGTTAGAGCTGCCGGAGCAGGTTATAGAAACGGATTCGGTTTTGCTACTGACTTGCTTCCTTCTGAAGTGCAGACTAGCACAGGGCAAAGCATAACTGGCTCTAGCGTAAGCTTAAGCGCCAACGGAACTGAAAGTGGTCAAGATAATGCAGTATTTATTGTAGCAGACAACATACACGCACTATTCGATACTAATGGGTTCATCAATACTGAAGAAGATAAGCCTCAGCACGATGTACAAACCATTACTCTAAACACTGTATTTAATAGCCCTAAAACGTATGCCCAAATTGGCAATGCCCCATACAACCCGTTCATGATTGTTGGTCAGGAAAGAGGTAGAGAGGTACACTTACCAGGTTATGCCCCTACTAACTTAGTAAACACTGAATTCTTCGGCACACTAGACGACAATACAGATGTAGAAAGTGGCGTTTATTACAGATCGAAGACAGATTTACCGTGGGCTATCAATTTACCTGAAAGCTTCGATTACCCTCAAGAGAAAGTTGACATTAGAAGTGTTCACTTAAGATTCAAAGATTGGGCACAAAGCTTAGGCTTTAGCTACATGGACTGGTACAGAGACCAGCAAGGATATAGAGATTTAGACCTCCTTTTCAAGAGATAGCTTAGTGTTAGGTTGAATTGTGATTAAAGAGCACCTCGAAAGGGGTGCTTTTTTTTTAAATTCAGAATTAATAGAGCCTATATTAGATAAGCAAAATTGATTAATACACTTAAATGGGACTTTTTGACTTTTTTAACAAGACAAATTCTTACAGCATTAATGATTTGGCTCATTATGGACTAGTGAAAACTTCAGAGGAAAGAAAAAAACAATCTGAAAATTATCTGCGGTCTATGAAATTCAAAGTAAACCCATATTTGCCAACAATTGAAGATTCCAAAATTGCCAAATTTCAAAGTGCTAGAAATATTGCGGTTAGAACTCAAATTTTAGGTGCGCTGACTGAAACAGCCTTTGATTTCTCTAGGTCAGAGTGCAAAGAATACCTCGAGAAACTCCAAATTTGGAATCAAGTTTCACCAGAAGAGAAAGCATACTTACTTCATGACGAGCCAAGTCATTCAAATATAGTTAGTATCTCATGGAGAATCGAAGCATGTTATACCCTGTATTGGTCATTGGGTTTAATTAAAGAACTTCCTTCGCCAAACCAAACGATAAATCTGCACGATGTTCAAGACCGAATAATCAGTTCCTTCGAATCTCAAGAACAATTCTTCAACTCGGTTGAATTGAGAAATCGTGAGGAAATACTGGACGAATGTGATTTCATTTATCGTTTACATAATTCGGTTAGAAGCTCAGTCTTCAATAATGCTAAAATTCCCCACGACTATGACCCAAGTATTATTTACGAACGTCATTATGCTTTAAACTGGGTAACCTGCTATCAAGACAATTGGGATGAGGTTACAACTGACACATAATCCTCACTTGAAAACCAACTTAGGCAGACTAAGAAATGTAATATTATTATCAATCCTCTTGAGCCTAATTAGTAGCTGCAGGATTTTCCCAAAGAAGCATTTTAGAAGTTCATTGGTTGTTGATAGAACTAGAATGATGGACACTTTAACCGTAAACATTTCGGGGATCGTGCTAGATGCCTGTATCAAGTAAAAAAACCAGGAGTCTAAATACGACTATCGATCAGTGATGACACTTTCGAAATAAGTTCTGATGTGAATGGCTACTTCTGTTTTGAACATATTCCAGCTAACCGTTATCATGTCTGCTCAATTTGTTGGTTACTATACACTTGATGATTCAATTTTTGTAGAAACTGAAGAGGCAATTAGGCTAAAAGTAAGCCTTGGCTATGACTGGTAAAACATCTTGACTTAATAACATCAGAACTTCCCAACCTTTCAACCCCATCACCTCTCCCCTTTCATTCACCTTCAGTTTTTGTTCAGTCGTCTAATAAACCCGTTAAAACACCTCTGAGGGTTTACTTTTGATATGTATTTAAACTGACAGACAAGTGAACAAGCGAAGTACATTAATCATCAAAAGAGCATTCGATATCGCCTTTGCTGGTATCTTGATTTTGCTCATCAGTCCAATCCTTATTTTGGTTTCAATCGCCATCAGATTAGACTCCAGAGGTCCTATTTTCTATTATTCATATAGAGTGGGTCAGAACTACAAAATCTTTAAGTTCTACAAGTTCAGATCTATGAGAACAGACGCTGATAAGCTCGTAGAAAACATGAAGCATTTGAATCAGTACGAAATTGAAGATCAGGTAGAACTTCAAGAGTACGAATTAGACAGACATGCCATTGCGTATTATGCTAATGACCCAATGATGATCACTGATGAGAAGTATGCTGATGTGAATCGCTTTGAGGACCATAAGAGTAAAGACAATGCCAACTCTTTTGTGAAGTTTAAGAACGACCCAAGAATAACGAGAATTGGTAGGTTCATCAGAAATACGAGTATAGATGAATTACCTCAGCTCTTCAACATTCTTAAAGGCGATATGTCTGTAGTAGGCAACCGCCCTCTGCCTTTATATGAAGCAGAAAAGCTTACTACTGACGAGCGTGTAGGACGTTTTCTAGGCCCTGCAGGACTCACTGGCTTGTGGCAGGTAACTGAAAGAGGTAAAGACAATGTAGACCCAGAAAACAGAGTAAAGCTAGACATTGAATATGCACAGAACCACAGCTTGTGGATGGATTTAAAAATCTTAGTTAAGACACCTATCGCAGCGCTTCAACACGAAAACGTTTAAGCCATGAAAAAGCTGTTACAAAACCTAAAAAGACCCAATTCGGGCCGTTCTTAC
This sequence comes from Roseivirga spongicola, assembly GCF_034376045.1. NCBI lineage: Bacteria > Pseudomonadati > Bacteroidota > Cytophagia > Cytophagales > Roseivirgaceae > Roseivirga > Roseivirga spongicola. Next base: position 3,706,197 of record NZ_CP139724.1, read on the forward strand.
ATACCTTTTGTAGACGGAATACGGTTTGTGGCCATTTTACCTGTGGTTATTCTACATGCCAATGAAAGATTTCTCAGGTATGTTTATGGAGAAGAAAACCTAACCGGACTCAATGAACAACTCAACTATCTGATTAGTAGAGGCGCCATTGGAGTTATGATTTTCTTCGCACTAAGTGGTTTTGTTCTAGCACTTCCTTTTGCTAAAAGTGGCTATACTTTCAGTTATAAAAAGTACTTCACAAGGAGGTTAGAAAGGCTCGAGCCTCCTTACATTTTCTGGATGAGCCTTTTTGCCATCATCTTTATTATTAAATCGGGTATGGGTGTTGGAGAAATGGCAGGCCATTACTTCAGCAGTATTTTCTATGTTCACAATATTGTATACGCTGAATTCCCTGTAATCAATCCGGTGGCCTGGTCGCTTGAAGTTGAAATTCAATACTACATTATAGCGCCTTTTCTAGCTATTCTATACTTCAACCAGAAAGACCTTTCATTCAGAAGAATTTTTCTAGCCGCCCTTATCATTTTATTCATAGTATTCCAGCATGTGTTTGGCTTTCAATACCAGCCATTCAGAGCGTCAATCTTAGGGCAACTTCAGCACTTTTTAGTGGGGCTATTGGCCGCAGATCTATTCGTTCACTCTAAAAATTGGGTCAACAAAAAAGCCTACTTATACGACATTCTTGGAGTGGCAACTATTATTATGATGATGTTCACCTGGACAGACGATCTTGAAAAAGCATTGCTCTTTTCTACGGCCTTAATGGGCTTCTTTATAAGTACCCTAAAAGGGAAAATTGTACCTCAAATACTGTCTTATAAATGGATACCAGTTATCGGTGGTATGTGTTATACCATCTACTTAACCCACCTTCCTCTACTAGAACTCATTTATTCACTTATCGATAGAATTGGTTATTCAACGACATATTTCTCAGGTCTAACGATATCACTCATTATTACCCTGCCTATCATCTTACTTAGCAGTATAATCTTTTACACGGTCATCGAAAGACCTTTTATGAAGAAAGACGGCTTTCAGCAAATCCTTGAAAAAATCAAGAGCCGAATCAGTAAAAGGTTAGTGAAAACAGAACAGTAAGATGAAAAAGTTAACCACAATCCTTATCGCGCTAATGTCCTTCACAGGGCTGAGTTTTTCGCAGACAACGGCAACTCAACTTAAGGTAGAAAACCTTAGACCAGTTGAGGAGCTGATGGCCGTGGCCATTGGAAAGTCTTCTTCAATTAAGGCTTTAGAAATTTCTCAGTTGCAAACTGACCAGGAGATAGCCATGAAAAGAAAAAAGTGGTTACAGCATGTGTCATTAGCTGCCGGAGTAAATTATGGAAACGGCATTATGTCTGACCAACTTGTGGGCGACCAAAGTGGTACACGAGTTACTTACTTATCTAGACAAAACGTAACATATAATGTAGGACTAAATTTAAGACTTCCTTTCACCGAAGTAAGTTCAAGAAAACACGAGATCAAGATTCAACAACTTGAAATCGAAAAGTTAGACTACGAACAAGAGTCTGAAGAAGAGCTGATCAAAAAAGAGATTGTGAAGCTCTACTCAGACCTAAAACACTACATTAAATCTATTGAATTGCAGGCTGAAGTGGTAGAGTCTAACGAGATGTCTCTAACCGTTGCCGAAGGCTACTTTAAGTCCGGAAAACTTCCGCTAGAGCAATACAGAATGGCCATCGAATCGAACTTCTCTTCAAAGCTAGAGTTCGAAAAAGCTAAGAATGAAGCTTGGTTAGCCTACACTACCTTGAAAACCATTGTTGGAGAAGAAATCCTTAAGTAAGCCATGACTATCGTAGAAATTGTAAGACTGCTGGTTCGCTACTTCCACTTTATTGCCGGAACAGCCATAGTACTTGCTTGCTTGGTTTTCTACAGCACTAAGGATGGCAAGAAGGAGTATAACACTCATACCCTCCTGAATACTGGTTTAATTTCGGGCTACAGCATAGAGAGTAACTCAAGTGGAAGAGTAGATTATGCAAAGACCAACAACGAGCTTGAAAACCTTATCAACTTAGCCACCTCTTACGAGACCAATAAAGAGCTATCTGCCAAGTTAATGGCTCACTTATTATTGGCTAAAAGAAATGAAGAACTCAGAATACTACCTGATAACAGAGAGTACTTTGAGGAGACTATTGAACATTTAGATATTAACATTACTGATGCCGACTCTGAGATCTCGATTTACGAGAAGCTCGTAAGAATGAGAGAAAAAGATCAGTTCAACGAGGTATACCTTATTGCCAATTCTAAAAATGAATTCTTTGGCATAGAGCAGTTAGAAAACCTAATAGTAACCAGAGAAGGTAATAGTGATATGATCCGTATGGAATACACTTCGGTAGATCCATACTTAAGCCAGAAAACGTTAGAGTTGCTAACCGGCATATTTATGTCGAAGCAGAAGAATATTAAAGAAGGTCAAAGCGATTCTGTAATTGAATTTTTCCAGTCTGCGGTAAACAAATCTTCCGCAAAGTTGCAAGAAGCAGAAGACGCACTTTTAAAATTCAGAGTAAACAACAAAATCATTAACTACTATGAGCAAACCAGATTTATCTCTGGTAATAAGGAGGAGCTAGACAAACAGTATCAAGAAGAACTAAAAGTTTTAGCGGGTGCAAAATCGGCATTAGTTAAAATTGAAAACGATGTTGCCGACAAGTCAATCCTGGCTAGCCTCCAAACAAAATTGGCCGATAGCCGAGAGGTAATCTCTAAATACAGTGCAGAATTGGCCAGCTTAGAGTTAATTACGGACTCCATTCCTAGTCCTGAGGTTATTACTCAAAAAGCTATTCTGAACAATAAAATAGACTCCTTAAAGGGGCAAATGTCTAACACTGCAAGCGATCTTTTCTTTGTAAACCAAACTCCAGAAGGTGTAGAAACTAGAGACATCCTTACTCAATGGCTCAATTACACCATTATCAAAGAAGAGTCTGCTGCAAAGCTTACCGTTATGGAAGCCAGACAAGAAGAATATGAAAGAATCTACGATCGCTTTGCTCCACTAGGCTCAACCTTAAGCCGGTTGGAAAGAGAAATAGATGTTGCTGAAAGCGAGTATTTAGAGAACCTACATAGCTTTAACCAAGCCCGGCTACATAAGTACAGTATGATGATGTCTTCCAACATTAAAGTGATAGACGCTCCGTACTACCCTATTAAGCCAGAGAAATCTAAGCGAATGATGATGGTGATTCTTGCCTTCATGGTGGGAGCCATTTTACCTACTGCGGTAATTGTAGGAATGGAATTGCTAGACAGCACCTTAAAAAGACCTGAAAGAGCTTGTGACCAAACAGGCCTTAAACTAGGCGGAATTTTGCCTAGAGTTCGAAAAAAGCAGATCAATAAAATCAACTTCGAAGGTTTGAACAAACATGCACTTAATCACTTTATTCAAGAATTAAGGGCTGAGGTTAAGGGAGAAAGCAGACCTAAAAAGATTATACTTTTCAGCACTCAATATGGAGAAGGTAAATCTTACATCATTGAAAAAATCAAGAAGCACTTCCCTACCATAATGGATGAGAATGACCCAGAGTTCATTTTTGAAGAATTAGGGCCAATTATCTTCAAACCATACAAAGAAGAAGTGGTAACTGAAGGCGATGTACACATTTTGGTGGCCAGAGCTAATAGAAAATGGACAGCTTCAGATAAGCACAGTTTAAAGGTGTATAAAAAACTAGCTGGCAAAAAGCCTATACTCTTCTTAAACGCTGTTACTACTGAGGTAATGGAAGAAATAGTTGGAGATATTCCAAAGAAGCGAAGCAAGCTCAGAATGTTTGTAAAAAGACTTTTGACTCAAGGATTCAAACCAGCATCGATATGAAGAAGGTAATAGTTTGTCATAGTTTTCCTGCCTGGGACACGCCTTACATCAAATCTACTATTGAGCTGTTAAAGCAGCTCAGTAAAGACCACAGGGTCATCATGATAGATTATCACTATACTATCAAAGACCTCTTCTTCAATAAGTTTGCTCCAGTAAAAAACATTTTAGGCACAGGCAGCCGAATAAGAAATCAAATAACAGATCATGGAGAAATAGAGCTGATTTCTACCCCTCCTGTGCTTCCTATTAACTGGATAAAATCTGCAAAACTATATGACTGGGCAGCTAAGTTGAACAGCCGAATTGTTGGCCGCAGCATTAAATCTCAGCTCAAAAAGTTAGGCGTTGAGGAGTACACGCTTATCAATGCATTTAACCCTATTTTCGGTTATCATACTCGCAAATTCTTCAGTCCTAAGAAGAGCATCTATTATTGCTACGATGAAATTTCTGGCACTGATTGGTCAGGAAAACATGGAACGCACTATGAAGAAATTTACATGCCTTTGGTAGACGAAGTTATTTGCACAAGTACAACTTTACAGAGCAACAAGTTACCACTGGCCAAGCAAGTAAAGTTTATTCCAAATGGAGTGAATCTCGATATATTTCTGGCATCTCATAACGAGAAGTCTAAAGGTAACACTATTGGTTATGTTGGAGCAGTAGACAAAAGAATAGACTTTGAGTTGATCAGCTACTGCGCAGAAAATTTACCTGAGTATAATTTTGAGTTTTACGGCCCTGTAAGAACGGAGCTTCCTCCCCTGCCAAACAATGTCAGTTTCTTGGGTTCGATAGAGCAACACATGCTCCCAGACAAAATTCAGAACTTTGATGTAGGGCTTATTCCATTTGTAAAATCTAAGCTTACTGCAGCCATTTATCCATTGAAAATCAATGAGTATCTGGCCATGGGTAAACCTGTGGTGGCCTCCAACTTCTCCGATTTATCTGACTTTTCTAAAGTTGCAGAAATAGCCGATGGTCGAGAAGAATTCCTAAAAGCCATTAAAAGATCCATCAGATATAATTCTAGAATAAAAACTCAGAAGAGAGTTGAGTTTGCCAAACAAAATTCTTGGGCAAACAGAGCAAGAGAGTTTGCTGAGGCTATTTGATTACAAAGAATAGATTATACCTCAACCATAAATTTTGGTAACTGATGTATTCAAAATCCTTTCAGCATTAAAGGTGATTGCCTCTTAACCATCATTCGGAGGAAGTATATTTTGATGATAATCAGAAATATACGACCGAAGAATCTCCAGAGATAAAAGTTAATCAGAAGATTCTTCGCCCTGAATGCCGCCAAATAAGCCTACTACCCTCCAGAACTTCTGATTCACCAATTATCTGATTCAGCGGTTACTCATCGAAGATCCTTGTCAATTCACCGATTCTAAAAAAAACTACGCTCCAGACTTGGCACCTTTGCTTCGATGAATAGCAAGGAAACCATAACTGCACAATTTAGCGGTGCTTCCATTTTATCTACGCCAGTAGGCTGGATACTAATGATTGGTATTCTGGGTGTAAGCTTTCTGCTGTTCAAGTTTTTAGGAATTATTGGAGGAGCACTCCTTCTTGGTTTACCCATTTCTCTAGTTGTGCTTTCCATTATTTGGAACAACCCTAAGCTCGGAGTTTGGGGTAATATTATAATAGCGTTTTTTGGCGCTGGCATAGCTCGATATGTACCTGGCCCTTGGGGGCTTTTGGTAGATATTTTACTTGCTCTTTCTTGGCTCAGCGTAATTCTTAATAAAAAAGTTAATCCTAATTGGAAATACCTCAGAAACCCAATTGCTATTCTCTATACAGCTTGGATGCTGTTTTTAGTGTTTGAGATAGTCAACCCAAGTGGCAACGGACTGATTGCATGGTTTTATGCTATGCGCGGTATTGGTTTTTACCAAGCACTTACCATCCCGTTAATTTTTCTCTTTTTCAGAGAAGAAGAAGATCTAGAGAAGTTCATTAGATTATTAATATACTTCTCATTAATAGGCACTATTTGGGGCTTTAAGCAGCAGATTTTGGGTACCGATGCCGCTGAAGATCATTGGCTTTATGCTGAAGAACATCACGAGGAACATGTACTACACGGAGTACTCAGGGTATTTTCTTTTTATTCAGATGCAGGAAGTTTCGGTGCATCGCAGGCCATGATGTCATTAATGTGCGCCATCATGTTCATGGGCCCATACAAAGGAATAAAGAAATTCAAATACCTCGTTTTCGCAGTTATCTTCTTGCTCGGATTCGCCATTTCAGGCACTAGAGGTGCATTAGCCGTACCGTTAGCCGGTGGCATTGCCTACCTAATTCTCATTAAAAACTTTAGAATTCTGGTCGCTGGCTTTAGCGGAATGATTTTAGTGTTCGTAATTCTGAAATACACCTTTATGTTTCAGGGAGTGGAACAAGTGAGGCGTATGAGAACAGCGTTAGATCCTGAAAACAAATCACTCAGCGTTCGGCTAGAAAACCAAAAGACTTTTGCCCGCTACCTGGCTTCTAGACCATTTGGCGGAGGTATTGGAACAGCAGGTTTTTGGGGTGCAAGATTCAACCCAGACTCGCTAATGGCCAATACTGCCACAGATAGCTGGTTTGTAAAAATATGGGCAGAGACCGGACCTGTCGGGCTCACTTTTCACTTAGTTATTTTGGGCTTTACACTTGGCTATGGAGGTCATAAAATAATGAGTATGAGGAGCGAGAAACATCGAACACAAGCCTCGGCATTATATGCTATGTTCGCTGGTGCCATACTGGCTAGCTATGGTAATCAGGTGCTTATTCAAATGCCAACAGGGATTATCCTCAATTTTGCCATTCCTTTCATTTTCCTGATTGCCGAACGTGACCAAAAAGAATGGCTGAAGTCGGTAAAAAAAGCATCCAAGCTTAAATCATAATTCCTCCTATCTTTTAATAACAATCTGATTAGCTGGCCTTAAGGCTCACGTTAAACTTTGAACTATAAACTAATCAACGCCTACCCTTTTTCATTCATCGTTGATTTTCTCCCATTCATCTTAATACCCTGAAAGAGGGCTGTTTGCAGGGTACATTTGATTAAAAATAAGATCATGAAAACCCTCTTCGAAATCTTACTTGCTCCAGTACTCATCTACCTCACAGTTTCAGCACTCTATCAGTTTGTATTGGCTGTAGCTTCTAAGTACAAAACAAAAGATATTCAACCAGTACAAAATGGTTTGACGCGCTTCTTGGTATTAGTCCCTGCTTACAAAGAGGATGCTATTATAAAATATAGTACTGCTAAGAACATGTCGCTCAGATATGAGTACCCAAGAGGTCAGTTCGATTTGGTGGTTATTGCAGATCAACTTAAGGATGAAACCAAAAAGGAGCTGAAGCAACTTGGGGCGAAAGTCCATTCAGTAAGTTTCGAAAAAAGCACCAAGGTGAAATCGCTTCAGAGCGCTATTAAAGCATACGATAAGGGGTACGATGCGGTGGTAGTATTAGATGCTGACAACGTAATGGAGAAAGGCTTTTTATTCAAAGCCAACCAGTGGATTCAGTCTGGAGCTCGAGCAATTCAGGGGTTAAGAAAAGCAGCCAATAACAATACTTCTACTGCGTTAATGGATGGCCTTTCCGAAGCAGCCAATACCGAAATGCTTTGTAAAGGAGCTAACAGTTTAGGTTTATCTTCTAAGCTTTCGGGTTCGGCCATGGTTTTCAATTTTGAATTATTCAAGACTACAATTAATCAATGCGAAGCCATAGGTGGGTTCGATAAAGAAATGGAATTAATTCTCACCAGAAAGCGTGAGTTCATAGATTATACTGCCGATATGGCGGTTTTAGACCAAAAAGTAACCTCGACCAATGCCTTTACTAAACAAAGAGGAAGATGGCTAGAAGCCCAATATACCTTCTTCAAAAAATCGTTTGGTGAAAGCTTAAGTAATTTGGCAGAGGGAAATGTAGACTTTTTTCATAAAGTTATGCAGTTAGCGCTACCCCCGCGTGCAGTAGCGCCCTTTGCCATATTACTTTTGGTTGTTTGCGGTATACTATTGAACTCTTCGTTTTTAGGAGTAACCGCTACTATTGCCTTTGTAGGTCTTAGCCTCTCATATCTTTTTGTACTACCTACAGACCAGTTGTTTAAGCAATCGCTTAAAATTCTTGTGAGCATCCCAAAAATTGGTTGGGCTGCCATTAAATCGCTTAGTCAAATGAAAAAGTCTAAGCAAGAGTTCATTCATACGAAACACGAATTAATAGAAGCCTAATGTTTCAGGGAATGCCATGGCCTGCCGTACTACCTATAGCCATAATGGCCTTGGTATATGGTATAATGCTCTCGAAAAGGGAAGAAAAGCTGGCTGTAGATAAGAGGTTAAAAGAGTTGAAAAAGCTCAAAAAACAAAAAAAGTCATGAAACCGAATAAGTCGCTAAATATTCTACTTATCTCTAAAACCTTGCCTTGGCAGTTTAAAGGAGGTATTCAGACCCACTCTTGGGAGCTGGCTAAAGGCCTAGCTGCTATTGGACATAAGGTTTCCATTCTAAATGGCGGACCATACCGTTCTAAGGTAAACACCAAAAACATTGAAGGAATAGACGTTATTCAAGTCCCTTATTTCCCAGGCCGCTACATCAAGCCCATAAATATTGTTGCCGAAGAGTTCAGCTTTAATTGGTACGCCTTCAAGTGGGTTAAAAAGAATCATCAAACATTCGATATCATCCATGCTCAAGGCAGAAGTGGCTATTTGCTAAGCTTCAACAGAGACATTAGGTCTAGGCTCGTTAACACTGTTCATGGTCTTATTGACATCGAAAACAAAGGCAAAAAGTGGTATCAACTCAATCATAAACTTCATCATTCATTTACAAAAAAGGTAGAAGATAGACTTTATAACAGTGCTGCCGGTTTGGTTGCAGTTAGTAATTCTTTAAAACACGACTTATCAAATGCCCGTGCTATTCAAAAACCCATCAAAGTAATTTCTAACGGAGTAAAGAGCTTAGGACACTCTAGGTTTAAGCAAGATAAAAACGAAGCCAGATTCCTTTTTGTAGGTCGTTTACACCCAGTAAAAGGCATATCTAGAATTGTAGAACTGATGGATCAGGTAGACTCATGCGTGTACTTAGATATTATTGGTGATGGCAGCGAGAGAGAAAACATCGAAAAAATTATAGCCCAAAAAGGGCTACAGACCAGAGTCAGACTGCTTGGGGAGTATAGCAATGAAGAAATTCATGGCATGCTCCCCTATTACACTGCTTTGGTTTTGCCAAGCTTCTATGAAACGCAAGGCATTGTACTCTTAGAAGCTAACTCTGAAGGTATTCCTGTAATTGCTTCTGACCTAGATTCTATAAAAGAAACGATTCAGCATGGAGAAAATGGCCTTTTATGTGCCACAAATAAACCAATGCAATTTATAGATGCCATGAACTACCTCTCTAGAAACAGAAATGAGGCTAGAGTGATGGGCTTAAAGGGTAAATCTAAGGTAGAAGCTTATTATACCTGGGATAAAATTGCCCAACAAACTGAAAGACTTTACCATTCGCTTGCACAATGAAGCAGATCTTAAAAAGTAAATCGTTTACTAATACCGCCTTTTCTTTTGGTGGACAGATTGCCTTTTTATTGAGCAACTTCATTCTATTCATTTACATGGCGAAGGTTTATGATCAGGCTACCTTTGGTACTTGGGCACTTTTTATCACCACAGTCTCCATTTGTGATGGTTTTAGACAAGGTTTTGTTCAAAACGGATTAAGCCGACTACTTATACAGTCAGGCTTTGAGAAAACAGTGGTCAATACAGGAGCGGCACTCAACTTTGGATTAATGACAATCTTGAGCTTGTTGCTTTTAACATACGGTCTTATCAGCAACAACGAACTATCTGTACTTTATGCAAATGGATATAAAGTGCTTTGGGCATTGGGTACGCTCCAATTTTCAAATACTCTTAACCAAGCGGAAGAAAGATTCAAAAGGTATTTTACGTTCAACATCATATACCTAATCAGCTTTGTTAGCCTACTTCTAGGATACATTTATCTGTATAACCAGCCAAGTTTAAGTATGCTGATCAACCTAATTTGCTTGGCTTCAATACCACATTCAATTTTACTATTTGCGACAAAGCTTAACAGGTCATTGCCTAGTAAAAAAGTATTTACTCAACTATTTAGTTTTGGCAAATATGCTTCGGGCACTAACCTTTTATCCCTCCTTTTTCAGCGTGTAGATATTCTAATGATTGGCTACTTTCTGGGGCCATCTTCCGTGGCTATCTTCCATTTTGCCACTAAAATCATGAATTATGCAGAGCTTCCACTGCAAGCTTTATCCCAAGTCATTTATCCGAAAATTTCAGCAAGTAGTCATCAGAATTCAGGCACTGATCTAAAGAAAACATATGGTCAATCAGTTCTTTCTTTATTTGCTTTTGTATTACCGATAGCCCTTGTGTTGATCTTCTTTAACCATACTATTATTCAAATACTTGGAAACGAAAGCTTCCAGGAGGCATCTGTTATCATCATTCTGCTCAGCATAGCCTCAGTATTTAAGCCATGGGGAAGAGTATTCGGGCTAACGCTTGATGCGGTTGGTAAGCCGAGGGTAAATTTTTTAATGCTCTTATTAAGCTTAGGTATTAACGTAGTACTCAACCTGACTTTAATTCCTACTTATGGAGTTATAGGAGGTGCCATTGCAACGGCTAGTGCCATTGTAATTACCATTCTTATTGGACAATTAAAATTAAATAAAGAATTGAGTCTTCACCCTGTACACACAGTGGTTGAAGCGGCAAAAATGGTGTTCAAAAACAAAAATATCTCATCATGGAATTGACATTTGGAACAGCACAGATTTACACCAGTGAAAGAATGAAAAAAGCGCCAAAATTGGCTAAGCTCTTTCATAAAGTATTTGGATATACAAATGTTGGTAACTACGCCAGATTCACTGTTTTCAAAGAAATGGTCAAGAAAATACCTTTGAAAGCAGATGCAAAAATCTTAGATCTAGGAACTGGTTATGGCGAGTACAGTTTTAGTCTTGCTCAAGCCCTACCACAAAGCGAAGTACACAGTCTTGATATAGACAAAGAGAGAATTAATTCGGTGAACGAGGCTATCTCAAGAAGTGGTATAGAAAACATCAACACCCACTGCAAATTGACAGAAGATCTTGAGGAAAAAGAATTTGACTTTATCTTTTCAATAGATGTTTTCGAACACATTGCCCCTGAACAAATGCCTTTTAAAGCCGCTTATGACAGGTTAAAACCTGGGGGGCATTTCATGGTGAAGATCCCCTATGTAACCCAAAGAACAATATTCCCAGAAAAATATTTTGAAGACCATCACGAGTGGTTAGAAGATGAACACATTGGCCAAGTTTATGACCTTCATGGACTAGAAACCCGATTTATTGAAGAAGGATTCAAAGTGGTTCATGCAAGCTATTCAGACGGATGGTATGCAAGACTTGGTTGGGAATTGGCATACTTAGGTAAAAAAGCAGGAGTAATTGGTCAGATGCTTACTCTACCTCTAGCAAAAATGCTTATTCATTTCGATAGAATGTTTCATGTAAACACTTGGGGTAATGCTATTCAGGTAATTGGTATAAAAGAGAAAAAATGAACCCTTTAGTTTCCATTATTACGGTCAATTATAAGCAACAAGCTGTTACTAGCGAGCTGTTGCATTCAATTAGCAAACTAGGCTATCCTAACCTTGAAGTAATTGTAGTAGACAACTGCCAAGAAGGAGACGACACACAGAATTATCAGTCTATTTTACCTGGGGCTATAGTACTGAATGCCAAAGAGAACCTTGGATTTGCCGGTGGAAACAACTTAGGAATAGAAAAGGCCAAGGGAGATTACCTATTCTTGGTTAATAATGACACGGAGTTAGAAAACGGCCTAATTGAATCATTACTCAGTCGATTCACCGAACCAACCATTGGAGCCGTGTCTCCTGTGCTTAAATACTTTAGTCAGCCAGATAAGATTCAGTTTGCGGGTTTTACCCCTATAAACTCTCTTACTGGCAGAAATGAACTACTAAAAAACACGCAATCTAACTCACCTTACGAGACCCCCTATTTTCACGGAGCAGCAGTAATGCTAAAAAAAGAGGTAATTGAAAACTGTGGTCTTATGCCAGAACAATTCTTTCTTTATTACGAAGAGCTAGAATGGTCTAACATTATTAAGCAAGGTGGGTATAAGCTATTGGTAGACCCCGCTGTTCATGTATTGCATAAAGAGTCCATTTCTACAGGAAAAAATAGTCCTCTTAAACTGTATTACCAGACCAGGAACAGACTGCACTTTATGAGAAATAAAGGCAAGTTAAACTGGTTCACATTCGTTAGCTTCTTCCTTCTTATATCAACGCCTAAAAACTTCTTAAAACACCTTCTATTAAGAGAGTGGAAGCATTTGAATGCTTTTAACAAGGGAATTTCGGATGGTTTAATTCAGAAAAAATTCGGCTTTCGACCTATCTAATTCGTTCACCGACAGTTTCTTACTATTCATCGAAACAACTCCATTTTACTCTCCAGACTTCATTTAATTGAATAAAAATTAAACGTCATGGAAATCTTCTTTTGGACTTGCGTATTTATTGTCTTTTATGTGTTTGTAGGTTACGGTATGCTCATTAGCATTCTCGCCAAAATAAAAGGCACCAAACCTATAGAAACGCTGGGCGATGAGGATTTGCCAGAAGTAACATTTTTGGTAGCCGCTTACAACGAAGAAGAGATTATTGAAGAAAAAATCAAGAATACTCTGGCCTTAGACTATCCTAAAGACAAGCTAAAAATTAAGATTGTCACTGATGGTTCAAATGATGGCACAAATGACATTGTTAGCAGATTTTCAGAAGCAGAGCTATGTTTTAAGCCTGAAAGAGCTGGAAAAATAGCAGCCGTAAATAGAGTAATGCCTTCAGTTGAAAGTGCTTTGACGGTGTTTACTGATGCTAACGTGATGATTAATAAAGATGGACTAAAAAATATGATCCGACACTTTCAGAGCAATTTGGTTGGTGCTGTCTCAGGAGAAAAGACAGTGTTGAGTAAGGAAGAAGATAGTGCCAGCAGCTCTGGAGAAGGTTTTTATTGGAAGTATGAATCGTTCTTGAAAAGGAAAGATGCAGAGTGGAACACCCTGGTAGGTTCTGCCGGAGAGTTATTCGCAATAAGAACTCACTTATATGAAAACATAGATACCAATACACTAATTGAAGACTTTGTAATGACCATGAAGCTTTCGGCAAAGGGTTACAAAGTAGCTTATGAGCCACAGGCATTGGCCATGGAAACTGGTTCTGCTAACATAGAAGAAGAAACAAAGCGAAAAGTTAGAATCTCTGCAGGTGGCATTCAGGCAGTTATTATGTTGTTGCCTCTTCTAAATCTCTTCAAATACGGAAAACTCACCTTTCAATACATTTCTCACAGAGCGCTACGCTGGACGTTAATGCCATTAGCCCTTGTGGGAGCCTTTACTAGTATCTTTTTCTTGGCTCCACAAGGTTGGCCTTATGATCTAATTATGAGATTAGAGCTCATATTTGCTATTCTAGCCTTGGCAGGTTACGCCATGAGAAATGGAGAAACCAAAATTAAAGCGCTTTACATCCCTTACTATTTCATCTACATGCACTACTGTGTTGTACTGGGCTGGATAAAATACTTCAGAGGAAAACAGCAAGTAACTTGGGATAAAGCAAAAAGAGCGACTCCCCTACAACAGGTTCAGTCGCTTAATTAATGCCTCTTTATTGGCTCTTGAAATAGGAATTACCTTGTGGTCTATTAGCAGGTTAGACTCTTCTATATCCACAATTTTGGCTAAGTTGATTACATAAGAGCGATGTACTTTGGCAAAGTTATAATCGTTCAGACGCTCTTCTACCCTCTTCATAGTAGTATGAACAATATGCCCCTTCTCTTTAGTTTTGAACAAGGCATAATCTCCCTTAGCTTCTATATAAAGAATGTCATCAATTTTAGTCTTAATAAGCTTAGAATCAACTTTTAAGAATATACTGTCTTGGATAACTTTAGACATGGCTGGAGTTTCGCTAGCCTTCTTAAAGCGTTCAAAAGCCGTCATAGCAACCTCTATGGCAGCATTCATGTCTTTTATACCATAAGGCTTAACTAAGTACCCGTAAGGTCCTTTAGACTTTGCTCTAGCAATGGTGTCATTATCTGCAAAAGCCGTAGTAAAGATAAATGGTATCTGAAAATTCTGATTGAGTAAATCGGCCAGGTCAACCCCATCAATATCGCCACCAATTTGTATATCTAGCAAGGCTAGATCTGGAAGTGTTTCGTTACAAATGGCAATGGCATCTTCTGCATTCTCTGCTACTCCAATAACTTCATGTTTCAGGATAGCAAGAATATCCTGAACACTTTCTGCGATCATCGGATCGTCCTCAACAACTAGAATCTTCAACTGGCTCATTCAATATATTTTTGGCCAATTTAATAATTCAATTGAGGTAAACTAGAATATAAACTATGATAATGGTAATTCAACAATGAATTCAGCGCCTTTTCCTTCATCACTATCCACTTCAATAGTACCTCCGTGCATTTCTGTGAACTCTTTTACAATGGAAAGGCCTAGCCCAGAACCTTGTATATTTTTAACATTGGTAGCCCTGTAAAAAGACTCAAATAAGCTTCTTTGATCTTTCTTCGGTATACCAATACCGTGATCTTTCACTCTTAAAGTTACCCTGGAAAGCTTGTTGAATGATAGGTTTACTTCTGGAGCCTTTGCACCTGGAGAGTATTTAAGAGCATTTGAAAGCAAATTAGAAACAACATGATCTATGAGTTGTGTATCAATTTCCAGTTCTTGAGGTACACCTTGCACCTTCATTTCAATCTGTCTATGCTCACTATCTGCTTCTGAATACTTAGTAACTAGCTTCTCAATAAATTGTACAAAGTTTATCTTACTCTTATTCATTTGAATCTTACCAGATTCAATTTTTCCGAGCATTAGAATATCGTTCATTAAACCTGTAAGTCGGTTTACATCTCCATCAATTCTATCAATGTATTTCTTAAAGAGTGCATATTCATTAGGAATAATGCTTTCTAATTGGTAGCTGATAAGGTCGGTGTTTTGCTTTATGGTGGTAAGAGGCGTTCTGAACTCATGAGAAGTCATAGAAACAAACCTAGATTTCAATTCATTCAGTTCTCTCTCCTTGTTTAGTGCCTTTTCCATTTCGGCCTGCACCTGTTTTTGAATAGTTATATCACTCAAGAATGCTGTAAAGCTATGACTCCCCTTATCTTCAACAGGAATTATAGCCATTTCGATAGGAAACTCTTCTCCTGACTTTCTAACTGCTGTTATTTCTATTTTCTGATTTAATACCGGTCCGTGTCCTGTTTCATTAAAATGCCTCATTCCGGCATTGTGAGATTTGTGATGATGAGGCGGAATAATGGTTGCAGTCAATGGTTTGCCAATAGCTTCTTCTCCTGTATAACCGAAAATAGTTTCAGCTTGCAAATTCCACTCCTTTACAACCCCTCTGTTATCTATTGTAATAACCGCATCAATAGCATTGTGAAGTATCTTTCTAAATTTCTCTTCACTTTCTTGGAGCTCCTTTTCAGCTCTCTGCTGCTCTCTTTTTGCCAGCGCATTCTTCAGGCGGTTGGCAGCTATATTAGCAATTGTTTTCAGTGTGGTTAAATGCTCTTCTTTGAAGAAGTTTTTCTGTTGGTGTTCAGAGTCTATTACTCCAATAACCTTACCATCGGCAATAATTGGCACCGTAATTTCAGACATGCGGTTAGCATCGTCTACAACGTATCTGTCGTCTTTAGAAGTGTCTGCAATTATTTCCGCTTTGCCAGATTGTGCCACTGCACCTACAATACCAGTTCCGAAAGGAATCTTTATGGCGTCTAATACTTTTCTATCTTTAGTTTGCTTAGAACCATAGGCAGCTAGCTGTTCTAAAACTTGCTGTTCTTCATTAACAATGTAGATTACGCAGTCGTCATAATCGAACTTCTCAATTACACTCTCTGCTATTTCCCAAGCTATGTCTGTAAGTGTTTCATCATCTAATAAGCTAGTAACAAAGTCATTAATAGCCCCTAGAAATTGTTGATTTCTCTCTAACTCCTCATTCTTGGCCGCAAGGGCCTCTTTATCTGCAAACTGCTTCTTTTGATTCTCATAGAGCGTAATAGTATAACCAATCCACTTAGAAAACAGATTAATAAACTCTAGGTCATAGCTATCGAATTCTTTATTTCTTGGGTCTGGCGATGAGAAATTAACCGTTCCACACTTTTTCCCATTTATTGAATAATTAACTCCTAAGTAAGATTCTACACCGAAGAGTTCGTGACAAGGGTGCTCAGAATACTTAGACTCTGAAACATTTTTCATGTAGAGAATATCGTCTTTAGCAATAACTATATCACAGAAAGTATCGCTAAGCTTAAACTCATCACCATTACTCAATTCAACTCCTTCGTTCTTAGCTACGAAGTGCTTCACCGTATAGACCTCATCTTCTATTTGGCTAATTACCCCCAAATCCATTTCTAGATAATCTAAGGCAATCTTTAGACCCTCCTTAATTTGATCTGCATAAGAGAGCTTAAGATTAGAGGTGACCCAATTGAGCGCTTCAATCCCCTCTTTATATTTTTTGAGTCGCGAACGAGTAAGTTTAAGCTCATCTTCAGATTCAATTCTGTCGGTGATATCCATGTGGATTCCAATAGAGCCTCTGATACTACCATCTACATTGTAAATAGGAGCACCACTAATCATTACCCATCTATGGCCACCATCTTTGTGTTTAATTTTTATCTCATAAACACTGGCGTTTCCATCTTCTCGCTTTTCATGCTCACTGTCTAGCACCTCCATGCTTCTTTCGTCAACTAAAAGCTGAGAAGCTACTTTTCCAATAAGTTCTTCAGGTTCATATCCCGTTATTAAACTCATTGCCTCGTTGGCGTAAACAATTTTCTCGTTTATATCTACCTCTAATAATCCGTATTGAAGGTTTTGAATTATACCTCTATATTTCTCTTCAGATTGCTGTAGGGCAAGTCTATTATGATAGCTTTCCGTAATATCTCTACCAACTCCTAGAAAGCCCGTTACGGCAAAATCATTCTCTAGTAACTGCACATTTAGACCAATCCAAATCTGCTCTCCACTCTTGGTAACTATAGGTAGCTCTTGGTAGGTAGATTTTTTGAGTTCCTTTACCTGCTCGGTATAAAAAAGCTTAAGCTTGTCTTTATAGTCAGGATGAATAAGGTCTAAATAAGACTTTTGCATCATCTCTTTCTCAGAAAAGCCCGTAACCTTTAAAGTTTTTGGATTTACATAAGTAAACTGGCCCTTGGCATCTGCCTCGTAAATAATCTCGTTGGCAGCCTCTACTATTAATTTATACTTCTCGTTGTCTTTTGGTCCTTCTCCCATAGAATAATCTTCAGCCTCAAAGCTTATGGAGTATAAGTTATTGGAAAATGTAACGCAATAAGAAATATTTCGATTAAATACTTGAAATGCCCCTTTGTTTCCTGTTTCTGGAGAGCTTGTGAATTTTGAGATGATATCTTCTAACAAGCCATATTCTGACTCTTTAAGGAAAAAGTAGAATTTGGAAGATAGGGAATCGAAAGAGACCACCTCCCCCCGTTTATTAAGAGTGATACTTGGTTTCATTAGTGCTTAGAAGTCAAAAAAAGGAATAATTCCTTTTGAATTTGAGCCATTTCGTTGGCTAACAGTATGCTTCGATGAATGACATTATATGTCGATAAGCTGTTTATTATTATCTTCCACTACCAACCTTAAAAACTATTATGAAGAGAATTTTTCTACTATTACTCATTTGTGGGTTTTCCATTAAAGCCAATGCCTTTCAGGTTAGGCAATTAGACCCAATTAGTTGGCCTGAGTCTGACAAAGACACCACCTACTACACCGTAAAAGGTGAAAGACACGGCATAAGTTTTTTTAAGCAACACCAGCATGCTGAGGTTCAATATGAACCCTCAGAACAGCTCACCTTCGACACCTATCATACAGTAGACGTAATGTATCATTGGTATAAGCTATGGGCTGAAAAGTACCCTGAGATTGTAGACTTATACCAAGTAGGAACAAGCTTTGAAGGCCGTCCTATTTTACAAATGACCATAACCAATAAGAATACGGGAAAAGACACAGACAAACCTGCAGCCTATTTTGAAGGCGGAAGACACAGCGGAGAAATAACTAGCTCTGAATCAATTCTTTGGCTTACTCAACATCTATTAGAGAATTACGGAAGCGATGCAGCTATTACGGACTTAATAGACACTAAGGCTATCTATTTAAGACCTCAGAACAACCCTGACGGGAGCAATCTTTACCTGCATACCGCTCAAAGAAACAGAAGTACAGTACGACCTCATGATAACGACCGAGATGGTCTATTAGATGAAGATGATGAGGAAGATTTGGATGGTGATGGCATTATGTACCAAATTCGGGTTAAAGCCAAAGACGGTGAAGAAGGTACTCATATAATAGACCCAAGAGACCCTCAGGGCAGGCTAATGAAAAGGGTTAGAGAAGGTGGAACTCACTTTGTTTACTCAGAGGGTATAGATAACGATGGTGACGGCCGATTTAATGAAGACGGCATTGGAGGGTTAGACCTACATAGGAACTACCCTGAAAACTGGAGACCAGACATTGGCGAAGATGCTACAGGCAGAGGCTATACTCAATATGGTGCAGGCGCCTACCCTGCTTCTGAACCTGAGTCAAGGTCCATTGTACTATGGGTATTAACTCACCCAAATATTTCAGTTGTCAACTCTATGGACACGAGGGTTCCTATGCACTTGAGGGCGCCTTCTACATCTAAAAGCGAGGAAAGAATGTACCCAGAAGATTTAGACCTCTATAAAAAGTATGACAGCATAGGTTTGTCTATTACCAATTATCCATGGGCCGGAGATGTTTATGAGACCTACGCTACTCGTTACAAGGTTAATCCTAGCACTGGCGATCCGCTTAAGCCAAGTCCCCTATTTGGGCACGGACCAGATTTTGGGTATTTCTACTATGGCTCAATTTGGTATGGCGATGAGCTCTGGAATAATGGGGCTATGAAAGATTATGATGGCAATGGAATCTACGATGACTATGACGGCCTAAGATGGGACGATGAAGAAAATGGTGGAAGAGGTTTCAGAGAGTGGGAACCGTTTACTCATCCAACCTTAGGTGAGGTGGAAATTGGTGGGTTCCATCCAAAATTTTTCAGTCAGAATGGACCACCATGGCAATTAGAGAACTGGGCAAAAAAGCAAGCACTATTCAACCTAGCTATGGCCCTAGAGCTTCCTCAAATAGAATTGGAGTCTATTGATATAAACAAGAAAAACCGAAACACTTATGAAGTTAAGGTACGAATTAAGAATACTGGTGAGCTCCCTACTGCGTTGAAGCAGGCTCAACTGGTGAAAATTGTTAGAGAAGATAGAGTACAATTACAGTTTGATGGCAAACTCATGAAAGGTGGTGAAAAAGCTCAATTGCAAATTGTAAGCCCTGACTTAACTGATAAAACCATATACCTAGACAGAACACTTTCTGGAGAAAGCAAAGAAGCAACTTTTGAGATTAAGCTGAACGGCATAGACGGAGCCAAAGGAAAAGTAAAGGTGCTTTCTACTCGTGGTGGGTATATTGAAAAGGAAATAGAGATAGGTACAATTAAGTAACTAGCATATAGACAATCGGCTATTGAAGCCTGATTAACCATAATTAAAAAAGACCACCCTTGGCTTAGCAAGGGTGGTCTTAATTTTATTATCAGATGTCAATAGTCTACAATTCGCCAGCTTGAATCTTTTTGGCTACTTCTTGACACTCATCTAACACTCTAAGAAGGTTCCCGCTCCACATCATACTAATTTCTTCTTCAGTATAACCTCTC
Organism: Roseivirga spongicola; assembly: GCF_034376045.1. Taxonomy (NCBI): domain Bacteria; kingdom Pseudomonadati; phylum Bacteroidota; class Cytophagia; order Cytophagales; family Roseivirgaceae; genus Roseivirga; species Roseivirga spongicola. The sequence goes on from NZ_CP139724.1 coordinate 3,726,146, forward strand.
TTTACAAGCTCTAAAGTTACATTGAAAGTCTCGGAAGCATCTTTCCAGCCTTCAACTCCACCGCCACCATCAAAATCTGAACTGATACCAACGTGCTCTAAGCCAATTTTATTCACTAGGTAATCTACATGGTCTACAAAGTCAGCCACATCAACTGGAGGTGCACTAGCATTTACTTCTTGCTGTAATCTATCTCCATGCTTTTCTCTGATTTCAGTAAGTCTTTCATAATAAGCCTCTCTTTCTTCAGAACTCATTTCGCGAAGCTCTCCTCTAGACTTCATCTCAAAGTTTTCTTCAGCAGCTATAGCTTCCATTACTTCGCCATACTTTGCAGAATTAGCCCTGTTCTTTTCAGAATTTACATAGCTTTTAAAAGCCACAGTCTGTACAACACCACCATTTTCTTTAAGCATCATTAACTGCTCATCATCTAAATTTCTGCTAACATCGTTCAACGTTCTAGCTGAAGAGTGTGATGCAATAACTGGAGCCTTAGAAAGTATCATAGCCTGCATATTAGCCTCTTTGCTCGGATGAGAAAGGTCGATCATCATACCGTATTTGTTCATTTCGGCAATCACTTCTTTACCCAACTCACTCAAACCATTGTGCAACCAAACTGAATCTCTTTCCCCAGTATTCGAATCACTTAATTGGCTATGTCCGTTGTGTGAAAGAGACATGTAACGAGCTCCTCTATCGTAAAACTCCTTAACTCTTTCTATTTCCATACCTATAGGATAGCCATTTTCTACGCCAATCATTGCCACCTTTTTTCCTGCAGCAACAATACGTCTTACATCATCAGAGGTATAAGCCAACTCAATTTTATCTGGGGCAATCTCTTCACACAATCTGTGAATAGCTTTGAATTTATCATCAGCATTTTCATAGGCTCTAGCAAAGCCTTCTTCAGTAAGTTCTCCCTGACCTGTATACACAACAAACCAAGCAACATCTAAACCACCTTCTTCCATTTTCGGCAGGTTTATTTGAGTTGAAAGACGCTGAGTATAATTAGTCTCCTCCGTAAAGTTAGAGGTGTTAATATCGTCATGCGTGTCTAGCGTGATCACTCTTTCATGGATTCCCTTGGCGTAATCCATCAGCTCTTGTTCTGTCATATTGTTAACGTCCACTGTTTCTTCTTTGCTCTCCTGAGCTCCACAAGACCAAAGCATAGTGGCCGCCAGAAGGCTTAAACTTAATACTCGTTTCATTTCATTATAGTTTATAAAGGTTGAATTTGAAGTTAATCTAATCACTATTCACTGGAAAATGTCGGGCTATTTTGTCAGTGGTAAAATTCTTATTCCTCCGAAAAAGCCATTATCCTATAAAAACAAAAAATTGCTCTAAATTGAATTATGTCTAAAAACATGAAGATTAAAGGAATTGAGCCTGTACTACCAAGTTCAGATATTGAAAGGGACATTAAGTGGTTTAACAAGCATACGGGCTTTAAGTACAGTTTTGGCGATAATATGTACTCGGGCATAAGTAGAGACGGTGTATGCATTCATTTACAATGGCATGCCAATAATGCAGAAGACCCACTTTTAGGCGGTTCGGTAATAAAAATCTTTGTAGAAGACATAGAACCTTGGTTCGAAGAATTTGTAGAAAGAAAGACAATACTGCCAGAAAAACTAAGAATGAATACGCCTTGGGGAACCCATGAATTCGGTTTTTACGATTTAAATAAGAATGCCATCTTTATAGTACAAGACGTTTAAATGAACTCACTTTGAAAGAACTCATCCATAAATTCTATACTGCCTTTAATGAATTAGATGCAGAAACCATGGTTTCGTGCTACCACCAAGAGGTTAAGTTCGAAGATCCTGCATTTGGTACTTTACAAGGCGAAAGAGCAAAGAATATGTGGCGAATGCTTTGTCAAAGTCAGAAAGGCAAAGACTTCAAAGTCTTACATTCGGAGGTTACAGATCATTCGGCATATTGGGAAGCCTTTTACACTTTCAGCAAAACGGGCCGCAAGGTTCACAATAAAATCCATGCTAAGTTTGAGTTTAAAGATGGGCTGATAATTAAACACTCAGACCATTTCGATCTTCATAAGTGGTCTAAGCAAGCCATGGGATTTAGTGGAGCTATTTTAGGTTGGACAGGCTTCTTTAAAAACAAGCTTCAAAAGCAGACCAATTCCCTTTTAACCAAGTTCGAACAAAGCCGAATCGGTTAATTTTCCTTTATCGGTTCAAAATTAACTTTCTACTTGGCTATCTTAATAGCTCAATAACTAACCAAGTATGAAAAGAAAACTACTATTGATGTTCTGTGCCCTTGTGGTATGGACTAGCTCTGCTATATCTCAAGATATTGTAGATCAGATTGTTAAAGAAGCCAATGAAAACTCATTATTAGAGCAATTGGCCTATGAAATGTTAGACCTTAATGGTCCAAGACTTGTAGGTACACCACAAATGCAAAGCGCTCACAACTGGGCCGTTGACCGATTTGAAGGTTGGGGTATTTCTGCCCGAAATGAAAAATGGGGAGAATGGAAAGGTTGGGAACGTGGTATCACCCACGTAGATCTAATTTCGCCAAGAGTAAAAACCCTAGAGGCCATGCAATTGGCTTGGAGCCCTTCTTCTAATGGTATTGTTGAAGGAGATGTAACCGTTATTCCTGAGGTAGAAAATGAAGCTGAATTTAAGCAATGGCTTTCTAGCGTAAAGGGTAAATATGTACTAGTAGACATGGCTCAGCCTACAGGCAGACCTAGCTACAATTGGGAGAAATATGGTAAGAAAGAATCCATTGAAAAGATGGAAAGAGAATCTCGAGAAGCTAGGTCTAACTGGAATAAAAGAATTCAGGCGACAGGTTCAAATTCTAGAGAATTACCAGCCGTGTTAGAAGAAGCAGGAGCAGCGGGAATACTTATATCTAACTGGTCTAGAGGCTTCGGAGTAAATAAAATATTTGGTGCTAGAACAAAAACGATTCCTACCATAGACATTGGACTGGAAGATTATGGCACACTTTTCAGAATGGTTGAGCATGGTGACACTCCAAAAATTAGAGTTGAGGTTACTAATGTAGACCACGGAACAGTACCAACATTTAATACCATAGCGGAAGTAAAGGGTACAAACCCAGATGAATATGTACTTCTTTCTGCCCACTTTGACTCATGGGATGGTGGAACTGGTGCAACAGATAATGGAACTGGCAGCCTGGTAATGATGGAAGCCCTTCGAATTCTAAAGAAGGTTTACCCTAACCCAAAAAGAACTATTATGGTTGGTTTGTGGGGAAGTGAAGAACAAGGCTTGAATGGCTCAAGCTCGTTTGTAGAAGACCATCCTGAAGTGGTGAAAGGCTTACAGGCCCTTTTTAATCAAGATAATGGAACTGGTAGAGTTCAAAATATTAGCGGGCAAGGCTTTTTGCATTCCTATGAGTTCATCAACCGTTGGTTAGCTCCAGTACCAAGAGAAATCAGAAGCGAGATTAACACCACCTTCCCAGGCACTCCGGGTGGAGGCGGCTCTGACTATGCTTCATTTGTTGCTGCTGGGGCTCCAGGCTTTAGCCTTAGCTCATTGAGCTGGGACTATGGCACCTATACGTGGCATACCAACCGTGACACTTATGACAAAATTGTGTTCGATGACGTTAGGGACAATGTTATTCTTACAGCAATTATGGTATACATGGCCTGTGAAGACCCCGAATTCTTCCCGAGAGATAAAGCCGTTTTAGGTGTAAGCCCTTGGAATGGTAGACAAATGACTTGGCCAACACCAAGAAAACCAACAAGAAACGGAGGCCAAGATTAATTCCCTCACCCCAATAAAACCAAAAAGCCACCCGTTCGGTGGCTTTTTATTTTGACTATTAACCTCAACCTTCAATAGCCATCAACAATATATAACCTTGTCACAAAAACCTTTTCGGCTTAAATACAATCCCAACTTGTCTCAAATTTTGCGTTTCAGAAAAAGTTTGTTCTGAACAGCTTCAAAAATGTTCTGAATTAATTCTGACTAGCCATTTTGATGAAGGAGATTGTATATCTTCACCTCCTAGATCACCCCATCTTAAAGCCATAGCTTCTACTATCAAAGTAGTGGTGCACCATAAGACTCTAAAAAGAATGAAGGTTCTAGGTATTTCAGCATACTATCATGATTCTGCCGCAGCCCTAACCATAAACGGCTTAACAATAGCTGCTGCTCAAGAGGAAAGGTTTAGCCGAAAAAAACACGATGCTTCTTTTCCAACAAACGCTATCAAATACTGCCTTGACCATCAAGCTACTTCACCTCATCAAATAGATGCAATCGTATTTTATGACAAACCTCTTCTCAAATTTGAGCGACTGCTAGAAACTTATTATTCGTTCGCTCCTAAAGGATTGTTTTCTTTTCAGTCAGCAATACCAGTCTGGCTTAAAGATAAAATGTTCTTGAAAAGGCAAATTAAAACTGAGTTGAAGGCAATAGGTTTTGAAAAAATACCAAAACTACTTTTTACAGAACACCATCTTTCGCACGCAGCAAGTGCCTTTTACCCTTCTGGTTTTAAAGAAGCTGCCATCCTTACCATAGACGGTGTAGGCGAATGGGCAACTGCCTCAATATGCTACGGAAACGATAGAAGCATTAAAGTGTTAAAGGAACTCAAATTCCCTCATTCCTTGGGGCTACTTTATTCAGCCTTTACATATTTCTTAGGTTTCAAGGTTAATTCTGGAGAGTACAAATTGATGGGCTTAGCGCCTTACGGAAAACCTGTAAGTACTCAAGTTCAATTATTCGAAGAAATTATTCTAACTGAACTGGTTGACTTGAAGGAAGACGGATCCATATTTCTCAATCAAACGTACTTTACTTACACAACTGGCCTTAGAATGGTGTCTGACAAACAATGGCAAAAGCTATTCAACATGAGCAGAAGGCTACCTGATACTAAAATAGAACTCGTACATTGTAACCTTGCCCTTGCTATTCAGAGAGTAACGGAAAAAGTTGTTCAGAAAATGGCGGTTGAAGCTAAGAAATTAACCAATTCAGAAAATTTATGCTTAGCAGGTGGAGTCGCATTAAATTGTGTAAGTAATGGTAAACTTCTCAGTAAAAAGTTATTTAAAAATGTTTTCATTCAACCAGCTGCTGGAGATGCTGGAGGAGCTTTAGGGGCTGCGCTTGCCACAGAACATATATATTTCAATCAAGAGAGAGTTTACCCTAAAAAGTCAGATAAAGACCTAATGTTTGGTGCTTTCCTTGGACCATCCTTTTCAGAAAAGGAAATTCTGGCTATGGTCAATAAATATGAGGCAATCGGGTTTAAGGTTAGTTATCATTCAATCTATAAAACTGTTGCTGAAGCCCTCAACTCTGGACTTATTGTTGGTTGGATGCAAGGTAGAATGGAGTTTGGCCCGCGAACTCTTGGATGCAGGAGTATATTAGCTGATGCAAGAGACCCGCAAATCCAAAAGAAACTGAACCTAAAAATTAAAAACAGAGAATCTTTCCGCCCTTTTGCTCCTTCGGTGCTTGCCGAAGATGCCAACAAATACTTTGATTTGACTTCTCCCAGTCCTTACATGTTACAAACACAGCCTGTTTTAAAGGAACGATGCAGGAAAAAGCCAGACAATTATTATGAGCAACCTATACTAGACAAACTGTATTTTGAAAGATCCGACCTCCCTGCAATAACCCATATTGACTATTCTGCTCGAATTCAAACTGTTCATAAAGAAACCAATGAACATTATCACAACCTCATTAGTGCTTTCAAAGCTTTAACCGGATGCAGTGTAGTTATTAATACAAGTTTTAATGTACGAGGAGAACCCATTGTTTGCACTCCTGAAGACGCATACAGTTGTTTTATGAATACTGAAATTGACCTATTGGTGATTGGTCAATATCTTTTTCATAAAAAAGATCAACCACATTGGAGCAGAGGTTCTAATATTAAATCACCTTCTATATTAGACTAAGAAAATGGAATCTATAAAAGACATATTCAACTTTTTGAAAGAACGCAAGAAATGGTGGCTCGCCCCCATAATTATCACTCTTTTGCTACTAGGTCTCTTACTTGTTTTAGGTGGTGGATCGGCTGCTGCTCCATTCATCTATTCCCTTTTTTAGTTAGTCATGAGCAAGGTTTACTCTTCCATTTTAACAATCTGTACAGGGTTTTTATTTCTGAATATAATCTTCGATAAAGAATGGATGATATATACATCACTGGCTATCGGCACTTTGTCACTTTTATCTAAAAAAATTGCAGATCTTATAGTAAGAGGGTGGTATAGAGTTGGCAGCATACTTGGTTATGTTAATTCTAGAATTCTACTCTCAGTCATTTTTTTCGTTGTTTTAACCCCTATTGCCCTGCTCAAAAGAACACTTACAGGATCTGGCTTAGACCTTAAAAAAGAACATTTAAGCTATTTTAAAAAAAGGGATCATCTATTTGAAAAGAGTGATTTTGAAAAACCTTGGTGAATATCAACATAACAGAAGTCGAGAACTACTGGTGGATACGCAATCGACTGTGCATAAGCAAATTGAGAGTAGTGGCATTTCTATAGTTATTCCTGTAAAAAACAATCAAGAAGGGATTATAGCTCTCCTGAAGTCTTTTAAACAAACCCTAACAGACACAGAATTACCTAGAGAGGTCATTGTTATTGATAACAATTCGTCTCCTGCCATATCACTACCTAAGGATAGCTTTGACTTGGGTTTTAAAGTACACTTACTCAAATGTAAAAAACCAGGACCAGCCGCGGCTAGAAACATGGGTGCAAAACAGGCAAAGGGAGAATGGTTGCTTTTTATTGATAGCGACTGCCTTTGTACCCCTCTACTAATTCAGGGATATCAAAAAGCAGATCCTAGAGCCGTAGCATATCAAGGCTGCACCACAATAAATAGTCGAGACGTTCTATCTAGATATTATATCAGTCAGAAAATTCATCAACCACCCGTTGTGAATGGAAGTCCGAAATACCTAGTTACAGCTAATGTATTGATCCAAAAAAATGCTTTCGATAACATAGGTGGCTTTAATGAAAGCTTTAAGCTTGCTGGAGGAGAGGATATTGAGCTTTCACTCAGACTTAAGAAATATGGTAAGATAGTCTATGCACCACAAAGCATAGTTGTACACAGCTTTGAAGATGGTTTTCTAGGCTTTGTAAAAAGGTTCATTAGATATGGAAAAGGCATTAGACAGGTAAGGTTTTATCATAAAGATCACCAATTTCCTAAACCCTTTACTGCAAACAACAAATCGGTAATATTGAATAACTTCCTTGCCCCAATTCAATGGTGCTTGATGGCTTACGGATATATTATGATGTCTTTGAAACTAAGGAACATAAAAGCTTGAAAATATTAGTTTCCATACTTAACTGGAATAGCGAGGGTAAAACTGCCTCTCTTCTAAAATCGCTATATATCCTCAAAGACGACAAACTAAAGGTTTGCCTTACAGACAATGCATCCAAAGACTTTAATCCTAGTCAATTTCAAAGCATTTGGAATAACATTATAATTTTTGAAAACACCGAAAACCTAGGTTACGCTCATGGACACTTAAAAGCCGTTAACTATGCATTAGCACAAAACTATGATGCCATTTGGCTATTAAATAATGATCTAACAGTCCTACCAGATACCCTAGCAGAATTACTTAAAGCTTGGAGCCAAAAAGGTGCAGGGCTCTTTGGAAGTGCAAGTCTAGATATAAATGGACAAGCTAACAAAGAAGTAATATGGAAGTTAAAAGGGATCAAGGATGAACTTTGTTCATTTGAAGAAATGAACCTAGGAGAACTAAGTAAAGAAGGCACACAGAAGGTAGCAAACTTAGTCGGCTACAGTCTTCTTATTCCCTTAAGTATAATCAAAGAACATGGCTTTATAGACACCTCTTTTTTTCTCTATTTCGAAGAAACAGATTATTGCCTCAGGCTATTAAAAAAAGGGATTCACTCCTATTGGGTAGGTAGCAGCAAAGTTATACACGAAGGTAAAGGAAGCTCTAACAAGCACCCTCAATTAAAAAAAGTACTAGCATATTACACCTATCGAAACATGTTCAGATTAATTAAAACCCATGCTTCTAAGGTGATACTTTTGCACTACCTCAAAGACTTTCTAGTTCAATACTTTAGAAATTCAGAGCACTACGAGGTTCGAAAGTTTCAATTCAAAGGAGTCAAACACGGACTTATGGGAAAAAGCGGAAAGGTACTCAGCCCAGAGGCATACATAGATCAAGAATAGTCTAACTGAAAATATGCCAAAGCGCCACCATATTATTCAACAAGCCTTCAAGAGAACACTTCAATTCATTTCAATTGTGATTCTCACACTGTTATTGTTAGAATGTATTCTACGATTAAAAGGTCACCAGCTTCCTCCTGCCAGACCTGTCCGAAAAAAGCCAATAATGCAGTTAGATGAGCAATTAGGGTGGAAGCACATTCCGGGAGAATTTCTATTGCCCCCTAACTCAGCATCTCTAGATAGTGTGAATATCACTATCGCGAATGATGGAAGCAGAAAAACAAGCACAAACACTGTTGAATACAAAGATGAATTACTGTTTATAGGTGGCTCATTCACTTTTGGCTGGGGTCTAAGCAACCAAGAACATGTAGCTTGGAAAGTTCAGAATGAAGTAAAGAACCTCAAAATAAAAAATAAGGCTGTTGGAGCCTATGGCACTTATCAGTCACTTTTGGTACTAGAAAATGAGTTAAAAAATGGCAATCGTCCAAAACAGGTTATCTATGGGTATATAGCTCATCACAAATTAAGAAATGTTGCAGAAGGCAATTGGGCAATGCTTATGCACGACATAAGAGGCACTCAACATGTGAAAGTCCCCTATGTTACTATGAATGCTTCAGGAGAACTTTTAAGACATGATCCATTTGAAGTATATCAAATCCCTCTTGCTAAACACCTTGTGTCTGTTTACAGCTTACAGGTAGCATATTTAAACTTTCAGTCTAAAAAGAGAGTGGAGCATGCAAATGGTATTTTTGAAAAGCTTGTTTTAAAAATGCAGGAATTGTGTCAAACCTATGATATAGATTTTCAAGTAGCAATCTTGTACGAGGAGCCTAAAGAAATAGACAATCTCACCTCTTTTTTTCAACACAACGACATCCCCTATATAGATTGTAATGTGCCGCTGTCTCATGAAAACACCATTGAAAACGATGGACACCCAGTTCAAAGCGTCCATACGGAGTGGGCGGAAAGAATTGTTAAGAGACTAGGCAGTGACAATCCTCAGTCAAATCAATAATGAATCATAATAGGCGAATTTCAACTATGACATCAGAAAAATTAGCTGAACTAAGTATCTTCTACGGAGCAGTTCAAAAGAATAAAGAACTGACTCAGCTAGTTGATTTACTCAAACAAAAGCCAAAACTAAACAACGTTTTGGAAATTGGATCGGCTAGTGGCGGAACATTTTGGCTATGGTGTCAACTTGCTTCTTCAACAGCTCAGTTAACCAGCATAGATCTACCCTTAGGCAGATTCAATAATGGTCGAACATATAATGAAAAACTTCTTTTAGGTTACAAGAAACCAAATCAAACCGTAAGCCTCATTCGTAAAAACTCTCATTCTCCAAAAACCGAATCTAAATTATGTGAAGTCTTGAATGAAAAAGAGTTGGACCTACTTTTTATCGATGGTGATCATACCTATGAAGGTGTTAAGGACGACTATAACAGGTATTCCAAATATGTAAAAAACGGTGGGCTAATTGTTTTACATGATATTGCGCATCACGATCAGGTAAAAGATTGTCAGGTCGATAAGTTTTGGAACGAATTGAAACAACAACACTCTGTTGTAGAAATCATTGACCCAGAATATGACGATAGAGGCTGGGGTAGTTGGGGAGGTTTAGGTGTTCTAGTTAAGTAACTTATCTTTTAGAAGCTTCGTATTCACTCAAAATTGAGTCGATTTCTCCGGTTTTAAATATCTCTCCTTTTCGCAACCAAATCGCCTTATTACAAACAGAACGCAATGACTCAAAATCGTGATCTGCCAAGATTATTGCAACACCTTCATTCTTTATACGTTCAATTTTTTCAATACACTTAATCTTAAATCCTTTATCCAATACTGAAAATACTTCATCAGCCAATATGACTTTAGGTTTATTTGTCAAAGCAACACCAAGTGCCAAACGTATAATCATACCGTTTGAATAACTCTTAACCTTCATACTCATAAAGTCTTGCATTTCGGAAAAGCGAATAATCTCGTGCAATTTTGAGTTAATTTCAGTCCTAGATAGGCCCATAAGACCACCTAAGAAATAAACATTTTCCTCACCGGTTAAATCCGGGTGAAATCCTGCTCCTAATTCAAGCATGGAAACAAGGCGACCACTTACTCTTAAGTTTCCTTCTGATGGTCGAGTGACACGACTAAGGATTTTCAAGAGTGTAGACTTTCCAGATCCATTATCACCAATTAGAGCGACATGATCTCCCGCATGTACGGTAAATGAAATATCTCTTAACGCATAAAACCCATCTTTAGCGTGCAACAGATTATAGTGTTTAAAGTAGTGTTTGCTGATATTGCAGGCCTGTACCATACTATCTAAATTTTATCCGAAAGAGTTACATCCTCATAATTAAAAAGCACTAAACCGCATATGCATATGAGAAATGCACATACTGAGTAGATTACAACTATATGCGTTGAAATACTGTGATTAAAAATACCAAATCTAAAAATCTCCAAAATCCCCGTAAAAACATTCAGCCTAATTAATGCTCTCACCAAGCTATTTTCAATGGTCAAATTAATGTCAAAAATGATTGGAGAAACAAAAAAGAAAGCCTGCGTCAATAGCGGTTGAATTACAGAAAACCCCTTAAACCGAACAGTTAACACAGAAGCAATTAGACATAATCCTACCCCAAAAAGTACTAGATCAATAATTGACAGAAGAGTGAAAAATGCAAACTGATAAATATTAACATCAAGATTAAAGTACAACAATGCAAAAAGAAGCGCCATAAAAGAAATTGCAAGGTCTGGTAATTTCGAAATCACATGACTAAATGGCATTAAAAATCGGGGAAAGTAAACCTTCTTAATTAAACTAAAATTATCTTGAAAGCAGCTAGCAGAACTACCTGTGCTTCCAGCCAAAACGTTCCAAAAAATAAAGCCTGAGTAGATGTAGAGGATGTAATTTTCTAAATCAGAACCAACCTTATTCCCAAGAACAAAAAAGAAGATAGCTGTCATTATCATTGGGTTCAACACGCCCCAAAATAAACCCAACCAAAAGCTATTATACTGTAGCCGGAGGTTTCTCCAACTTAGCACATATAGAACATTACGATATTTAGAAATGAGTCGTAACTCTTCCCACAGAATAGGCTTACTAGAAATTAAAAACTCTTCCTTTTTCACTTTAATAGAATTTCATTTCCTCCAGTAAATCCCAGACCAATCTATCCATTGATAGCTATTACTAATATTTCTTTTTTCTCTAAACTCGTCAACCGCTTTCTTACAAGGAGGCAACACTCCATAATCATCCACTATAACAAAACCACCTGAAACCACCCTATCATACAAAGCGTTAAGAGAGTCCATGGTAGATTCGTAAAGATCTCCATCGAGACGGAGCACGGCTATTTCATTTATAGGTGCATTGGGCAAAGTGCTGGAGAAAAGGCCAGGTAAAAATTCAACATTCTCCTTTAGTAAATCATATTTATCAAAGTTGTTTTTCACCTCTTCAAGCCCAACTGCCAACCCGGGAAACACCTTTTTGCTAATGTCGAACTCTTTGTCTTCTTCCAATTCTGGGACTGGAACACCATCAAAAGAATCTGCCACCCACACCTTACGATCATGTTCTTGGTAAGCCTGAAGAAGACCTGCCATAAAAATAGTGGCACCACCATTCCATACTCCGCACTCAATTAAATCTCCTTGAATATTCTCTGAAATTAGTTGTTCAAAGCATCTCTGAATATTATCCATTCTTTTTCTTCCTATCATAGTATGAGCATATACCAAATGTTGAGACCCCTCAGCTAAGTGCCTCCCTTCATTTCTCCTCTCTTTCATGAGTTCGAACTCGGAGGCATAATACTTTTTAATATTATGAAGCTTCTCATAAGCGATTCTCCTGTTGAGTAAAGACTTGCCCTGTACCCAACCTTCAGCCAAGGCTTGTATTCTTAACTCATTTTCAAGATAATGCTCATTCAAAAGAGCCATTTTGAGGAGATCTATATACCTTTTCCTTATTTCCATAATAAAAGTACTCTTTATTTACTCGCATTTTTCTTAACCAAATCATGCAGATATGGATAAAGATTATCAAAAATTAATTGATGCCCCTTTACGTTTGGATGCCCTCCAAAATCTAGAGTATAATCGGCTGCTTCATTTGGATGTAATGCTTGAGAAATATCTAGGACATTAATACCCAACTCCTCCGCAATCATCAGGTCTAAATCATTTTCCTCCCATTGGTACTCAGAAAATACAGGCATATTTACTATCAAAAGTTCTACTCCCGACTGGTCACAAGCTTTCTTAACCTCAAAAAAAATCTTATTTAAAATCCCTTCCTTTCTCGAATCTAATAGCTTATCTAATGATTTTCCTTTGGTCCTTAACAAATTTGAAGATTCATATAAATCGTATATAGCACCATCATATTCGAGAGAAAAATCATATCCGCTCAAACGATTCTTTATGTGAATCCATTCTAGGTGAGGATGGTAAAACATTAGCAAAACGTCTGGGTTAAAGTCCAAAATCTCTTCTTTAGCGGTATACGCTGAGTTGATAAATAGACGTCCAGGCACAGAAAAATTTAGAATATCGAAATTGTATCCTTTGCTTTTTAGCTCCAACTCTATTAGATCGTCAAACCTCTGCTCTTTGGGAATCATCCAGCCCATTTCGACAGACCCTCCTGCAAGTGCTATGCGATACTTATTATCAATTGGGGTTTTCTCAATATCATCATCCCTCATTCCCCATTGATTAATATCAATTTCTATTCCTGTAACATCAGTTGTTTTAGAAGCGGCTAAATTTGTATATCTAGCATCGTTAGTTTTTAGCAAGACCTTTTTGCCATAGATTTCCTGTCTAAACAACTCAGACATTATATAGTCATTATTACCGTTGATAATAGGGCTCATCAGACTATGATTATCTAACATATTGTCATAATACCCTGCCAACTGTACCTCTCTATCATCAGGGTTTAGGGTGAAGTGAAATAGAGCCTGTATATTTTTCCCTTCAAGCCTTTCATTCCAAAACCCTTTCAAAGTAGCAGTATTAAAAACTAATACTAAGGTTAACATCGCTATTGGCCAAAACAAGTTGGGCATGATTATATCGGAAATTACTTTATTGTTTTTTCGAAGGAGAAAGTAATTCGATACCCATAAGGCAAGTAGCGGCACAACTAGAACCAAAAGTAGTTCTAGTATCTCACTAGTCTGACTGGACCATGAATTTCTAATTAACCACCACCAGCTTGATAAGCTTTCGCTGGACCAAATAGACCAGAGAACGGACATTATTAAAAAGGTACCCAAGATTTTTAGAGCAGCATCAAAAGCTTTACTAGCAACACTCTTCTCTAAAGCTCTTTTTGATGAAAGAATTGTACCGAAGGCTATAGTAAAGCCAAAGAAGCCCCAAAATATCACATCGGTAACATCTACATCAAAAACACCCGTCAGCCAGAAAAACTGATAATCATGAAGAAGCAGAGTGATAGCAAATGATAGTAGAGTCACCCAAAAAATAGCCACTTTAGTTCCGTACTTCTTTAGCCTAAAATACAGTGGATTGAAGTAAACCTTGACAATAAAGTCTTTCCAATAAATGTTGATTCTTCTCCATAAATCACCAAAGCCGGAAGCAGCAAAATGGTTCTTAAAAATATCTGGTAAATCATAGCCCAAAAGGCATAACACACCAACAGAAAAATGAAAAATACCTGAAAGTCTGATTGTCAATAAATAAGAAAACACGAGGTATTTAAGCAAATTAACCTGAGTAGTAAGTTCAGAAATCTCTGGCAATAAATAGGAGTATATTATTCTGTATACGAATAGGTGAAATACTCCTTTCGCTACTAAACCAGCTCCCCTCTTATATATTTCCAATTCATCTCTCTGATAGTAATTACTTTGATAAAGCTTGTAATCAACTACAGGAAATAGAGGAAAAATAAGGTTTGGAAGAAGTAAGAAATACCCTAACTGATCCGTAAACGAAAGCTTAGTTCTCTGATATTTCATCTCATAAAGAAACAGTATCAACCTGAACATGAACATACTAGAAAGGATCACCAGCATTGAGGAGCCTAGCCAAGGTACTCGCCAAACACCACCTACAACCAATGCAAAACAAACCGCGATGGATATCAGCATTACCTTCTTCCATCTTATATCTAGAGTTAGATTACAAAGAGCAAGAATTCCTACTGAAAACACCAGTAACAATATAGCCTCTAACGGAGGAAGAATTAGGAATAAAACTCCCGCGGTAGACAGGGTACTGAAGAGTCTCCTCCGTTTAAGAGGAATTACCGCATTCAACAAAATTATGAGTATAAAAACAGGAAATATTCGTGGAAGATTAAATGCCTCTTCAATATTGAAATGCCATAGAAAGCCAGCTACAATTACAAGCTGAGCAAATATAAATATGAGGCCTCTATGTTTATTTAGGGTATTCATTTGCTCTCAGAACCAAAACGAGTTTTAATAAAGGCTGTAAATGTGGCCAATTGTGAAATACTGAAAAGAATGGAGGTAGCTATTCTTTTGGAAAAGCTTAATTGCGCGAACACAAATGGCCATTTCAATAAGCCCCAATAAAATTGAGCCCTAAACGGCATTGGCGGCACATCATGTTCAGTTAGCACCTCTCTATATTGGTCAATTGCCTCTCCATACTTTCTGTGCAACCTCCAAAAAGAGAAGAAGCCCAATCCATGCGCATGATCAATAATTGCCTTCTGCTCATATTTCATTTGAAAACCTCTGGCCAACCATTTGGCGCAGAAGGCCCGGTCTTCCCCAGCAGAGGTTCGGAAGTGTGTATCAAACCCTCCCACCGCCAAAAAGGTCTTTCTATCGACCAGTAAATTATTAGATGTAAAAAAGTACCAAGGTGTTTCTCTAAAGTATTCATATAAGTAAGAAACAAGACTTTGACTGGCATCTGAATACAGATTCCTACCCAATTTGTTCTGCGTTTTACCCCCAACCATTACACCCTCTTTGGCTGCATTCATTAAATGCTCCAACCAGTCTTCTTCTGGCTCACAATCATCATCTAAAAAGGCTATAAACTCACCCTTAGCCATAGCAACACCATAATTTCTTGCTTTAGCAGGTCCTGAATTTTCTTGATGTAAAAAACTACAGCGCAAATCTGGTTGGAAGAACTCTTCAATACTTTTCAACGGAAACTCTCCTCCATCATCGACCACTATTACCTCCCAAGCACCTGAGTAGCTTTGGTTCAACAGAGCTGTCAAACATCGGTTTAATTGGTCAGGCCTGTTATATGTAGGAATTATAATTGATACTAACACTCCTTCACCTTTCTACATCCAGTTGATAGACTATAATATTGTTATAGACTGCTGAATCGATCAACCGTAAATCTCCGTAATCCACTAATCTTTCAGTAATCAAGAACGCAGAAGACTCATCAGCACCAAGTGCATTTAAGGCTTTAAGCTTTTGAATACTCAAAACCATTTGTTCATCCAATCTATCCACAAATAACAATGAGTCTAGTTCAAAAATATACGAGTCGGTTCTTTCTCTAATTGCAAACTTGTTTATTCTTCTTCTATTATTAATACTTGAATTAATATTAAAAAATATATTCGACTTAAGTGATTTGGATGGTTTTCTCTGAACAATAAACTCTGAGATGTTCTCATCTTGAACTTGAATCTTACCATGCCTATAGTAAGTCACACCATACAATATCAAATACTGAGCTACACATATGATGATAGAACTTAGTCCTAACAAGATTATACTTCCTGATGATCTCTCTTCAATAATTGATAGAAAATATGCAAAACATAAGCCCAAAGGAACAGATAAAAACATAAAGGCGTGTCTGTGAACAACAAACCACTGCAACATGAATACTAATAGTATGAGAAGAGCTATTATGATTAAACTGAATGAATACCAAAGTCCACTGTATTGCTCAGTCTTTAATAATCCGATAAGTGATTTGAGTGAAAGTTTTGAAAACTGCCTTTTTAAAAAAAACAACACAAAAACACTAAAAAACAAAAGCACCATCTGTTTGGTTCCCATCCATAAATAAGGAGCATTTCCGTTAAACAGGCCTAGTGTCGAATGCTCTTCTAATGCAAGAATAAGCGTACTATCTGTTGAAATCGAATGGAGAAAAACAAGACTAAGGATTACTATAAAAAAAAAAGAAAAAATAAAGAACCTGTTAACCTTACCATGCCGCACTTTAGAAAGAATATGATAAGTGATATATGCCGGCAAAAGAAATATGATAAACCAATGAAAGAAAAAGCCTATAACACAGACAACCGCAAAAACTCCAAAGTAGAGTTTCTTAGGATTGGCAAGAAGTAAAATTGCTAGTAGCCAGAAAAGATTAACCCAGATGTCTGAATATATGTAATAAGACGACTCTAGATTAACAGGTAAAAGCATAAAGACAATCGAGGAAATTAGGGAGACCCTTATTGATAATCTATGTTTTTTAACAAGTAACCAATAGAAAAACAAACTGGTAATCCCATAAATAATTACAGAGAAGTATCTAGCAGCTTGTATTGATTCTACCCCCACTATCCCATACCATTTACTTAGAAGCCAAAAGTGCAAAGGTGGCCAATTTCTATAAAAATGAAACTCACCATTATTTATATATCCTTGATTTTTGAAGTTGATAAGGTCAAAATAATTAAAATACGCTTTACTCAAAGCCATCCCCACCGGACTTAGATCAACGTCAGCATTTCCATAAAAAAAACATTCATTAGGCATAACTGCAATAACTACAGAGCACCCTGATAAAAAAACTATCAAACCGATAAGCACTTCTACGTAACTAGGCTTCCAATTCTTCATTATATATCATTTCTGTATTTACAGCCCATATATTACTATGATCAGTTACCTTATTTATTAAGTTGTCTACAGCCTCTTTGGCAGTGAGCATAGAATGATCTTGATTATTATATCGATGGGTTCCATTCCTTCCAATGAGATAGAGGTTGCTTATGGAGTTAAAGTAGGTTTTAACCTTACTGAATTCGTTATAGCTTCCCACATAAGAAGGATACGCCTTAGGCATCTTAACTACAGTACTGTCCAATACTTTCGACCTATCGATAATTCCGATCCTAGATAGTTCCTCGATTGCCAAAGCAGTCAAATCGGTTTCCGACAGTGTCCATAGATCATCCCCCTTTTGGCAGAAATACTCAGCACCAATCCAGTACTTGCCCTTTTCAGCCACCATATATGGGCTCCAATTATGAAATAGCTGAACTCTGCCGAGTTTGACATCACCTTCCTGAATGTATAGCCAATTATCCTTTACATCCAAACCATTTTTGTCTTTGAGTACAAGTTCATCAAGCAACAACCCAACAATCAAAAACTCTCTATACTCTAAGTCAGAGGCTATATTGCGAATAGCATTCGGTACAACACCATTCATACTGCGAACTAGGTTTCTTACAGGCATGGTAGAAATAATGTCTTGACATCTTATCAACTCCCTTTCTCTAGTAACCAAGTTTGTGCATGTAGCTCCGCAAACTTGCCCACTCATAAAATCAATAGAGTCAACTACTTGATTTAACCTAATCTCTACACCATTTTCAATACACTTAGAAGCAACGGTCTCCCATAACTGCCCAGGCCCGCATTGAGGGTAGAGAAAATACTCAGTTAAGGTTTGCTCAGTTTCTTCACTAGCAAAAGACTGTTTTGAAGGATAGAATAGTGTGGTGAGATAATGCCTTATTATCTTTCTTAAACTAAGTCCCTTTACACGTTGACGCCCCCATTCCGCACTGATTTCGGTGCACTTTTTGCCCCATACTTTTTCAGTATAGTCTTTGAAAAACGTTGAATACAACTCGTAACCAAATCTATTCACGTAAAAGTCTTCTAAGCTCTGTTCTTCTTTTCTAGGAAATACCCTGCTGTAAAGAATTGAAAACAGAATCTTTATACTCTTCCATAAACCGATTTTAAGAAGGGTATTCAAGTTCAACTTAATAGGGTATTCAAAAAGCTTTTTGTTGTAGTAAATTCTTGACTTTCGAGGCCTAATAAGCATATGAGGCCTATCAGGGCTTGCTCTTTGATCAATTTTTATAGTCTTCTGCCTATTATGATAAGTGGCTACCACTTCATCTTCAGGAGCCAGAATTGGAAGAAATTTTTGCCACCAATTCAACACCCAGTCGGACTTAGAAAAAAACCTATGCCCCCCTATATCTATTTTATTGCCTTTATAGTCTACCGTTTTACTAATTCCTCCCACCTGACTATCTGCTTCAATGACAATTATCCGCTTCGAACTTCTAGTTGAAAGCTCGTAAGCTGCTGTTAAACCAGCAGGACCGGCCCCAATTATGACAACAGTATTATTTCCCTCGTTTATCATACCTTGGGTTTAGTTGTATCGTAGATAAGAGATGAATCGGCAAATGAAACACTGTTCTGCTTTTGTCCCTTGAAAAAGTGTGAAACCAGACCTAATACCAAGCCAAAGGCTCCACTAATTAAGTAAGTCCAATGCAAAATGATCACTATAGGAAGCTGTTGACGAAAGTGTTTAGAAAGGAAAAAGTAAACGTTTCTCTTTATTACTAGCAGTATTAAAAAGAAAGCAAGAGAAAGAAAAAGCGCGTATGTGTAAAATAAACCAAAACCGAGACTGATCAACAACATGCACAGTATGAATACAGCGGCCCGTTCGGAATTCTTCACATTCAAATCTCTCTTTCCCCATTGTTTATATTGAAAGAGAAGTTCGGTCCATGGTTTTGCTCTTAAAAACACATCCGTTTCAACCATACTTTTAAAAGACCACTTTTTCAGATGTTTAACTTGTAATTCTTTATTAAGCTTAATTCTATATCCTTTCAATTTTAAGCGATATCCGAGTTCAATATCTTCGACACTTGGTTTTGAAAAATCCGTATTGAAACCACCTATTTGTACAAAAGCATCTTTTCTAATGGCTCCACAAGCCCCCCAAAATGTGCTAGCCTCATCTGAGGCTTGCTGATGAGTATAATAATGGAGAAGATTACGAAATCTGGATACTACCGAGGTTTCTGCGGGTTCATCATCATAAGAACCTATTAGGGCATCAGGAGCGTTGGGAGATAAAAAATGATCTGCAACCTTAGAAAGAGTATCGGCACTTATTTCTACGTCAGAATCAAGAAAAAACAAGACATCTGCTCTTGCCTGAGAAGCTCCGATATTTCTTGCGTAAGCAGGTCCATAAGATTTATCCAGGCTAATAACTTTTAAATCAGTAGAGTCAACATTATCGAAAAACTGGTTCGCCCTATCAATTCCATCCAGAACCAAAACTACCTCGGCCAGATTTTCGGTAGAGTAAGACGAAACGGCATTCAAACAACGCCTGAGTTTCGAATCCAACACATGGGCTGCAATGACTATTGATATAGAGGAGCTCATTGTGGAATTATCTTTCTTATTTTTCTGCTTAGCAAGATTCATTTTCTTAACCTCCGGTACGGCTATATAGACAACATACTTTTTGTACAAACCTGCGAAGTTTGAGTATCCGTATGATTAGTAAGGTGACGAAACCTTTCTACCATTTTTGCACTTGACAACACCTCTATTGCTTTCAGGTAGTTCTTATGGTTGGAAAAAAAATCTCCTGCCAGAACTAAGTGCATTATGCCAAAAACTGTATCCAGCTTTTTATACTCACTTATAGACCCATGATCTAATTCTGAAAATTTAATGGCATCTGGGTTATAGAAAGTTGTAATCATTAATTCCAATAATTGGTATGCCCCAGATATCTGAGAGTAAGCATCAATAAGCTCACTTTCATATTCACCTTCATTTATATTAAGAAGGGCATTGGTTACCAACATCGCACTTTTCATTCCTACAAACACTCCACTGGCAAACATAGGGTCTAAAAAAGATGCGGCATCTCCAATTACGGCAAACCTATCTCCATACTTTTGTGAAACATCAAATGAATAGTTACTATTGACAGCAACCTCCATCGCCATTTTAGCACTCGTCAAGACTTCCTTACCTAACCTGCAAGAGTTAACCTCACTTATATAAAAATCTCTCAGCCAATCACTTGAACTACTTTTCTCATTTCTTTTCTTGCTTTTGAAGTAATCTAGCTCAACAACTACTCCAACACTAAGTCTTTGGTCAGAAACTGGAATCATCCAAATCCAACCCTTCTTTCTTCCTTCTAAGGAAACAATCCTCAAGTTTCCTTCCTTCAATATTGGGTCTAGTTTAGCCTTTTCCCAGTGAGCAGAAAGGGCAATGCGTTGACTAAGCTGTGGTTGATTTCTTTTAGTACCCTGCAACTTTCCGAGAAAAGCGTCTTGCCCGCTAGCATCAATTAGAAAATTAGCAAGGAAACATTCCTCGCTTTTGGTAACGACTTTCACATGTTTGTTTGATGAAAAATCAACGCTTGAAACTTGTGTAGCTTCCAATACCTCAGCACCAAGTTCACGACTTCTTTCCAGTAGAATTTTATCGAACCGATCCCTTTCCACGTGAAAGGATAAGTGTGAGTCGTCCTTAATGAGGTGATTAAAACACCAGTTAGAACTATTGGTATTATCGGAATTAGAAAATGTAACACCCGGTTTTCTTTTAAACTCCTTTTCCATTTGACCCAGCACTCCCAAATCTTTGAAAAGCCCGTAACAAAATGGCAATAAAGATTCCCCCACATGAAACCTTGGGAACTTTTCCTTTTCCAGCACCAACACCTTGAATCCATTTCTGGCTAAATTAGAAGCAGCAGTGCTACCTGCCGGACCACCTCCTATAATGACAAAATCGTAAACCTTATCCACTGTTATACTCTCATCATTTTTGCAATAACACTTCTTTGAACTTCCGATGTACCTGAATAGATGGTACTGGCCATAGCGTCTCGCAACAGACGTTCTGCTTCATGATTCTCCCTAAAGGCTTTACCAGCATAAATTTGAAAAATTGATGTGGCAAACTTTTTAAAAAACTCACTCACAAAGAGCTTACTGGCAGAGGCTTCCATCGTGCTCATCTTAGAACTACCAAGTTTCCAGGCAGCCTGATAAGTCATAAGTCTTGAAGCCTCCAATCCAACTTTTAAGTCAGCCAATTGATGACTTATTGCTTGATAACTCCCTATTGATTTATCTCCCGATTTCCTCTCTTTAACAAAGGCAATTGTATTCTCTAAAACACGACTCATAGCGCCCAAATGGATGGCTCCCAAACAGGTTCTTTCCCACTCCATGGACTTATTAAAAATCATTGCTCCGGCACCAGCTTTGCCAAGAACACTATTTGTTGAAAGTTCTAAATCTTTAAATCTAGCCTCTCCCATTTGGCATGTCCTCACTCCCATTTTATCTACTGAATCTGTAAGGGTTAATCCAGGCATTTCTTTGCTGAGCAAGAAAGCAGATATACCTCCAAAGAAGCCTTTCTCTTTATCGGTTAAAGCATAGGTTAGTATAACATCTGCCACAGGACCATTAGAAATGTAACTTTTGTGACCTTTTAAAATATAATTGTCTTTACATGCTACAGCCGTGGTTCTTACATCATATGTATCAGAACCGGAATGCGGCTCAGTCATGGCATTCCCCGCTATCCATGTACCATCGCAAAGCTTTGGTAAAAAGGCCTGCTTTTGGTCATTGCTGCCATAAAGCCAAATAGGAACGCAGCAGGCCAACATATGCGCTGACACAGCAAAACAAAGGCCTCCATCTTCGCAACCTTCTCCAAAAGCCTCAAGAGCTAAAACAGTGGTTAATGGATCAAGTCCTCGGCCTCCAAACTCTTCAGGAATACACAAACCAGGCAACTTAATTTCACCAAGCTTACTCCAGAGACTTCTATCAAAAAATTGATTTTTATCTCTAGTAACTATGTCCTCATTCAAATGCTTTTTTGCAAAGTCTAAAACCTCATTTTTAATATCCTCTTGGTATGGTGAAAAAGAAAAATTCATAGTTACTTCACTAGTAGTTTAAGGTCTTGATAGTTTACTTTTTGCGTACTTGTAAGAGGCAAATCATCTACAAAAAACCACTTATCCGGGAGCATATAAGATGGCAATTTGTGCTTAACATAGTCTTTCATTTCACCTATGCTAAACTGCGGATTGAAGGCTACAACAAAAGCAATGATACTTATTTCTCCTTCTTCACTAACTTCATTAATTACCGCTGCTCTGGAAATATTCTCATTACTATTTAAGACCGTCTCTATCTCATCGAGTTCTATCCGGTAGCCTCTCTTTTTTACCATGCGGTCTATTCTACCCAAATAATTGAAGCCTCCATTTTGAAGTCTTTGTACCCGATCTCCAGTTCTATACCAGGTGATCCCAGAACTATCCTCAAAAAATTTAGACTTATTTAATTCTGGCCGATTTAAATACCCCGGGCTCACAGAATCGCCACTTACCACTAACTCCCCTATTTCACTCTCCAATCCTTCCTCATTCAGGATTTCGCATTGAGTATGACCACAATTCACACCTATTGTCCTGGAGTTAAATTCATTTGGAAGATTCTTTGGAATGGTCCACCAAGTACACACGTTGGTTTCTGTCGGCCCATAGAGATTATAAAAATCAGCCTTGTTCCATACTTCTTTTACTGAAACTAATTGCTCTTTAGGAAAAACTTCACCCGCATAAAATACATGTCGGATTGAACTGTAATTTCTCCGTTTCAACTTTCCATACCTAAGCATGAGCATGAGAATTGTTGGGGTTGAATACCAAACCGTAATCTCCTTTACCTCTATAAGCTGAGCAAGCAACAGAGGATTGCGAATAGTTTGTTCATCCATTAGTACCACCTTAGCACCATGCACCATAGCTACAAAAATGTCGAATACCGCCAGATCGAAATGAAAAGGTGCTACAGAGCTGAAGATGTCATTTTCTGAAAAACTAAAATTTATTGAAGCCCAATTGATAAAACTGAGTGCATTTTTATGCGTTATCATAACTCCTTTCGGAACACCTGTCGATCCGGATGTATAGAGAATAAACGCTAAATCTGATGGAAGTTTTAGCTCTGATTTACACCAATTCAGTTTTAAAATGAGCAAAGAGGTATTTGGAATCGGTCGTTTATCAACTATAGGGATTCCTTCAAGGTCTAATGAGCTCTTATCGTCACTATTCAAGATTAAAGCTTGAGGCAAACTATCACTTAAAATTGCCTTCAACCTATCCAATGGTGCCAGCTTATCTACGGGTATATAAACACAACCATTTAATACGGCACCCAATAATACAACCAAGGTATCGATGCTTTTTCCGGACCAAATAGCTACCCGGTCTCCCTTTTCAATTCCAATGCTATTGAGAAAATCTAACAACTGGTTTGATCTCCAATTAATCCCTGAATAAGTCAGCTCTTCAACCCCAGGCAAATCAAATGCTGGATTATCAGGATAATCAGAGAAAGGTGTTAGAAGTATGTTGGATAAAAGCCTATCCACCTTTATCCTTGACGTTTACGCTCTACGAAATTTTCAATCAAGATGAGCGTATCTAGATTATCCCTATCTACCTCATGAGCATCAAACTCTATGTTAAATTCTGTTTCAATGAATTCGACCAGTTGTAAAGTGGTGATTGAGTCAACAATTCCACTTGAAATCAGGGTGGTAGTATCAGATAGCTGTCCAGCCTCATTTTGATCCAAAACATTCTGAACCAAATAGTCTTTTAGTCTTTTTTTTATTTCCATTAGTCTCTTTCTCTATCCAGCTTGTTCAGAAATTAGATACCGAAACCTTAATTATAAGCCTATTAATTCATTTATAAGTCGATAAACAAAATATAATTGTCGCGCAATTCGAAGCTCTTCATATTGTCCTATTCTAAGCTCCTTTCATTTTAAAAACTCATTCACCTCAACGCTCTTCACTTGAAAAAAGCCACCCGTTCGGTGGCTTTTTATTTTGACTATTAACCTCAACCTTCAATAGCCATCAACTTATTTCTTTATGATGGAAAGCTCCACTCTCCTGTTGAGTGCCCGGCCTTCGGCTGTGCTGTTGTCTGCTCTTGGGTTGGCTATGCCATAACCTTCGGCTTCTAACCTATCTGCTGCTACATCTTGGCTTACTAAGTAGGCTTTTACTGCTGCTGCTCTTTGTTTGGATAGCGCTAGGTTCGACTGGGCATTACCGCTATTGTCGGTGTAGCCCGATAGCTTCAACCTGAGCTCTGGGTTGGACTTGAGTAATTCCACCACCTGATTGAGCGACTCAAACGACTCTTCTTTCAGGTTGGCACTGCCAGAGTTAAAGGCGACTGATTCTGTGGCCAGGCTCAAGGCTTTCTTGATCGCCCTTTCCTTCTCCAAAGCCAATCTCTCCAGCTCTTTCATCTTGGCCCTTTCAATCTCTTCCACCCTTCTGCGCTCTGCTGCTGCTTCTTCGGCTTCTTGCTTGGCTTTCTCCACTCGCAAGGCTTCCAGTCTGGCTGCTTCTATCTTGGCCAACTCTTCTTTTTCAATCTTTAAGAATAGGGCCTTATAGGCTTCTTCTGCTTTCTTATTGACTTCCTTCTTCTTGCCTTCTTCCAAGCTCTTCAAGTAGCACAAGGCTTTTTCTTTGTCTTCTGGGTTCACCAGGTTTTCATCGAAAATGCGTTGGTCTATGATCCTGTTCACTACGGCTAGCCCTTCTTCTTCACATACATTGGCCTTTTCTTCCGGGGTGTTAAGCTGATAGTGAAGCCCAAACTCATTGAAGCCATCAGCCAAGAACGGGGCGTCTTTCTGTCCAAAATCATAGTTGTAGGTGAACAACAGCTTTGGCAACAGCTGAGCTCCAATACCAATGGTTGGTCCGTAGTTATCGCGGTAGCCCAACGAGGCTTTGAACTTGTCTTTGAAGTCCAACTCTCCCATTACATCCAGTTCGGCACCAATGGTTTCTCTCAACCTCACTCCCAAATATGGGGTGAAACTCAGCTCTGGGTTGATGGTGAAGCCATATCTTGCTCCACCTATAAAGTCAGGCACGTTGTCATCGTTAATGCGGATATAGGCATCGTCTGACAGGCTTTGGTTGATTACCGTTGGAACGGCCACATCTATGCCCAGTCTACCTTTTCGGTAACTGGCCGAAAAGTCTACACTCAAGGAGCTTCCATTGTTACCCAGTAAGTCTACCAGCACATTGTCCGATGGGTTTTCTGGGTTCACTCTTTCTTCGTTCAGGCTGAAGAAGGAAAGACCAACTTGGCTACCTATACTCAGTCCATCGTTTGCTTCGCCAAACAGTTTATAGCCTATGCCTCCAGAGAATTTGACCTGACTGGTGAAACCAATGTCGGCTGTAGTTACATTTCCTGTAAAAGCCAGCTTATTTCTAAAAGTAGAGTTATAGGCCAGGGCGAAGTTCTTTGGTGCCCCGACCAGCCCCCCAAACTGGTCGCGGTACACCAAACTTATGTAACGATGCTCCTGAAAGACTGCCCCCGAAGGGTAGGCCAATGTGCCTGCATTGAAGTACTGATTGTACAAGGGTACTTGCTGTGCCTTTACGCCTATCGCTATCAAAGCCATAGTAAAGACAAGGATGAATTTGTTTCTGATGTTTTTCATTTGCTTATGCATGACTTTGATAATTATCTGTTTCTAATGATGGTCAGGAAGCCTTTAATGGTTCTGGCTGGGCTTGTAGATTGCTCGTTTTCAAAGATGAGTATCTCGTAATAGTAGGTACCATCTGGCACCGGATTGTCCTTGAACGTCCCTGCCCAATCGTTGGAGTAGTTCACTTTGCTGTAGATGAGTTTTCCACCTTGAGCAAAAATTTTCACCTGGTTGAACGGGTTGTCCAGCAAGTCTTCAATCACCCAGGTTTCGTTGATTCCATCACCGTTTGGCGAGAATACGTTCTTCACATCGGCTCCTGGCTGGTTTTGGGTGTACTCCCTCACTGGTTCGGCCACCACATCTTCAATAGTTATGCTGAAGGTTTGCTCGAAAGTAAGCCCGCCTGCATCGGCTACCTGCACACGGATGCTTCGGCTTGCCCCATCTTCAAAATCTATGGCTCCCGCTGTGCTCAAAGTGTTGCCACTAATGGCAAACTGCGCATTGTCGGCATCGCCATCACCGGCCATCAGGCTATAGGTGAAAGTGTCTCCATTGTCTGGATCGAGCGACATAAGCTGACCTACTTCTTGGGCTTCATCGGCTTCATCGATGGTGGCATTGGTAAGGCTCAGCGTAAATGGTGCTTCATTTACATTACTTACCGTAATTTCAAAGGCCTTGGCAAAAGTTCCGCCTGCTCCATCGTTGGTTTCAATACGAACCGAATAGCTGGCTTTATCCTCAAAGTTGAACGAAGTGTTGTTCGCTTTTAAGGTTGAACCATCCACCGTGAAGCTGGCATTGTCGGTATCTCCTGCACCACTTACTAGTGCATAAGTGTGGGTGTTACCAGCATCGGCATCAGCCGTAGTCAGTGTTCCAATAGCTGCATTCAACGCATTGTTCTCGGCTATTGAAGTGGTACTTATAGCGATGTCGGTTGGAGCGTTGTTGAAGTCATCATTAACGATGGTTACCGTGGCTCCATCACTGATATCAACCCCCAAGGCAGTGCTTAACTTACTCATTGAAACAGTCAGTGTTTCATTGGCCTCAATAACCAGATCGTTGGTTGGAGTTACTGTAAAGGTTTGCGTTTCTCCGGCTGTTCCGGCAAAGGTCAGCGTTTTACCCGCAACGGCTGTGTAGTCGCTATCGGCTAGCGTTGCTGTTCCATCTGCTGTATTTACTTCTACCGTGAACCCGCCCTGAACGGCATTGTCTAGGGTAGCCGTAACTGTAATGGCTCCGTCTCCTTCATTTCCGCTGGCATCGGCAAGGGTTACTGCCGCTGCATCATCGTTCTTGATCGTCAATACGGCCTGGTCTGTGATTACTACATTGGCTGTGGTTCCGGACAGGTTGCTCAAGGAAACAGTAAAGGTCTCATCGGCTTCGAGTTTGCTATCAACACCCGGAGCTATATCCAGCTTTTGAACTTCACCATCGGTTCCGATGAAGGTTAATGTAGTTCCACTAACCGCGGTGTAGTCTCCATCGACCACCGTAGCTGTGCCATCGGCAGTCGATAGATCAACGGTAAATCCGCCTTCTATAGTCCCTTCAAGTGTAGCGGTAACTAAGAAAGACTCTCCATCTTCAAACTGGCTCACATCTTCAATGGTCACCTGTGCATCGTTGTTCACAATAGTATAAGTGTACACTGTATTGGTACCCAAGCTGGCACCAGAGGCATTGGATAGGGTTATCACTACCGTCTCATTTTCCTCAATAAGCGCATCGTCAACAATTGTCAGGTCTATCCTTTTGCTAAGCTCTCCTGCTGCAAAACTGAGTGTACCATTGGCAAGAGTGTAATCAACTCCTCCTGTAGCTGTACCCGATACAGTATAGTCAACTGTTGACGCGACCAAACCAGCTTGACTTAGCATTACTTCTATGCTGGCGGTAGATACTGATTCTGCGTTACTCTCGGCCGTTGTGTTGAATGAAACTACTGGCACATCATCGTTTAGGATGGTTATTGTCGCCTCATCCGTAATGGTTACTGTGTTCGAAGCATCTGTCACCAAGTTGCTCATGCTAACCGTCAGTGTCTCATCACTCTCTACACTCGAATCGGCCGTTGGGGTGATCGTAAAGCTTTGGGTCTCTCCTACTGTTCCGGCAAAAGTGATGGTCTCGGAAGTCACAGCGGTGTAATCCATACCTGCTTCGGCAGTTCCATTGCTTGTACTTATATCTACCGTGAAGCCACCAACTACAAAAGCATCGGAAGTTAGGGTAACTGTAATAGCTCCATCATCTTCATTGGCCGACACATCGGCAATGGTCACCGTTGCTGAACAAGCCTGCGAATCGTTCTCGATTGTCCAGTTGAAGTTGTCAATCAATGATTGTCTGGCGGCTGCACCTGCGCAGTATTGGAGGCCTTCGACATCAAATTGAACATCGGTTATTAGTTCTTGCTCAGAGATCGAAATCAAGAATGCGTCATAGTTTTCAACTGAAAGCCCAGAGTTCTTGAGCATCGAACCAAAACTGGTTACACTCGTCAACTGCCAGCTACTGATGTCTTGATCGAAGCTGGACGCGCTCTCGAACATATAAGCGACATCGGTTGCCTTACTCATATCCCAATTGCTGAGGTCTTGATTGAAGTTAGGTGAGTCTTCGAACATTCTGCCGAAGTCCTTAGCATTACTCACATTCCATCCACTGATATCTTGATTGAAAGGAGTTTCATTCATGAACTCGTCAAAGTCTTCCACCTTGCTTACATCCCAATTAGAAATATTGCCATTGAAAGACTCTGCCTCCTCAAAGGTGCTGGCCATGTTGGTAATATTGGAGACATCCCAGTCGTTCAGGTCCTGGTTGAATACCAGTGCTCCCCAGAACATCTGCTCTAAACTCTCGAGGTTAGGGAAACGCCAGTTGTTGATTGGCTGATTAAATACCTCAGCATCTCTGAACATTCTTCTTACTCGTGTGGCACTAGCCAGGTTCCAATTACCAATAGGCTGATTGAAAGCTTCCGTTTCTTGGAACATTTCTTCAAAATCCTGTCCGCTGGATACATCCCAGCCTGTTATATCACCATTGAACAGAGCCGTCTGCTTGAACATTTCGTCAAACTTCTCCACTTTGCTCACGTCCCATGAATTCAAATCTTGGTTGAAGGCATCGGCATTTCTGAACATGATTTCCATAGTCACCACGCTGCTCACATCCCAAGCATCTATTGGTTGATTAAAGGCCTTCGTACCAGAGAACATGGCCGCCATATCCACTACATTCGAAACATCCCATGAAGAAATATCCTGATTAAATAGATCTGCTTCGGAGAACATACCAGTCATATCAGTTACACTGCTTACATCCCATGAAGAAATGTCTCCGTTAAAGGAATCTGCATTGTTAAACACGGACTCCATATTGGTTACGCTGGATACATCCCAGTTTGACAGGTCACCATTGAAATCCGTAGCCTGAATAAACATGCTCCTCATGGTAGTGACGTTCCCTACATTCCAGGTGCTGATGTCACCATTAAAAGGTGTGCTGCCAAAGGCACCACTCATATCTGTGACATTACTCACATTCCAGTTACTGACATTACCATTAAAGTCAGAGCCATTGAATATATCAGACATGTTGGTAATCAATGAAACATCCCAAGCTGTTAAATCAGGAGAACCAATACGGGTAGAGCGGAACATACCAGCCATAGATGGCCCTTGTGATAGGTCTGGAGCATCGGTTGCATTAATTGTCAACTCTCTATTTTGAAGGGCATTTTCAAGACTCTCCCATTCTTGGCTTCCCCACTGCTCAATAGACTTTATGTTGAAGTATTTCAATTGAAGCCCTGGGTAGTTACCTGTCACTTTAACAGTAAATGGCCCCGCAGAAGTATAAGTATGCTTAGCTGCTTCTGTCAAGTTGGTATCTATATTTCCATCTCCCCAGTCTACAGTATAATCATACATTAGCCCTTCAATAACACCAAACACCTCAATCTCTCTACTTATAGAATATTGAGCATCAAGCGTTATTATAAATGGTCTCTGTTCTACAGTCAGTTGACCATTAACTAAGTTGATGTTATAGTTAGCTGCGGCACCACCAGAAAGCGTGATATCATAAGTTCCAACTGGGCTCGACTCGGTTGCCGTGGTGGCTATGGTCGGTTCTGTGATATCTGCCTTGGTATCTCCGTTCTCAAAACCTGAATAGCTAATAGTAAGCTCAGGATTAGCCTCTCCCAAGAATTTGGTTTGATCGTCTGCCGTGGCAGTCAAATCTGTCTTTTCAATGATCAGGTCGGCACTCTCAAAACTTATGTCGTAGTTAGGGTTGAACAGGCTACTCTGCAAGGCATAAGTACCTACATCTTCGCCTGCAACCCTGGTAACTGCACCACTCAGTTCGTCACCAGCATTCAGTGAACCACTGGTGATTGAGTAAGCAAAGTCAGGGTCATTATCTCCATAGGTTTTGGTTGCGGCCTGGGCTGTTATGGTCAGGCTTCTTTGTGAAATAGTGAATACTCCCGGAACAACCGTTATTTCATAGTTGGCCGCACTGTTACCGTCAGTCAGGTTTATGGCATAGATACCTGGTGCTTCACCAGCATCTCTGCCTACGGTTACTACTTCATCTTCTCCTACTATGGAACCGCTTGTTACGGTAAATTCTAAGGTCGGATCGGTATCATCAACCAACTTACCCGCATCGGTTGCTTTCAATGCTATGGCCTTTTTAGCTACCGTAATCGTGCCTTGCACCTGACGAGATGTATACTCGGCATCTTCGGCCAAACTTACATTTACTAAAATCTCACCTGCATTGCCCAAGGTTACAGTAGAACCATTGATAGCCGCTCCAGTTTGGTCATTATCGAAAGTGTAAGTAACGGCTCCTGAAGAATTCGTAATTGCAGCTAAGTTGAAGTCGGCATCGCCATAAGTTTTGGATATATCACTTAGTGAAAGGCTTGGTATTTTCTTGGCAATAGAACCTACCGCTGTACTTTCAATATCGGTACCACTAATCTTACCATCATTCGGTGTTACCTCAAAGCTGATGTATTTACCGGCATCGGCAGCCGTTAACACATAAGTAGTGGTAGTGGCTCCTGCTATTTCTGTTTTGCCGGTTCCTGAATTATCCTCAGATCGGTACCATTTGAATGATGAATTATCTGCATCCAATTCGGCATCTATAAAGTTATAGGTGGCAGTCAAAACTTCATCGATGGTGGTTGTGCCCGAGACCTCCACTCCATTAACTGATGGTGCTGTATTGCTCTGAAGAACGTTTACAGTGAACTCTTGGGTCTTTGTACCACCATTACCATCATCTAAGGTCAAGACAATACTATGGTTACCAATGTTGGCTGAAGTTGGGTTTCCTGAGAGCACCAAACCATTCACTGTCAACCAATCTGGCCCTGTTGTTTTAGTAAGTGTTGGTACATCATTGTTCAGGTCTTCGTAGGTGACTGTATAGCTATAGGCTTCATCATCGGAGATGGATGTCAATGCATCTGAAGTAAAGGCTGGTGGAATATTAGTGATACCATCATTAATTAACACCGGTCCAAAGAATGTGCTTTCTTCTACCGTTCCGGTCAATACACCATCGCTAGGCCTTACTTCAAAGCTTACAAACTTGCCATTGTCGTCATTTACAACCGTGTAGCTTTTGGTGGTTTCTCCGACAATAGCTACTCTGTTAGCACCTGCAGAATTATCGGCTCGGTACCATTGGAAGGTCGTACGCGATTCAGGGTCGTCATTCGCATCTGAATATGCGTACGAACCTTCCAGTACCCCATCAACAACCAAAGATTTTTTAATACTTACCCCCTGAGCTACAGGAGCTACATTAGCTTCCTTTACCGTAAAGTTCCAGGCAGTTTGGCTGGTTAGCCCAGCAGAGTTGTTGCCATCGGCATCAACAAAGGCTGAGGCATCGAAAGTGACCGTATAGAATTGCCCTTCTAGTAAATCACTGTCTGGGTTAATAGTTACCTCTGCTCCTGAAATAGCCACCTCATTAGAAGTTACATCAATGACAGTTGCAATTCCTGTTATAGGTGTCAGGGTGATATTCCCTGTTCCTTTGGTCACCGTTTCCCTCATGGTGAAACTCAGGTTGGCATCTTTGGCCACATCTACCGAGCCATCAGTTGGTATAGTACTGATTACCGTAGGCACCACAGCAGCCACTACCGGCCCTGTATAGGTGGCGAATGTTTGTGTTCCTGCATCCGTTCCATCGTTTGGTGATACCGCAAATGTGATGTATTTGCCTACTTCAGAAGAAGTGAGGGTATATGTGCCTGAGGTTGCTCCACTTATTGCAGTTCTATTGGCCCCGCTCGCATCATCGGCTACATACCATTGAAGAGTTGAACCCGATTCTGCATCGCTATCTGCATCGCTATAGTTATAAGAACCTGTAAGCTCCAGATTGGCTTCTAAGCTACCAGCAATGCTTACACTACTAGCTACCGGTGCCGTGTTAGGCTGGCTTGTCGTGGTAAAGCTAATCACCGTAGGATCGGTAATAGCTGCAGTTTTCACTTCATTATTGCTAATGAAGGCTTCGTTCTCTATCAGAAGGTAGTAAGCCGTATTGTACGCTAAATCGCTAGACGGATTGATGGTTACTTTAGAACCACTGTAGGTCAAGGTGTTGGCAGGGAAAGTTTCAACCACATTATCATTGACATCGTATAGTACCACATTGTTGGCTGTGGTTCCTCCTTCTCCGTATACATAAGCCTGAATATTTTCGCTATAGGTCAGTGTTATGTTGGCCAAAATGGCCACATCTGTGGCATCGTCTGTCGGACTTGTGGCAGTGAGCATTGGGGTGCTTGGCAAGGCCAAAGTGCTGAATCGCCAAACGGTTGGGTCGGAGATGGTATATGAGGTTCCGTTATCAGCACCATTAATATGATTTTCTGTAATGAGAATGTAGTACTCTTGCCCAGCCTCAAGCTCTACAGATCCATTGCCTGCAACATTGATAAAACTAAAATTGAGGGTTCTATCATTATTTGAAAGATTGGCAAAGTAAGTTCCGGTTCTTGGAATAGTGTTCGATCCAAGCAATTGATCATTGGAAGCATCGTAAATTTGAATAAGTCCAGATTGAGCGGAAGTCTGTAATGAAATAGGTTCCTCGAAATTGATCTGAAAATTATTACCTCCTGCGTTAAAATCTGATTCTACTGTAGTTGCATCTAAAGCTGGAACCGTGCTTATCAACTTGGGTTGATTTGAGCTGGAGCCAATAGTAATAAATACCTGATCGGAAGTTTCAGAACAATTACCTAAGGTTACCAGTACCTGAAAACGATCTCTATCGTCAGTATTATCAAGGTTGAGAACAGTTAACCTGTTCGTTGTTGTACCCTCATATTTACCAGTTTGCTCTGGTAAATTCTGTCTAATTCCAAATGGATAATAAGTCCACTGATAAGTTGCCCCGTCTATTTCAGGAAGCTCAAAAGTCACACTTTTTCCGATGCTTCCAACTTGATCTTGCGGCTGATTAGTAATTAAATCATCACATTCAGTAATAAATGACCATGAGGTCTTGTCTGTAACGCCAACAAACTCTTTACCTGATGCTGTAAAACCAGTTTTAGGAATTAAAACGTAATATTCTGTTCCATAATCTAAGGCGGCATCTCCTAAAGAGATTGTTGCTACTGCACCATCGATAGACACTAAACTACCATTAGCTTCAATCTGCGTAATTAATTGATCATCTACGGACCTTTTTAACTCAATATTGCCAGTACCCTTTGTTACCTCGCTATCTAAAGTAATCACAAGCTGGGTATTTCGGCTCACTTTCTGTCTTCCATTATTTGGATTCAAGGAAGTAATGGTGATAGGAATCGGGGCATCAGAAAGTGTGAGTGTAATAAGTTCTGAAGTCTCCTCACAAATACCTTTAGTTACAACAACGAAGTATTTTGTTTGGTCGAAGTCTTCAGTAAGGTTGGAGATGGTGAGCTCTCTTGTATTGGCTCCAGAGATGTAGTTATCTACTGTGGCGTCTGAACCAGAAACCAAAGGACTGGTACTAGAATGGCTAAGCAATGTACTGGCCACTCCGCCAGCATATACCTTATTATTAAGCACTGAAATTGCCACTGACCTGTAACCAGCAAAACCTTCTTCAAAAACAGTATTGAGTGTTTGACCTCCATCATTGGTTGAGTATATACCCGCTCCACCACTTGTACTCCGCACTGCTATATAGACTAAGTCATTATCTATCTCTAAGTCACGGACAATAGAACTAGCAAGTTCGCTATTCGTTGGCATGTCAGTGAAAGTGGCTCCTCCATCGGTAGATATGCTCATGCCACTAGAGGTGCCAGCATAGATTGTTCCATTCGCTGACACTACCACATTTCTAACATTGTTATTTTTTAAACCGTTGGCAGAGGTTTTGTTTTCAAAACTATTGCCACCATTTGTAGAAATGCTCAACCCTGACTTGGTGGCCACATAAATATTATCTCCTGCTGCAAAGACATCATATACTTCATTGCTGCCTAGGCCATCGCTAGATGTTTTTCTAACAAAACTCTCTCCGTTATTGGTAGAAACTATTACTCCTCCGTTGATAGAAGCATCACTTATAGAAAGGAAAAGGGTATTGTCAAAAACCGAGATGTTGGCAATGTCATTGCTAGGTAAATCACTATTGGTTGTTGTTTTGATTGAAAAGGTTTCACCATTGTCTGTAGAGATACCCAAACCAGATTCATACCCAACATATAGAATTCCATTCTTTTCTAATACAACATTAATATTTGTAGAATCATTGAGTTGGGCAAAGCTTTCTCCGTCATTAGTAGACCTATATAATCCAGTAGCAGCACCTACAAATATTCCTGAAGAGGTGGCCGAAACTGAAGCTATTGAACCAATGTTACTCAACAATTCATCTGTTCTGTCATTTTCGTTAAACCACTGGTAACTAGCACCCGCTACTTCGGGAACCGAGAAAGTGACACTTTGACCGATGACTCCTGTTTGATCTTCAGGCTCAGTCAAGACTAAAGGCTCACAAACCGTATGGAAAGTCCATGTGTCTTTATTGGTCATGGCCAGGTTTCCGGCATCGCTTTCATCCTTTACCAGATCGGCACTTAAAGTAATGTAGTATTGGGTGGCATATTCGAGAGATACTCCTGATGTAACGGTAGCTGTACTACCTTCAATAGTCAAATCATTTGCCGTAAGTATTTGTATAAGGGCATCGGTACCATAATCATAGATTTTGAGTTCACCTGTTCCTTTGGAAACAGTCTTGCTAAACTCGATGCTCAGTTCGGTATCTATAGCTACATCGGTACTTTCATTGGCCGGGGTAATGGATGTAACTCCTGGCACATCCAGAACCGTTAATAAAAGATCATCCGATTGCTGCTTGCAACCATCTTTTGTAACCTCCACGAAATATATATTTCCACTCTGCTCTAATGTTACGTTGCTGATAGTCAACTGGTGGGTTGTCGCTCCCTCAATAAGGTTGTTTGATCCGCTATTTTGATCTTCAAGCTCAAGATTACTATTGTAGATCGATAGACCTACTAATGTACCCACCTCCAAGTGTCCATTATATTTATTAAGGGACTTTACGGTTTTCGTAAATGGGTCTGAAGTAGGGAATTGACTAAATGAATCTCCTTGATCAGAGGATACAAACAGCCCTCTACTTGTACCTACAAAGAGTTGTCCAGCGAATTCGTAGATAGCATTCACTAGATTCCCGTTAAACCCATTGGCTTCAGTGACGGTTTTAGTGAAAGACTCACCTGCATTTGTAGAGATAGAAATAGCTCCATCTTTAAAATCCGCTGTTTGTGTACTTACATAAAGCTTATTTCCAGATTTATAAACATCTCGAATACTATTGAAGGCAAGACCATCTGTAATAGTCTTCTGAACAAAATTAGCTCCATTATCATTTGAAATAAATAGTCCTTCACGGCTTCCTACGTAAAGAGTTCCTTCCACCTCATAGAGTACTTCAACCATTCCTGTAACATCCGAATGTTTACTGAAATTTGCCCCTCCGTCAGTAGAAACATGTAACCCATTTAGAGCTCCAATGTAAATAGTCCCATCTTCCGCTTTCATTACAGTCTGAGGTAGATTAGCGCTGGCATTTGGGGTGACTTGAAAAAGTGTTTGGAAACTGTTTCCTCCATCTTTTGAAATACTAACAGCTTTATTTATCTGCACCGCATAGATATTATCATCAAAGATCTTTATCTCTTTAATATCATCTATAAGCAATCCATGAGCCGTGTTCCTGATAACCCAAGTATTTCCCTCATCAGTTGTATAATAAATACCTGCGGTTGAAGTAGCGTTGTAGATGGTACCATCGGGTGCCCGATATACGTCCCGGTTTAAAAGTCCTCCTGTTATGTTTATTTCATCAAACCCTTCTTCTCTTCTATACCATTGGTAAGACGCACCCGGTATTTCTTCTACTTCAAAGGTTACATTGGTAGATGAGGCTATTGTCTTACCTGTTGGCTGGGTAGGAATCAAATTAGTATAACTCAAGCTAAAGTCATCTAATTTTTGGAATAGCGGAGTACCATAGGTTACGGAGTATTGCAAGGTTCCTTCTTCTACCGCAATGTTTCCTGTGGCATCGGTATCAAATTCAGCACCACCCTTTTTCCAAGAGAATGAATAATTGGCAGAGGCATCATAATCAGTGATTTCAGCTTCATGACTTGTTACAAATATGGAGCTGTGAGAGGCCAAGCCATTGTTACCGTTATCGGTAAGGTCGCGCAATAGATTGTCGGCAATATTTTTATGAGTACCATAAGCTGCTACCAGATTAGTGGCATCATGTGCCGAGGCAGCGCCCATTAGGCTGGTTACTTCTTCCTGAGTTAAAACCTTATCCCAGATGGTGATTTCGGCCATTTTGCCATCCAGGTAATCTTCTAGGCCGTTGTCATTATATTTTGCCCCTAGCGTTGCAATCCAGCCATCGCCAAGTGGCATATTCAGCGTTCCGCTGTCTTCCACATTACCATTCAGGTAGAGTTTTGTCTCACCAGTTGCATTGTCATAAGTGTACCCAACAAAATACCATGTATCATTAGACAGTACAGAAGAATTTAGGCGATCATTAGTACCATCCCATAAGGCTAAACGCTCTGTATCTCTGATGTAAAAACGACTCAGGTTGTCTACATCTGAATCTTGAAAGACCAAGACCTCGTTAAAGTCACCACTACCAATATTGCTCTCTTTATTCAGCCACATAAATACCGAGTAGCTTTTACCAGCTATATCATCGGTAAGTGCATTGAGTTGAACTGAATTATCTTCTGTTTCTTCAAAATCGAGGTAGTTGACGGCACTGGTACTTACTGTTCTGGTAATAGGATCATCAGCACAGAGTGTTTCATCAGCAATTAGATCTGCCGTAGTTGCATTGCTGTTCAAAGTCATGGTCCAGCTATCGGTGCTTTGAACAAAGTTTCTGGTGGCTATCAACTCGTAACTTCCGGCAGCTACATCGAAAGTATATGTAGGATCGGTTGAAACTTCTGCACCATCCTTTTTCCAGCTAATATGTTCGTACCAGTCAATGGCATTGAAGCACGGAATAGACTGCACATTTTGAAAATCAACCGTGAAGTCATTGACCATTAGCCCATCATTGCCTTTGCCAGAATGGTCTTTTAAAACATCATTAGTATCGTTACAATCTCCGAAAACAGAGTAATACCCAACTAAGTTGTTATACTTAGGGTGGCCGCTATTGATCTTCGCCATCATGGCTTGCCTAATATCAGCTCCTGTCAGCACCTCATCCCATACAGAGATTTCTGCCATGTCGCCATTATAGAGGTCACTAATACTATTGCCATCAAACTCCTGACCCAATGAATATTGTGCAGATGCATTTGGAACGGAGGTTCCAGTAGTAAACCGGTCATTTTCTATACCATCTACGTAAGTTATCGTTTGACCCGTGGAATGATCGTAGGTCCAGCCCACATAGTGCCAGGTGTTGTCGCCCATGTTGTAAGATGCCGACTCGTTGGTAGAACCTCCCCTATTTACTTCCAGATTGTCTGAACTAGGATCAATCCAAAGGAAAGACAGGTTATCTCCATTTGCCGCATTCACGGCAAAGAGTGCCTGATTGGTAGTAGTATTGTTTTCAGCCTTGACCCACATAAAGACAGAGCGGCTTTTTCCATCCAGATCATCTTGTAATGCATTTAAGTTTACCCAGAAATCCTGTGTCTTATCGAAAGAAAGTACTCCTGTGGCGTTGGTGTTGGCCTGATAGGTTACTGTGCCCGATTCGGCAATGGTGGCGTTTTGGAAAACATCTACACCTTGTTCGGTACTTTGAAAAGTAACTATGTAGCTGACTCTTTCAATTGGGGTTTCAAAAATATCATATCTACCATCAGTAGTAGCACTTGTGCCATTCGAGAAATCATAAGAATCTCCGCAAACCGCCACTTCCTGTGTGGTGCAGGTGACCCCGGCTGGGCAATCTGCCAGAACCCTAACCAATCCTACCCTATCCATGCCGTTGGCATCAACACCCGGAGCCCCGATGGCCAGTATCAGCCCATCATTTGATGCAGATACGGCATGCCCCAGAATGTCTCCATCCATTTGACCAGTGATCTGCAAGTCTTGCATTACCCACTCGCCTCCTAAAAAATTGTAGACCTTTACGGCCCCTACTTTGTCAGTGGTCTGATTTTGGTATCTCGGTGCTCCAACAAACAAAGTATACCCTGCAGGGGTAAGGTCTATACTGTTTCCAAAACCTTCTCCACTGGCTCCTTCGAGTCTACTTCCCATCGCTGTCCATTCCGGATTTCCCAGAGCATCAGCTCTAAGTTTATATACATCGACTGCACCAGTTGAAGACGAAGAGTAACTTGCGATGGCCAGTATTTCGCCATTGAATGATGTGGCGATGTCAAATCCATGAAGCCCCCCCTGGCCATCTAATGATCCAGTTCCTGACCAGTTATCATTTTCATTTTTATAAGTGAATACTGTATTACCATCCCCAGTTGTATTCACCCAATTGGAAACGAATAATCGGGAAGCATCCTCTGAAAGCTTTACCGTCATGCCATAAGTATCTACATCCAGACCACTCAAGAGTTGACTTCCTACTTGACTCCACCCCGAATTACCCTTTTTATAGGTCTCTACATAACCAGCCCGCGCACGGATATTGTCAGGGTCGTCAGTTTCTTCTTTTGGCCTATGAGCACCGACCACCAGATAGGTGGCATCTGCAGAAAAGTCAATGCTTATTCCAAAATGATCATAGATGTTATTTCCTTTTAAGGTATTTCCTTGTTGAACCCAGTCTCCACCCGTAAAAGCATACACCTTTACCGTACCTTCTCTTTCCTGATCTGTAGAATCATGGGCATTGCCAATAGCTATGGTCTGACCATCATCAGATATAGCCAAAGTCACAATTTCACCATCCACATCTTCAGTGTTAATGGCCGAACCCATCAAAACCCAAGCGCCACTCTGCTGTTGATAAACACTGACAACCCCCACATCGTTGTTATCATCTTCAATGTATTCGACCGTAATATAGGCAGTGCCATCTCCTGAGAATTTTACAACATCTCCCAGCTCCCCTCTTTCGCCTATCCCTATTACATCCTGACCTATTTGCTCAGTAAACTGTGCAGTTGCTGTAATAGGAAGAATGGATAAGCTTAAGAATAACAGAAGTCCAAAAAGAGAATAGGTGACTCCATTATTCTTTGAACTATTTGAAGAGGTCTTAGTTGAGTGTCTCATAAAGTTGATGTTTTGGTATTCAATAGTTAGCAGCGAAGAAACCAATGGTTTTTCGCGCATGAAAAATTATGTTCTGAACTATGGCTGTTTTGTTCTGAAAGTGTGTTTGACCCCTCTGTCCTAAAGGACATCTCCCGTTGGCAAGGGAGAAATAGCCCATTTTGTACTTTGGGCACTTTCCCTTAGCAAGGAGAAGAGACTTCCTGAGACAGCTTTTCTAAGCTTTAAGCTTCTGAGAGAATCTATTTGCGGCAAGTCGCCTTTCAGTCCATATAGGAATTGATAAG
Source organism: Roseivirga spongicola (assembly GCF_034376045.1). Taxonomy (NCBI): domain Bacteria; kingdom Pseudomonadati; phylum Bacteroidota; class Cytophagia; order Cytophagales; family Roseivirgaceae; genus Roseivirga; species Roseivirga spongicola. Next base: position 3,766,242 of record NZ_CP139724.1, read on the forward strand.
GCTAGATGTGTCGAGGTGTCCCGAAAGGGATATTCGAGTATAAAGCGAATAGAAACAGAAAACCTGAAATTGTTCTGAATGGGTGTTTTTTTGTTCCGAACCCAAAGGCCCGTTCATTGAGAAGAGCAAAAGCGGTTAAAAAAGCTTTTGAGATATAGTTATCACCAGAAGTTAGGAATTGGTCATTGGTCAATTGTCATTGGGTGATGGAAGTAAGAATTTTAGGCACTTAAATTTATACTACTGCCATTTCGGACCATCTTTGAGAGGCGCAAAATTAACAAGGTGGAATTTTGTAACGAAGCAATCTGACTATCGTCATGTGGGTCTAACTAAAAGTTAAGATTGCTTCGTTTTTATTCCTCGCTTTCGTAGGAATTGTTCCTCCTTTCCAAGGGTAACTGGGGAATTGGTGGATTAGTTAGTGGTCATTAGTCTTGGGTATTGGGAGTGAGAATCTTGGGCACTTAAATTTATACTACTACTACCATTTCAGACCGTCTTTGCGAGACACAAAATGAACAAAGTGGAGTTTTGCAACGAAGCAATCTTCTTATACTTTCCCATCCTTAAATCTTGGAGATTGCTTCGTCACAACCTTCTGCTGCGCGAAGCTTGTTTCTCGCAATGACGGATACAGTGAGGTTGTTAGCTCTGTAAGATACTGCTCTTAAAAGGCGGATTGCCACGTCCCAAGTTTGACTCAGGTCAAAACATTTCCTCGCAATGACGGTAAAGGGAATTACTCTACACGTATCTTCTTCAAGAGGTCATCACGATAGTTTTTACCAATAGGAATTTGCTCGTTGTTCATCAGCACATAGGCCGAATTAATGGCTTCCAGATGATCTACATTGATGGTGAAACTGCGGTGGGTTCGATAGAAGTTTTTTGGCAGTCTTTCAGAAAGATCGGTTAAGCTACCGCGGATCAGGTGTTTTTGATTCTTAACTGTGTGCACTTCTACATATACATGATCGCTTTTGAGGAAGCGTATATCATCTAGTTTGATCTTATGAAATAGGTTTTTCTCCTTAATGAATATGGCATCCTTAATCAGCAGTTCTTCATCCACCTTTCCTTCACTTTTCTGCTCGGCATACTTATGAAGGGCTAACTCAATGGAAGTGTAGAGGTCGTCTTTCTTGAAAGGCTTAACCAGATATGCCGGGGGAGCCACTTTCTTTACCCGTTCAATAGTACCTGCATCGGCATTAGAGGTGAGGAAAATGAAAGGGAAATCGTATTGTTCTTTAATGGTCCATGCCAGATCAACACCGTCACGCCTCCCTCCTAGTTGAATATCCAGAATGGCGATGTCGGGCTTTTCAGCCTCTATGGTCTCAATGGCTTCCTCGTAGTTGATGGCTGGTTCTAAAACTTCATAACCAAGGTCTTCAAGTATTAGACAAATGTTGTCTGCAATGACAATTTCGTCTTCAACAACTAAGATTTTAACCTGACTCATTAAACCGCTTTTCTCTCTAATGTATCTGTGAAAGTAATGATAAATTTACTGCCTTGCTCGTAATAATATTCAGCCGAACCATAAAGCTGTTTGGATAGTCTCCTAACCAATCTTAGGCCCAAACTCTTAGCTTTAGTGAGATCGAAATCTTGCGGAAGACCTACGCCAGAGTCACTAACTGTCAACTGATGTTTTCCATTGCCCAAATCTTCAATCGAAATACTTAACACTCCTTCTCCTTCTTGGAAGGCATATTTGTAGGCGTTTGAAATCAATTCATTCAAGATAAGTCCTAATGGTATGGCTGTATCGATGTCGAAATTAGCTTTCTGAGTGGAGTTAACTGATGCTTTAACATTTACAGAGCCAGCGTAGATAGATGCTAGTTCAGCCATTAATTGCTCGGCATATTCAGCAAAATCGATAGTAGCCAAATCCTCGTTTTGATATAGCTTTTGATGTATAAGCGCCATGGCCTTAACTCTATTCTGGCCTTCCATAAAAGTAGACAGCGCCTTTTCATCTTCAATTCCCCTCGACTGTAAATCGAGCAAACTGGAAACTACTTGCAAGTTGTTTTTTACCCTATGGTGAATCTCCTTTAATAATAGTTCTTTTTGCTCCAACGACTTCTCTACTTGAGCATTTGCCTTCTTAAGCTTTAGCCTATTGCGTTGAATAATAAGCATAATAGCAACTATCAAAAGCAATACTACCAGAGCACCTGCAATGAGATATCGCTGTTGCTTTAACTGAGCTGTTTGTCGTTTTTGGGTTTCCTGAAGTAAATTGTTTTGCGCTTCAATGCGCTCTGTTTCAAACTCAGCAGACATACGCGCTATGGCATCTGTTTTGGCCTGATCGTTAATATCTTGGGATATCTCTAAGGCCAGTTTACCAAACTCAAAGGCTTTTTTGTAATCCTTCAACTTAGCATAAAGGTTTGCTTGCCCCAAGGCCAACCGATATCGTACATTACCTGCTTCTGACTGTTTGGCCAATTCCCATCCTTCTATGGCATAAGGCAAAGCCTCATTCCATAGTTGCCTTTGCTTGGCTGGATTATCGACAAAAACAGAATCAGCCAAAACCAGCTTTTTCTCCACCAGACTGCCATAAACATCGCCTTTGGACTGAGGGGCTGTTCCTTCGGGCACATTGGCCACAGATTTCTCTATGTAATCATGCGACTTTTGGTAGTTACCACGATAAAACTCAATCGTAGACACATTTTTATAGTAATCTGCAGTTGGCCAACCAGAAGTGTTAATTTCTTTTGAAATCTCCCACCCTTTTGTGAGCGATTCAAAGGCTCTATCAAGACTATCTTGTTTAATCAATAACTGACCAATATTGGTATAGGCCAATGCTACTTGTCCTCTAATACCAATTGCCTCATTGATCAATAGAGCATTTTTCATATACTGCTTTGCCAATTCGTATCTGTTTTGCTCCTTCAGTACCAAACCGTAATTCATGTAAAAAGCTCTTAGGTTAACAGTATCAGGTGTTGTTTTTACATATCTAATTCCGTCCAATAAAATTCCAGAAGCTTTTTCCAGCTCTCTTAAATAGTAATACACTAAACCAGCATTATTATAAGCAGCTGCCATCTTAAACTCTGTACCGTCTTTTTTATTTCTATTTATTACTGCTTCATAATGCTCAATAGCATTATGAAATTGTGATGCCCTATCATAAGCTTTTGCCAGTTCATACTGTGTCAGTGTCAGTTCTTCATTCCATACCAGAGACTCAAAAACGGCCATTGCTTCTAGGTAGAACTCAAAACATTCTTTGCTTCCATTAGCTAAATAGGCTGCTGCTTTTGCCCTTAATACAAAGCCTTTGAATTGCGGAAACTCGCTAGAAAACCTTTCCGAAATCTGCAGTGCTTCATCCAAATAACTTAAACTTGAGTCTAAATCATTTCTTTCAAAGGCCTTACCTAATTCTAAATAGGTTTGAATTTTCAAAGTATCATGAACATCGGAATCAAGGATAGCTTTAAGCGAGTCTACCTCTTGTGAGAATAAAAAATGAGGTAGAAGAGTTAGCAACAATAGGAAGGGCTTAAAAATCACCTTCGGGGTAACGTGCATGCTTTAGTAGTATGGTTGAATCAATCTTTGAATTTACATTTCATTTATTAAAAATCTACAGCTATTAAATTGGGCTAGAACAAAAAAGAGCAACTTTTTCAAGTCGCCCTTTTTAAATGTGATTATCAATAGTTTTAGTTATCTCTCTTCTTGATAACAATGTAGTCTACAGATTTCTCTTTAACTAGATTGTTGAATGCAGGAAGATCATTATTCATGATGGTTCTAAGCTTAGCCAATTCAGCATCAATTTGCTCTGTTAGTTCAACTCTAACATCTTCAGACTGCTTAGTAGGTCTCCACTCCCCGCTTCCAGCTACACCTAACAATGCGGCTAGTTTGTTATTCAAGCGAATTGGGAAGTTCAACGGATCTTGACCCGACTCATTCTTGGTTTGGTAAAGTGCTTCTTCTACCTCAGTCATTTTAGCCATTAGCTCTTTACCCTCTTCTACAACATCTTTGTACTGCTCTTTACCCTTGATTTTAGCCATTAAGTCATTCATTTGCTTTCTTGCCTCGCGAATATCTTTAATAGCTCTGTGCATCTCGGTTACTTTAGCTGTTACAGTTGTTAAGAAATCGAATTGTGCTTTAATGTCCGCATCGGTAGAACCGTAACGAGGATCCTTAATCAGGTTGAAGGTAGTTTCTTGAACTTCATCTCCTACCTTAAGTCTGGCAGTATACTCACCAGTTGGGTACATTGGACCAGGACCTCTAACAGAAGCAGCCCACATAATTAAACCTTCGAAACCTTCTGGACCTTCAGACCTCATATCCCAGTTGAAAGAATTCAAACCAGCTTTCAGGTCGCGTTGAGGGAACGTTTTGATAGAGTTTCCTTCTGAATCTAGAATCTCGATAGAAACTTTCTCATCTGCCGGAGGAGCTTCCTTCATATTGAAGTAAATTACTGGTCCTGCTGGAGCATTCGTACCATATCTAAGGCTAAGGTCATTACCTCCGCCACCACCGAAACGTCTGAAGCTACTGCCTGAGCCCATCAATCTATAAGCATCCATTGGCTTAAATAAATGCACAGATTTGTTCGCTACTTCATCAGACAATTGGTGAAGCAATGTAAGGTCGTCTAGCATCCAGAAAGACCTACCTTGAGTTGCCGCAATAAGGTTATTGTCCTTAATGGTCAAATCTGTGATTGGCACTACAGGAAGATTCATTTGGAATGGCTTCCAAGAAGCGCCATCATCGAAAGAAACGAACATTCCTCTTTCAGTTCCAGCATAAAGCAAGCCTTCTCTTTCCGGATCTGCTCTTACTACTCTAGTGAAATATGTATCTGGAATACCAGTAGTTATCTTAGTCCAAGTTTTACCATAATCTTTGGTTTTGTATAAGTAAGGCTCATAATCTCCTAATTTATACTGCGTACCAGCTATGTAAGCACCACCTTTAACAAATGGATCTGCCTCAATAGAGTTAATCATCAAGTACTTAGGCATGTCTGGAGAAGTTACGTTTGTCCAGTTTTTACCACCATCTCTAGTTACGTGAATCAAACCGTCATCTGAACCAGCCCAAATTAAGCCTTCTTCATAAGGAGACTCAGTAGCAGCGAAAACAGTAGCATAGTATTCAACTGAAGTATCATCATACGTAATCGGACCACCCGACTTACCGAGTTTATCTGGCTCAGCTCTTGTTAAGTCTGGGCTAATGATCTCCCATGACTGACCACCATTTGTAGTTACATGAACATGGTTAGATGTAGTGTAAAGTTTGTCTGGGTTATGCGGAGAGAAGAAAATAGGGAAATTCCACTGGAATCTATACTTGTAATCTTCTGCACCATGTCCCATTGGGTTATCTGGCCAAGCGTTAACATTTCTGCTAATTCCTTTTTGATGATCTCTCATTACTAATAAACCACCGTAGCTACCACCGTAAACTACTTCTGGATTATCTGGCTTAGGTGCTAAGTGAGCACTCTCTCCACCAGCAGTGCCTTCCCAGTCGTTTTCAGTAATGGCAAAACCACTGGTTCTGTGAGCAATTCTTACTGTTGAGTTATCTTGCTGTGCACCATAAATTCTATATGGGAATGCATTATCTGTAGTTACTCTGTAGAACTGAGCAGTTGGCTGGTTCATCATGGTAGACCAGTTATCTCCACCATCGTAAGAAACCTGAGCTCCACCATCATCGGCAATTACCATTCTCATGTTATCCTCAGGTGCAATCCATAAATCGTGATGGTCACCATGAGGCGCACCATTTGCTCTGAATGTTCTACCACCATCAGTTGATACATGATAAGCCACGTTCATTACAAATACCTTATCTACATCTTTAGTATCGGCATATATTCTAGAGTAATACCAAGCTCTTTGTCTCAGTGCTCTAGAAGAGTTAGTGTTTCTCCAAGTTTCACCACCATCGGTAGACTTGTAAACACCTCCTTTATTTGCTTCTATAATTGAGTAAATTACATCTGGGTTTACAGGAGAAATAGCAACACCACTAATGCCTATAGGACCAGCTGGCATTCCTTGTTTGTCCATTAAGTTCTCCCAGGTTTCTCCACCATCTTTAGATCTCCAAATTCCAGAACCTTCACCACCAGAAGTAAGGCTGTAAGGAGTTCTCCTTACTTTCCATGTACTGGCCATTACAAAATTAGGATTGCTCGGGTCTATAGAAACATCTACTGCACCTGCATCTTCATTGGCAAAAAGTGTTTTCTTCCAAGTTTTACCGCCATCGGTAGTTTTATAAATACCACGTGTGGCGGAAGATTTAAACAAGTCGCCCATAACCGCAGCCCATACTACGTCAGGATTGGTTGGGTGTACCACAATTCTACCCACATGCATGGCATCTTGTAAACCAATATTAGTCCAAGACTCACCACCATCGGTAGACTTCCAAAAACCTTCGAAACCAGAAGAAACGTTACCTCTAACGGTTTGCTCTCCTTGTCCTACATAAACTACATCTGGGTTAGATGGGCTCACAGCTACGGCTCCAATTGAACCACCGAAATAACCATCGGAAACGTTCTTCCATGTTTGTCCACCGTTGTCAGTTTTCCATACACCGCCACCAGTTGCACCCATATAAAATACTTGAGGGTTGCCAGGCACACCTGACACAGTAGAGGCTCTTCCTCCCCTATAAGGGCCTATAGATCGCCATTCAATTGTGTTGTAAACTTCCGCTTTCGGGTCTGGAGCTGGTTCTGCATTACGCCTATTTCTTCGTTGTGCATTAGCATCGTTGAAAGACATTAGCAAAACTGCGAAGACCATCACCAATAACTTGGTTTGAGAATTTCTAGTCATCTTCATAGTTAAGTTAATAGTTAGATTATGATGAATACTCGTTGAGTAAATCGTTAAAAGTTATGAAGACGAGCAGATATAAAGAAAAGCACTCATCAATTTTACACCAACGGACATAAAAAAAACCACCCTTTTCAGAGTGGTTTTAACTACCAACTAAACTTAACTTTAAACTATTCTTCGATTTTATAGATAGATGTTCCGGCAAAACTTGACAGATAATCTGCTCTGTTCAATAGGATTTGCGCTTTTTCATCTTCAATAGCACCGTCAATTTCTTTTACTATAGAAAGAATAAGTCTGTCATTTTTATCGAAGATTTTGATAGTCTCAATATTAGACTCCACTACTTCAAACTCGTACTTATCTTCTATTACTTCTTCATAAGCTCTTTCTAAAGAACCTTTAATGTCATACACTATTAGTTCTTCTGCATTAGTGGTTCCAAAAGACTTAATAGCTGCCATAAATGTGACTACTACTGCTAAGGTCAGGGCAACTATTGCCGACCATTTTCTCTGTGTTGTAAATTGCTTCTTCATGACCAAATGTTGTTTCGAATTTTTCTTTTTTGTTTAGGCGATGTTACCTCAGTGTTACCAAATATAATTTGCTTATCCCTACCATATTAGACGGCAAAGTTCTGAAAAAGTTTAATTCTGATAGAGAAAAAAAGAGAATATTTTTCTCGATTGGTCGAAATTGAAGATAAGCAGTATAAAATTGGGGATGAAATGTTGCGCACTAAAAACCCCGGAACTTCCGGGGTCAAAATGAGCAATTTTATTTGGCATTATTTTCTACCCAATAGCCTGTTCTAGGTCCGCTATAAGGTCTTCAGCATCTTCTATCCCTACACTTAAACGGATAAGTGAGTCTAACAAGCCTATTTCCATTCTATCTTTTCTCGGAACAGCACCATGAGTCATAGTTGCCGGATGATTGGCCAGAGACTCCACTCCTCCTAAAGACTCAGCAACAGCAAAGACTTTAAGTCTTTCGAGTACCTTGAAAGACTGCTGCATATCATCCTCATTAAAAGTGAAAGAAATCATTCCTCCAAAGCCTTTCATCTGAGCTTTTGCAATCGAATGGTTGGGATGAGACTCAAAGCCTGGCCAATATACTTTATCTACCTTGGGGTGATTAGAAAGATATCTAGCTACTTTTTCGCCATTCTCGCAATGCCTTTGCATTCGTAAGTGGAGAGTCTTAATTCCCCTCAACACCAAGAAGCAATCTTGAGGACCAGCCACGGCTCCACATGAGTTCTGGATAAAGGCCAATCGCTTATATAGTGGTTCGTCATTCATGGCCAGTGCCCCCATTACAACATCAGAATGTCCTCCTAAGTATTTAGTCACTGAATGCATTACAATATCTGCTCCTAAATCTATTGGGTTTTGCAGAGCAGGCGAGGCAAAAGTGTTGTCTACTGCTAAAATCAGCTTGTGCTTTTTGGTAATGGTAGCGGCTTTTCTAACATCAACAATATTCATCATTGGGTTAGTTGGGGTCTCTAACCAAACCAACCGTGTATTATCATTTATGTAGTTCTCGATGTTGGACACATTGCCCATTCCCACGAAGTGAAACTTTATTCCAAAGTTCTCAAACACCTGAGTAAAGATTCTATACGTTCCACCATACAGATCATTAGAGGTAATAACCTCATCTCCAGGCTTAAGCAGCTTCAAAACTGCATCTATCGCAGCAAGACCTGAACCAAAAACCAAACCATGTGCCGCATTTTCTAAAGCCGCAATACTGTTTTGTAGGGCAAACTTTGTTGGGTTCTGAACTCTTCCATATTCATAGCCTTTATTATTACCTGGCGACTGCTGAACATAGGTAGATGTTTGAAAAATTGGAGTCATGATGGCCCCTGTAGAAGGGTCTGGGTCTACTCCTGCATGCACCGCTTTGGTATCGAATTTCATAAGGACTACTTTTTACTGTCGAAAAATGCCTTAAGCTCGTCTTCCATTTCAGATTTAGACTGCTGATATTCAGGAGTTAAGCTTTTCTGACCAGGCATCTGCTCTATCATTAATGTTTGAGTTGGGAAGGCAAATCTTACTCCAAGATGCTCAGCTAACTTGTTGATTTCTAGCATAATCTCTTGTCTACATCTTAACTCATTGTTCCAGTCTGGCACTTTAAAGAAAATGTAGAGCATTACTTCTAAAGCACTTCCGCCATACTCATTAAGGAAGATGTTATAATAATCCTTTCGAGTATCTGGGTGTTTTAGTACTATTTCTTCCACCCCTTTCACAAACACTTCAATGAGTCTCGCTGGCGTATCGTATGTGATGGCTAGTTTGGTGTAAAAACGCCTATAATTTCTCTTACCGTGATTATCTACCATGCTATTGGAGATAATACTATTAGGTACATACATTACTGAGTCTCTAAATGTTCTTACCCTAGTAGAACGAAAGCCTACTTCTTCTACTGTACCATCAATATCACCCGCAGTTACCCAATCACCAATCTGAAAAGGTCTATCAATGAAAATCATCAATGAACCAAAGAAGTTTTTGAGGGTATCTTGAGCTGCTAAAGCAAACGCCAAACCACCAATAGAAAGCCCTGTAAGTATTGGCCATATATCGAATTTGAAGCCCCTGAGTATTGCCACAAAACCCACAATAATGACGAATACATGCAGCACCTTAGTGACCAAAGGCATCAATTGATCATCTAACGTATTTTCTGATCTATCGGCAATTTTCTTTAAATAATGCCCAAGTATGTCTACCAGCCTATAGAAAAAGAAAGTAGCGAAAAACGGCACCAAAGCATGTACTAACAAAATAATACCAGTGGCAATAAAGGCTGGTAATTGAAGTACAGGAATTAGAATGCTGGCCAGTAAGGCAATGATCATTAAACTGAATGGCTTTACAACAGGATTCAGAAACTGATTAGCCATATCTAGCTTTCCATACTTATGAAGAAGTGAAAAAAGTATTCTTCTAAGTACTACCGTGAAAATTAGGTGTATTAAAAAGCCAAGAGTTATAAGAATAAGAATACCTAAGTACTGCCAGAGGTGAAGCCCTAAGTACTTAGTGGTACCCAAATTGGGTAGAATGTTAAGTAGCTTATCGGTGCCAAATGGAAACACCTTTTTATGTATTCTATCAATTTGATCTACAGAATACTCCGAGTAGAGCCACTTATTTCCATACTTCTGAACGTATAGTTCTGGAAAGTCTGTAGTGATTACATAACGGTTTCGTCTCGACAGTGAATCATAGTACTCACTCGATTTAGGGACCTCATCTAAATCTATAAAGTTGGCTGAGCCATCTAAAATCTGCTTAAGCTCTTCCGCTAAATTATTGAGCTGCTTCTGACTCCTCTCTCCTTTGAAAAGCGACTTGGCCGCTTGTTCAGGAAGATGGTTTTCATCTTGCAAATAGTTCAGGTGATTATAAATGACTTCATAGGGGCTCGAAAAATTATCGGGCAATGAATCGGCCTGAGACCAAGCAGAGGAGATGGTCAGAAAAAATACTCCTATAAAAGCAATGAGTCTAATACTACTGTGCATCGATAGCATAAATATTCAATTGATTGGCGAAGTTAACAAACACTTCGTACTCTGATAAATTCTGATAATATAGAATGCTTATTCGCTCTGAAGAAGGGATTACAGGGCATATTTGCTCTCCCTTATTGTTGAAAAGGTACAATTGATTGCGCTGAATATCTCTAACCGCATAAAGCTCTTTACCGTTTCTAAAGTTGTAGAACTCAACATTCAATTCTCCAGAATTATCAAAGTCTATTTCGAACTCTTGCTCACCAGACATGTCATAGAATGCTATTCTATTTTGATCGTTTCTGATAATTCTGAATCCAGTTTCCAACACATCGCTCACCATAGAGTACATACTTCTGGTAGTAGGGCGAAAAAGCTGTTTCTCTTGAACCACTTTACCCTCTAAGTTAATTTGAAGCAACATGCCTTCCTCTCCCATTAAAGCGATATTGGTACCTGCAAAGTTGGGTCCTTTAACTAGTGTAACATCTCCCTTAAAGCGTAAATCGAAAGTTTTTGGGAAACCACTGTAAAACTCTCCCCTCCTATTCAGTAAAGAAACCTCGCCTGTTCTTTCTACCACTACAAAAGCATCTCTTCCTCTTACACGCGTATGAAAAGGAGTCTGTAGAAGTTCGCTTTCCATTGCTTTTGGATTCCAGCCTTCCAATAGATTAACCTCTTTATCGAACAAGCTAATATTTCCTCTTCTATCCTTAGCTAGGTATCTGTAACGCTTACTATTGTCATAATCTACCACAGCAGAACCATTGATGATCATAGGACTTTCGAACGATTTGGGAAAACCATCTACCATTTCACCATTTCTATCTATCAGATGAACTAAAGAGTCTGTAAAGAATAAATACTGCAGCTTTTTATTATTGTAGTAATCTATTTGATGAATACCACCCCTTATTCTTTGCCCTACATCGGTCTTCCAAAGAATTTCACCTTGCCTAGTGGTTAGGTAAACAGCCCCAGTCAAGTCTTGAAAAACAACCTCAAGGCTAGAGTTAACATGGTTGCGAACAATAAATGGTTTGGTGACAAGCGTGGTATCTGCAAATGCATTGGCCTTAACCACCAATTCTGCAGCAATATCCTCTCCATTAGTTGTTTCTATAGGAGCAATCAGTTTGCCTTTATTAAAGTCTAAGGTTGAACTTACCAAATAAGATTCATTATTTGAGTTGAGCTGTATTTGCACTCGTTTAAGTAAGGTTTTGAGACTAGGATTTTTACTAAAAAACTCTTTCCATACTGGCTTCAACCCATCGAAGATGGATTCAGAACCGTAATCTAAGTCTTTAATAATAGTAAGGTCAGTTTCTTGTACTAGGTCATCTAACACCCTCCTTCTTTCGACCGATTTACCCCAGGTAGATTCATTGTCGAACTCGTTCATGATGGTTTTCAGCGCATCCAAATTATCGCTTAAAATCAGAGCATTTTGAAAGATAGCGTAATATGGCTCGTCCATTTTCCTTTCGCCCGAGGTAAGCAACTCAACAAAATCGCTTTGTTGAATGTAACCTAATGTGGTATTCAGGTAAGACTCACTATAGACAGTAGAATCTTGCACACTTGTTTTAGATTCAGATAACCTATCAAGTTCTCTCCTTAAATACACCGTATCTGCTGTATTGATTAAGAGCACCTCAGCCACATCAGAAAAGTTCATATCTAACGAAACCGCTAGCATTTCGCCACGCAATAGCTCTTTCAAATCAGTCATACCCACATTAAAGGGCATCCACTTAAAGGCTGTAGAAGTTATAGGAATAAGGTTTTTGCCAAATAAGCTAGCATCTTCTTTAGCAATCACTTCTCCACCGGCAGATGTTCCCTGAGCGCTAATACTCTCCGCTCCAAAACTTAGGTTTAAGTAAGCCACAGACCCAACACTTTCAGAACCATCTAGATCTTCAGAAAAGAAAACTTGATGCAACTCATTCATTCTTTTGGTATTGACAATGAGCTGCAAGTCGCCATCAACAAATGGTTTGTACTGAGAATCAACCAACCTATTAGACTCATTTTCCAATGCTCTTACAACATCTTCTACAAGCAAATTTTCTTCAGAAATCACCAAATAGCTACCCTGAATAAGCATCACTAATTGTGTATTACCTCCTTTTACATTCAGTAGATTGAAGCCATTAAATAGCTGATTCGAGGTAGTATAATCGGTTCCGGTTAGTGTATTTAAAATGGTTACAATATTCTGAGAATTCCATTTAAAATCTGAGGCCTCTATAATATACAGAGGAGTTATATCTGAGCTGCCAGTAGAGTGAAACGAAATCCAGAAAGGCAATTCAGTAACTGAAGATTTCAGTTTACCACTGGTCTCCAAAGAATCTACTTTATCTGACCAATCGACCACTGTTTTGACAAATGGAATAGATTTAGCTGTACTAAACCATTCGTAATCTTCTATAGCCTGAAGCGACTGCTTGAGGTTAGTACCATGAATTGCAAACAAGCTAGTTTCTGGAAGAATGTGTTCTATTTTCGATTTCGGTCGTTCTAACTCAAAATACCAATATGCAGCTCCAGAGAGTAGTATTAAGACAGTAATTACTATAAAAATTCGGACTTTCAATGCAATAATGAGTTTTATTTAAGGTTAGTCAAACTGACTTACCAACCATTTAAACTAAAAACTTGTCGTTTTATTAAGTCAAATATGACAACTGTTATAATTTTTCTTTGGCAATTGAAGAATCGGCTACATTTTTGCAGCGACTCTTTTCAAGTGAATTAATCAATATACACACAACAGTTTGCTGTATTGTAAACTTGATTAGGAACCTTGAAATTTAACTAACCAAACACCTGACTTGAATAATCATCAACCTTTGTTGATTTTTCAAATACCAAATGTATGAAGAGAGTAATCATTAAACTCAGTTTTCTTAGCTTATTACTAGTATTTATTTCGGCAGACAAAGCAGCTGAAAAAGTGCACATTTCTGAAGTAAGTTTTTTGAATGGAATCTATAGTCATTCCGACAGACCTATTACGGGAGAAATTATTGACTATTATGAAAATGAAAAGCTAAAATTTACCTACGGAGCCCTTGAAGGACGCCTACACGGTAAAGCAGTGGAGTTCTACGACAATGGTGACATTAGAAGTGAGAGACACTACACTTACAACAAACTTTTTGGTGAATTCACTGAATACTTTAAAGATGGAGATGTTAAGCTTCAGTTTAAAGTAGGGCTAAATGCTTATGGCAAAGGTGAGCTTTTAACGGAAGTAAAGATAGCCAAGCCTAACAACCACAAACTCAAGTCTTACGATGAGGCCACTCTCATTTTCTTAGGAGAAAAGAATGAGAGTCTATGCACTTCTGAGGAAATCTCGATTTTGAACCAGAGCAAATTCAAAATCGTAGATAAGGATGGAAAACTTCTCTTTCAGCACAACTAAAAGAAAAACTAGGACCATAAAAAAGCCTTTTCAGTATGCTGAAAAGGCTTTTTTTTAATTATAATGCTTTATCTGAATTAGATCAGACCGTTAGTCTTTCGAACAGCATCGGCACTGCTAGTTAATTCGGCTTTTTCAGCATCATTCAACTCTATTTCAACAATAGACTCTACACCATTAGCTCCGATAATTGTTGGAACACCAATACAAATATCGTTAAGGCCGTACTCTCCTTCTAACAAGCAAGAACAAGGGAACATTTTCTTAGAATCTAAAGCAATTGCCTGAACCATAGCAGAAACTGCAGCTCCAGGAGCATACCAAGCAGAAGTACCCAATAGCTTAGTCAATGTTGCACCACCAACTTTGGTTTCTAGCTTCACTTCTTCCATTCTGTCTTCGCTAATGAACTTAGAAACTGGCACAGAGTTTCTTGTAGCTAAACGAGTTAGAGGAATCATACCAGTATCGCTATGACCACCAATAACCATTCCGTCAACATCAGAAATAGGAGCCTCTAGAGCTTCTGCCAATCTATATTTGAAACGAGCAGAATCTAAAGCTCCACCCATACCAATAATTCTGTTTTTAGGTAAACCAGTCGCTTTATGAGTCAAGTAAGTCATTGTATCCATTGGGTTAGAAACCACAATGATGATTACATTTGGAGAGTGTTTGATTAGGTTTTCAGCTACAGACTTAACAATACCTGCATTGGTGCTAATCAACTCTTCTCTAGTCATACCTGGCTTACGAGGAATACCAGAAGTAATTACTGCAACATCGCTGTTCGCAGTTTTTGAGTAATCATTAGTAGTACCTGTTATTTTGGTATCGAAACTATTCAAAGAAGCCGTTTGCATTAAGTCCATTGCTTTACCTTCAGCAAAACCTTCCTTAATGTCTATTAGCACTACTTCTGAAGCAAAGTCTTTAATAGCGATATATTCGGCACAACTGGCACCTACTGCTCCGGCACCTACTACTGTTACTTTCATGTGATCTTTAGGGTTTTAATTACTAATGCGGCAAAGTTAATACGCCATTATTCTAAATGAAATTACCGCTCAAATGTTTGATGATATTTTGATGGAAGGTTAGTTATTTTTCAGCTTCGCCTGCCAAACCTTCTTTGTTTTCTCTGAAACCTTAAATTTTTCTGAAATTCTAAAGCCAATTACCCAAGCTATTTCATCATTCGACAATAGAACATGAACCTTGGGCTTATCTGATAGCGGCACCTTTAGGTCTATTAGCAAATCGCTAATCAACTTTCTACCCTTCATACCTATAGGCTGAAAAGTATCTCCTTCCTGCCAAGGCCTGATCTCTAAGGGGAATTGAAGTAAAGCCAAATCTAAAGCAGCATGCTCAGGTTTTCTATCTAACTTCCAGTCAGATACACCCAAAACGGATAAATGATAGTGCTTATCTGCACAGATGAAACCATCCTCACCTTCCTGAAGCTCGAATGACTCATAACTAGTAGTAGATATCTCTTCTATAAACACATATTCTCTGTCTACCAAAGCAAAGTGGCTGTCAGATTTAAACTGTACCCCAACCTTATCTAGAGATTCATATAGTTGCTCTGCTGTGTCGAAATTAAAACTAAAAGGCCTCAACACTTCATAAAGGTCATAAGCACTAGCACATTGTTCTAATATCTCTGACTTAACAATTCTGCTTTGGTTATTCTGCTCTTCAATTAGCGAAGCCCTTAAGTCATCGTAATGCCTTTCTGAAGTTTGGTATCTATATTCCAGCTTCTCCAAATTCTCGGACATTACCTTTTCAAAATCAGGATTCAACTTCTTAAAAACCGGAAGCAGCTCATGCCTAATTAGATTCCTCTTATAGTAAGTCTCTTCATTGCTGACATCTTCTCTCCATGCGATCCCATTTCTTGTAGCGTAATCGACAATCTCCTTTTTAGATAATAGCAACAAAGGTCTAATGAGATTTTCATTTCTTGCCTGAATACCTCTAAGCCCCTTTAATGAGGTCCCTCTGCTTAAATTCAAAAAGAAAGTTTCTATCGAATCATCTCTATGGTGGGCCAACACTATTTTAGTGTAACCAAACTTCGAGCATAACTCCCTAAACCAATCGAATCTAAGCTCTCTTGCCGCCATTTGAGTAGAGATTCCCTTTTCTGAAGCAAACTTTTTCGTTTCAAAGCGGACAGAATGATTCTTGATGCCGTTGGCTTCACAAGCTTCCTTCACTAGTTTCTCATCTAAATCTGCCTGTTCACCTCTTAGCTGAAAGTTACAGTGTGCCACTGCAAACCGATGCTTTGTTTGTGAAATAAGGTTAAATAGCACCATGGAATCTACTCCACCACTCACTGCAAGGAGCAAATCGTCCTTTTCATCAATAAGGGCATGTTTTTTGATAAACTCCAAAAAGCGATCAACCATGGCTCAAAAATAGCACAAATCGCTAATTTTGCGGCCGTTCCGAAAAAATGAGAAGAGTTACATTTTATCTTATTCTATTCTTTGTATCTGTACTTAGCTTTAGTCAGACAAGAGTAACGCTTAAAACAGCGGGGAAACTCATTGGGTCTGGTAGTGAGCAACGTATGAAAGACAGTGTGGTGCTGATACAAGGCAACACGACTATCTTTTGTGACTCTGCCTACCTGAACAAACTAACCAATTCGGCCAAGGCATATGGTCATGTTCGGATTATTGACAATGTAGATCCTCTCAACATTCAGAGTGACTATTTGGAATATGATGGAAATCTGAGAGTTGCGAGACTTCGCAATAATGTTGTAATGAAAGATGATAGCGTCACGCTCTACACAGATAACTTGGACTACGATAGAAACACTCAAGTAGGTCATTATTTTGGTGGCGGTAAGCTTGTTGATGAATCTAACGAGCTTACAAGCGATTGGGGATACTATTTTACGCCTACCAAAAAAGCAGAGTTCTTTAGTGAGGTTGATATGATAAACCCAGAGTTCAGGCTCAAGACGGATACGCTTTATTATGATACAAACACTTCTCTAGCAAAAACAAAAGGTAAAACCGAAGGTATTACCATTGAGTCTGACACCCTCAACACTAACAACGGTCTCATTTACAATCGGCAAGATCTCTATGCAGAAATTTATGAGGGTAATATTGCTAACGCGGATGTTTACATTGAAGCTGACACTATAGTTGCCGATGACGCAAGAAAAGTATATACAGCAAGTCAGAATATCATAATGACCTCAAAGCCTGATTCATTAACTATCTATGGAAACCGAGGGCGCTACACTAAGCTTATAAAAGAAGCTGTAGTTTATGACCAGGCCTATATGAAGAAAATGCTTGAAGGAGATTCATTGTTCATCAGTGCAGACACTTTGTATTCAAACCAGAACGATCCTGAGAACAAATTTCTCACAGCCTATCACGATGTAAAGATGTTCAAATCTAACATGCAAGGTGTAGCAGACTCGGTAAGCTACAACTTTCGAGATTCTACTATCTACATGTTTACTGACCCGGTTATATGGGCTGAAAACAGCCAAATGACAGCAGATTCAATAAACATAGAAGTACGTGAGAGCAAAATTTATAAAATGAACCTCACTCAAAACTCCTTCGTCATATCTCAAGATAGTGCAAAGAATTACAATCAAGTAAGAGGCATAGACATGCAGGTATACTTTGACGATGGATTCATTAAAAAGACAGATGTGAACGGCAACGGTGAAAGCATCTATTACATTAAAGAAGCTACTGGAGCTATGTCTATGAATAAAATGAAGTGCTCTAATATGGCGTTATA
Source organism: Roseivirga spongicola (assembly GCF_034376045.1). Lineage (NCBI taxonomy): Bacteria > Pseudomonadati > Bacteroidota > Cytophagia > Cytophagales > Roseivirgaceae > Roseivirga > Roseivirga spongicola. Next base: position 3,783,904 of record NZ_CP139724.1, read on the forward strand.
TTTCAACCGAAACTCAGTAACAGAAATAAGAACTTACAAGGAAGTAGATGGCCAGGTTAAGCCAGAGTTTGAGATTGCTCAGCTGGACAAAAGACTGCGAGGCTTTACTTGGCACCAAGATATACGGCCTACTCTACGGCAGGTAGCAAGAAATCTGCGCTGGGATAAATAAGCCACGGGTTAAAAAAAGTTAATGTTCAACGAAACCCTCCCCAAATGAAAATCCTTCTCATTACCTTCGTTGAATTGGAAATGTCTAACTTAACTGGTAATTTTGCAGGCCGATGAAAAAGCCCCCTCTTTTAATAATTTTTGTGGCATTAATTACTTTATACACTAGCTGTGCCTCAGACTTTGTGAAATTAGAGCGATCTAATGACTATGAAGAAATGTACAGCGGTGCTATTGCTCTTTACGAAAGAGGTAAGTACGAAAGGGCTAAACTTCTATTTGAGCGCATCTACCCGTACTTCAGAGGAGCAGAACAAGCTGAGAAAATCAGATATTACTGGGCATACTGCGAGTACAATCAAGGTTTTTATCAACTAGCAGCGTATCAATTCAAAGAGTTTTATCAAACTTTTGGTAGAAGCCCAATGGCAGAAGAGGCTCAGTTTATGGAGGCTTATTCTTTATACCTAGATGCCCCGGGCCCAGACCTAGACCAAAGCAGCTCAGAACAAGCTGTTTTAGCTATGCAAAACTTTTTGAACCGTTACCCTGCATCTCAGCGTTACCAGGAGGCAAATGCAATTATTGATGAGCTGCAAATTCGTTTTGAAACTAAGGCTTATCAAACGGCAAAATTATATTACAGGCTTACAACAGGTTTATCTTACCGAACATATTTAGAAGCAGCTTTGGTTAGCTTCGAGGCGTTCAAAGAAGATTATCCTGATTCCAAATACAATGAGGAATTGTTATTCTTAAGTGTAGAAACTAGCTTTAAACTTGCTGATAACAGTATTACCAGCAAAAGGAAAGAGCGTTTCGATAAAACTTTAGATCTTTATGAGGAGTTTTTGGAAAAGTACCCACAGAGTGAGTACATGAATAAAGCTCAGGATTACTACGAGCAATCGAAGGAAGAATTAAATAAACTGAAAATAGACTAAAATGGCAGCAAGTCCATCAATTATTACAAGAGATACCGATAAGATCGCGGAGCCTACTGGCAACATCTACGAGTCGGTAGCTATTATTTCTAAAAGAGCTAAGCAAATTGCCTCTACTATGAAGGAAGAGCTCAACGGAAAATTGGCAGAGTTTGCTTCTACTGTAGATAATCTTGAAGAGATTTTCGAAAACAGAGAGCAGATTGAGATTTCTAAATTCTATGAGAGAATGCCTAAGCCAACAGCAATGGCAATCGAAGAATTTATTAACGGAGAAATCTACCACAGATTCAAAGAAGCAGAAGCAGCTTCAGAAGAATAACAACGGTCCTTCATGTTGAAAGGAAAGAAAATACTGGTCGGAGTTACCGGAAGCATAGCAGCCTACAAGGCTGCTATTTTCGTTAGATTACTGGTGAAAGAAGGTGCCGAAGTTAAAGTAGTTATGACTTCTGCAGCTAAAGAATTCATTTCTCCCCTTACCCTTTCAACCCTCTCCAAAAACCCCGCTCTCTCGGAGTTTACTACTGATAATGCTGGAGAATGGAATAATCATGTTGAGCTTGGACTGTGGGCTGATCTCATGATTATAGCACCGGCAAGTGCCAACACCATCGGTAAAATGGCTAATGGTCTTTGCGACAACCTACTTTTGGCCACCTACCTATCGGCCAGATGTCCGGTAATGTTTGCTCCTGCAATGGATTTAGACATGTACCAGCACCCTTCAGTATTAGCTAACATTGCCAAGCTGCAGGGTTTTGGAAATGCATTGATCGAGGCTCGACATGGAGAGTTGGCCAGTGGATTGGTTGGTCAAGGCAGAATGGCCGAACCCGAAGAACTCATAACCTACCTTAATGACTTTTTCTCGGAAAATGCCCCGCTAAAAGGGAAAAAGGTCATGATAACTGCTGGCCCTACCTACGAGGCTATAGATCCAGTTCGCTTTATTGGCAATTACTCTTCTGGAAAAATGGGCTTTGCTCTAGCAGAAGAAGCTGCTAGACTTGGAGCACAGGTAACACTTATAACTGGCCCTACTCACCTTAGTGTAGATAACTCAGTAATAAACCGAGTAAACGTAAAGAGTGGGCAGCAAATGTTTGAGGCATGCGAGCAAGTTTACCCTCACTCGGACATCAATATTTTTGCCGCAGCAGTAGCAGATTATGCTCCAACTACTCAAGCAGATCAGAAAATAAAGAAGGCAGACACTACTCTGCAAATTGAGCTTTCTAAAACTATAGACATAGCCAAGACACTTGGGGCCAGAAAAGAAGAAAAACAGTTCAATGTAGGTTTCGCCCTAGAAACCAACGATGAATTAAAAAATGCGCAAGGTAAAATAAAGAGTAAAAACTTCGATCTCATTGTATTAAACTCGCTACAAGATTCTGGAGCAGGCTTTGGCCATGACACCAACAAGATTACTCTTATTGACAAAGCCAATAATATTCAACATTTTGAGTTAAAGACTAAAAAAGAAGTTGCTAAAGACATCATCAAAAGCATTCTTGAAAAAATCTAGCTTCATCCTAATTCTACTCATTACATGCCTTTTTTCACTAAAGGCACAAGAGCTGAACTTTACCGTCAGTATAAATGCAGACATAGTTCAAACTACTGAAAGAGCAGTTTTTGATGATATGAAAACTACTTTCGAGCGCTTTCTAAACGAGACGGTATGGACCAACGATCAGTTTAGAAACAACGAAAAAATAAAAGCTAACCTCGTTCTAACTATTCAAGACCAGCCCAGTATAGGTCAGTTTACTGCTAATGCACAAATACAAATAGTTAGACCAGTTTATGGAACTACCTATGAAACTTTGTTGCTAAACTTTGCCGATAGAGACTGGGACTTTCAGTTTAACCAGTCGCAGCCTTTGCAGTTTAACCAGAACAATTTCACCAATAATATTACTTCCTTACTTGCCTACTATGCATACATAGCCTTGGGCATAGATTATGACTCATTTGCGCCTCTCGGAGGTACAGCTCATTTTCAGACTGCTCTGAATATTGTAAACAATGCTCAAAACGCTGGCTCAACAGGCTGGGGGCAATTTCAAAGTCGAAGAAACAGGTATTGGTTGGTTGAAAACCTAATGAGTAATGCCCAATATGAACCTGTTAGACAAGCATTCTACGATTATCACATTAACGGAATGGATATTTTTCAGTCTGACCCAGAAACTGCCAGACAGAATATACTAGATGCCTTAAAGGAAGTTCAAGAGGTAAATTCAGTACTTCCCAATTCCATTCTAATCATATCTTTTTTAGACGCTAAAAGTGATGAGTTAGTAAATGTTTTCTCTCAGGGTGATATGAAGCTCAGAAGAGAAGTTTACAATGAGTTACTCAAGTTAGATCCTTCCAGAAGGAGTCAATATCAAAAAATCGTTCAGAACTAGTATTGCTTGGAGCAAGCTGAATTGATACTTTTGTTCAATGCTCAGAACCCTTTCTATCGAGAATTATGCGCTAATCAGGCAACTAAAAATTAAGCCTGATTCTAGTTTAAATATTATTACTGGTGAAACTGGAGCTGGTAAATCAATTATGCTAGGTGCCTTAGGCTTATTACTTGGCAAGCGAGCAGAAAGCAAAGTGGTTTTTGATGATTCTAAGAAGTGCATTATTGAGGGAATCTTTGATGTAAAAGCATATCAACTTAAGCCTCTTTTCGAAGAGTATGACTTGGACTATGAAGAAGAGTGTATTATTCGTAGAGAGATAAGTGCAACCGGAAAGTCTAGAGCATTCATTAATGATACACCAACCACGCTAGATGCACTGAAGGCAATTGGCTTAAGATTGATGGACATCCACTCTCAGCACGAAACACTGGCTTTGGGCAATAACTCTTATCAACTTCAGATAATCGATATAGTTGCTGGCAACTTTGAGCTCCTATCAAAGTATCAAGAGGTTTTCAAAGACTTCAAAGAAAAACAGAGAATACACAGAGACTTAATCGAAGAAGGTAGCCAAATAACCAAAGAGGCCGATTACCATCAGTTCCTATTCGATGAATTAGATACAGCCCAGCTGCAAGCAGACGAACAAGAGGAGCTAGAAGAAGAGCTCTCCAAACTAGAGCATGCCGAGGAAATTAAAGCCAAGCTCAATGAAGCTTTAATGATTTCTGATCAGGCGGAATTTAATGCCTCTGGTATGATCCAAGAGCTAAAGTCTACGATATCTGCCATAAGTAGCTTCGGTAAGTCTTACGATGCTTTAAGAGAGCGTCTAGAGAGCCTTCTCATTGAACTGAAAGATATAATTGCAGAGCTTGAGGATGAAGACAGTAAAGTAGAAGTTGATCCTCAGCGTACCGAAGAATGTCAGGATAGACTCAGCCTCATTTACAAACTCCAGCAGAAACATCAGGTAGGGTCAATTGCTGAGCTGTTAGAGATTTACGAAGAACTTGGAAACAAAGTACTAAGGGTTAGCAACTTAGATGAAGCCATTGAAGAAGCTGCAAAAGCAGAAACAGAAGCCTTTGAGCGAGCCAATAAATTGGCAAAGGAGCTATCTAAGGTAAGAACAAAGGTTTTCGATCAGTTTACCAAATCTATCAAATCACATCTGGCAGAACTTGGTATGCCAAATGCCAGCTTAGAAGTTAAGAGGATAGATTCTGAACTGACCTTAACCGGTAACGACACTATAGAAATTCTCTTTTCTGCCAATAAAGGCATAGCCCCTAGCCCACTGAAACAAGCCGCATCTGGTGGTGAGTTTTCAAGGCTCATGTTTGCCGTTAAGTATATTTTGGCAGACAAAACCGCCCTTCCTACCATTGTATTCGATGAAATAGACACAGGTATTTCTGGCGAAATTGCCATTAAAATGGCTCAAATGATGAGGAAGATGTCGGAAAGTCATCAAGTAATTACTATTACACACTTGCCTCAAATTGCTGCTCGTGGGTCAGCTCACTATTTCGTATATAAAGACGAGTCTACCAGCACAACCAGTAGTCAGATCAGGTTGCTTAATCAAGAAGACCGTTTAAGAGAAATTGCAGAAATGATAGGAGGAAAAAATCCATCAGCAACGGCTTATAATTCTGCTAAAGAACTTATTGAAATGACAGGTTCTTAAGTTTAACCATTATTCAAGCCGAATATCACACGGTTACATTCGAGTTTTAATTCTTTTTCTATATTTGACCATGCGAAAGTTAGGTTTGCTGTTTGTTGGTTTGGCTACGGTAATTGTGCTCCTGCACAGTATTACCCCGCACCAGCATAATAATATTACGCAAACCTATAATCATACCATATCCGAAGTCGAGAATAATGGCAATATTCTAAACTGGCTTCAGTTTATTTTCCATCCAGACTTGGGTCAGGAACACCTGGAAAAATTTGAGACAGAGCATCAGTTAGAGATCATAAGTCCAGACCTGGCTTTCCTAGCCATAGCTTTATCTTTCATTCCTATTCTTGAAGAAGAAACTCAACACAATACTCCTTACTTATTCAGTCTAAAAGACAATTATTACCTCAAGCTACAACCGCTAAGAGGCCCACCTGCATTGGTGTAATCCCCTAATAAGGTCTATCTGACCCTCCATTATTGATTAATTGATTTAATCTTATTACACCATGTTTAAGAAAATTATTCATTTTTCTGTTGAACAGAAATTCATTGTATTCCTATTGGTTATAGCCATAGTAGTTGGAGGTTTATATTCCCTCAAACAACTACCAATTGACGCTGTACCCGACATTACCAGCAATCAGGTGCAGGTGGTTACCACCTCGCCTACCCTTGCTCCACAAGAAGTGGAGCAGCTCATCACTTTCCCTATCGAGATAAGTGTTGCAAACATTCCAAGAGTTACTGAAATCAGATCCATCTCACGATATGGTCTTTCAGTGGTGACCATTGTGTTCGAAGACGGAATGTCTCAGCTCGATGCCAGGCAGTTTGTTCAAGAGCAGCTCAATCTGGCTTCAGAAGAAATTCCTGAAGGACTTGGTTCCCCGGAACTTATGCCAATTACCACTGGTCTTGGTGAAATCTACCAATACGTGCTGGCTGTAGAGCCCGGTTATGAAGATCAGTATGACGATATGGAGCTCCGAACTATTCAGGACTGGATAGTTAAACGTCAGATGAGTGGAATTCCCGGCATTATCGAAATCAGCAGTTTCGGAGGTTACCTTAAGCAATACGAAGTTGCTATAGATCCGCTCGTACTCAGAGGTTTCGACCTAACCTTAGCCGATGTGTTCGATGCTTTGGAGAGAAACAATCAGAATAGTGGCGGTAGTTATATCGAGAAAAGCACCAATGCATATTATATCCGTTCTGAAGGAAGAATCGATGACCTAGAAGAGCTTAACGACATTATTGTTAAGCACTAGGGAGAAACCCCTGTATTGATAAAGGACATTGCAGAAGTAAAATGGGGAAGCCCGAAACGCTACGGTGCAATGACCAAAGATGGAAAAGGCGAAGCTGTGGGTGGTATCGCCCTAATGCTTAAAGGAGCTAACTCTTCAGAAGCCATTGCCAACGTTCATGAAAGAGTAGAGCGAATTCAGAGCAGTTTGCCCGAAGGCGTTTCCATTGAACCATATCTAGACCGTTCCGACTTGGTTGGGCGTGCTATAGATACGGTAAGTAAAAACCTAATTGAAGGTGGTCTGATTGTAATTTTCGTGCTGCTACTACTACTGGGTAACTGGCGTGCCGGACTTATTGTAGCCTCAGTCATTCCTCTGGCCATGCTTTTTGCCTTTATTCTGATGAACATTTTCGGAGTATCGGCCAACCTCATGTCATTAGGAGCAATCGACTTTGGTATTGTGGTAGATGGTGCGGTAATCATTGTAGAAAATGTACTCCACGTAATTTATGTTGGTTACGTTGGCAAACATCTCAGCCAGTTAGAAATGGACGATGTGGTAAAGAAAGCCTCAGTCAAGATTTATCAGTCAGCTGCTTTTGGAGTCCTCATCATCTTGGTTGTATTCCTTCCGGTAATTACACTTACAGGTGTGGAAGGCAAGATGTTTAAGCCAATGGCCTTGACCGTGAGTTTCGCCCTTTTAGGCGCCATGATACTTTCTCTCACCTACGTTCCAATGGTTACCAGTCTACTTCTTAAAAAGAAGATCAAAGCGCATAACACACTTTCGGACAAATTCGTGAATTGGATGAGAGACCAATATCGTCCTATGCTTAAATCTGCACTCAAGTGGCCAAAAATGCTACTTAGCATTGTAGTGGCTGCATTCTTAGCTTGTGCGGTATTACTCAGCACTTTGGGTTCTGAATTCATTCCAACCTTAGAAGAAGGAGATTTAGCTATGCAAATGGCTATTCCCCCAGGAAGTTCACTCCAACAAAGTATTAAAACGGCAAATCAGGCTGAAAACATACTTCTTAGCAATTTCCCTGAAGTAAAGCATGTAGTTTCAAAGATTGGTACTTCGGAAGTACCTACCGACCCAATGGCCATAGAAGATGCCGACATCATGATTATTCTAAAGAATAAGTCGGAATGGACTACCACTAATGACAGGGAAGAACTCATTGACCTTATGAAAGGAAAGCTAGCAGCTATTCCGGGAGCCTCATTCGAATTTACCCAACCTATTCAATTGAGATTCAATGAATTGATGACCGGTGCAAAAACAGAGATTGCCATTAAAATTTTCGGTGAAGATGTTGGAGAGCTTGCCAGACTAGGCCAAGAAGTAGCAGATATTGTGGAAGGTATAGAAGGTGCTGCAGACGTAAAAGTTGAGCAAACTGCCGGACTGACGCAGTTTGTCATAGACATTAACCGCAAGAAGTTAGCACAATACAATGTGTCAATAGATGCAGTAAATCAAGTAGTAAGAACTGCATTTGCAGGAGAAGCTGCTGGAGTGATCTTCGAAAATGAGAAGAAGTTCGATCTTGTAGTTCGTTACAATGATACCTATAGAGGCGATCTAGACCTGAATAAACTCTACGTAACTAGTTTCGATGGTGAAGTAATTCCGCTTCATGAATTGGCTGAGCGAAAAGTAATTGAAGGGCCAATGCAAATTACTCGTGAAAATGCGCAGAGAAGAATCACCATTGGTGTGAACAACAGAAATAGAGATATTGCCAGTTTAGTGGCGGAGATTGAAGAGAAAGTTGATGCCAACATCGATTTCCCTGCAGGATATTACGTGATGTATGGTGGGCAGTTTGAAAACCTTGAAGCAGCTCAAGAAAGGCTAAGCATTGCTGTGCCTGCTGCTCTTCTAATGATTTTCGTGCTACTCTATTTCACCTTTAAATCGATGAAATATGCTGCACTTATTTTCTCAGCAGTGCCAATGTCTACCATTGGGGGTATTCTCGCTCTCTGGATTAGAGGTATGCCTTTCAGTATTTCTGCAGGTATCGGCTTTATTGCACTGTTTGGTGTAGCAGTGCTCAACGGTATCGTGCTGATTTCATACTACAACCAACTGAGAAAAGAAGGCCATAACACGATTGATGAGGTGGTAATAGAAGGAAGTTTAGCAAGGCTAAGACCCGTGTTAATGACAGCAGCAGTTGCCGCATTTGGTTTCCTTCCAATGGCCATTTCTGTAACTGCTGGGGCTGAAGTTCAGAAACCACTCGCCACGGTTGTAATCGGTGGACTGATCTCCTCTACCCTGCTAACGCTGTTTATATTACCTAACTTATATGTAATGTTCAACAAGAAAACATTGACTAAAGCCGCTGGTATTATTGTTCTGTTTTTGAGTTTCAATTCCCTACAGGCACAAACTAATCCGGTAAGTATAGATGATGTAGTAACAATGGCCAAAGCCAACCATGCCGAGTTCAAGAACCTATCAATTGCACTTGAACAAAGTAAAAGCCGTGAGAAAGCCACCTTTCAGTTAGGTAACACCTCATTCGACTATTCCTATGGTGAACTCAACGAAGATGTGAATGACTGGCAGTGGCAACTTGATCAGAGTCTGGGAAATCTCTTCCATATGAGTGCAGCTAAAAAAGCCGCAGTAGCAGGAACAGAGTATGTTGAATCGGAACAATTACTTCAGCAGCGATATATGATTTCTCAGGTGAAAGGCCTATGGTTCAAATGGTATTTTGCGGAACAGAGTCTTGAGCAAATCAACCTATGGTTGCCTGAACTGCAAGACATAAATGTAACGCTAAGACAAGCCAGAGAGGCTGGTGAGCTGAATCTTAAAGATCAGTTTGGTGTAGAAAGTATAGTACTTAGTTTAAGCAAACAGCAGCTTTCAGCAGAAATGACTAAGGAAAGTGCTCTAGCAGAACTGAGTAAGTGGTGTGGTCAAACTATTGATGGAAAACCAGCTAATATTTCTGTCACTGAGTGGATGAGTCAAACTTCCGATTCAATCACCAGCTTGCTCGCACAAAGTCAGCAGGCAGAACTCAATTGGATGGAAATGCAGGTTAAAGAAGCGAAAGCTCAGTATGCTCCTGAATTGAGAGTAGGTTATTTTCAACAGAGAATTGTGAACCTGACAGGACTTAGCGGTTTTCGAGCAGGGCTTAGCATGCCCCTCTTTTCCAGCTCTCCAAAGCAAACAGCTAAGATCAGAAGTCTGGAAGTTGAAAAGCGTAGAAATGAGCAAGAGCAAATCATTTTCGATTACGAACAAAAGATTTCTGAGCTCAACAAAAACAAAGAACACCTGCAAAAGGCCCTTGCTTTTTTACCTCCCGATAATCAAATGGAGGCTAACTGGGGTGGACTAAAAACCCTACTCAGCAGTGGCGACATCAACACTTTTGAATGGTCTCAGTTAGTGAATACTCACTTAGGCTATTTCGAACAAAAAATATCTATCTATCAGGAGTTGGCTGCTATTCAGCTTCAGCTCGAATTCCTAACAGAAAAAAATTAAACCCATGAAAAAGTTATATATCCTATTCATCCTTTTGGCCCAAGTGGGGCTCGGATGTTCAGAAAAAACGAATGATACTGAAGTTGCAGAGGAACCAACTCAGGAAAGCGCTCCAGTGAGAAATATTCAGGTGGGAAACCTTCAGGTGAAACCTCTAATTGAAACTGTAACAGCAACCGGCAACATTGATGTTCCACCCATGGAGCGAAAAGTGATACATAGCTTTATTGCTGCCAATGTGGTTTACTTAGATGTTATTCAAGGGGAAGCCGTAAAGAAAGGTCAAGTAATAGCCAAACTTAGCCACCCTAACCTAATTGCTTTACAGCAGCAGTTGCTTGAAGAAAAAGTAGAGATGAACTTTCAAACTAAGGAATTAGAGAGAAAACAAGGTTTAGTTTCATCGAACGCTACTTCTCAAAAGGAGATCAATGAGATTGAAAGAGAACTAAGCAAAGCTCAAATTCGATATAAAACTTTAAGCTCTCAATTAGAATTGATTGGTATTAATCCGGAATCCATTGAAGACAAGGGAATCGTTAATGAGATTAGCATTAAGGCTCCTTTCGATGCAAAAGTGAGTAAAGTGATGATTTCCAATGGTCAGTTCATCGGTTCAGATCAGCCGATACTAGAGCTACTCAGTGAAGGCCACAAGCACCTTGAGTTAGATGTGTTTGCCAAGGATGCTAGCAAAATAGTGAAAGGGCAAAAAATCGAATTCAATTTACTAGGCAGTGATGAAGTGTATACAGCAGAGGTTTATTTGATTAACCCAGATGTTTCTTCAAACAAACTCAGAGTTCACGGTCATTTGGAAGATGAGTCACTGAACCTTAAGATTGGTACATTCATAGAAGCACGTATTATTGTTGGCAGCGATGAAGTGGCTCAAATCGAAAACGAAGAGCTGATTAGAGAGAACAACATCTTCTATCTATTTCAGCAAGATGGTGACGAATTCAAAAAAGTAATGGTTTCTGTAGGTCGTAGTAATGAGAACTTTACGGAAGTTTTAGATGCCCAAAATTCAGATCAGTGGGTTCTGAAGGGGAACTATTTTCTCCAGGAGTTTTAAGTCAGTGAAACTTTGGATTTCTATTTCAAAGCAAATCCCTATTTTTGACCCGCAAAAAGAAAAAACATTATGTCGCATAACCTACTGAAAGGAAAAAGAGGAATCATCTTTGGTGCATTAGATGAGCGTTCAATCGCCTGGAAAGTTGCCCAGGTTGCTCATGCTGAAGGAGCCTCTTTCACATTAACCAATGCCCCAATTGCGTTAAGAATGGGCACAATAAACAAGCTTGCAGAAGAATGTGAAGCAGAAGTAATTCCGGCAGATGCTACTTCAATTGAAGATTTGGAGAACTTATTCACCAAGTCTATGGAAGTACTTGGCGGTAAAATTGACTTCGTTTTGCACTCAATCGGCATGAGCCCTAACGTAAGAAAAGGTCGCGATTATGGCGATTTGAACTACGATTGGTTGATGAAAACCCTTGACGTTTCTGCCATTTCATTCCACAAAGTGATGCAAACTGCTGAGAAGCTTGATGCAATGAATGAGTGGGGTTCAATTATGGGCTTGTCTTACATTGCTGCTCAGAGATCTTTCCCAGACTACTCAGATATGGCTCAGGCTAAGGCTATGCTTGAATCAATTGCAAGAAGCTACGGTGAGCGTTTCGGTAGAATGAAAAACGTGAGAGTAAACACTATTTCTCAATCACCTACCATGACCACTGCAGGAACTGGTGTTGGAGGTTTTGATGTATTCTTCGACTATGCAGATAAAATGTCTCCACTAGGCAATGCAAGTGCAGAAGACTGTGCTAACTATTGCGTAATGTTCTTCTCAGACTTCACTCGCATGGTTACTATGCAAAACCTAATGCATGACGGTGGCTTCTCTTCATCAGGAATTACTGATCGACTTATTGAAGATTTAACAAAATAAATAACCTATAGTCACCCTATTTCAGGGTGACTATTTTCTTACCTCTATGCTGATATTCCCTAACGCCAAAATAAATCTTGGCCTCCAAATTACTGAGAAGCTCAGCAATGGGTACCATGCTATTAATTCTTGTCTTTACCCGATACCGCTTAAGGATGCTTTAGAATTTGTGCCTGCAAAGAAAAAAACAGCTTTTAACTCTTCTGGCTCATCTATACCTTCTGATGGAAAAGACAACCTTGTAATCAGAGCGTACAAACTTCTTAAAAAGGACTTTCATCTTCCTGAACTCAATATCCACTTACATAAAAACATACCAACTGGTGCAGGCTTGGGAGGAGGCTCTTCAGACGCAGCTTTTATGCTTAAAGCGCTTTCAGACTATTACCAGCTCTTTTTAGACGATAGCTTTTTAGAGTCATACGCTGCTCAATTAGGTAGTGACTGCCCGTTTTTTATTCAGAATAAGCCAGCATTAGCCAGTGGTACTGGGACTGAATTAGAACCTTGCAATGTTAATTTAAGTGGTTATCACCTTGTATTGATTCATCCAGGCTTACATATTTCCACGAAAGAGGCCTATGCTGGAACTACTCCCAAAGAACCAGAACATCAGTTAAAAGAAATCTTGGAGAAGGCAGACATAAGTACATGGAGAGAAACTCTCGTTAATGACTTTGAAGAGTCCATCTTTAAAAAACAGCCAATTTTAGCCGAAATTAAAGCTGAACTATATGAGCAGGGAGCTATCTATGCTGCCATGAGCGGTTCTGGCAGTAGTCTTTTCGGCATTTACAAAGAACAACCACCAATCATTAAAGCATTTAGTCAAAAGTTCTTTTACAGAACTATGTCGCTCTAAGCCTTTTCTTCGTATTAAAAACAATGCGAAGCTTAATCTTACTAGTTTTTCTTAGTAGTACATTATTTGGCCAAACATCAGATTTCGACATGCAGATATATGTTGAAGAAGATGATGAAGTAGTTAAAATAATGGGCAATAATGAAGAGTATTTTCCCATTTCATTAAGTCTAGAAGTTCAGATAAAAGGAGCCAAATTGGCTGAAAACCTAGAAGAATATTATGTCTTAAAACCCAATTCTAAAGGCACCATTTTAGCTACTATTGTAAAACCTAAAAATGCCAATTGGTCATACAAATTTGGATACAACTACAGTATGGGCGATGCTCTAGCCGAACATGATGAGAACTACGCTTATCAACTTCCCTTTCCTGCTGGTAAGTCTTATCGGTTAAGTCAAGGCTACAATGGTAGCACCACGCACAGGGGAATTAACGCTCTGGACTTTACAATGCCAGAAGGCGCTAGTATTACGGCAGCCAGAGCAGGAACCGTGGTTAGAATTAAGGAAGACTCTAATCGTGGTTGTCCTTCTGCAGAATGTATGCATGATGGAAATTACGTAAGCATACTTCACGAAGATGGCACCATGGCAGATTATGTTCACTTACAAAAGAATGGGGTAATTGTAGAATTGGGCGAAAAAGTGACCGTTGGACAACCGATAGCACTTAATGGAGCAACTGGCTGGGCTTCTGGAGCTCATTTGCATTTTGTAGTCTACACCACAGGTAACCAAGCTCAAAAAACCTTACCTGTTAAATTCGAAATAGCTTTAAACAAGGTTGAATACCTAAAGGAAGGACAGACTTATAACTCCTTTCGCTAATTGAACAGCCTGACTAATTAGTTATTATTCGCGACTTCTTAGACTGTCTATTCCTTTTAATTCTGCGTGCCACGGGATAAGAAAGTACAGCCAAAACTATAATCAATGTTCCCCAGTAAAAACCTCCACTCATCATTTCTTCCTCACCATAAATAGTAAGTGCCAATAGAATACCATATACAGGCTCCAAATTCACAGTCAGGCTAACCACAAAAGCGGTAATTCTTTTCATCAATTCAACAGATTCTGAAAAGGCATAAACGGTACAAATTCCACTAAGTAGCAACAGTAAGAACCAATCTCTAGTAGTAGGAAGCTGATAAATAACATCTGTCTCTAATACAAAAGACTTATAAAGAGGAATAAAAACTAGCAAGCCAATTGCTGCTGCAGACATTTCATACAGTGTAATACCGTAAGCAGGGTATTTTACGGTAAACTTAGAATTAAGCACTCCAAAAAGCGCAGCCAAAAAGGCCGAAACCATAGCTAGTGCTAAACCTTCAGCATGATTAAACTCAAACTTAAATATGAGATAGAGACCAAAAATAACAACTAGCCCAAGAAGAACCTGAAAAGCTTGTACACGTTGCTTCTTGAACAAAGGCTCAATTAGACTAGTCCAGAAGGTAGTGGTGGCCATTCCTGCTAAACATACAGAAACTGTTGATATTCGAGCTGACTCGAAAAATGTAACCCAGTGGGCCGCCACCACAAGCCCAGTCAGAAAAAGATAGCCAACAGCCTTTCTTGGAAGAATAAAGACCCTTTTTCGAATCTTCATTAGAACTGCCAATATAACAGAAGCCAAAGCCGTTCTATATAGCACCAAATCCGTTGACTCAATAGTCATTTCATTGCCAAGAATGGCTGTAAAACCCCAAATAAATACAATGAAATGGAGTTTTAGATAATCTTTAACAGAGGCTGTTTCCATTATTTAGGTACAAATCTGTACAAAAGTACACCAAGTGCAGTAAATATGATATTAGGTACCCAAACCGCTAGCAAAGGACTATTAGAAGTAGTCTCTGCATTGCTTTTGGCGGCAATAAATAGAATGATGTATATAAACGCGATCATAAAGCCCAAAGCAATTTGAAAGCCTACCCCTCCCCTGGTTTTCCTAGAAGAGAGTATTACCCCAATAAAGGTGAGAATGATGGCCGAAAATGGCGACATGTACCTCACATACTTTTCAATAATATAGATAGGAATATTATCGGCTCCCTTCATTTGCAAGTCTGCAATATGATCGTTCAGCTCATTTAGGGTTAATGTTTGTTCAAAGCTATTTAAGTTACCAAAATCGCTTGGGCGCATATTAATGCCAAGAGTGGTATCCTTGTTAGGGCTGTACAAATATTTCTCTCCCATTTCTTGAAACTCCCTCAAATTCCAATTGCTCGCCACCCAAACGTTCTCAAGAGTATCCCATTTTAACTGTCTGGCTGCAAACTTCCAAAGCACTTCCGTTCCCTTTACCTCCTCTAACGTAAAGCGGTATGCAATATCTCTACGAGAGTCGTATGAGGCTATATAGGCATAGGTTGAAGGACTTACTTTAAAATGGACATCGCGTTGAGAGAAATTAAATTCATTATCGAAAAACTTCTGCTCGAACTCCACGCGAAACTTATTAGCTTCTGGAATTATCCAACCTGTAAAAGCAAAACTTACAACGGCAATAATAACGGAACCAATCAAGAATGGTCTGAGCATTCTAGGGTAGCTCACACCTCCACTTAAAATGGCAATAATTTCCGTGTGGCTTGCCAGTTTAGAGGTAACAAACACCGTTGCTATGAATACAATGATTGGCGTAATAAGATTAGCTATATAGGGAGCATAGGCTAGAAAATACTCAGCTATAAGCTTTGGAGGAACTTCATTTTTAATAAAGCTTTCATTTCTTTCAGAGAAGGTAATAATGAGCACAATGGCCACCAAAATCCCCAAAACAAAAAGAAATGTTGTTAGAAATTTAATGAGAATGTAGCGATCTAAAATTCTCATCATAAACGGGTTGTCACTTTTTTAACCATTTTGTTTTTCCAATCAACAAACGTGCCTTTCTGTATTTGCTCTCTGGCCTCTTTTACCAACCATAAGTAAAAGCTCAAATTATGAATAGAGGCAATCTGGGCAGCCAAAATCTCCTTGCTAATTACTAAATGTCTCAAATAAGCCTTAGAATAAAAAGTATCTACATATCCCCCGAGGTTCGGATCTATTGGACTGAAATCATCCTTCCACTTTTCATTCCTAATATTAATAATGCCTTCTGAGGTAAACAGCATACCATTTCTAGCATTTCTAGTTGGCATCACACAATCGAACATATCTACACCTAGGGCAATACACTCTAATATATTCTCTGGTGTACCAACACCCATTAAATACCTTGGCTTATCATGAGGTAGAATATCGCAAACCACCTCAGTTTGCTCATACATCATTTCATGAGGCTCACCCACAGAGAGTCCACCAATGGCATTACCCTCTCTTCCGAAAGAAGCAATAGTTTCTGCAGACTTAATTCTTAAATCTTTGAATGTACTGCCTTGAACAATAGGAAAAAGTGTTTGGTCATATCCGTATTTACCTTCTGTTTCATCAAATCGGTCACAGCACCTTTTCAACCAACGGTGAGTCATTTCCATCGACTCTCTTGCATAACCGTATTCACAAGGATATGGAGTACACTCATCGAAAGCCATAATAATATCTGCACCTATGGTTCTTTGAATGTCCATTACATTTTCAGGCGTAAATACATGCTTAGAACCATCTATATGTGACTTGAAGGTTACACCTTCTTCCTTAATTTTTCTGGTACCAGAAAGCGAATACACCTGATAGCCTCCAGAATCTGTCAATATCGGTTTTTCCCAACCGTTGAATTTATGCAATCCACCAGCGGCTTCTATAATATCCAGACCCGGTCTTAGGTAAAGATGGTATGTATTTCCGAGAATAATTTGGGCCTTTACATCATCGTGTAATTCTCGTTGATGTACTGCTTTTACCGTCCCTGCGGTTCCTACAGGCATAAATATGGGGGTCAGAATTTCACCATGTGCTGTGGTGACTACTCCTGCCCTTGCCTTTGAACCTTTATCTTCTGCAACTAGCTTAAAATCCATTCACTTGATTTGAAGCCACAAAAATAGCAGTATTGCTTAATTCTATTTTCTTTGACCGTTATTGTTTTCTGAATGCAGCCCTTTCTGCTAATATTTTCACTAGTAATTACTCTTCAGCTTGTCTTTGTGCTAAGCCTGGCACTTAGCATTCTTAAGCATTCTAGTAAAGCAGATATTAGATTTAAAAGTGTTTCTGTAATTGTAGCCGCAAGAAATGAGCATAAAAACTTACCCCATCTACTGAATGCCTTAACAACTCAAAATCACCCCAACTTTGAAGTAATTATTGCTAACGACCGCTCTACCTATGAAAGCCAGCAGCTTTTGACAAATTGGTCGAGCAAATATTCTTTCATAAAGGTGATTGACATTAAAACGCTACCCCAGGGGTGGACAGGTAAAAAATTTGCTCTAAATGAAGCGATTAGCAAAGCATCGAACGAAGTTCTGTTGTTTACAGATGCAGACTGTGTTCCCGATTCGGAAAACTGGATTAGCAGCATGACTTCCTATGTTAACAACGAATCAGAAATTATCATCGGCTATTCTCCTTATCGACAGACCAAAGGCTGGCTAAATAGGTTTATTCAATTCGAAACACTCTTTGTAGGGCTGCAATATTTGGGTTTTGCAAAACTCAAGCGTCCATATATGGCTGTTGGCAGAAACTTGGCCATTTTAAAAGAAGCTTATGATCTAGATTTTCTTAAGTCCATTGGCGGTTTAGAAGGTGGTGATGATGACCTTATGCTTTCTCACCTTGCGCAAAAAAGAAAGCAAATCGATATTGAGATAAGCCCAGAATCACTCGTATTTTCCTCACCAAAGACTGACACCAACTCCTACTTAAGACAAAAAATAAGACACTTATCGGCTGGAAAACACTATCATCAAAAAGACCAAACGCTTTTGGGAATTTTTACGTTATCTTGGTTGGTCGGATGGGGTATGTTTATTTCAGTAATATTTTTAGGAATAAACATAAAATTCGCTTTACTGGTTTTTGGTATAAGGAGCCTGGTTGTTTATCTGATATTGAATCAATTAGGTCGAAAACTTAAAACAGACATCAATTTTTGGGCACTTCCCTTTTTAGATTTTTGTTATTGTTTTTATTATCCTTGGGTAGCCATTAAAGCACTGGCAACGAAGCAAGTTGAATGGAAGTAGGAAAGCAATTCTCGAAGAAAGCACTCGAAGATTTTAAGTTGATAGATGCAGCCGTTTCTGGCGTAGACGAGCAGGCATATGCCGACTTAATGAAACGGTATAAAAAACCTGTATATCACATGATTCTGAAAATGGTCAGAAATGTAGATGATGCAGAAGACCTGACCATTGAAGCTTTTGCAAAAGCTTTTAAAAACTTACACAAGTTTAAAAAGGACTTTACTTTTTCTACTTGGCTGTTCAGAATAGCCACTAACAACACCATTGACTTTATTAGAAAGAAGAGGTTAGACACCATGAGTCTCAACACATCGTTTAAAGACGACAATGGTGAAGCAGTTACCATAGATGTTCAAGACAAGAACCTTAACCCACAGGAAGAGGCCATTAAAGCACAAAAGATTGATTTGGTAAGAATGTTTGTAGGCAAGCTTCCTGCTAAATATCAGAGACTTGTAAAGCTGAGGTACTTCGATGAATTAAGCTATGACGAAATTGCGAAAGAGCTCGATGCTCCATTGGGTACAGTAAAAGCACAGCTTCACAGAGCTCGTGAGTTGATGTATGATTTGGTGAAGAATAAAAAGGAGCATATCTAAAGCTTCCAAGTTTACTGGCTTCTTCCCTATCTTTGCCGAATGAAGAACCTGCTTCGGTATTTCCCTGATTTAACAGATGCTCAAAAAGAGCAATTTGCTCAATTGCCAGCTCTATACGCAGAGTGGAACGACAAGATTAATGTGGTATCTCGAAAGGATATTGAGAACTTAACGGAGCGTCATGTTATTCACTCTTTGGGTATTGCTAAGGTTCAGACTTTTAAACCTGGAACTCAGATCTTAGATGTTGGCACAGGAGGTGGTTTTCCGGGCATTCCTCTAGCCATTCTCTTTCCCGATTCTAACTTCCATTTAGTAGACAGTATTGGAAAGAAAATTAAGGTGGTAAACGAAGTATCTGCTGCTTTGGGTTTAACTAATGTGAAGGGTGAACACATTAGAGCTGAACAAGTACCGGGTGACTTTCATTTTGTAGTGAGCAGAGCAGTTACCAGACTAGCTAATTTCTACCCTTGGGTGAAAGATAAGTTCAAGAAGCAATCCAATCACCAACTTAAAAACGGAATCCTTTACTTAAAGGGAGGTGACTTAGCGGATGAATTGAAAGAGTCAAAATTAAAGCGCATAAAGTCTTATGCGCTTTCTGAATATTTTAAAGAAGAGTTTTTTGAGACCAAGCAGGTTATCTACATACCTGCTCAGTAATCATTCTTTTCGGCCTTACTCTTGGCAGTAAACACTAAAATGCAATAGATTCCTAAAAGGGTTCCGATAGGTATATTAATTAAGGAAAACACCCCATAAACTAAGGCTGGAACATTGGCCCATCTTCTCTGATTAATAAGTCCAATTCCGATAATGATTCTCGGGATTAAGAAGATAATGGCAATTCCCCATAAGAAAGAGTTAATCAAGTCGAAAACCCATATAGCATCTGGATCAAAACCAGGCTCATCTTGCGCCAAACCAATTATCACGCTCATGAGTTGGTCGTAGAACATAAGCATCAGAAGGCCTAATGCACTAAATACGATAAAAATTACTCCGATAACTTTCTTGTGTACAGGATCAGTGAGGTTCATGTTTTTTTTCTTCAATATAAAAAAAGCCTCGATAAATCGAGGCTTTCTAATCAGCAGTATATACCGCTTATTCAAATCTTAAAGACTCAATTGGGTCTAGTGCCGCAGCTCTTTTAGCAGGTATGTAACCTGAAACAACTCCCACTATAACACAGATTACAAGGCCAACTGTAATCCACACCCAAGGAATTACAAATGCACCTCCTAAGAAGTTCGCCATTATGTTACCGACTATAATTCCTAAAATAGCACCAGCTATGCCTCCCATCTGGCAGATAACAATAGACTCTACCAAGAACTGACGAAGTATCTTTTTTGGTGTGGCACCCAGGGCTTTTCTTACACCAATCTCTCTGGTTCGTTCTGTTACGGTTACCATCATAATGTTCATCAAACCAATGGCAGCACCTAGTAAAGTGACGGCCCCGATTCCAAAACCGCCCATTCTAAGTCCATTGGTCATATTATCTAGGGCCTCTGTAACAGAGTCGCTTCTTACCACTTCAAAAGAATCTTCTTCACCAATTTTATCTCCTCTAATCTGACGCATTAATCCAGTGGCTTCTCCCATTGCATAATCAATATTCTCTGGGTTTTCAATCATGGTAGTAATGCTGTATCTCATACTACCTCTCCTATCTAACCTTTTAGCGTTTAGTAAAGGAATAACAATGTTTCTATCTTCTTCGGTATCACCACCAAAGCCTCCTTTTTCTTCCAACAATCCAATTACTCGGTAGTTATTACCGTAAAATTTAACTGTCTTATTTAACGGATCTTCACCTTCTTCAAACAAAGCTTTTACAACCTCTGTACCCAATATGCATACATAGTTTCCATACTGAATTTCAAGAGAAGAGAAGTTTCTTCCACTCTCAATATTCACTCCTTTAATAGCAAAGTAATTTTCATCTCCACCAGTTATCGAAATGTTCGGATTGGTCTTTTTGTTACCATATTTAATTTCGGCAGTACCTGAAGCTCTAGTATAGATGGTAGTTGTAGAAGGGAAGTCATACATTTCCTTAAACCTGATTGCCTCATTAAAATCTACCGGTTCAAAAGATTTCTCCCTTCTCCCATTCATATTTCTTCTGCCAGAAAATCGGGAATTTACATCGAAGCTGTTGGCTCCAAGGTTGGAAAGGCTAGAATCAATTTCACTCCTAATGCCGTCTACCGCAGTTAGCATACCTACCAGTGAGGTAATTCCAATGGCGATAATCAGACCTGTTAAAATGGTTCTGAGAATATTCGCCTTAATTGAGTTAATTCCTTCCGAGATGTTCTGTGCTAAATTCATAATAAGTTTCGAGTAAGACCTCGTTATAAATGTAATAGACCACTGGTCAAGTTTTAGTAACTAATACGTAAATTGAACGAATCCACAGCTAAACGGTTTTATATCTTGTTCGCTATGAATAAACTCATTTTCACCCTTCTGTTCAGTATTGTTTCCTTTACTGCCCTAGCAAATAAGATCCTCGTTCCGATGGACGAAACACAAGCCAACCATATGAAGGCTTATGGCATTGCTTATTGGGTTCTTAATCAAGACGAATCAATTGACTGGATGTTAAATTATAGAGGCGGAAGTTTTTTGCTTCCTGCCAGAACAGGTATAGAAAATGAATTAGTAATACGTGGGGTTAGCTACCAAGTAATATCTGATGCGGATGCTTTAAAGTTTGAGGAACTGTTATCTTCTCCATCGTCTAACATGGACATGATGAAGTTGGAGACTGCTCCAAAAATTGCCGTTTATTCCCCTAAGAGCAAAATGCCTTGGGACGATGCCGTTACTCTGGCACTGACTTACGCAGAAATACCTTACGATGTAGTGTATGACGATGAGTTGATGAATGATGAGCTTTCTACTTATGACTGGCTACATCTTCACCATGAAGATTTCACTGGCCAGTACGGTAAGTTCTATCAAAGCTTTAGAAACTATAGTTGGTATATTCAGCAGCAGAAAGACTATGAGGCCAGCGCCAAAAAGCATGGCTTTGCCAAAGTGTCTCAACTTAAACTGGCCATAGTAAAGAAGATTCAAAGTTTTGTGGCTGGTGGCGGATTCTTATTTGCCATGTGCTCTGCTACCGACTCTTTTGACATTGCTCTAGCTGCTAACGGTGTAGATTTCATCGACTATATGTACGATGGAGACCCGCCAGAGCCTGGAGCAGAATCTAAGTTCAACTTTTCCGAAACTCTAGCCTTTGAAAACTTCAAGCTGCGGATGGATCCTATGGAGTATGAATTTTCAGACATAGATAATACCGAGTCTAGAAGAGAAAGATCTTTGAACGAAGGAAATGATTACTTCAAACTATTTCAGTTCTCCGCAAAGTGGGACCCTGTTCCTACAATGCTCACGCAAAATCATACTCAATTGATTAAAGGTTTTTACGGTCAAACTACCTCCTTTAAAAAGAGAGTTGTTAAACCAGATGTTGTTGTAATGGGCGAAACCACTGCAGCCAATGAGGACAAATACATTCATGGCATCTATGGCAATGGCTTTTGGACTTTCTATGGCGGACATGACCCTGAAGATTACCAGCATAGAGTTGGCGAAGAACCTACAGACTTAAATTTGTATCCTAACTCTCCTGGTTACAGATTAATTTTGAACAACATTCTGTTCCCTGCTGCAAAAAAGAAGAAAAGGAAAACCTAGTGGTCATTGGTCGGTAGTCAATGGAAATTAGTGGCTAAACCAACGGCCAAGTCTCACCAATGACAAATGACTAATTATCTTCCTCCTCTTTAGTTCCTTCTTGGTTGTTCTTACGGTCTCTCCTACGTTCTTTCGGAGGCTTCTCTTCTTTCTCTTTTTTACCTTTTTTAAAAAGGCCAAAGATGCCTTTCTTCTTGGTTGAATCTTCTGCCAGAGTTTCTTGGGGCAAGTTTTCTAATTCTGAGCTATCAATTGGGGCTGGTGGATCGGGCATTCGTAAGAAGTAATCTCTATATCGCTTATTATACTCCTCTTGCTCAGTGTTAAAGCCACCTCTTAACAGAGGAGCATGTTGAGCTTGTAAGGCTGGAGGTTTAGCATAATATTCCTGCATTAATCGGTCGTACCGGCTAGTATCTCCTCTATTAACAATCGATTTTACAATGCTATCGTGCTCAGTACTATTAAAGTGGACCAACTCGGTCTCTAAATGATCTAGTTTGTAGAAAGGTTTTCTCTTGGTAATTCGGTCGAATAAATAAGGATTCTCTAAAACTGGTTTTTCTGGGCCAGAAAACACCTTCACCCAAAGCTTTTCCTTTGCCCTATTCTCATACACAAAGCCTGCTTTTTCTAAAGAATGTGTCCTTCCTTTTTGAACACGAAACCCTTTACCTTCAGTACCTTTAATGAATTTCTCCATCAGGCTATCTCCATCTGCTTTATACTTATAGCCGTAAGGTCGCTTGGGTACGGTATCACCATCTACAACGGTAAACAAAGAGTACATATCTCGCTGATAATCTTCATCCAAAACAAATGCCGATTGATAAGCAGGACATATCATCTGCATACCGCAAGAGCTGAGCAGACCTATGGCCACAAGGCATATGAAAGGTGTTTTGGTCATGGTTTCTTCCCCAGAAGGGCTTGAATTTAAAAAGTTTTATCTAAAGAGCTATTTCTCAATTCTTTAGACGGTATTAATTAATTATTTCTTGCAACTGACTTAATAAGGTCAATCAAAAATCTCTAATCACAGTTATTACCAGTAAGTTTAAGTGTAAATGAAGCAGTTCCATTACATCATAGCCGGAGCGGGAGCAGCTGGGTTAACGCTAGCTTATCTGCTGATGGAGTACGAAGATAGAGAAAAATCGATACTAATAATCGACAAAGACTCAAAAAGCACCAATGACAGAACTTGGAGTTTCTGGGAAAAAGGCAGCAATTTGTTAGAGCACTTGGTTTACAAAAGTTGGTCAAAAGCCACGGTAAACACCAACTCCTGGTCTCAAACATATGAGTTAGCTCCCTATACCTACAAGATGATTCGAGGTATAGATTTCTATGAGTTCATGAAACAAGAGCTCAATACTTCAAACCTATACTGGGTTCAGGATGAAGTACTTGAAATCACAGATGCTGGACAGGTAACAACAACAAATGATGCATATCAAGGAAAGTTAGTTTTTGATAGCACCTTCGATCCAAAACTTCTTCAAACCTCTAATGCAAACACCATCTTGCAGCATTTTAAGGGTAAGGTAATTAGAACTGAAGAAGACTGTTTCCAGATAGACACTGCCACATATATGGATTTTTCGGTAGATCAAGAGGGAGATTGTCGGTTTGGCTATGTACTGCCATTTAAACCCAATGAAGCGCTAGTTGAATACACCCTCTTCAATAAGCATCTACTCTCCGATTCAGAATATGAACATAGGCTCGATGCGTATATTAAACAGCTGAGAATTAAGAATTATGAGGTGATTGAAGAAGAGTACGGCATTATTCCTATGACTGATCATAAGTTTTTACTGCGAAAAAGTGATAAGGTGTTTAATATTGGGATTAAAGGAGGCTTTGCCAAAGCGTCTACAGGCTATTCATTTCTGAGGGCTCAACAAATTCTAGAGCGAGTAGTAAAGAATTTGATATCAGGAAAGAAACCAGACCATGAGCTTCCTCACCAAAGCCTGAAATACAAGCTATATGACGCTACTCTTTTAAAAATTTTAGCAGACAAAAAATACACTGGCAGAGAGGTTTTTGGAAACTTATTTCAGAAGAACGGCATACAGAGTATGTTTCGTTTTTTAGATGAAGAAACCACTTTGACCGAAGAGCTCAAAATAATGTCATCTACTCCAATTATAGATTTTGGTAAAGCTTTCTTTCATCAACTTGGAAAATAAAAAAATGGTAGCCCAACGGACTACCATATAAAAACAGCTAATCGATTTAGTTGAGGGTCTAATAAAGGTTAAACATCAGCCTAGCCGACATTAAGTCTATTTCACTTCCTGGCCCATACTCAAAGGCCAACCTCCAGCTATCGGAGAATTTAAATCTTACTTCAGTAGTTAAAATTGTTTTCTGCCATTCGCCATTTAAAGTGGCTTTTCTGAGACCTGCGGCTAACTCTACACTTTTAGCAATAGGTTGTGCAATGCTAAAATGAAAACCAGCATATCGGTTATCGAGGTATGGTTTTTCTTCATTAACACCATAATCTCTGGTGTGGAAGTAATTAAAGGAAAGTACTTGTTTGAAATTGGCTCCTATACCAAAACCAAATTTAGCACCATTATAGTCTACCACGCTTGGAGCCACTTGAAAGGTCATGGCTTTTTGTTGGCCTCTTCGGTTATAATTCTTTCTGTAATAGGTTTGACTGAAAGCAGCTTGTGCTAACACCATCAATAGGGCGGAGATGAGGATTTTTTTCATGGTTTTGCTGTTTTGTTGGTTGTAAAATCTTACACAACAAATGTCGCTCAACCACTCTCGAAATATATTCGTGGAACACCTGAATGCCGAAATTCGGCAACTCTCTTACCAAATTAGGTAATTCGCTTACTCCATAAAAAACACTGTCTCAAAAGCTAGTTATCATAATCTTTTGCGCTTCCAATGAATTAGAACCTACAAAATTACTAGCTCTTGAGACAGCGAACTTTACTTAATTATAGCTTAACTCGGTAGAAGAAATATTTTGGTTCTCCTTCGCCTTTTCAAAGAAAAACTTCTCTTCTCCAAAAGCTGGCTCTAACTCATCAAGCCAAATCGCATGAGGATCATACTTAGCGAAGAACGGTCTACCAACCCAGTCTGGGTTTCTTCCTTGTAAAAAGTTAAGTACAAACACTTTTTCTCCATGTATTTCTTGAGTGCCTAAAACCTGTACCTTACCTGGCGAGGCAGACATACTTGGCCCTCTAACAGTTCTGGCAATTCCACTCACCTTCTGATAAGCTTCTCTGTAAATTTGCCAGCACCTTTCAAGGTTTACCGCAAAGTAATCTTGAGCGCCTGTATCTCTGGCAATGAACATGTAATACGGTACACAGCCTAACTTTACCTGCTCTTTCCACATAGTAGCCCAAGCATCAGCATCATCATTGATGTATTTCATTATAGGCGCTTGTGTTCTTATCTGTGCACCTGTATTTCTGATATTCTGAATGGCTTTCTTCACTGTAGGAGTAGAGATCTCTACCGGATTATTGAAGTGCGCCATAAACGTGAGGTGCTTTCCTGCTTTCGTAGCTTTTTCAAACAACTTCAAAAACTTATCGGCACCCTTGTCTGTGGTGTATTTGTAAGGCCAAAAAGTAAGTGACTTAGAACCAATTCTGATATTCTGAAGATTGGGTAGATCAGCGTCTAAAAGGGCATTTAAATAGGTAGCAAATACTTCTGGTGCCATAATCATTGGGTCACCACCAGTAATAAGAATATCTGTTATATGTGGGTTCGCTTTAATATACTTAATAATGAGGCTGGTCTCATTCATGGCAAATTTAAGGTCGTCCATTCCCACAAACTGAGGCCACCTGAAACAAAAAGTACAGTAAGCGTGGCAGGTTTGCCCTTTTCTAGGAAAAAAGAGCATGGTTTCTCTATACTTATGCTGAACACCAGTAAGCTTAACCCCATCAATTTCAGGCACATTGCTAGACTGTTGACCAGCCGGATGAGGGTTTAATTCTTGTCTAATTTTATTAATCTCATCACGCATGGCATACTTATCCATACCAGCTTCAACCATGCTCGCCACTTTGTTAAAGTGAGGCTTAGAGAGCATTCCTTTCTGAGGAAAAGTTAGCTGAAACATAGGATCATTTTCCACATCGCTCCAGTCGATTAACTCATCTAAAACATAATTATTAACCTTAAACGGAAGTACATTACCTACTACCCTAATATTAAACTTCTGCTCCTCGGTGAGGTAGTTGTATTGGGGCATTTTATGAAAGCTATGCAAGGCATAAGCCTGATATTCTTTTTGATCCATGGGAAAGATTTTACCTATTCAACAAAGAAGACTAGAGACCGAAAAAAGAAAGAGCCCTATACAGCTGCGATCTCGAGTTAGTCTTCGAAACATGCGAAAGTAATAAAATCATGTGGAACGGCTATGCTTAATGAGATTTTAAGGGTTATGAAATGATTAAATGAGTATTTGATAAACTCACCTACCAATTAACCACTTACTAGAATCTTGAGATGTATGTAAAATAGCAATTATTGTAATGCTACTAGGGTAGATTTTATAGAAAACCCCAAAGGGGAACCTCTTTAAGAAAGAAATTCTCACGTCACCAATTCTTCTCTGGTAACCTTTAGGGAGACTTTTAATATTGGAAATTGTCGATTCTAGGTCGTTCAAGAAATTTTCTGAGATTTCTGGATTTATTTCATCATAATAATCAATTATACCTTGAATATCATTCTGAGCTAATGGCCTAACAGTAAGCCTAACCATTTCTTCTTCTAAGGCTCGCTCTTACTTCTTCCCAAGATTTACCAGGCTCCTTAGATTCATCAGCCTCACGTTCTCTTTCTTTTATAATCCTAATATGCTCAGAGCTAAGCTCAAACTGCTCATGCTTAACTTTCATTAACTCGAGAATTAAGTCTTCAGCAGTCTCAAAACTAGTTTTGCTAAGGTTTAGATTTTCATCTGTCAAAGTTATCTGCGTCATATTATTATTTTCTACTATAGTAAATATACGTTATTCAGTAGCTCGGTTAGCCTTCCTACCGATTAAATTCTCCTCAATATGCTTTCTCCTTTATTATGACAGCCGCACAACCAATATTCTTGACATCACTCCTCATCATTGAACTTTTCAAACTTAAAACCTTGAACTTACTCCCTATCTTCGCACTATGCTAGCCAACCTTAGCCTAATAGACATTGCCACCGTAGCTACAGCAGCCTTTATTCTTGGGCTCTCCAAGTCGGGTATTAAAGGCATCAGCATTATTATAGTAGCATTGATGGTTTTGGTGTTCGAAGCAAAAGCTTCTACCGGCATTCTGCTTCCTATGCTTATTGTTGGAGATATATTCGCGGTGATCTATTACAATCGGCATGCAAAATGGAAATATCTCTTGCGCCTAATGCCATTTATGATGGCTGGTGTAGTCATTGGCACTCTTGTTGGCGACCAAATGCCTGAATATGCCTTCAGAAAAGGAATGGCGATCGTCATCTTAGTTTCCGTGATCATGATGGTTTGGTGGGACAGACGAAAATCTAAAAACGTACCTCAACATATTTCATTTGCGGGAATAATGGGCCTCACGGCAGGTTTCACTACCATGGTCGGGAATTTGGCAGGTTCATTCGCCAACATTTTCTTTTTAGCCATGAGGCTACCTAAAGACGCTTTTATCGGCACAACCGCTTGGCTCTTCCTCATCATCAACCTGTTCAAAGTACCTTTTCATATTTTCAGTTGGGGCACCATTAATTGGGAAACCATTCAGGTGAGTATGGTCTTTGTACCTGCTATTTTTCTCGGTCTTTTCTTTGGTGTGAAAATTCTAAAAAGGGTGAACGATGAACTTTTCCGCAAGTTCATTTTGTTAATGACTGGCGCGGGTGCAATCTTGATTTTCTTTAGTTAATTTCGCCCCGAAATTTTCACCTTCAACATCCAACAATACAGTTGAACACGTAATTAGGATGTTATATTTAAAATGAAGTTATGGAGCAGAAGCATTGGATCGAAAGAGAACTTCAACCTTACACAGACCAACTTAAAAACCACCCACTTTACGATAGACTCAATAGCATAGAAGACATTAAGCTCTTTATGGAGCATCATGTTTATGCAGTTTGGGATTTTATGTCGCTACTAAAGGGTCTGCAAGTTGAACTTACAGGAACTACCATTCCATGGACTCCTAAGTATAATCCGTCTTTGACCCGCTTTATCAATGAAATCGTATTAGAAGAAGAAAGCGATGTGGACGAAGATGGTAACTACATGAGCCACTTTGAGATGTATCTCGATGCAATGGATCAGGTGGGTGCTAGCACTTTAAAGATTTCACAATTCATTGAGTTTGTACGTTCAGGCAACAACTTAGCTGAAATCCAAGAAAAGCTAAAGATGGACGATGCTGTGGTTCGCTTTCTCCGATTCACCTTCGATGTAATTGAAAGTGGGAAACCACACCTGATTGCTTCTGCATTTACCTTTGGCAGAGAAGATTTGATCCCAGATATGTTCTTCGAAATTGTGAAAGCGGCTGAAGAAAAAGACGAAGCTGCTTCATACAGTAAGTTGACTTACTACCTGAAAAGACATATTGAGCTCGATGGTGGCGACCATGGCCCACTAGCGCTTAAAATGATTGCAGAACTCTGCGGTGATGAAGAACAAAAGTGGAATGAAGTAGTCGAAATTGCTAAAGATGCCCTTCGCGTGCGCATTGCCCTGTGGGATGCTATAGCTGATAAGATTAGTAAGAATTATGAAGAATTGGCTGAGGTGGTTTAGGCCTAGTTTTCAATTGAAGATTCTACCCCTGCCCTAAAGGGTGAAAGAATGAAGATTTCGAACTGATAAAGCTAAAGTCCCCTTTAGGGGATTTAGGGGTCATACTGAGGTACGAAGCATCTTATCAGGCCTTGCAAGTCTTTGCTTGTGGATAAGATTCTTCTCTGCGTTCAGAATGACTTAGACGGAAATGCATCTGTAACCGCCATTCAGAGCGGAGCGAAGAATCTCCGGGTTATTCAGCAACAGCCGGCTCACTCTCTGCCAAGTAAACCCCAAGATTCGAAATGGTTGGAACGGCCTTGGCATCGAGGATTCGGATTTGAATCGAGCTAGTGGTGATATCATCCAATCTGAGGATTCTCTTATAGCCGATTGTGGTTTGAGTATCTACCTTTACGTACCCCTCTCCTTCTTTCGCCCAAACTTCAAAAGCCTTAACTCTTTGACCAAGCGCAATATACTCTTGCAGCATCAGGCGATTGAAAGTGATGGCCTCATCAAAATCTATAGTCAAAGTAGATTGAATCTCTCCATCAGGAGTTGACCAATAGGTTTCTGTTGAACTATCTATAGCTTGAGTTGCTTCAAAGCCTTTCCCTCTTTCCGTACTGGCTGTAGCCTTCGCTTGAACAGCCAAATTATCATCGAAGGTTTCGTCCAGAACCTTTCTGAATTCCATTAGAACGGCAACATCATTTTCATGCACTAAGCCTCTTCTGTCAACTGGAAGGTTGAGCAGCAGGTTAGCGTTTCTTCCCACCGACTTGTAATAGATGTCGAGCAGGTGGCTCAAACTCTTCACTTTGTCATCCTCAGCCTCATGGTAATACCATCCCGGACGAATAGAAACATCGGCCTCTGCTGGCACCCAATAGGTTCCATCTTCATGACCGAATTGTGACTCTTGATACGGGCCAACTCCCGGAGCAAATTGCTCTGCTCTAAAGCTCGACCAATTGGTTTCTCCGGCAAATCCGTTTTCGTTGCCCACCCAACGGGTTCCTGGGCCACCATCACTGAAAATGATGATCTCTGGCTGAAGCGACTTTACCAAGGCAAAAGTGCTATCCCAGTCGTAATAAGTAGTTCTATCTACATTTCGGGTTTCGTTAGCCCCTCCATAGTAGCCATCACCACCATTGGCTCCATCTACCCAAAACTCGAAGATATCACCATAGTTGGTGAGCAATTCCTTCACCTGATTTCTGTAGTAGGTCACATATTCAGGGTTGCCATACTGCGCATGGTTTCTGTCCCATGGAGAAAGGTAAATCCCCATTTTCAAACCGTATTCTTTGCAAGCTTCGGCCAATTCGGCCACCACATCGCCTTGACCATCTTTCCAAGGACTGTTCTTCACGGAATGCTCCGAATAAGCCGTTGGCCATAAGGAGAAACCATCGTGATGCTTGGCTGTAAGGATTATGCCCTTCATTCCGGCCTCTTTGGCCACTCTCGCCCATTGGCGTGTATCCAATTCTGTTGGGTTGAAACTACTTGCAGGTTCATCGCCATAGCCCCACTCCATATCGGTGAAGGTATTCATGTTGAAGTGTACAAAAGCGTAATACTCCAATTCTTGCCAAGCCAGTTGCTCAGGCGAAGGTAGTGGCTCTACCGCAGCAGGCGGACTTGCAGGCTCCTGACACGAAAATACGGTAACAAGGAGAATTAGGGCAAGGAAGTAGTTTTTCATTTTAGTTTCGGCTTGAGCCTTGAATATAGTACTAAAGCGGAAATGTGACCGAAAATTGACCATGAAATATCCATCTCCGTCCTCCTAAAGCCTCGGGAGAGAGGGACGGCATATTCCGCTAGAATTAAACGATACTGCTCTTAGATGCACACAGTACCGTCTTCCTCCTATGGGGGAAGACAGGAGATGGGGGCTTCGGTGCCATCCTTGGGAGATTCCCGCCTACGCGGGAATGACAGCAAAAAAAAGGAAGACTTCTAATTTCCTAGCTGAATCTCTTCCTTCACTTCAAAACTCTCTCTTAAACCTTCTGCTGAGTTGCCACCAACTTGCACTCTAAACTGGCCAGCTTCTACTACCCTTTTCATTTCACGGTTCCAAAGGGCGAGGTCTTCTGGCTGTAACTGAAAAGTAATGAGCTTAGATTCTCCCGGCTGTAGGGCCACGCGCTCAAAGGCTTTGAGTGATTTAACAGCTGTGGTTACTGAGCTATAAACATCCGTTACATAAAGCTGAGCTACTTCTTCTCCGGCACGATCTCCAGTGTTAGTGAGTTCTACGGTAACCGTCACTTGCGCATCACCTACAGTTTCTATCTTCAAGTTTTTGTATTCAAAAGTGGTGTAGCTTAAGCCATAGCCAAATGGATAGAGCGAAGTAATTTTCTCATCGACATAGCGGTGGTTACGGGTTGGTTTGGAGCTGTAATACATCGGCAACTGACCAACATTTCTAGGGAAAGTCACTGGTAGCTTTCCACTTGGGTTAGCGTCTCCGAATAAGGTCTGAGCTACAGCCATTCCACCCTTTTCTCCCGGAAACCACGCTTCCAGAATAGCAGGCACTTTTTGCTGCAGTCCGGTAATGCTTAGCGGTCGGCCATTGTAAACCACAGCAACCACAGGCGTACCTGTAGCCAAGATCTCATTAAGAAAGTCTTCTTGCAGTCCGTATAAATCTAGACTAGAAACATCCTTGTTTTCCTCTACCAACTCAGGGGTTTCACCCAACACCACAATGGCAACTTCTGAGGATTTCGCCAGATTAACGGCTTTAGAATAGTCGGGCTTTTCCTTGTTCCAAAGTAGGAAAGCCTTAGCTCCATATCCTCCCTCCCACATATCGAGCACAATTTTGTATTCCTGACCTGCCTTAAAGCTCATAGGTGCGGTTTCAATATTGGTGGCTCCTTTGCGCCAGTTGTCGATCACCATTTGGCCGTCTACTTCCAGTCGTACGCCATCATCAGAACTGACCCCAACCCAACCTTCAAAGTCAGTATCAGGCACCAACCAACCTTCCCAACGAATGGAGAAATGGTCAGCATTCACTCCTTCACCGGGAGATTCTTCCCATTCAAAACCAACTTGCTCATCGATTCTGGTGAGCACTGGCTCACCTTCTAAATCACGATTATTGAAGAAGGTAGCTTTCAGTCCTTTCTTAGATTTATCAGGAGTCAGAAGATTGGCCGAAGGCACTGTTTGCCCTTTGTAGATCAGAGGAATTCCTACTTCGTATTGAACAGTAGCCGTACTTCCCAAATACTGCTTTACTCCGTCAAATACCGTGATGGCTTTAGCTCCTTTTACAGAATAGCCACCTAAAACTGACTCATTGGCCAACGGCCCTAGCACCGCCACTTTCTTCATTCCTTTGTTCAGCGGCAGCAAATTATCTTCATTCTTCAGCAACACCATCGACTTCAGCGCAGCTTCCAAAGCCACCTGCTGATTACCTTCAGAATGATGTCTGTCATCGATCAAAGCCTGCGCGGTATATGGATTCTCGAACAGGCCGAGCATAAACTTCAGTCGCAATACACCCGATGCAGCTCTATCTACATGAGCCACATCCATTTCACCAGACTTTACCAAATCGATAATGGTTTCTTGATATTGCTTGTTCGGGAAATCATAGAACTGCATATCGATACCAGCAGAAATTGCCGCTTTGATAGACTCTCTAGGCGAAGCAGTAGATCGGTGACTAGTCTGCAAAAACTTGATAGCACCAAGATCGGAAACCACAATGCCTTTAAAGCCCCATTCGTTACGTAAAATCTCCGTCAGCAAATGCTGGTTGGAAGCCATTGGCACTCCATCGATCTCCGAATAAGCGGCCATGGTTCCCAAGGCGCCACCTTCCTGAAAAGCTTTTCGGAAAACCGGCAAAAAGTCTGTCCTTACCGATCTTTCACCATAGAGAATCGGGCCTGAGTTTCCTCCAGCTTCTGGTGAACCATGCACTGCAAAGTGCTTTGGTTCAGCCACCATGGCTGTGTTTTTAGTGAGGTCATCCCCTTGAATTCCCTGAACCAATGCCGTTCCTAAAGTAGCTGACAAATGCGTGTCTTCACCCAAGGTTTCTGCAATTCTACCCCAACGAGGTTCGCGTCCTAAATCCAAATTGGGACCTAAACCGAAGTGCACGCCATGCGCACGGCCTTCCATGCCTATTACTTCGCCCACACGTTTCATTAAATCGGCATCCCAGGTAGCACCTAAGCCAATATTCATAGGGAAAGCTGTACTTCCTTCACCTGTATAGCCATGCAAAAACTCACAGAAAATGATGGCAGGAATGCCCCAGCGATTGTGCTCAATTACATACTTCTGCAAATCGTTAATGTCTTTGGCATTTCTCGGGTAGAGATCGTGGATGGAGCCTACACCTAGACCATCGCTAAAGGTTGTTTCTACGGCAGAGCGTTTCAGCGCTTCGTTTTCCTTGAGTTTGGCACCGTCATACATATCCATCTGGCGCACCTTTTCTTCCAGACTCATGCGAGAAAGCAGGTCTTTTACCCGTTCTTCTACTGGAAGCTTAGCGTTTTGATATGGGTATTGCTGCGCCAAGGCTGGAGAGAACGCAAATAGTGTAATAAGCATCAATAATTTTAGCCCTCGTTGGAGTTGTCTCCAACGAACTAATTTCAATAGTTTGTTGGTCACAAGACCAACAAAGGCGAAACGAGCTATCTGGGTATTGATGTTTGTTGATATTGTCATCAACAAAGGCTTGAGCTGAGAAAGTCGAAAGGAAAAAAGTAATACAAAAACGGTTAGTAGTCTGCTTCGTACCATGATGAGATTTTAGTAATTGTCTAATCTACATTTTCTAGCTTAAGTGTGGAAACTGGTTCGAAGAAAAACCACCACTAACTCTTCCTGAATCAGAAGGGGAATTAGCCTATGCTGGGTTTATAGACTTCTGAATTATTTAAGCTTTTTATATAAAACTAAACTGGGTCGATCCCTCAGTAAACTCGGGATGAAAACAACAGTTTAGATTTCTTTACCCCTCGTTGGAGTTGTCTTCAATGAGTTCGTTTCAATGGTTTGTTGGTCACAAGACCGACAAAGGCTGGAGCGACCACCACCCCTAACCCCTCCTGAATCAGGAGGGGAATTGGCTTCTTCTGTGTTTATAGATGGTTAAATCAAATACGATACTCAACAGGTAATGGAATTAGGCCGATCTCTAGCTTGCTGATAGCCATCTGACGGCATAGAAAAACTGATTCCCATGTCCCTTTAGGGACTACATATTGGTAGAACTGGAATGATACCGAACCCTTTTGTGCCTTTAGGTACAAAATATGATGTACCTAAAGGCACATCTAAATATCACAATCTATATGGCTACCTAAATTCTGTCCCTAATGGGACAGGTTTTATATGCACCCAAAAATTTACCCCTCATAGAAGTTGTCTCCAACTAGCTGATTTCAATGGTTTGTTGGTTACAACATGAACAAAGACTGTAAGAAAAGTACTTACCACAGGTGAGCACTGGTTAGTGGTTTGTCGGTCACAAGACCAACAAAAGCGAGAAGGCTATGACCGGAGAAAAACCACCCCTACCCCCTCCTGAATCAGGAGGGGAATTGGCTTCTGCTGGGTTTATAAATAGGTGAATTATCAGGAGTTTTCTACCTAAAAACTGAACTGGATTGATTCCTCGATAATATTGGAAGAGACAAAAAACTCCTATAAATAAACCAATATGGACTGAAAGCACCATAGTTTTAGAAGCATCTGAAAGTGGCTTTGAATGGCCGACTTAGAAAATGTACGTCCCGAAAGTTTGTGGGATTAGATTTACGATTGACGTCAATCAAACCCCGAGCACTATCGGGGAGTACATCGTAAATTCCAAGAGGCTTTTTAGAAGCTAAAGCGAAATGCACTAAAGTCCATAGTTTTAACTCCTTTTGCGACCAATAAAAAAAGGGGCACGCACCCCCTCTTTAATCATCAATCAACACTCTCAATCACTAATTAGTACCTATAGGAGCAAAGCTCACATCTTTTACAGCGGAAAGGTATGCACTCCAGTTTTCAGCGTACCAAGCATCCATTTTCTGCTGTAATTCTTTACGTCTGTCTTCAATTTGCTTCAATGAAGTTTTTTGAGCTTGCACTGGTGCATCGTAAGAACCACTCACGGCTCTTAAAAGCGTGAACACCTCTGTTTGCAACGGAGTTGGACCATCGCCACTTCCGCCACCAAAGAAGCCTCTACCTCCACGGCCAATAAGCCCTTGAAGTTCTTCCATCTCCTTTTTTATGTCATTGCTTTTGGTTCTGAGTTGGTTGTACTCTTCACCCCTTTTGCCTTCTAAAGCTTTAATCACTTTATCTACCGACTCGATATCTTCAGAGATTTTACCTGACATTTTTGTAACCTCATTATTGATCACTGAGATATCTCTTAGGAAGTCTCTTCTCGCAATGAGGTTGCTCATTACATACTCTTCCCTAGGGTCCATTTTATACTCTAGCGTAGTTTCATCTGACTCTCCACCTACAGTAATCTTCACCTTATAAGTACCAGGCAAAGCAGGTACACTACCGCCAAACCTGAACCTGTTGTTTCCTCCTTGAGGTTCGTCTTCCTGACCTGGTATGTTCTCATCGAATCTCCATGTAGCCACGTTAAGACCATCTTCTACAGGTATTTCAAAGTCTTTAATAAGTTCACCAGCTTGGTTAAATATTTCGATTTTAGCTTGAGGGCCTCTTGCTCTACCACCGGCTGCACCAGGTCTTCCTTGTCCACCTCTGCCTCCTTGGCCTTCGGCAAACTGGCCTCTTACAGGCGCTCCGTTAGCGTTAGCCTCTCTATTTGGCCTCTGAGGAGTTTCTGGTTTCTTAGCAAAGAACTTGATAGATGCTATTCCGTTTCTTCTATTCTCTCCTTCAAAAGTGGCATTACCCGGGTTTGCAGGTCCATGAGCCGATCTGGTACTCACTTGATAGGCAGTTACGGCCGGAATAGCAGTTACACTGGCGTCCATTACTTCTTTCTGCCCTTTAGAAGCCAATACTCTCAATGGGTTGATATCATCAAGAATCCAGATTGACCTTCCGAAAGTTCCGATTACTAAATCGCTTTCTCTCTCTTGAATCACCATGTCCATGGTAGAAACACTTGGGTAACCATTATTGAATTTGCTCCAAGTTTTAGCACCATCTATTGTTATGTACAAGCCGTGTTCTGTTCCATAGAACATCAAGTTTGGCTCAACTGGGTCTTGAACGAAGGAAAGTGAATAACCAAAGACATCATTTTCGTCTACTAGATGCTCCCATGTTTTACCATAGTTCTTTGTTCTTAACAAGTAAGGTTTAAAGTCGAACCTTCTGTAGTTATTTATGACTGCCACTGCCTCACCATTGTTGTACCTAGAAGCCTTAATTTGAGCCACCCAACTACCAGCAGGTACTCCTTTTAAATTGCCTCCAACATTGGTCCAAGTGGTGCCACCATCTCTAGTAATCTGAATATTACCATCATCTGTTCCTGCCCAGATTACACCTTTTTCAGTTGGGCTAGGCTCAATAGCTAATATAGTTGTATGGTTTTCTGCACCAGTAGCATCAATGGTTAGTCCACCACTTTTATCTTGTTGCTGCTTGGTGGTATCATTAGTAGTAAGGTCTGGAGAAATTACCTTCCAGTTACTTCCTTTATCTGTACTCTTGTGTACAAACTGACTACCGAAGTATATGGTGCTATTATCGAATGGATCTTGAGCGATAGCTGCATTCCAGTTAAACCTAAGTTTTACTTTAGGGTCTTCATGGGTAGGTCTGATATAGCTACTTCTACCAGTAACTTTGTCGTATCTAAACACATATCCTTGTTGAGACATAGCATAACCATAGCGAGAATCGTCTGGATCTGACACTACGTCAAAACCATCTCCGCCACCAATTGGCAAGAAATAGTCATTCCTTATTCCTTCGTTAGTCAATACATAGGCAGGCCCAGTATAAGTACCATTATCTTGTAAACCTCCATACACATTGTAAGGAAATTCATTATCTACCTCAATATGATAGAACTGACCTAATGGAAGGTTCTCAATAAACTGCCAAGTTTTACCCATATCTCGGGTAATGGCTAAGCCACCATCGTTACCCAAAAGCATATACTTGGGGTTATCTGGGTGAATATATAAGGCATGATTATCTACGTGAATGAGGTTTCGGCCAATAATGTTTTCAAAAGACTTACCACCATCTTCACTCCTATGAACATTGGTGAAAATGCTGTAAACACGGTTTTCGTTCTTCGGGTCTACATAGATGTCATAGTAATAGAAAGGTCTGTTTCCAATGTCTCTATTTTTGTTGATCATTTCCCAATTGAAACCACCATCGTCTGAACGATAAAGTGCATTCTGCTTGGCTTCAATTAGAGCATAAACTCTATTTGGGTTGTTAGTTGCGAAGGCAAGTCCCATTCTTCCAAGATCTCCTTCTGGCAAGCCATTCTTTTCTGCCGACTGTTTGGTCCAATTTTTACCTCCATCTAAGGTCATGTAAAGTCCAGAACTTGGGCCACCAGAAGTAAAGAACCAAGGTTCTCTTCTGTGTTGCCACATGTTCACCAAAATCTTATTAGGGTTAGCTGGATCCATCACCATATCGCCAACACCTGTCATTTTATCTACATAGAGAATCTTTTTCCAAGTTTCTCCACCATCGGTTGTTTTAAAAACACCTCTTTCTTCATGATCTCCCCAGGGAGAACCAATAGCACCAATGTAAACTGTATTCGGATCGTCTGGGTGGATGATTATTCTGTGAACATTTCTGGTTTTTTCTAGCCCCATCAGCTCCCAGGTTTTACCAGCGTCTAAACTTCTATACACACCGTAACCACCTGTTAAACTATTTCTTGGGTTACCTTCACCAGTTCCCACCCATACTACATCTGGATTTTTTTGGCTCACAGCCACTGCACCAATAGAAAGAGGAAGCTCATTATCGAAAATAGGCTCCCAAGCAATTCCACCACTTTCAGACTTCCAGAGGCCACCTGAGGCCGAACCTGCGTAAATAACGTCTGGTTGTGTTCTAACTACATCTATTGATGTAACCCTACCACTCATATTGGCAGGTCCTATACTCCTTGGTTTAAGCGACTCCATTTTGCTGAAGTCTACTTGCTGTGCGTTAAGTGTAACGGACACAGCCAGAACAACGAATCCGAAGATCATTTTGCTAATCTTTCGGAATGCAGTAATTTCTAGTCTTTGCATTTTAATTAAGGTTGATTTGAATTTGGACAGATAAGTAATTCAAAAGTTTAGTCTGCTGAAGGAAAATGGTATGAATGGTCAATTGTTGACCAAAACAAGTCACTTATTGGTTTAAGGCGATTGATCAACCCTTTCTTAAGGGTAACAAAAAAGAGGCTCCCTCAAAAACGACTTGCCATAATTGACAATGTTTTGAGGTAGCCTCTTTACAATTTTTCTTAACTAAACTACTTACTACCTATTGGAGAGAAGTTCACTGCTTTTACAGCATTCAGGTAAGCATTCCAATTACTAGTATACCAACTATCCATTTTCTGTTGAACCTCGGCTTGCTGCTTTTCAATTCTTTCCATCAGCATCTTCTGAGTTCTACCAGGCATATCATTAGTACCGCTTACAGACCTCATTGCCGAGAAAACATGTGAGATAAGCGGAGTTGGCCCATCTGAGCTACCCCAAAATCCTCTACTACTACTCCCTATAAGTGCCTGAATCTCTTCTAGCTCTTTTTTGGTTTCGTTACTTTTCTTCTTCAACTCGGCATATTCTTCGCCATTCTTACCTTTAAGTGCATCTAGAACACTTTGCACGGTTTTCAAATCTTCAGCTAGCTTAGAAGACATTGAAGCAACCTCTCGAGAAACCTCTCCTATCTGCTTCAACATATCTCTTTTAGCCACCAAAACTTCCATTGAAATATCCTCTCTCGGATCTGTTTTGTATTCCAACGAAGTTTCATCAGACTCACCATTAACAGTAACCTTTACCTTGTAAGTACCGGGTAATGCTGGTGTTCCTTGCCTTAAGAATCTTGAAATACCACCTTGATTACTAGCACCTTCTTGCTCAGGAGCATTTTCATCGAATCTCCATCTGGCTACATTCAAACCGTTTTCAATATTGGATTCAAAATCTCTAATCAAGTTCCCATTCATATCTAGGATTTCGATTTTGGCCTTTTGCTTCTTCTTAGCGTTATCATCCATTCCAGTATTTGCGAAGAATTTAATCTCTGCAAAACCGTAGGGCCTATTTTCGCCTGCAAAAGTAGCACTACCAGGGTGTCTCTGTCCATTTCCGGCCCTTGAACTCACCTGATAAGCCGTTTTAGTTGGCACTAGTGTTACAGAACTTTTAAGTACATCGTTCTGACCATTTTTAGCAAGAACTCTTAATGGTTGAATGTCATCTAACACATAAATAGCTCTACCAAAAGTACCAATTACCAAATCTGACTCCCTTTCTTGAATGGCTAAATCCATTGTAGAAACGTTCGGATATCCGTTGTTAAACTTAGTCCAGTTTTTAGCACCGTCTATTGATATGTAAAGACCGTGCTCTGTTCCTAAGAACATCAAATTAGGTTCAACTGGGTCTTGGATGAAAGACAAAGCATAACCAAATACATCTTCTTCGTCTACCAGTGACTCCCAAGATTTACCGTAGTTCTTTGTCATAAATACATACGGTTTAAAATCGAACCTTCTGTAGTTATTGATGACCACTACTGCCTCTCCTTTATTGTATTTGGAAGCACGGATTTGAGGAATCCAGCTACCTGCTGGCACACCTTTAATATTCTTAATTACGTTAGTCCAAGTCTGACCACCATCTCTAGTTATTTGAAGGTTACCGTCATCGGTTCCAGCCCAAATTACACCTTGCTCTACAGGGCTAGGCTCAATAGCCAAAACGGTAGTGTGGTTCTCTGCACCTGTGGCATCTATGGTCAAGCCACCGCTTTCATTTTGTCTTTGCTTAGTGGTATCATTTGTACTTAGGTCTGGTGAAATAACATCCCAACTATCTCCCTTATCTGGGCTTCTGTGCACAAACTGACTACCAAAGTAGATAACGTTATTGTCGAAAGGATCTTGAGCTATTGGCGAGTTCCAGTTAAATCGAAGCTTCATGTCTGGGTCTGGATGCATTGGCTTGACAGACTTAGTATTTCCGGTCAGCTTATCGTAACGCACCACATTTCCTTGTTGAGACATGGCATAGCCGTATCTTGAATCATCAATATCTGGTAGAGCATCGAAGCCATCACCTCCAAGTAGAGGCTGATAGTAATCATTTCTCAAACCTCCGCTTACCCATTTATAGGCTGGGCCAGTCCAAGTTCCGTTGTCTTGCATTCCTCCATACACATTGTATGGCAGCTCATTGTCTACTGCAATATGGTAGTACTGGCTAAGCGGAAGATTTTCCACAAACTGCCAGGTTTTACCCATATCTCTGGTAATGTGCAAACCACCATCGTTACCCAAAATCATGTATTTTGGATCGTCTGGATTAATGTACAAAGCATGGTTATCTACGTGAATCAGGCCATTGGGAATAAGTCTTTCAAAAGACTTCCCTCCATCTTCACTCACGTTTACATTGCTGAAAATAGTGTATAGCCTATTTTCATTGGTTGGGTCTACGTAAATATCGAAGTAGTAGAAAGGTCTGTTACCAATTTCCGATTTATTGTTGACCATTTTCCATGTATGACCGCCATCGTTCGACTGATAAAGGGCGTTCTTTTTTGCTTCGATAAGCGCATATACTCTATTTGGCTTATTCTCCGCAAAGGCAAGTCCCATTCTACCCAAATCGCCTTCTGGCAAGCCATTTTTCTCTGGCGTTTGTTTGGTCCAAGTCTTACCTCCGTCAAGTGTCATGTACAAGCCTGAGCTTGGACCGCCAGAAGTAAAGAACCAAGGCTCTCTTCTATGTTGCCACATGTTTACAAGAATCTTATCTGGATTAGAAGGATCCATCACCATATCGGCCACTCCAGTCATTTGATCTACATAGAGAATCTTCTCCCAAGTCTCACCGCCATTGGTAGTTTTATACACACCGCGCTCCTCATGGTCACCCCAAGGCGAACCAATAGCACCTACAAAAACCGTATTAGGATCGTCTGGATGAATAATTATTCTGTGAATGTTACGAGTCTTTTCCAAGCCCATCAGCTGCCAGGTCATTCCAGCATCTATACTTTTATACACTCCATAACCGCCTGTTAAACTGTTTCTTGGGTTACCTTCACCAGTTCCCACCCAAATAACATCTGGGTTTTTCTGGCTAAGTGTTACGGCTCCTATTGAAAGGGGTAATTCTGAATCGAAAATAGGCTCCCAGCTTAGGCCGCCACTTTCAGACTTCCAAAGTCCGCCTGAAGCAGAACCTGCATATATAATCTCTGGGCTACTTCTAATTACATCTACCGATGTAATTCTACCACTCATTCCTGCTGGTCCAATGTTCCTTGGCTTGAGTGACTCCATTTTGGAGAAGTCGATGGTTTGGGCTGATAACGTTGAGGCTGCAAAGCACAGCATAACGAATAATGCGCCACCAAAAGACTTCAAAAAATTGTTTCTAGTCATTTTTAATTGCTTTATGGTTGATTTCCGAAACTCAAAAAGTAGCAATTAACTCAAACCTACGGGAGGCCTTTTAGATAAGTGGTAAGTGGCTCTATTGAGAAGCCACAAGCTCTATATTACAATATTCAGAATAAATTATATTATTGACGTATAGGTAATTATCCTTTAGGAGATGGACTCATCTAATCCGTAATGCCCAATGACTTAATCCCTTGAATGATTTTTTCTTATAGAATGAATCTGGGCTACCTCAGGCATATATATAACCTCTAATTGACTTTTATGAATAGCTCATCATTTAAAGCAGTGATTTCTAAAGATATTATCACTTCTTCAAAGTATACATTTGGTCAGGTTATCTTAAAAATTTTATAGCGATGAAAACTCAATCTATTAAACAGCTCTACACTCTTATACTTACTCTATTGGTTTCGGTAACGGCTTTTGGTCAATCACAAAAAGTCTCCGGCATTAATGAGTTTCTAACCACACTAGATAAGCATAACAAGTTTATGGGCGTGGTGGCTATTTATGAAAATGGCGAACAACAATACATTAAAGCAAGCGGATATGCTGACGTGCAAAATGGAAAAAAGCTGAATACCGATACTCGATTTAGAATTGGTTCTATCAGCAAGATGTTCACCGCTGTTCTTACGTTTCAAACAATAGAAAAAGGGCTTTTAAGTTTAGATACACCTCTATCCGATTACTATCCAGAAATAAGTAATTCCGAGAAAATTACCATCTCCGACATGCTAGAACACAGGAGTGGAATTCCCAATTTCACTAATACAGGAGAATATATAGCAAAAATGGAATCGGGCCTTAGTGAATCAGAAGTCTTAAAAATCATTAAAAGCATGAAGGTTGAAATACAACCAAAGACACAAACCTCATACTCTAATTCAAACTACTATTTACTGAGCAAAATTCTTGAAAAAACAACGCAAAAGACCTTTGATCAACTCCTTACTCAAGGAATTACTGCACCTCTCAAACTCAAAAACACATTCTACGGAAGTGAAATTGACCCTACCAAAAACGAGGCATATTCTTACAAGTTCAGTGTTTCTAACAATAAATGGGCGAAGGCCAGTGAAACCAATATGGGAATACCGTTAGGCGCAGGAGCTATTGTATCAAACACAGCAGATTTATCAGCTTTTATCAACGCCTTATTCACTGGGAAATTAATATCCGATAAAAGCTTGGAGCAGATGAAAGAAATAAAGGATGGGTTAGGAAAAGGCATGATGGTTTTCCCTTTCTATTCACAAATGGCCTTCGGACACAACGGTTCAATAGACGGCTTTGAGTCCAGCTTGGCTTATTTTCCAGACTCCAAAACAACAGTTGTAATGTTGGCTAATGCATTATCTGATTACAGCTTTAACAACATAGCTTTGGGAGTTTTGAGTAATTGGTTTGGCAAACCTTTTGACGCTCCCAATTTTTCAGAAAAACCAGTTAAACGTACAGCCGAAGAACTTAAAGCCTTCAGCGGTACCTATTCTAACAGCCAAATTCAAATGAACATTAAGGTTTGGGAAGAGAATGGTAGTTTAATGGCCCAAGCCGATGGCCAATCAGCTTTCAATTTAGACAGTTACGAAAACGATACTTTTAAATTCATTCCCGCTGGCATTACCATGAAGTTCGATTTAGATCAAAAGCGTTTTACATTACTGCAAGGTGGTGGAGAGTTTGTTTTTGTGAAGAAGTAAATCCCCCGGCTGTCGCCAATTTATAAATTGAGTGCTTCTAGTAGTTTCTTCCGTTCTATGGATCGTACTCATATATGAAAATAACTAGGCAGATCCCTCCACTATGCTCGGGATGGAAAAGTAGTAACCATGGAGTTCAGAGCCTACTTTTTCATTCTGAGTTTATCGAAGAATCGGCCAAGAAGTAATTAGATAAACCCCTTCTCCATGGTCGGTTGAAAAAATGAGAGATTACACCCTCTTACAAATCTTGGCAAATTCACAGTAGCCACAGCGCTCCAAATCATCGGTTTGAGCGAAAGGAATTTCAGGATTGAATATTTCCCGAACCAGACTATTCACCCGACCGCCAAAGGCTTCTATTTCTTGATCAGCGAGCGTCTGACCATTCTTG
The DNA here is from genome assembly GCF_034376045.1 of Roseivirga spongicola. Taxonomy (NCBI): domain Bacteria; kingdom Pseudomonadati; phylum Bacteroidota; class Cytophagia; order Cytophagales; family Roseivirgaceae; genus Roseivirga; species Roseivirga spongicola. Next base: position 3,827,773 of record NZ_CP139724.1, read on the forward strand.
AGCCATTGCGTTCCTTGGCTCAGGCTCTTCATTGTGGTGATACCGACTTTGATTGGTTTCTCTACATGTGGACGAACCAAAACAGCATACAGATAAGCCTGAAAACCGGACTTGTATTTCGGGTCTTGGAAGTGGGTTTCTAGAATTTCTTCGTCAGATTTAGCAGGTCTGCCTTTAGGTACAAAATCCACCTTACCGGTTTTGTAATCGGTAATTCTGAGTACACCATCTTTCTCATCCACACGGTCAATGGTTCCGCTGATTCTTGCTGTTCCCACATTTGGGATTGAAACCAACTGCTCATAACCTTCCTGCTCGAGGCCTACAACCTTGAATGGTGCATCGGCTATATCCAGATCGAGCACCTTCTGAATCAGTTGTTCCATTACCTCTTTGGTTACCAAATCTCGTCCTGTTAGCTGCTGATTATCCTGCACGATTTTATTGCGCTTTAAGGAATCGATCAACTGCTTTTCAACCTGAGATTTCAGGAGCTTGATTTGCTCAGAACCAATTTCTCTCCCCACCCACTGTTGATACAGGTATTCGAGCACCTCGTGAACGACAATCCCCAAATTTCGGGCATCAATATCTTCCCCAACATCCTCCAATTCTTTGAAACTGGCTACATTCTTCAAGTAGAATTTCAGTGGACAAGTAATGTAATTGGTAAGAGATGTTGGAGAAAGGAATTTACCATCTTCAGCTTCCACCGTAAATCGCTTCAGCAGATTAATGACATCTTCGCCTTTCTCAACCTGAACCGAAACATCAGTTTGCACATTGGGTACCAACCCCTCGTAATTCTGACTTTGAACAGTATAATGAGGCAGGTTTTTATAACGCTTTAACCGTTGCAGAATAAACCGACTCTTCTCCCCTGTTGAATCGCCTTGAGTTGTATTGTCATAAACAAAGTGAATCTCTTCAGCTCTCTGAATCAATCGCTTAAAGTGATAGGCATAAATGGCATCTTGCTCTTCAAAAGTCGGTAATTCGAAAACTCTTCTGAGTCCATACGGCACGTAAGAGTTGAGCGTCCTTGCAGTTGGCAATTTGCCTTCATTGGCCGAAACCACTATTAGATGTTTAAAGTCCAACGTTCTGGTTTCTAGAAAGCCCATGACCTGAACACCTCTGACTGGTTCACCTTCAAATGGAATCTTAGCTGCCCTGAAATGCTCCTGAATGATTTTCCTGATAAGCTTCAGGCTGAAATCCTGACGGTCTTGCAAATAGTCATTCAGCTGATTCAACGACTTCAAAAAGAAGTAGATAAACTCCTGATCTGTGGTTCCGCTATCAGTCTCCTTAAAGTGGTAAAAAACAGAAGTGAGATATGACTTCAGAGAGTTGTAGATGCTTGTCCAATCGAGTTTTGAACTTAAAAGCGACTTCAACTCCAGAGAATTCAATTTCTCTATTACCTCACTTTTTAATACTCTAGTGCGCTTCTCTACCAAAAACCACTGGTTCAATTGCTGATATACTTCAGGTTCAAAAACGGCAGCATAAGCGTTGGAAAGGAAAGGTCGGAAATCATAGACATGAAAAACCAACTCGCCATCTCTCAGCTGTGCTTTTCTAACCAGTTCCAAATAACTCAACACAAAGTCAAATACCACCGTGGCCTTCATGGGATAACCCATCGTAACGTTGACTTTATGTCGCTGCATCGGCATGCTATAGAGCAGCGGAATCAGCAGCTTTTCATCGGCAAGAACAACCGCAGTTTCTTCAGGCTTAGCTCCAGCATCCAAAAGCTCAGTCACTTTCTGAGCTGCCAACTGAGCCTGAGCCATATTCTGTGGTACAGAATGCAAAGTGATTTGCTTTGGCTCTTCCAGTGAGTTCGCATCGAAAAGCACACTGTTTGGCCATTTAATTAGATAATCTCGAAGGAAATCTCCGGCTTCTTCCTGTTTCTCTTCTACATAGTAACCGTCTAAATCCCAGTATAACTGTGCTTTTCCTGCCTTCACCAAAGCATCGAAAATTATCTCCTCCGCTTTAGACAATGCATTGAATCCGCAGAAATGATATTGAGCAAAATGGTGATCGAAATTCTCCTGTGAAAGTACATTGGCCAGATTACGATAGAGCATTCCGCCATAGGCCTTTTCTTCTTTCGCCAGTTCCTCCTGGTAGACCTCATACACCGCTCCTACTTCCTTCCATATTTTCAGGAATTCAGTGAGCAGTTTAGTCTTCTCATTCTTTTCAGTTAGGGTTCTGTAACGAGCAATGATCTCCCGAAACTCATCATTATATCCGAAGACATTATCGATTTCCTTAATGTCTTGTAGTGCAGAATAAATCTTTTTGGCATCAGCCATATACCTGTCGATCTCATCATAATCTTTGAGGATGATTTTACCCCAGGCATAGAAATCGTCAAACTCTAGGTCTTTGTCTTTCGACTGGTAGATTTTGTACAGATGGAAAAGCAGTGTCAACTCATCGGTGATGGTCATTCCCGTCATTCGCTGCACGAATTCTTCTACACTGAAGATGGCAGGAAGCATGAAATTCTGATCTCCATATTTGTCCAACAATGCTCGTTTGAAGAACACTCCTCCCCGCTTAGTAGGAAAGACAAAACAATGGTTCTTCAACTCAGGAAGCTGCTCTGCGGATATCTGCTCAACAAGATTTTGGTGGAAGGTTAGCATGATAAAACCTCCTTTCTTGGTACTTGATTTAGTAAGCTTTCTATGTAGTTGGAGATCGAGAAACTCCCCTCTTGCACTTCCAATTCCCCACCTGTTTTAGGAGGGGTTAGGGGTGATAAAATTCCCGTATCCCCCTTTCTAAAGGGGGAATGGTTCGCACTGAAATTGATATTAATCAAGCTTATGGAATTAAACAGACGGATTCTAGCAGTGACACTCCTCCTTGGCGAAGGAGGTTGGGAGGATTGGTTTCTGAATCTAATCCCCCTAGCCCCCTTTTCAAAAAAGGGGGAATAATTCGCGCTAGCCATTTTAGCTTCTGTATCAATCAATGGAGACTGTTGAAGTGTCTTCTTGCACTTCTCTTGTCCCCTTGGCAAGGAACCTGCATGAGTTAAACTCTTCATCTCTCCACCTCCTTCACCAAAACAGGTTCAACATAAATTAGATAACCAGAAACCTTTTCAAAGCCCATGGCTTGAATGGCTCGCATATATCGATGCACTTGAGCATGGTGGCTATCACTTTCAATTTCCTTTTTGTAGTCTATCACTACTGCTTCATTTCCTTTGAAGAGCAATCGATCTGGTTGGTGCTCCCGCCCTTCGAACCAAATACTTCTTTCATTGTAGACTTCATATTCGTCCGAAAACCAAGCGTCAATCTGCTCTTGCGCGAACAATTTTTCAATCCGTTCTTCCACTTGGTTTACCACCTCCCTACTCATTTCACCTGACTGCAGTCTTTGCCTGAGAACAATAGGCAAATCTTCTCTCACACGGATCTCTGACAGCACATCATGCACCTGATTTCCGAGGGTGATATTCTTGGCCTGCTCTGTTTCTTGAAGCATAAAGAATCGGTCCGAGTCGTTTCGGATGGACAGCTGATCGAGAAATGAGGTTGCAGGATATATTTTCAAAACCTCACTCGCTTGATGCGTTTCTGCCTTTCCAACCTTCACGTGATCTTCACCTAGGGAAAACTGGATGTAATCAGATTCTTCCGACTTCTGCAAACCTGCTTCTTCCAGCAAACCAATCATCAACTGATGAATTTGAGCTGTTCCTGGCTTGGTTTGTGGTGCCGATAAGTAGAGCTTTTCTCTAGGTCTGGTAAAAGCCACATAAGTCTTGTTGAGAATATCCAAAGCGCTTTCCTCTGCCTCTTTATAATAATCGTTTTCGAAATAGGAGTCTGTAAGGAGTCCCTTACTGAAGTCTAAAGGAATGTATTTCAGTTCAGCATATTCTGGCGGCACATGCTTGGTCCAGAATTGATGTATGGTAGGCCTTGGGAGCAAATCCCAACTGGTGAATGGAATAAAAACGATTGGCGACTCTAGACCTTTCGATTTGTGAATTGAAAGAATCCGAATGGCATTGGTTTGCTCGCTGGTGCTTACGGTCTGATTTTCTCCTTCCTTCTCCCACCACTCGAGAAAACTAGCGATGGAGTTTCGGCCTTTCTGGGTCTGTTCCAACACTAAATCAAGCAACTGTTGAAGGTAGATGTCCGCGCTCTCCTTCAGGTCGAAAATGATCAGGAGCACGCAAACCAGGTCGAAAAGCGACTGCTGTTTTAGGGAATGAGTCTGCTGAGTAAATTCTGGTGGAAAACCAGCTTTTTCCAAGGTAAGTCTTTGTTTTTTGGAAGTTAGTAAGGCTTCTGAATAATCCTGACCTGTTAATCTCTTGTAAAGGATGATTAGACTTAGTGTCTGAACTTCGTCTTTTCCTGACTGCAAATAGCCTAGCAATTCGAGCACAAACATGACCAAATCGCTCTGCTGTAGTTTTAGCGAATCACCATTGATGAATGGAATTTGCTCCAGCATCAATCGGTTGGCCACGTCTGAGATTTCGCTATTTCTATTCACGAGAATCAGCATATCTTTCAGTCCGTAGCTTTTGTCCTGATTTTGCCTGATATTCTCTACCAAGTTATCAATAGCCAAGTCCTTCCAGCCCTCTGCCTCAAAGAACTTCATATTTACAAAGCCACCTTTTTGCTTCTTAATATCCTGAGCATGACCTTCGAAGGCCAACTCAAAAAGGTTGCTTTCGGTCAGTGAGTCATTCTCCCTTAACGCAGAAGGCAGCCGATCGAAAAGTGCATTGTTGAAATTGACAATCTCGCTTAAGCTGCGATAGTTGTCTGATAAGTTTCTATCTGCTTCATTCGGATAAAACAGCCCCAATTCTTCTTTAATCTGACTCAAGAGCAGTCGCATGTTTCCTCCCCTGAAACGATAAATTGACTGCTTTACATCCCCAACAATCAGCACTTCATGCCCCTCAGACAAGGCATTGATGATTAACGGTTTTAGGTTGAACCACTGGAAGTTGGAAGTGTCCTGAAACTCATCGATCATGATATGTTTGTAGAAACTTCCGAGTTTCTCAAAGATGAAAGGAGCATCGGCTTCGCGAAGCACTTCTTTGAGAATGATATTGGTATCAGAAATGAGCATCACATTGTGCTCATCGCGATAGTCCTTTAGTTTTTGATGAAGCGATTCCAACAAACCAAAAGCATAGATATTTTTGAGAATGGCTCTGGCCGTATTATAATGTTTTCGTTCTTTAGTGACGAAGGCCAAAGCATCTGTTCCGATATAGTGCAAGTCGGATTCTCCTAGCTGACAGGCCAATTCAAAATTTGGACTCTTTTTGGCTCCCCACTGCATTTCTCCATCCAGTGTCTGAAGAAACCTCTTCTTCGTGTCGATTTCAAAGTCGCCTTTATCCAGCGCATAGAAAGCGGCAATGGCTCCTGACGTTCCGTAATGAAAATCTGCCGCAGTCAACCCGTTTTGACTCAACACCTCAAAGGCTTTATTCGCAAATGATTTAGCTGTTTTCTCAAAGGTTTTGATTTCTTTCTTTAAGCTTTCAATCAGGTTTTTCAGCGAGGCTAATTCAACCTTCTGGTCGTTGAACCCATCTTGAAACTCCTCTTTAAAGAGGTTCTTTCCTAACTTCTGAATCTGCTGGTCTACATTCCAGCTTTTGTCATTTTCGACCTGATCTTTAGAATACTGAGTGAGCCAGTTTTTGATCTCAGGCTGATCGTCCAGCTCTCGGAACAGGTTATCGATGGTTTCATTCAAGGCGAGATCTTGGTTCATTTCCACCTCATAGCTTAAAGGCAAATTCAGTTCCCTAGCAAAGGACTTCAACACCCTGGAAAAGAAACTATCTATGGTAGAAACCTCAAAACGGCTGTAGTTGTGAATGATCAAGTCGTAGGCTTCATTCGCTCTGGCAGCTATCTGACTTACATCGAACCTTCCTTCGAATTCAGAAATCAGGACTTTCTCCAAATCAGAAGTTTCGCCCGATGCTAGTTCTTCCAGATTCCGAAGAATCCGAGATTTCATTTCCTCAGTCGCCTTATTGGTAAAAGTAATAGCCAGAATATGCCTGTAATCCTGAGGGTTAGCAATCAGTAGTTTGATGTACTCTTTTACTAGCGTAAAGGTCTTTCCTGAACCTGCAGATGATTTGTAAACAGTTAAAGCCAAATGGGTATTTGTTTGACTTGAAATTAAAGAAAGACAAGGAACTCTGTACTATTAACGAATAAGATTAAAGCTTCCTCTGTAGGTTTCTTCAAAAGGACGATTATTTACAACTCCTGAATAAAAAATCAGGTAGGAGTAGTTACTTACAGCTGCTGGTTTTCCAAGATATGTTCCGTCCCATCCCTCTTCAACGTTGGTAGTGGTGTATACTACAGCACCCCACTTATTATAAACCTGCATCATAAAACCTGAAGAACAATCAGCCTGTGGCATAAAAATGTCATTTTCACCATCATTATTTGGGCTGAACGCATTGGGAATAAAGATTCTTGGTTCTCTTTCAGAAATGTCAAATGTCATACTCTTCTCGCATCCATTGCTATCTACCAGTTTTACCGTGTAAGTTCCTTTTGCAAACCCACTTCCTTCGGTTGAAGCAACATTTGGATTATTACTCCAATAGAAACTGTAATCAGGCGTGCCTCCTTTAGCATCTATAAAAGTTCTTCCATTTGATTCATCAGGACAAACTGGAACTTTAATAAATGCTTCCATATCGAATTGAAGAGGCGATGGTTCAGAAACTTCTATATTCTGAGAAATTGAACATCCATTTCTATCAGTGATGGTTATGGTATACTCACCTTTCCCCAGTCCACTTATATCACCACTACTAAATACGTTAGAGACGCCATTACCTTCTACCAAAAATGAGTAATTGCCAGCTTGAAACGGTGTACCGCCTTGAACTTCTACTTTGGCTCCTCCACTATCTTCTTGATAACAAAATGAGGGAATAACCTCAATATTAGCAAACAATGGATCTGGCTCATTTACGTATATGCTACTAACGGTAGAACAGCCCAATTCATCGGTTACAGTTGCAATATAATTCCCTGAACTCAAACCACTTATTGACTCCCCTTGCATTCCATTGTCCCATGTTACCTCATAAGCACCACCTTTACCTCCAGCAATGTTTAGGACAATACTTCCATTAGATTCTCCCTTGCACAGTACATCAAACACCTCTGGCGACACGGTAACCTCTTTCAATACCTTTACTTGAAGCTTATCAGAGAAGCCCTCGCAATCAGATAGTTTCTCATTGAACTCTCTATACCAAACCTCTCCAAAAGAACTATTACCCCAGTCTATGAAGACTTCGTTGGAATTGATATCTGTATCTGGTGTAAAACTCCCACCATTTACAAACCATTGATAACTGGAGCCAGGGGTTTTAGGAGTAAAGTACTTTACTCTTTGCCGATCCGAAAAACAGACCTCCTTGTGGTTAGAACCTTCAGATTGAGGGATGGCTGGCTGAAGATTGGGATTAACTCTGATTGGAAAAGTCACCTTCTCTCCTTCACAACCAAGGCTATTTGTAGTCACTACGTAAAGTGCTGCATTTTCATTGCTATCTCCCCAATTCACTGTAACTGTGCTGCCCACCGAAGAAGAAACGATTACACCGCCTTCAATTCCCCATGAGTAAGAGTTACCTTCATCACCAGTAACCTGATACACCACTCCTTCTGTAGCTGGACAAACCGACCGAGGCCCTACCAATTCTTCTGGAGCTGAATCTTTTACAATAAACTTTCTTGCTATTAAGTCTTGCGTACTGCAATTACCTAACCCGTCACTGGCTAACAAAAAAACCTCATACTCACCCGGCTCTTTATACTGGTGATTTATTTGTGCTCCATGTGCCTTATTACCATCACCAAGGTCCCATTCAAAAATGGAATAATCTGGAACATCTGGACCAGCCTTGATAAATACTGAAAAATCTATTGTTTCATTAATACAAATCTCAGACAAATCTGGGCTAGCATTCTCTGCTCCTAATTCAATTTTAACATTTAGATTTTCTAAGGCTACACCTGCACTATAACCGAAAGACTCCTGACTTCCATATCCATAAATAAACGCTATAACCCCATCAGGTGCTTCTAGGGTATGACTCCCTTGCTGAATTTCTATTGATGCATAAGCGGCATCTTGGAAAGAGCTAAACCGATTTTTTATATTAACCCCATCTAGTAAAACATCACTTTCATCAGATGATAACTTGATAAGAGTTAAAAAATAACGGTCTATGTCTTCTACGTCAAAAGCATGGAAGGTAGCTTGCTGAATTCTCTGCTCAAGAGGACTTACCACTATGTAAAAGGGGTCAGAGTTGGTTTTATCACAAGAGCGAGACCTGCTAAACTGTGAGAAGCTTATTGGTTTGTCTGAGGTTATCTTTCTTACCCCATCCATAGCTTTGTTAATATATGACTCTCCGGCATCTAGTGTAATAGTCCCTATTCCACCAGTTAAAGTCACCTTTGTATTATCAAATGCCGCAAGAATTTTTATGTAGTCACCACCTAACCGAGTTTCATAAGGCACGTAAAGAAAGTTTTGCCCCCAAGTAGATAGTGGAAACATCTGTTCAAAAAGGTGGTCTCTTGCATCACCACACCCCCCTACATTGGTAAAAACATTTCCTCCAAAAACGGCTACCTTTTTACAATCTGTATTATTCGAACTTACAGACCTTACAATTGTACCTGTAAGGTCTTCTCTCGACTTGATTTGATATGTCTCACCTGCATTTAAAGTAACATTATTAGACTCTCCTTTCTTTAGACCTCTATAAGTGTCTACAGTTGTTATAACCTCTACCTGAGTATTATCTTCAGTGGCTACAATTAACATATTTGATTCTCTAGAAGATGGTATAATATCACCAGGAGGCTCCATATGAGCAGTAACTATATACTCCTTCCCTAAAGCTGTTGTTGGCAAAACTACCGTTGCATCTGCACTAGATTGTCTTTTATTCAAAGCATATACAGAAACAAAATTATCTGAAGTAACTCGGAGCCCGATTGGTCTTATACCTTCCTTTAAAGGCATAAACTCCGATGTGGGTAGAACAACTTTCTCAGTAGAGCCCGGACTTACCGTTACTGTTTGCTTAAAATCACCTAAAGGTGCTTCTACTGTAACTTGTGACGTTTGCCTAGAAGAAATATAGATTTCTAAGAAAACTGGAGGACCACCTAACTCATTCTGCATAAAGCCCAACCAGAACTCTTTACCTTCGGTGGTAGTTTGAGAAAATAGTTGTGTATTTACGAGTAATAATAAGAATACTGCACAGCAGATCCGAGCCAATTTCAGCATGGTGTGATTACTTAGATATTGCATTATTAATACACTCAAAACAACCAGACTACCTTAGCCAGTACTGAGCAACTCATTGATCTGACTCTCTATAAGTGAGAATCTATCTAATCAAGTCAAAGCTTCCCCTATAGGTTTCTTCAAAGCTTACCTCATTTAGACTACCTGCATAAAATACCACATAGGAGTATTTGCCTTCTGGGGCAATATCACCCTGATAGGTTCCGTCCCAACCTTCAGATAAATCTTCGGTAGAGAAAATAACTTGTCCCCATTTATTGTATATCTGCATATAGTATGACACTTGGCAGTCTGCTACTGGCTTAAAAGTTTCGTTTTCGCTATCTCCATTAGGGCTAAAGGCCGTAGGGAAGAATATCTTTGGAAATCGTTCTGTTACATCTACTTCTAACGAAGTTTCACAGCCATTGGCATCAACTATCCGTACCGAATAAGCACCTTGACTTAAATCTGAAGCATTGGCATCGTCAGTGGTAGGTTTATTGCTCCAATAGAACTGATAATCTGGTGTACCCCCCTTTGCATCTATAAAGGCTGTACCATCACTAGCTTGAGGACAAATAGGATCGTTGATCAATGATTCAAGGTCTGCCTCTAAAAGTGGGGGCTCATCAATAGTAAAATTGGCTACAGCCTGACAACCATTGGCATCTGTTACCGAAACTACATAATCTCCGGCTGGTAAACGAGAGTTCACATGGCTGGTAGATGATGTCTGAAAACCATTCGATTGCCAGTTAAAGGTATATTCACCATTCGGTAAAGGCGTTCCGCCTATTACCTGCAAATCGGCAACTCCATTTCTGTCTTGGAAGCAGCTTACTCCTTGCGGAACAACATTGGCTATCTGAAGCCTCTCTGGCTCACCAATTGTAACTGTAGTTGTTATCTGGCAGCCTAATTCATCAGTTATAGTTGCTGTGTAGTTACCCGTTCTTAAGTCGGAAATTTCTTTTCCTGTTTTACCATTATCCCATTCCACCTGATAATTACCTGGCTTACCACCAGTAATATCTAAACTAATAGTTCCGCTAGCACCTCCATTGCATAAAACATCTGAATTACTAACTATTGACTCAAGCGCAGGATAAACCCGTACGTTTAAGGTATCAGAATACCCTTCGCATTCGGCTATTAAGGGATTAGACTCCAAATACCATATTTTCCCGCTAACATTCTCTTCCCACTTTACAAAGACTTCAGTATCTCCTGTGCCCATTGTTTCAATAAAATCTCCACCTTCTACAAACCATTTGTAAACCGAGCCATTAGTAGGGGTAAGAAAATATCGTTGAGTTAGTCTTTCAGCATCACAAACCTCAGAGTTAAGTCCGTCTGTAGATACCGCTGCTTCGGTAAACGGAGCTATTGGCTCCAATCTTTTATTAATGGTAACAGGTAAAATTAGAGTATCTCCGAGACAGCCCAAACTATTACTCGGCAGCACTTTAATACTAGCGTCAGTTCTAGCAGCCCCCCAGTTTACCATAACAGATTCTCCAGAACTTGGACCGTCAAACTCTCCTCCTTCTATAAACCACTGGTAACTATTCCCTTCTCCGCCAGAAACTGTGTACTCTATCCCATCTACATCAGGACACACAGACAGCGGGCCAGTCACTTGCCCGACCTCAGTTTCTTGTACTTCAATAGTTTTAACTACTGTTTCGGAATTTCCACATGAACCTTGACCGTCTGATGCTGTCAGAATAACATTATAAAAACCGGGAGCTTCATAGGTATGGTTTACTACTTCTCCGTTATCAGTAGTACCGTCACCAAAATCCCATTCAAACGTATTATAAGGAGATACTTCACCTGGCTCTAAAGTGAAATTGAGAGAGAACTCAATATTAGCATCGAGACAGGCTTGTTGGTCAATTATGCTGATATATTCATCATCTCCTTCAATTTGAAGGTTTAAATTTTCTAAGGCAACTCCAGCCGAATAACCAAATGACTCAACATTTCCATATCCGTATACAAAAGCAATAACCCCTTCTGGGGCCTTTATGGTGTGATTCCCTTGGCTTATTTCAATTGAAGTATAGGCCGTATTACCAAATGTTGTAAACTCACTACCAACATTTACATTATCTAAAAATACTTCAGCTGTAGCTCCTGCCTCCGTTATCATTGTTAGGTAATAACGGTCAATCTGATCAACAGAAAATGCATTAAACGTAACCTCTCTTATTCTCTGCTCTAAGGGGCTTACAAGAATGAAAAAAGGATCTGAAGGCACCCCATCGCACTGTTGAGATCTACTAAATTGTGCGAAACTGATTGGCTTATTTGACTCAACGCTTCTAACACCATTCAGCGCCTTTATTTTGTATACCTCACCTCTATCTAAATTTATTGAACTATTACCAGAAATATTGACTACCGTGTTGTCTTCCGAAGCAATGATTTTGACATAGTCTCCCCCTAATCTAGTTTCGTAGGGAACATATAGAAAGCTTTTACCCCATGTAGAAATTGGGAACATTTGTTCTAAAAGGTGGTCTCTTGCATCACCACACCCTCCTACATTAGTAAAAACATTCCCACCAAAAACTGCAATATTTTTACAATCATCAGAGTTGGTACTCACCGACCTTACGTATGTTCCAGAAAGGTCTTCAGTTCGTAAAGCACTTTTGATTAAGTAAGTTTCACCAGCATTTAAAGTGACGGTGAATGGGTTATTTGGTAGCTTTCCAGAAGCTGTTCTCACTGAAGGTGTAATTTCAACTTCTGTGTCGTCTTGTACCGCTACAATCAACAACTCCGACTCACGAGCGTTATCCACAATATCAAAGTTTGGTTCGGCATGAGCGGTTACAAAGTACTCTTTACCTAAAGCTGTTGTGGGCAAAATAACTGCCGCATCAGCGCTGAATTGTCTTTTATTCAAGGCATATACAGAAATTGGTATATCTGAAGTTACCTTAAGTCCCATATCATAAACACCTTCATCTACAGGCATAAATTCATTAGCAGGTATGGAAACGAATCGAGCTGTACCAGCAGGAACAACAATTTCTCTTCTGAAATTACCTCTAGGCGCTGTTATTACTACATTTGCTTCTTGTCTAGATGAAAGATATATCTCTAATTCGACACTAGCCGGATTATCGTTCTCCATGAAGCCTAACCAAAACTCTCTTCCCTCAGTTGTTACCTGAGCCATAGTTGTGACAGACAACAGGCTTGTCAATAAAATTAGTTTTAGTCTCCTCAAAGTCTTTTTTGTGTAGTAGTGTTACAACGGTAACCTCAAATATGAATAATTATAAAACTTCATTAAACAGAAATAGAATATTTCTTATTCGACAATTTGAAGGTCAATAGGTTTATCACAATTCAGATAATCACATCCCTTAGCTTGCGTATTCTGGTATAATTGAATTGTTTTGAAGCAAAATTGAATTGATGGATATTAAAGCGAAGATTGAAAAGATATTTCCCACACACCAAGTAACAGGCACATTCAAAAAAAGAGAGTTTGTCGTAGAGTTTGCAGAAAACCCTCAATACCCTGAGTATGTGAAGTTTGAATGCATTCAAGATAAATGTGATATGTTAGATAATTTCTCTACTGGGCAAGAGGTTACCATCAGCTTCAACCTAAAAGGAAGAAAATGGACAGACCCGAAGAACGGAGAAGACAGATACTTCAACACCTTACAAGCATGGAGAATAAATGCTGAAAGCACTGCCGCACCTGCTCCTAATGGTGGTGGTAATACACCTCCTCCTCCCTCTGCCAATGATGAACCAGATTGGTTGAGCGAAGATTCTGACGACTTACCATTCTAATATGAAATATAATGTAGTGGTTATTGGTGGTGGTATTGTTGGCTTATCTACTGCCTATCAATTGCTTAAAAAGAAGCCAGGACTCAAACTGGCTCTGGTTGAAAAGGAGACCGTAATTTGTAAGCATCAGACTGGGAATAATAGTGGAGTAATACACTCAGGCCTATATTATAAACCAGGTAGCCTGAAGGCGAAGAATTGCATAAACGGTTACGATATGCTCCTGAACTTCTGCAAAGAAGAAGGAGTACCTTACGAACTTTGCGGTAAGGTTGTAGTAGCTACAGACGACTTCCAAAAACCACTACTTGAAAACCTATATAATAGAGGTTTAGAAAATGGACTCGATCAGATCTCTAAGCTTAGTATTGAAGAGCTGAAAGAGATTGAACCACATGTTAATGGCATTGCGGCCATTAAAGTGCCTTACACTGGAATAATTGACTATACGGCAGTTGCAGAAAAATATGCTGAGAAAATAAGAGCCTTTGGAGGTGAGATTTTTCTAGGTGAAAAGGTAAATGACATTAAAGAAATCAATAAGATTTCAGTCATTGAAACTAACAAACAAAATCTTGAGGCCGACTTAGTAATTAATTGTGGCGGACTTTATTCGGATAAACTTGCAAGGAAAACATCTGAAGATGTAGACCTCAAAATCATCCCATTTCGGGGAGAATACTTCAAGCTGAAACCTGAAAAAGAATATTTAGTAAAGCACCTGATTTACCCTGTTCCTGATCCTAACTTCCCGTTTCTCGGAGTACATTTTACGAGGATGATCAATGGAGGTATCGAAGCTGGCCCTAACGCAGTACTGGCATTCAGAAGAGAAGGTTATAAGAAATCGCAGATTCATTTGGGTGAACTTATGGAGTCTCTAATGTGGCCAGGATTCCAAAAAGTGGCTATGAAGTACTGGAGAACAGGGTTTGGAGAAATGTATCGATCATTCTCAAAGGCAGCCTTTACCAAAGCACTTCAAAAACTTATCCCCGAAATTCAGGAAAATGACTTGGTCGATGGTGGTGCTGGAGTAAGAGCTCAAGCCTGTGACAGGACCGGTGGTTTGCTCGATGATTTTGCCATCTTTGAGTCAGAACAAGCCATTAATGTTTGTAATGCACCGAGCCCTGCTGCTACTTCCTCACTATCTATAGGCAACACGGTAAGCGACTTGGCTTTAAAACGTATTTAATTCACAATTAACTAATGCTAGGTATTTCTGTTTATCTAGTGATAACCTTTATTTGCCGGCATGAGATTTAATCGATTATACCTTTCTGTTCTTTTACTCCTTCCACTAAGCCTTTTCGCTCAAGAGATCAATGTGGCTAGCTATAACATTCGTTTCAACAATCCTCATGACAATGAGAACTGGTGGGGCCATAGAAAAGAAGCCACAGTTGATCTATTAAAAGCCAATGATCTGATTTCATTCGGTGTTCAAGAAGCGGTTTTAAACCAGATGAAGTATCTGGATAGCAACTTGGAGAACTACAGCTATGTTGGTGTTGGCAGAGATGATGGAAAAACTGGTGGCGAATACAGCGCTATTTTCTACAGGAAAGATTTAAAGCTAATTACCAGTGGAACTTTCTGGCTATCTCCCACTCCCGACAAAGTTTCTAAAGGATGGGATGCTGCTCTACCAAGAGTTTGCACCTATGCTCAGTTTGAAATGGAAGACGGGAACAGGTTTTGGCATTTCAATACTCACTTCGATCATGTAGGTGTAGAAGCAAGAGCTGAGTCTGCTGAACTTATTGTTGATAAAATTAAAGAAATGACTGGAAAAAGAGATGCAGTTATTCTAACTGGTGATTTCAATGTTACTCCAGATACTGACCCATACGCTAACATTGTCAAATACATGGATGATGACTTGGAGAAATCTAAAGGTAAGCTTATCGGCCCAATCGGAACTTTCAGTGGATTCGATGTAAACTCGAAGTTGGAAAGAAGAATAGACTATATCTTTAGCAGAAACCTAGAAGTATTGAGCTATTCGCACCTAGACGATAAAAGAGATAATGGCCTTTGGGTCTCCGATCATTTACCAGTAGTAGCAACTTTCAGGTTGAAGGATTAATTAAGAAGAGAACCATTCGACTGATTTTTATACGCCCTTGGAGAAAGGCTATTCTGGCGCTTGAACATTCTATTAAAGTAAGAAAGACTGTTGAACCCACAAGCCATATACACTTCCTTCACTCTTACCTGAGGGTCTTTCAACATACTTTCTGCAAGCTTAATTCGCTCATTATTGATGAAGTTAACAGGAGAAATTCCCATTTCATTCTTGAATACTCTGTGAAAATGCGATGGGCTCATGCAGACCTTTTCGCTGAGGTCCTCAATGGTCAAAGGTTCATGCAAATTCTCTCTAATATAAGCTACAACAAAGGCCAGCCTATTGCTGCTACTCATACTAATGGCCTTCTCAGAATAGATCTTTCTGGTTTCAGTTTGTAGAATTCGAACGATCAATTCCTTTAAAGACATGTTTACAAACAAGTCTTTTGCAGGATGATTCTCTGTAAAAAGGAACATCAGCTTTTTGATGATCTGGTTAATCGCCACTTCATTGGTAAAGTGGAAATTGTAATCGGTAAAGCGCCATTCTGCATCATCGGCCTTTGGCATCACTTCATTCATTTCCTGAATTACCTTTCTAATCCTAACTTCATCAATGGTCATGGCAAGGCACTTGGTAGGGTTATTCATTTGCGCCTCAGGAAAATCAATACACATCACTTCTTGTGATGGCAAAATCAATGATTCGCCCGGCAGGAAATCGAATGCACTATAGTCTCTCAGGTGCATCACCTTCTTTCCCATTAACATACTTGCCAAAACTGGTTGATCGAATTGGAGCAAGACTCTATCAGCTTCTTGGTGAGTTTCGAAAACATGCATTTCTGCACTGTTAACCGTATAGGTGGTCTGATTTTCGACTAACGTCTGAAGTTTTCGGTCTTTATAAAATTTGTCTGACAGCTCCATAGCACCTCAATTCCTTTGACATCAAATTACTCAGCCAAAGTGAATTATCATCAAAATTTAGTGTCGCCTGACAGACAATGCAAGGATTGTTCATCTTTTTGGCAGAATCCATCAAGCAAACGATTTCAGCGGTACATAATTTTACAAAAAGCACTACTCTCAAAACATTAAAATGAATTTTAAACAAAACATAGATAATTATGAGTGAAGCAATAACAACAGCCGCTACTGCGGTTGAAAAACCGAAATTCAAAGATCAGTACGATAATTTCATTGGAGGTAAATGGGTAGCACCAACCAATGGAGAATACTTCGAGAGCATTTCTCCTGTAGATGGCAATGCCTTTACTAAGGTAGCAAGGTCTTCTGCAGAAGATGTAGAACTAGCGCTTGACGCTGCATGGGAAGCTGCTAAAACCTTCAACGTATCATCGGCTACAGAAAGAAGCAACATGCTGCTAAAAATAGCAGATAGAATTGAAGCGAATCTTGAGACTTTGGCCAGGGTTGAAACCTGGGATAATGGAAAAGCTATTAGAGAAACTAGAGCTGCCGATCTTCCTTTGGCAGTTGATCACTTCAGATACTTTGCTGGGGTAATTCGTGCCGAAGAAGGCTCAGCAAGTGAACTAGATGCTAATACGGTTTCTCTCAACATTCTGGAGCCGCTCGGTGTGGTTGGCCAAATTATTCCATGGAACTTCCCGCTATTAATGGCAACTTGGAAACTTGCTCCAGCTCTAGCTGCTGGCAATTGCGTGGTTATTAAACCTGCAGAGCAAACTCCTGTGGGCATAATGATTCTGATGGAAATGATTGAAGACATTCTTCCTCCAGGGGTTGTGAATGTAGTTAACGGTTTCGGAGTTGAAGCTGGAAAACCTTTAGCTTCTAGCCCAAGAGTTGAAAAAGTAGCCTTTACAGGAGAAACTACCACAGGTCAGTTGATCATGCAATATGCTGCCAAAAACATTAAGCCAGTTACACTGGAATTAGGTGGGAAATCGCCTAACGTATTCTTTGAAAGTGTAATGGATGCTGACGATGACTTCTTCGACAAGTGTTTGGAAGGTGCCGTAATGTTCGCCCTAAATCAAGGTGAAGTTTGTACTTGTCCTTCAAGAATTTTAGTTCAGGAGAGCATTTTCGATGCCTTTATAGAAAGAGTGGTAGAACGAACAAAGGCGATTAAGCTCGGCCACCCGCTCGACCCAAATACCATGATGGGAGCACAAGCTTCAAACGACCAGTATGAGAAGATTCTCAACTACATAAGTATTGGAAAAGAGGAAGGTTGTGAAGTGTTGGCTGGTGGAGCAGCAGCATACAACGAAGGCTTAGAGGGCGGATATTACATTCAGCCAACCATTCTGAAGGGCAACAATAAAATGAGAGTGTTCCAAGAAGAGATCTTCGGACCAGTAGTATGCGTTACCACTTTTAAAGATGAAGCAGAAGCACTCGAAATAGCCAATGATACACTTTATGGTTTAGGTGCAGGTTTATGGACTCGCGACATGCATCAGGCATATCAAATTGCCAGAGGCATTAAAGCAGGTAGAGTTTGGGTAAACTGTTATCATAATTACCCTGCTCATGCACCATTCGGAGGCTACAAAAAGTCTGGAATTGGTAGAGAGAACCACAAAATGATGCTTTCTCACTACAGACAGACTAAGAACATGCTAATATCTTACGATAAAAAAGCATTAGGATTCTTCTAATGACAGTCCAGAGAGTTTTAATAACCATGGAAGCCGCTGCTGTTGTCGACCAATTACGGCAACAGCATGGCTCTCTCATGTTTCATCAAAGCGGGGGTTGTTGCGATGGCTCATCTCCTATGTGTTTTCCAGAAGGCGATCTCTTTCTAGATGATTCAGATATACTTTTGGGTGAAGTTGCTGATTGTCCCTTCTACATGTCGAGGGATCAATTTGAATACTGGAAGCATACTCAACTTACAGTTGATGTCACCAAAGGCAGAGGTTCTAGTTTTTCGTTAGAAATTCCGATGGGCATCAGGTTTATCATCAAATCGAAGCTATTTTCAGAAGAAGAATTAAGAGAGCTAGAGCTAGTCTAAGATTCATTCAAAAACTCAAAAGCTCTTTTTTCACTGTAAGTATATTCAGAATTCCAAAGAGCAAAACCTACATGACCTCCCCTTTTGGGTGTTTCTAAGAAGATATTGCTATTGGTTTCAGCGAGCTCAAACGGATAGCACTTGCCCTTCAACAACGGGTCGTTCAATGCATTGATGATGAGTGTAGGTCTATCTATATTCTTCATAAAGGGATAAGGATTACAAAACTCATAAAAGGCCTTAGCACTCTCAAAGTCATTAAGTGGAGCGGAATAACGATTATCGAACTCTTCTAAGTTTCTGATATCATCAATCCCTTCAATATCGATCTCCGAAAACTGCTGAGCCTTAGCCTTTATCTTGACTATCAACTTTTTTAGGAAACGTTGCTCATAGAGCTTGTTCGACTTATCATAAAGGGTTTCTACACTATGCGGAAGATAGCAAGGCACAGAAATAGCCACGGCCTTCTTTACCTGCTTTGGTAAAGGGAATTCTTCTCCCTGTCCCATGAAGCGCAATGTCTGACCACCTCCCATACTTATTCCGGCCAAACAAACTTCATCGTAACCTTGAGTCTCTAAAGCATGATTTACCACCGTTCTGATATCGTAGCTAGCGGCATGGTGATAGAGCTTAATTGTCTTATTCATTTCACCATTGCAGGTTCGGTTATTCCATGCTGCAACATCCCAACCGTTGCTACTAAAAAGCTTCGCCAAAGCCGTGACATAGTGTCTGTCTGAGCCACCTTCTAATCCATGAGAAATTACCAATAACCTTCTATGGCCATTTCTAACCCAGTCTACATTTAGAAAATCATTATCTGGTGTGTCTATTTGTTCCCGGGTATAACTGACATCAACCTTACGCATTAAGCTAGGAATAATGGTTTCAGCGTGTTTATTGAAATAGTAAAAAGGAGGACCTTTGTATTTAGACTCTACAATTGGCATGCGGTATCAGCTATATTTGTTGCAAGCAAGACCTTAATTCATCAAATGCAAAACCATTTTTTGTTTATTCGCAGTTTCAGTTTATGATTCGATTTACCATCGGTTTTGCCCTCTTCATTTTGACCTTCTCACTCAAGGCTCAAACCATAATGGTGATTGACAAAACCACACAGAAACCTATTGAGCTAGTTACCATTCAAGAAAGAGGAACAGACAAGGGTGCAGTCACTGATAAAGCCGGGAGAGCTAAACTGAAGGGTTTTTCCACCGAAGGTGAACTCATTTTCAGACACCCATCTTACAGAGCAACGCTCATCAAATACAAAGAGCTTGTCAGAATGGGCTTTAGGGTTGAACTCAAGGAAGATATTACCGAGATGGATGGCGTTGTCGTTTCTGCCAATCGCTGGGAACAATATCAAGAGGAAATACCACAGCAAATTGTTGAGTTCGAAAAAGAAGACATTGCGCTTGCCGAACCCGCTACCACCGCAGATATGTTAAGCTCTAACAGTCAGGTTTTCGTCCAGAAAAGTCAACTGGGTGGTGGCAGTCCGATGATCAGAGGCTTTGCGGCTAACGGTTTGCTCATTGTGATTGATGGCGTTCGAATGAACAATGCTGTATACAGGAGTGGAAATCTTCAAAATATAATCAGCTTAGACCCTGCTAGTATTGAAAAGGCAGAAGTAGTTTTTGGGCCAAGCTCAGTAGTTTATGGTAGCGATGCTTTGGGCGGAGTGATGGATTTCCACACCAAAGAGCCCTCTTTTTCCGACTCCGAATACCTTGGTATTTCATCAGGAGGGTTTGGTCGATATTCTTCAGCCAGCGGTGCCATTTCGGGCAACTATAACATTGAATTTAGCTTGCCCAACTTTTCAAGCTTTTCGAGTGTGAGTTATCGCAAGTTTAGCGATTTAAGAACTGGCTCAAGAAGAACCGATGAATTTCCCGACTTCGGTAAAAGGCTGGAATACATTGAACGGCAGGGCAATACTGACATTATTGTTCAAAACGACAAGCCAAATATTCAGCGACCTTCTGGTTACGACCAATATAATGTCTTGCAAAAATTCAAGTGGAGACTCGGTTCATTTATGGACTTCTCTTATTCCTTTCATTATTCCGGTTCGTCTGACATTCACAGATACGACCGACTGATTGAAAAAGAAAACAACGTTCTGAAAAATGCAGAATGGTACTACGGACCGCAACTGTGGCAAATGCATGCCTTTCAAAGCAACTTCACCTATCCAAACACATTTTTCGACAGACTAAGGCTGACAACAGCCATTCAGTTTGTAGAAGAAAGCCGACACGATAGAAGGTTTCAATCTGAAATTCTAAGAAACAGAAAGGAAAAGGTGAATATCCTATCGCTAAATGTTGATGCCTACAAGTCGCTAGGATTCAGTAACGAGCTGTACTATGGCTTAGAAATGGCTACCAATAAGGTGGAGTTTTCTGCCTTCACCGAAAACATTATGACCAAAGAAATTGGAGCATTAAGCACCCGATATCCTGATGGAGGCTCGGACTACAGTTCTGCAGCAGCTTATCTAAGCATAAAAAACAACCTTAGCAGCCGTTTAATCCTAAACTCAGGTGTAAGGTATACCTTCACAAAACTTAAATCGAAGTTTGAAGATGATACCTTATATAACTTCCCTTACAATGAAATTAAACTGAGCAATGGTGCCCTAACGGGAAACCTAGGCTTGGTATTTAATCCAGGCAACGGATGGAAATTCAACACATTGGTTTCATCTGGTTTTAGAGCACCCAATGTAGATGATGTTGCCAAGGTATTCGATTCCGAACCAGGTGCTGTAGTTGTTCCTAATACTGAAGCAAAGCCGGAATACAGCTACAATGTGGAATATGGAATCAGTAGAAGTATCAAAGATAAATTCAGCTTTAACTTTGTAAACTACTTCTCATTCTTAAGAGATGCTTTAGTTCGAAGGCCGTTCACTTTCAATGGTCAAAGTCAGATTGAATATGATGATGTTTTAAGTAATGTTTTTGCTGAACAAAATGTTGGTGAGGCTTACATCTGGGGAGTTAGTTTGTACGGTAATTGGAATATCCAGAAAGGTTTATCTATGAATGCATCAATCACCTATACTAAAGGTGAAGACAAAATCAATAATGAGCCACTCAGGCATGTTCCTCCCATATTTGGAGAGGCAGGTATGAGTATGACCCAAGGAAAACTCACTTCATCTTTTCTTATCAAGTTTAATGGTGGAATAGCTTTCAATGATTTAGCACCTTCGGAACAGGCCAAACCACACCTTTATACTGCAGATGGGGTACTTCCGTGGTATACCATTAACATCTACAACTCCTATAAACTGAGTGACTATTACAGCATCAATTTTAACTTAGAAAACATACTAGACACTCACTATAGACCTTACTCCTCTGGCATCAGCGCACCAGGATTAAATGCGGTAATCTCCTTTAGGGCTAGTTTTTAAAAGTATGCTTAAGCACAACTCTTTTTTATCTCGACTTTACGGAGAGATCAGCCAAAAGAGTTCATTGAGCAGATCTCTTGGCTTCGCTCAGGATGAAAATGTAATAAAAATTTATCCTCTCAATTTTATCATACTCCTTTCCGTCTAATCTGCAATACTGACGGAAAGCCAATGCCTGTCCCGCTATGGACACTTCATCATTACTCCGAAAACAACCTTAAGCCTTACTATACCTTTAGGTACAACGCATATTATCTCTTGCACCTAAAGGCATACCTCTAAACGCCTTGACTATTCTACCATATCTAGCACGAATAAATCCTCCTTTTAAAAAGGAGATGCCCACCCCGAGACTTCGGAGGGCAAAGGATTTTAGTGAAGATGAAATATGTTTGGTTCAAATTCTCCTAGCCCCATTTTCAACAAAGGGCGAATGGACTCTGCTAGGTTGAAGGGCCGTACATTTAAGGTATTTCTATTGAATGGGAGTTAGATGCCTTTTTCTAGGAAATCACTTTCGAAAAAGGGGGAATGGTCGTGCTAGTGTCTTAGATTTTGCTCCTAGCGTAACTAGCTATTGCAAAGAAACCATTCTGATTATATCGTAACACTTTATTAATCTTTGGTTTACTTTTTAGATAAACTCCACCTGTACATTAGTGCTTAATTCATATCTCTTCATATTTATTGGGTGTTCGTAAAAAAGGTCTGTCGATACAGGCTTTTTTTCGTTTATCACATGCCTATTCCATCCACTCTTAATAACTTGCGACCCGAAAAAATTTTAATAGTCGATGCACGTTGCGATAGCTGGAAATATTGGGTCTGGAAAAACGACATTAGCCAAAATGTTGGGCAAAACTTATGGTTGGAATGTTCAGTTAGAATCGGTTGATGACAACCCATACCTGAAAGACTTCTATGAAGACATGACCCGTTGGTCTTTCCACCTACAAGTATACTTTCTGAATAGCAGGTTCAACCAAGTAGCTAAAATTAGAGAGGCCGAAAAAGGAACCATTCAAGACAGAACTATTTATGAAGACTGTCACATTTTCGCAGCTAACCTTTTCAAGTCGAACTTTATCTCTGAAAGAGACTACAACAACTATTTAGAGCTCTTCAATTCTATGGTAAGGCACGTACAACCACCTGACCTGCTCATCTACCTAAGGGCTGGAATTCCGAAATTAGTTGCCAATATTCAAAAGCGTGGCAGAGACTATGAAGAGCTAATCAGAATTGAATACCTCAAAAACCTTAATTCGCATTACGAAGACTGGATTGGCACTTACGATCTTGGAAAATTATTGGTGATTGATGTCAACGAACTCGACTTTGTGAATAATGTAGAAGACAAGGCCTACATTCTAGAAAAAGTAGACTTAGAGATTAACGGTCTTTTTGCTTGAACCAAATAGATAAAAAGGTTGATATGTTTGGTGAAGCGTCTATTATAAAAGACACTAAACAACTGAAAATCAGAGCAAACGAATTGATCTTGTAGAAAAAACCAATTGCGAATTTCTTATTTGAGTTGTTATAGATAATTCCGTAATTTGAGTAGGCTAAAAAAGACTCTACTTTTTTATTACACTAACCAAGTCCTGCAATTGCAGGACATTTTTTTTCCCACATTTGGATGAGGTATTAAGCCACTGATTGCGGCCAAGTTCAGGCTTATAATTCCAAATCGCCTTCTTTAATTACCTCCCAGGTATGGTCGGCTAAAAGCTTAACCGTGGCCACGAAGGTAAACGGACAGCTCTTGCCCCACTCTTCTGGAGCAACTAATGAGAGCGTATCTGTACCATCGTTTTTTTGATAAAGGTGGTACACTCGACTAATAATAGGGTCGAAGCTCATTTTAGCCTGATAAATTCGCTCAGAAACAGACACTCTATTCTGAATAGTTTTAGCCTGTTCGGCCAAGAACTGCATCTGCTCATAAATCTGCTTCATGTCCATTTCCGTCTGATCATACATGGCAGAAATAGCTCTCCCTTTGATTTTGCCTTTGTCTTCAGGCTTAATCATAGCGCCTCCAACCGTATGAGGAAAAGGAATGATACCGGGGTTTTCAGTGGTCATCTCCCCCATTCTTTCTAGATCGATTTTATCTACATCAACCTTTTTTCCTGACTCTTTCTTACTCACTGATTCGGTAATTTATCTTGCTCATTATCCACTTTAACACTGTCAGACTTTTCTTCCGTTGGCGCGATTGACTCTTTCAAAAGCTTTTTAGAACCAGGAAAAGAAGTTCTTCTGGAAATATCGTAGCCTACAACCAAAGTGGCTAACACAAAAAGTATGGCAACGATAACGAATAATTTTTTCGACTTTTTCATGTGCTGAAAACAGAACCTAAAGGAATAGACAAAGTTTAATAATTCAGTGCTAAATTCGGCATCTCAGTGAAAAAAGCCTCAGAATCCTTTCGTAAAATCATTCATGTAGACATGGATGCCTTCTTTGCCTCAGTTGAGCAAAGAGATAACCCTGAGTTGAAAGGCAAACCCGTTGCTGTTGGCGGAAGCCGAGAAAGAGGCGTGGTAGCTGCCGCAAGTTATGAGGCCAGGAAGTATGGCGTCCGTTCGGCCATGCCTTCATCAACAGCCTACAGAAAGTGCCCTCAGATTATTTTCGTGAAGCCCCGTTTTGAGCGATACAAAGAAGTTTCGGGTCAGATTAGAGCCATTTTTGCCGAATACACCGATCTGATTGAGCCACTCTCTCTAGACGAGGCTTTTCTAGATGTAACCCACAACAAGAAAGGCATTGAATCGGCCACCCTCATTGCTAAAGACATCAAAAAGCGTATTAAAGAAACTACTGGTCTTACGGCTTCGGCTGGAATTTCCATCAATAAATTCATTGCAAAAATTGCCAGCGACTACAACAAACCCGATGGCATTACCTTGGTGGGACCAGAGAAAGTGGAACTATTTCTGGAAAAGCTAGCCATTGAAAAGTTCTTTGGAGTAGGGAAAGTGACTGCTGAAAAAATGAAACGGCTGGGCATTGTAGATGGAAAAACACTAAAGGAATGGACCAAAGAAGGCCTCACTTCGGCATTTGGCAAAAGCGGTGGGTTCTACTATGAAATTGTAAGAGGCAATGATAACCGGCCCGTAAACCCCAACCGAATCAGAAAATCTCTGGGAGCAGAAAACACCTTTTCAGAAGACTTTCACGATTTGGCCGATATGAAAATGGCGCTCGACCCTATAGCCAGAACTGTTTACAAAAGACTAGAGGCCGCAAATAAATGGGGAAAAACCCTTACAGTAAAGGTCAAATTCAGCGATTTTACGCAGATTACCCGCAGCCAAACGCATGACCACGTAATAGATAGTCTGGATGAAATTCTCGAAATCACCTTTCAAATTATGGATCAGATAGACTGGGACAACTTTACCGAAGGCGTTCGTTTACTTGGCATTACATTGAGCAATTTTGAAGGGGAGCAAGACGAATCGCCCAAATTAGGCCAGCAGCTGACTTTAGAATTTTAATTTCTTGCTTGATTTGACATTAAATTGACTTAGTTTCGTTCCTCAATCACACTAGCGTATGTCAAAAGTAGTAATCAACAGCCACAAAGAGTTTGAAGCCTATATCGGTGAAGAATTAGGCGTTTCTGATTATTTAAAGATAGAACAGGAAAGAGTAAACGCCTTTGCCGAAGCTACCATAGACCATCAGTGGATTCACATTGATGAGGAGAAAGCAAAATCTGAAGGTGCCTTTGGCGGAACCATTGCTCACGGTTACCTTACGGTTTCTCTCCTTCCCTACTTATGGGAGCAAATTGCCGAAATCAACAACATCAAAATGATGATTAACTATGGCATTGAGAAGCTCAAGTTTAACCAACCCGTTTTAGTAGGTTCTGAAGTACGCCTAAGAGTAAAACTCAGCAGCTTGGCGGACTTAAGAGGTATTACCAAATGCCAGCTCAATGTAAAGCTAGAGATCAAAGACAATCCAAAACCAGCCTTTACCGGAGAGTTTATCTTCCTATATCATTTTAATAGCTAATCTATCTGTCATTCCCGCGTAGGCGGGAATCTCCCTCTCAGCTTTACCTTACTCCATCGGTAGTTAAACAGCCTGTGGTTTAAACCGTGGACTGTTTTGTTAGCAAATAGTCTTCATTGAATAACTATTGAATATTATCATAGAATTCATTTCAAAATCACATAAACATCAGCATTACTTAAGTTTTCTTGGCCTCAAGAAACTTAAAACTGCCTTAAAGTATTATCTTAAAATCTTAATCGAAACCACTTAAAATGATATTCAATATTTACTATATAAATTTTCCTAAAGTGTATGAGATCAAAATGATGCTCGGAAATATCATTTTACTGAACAAAGAATTAGAGAAAGACAAGGGTATTGAGGGTGAAGCAGAGCTTAGTGCCAAGATTGATATAGGAACTAAATTATTTAAACTATTTAATACTGAAGCAGAAGGAAAGGGAAGAATTTCAGGGAGTTCAACTCAAAAGGTTCTTGAAACCTTTGAAGTAAAAACTACTAAATCTGTGATTCTAAATGACGTCCTAGAAAACACAAAGACCATTACATCATTTAGTGATATAGAGGAAGGCAATCTAATAAGAATAGACAATGTGTCACTTTCATTAGAAAACGAACCAGAATTGAGAGTAGTCAAATTATTTACAAGTGACGCATTTAAAGGAATGACAGTCCCGGGAGCCAAGGACTTTGATATTAATAACCTATTCAATTCTATGTTCAAGGATTATGCATACAAGCTTAAAGGAACAAAATCGGGCCTTGAGAAAAATATTCTAATTAAGATACCTATGACCTTTGAAAATGAATTTGAAAGTTCATACAGTGTTGATGACCTATTTATTGGAAGAGTGTCGTTGGTCGGGCTATACAAAGGGAAAATCAAACTAAGTCAACTTAAAAATTCCCTCGAGTTTTTTCAGGAAATAGGCAATATGCAAAACATCATCAACCCGCAAAATGAAGATGAAGACATACAAAATAGTCAATATGAAGAAATCCATAATCAAAATTCCTTCACCCCATTTGAAAGCGGTTTACAGGACAATAGTGAGTATCATTACATCGACATCCTATCCATCATCCAATTAATAAATACTCAAAAAAAGGATGAAAAGTAAAAAAGAGGTTCTTCTTTATAATCTATCAAAATACAAGGAGCTTAAGGTCTATTATTCAGAACAAGAGAAGGAGATAGTAAGTATCTCTGATTTTATTCAAAATGAGTCATTAATTGCTGAATGCATTGGTCATGAATATGTTATAGACATTTCAGCATTAACAAATGTAAATCAATATCATACCGAGAGAATTATTAGTCTTTTAGATAACTCCTTCACATTCGTTGCAAACATTAAACATCAAGGTTTTTTTGAGGAAGAGTTAAGATTCTGCTTTGAAAAATTCACAGTCTTTGAAGAGTATATAGAAGAGAATAGTGACTCCGATCGAGTTAAACAACTTTCCACAAAAAAGCACAAAAAGGTAATTGACATAGATCAAGATGGTCTGGATTCGTTTTTTACTAAAGTTGATCAGTCTTTATATGGTCATCAAAAATTCAAAGATGATTTTAAAGATTTAATACAAAACTTTAGAGTCTTCAATAAGCTAGGTGAACACATAATTTTATCACTGTTCTTAATGGGTGATTCAGGTGTTGGTAAAACCGAGGTTGCAAGAGCAATTCATAAAGCCTTAGGAGGTGAAGCTAAAATGGCTAAAGTCAATTTCGGCAATTACAGTAGTGACAACTCATTAAACTCCCTTATAGGAAGCCCTAGAGGATATATAGGTAGTGAAGATGGAGAAATTTTTATCAGGGTGGCTGATTCTGATACAGGGGTAATTCTGATAGATGAATTTGAAAAATCAAACTCAACTCTCTTTAATTATTTTCTAGATGTTCTAGAAAACGGAAAAATGGTTAGCTCATTAGCTCATGAAATCGACCTAAATGGCTTCATAATTATATTCACATCAAATACTTCAAAGGAGAACTTTAAGAAAGTAATTTCCCCTGAATTAAGGTCAAGATTCGATTACAAAGGCTATTTTTCAATTCTAAAAACCGAAGACAAAAGAAAATATGTTGAGTTTAGATTAAATAGCATTGTGCGCAAATTCAACAAATCTAATGAGTCTCTTTTAGATGAACCTTTTAAGCAGATTATTCTTAGTCAAATTAATGTGAGGAAATTTAAAAATATGAGAGACTTGAATAAAAGTATAAAACAGATGTTCGTCAAGGAATTGAACTCCCTAGACCATTAAGTCTTCCCTTTCCTCCCCATGACCTTAGGTCTCTAGAGACCAATTATACAAACAGAAAATCCTTAGTGAGACACTAAGACTAGTATACAAAATACTAGGCACACGGCACTAAGAACCAAAAAACCTACTTCTTCCTCACATAAATAGTCTTATCTAACTCGCAGACCACATCGCCTGCTTCATCGGTGATTTCTAAAGGGAGAATGACTTCCGTTTTCCCATGAGCATCAGCCTCTGCTCTAAGCTGCTCAACAATCGTATCATTAATCTCAAAAACGCAGCTTACTTTGCCTTTCCCGGGTTTCTTAAAGCGAATGGTTGAGGCCTTGTCCCAAACAATATATCCCTTCCCTATATTCTGTAAAATCAATAACATATAGAAAGCATCGGACATGGACATGAGCGAACCTCCAAAGTGAACTCCCACCAAATTTCTATTCCACCACCTAAGTTTCATAGTCACCACAGCCTTCTTAAAGTCGGGAGAAATGTGATTTACTCGAATACCCGCTCCCAAAAATGGCGGATAAAGGTTCATCAATTTGATTTTAGTGCGATCGGATAGCCTAAACATAAGATGGGTTGGTTACTTTTGCCCTAAATAAAACAAATAACGAATGACAGCAGAAATACATACTGAGAAAGGTCTGATGAAAGTGGAGTTTTATGAGAAAGATGCTCCAAACACAGTGAAAAACTTTGTTGACCTTTCTAAAAAAGGATTCTACGATGGCCTAACATTCCACAGGGTCATTCCTAATTTCGTAGTGCAAGCAGGTTGCCCAAATGGCATCGGTAACGGTGGCCCAGGTTACTCTATCGACTGTGAATTAGACGGAGACAACCAATACCACGATAGAGGTGTACTTTCTATGGCTCATGCCGGAAGAAACACAGGTGGTTCTCAGTTCTTTATTTGCCACAGCCGTGAAAACACTGCTCACTTAGACAGAAACCATACTTGCTTTGGTAAAGTAGTTGAAGGTGTTGATGTGGTTGACGATATCCGTCAAGGCGATAAAATCGAGAAGATTGTTGTAATCGAAGATTAATCATTTGATAATGATCATTGGTCAATAGACTTTTGCTATTGACCAATGACCATTGTCTATTTACCATTCAGTTGATTGAGTACCCAGTGTTTCCCCCACTCTGACATCTCCTGCTCTGACCATAGATCTGGAAAGAAAATCACCTTCTGGAATCTGGGCGGAAGATACTTTTGCCAGTTAGTACCTCCTGTTGCCGCAATATCTACAGGGTCTTTCTGCAAATATCTAACAGCCGATCTGTAATGGGCCAACGGCCAGTCTACATTGGCCAATAAGTCAAACTTTTTTAACTGCTCCACTACCAGTTCTTCACCCTCAACTCCCTTATAATGCTTTAAATACAGCTGATTAAAATTGGTGGTTCGAGTATCTTCGGCTAGCTGTAAAAATTCTCTTGAGTATTTTTCTTCAAACTGTTCTAAAGTCAAAGTCTTTTTACCAGACTTTAACTCTGTAGCACCAGTTTTCCAGTAAATGGCTTCGTACAACTGGTCTAGAGAAGAATAATCATCAAAGCTCTCTCGCTTGTCTAAGTTTACTAGATTAATCAAATCTGTAGAGCCAATTTCTATCATTCTATATTGCCCCGACTGAAAGCCCGAAGAAGGCAACAAAGACATTCTAAATTGAAGAAATTGCTCTTTCTCCATACCATCTGTCATAATCACAAATGAATGACACAGATGCTCAAAGTAGTTGTTGATTCGCTTAAGCCGCGCTACAAAGAACTCAACATCTGGATGATTATGCTCGTGAATCTGGCGCATCTCCCACAGGCAAAGCTTAAAATAGAGCTCTGTAATCTGGTGATAGCAAATAAAGACCATCTCATCGGGAAAGCTCGTTTTTGGTTGCTGAAGCCCCATTAAAGAGTCTAGATTAATATAATCCCAGTATTTGAGGTAATCGGCATGCAACAAACCGTCTAAGTATGAAGTCATATCTTGCCCCATGGCTTCGTACTTTTCAGAAAGCTTCTTAATTCTATCTAGTATCTTTTGGTCGATATCTGATTCACTCATACGTTTGCATAGGTTAAAAAGTGGGTGCAAATTTGACCACAAATCATACAGAAACCAAATTACCTATGGACTCAAATAAAGCTTCTAAAATTCAAAAATCTTCTAAATCCGATCTGTTTGAACATCCTGATTTCTACATGATGGATGATATGCTGACCGAAGAACACAAGATGGTACGTTCTGCGGTGAGAGATTTCGTGAAGAGAGAAATATCTCCTTACATAGAAAGCTGGGCAGAAAATGCCTACTTCCCCTATGAAATAGTAAAGAAGTTTGGTGAAATAGGTGCATTCGGTCCTCAGCTACCAGAAAAGTATGGTTGTGGTGGTATGGACTACATTGCCTATGGTTTAATTATGCAAGAAATTGAGCGTGGAGATTCTGGCATGCGCTCAACAGCTTCTGTGCAAGGCTCGCTGGTAATGTACCCTATTTATAAATTCGGTTCTGAAGAGCAACGCCAAAAATACTTACCAAAACTAGCCTCTGGCGAAATGTTAGGTTGTTTTGGGCTTACAGAGCCAGATCACGGCTCTAATCCTTCTGGCATGACTACCAACTTCAAAGACATGGGCGACCACTATCTATTGAACGGTGCCAAAATGTGGATCTCTAACTCTCCTCATGCAGATATTGCTGTGGTTTGGGCAAAAAATGAAGAAGGCAGAATACATGGCCTCATTGTAGAAAGAGGCATGGAAGGCTTCTCAACTCCAGAAACTCATGGCAAATGGTCATTAAGAGCGAGTGCAACGGGTGAATTGGTTTTCGATAATGTAAAAGTACCAAAGGAAAATCTACTTCCTGGAAAAAGTGGTTTGGGCGCACCAATGATGTGTCTCGATTCTGCTCGTTATGGTATTGCATGGGGAGCCATTGGTGCTGCTATGGACTGCTATGAATCTGCCAAAAGATATACATTAGAAAGAGAGCAATTTGGCAAGCCAATCGCATCATTCCAGCTACAACAGAAAAAGTTGGCCGAAATGCTTACCGAAATCACCAAGGCTCAGTTGCTAAACTTCAGATTGGGAGAACTTTTTAATGAAGGTAAAGCGACAACTGCTCAAATCTCCATGGCTAAACGCAATGCGGTGGAAACTGCTTTGAATATTGCTAGAGAAGCCAGACAAATGCATGGCGGAATGGGAATTACAGGCGAATACCCGATGATGCGCCATATGGCCAACTTAGAGTCTGTAGTCACTTATGAAGGAACTCACGATATTCACCTACTTATTCTGGGTGCTGAGATTACTGGAATTCCTGCATTTAAGTAACTAAAAAATATACGGATAGATAACTCATTAGAGGCTGTCTCGAAAGATAACTGTCATTCCCGACCCAGTAAGGATTCCCAGTCGAGCTGGGAATGAGGAAATAGTATCTTTTAAGACAGTCTCTTTTTGTTAAAACTTATTCATTTCCTTTTACCAATACACCTCTGGCAGAGTTTTCTGGCCAAACTAGCGCATTAGCAGGTCTTTGCTTATTAGAAGCTATTTCTCTCAAGTTTTGAAATGTGCCATTCAACCTTTTCCGAATACGCTTAATGATCATTCTGTTAATGTTCACGACAGACTTTACATCTTGATAAACGCCTAAATAAGTAACCTTTACATGCTGTTTATCTATTTGCTTAAGCTTCCATTGGGCAGAATAGAAATCTACCAAATCGTAATCCTCATCTCTATCATAGTCTTTGATTTGTGTAGACTTAGTGAAAAGCATACCATCTTCAAATTGAACATCTACTTTAACACGCCCCGTTTTCTTGACAAAGAGCCAAGGTATATTCACGAAAAAATCGAAGGTAAAAGAAGAGTCGGCCTCACTTACAACATGCATTTTGGAAGTACTCTCCCCTTCCACCCAATCATATCCATCTACATTAAGAATAAGATTCATCACCTCATAAATACTCGTATTTTCAATGATGAAATCGCCCCTCAACGCTTCGTAACCTTCTTCTAGCGTGTCTAGCTGAGTAATGCTTACTCCATCATTCTCCCAAACTTGTTGAGCTTGAATACTACCAGAAATAAAAAAACAAAGGAGTGTAAAGAAGGCTGAAAATTTCATAGTTAAGGTTGAAAGTATTGAGTAAACCAATTTAGTAACTGATTCACAATTTGTTACAAGGCCACATCAAAGCTAAAATGAATTTGATAAGATATGGCCATTCACGTCTTTTATTTTGTTAAATCATCAGCCAGTCGGCAGACCAGTTATCCCAAAAAGCAAAAAGATGAAACTATTTCCCCTCAAATACCTTGTAAAGAATAGCTTTGTCAACTCATGAAGAGAAAACGGTTAGATTTAACTCAAGGCTCTATTTTGAAGGGGTTAATCTCATTAGCCCTTCCCATTATTGCAGCTAACTTATTACAAACTGGATATCAATTAGTTGATGCCTTTTGGGTAGGTCAGTTAGGTGCCAATGCCGTTGCTGCGGTGTCTGTCAGTTTTCCTGTCAACTTCTTGCTCATCTCTTTGAGCTCGGGCTTCGCATTTGCAGGCACTATTTTGGTAGCGCAATATGCTGGTGCCAAAAACTTAAAAATGGTAAGCCATGTGGCCACACAAACGCTTACCATGGTGCTCATTATCTCCATCATTTTGTCTACCATAGCCTGGAACCTCTCTCCTTCTATATTGAAGCTACTTGGTGTAGAAGAAGTGATCTTTGAAGATGCCAACATATTTCAACGAACCATTTTTGCTGGCTTAGTCTTCAATTTTGGCTTCATCATGTTTCAATCGCTCATGAGGGGTATTGGCGAAGTAAGAATTCCTCTATACATCAATGCAGCAACTCTTACAATCAATTTCGCCCTAGACCCACTGTTTATTTATGGATGGGGGCCTATTCCGGCTTATGGTGTTACAGGGGCAGCAGTTTCAACATTGGTAACGGTAAGCTTATCAGCTTTCACTGGCATATACATACTCTGGAGAGGTAAAACGGACATTAAACTCTCTACCAAGAACTTTAAATTCGATATACCATTACTAAAAAATGCCTTTAAGCTTGGCGCACCTTCTTCCATAGAAATTTCGGCCAGAGCACTCGGGCTCACCATTATGACGGGTATTGCCGCCAAGTTTGGAACATCTGTTTTAGCTGCCTATGGCGTAGGCTCTAGGCTCATAAGCTTTGTAGTAATATTTGGCTTAGGCCTACTGCATGCCTCCTCTACTTTTGTAGGGCAAAACATGGGTGCCAAGCAGGTAGAAAGAGCAGAAAAGGGAGCTACTTATGCCGCTTGGATAGGCTTTTCAATACTTTCAATTATTGGTGTAATCTTTTTCTTTTCTGCCGAACCGCTAGTGAGAACATTTTTAGAGTCATCAGACGATGTTGTTCAAATGGGTGTTGATTTCCTTAAAATCACTTCGCTTGCATTCGGTTTTATGGGAGCACAATTGGCCTTAGTTGGTACTTTAAGAGGCTCAGGCAACACAGTGGACTCTATGCTTTTAGCCATTATTGGCATTTGGCTCATCCAGTTCCCCTTTGCATGGATTACATCAGAAATGGAGAGTTTTCAAGAGTTTGGGGTATGGTGGTCTTTTCCTGTTAGCTACGTAATTCCATGTATTCTCACTGTTATTTGGTTTAAAAGAGGCAAGTGGAAAGAAAAAACCTTGGTTAGTTAGTCATTAGTCCACCTTCATTGGTAAATTGTCTCAACTATAATGGAAAATAGAATTGGTCTTGCACCAATTACCAATGACTAACTTATGGAGAAAAAACATTTGAGCGATATTGAAATCGCACAGGCTGCAGAAATCAGACACATCAACACCATTGCAGCCAAACTCAACCTAAACGAAGATCATTTAGAGCATTACGGTAAGTACAAAGCTAAGCTTCCGCTTTCGCTATTGAATGAAGAAAAAATAAAGGAAAGCAATCTTATTTTGGTTTCTGCCATGACCCCAACACCTGCTGGTGAAGGTAAAACCACTACATCTATTGGTCTTACTGAAGGCATGAATAAGATTGGAAAGAAAACGGTAGCAGTATTACGAGAGCCTTCTTTGGGCCCTGTTTTCGGAATTAAAGGTGGCGCTGCTGGTGGTGGCTATTCTCAGGTTATTCCAATGGAAGATATAAACCTCCATTTTACAGGAGACTTTTCGGCTATTGAAAAGGCCAATAATTTACTTTCAGCATTAATTGACAACAATATTCAGAGTAAAACCAATAACCTGAATATTGACCCTAGAACTATTGTTTGGAAGCGCGTAATGGATATGAACGATCGCTCTCTGCGCCAGATTACAATAGGTTTGGGCGGTACAGCCAACGGTGTTCCAA
This sequence comes from Roseivirga spongicola, assembly GCF_034376045.1. Lineage (NCBI taxonomy): Bacteria > Pseudomonadati > Bacteroidota > Cytophagia > Cytophagales > Roseivirgaceae > Roseivirga > Roseivirga spongicola. The sequence goes on from NZ_CP139724.1 coordinate 3,862,232, forward strand.
GAGAAGATGGTTTTAACATTACTCCTGCTTCAGAGGTAATGGCTATTCTTTGTATGGCCGAGAGTTTTACTGACCTTAAAGAACGTTTAGGTAACATTTTCATTGGCTATACTTTCGATAAACAACCAGTTTTTGCCAAAGACTTGAAGGCAGAAAATGCGATGGCTATTCTCCTGAAAGACGCCATTAAGCCTAACATGGTACAAACCTTAGAAGGAAACCCAGCCATTATTCATGGTGGGCCATTTGCTAATATTGCTCAAGGTACCAATACAGTTATTGCCACTAAAATGGGGCTTTCTTTAGCAGATTATGTAGTAACAGAAGCTGGCTTTGGTGCAGATTTAGGTGCCGAAAAATTTCTGAATATCAAATGTGTTTCAGCTGGTTTAAAACCGAAGGCAGTTGTAATTGTAGCTACTATTAGAGCATTACGCCATCATGGTGGAGCTAAATCTGAAGAATACAATACACCTTCTGTTGAAAGAGTAGAAAAGGGTTTTGCGAACCTTTCTAAACATATCGAAAACATTCAAAAGTTTGGAATTAGTCCAGTAGTAGCCATTAATGCCTTCCCTTCCGATACCCAAGAAGAGATTCAGCTAATTCAGGAGAAGTGCCAAGACTACAAAGTAAAAGCTGTGGTGGCGAATGGTTGGGCCGAAGGTGGCGCTGGAATGACTAACTTAGCCGAGGCTGTTGTAGATGCCGCAAACGCTGACGACAATGAGTTTAAACCGCTTTACGACTGGAAGAAGCCGATTCAAGAGAAAATCGAGACCATTGCTAAAGAAATTTATGGGGCAGATTCTGTAGACTTCTCTAAAAAAGCTACACTTCAAATGAAGCGAATGGAGAAACTTGGGTTCGACCAAATGCCGATTTGTATGGCAAAAACTCAGAAATCTCTTAGCGACAACGAAAGTTTACATGGCAGACCCGAGGGCTTTGAAGTTAGTGTTCGTGAGTTTGAGTTTGCAGCTGGAGCCGGATTCATTATCCCTATTCTTGGTCAAATGATGCGTATGCCTGGTTTGCCAGCCGTTCCGGCCTCTGAAGGCATGAGCATTGATGACGATGGAGTAATATCTGGTCTCTCTTAAAGTCAGAAGAGGCTATAATTACCATTTATAGCTTATTTTACCTATAAATATTAAATATAGTCTTATTTACCTATATTTGAGTTTATGAAGTATACTGTTATTTCTGGTGATATTATAGCCTCTTCTAGTATTGACTCTAAGGAAAAGGGAATTCTGGAAAGCCAACTCCAAGAATTCCTATCACAATTGAAGGCGGATTACGATGTTTTCAGTAGAATTATCAAAGGTGATTACGTTGAGTGCGTTGTACCTAATGCTGGAGAAACCTTAAAGATTGCACTAGCCATTAAGTGTTTCATTAAATCGTTACCAATAGAAAAAGTCTTATCAGAAAAAGAAAAAAATAGATTCAAAGCCTTTAAAACCTACGGTATCAGATTGGCTATAGGATATGGCGAATTAAGCCGATTTGATGCCCAAGAAGGCATAATTGATGGAGAAGCCATCTACCTCTCTGGCAGATGGATCACTGAGAACTCAACCCACAGCAAACAACGAATTGTGGTAAAAAACACCCTCCAATTTCTTTCTAATGATGACAAGTTGAACCGAGGCTTTGAGCCATTGCTGATGCTATTAGACCTTACTATTAACAAAGCCACAAGCCGTCAGTGTCAAATAGCCTACCTGAAGCTCTTAGGTAAATCTGAAGAACAAATAGCCTCCGACCTTAGCATCAGCCAACCAGTTGTTAATCAACACTCTACGGCTTTAGGATACAATGCTATAGAGTCGGCCGTCAACTATTTTCAATACACCATAACTGAATGATATGGCCTTTGGACAACTCTTTTTACTTCAACTCATAGCCCATATACTGACTGACTTCTATTTTCAGACAGGAAAATCAACCAAAGAGAAGTTCGAGAAGGGTGTTAAAAGTAAATACCTCTACTGGCACATCATCATTACTTTTGCACTATCGTGGGCATTGTCATTTCAAGTTAACTTTGTCTACATATCGGCCATCATAGCCTTTACCCATTTTTTTATTGACCTAGCCAAAAGGCCAATAACAACACTAAAGCCTATAGGGGCTTATGCCTTTTTTATCGATCAGCTTCTGCACATCATCATTATTGCCATTGCAGTTGACTGGTTTACTAGAAACGAGGTTCTAGACCCTGTTTTCGTATTCAACCCCAAAGCCATTCACCTAGTGCTTATATATTTAATTGCGCTCAAGCCAACCAACATCCTAATAAGAGAAGTACTTAGGGCTTACAGCATTAAAACCCCAGAGGCAAAAGACCTACCCAATGCAGGAAAACTCATAGGAAACCTAGAAAGAGTGCTCATTATAACTTTGAGTTTAGCAGGACTTTTAGAGGCCGTGGGCTTTTTAATAGCTGCTAAATCTATATTGAGATACAAAGACACAGACAATTTAAAAACAGAATACGTTTTAATCGGAACGCTCTTGAGTTTTGGCACCGCCACCCTCTTGAGCCTATGGTATTTATCTACATGAAATTAAGAATAAACGGAAATAGCATCAGACTAAGGTTAACCCCAGAAGAGGTTAAGGCAGTGTCTTTAGGCGAAAGAGTACATGCAACTTGTAAGCTTTTAAACGGACTCTTTTCTTATGAATTGAAGCCAGAAACAGATTGGCATGCTGAAATTTTAGGAACGAATATATCAATAAGTCTCCCTATTGCTGAAGCCTCTGGCTGGGCAGAAAATGATCAGGTAGGTTTTGAATATCGCTTCTCTAATGGATTACTGGTTTTGATAGAAAAAGACTTTCAGTGCCTGCATCCGCGTGATCATGAAAATGAAGATCACCTCTACCCTAACCCTGAGCAATTGTGATTCAGACAAGAAAAATAAAACGAGTAGGCTCATTTACCGAAGTGGTAGAAGACTCAATTGCTATTGAAGAACCTTTGGAGATTTCAATGAAAAAGGAAAGCGAAATCACAACCACCAAGGTCTCCATAACCATGCGCACACCTGGAAACGACTCTGATTTAGCTCTAGGCTTTTTGTTCACCGAAGGAATTCTGGCAGATTTCAATGACGTGGTTAGCCTAAGTGAGTTTGTAGAAAATGAAATTCTAATTACCCTAAAAGACAGTGCACAAATTGAAGTTGGGCAAATTGATAGAAACTTCTACACCACCTCTAGCTGTGGTGTTTGTGGCAAAGCATCTATAGATGCTATTCATACAGTAAGCACTTTCGATATCGATAACTTCGACCTTACAGTAAAAAAAGAGGTACTCTATGAATTACCTTCAAGCCTTCAACAATACCAGACCACATTTAATCAGACAGGAGGAATTCATGCCGCAGCTTTGTTTACTAACGAAGGCGCTTTAATTTCCTACCAAGAAGATGTAGGCAGGCATAATGCCTTAGATAAGTTGATAGGTGAAGCCTTTACAAAAGGCCAATTACCACTCCGTAACAACATACTACTCTTAAGTGGAAGAGGTAGTTTTGAACTTCTGCAAAAAGCCAGTATGACAGGAATACCAATAGTTGCCTGCGTTGGTGCACCTTCTAGTTTAGCTATAGACTTAGCACAAGAACAGGCCATTACCCTCATTGGGTTTCTTAAAAAAGATAGATTTAACTTATACAGCAGATATGAGCGAGTCCAATAAAGAAATTAAGGTTCAACCACCCGAAAAATTCACCGGTCTTAAATTCGATGGCCCAAAAGAGTCATCTGTTGGCAAGGCGGCAATAGCTTCTGCCATGGGGCAAATGGCCAAATACATGAAGCCTACAGATGCTATTAACCTGAGCCTTAAGATTAACCAAAAAGGTGGGTTCGACTGCCCAGGCTGTGCTTGGCCAGATCCGGACGATGACCGCTCAAGCATTGGAGAATACTGCGAAAATGGTATTAAGGCTATTGCAGAAGAAGCTCAGAAGAAAGCACTGACCAGTGAGTTTTTCTCTAAATATTCGGTTCAGGAAATTTCAGAGCTTTCAGATTTTGAAATGGGCAAAACAGGTCGGCTTACTGAGCCTATGTTTCTAGATAAAGACTCTAACCATTATAAACCAATTAGCTGGACAGAGGCTTTTCAACTCATTGCTAAAGAGCTAAACCAGTTGAACTCTCCAGATGAAGCACTCTTTTACACTTCAGGTAGAACTTCTAATGAAGCAGCCTATTTATACCAGCTCTTTGTCCGTGCATACGGCACCAATAACCTGCCAGATTGCTCCAATATGTGCCACGAATCGAGCGGAGTCGCACTTTCCGAAACTGTAGGAATTGGCAAAGGGTCGGTTACGCTTCAAGATATTCATGAGGCTGAAGTACTTATTATCATGGGCCAAAACCCTGGTACAAACCACCCCAGAATGCTTTCCGCTATCGAGAAATGTAAGGTGAATGGCGGCAAGGTAATCTCAGTAAATCCATTGCCAGAAGCAGGACTCATAAAATATACCGATCCGCAGAGTCCAAAGCGCATGCTTACTAATGGTATCAAGATCACCGACCTATTCTTACCTATCAAGATTAATGGCGATGTAGCTTTTTTGAAGGCGTTGATGTACGAGTTGCATAAGATGGACATCGATCAAGGTGGAGATTTAATTGACTACGACTTCATTGAAAAACACACCAATGGTTATGAAGACTTTATAAAAGCAATCAGCCAGATTGATTACATGGCATGTCTCAGGCAATGTGGACTGGAGGCAAAAGATGTTAGAGCTGCTGCCAAGATGATTGCTCGAAAAGAGAAAATCATCGTTTGTTGGGCTATGGGGCTGACTCAACATGAAAATGGGGTTGATAATATCAAGGAGGTCGTTAATCTTCTACTGATGAAAGGAGCCATCGGTAAACCTGGTGCCGGCACCTGTCCTGTTAGAGGACATAGCAACGTACAAGGCGATCGTACTATGGGCATTTGGGAAGCTCCAAAAGACTCTTTCCTCGATAAACTAGATGAAGTTCACGGAATCAAATCGCCAAGAGCACACGGTTTGGCAGTTGTTCCTGCGATTAACGCCATGCATGAAGGAAAGGCCAAAGTGTTTTTCGCCATGGGCGGAAACTTTCTTTCAGCCACTCCAGACACTGACTTCACTGCAAAGGCTCTCCAGAATTGTAACTTGACGGTTCATGTAAGCACCAAGTTGAACAGATCTCATGTAGTTCACGGAAAGAAAGCCCTTATTCTTCCTTGTTTAGGTAGAACAGACAAGGATATTCAGAATGGCCAAGAGCAGTTTGTGAGTTGCGAAAATTCAATGGGTGTGATTCAAAGTTCTCAAGGGGTATTATCACCTCCTTCTAAACACCTACTGAGTGAAGTAAGGATTGTAGCCGAGTTAGCTAAGGCCACCTTGAAAAACTCTAAAATTGACTGGGAAGGTTTAGCATCTAACTATGACAACATTCGCGCAGCCATTGAAAAAGTGATTCCAGGCTTCGAACAATACAATGAGAAAGTAAGAAAGCCCGGTGGATTTTATCTGCCGAATGGCGCTAGAGAAGGTAAGTTTAACACCACTTCTGGAAAGGCCGAATTTACTGTAATTGACCTTCCAAAACATGAGTTGGCAGAAGATGAGTTTGTAATGATGACCATCAGAAGTCATGACCAGTACAATACAACCATTTACGGATTGAACGATAGATATCGTGGCATTTACAACGAACGCAGGGTTGTAATGATGAATGAAGAGGACATGCGAGACAAAGGCTTCAAGAAAGGTGATGTGGTTAATCTGACAAGTCATTTCAACGGAATTGAAAGAAGAGCCAACCAGTTTATAGTGTTGCCTTACCCAATCCCGAGAACCAATGTTGCCACCTATTTCCCTGAGGCAAATGCTTTAGTACCGATAGACTCGTTCGCTAGAAAAAGCATGACGCCTGCATCAAAAATGGTTAGGATAAAGATTGAAAAAGCAGAATGAAGAGTGTTCATGGCTTGATACTCTGTGGAGGAAAGAGCACTAGAATGGGACAAGATAAAACAAGCGTTCTGCTTCAGGGCAAGCCACTTCTCACCCATTCCATTGAGTTATTCACATCGTTAAATATCGACTTTCATCTTTCTGTCAATCCTAACCAAAAGGATTTGATTGAAAACTATCCATCTGTTATTGACCAGTTTGAAGCAATTGGCCCCCTAGGAGGAATTCTTACCGGATTAAAGTCCCTTGGGAAAGACTTATTGATCATTCCTGTCGATATGCCTCAACTCACTAAAAATCTGCTTTTGAAGCTTGTTGATGCCTTCGGAAACCATGAACTGGTGCGTTGCTTTCAACGCAATGGGCGAATTGAGCCTTTTCCATCTTTATGGAAATCGGAAGCTACCAGTCTCCTGAACGAACTCTTAGACGAGAGGGAGCTTTCACTTCAGAAGTGCATCACCAGACTCCCACATCACTTGTTAGATTCAACTGATTCTGAAGTATTCAAAAACCTCAATTATCCTGAAGATCTAGGTTAAGACTAAAGTTACTGGTCTGACCAGTTGAAATGAAAAAGCCACTTCCAGTTTCCTGAGAGTGGCTTTTCTGTTTATAGTTAGATAGTATTAAATATCTACTTTAGCATACTTGGCATTCTTCTCAATGAACTCGCGTCTTGGAGCAACTTCATCGCCCATCAACATAGAGAATAAATGATCTGCTTCAGCAGCAGATTCAATAGTTACCTGTTTTAAGCTTCTAGACTCAGGGTTCATTGTAGTTTCCCAAAGCTGCTCAGGGTTCATTTCACCAAGACCTTTGTATCGCTGTACAGCAACTGAATCTTCCTTACCATCTTTGGCCATTTCCATTGTAAATTGAGCACGTTGTTGCTCATCCCAGCAATAGCGCAACTCCTTACCTCTCTTCAATAAGTATAATGGAGGAAGCGCGATGTACAAATAACCAGCATCGATCAATGGCTTCATGTATCTGAAGAAGAAGGTCAGAATCAAAGTTCTAATGTGGCTACCATCAATATCGGCATCGGTCATGATTACGATTTTATGGTAACGCAACTTCTCCATATTCAGCGCCTTTTCGTCTTCTTCCGTTCCGAAAGAAACCCCAAGGGCTGTGATCATATTCTTAATTTCCTCGTTATCGTAGATTTTGTGCTCTTGCGCTTTCTCTACGTTCAGAATTTTACCTCTTAAAGGAAGAATCGCTTGGAAGTGTCTGTCCCTTCCTTGCTTTGCCGATCCACCTGCAGAGTCACCCTCCACTAGGTAAAGCTCACTAATGGTAGCATCTTTTGAAGCACAATCGGCCAGTTTACCCGGCAAACCCGAGCCACTCATTACGTTCTTACGTTGCACCATTTCACGCGCCTTTCTGGCTGCGTGACGCGCTTGAGCAGCTAGCACTACCTTAGCAACAATCTGTCTGGCACTTTTTGGATGCTCCTCTAAATAAGTACTCAAAACATCACCTACTGCCGATTCTACAGCACCTGTAACATCTGAGTTACCAAGTTTAGTCTTGGTCTGACCTTCGAATTGTGGTTCAGCTACTTTTACTGATATAACAGCGGTAAGTCCTTCTCTAAAGTCATCACCACTGATTTCAACCTTCACCTTATCTAATAGACCTGAACGGTCGGCATAAGCCTTCAAAGTTCTTGTAAGCGCTCTTCTGAAACCAGAAACGTGAGTTCCCCCTTCAATGGTATTAATGTTGTTCACATAGCTAACCACATGCTCGGCATAAGAAGTATTGTAGCTCATGGCTACTTGAACAGGAACCTCATTCTTCTCACCTTCAATATAAATAGGTTCTTCGATTAATGTTTCTCTAGATTCATCTAAGTACTGAACGAATTCTTGAAGCCCACCTTCGGAGAAGAATGTTTCTCCTAGGTAGTTTCCATCATCATCCTTATCTCTTTTATCTGTAAGATCAATCTTAATACCCGCGTTCAAGTAAGAAAGCTCTCTTAGACGAGAGGCTACCGTGTCGTATTTATACTCTGTAACGGTGAATATTTCTGGGTCTGGATAGAAGTGAACAATAGTTCCGTTCACATCTGTCTTGCCAATTTCTTTAACATCGTATTGAGGAATACCTCTAGAATACTCTTGCTGATATACTGTTCCTTTTCTGTGAACTGTAGCCACCAATTTGTGAGAAAGTGCATTCACACAAGAAACCCCCACACCGTGCAGACCACCAGAAACTTTATAAGTGTCTTTGTCGAACTTACCACCAGCGTGAAGAACAGTCATAACCACCTCAAGCGCAGATTTTTTCTCCTTAGGGTGAATATCCGTTGGAATACCTCTACCGTTATCCTCTACAAGAATGGAGTTATCTTCTTCAATAGTCACTTTAATATGGTCGCAATGGCCAGCAAGTGCTTCATCTATTGAGTTATCTACAACCTCCCAAATCATGTGGTGAAGCCCTTTAATTCCGACATCACCAATGTACATAGCAGGGCGTTTTCTTACTGCCTCTAAACCTTCTAAAACTGTAATATTACCCGCTGAATAGTCCTTGTTTGCGTTTGGTTTTTCCTCGCTCATATATATCTCTAACAATATTTAGAGGGCACATTATTCAAAACAGATAGATTGAAAAAAGATGGGTGAAATGTGCCCCAAAACAAAGCACGAATATAAGCAAAAAAATGCTAGTAAACGCCTACTGAAAGCATAACTAATGTACAGGCTTCGAGACATTCTATACCCTGAGCTTCAGCAAGTTTTTTAAGTTCCTGATTTTCAGTACCAGGATTAAAAATAATGCGCTTAGGACTCAAAGAAAGTAGGTAGTCATACCACTCTGACTGTCGTTTGGAGTTGATGTATAATGTGATGGTTTCAACCCCTTCAATTTGTGGTTTATCATAAATATTTAAGATACTCTTACCTTGCACTTGCCCCTCTGTAATCCCCATAGGAATGAACTCATGATCACGTTCATTCAACATTTGAGCCGCTTGTTGCGCATACTTATAAGGCTTTGGCGTACTGCCAATTATTACCGTCTTTCCCATTAACCAATATTAACACCAATGAAACTTAAGAACACTGCCGATTGTATAACAATAACTAACTTTGCAATCGTTAATGTTTGAAACAGCTATAAATTCAATGAAAGTTCAATTTTCTATTTTTCTGCTTTTAATAGGCTCATGGTTAAGCGCCAATGAGATTGAAAGCCTCAAATTTACAGAGGTTACTAATCAAAAGCAGTGGGACGAAGTTTTAAAAGAAGCTTCGGCAAATGGACAATTGCTTTTTATTGACGCATATACCGACTGGTGTGGCTATTGCCATAAACTTGATAAGGAAGTTTATACGGACAAAGATGTTATTGGCTACTTTGAAGAGTACTTTATCAACGTTAAGTTCGATGCAGAATCGGACTTTGGAATGCAACTGGCCGATTTTTATGGAATAGACAGCTACCCAACACTTCTGTTTCTTACACCAGAAGCAAAAATTTTCGATAGAATTGAAGGCTTTGTGCCAGCCAAAACTCTACAGGCTTATGGCGAACAAACACTGAATGATTGGGCCGTATTGCCTTTGCTAGAAGAGTCTTACACCAATGGCACTTTAGAAAGAGAGTCTTACCTAGAATTTATTGGCATACTGGAAAGAACCAACCCAGAAAAAGCTGAAATGGTGGCTACTGCCTATGCCATTAACTTTACTGAGGAGGATTATCTGGATGTTGAAAACATCTGGTTTCTAACTCGGTTTGAGAACGGTCTAGACTCTCAACACTACAAGTACATTACTGCCAACAAGCAGAAAATGATTAAAACTCATGGACAAAGTGAGTTTAACGATTATTTGAGCGGAGTATATAACGATAACCTCATATTGGCCATAAAATATGGAGATAAAAACCTAATGAGCAGGTTGACTCAAGAAGTTCTCCCTCAGTTTGTCCCAGAAGACGAACTACCAATGGCTCAATACATTACAGAATCGATTTACTACTTACAAAGAGAAGAGTTAGACAATTATAAGCTGACGGTTAACAGCTTTATGAATAACCACCTTTCTACCGATGAAAAGCCTGATTTCATTATCTCAACCACCGTAGAGATTATTGAAAACTACGACTTTGAAGAGCTTATCTCTTTTTCTGAAACACTCCTTTCACAGGCCATAGATATAGACGAAAAGAGGTTTGAAACTCATGCCTTATTCGGGTACATCAAAGGTCTACAGGCCAACTACAAACAGGCTAATGAATCATTAAATAAAGCCAAAGCACTAGCCTTAACAGAAGAACAAAAGGCTTTTGTAGACAACCTTAAAGAAGCTGTTAAAATGATGCAGTAAATACAGCTAGAAGTCGGAAGCACGAAGCTTGAAGCTTGAAGAATAATCCACCCTCGTTCACTTCTCGAGGCTTCAAGACAGGATATCGACAAATTCGAGACCTCTTTAAAATAGAAATGCGAGAATCTTTATTCTTAACCTTTTAGGATTGGGGCAAGAATTATGTTCGAATGTCTATTGTCTATCAACCAATGTCTAATGACTATTGACTATTAACCAACCTTCCCGTAAGCCTTAATCAACATATCTGCGCATTTTTCCCCATCCATGGCTGCTGAAAGTATTCCACCTGCATAACCAGCACCTTCTCCGCACGGATAAAATCCTTTAATCTGCACATGTTCACAAGTCTCTTTGTCTCTAGGAATTCTGACAGGCGATGAAGTTCTACTTTCCACTCCCACAATCTGCGCTTCATTAGTGTAATAGCCTTTCACCTTTTTACCAAAAGCCTTAAAAGCGGTCCTCAATCGCTCGTGAACATGGTCAGGCAGCACGTCATTCATAGAGATACTCACCAACCCAGGTTGGTAGGAAGTATCATTAAGTTGAGAGGAAACTTTGTTGTTCACAAAGTCAATCATCCGTTGTGCCGGAGCAGCCTGAGTTTGACCAGCCACCTCAAAAGCCCTTTGCTCTATCTGCTTTTGGAACTCCAATGCAGCTAAAGGCCCATGCTTGGCAAAAGCCTCAAGATCTTCTAATTCAATTGCCGTTACAATCCCAGAATTGGCATATTTAGAATCGCGCCTAGACGGACTCATACCGTTCACCACAATCTCACCAGGTGCAGTGGCCGCGGGCACAATAAAGCCTCCTGGGCACATGCAGAAACTAAAAACTCCCCTTTGCTTTTGATCAAAATAGGTTTGATGAACTAATGCATATGAACTAGCTGGTAGCCAAGGACCTCTATCAACTTCACAGTTATATTGAATCTTATCAATGAGCTGCTGAGGGTGTTCCACCCTTACTCCCAAAGCGAACGGTTTGGCTTCAATGTAAATATTCTTCTTGTGCAGCAGTTCGAAGATATCCCTAGCAGAGTGACCTGTAGCCAAAACAACCCCTAAGCCTTCCACCTTATTACCATCTTGTAGTACTACACCCTTCATTCGTTCTCCTTCGAGAAGAAAATCGGTCACCTTAGTATCGAAAAGGATTTCACCTCCTGCATTTAAGACAGACTCACGGATCTCCTGAACTACTTTAGGTAGTTTATTGGTACCAATATGCGGATGAGCATCTACTAGAATTTCTTCAGTGGCTCCATGTGCTACCAATATCTCTAGCGATTTCTGAATATCGCCTCGTTTCTTAGATCGGGTATAGAGTTTTCCGTCAGAATAAGTCCCTGCCCCTCCTTCTCCAAAGCAGTAGTTAGATTCAGGGTTTACAATATGCTCTTTGTTGATAGCAGCAAGGTCTCTCCTACGTTTTTGCACATCGCTACCTCGCTCAATTACAATCGGTTTATAGCCTAACTCTATGCACCTAAGTGCTGCAAACATTCCTGCCGGGCCAAACCCAACAATCACCACTTGCTCAGCATGAGTTACATTAGGATAGTCTCTTTTGTAGGAAATTAATGGAGGCAGGTCTTCCTTGATGGAAATCAAGGCTTCCATATTGACTTTTACATTTCTTGAACGAGCATCGATAGAACGTTTTGTAGGCCTTACTTGGACATCAGATTCTCTAATCCCTGACTTCTTAAGAATGGCTTCTTGTAAAAGATCGGTATTGAACGCCTCCTCTGGTCGAAGGGTAACTTTAATTGTCTTCTGCATATTGGTAGAGTATTTATCTCTAAAGTTTCGCGAAGCAAAAATACTATTTATCTAGAAGAGCTTTAGCAAAGTCTGTCACTAAATAACTGAGTGATTTTCCTACCATTATTCGTTGCATTTCATTTGTAGGAGCCCCTTCTGTTAAGTGCAAATAAGATGGGTTTAAGCTCTTTACGCACTTTCGCACAAACAAGCGAGCTTGCTCCATAGAGAATCCGGTTGGAGAAATGGCCGAAGTTGGCATCATTCTAATAGCATCTAAATCTACCTCAACACCACACTCTATCAAATCATCTTCAACAAATGAAATAGCATCTGCTAAATTCTCTTCCAGATATGTGATATTTTCTAAGAATGAATACTTTACCTGTTCATCGGCATCCATCGCTTTGAGCATATTCTCATTGTTGTAAGACTGGTGCAAGCCAAAAGCAAAATACCTATTCAGACACATTTTTTGCCTAGCATATGAAAACGGATTACCACTATGCCTACCCTCTAGCGCTCTAAAATCGCAATGCGCATCTAGGTTAATCACATTCACTTTTTTCTTAGCAGACACTGCCGAAACCCCTTTTATAATTGGGTAAGCATTATTATGCCCCCCGCCAATCACTATTGGTATGAGGCCTTGAGCCTTCACCCTTTTTATCACTGGCTCTACCAAATCGTCAATCTCTTCGCATAGCAAGTGTAGCTTCTGCATGTAGTAATCTGAGCTATCGTTCAGCAGCTCTGCCTTTTCTTGAATCTGCTCTACATCTACTGCTCCTAGCACCACAAACTCTTCTCCCGATAGAAATCGGTTACTTTGAGAATTTAAAAAATAAGAGAGGAACACTTCCCACCCATTCTGTGCACCAGGCCTACCTAAATTACCTAAAACGCCTACACATTCTGGAATACCAATGATACAAAATCGAGCTTCTTTTTTGATCTTCTCAATTTCCGACTCCCAAGATTTACTTGCAAAAAATGCCTTCTCACCAATTCGGACCTCACCTTTTCTAGTTTTGAGAAAGTGTGCTGGGTTAACTTCAACTATCATTTATTGTCTGTATGGGATTTTCCACTAAAAATAGTCAAAAAGGAAGTTGGCACTCCGTATATTCGCTATTGAGATTGTTAAATAATTTTTACTTTTCATTTTCCAACCATATAGATAAGAATGAATTACGTACCTGAGAGTGTTCGCATTTTTGTGGTCGAAGACGACCCGCTTTACATGAAACTAGTTCGGTACATTGCAGAGTTAAATCCAGACCATATTGTACATTCTTTCGAAAATGGAAAGTCGTGTTTAGAAAACCTGCATGAAAACCCAAAAATCGTAATCCTTGATTATAGTCTTCCAGACATGACTGGCAAGGATATATTAATGGAAATAAAGAAATACAACCCTGATATTCAGGTAATTGTAGTTTCTTCTCAGGAAAGCATTAATACGGCAGTTTCTTTACTTAAGCACGGAGCTTATGACTATATCACTAAAGATAATGAAACCAAAGACCGCTTATTAAACGCCATTAATAATGCCAAGAGATTCGATTCACTGACAAGCGAAATCAATGCTTTGAAGGAAGAATTGAATCAGAAGTATGAGTTCGATAACAGCATTATTGGTGAAAGCCCTGCTATACAGCGGGTTTTCAAAATGATGCAAAAAGCGGTAAAAACGAACATTACTGTATCTATTACTGGAGAAACTGGAACTGGAAAAGAGGTAGTAGCAAAAGCCATTCACCACAATTCAGACAAAAAATCTAAGCCTTTTGTAGCGGTAAATATTGCGGCAATTCCGGAGAACCTAATAGAAAGTGAGCTATTCGGACATGAAAAAGGAGCGTTTACCGGAGCAATAGCGAGAAGAAAAGGCAAGTTTGAAGAAGCCAATCAAGGTACACTTTTCTTAGATGAAATTGGTGAAATGGATATTAACCTTCAGGCCAAACTACTGAGGGTATTACAAGAAAGAGAACTCACTAGAATTGGTGGTAATGAAGTGGTAAAATTCGATGTACGCGTAATTGTAGCCACACATAGAAACCTTGCTGAAGAAGTAAAGGCAGGGAATTTTAGAGAAGATCTCTATTATAGGCTTTTAGGAATTCCTATCGAACTCCCTCCTCTTAGAGACCGTGGACAAGACGTAATTTTAATAGCGAAACATCTACTGGGCAACTTTGCCAAAGAGAACAAACTAGGAAATATCAAGCTGAGTAAAGAAGCACAGAATAAGCTTATATCCTATCCTTTTCCTGGCAATGTAAGAGAACTGAAGTCTGTAATAGAATTGGCTGCCGTAATGTGTGAAGATAAACTCATTGAAGTTGAAGACATTACATTTAACAGCTTACAAAAAGAAGGGCAATTCTTGTTTGAAGAGATGACCTTGAGAGACTATACATTTAAAATAATCAGGCACTTTTTAGATAAATATGACAACAACGTATTGCTGGTAGCTAAAAAGCTAGACATCGGGAAGTCCAGTATTTACAGGTATTTAAAAGAAATGGAAGGAGAAGAATAATCAGCCAATTCTTGAGCAAAAGGCTTCCTCTATTTTTAGGTATAATTCTGCCGGAACTACTGGTTTCGGCAGACAGCCAAAGTAGTTCTGAAAATCTAATTGGAGTTCATCATTTTTTTGAACTGTAGAACTCATCACTATTACCGGAATCTGCCTGTATTCTGGGATATCGTCCAACATCTCAATGAGTTTAAGGCCATCTAACTCAGTCATTTCAATATCGGTGAGGATTAAATCTTGAGGATCACTATCCTCATTAAGAATTGTGAAGGCCTCCCAACCATCAGATACAACTTTCAGGTCGTAAAGATCCTTTAAATGAAAACTAACCAGTTTTTGCATCCCTGGATCGTCTTCTACAATTAGTATCTTTTTTCTTCCGTTATTCACTCTGGCACCAAAAGCAACCTTAATCATGCCATAATATTTCTGCCTAATAAAAGTGGCTCATAAGCAAAAAAATGTAAGATGTACTTTCTACCACACCATCGCTAAAGACCAAATCGGGACAAAAAGTCTTAAAACGGGACTTCATTATTTATTGCCTCTCGACATATTTCTCAAACAGGTTATTTGCATTTTAAGTATGTTTGACCATTACCTTAAAATCTAAATAGAGACATGAGAAAGATCGGACTATTCGGTTTATTACTACTGTTTGCTGTTTATGCTTCGGCTCAAACCAAGCCTTTAAGCCAGCTTACTGTTGAAGAGATTATGCAGGCTCCTGAAAAGTTTATAGGAACCTCTCCTTCGCGTGTTAGCTGGTCGAAAGACAGCAAAAACATCTTCTTTTACTGGGATCCAGACGGAAATGGCGAAGTATCAGCCTACCAAATAAGTAAAGACGGTGGAACACCCGAAAAGATAGACGACACTAGTGAAGGCTGGCCTTCTAACTATGAGTTTAACCAAGACAAAACTAAAATTGTATATACAGAAGGTGGAGATATCTACATTAAAGAATTGAAGTCTGAGAAGGTTAGTCGCCTTACAGCTACCAATGACAGAGAAACCAATCCGAGCTTTCATAAAGAGAATGTAATCTCATTTGTAGTTGAAGACAATCTATTCACAATCAATACAGAAACTGGATTAATCACTCAGCTCACCAATTTTATTGTAAACTATGGGCGTGAAGATGAATCTCCCAGCCGAAGAGGTGTAGGTAATGGTAACTCAGGAAATAGAATTCAAGATTCTTGGCTGAGAGAAGACCAACTGAACACTTCAGAAATAATTAAAGAGAGAAGAAACAGACCAAGAAGAAGTTTCAGAGGTTTTGGTTCTTTCGGTAGCTTCGGTGATAACGACAATCGCGATGCCGTAGAGTTACCCAACATCAGAAGCCTTCAACTATCACCTGATGGTAGGTTTGTTAGTTTTTCGGTATACAATTCACCAGAAAATGGAGCTCAGAACACTATTGTCCCTAATTACGTGACGAATTCGGGTTACACCACAGATATCAACGCCCGATCTAAAGTAGGTGGTGAACAAGGTTATTCTGAAATAGGAATTTATAGCGTTTCAGGAGATAGTGTTTACTACCTAGACAAAATGCAACTTCCTGGAATCACTGATCTGCCTGACTATACTAAAGACTATCCGGACAAAGAATGGATAAAAGAGCCTAGAAAGGTTTCTGCAACCACAACCCTATGGTCTGGCGATGGCAAATATGCAGTAGTTCAATTCAGTGCAGATGATAATAAAGACAGGTGGATTATGAGACTAATCCCTGAAACTGGCGATTTGATTACAATAGACAGACAGAGAGATGAGGCATGGATTGGCGGGCCTGGCGTAAGCGGTTTCGGAGGTACTTTTGGTTTCCTTCCAGATAACAAAACCATTTACTTCCAGTCAGAAAAAACAGGATACTCCCATCTATATACTCACGATATATCTACTGGCACCACCAAACAACTAACCAGCGGCAACTACGAGGTTTACCAACCTAAACTTTCTAGCGATGGCAAAAAGTGGTACTTCACTGCGAACATGAAGCACCCAGGTATTAAGCACTTTTACTCTTTACCTCTAAACGGAGGAAAACCCACTCAAATAACTACACTAGACGGAGGAAACGAAGTAACCTTATCTCCCGATGAGAAAAGTATAGCTATTGAGTATTCTTACATAGACCAACCTACTGAGCTTTATGTGATGGATAATAAACCAGGTGCTAAAGCCAAAAAGCTAACCGAAAGCTTAAAAGAAGGCTTCAAAGCTTATGACTGGCACCAACCAGAAATCATCACCTTCAAAGCAGAAGATGGAGCAGATGTTCATGCAAGACTTTACAAACCTGAAAACCCTAATGGAGCAGGAGTAATTTTTGTTCACGGAGCGGGCTACCTACAAAATGTACACTACTGGTGGAGTACTTATTTCAGGGAGTTCATGTTCAACAATATGCTGATGGCCAAGGGTTACACTGTACTAGATATTGACTATAGAGCTAGTTCAGGTTATGGTAGAGACTGGAGAACTGGAATTTACCGCCATATGGGAGGAAAAGACCTTTCTGACCAAATAGATGGAGCTAAATTCTTGATGAATGAGCATGGTGTAGAGGCCGGAAGAATTGGAATGTACGGTGGTTCTTATGGAGGTTTCATCACTCTATTTGCCATGTTCAAGCATCCAGATGTAATTAGTGCTGGTGCAGCCCTTAGGTCAGTGACTGATTGGGCTCATTATAATCACGGCTACACTTCTAATATCCTAAATACTCCTGTAGAAGACCCAATTGCTTATAAGAGAAGCTCCCCTATTTACTTTGCTGAAGGCTTAGAAGGTGACCTACTCATTGCTCATGGAATGGTAGATACAAATGTGCATTTTCAAGATGTTGTCAGACTAGCTCAAAGACTTATTGAGTTGGGCAAAGACAATTGGGAAATGGCTCTTTATCCTGTAGAAAATCACGGGTTTACTGAGCCTTCTAGCTGGACAGACGAGTATAAGAGAATATTCAAACTGTTTGAAAACACCATTGGTAAAAAGTAATTAAAGTATGAAGAAGGCAGCATTTATTGCAGTTCTACTGCTCCTTGTTTTTTCATGTGAGCAAACCACTCAACAAAAGCCCGAAGGCAAAAGAGGCTTAGTTGTTGACAAGGCCATGGTGGTTTCGGCCCATCCGCTGGCATCTGAAGTGGGTAAAAACATTTTGAAACAAGGTGGAAATGCAGTAGATGCTGCCATTGCTACTCAGTTTGCTTTGGCCGTTGTATATCCTGGGGCTGGCAATATTGGAGGAGGCGGTTTTATGGTAAGCCGCATGGCCAATGGAGAAACTGCCACGTTAGATTATCGAGAAAAAGCACCCTTAGCAGGAGGTAGAGACATGTATCTGGATGACAACGGTGAGGTAATTCCTAACGCAAGTGTAAGAGGACATTTAGCAGCTGGAGTACCAGGAACCGTAGCAGGATTAGAGGCTGCTCACAAGAAATACGGTAAGCTAAATTGGGCCGAATTGGTACAACCTGCTATAGACATAGCCGCTAATGGCTGGACACTTACAGCAAGAGAAGCCCGTGGTCTAAATAGTAATAGAAAGGCATTCATGGAGTATAATACCATAATGCCAGACTTCTTCTTGGCGGAAGAAGGAAACGAATGGAAAGAAGGTGACACGGTAAGCATTCCTGAATTAGCTGCTACCCTAGCACTCATAAGAGACAATGGTAGAGATGGTTTTTATAAAGGAAAAACCGCTCAACTTATTGTTGAAGAGATGGAAAGAGGCGATGGGCTAATTAGTCTTGAAGATTTAGAAAAGTATGATGCGGTTTGGAGAGAACCAATCACTGGAACCTATCACGAATACGGGTTCATTTCTATGCCACCTCCTTCTAGTGGCGGCATAGCTTTGACACAACTTTTCAACTCAGTCGAAGACTTTAACCTTAGCGAACTCGGGTTTCATTCAGTAGCAGCAATTCATGCTATTGTGGAGGCAGAGCGTAGAGTTTATGCAGATAGATCCAAGCACTTGGGAGATATGGACTTTTACAATGTTCCCCTAAACGGACTGTTGGAGAAGAACTACTCTACTCAGAGAATGAGCGATTTTAATCCAGAAAAGGCAACCCGCAGTGCGGCTATTCAAGCCGGTAGCCCTGCTGGGTATGAGAGTGAAGAAACCACACACCTTTCTGTGGTAGACGCTGAAGGCAATGCCGTTTCGGTAACCACCACTTTAAATGGAGGAATGGGTTCAAAAGTATTTGTTGGGGGCGCTGGCTTTTTACTTAATAATGAAATGGATGATTTCAGTATTAAACCAGGTGAGCCTAACATGTACGGATTAGTTGGTGGCGAAGCCAACTCAATTGCTCCTGAAAAGCGCATGCTAAGTTCTATGACCCCAACCATAGTAACCAAAGATGATAAGCTTTTTATGGTGGTAGGAACCCCTGGTGGCTCAACCATTATTACTTCGGTTTTTCAAACAATATTGAATGTGGTAGATTTTGGAATGACCATGCAAGAAGCTGTCGATGCACCTAGGTTCCATCATCAGTGGCTGCCAGATTTAGTTCGCTATGAAGGAACAGGTATAGACAGTGTTGTGGTTGCTAAACTTAAAGGCATGGGACACGACATGAGAGGAGGTAGCACCATTGGAAGAGTTGATGCCATTTTGGTATTGCCTGACGGTCGCCTAGAAGGCGGAGCCGACCCTAGAGGAGACGACACGGCTGACGGTTTCTAATCCCCTGTTTTAAAAACACTTACATTTTTTATCTTTAGCATCATGCGCAGCGTGATGCTTTTCTTTTTTATGGCAATACCCTGCTGGGTTTGGAGTCAACTCCCCTCCTTTGAGTCTTCTCACTTGCAAAATATTTGGGTAGATAAAAGCTTAAAGGGTTCTCCAGAGCAGTTCTCAATATTAGAGTACAACTATGACCCAGAAGCTGCACGATTGGCCAAGTCAGCAATCACTAAGCATTATTTCTACTCTTCTGGTAAGCTGGTTAAAATTGAATTTAGAAAAAGTGGGACACCGGAAATAACCTATGAGTATGATACAAGAGGAAGAATTATTGAACAAATAAGGAAAGGTGATTTTGAGAGTATTCCTCGGATAGCTTACCATTATGACGACAACAGCCTCCTTTCCGAAGAAGTGATCTACCGCTTAACAGGAACGGTTCATTCCAAAACCAGATTGAGGTATAATGACAAAATGAAATTAGTTGCCAAGGAAGAATTTCAAGGCATTGATAGACTTACCAGATATTGGCTCTACCACTACAATGAGCAAGACGATCTAGTTTCTGAAGAATACTTCGACTTGGCATCTACACCATCATCTAACATTAATTATAAAGCAGTTAAGTCTACTAGCCGCACTAAATTAGTTCATGAATATGATACCGCATTTCAGCCTAGGCGAATTCAAACCTATAAAAACGATTTACTGGTTACATCAACCCGTTTTCATTACGCACCAGACTCAGTGGTTAAGGAAACCACCTATTTTCAATCTGCCGAATGGCCAAGTGAAAAACATGTAGAGATAAATCATGACTCAGCCAGAGTTTTAATCAAAGGGTTTTACAAAACTGGAGACACTACCAGTTTCAGGTCGAGATTCAAAGAAATCTATGTAGATAACGACCTAATAGAATACGAATCTCGCACATTAAGAGGTACTTATGTAGACCGCTACGCTACCTTTTATGAATATGATCACAAAGGCAATTGGATCAAAAAAACTACTTACTCTAATGGCATCACAATAAAGGTTGAAGAGCGTAAGATAAGGTACTGATTCTACCGTTACAGGATGGATTACATCTTGCACAAAAGAAAGAAACCTACCTGTTTCTTAAATACCTCTCTGGGAGAGGAAACGCAGCACTTTCCCCCATCCAAAAGACAGAAACGATAAACCAACGATCTGTTCCCTTCAGCAGCTGAATACTGTTGATACCCCTAGCGAAAGGCTTTTCATCGCTTTCATTTCTTCGCGATTCATAGGTAGAAAACACATGTGCAATAGTGCCATACTGTTCCACTTTTCTTGCAATCTCGATTTCAAAAAAGCCATCTCGCTCTAAACTTACTCCAGCCTGATCAATATACTCCTGAACAGTCCAAGTTCGGTACCCCACCTCTCCAGTTTGTGGATTTTTCCCAGTTGGCATTAACCTTCCTTCTGGAACAAACAGGCTTTTCATTCTATCCCAATCGCGCTTCTCTCCTGCCGGGCCTGAAATAACATCATAAAGAGCTGCTAAAATAGCGTCCATTGATTCTACATCTTTTGGATTTACATCCTGAGCATTTAGTTGAAGCGTTGAGGCTACGAGAGTCAAAAGGAAGAATAGTCTTTTCATTGCTAAAAGTTTTAGAGTAATGAAGATAAGATTTTTGATTTGGTACAGGGCGAAATGTGTATGACTTATAACGAGGTGAAAGTTGCTAAAGGTATTGGGTCATGGGTATTGAGTAATGAGATAAACAGTCCTCTCTTTTTCATTCTGAGCGCAGCCGAAGAATCGGCCAAGATTTATTTTAGGCAGATCCCTCGCTCACTCGGGGTAGAAACGTGCTGACACCTGATTCCTTATTTCTAAGGGGTTCCTAAGTATTGTAAAGTCCAGTGCATCCTATGCCTGTGAATAGGATTTATCTCTGCGGTCGAAATGACTTAGAGAATCAACACTCTCTGGGAGTATCTCAGTAAGCATATTGCAAAATTCAGTACCTCTTCCTAAAACCATGCGTTATTTGCTGCCAGAAAGTTTTTGGAAACTTCTTTACCCCGGGAAAGCCAAGCTTTATTGATTTACCTGAGTAAGGTATGTAGGCTGTTCCAAAAAGATAGTCCCATATGCTAAGTGTAAGCCCAAAGTTCACTCCATACTTTCGGTCTTCCGGAAGATCATGAGCATGGTGCCACATATGCATATTGGGGTTATTCAATACGTATTTCAAAGGCCCTAAGCGAACCTTAATATTTGCGTGATTCCAATGGCCAATGGCAAGGGTGAACATGTGAACGAAGAAGAAATCATCAATTCCGAAACCAATCATGGCCAGTGGTAAATACTCAATAGTTCGGTACACCACCGTTTCCATCCAGTGATAGCGCAAATGAGCAGCAAAACCCATCTGCTCTACGGAATGATGTACTTTATGATATTCCCAGAGCCTTGGAGAATAATGCAACAATCGGTGGGTCCACCATTGAATAAAGTCACGAATTATAAAAAGAGTAAACAGTTGCAAAAGAATAGACCACGAACCAATTTCCAAAGCGACCACGTTGGTCAAGCCAAATAATCCAAGAAAGTCGTTGAAAGCGTTTACAAATACTTCCGAAAGAGCATTAAAAAGTATGAGTGAAAAAAGAAAGAAGTTGAAGAACATGTAAAATGCATCTAGCCAAAAGTCTTTTCTAAACTTTGGCTGATCTTTTCTCCACGGCCTTAGCCATTCCCAAGTGAGAAAAAGCAGCGAAATAAGAATAAGTGCCCAAAAGTAATTTTGCCACCAAGGTTTATAGTCATATTGAAAGCTTATCTCTTGCCACAAATAGTTGGCATAGCCTTCATACGCATTTCTTATAATTTCAATATACCTCTCCACAAAAAGCAGCTTTGAACCAACCACTAAAATAATCAATAACCCACTGTATGAATAACACTTTTTGAATTGCAGAGTTTCCCCTTTTTTCAAAGATTGACTAATATAAATGTATATGCAATACAGATTGACCAGAAAGTCCGTGATAGCCGCTATCACGCTAGGCTTTGTGCTAATGGGCAGCACCGATACCCAGGCGCAGAGGCGCAATAGAAACCAACAAAATGAAGCAGCAGACCAGCCCAAGCAGGAGACTCCTAAAAAACAGGAGAAAACCTATGAGTCGGTTGTAAAGGGCATGCAGCTAGATGAAGGAATCTTTAATGTCTATCAAGACGATTCCAAAATCATGTTCGAAATTCCAAAGTCTGAGCTAAAGAAAGATATGCTTTGGATTACTCGCTTGGTGGCTTCTCCAGAAAATCTCAGCCCTTTTTTAGGCTCAGGTTGGAAAATGAATGAACAAGTAGTTCAGTGGGAAGAGATTCAGGGAAAGATTTACCTCAAAACCATCTCTTTCAATAACGTAGCAGACAGCACCGATGCTATATTTAAGTCTGTGGCAAACAACAATTTTGCCCCGATCATCGGTTCTTTCAAAATAGAAGGCCAACCGAAAGATTCATCGGCTTACCTAATTGATGTGACCGGCTTTTTCAACCAAGATACTAAGGCCATTAGTGCTTTAAGTAGCGGGATGAGAAGCCAAATGCAGGTAAGAAGACTAGATTCAGACAAAAGCTATGTAGAGTCTACCAAGTCTTTCCCAATCAACGTAGAGGTTCGTCAAGTAATGACTTACGATGCTGGGCGACCACCATCTAACTCTGAAACTGGCTTAATTTCTATGAAAGTGAGTCAATCAATGATCAAGCTACCAGAAGATAAGATGATGCCGCGTTTGGCAGATCAGAGAGTCGGATGGTTCACTCAAAGAAATATCAACTACAGTTCAGATGCACTTAAAGGAGATCAAGTTACTTTTCTCAAAAGATGGAGGCTCGAACCAAAAGACAAAGCTGCTTATGCACGTGGAGAGCTAGTAGAGCCTATTAAGCCAATAGTTTATTACTTAGACCCTGCCACTCCAGAAAAATTCAGAAAGTGGTTTAAGTTAGGTATTGAAGATTGGCAAGTGGCATTTGAAGCTGCTGGTTTCAAAAATGCCATTATTGCCAAAGACCCTCCTAGCCCTGAAGAAGATCCTGACTGGAGCCCTGAAGATGCACGCTATTCAACGGTTAGGTACATCGCTAGCATGACAAGAAATGCAGTAGGCCCAAGTACTGCCGACCCAAGAACTGGTGAAATTATAGAAAGTGACATTATCTGGTTCCACAACCACCTTCGTTCTTACCGTAATTGGTATATGATTCAAACCGGTGCGGCAAACCCAAAAGCAAGAACTTTAGATACGCCTGAAGATGAAATAGGTGAAATGATGAGAGCAGTAATTGCGCATGAAATAGGTCATGCTTTAGGACTTCCTCACAACATGAAAGCTAGTTCGGCCTACCCTGTTGAATCATTAAGAAATCCAGAGTTTGCAGAAGAGTACGGTGTAGCCCCAACCATCATGGATTATGCTAGACTAAATTACATTGCTCAGCCAGGCGATGGCGTGAAAAGGTTTATTCGAAAAATTGGCCCTTATGATAAATATTCAATCAATTGGGGATATAGATATATCCCTAACGCTAATTCGCCAGAAGAAGAAAAAGCTACCTTGAATGAATGGATAATCTCTAAAGCTAATGACAGAATGTATCGCTTTGGCGGAGGTGATGGCACAAACCCTGAAGCTCAAACAGAAGACTTGGGTGATAACTCAATGAAAGCTGATGCCTATGGCATGGAGAACTTGAAAAAAGTGGTTCCTAACCTGCTAGATTGGACTACAAAACCTGGCGAAGACTATTCTGATACAGAAGAAATCTATGGTGAAATCATTGGTCAGTGGAGAAGGTTTGTAGGACACGTAATAACCAATGTTGGCGGAATTACCGAGAATTATAAGTCTACCGAACAACAAGGGGTAGTTTATGAGGTACTTCCAGAATCTCAGCAAGTAGAAGCAATGAACTGGCTTATGAAGTATGCCTTCAATACTCCAGAGTGGTTGCTAGATGAGGATTTACTGAGAAAAATAGAAAACTATGGTGCAGTAAACAGAATTAGAAGCACACAGTCTTCATTCTTAAACTCCCTTTTAGACCCTACCAGAATGCAGCGCCTTATTGAAGCTGAAGCTTTTAAGGGTAGAAACACTTACACCATTTACCAACTATTGGCAGACACCAAAAAGGGTTTGTTCTCAGAGTTGAGTACAGGTAGTGAGATCTCTACTTACAGAAGAAACCTTCAAAGAGCATTTGTTGAAAGGCTTGAGTATTTAATGAACAATGAAGCAAGCAGCTTCCAAGCTAGACAAGTAAATATTGAGCAGTCTGATATTAGACCTGCAGTGAAGGGTGAATTAAAGACTCTTTTATCAGACCTAAAAACTGCTCAAAGCAAGTATACTAATAACAGAGCTGGGAATTTACACCTGATTGACCTTCAAGATAGAATTAAGGAAATCCTAGATATGGAAGACTAGAGTTACTTTCCTTAGCAGCACTGCTGCTAATTCTTGAACAAAAGGAGGCTACCTAATAAGCTTAAAAATCGGCATTGATTGTTCTACCCGAAACCCTATTTCCTTTTATGGTAAGTAAGGAGTTTCTAGAGATGCTGACCGATATAATAGTAAGCTTTTAAGTAGCCTCTTTCTATTAAAGCTATTCACATGACATAAGTCACTTAGCCATCTCCTACCCTCAACATCAATATGCTGCCACTCTCATATAAGATTTTGAATTCATAGTAGGTTTACCGTATATTTTCTCCTTGATTTTAACTCTAAACTAAATTGCTAAACATGAAATCACTTCGAAAGTTATGTCTTCACGCTGTGTTGCTACTTTCAATGTCGGTTATCTCATTAAGTAGCTGGGCACAAAGCGACCCTACCGGAGAGTCGCCAGTAACCAGAACCTACGCGTTAACCAACGCAACGGTTATAACCAAACCGGGAACGGAACTGAAAGAAACAACTGTAATCATCAAAGATGGTCTTATTCAGAGTGTGGGCAAAAATGCTTCTATCCCTGCCAATGCACAGGTAATAGATGCTTCTGAGCTCTACGTTTATGCTGCCTTTATAGACGGTATGTCTAATACGGGAGCAAAAAGACCAGAGAATCCACAGAGACCACAAAATCTTTTCACTCCAGACCCTCCAAATTTTTATGCTGGTATTACGCCAGAAAACAGTGTAGTTGAGCAATTAGATGTAGAAAGCTCTTCTATTGCTAGCTTAAGAGAAGCTGGATTTGCTATTTCTAATACTGTTCCTTACGGTAGAATGCTTCCTGGCTCAAGTGCTCTAATTCTTTTAAATGATGCAGATCATGCAGATGACATCATTATGAAGAAGGATGCAGCTCTTTTCGCGCAGTGGGTTGGAGCTCCTGGAGCTTACCCTGGTAACATTCTGGGTATGATGGCCAAGTGGAGAAACTTGTACAGAAATGCCGTTCAGGACAAAAAGCACTCAGAACTTTATGCTCAGAACCCTGCTGGCATGACAAGACCTGAAAATGACAGAGTAAGCCAAGCTTTCTTCCCTGTTATTGCTCAGCAAAAGCCTGTTATGTTCAATGTAGATGGCGTGCTTGATGTAAGACGTGCCATGAGACTAAGAGACGACCTCGGTTTTCCACTTATTGTAGCTGGAGTTGAGCAGTCTTGGGAATTGGCAGACGAGCTCAAAGCCACCAACACCCCTATCTTCCTTTCATTAGATTTACCTGATGAACCAAAAGCAAGCGATGACGAAGACAAGTCTGAAGAAATGGCTGCCATGGAAGAAAGAAGAATGGAATTCTACAAAATTCATGTAGCTCAGGCTGCTAAACTTCAAGAGGCTGGTGTAAACTTCGGTTTTGCAGTAGGTAGTGTTAGATCAAACTCTATCTGGAAAAACGTTCAAACCTATATAGACAATGGCTTAAGTACCGATGCTGCATTAGCTGCCCTTACTACTAACCCTGCTTCTATTCTTGGTATTTCTCAAGTTGTCGGAACAGTGGAAACGGGAAAACTAGCTAACGTTATGGTTACCACTGCCCCTCTTTTTACTAAAGATGCTAAGGTAAAGATGATGTTTGTTGACGGAGACAAGTACGAGTACGAAGTTAAAGAAAGAAAGAAAGCTGCTAACGGTGGTGATAACTCTAGTGCAACTACTGGAGACCCAGTTACTGGTTCTTGGACTTACGCCCTAATCACCCCTCAGGGAGACCAAGGTGGTAAAATGGTAATCAGCAAAGAGGGTAGCAATTACTCTGGCTACTTAACTAGTGACGATGGAAGCCCAGACACCGCTATGAACAACATTAGCTTTAGAGATAGCGAATTAGCATTCGATTTCTCTATAGATGCTGGTGGCCAATCTGTTCAAATTGTGGTTGTTGGTACTGTAACTGGCAAAACTTACGATGCTACTGCTACCGTTTCTTTCGGTGGACAAGACATCAGCATGGATTTAACAGCTACTAAAGACGAGCAATAAAAGAGATGACTATGAAAACGAAAAATATACTTCTATCACTTCTTCTTGTGCTATGCACATCTGCATTTGCTCAAGAAGCACCAAAAGGTGATGTTTTATTTAAAGGAGGTACCGTTTTAACAATCACTAACGGTGCATTAGAAAATACAGATGTTCTTGTTCGTGATGGTAAAATTTCACGTATCGGAAAGGGTTTAAGAGCTCCTAACGGAGTTGAGACTGTCGATATTACAGGTAAGTTTTTAATGCCTGGTATTATAGATGCTCACTCTCACATTGCAGGTTCTGCTATTAACGAAGGTACTAGCCAAGTAACTGCAGAAGTTAGCATGGAAGATGTTGTAGATCCTTACGATGTTTCTATTTATAGAGCATTAGCAGGTGGTGTTACTTCAATTCACCTTATGCACGGTTCGGCTAACGTAATTGGTGGTCAGAATGAAACCATGAAATTGCGTTGGGGACAAACAGACCCTGACATGCTTCGCTTTGAGGGTGCTCCTAGAACTATCAAGTTTGCTTTAGGAGAAAACCCAACCAGAGGTGCAAGAGCAAGAGGTATTCAGCCTCAAAGCCGTATGGGTATTGAAATGATGTTGAGAAACTCTTTCTCTGAAGCTCAAGAATATGAGAAAAGATGGAAGGCCTATAATGCCAGCAAAGACCCTAAAAAGGTTGCTCCTGAGTACGACTTAAGAATGCAAACCTTGGTAGACATCTTAAATGGCGAAGTACTTGTACACTGCCACTCTTATAGAGCAGATGAGATTTACATGTTACTAAAGGTATTCAGCGATTTCAACATTCCTAGACTTACTTTCCAACATGCTAATGAAGCCTATAAAGTAGCTCCAGAATTAGCAGCTTTCGGTGCAACTGCATCTGTTTTTGCTGACTGGTGGGCTTACAAACTAGAGGTTTACTACTCTACTGCTTATAACGCTGCTATTCTTCATGAAAATGGCGTTCTAACATCAATTAACTCAGATTCTGGTGAACTTATCAGACACCTCTTCCATGAGGCTGCTAAAACACAGAAATATGGTAACCTTTCAGACGATGAGGCCCTAGCAATGATCACTCTAAACCCTGCTAAGCAATTGGGTATTGATAACAGAGTGGGTTCTATTGAGGTAGGTAAAGATGCAGACATCGCTATCTTCGACAACCACCCTCTTTCGATTTACGCTGTTCCTCAAATGACTTTCGTGGATGGTGTGAAGTATTTCGATATCAACAATGACAAAGCTGATCAGAGAATTTATATAGATCCAGAATCTTCTATTGAAGAGGTTACTCTATTTGAAAAAATGGATTACAACCACAGATGTATGGAAGGTGCAGCTATCTTCTTTGGCCAGAACTTGATTAACCATCAACACTAAAAGACGATGAAAAAATTAAATTCATATTTAATCGCATGTCTGTTGACCATAGTATCAACTATGGCGATAGCTCAGGAAGACGATCAGGTACTTAAAGCTGAGTACGGTAAGTTCGCCCTAACCAATGCCAAAATATACACTGTTACTAAAGGTGTAATTGAAAATGGTACACTCGTAATTAACAACGGAATTATTGAAGCCGTTGGCGCCAACGTTCAAATTCCGAACGATGCCAAAGTAATAGATGTAGCAGGTAAAGAAATTTACCCTGGTATGATTGACGGTGGAACTACTCTTGGTTTGAATGAAATCGGGAGTATTGCCGAAGCGCAAGACTACAGAGAATACGGAGCAATTACTCCTCAAATGGAAGCTCTTACAGCTGTAAATCCAAATGCAGTTACAATCCCTGTAACTAGAGTAAGTGGAGTAACTACTGTTTGGACTATGCCTCAAGGTGGTGTTCTTCCTGGAACTGCTGCGGCTATTAACCTATTTGGTTATACGCCTGACCAAATGTATGCTGGCCAGAGAGGTATTGTAATGAACTTCCCTTCTACCGCAGGTGGAAGAAGATGGAGAAGACTTTCTGAAGACGAAATAAAGAAGCGTCAGGAAAGAGCTATGAAAGAAATCAATGAAACTTGGGACAAAGCTGAACTTTATGCCAAGATTGAAAATGCTGAGGATGTAAGAAATTACCCAGAGATTGAAGCATTGGTTCCTGTAGTAAAAGGTGAGACTCCTATCTTCATTGAGGTTAATGCAGCTCAAGATATTCTTAATGCCATTGAGTGGATTAAAGGACGTGGTTACAAGCAAGTTGTGCTAACTGGTGTTGCAGAAGGCTGGAGAGTTGCAGATGAAATTGCTGAGTCTGGTTACCCAGTAATTGCAGGGCCTGTTCAGGCTATTCCAACTCGTTCGTCAGATAGCTTTGATGCTGCTTACGCCAACCCAGGCATTATGTCTAAGGCCGGTGTTAAAGTAGCACTAAGAACAATGGATAATGAGAACGCCAGAAACCTTCCTTACCATGCAGGTTTTGCTGCTGCTTACGGCATGGGTAAAGAAGAAGCTCTTAAGGCCATAACTATTAATGCTGCTGAAATCCTAGGTGTTGGAGATCAGATTGGTTCTATTGAAGTAGGTAAGAAGGCTAACTTCTTTGTTTCTACTGGCGACCCATTTGAAACTGCCACTAAAATCACTGACCTGTTTATTGACGGTTATAAAGTTCCAATGACTTCTCGTCATATTAGACTTTACGATGAATTCTTAAATAGAGCTACTGGCGTAGATAAGACTAAGCCAGCTATTGAGATTAAAAAGAAATAATCAAACCAACCTTAACGTAAAAGCACTCTCATTCGAGGGTGCTTTTTTTTATTATTGCCTAATGAACAATATCACTCACGAATACCATTTCTTAAGAGGACTTTTTGAGGGAACAAAAAAACTAAAACCCTTAAAGCCTAGCTGGAATAGCTCTTACCTATTAAGAGTCTTACTTTTCTATTTAGCCCTAGATTTGGTCTTAAACCTAATTGTTGCCATACCTCTTTTTGCCCTCTTTGAAGAATACTTTGATACCTATCAAGATATTGGGGAATCTACTTTAGAACTCCTATTCTATGGAGTTATTCTGGCTCCTATTTTAGAAGAACTCATGTTCAGAATGCCTTTGAAATATCGAGAATCTCACCTTAAAGTTTACTTTATAGTTATTTCGCTGTTCTTTTTTGCTGCTCATTGGAGTATAGGATTATTAGCGTTAGCCACCAGTATTACCCTTGCTACATTTAGTTGGAAAACCAAATTCAAGCATGATCTAGCCCATTACCATAAAAAATACAGTAGAGAGATTTTTTGGGTACTCACCTCCCTTTTCGCCCTAGTTCATATTTTCAATTATACTCCAGAGACCATTCCTTTTTGGGTTTACCCATTCATGGTTATCCCACAGTTCATATCGGGCTTTCTCTTTGGAATAGTAAGAATTAGGTTTGGTCTAAGATACAGTATGCTCCTCCATGCCTGCCTCAACTTAATTTTAATTTCAATGGAAATAATTTGGCCTAGTTAAACTCATTTACACTGTAGTTAACTACTGTTGTTTTTTAGTTAGCCGCAGGTCAACTATTTTTGCCGAACTGTTGTTAGCCCATTTAATTGGAGAAAATAATGAGGAAGAGAGTTGTTGTTGGTCTGTCTGGAGGAGTTGATTCTAGCGTAACTGCCCATTTATTAATTGAGCAAGGCTATGAAGTAATAGCTATGTTTATGCGCAACTGGGTAGATGATTCCGTTATTATTTCTGATGAATGTCCTTGGGTTGAAGACAGTAACGATGCGCTTGCTGTTGCTGAAAAACTCGGTATTCCTTTTCATGTCATTGACCTAAGCGAGCAATACAAAGAACGTATTGTAGACTATATGTTCAGGGAATATGAGAAAGGCAGAACGCCCAATCCAGATATCCTTTGTAATAGAGAAGTTAAGTTCGACATATTTCTAAATGCAGCAATGAGACTCAAGGCAGACTATGTAGCCACGGGTCACTATGCTCAAAAAGAAACCTTTATCAACGAGGAGGGTAAAGAAGTTCATAAACTCATTGCTGGTGCGGACCCTGGAAAAGACCAAAGCTATTTCTTGTGCCAACTAAGCCAAGAGCAGCTCGGTAAGGCCCTCTTCCCTATCGGTCATTTGCAAAAATCTGAGGTAAGAAAAATTGCCAAAGAACAAGACCTGATTACTGCGGAAAAGAAAGACTCACAGGGTCTTTGCTTCATTGGTAAGGTAAGACTTCCTGATTTTCTACAACAGCAATTAAAACCAAAGACTGGTGAAGTAAGAGAACTCTCTGAAGATGCGGCTAATTTTGAATCACTTAAAACAAATGGTTCGGTCACCTTCAACTCAAAAAAAGAAGAACTGATTGCCCTTACCACTCCATATAGCTACCAACCTACTGATGGTAAAAAAGTGGGAGAACAT
Organism: Roseivirga spongicola; assembly: GCF_034376045.1. Classification (NCBI taxonomy): domain Bacteria; kingdom Pseudomonadati; phylum Bacteroidota; class Cytophagia; order Cytophagales; family Roseivirgaceae; genus Roseivirga; species Roseivirga spongicola. Next base: position 3,893,529 of record NZ_CP139724.1, read on the forward strand.
AATGGTGCACATTATTTCACCATTGGTCAGAGAAAAGGACTTGGCATTGGCGGTACACCAGAGCCACTCTTTGTAATAGAAAAAGACACCGACAACAATATCATATATACTGGTCAAGGAGAAAATCATCCAGGCTTATTGAGAAAAGGGCTATTTGTACCGAAAGAAGAAGTTCATTGGGTGCGTCCAGATTTGGCCCTATCGGCTGGTGAGTCAAAGCAGTATTTGGCTAGAATAAGATACAGACAGCCATTAGAGCCTGTAGAAATTTACGCTGAAGAAGAAGGTCTCTATTTTATTTTTGAGAACCATCAAAAAGGCATTGCAGCAGGTCAGTTTGTAGCGTGGTATGATGATACCGAATTGATTGGATCTGGAGAAATAGCCTAAAAGCCTTTCAGAATTTTGTTACCTCCGTATTTGTTTGTCGGAACTCCTTTAATTGAATAGCCAAAGTTTTCATTTAAGCTTTCAATAATCAAATTTGCTAGGTATGCACTACCACGAGCATTTGGGTTTATTCCGTCAGTTGAAAAGAAACCGTTAGTTAAAAAACTGGGCAACAATGGTACATTGTCAACTAAAACCCCTCTAGAAGGTGTGGCAATTCTGTGCCCTCTGTACTCTCCATTAAACAGGTCCTCGAACATGCCATATAGATTCATAACTTCAACTCCTTCATAATCTGAAGCAACTCTTATGACAGAGGAGTTAAACTCCCCAATCCTTGCCTCAATAGCCCTATATTCTGAATGACTCAAAAACAAGCTTTTAGGAAGTGGGGTTAAGGGGAACCCTATTCTTTCCTCGTAAACTAATTTATCCACTTCAAACAAGGCTCTTTCATCTCGCCCAATTTCTCTAAACTGAGGAAATGACATTATACGGTTCCCACCCCTAGCATACTCATAGTTTTCTATTAAAGGTAGGTCGGTATCTGTAACTACGTAGCGCCAAGACCACTCTGCAGTATCTGGAACATCGAATTCTGGAGACCATACATAGTGTCTTTTATCAGCATAACTACCATGATTGTTCATGTACTCACCCAAAACATAATTGAACCCGAATGGAAAATTATTTACATAGTCATAGTTTTCTGCGATTTCCTCTCTAGATATATAGGGTGCCACTGTAAAATTGACCAGCTCGTAGAAGTTAGCAAACTTGCTTACGTTTGGAGTATTCAGAATAAGTACTTTTGACATGCTATTGGCAGCTTTCACTCTATCTATTAGGTTCCTCAGCTGATCTTCATAAAGCGTTGCACTTATAATATCATTAGTAGAAAGGTCAGTTAGCGTTTGCACATTAGGGTTTCCTTGCCCTCCGGCCATCGCGTAAGGTAATACCTCCTCAATACCAAATTGAATAATTACTAAGTCTGGTTTTATATTATTTATGCGTGCCCCTAAGCTTAACTGATCAAGCCCTAAGATAGATGGCTGTTTATCATTGCTTTCTGAGTGAAAGCATTTAAACCCAGAATGAGCAAAGTTCCTAGTGCTTTGTGGATCTATGCCGTATGAAAGCTGAGCTGCTTCTTGCTCAAAAAATCTTTCTGGATAAACCCTATCTTCACTTACATAACTTAAATATGATCTTCCAACAGACTCGTTTTCGTAAATATTTAAGCCATTTCCATCCGAGATAGTAAAGCCATAATCTGCATCTGGTTCATTATAAATACTTCTTAAAACAAGGTTACCCGCAGATGCACTCTTTGTTTGGTTATCGAAAACACCATCTTTAGTTCCAGAAAGCCAACCACCACCAATTATCATAACCTCCCTAATATCTGTTTCAGAAAGAACACTATCACGGTTCACTTCGGGAAACTCATAACTACACCCTATAACTAACCACCCTAAACAGAGCCCAAACAAAAGAATTCTAAAGCTGCTCCTCATGAAATACTAATTTGAAGATGTATTAAAAGTGTAACTTATAAACCATATCCTATCTACAGTAGGCCCACCAAAATGATTAGTATAGCGGGTTCCCGTTAGATTATTTGCTCCTAGTTTTATATCTGAATTGAGTTTTGGCAATCGCCAATTTAACTGAAAATCTAAGGCCGTATATGTTGGAAGCATTCCATCCAAAAATGCACTTTCCCACATGAACCCTTCTCTATACCTGACATTAAATCTATACCCAAAATTCTTTAACACACTGTTCTGGCCAAAGACAAAATTCATTTTCAGCTCTGGGGTATTAAATGCAGGTGTTATATCGCTAGATGTATTGGTGATCAGCCGGTTATAAGTAGCATTAAACTTAGCAATGAATAGTCTATGTGTGTACTCTGAATTAAACTCTAAACCAAAAGTTCTTACAGACTCTTTAGAATTACCTGCTACATAATACTCTCTACTTTGAGAATCATTATTCACTTGTTTAGAGGCCTGAACTAAATCTATTAATGGACTAGTCTGTACCCTAACCAACCTATAAATACCAATAAAATCAGTATAGCCATTATAGTATCCGCCAACATCTATAAATAATCTTTTCCATAGAAAGCTCTTAAAGCCTCCTTCTAGGCTAATTACTTTTTCTGGTCTGATTTCATTTAGTTCATTCTTTGTTATAATACCAGCTTTCAATATATCTAGGTTATTCAACTCTGCTAGTGTTAATCGATAATCCGCAGTTCCTTGATCAAACTTTTCTAAATCTGCCTCAACAGCCCGATTAAAGGAATAAATAGAAGAAATGGTAAATGAATTTCCTCTAATCTCATTTCCATCAATAATTGGATCTAGCCCTCCTAGAATTACTCTACCACCTAAGTCTTGATTTTGAAACTGTTCTCTTAATGAAGGAAATCTAACAGCTCTCTGAATTGACAACCGTAAATTTGTTTCAGCATTAAGATCTTTCAGTATAGCCACTATTGGATTTACGAATATTGGATAGTTTTCATTTTTATCTACTCTCAATGCTCCATGTAGCCTAAGCCCTTCAGTAAACTCTTTATCGAAAGTGCTATACAGACTGGCTTCATACAAACTGATATCATTCCCTAAAGTATCGGGGAATATTGTTCCCTTTGACTCGGGCAAGTATTGACGAAAATTCACTCCAAAATTGACCACGGCATTGCTAAACAACCCAGTTTCTTTATAAGCTGCAGAGAGGTTGTACATTGCAGAGTTATCTACTATTCTAGCTCCAGAAGGCCCAGCATCGTTAACAATTGATGCCTTCAAAGTATTGAACTCATCGCTATTGGCTTCTGGCCTATTCTTCCATTCACTTCTACCTATTCCAGAATCTGCAAATTCTCTAGCTTGTTTATGATCCAATGAGTCTACGAATATGGTTCCATATTTATAGACAGATTCATAGTGACGAAACCAAGATGCATTGTCTTTAGCGTAGAGATTTATCTGTTTGGCTAAAAGCCCCAAATCGAAAGATTCTCCAGAGTTTTGTTTGGTAAAGTAACCCTTCAGACTAAGTTTTCTGCCTTGATATTCTGCTTTACCCTGAAGAATAGAAAAACCGCGAAGGGCTATTCGATTATCTCCTGTTATCATAGCATCTGCCAAGCCATGGTTAAGCCCAACAATCACCTCTTCACTGTCAGAAGGTTTAAAGTGAAAAGAAGCATTTGCTTTTAAGTTTTCAACTTTATTTATGGCTAGATCTTCCTCCTTATAACCTGTCCTAAAAATTGGTGTGTACTTAAACTCACCTGGTATAACCGTAAATAAAAAGACTCCCGTTTCATCACCATAAACATTAACCCCTGAATAACTCGGATTATCATCCAAATCACTATCCCCTCCATTAACGTCATTATAGTTATTAGATAAAAAGTCATCTGCCTTGATATAAGTAGTGCTAACCTTAAAGGCAAACCTATCATTAAAAGCGTGGGCATAGCGAAATGCAAGCTCATTGGCTAATCCGTTGCTTCCGTACCCCCCAAGTGGTGCTTTTTGTAAGCCTAAAGAAGCTGCTTTATACTGAACCGCTACACCAGGATACTCAAAAGGACTTTTACTATTTATTTGAAGCACCCCATTAAATGTACCAGAACCATATTGAGCACTTTGAGCGCCAGGTATTACAACCATCGACTCTACATCTAAGTCAGTTAAACCAGCCAAATTACCAATGGAAAAATTCAAACCTGGGGCTTGATTATCTATGCCATCTACCACCTGAGTAAACCTAGTATTAGCTGTTGTATTGAACCCTCTAGTATTTACAGTCTTTACTAAATAACTCTGCGTAGTTAAGTCTACAGCTTTAAGAGTAGAAAGTCCGTCATACAAGTTTAAGTTTGCCGAATGCTTTAAATCTGCAAGAGTAAGTTTATCTGGAGAAAAAGCCGACAGGATCAAATCAGCACCCTTTCCCTCATTACTCTCTCCAAGTACGGAAACATCGTCTAACTGAGTAGTGCTTTCCACTAATGTTACTTGGAGATTTTGAAAGTTATTAATGGTTACTTGCACACGCCTCTCTTGATAACCAATACCAGAAAAAATAAGGAAAAATGGAGGAGTTGATTCAATATCTAATTGAAATCTACCTTGGCTCACTAAAACACCAACTGTCTTATCATCTTCATAAACCACATTAACACCATCTACTAACTCTCCCGTGGAAGCGTTAGTTACTAATCCTTTCACTGTAACAGTTTCTGTTTGAGCATTAACCCAAGATGATGCACTGAATAGTAATAGACAGACCAAAAGGCCTTTAAAAAATTTGTTCAATTGACTAGTTTAAGGTTAAGCAATCTGAATATAGACTATAAAACAGTAAACGCAGATTATTTTTTTAGCAACGGTTACCTTATAAAATCCACCTTTTAATTTAACATTTCTTTGCTTAAACCTTTCTCATGCTCTACTGTCCAAAGAGCAAATTCCAACCCATGAGAAAGTTATCATTAATGTTAAGCATGTTATTAGTTGTAGGACTAATGGCAGCACACGCCCAAGGCGGTGGCCAAAGAGGTGGTCAGCGAGGTCAAGGTGGCCAAAGAATGGAGCCAGAAGCAATGGCGAAGCAAAGAGCTGAAACTTTTCAAGAACAATTCGGCCTTTCCGATGATCAGCACAAAAAAACTTATGATGTACTCTTAGCAAATGCCAAAGAGTCTAGAGAAAAACTAGCTTCACTCATGCAGTCTAGAGACAGAGAAGGCATGAGAACTGCAATGGAAAAGAGTCAAGAGGAGCTAGACAAAAAATTGAAGGAAATCTTTTCTGCTGAGCAATGGACAAAATACGAAGCTTGGAAGAAGGAAAATACACCAGCCCAACGCAGGCGTGGAGGTGGCAATTAAGTTTGCATGGTATGTTTGGTTGACAGAGGCCCCGAAAATCGGGGCCTTATTTTATTCATCTCTTAATGCTTCTACAGGATTAGCCTGTGCAACTCTTAAAGCCTGAATTACTATAGTAGACAAAGCAATTAAAACTAGTACAATTGCTGGAATAGCGAACAGTGCAACATTTAGCTCTATTCTATAAGCATAAGCCGAAAGCCATTCTTGCATACTTAGAAATGCAATGGGAATAGAAAGTATAATTGCTATTCCTATGAGTTTTAAAAAGCTAATTGAAAACAATCCAATAATAGAGCTTACTGATGCTCCCAAAACCTTCCTAATACCTATTTCTTTAATTCTTTGTTGTACCTCATAAAGCACTAAACCAAACAAACCGAGTATAGCTACAAAAATGGTAATGATGGAAAAAGTGGTGAAAATGGTTCCGAATTGCTGATCGGCTTTATACTGCTGATCAAAGGCCTCGTCTAGAAAATAATACTCAAAATCGCTCTCCTTATATAGAGAACTGAACTTGTCTTCAATAGAAGACAATACCTCTCTATAATCTTCAGTCCCCTCTGCTATCTTAACCGAGATAAAGTTTGTAGCAGTCAAATGTTTATCAAACATCATAAACAATGGATCTACCTTAAGCTTGAGCGAGTTATGATTGTAATCGTCAATTACCCCAACCACTCTTCTTTCTTTACCCCATAACTTAATTGGTTTATTTACGGCCTCTTCATTACTGTTGAATCCAAGTAATTCTCTTCCTGTTTCATTGAGAATAATGCCACTTATAAGGTTAGAATCATCTGCAAAAGCAGGTGCATCCATATTATGACTGAAATTTCTTCCTGCTAAAATTTCAATACCCAAAGTGCTCAGGTAAGCGCTATCTACTCTGTACATGTAAAAGTTAAGGTCACCCCCCGCGTTATTCTCTATAGATGATATGCCGGTGGTACTATTTAAGTCAATTGTCCCTCTTCCAATCATGGTTTCAGAAAAAGCCACACTCTTAACCTGTGGCAGTGAGTTTAACTCTGCCCTGAGACTATTAAACTTTGTGGCTATTACTTCATCCGATTCTGGTAATAGCGGAGCTCTCAACACCACTAATCGCTCTTTATCAAAACCTAATTTCTGTTCCCTCATATGGTTTACTTGTAGGTAGATGGTAAGGGTACCCACCAACAGCACCATTGTGATAAGGAATTGAAAAACAACCAAGCCCCTTCTTAAAATAGAGCCTCTTTTGGAATCGCGAAGCTTTCCTCTTAAAACCGTAAGAGGCTTATAGTTAGAAAGTACAAAAGCAGGATAAAGGCCTGAAGCTAATGAACCTATGATATAGAATAGCGCAACCTGCCAAAGCAATTGTTCATCGTTGAATAGATTAATCTCTAGATCTAAACTAGAAAAGCTGTTGAAAAGAGGCAGAACACCTTGTAAACAAGTAAAAGTGAGTACAAGGGCCAACAAGTTGATGATGAAAGATTCCATCAAGAACTGAAAAACCAGTGTGCCTCTTGTAGTTCCTAAAACCTTCCTTACTCCTACTTCTTTGGCGCGTTCTAAAGATTTAGCTGTAGACAAGTTAATATAATTGACCCATGCCACTAACAAGACGAATGCTGCAACAATGAGTAGAATATTTACTATGGTAACATCTCCATTTACTTCGGCTTCAAACGACTTATCAGAATAAAGATGAATATCAGTTAGTGCCTGAACGGCCAGGCTATCACCCCTGTCTTCAAACTTTTCAGTAAGCTCAAAGTAAGTCGCATTCAGTTTATGTTGAAATGAATTGTCAATATCCTGATTGGCCAGCAAATACATAAACTCATTATTAGCATTCCACTCAGCATACTCCCATCCCAAATGCTTTACACCAGACTCCCAAGAAATTAAAACATCATAGGTAAGGTGTGAGTTTTTTGGAACATCCTTAATCACTGCCGTAACCTGCATAACTACTTGTCCCCCTCCAGGCACTACTCCTAGTTTTTCGCCTACAGGATTACTATCTCCGAAATACTTTTTAGCAGCAGACTCTGTAAGCACTATTTTATCAGGGCCATCTAAAGCCGAGTTCAAATCGCCATATATGGCTGGTGCATCAAAAACCTCTAACCAGCTTTGATTAGCAAAGTATAAACGGTCTTCATTGAAGGCAATTTCGTCCCTTTTCAATAGCATTCTACCATAATGCCTGGCCATAGCGTAAGCCTCTATTTCGGGAAAATTGTCTACCGCCATTTGCCCTACTGCCGGATAACATTGAGCATCTCTAGTATTCAGAACATCTCCCGAATAAAGGTCCACTGAAACCCTATATATATCTGGTGCATTTGAATGATATCGGTCATAGCTCAGCTCGTATTTTGCATAGGCTAGAATAAGCAAACAGACCGTCATACCGACTGTTAAGCCAAGCACATTAATTAAGGTGAATGCCTTTTTCTTCTTGAAGTTTCTAAAGGCAATAAAGATGTGATTCTTAAGCATTTCTTTTGAGTTTTTATTCTTGACGAAGAGTTTCTGCAGGGTTGGCATCTGCTGCTTTTATGACCTGATACGCTACTGTTACAATAGTTAAAACCAGCACAATCAACAGTGGAATAATAAACAAGTCAACAGAAACAGTAATCCGATTAGCGAAAGCAACTAACCAATTCTCTATCAGGTAATATCCAATTGGTACGGCTACAATTATTGAACCTGCTAGTAATAAGAAATACTCTCTGGTGAGTAGGTAAAACAAGCTAAGCAATTTGGCTCCAAGGATTTTCCGAATGCTTACCTCTTTAGCACGTTGAGTAATATTGTATAACGAAAGACCAAATAAACCGAGCGATGTAATAACAATGGCGAGCAGTGAAAAGAAGCTAAAAATCTTACCAAATAGTGCATCAGCTTTGTATTGTCTGTTGAAATACTCATCTAAAAAGAAGTAATCGAAATGGCTTTCAGGAAAAACTGACCCAAAAACAGCCTGAACCTCATCGATAGTTGCCTGCATATCTTCAGGTTTTAGCTTAATGGAGTAGTAAATGACACGATCATGATAAGTGTAAATATGAGGCTGAACACCTACTTTCAATGATTCTTGACTAATATCTTCAACTATACCCACTAGCCTATAAGGTTCGGTTTCATAATAAATGGTTCTATCAATCCATGAGGCCAAGTCCTCTTTCCCCAGCAAGCGCTCGGCCGTGGAAAGGCTCAAGACTACCGACTGAGCATCGTTGAATTCTTTCGAAAACGACCTTCCGTAGAGCACATTAATGTTATACAAATCGATAAACGATTCATCGATGGCAACGTCTTTCGCATATATAGCTAAATCATCTTCTCCCGGACCTAGAGCAATCCAGCGCATTCTAGCAATTTCATAGCCCGGAATTTCACTAGAGGCTGCAACTCCAGCTACATTGGGTATTTGACTGATTTGATTGATGAAAGCCGGCTTTGCAATAGACCTTCTCTCAGCTTCAATAAATGGCTTCTTCACCACCAAAGTTTGATCTATATCCATTCCGGGTGACTGGCTTTGGATAAAGCTCATTTGCCGCTTCACTGCGAGTGTTCCTAAAATGAGCACAATTGCTACTATGTATTGAAAAATGGTAAGAGATTTTCTGAGAACTAAACCCGATTTACTAGCCCTCACCTTCCCCTTTAACACGCTTGATACCTTTTGTCTCGAAAAAAGGACTGCCGGATAAAGACCAAACAACATTGCCCCTAAAGCAAAGCCTGACAATACAATTAGAGTCTGTTGAATATTAGCTTCATCGAAAAAGCTAATGGGTAAACCAAGCAGCTGCTCAAACCAAGTCTTAGTTACTTGTAAGGCCGTGAGCGCTGTAATTATGGCCAATAGGTTAATGAGAAACCCTTCAACCAAAAACTGATAAACCAATTGCTTTCTATAGCTACCAAGTACTTTTCTAACACCAACCTCTTTAGCTCTGTCCACCAATTTGGAAGTGCTTAGGTTAATGTAATTCACCCAAGCCACTATCATGATGAAGACTGCTATGATGCTAAGAAACTCAACAGTAGTCTTATTTCCATTAGCCTCAAGTTCGAATGAATGATGTGAGGTTAAATGAATATCGCGGACATTCTGAAGCTTAAAAGTAACTCCTTCATCTTGAAACCAAGCATCTTCGATATTGACAAAGACATTATTGATCTTCGATTCAACTTCATCAATTTCAGGGTGAGGTATGGTTTTTATATAGGTGTAAAAGTTTCCCCAACCAAAAGAGTTATCCAGATTCCATTCTGCAGGCAAGCTTTTGAAGGATACAAGTAAGTTATATTTGAAGTGTGTATTCTCTGGTAGATCATCGAAAACACCAGTAATCTTAAAGTCCTTTCCATAATTTTTGAAATGGAGAACTTTGCCTAAAGCCTGCTCATTTCCAAAGAATCGCTCTTTATAGGATTTTGAGATTACCAGTTCATAGGGGGTTTCCAATGAGGCTATGCCTTCACCCTCTATCCAATTCATGGAAAATATGTCTATGGCATCACCATCAGCAAAATAGCCATTCGGAATATTAAATGTTGTGCTGTTACCTTGCGAAGTGTAGTGGGTGAAAGCAAAGGATTGAAAGATCTTCTCAGAATCTATAACTCTAGCAATTTTATCAACCTCAGGAATTGAATTCCGAATTATTGGAGTCATACCCGGAAATACCGAAGCCACACCATCCCACGGGTCTTCACCATCATCAATCCTATAAATTCTAAAAACTTGATCAGTATCTTCTATGTGATGGTCATAGCTTTTTTCAAAGCTCACATATTTAAAAATTAACAGACCAGCAACCATTGAAAGTGCCAAGCCGATGACATTGATGAAAGCGAATAGCTTTTGCTTTCTCAACTGTCTAAACGCATATTTAAGATTAGCAGCAACCATAACACTATTCTTGACGAAGTGACCTTACCGGGTTTAAGCTCGCTACCTTAAGTGACTGACTTACTACAATTAACAATGAAACCAAAACCACTGCAATTAGCGGAAGCAAGAAGAATAACAGCCCGATTGAGGTTTGATATTCGTAGCCATTTAACCACTGTCTGGCAGCCATGTAAATTAGTGGTAATCCAATAAAGTTGGCTAGTAGTATCAACCATAGAAACTCCTTAGAAAGTAACTGAAGTATGTCTTGGATAGAGGCTCCTAAAACCTTTCTTATGCCTATTTCCTTGGTTCGCTGCATGGCCGTAAAACCAACCAAGCCAAACAAACCCAAACAAGCGATTGAAATAGCGAGCAAAGAAAAGAGGTTGAAGACCTTACCAAACTGGACATCAGACTTATATAGACTCTCAAATCTAGCATCCATAAAACCGTACTCGAATAGGTCTCCAGGATAGAATTGATCATAAGTATCGCTAATGTAAGCAATGGTTTCGCTAAGATTTTCGGTTGAAACCCTGATGTGGTAAGTATCTCCACCCACATTATAAAATGGCAGCATAAGCAATGGCTCAATGCTTTCTTTTAGAGACCTGTGGTGAAAGTCTTCTGTAACCCCTACTATAAACCAATCTTGGTCGAAAAATTGAATCTTCTGATTAACTGCATCTTCAGCAGACTCAAAACCTAAAATCTTAGAGGCTTTTTCATTCAGAATAGCGCTGTTAATTAGTCTAGGGTCAAGGTTATGGTCTGATGTTCTGAAAGGTCTACCAGCAAGAAAGTTGATTTCATACACATCGAAGAAACCATAATTCGCCCCTAACCTATTCAACATATGACCTTCAGAATCGCCCACTCTCTTCACTCCGAAAGTTCGTGGTAATCGGTTCCCAAAAACCGTAGTAGAAGTGCCTGCTTTTTCAATTCTTGGATTTTGCTCCAACTGATTCAAAAAAGCATGAATGTGAGTCACGAAAGTGGTATCTAGGTCAGTGATTGAAGGCCCATTTACCGTAACCACTTGCTCTAGGTTCATGCCCAAATCTTGATTTTTCATGTACCTAGTCTGTTTTACAACTAAATACGTTCCGGCAATCAATGCTGTAGAAAGTATAAACTGTAGCGTAACCAAAGACTTTCGTAATATTCTTCCCTGAGCACTCTTACCATAATCTCCTTTTAGCGTTTGTGTTGGCTTAAAAGCAGAAAGCACAAAAGCTGGGTAAATTCCCGAACCAAACGAACCAATTAGCAGTATTATCAACACCCAAACCGCCATTGGAACAGAAGCCATTTTTAAGCTAATGAAAGCCAATAGAGAAAGATCTTCACCTACCAAATTGTTGAAAGGTACCTGTAAGGCCTGAATTAAGGTGATGGCCAACACAAACGAGAGCAAATTCAATACTAGTGATTCCGTAAGGTACTGACCTATCAACTGCTTTCGGCTAGCACCCACTACCTTTCTTACTCCCACTTCTTTTGCACGTTGCAATGCTCTTGAGGTAGTTAAATTCACGTAATTCATCCATGCCATCAACAGAATGAAGACTGCTATCAGAATTAAAATCCAGACCATTCTCCCGTCAGAAGTTTGATGAATTTCATATTCATAATCTGAGTAAAGATGAACCTCTTCTAAAGGCTGCAGGTGGAACTCTTCAAAGGTACCAGTCACTTCATTTCCTCTGAAATATTTGGCAGAAAAGGCCTCTAACTTACTTTCAAAGTCTTTTTGACTTACCCCATCTGCTAGTTCTATGTAATGGAAGTAGTCAGAACTGTTCCAACTGAACCTAGCCGACTCTCCCCACCAAGTAAAGGTTGTTACTCTAGACATGAGCACCTCGTACTGCAAACTTGAGTTCGCTGGAGGGTCTGCAACTACACCACTTACCTGCCATTGCAGTCTGCTAGAACCCATTTCCAAAATCTCATCGATGTACTCAGTCCAATTACCATCAGTTGTTTGAAATACCTTCTGCGCCATAGACTCTGTAAGCACCACCTGATATCCATCGCTTACCAAAGTCTCAGGATTTCCGGCCAATAGCTCAACATCAAACATATCGAAGTAACTAGGCTCAACCATAAGCGTGGCATTTACCTCAGTAACATGCTCGTTGTAGCGAAACACATTAGTGCCGAGTGTATTTACAGTGGTATGCCTAAGCACTTCTGGGTAATCTTCGGCCAATTGAGGACCAACTGCTGAGTAAGTTATCTGACCTCGTTGAATCATCTGATCACCTTCAAAGCGTTCATTCATTACCCTGAAAACTCTATCGGATTTACTGTTGTATTTATCAAAGCTCAGATGAAAAAAGGCATACTGAAGGATGAAGATTGAAGCTGCTAGACCAACAGACAGCCCCAATAAATTGATCAGAGCGAAAGCTTTATTCTTTCTAAATGATCTTAGCGTTGTTTTGAAATAGTTTTTGAGCATCGTGATTTTATTCGTTTCTGAGAATATTGACCGGATTAGTAAAAATGACTTTTATGGAATGGTACGTAACGGTTATGAGAGTAATTAAAACCAAGAGTAGTATCGACACAGCAAAGACCTGTGCCGTAATATCTACATGATAGGCAAAATCATTTAACCATCTCTTTATCAAATAATAGGATACTGGTATTGAAATAACTGACGCCACTATTATTAAGATAAATGACTGCCTATTGAGCGCATAAGCTAAATCGCGGGCATTGGCTCCCAAGACCTTTCTGATGGAAAGCTCCTTCATCTGATTTGCCATGCCCATACCGGTTAATCCAAACAGCCCGATACAAGCAATCAAAAGGCCAATAGAAGCAGATATATTTACAATTCGTTGCCATTTCCGACTGTCTTCATATCTTGAGTTGAGAAACTCATCTAGGAACTTAACCTCCTCCAATGGCTTTTCAGTAATCTTCGCGTAACTCTCCCTTATGGCGCTTAACCCCTCTTCAATCTGATTTGGTCTAAGCTTTACAAATAGAGTAGACAAACGTCCTGGCTCGGTAATTTCAAACTTTTGAGACGCAATCTCATTTTGTAATGATTCAAAGTGAAAGTCAACCACCACACCATCAATACTGGCTATGGACTCTGCATACATTAGACTATCAGCTTTTAGCGCATTCAGGTAACTTTCATTTAAGAAGGACATTCCCGAAGCCATTTGCTCCTTTTCAACACTCTGCACACCTTCAACATCTACCAGATCAACTCCAAGCGTTTGGAAGAAATCCGAATCTATTGAAATGAAGCTAATTCTATTTTCAACTCCGTTTATAGGATCAACTCCATGAATTATTCTACCTACAAAAATGCCTGAGCTTCCGCTTGCCATCATTACAGATGGATATTTGGCTAGTTCTTCTTTCAATAGGTTAGTCTTTCCTGAGACGCCTTCCACATAAACTACTTGTTCCTTATCGAAACCTAGATCCTTATTATTGATGAACTCAAACTGTTCTCTCATGGCAAGGCCCACAGAAATGAACATCAGGCACAGTGTAAATTGAAAAACCACCATGCTTTTAATAAGCTTTGAGCTAATTTTATGAGAGCCATTACCCTTCAGGCCAGCTAGAGCTTTAAATCTGGATAGAATTTGAGCTGGATACCCTCCTGTAAAAAATGTTAATGCAACGCCAAATAGTAAGCCCCCGAACAATAATCTCAAGTTCTCAAAAAGCGTTAGCGTAAATTCCTTTTCGGCTAAATCATTAAAGCTAGGTAATAGGGCTTGAGTCAAAGTAAAGCCTAATAACACAGCAATACTAACTTGTAAGAATGATTCAGCATAGAACTGACCTTTTAGGTGTAGAATATTGGCTCCAATAACTTTGCGGATAGCCACTTCCGACCTTCTACCAGCAGAAGCCGTAATACTTATAGCTAGATAGTTAATACAGGCGATAATTAAGATAATCAATGAAATGCCGGCTAAAATGAGGGAGTATAGAAATGAAGAGCTATCCCCAAACACAATGGTGGGATCGAGATAAATATCTGCTATTGGCTTTAGCTGGTAGGTATAAACTGGGTTATCTTCTGCTAAATTCAATCGTTCCCTTAGCTTAGATAGCCCACTAGCGCCATCATGATCTGCTTCAATATCTCTTAGTTTCTCTTGAACAATCGCCTTGTCTCTAGAATCATTGAGCTTTACAAAAGCTATAAAAGCGTTAAAGCCCCATCCATTGTAATACTCATCTTCAAGAAATTGGGAGTTTTCAATTCGAAGAAATACATCTCTATCAATGACAGAATTACTAGCTGTGGATATAACTCCAGAAATAAGAAATGGACCATCATTTCCTTTCAATACCAACTCCTTCCCAACCACATCTACACTACCAAAATACTTCATTGCGAATTTTTCGGAGACCACAGCAGATTTCAGATCAGACATCACATCCTCCACTTTCCCATCAATAAAAGGAAAATCAACCACAGAGAAGAAGTCTTGATCAATGTATTGAGCAAGTTCCTTAAACTCTTCTCCTTCACTTTCGAGGGTTATGTAACCCGCCTGAATTCTAACTAGATTTTCTATCTCTGGAATCGTACTGCCTGCCTGCTCTAGAAAAGGAAGATTGTTAGCAACTGACTTGCTAATCCCTTCAAGAGGCTTCGAATTCAAAATACTCGACTCAATCTCCTTTACATCCTCCTTGTAATTGACTTTAGCAATCAGAAATACCTTCTCAGCATCTGTGTGAAATTTGTCATAGCTCAACTCATCCTGAATATATAGAAAGCAGAAAAAGCAAATCATAAAGGCCAAAGACAAGCCCAAAAGATTTATACCAGAGTAAACTTTATATTTGATAAAGAGCCTAACGGCTATCTTGAAGTGATTACTAAGCATCTGTGCGAATTTTACAGCTTATTTTGCCAGTTCCATGCCACAAAAACAAAAACCTCATTAACAGCAACTTACATTTAATACCGAACCACTAATCAACTATTTCGTGTCAAACTGAAACGTTCTCTTGTCTCATAATGATACAATTTTTACTTTCGCCATCGAACTCACTATTTCCCTATTCGCATGTCTAAAATTGATGGTAAAATTCTTGTGCTAGACGATGACCAAGGAGTCCTCTACACTGCCAAGATGATACTTAAACAACACTTTGAAACGGTAATTACTGAAAAGGATCCTCAAAAGCTAGATTTCTTGCTTAATCAAGATAGGTATGACGTAATTGTGTTAGACATGAACTTCTCTTACGGACTTACTAGCGGGAAGGAAGGCATAAAGCTGTTGCGCAAAGTACTAGAAAAAGACCCTGAAGCCCATGTACTAATGAATACAGCTTATGGCGATATAGATATTGCCGTAGAAGCTATGAAAGAGGGAGCAGTAGACTTTCTTGTAAAACCTTGGCAAAAGGAGAAACTCTTGGCTACGGTTACCGCAATCTATGAGCTTAGTCAAGCAAAGAGAAAGTTGGCACTAGCCGAAGCAGGACAGAAGATTGTGGTTAAAGACCAGCAAAGAGAGTTCAACGATATTATTTCAGTTAGCCCCGCGATGAAGCCTGTTTTTGAGGCCATAGATAAGGTAGCGAAAACAGATGCCAACGTACTCATTCTGGGGGAAAACGGAACTGGCAAAGAATTGATTGCCAGAGCAATACACAACAAGTCTAACCGAGTGGATGAAAACTTTATAAAAGTAGACCTAGGGGCGGTTAGCGAGTCCTTGTTTCAATCAGAGCTTTTTGGCCATGTGAAAGGTGCATTTACCGATGCAAGAGAAAACAGACCCGGACGTTTTGAAATAGCCAATAAAGGCACCCTGTTTTTAGATGAAATTGGTAACCTATCGCTTTCAATGCAAGCTAAGCTTCTCACTGCCATTCAGTTCAAACAGATTACAAGAGTGGGGTCAAATAAAGCTATCCCACTAGATACAAGACTGATCTGCGCTACGAACATGCCTCTATACGAAATGGTGGAAGAGAAAGAATTTCGTCAAGACCTACTCTATCGAATCAACACCGTAGAAATAAAGTTACCTCCACTTAGAGAACGAGTTGAAGACATAGAACCTCTAGCAAGGCACTTTTTAAAGCTCTACGGCAAAAAGTATAAGAAGCAGAGAATGCGCCTTAACGAAACCACTTTAACCAAGCTCAAAGCGTACTCTTGGCCTGGGAACGTTCGTGAGTTGCAACACGCCATAGAAAGGGCCATCATTATGTCTAACTCTCACCTTTTGGCTCCTGAAGATTTCTTACTGGTAGAAAGGCCTAACCAGAATGTGATTACTTCAGATACATTCAACATGGAAGATATGGAGAAGCAAGCCATTCAAAATGCCATCAGAAACGCTGAAGGGAACCTCACTAAGGCCGCCAAAGCACTTGGACTAGGTAGGAGTACTCTATACCGTAAAATGGAGAAATACAAGCTTTAAAATAGCTCTAACGCTTTTTAATTCTCTAAGCGCTTACCTTTAAGCATTTGTGACTATTTTAGAGTTCTCGACCAAAACATAAATGAAGTCTTTCATTGCTTTATTGTGCCTTTTCCTCTGCTTTAATCTTGCTGCACAAGAGGAGAATATTGATGATGTAGCAAAAATGATAAAGGAAAGTCAGCTCAAAGATGAGACAAACGATTGGGTGTACTTTGGCACTTATAAGTACGCTTTGAAAGGAATAGACAATTCCGCTTCAGCTCACCTTCGAATTGACGACAACACAACGGTTCGCATGTACCTCTTGGCCAAAACTGACTGTTATATGTTCTTTGATGTACGCGACCAGCAAGAGAACTACATCTTTGGTACCAACGACCCAATAAGTCTGGAAACTGATTTACTAGGCTACAAAGCCGCCACCTCAATTTATACCTATCAAGAATCCAGTCTCATGAATATCAATTTTGGTATTCGCTGGGGCTGTCCAACTATGCTGGACACCGACTTGAGATTACTCGTTTTTTATGTAAATAAAAACGTAAAATAATGGAGTATAAATACTTCAGAATCAATATAATTATACGTATTATCTTACTGTTGATTTTAGGTTACTCAGCAGTTTATGTTATTACATCAACTCATTTCTGGCTGGTGTCTTTTTGGCTCATCCTAGCTTGGATAATCACACTCATTAGCCTCATTAGATATGTTGAGCGATCTAGAAGAGAACTAGCCTATTTTCTACTTGCTATAAAGCAGGGAGACTTCACAAATACCTACCATTTCAAAAAGAAGTCAGATCTCAATTACGCCTTTCATGAGATTAACCAGGTAATGCAAGATTTGAGTAGAGAAAAAGCCTCTAACCTACTCTATTTACAAACCATTGTTGAACATGTGAGAGTGGCAGTTATCTGCTTCGACTCAGACTATAAAATCAAGCTTTTCAACCAGGCAGCCACATCACTCTTCGGCAAACAGCGCATCAGTTCCTTCAAAACACTAGAAAGCATTTCACCTCTCATTACCTCATCAATTCTTAAGATGAGCAATGGCGAAAAGGAATTGATTAAAGCCAATCTCAACGGAAAGCTGATGAACCTTTCAATGCTTGTAACCGAATTTAAGTTGAAGGGAAAGGACTATAAGTTGGTGTCATTTCAAGACATCAAAAGCGAATTAGAAGCTAATGAAATAGAGTCTTGGCAAAAGCTTATTCGAGTATTAACTCACGAAATCAAGAATTCTGTTATCCCGATATCAACGCTCTCTGAAGTAATTCTACAGATGCTCAGTACAGAAAATGGCAATGTAGATTTAACCAAATTAGATCAGGAATCCATTGAAGATATTGTAGGCGGAATTGAAACCATAGAGAGCAGAAGTAAGGGCTTAGCCAACTTTGTTTCCACTTATGACCAACTCACTAAAATACCAAAACCTAAACTTAAACTAACCAATATTAAAACTCTGATTAATAATTCTTTAAACTTATTCAAATCAGACCTAGACAGGAGCGACATAAAAATATATGCTATTTTAACCGACACCTCAATAATCATCGATTCTGACCTAATAGAGCAGGTTTTAATCAACTTGATCAAAAATTCTATTGAAGCTATAAAAGACACAGTAAACTCTGAGCTAAGAGTAAAACTAGAGAACTCTGAACATGAGGTTTTGCTTACAATTGAAGACAATGGCCCAGGAATTCCAGACGAAATACTAGAGAATATTTTTGTCCCCTTCTACTCTACCAAAGAAGGCGGCTCCGGAATTGGCCTTTCTCTTTCCAGACAAATTATGAGACTCCATAAAGGTCAGCTGAGCGTTGAAACATCTTCGCAAGGCACAGCCTTTCAACTTCACTTTCCGCTAACTTCTGAACTAAGCCCTGAAGAATAGGCAACATTAAACACCCTATTATTTTTTAGCGTTTGTTAACATCGCAGTGAAAACAATACGCTTACTTTGGCGTCCATTAAATGATTACTAAAACAATATAGAATGAAGCGATTGAATTATGTGCTGATGGCGCTGTTCTTAGCAACAAGCTTATTTGCAGCCGACCCCTATAAATATACCGTAGACTTAGTTAATGTAAAAGACGACAAAGTGATGGTGACTCTGGCTACTCCAAAAGTCAGAAAAAATGAAGCCACGTTTTATATGCCTAAGATTGTACCCGGCACCTATGCCATAGCCGACTACGGAAGAATGGTTTCAGACTTTAAAGCCTTTGATAAGCGAGGTAATGAGTTAGAGGTTGAAAGGTTAGATGACAACGCTTGGAAAATCTCTAAGGCTAGAAAAGTTAGAAAAATCACCTATTGGGTAGAAGACACTTATGATACAGAAAAACCTGGACCTTCTATTTTTCAACCTGCCGGAACCAACATAGAAGACGATAAGAACTTTGTTATTAATACTTCTGGCTTCTTTGGCTATTTCGAAGGAATGAAGAAAGAAGAGTTTGAACTCACCTTTATAAGAGACAAGCATTTCTACGGAGCCACCGGACTTCAGTATAGTAAGAACCAACCGATCATTGGGAAGATCATTAAAGACAACTCTGTCGGAACAGAAGCTAACATTGGTGCAGATAAGTTTGTGGTAGAAGATTACGATAAGCTGATTGACTCGCCTCTGATGTTTAGCGAAGCAGATACGGCCATTATTAAAGTAGCCAATACAGATGTTTTAGTTGCTAGCTACTCCCCTAACAAGATGATTACAGCCAAGCAAATTGCAGCGAGTATTGAAGAAGTTTTAGAAGCCCAAAACAAGTTTTTAGGTGGGAAACTTCCCGTAGATAAGTATGCTTTCATCTTCTATTTTACTGATCAACCAGTAAGCTCTTACGGAGCCCTAGAGCACTCTTATAGCTCGTTCTATTATATGCCTGAGCAAACCATTGAGCAAATGGAACAACAGCTAAGAGACTTTGCCGCTCATGAGTTCTTTCATATTGTTACCCCACTAAATATTCACTCTGAAGAAATTGGAAGCTTCAACTTTAACGATCCTAAAATGTCTCGTCACTTATGGATGTATGAAGGAATGACGGAGTACTTTGCAGGGAGCGTGCAGGTTAAGTACGGTTTGGTGAGCCCACAGCAATATTTGGCCATGCTGGAAGAAAAACTGATTGTATCTCAGCAGTTCAAAGATCAATTACCTTTCACTGAGTTAAGCCTTGGTGCGCTAGATGAATATGAAGACCAATACTACAATGTATACCAGAAAGGAGCGCTAATAGGTGCTGCCCTAGATATTAAGCTTAGAGAGCTTTCTAATGGTGCTTATGGTGTGCAAAACATGATGGCCGACCTATCAGCAAAATATGGCAAGGACAAATCGTTTAAAGATGATGAGCTATTCGATGAGATTGTAGGTTTGACTTATCCAGAAATTGGCGAATTCTTCGAAACCTATGTAGCAGGTAGCGAAACCATCCCTTACAAAGAAATTTTTGACAAAGTGGGAGTAGATGTGGTTGACAATGGTACAACCAGACAATTCTCACTGATCTTTAATCAGTCTAACATTACCCTAGCTGACTATGATGGTAAGCAAATGTTGGCCATCTCAAATGAGTCTGGTTTAGACGAAATGGGAAAAAACCTCGGATTAAAAAAAGGTGATATTATTCTAGAAATGAATGGAGAAGCTATGCCTGCTTACGGCCCAGAAATTCAGGGTTTCTTAAGTGGTCAAGTTCAAAAAATTCCTGGCCTTGACACCTACACCATGACTGTTTGGAGAGAGGTCGATGGAGCAGGTCAGAAGGTAGAGCTTTCAGCTCCGAACAAGCAAATTGAAATTAAGATCCCTCCTTCCCTACAGTTCAACCAGAATGCAACCGAGAAACAACTTCAGCTCAGAAAGTACTGGTTAGAACCAGCCAACTAAAGGGGCAAAGGTTATATCGAAGATTAATGGGTTCTAGCCTATCGCTAGACTCTAAGGTTCCGTCAGGAGTTTTCATTATTGAAAGCTCCTGACTTGTTTAAAGGAAGGAGTAAAGACTCAAACTCAACTCAATGGGCCAATAAGTGCGTGCTTGAGACAAACTCAATCTACCCAACAGCAAAGCTTATACTTTAGGCCGCTGCCGCAAAGGCAAGGGTCATTTCTACCAATGTCTTCTATGGTGAAGTTATCGCTCAAAAACTCTGCAGTATCCTGATTAAAAGTCTTCACCAATGCCTTATATAGTGCAGGATGCTTTCGCTTCAACAAATCTGGTCGTTCAAAGAAATACTCCCCTACTACGGCAAAAAACTCAATAGCACTTGTAGATCCGTACACTCGTATATCTGACTCTTCGTCTGCTATTTCCTTAATCTTAGTATGAACAAATTGTAGCCAAGGCAAGGCAAATGCTTTTTCTTCAAATCCGGGCGGCACACCATCTATGAAGCCATTTTCCATGTCGAACAAATGAATAAACTCATGAATACCTACATTCTGTTTATCACTTCCAATATTGAAACCTTCATGAAGTGCTGGCTTAGAAAGAATCATCTTTCCATACATAGTTCCAGTGCCAACCAATCCAGTAATTTGCTCATCAGGGTCGTTCAATTGAAACCTTCTATTAAATGAACTTGGGTAGAGAATCACTTCTTTAAGGTGTTTATAGGTGCAAGCTGGAAAACCAAAAAGCGGAATAACGCCACTGCTGGCTATTAATAATCGGTCTTCCAAATTTACTTCGCATCGAACTCCAGTTATTTTAACTTGAGACAGAAACTGAATCACATCTTGCTCGAACCTCACCTTATCGTTGCTACTCAACTGAGTGTAGAAACTTACCTTTCTTAATAGAATGTTTTCCCAGCCAAATGGCATTCTTGCTTGTGCTCGCCTATCTATATGTGGCTTTACTTTAGTGTCGTAACCAATGTATAACCAGAGGGCCAACACGCCAAAAAATATCACCAAGACGATGAAATTGGAGATCATAGGTATTGTATTGATTATTTAGCCGACAATATGTAAAAAGAACTCGAATAAGTTCGCTTCTAAATGAAAAAGGCCATTTCCGAGCCCTCGTTGGTGTTGTCACCAACGAGCATCAAATTACTTCGGTTAATTTTCTATATTCATCAATGCACACACATCACATTCAATTCTTTACAGCTACTATTTATAAGTGGACTCCCATACTATTTGACGACAGATTTAAAGACATCATTACAGGCTCCCTAACCTATTTAGTAAGAGAAAAACGATGTGAAATTTATGGTTTTGTGATCATGCCAAACCATATTCACTTGATTTGGAAAATTGACCCTTCTCATCAACTGGAAGATGTTCAGAGAGATTTTCTCAAATATACAGGGCAACAATTCAGGTTTAAGCTTAAAGACTCCAATTCAGGGATGCTAGAAAAATTTGAAGTAAATCTCAAAGACAGAAAGCACCAGTTCTGGCAGAGAAATTCATTGTCTATTGACCTTTGGAGCAGGCAGGTTGTTGAACAAAAGCTAGACTATATTCACCATAACCCTGTTTCTGGAAAATGGAATCTCTCTGACGACTTCGTTCAGTATTATTATTCTTCTGCTTCATATTATGAGGATAACACCAACTACTTCCCTTTTCTCTCGCATTATATGGAGTGTTTTAATGGCTAAGTAGAGAGGCTTGTTGGTAGAAACATCAACAAGAGTAATAGTTGAGCAAGACTTTTTGGTGACAACACCAAAAAGGGCACAGTAAAAAGAACTCGAATAAGTTTGCTCCTAAATGAAAAAGGCCACTTCCGAGAAGCAGCCTTAATACACTAGGTTGGGATTTTACTGCTCTTTTAGACTCTTTACTGGGTTAACAGATGCTGCTTGATAAGATTTAGCAGCTACGGTAATTACACCAATTGCCAAAACAATTAAACCAGAAAGAGCGAATACTGCTGGGTTTAATGCTGTCCTGAACTCAAATTGATTTAACCAATCTTGCGTAAAGTAATATCCAAACGGAATCGCCAAAAGAAAGGCTATGAGAATTAGCTTCCCATAGTCTTTGGACAAGAGCATTAATACTTGTGCAATAGAAGCGCCATGCACCTTCCTCACCCCTATCTCCTTAGACCTTTGCTCGGCAGAATAAGAGGCTAAACCCAGCAAGCCAAGACTAGAGATGACTATAGAAACCATCGCGAAAATATTGGCCAATGTCTTCATAGTTCGTTCATTGGCATAACTTTCTGCATAAGCATGATCTATGAATTGATAGTCGAAGTCATGCTCTGGGTTAACTTGCTCTGTTACCTTTTGAATGGCAGCCAGTGCATCGGTTGTGTTTTCATCGGTACGAATAAGCACTAAAGAAGAGGCACTAGGATCTATACATGTTATAATCAATGGCGCAATTGGCTCGTATAAATCTCTCATGTGGAAGTTTTTCACCACCCCTACTATTTGCCCATCAATCCCCCAGAAGGATAGTTTTTTACCAATAGGATCATCAAAGCCCATCAGCTCTGCCGCCACTTCATTGATCAGAAAATTGGTAGAATCTTTTAATTGACTATCGAACCCTCTGCCTTGTAGCACTTCCATACCTGTTGCCGGCACAAAGTCTTCATCAGTCAGAATCACGTTTACTTCATAGCCCTCGTCTGGATTTTTACCCTCCCAATTGGCTGAACTTGTTGATCTCCCATAATTTAGTGGATTGCCAGAAGCGGCCGAAACACGAGTTACCTGAGGCAAGCGAAGCAACTCGCTTTTGTAAGTCTCCAACCTGCTTGCCAAATCTCCTTCAAGGCTTACAGCTAAAAGGTTGTCTTTATTCATCCCCAAATCTTTATTCAACACATAATCTATTTGCTGATAAATGACAGAAGTACCGATTATTAGTAGCGTAGAGATAGCAAACTGAAAAACCACTAACCCTTTCCTGAAGAAAACAGCAAAGCTAGACTGCTTTATTATGCCTCCTTTAATGGACTGAATAACATTGAAGGTTGGCAATAAAAGTGCAGGGTAAGCACCAGAGAGCGTTCCCACAACAAAGATTAGCCCTAGGATAAAGTACCAAGTAGTGCTTTGAGAAAAGTCTAATATGAGTGATTTATCTACAATTGTGTTGAACAAAGGAAGGACTAAAATAACTACTAGCACACTGACGGCTACAGCCACGGTGGTGAGCATAATAGCCTCTAAAAAGAATTGAACTCTTATAGACTTTTTAGCAGCTCCCATTACTTTGCGCAAACCAATCTCTTTAGATCTTCTGCTAGA
Source organism: Roseivirga spongicola (assembly GCF_034376045.1). Lineage (NCBI taxonomy): Bacteria > Pseudomonadati > Bacteroidota > Cytophagia > Cytophagales > Roseivirgaceae > Roseivirga > Roseivirga spongicola. Next base: position 3,917,457 of record NZ_CP139724.1, read on the forward strand.
CCTGGCGGTAGTTAAGTTCATAAAATTGATGCTTGCTACCAGTAGTATGAAAACGGCTACAACCGACATAATCCTTACATAGTCAATTCTACCTCCAGCTACTACTCCATTTTCGAACTTTGAATAGAGATATGTATCAGTGAATTTTTGAATGATGAGTTCTTCATCTCCAGAGTTGGGGTTACCCTTAGTATGATCTTTAATCTCCATCAGAATTTTATCCGACACTGCTTGTACCTTGGTTTGGTCAGGAATAAGTAGGTAAGTTTCGAAAGCACCATTCCCCCAATCTTCTACCCAATCGTTAGCAGCATAGAATGCTTGGGCAGCAATAAGCCAATCAAAGTCTAGTGTAGACTTCTCATCAGTATCTTCAAAAACTCCGGTCACTTGAACATCGAATTGTTCTTCTACTTTTACTGTAGAGCCAACCGCTTCTGTTCTCCAATCTTCACCGAAATACTTCTCAGCAACCGATCTAGAGATTAGTATATGGTTAGGTTGGCTTAAAGCGCCTTCTTTATCGCCAATAACAAGAGGAAAAGAGAACATTTGCAGAAACTCAGGACTAGCAAAACGTCCCTCTTCCTCAATTGCTTCATTTTCTATCTTCAGATCCATGTTCATGAGCCAGCTCAATTGAGCCACTTGACTAACTTCTGAATACTCCTCAGCTACTAAATCTCCAACTGGTTTTGGAATAGAAGCAGTGGTGTTTACCATTCCACCAGACTGTTTCATGTTTCTGAAAACCTGATAAATCTGATCTCCCTTTTCATGGAATTTATTGACCTTAAGTTCATCGTTTACCCATAAAAGAATGAGCATGCATGATGCTATTCCTACAACTAAACCCAATAAGTTCAATGAGGTATAGCCCTTGTACCTCAGGGCATTTCTGAATGCAATTTTTAAATAATTACTAAGCATAACGTTGTTGTTTTGACCTTTGAATAAATTGATTTGCCTAATTATACCTGGGCGAAACAGCATGAATACATCTCTTGTAAAAAGCCATTTCGCTTTTGATTTATTTGTTGAAGAACGAAGCAAGAAAAGCTCGTTCAGATCTCCCTCCACATCCTCTAGAAGCTCGGGGCTACAGAACCAGCGAAGGAACCTAAGTGGTAATTTTGGTGGAGATATTTGAGTTTGACCGCTCATGACCTATTAAAAATCGAATGCAACTGAAGGAATGGCCTCCCAGAGCTTCTTACGTGTTTCCATCACTTGCTCTAAAGCTTTCTTTCCGTGAGGAGTCACTTTGTAAAAGCGCTTGCGCTTTCCGCCTCTTTCAGGTGTTGCATCTCCAAATTCGGATCTTAAAAAGCCCTTCTTTTCTAAGCGACTCAGCGCGGTTCGCATAGCCCCCACGCTTACCTTTCTGGCCAGTCTCTTTTCGATATCTTCTTTAATGGAAATTCCATAAGCGTTTTCGTAGAGTACTGCTACCGTAAGAAGCACCACCTCTTCAAACTCCCCTAGTGAACTTTTTCCCATAACTTTTTATTTAAGTCTTAAATGTAGCTAAAATATATAAAAGTCCTAATTGTATTTTTAATTACCCATACCATTGAAAGGTTCCATTTTCACTATAAAACAAAGCTTAGTTTAAATTCTAAAGGAAAGAAAGGCTAGAATGCAATTAGGTAATTACCTGATTATCTGATAATAAAACGAATAATTTCTCCCACAGCGCCATTATTTAACCTAAGCACATAAATGCCCGCTGCTAAACCTTCAGTTTCTAATTGAACCGAATTATTGCTGTTGGTAATATTTACATCTTCTACCACTCCACCATTAGCATCGATTAGAGTAAACTGCATTTCTTCAATATTCTCAAAAACCTGAATATTGAGCACTTCACCTCTAGCAACAGGGTTTGGTGCGGCAGTTACACTCAGTTTGCTCAGACCAAAACTATCGGGTACAGTTCCATTAAAGAACTTCTCAGCAAAAGCAAAGGCTTTAGTACCTACCTTGATCCCAATTTTTCTACCTGGAATATCATCTACTGGCGGATGTATTCCACCCCAAATTCTGGAGAGACTTGTCTGGTCTGAGGCATCTCGGTATGTAGCCCATTGCAGCTTTACATCTACTGATGGCCCTTCCTCAAACACCAAAAACTGATTTTTTCTGGCGATGAATTCTCCCATACCTCCCGGAAAAAATTCATCACCAGTAAACATGGTCAACACTTCTGCTGCTGCTCTAGAGAATGTGGAATGCCCAGAAACATAGCCGGCAAAAGGAGGTGTAACGAATGTTGGTCGCTGGTAGGGCCACCAATCTTCAGCAAGGATCCACCCTACTCCAGCTTGAGTATTAGTCGGATCGCTGATATAACCTGGGCCTCTCCAAGCCTTCAACTTAATCTTATCTACAGCAGTATTATTTGTTCTAGCTAGGGCATCTCCAGGCAATACCACCTCTACATATTCTGGTTCTAAACCAAATGACCTTTCATCATAGTTAGGAAAGCTCGGGCTCACTGCCTGACCCAAGTCTGCCACACCCCTAATGGCTGAAATTGGTCTTATATAGTCATAGAACCCTTTAATACTCCAAGCTGATATGGAGGCATCGTGCATGGCGCCACCCAACATAAAGTAAGACTTTACATCCCATTCCAAATCATTTAAGACTTCTCCTTCTCCCTTAAACTTCTTCACCAACTGCGGATGATCCGAAACGTAATTTAGAATTGTAAACCAATGGCCTGGCGGTGTTTCGGAGTCGGGACCATCTGCCCAAAACTCAGCCAAAACTCGCGTATAGTCTCCTCTTGGTACTATATTAGGTTCGTAAGGCAATCCGGTTGAAGGGTTAAGCTCATGCCCTCTACTTCCATCACCACCTTCTAATCTTTTGTAATAATTCGGGTATTCACTCCAATTATTAGGCAATGCTGAACTATTACCAATAGAGGCAGGAGAAATATCCCACATTACATTATCCCACGGAGACAAATGTGCACTCCAAATGGAAACCATCTCAAAATTCCACTTATAGAATTCATGGCCTCCATTCTCAAAATCGTCAAACCTAGGTGGCGCACCTGGATCGTTATATACCCAAAACGAACTTCCATCTCTTTTCTTTTTCACCCTATCTTTAGCCGTAAGAGCAAAAGGATAAACATTTCCCCACTCAGGACTTAGAAAGGGCTGCATTTCTCCGCTTTCGAACCCACTTTGACCTACAAAGACTTCTAATTCTATTTGTTGCCATCTGTTGAGGTCAGTTATCCTAGGGTTTCCGGGTAGTTGGGGTGCAATAGGCTGATTAACTGGTTGGTAGAACTTGTTTGCGTAACTATCTAACTCATTAGAACCATCTTTCCATCCATAGTCTATTAAACATTGACCTATAAAATTGCCCAGTGCCCATGATTCGCCATTTGACATGTCTCGAAGATTCGTAGGGCCTCTAAACTCGAGGTCTTCCATTAATCTTCTATACCTGAACGAGAGATTAGCATAGCGTTCGGCTTTTTGAAACCTCTTATCTAAAATGGTGTATGCAGCATGGCTGATTACTTCATCTAGATTGGCTCGTGATTTATCAAAAGCTTTCAAAGACTCAGTATCACATGTAAAACCGTTGACAGTTTTACCGAGCAAATATGGTTCGGCAGTATCATCGAAAAAAGCCCAGGCATCATACATGGCAGCCGAAAGATGAAATAGATTTCTGGCGTGAACAGTTGGTCTGGCTAAATCATTTCTGATGGAATGCAGCAGTTCTTCCATCCACTTACGGGCAACTGTATGATCTTGAGCGTTTAATGGAGCATTAAAGCTTAGCAGGCAAATACCCACAATACAAAAAAGTCTACAAATGCTCCTGAAAAACAGCCTCATATCAACTTCAAATAAAGCGATTCAAAGGAACTCAAGCAATGAAATGCGTATTCTTGATGAATAAGAATTTACCAGTGGACATTTCGTTTTAATTCTTTAGTATTATTTTAGGCGCAATCCACTTGAACTTTTTCAATGCACGAACTCGACTACTATCCTTTACTCCTCATCTTTGCCATAGCATGGGCTGTGCCTTTAATCCTTTCTTGGTTTGAAATAGGCAAGGTACCTTCCGTTATTGTCGAGATTATTTTAGGGGTAGTTATTGGCCCTTTTGTTTTAGATCTTGTACATGAAACCCCGTATATGGAGTTTCTCTCCTATACTGGTTTTCTCTTTTTAATATTCCTAGTTGGTCTAGAAATAGATGTAAACAAAATTATCAATTCACTTAGCTCCTTAAGGTTTAAGGCATCATCTATTCTTACTAATACTTTTATGTTGGCCATGGGAATTTACCTTGGCACTCTTCTGCTTTCCTTGCCCGCCCTCTGGCTTATCAGTCAGTTTCATGAGCTAAATGTGATCTACTATGCCTTGCTTTTCCCTACTGTAGGCATTAGCATCACTGTGCCAATACTTAAGGCTAGTGGAGAAATTAAACGCAAGTTTGGTCAGATTTTGTTAATGCAAGGAAGCATTGCCAACCTGCTCAGTATATTACTTATTTCAATTTACTCGGGCTACGTTAAAAATGGATTAGACATTGAGCTCTTGCTCTTTAATTTGCTATTTATAGCCTTCTTGGTTTTTCATGCTATAGGCAAAAAACTCAACAGAGTAAGGACCTTCCAAAAAGTGATTTACCGATTAGAGCATGCTGCCAACCAGATTAAAGTAAGAGGTGCTGTAGCACTATTCTTTGCGTTTGTGGTGATTGCCTCGGCTGTTGAAACGGAACCCATTTTAGGGGCATTCTTTGCAGGCTTGTTACTTAGCCTCTTCATAACCAAAGACCGTTCTGCCCTTCTGTTTAAACTAGACGGAATGGGCTATGGATTCTTTATTCCCATTTTCTTCATTAGTGTAGGAATAAATCTCGATGTTTCGAGCCTTTATAATATTGGCGAATCTTACGGCTTTATTCTGCTTTTAGTAGCGGCATTCTTTATTACTCAAACAATTCCGGCCCTGAGTTTGGTCCGCTTGTTTGGATTTAAAAAGGCCTTTGCTGGAGGAAATCTACTCTCTGCCAGATTGGGAGAAACTGTAGCTGGCGCCCAAATTGGCTTGTCATTAGGAGTACTCACGGAGTCAGAAAACGCAGCCCTTGTAACCGCTTCAATCATTACTTGTCTCCTAGCCCCAATGATTTACAATTCATTGAATAAGAAAGATGAAGAGCACAAAAAGGTGTTAGTCATTGGCGGAAGCCGAGCGAGTTTATTACTAGCGGAGCGCTTCAAATTGCACGACATTTCTTTTATGACTTACCTTCAGCGGGAGGAGATTATTCAACAGTTTGACCAAAAGAGTTTACCGTTTGAAAAGACCAAACTCACCCCTGAGCTACTCAAAAACCTTAATATTCTGAGTGGTGACTTGGTAGTGGTGCTCACAGAGTCTAACTTCTTGAACCAACAACTTACGGCTTACTTAAAGAATGAGTTGAGGCACAGTAAAATCATCACCCGAAGGCAGTCGGTAACACACGACTTGGTTGACAATAATTTCGAAGGAATTAAGACTGTAGACCATGAAGAGCTTTTAGCAGGCCACATTGAAGACATGGTACTTAGACCTAATGCCATCGACTCACTTTCCACTAGCTTCGATGTCTATAGAATTGAAGAAATTAGCATTAGCAATAAGCAGATTAACCGAAAACTGGTTAAAGAAGTTGCCTTCCCACAAACCGGATCCTTGGTAATTCAGAAACGTGGTGGAGAAGTCTTCATTCCTCATGGTAACACTCACCTACTGATTGGCGACCAAATTACGGTAATTGGAAACGGTGCTGCACTAGCAGAGTTCAGACGAATTCTGGAGGGATAAAAATGGAAATCAAGACTGAACTTCAGCTATTTCATGAGCTTTCATTCTATAGCTTGGCCCATCCAAATAAGGAATACTTTATACACCAGCATGTTGTAGACGCCTATGCAGTGCAATACCTAAATCCAGAGACTAAAATTATTAAATCAGTTTATGGGCTCTTAGGCTTATGCTTGTTTCTAGAATATGACTTTACAGGCAAAGAAGTTCAGAATGTACATGTAAGTCTATCTTCCGATAAATCTGATTGGCCAAAAATTCAGTATGCCGTAGAACCTATAGACTTTTCAATCCAGTCAATTATGAATGCTTCGGAAGGAAGTGAGAGAGACCAAAAGATTAGGGAATGGTGTGAAGAAGTTTGGAAAGCACACAAGATCAATCAACAGCCAATCAGAGAGTGGCTTAAAAAAAGGAAGGTAATATTTTCCTAACCCCTTATTCTCTCTAAAAGAATCACAGCAAATACCCCAGAATTAGCACAATAGCACCTAAAGGTGCCAGCATATAAAGCAACTTTAGGTTGAATTTCACCCATACATTATAGGGTACGTTTACCATAGCAAGAGATGGCAAGACTAAACCCGAAGGGGTGAAAAGCTGCATCATGCCAAAGCCGAACAGATAGGCATTGACAATTTCTTCGGATGGCACACCAACTACATTCCCCAGGGCACCCATAATTGGCATACTCACCAAGGCTAATCCAGAAGATGAGCTGATAAAGAAGGCCAAAACAAAGAACACTATCATCAATACAGGCAAAAACACCAAGGGGGAAGTACTGCTTACCAAGTCGCTTGCTTCATTGAGCAGTGTTCCAGAAATCATTCCTTCATTCATCATAATGGTAATACCTCGGGCAATACCGATGATGAGCGCTACTCCTAACAGGTCTTTGGCGCCATCTATAAAAGCCTCCACAAATTTAGCTTCGGAAGTTCTTTGCAATAGGCCAATGATCAAGGCTGCAGCCAAGAACAAAGCTGTCATTTCTTCTAGCCACCAACCCAAAACAGCTACTCCGTAAACCATCACAATAAAGGACAACGCAAACAACGTCAATAACACCCAAGTAAGAGGAGTCATAGCTCCAGGATCAGTCACCTGCTTTTTAGCAAAAGGGTTTTTAATATCCAGACCGTGGAGCAGAGATTTGGTAGGGTCAGCTTTTACTCTTTCGGCATAACGAACCACGTAAGTAATGGCCACTACACCTGTAAGAACCATCATGATCAAGCGACTGTAGAGCCCTAAAGTCCAGCTTACTCCTGCAGCATCTGAGGCTATAATTGTACTAAACGGATTCACCGTAGCTCCTATTAGCCCGATACAGGAACCAATGTAAATAGCAGCAACAGGCACTAATAAATCGTATCCAGCAGCAATGAATATGGGAACCAATATGGGATAAAAAGCGATGGTCTCTTCTTGCATACCAAAGGTTGTTCCTCCCAAGGCGATGAGCGTCATAGTGATGATGATGAGCCACTTTTCTCGCCCTTCTAGCTTTTCAGAAATAAAGCCAACACCTCGCTCTAAAGCTCCTGAAAGTTGAAAAACACCTATGAACCCTCCAATAATAATGACTAAGAGAATGATATCTATGGAATCGTAAATACCCTTGATTGGCGCGAATAGGATAGCTTTAAGCCCTTGAGGATTAGCGTCAACTTGTTCATAAGTATTGGGGATTGAAACTGGCTTTTTGATCTTGCCTTCCTCAAACTTGCTCAACTCCATTTGCAAACCCAAACTGTCCAAGGTAGCCTGAGTCCCAGGTAAAGTAGCCGACTTGCTCCCCTCAACCAAAAACTGCCCATCGGTATAAGTTAGTAGATCATAGCTTCCTGCGGGCAATAACCAGGTAGCTAAAGCCGAGATGATAATAATGATATACAGAGTGGTATAGGCCGAAGGAAATTTGAACTTGCGCATTCTCAGAAGTTAAAAAATGAAAGATAGGGAAAAAGCGGGAAGCAGACAGAAGTCGGAAGTCGGGAGTTAGGAGACGGAAGTAGAGAGCTTTAAGCTGAAAAGGAGTCGAGAGCAGGAGGAAGTGCAGCTTGTTGTTAAAGTCTTAGAGTGAGGAGATGGAAGTCGGAAGTCGGGACAGAAGGCTAAAGCTGACAGCTGGGCATGGGTATGACATGAGAAAATCAAAAAATCTCTACTGCATTAACCTATTAATTTACCAGGCCTTCCCCATGTTAATCTAGTTTAATCCTTCTTATTTCTATGGCCTTGGCTTGGCTGGCATTAAAGTTTCCTGATTCATCATAAGCGCCCCATGGACTATTAGCTAAGTAGTAAAAGTAACCATCTTTAACCTGACCTAATGTTGGCTCCCCCAAGCTCTCTCCTCCTCTATTGATCACCCTTTCTACGTCTATAAAATCACCACGCTCATTCAAGAAATACTGCATCACTCGGTAAGGCTTAGTTCCATTATGGATGGCTATTAAGGTGTTATTGTAAAAATATAGACCATCAATCCCTTTCAGCAGAGAAGATGAAGGAGCATATACTTTCTCAATATCGTCTTCATTATCCATATTAATTCGGTAAATACCACTGACATAATCAGCGAAATAGAGGTAGTTTTCACTATCGTTCAATGTTAGACCCTGTAGGTTGAAATGACTCCCATCTAAATCGAAGTACTTTCTAGCGAATGGGCCAAAATATTGAGCAGTATCGGTTACGTTTCTTACCAAGTAAGGCTTAGAACTATTACTATACCAAATTCTTTGCTCTTTATCGAGAACCAAATCTCCAATGACTGATCCATCATTAAATTCAACTCCTTGTAATATCTGAGCTTCAGAAACATCAACCTGTAGGATCATAGATTTACCTTGATCATCGGAACTAAAATCCTTCATTTGTGACAATGCCGAAGAAGCTACCCATAGATGGTTCGTTTCTTCATTATACTTCATACCCATTACTCCGTAGGGCACTTCTAACCAGTCAGAAACGAGTCCGTTCGTATCTACCTTTACAATTTTTCTTTCCCTTATACTTCCAAGCAGCATCTCTCCACTATCCATCAAAACAAAACTTTCTGGATGTATTTCAGCTGCATTAATTACCCTAAATAATTCATCGTGAACCTCAGTACTCCCCAATTCTTCTTGAAGCTCTATTAAATCTTGATAGTTCTTATGCCTTTTTAGACTTTCAAAATCAGGGTTATTCTGAAAATCAAAAGTAGCATCCATCAACACCATCTGCTTCAACGTTTGAATGGCTCTAATTTTACGCCCTGTCAATGCCCAGGCAGCCGCCAACTTCGGAACTATACCAGGATGGTTAGGCCTTAATTCATCAGCTTGCCTAATGTTCTCTAAAAATGAATCGTAATCTCGAGCTTCATAGGCTTCTACAGCAGCTTTGTACACTTCTTGTAAGTCCTCTTGTGCATTAACTGATAAAAAGCCACCAAAAAAACACAGTACTAACAGAAACTTCTTCATAAATAACCTATTAACGAATACACAAATCTAACACCTCATCAGAACGAAGCCCCTAAACATAACGCTTCCTTTAGCTCCAAATAAATAGCCACTGGTGTAAATGGAGAAACTGACCTTTGTACTAGATGTATTTTGAATTAATTTAAACGCTTTAACCTTAAAATATGATGAATCTTACTGTAAAAACATTCAGATCATTGATTGCGGTGAGTCTTTTGACTCTGATATCCGTACCCGAATCAATGGCTCAAAAAATACCTGATCAGGTAGTAAAATCGATCGAATTCAGAGAGATTGGCCCTACTCGTCAGGGAGGTAGATACGTTGATTTTGCGGTGATGGAAAAATCACCTAAAGTAATCTACGCAGCTACGGCATCTGGTGGCCTTTTAAAGTCTACTAATAACGGACAGTCTTGGAAATTTCAATTCGACCAAGAAAGCGTAGCATCTATTGGTGCTGTGGCACTAGATCAAAAAGACACTAGTGTTGTATGGGTAGGAACAGGAGAAGCCAATAACTCGAGAAGCTCATACTGGGGTAATGGCGTTTACAAGTCTACCGATGGTGGTGAGACTTGGAAAAACATGGGACTTCCAGAATCTCATCATATTGGCAGAATTCTTATCGACCCGAATAATTCAAATGTAGTATATGTAGCTGCTTTGGGTAAGCTTTATTCGGAGAATCCAGAAAGAGGTTTATACAAAACTACTAATGGTGGAAAAAGCTGGACCAAGGTGCTTGAAGTTAAAAGAGCTGATGGCAAATACATTGGCGTGGTAGATGTGGCCATGAGCCCGGACGACCCTAACACACTAATTGCAGCAGCTTATGACAAAATTAGAAGACCATGGACTTTCAACGAAGGTGGTGAAGGTAGTGGCATCTACAAATCTACCGATGGTGGTAAAAACTGGAAGAAGTTGAGCAATGGTCTTCCAGGTGGATTCTTAGGGAGAATTGGAGTAGCCTACGCTCCTGGAAACTCTAAAGTTGTATATGCTAACGTTGAGAATGTAAACGTTGAAGGCATGTCTGATGCAGAGAGAAGAAACATGCTAGAAGTTGGTATTCCTTTGGGAAGAAGACAATCTGTAGTTGGAACTGAAATGTACCGCTCTGATGATGGTGGCGAAAGCTGGAGAAAGATTAGCCCTGATGGCGAAGATATTGGTGGTTATCCTTCTTACTACTATCAGCAAGTTAGAGTAGACCCTAATGATGAAGATCATGTTTACGTTTTAGGTATTCAGGTTTGGGAAACTAAAAACGGTGGAAAAACTTGGGGTACTCCTTTCAGGTTTGGTGGAGACAACCACGCCATGTGGATTGACCCAGCCGACTCTAAACACATGCTTTTAGGTTATGACCACGGTATGGGAATTACCTATGATGCCGGTGCTACATGGTACCACCCAGATGAAATTTCTTTGGCTCAATTCTATGCTGTAGATGTAGATATGGCTTATCCATACAATGTATATGGTGGTTTACAAGACAATGGTTCTGTTAGAGGACCAAGTACTTCTAAAGATGGCAGATCTATTCCGTTCGAAGCATGGCAAAGAACTGGCGGTGGAGATGGTATGTACAACGTTATCGACAGAAGCAACAACCGTTACTTATACAACGAATCTCAGTTTGGCCCACTTCAAAGACTTGATTTGGAAACTGGCGAATCATCAGGCATAAGATATACTGGCGACAGAAGCATGAGATGGAACTGGAACGCTCCAATTGTAGTATCTCAGCATAATCCAGATGTAATTTACCATGCAGGAAACAAAGTATTGAGATCTAACTTCAGAGGTGAGAACTGGACAGAAATAAGCGGTGACCTTACCGATAACGATGAAGTTAAAGCCAACGGAACAGGAAACATTCAGTATGGAACAATTACTACTTTAGAAGAGTCTCCAATTGACCCTAACGAGCTTTGGGTTGGTACAGATGATGGCAATGTGCATGTAACTACCGATGGTGGTAAGAATTGGACTAACCTGAATGCAAATATTCCGAACAACCCAAGATATTGGGTAACTAGAGTTGAAGCCTCTGCTCACGTACCTGGTACTGCTTATGTTTCTTTCAATGGTATGAGAAGGGATGACTTTACTTCTTACCTATACAAAACCACCGACTGGGGTAAAACTTGGACTTCTATTGCTAACGGTATAGAGCCAGCTGGTGTAAACGTAATCAGAGAAGACCACAACAACCCTAACCTACTATTTGCAGGTACTGAGCTTGGCGTATTCGCAAGTATTGACGGTGGTAAAAACTGGACTAAGTTCATGAACGGAATGCCAACAAACCCTGCTTATGACATGGTTATTCACCCGAGAGAAAACGAATTGGTAGTTGCTACTCACGGTAGAGGTATATTTATTGCTGACATTGCCCCTCTACAGGGAATGAATGCTCAGACACTTACTTCAGATGTAACCCTATTCGATATTGTTCCTGCGGTTCAATACGTAAGCGGTTTAAGCAACGTAACTGCTTACACCAACTTTAATGGAGAAAGCAGACAACCGGGAAGTCACATACATTTCTACACCAAATCTGCAGGTAAGGCTACACTTAAAATCTACAGAGGTTCTAAGGAAATCTACAAAACTGAAGTAGATACCAAAGCTGGTTTAAATACTTACAATTGGAGATTTGTAGAAATTACTGGTGAACGCTCACAAGATGATCTTAACTCTATGGCCGACAGATTTAGAAGGTTTGGTATGAGCGAGGAGCAAGTGCAGAACAGAGTTGCTCAAATGAAATATACTACTAGAGGCATTGGCCCTGGCACCTACAAGGTAGTAGTAGAAATGAACGGCAAGAGCGACAGTAATGAAGCAATTGTATTGAAAGATCACTGGAATGGTAAGTAACCATCAATAAAAGCTCATTGAAAAGGCCGCTGGAAACAGTGGCCTTTTTACTTATGACTCTAGCAAAATTCTAGACACCTTATTCCATCCTGCTGGCCCAATGCCCTGAACGTTTTTAATAGTCACATCACCTAATTCCGCCCATTGACTCCCTGGCCGTTGCACCAAGTAAGGATCGTCTACCGTTTGAAGCATTTCAAAGTCATTGACACTATCTCCCACACCATAACTTTTCACTTCTCCCCATTCATTTTCATAAAGCGCCAAAAGTATATCAACTGCCTTACCTTTATCTGCATTGCTAGAAATGATTGTCTGAAACTTACTTCCCGGAATACTTTTGAGCTTGTTATGACTTAGAAAGTCCAAAAACCCATCGTTTACATCACCTTTTAATATGGTTTCCGAAAACTCTCTTTGCATAGCCCTTCGGCTAGACCTAAGATCTAAGCCAGTATACATTGAAACATCTTCAGCCGATAAATCGAAATAGCAGGTAAATGAAAGACCTAAGTATGTTCTGGCCTGATGAATAATATCTCTAATAAAGCCCACTGGCTTACCTATGGTAATCACCTCAAAATCATCGATTACATAAGAATTAAAAGGTATTTTCTTGCTGAAATAGCCTCTTGGAATAAATATGGCCGATCCATTTTCTACTATAAAAGGATCTTCTATACCCAGTGCACCTCTGTAAAACTCCTGCTCTACCCTAGACTTTGAGCTACAAAAAACAATTGGAACTCCTTCCTCTTTCAGCTCATTGACTGATGCTTCAGACTGAGCAAATGAGTAGCTCTTCAAATCCAAGAGCGTTCCATCCAAGTCGCTTAAAAGTACTTTTCTCATTTTATTTCTAGTTGTTCATGGGGGTCTGGTAAATGATCTTTCGATTTCACAGTTTCTCTCGCCAATTTCTTTTTTCCATTCTTGTGCTTATACTTCGATAAATCTGCCTTGAGGAATTCGGCAAATGAAGCTTTGGCTAAAGCCTGTTTAAATTTGAGCATATTTACTTTGGTTAATGCTGGGTAATAGCGCACTGTTTCAGGCATCTCTTCCCCTTCCTTTAGTAAACCTCTATTATATAAATCTATCAGTATTTCTTGCTTCAGATGATCTGGGCAGAGAGGAGATCTATAGATTACCTCCATCGCTTCACGGCTCATCGATTTCACATGCTCATCACCCTTTACCTCATGTAGATGAGGGTTTCTACTTTCTATTTGAAAAAACTGAATACCTTGCTTCATTACATCGGCACTTGGTGAATCAATAACACCTCCAAAACGCTCCAATACATTGATGTAATGGTATGGCTCAATAGAATAGCCAGAAGAATAATCTATATTCAATGCCAAATCCATGCTCATGGCATGTTCACCGGCATTTCCAGTTTTAATTATTTCCGTACCGTAGCCAGTATAGCTACTCATAAGCATGTTCAACACTTTGTTGGTGTGTTCCGAGGCCCTTCCTCTTTTAGCAAAAAACAGGCTCGACTCCACAATTTTAGGCTTGCTATGCCAAGCTATCCGAACCATAGAATAGTCTGATTTAGCACTATACAAAGCAGCACTATACTCTTGAACATACTCATATACAGCGCCAGGGAAGTAGTTATCTGAATCGATAAAACCGATGTATTTTTTACCACACAAATACGCCAGAATAGTGCTAAGGATCATACCCTCGGCTTTACCACTTCTCACCTCCCCTTTATCATCTAGAATGTATTCATAGCCTGCATCTTTACAGGCTTGCGCTAATAAGGGGTCTTTCTGATGGGCGATAAAAATATCTTTCTTCATGAACTTACTCATATGATTGAGTGCGTCCATTTCAATTTTATACCTATCCACAGGTTCTCTCTTGCTATTAGAAACCAAAATCACAAGGCACTCATGCGGAATACCAGCCAAAACACCTTCTAGCAGTTTAATCTTTTCGTCCTTAATAGGCACCACAATGGCCATCTGCTCTTGAATGTCTTGGAGCGACTCGTATGAGATTCGAGTTATTACCCTTCTTTCCTTTTCTTTGGGTTCAAGCTCCTTAAGCTTAAGTCCTGCATCTAACTCCCAAACCTTTTGGACATCGTGAATCTGAACTGGGCCGAACCTTTCTACTTCTCTAGGTATTTCAATACGCATATCTAAAAATACCTTAATTGAAGTTCAATTTTTAACCAAAATCAACACAACTAATACAATCGGTTGCATTATGACCTTTAATATCAACCAATCCGATGCTAAAACACACAATATAGCCATCCTAAAAAGAATCAGTCATCCAGTATAATTCAGGTTTTAGGAATCTTTAACCGAATGAATGACTGATTTAGAAACAGAATTTATTTATTTCGTGCCCTTAAATAATTGTCGAATGAGCGGTAAGAATATTCTATTAGGCCTGATTTTATTAGTAGCGGTGTGTTCATGTAAGAAAGAACAAGTGCCAATTCAAGACGACTACTACTTTTCTTTCGATGTTAAAATCAGCAACAAAATAACTGAACCGACTATTATTAATGGCTACTATGGCCACGTACTAGAATACAATGGCAATTTTATGCCCTCTACCGATGGTGAAACAAAAAAGCCAGATACAGTTAGAAACGAACTTTATTTATACGAGAGTTCTTACTTAGAGCAAATTCAGGAAGCGAAAGTTCAAAAAGACGGCACGGACTTCTACGATTTAAAGAAGCTTGAAAAGAATGACATTAAGCCTAAGTTTATAGTAAGGCCAAATAAAAGCGGATTCTATCAAATAGACACCAATCAGAATGAGTACTTATTGCTGATAGAAGCGCGAAAAAACCTCGGCTACTACAATGGAGGTCCATTAAAGGTTGGCGGCAATTCTAATCAACTCAGATTGATGAACATGAAGATTGACTATAACGCTACTTTTTAAATAACCACTACGGGCTGAAAGCACCATAGTTTTAGAAGCAACTGAAAGTCGCTTTGAATGACCGACTTAGAAAATGTACGTCCTGAAAGTTTTCAGGATTAGATTTACGATTGACGTCAATCAAACCCCGAGCATTATCGGGGCGTACATCTTAAATTCCAGGATGCTTTATAGAAGCTGAAACAAATTCACTAAAGCGCATAGTCCTAACTCCTTTTGTGACCAATAAAGATTAAGGGAAGCACCAAGCCCTCATCCTATTTCATTTAGTACTCTGTAATACTGTAATTGAAGCAAACTCTTGTTTTACCAGTAAATAGAATCGAAAACTTAAAACTATATCTAGTATTTTGAGTCTCTTTCAATAATAGCTTTGAAGACTCAAAAAGATTTAAGCCCTGCCCTTAATTGGTTCAACTCAAAAGGTTGGCAAGCCTTCGATTTTCAGCAACAATGCTGGAGTGCCTATCTACATTGCAAAAGTGGACTGCTTAACGCCCCAACCGGAAGCGGAAAAACCTACGCCATTTGGTTAGCCTGCGTTCTGCAAGCGCTGCAAAACCCTAAGAAAGCTAAAGGCCTGCAAGTAATTTGGGTAACTCCGTTAAGAGCACTAGCCAAAGACATTCATTCAGCAATGAGCACCTGCTGTCGCGAAATGGGCTTAGACTGGGAAATTGGCCTAAGAACGGGCGATACCAGCCAAAAAGAAAGGCAAGCTCAAACCAAGAACATGCCTCAGGCGCTGGTTACCACACCTGAGAGTATTCATGTGCTATTAGCACAGAAAAATGCACCAAAAACTTTCGCCAACCTCAAAGCTGTCATTGTAGATGAATGGCATGAACTGGTGGGAAGTAAAAGAGGCGTTCAGATGGAGCTAGCACTAGCTTACTTCAGGCACCTTAACCCCAAACCAATCCAAACTTGGGCAGTTTCTGCAACCATTGGCAACCTAGAAGAAGCCGCAAAAGTGCTTTTGGGTGATCAATATGAACAGTGCGAAATTGTAAAAGCCAAAATCGACAAGAAAATTGAGGTAGAAACCATTTTACCAGACTCCGTAGATACGCTTCCGTGGATTGGTCATTTGGGACTGAACATGCTACCGAGAATAACTCCTATTCTCGATGAACATACTTCTACTCTATTATTCACCAATGTTCGATCGCAGACCGAAATTTGGTACAAAACCATAATTGAGAAAGTACCAGATTTAATGGGGCTTGTCGCCATGCACCACGGTTCTTTAGACTTGCAGGTAAGGCAATGGGTTGAAGAAGCTATCCATGCTGGTAAACTCAAGTGCGTAGTTTGTACCTCGAGTTTAGACTTAGGTGTAGACTTTAGGCCTGTAGATATGGTCATACAAGTAGGCGGACCTAAAGGCGTAGCCCGTTTTTTTCAGCGGGCAGGAAGAAGCGGTCATCGGCCAGGCGCAACGAGTAAAATATACTTCTTGCCGACACACTCTCTTGAATTAATTGAAGCAGCTGTACTCAAAGAAGCCATTGCAACCCATCAATTCGAAAGTAGAACACCACTCCTACTTTGCTACGATGTACTCGTACAGTATTTAGTCACACTAGCAGTTGGCCCAGGTTTTTACCCTGACGAAGTGAGAGCTCATGTTCAAAGTACCAACGCCTACAAAGACCTAACCGACCAAGAATGGCAATGGTGTTTAGAGTTTATCTCTACTGGAGGGAACTCACTTAGTGCCTACGATGAATTTGCCAAAGTGGAAATTATGAATGATGGACTGTGGAAGGTGAATAACCGAAAAACAGCCATGCGACATAGACTTTCTATGGGTACTATTGTAGGCGACCCAGTAGTGAAAGTCAAATACACATCTGGCACATACATTGGCACAGTTGAAGAATCATTTATTGCCCAACTCAAAGAAGGAGATACCTTTTGGTTTGCAGGGAAGAACTTGGCCTTGGTTAGGTTTAAGGACTTAACGGCCCAAGTAAGGAATTCGAAGAAGAAAACAGGTCCAATTCCACGTTGGGGAGGTGGCAAAGCCTCGTTTACTTCGCTCCTTTCTGATCAACTTAGAAGAAAGATTCACGATGCCTCTATTTCAAAGTTCGAAGGAGTTGAAATGAAGACCATTGCACCTTTGCTAGAGAAGCAAGCAAGACTTTCAGCACTTCCAAAAGAGAATGAATTACTCATAGAGCAAATAAAATCTGATGAAGGGACACACATCTACTTCTACCCTTTTGAAGGTAAATATGTACACGAAGTACTGGCTGCTTTAGTAGCTTATAGAATTTCAGTAAGCCAACCTATAAGCTTTTCCATTGCCTCAAATGACTACGGTTTTGAAGTACTCACCGATTTAGATATTGAGATTGAAGATTTTCTTGAGCTAGATCTGTTTTCAATGGAAAACTTACTAGATGATATTAAGGCGAGCATCAACAACACAGAAATGGCCAAGCGAAAGTTTAGAGACATCGCTACTATCGCTGGGCTCATCTTTCAGGGCTACCCGGGCAAGGGAATGACCTACAAACACTTGCAGGCATCATCTACCATGATCTATAAAGTTTTTGAAGATTATGACCCTGAGAACTTACTGCTCAAACAGGCGCATGAAGAAGTACTGAGCCTTCAGTTTGAAAGGTCTAGACTTACCGAATCTTTAGAACGCATTAACAAGCAAACTATTCTATTAAAGAAACTGAGCAAACCCACTCCTTTCTGCTTCCCAATTATGGTCGATAGGTTACGCGAAAGATTCACTACAGAAATGCTTTCTGAGCGAATAGAGAAAATGCAGCTAGACTTTCAGACATAAAAATAGGCTGTCTTAAAAACTAACTGTCATTACCGACTGTGATCAGGAATCTCACCAAGTTGGCACTCAAGGCCAATAGAGATTCCCAGTCAAGCTGGGAATGACGACAATAGTTGTTTTTAAGACAGCCTAATTCGTATTCAGAAGACTTGAAGATTATCTCTTCAAGTCTAAAGCCATTCCGTTTTTCATCACGAGGTGCTCAATAAAGAACTCCATCATTCTGCGAGAGTCAAGTGCAGTATGCCCTTGGTCTGGACCAATCTGCATTTCGAAGCTCTTTCCAGCCTTTTGCAATGCGTTAATGAATGCTAGTGAATTCTGAGGGTGAACATTATTATCACTTGTTCCGAAGAAAATCATGATCTCACCTTCTAATTGATCTGCCTGATTCATTAAACTGAACTTCTCATAACCCTCTAGGTTATTTTCAAGCAAGTTCATATAACGCTCAGTGTAAATATTATCATAGTATCTCCAATCAGTAACTGCAGAGTTTACAACCGCAGCGTGGAAAACATCAGGGTGTCTAAGCAGACAAGTAGCAGAAGTAGTTCCTCCGTAAGAAGTACCATAAACCCCTACTCTATTTTTATCGAAATAAGGTCTGTCATAAAGCGACTTAATTCCTTCAGCAAAGTCATCCATTTCTACCTGACCTAGCTTTCCATAAATCTCATCGAGCATTCTCTTACCACGACCTCTTACGTTTCTACCATCAACATCTACTACTAAGAAACCATATTCTGTCAAAGAACTAGGCATGGTAAAAGTCTCTCTGAACTCGTTAGTGGCAGGCCCACCATAGTTAGCCAAAATTAAAGGGTACTTCTTATTTGGGTCGAAGTTAGAAGGAAAATGCAGCAAGCCATGAAGCTCGGTTTTACCATCTGCAGCAGTGAATGTGAAAGCCTCCACTGTTTTGAAACCAAGCTCGTTGAACTTAGTCATGTCGCTCTTAGCCAATTCAGCAATAACCTTCCCTTTGCTATCTACTAAATTAGTAAACGGAGCAATGTTATGCGTCTGCTGAATATCGATGAAGTACTTGCCATCAGGAGAGAGCGATACCGAGTGATTATAAGCAGGGTCAGTCATTCTGGTGTCTTTCTTACCATCTAAACCAACTCTATGCAATTGCATTTTCATGTGGTTTTCACCACTTCTTGCCATATAATACAGTTGCTCTTTTTTCTCATCGACCATTACTATGTTTGCCACCTCAAATGGATGATTAGTAATAGTAGCCTCTAAAGTTCCGTCTACATTATATAGGTAGTAGTTATTGAAACCTGTTCTTTCCGAAGCCCAGATAAAACGTTTACCATCTTCTAACCAACGCATTTCAGGCGTATTTTTGGTAAAGCTTGGCAACCACTCTTCTCTAACAACCGTTCTGCTTTTTCCTGTTACAGGGTCAGCAGCTCTAAGCTCCATAATATCTTGCTTTCTGTTAGTGCTATGGAAAAGCAACTCACTTCCATCAGGAGTCCACTCTACACCATATAAATAGGTTCCTAAAGGCCCATCCTCGAAAGACTTACCACCTCTAGTATCTAGTAAAGTCGTTTTCTTAGTCTCTAAATCGTACACCATCAAATCTACCGGAAGGTTAGGCTCACCTACTTTAGGGTAAGACATCACTTCTAGTGAATCGTACATTTTCAGCTGATCTAGCAAAACATAGTATTGCTTAGCACCTTGCTCGTTGAATCGGTAAAAAGCCACTTTCTTGCTATCAGGCGACCACCACATGGCAGTATTTTGGCCCAATTCTTCGCCATAAACCCAAGTAGCGATACCATATTTCATTTTATTTTCCATGTTTCCATCAGTAGTAATGGCTTGCACGTTGCTACCATCGGCATTGCTGATGTACATATTTCTGTCTTTATGGAAAGCCTTCAATTGGCCATTTGGCGCCTCTGCAGAAGCATACTGACGACCTCTCGCTGGACGGTTCCAAGATCTTCTTTCTGGTCTTGGAGGAGTACCTAAATCTTCAGTAGTTTTTTTCTTTACATCGTACTTCCAAAGCTTACCATCTTTCACGTATTGGAAGCTACTGCCATCATCAGCCCATTTAGCTGAAATTGTTCCATAGTCTACTGAACCACGTAATTGAGGAGCCATTTTGCTATACTGATCATAGCCAGGCATGTTTTTGAGCTTATCTTGTGCGTGCCCGTTTTGGGTAAAAATCAGCATCAACAAGCCCGATAGGAATAAAACCTTTTTCATATGGGTAGTTTTCGTTTTTAATCTTCTTCAATACTAACACATTCAACTTTAAAAAAACAGTTGAAATCTAAAAGCGGCTACTAGATTGATGATTTACGATTTTAGATATTCGATCTAATGCACTCCAAAAATTGGAATTTGAGATTTGATCTTTGAGATTTGCGACCAAACACAAAAAGAACTAATGCTCAAAACCCTGAAGCTACTCGCCATACTTGAAGGAATTTCATACCTATTATTGATTGGTATATGTATGCCTTTGAAATACTGGTTCAACACACCTGAACCCACTCATCCTATTGGTTTGGCTCACGGTGTTCTTTTCGTGCTATACTGTGTTTTTGTAGTACTTGTGGGTTCAAAATACAAATGGAGCATGTGGAAAACGTTTTTAGCTTTAATTGCCTCCTTACTACCCTTTGGCACTTTTGTAGCCGATAAAAAACTATTTAATAATCCTGCAGAGGCTAAATAAACTCAAAAGTCTCAAACCCTTTTTTTACAACTTGAGTTTGTCTCATGTACACTATACTATGCGACACTTATTTTTTCTCCTAACGCTATTGGTTTCATTGCCCTTGGCCGCTTTTCAAAGTAAAGGAAACCTCTCTGGTTACGTAACAGATTCAAAGACTGGCGAATCTATTCCCGGTGCCACAGTTCAAGTAGTTGAACTGCAAACTGGAGCCATTACAGATGCTCAAGGTTTCTACACTTTAGAAAACCTCCCGACTGAAACCTTTACCATCCAAGTTTCATTTGTGGGCTACGAAACTCAAAGCAAGTTCAATGTAGTAATCCGTTCTGGAGGAAATCCAGATGTAAACTTCGAACTGAAAGAAACTGTCTCTGAACTTGGTGAAATAGTAGTAACGGCCAACCCATTCCTCAAAATTGAAGAAACCCCACTTTCCATTCAAAAGCTATCTAGAGAAGAAATTGCCACCTACCCTGGCGGAAACAATGATATTGCTAAAGTTGTACAGTCACTTCCTGGCGTATCGGGCTCAGTCGGAGGCTTCAGAAATGACATTATTATTCGTGGTGGCGCGCCTAATGAAAACGTCTATTATTTAGATGGAATTGAAATTCCAAACATCAACCACTTTGCTACACAAGGAAGTGCGGGCGGACCTGTAGGACTTTTAAATGTTAGTTTCTTTGAAGGAGTTACACTTTCAACCTCGGCCTTCGCTGCCCAATATGACAATGCACTCTCTGGTGTTCTGCAGTTCGACCAAAGGAAAGGAAACAACCGTGACTTCCGAACCAACTTCAGGTTGAGTAGTAGTGAAAGTGCCTTAACCTTTGAAGGCCCACTTTTTAAGGGAGATAATGAAGCTTCAAAAACCTCCTTTATTGCTTCGGCCAGAAGATCATATTTACAGTTTCTTTTTCAAGCCATAGACCTCCCCTTTTTACCAGATTATTGGGATTATCAATATAAGGTGACTCATGAAATTGATGAGTATAATGAAATACTGGTAACAGGCGTTGGCTCCATTGATGATTTCAGTATAAACGTACCTGATGAGTATGATCCTGAGCAGCAGGCTACGTTGGACCAAGTTCCGATTATTAAGCAACAGACTAACACCATTGGAGTAAGTTGGAAGCGCAGAAACAAATACGGAAAGGGCTTCAGTACGCTTTCTTTGAGCAATAATAGACTAGAGAATGATTTCAAAAGATTCGAGGATAATGTGAACCAAACCGGTCTTTACCTTCAAAACCTTTCTACAGAAGCCGAAACTAAATTTAGATATAACAGAACTCGTTTTAGAGGCAATTGGACCTTGGTTAGCACTGCTAGTTTACAGTTTGTAAGCTATGACAACAACAGCTTAGACTTAGTGAACAGTAATAACTTTGACAACCGAATTTCCTTCACCAAATATGGAGCCTCATTTCAAGCGTCTTCAGCCTCAGCAGATGATCGCCTCAAATACTCACTAGGTATCAGAGTTGATGGTAATAGCTTTACCGAGAGCGGCAATGATCTTTCAAAAACCATAAGCCCCAGATTTTCAGCCAGCTACACCTTCGACACACAAAAGAAGTGGTCTGTAAACGCATCTTTGGGCAGATACTTTAAGATTCCTCCTTACACCATTTTGGGTTACACTGAGGCAGGTTCATTGGTCAATAAAAATGCTGAGTATATAAGAAGTGACCATGCTGTATTAGGTCTGGAATATTTACTTAATCCGTCATCTAGATTCACCCTAGAGGGTTTCTTTAAAAAGTACGACAACTACCCTGTCTCATTGAGTCAAGGAGTTTCGTTGGCCAACTTAGGTGGCGACTTTTCTGTGCTAGGAAACGAAAACATTAGCAGTACTGGTGAAGGCAGAACTTATGGAATGGAGTTTCTTTATCAGAAGAAATTCACCAATAATTACTACGCAATCTTGGCTTACACTTGGTACAAAAGTGAATTCACTGGCTTAGATGGTGTCTACCGATCTAGCGCTTGGGATAGTAATCACCTCTTGACATTCACTGGCGGATATAAGTTCGGCAACAACTGGGAGATCAGTGCAAGAACTCGATATCTGGGCCAAACTCCATACGCACCTGTAGACCAAGCAGCTACTTTAGACAATTACCCTGCAATTGTGAGAGACTATGACAGACTCGGAACTGTTAGGTTGAACACTTTCAACCAGACTGACATCAGAATAGATAAGAAGTGGAATTTCAACAAATGGACGTTCAATGTGTTTTTAGAATTGCAGAATGCGTTTGGTCAAGACATACCAAACGAACCAGAGTACGGACTAGACAGAGATGCTCAAGGCAAAATCAATACACCGAAGCAACTGGTTTTGATAGAAGATATTGACAACTCAGGCATTTTACCTTCTCTAGGGATAGTGATTAACTTTTAAAGGAGAGCTTGAAGTCAAAAAACCGAAGACGGGAATGGAGGAAAAAGCTTGATAAGCTAACGTATAGATTACTCTAGATACACCTAATTGATATAAGTACTATAAATCAGTTAATGAAAAACACCTTTCGTAAGGTATTCAGAGCGGCCTTATGCCTTTTCTTGTTCTTATTTGCAGTAGGTATAGTTTATATTTTTGGTAAAGAGCAATTCAATCTGACACAGGAAGACTTTATAATCTCCGCATTGCTAGCCGGTATATCTGGTTTGGTGTCTGTTGCCCTCATCATTATACTCCGAATGATGAAGGCAAATTAAGGCTCTATTTATAGCGAGACCATACAACAGTACGCCCAAACATTGGTGCACCTATATATCCCCTCACCTCAAGTTTCCCTTTCTTCATTTTAATTCTACAAGAGTAGGTTTTTCCACTTTCAGGATCATAGATTTCTCCATCTTCCCACTGATCATCATCAAAAACAAACCCTTTTATGAGGTTTAAGCCCACTATTGGCCTATCTCTTAGCTCCTTTTCAGGGTTTTCCTTATCTCGTTTCAGTGAACCATCTTCATTTTTAGGCTCCTTTAACCATACAATCTTGCCGTTGTACTTACCATTCTCTTTATAAACCTCAATTCGCGCCTTTCCTTCATCGGTTAACCAAGTACCCAAAATATCATCTGCTTTTTGGGCATACGCCAGACTACTTAAGGCTGTCAAGGAAATAAAAACTAGTATCAATCTGTTAATCATAATGCAATATAGATTAGCATAAATTAAGCCAATAATAATTCCAAGAAATCTGAAACATGCGGTAAACAACACAACCCACTCCGTTCAATCCAAGATTTTCTATAAACAGTTCCATACCTACTAAATCGTTATTTCTACCGATTGTAGAGTCTTTCAATGTATTGAAAGAATTCTCTTTGAAAAAACACCTTTTTCAATCAATCTTTCAAGATAGGCGAAACCTGCCAACAAGAAGCTTATAACTCAATGAAGAAGACGCTCATTTTTTTTACTCTTTTTATTCTCGTTCACTTAGATAGTTACTCTCAAGAATACAGCATTAAAGATTTTAATCTTGATGGCAATATTGATGCTTGGTTCAAGGCCAATTTCGATTCTGCCAATGTTAAGCCGATGATCGGTGCTCTACCTATAGTTTCTCCACCAAGAAGGAGATCAAGCGTGTTTTTTGTAGAAAAGTCTCAAGACTGGGTAACTGCAGATCTTACATATGACAGTCATTTCTACAGCAATGCTAAGCTTAGATATGACCTTGAGAAACAGGTAATATACATTCTTAACCCATTGAGTTTACAACCAATTACTCTCAATCAGAATCTAGTAAATAAAATAGAAACCGAGTTAGGAGTACTTAAAGCTAGGAAAGATTCAAAGGGCTATTATCTAGTTCTTTCTAAAGGAAATAATTTCTCGCTCATTAAAGAAAGCTCAAAACACTCAGTTGTAGAGGGTACCGAGTTTCAGTACCAACGCGTAGACAAGTACTACTTACTCTTCAGTGACAGAAAAGAGGTAATAGTAAATGCTCGATCATTACTGAAACGTTTCCCAGATTATAAGAAGGAAATAAAGAAGTTCATGAGAACAAAGGAATCGAGGCAGTTAAAAACCTTGGATAAAGAGAAGCATTTAATTCACATCGCAGAGTATTGTGATTCAATAATCACTTCATGAAACATTTTTTAATATTGATGCTTTTGCTTTCATGCTTGAAGGTTGCCGCACAAGACTTATCATTTACATTCACCAATACTTATCAGGGCGCTAGCATTGAAAAAGTAATAGAAGACATAGAGAATAGTTCTAGCTATCGCTTTTATTACAAAACTGAATGGATAGACTCGCTTGAGTTTAGTGGATCGTTTAATAAAGCACCATTAAACAACGTTTTAGCAAGTATTTTCGAAGGCACTCCTATAAGGCACCACATTGAAGCTAGAAAGATATACCTGACCAATGGTATAGACATTATAACCTCGCCACAACTAATCTCGTCTTTGGTGGCTCAGAACAACACTGAAGAAACTCCTAAAGCAACCACACAAGAAGAATCAGGTAAAGAGATATTGTTTACCAAGGAATACAAAGGAGAAACCCAAAACGACAACGATCTAGAGAACTTTGTTTTTGAAATTGGAAGCCGTGCTCAATTCACAGCAGGTAAAACGTCTACTCTTGTTGGTTATGTAAAAGAAAAAGACACTGGAGAGCCTATTGAAGGAGCAATTGTATATACTCCAAATGGGAATAAGTCTGCCGTTACCTCAGCAGATGGGTTTTACAGTCTCAATTTGGTTAGTGGCCAACATGTAATTCAGGTTCAGTTTACTGGTATGAAAAGAACGAAGCGAAACCTGATTCTTTTCTCTAATGGTCAACTGAATATTGACATGGAGGTTGATGTAATAGCCCTTAATGAAATTGTTGTTGAAGCTAACCGCGGAGCAAATGTTGAGCAACTAGCAACTGGAATGGAAAGGTTAAGCATAGAAGATTCCAAAACAGTACCTGTTGTACTTGGGGAAAAAGACATTCTGAAAGTAGCGACTACTTTTGCTGGCGTTCAAACTGTTGGCGAAGGAGCGGCTGGCTTTAACGTTAGAGGAGGAAAATCAGATCAAAACCTTTTCCTTTTTGAAGGTGCAACGGTTTATAATGCATCTCACTTCTTAGGCTTCTTTTCCGTATTTAACTCAGATGCTCTAGAAGGCTTAGAGGTAATGAAAAGCGGAATTCCAGCTCGCTTAGGAGGAAGACTATCATCTGTTTTTGATATAACAACCAAAACAGCGAACAAAGAGAAAATTGGAGTGGAAGGAGGAATATCACCGATTACATCACGGGTTACTGCCGAAATTCCAATTGTAAAAGAAAAAGCCTCCCTCTTGGCTAGCGGACGTATTACATATTCTGACTGGATTCTTGAAAGCATTAAACATTCTGACTTTAAGAACAATAAAGTGTCGTTTAGTGATTTCATTGTGAAGTATGACCATGAGATAAATCAAGACGATAGACTAACCGTTGCAGGATACTATAGTAAAGATGATTTTCGTCTAAATTCAGACACACTCTTTTCATTCTCAGATTTTTCTTATGTGAACCAAATGGCTTCGGCCAAATGGGGGCACCGATTCGATGGAACATTTGATGCATCCCTTACCGCTACTTACAGTCAGTATAGCTATGACTTTGAAGCAACTCAATTGGCCGCAAATGCATTTTCTCAAGATTTTGGAATTAGAGAAATTGGAATCAAGTCAGATTTCAATAAGGACTTTAATGCTTTTCACTTCTTCAATTTTGGGCTAGAACTAAAAAGATACAGTATTAACCCAGGTACAAAAACCCCAATTGGAAGCGAATCTATTGCAACTAGAGTAGAATTAGATAGAGAACAAGGAATTGAAGGAGCTCTCTACTTCTCCGACAAACATGAGTTCA
This sequence comes from Roseivirga spongicola, assembly GCF_034376045.1. Lineage (NCBI taxonomy): Bacteria > Pseudomonadati > Bacteroidota > Cytophagia > Cytophagales > Roseivirgaceae > Roseivirga > Roseivirga spongicola. The sequence goes on from NZ_CP139724.1 coordinate 3,944,037, forward strand.
GTGATAAGCTAAGCTTCAACTATGGGCTCCGATACAGCTTCTTTACTTATTTAGGCCCTGGCACAACTAATCTCTATCTGGATAACGCACCGAAAAACGGAGATACTAAAATAGGTGAAGAAACACACGGAAAAGGTGAGTTCATCAAGACATATCATGGTCCGGAGTTTAGGTTTGCAGCTAGATACTTACTAAATGAATCCAGCTCTATTAAGCTTAGCTATGATAGGAGTAGACAATATTTGCACGCCCTTTCTAACAGTGCTTCACTTTCACCAACTGATTTATGGAGGCTCTCCAATACCTATATTAAACCTCAGGTTGGTAATCAACTGTCTTTAGGTTACTATAAAGACCTATTGGATGGAGAGTTAGAGAGCTCTGTTGAGATTTATGGTAAAAAGCTTAATAACCTGCTAGACTTTAAGACGGGTGCCGACTTTCTATTAAATGACAGAATAGAATCTATCGCATTACAAGGCCCAGGCAAATCTTATGGAGTAGAACTCTCTTTAAAGAAGTCTGGCAGGCTGAATGGTTGGTTCAACTATACTTATGCCAGAACTCTACTTAAACTGGATGGACAATTTGAAGAAGAAGTAGTTAATAACGGAAACTACTTTCCTACTAATTATGACAAGCCACACACCATTAACCTAGTTAGTAATTACGAAGTCACTCATAGGTTCTCGCTCTCTTATAACTTTGTTTATAACTCTGGGCGACCTATCACCTTCCCTACTGGCTTATACAGACTGAATGGTATAGAAATTCTTAATTACTCGGATAGAAACGAATATCGCATTCCAGATTACATCAGAATGGACATTGGCCTAACTCTTAAATGGGGGCACAGAGTCACTAAAGGAGCTCATTCATTTTGGTCGGTTTCAGTATATAATGTGCTAGGCCGTAAAAACCCGTTCTCTTTATATTTTGATTTGGATAGAGGTGAAGTAAAAGGATACAAATTATCCGTATTCGGTTCTCCTATACCTACCATCTCTTACAACTTTAAATTCTAATGGAGATGAAGCTTTACACTCAAAACAGCCAAAACTTTATAATTGCACTTGTTATCTTTTTCAGTGCAATTCAAACCAGTTTTTCGCAGACTGACAATGTTCGTGAGAAGGTCTTCATCAACTTAAACACACACGACTTGCTGGTTGGTGAAACCCTTCAATATGCCACATCTAGCATTAGCTATACGAACAACAAAATCTCTCACCTCAGCAAATATGTGTATGTAGAATTGATTGGAGAAAATGGGGTAATCTTTCAAAGAAAGCATCAATTGATTGAGGGAAAAGCCTATGGTGAGTTTTTCATTCCATCAGATATTGAAACCGGATCTTATTTTCTGGTGGCTTACACTCGCTGGATGCAGAATTTTAATGATGTATCTAAGTCTGAAATCTCTATTATCAACCCATATAAAGACTATATCAACCCACAGATTACCAATGAGAAACTTAATGTAGAATTTGGAACAACCTCTGGTCAGATTGTAGCAAATGTTACCAATAAGGTAATCTTAAAAGCTAGTAAAGGTGGAAAGCCAGTAGCTATAGAGGCAAGAGTTATAAATCAAGATGGAACTATTGAAGAGGTATCTACTGATAATCAGGGATTTGGTTGGTTTGAGATAAGCCCTAATGAGAACGAGTCTCTACAACTTTTGGTAGAAGGCCAAGGTGATGGCTTCAACTTCTTTGATTTGCCTAAACCAGTTTTAAACGGAATTGGCCTTAACATTACCCATGAGGAAAGAGTAATGCTTCTTCAACCTGTAGGAGCTGTCCAAAATGGTACTCTAACTATTTACCACCAAGGCAAATCAATAGTTGAGAGGAAGATAGAAACTAGATCACCAGTAAGAGTTCAAAGAGATGATCTCCCAAAAGATGTGTTCACCGTTGTTTTTAAAGATGCAAGTGGTAGAGAGCAGTTCAGATCTCCTTTATTCAATGTTGAGGTTTCTGAAAAGAGAATTAATAATGCCTTTACTACTCAAAGCTTAGCAACTATAGATCAATATTTACCTGCTGGCAATTATAGTATTAGTATTAGAAAAGCCTTCTCATCTGAAAAGCCACGTCAACATGCAGTTGCAGACCAGAATCACGTGGCTAATGGTTTACAAGAGTTACAAAACACATCAGTTTTCAGTGCTATCGAAGAGCAACCTTTACCTGAGAAGGTAGGCCTACTTCCCGAATATAGATACCAACTTTTAGAAGGTACTTTAAAGGCAGAAGACCCTGCAATTTCTGTTCAGAATAAGCATGTAATTCTAAGCCTTACAGGTGAGAATGATATGAATATGGCCATTGCGCGAACTGACGAAAAAGGCAGATTTGTACTTGAGTACGAAACCGTGCATAGAGGTTCAATGACACCTGCACACTTAACAATACCAGACTTTGAGCAATCTTATACTGTGGAAATAGAAGAAAATTTCATCAACAATCACAGCTTAGATTTTGAACCTCTAATTATAGATTCAACATATTACTCGGACATTAAGGAGAGAAGTATAATAAGCCAGATAGAGAATGCCTATTTTACTCCTATTACGGATACTATTGCTGTTAAAAATAATGTACCTCCTACTATCCCTTATTTTAATGCACACTACGAGTTTGATGATTATACTCGTTTTAAAACACTTAAAGAACATTTCGCAGAATACATTCAAGTTGCTGGTGTTAGAGAAAGGAAAGGCGAAAAAAGATTTGTACTCTATAGCTTAGACGAAGGCTTCACCTTTGAGACAGACCCAATGGTGTTCCTTGATGGCGTTCCGGTACCAATGAATGAAATTTTGGAGTTTAGCCCATATCGAATTAAAAGTGTAGATATATTTAATAGACGCTATTTTCTAGGTTCATTAGTAGCAGATGGAGTATTGAGCTTTCAAACATTGGAAGGCAACTTAGGTGGTTTTCAGTTCGATAGAAATCACATGGTGTTTGAGTTACTCTCTCCACAACCAGCTCCGAAAACTTCATATAATTCTTTTAATTCAGAAGATAGAGTACCAGATTCTAGAATACAATTGCTCTGGCTACCAGACTACAAAGTGAATAAAAATGAAACCGTACCTATACAGTTTCAAACCTCTGGAATTGCAGGTGAGTATAGAATGTACATCGAAGGATTCACCACCAATGGAGAACCTGTTTCAATCATCAATACATTTACCGTAAACGAGCTCGATAATGAATAAGATTAACGTGCATAAGTCATTGAAAATTTTCCTTCTAGCCTTAGCTTCCTTTGCTCTGGTTGCTTGTGTAGAAGAAATAGAAACAGAATCGTTTTCTTACGAAAAACTCCTAGTTGTAGACGCCAACATATCCAATATTACTAAAGCTCACCAGGTGCGGTTGTTCTATACCTCTCCAGTTGATCAAGAATCTCAAAGTGAATCTACTGCATTAAGCGGAGCCTCGGTTTGGGTAGAAAGTGAAGATGGCGATGTAGTGAACTTCACTGAGCGAAATGCAGGTACTTATGAGTCGCCTAATGATTTTGGAGGTACACTTGGTAAAAGTTACGCGCTTTTTATTGTAACTAATGAAGGAAAAAGGTACCAATCTACATTTGAGCAATTAGAAGAGGCTCCTGAGATCAGCCGCATCTACAACCGTTTAGGTGTAGAAGAAGCAGATTTAGCCACAGATCCAGTTCCTGGAGTACAGTTTTTTATAGATGTAGATGATGCAAGTAATGGAAGTCAGTTTTACCGCTATGAATGGAATGATGCTCATCAAATTATAGTGCCTTACATTAAGCGCTACGATTACCAAAGAAACTCATCTCCTTCCATAGTTCCCTATAACAAAGATGTGAGAGAGTGCTATAGAGAACAAAACTCTAGTCAACTCATTTTGGCAACCTCAACTATAAGTAATGGACAAATTAAAGAACTAGACATTAATTTCGCTCCTGCATCATTATTCGACCTGACAACAGCCTATAGTCTAGAAATTGTACAAAGAGCAATTACTCCAGAAGCCTACAGTTACTATAGAAAAATTGAGCTCTTCAACGAGTCGAATGGCAGCCTATTCGACAAACAACAAGGGGCAGTAATAGGTAACATGGTGAGTATAGATAACCCTAACGAGAAAGTTTTAGGTTATTTTGAAGTATCTGGAGCAACCAGTAAAAGAATCTTCATTGACCCTCTGGATTTCGACCCTGAGGTAGTTCCATATTTAGACCGAACCTGTGAGAAGTATTGGTCAATTCAATTTGAAGGATCAGTACCAGACTTCTATGAAGCAACAGATGTTGCTGAAGAAATGAGAGGTTCCGAAATTGCAATAAGAGGTCTTTATGAACTCTATGATTACGTAGAAGGTACTGGAGAGAAGCTATTCGCACATAAACTTTGCGTTAATTGTACCAGAAGTGGCGGGCTTGAAAAACCAGACTATTGGCAGTGATTTTTGCGAGCTGAAGGGAAACACATAAGTTATCTTCAACTATTTTTGGCAGATTGATCTATAAATCAATGGAGTCAATATTATATGTCTACCCATCAGCTACTTGGCCAAACACTTCATCTTCTTCCTGAAAAAGGTATTTTTTGGGAAGAAAAAAACTACCTCATCTTGGCCGACCTTCATTTGGGAAAAGCGGGGCACTTCCGCAAGTCAGGCATTCCTATCTCTGACTTAATTCATTCTAAAGACATCCTAATTCTGGATAAACTCATTGCCAAGTTCAAGCCTCAGCAAGTGATCTTTCTAGGCGACCTATTCCACTCGGATCATAACCAAGGCTGGGAAGTCTTCAAACGATGGATCAAATCTAAAGCGCCTTTGCCATTTAAATTAGTATTGGGCAATCACGATGTCTTAGACGAAAGTAGCTATAGAATCTCCAACCTAGAGGTAATGGAAAAACTCAGTCTCCACCCTTTCGACCTAACTCACATTCCTGAAGAAACTGAACTATATAACCTGGCAGGGCATATCCACCCCGCAGTGCGTCTTACTGGTAAAGGCAGGCAATCATTGCGCTTACCTTGTTTCTACTTCGGTAAAAAAAATGGACTCCTCCCGGCCTTTGGCAACTTTACAGGCACTGCTAAAATCAATATTGATAAAACCGATGCGGTTTTTGCTATAGCAGATAACAAAGTAGTTAGGGTTAATTAGGACATTAGGTGATTGGTCAATTAGGAATTTGGCCTGTAGAGTCCAAATAGGACCGTTTAACAGTCTTGCGGAGATCCAAAATGAATACTATTGAATTTTGTGGTAATCTGAAGGTTCTCAACACCGATTCAAATAAGAGAAAAGCTGTTTAAGCATTTAAGCGAAGTAGTGACTCAATTATTAAAGGATGTCATCTTCATATCTTTTGCAAAGAAAGAGATGACATCCTTTTTCAAAGAAACCTAAAGACACTATAGCCCTCTTATAGCTACTCTACCCTCAATGCTTTGACAGGATTAATTCGTGAAGCTCTGATGGCATGATATGCGATTACCATTAGCATCAATAAAAATGATAGCAATCCGCTGATAAGGAAAACCACAATTCCCACATCTATTCTATAGGCAAAATCGCTTAACCACTGATTCATGATATACCAGGTTATCGGAATAGAAATAACGAATGCTAGTAATAACTGAATACCAAACTGACGAACAAGAATATTCATGATTGTCATTGGCGAAGCACCAAGAACTTTGCGTATTCCAATTTCTTTAACCTTGGTATTGACGACCAAAATAGTAAGTCCTAACAAACCAAAGGAAGCAATAAGAACACTGATTATGGTGGCAATTCCCGCGATTTTATTCACCCTAGCTTCGTCTTCATACATCAACTTCAAACGCTCATCTACAAAGTCAAAAACGAGCTCTTCATTCGGAAAAGTCTCGGCCCAAACATTCTCCAGAAGCGCTTGAACGCCTAACAAACTCTCACCTTTATATTTAAAAAACACTTTCGGAATGGGGTAACTATCGAAGGTCAAATCGCTGATACCTTGGGTAATTGGCTCACTATTTTGAGAAATAACAAGTGGCTCAACTTGGGTATGTAATGACTGAAAATTGAAATCTTTAGTAACCCCAATAATAGTATGTTTCCCAAACTCTTCACCTGGTAACTTTTTGCCAACGGGATCTTCCGTTCCAAAGAAATACTCTGCAGCAGACTCATTGATAAGAATAGATTCTCGTTTATCAATCTCCAAATTCGGGTCGAAATCTCTACCAGCAACCATCTCTATTCCAAAACCAGAAATGAAATATGGGTCGGTTAATACCAAGTGAAACTGACGGAATTGATCATTGAGGTCTCTGAAACCCATGGTTGTCCACCCAGGTGTTCCGAAAATATGCATTGTTGCCCCTAAATCGGTTACCTCAGGGTATTGGCTTAGCTTCGCTTTGATGATTTCTGCATTCTCAAATCCAGAATCGATCTGTCGAAAAATGCCCTCACTTCCATCTTTAGGATACATGTTTAGGTAAACCATAGCCTCTTTCTCATAGCCCACATCAGAATTTTGAAGAAAATTCAACTGTTGTTTCATAACTAAAGAGCCAGAGATCAGGAAAATGGTCAGCAGCAACTGAAACACAATCAGCGCTTTGCGAAGCACACCTACTCCTCTTCCACCCGAAGAACCTCCACGAATTATGGCTATAAGTTTAAGGTTTGAGAGCACAAAGGCAGGGTAAATACCCGTAGCAATTCCGACAAAAAGAACAATTAGACCATAAACGGCAATGCTTTGCGCATCTACTGGAATCTCTATTTGGGTTCCTGCCAAGTGGTTGAAAGTTGGTAAAAGCGCGTAAGCTAAACCGATTCCTACTAGGGTTGCACAAGCTGTAATTAGAATACTTTCGGACAAATACTGCCAAATTAAGCCTCCTTTTTGAGCACCAACTACCTTTCTAATACCAACCTCCTTGGCTCGTCTAATAGATTGACCAGTTGAAAGAGTGGTATAATTAATACATGCCATAATGAGCACCAATAGCCCTATGGTAGCCAAAACGTATACATAATTGGGGTTTCCGACAGGATAAGCGGATGCTGGAAAATCTGGGTTTAGGTGAATATCCTCTAACGGTTGAAGACCAAGTACATACTGTCCCTCCTCGATATCATCGCCCAAAACAGAATTAATCATTGCAGGAAACTTCGATTCTACTGCGTCTTGAGCGGTGTTTTCCTTCAACAAAACAAATGTCTCAGGGCCTATATTGAACCATGCCTGCTGAGCTCTTGCGCTGTAGAACCGTTCCATATCTTCATTCGATACAATCATATTCATCTGAAAGCCTGTATTCTTAGGCATATCAGGAATAATCGCTGAAACGTTGTAATTCACCTTTTCAGACCCTAACTGAACGGTAAGCGTCTTTCCCACCGGCTCATCAGAACCAAAGTATTTTAAGGCATATGACTCCGTAAGTACAATGTCATTTCTGCCTAGCGCATTGGCCTGATTACCCTTTATCAGTTCGAATGAGAACACATCGAAGAAGTTATTGCTGACCATTGCAATACGTTCATTCAACCTATTCTCACCCTCACCAACCAAATAGTTTCCATAGTCTACCAAGGTTATGGCTTCTACCTCTGGAATGTTCTCTTCTAAGGTTGGTGCAAGCGGTAAAGGAGAAGAAGTGTAGAAAAACCGCTGTCCCTCTCCATAGTCTTCTTCAGACCATGTACGATAGATTCTATCTCCATTTTCGTGGAACTTATCAAAGCTAACTTCCTGCTTAACATAAAGCGAGATGAGAATAAAGCAGGCCATTCCTATGGCTATACTACCTACATTAAGAACGGTATTGGTTTTCTGCTTCCAAAGCACCCTAGCCGCAATTTTGAAATTGTTTCTTGTCATTTGAATGAAATTTGAGTTTGACTTTTTGATTTGTTTAATGTTCGAAAGGCGAAAAAACCTGAGCACATCCCAATGGAAAAGCAGCTTAGCCTTTGCCGGACTTTCCTCTACCCTTCTTTCGAAGAGTTCGAATACATCGCCTTCAATTTCTTCTAAGAACTCGCTTTTGCAGTAAAGCTGTAAGAAGCGTCTGGCGAGTCTGGGAGGTGATATTTTCCTGTTAATACTCAAGATTGACCGAATGAGATATCAGGAATTCTGTTGTAAAGCTTTGCACGCATAGACTGTGCATCGTCTAATGCTTTTTTACCGTAGCTGGTTAATTCGAAGTAACGTTTGCGTCTGCCACCTCTTTCGTTAGTGGCTCCACCCATAAAGCTCTTTACAAAGCCTTTATCTTCTAGCCTTCGCATAGCAGAATGAATGGCAGAAATATTTACTGACCTACCAGTTTCACTTTTAATATCATCCATAATGGCCACTCCATAGGCCTCTGGATATAATGCTCCTACCGTGAGCAAAACCAGTTCTTCAAATTCTCCGAGATATGTTCCTTTCATATTAGCGCAACATTAGTTACACAAATATAAAAGAAATATTTCTTTCACTTATGTACAACTAATTAACACCTGTTAACTGAAAGAAAGGATTGAACTGTTTAAATACTGAAGTGAACTGTCTAGTACGTTGCCAACAATTGCCAGTTTAGAAGGAATACAAGCTAAAAAAGACTGTCATCTATCCGCCTGATTAGAAAAGGCTAGTTCCTGATAGGCTAATTCTATCGAATCTATGCCAACTTCATTACCGTCAGACTTTAGGTCTGTCGAAGAAATTTTAGTAGGCCACGCATTTATAAGAGTCCAAGTAATGACTACTTTCCCAATTTCATCTATGAGTTTAATAGTTACTGTTCGTCTTTTGATTGTATTCAATTTAAGCTCATCGTATAATTTCCAAAATGAACCTGAGTTCAAGAAGACACCTCTCTTTAAAGTAACGTTTCCATACTTGGCAATTCCTGGCATTTTCACTGGACCAAAGTCAGGGCTATCGCCTTTTCTATACTCTATCAACTGAGTCTCAGAATCCAGGCCTGATACTTCTTGAAACAAGATATTCTGCACAATATCTCCCCAGTCTACCCTAAACCTGTAATTCGGCATTGGCCATCCCTTGCTATTCGCTGAACTATTACTGCTCATACTTTAAGACGATTGTTGTTGCTGTTCTAGGCTTATAACTATGTATTCCGCAGGGAGAACAACCGCCAATTTTACAATTACCCTTAAGGTGCCATTCATTATGTCTTCAGCAGTTATTGAGCTTCCAAGACCAACACTTATCGAAAAAGCATCATCCGATTTTGCCCCTTGAAGTGCCCCTTGTTTCCAAATGTTATATAGAAAGCTACTAATCATGCTTTTAATAGCAATCCATGTGTTTGCATCATTCAGTTCAAAAATGTAGGCTTTCATTGCTAATTTTATTGACTGCTCAATCATAGTGATTGTCCTTCTTACATTGATATACCTCCAGTCTGGGCTATTTCCGTCTAGAGTTCGAGCTCCCCAAACTAAAACTCCCCGCCCCATGAATGCACGAATAGCATTGATAGACTTTCCTGTCAAGGCATCTACATTGAGATCCGCTTGCATCGATTCGCTAATATTTAAAGTAAGAGCGCTAGTACTCATCACTGCAACATTGGCCGGAGCTTTCCAGACTCCGCTGTTGTTGTCTACATTGGTATAAACGCCTGCCATAGCGCCACTAGGTGGAAGCGTATTGATTTTCTCAACTACTATTTTCATCAATTGCCTATATGGCAAACAGATGCTACTTAACATACTGCTTATTTGAGCTTCTTCCTCATCTGGATGATTCTTGAGTGTATTTATAATCTGTAACGCTTGTGCATTTGGGCTTCCCGAGTTGCTTACAAAGTTTGTTAAGAACTCTAAATCGCCATTATTGACATTGTGGTAACTTACTTGATTCTCTGCCGTCACCGTGGTGATTAAGAAAGGATAATAGACCGCACCATAACTAAGCCCATTGGTGCCAACAGCAGTTCTAAAACTTTCAATGTCTTCTGTGTACAGTTTAGGATCTGGGGCTTCTCCACCTTTAACATCTAAAATGGAAACTGCTGTCCGCACTTCCATATTCTGTTTAAGCATGGTCTGCATGAGTGTGCTATTATCTACCTTATTCAACAAGGTAGCTTCTGGCACTACATACATAGTAACCTCTGGTTCTTTTTGTAAGGCACTAAGTCCATTTAAGAGCTCTGAAAGCTTAACATTCGGGTTTTCTAATGGAGCCCCTAGTGCCTTGGCTTTACCAGATGGTTTTCCATAAGAACCTACAGAAACGATATAGGCCTCACCGCCTCCATTCTGGTAAAACAATTGAATACTGTTATATAAATAGTATATAGTAGCAGGGTCTGGCTCTATAGCGTAGTCTTTGCCTTGAATGTAATGGGATTGGCCATTTTCTGCCTCTTTTTCCAATTCAGACACATAGTACATTGGTTTATGCTGAGTAGCATTTTGGTCTGCATAGCCGAAAAAAGTTAAAAACTCCATCAGTGAACAAACCTTCACTGGCCTGTTTAGGTATGATTTACCTTCATACTCTGTTCTGGAGGTATAACCTATAAACGCTGGAATAGCCGTTGGTACTTCTTGAACTGAGTTAGGAAATGCGTTTACCTCTTTGATATAGACTCCAGGAGTCTTAATGGTTTTAGACATGTTTGTGTTTATTGATTTCAGTTTCAATATATGCCTATACACCTTTTAAACCAAGCTTAAACGAAAAGAGGCTGTCTTAAAAGTTAACTGTCATTCCCGACTCCGATCGGGAATCTCCGAAAAGTAGCTACAAAGGCCATTAAGGGATTCCCAGTCAAGCTGGGAATGACGAAGATCTTAGCTTTTGAGACCGCCTTTCTGATTTCATGACGTACTAGGCTAATCTACTCACTTCTGAGTGAATTGACTGGGTTAGAATTAGCTGCTCTAATTGCTCTGTAACTGACGGTAAGCATTGCTACCAAAAGTGTACCTAAGCCAGCTATTAAAAACACACCAAAGCCTAAACCTACTCTATATTGAAAGTTTTGCAACCAGTTGTTCATGATCCAATAAGCTATAGGCGAAGCGATCAAAAATGCGAGTAAAATCTGCTTAGTGAAAGCACCTGATAGGAGCATGAAAATCTTCCATTCGCTAGCTCCAAGTACTTTTCTAATTCCCAGTTCTTTCACTCTTTTCTGAATAGTGAACGATGCCAGTCCAAAAAGTCCAAGACAAGCAATAAATATACTTAGTGCAGCACCCACCTTAAAAATAACACTAGCCTGCCTGTCAGATTCATAGAAAATCTCTAATTGCTCATCTAAGAAATGATGTTCCATTACAGTTCTGGTATCAAACTGTTCGTGAACTACTCTTGCCGCCTCGATAACTTCTTGCATATTAGAACTATTCACCTTAAGCACGAAGTAATCTATCACTGAAGCACGATTATTCCATGCCCCCACAATCAAGGGTTCAATTTTAGTGTGAAGCGATTGAAAATTGAAATCTTCCATTACACCAACCACAGTATATTTACCTCTACCTGCATTGAGGGAAAGCTCTAGTGATTTGCCCACAGGATCATCCAGATTGAGCATTTCTACCGCACTCTGATTAAGCATAATTTTGGTGCTATCTGAGGCGTCATTACCAGTAAAGTTCTCCCCTGCCGTTAGCTTTATCTCGAAGGTGCTAAAGGCATCTGGATCGAAGCTCATGTAGTAGGCTTCTGTAGAATCTACCAATACTCCAGCAGGGTCTATTGTATTTACCCCCACCCGATTTATATTCTTCCATTCGCCTGGCACTCTAGATGTTACAGCCACTTTTTCAACCCCTGGTATTTGAGCAAATTCATTCTTCATGGTTTTGAAGACAGGTCGTACTGCTCCATTATTAATATCAATAACTAATAGGTTGTCTTCATTAAAGCCTAAGTTTTTATTTCTGATAAAGCTCATCTGATTAGAAACCACCAAGGTTGAAATAATCAGTACAGTAGAAAGCACAAACTGAAACACCACTAAGGCTTTTCGAATGTTGAAGGCTCCACCTTTAACCTGCTCTCCTTTTAGAATATTCACAGTCTTGAAGCCTGTCATAAACAGTGCAGGGTAAATGCCAGAAATAAGACCAATAACCAAAGTTAGTCCAAGTAGAATATCTAGGTAATTCAATAAAGCCATCCAGCTGAAATCATAATTTCTACCTGTCAGCTGATTGAAAAATGGCATAGCAATGTCAGTAAGTGCTACAGAAATAAACAGACCTATGAATGCTATGATCAGAGATTCCGTGAGAATTTGAGTAATTAACTGCCTTCTATCTGCTCCAACAACCTTTCTAATTCCAATTTCTTTAGCTCTGAAAACGGCCTTAGAGGTAGCCAAATTCATATAATTAACGGCCGCAATCACCACTAGAAATATGGAGATAAATATGAATATGGTAATGTAAGTTCTGTCGCTTTTAAATCTGGCAATATCAGACTCAATCTCTGCAGAATTGAAATGAATATCGGCCAGAGGCTGTAAATCGAATGAGACGAAGGCCGCCACGGTTGGTGGCAAATTAGACTGAGCTAAATCTAGCGTCTTCTGCTTTAGAGCTTCTAAATCTGCATCTGGCGAAAGCAATAAATAAGAGCTCGAAAACTCAAAAGCAGTCCAAGACCTAATAGTTTCCATGAGCTGAGGGGGCAACAATTCACTAAAGAACATATCAGCAAATAGATGCGAGTTATCGGGAATATCTTTTAAAATCCCTGTGACTTTAACATCGCCTCCTTGGGTCTGAATTACCTCGCCAAGTGCATCTAGCGAACCAAACAAGGCCATGGCTTTAGATTCAGAAATAATAACCGATTTAGGCTCTACTAAAGCAGTTTCCTCATCACCTCTCACCAACTCAAAATCGAAAACCTCTAACAATTCTGGTGTAGAAAAAAAGAAATCACGGTCGGAATAATTCTGACCATCGATGGTATAATTAATTTGGTTACCATAGCGATAGAGTGTCACCTGATTCTCCACTTCAGGTAGCTGCTCTTCCATAGTAGTAGCCAACACCATGGGGTTAGCCCCATAGTGTCTACTTGGTTCTACATTGGTTTGAATAGTGATTGGTCTAACAATTCTATCATAGTTAGTATGCATTTTGTCAAAGCTGAGTTCGTCTTTCACAAAAGTGAGAAACAGTGTGGCACCAGAAATGCCAATAGCCAGACCGATAATGTTAATGAAAGCATAGCCCTTATTCTTCCAAAGGGTTCTAAATGCAACTTTAAAATAATTTTTAAGCATTGTTGTTGAGTTTAGTTGCTTCTCGTAGAAGAGAAAGCATAATGACCTATTCTGCCCTAAGTGTACTTGCCGGATTAGACCAAGCTGCTTTTACAGCCTGCACACTAACAGTTAATAAAATAATGACCAAGACCAGAGCCCCTGCTAACAAAAAGCTGGTAGCTCCAATATTTATGTGGTAGGCAAAGCCTTCCAACCACTGATCTATGGCATAATAAACCAGTGGAACCGATACCAAAAAGGCAATGACAAACAGCCAAACAAACTTACTGTTGACCACCCAAACCAATTGATTTACTCCTGCACCAAGCACCTTTCTGATGCCTATTTCTTTAATTCTTCTTTCAATTGTAAAGGTTGTCATGCCATACAATCCTAAGCAGGAAATAACCAAACAGATTACCGAGAACGTTTTGATGGCACTTTCCAAACGCTTTTCCTTAGCGTAATAAGCTTGTAGGTTATCTTCTAAAAACCAATATCCCATAGGATACTCTGGCTCAACTTTGTCCCAAACAGTCCTAGCATGATTCACGGCTTCGGCTTTATGGGTTGGGTCTACCTTAAGTGTCCAAAACCAATTCATTCTTGAGTTGAGCATAAAAATAGCAGGCGATACCTTAGAGCGAAGCGACTTAAAGTTGAAGTCTTTCACTACACCGATAATTGAAACAGGAACGCCATCTGCTCCCCAAAGCCTTGCCTTTTTACCAACAATGTCTTCTAATCCATTAGCTCTAACAAATGCCTCGTTCACTACAATAGATGCCGTATCACTCTTAAGGTAAGGGTTGAAAGTTCTTCCATTAATCAGTTCTAACTCCTGCAGCTGAATAAATTCATCACCTACAGTAAAGAATGTGGCAACCGGAGCATCTTTATAGCTCTGGCCTTCTAAAAGAACAGGGCCAGAATTATTGGTGGTTTCAAAACCAAGTACATCTACACCAGTTGTGGCTCCAAGAATGTACGGACTCTTTAAAAGCTCGCTTTTAAATGTAGCCAGCTGAGCACCTACTTTGGGAGAATTGTTGGGTATAATTAGAATATCATCTTTACTAAAGCCAAGGTCTTTGCTGTTAATGAATCTCGACTGTTGCACTATCAGCAATACTGAACTCACCAACACCAAAGTGAAGAAAAGTTGAATGCCAACAAGGAAGTTTCTTAGGCCAGCACCTCTCAGAAAGCCTTTTGCATTTTGACTCCTGAGTGACTCTGATGGTCTAAAACGACTCAACACCAAGGCAGGATAAAGTCCAGAAAGTAGTGTAACCCCTACTAAAACTGACACCAACATTTTGAGGAACAACGGATTATTGATTAAAGAAAATCTCAACTCTGTTTCCATTAGGTTTTCGAAAGCAGGCAGGGTTAAGTCTGTTACCAAAACAGATAGAACAACGGCCACAAAAGACACCAAGAAGGCTTCACCTAAAAACTGGACAATCAGTTGCTTTTTGAAAGCTCCGAACACCTTTCTCACTCCAATTTCTTTGCTTCTTGTAGCAGCTTTTGCCGTAGCCGCATTAATATAATTCATGCATGCTATTAGCAATACAAAGGCTCCAATTACTCCTAAAATCAAGATATTCTGCTTGTTCCCTTTATTAAAGCCTTCATCGAATGACACATCATTCGAGTTGAAATAAATGTCTTGAATAGACTGAAACTCATAATTCTCTCTTGCCAATGCTTCTACTACATCGGGTCTGTCTTTATAGTAGTCTAGGTAATGCTGTTTAATAAGTTTAGAAGCGTCATCTGGGTCAGTATTTGGAGCTAGTTTAAAGTAACCATAAACCGAACCAGCAAACCCCTCACGCATAACGAGATAGTCGTTAATTTCATCTCTCACCTCAAAGTTTACCAGAAATTCAAAGTCTACATGAGAGTTCTTTGGGTCTTCTACTACACCAGTTACCTGAAGTGTAAAACCCATAGTACCTGAAAACTTAATTGTTTCACCCATCGGGTTAGCATCCCCAAAAATCTTTTTAGCCATGCTTTCGGTAATAACCACATCGTTTGGACCAGCTAAAGCTGTAGCCGGATTCCCCTGAAGCAACTTAAAGTTGAAGTAGTCGAAGAAATCTGCTTCAGTAAAGAAAAGGTCTCTGGTTTTAAATCTAACGTCTTTATAAGCCACTAGCAATGGACCTGCACCATGGTTTCTAGCCAGTAGAACATCTTCAATACCAGCTATTTTCTCAGGAAACTCTTCCAAAGTTTTAACACTGATAATCCCGAATTTTCTGGTTTCACCATCGCCAGTTTGCTCTTCATATAGAAAACGATAGAAGTTTTCGCTGTGAAATTGATCATAGCTCAACTCATTTTCTACATAAAGCATAATGAGACAAAAACAGCTTATACCCAGTGTTAAACCAAATACATTCAGAAAAGCGTAAACCTTATTTCTGAGTAAGTTCCTATAAGACGTGATGAAATAATTCTTCAGCATAACAATTCAATTTCGGCACAAGCTATGCACAGTATATACCAAACATTTTAGATGTTGAATATCAACCACTTAACCCTAAACCACCAGATTAAATACTTTATAAATGTCCAGCAGCAAAACACAACTGCCCAAAAATGGGCACTTTTCAATAACTTGCGTAGAGCAAACCCATGAAACAGAAGGCCAAAATACTCATACTAGATGATGATAACTACGTTCTGTTATCGCTTCGCATTTTACTAGAACAACATTACACCGATGTAAGAGGTATAAACTCTCCCACTCAGCTAACGACCGCTTTAGCCGAAAACGAATTCGACATTGTTGTGCTAGACATGAATTTTTCGGCTGGCGATACTTCAGGTAAAGATGGGCTGAAATACCTCCAACAGGTAAAAGACGCCAACCCTAATACCTCTATTTTACTGCTTACAGCCTATGGAGAAATCAATCTGGCAGTTGAAGCTATGCGACTGGGCGCTTACGATTTTCTTGTAAAGCCTTGGGAAAACGAGAAACTGTTGGCCACAATAAAAACTGCATTTGAACTAAACTCTGCTGCTAAAAAGATTGAGCATTTAGAAACTGAAAAGTCCGTTCTCTTGCAAGAACTAAATGCTCCTTTCAATGAGATTATCGGGGAATCTGAGGCCATAAAGAAAGTATTTAGCCAGATTGAAAAAGTAGCCAAGACTCAAGCCAATGTACTAATAACTGGTGAAAACGGTACTGGTAAAGAACTAGTAGCTAGAGCAATTCATAAGGCCTCCGACAGAGCTAATGATATTTTTCTAAATGTAGATATGGGCGCCATTAGCGAGACTCTGTTTGAAAGCGAACTATTCGGCCATAAAAAAGGAGCCTTTACAGATGCTAAAGCAGATAGAACTGGTAAGTTCGAAGCGGCTAACAATGGCACGCTATTTTTGGATGAAATTGGCAATTTACCCCTTCCCCTTCAGGCCAAACTTTTACGAGTAATCCAAGATCAAAAAGTGACCAAGGTTGGGGATAATAAGGAGATTGACCTTAACATTAGGCTGATATGCGCCACTAATGCCAACTTACCGGAACTAGTAAAGACTGAGGCCTTTCGCCAAGACTTGCTTTTCCGAATAAATACCATAGAAATTCATTTACCTCCTTTGCGCGAACGGCAAGAAGACATTCCTGTTTTGGCTCAGCATTTTCTAAATATCTATAAACAGAAATATAAAAAACCTGGGCTATTCGTAGCTGACTATGTTTACAACAAACTTCAGAAATACGATTGGCCAGGAAATATCAGGGAGTTGCAACATGCCATAGAGCGTGCAGTCATTATGAGTGATGGCAAGCAGCTACAAGTCAGTGACTTTAACCTAAAGGACACTAATGAGACCGAAATAGAGGCGGTAGACTCATTTAACTTAGACCAGATTGAAAAGTGGGCCATAGAATCGGCCATTAAGAAACATCAAGGCAACATTAGTCATGCCGCTCAAGAATTAGGCTTAAGCCGAGGCGCACTTTACAGAAGAATGGAGAAATATGATCTTTAGAGACTATAAATTTCAGATTGTATTTCGACTGGGCATTCTGACCCTTCTTGGTTATGGCTTGCTCTATTACACCTTTATAGATGTTAACTACATTAGAGTCTTCTTTCTGGGCATTTTTAGTCTCATTGTACTCATAGCTCTTTTCTATTATCTGATCAGGGTACACAAACTGACTTCTAGTTTTCTAGATGCCATTCTGAACAACGATTTCACTGTAAAATACCCAGAACAGCACGAGAATAAGTCTATCAAACAGCTTTTCAGAAAGTTCAACCTTGTTAATGAGCGGTTTTCTCAGAGCATTCAGGAACAAGCCAACCAATACCAGTATTTGCTAGCCTTAATTAATCAGCTAAAAATAGCAGTTGTGGCCTTTGACGCTCGAGAAAGGGTTCACGTGGTCAATTCAGCGTTCAAAGAATTGGTGAATGAAAAAGAAGTAATCAGAATGAGCTCACTAAAGAGCTTATCACCACATCTCTACAAAGAAGTAATAAGCTTAGAGCCAAACCAGCAGAAGGTTGTAAAAGCTGTTATCGGCAACACTACCCATCAGTTTTCGGTTGCTGCATCTATCTTTAAGCTGAGGCAAAAGCAATATACACTAGTTTCTATGCAAGACATTCATTCGGAGTTAGACCAGAATGAAATGCAGGCATGGCAGAAACTCATTCGTGTACTCACTCATGAAATCATGAATTCTGTAGCACCTGTGGTTTCACTTTCCGGCAGTTTGGAAAGCATAGTTCAAAGCACGAACACCAACAGCTTTGAAGAAAACAAAAAGACTTTGCTAGAAGGTATGGACGCGATAAAAGTGAGGAGTCAAGGTTTAATGAACTTCACGCAGGCTTATAGAAAACTTACAAGAGTACCTGCCCCTAACCTGAAAGAGGTGGAGGTGAGCAAATTTCTTCAACCAATAGAAACACTATTCAGGCAAAGCTTAACGGAAACAGATATTAAATTCACTGTTCAAGCTAACGGTAATGCCAATCTATTGCTCGATCCGGACTTAATGCAGCAAGTACTGATCAACCTTTTAAAGAATGCTCAAGAGGCCGTTAAAAGCACAAATGGTGAAATCCGCTTGACTTACAACAGTCAGCCTGACGGCCAAACAACTCTTATTGTTTCAGATAATGGAACAGGGATTCCAGAAGAAATTGCAGACCAAATATTCATTCCTTTTTACACTACAAAAACCGAAGGCTCGGGTATAGGACTCAGTTTAGCCAAGCAAATTATTCAACAACATGGTGGTCAGTTGACCTTTGAAACAAGTAATAATGGCACTTCTTTTTACATCAAGTTGTAATGCTTGCTTTCTGCTTTGGCTCTTTTAATTAGTTTTGGGAGAAATTTTGTGAGTAGATGAAGAAGATACCGAGAATAGCACTCATCCTAATAATCATTTTTGCCAATATTGGGTGCGATCAAATTACTAAAGACCTAGCTCGAAAGAACTTGGAATACCACAAAACGGTAGAAGTGATTGGAGAATACTTGGTGCTCACAAAAGTTGAAAATCCGGGTGCATTTCTAGGCATGGGTTCCGACCTATCTCCTATTCTGAGAACACTATTGCTCCTAATTTTACCAGGTATAGTGATGGTTGCGGTTACGGTTTATCTGTTCAGAAATAAGGAAATGAGCATGATTAACCTATGGGCACTTTCCTTTATTGTTGGTGGTGGAATTGGCAATCTTTACGACAGAATTCTTTATGGGCAGGTAACAGACATGATTTTCCTAGACTTCCAATTTGCTCATACTGGCATATTCAATATGGCAGATGTTTCTGTAATGGTAGGAACTGGTCTGATTTTACTCGATCAATTTTTGCCGAAAAAGAAAGAAGAAGGTAAACTACAAGAGTCCTAAGACACTCCTTTTAAACTTCTTATCAATTTAACGTATACCTGAAGCTTTTCATTAGAAAAGACTACAGTACTCTTATGTTCAACATACAGAGGCGTGTGTCTGAATTTTTAACTTTTAGATCTCTCCAGTCTAAAATACAAAGAGTAATAACAGCAGTATAATGAGCACAACAGCCACCCAAACTGAAACTTTAGACTGCTTAGGAAACTCATACTGACAAATAGGACAAACCTCCTCATCAGAATCTACCTGCATGGCGCAAGAAGGACATTCTTTAGTTTTATTGCTCATTGTGCCGAATTAAACTCATTTCTGAATCCCTCACAAATAAGAATTTCCAGTATCAGGTTGAATTATTTATCTAATTAAATAGTTAGACTTACTATATGTTTTTTTTAGCCATATCTAAAAAGTATATTTAAGGCGAAATTCATAGCAAGTGTATAGTCTATCTGAAGAAAACTACCTTAAAGCCATTTACCATCTTTCCAATCATGGGCAAGACAGTGTAAATACCAATGCCATAGCAGAAGAAATGAAAACTGCACCCGCTTCGGTCAGTGATATGATAAGAAAGCTATCAAAAAAGAAACTAGTTGATTATCAGAAATATAGAGGAGTAAACATCTCTACTAAAGGGAAAGACATTGCTCTAAAAGTAATTAGGAAACATAGGCTTTGGGAAGTATTTCTGGTAGAAAAACTGAATTTCCATTGGGATGAGGTACACGAGATTGCCGAACAGCTTGAGCATATTCAATCTCCAGTGCTTATTAGTAAACTAGATGAGTTTTTAGATTTTCCGAAGCACGACCCACATGGCGACCCAATTCCTGATGATGATGGCAACTTTGCTACGGTTAAGAAGGAACCTCTGTCTGAAATTGAGGAAGGAAAGAGTTGTAAAGTGGTTGCTGTAAACGACTCAAACTCTGCATTCCTAAAGTACCTAGACAAAGTTGGCATCTCAATAGGTACTAGCATTCATATTAATGAGCGCATTGAATTCGATGGCAGTATGGAAATCACGCTCAATAAAGAAAAGAGCCTAACCATTTCTCAAATAGCCGCTCAAAACTTACTTGTGACAACAGCATAATGAAGAAATACTTAATCATATTATTAGTGGCATTTGCCCTATGGTCTTGCGGTACTACCAACCAAGAAAACTCTGGTAAACTGAATATTGTGGCAACAACTGGCATGGTAGCCGATGTAGCCAAGAATGTGGGCAAAGACTCCGTAAATGTAACGGCATTAATGGGGCCAGGTGTAGACCCACATCTTTACAAAGCTACTCAGGGAGATTTGGGCAAGCTACAAGCAGCAGACATCATCTTATATAATGGGCTTCATTTAGAAGGTAAAATGGGTGAAGTTTTTGAAAAACTAGAACGTATAAAAACGGTAGTCCCAATAGCTAGAAGCATTAATGAAGCCATGCTTCTTGACGACCCTGTGTACCAAGGCACTTTCGATCCACATATCTGGTTCGATGTAAGCTTGTGGATGCAAACGGTAGTAGAAGTAACAAACACTTTAATTGAGGCTAGACCAGAATTGGCAGACTACTTTAAAGCCAATGCGGATGCCTACAGAGCAGAACTAGCAGATTTGCACGAATGGGTAATTAATGAAATGCAGAGCATCCCTCCCTCTAAACGAATTATGATCACTGCTCACGATGCTTTTAGCTACTTCGGAAGGGCTTATGGCATTGAAGTAAAAGGTTTGCAAGGCATATCTACCCTCTCAGAATTCGGATTAAAAGACCGGGTAGACCTGATCAACTTTATAGTAGACAAGCAAATTAAAGCGGTGTTTGTAGAAACATCCGTTTCAGAGAAAAACATCAAAGCCATTGTAGAAGGCTGTGCTCAAAAAGGGCACACGGTAGAGATTGGCGGAAACCTCTTTTCTGATGCAATGGGTGCAGCAGGTACAGCCGAAGGAAACTATGTAGGCATGGTAAAATCTAACGTTCGAACCATAGTTGAAGCGCTTAAATAGTGATCAGAAAGCAGGATAACTGTTTTATGTTTTCTGATAACGAATAACTGAAATACATGAGAATAGAAGCGAAAGAACCAGTTGTTGAATTTCACGACCTCACGGTTTCTTACCACAAGAAACCAGTGTTGTGGAATATTGATATGACTTTGCCAAAAGGTGCCTTGGTGGGCATTATTGGACCGAATGGTGCAGGAAAATCTACACTCATAAAATCTGCCATGGGCTTGTTGCCCTTAGCCTCTGGCTATGTAAAGATTTTTGATGAAGCCTTAGACGATGTTCGGCACAAAGTGAGCTATGTACCACAGCGAGAAAGCGTAGATTGGGACTTCCCTACTTCTGTGCTAGATGTGGTGCTAATGGGCAGATATGCCAAACTTGGCTTGCTATCTCGCCCAAGAAAGGCCGATAAAGAAATGGCGCTCAACTGTTTGGCAAAGGTAGGCATGGAAGCTTACGTAAATCGCCAAATTTCTCAGCTTTCGGGTGGGCAGCAACAGCGCGTTTTCTTAGCAAGGGCTTTAGCTCAAGAAGCTGAGCTTTACTTTATGGATGAACCTTTTGCCGGAGTAGATGCCGCTACTGAAGCCGCTATTTTGGCTATTATGCAGGAAATGACGGCACAAGGAAAAACAGTGATTGTAGTTCATCACGACCTTCAATCTGCTGCTGAATTCTTCGACTGGATTGTTTTGCTCAACATGCGATTGGTAGCTTCAGGCCCAATAAACAAGGTATTCACCAATGATATGCTACAAGAAACGTATGGTGGTAAGCTTACAGTATTAGCCGAAGTAGGCGAATTGGTTAGAAAAAGACAGATACCAAGTAGGGAGAAATACTAAAATGGAAACCTTAAGAGAGTTCTTTTCTTTTAGCGATCCCAGCATTATAGCTGTTACAGTTGGAGCTGTGCTGTTAAGCGCCTCATCTGCCGTAGTAGGTACGTTCACTTTTCTCAAAAAGAAAGCATTGGTTGGTGATGCGGTAGCTCACTCCGTTCTCCCAGGAATTTGTCTAGCCTTTATTCTTACTGGCACTAAAAATCCGCTTTGGCTTATCATTGGAGCCTTCATAACGGGCTGGATCTCTTTAGTCATCATCGATAATGTAACCCTAAAGACAAAAATCAAAGAAGATACGGCCATTGCGCTTATATTGTCGGTTTTCTTCGGAATTGGCATTCTGCTACTCACCAACATTCAGCATTCAGGTAACGCTGCCCAAACAGGTTTAGACTCCTTTCTTTTCGGAAAGGCTGCTGCTTTGGTAGGTAAAGACCTCATAGTTTTTGGCATGGTGGCTGTAATACTTTTAGCTACCGTGGCCCTCTTTTTCAAGGAACTTAAGCTAATCGCTTTCGACCCAAATTACGCAAAAGCGCTTGGCGTACCTGTCAAAGCAATGGATTTACTCCTGACCTCACTTACGGTTTTGGCCGTGGTCACTGGTATTCAGGCAGTAGGTGTTGTTTTAATGGCGGCCATGCTCATTACGCCAGCTGCTGCAGCTCGTTTTTGGACAAACGATGTGCGCGTAATGACATTCCTAGCCGCCATAATGAGTGGCTTTTCGGGGCTTTCAGGTGCCTTTGTAAGCTATGCAGCACCAGCCATGCCTACTGGCCCTTGGATTGTAATGATCATTTCAGCCATTGCTCTTACCTCTTTCTTCATCGCCCCAACCCGAGGTATTATTTCGAGAAGTATTCAACAGAGGAAATTACAGCGCATGATAATGGATGAGAACCTACTAAAAGAACTCTACCATTTGGGTGAAAAGGATGAAGATCCTTACAAGGCCAGAAGTTTAGATGAAATTATAGAGGAAAGATTCTTCCCTAAAGACAGACTGAAAAGCGCATTGAGAAGACTTAAACGAGAGGGTTATTTAGCCAAGCAAAACGGAGACTGGAAGTACACTGAAGCAGGTAAACTGAAAGGACAGAGAGTAGTAAAACTGCACAGGCTGTGGGAGCTTTATCTATCTAAATACATGAAAATTGACCCAGACCATGTGCATGAAGATGCTGAAACAATAGAGCACATTATTACACCTGAGTTAGAAAAAAGATTAGAAAAAATGCTGGAATACCCAGAAATGGATCCACATGAGGAGAGAATACCTTATTGAGATGTTTGATTTTAGATTTTGGAGTTTTGATTGTTCAACTTTTGGAAACCTTCAATCGATCGTCCTCAAATCTAAAATCGTAAATCATAAATCGTAAATCGATGGATGCCTTTTACATCATATTGACTGCCAGTTTATTCGCCATATCATGTGGCTTGCTCGGCTGTTTTTTGGTTCTCAGAAAAATGGCCATGGTGGGCGATGCTATTTCACATGCAGTGCTACCTGGTATTGTCATAGCGTTTTTACTTACAGGAACTCGCGACTCTTTTGAAATGATAATTGGTGCTGCCCTAATTGGTATTTTCAGCACTTTTCTAATTGAGTTCTTCCACAACAAAGCAGGACTTCAAACCGATGCAGCTATAGGTGTTACCTTTACCTGGCTTTTCGCTTTAGGGGTAATACTCATCTCGGTTTTTGCTGGGCAAGTAGACCTAGATCAGGAATGTGTACTGTATGGTGAAATTGCCTATGTTCCCATAGACCTATGGATTGGAGACGATGGTACAATTTTCGGCCCAAGAGCCCTCTATGTTGCAGCCATGACGCTAATCGTGAATATTGCTTTTATCCGCATTGGCTTTAAACAACTCCACCTTACAACTTTTGATCCTGCGTTTGCTGCTACTATTGGTATTTCGGTATCTCTGTGGAATTATCTTTTAATGGGAGCAGTATCTATGACCACTGTGGCCGCTTTCGACTCAGTAGGCGCCATCTTGGTAGTAGCTCTATTAGTAGGGCCAGCAGCCATTGCTTACCTGCTTACCGATCGATTCCAGACTATGATGATGATTACTGTTTTTGTTGCGATCATTAGCAGTACTCTTGGCTATTATTTGGCTGTGCTAGTAGACGGCTCAATCGCTGGTGCTATAGTTACCATCATCGGAATTCTCTTCGGAATAACCTTCCTTTTTTCGCCAAGCAATGGTGTACTGATGAAAAAAAGACTACAACGAAAAGAAGCCCAAAGACTCAAAGCAGAAGCACCTCTCTCATAGTAGCGAAAGCTATTTTGATACCCTTTTCTGCCCATGAGAAAGGTTTATTGATATCATTGAGGGAAGCTACTAATGGTTAGTCGTTAACCATTGCTCGTTATTACCCCTCACCTACTCCTTTTCCCATCCTGAACCTTGCCGAAGGATCTACCAGACAAATTCTTTAAGACTTAATCCTTAATCGAACCAAAGAACCTCTCTTTCTAGCACTAGCACAGCAAACTAGAAAACTAAGGACAGGCGAAGAAAATTGTTAAACGCTCTTCGTTATTCAACCCTCACCGACTCTTTTTCCCATCCTGAGCCCAGCCGAAGGATCTGCCAGACAAATTCTTTAAGACTTAATCCTTATTCGAACCAAAGAACCTCCACCCTAGTACTGCACTATTCGTAAATCACGCATTAACTGGTAACAAAACCACTCCATTTAGAACTGAACAATCGACATCTATCCAACCGAAAGCCTATCTTTGCGCCATGCAAAATCTCCTGCAAAATGATGACACCATAATCGCTCTAGCCACCCCACAAGGAGTTGGCGCTATAGGCGTAATTCGTTTGAGTGGAAAAGAAGCTATCAGCATCACAAATAAGGTTTTCAAAGGAAAAGACCTCAGCAAGCAGGAGTCGCATACAATTCATTTCGGAACGATTCGTGACGAAGACAACCGCATCTTAGATGAAGTATTAATCTCCCTTTTCATTGCTCCAAAGTCTTTTACAAAAGAGAACGTAGTAGAAATCTCCTGCCACGGATCGAACTTCATCATCAAGCAGATTATTCAACTCTTGATCAGAAAAGGAGCACGACCTGCCAAACCCGGTGAGTTTACCAAGCGCGCCTTTATGAATGGTCAGTTCGATTTGGCTCAAGCAGAAGCCGTAGCCGACTTAATCAATGCAGATACTGAAGCCGCCCATAATGCAGCCCTGAACCAGATGCGTGGCGGTTTCTCTGGAGAAATTAAAAGGCTTCGCGAAGAATTAATCCATTTCGCCTCTATGATTGAGCTAGAGCTCGACTTTGGCGAAGAAGATGTAGAATTCGCTAGCCGAGACGACCTGAAAGAATTGGTCAACAAGTTACAAGTGGTAGTAAATGCGCTAATCCAAAGCTTTGACTTAGGTAACGTAATCAAAAACGGAGTACCGACAGTGATTGCTGGAAAACCCAATGCCGGCAAATCTACCCTACTCAATGCCTTGCTTAACGAGGAAAAAGCAATTGTCTCCGATATAGCCGGCACCACTCGCGACTTTATCGAGGACGAAATAGTGATTGGAGGAGTTGCCTTCCGATTTATCGATACTGCTGGTCTGCGAGAAACTACCGATGCGATTGAGAAAATTGGTGTGGAGCGTACCCAAGCCAAAATGAAAACCGCTTCCATGATCATCTATCTCTTTGACCTATCTCAGGTAGATATTGTGGAAATGAATAAGGAAATCAATGTATTGGAAAATACAGGAGTGCCTTTCCTAAAAGTCGGTAACAAACTGGATAAGGTAGATGATGCTTTGGTTGAAAAACTTCAGCACCAGCATCCTGACATGCTTTTCCTGACAGCCAAAGAGCCAGAACATGTTGAAGAACTTAAAAACAGAATCCTCGAACTCGTAAACCTCAACAAGTTCAAACGAGGCGATACAGTGGTGACCAACATCCGTCATTACGACTCCCTCCTCCAGACCAAAAACGCTCTAATGAACGTAATCGAAGGCATAGACAACCAAGTCACCAATGACTTTGTCGCTATGGACATCCGCCAAGCCCTGCACTACCTCGGTGAGATCACAGGCGAAATCACAACAGACGATTTACTAGCAAATATTTTCTCGAAATTCTGTATCGGAAAGTAACTCTATATAATTAGCCCTTCTCGAAAAAAGCTTCTAATAACTGCTTATCCTCCAACCTTTTTTTAATGGTTTCTGCATTCGCGTTGGCTTGTATAGTGGCGGTAGCTTTTCGCAATTCAGCAAGTCTTGTAGGGGCAATATTCACATAAAAGTATGGGCTAACTTAGTGATTTGTATGAAGCGGTCAACATCGGATCGATACCCTATTTAATGCTCACAATATTATTGAACTAATTGTTTAAACAGCAGGAAAAGTAGACTGTAATGCGCTGATCTTTTGATTGTCAACTCCAGCGGCTTGAGCAAATTTAGGCCAATCGTGTATTCTCGTTCCAACTGACTGCTCCCACTAATTCGCCCCACAAGTACACCTCTGCTACATCTACCACCCTAAATCTTCATTATCTCCCGATGATCTTTTAGCACTAGCCCTCTGCCTCGACTTCTTTTTGAGCTTAGCATAGGCTAAAGGACTCACTTCTTCCCTCACCTCAAAGGCGTCCATCACATGAAGAACATTTAAAACTCGCATCACTTGAATCAGTGTCGACAACTTTACCCCTTCTCCTCTTTCCAACAAACTCAAGGTAGATCGACTAATTCCAGCTGCTTCAGCAGTCTCGTCTTGCGACATATTCTGACGGATACGATGATGTTTTACAAAAGCACCGATGGTTTCAGCCAATGCTGCATCAGTCATTTGAGCCCAGTTTATGTATGGTTTATCAGTCATTAGCGTAATATTAAACCATTAATGAATGGTTTACCGTTCATTAACAGGAATCAAAGATACTCATTTTGAATGATTTATCATTCATTAAACAACTAATCGCTACTTATTGAATGATTTATCAGTCGTGAGTACCTTCCCCTTACAACAGCACGAATGAAGAATAACACTATTAAGGTATAGTTAAGGCAATTAGTCACACCGTCAAAGCCCCCTCTTACCAAGAACGATTCGCCCATCAGCTTCTAACTAATGATATAAAACTGAGGCAATAAATTTGGTGGGTTTTGAAGCTTCTAATATTGATGTCAGCGATAATTTTCAAGCAAAAGATCATATTACTTAAATGAAAGTAAGTGATGAATTTCTACGGAATTTCCTGAGTGAACTTCTCACCTGTTATGTCAACCCAAAACCTGACTAAAAGTATAGCCTTCTTTACAAACCTTCAATACCCGTGAAATAAAGACCACGCTTTACTATAAATCAAGAAATCTAGGCAACCTCAAAAATAGCATACCGTAATACAGGGTCGGTCATAACTCATTAAACTCAAAAATCAACAAATGCTTAAATCTACCCTTGTCACTAGGGCTGGTCAATTTTTGTCCATTGTCTTACTCTTTACTGCTTGTAGCAACGACTCAAACGACCCTCAACCCGATCCAATTCCTGACCCAGATCCAGACTTTGGAACAGCCATAGAAATCCCAGACGTAAACTTCGAACGCGCTTTATTAGCTCAAGGAATAGATACTGATGGTGAACTTAACCATCAAATTTGGGAGCAAGATGCCTTAGCGGCTATTGAGATGAATTTGTTTTTTTACAGGTTCAGATAACCAAAACAAAATAGCCGACCTAACCAGGAATAGAGGCTTTTAAGAATGTAGAACATCTCATTGTTGGAGATCATGCACTTCAAACTGTTTCTCTTGCTGAAAACACGGCACTAAAGAATCTGTATTTATCTTTTAATCAAATCACTGAAATTGATCTAAGCAAGAATGTTTCCCTGACTCATTTATTCATTAATAGAAACGATCTTACAACTCTTGATTTGTCTCATAATACGGATCTTCAGTATTTACATGTAGTAGCAAACAACTTAACATCGTTAGACCTTAGCCATAACCCCAATCTTATCGAAGTATTGGCTACAGCAAATTTGCTTACCTCCGTAACTGGACTCGAGCACACAAGCAAATTGACAAAACTCTATTTGGGCTTTAATGAACTTAAAGAATTCAGCATTCATCAGCCATCGCTCATGGGTTTGAATATTGAAAACAATCTCTTAACCGAACTCGATGTAGATAATTGCTCCAACATGGAATACTTACTCGCTACAAATAATCAATTGACTGAGTTGAACATTAGCACTAATAAAGCACTCAAACATTTAAAAGTGAGCTATAACAAGTTGCAAGAAATTGACATGAGCCACAGTAAAAAATTAGAGGAGCTTTGGATTTCTGGTAACAACTTAAGCCAACTCGATGTCTCTGAATTACCGCTTCTTTATGATTTAAGGGTACTAAAGAATTCCCTCCTCACTTGCATAAGTATTGCAACCGATCAAGTAATTCCAACTTTACAATTGGGGTCTCACCAAGGATTAAGCACTGAGGGTTGTGGCTAACTGAAGTTTCACAAAACGAATGTATCTTCTAATAAACTCTTGAGGGTGTCTCATAAAGTCATCCTCTTTTTATTCTGGATGAATTGTTCTGAATAACTCTCCATTCACCCTGAATTCAGTTTAAGGTTGAACACTGGTTCTTGACTTTAAACCTCAAACTAAAGCTCACCTCGTACCTTAATGAATATAGCAACCAGACTACCAAACCATTAATCGATAAAAAGCGCTAGTCATCGAAGAATAGAAGCAGCTAGTCGAAACTACCACAAAATCAGCGTCTAGCTTTTCATTTTTGAAGAAATCTTGCAAAATGAAGAAGCTATTTCCACTTATTATTCTCCTGCTAGTGGCCTCGTGTATAGAAGAGCCACAGTTCGAAGACACTACCAATGAGACTTCACTAGAAGACATTTCTTTCGAAGGCTTTAATTTCGAAACTGGAGGTCAGGTTAAACTGGCTATTACTGACTACACTCAGGGAACAGCTAAATACAAGGTTTCATACATGAGCGATGGTGAGGTAAATACAATTGGGTCATTCTTTAAAAAAGGAAGTGGTCTTAGTACCGATTTATTTCTTCCTACTTCTGTTGAAGAGCTTCTACTCATCAAATCAGATGCAAAAGGTGCTGAAAGCTATATTGTTAAGGTTTCAGGCAGTTCTGCTAACCTTACAATTAATGAAACCTCTTCGGGCTCAGTGGCTAATGAAGGCTGTATAGATCATCTCTATGCCGTAAACAATAATGGTGACTTCTTCACAATAGATGTTTCAAATAGCGATTTTACCCCAACTTCTTTAGGCCAATTGCAAGGTGGCGGATCTATTGCTAACGCCTTAGATCAAGAGAATGGCATTATGTACTACAACGTAAACAAAAATCTATACGCTTACGACATTGCTTCCGGTACTTACACTATAAAACATACCAACAACCCATTTAATGGCAATTATCCTAGACTAGAATACAAGGATGGCTACTTCTACATGAGTAACAAGAATGTGATGCACAAGGTAGAAGTTGAATCAAATAATGTGGTTGCAAGTTATACCATCAGCGGTTTTATCAACAATGATGGTGGTGGCGACTTGGCTTTCGATTCTGCCGGAGAACTTTACTTAGCCTGCTTTTCTGGCCTGTACAAATTCTCTGCAATCAACGACCAAAATGGAACTGCGGAGGTTGTAAGAATCAGTGCCGAAAACTTTCCGTTTCAGCTTACTTCAATGGCCATAGATCGCCAAGACAGAATATTTGTAGGAACGAATGACGCACAATCTAACCTCATTCAAATATCTAAAGAAGATGGTGCCTACAGCATTGTAAAAACTTTCGATAAAAAGATAAATGACCTTACTGCATGGAAATGTGAAGCTTCGAACCTAAGTCAGCAAGACTCAGACAATGATGGAATAATAGATGAATTAGACGATTACCCGAACGACCCAGAGGCTGCTGCAGATGTATTTACTCCTTCTGAATTAGGGATGGGCTCCTTCGCCTTCGAAGATTTATGGCCGCTCAAAGGTGACTACGATTTTAATGACATGGTAATTGGTTACAGATACACCAACGTATTGAACAGCAACAATGAAAGTGTAAGATTCATAATGAACTTTACGGTAAGAGCAGTTGGAGCTGGAAATCACAGTGGCTTTGGTATTGAATTGGATGTTGATCCGTTACTAGTTAGTTCCGTTACTGGTCATAACACAGGAGGAAATAACACGACCTTAGACGCTAAAGGGCTAGAGGCTAATCAAGACAAATCAGTGATTATTGTTTTTAATGATAGCTTCAACTTTATGCAGCCAGCTGCTGGAGCTAAGTTTATCAATACAGACCCATCAGAAGCTTCTGTAGAACCGTATAACATAGAAGTAGTAGTAGAATTTGTAAGCCCAATAGACCCTAGCCTTATTGGAGATGCACCTTTTAACCCATTCATTTTCTCTAGTCTAGAGAGAGGAAAAGAGCTTCACTTGGCTGGTAAAACACCGACTAACTTAGCCGACCAAAGCTTGTTCGGAACGGGCAGCGATGCTACGGAATTAGGTTCTGGCAAGAGCTATCAAGATGCCAACAACCTGCCTTGGGCCATTCACATCATACACCAATTCAGATATCCGACTGAGAAAACTAGAATTGACAAAGGATACAACAAATTCATAGATTGGGGAGTGAGCCAAGGCAGTCAGTTCAAAGATTGGTATGGCGATAATAATGGATACAGAAACACTAGTAAGCTCTACTTCAACAATTAGATTTATCTTAAAGAAACATATAGAAAACAGGCCTTGAGAAAATTCTTAAGGCCTATTTTCATTTAAAGCCTAGAAATGGGGTGAGAGTATTGAATCAATCTTCCCTCCTTTTGGTTCTAAAAACTGACTTAGAAAAGAGATTATGAAAATAGAGATTTGGAGTGATGTCATGTGTCCGTTTTGCTATATCGGTAAAAGACATTTGGAAGCTGCGTTGGAAGATTTCCCGCAGAAAGATGAGGTAGAAATAGTTTGGAAAAGCTTTCAGCTGAACCCTGACATGCCTGAGAGCAGTGAAGAAAATGTTTACGAATACTTGGCCAAAGCTAAAGGGATAAGCCTTGAGCAGTCTAAGCAAATGCATGAACGAGTTGAAGAAATGGCTGCCAATGCAGGTCTTGACTACAACTTCGATATTGCCAAAGTTGCCAACTCATTTAAAGCACATAGAGTGCTTCAATTGGCCAAAAGAAAAAACCTAGGTGATGAGCTCAAAGAAGCACTTCTAGAAGCCTATTTTATTAAAGGAAAAAACACCAGCGATTTCAACACATTGGTAGAATTGGCCACTTCTGTTGGAATTACCGAGGCTGAAGTTGAGCTCGCCTTAAATGAAGAACAGTTTGCTAGCTACGTAAACCAAGATATTGACGAAGCAAGGCAGATAAGAGTTCAGGGTGTTCCCTTCTTTGTATTCGATAGAAAATATGCAGTATCTGGTGCTCAACCAGTAGAGCATTTTAAAGCCACCTTAGAAAAGGTTCAGGCTGAAAGTAGCTCTTTCATCAATACTTCGCCAGAACAAGGCGATAGCTGTGATGTTGATGGGAATTGTTGATACAGCTGATCTCGTCTTAGGAAGAATTTAAAATTAGCTATCTTAAAACTGGCCTTAGTATCACGCTAAGGCCTAATATTAAAAGATAAAAAGGGTTCTAGGCTCATTTCCCATTTAGTTCTTTATCAATCACAAAACCTTCTCTCCTTTGGTAAATATATGATGCTGCGTTGCAGTAAAATAGTCACGGAAAACCTGGTTTAATATGTGGTCTTCCTTACTTCCCTTAATTCCTACCATAGGATAAAGGTTTATAATTGCCTCGCTGAGTTTTTTCACTGAAGCACTAGCAACTCCATGTACTTCTTTGATCAAGGAACCGGTAAAAGATTTTTGAGAATCTATCAATTCATCTACAGTCTGCACTATTTCCGCTAGCTCTTGATTGGCCGATCTAATGACTGAAGCCAATGAATCAATGCGATCGGTGCTCACTATTTTAGCTGATTCTTCCATAAAATGGTCGGCCATACCAATGTAATTCACCCAAAGTGTTAAATCGGCAAATACTGAAAAATGAATTTTAAAGACTGACTGAGGATGATAAAACTGATTATAAATGAAGCTGAATCGTTCGTGAAGAACTACATCATTCACCTTAAAAGAATGAGTAGCCGAAGCTTTCAGCCCCATGGTTTGCCAATCTTCAATGATGGTCACTTCAGCTGCTGGAATAACGAATGACAGGAATTTTGGTGTTCCATCCTCATTCTTCAACTCTATCCCATTCTCTATAATTTTCGCATTCAAAGTAAAATGAGTGAGATACGGTGCTCCTGTTGCATAGCGCCAAGTACCATTAAGTCGATAATCATCTCCCTCCTTTTCGGCAGTTCCAAACATACCTCCACTTCCACCTAAAATGGCTGAGTGAGCAAAAACTTCTCGGGCAACTTCGGGCTGAAGGTTACCAATGAAGAAATTAGCACCACTACAAAGAGTGACCGTCCAGCCTAAACTACCATCTAGCCTAGCCAAAGCTTGCAGAGTTTTCAAACCATCAGAAAGGGAACACTCCAGTCCGCCAAAAGCTTTTGGCACCCAGATGTTCCATAGGTTTTCTTCCTCTATCCATTGCAACACCTCTTTTCTAAAAACTGCTGCGTCATTCAAATATTCTCTAGGCGGTTGCATAAGTAAGCTCTCTTTCATTCTTCATTAATTTTCGCCATTTCAGATATCCCGATGTACCCATTATAAATAGGAACACAGTCATTCCAGCATATATATAAAGCTCTTTATAAACCATTAGTGGAATGGAAATGATGTTGCTGATATTGAGGTAAATCCAGTTTTCGATTTTACGCTTGGCCATCAGCCACATTCCAGCCCATGCAAAAGCCACTACCACGGCATCCCAAATGGGAACATCGGAATCTGTGTGAAATGTAAGCCAGTAAGACATCAGCAAAAAACAAGCTAGCACAATACCATTGGCTTTTAAAAACTCATTTTTATTGACTGAAGAAATAGGCGTTTCCGTTTTTTGCTTGCCAAATTTCCAATAAACCCAGCCATAAACACTCATGACCAAATAGTACATGTTCAGTAGAATATCAGCATAAAGTGCACTCTGATAGAGTACCCACATACTGATTAAAATGGAGGCAATGCCAAACAGATAGGTATGCACATTATTTTGACGGGCCAGCACTACTTGTACTATGCCAAAGAGAGTTCCCAGCCCTTGAAGCCAGGTAAGTTGTGTTAAAAATTCCTCGATCATTGTTTTTATGTTTCAATGAAATGAGGAGATGAACCAGCCCTTGCAGCACAGCAAAAGCTTTATTTTCCCTACGCCAGCATTATCTGGATCAGGTGCGGAGCCAAACTCCTGGGTATCATCTCAGCCTGCGTAAGCAAGCACCCCATTTTGGGCAAATGTAAGATTCCCCCAACAGGAAGGAAAGGATTCAAAAGATTTAAATTTGAAGAAATACGCACATCATCTCCTCTAGCAAGCTAATCTTCTATCTTTGAATAGAAATAGCTAAAAACTCATCAATCAAAAATACTGATATGTCCATCTCAAAAGAGTCTGAATTAGAAGGAATGAAAAGGGTAAGCGAAGTGGTTGCCACAACGCTAAGGCTAATGAGAGAACATGCAAAAGTGGGCATGTCTACGAAAGAGCTGGACAATTTTGGAGGCTAAATTCTTAAGAGCCATGGTGCCAAATCTGCTCCTTATGAGACTTATGGGTTCCCTGGCTACTCATGTATTAGTGTAAATGAAGAGGCTGCTCACGGTATTCCGTCTGATCAAAAAATCTTGAAAGAAGGCGACCTGGTGAATATTGATGTTTCTGCAGAACTCAATGGCTTTTGGGCAAATAATGGAGGCTCTTTTGTTTTAGGCAAAGACATTCACAATCATCAGCCGTTGGTAGATGCTTCTAGAGATATTCTTCACAAGGCGATCCACAGTATCAAAGGAGGGGTGAAAATCTCTGACATTGGTTATCTGATAGAAACAGAAGCCAAAAAATCGGGCTTTAAGGTAATTAAGAACCTAGCAGGACATGGTGTAGGCAGAAGCCTGCACGAAGCACCAGAAGATATTCTGAATTATAGAGTAAAAACCAATAGAGAACGATTCAGAAAAAACACCACTGTGGCTGTTGAAACCTTTATTTCGACCCAATCAACCGTAGCGGTTCAACTAAATGATGGTTGGACGTTGGTGGGCAACCGAGGTGGTTATGTAACGCAGCACGAGCACACTATTTTGATTACGGAGGGCGAGCCTGTAATCCTCACGCAGTCCAATGGTATTTGGGGCTAATACCGAACCTATGACCAATAGCAAAAAGGTAAGCAATTAAAATTAGGTACAATCAGTAGATACAATGAAAACCTATCTCTTCATCTTTTTATTTATCTCCTCAAATCTTCTGGCCCAGCAAACTAAAGAATGGGTGAATTTGCTCGAAAACCCAGAATTTCCGATGTCCGAAGAACTGAAGCCAGAGAATAAACTATCGGAATACTCACATTTCAGTTTAGAACAGGCCTTAGCACCAAAGTCAGACATTTTGGGATACATCGGTTCTGACTATCGGAGGATTAAAGTCGACATCAAATCCGTTAGTAAAAGTGATAAAATAGCAAACCCTTATTTCATCGAGGGAAACACTACTGTATCCAACAATACTTGTGATTTTGAGGGTACCATCATTATTGAGCAATTCCGAGAATTCATGCATATGGATTATGGTGTGGATAGCATGTATGCGGACGCAGGATACAAGGCTCAGGGAATTGCTATTGGTAAATACCTATTCGCAGAAAATCCAAAACAAAAACATGTCGGAACATTTCAGGGAATAATTACCCTTTGGTGGTATGTAGATAAAGATGGAAGTCTGCATTACTCTGACCTCGGCAAACACTACTCCGATCGCTTCAAGAATAACCAGTACGTTGGAACTTGGACAGAATATGGTAAAACAGAATCCAAAACATGTAATTGGGGTGAGTACCGAATACCATTTTCAGGCGATCTAGATTGGGGTGCAGCGCATTTTCTGTGAATCCTAAGTATTACAACATGGGATGGCAAGACTTTAATAAAAAATAAGACCTGTTTGGAGTTCTTTCCCAAACACCCTCAAAGCCTCATTTTTTTTCAAAACTTATTGTACCTCTCCCCTTGCATTGAATCTGATTTTATTACTTACTTTGCAATTCAAAGTACTTTTAATTAACTCAAGATGACAAACAAAAATACTTCCGTAGCACCTCCTTCTTTAGACACTTTAAAGAAACGTGCGCTCATTGGTGCAGCCATTGGTTTGGTGCTCACCTCTCTTTTCATTTTCTCAGCAGACAATGCAGATCCTGCATGGTCGAAACTCTGGTTTATTAAGCCTTTGGTTCTTACTCCGATTGCAACAGCCATGGGCGGTATTTTCTATTTCTATGTGGAGCAGTTATTCTTCTTTAATGGATGGAAAAAGCCATTGGCCATTATAATCGGTCTAATTGGCTTTGTTGTAAGTCTTTGGCTAGGAATGGTGCTTGGCTTTAACGGAACCTATTGGAATTAAGCGTCTACTTACTTCAAGGCACGATTTGGATATAGTAAATTGGATAAGATAGGAACAGCTCCGGTAAATATGGAAAAGAAAACCTCGGTGTACTTTGCCCACGAAGACTCCATTGTGCGAGAAATATGGGGTAAAAGTGATACAATTCTTCTGATTTTTGCTGGAGCTGCTGCTGAGTTCGCCCTAAGTAAAGCAGTAGACTGGCTATTCTTTACTGGCAAGCTTCCAGCTGATCCAATAGGACGATTGTTTTCCACGGTTACTTACGCGAAGAGAATAGTCTTTTCGAAGGAGAAGGAAGCTTTTCAGGCTATTCACGCCATCAACTCTATTCATGGTAATCTCGAAGATAAGAGAGGCTATAAAATTCCTGAATGGGCTTACCGCGATGTGCTCTTTATGCTGATCGACTATTCCATTCGAGCCTATGAAACCTTGGAGCGGCCTCTTACTTCAGCAGAAAAGCATGAAATCCTGACGGTCTTCAACAAGCTTGGAAAGGGTTTGCAAATACCTAATTCGCCTCAAAGCTTTGCTGATTGGGAAATAGTCAGAGAAGAACACCTCATGGCTAACTTAAAATACAGCGGTTACACCAAAGACCTCTTTATCCAATATCGTAGACAATTAGGAGCTGTTCGCTACCATATGCTTTTAGGCGTTCAAGGCATTGTTGTTCCGAAAAGAGTACATGAACTGATGGGCTTCAAAAAGATGTCTATCTACCCCACCCTGATCTCAGGCTACAAATTGACTAGAGCCATACGCTTAGATGACTTCTTCAAGAATTTGATTCTACCTTCGAAGTATAAGAAGGAGATTAAGGGACTGGATGAAAAATTGGGGAATTAGGTGATTGGGGAATTGGTAAATTGGTTGATTAGTAATTTGTCATTTAGAGGATTGAAGTTTATCAGACAGGAAGAACAGCCTATCTAAGCGTCATTGCGAGGAGCAAAATGAACGAAGTGGAATTTTGAGACGTGGCAATCTGTCCATTCTGGGCAATAGGCCTTCTAATAGAAAGATTGCTTCGGCATGAAACCTATCCATGCTTCATCTCTAAGTTTAAAGGCTGAAGTTTACAGGTTTCATTTCTCGCAATGACGGTGACCGCAAACTCTGAGGTGAATCCCACATCCTCAGAGCCTCCTAAAAGGGACTCTGAGAAAGGTTTGATCAATCATCAAAGTCCTCTGCTAGAGACTCTGATAGTGGTACTATCTCCGTAATCATTTTGCCTCTCTCTTTTTACCTCGATCATAGCGGAGAGGCCTAAGTGGGGAATTGGTTGATTAGGCAATGGTCATTTACGGAATTGGAGTTTATCAAATACCACGAACTGTCTGTTAAGCCATCATTGCGAGAAACAAACTTCGCTTTAGCAGAAGATTGTGCCGAAGCAATCTCACTGTTATGGCCCATCTTGATTTGAACCCACAGATTGCCGCGTCATAAAAGCCTACATGTGTGGCTTTTTCTCCTCGCAATGATGGTGACCGCAAACTTTGTAGTGAATCCCATCACCCTCAGAGTCTCCTGAAAGGGACTCTGAGGAAGTCCTAGAACAATCATCAGAGTCCTCATGAAAGACTCTGATGGTGATAAGTTTCTGTATCCCATTAGACATTAAAAGAGATTGCGGACATTTTCCTTTGAGCTGACCCATATATCAAAGGAAAATTCCGCAATGACGTCCTGACCCAATTCCGACAGTTAAATCAAACTCTGCCTACGGGCTTTTTGAACGGCCTCTAGCTTATTATGTACTTGCAGTTTCTTGTAGATGTTCTCAATGTGTTTGCGCACTGTGCTTGGCGATAGAAACAGGTTATTTGCAATGACGGTATAGCTTAGGCCTTCAGCCAATTGCTCCAGCACTTCCTGCTCACGGGTACTGAGTTCCGTAATATCTTCTTCGATTTTGAATGACTCTTGTTTTTCAGGGAAACGGAGTAATTTGAGGGTTTTCACCGCGATAGATGGACTCATTGCTGCTCCACCTTCTACGGTTTCCAAAATAGCTTTGTGTAGCTTATCCCCTTCTATTTCCTTCAGTAAATAGCCGTCAGCGCCAGCACGAATAGCGTTGAAGATGTTTTCGTCATTATCGAAAACCGTTAGCATTAGCACCTTTATGTGCGGATATTTTTGCTTGACAATATTTACAGTTTCGATACCATCTAACACAGGCATTTCAATATCCATCAATACAATATCAAGGTTATGATTCTTCTCTAGCTTGGCCAGAAACTCACTGCCATTGTGGACGGTGTATTTGATATCCAAATCATCAAAACCAGACAATTTCTCATTGATAGCCCTCGCTAAAAATGTATTGTCATCTACTATCGCCAACCTTGTTTTCATTTTCTTACTCTTTTAAATATTGAGTCTACTTCTCTTAAGTCCCCTTTAGGGCCCCGAAACATCGGGGTTAGGGGTAAATTCTGAACTTTTCCACACCTCTCTCCAGGCATGGTGAAATATCATTAATTATTCAAAAATCCACCCCCTACCCCCGCCAGCGGGGGACAACTAAACCCGATGCAGCAACAGACTGCATTAATATCCTCCTGATCCCGATAGCTATCTGGAGTCCGAAGAATCTCCTAAACTTGTGCTAGGCTAAAGGAGATTGCTACGTCACAAAAGCTTGCTAACGCTGCTTTTCTTCCTCGCAATGACGCCTTCAATTGGCTTTGGTCGAGATTTATCGCCCTAAAACTCCAACACGTCCAAACCTCAACACCTCTCAACATTTAAACCCTCAACTCAACCTTGGTGCCTTCACCGACTGCACTGGATAGATTAAAGTCTATTCCAGCTTTTTCAGCTCGATTCTTCATAATATATAGTCCGTTTCCAGCACCTTGAACTTCAGTATCGAAGCCCTTACCGAAGTCTTGAACTACAATTTCTATCTTCTTATCAATGTCTTTGAAGGACACCAGCACTTCTTTCGTTTCTGAGTGTTTCACCGCATTATTGATACACTCCTGAATGATTCTGAACAGATTCATTCCTACAAAAGCATTCAACACTTTATCGCTTGGCTCACTTTCGGTGCGAACCCGGATGTTGTCATCTGTGGCATCGTGAATGGTGGCTGCGAGCTGCTGCGTTCTCTCCTGAATATCCTCTAAACTGATCTCATCCTTATTCATCGCCCAGATGGTATCGCGGAGTTCTGAGATAGTGACCAAAGTGAACTGCTTCATCTGCATCAACTTTTCCGCAAGGAAAACTTCCCCTTTGTTAATTCCTTTTCTAGTGGTATCCGTGATCGAAGTGATGTATGTCAATTGCGAGCCAATATTATCGTGCAGATCTCTGGCAATTCTGATGCGTTGCTCCTTCAGATTTTCCTGTGCTTTGGCTTCGGTAAGCGCTTTTTCTAGTGCTGTCTCATTCTTGATTCTCTCTGCTTTCAAGCGCTGAACTCTAATCAACGAAATTCCAACAACCACTAATAAAACCACCAAACCTCCTCCTGCAATGAGTAGGTTGTTTCTTCTTTTCAAGGTCAGCTCACTTTCGATGAGCTCATTTCGCTGACGCAGAATTTCATTCTCCTTCTGCTCCGTTTCATACTGCTCTTTCAGCTTCAGAACCTCCTTAGCTTTTTCTGTCATAAATAGACTATCCTGAGCGGCAGTGCTCTTTTGCATATAAGTTAGAGCGTCCTTATAGTTGCGTTGGTTTTCGTAAATCTTAGAAAGTGTGAGTGCTGTTTTCTGTTGAAAAGTAAGAATATCGTCATTCACCGCGCCTTGATATGCT
This sequence comes from Roseivirga spongicola, assembly GCF_034376045.1. Taxonomy (NCBI): domain Bacteria; kingdom Pseudomonadati; phylum Bacteroidota; class Cytophagia; order Cytophagales; family Roseivirgaceae; genus Roseivirga; species Roseivirga spongicola. The sequence goes on from NZ_CP139724.1 coordinate 3,983,531, forward strand.
TCAACTCCCAAGCTAGCCGCTTCAGCATAATTCCCTCTTCGGTTTAGTACATCGGCTAGGTGCATTTTAAGGAATATCTCCTCGTATTTATCTCCTCTTTCCTGCTGAAGTGCCAAGGCTTTTTTCAATGCTTCTTCAGCTTCATCTAAATTTCCAAGCCCCTTTTGCGCTACCCCAATATTGGTATAACTATAGCCAGTTACTAGCCTTTGACCTATTTTATTGAACATTTTCAATGATTTTTCGGCATAGACTAAAGCTTCTTCATACCGTTCAAATTCATTATTCAATAGCGCCAAGTTATTCTCAATAGCGGCCAGGTAGAATTCATTGCCTATTTTTTCATACAACGACCTGGCTTTTTTGTTCGCTTCTACCGACAGGTCATATTCTTTGATTACTCTATATTGATTGGCGAGGTTCAAATGCATGGAAGCCATCCCTTGAGTATCTTGAACAATTTCATACCCAGATAATGCCCGAAGGGAATAATGAATGGCGGAATCCATAGCACCGGTTTTTTCATAAACTGCTCCAAGATTGTGCGAGATATAAGTCTCCATTTTTGGCCATTTGGCAGTATCGACTAAGGCCAGAGCAGACTTAAGAGAGGCTTCAGATTTGTCAAAACTCCCCTCCTCAAGGTGGAGAATACCAATATTCATGAGTGTTCTGCTCTGCAGATTTACGTCCTTATATTCCTCAGCCATCTCATTAGCCATTAGGGTGTAATGCCAAGCACTATCTCTATTAATGTATCTATAGCGGTAACCAATTTCACCATAAGCCTTAGCCTTTTCTAAGCCCGTCTTTATGCTCAGCGAATCTTTATAGACCTCAATCTCAATTTGTTGCTGGTTTTGAGCAACCGCATCAACACACCAAACAGATAGCGTAAGCGCAAGAAATAAACGAAGGTGTTTAGCTAAAGGCATCACTAAAAATAGGCAACAAATTGAATTTGACTAGTCATTGAATTTCAAACTATTCCAAATAATTGAAGAACAGCCCTTATTACCAATGTCTTCGAATGAGGATATTGCTGAAGTTTCGTTCGATTGGAAGATGAAAACCACTCCAACTTTCGATTCTGGGTTGGGGCGAATAAGCATGGCCTGAACATGATAGGAACCAACAAATTCTGCCTCGGGGCGATCAATTTTTCCGATAGTTTGAAACATAGGATATTCCTTACCATCGAACTCTTTTTTGCCAAGAAATTCATTGCTCAACTCAAAATTGGCGACATACATTTGACGAAATTGACTGAGTAGATCTTCATTCAACGCATCCATAGTTGCTTCATCAGTGCCTTCCATGGTGTAGTAACCGATGGAGATCATTTCCTTCCTATTTCCAGCTTCATCATGTGAAACAAAAGTGGCATAGTTGTAATTCTTTTGACCTTCGACAGCCGGAGTAAACTCCATTTCAGCAGGATATTCCAATTCGAAGTTAATTTCTGGCAGCCCTGCCATCTGCGCATATTCAGCGTCTATGGTAAGTGTCTTTATTTCGCCACAAGCTTCTAAAGCCTGCTGCCCTTTGCTTTCGCAAGCAAGGAACAGCAGCACAATAGAAACAACTAGATATTTTGGTTGAAGCTTATTCATCTGCGCTTAATTAGCCTTTTTAACTAAGACCTGAATGGCCTCTTTCAAAAAGGCATTTGCTCCCAGCTCTGTGCCTTTTAAATATTTCTCAGGGTTGCACTCAACAGTAGCGTAGTTTTTCTTCTCCTTATTTTCTACTTCCCAAACTCGCAGAACTCCAAAGTCAGTACCCATTTTATCTCTGGCTGCATTCTGCCCCGACTCGAATTTCTGCTTTTCAATAACATCAGTTACTTCAACTCCACCCTTTGGATAAACAGTACCCATACCGAACCAAACCTTGCTGTCTTCGCTTATCTTGAAATTGGTTTCAGCTTTTACCTGAGCAGCTTTAGCATGTCTGTTCAAAGCCTTTGAAAGCTCTCCCTGGCTGTCTTCAAAAATGGTTACCACCAGAGACACACTGTTATAGATAAAGTCTTTTTCCTTGTTGTTTATTTTACCTACCGTTGCACCTACATACATGCCACCATAGTTTTTCGGCACCACAAATTTACCGTTAGTGGCTCTGGTGAAAATGACTCCATATTCTCCACTATCTCCAGGACCATTACCGGGCACCAGCTCCCACCTACCTTCTCTGTCTTTTGAATAAGCCTCATGGTTCCATAGCTCTTCAATTGGAGCTACTTCAAAACCCTGAGCCTTCAACTCGGCAACATAGCTGGTATACAACTCATCGGTTAGTTTTTGAAGCTGATCAGGATCCAAACCATCTAAAACAAGGTCAAGAGTAGCTTTGGCATCTCCCCTCAAACCGCCTCTCCACATTTTTCCGCCTTTTTGTGAATCTTCCAGCTCCATTGCTACCTGATATTTCACATGGAAGTCGGAGATAACTACTCTTTTAGAGAATTTCCTAAAATTCAAGTTTGCCGGCCCCAGTATTTTGGCATTGACCTCTTCTACAGTTTGGGCTACGGATGTAAGTGCAGTAAAAATGGCTAGCAGCGCTGCCAGAAATAGTTTTCTTTTCATGATGGATTTGCTTTGAGTTAATTAAAAATCATAAACAAACTTAGCCCAGTGCCCTACGGCATTCAATAAGGCAATTGACGTAATTGCTTCGAAGAAGCGGTTTAAGAGTTCAAGGTTTATAGTTCAAAGTTGGGGCTACGGCCAAAGCCCACTATAGCACGTCATGCTGACTTTATTTCAGCATCTCCCATGGCCTTGCACTTGACTTGGTTATTAGGAAACTGCGAATTTGGGGAATTTGGCAACTAGTTGATTAGGGAACTGGTGCTCGGTGCTCAGGAAAGGGTTATTAGTGGATTCGTTAATCGATGGGTCAATAAGTATTTGGAAAAGAATTCTGCCTCTACCCCAGCCCTAAAGGGTGAAGGAATAAAGCTTGGTTCATAAAATTGAATTCTTTGGCATCCCTCCCGATGCCTCGGGAAGGAATTGAGGATGATTAGAAGCAAGAAACCGTATCTTTCTCGTCATTGCGAGGCACAAAATGAACGCAGTGGAATTTTGTAACGCGGCAATCTGCCTATTCTGAGCAGTAGTCCTCTATGCAGACAGATTGCTTCGTCATAAAACCTTGTTAGCACAGGCTTTATTTCTCGCAATGACGGATACCGAAAAAGCTAAATATACCGCGTCATTCAGAGGGAGGAATGACCGAAGAATCCCCCGCGACCTTGCTCCTACCCTCTCACCCGAAGCAACCAAACAACCAAGTCGTCAGACCAATGACTGGTAAGGACGGCTGAGACCGAAACTCTGGGCAGTGTTGAGGACAATTGGTCGGACGACTAATGCTACCTCTCAGCATAATACCCCTTGTAATTATTCTTTTAAATTCTTTTCTTCCAGCAAGAAAAACACACACGTACTTTTTAAACTCCTGTGCTTTTCTCAAAACTCAAATAGTGCGCGGCACACCGCGTTAGGCTAAATTATAAAGACATTAAATAATGAATAATGAATACAGACAAGAACAATAAACTGACCCGAATTGGAGTCTTTTATGATGGGAATTATTTTCTTCATGTAAGTAACTATTACGCATATGTTCACAAGCGCAAAGCAAGAATCAGTGTCTCAGGACTTCATGACTACATTAGACATAAAGTTGCAGAAGTAGAGGGAGATTCAAGTGGTTATAGACATTGTCAAATAGTTGATTCACATTATTTCCGTGGCAGGCTAAATGCAAAAGATGCATCTGAAAAATCAAACTCTCTCTATTACGACAGACTTTTTGATGATGTTTTAATGAAGGAGGGAATCACAACCCATTATTTGCCAGTAAAGACATCCCAATCAGGACAAAAGCATGAAAAAGGAATTGATGTTTGGTTGGCTTTAGAAGCATTTGAGTTAGCTTATTATAAAAGATTTAATGTTTTAGTGTTAGTTGCATCTGACGGAGACTATACTCCATTAATAAGAAAACTTAATACACTCGGAACAAGGGTAATGCTAATGTCTTGGGACTTCGATTATACAGATGATTACGGGAATGAAAGAGTGACTCGAACTTCACAAGACTTATTGGAAGTTGTAACCTATCCAATTGCTATGCATGAAGAAATTGACAATAGAGTTGCAAGAGACTCATTTGCAGTAAACAATCTTTTCTTGCCACAACAAAAGAAGGTTGAAAGAAAAGCTAAGGCAATTCCATCAACACATAAGTCTGAGGTAGACAGCAATAATGACAGTGAAGGAGATATTGGCGAAATAATGAATATCCAAAATGGTTATGGCTTTATCAAAAGACCTCCTAATAACCTTTTCTTTCATTATCAATCTGTTAATGGTATTGACTTTAATGATTTATCTGTTGGTGATAAGGTCACCTATAATATCCAAAAAAACGATAAAGGTGACGATGTAGCTGTAGACGTTGAACCAATTGAGTAAAGAAAAACTAAACGAAAAAAGTTATTTGGAAGATTCATTAATAATTCAATGCATCAACAAAAAAAGCAGCACCGTATGTGCTGCTTTCTCAACTAAACAGGTGACTAACCTGAGACTCAACTAAAGACTACTATTTATCTTATCAATGAAACACCAGCTGTTTATACTGGCTTGCAAGGGCTTTTACGCTTACAATTCCTTCGCCATGGCAAACCGGACAGGTTACGGTTTCATAGCCGTCTAACACGGTTTCTTTTACAGTATATTCTATCGGGTCGCTCTTGCGGGTGGTGTAGTAATAATCTACTATCGCTCCGTTTACCTTTCGCACGGTGGTGGTATTGCGCGGTATAGATTTCTTTACATTAATCTCCTTAAACTTCTTTCGGGTAATCGTTCTTGGGCAAAAGCTTGTAGTAGCTGTTTTGGCGGAGTAAAGCCAATAAAGCGGTCCGGAGTTTTCATCGAGCCAAACGGGTTCGTCATAGTCGCCCATTACTTTAAGGGCCTTTCTGGTGGTGTCAATTTCCAGCACCTTTATTATGCGCTGGATTTCGGCTACATAGATATTGGCCTTGTCCTTCGGCAAATCGGTGTAAGGCATATCGCCATAATAAAGACTTCCTTTAAAGCTAAGTGGCACATTGCCAATAGAGGCAAAACCTTCAACCGGAATGTGCTTCCAGCGATTACCATTTTTATAGGTTTTGCGGGCGTTATCAATATCCAGTACGCGACCATCTACCAGTTCACCATTGTTAAAAACCCCAGCAGCACCTTTTACACGAGCAGCAAAAGCATCATAGTCTTCGGTTTCGTTTTTCGGTCGGCTTGAAAACTTGTTGTTATAGAGTCGGGTAATGTTCACCCTATACCCCATTCCATGCAATTTTCCATTTTGGAATGTGCCGACTTCCAGATAGGAATGATCTCCTCTAAAAGCAGAATCGGCCGTATAAAACTTGATACCATAACCATTGAGATTGGCGGTGTCTTTACTGAGCATTTGTCCCGACATGGTTGGCCACCAAATGGCATCCTTTTTCTCCTTCTCATCCAACATATAGGTGGGGTACGGATAGTAGGACATATTCACATCCAGGTTATTCAGCAGACTATCGACTTGCGGCTTTTCAGATATGTCGGCAGGAATAGTCATTTCCACTTCACCATCTACCACCAAAGCCCATGCATAAGGTTGTTCTGCCCATGGTCGCTCTAGAAAGAACACGCCTCCGTTGCCATATTCCATAAAAAGTGTGGGCATAAAGCCAGTAAAAGTACCTGAGCCTCGCGTGTCATAAGTTCCGGCAGTAGAGAAGCCGATGTACTTATCTCCATTCTCAAAATTGATCAGTGAAATTTCTCTGGCCTCTGGCGAAATATACTGGGTACCACCGGCACTAAATGGATAAACCATATTAGGGCTATAGACCCCAAATTTATCGGCTTTGTCTCTTTGCGAACCATTGGGTGAGTACAACATAAAGTCGTAGTCGCCATTTGGTTTTATAGCCGTCCGGTAAATGTATTGGCCGGTTTCGTCTAGCTCTTCGCTATAAAAAACGCTACCATCTTCGTTGTATAGATTGCCTGAAGATTTGATGATACTGCCTTCGATATCTTCTATACTCGCGAACAATTTACCACTACCCTGATAGCGTATATCTGAGTTCGGCACTATGGATACACCACCTATTTTAGGCACGTAATATCCATTGCGCTCAACCGTGCTCTTGCTAAAATATACTTTGCCCGAGGTTACCAGCTTTCTACCGTCTAAGGTGAAGGTGAGTTCATCGTACTTCTTTTTGCTCCTCTGTGCAGCCAGATATTCGCCTTCTGCTTTTACTAGGGAGACATCCACCAACTTACTGTATTCTGACCAGGCTAGTCTTTTGAGTTCCTTCATCTCCTCTAACTTTTTCTGGTTCATGTTATAGTAACGCTGAAAAAGTCCTCCCTCTACAATTGCTTGTGCCGAAAGATTGAAACTCATTAGCATGAGCATGGCCACACCAAAAGCTGTTTGAGTCGATTGTTTGAGTCGTTTCCTGTTCTTCATGAAAAAGGGTCTTTAGTCACTTCAAAGTTGCTCAGACCAAAGGCGGGAGTAAATAGGGCAAATGACGTAAATGCTTCGGGGAAGCAGGGAAATTGGGGAAATAGTGGATTGGTAGTTGGTGCTCAGTGCACGGGTAATGGTTATCAGTTAATCTCAAAGCCCCCATCCAAACCTTCCCCCGAGTGGGAAGGCTTTTGGCCTGTGCAATACCTAGCAACTTACGTTTTCACCTCGACCGGAGTGGAGAGGCCTAAGAGGTGAATTGGTTGATTGGTCATTGGTGTAATGAATTCAGTTTCTACCCCAGCCCTAAAGGGTGATGGATAGTGTTTCGTATCGAAAATTGATTCTTGTGGCATCCCTTTAGGGATTGAGGGTAGTTTAGGAAATTGGTGGAATTGGTAGTTGGTGCTCAGTGCACGGGGAAGTTAGCTTTAACCCCTGCCCTAAAGGGTGAAGGAATAAATCTAGGTTCATGAAATTGGATTCTTTGGTATCCCTTTAGGGATTGAGGGTGATTGGAATGGGTTTTAGACGTCATTGCGAGGCGCAAAATGAACGCAGTGAAATTTTGTAACGCGGCAATCTCTCAGTTCTCGGCAGTAGATCTACTAACAGACAGATTGCTTCGTCATTAAACCTAGCCCCGCCCCGAGGTATCGGGGTCTTGGGGGCACAGGTTTTATTTCTCGCAATGACGGTTACCGAGACTGCACAATTGACCTCCGACCTAAACATCAAAATACACAAAGCTCAGAGCGCCAAGGACAAAAGCAGACAAAATAAGAATAGAGTTAGTACGGACTAGCTTAGGATTAAGTGCCTTATAGGTTGAATAGGCATTTAACACAATGGCTAATACCAGTGCTGGTAAACTTAGATACAGGTTGAAAAGGTAAAACCAAAACCAACTGGTGCAGAGTCCCCAAACGGCTAAAACAGTGGTGAATGCTGGAATTGCTTTCAATATCTTCATTCTCCTGTTTTCGGAAAACTGAACATAAAGAAAAAGTAAAAGCAGAGCGAAGAACCCTGCAATTACAATCAACCTAGAGAATAAACCTGACATATTATGCTTGCTGTGTGTTATTGGCCACCGCCTTTATTCAGTTCTAGAAATGCTCGCATAGCATCCTGATCGCCTTGCTTACCTGCCAAACCGAACCAGTATTGTGCTTTGGCGAGATCTACCTCTACTCCCATTCCGATTTTATAGATCACACCAAGGTTTTTCTGAGACTCCAAGTGTCCTTGTCCTCCTGCCAGTGTAAATAATTCAACGGCCTTCGACATGTTCTTTTCTACTCCTTTTCCTTCCATATACAGAGCGCCCAAATTGAACTGAGCCAAAGGCAAACCTTGATCTGAAGCAAGCTCATAGTATCTCTTTGCTTCCACATAATCTTGCTCTACTCCCGCTCCATTCGTGTAGATATTCCCCATGTTGTTCTGGCTATCGGCATAACCTTTATCGGCAGCCTCTTTAAATAGCTTGAGTGCCTCTTCCATAGAAGGCTCAACACCCCAGCCATTCATATAGAAAACTCCCAAATCATGTTTGGCCGGTAAATAATCTTGCCCAGCAGAGGCTCGCAAAAACTTAAGTGCTGCTGCGCTGTCTCCTTGCTGCTGACTCACAATTCCCATAGTATATTGAGAAGGTGCGTGATTATTAGCAGCAGCTGCTTGTAAATATTCAAATGCCTTGGCGCGATTGTTTTGCCCCATGTAATAATCCAGAAGACTTAACTGAGCCTCAACATTGCCATTGCTGGCCAAAGTGGTTAAACTATCGATGTTTTGCGCCTTAATACTCAGACTGAAAAGCAGTAGCGAACTGAACAAAAGAATTTTCATGTTTCTGTGAATTTGCATGTTCAAATATCTATTGCGATTCAGTGCCGTTCCATAGGGCAATTGACGTAAATGCTTCAGGGAAGCAGGGAATTAGTGAATTGGTCATTAGTCAATGGACATTGGGGAAATGGGGAATTGGGGAAATGGGGAATAGTTATCAGTATATCGGACCCCGAGACTTCGGGGCAGAAAACGGTGTATTACCCTTGTCACTCTCCTTTTCACCCTGAGCGGAGAGGTCTAAGAGGTGAATTGGTTGATTGGTGTAATGAATTCAGTTTCTACCCCAGCCCTAAAGGGTGATGGATAGTGTTTCGTATCGAAAATTGATTCTTGTGGCATCCCTTTAGGGATTGAGGGTGATTGGTGAATTGGGTTTTAGACGTCATTGCGAGCCTGCCTGCCGCAGGCAGGGCGCAAAATGAACGCAGTGAAATTTTGTAACGCGGCAACTTGCCTGCGGCAGGCAGGTCTGTCGGTTCAGGGCAGTAGACCTCCTAACGGACAGATTGCTTCGTCATGAAACCTTGTTCCACAGGTTTCATTTCTCGCAATGACGGTGACAAACACAGCATCATGAGCGTCATTCTGAGGAAGTAAGTGAGCCCTAGGCGAATAAACGACCGAAGAATCTCCTGAAATGAGTGCCACACTCTTGGAGATTCTTCAGTCGTACATTTCTCATTTCAATCGAAATGCCCTTCTTCTGAATGACGAGGTTTAATACCCCGTATAAATAAACGGTGCCCAGAAATACGGATGTGTATGACCTTCGAACTCGCCTTTAATGAAGCTTCTTTTTACATCGGTAATAGCAGCTGAAGTGCTCATGTTTCCATTGAAAACTCGGTTATAAAGGTGAATAGTCAATAACATGGTTCCGCTGTCACTCACACTCCATAAGGAAGTGAGCGTACTGTTAGCCCCAGCATTCAACAGTGCCTGATTCAAGCCTTTGATGCCATCGCCAGGAGACTCTACTCCCAAAGCAGTTTGACAGGCACTGAGCATTACAAAGTCGACCGGCAGATTCAGTTTCTCTAACTCTCCTACTACTAGCATGCCATCTTCGCCATTCACCGGACTTGACTTCACTGTCATGGCTATGCTACTCAGGTCGAAGACATAAGGATGCACACTGGCATGACTTGAAAGGTGCACCGCGCGATATTTAGCCAATTCACCTGCAACACTCATTCGCTTCAGCTCATTTTCAGTCATCATGGCATCCATACGCGTATCGGTTTTCGGGACAATTTCCTGAATAACAGCAACTTCTTTGCGTCCACCTTCCAGGTAAGACATTGGTTCATCGCTTTGAAAAGTAGCAAAGGCATAGTCGAGCGGCTTGTTGTTCTTTAAGTCTTCACGTACTCTGTATCGGAGTTTTTCAAGATCACCCAGGGAAGCCAAAGGCGCTTTTTGTGCCGAATGTAAATCATAAGTAGCACCACCAAAGCCCAACACATTCATGGCATAAGTCCTTTTCGGTTGGGTACGTAGCGTGTGCAACATGGCCGCATTCGGAATGTAGCCAATCTCGAAACGTTCAGCCAAATATTGGCCATTGTCATCTGTCAGGGCATCGAATGGAATGGTGCCAATCAACCCTTCTGGACTGATTGTCAGTTTGTCTACTGTGAATAGCTCTACATCCAACCCACTGATAAAAGTGTGATAAAATCGGTTAAGTAAGTCTGGCAGGTTCTCCTTCTGATAGAAAACATACTTACCTTCAACCACTTTGGCTTCCATATGCTTGCGCAAATACTGAGTTATCAGTTTGAATTCGCCTTTGGCAAAAGTGTTTGTTACACGTGCTTTTGCTCCGTTCAGATAATCTAGATTCTCCTTCCTGAACTCCATTTTGGCCTGTTCTTTTTCCAGTTCAATCAACTGAGCCTTTTGGCTAGTGAGCAAATCTGAAAAGGCACCTGCCGAACGATTGTACTTCACCACCACATTATTTTTGGTGACCAAACACATCAGGTATGTTCCTTCATAAGTGGTGCCCTTCGAAACATCGATAAACGACAAATAAGCTTCACCTTCACCTAAAACAGTCTGTAACTCTTTAAGTGACAACTGCTTCTTATCGCTTCGTTTGTCATTCAACAAAGCATAAGCTCGGTTCGATTCAATAACATCGTAGATCTTATCGAACTGCTTGGTTTCGTAGTAAGCTCCTGCCAGAAATCCATTGATGCGTTGGAATTTATCCAAGTAACCACGCTGTTCTAGCGGATCCATTTTATCTAATATCGCAACCTCTTCTGCCCTAGCCTTTTCAAACTGAATAGCCGATTCAGCATACTTCTTTTGCTCCATCAATTGAACACCATCGTTGTAGGCATTTCCGGTTGAAGCCACCGTTTCATTATCCACTAAATTGGCTATGCTGGAAAGTCCATTCTTTACATAAGAGACATAGTTCATTTGTTCAATTCCCGGAGTTTTTAGGAAGTTTTCAGCTCTTTGGGCCATGGCTCGAGCTTTGTCTATTTCCTTGTTGAAAGCATAGGCGCGTAAGATCACATAATAGGCTTCGGCTATATATTCTGGCGATTTCAACTTAGGCAATTGACTAGCGTATGAATCGGCCAAAGCAGCCGCATCTTTGTAATTTCTACTTTCGGTTTTAGCCATTACCAAGTAGAAGTAGGCTTTGGCAAGCGTTGCTGTCGATGGTAATTTTCCACTCAAATCGGAAAGAATAAGGTTCGAAGAAGCTTCGACTTTATCCCAGCGTTTCATAGCCGATTGCACCCTAGCCAATCGCTCATAAGCTCTGTATCTGGAAGCGAGATTGTAGTTGGTTTGGTCGAAAACGATCTTCTCCAAATATGGCTCCAACTTCTGACCGAACTCAAAATTGACCGTCTCTGATATCTTGGCAATGTTCACCAGCGCCTCAACATACATCATTCGAGAAATGAGGCCTTGTTTTACCGCCTCTTCGGCCTTTACCCAATCGGCTAAAGTCTGAGCAGCCGTTTCGTTATTGGCAATCCCATCGTAGGACGCGCCAAGCGTTGAAGCCAAGTTCTCATAAGCTGCTTTCGCTCGCTTCACCCCCTCTTCATTGTAATTTGCTAAATACCCTTTCGCCTTTTGAACTGTGGTAGATAAATCAGGATAGTTGGCTAATGAGTTGAGATATCCGCTCATGCTTTGGTAATCGCGTTGCATATCTGCTGCTGCTTTGCCCACATTCTGCATGGTGCGCACATACTGCTGAACCTCCTGAGGACGATTTGCGAACACCGAGAAAATGAAACCATAGAAGCTCGAAACGTTATCGTAGCTATTGTATGCCACCGACCATTGCACAAAATCTGCGGCATCTTGGGGCTTATTGATGTCATAAAACGATGCTGCAGCCAATTGTAAAGCCACGGAATTACCCGGATAGGTTTCAATCAAGTTGGCTGCGGCACGCAATGCGGCATTATGATCTTTACCCTGTTTTGCTCGCTGATAAGCTGCATAATCAGGGTGGTTTTCCATTTTGGCAGGTGGAATACTGACCTGAGCCTTACTCAAAAAGCAAACGAATGTCAGGGCGAAAATCAGGGATAGACGCTTCATATTCATGTTTTAGAATGAAGTGCTTAAAACACCTGCCTTATAAATTGCTGCTTCGTGTGTGCTGTCAGTTTTCCTCTTCAAGTACTCACCATCTTTTTGGCCATCCTTCATCTGCATAATCTCAGCTGACTTGTCGAAATGCCAGATCATGTGCGATCCATTGAGTGTGCCTTCTGTGTATTCTGAAAAGATAATTTTGCTCTGAGAAGGTAGAAATTGCATGGTCATGCCGTTCATTTTACCACTCTTCCATGAGCTGTAAACCGCATCGTTACCGTTGATTTTCACTCCCCTTCCATCATTACAATTACCCAAAACACAAGGAGCTGTAGCTGTGCTTGGCAGCGGACTATTGCTCACGTGAGCATCGTTTTTATAGTCTTTGTAATCGTAGCCTTGTTGTGTACGGATAACATGTAAGCCTTCTTTCTTTCCGTCAATAAACTGACCGAAGGCGTAGAGGTTGCCATCGCTTTCATAGCTGAAGAAACCGTGTCTTTTTCCGTCTTTAAATGTTCCCCAAAACTTGCCGAAAGTTCCGGTTTGGTTGGCTACACCGTTTAGCTTTCCCTCTTTATAGTAGCCTACCTGGTAGCCATATTCCTGTCCGCTGGCATCGTGCATGGTGGCAAATCCATATCCGTTCTCACAGTCACCCTTTACACATTTGATGCTTTGGCCTAAGGCCGAAAAGCTGAAGAAACTTATTAAAACGAGTAATAATTGAAGCTTTCTCATAATTTGAATTTTCTCTAGTTGTTATTACAAACCTAGCTTCTGATATAGTGCAGCTCAATACGGCAATTGACGTAAAGTTGGGTGATTGGGGAATTGGTCAATTGGTCAATTGGCAACTGGTGCTCGGTGCTCGGTGCTCGGTGCACAGGGAATTGGTGAATTTGGAAATTGGGTGATGGATAAATCTTAGTGCAAAAAATGCATTCTTTGCCATATCTCCCGATGCCTCGGGAAGGGAACGAGGGTAATCAGAAAACAGAAGCCAGTAAACCGTAGAAACCTATTAAACCGTCATTTCAAGTGAGTCTCGACTCTTCGGAGCTACCAAAGAAATCTTCCATTCAAAGGCTCAATCACTTTTCGTATATTGTTAGCCATTAGCACCTTAAAAGCCGAAGAAGCTTTTTACAGTAAAGACCGCAAGCATGACCAAAACATCAAAAGACAAGTTAAAAGGAACAGTAATTATACCACTCGGGCTGACAGCAGTTTTAGTTCCATTCTCATTACTCATCGGGTGGAATATTTTTACACTGCTGCTGTTTTGGTTTGTCTTAATACCTGGTCTATCCATGTATTTACCAACCTTGGTTTCTAGCTACAAGAATCACTTAATAGAAACAGTCTTAGGGCTAATCATTTTCTACAGCATTATGGTATTTATGATTTACGATCATTATCAAACCGATTATTTTAAGGCTATGATTGTCAGCTTTGTGATAAATCTCATCGTGGTTACTATATGGTCTCAAGCCAAGAATTCGGACTTACAGACTGCTTAGATACTGGCTTTAATCGTCTCCCCACCTAGCTGGATAGTTTGAAATAGATACTAGCCATTTAAGAAATCTTATTACATGGCAACTTCCCTGCGACAGGCAGGCTCATCTATTCTGAGCAGTAAGCCTTCTAACGAATAGATTGCTTCGTCATGAAACCTTGCCCCGCCCCGAGGTATCGGGGTCTCGGGGGCACAGGTTTCATTTCTCGCAATGACGGTTTGAAAAGGCTTTTCAGTCTACTCCAACAGCTCATTATTCTACATACCGCTAACTAATGACCACTGACAAATGACGAATCAACCAGCTCATTAGTACAAATAATACTCCTGCTGATCCATGGTCATAATACTGAGGGGTTGCTTGCCGTATTGCGGTTTAAAAACCACTAGCCTATCTCCTACTTGTAGCTGGTCGAAAGTAACGGATTCTACCGTGATAACGCCAATGGTTGTCTTCAGTCTTTGAGCACTTTTGGAACGATTAGAAGTGAAGGTTGTCTTGTCTTCAATAATGGTAGGTATGCCACGCTTAAAGCCATAGCGCTTACTCATTTGGTAGGTTCTGTACGACCGAATGATCTTGAATAACTGATAAGCCGGAATGATTACCACTGGAAAGAAAAGAATCAAAAGACCTTCCAAACCATTGGCTAAGAAGGTGACTAACATAATCAAAGTAGGCACCAACCATACATAACGCGCCTTCTGCTGACTTTTGAAAATGTTCTTGAGCACCTCTTCATCTTTCGGAGTCAGTTTTACATCTGGAAAAGTAGTTTGAAGAAACTTGTCATTGGTTTCGCCTTCCAGCTTGTGCGCCTCTTGGTCTACCACCTCCTGACCGGTAAGCTCCATAGCTAAAGTCATCTTAGATTTTGGAGCCTTGTCCAGCACTATATGCATGCCCACTTTAGCCTTATTATAGTGCTTAAAATCTACCGAATGCTCTTCATCATCTATATATAAATAGTAGTGTCTGGTAGTTTTACTGCTATGGTTTCTGCTTGTATTATGATGATGCGTCTGGCTGTGATGTACATTCAGTCTTTTGTTGGTTACCATGCCACTGATGCGGTGTTTCACCCCTCTTTTCAGGTCAGCAAAAACTGCCCAAATCATATAACCGATCACGCTAAAAAAAATGACGCCAAAGCCGATAAAGACATAAACAGCAATATCATCAAAGGCCATTGGGTCATTAAAATTCCCTAAAACTGAGAAGCCAATAAAGGCAAAAATCAATCCTGAGAAGCCCGCAAAGGCAAAAAATGGTAGTAGCCTGAGCCTAAGTTTTTTAATGTCGGCCGCTTCTAATGGTAATTGTTGCATGGTTTTATTTTAGGGGGTTAGAAATGTAAATTCCTTCTAGGGTATTGAACACGAGTTCATCGCTAGCCGTGAGGGTAATTTCCTCATCATGAGTGTGCATATCGGCAGCGTCAAAGCTTACTTCGAGTACTTGTTCTGTGCATCCGCTAGTTGAAGAATCGCAAACAGAAATCATCATTTCTCCACCGAATTCAAATACAATGGACACGAACTTTCCAGTGCTTAATTCATAGTGACCCGTTTTGAATCCTTCAGGAACATCTTCTCCTGTTAGGGCATTCACTCCATTGATAAATGACACCCAAGTAACACCATAATCTTCGCTGAAGTAAGCCACACTATTTACTCCAGGGTTGGTGTCTCGCATGTATACCACACCATCTGAGGCAATTAATCGTGGACCTCTCCCCGCCTTATTGGTGGAAGAGCCAGAAACTTCTGTCCAGTTGATGCCATCGTTGGAAGTATAGGCAGTCATATCGACAGATCTTGTTATCGGGCCACCACCGGGTGACTGGTAACTTTTGGGTTGAACAGTTAATGCATGGTAAACGCCATCAGCGCCCTTGGTCACTAACTCAGGAGCTAGCGGATCGGTAGATTCTAAGCTCCAGTCCTTGCCATTGGAACTGGTGTAAGTTCCTGTTGCTGTATAAACTATGGTTCGGCCTTCATCATGCAATATGCTTGTGATATTGCCGATAGGCGAAGTTGCATATGCCTCGCTATTCCTATTGAATACTTTGTCTTCGGCATAAGCATATTCACCAATCAGGTATGTTTTCCCAAACATGTAGCCAGCTGGGTATTCGTAACCCATATCTAATGGCAAGTATTCCTGCTGACCGTTTACTGTTTTTATGATTCCTCCCCTAAAACGGTCTCCGCCTTCTAAAAAGCCTTGGGTGAAGACACTTTCTTCTCCGAATGCAA
Source organism: Roseivirga spongicola (assembly GCF_034376045.1). NCBI lineage: Bacteria > Pseudomonadati > Bacteroidota > Cytophagia > Cytophagales > Roseivirgaceae > Roseivirga > Roseivirga spongicola. The sequence continues at coordinate 3,999,312 of NZ_CP139724.1, forward strand.
TGGCCGAAACATTGTCTACTGGCTCAATTGAATTGCCCGTAGCCAAATGCATTTTACTTTCCCCCCAGCGATCGTAGATATTTACATAGGCCTTATCTTTATAAAGCTTCATTCCTCCTTCGGTATTTCGATAAATACGATAGTCTTCTGGGTACTCGTAATAGCGGATTTCCTTTTCTGGAGTGATGATGATAATACCTCCTTCTTTGGCGTAAGCGAAATAACCGTAGCTGTAAGCCGTTTTCACTTTGTTTCGACTGTTTCCCAAACCATAAAGTCGCTTATAATCCATATTCGCAAGGGTGGTCTGCGTGTAGGTTTGCGTGCTTACATCGAATTCAGCGATGACCTTATTTCTCCAATCGAAGAAGCCCATTTTCTCTCCCCAAGTACCGAGATAGAAGTCTTCGTCCATCTCCAAGCGAACTCCAGTACTCACATAGGTTCCATTATCATCGATAAAGAAAGTCTTGCCGTTAGCACCATCGTTTTGAATGTAGACCAGTTTGCCTGAATCAGTTACCCCAGTGGCATAATGAATAGCTGCTGAACCAGAACGGATATTATCGAGATCGTAAACGCCTCCACCATAAACAAAGAGGCCATCATTGCTGATGTTGATTGGTGTATTATCCGCATTACCGTAAACGAAAAGTTCTTCAACCGTTTGTCCACCATCTTTGGAGTAGAACGGCTTATGTGCACCAAAAAAGATCATGTACTTTTCATTCGGACTGACCATGATGGACGATGCCGTGGCATAGGCTGTTGTTGGCATTAACTGCGTAAATTTCATGTTCCCTGCAGCCTCAATAGCAGGGTCAATGTCTTCTTTGGGATCGCAGGCAAAAGCTGCTAACAAAGCAAATAGCAGTAAAAAAGTTTGGTTTTTGAGATGCATAAAAGCATGAAGGTTTGTACATCACAAACTTATCTTCAGGCAGAAAGTGGTTCAATACGGCAATTGACGTAAAATGACTGGTTGATTTGTCATTGGACAATGGTCATTAGTCAAAAGTTGGGAATTGGTGCTCTGTGCTCGGGAAATGGTTATTAGTTAATCAGCACTCAGTGTAACACCCTGACCTCACCTTTCCTCCTCGACCACCCAGATGCCTCATGTCGGAGAGGTCTGCCAGTGAATTTATTGATTACTGCTATGTGATTGGTTGAGAATTAGTTAGTCATAAACTAGAATTAGATGAAGTCGATTATCTACTCCGCCTTCATCCTGATATCTCCACTAAGTTCTTTTTTTAATTGGCAGCTAGTGTTTGAATAGTTGATTTCAAGCTAGTTTATCCATAAATTAATGTAGTTTCAATTGCTATAACGCTTCAATTCATGAACGATTTTTTAAGTGCAGATATACTTTTTAAGACTCTTGACGACTTACCCATAGGCATCGGTGTTTTTCGGGTAGAAGACCTTGATGACAACAAGAGCATACGCTATGTTTTTATGAACAAGGTGGTGCTTTATGAGATGAGGAAAACCAAGGAAGAAGTTTTTGGTAAGAAGATTCATGAAGTAGCTCCAGAGGCCTATGAACATGAAGGCGGACTTTTTGTGATTGAAACTTATAGAAAAATAGCCAAGGAAGGAGGCAGTATTAATTTGGGTCTGGTAGAATACTCGAATCATATGGTTGCTGGTACCTATGAGTGTTCTGTACACCACATTGCAGACAATTATGTGTATGTAATGCTCCGAAACGTAACGGAACTTGAACAAACCAAGAACCAATTACAGCTCAAAAACAAGGAGCTTAATCAGTTTGCGTATATCGTTTCGCACGATTTAAAGGCTCCACTCAGAACAATCACGAGTTTTATCGACCTTCTAAAAGGGCAGCATCAAAACCAGTTAGACGAGCAAACCAAAGCTATGTTTGGCTTTATCTCTGAAGCTGCCTTGCGCATGGATAAATTGATCACCGATATTCTAGACTTTAGTAGAATTGGAGAAACAAAGGAAATGGCCATGGTAGACCTCGGGAAACTAGTTGAGATTATTCAACAAGATCTAGCCGAGCGAATAAATGATACTAAGGCCTCTATTAAGATTGGTGATTTGCCCACAATAAAGGGCTATGAAACGGAACTTCGTATGCTTCTTCAGAACTTAATTGGTAACGCATTGAAATTCAACAAACCTGGCCGTAATCCTGAAATCGAAATATATGCTAAAGAGGAGAACGGATGGACAATCTTTATTAAAGACAATGGCATAGGTATAGCAGAAAAGCATCAAGAAAAAATCTTTGGTGTCTTTCAAAGACTTCACGATCAAGATAATTATGAAGGCACGGGCATTGGACTCGCCCATTGCAAGAAAATTGTCGAATTACATAATGGTGAGTTGGGGGTAGAATCCATTCCTGATGAGGGTAGTACCTTTTACTTCAGCATACCTCATCAAGACAGCTAAGCTTTCGCTGCATGCTTTCAAATTCTTTTACTCTTACGAGACACTGGTCGTTGTTAAATCAGGAGAATTAGTGAATTAGTCATTCGACAATAGAAAATTGGTCGTTGGATACTGTGACAGAAGTTGATCATCATAAACCACAAAAAGCCCATTTAAACCGTCATCGCGAGAATTAAAACCAGTGTCACCGAGACCCCGATAATTCGAGGTGGGGCAAGGTTTTATGGCGAAGCAATCTTTCTGTTAGAAGATCTACTGCTCAGAACAGACAGATTGCCACGTTCCAAAATTTCACTACGTTCATTCTGCTCCTCGCAATGACCTCTAAGACCCAATCACCAATTCAATTCTTAGGCCTCTCGAGGTGGTCATGGTGAAAAGTTGAGTGGCTAGGTTACTACACTGTTTTCCGTTTTTCGGTTTACCCTGCACCTTCGTTGGTGTTGCCACCAATGAACTCTTCACCTATATTATTCCATCACACCAACTCTCCTCCTCGTTCACCGCTCGCTGGGCCAAGTTTAATTACTCTATCGGCAGAGGCAATCATGGTTTTATTATGCTCAATGAAAATGATGGTATCTCCTTGGTCAATCAATAACTGAAACACCTCATTTAGTTGAAGAATATCGAAATAATGTAATCCTGTGCTTGGTTCATCAAATAGGTAAAGCGTAGCGCCCTTCTCTCCTTTCTTGCTCTTGCCAATTATCATAGAGTTGGCCAGCTTTAATCGTTGCGACTCACCTCCCGACAAAGTATTACCCGACTGCCCCAAAATCAGATGTCCTAAGCCCACATTCTTCAAAATGTTCAGGCTACCTACAAGGGTACTGCTCTGGAAAAAGTCAACCGCTTCTTGCACTGTTAGCTGTAAAACCTCACCTATAGACTTGCCTTGAAAGGTGACTTCTAAAATCTCTTGGTTATAGCGTGTACCTTGGCAAGTATCGCAGGTTAGCCAGATATCGCTCATAAAATCCATGGTGGTTTTGAGCATTCCATAACCTGCACAGGTGGGGCACTTACCTCGCTTACTCTGGTAAGAAAAGTCAGCTCGTTTCCACCCACCCGCATTGGCCGATTCGGTTTTGGCATAAATAGCTTTTAGCTCATCTAAGATTCCTGTATACGAAACAGGAGTAGTTAATCTGTTGACAGTCAAGCCTTCTTGAGTAATCATCAAAACCTCCGAAAATTGCTCTAAACCAAATACTGACGAACAATTAATTGCTTTTCCTTTTTCCCAAGAACGATAAAGTACCTCTTTCACCAAACTCGATTTCCCACTTCCCGATACGCCTGTAATCGCAGTGATTTGCCCAGCGAAAAAGTCCACATTAATCTGCTTTAGATTGTGCGCAAAAGCACCTTTCACCCCAAAAGCTTGCCCTGCCGAGTTTTCACTTTTCTTTACGTTCTCTCTTCGTTCATTTAAAAGTTGAGCTGTTACCGATTCTTTCACTTTACTTACACCTTCAACCGTTCCCTGATAAATGAGCTCGCCACCATTTCGACCAGCCTCAGGTCCCATTTCAATCAAGTAATCAGCCTGACCAATGAAGACAGGATCATGCTCTACCACCACCACAGTATTGCCATTGGACACCAGTTTTTTCAACGCTTTTGAAAGTATGAGTACTTGTTCTTCATCTAACCCAATAGTCGGTTCGTCTAACACGTAAATCACCCCGAAAAGATGCTTAGAAAGTTGACCAGCAAGTGTTACTCGCTGACGTTCACCACCCGAAAGGGTGCTCACTGCTCTGTCGAGGTTTAGGTAACCCAACCCTAAATCGATCATCGTTTGCAGCGATGCTTTCACCGATGGCAACACCACCTGAGCAATTGCCCATACCGTAGAATCATTAGAAGCTGAAGTTTCTTCCAATAATGACAAACATTCACTGATGCTCAGTGATGAAAGTTCGTGTATGTTTTTGCCCAAGAAAGTGGGAGTTAACAACTCTGGTTTCAGTCGGCTACCCTGGCAAGTAGCGCAAGTCACTTCGTGCATTAAACTTTCAAAATCGCTCAACTTTTTGTTGTGCAACCTGCGTTGATATTCTTCGTCAATATAGCGGCAAAAGCCTTTCCAAGGGGCTTTAATTTCTTGCTGGCCCTCTCCTGTTTTGGTTTTGTACTGCCAAGTGGTTTCCCAAATTTGGTTGCCCGTTCCATATAGAATGGCTTCTTGAATTTCAGGATCGAGTTCCTGCCACGGTTGCTCTAAATTCCACGACTTTTGGTGCGCAACTTCTTTCAACGTAGCCATAAACTGACCGTCTACATCGGCATAATAGGCAATAGCTTTGTTGGTTGAAACAGCTCCTTCAAAAACCGAATCACGTGGGTTCACAATAATTGCTTCAGGGTCGCATTTCAGCTGAATTCCCATGCCTTCGCAAGCTGGGCAAGCTCCCAAATAATGATTGAAAGAGAAATGCTGTGCCGTGAATACTTCTCCCTGATGTTGGGCAATTCGTGAGTACAGCAATCGAAAGGCATCGTGAATGGTAGATTGTGTTCCCACCGTAGACCGTTTAGATGGGCTGCCACCTCTTCGGTTAATGCCAATGGCTGGCCCCAAACCACTGAACGATTTGATTTCTGCTTCGCTATTTTGCTGCAAAAAGCTTCTGTGGTACGTAGAAAGTGATTCGGTAAATCGGGCATTCGACTCGGCAAAAAGCGTGTCGTAAACCAACGATGATTTTCCACTTCCAGAAAGACCCGTTACTACCGTTAGCTTGTTTTTAGGAACCCGAACATCTACATTTTTAAGACCATGAGTTGTTACTCCTTCCAAGAAAATTTGGTTCGTTAAAAGCTTTTTGGTTGACGCTTGACTCTTTTGAACATTTACCCTAGTTCTGCTTTGTTGTGGTACTCCCTGGTAAAGAATGGTTCCACCTTTTTGACCACTTTCTGGCCCTAACTCAATGTGCCAATCACTGTGGGCAATCACCGTCTCGTTCTGTTCAATACACACAATGGTGTTTCCCTTTTGCTTGATTCTTTCGAACAAACGCAAGAGCGAATGGATGTTATCGTGGTGCAGGCCAATGCTCGGTTCTATGATTACGTAAAGCGTATCGCCCGTATCTTTTTTCTGTAGTTGATTGGCGATTTTAATTCGCTGGGCTTCGCCACCAGACAAGGTGGAAGAAGACTGACCTAAAGTAAGGTAACCCAAGCCCATTTCTTCTAACAGTTGAAGTCCTGCAAGTACTTTTTTGTCTTTTGAAAAGAACGCCACTGCGTCAATCACCGACAATCTATACACATCGGCTATGGATAAGCCTTTGTACTTCACCTCTAGCGTTTCTTGGTTAAACCGATCACCATTACAGGTTCCGCAAACAAGCTCTACATTACCGAGAAAGTGCATCCCGATCTGAATCTTTCCCGCCCCTTGACAAGTCTCACAGCGTCCACCTTTATTGTTGAATGAAAATCGCGACTTGGTAAATTTCCTTTCTTTCGACTCTGGCAACTGCGCAAATATATCGCGGATATAATCTGACAAGCCCAAATAAGTAGCAGGGTTGCTTCTTGGCGTTTTTCCGATGGGCGAATGATCGATAAAAATCAGTTTATTGATGGCTTCTAGGTTTCGATGTTCGTTAACTTTCACTTTCCCATCTACCGAAACACCTAACTGCTGCTCTACCGCCTTGAGCAAAGTACCTTTCACCAAGCTCGACTTGCCTGCTCCCGACCGGCCACTCACTACATTGAGTTGCCCCAGATGAAAGCTAACATCAATATTTTTGAGGTTTCTTTCAGAACAACCGATGAGTTCTATCGCTGCTTTCTTTTCGGTTGATTTTGGTGTAGAAACCGTATCAGTTGTCGTTTGTAAAGCTCTAAAAGTAGGACTCGTTGCTGCCAAATCTTTTTGTTGAAGAAAATCAGACAAAGCTCCGTTAAAGATGAGCTCTCCTCCATTCACTCCCGCTTCAGGACCTATTTCTATGATATGATCTGCACTTTTAATGGTGGCCAAATCATGCTCTACCACAATTACAGTATTGCCCTTGCGCACCAACTCTTTGAAGTGATGAATCATTCTTTGCTTTTCGTGCCAATGCAAACCAATGGATGGTTCATCGAACACGTAAAGCACATCGCTAAGCGGCACTAAAATCTGATTGGCCACGCGAATTCGTTGTATTTCACTTGCTCTGAGCGAAGCCGAAGGTCGGTCTAAGGTAAGGTGCCCCAACCCTAAATCTGCCAGTAAATCGGTTTGAGCTTTTATTCTTTGTACTATCTCGGTGGCGACTTCGTTCCAATTGTTTGCTTCTATCCAAGCTTTGAGTTCATTCAATTCGAAACGGCTAACCTCTGCAATGTTTTTGTCTTGCACCCGAACACTCAGCGCATCTTGATTGAGTCTTGCCCCATGGCATTCAGGACAAGTAACTGCGCTCACAAATCGGAGAATGTTCGGGTTCCTATCGCGCTTCAAAATATCAGCCATGATGGTAAGAATGCCTTTGTAATAGCCTTCTTCCCTGGGTTTAGCCTTCATGCCTGTCCACCGTAAACGCGATTCTAAGGTGTGTTTACCGAAAGGCACTTTTATCTTGTCACTACCGTGAAGAATCACATGGCGTTGAGCATCGGTGAGATCGTTCCAAGGAACATCAACACTAAAACCCTCGGCTTCGCAAACTTGATTGAGTACATCAATAGTTACCTGAGAATACGTAATGTAGCCATTGGGCAAAGTGGTGGCCAGGGCGCCTTCTCTAATGGTTTTCTCAGGAAAAGCGACCAGCTTGTTGACATCAATTTGCTCTTCTTGGCCAATTCCGTTGCAACGTGGGCATTTGCCGATAGAAGAATTGAAGGAAAATAGTGAACGTGTGGGTTTTATATTTCGCTGTGTCTCTCCTGTTCTGGCAAATAGTAATCGGAGTAGATCGTGTATATCGGTAAGGGTTCCTACGGTAGATCGAGCATGAGAGCCACTTGTGCGCTGACCAATGGCAATTACTGGAGAAAGCCCTTCAATTTCATCAACTTCTGGACGATTCAGTTTGCCCATAAATTTTCGGGCGAAAGAAGGCAAGGTTTCGAAGTACCTACGCTGCCCTTCTTGGGCTATAATATCGAAGACCAAACTCGACTTTCCCGAACCTGAAATACCCGTGACTACAATCAGTTGATTGTGGGGAATTTTAAGCGAAATATCCTTTAGGTTATTGGCTTTAGCACCTTTTATAAGAATGGCAGGCTGCGAACTCTCTTGCATTCCGTGAAATTAGTAAAAGCCCTATGGAATGCTAATTATGCCTCTTGTCACCAGCAAGTAAAATCAGACCGATTATATTCAAACATAGAAGTCTTAGACGCTAAGACTAGTAAGGATCATGCTGAGGTACAAAGCATCTTATGCAGCCTAGTAGTCCTGTTAATCAATCTAGCTTCTACCCCTGCCCTAAAGGGTGAATGATGAAGATTTCGAACTGATGAAGCTAAAATCCCCTTTAGGGGAGTTAGGGGTCATGCTGAGGTACGAAGCATCTTATGCGGCCTTGCAAATCCTTGCTTGCGGATAGGATTCTTCTCTGCGTTCAGAATGACTTAGACGCAACCGTATCGGTAACCGCCTGTGCCCTTGCTGTATTGTCACCAACTAGCAAAGTAAGACTGATTGTATTCAAATATAAAAGTCTTAGCGAGACGCTAAGACTAGTGAGAGGTTTTATATTTCGTTGGGTCTCTCCTGTTCTGGCAAAAAGTAATCGGAGTAGATCGTGGATATCGGTAAGAGTTCCTACCGTAGACCTTGCGTGAGAACCACTTGTGCGCTGACCAATAGCAATGACTGGAGAAAGCCCTTCAATTTCATCTACCTCTGGGCGATTGAGTTTACCCATAAATTTTCGGGCGAAAGAAGGCAAGGTTTCGAAGTACCTGCGCTGCCCTTCTTGAGCAATTACATCGAAGACCAAGCTAGACTTTCCAGAACCCGAAATACCCGTAACTACAATCAACTGATTGTGGGGAATTTTAAGCGAAATATCCTTAAGGTTATTGGCTTTAGCACCTTTAATAAGAATGGCAGGCTGCGAACTCTCTTGCATTCCGTGAAATTAGTAAAAGCCCTATGGAATGCTAAACCTCACTTGGTCTCATATGTCTTAGCCAGATGCTAAGACTAGTTAGAGCTACGGCTTACCATATTACCCTTGCAAATAAACCCCGAATTAACTTTCTTGACCTCAAGAAAACACACACATATTCAATCTCCCCTGTGATTTTCTTAAAAACTTAAAAGGTGCATATAGCAGCACACCAATATGGTGTGCTAACGCTCACGTTTATGGGCATTAGCACACGTTGTACAGCGTAAAAAAGTAATAACAGGCAATCAATGAAAATTTTTAAAGTTGAAATCTCCAAGTTTAGGTCAATCGATAAAGGAGAGTTTCATTTAAGCCAATTAAATGCAATTGTAGGGCAAAACAACTCTGGAAAATCGGGAGTTATGAGAGCATTAAACTCTTTTTTTAATCCAAAAAATGAAATCGAATATTATAAGGATGGCACTAACCTTTATAGCTCTACTAATACAGTACCAAGAATAACTATTGTTTTTACGAATGTTCAACAAGATTCTATCCTAAGCAAATACGTTCAGAACGGTTATCTATCCATCAAACATGAGTATAATAAAAAAAGAAAAAGATTAGACTACTCGGTATTTGATACCAACAAAAAATACCGTGCATTAACTGAAGATGAATTAGACCAATTGCATCAGGGTATTCAATTTGTTTTGATTCCTTCTGAAAGAGGTTCTATGCACAACCTAAGAAATGAAACCGGTGTTTTGAGACAGCTTTTTGATACTTTTTTCACTAGTCATACTGCAAAAAGAGATACGTTAACACCTAAAGTAAAAAGTGCGTTCAATTATTTTAAGGATAATGCTCTAAACAAAGTTGCTCAAGGAATTGAAGGAAAATATTTAGCAAAAAGAGGCTTTAAAATAAACATAGACAGTCAATTCCCCTTGAGTTACGACTTGTTCGTCAATGATTTAATAATAAAAATAAGTGAAGGGGATAGAGATTTTAGTTTAGAAGAATGTGGTAGTGGTATTCAAAGTTTAGTAGCGATTTCTGTATATAAATATTTAGCTGAGCTAAACCATTCAAATTTCATTATCGGAATAGAGGAACCTGAAGTCAATTTACATCCACAAGCGCAAAAAGAGTTAATTCATTCTTTGTTAGATGAAATCAATGAAAATGATGTCCAGATTATTTTCACAACTCATTCTACTGTAATTATTGACCAATTAGACCATTCTGACATTATATTAGTTAGAAAAGTAACAGACCCTAAAAGGAAGTTTAAAACAAAAATCAAACAGTTATCCTCAACATTTTGGAATGATTACAGTCTTGATGAATTAAAATACAATAAGTTTCACAGGTTTAGGAACTCTGAGTTTTTTTTCGCTAACCATATATTAGTTACAGAAAGCGACACTGACTCTGAAGTCTTCAGGGAACTTCTGGATAGAAATAAGATTAACATCGAAAAATCTGGTATCTCGGTACTAGAATTAGGAGGAATAACATCATTAAAGTACGCCTTTTATCTAATTCGGGATTTAGAGCTTGAAAAGACCTTTGTAATTGACAAAGACTTTTTCTTCCCATATTCAAATAACAAAAAAGTGGACAGTAGAGATGGTAGAGGATTCTTTAAGTACGGTAAAACATTTAAATCGAATCAACTAATAAACGAGCTTTTTGATAACGAAAGTAAGAGATCAATAATCGAAGACTATCTTGCAAACAACCACACTAAGTCGTTACAACTTACACCTGATTTTGATGTCATATGCATGAAATATAATTTAGAAATGGATTTACTAGCTACTTCTAATTCACAAAATGTAGTTTACAACTATTTAAATGTACAACCAGAACAAAGAAATACAGCATACCTTTTTTTGAACAAAGAAGATGCTTTAAAAGAGGTATCCCTACTATTGCATGTAATTCAGAATTCGACAAGACAAAATCTTCCCTATTCTTATAGATACATAATTAAACGCTTCGAAAAGTATGCTAACAAATAAAAAAGCTGTACAACAATACCTATGACACCATGTCGTGTCGGTGGATTACGATAGGTTTGTAGTTACTTGATAGACCGCGAATTCTCTGAATGCGCCTAGTGTGAAAAAGAAATTACTATGCGAATTCAAAGATTTCGCTACTTAGATAAACGAAATACGAACTTAAACACGCCATGGTCCATACCCAAACCATTCTCATTCCCCCTCCCATTCACCATCAAACATTAAACTTTGAACATTCACCATTAAACCTTAAACATTGAACATCAAACATTCAACATTAAGCCTGCGGTCGATTAAACAATATTAACATCCTCCCTCAGTTACCCTTTTGAATTAATTACTATTTTTGACTTCAAATCATTCTGCATTGGCTAAGGAAATCAAGAAACATAAGCGCAAAAAGAAACTCGGATCATACCACTACGTCAGTGTCATCTTTAGTGCAACTCTAGCCTTATTTGTCATCGGTTTATTCGGCATAGTTATTCTGCAAGCCAACAAGCTTACTTCTATTATCAAGCAGAATATTGAAGTACAAGTCTATCTGAACAAAGACCTTTCTAATAGCCAAAAGAACAGAATTCAAAGCACGCTCACTTCTAGCGATTTCATTCTCAATGAAGAAGGAGAAGAACCGATTAACTTTATTTCTAAAGAAGAAGCGGCCACCCAGTTTATTGAAGAAACCGGAGAAGACTTCACTGAATTTTTAGGTGAGAATCCGTTGAGAGATGCCTACGTAATCAGAATTGCACCAACCTATCAGACCAATACCAAACTGGATAGCATAGCGAATGTCATTGAAGATATCAGTGGTGTGTATGAAGTAACTTACGTGCAAAACTTGGTCGACTCAATTAACAGCAACCTAACCAAACTCAGTCTTATTCTGGTGGGTATTGCTGCCCTATTGACCATTATTGTCATTCTGTTGATCAACAATTCTATTAAGCTAGCATTATTCTCACAGCGATTCCTGATCAGGAGTATGCAGTTGGTTGGAGCCAAAAGCGGATTCATCAAGAAGCCTTTCCTTTCTAGGTCTTTGCTTCATGGTGCCATTGCTGGTTTAATTGCTTCAGGACTTTTATTTGGGCTCAAGCAGTTTGCCAACCAAAAAGTGGAAGGCTTAGATCAGCTTCAGCAGCAAGAATTGATATTAGCGCTTTATGGCGTTTTGATTTTATTAGGGGCTTTAATCTCTTACTTTAGCACCATCAAAGCCATGAACAAGTATTTGAAAATGTCTTTGGACGAACTCTATTAGTATGTCGGAAAAGAAAAAGAACAACTTCGCTTTCAGCAAAGAAAATTATAAGTGGATGCTTATCGGATTAGGAACCATATTGGTTGGTTTCGTTATCATGTCATTAGACGGTGAGCAGCACGGACAAGGCTTCTTAGGCCTAACCCTCGGCCCAATCGTAATTATGGCTGGCTTTATCCTAGAGTTCTTCGCTATTTTCAAAAAATCAAAATAAATGACTTGGTTCGAAGCCCTAATTCTTGGCTTGGTTCAAGGGTTAACTGAGTTTCTCCCTGTAAGCAGTAGCGGACACTTGGAGATTACCAAAGCCATTTTTGGCGATAATAGCTTACCAGAAGAAAGCTTACTAATGACTGTGGTTTTGCATGCAGCCACTGCTTTGAGCACCATTGTCATCTTCCGAAAAGATATTGCTGAAATACTCAGGGGATTACTCCAATTCAAGAACAATGAGGAGTTTCGATTCTCTTTGAAAATCATCATTTCTATGATTCCTGCAGCCGTGGTTGGTGTTCTTTTTGAAGAAGAGATTGAGCAGTTTTTCGGTGGAAACCTTCTGCTGGTAGGTTCTATGCTTATCCTCACTGCTGGCTTACTTTTCTTGGCCGATAAAGCCAAAAGCACATTGAATCCTGTGTCTTACAAAAACGCATTTGTAATAGGTGTGGCTCAGGCAGTAGCTATTCTACCTGGAATTTCAAGATCTGGAGCAACTATTTCTACCTCAGTGCTTTTAGGAGTAGATAGACAAAAAGCAGCGCGTTTCTCCTTTTTAATGGTCGTACCATTGATTTTAGGGAAAATGGCTAAAGATATTTTGAGCGGAGACTTGGCCGAAACACAAACCGAGACCAGCCTTCTTATAGTTGGTTTTATAGCTGCATTTGTGGCTGGTTTAATCGCTTGCCAATGGATGATTGCGCTGGTAAAGAAAAGTCAACTTAAATATTTCTCCTTCTACTGCCTGATTGTTGGTATTATTGCCATCATCTACACCCTAGCTTAATGCTGAATTTAGATCCGGAACTAAGTAAGCAAGAAAACTTTCTTGCTGGTCAGGTATTACTGATCGACAAACCATTGGAGTGGACTTCTTTCGATGTTGTAAAGAAGGTTCGCAACAACATCAAGATTAAGAAAGTAGGCCATGCTGGTACCTTAGACCCATTGGCTACAGGCTTGCTCATTGTCTGCACAGGCAAAATGACCAAGTCTATTGAGACTTTTATGGGGCAGGAAAAGGAGTATACTGGTTCCTTCACTATCGGTCAGACCACTCCAACCTACGATTTGGAATCGGAACCTACAGAAGCGGTTGCCATAGACCATATTACTGAGGCCGGCCTAGAAAAGGCCAGACAGCCATTTTTAGGAGAAATCAGCCAGACCCCTCCCATTCACTCTGCCATTAAAGTGGGCGGAAAGAGAGTTTACGAACTGGCTCGTAAGGGAGAAGACGTAAAGTTGAAATCGAGACAGGTGACTATTTCAGAATTCGAACTCACCAAAGTAGATTTACCCCGAATTGAATTCCGTGTAGTTTGTTCAAAAGGCACATACATTCGTAGCTTAGCTAACGATTTTGGTGCAGCCTTAGGTGTGGGAGCACATTTAAGTAGCTTGAGAAGAACTAAAATTGGCGAATTTGATGTTGAAAATGCTTATCAGTTAGAACAACTGATAGACTTTCTAAAAGAGCTTTCATGAAGATTCATCTGGGAACAGAAGCTATTGAAAATATAAAAAATGCCGTTGTTACTTCTGGCACTTTCGATGGCGTACACATGGGCCATCAGAAAATCATAGATCGCCTAAAAGAAGAAGCCCGCAGAATTGATGGCGAAACAGTGCTCATCACCTATTGGCCTCATCCTAGGTTGGTTTTAAAGCCTTGGGACAGCTCACTCCAACTGCTTTCTACTTTTCCAGAAAAAGCAAACCTGCTAGAAGAGTACGGTATCGACCATTTGGTTAAAGTGCCTTTTACTAAGGAGTTTGCCTCCATGCAGGCCGAAGATTACATTAGAGTAATACTCAGTGAACGCATTCAAACCAAGAAAATAATCATTGGCTACGATCACCGTTTTGGTAAAGACAGAAGTGGTGGTTTGGAAGAGCTACACCAATTTTCTGATAAATATTGCTACGAGGTAGAAGAAATTCCTCGTCAGGATATTGAAGAAATAGGCATCAGCTCTACAAAAATCCGCAGAGCCTTAGAGGTTGGAGATGTACAACAAGCCAATACATTTTTAGGAAGAAACTATGCCATTACTGGCCGTGTAGTGCATGGTGAAAAAATTGGCAGATCTTTAGGATTCCCTACAGCCAACATTTCCATTAAAGAAAACTACAAACTCATTCCTGCCGATGGTATATATGCCGTTCGTGTTTGTCTTAAGTACAACAAATTCGATGGCATGCTCAACATTGGTAACCGCCCAACCATTGGTGGCGACCATAAAACAATTGAAGTAAACATTTTTGACTTCAATGAAGATATCTATGAGAGTGAGATCTCAATTGAATTTGTAGATTTGATTCGGAAGGAAATTAAATTCAGCTCGCTCGATGCGCTGAAGGAGCAGCTCAAAATTGACAAGCAGTCGGTTACTGAGCGATTAAGTAAACTATAAAATCAATTGCTATGATTAATAAGGTGGTCAACAATGCTGAAGAAGCCATTGCAGACATTCCTGATAACGCCACACTCATGTTGGGTGGTTTCGGCCTATGTGGAATACCCGAAAACTGTATCAGTGCACTAGTAAAGAAAGGCGTAACTGGCCTTACTTGTATTTCTAATAATGCTGGTGTAGATGATTTTGGAATCGGCCTAATGCTTCAAACCCGTCAGGTTAAAAAAATGATCTCCTCTTACGTAGGAGAGAATGCTGAATTCGAAAGACAGCTACTTTCGGGTGAATTGGAGGTAGACCTAATTCCACAAGGTACTTTGGCCGAAAGAATTAGGGCTGGTGGAGCTGGTATTCCTGCATTCTTCACTCCTGCTGGTTATGGAACCGAGGTAGCTGAAGGCAAAGAAGTAAGAGAATTCGATGGTAAACACTACTTATTGGAATCTTGGCTGAGGGCAGACTTTGCCTTAGTGAAAGCTTGGAAAGGCGATAAAGCTGGTAATCTAGTCTTTAAAGGAACGGCTAGAAACTTCAACCCAATGATGGCCACTGCTGGTAAAATCACCATTGCAGAAGTTGAAGAGCTAGTTGAAGTTGGTGAGTTAGATCCAAACCAAATTCATACTTCGGGTATTTTCGTTCAGCGAATTTTCGAAGGAAAAAACTACGAAAAGAGAATCGAACAGCGAACTACTAAAATTAAATGATTTGATGATTAGATAATTCGGTAATTTAATAATGCACTTAACAAACACACATGAGAACAGACAGAGAATTGAGGTTCAAAGGTTCGATTATAAAAGTGCTTTCGAAAAATATATCGACCAGTAAATCATCAAATTGACTCATCTTCAAATTTTCAAATTATGTCTTTAGACAAAATAGGTATAGCAAAACGTATTGCCCAAGAAGTTCAAGATGGCACATACATCAACTTAGGCATTGGCATCCCTACCCTAGTGGCCAACTTTATTCCTGACAATATTAATGTGGTGCTTCAATCTGAAAATGGGCTATTAGGTATTGGTCCTTTCCCTGAAGAGGAAGAAGTAGATGCTGATTTAATCAATGCAGGAAAGCAAACGGTGACAACCATGGCTGGTTCTTCACTTTTCAGTTCAGCAGAAAGCTTCGCTATGATTCGCGGTGGCCATGTAGACCTCACTATTCTTGGAGCTATGGAAGTATCAGAGAATGGCGACATTGCCAACTGGAAGATTCCAGGCAAAATGGTGAAAGGCATGGGTGGAGCTATGGACTTGGTGGCTTCGGCAGAAAACATCATTGTAGCCATGCAGCACTGCAGCAGAAGTGGAGACTCTAAATTATTAAAAGAGTGTACCCTTCCTATTACAGGTATCAGATGTGTAAAAAAGATAGTGACAGACTTAGCCGTAATGGATGTACTTCCTGAAGGTGGCTTTAAACTAATTGAAAGAGCACCTGGCGTATCTGTTGAAGAAATAGAAGCTGCTACAGAAGGAAAACTAATTATTGAAGGAGAAATTCCTGAAATGCAAATAGACTAACTAATACAGAAATGAAAGATTCAGAGATTAAGCTGAAAATAAAACTAGACAAAGACGCTATTCCAGAAACCATTACCTGGGATGCTACCGACAAAGACATTCCTGGAGAAGAGGAAACAAAGGCCTTTAACCTGGCCATTTGGGATCACAACACCATGAGCACTTTGCGCATTGATTTGTGGAACAAAGAAATGCCTGTAGACGAAATGAAGCGCTTTTATGTGGATTGTTTAGGTGGTCTAGCACAAAGCATATTGAACTCTACTGGAGACGAATTCATGTCTTCTGCTATGAACAGGCTTTGTGATAAACTGGTAAAACACCTTGAAGAGGAAAACCGCAAAAATTCCCAATAGAATTCACCCTATATGCTATAAAACCGCGCTTTGCCGTTCTTGCAGAAATATTATGCATGACGAATAAAATTACGCGCGGTACTTTTTAAACATCAAAAACATTGTATTTTTGGACTGATGCCTATGATTCAATTTCTGAGATCATAGGACCGCCAAACTTTATTTGTTTCAAAAACCTTAGTATGAAGAACTTGATGAAAATTTTTAAAGGTCTGCTACCGGTCCTGCTCTTAATGCAATCGATTACTGCGCTTGCTCAAGATCAGGTAAAGATATCTGGTAGAGTTATTGACGCTGCTAGCAGTCAGACCCTACCCGGAGTTAACATTCGGGTAAAAGACAAAGTGGTTGGAACAATCTCAAACGCCAATGGAGATTTCAACCTCACTGTCAATCAATCAGCACCACTAACATTGATTTTTTCTTATGTTGGCTACACTCCACAAGAAGTAGAAATCACTCAATCAAATGTTACTGGGTTAGAAATAAAAATGGAGGAACAAATCATATTCGGTCAAGAAGTAGTAGTATCTGCTTCTAGGTTCGAAGAGAACATCCTCACCTCTCCTGTTTCTATTGAAAAACTAGACATTCTGGATATTAAAGCCACTGCAGCCCCTTCATTTTATGAAGGCTTAGCTAACCTAAAAGGTATAGACTTTAGTACCCAAAGTTTAACGTTTAAATCGATCAACGCTCGTGGATTTGGAGCAAACGGTAACACCAGATTCGTTCAGTTGATAGATGGTATAGACAATCAAGCACCAGGCTTAAACTTTGCCGTAGGTAACATTGTAGGTATTAACGACCTAGACCTTGAGTCTGCTGAATTAATACCTGGTGCAGCTTCTGCCCTTTACGGACCAAACGCGATAAACGGTATTTTACTGCTAAACTCTAAAAACCCTTTCGAGTATCAAGGACTTAGCGTTTATGCTAAAACTGGTTTAAACAGTGTAGATTATGGTGCTTCTGAAGAACAAGAGTTTTACCAAGATTATGGATTTAGATGGGCTAAAGCCTTCAATAACAAACTAGCATTTAAAGTAACAGGTTCTTACCTAAGAGCTACAGACTTTGTAGGTATAGACACAAGAGACCAAGGTTTGGCTACTGGTGGTGCTGTAGAAAGAGGCACTACCGAAAGAGGTAACAATCGTTTTTATGATGGTGTAAACGTATATGGTGACTTCGGTATTACCGTAGGGGCTGTAGCAGATGCTGCCATTGCAGGTGGAACAACTTCTTTAGTTCCATTAAGAACCCTTTTCCCTGACGATCAGGACGGATATTTTACTCCTACTGGTTTCACCGAGAACTCGTTCGTAGACAATACTACTGAAAGTATAAAGTTTGGAGGTGCGCTTCACTACAGATTGAATGACAAACTAGAGTTATTCGGTCAAGTAAATTATGGTGCAGGTAGCACGGTATACACTGCCAACGATAGATTCGTACTAGATAATTTCTCAATTACTACTGCCAAAGTAGAATTAAGAGGTTCGGAATTCTACGCTAGAGCTTACACCACCCAAGAGAACTCAGGCGATAGTTACGCAGCTAACACCTTAGCTTCATTGATTAACCAGCAAACTTACTTATCTCCGTATCTTCAGACTTTTGCAGGTGCAAGATTAACAGGTGCATCAATTGAACAATCTCACGCTGCAGCACGTCAGGCAGCAGATGCAGCTCAGCCTCAACCAGGTTCTGCTGAATTCGAAACCTTAGCCAATTCACTAAGACAAGTTTCTATTGCCGATGGTGGTGCTAAGTTCTTAGACAAATCAGCACTTTGGCATATGGAAGGTAGCTGGGATTTAGGTGAAAGAATTGAGTGGGCCGATGTAGTAGTTGGTGCAAACTGGAGAAGATACTCATTGAATTCTGAGGGTACTCTTTTCGCTTTAACTAATGATGGCGAAGAAGTAAGCATAGATGAGTTTGGTGCTTATACTCAAGTTTCTAAGAACTTTTTAGACGACAACCTGAAGCTTCAAGGCTCGGTTAGATATGATAAAAACGAGAACTTTGAAGGCCAGCTTTCTCCAAGAATTTCAGCAGTTGGTACAATTGCAGACAATCACAACATTAGAGGTTCATTCCAGAGAGGTTTCCGTATCCCCACTACTCAAGATCAATTCATTGACTTAGATGTGGTTTCTAGAAGACTAATTGGTAGCAATGAGCTATTGGTAAATAGATACAACTTCTCTCCTCAAAACACTTACAGAAGTGAAAGTGTAGCGGCTGCTAGAGCTGCTGGCAACCCAGATCTTTTGGTTTTGGAAACTAGAGTAGACGATGGTTTTAAAACTGAAAAGGTTAACACCTTCGAAGTAGGATATAAAGGTCTTTTCCTAGACGGTAGACTTCTTGTTGATGCTTACTACTACTACAGTAGATACTCAGACTTCATTGCGGAGATCGATTTCACTCAAGCAGTACCTAATGGTATTAGAGGTTCAAAAGTAGACGATAGCCCTGCTGTTCGTCAAGATATAGTTGATGGTTCTGTTCCTACACAAAGATTCGGTTTTGACATCAATGCTGATGGTAATGTAGAAGCACAAGGTTGGGCTGTTGAAGTTGATTATACCTTAGATGGTGGCTACTACCTTGGTGGTAACGTGGCATTCAACCAACTAATCTCTCAAAGCGACCTTATTGCTCAAGGCTTTAGAGCTTCTTACAACACTCCTGAATATAGATTCAATCTGCAAGTAGGTAACCGTAAGGTAACTGATAAGCTTGGTTTCCAAGTAAACTATAGATGGCAGCAAGCATTCCTTTGGGAATCTTCTTTTGGTACTGGTGTAATTCCTGATTTTGGAACACTAGATGCTCAGGTTTCTTATAAAGTGCCTGAGTGGAAGTCTACCTTAAAACTTGGTGCTAGCAATATTCTTAATGAGCGTTATACAACCTCATTTGGTAACCCAACATTAGGTAGCATCTACTACTTCCAAATCACGTTTGACGAATTCTTCAATTAATTGAGAATGAAAATGAAAAGACTTAAAACATACTTATTCGCTCTACTTCCGCTTGCTTTCATTACGTTTAGCTGCGATGAAGAAGACATACTAGTACAAGAACAGCTAGACAATAACCCGCTACCTGGTGCCGAAACTGGAGACGGTGGAGTATTAGACCTTTCCAATTATATCTCGCTAGGTAATTCAATTACAGCGGGTTTTATGGACAATGCGCTCTACACCAACGGGCAGAACCATTCATTCCCTAACCTATTGGCAACTCAGTTTGCTATTCAGGGTGTAGGAGGTGGTTCTTTTAACCAACCAGATATTAATTCAGCTAATGGTTTTTCAGGGGTTTCAGGAACTAATATCTTAGGAAGATATGAGCTAAGCCTTGCTCAACAAAGACCAGTGCCAACAGTGGGTGAAGCAATTGGTGACTTTAGCGGAAACAAGTCAGAGTTGAACAATTTTGGTGTACCAGGTATGAAAATAACTGATGCAACAAACCCTGGCTTTGCAAATCCATATTATTTGAGGTTTGCCTCTAACCCTGGTACTAGTACAGTGTTGGGAGATGCCTTGTCTACCACACCTACTTTCTTTTCTTATTGGTTAGGCAACAATGACATTCTTGGTTACGCTGTTGCTGGTGGAGTTGACGAAAGTAGCATTACTAGTCAACCTAACTTCCAAAGTGCACTAGAACAGTCTTTAGGCGCGTTGGTACAGTCAGGCGCAGAAGGAGTAGTAATGACACTCCCTCCTTTTGTACTGCTTCCTTACTTTAGAGCAGTAAAATGGAATGCCATTACGCTAGATCAAGCTACCGCAGATCAGTTGAATGCAGGTCTTGGCTCTGTAAATCAAGTGCTAGAAGGAATGGTTGAAGCCAATCTGATTACTCAGGCAGACTACGATGAAAGAGAAATCTCTTATTCTGCTGGTGCAAATCCAATCTTGGCTCACGACACTGAACTTGAAGACCTAGGTCCAAAATTTGACTTATTACTTCTATTAAACAGAATCAGTGCGGCTCAAAGAGAGCAGCTAAGACCTTATGAGCAATCTCGACCGTTGAGAAATGGTGAGTTACCATTATTGACTGCAGGTTCTCTATTAGGTACTGAAGCTGATGGTGATAACTCAGCCAATACCCCTACTACTACTATTGGTGCGGTTATCCCTCTCGGATACAACCTTTTAAATCCATCAAACTCAGATGGTGATGGCCTATTCCTCAATATAGAGGAGTTTGAAACCGTAGTAGAAATGACAGCTACTTATAATGCTACAATTGCAGGAGTTGTTGCGGGAATCAACGCACAGGCTAATGGATCAATCACCTTAGTAGATGTTCAGCCTGCTTTTGCAGATGCCTTTGGACTTTCGCCAGCTTTAGCAAATGCGTTGTTCGATCCATCGAATGGTGCAAACCCAGCCTTAGCAGCTTTCGCAGATGCAGCAGAAGCAAGAGCAGATGGCACTTTAGGTATTATGATAGAAGGCCACAACCTTCAACCAGACTTTGCTCCTAACGGTATTTTCTCAACCGATGGTATTCATCCAAACCCAAGAGGTCATGCCATTATCGCTAACCTTATTATTGAGGCATTGAATAATCAAAAAGGTGCTGATATTCCTATGGTAAACGTAACTGCTCTAAGAGGCATACTCGCAAGAGACTTCTAAAGCAGAAGTATTGAAATTATATTGAAAGAGGCTTCGGCCTCTTTTTTTTATGCATAAAAAAAGAACCCCGAAGACGTATTCTTCGGGGTTCACCTCAACCAAATAGATTATTAACCATCAACTTCACTAACCAACCAGGTTACGATTGTAACCACAACACATAATAGGCAAAGGCATTGCCAACTAACTCTAAACATCATAAAACATTGACAATCTGTTACTTACACAAAACTTATGATGTGCCAAAAATCAAAATCAAGACCATAGCTAGACTTCATTCCCATAATGGGATTTTTATTAACTCTTCAAGAACGCATAAGCTTTTTGAAATGAGTTATTCTCACTTATGAGAGCTAAGTATTTCTATCTATTTTTGACAAAAATTATAATACATGCCAGGATTTGAGTTTTTCGGAGACGAAGAGAGAAAAGAAGTAAATGATGTGTTGAACACGGGGATTCTAATGCGCTATGGTTTCGATGGTATGAGACAGGGCCACTGGAAAGCCAAAGAATTAGAGAAGGCTATTACTGAGACTTTCGGTGTTAGACATGCTCAATTAACATCTAGTGGAACAACAGCCCTTAGCACAGCTATGGCTGTTATGGGAGTTGGACATGGAGATGAAGTGATAATGCCTACTTTCACTTTTGTAGCCAGCTTTGAAGCTATTATTGCTGCTGGTGCAATTCCAATACTAGTTGATATTGATGAAACGCTTTGCTTAGACCCTAAAGCCGTAGAAGCTGCTATTACCCCTAGAACCAAAATGGTAATGCCTGTTCATATGTGTGGCTCTATGGCTCAGATGGACGAACTTCAGGCAATCTGTAAGAAACACAATCTACTTTTATTAGAAGATGCTTGCCAAGCCATTGGAGGTACTTTTAATGGGCAGAAGCTCGGAACCATTGGAGATGGCGGCACTTTCTCATTCGACTTTGTAAAAACCATTACCTGTGGTGAGGGTGGTGCATTCTTAACCAACAATGAAGAATACTTTCTCAACGCGGACCATTACACCGACCACGGCCACGACCATATTGGCACCGATAGAGGTGCCGAAAGTCATCCATTCTTAGGTTATAACTTTAGAATTTCTGAGCTGCACGCTGCTGTTGGGCTTGGTCAAATCCGTAAGCTCGACAAAATCTTAGAAACGCAGAAGAAGCACAATGCCATCATTAAGGCTGCTTTAGAGAAAGTTGAAGGCATTACTTTTAGAAAAATCCCTGATCCGCAAGGTGATAATGCTTCTTTCCTATCCTTCTTCCTCCCTACTGAAGAATTGGCAAGAAAGGCGCACAAAGCACTTCTAGCCAACGGGCTTGGTGGAAATTTCTATTGGTTCGATAACAACTGGCATTATATTAAAAAGTGGGATCACCTGAAGAACGCTACTTCCCTATTCCCATTAAACCCAACATTAGTTCAGGCAATTGAAGAAACAGATTTCAACTCATTCGCTCAATCTGATACAGTAATGGGTAGAACTATATCATCATTAATCAACTTAAACTGGACGGAAGAACAAGCTAAAGAGAGAGCCTCTAAAATGGCTGAAACCATTCAATCGGTATTATAATGAAAGCAGTTGCATTGATTCCTGCCCGATACGATGCCACACGTTTCCCCGGTAAACTAATGGCAAAACTAGGCTCAAAGTCTGTGATTTTGAGAACCTACGAGTCAACGGTGAATACTGGTTTGTTTGAAGAAGTTTACGTAGTCACTGACTCAGACATCATATTTGAGGAGATTACGGCAAGTGGTGGCAAAGCCATAAAGAGTCAAAAAGAGCATGAATGTGGCAGTGATAGAATTGCCGAAGCCGCAGAAAAGATAGAGGCCGATATTATAGTAAATGTTCAGGGAGACGAACCATTTACCAAAAAAGAGCCATTGGTTAAGCTGCTCGAAGTTTTTGAAGGAGAAGATGCCAAAGAGATTGATTTAGCTTCTCTTATGCAGGTACTTACTAAGGTAAATCAGATTGAAGACCCAAACTATGTGAAGGTGGTGGTAGACCAAAATAACTTCGCCATGTTCTTTTCTAGGTCTCCAATTCCTTACCCAAGAAATAAGGCAGCAAACGCCAAATACTACGAGCACATTGGTGTATATGCTTTCAGAAAGCAGGCTTTGCTCGACTTTTACAATACGCCTATGACTATACTTGAAGACACTGAAAAAATTGAGTGCCTAAGGTATTTGGAAACAGGCAAAAAGATTAAAATGGTAGAAACAGAATATATGGGTATTGAAATAGATACTCCTGAAGATCTGGAGAATGCCAAAACATTTATTGAAGACTAATATGAAATTCAAGAATTTCCCAATGGTTAAAATGGTCGTTTACGGCAGAGGCTGTTTCGATCAAACCGCAGATATAATTAAACCACATAGAAAAGGAGACTATCCGTTTATCTACATTGTAGATGATGTGTTTAAAGACAAGCAAGAGCTAATTGGCCGAGTTCCCCTTTCAGGTACTGATAAAATTGTTTTTGCAAGTGCTGCCGATGAACCAAAAACCAAGCAAGTAGATGCAATTGCCAATGAGCTAAAAGACACTTACGGAGAAGTTTCTGGTGTAATAGGCATAGGTGGTGGAAGCATGCTAGATTTAGCCAAAGCTGTTTCGTTGATGATGACCAACCCTGGTTCTTCTGCAGATTATCAAGGCTGGGATTTGGTTAAAGTACCTGGCGCTTATCATGTTGGTATTCCTACACTCTCAGGTACTGGAGCTGAGGTCTCTAGAACTACAGTGCTTACTGGCCCAGAAAGAAAGCTGGGAATGAACTCAGACTACACGCCTTTCGATCAGATTGTGCTAGACCCTGAGTTGATTAAAAATGCTCCTAAAAACCAGAGGTTTTACACTGGTATGGATTGTTACATCCACTGTGTAGAATCTTTAACAGGAACTTACCTAAACACTTTTTCCCAATCTTACGGAGAGAAAGCTAATGAACTTTGTGAAGAGATTTTCCTAGAAAAAAATGAGTGGGACGATGACTCTGATGATAAGCTAATGATGGCTTCTTTTCATGGAGGAATGTCCATTGCCTATTCTCAAGTAGGTGTAGCACACGCTCTTTCTTATGGATTAAGCTTTTTACTAGGCACCAAGCACGGCATTGGGAACTGTATAGTTTTCGATCATCTTGAAGAGTTCTATCCTGATGGAGTTAAGAAGTTTAAGGAGATGGTAGATAAGCACGAAATCTACATTCCTAAAGGAATCTGTGCCGACCTTACCGATGCTCAGTTCGAGAAAATGATTGATGTAGCCATGTTCCTTGAACCACTTTGGGAAAATGCCCTTGGCAAAAACTGGAGAGAAACCATCACCAGAAAGAAACTTAGAGAAATGTACGAATTGATGTAAAAGTCAATTTTCAAGACATAAGGCAGTCAGCTCTCTTTGAGATGGCTGCCTTTTTTGTTTCAAACCTTTAAAAGGCCACACTTTAAGAACATATATTCTTAGGGAACACCTCTTCTCATTGGGCGGTTTCGCCCAATGAATAACAAAATCTAGTTTACTTCCCTCCTTTTTCTTAGTTTCAAAAGAATTATTTCGAAAAGAAATCTACAGATAATCATGAAACGCAGAAACTTTTTACAATCCGCAGCCTTAGCAGGCTCAGCTGCCTTAGTGGCACCTTCGGCTCTTGCTGAAGCAATGCGAAGAGAGAAAATCAAAGAGTTTGGTTTTCAGTCTTACACCGTCCGTGATTTTATTATGAAAGACATGGCTGGCACGCTAAAGCGACTCAGAAAAGCTGGCTACACCAACATGGAAGGCTTTAACTTTGGTGAAGGCAAACTACTCGGCAAGCCAATCGCTGAAGCCAAAGAAATCATCAGTGACAATAAAATCACACTCAAGAGCATTCACATAATGACACCAAACCTTGGTGACAACATGCAAAAAACCATTGATGATGCAGCAGAGCTCGGCACCGAATATTTGGTGTGCGCATACCTAATGCCTAACGAGAGAGAGTCAATTGACCAATACAAGGCACTATGTGAGCAGTTTAACACTTTTGGTGAAATGACTAAAAAGTCGGGAATCCAATTTGCTTATCACAACCACGATTTTGAGTTTCAGGAAATTGATGGCCAATTGCCGATGGATGTAATCCTAAAGGAAACTTCTTCAAGCAACGTCAAGATTGAACTAGACATTTACTGGGCTAGAAAAGCAGGCATCAACCCACTGACTTTCTTCAGAGATAACTCTGGCCGAGTTCCATTATGGCATGTGAAAGACCTTTCTTTAGACGAAGGGCAACCAATGACCGAGATTGGAAATGGCATTATAGACTGGAAACAGATCTTTGCTCACAAAAAAGACGCAGGGCTGAAGTACTTCTTCATTGAACAAGACGCCAACTTTGAGGTGGACTCTCTAACCAGTTTGGAGACCAGTATTCAACACCTCAAAAAACTGTCATATTAAAAAGATCAATTCATTATGAAATACAAAGGGCTACTTTCAGTAGCTCTTTGTATTTTAATTAATAAGTAAAACTCAGGTCAGCCAACCTACCGATGCACCTTAATTTCTAAGACTTTGTGATTAAGGTATTTATAGTAAATTACATTTTCAATTCAACCTTAATGAACGCTAAAAAAGTCTACTTCTGGTCTATAGCAGGAGCCCTTGCTGGTTTCCTCTTCGGTTTCGATACCATTGTAATCAACGGTGCAGAACAAGAGCTACAAGCTTTGTGGTCAACCTATACACTCAACGGCAGCAATGACCTTTTTCACGGTCTTATCGTTGTTGGTTCCGCGCTTTGGGGTACTGTTATAGGCGCTATGCTGGGAGGCATCCCAAACGACAAATTAGGTCGCAAGAAAACTCTTCTAATTATAGGAATCTTATATACTATCTCTGCACTAGGCTCGGCCATGGTGAGCGACCCTTGGCTGTTTGCTATATTCAGATTTATCGGTGGGCTTGGTGTTGGTGCTTCTACCATTGCCGCCCCTACGTTCGTATCGGAAATTGCCCCAGCACAAATGCGAGGCAGACTCGTTGCTCTGTATCAACTAAACATTGTTTTCGGTATACTTATAGCCTTTGTTTCTAATTACCTTATCGCTATAAATGTAGACACAGAAGCTTGGCGATGGATGATTGGTATTGAGGCTGTTCCAGCCCTAGCGTATACCCTTATAGTCTTGACTGTACCAAGAAGCCCTCGTTGGCTTATGCTAAAGAAAAACGATGAAGAAGGGGCACGAAAAATATTTGAATGCATTTACCCAGAAAATGAAGTGGAAGCTCAGCTTACCATTGTCCGTACATCTTCAGTTCAGAAGCATAGCACAGTAGAAAGCCTGTTTTCTTCTAAGTACAGAGTACCTTTAATGCTTGCATTTGCCATTGCATTCTTCAATCAGTTCAGTGGAATTAATGCATTGCTATACTACGCCAGAAGAATATTCTCAGAGGCAGGGTTGGGAGATGATGCCGTATTCTTGAGTACTGTTGGAGTTGGCATTGCCAATTTCATTTTCACCATAATAGGTGTACTTATTATAGACAGAGTAGGCAGAAAAAAGCTGATGTACATTGGTTCGTTTGGCTACATCATAACACTCGCTACTACTTCTTTGGCCTTTTTCAATGGGTGGTCTTCCATTATTCCTCCAGCGCTTTTTCTATTTATTGGAGCTCACGCCATTGGTCAAGGTGCGGTTATTTGGGTCTTTATATCTGAGATTTTCCCGAACCACCTGAGGTCAAAGGGTCAGTCATTCGGTTCCTCTGTTCACTGGTGGTTAGCGGCCATAATTCCAGCCATGGTTCCAGCTTTATTCACCTCTATTGGTGCAGGTTGGGTATTTGCCGTCTTCGCCATCTTTATGGTATTCCAACTTTTATTCGTTTGGAGGTTTATGCCTGAAACAAAAGGTAAATCACTAGAACAATTAGAGAAAGAACTAATCCGTCAATAATGAAAAAACTGTCCTTACTCCTTCTTACCATTCTAATACTCTCCTCTTGTAATCAAGAAAAGCAGAAAAAAGAGCAACAAGAAGAACTCTCTTTTCCTGACGACAAATTCAGGTCGCAAATTCACTTCACCCCAAAAGAAGCCTGGATGAACGACCCCAACGGGATGGTATATTACGATGGTGAATACCACCTTTTCTATCAATACTATCCTGACAGTACGGTGTGGGGACCAATGCATTGGGGGCATGCAGTAAGCCCAGACATGGTACATTGGAAACACTTACCTATAGCCCTTTACCCTGATGAATTAGGATATATATTCTCTGGTTCGGCAGTAGTTGACTGGAACAACACCAGTGGCTTTCAAACTGGAGAACACCCTCCCATGATTGCTATTTTTACTCATCATGAACCTGTTGGTGCTGAAGAAGAAGGCAACAACACCTATCAATATCAAAGCATAGCCTATAGCAATGACAAAGGTAGAACATGGACCAAGTATGAGGGTAATCCTGTAGTACCGAACCCTGGCATCAAAGATTTTCGCGACCCAAAAGTAATATGGCTCGAAGATTTCCAGCAGTGGTTAATGGTTTTTGCTGCACTTGATAGAGTGAAATTTTACACCTCTCCCAACTTAATAGACTGGAAATTTCAGAGTGACTTTGGAATGAATGATGGGTCTCACGGTGGTGTATGGGAATGCCCAGATCTTTTTCAGCTTCAGGTTGAAGGTAGCGAAGAAAAAAAATGGGTACTGTTGCTCAGTATTAATCCTGGAGGGCCAAATGGCGGTTCTGCTACCCAGTATTTTGTGGGAGACTTTGACGGAAAAACCTTTACCAACAGTCAAGACCCAAATGCAAGCCAGTGGCTAGACCATGGACCTGACAATTACGCTGGAGTTACTTGGAGCGATATTCCAGAAGAAGATGGTAGAAGGCTATTCTTAGGCTGGATGGGTAATTGGAATTATGCGCAAGTGGTTCCTACGGAAAAATGGCGCAGCGCGATGACCATTCCTAGAAGCCTCCACCTTACCAAAAATCAGACATCTGGAGTTTATACGGTAGCTTCTCGGCCAGTAAATGAATTAGCGAGTCTGCATACAAAATCGGTCGATTTTGAAAAGGGATCAGTTGATGCAGGCACCATGTTTTCCTTGATGAATACTGATGATCTAGGCTTGACCGTTCCCTTCAAGTCTGAATTCACTGTGAATACGTCTAATTTCCGCTTAGTCTTAGACAATCCAAAAACTCAAGAAGAGTTTGTATTTAGATTCCAAGACGGTACTGTGTATGGTAATCGCGCAAAATCAGGTTTAACGGATTTTGCAGATAATTTTGCTCACCAAGAAGCAACAGCACCATACCAGCAATTATTGAAAGAGAAAGAGTTGAAAGTTGAGTTTTTCGTAGATGAATCCTCTATTGAAATATTCTTAAATGAAGGCTCTGTAGTAATGACCGAAGTGTTCTTTCCTACCGAAGGTTTTACCCGAGCCTACCTGATTTCAGACGATAATCCACTAGAAATCAATAGCGCAAGAACTACTCAACTCAAAAGTATTTGGTAACCACCTATACCCTTTTTATTGTATCATTTTTATGGAATGGGTACTTTCCAACTTCAATCTTAATATATCAACCATGAAACAATTACTCAAACTTACTTTAGTAGCCTTGCTACTCTCACCGCTCAGCCTGCTGGCTCAGAAAAAAATTGTCGCACCAGAAAGCATAACGCTAGATGTTGGACAAAAAATGAAACTAGATATCTACGTAACAGAAGATGGCAAAAAATCTGACGAAACAGTTAGAGCGTTTTCAAGAGCTAGAAGAAGTCTTTATGTAGACGCTGACCTTATGGTTGAAGCTTTCAAGCCAGGTGAATATGAAGTTTTAGTAATTGGTGGCGGCTCGGTAGAAGACTACCCAGAAGGTAATAACCGTACCAGCATTAAGGTTTTGGTGAAGTATCCAGCAATCGCTGAGATAAAAGTAGAGGGCATTCCAAATAAAATCTATGCGGGAACTCCAGTACCGCTCAATTACACTGTTATTGATGAGGCCGGTCTAACCAGAGAAGATGTTCAGGTGACTTTCACTTCTAAGAACGAGAATATTGCTTCAGTATCAAGCTATGGCATCATCAACACCTTCAAAGAAGGTCGCGTTTCCATCACCGCAAAGGCAGAAGACATTGAAAATACTATCAACCTAAATGTGGTGAAAAACCCGATCACCAAAATTGAATTAACTGCCGATGGAGACCAAGCAAGAACTGGCGATGTTTTCCACTTTACAGCAAAAGCTATGGATGCAAAAGGCAATGTAATTGCCGATGCTCCTATCACCTATTCTTTCTATGGCGTTTCTGACGATGTAAGTCAAAGTGCTTCAGGGCTTATTAAGCAAGATGGAAGATTTGTTGCCGATGAGGCTGGAATCTATACCGTAACTGCTGCTGCAGGAGTTGCTTCAGCATCAAAAACGCTCAAGATTGTACCTAGAGATGTTCAAAGAAAAATTGAAATGGTTGGTCAAGGTTCTGTGAACGACAAACACACTTCAGATTTATGGATTTGGGAAGGTGTAGATGGAAGAGATTACGCAGTTACTGGAACTTGGGGTGCAGATGGTAAAGCCTATTTCTGGGACGTAACCGACCCTGCCAATATTTACAAAATAGATTCGGTACAGGTAGATGCTAGAACCGTGAACGATGTAAAAATTTCTGAAGATGGAACCATCTGTGTAATCAGTAGAGAAGGTGCTTCAAACAGAAAAAATGGCTTGGTAATCATTGATGTGAAGAATCCAAGAGACGTTCAAATTCTGTCTAGATTCGATGAAAACATGACTGGTGGTGTACACAACGTATTCATTTACCAAGACCATGTATATGCCCTAAGTGCTGGCCAAAAGTACTATGCTATCAATATTGAAGATCCTAAAAATCCGTATGCGGTTTCTAAGTTTGAATTAGACACTCCTGGTCATGCGATTCACGATGTTTGGGTAGAAGACGGAATTGCCTACAGCTCAAACTGGGCCGATGGTATTCAGTTAGTAGATGTTGGAAATGGAATAGCTGGTGGTTCTCCAAGTAACCCTGTTCAGTTTGCCAGTTATGCCTACCCTAACGGAGCTAACCATGCTTCTTTCCCATACAGAAGTAAGACAGGCAAGTTCTACGTTATTGGTGGTGACGAGATTTTCCCTTACGGCCTAAATACTGGCAAAGGCGGTGTTAACATGGCTGGTGGATATTTGCACATTGTAGACTTCACGGATCTTGAAAACCCTGAAGAAATTGCCAGAGTTGAAATTCCTTACGCTGGTTCTCACAACTACTGGATTGAAGATGACATCCTCTACGTAGCCTTCTATAATGCAGGAGTTAGAGTTTTCGATTTAAGTGGTGAATTAATGGGCGACTTAAGAAAGCAAGGAAGAGAAATAGCATGGTTTATTCCGAATGATGGCAACGGTTACACTGCCAATGCACCATTCACTTGGGGGGCACAGCTTCACAAAGGGCACATTTTCTTCTCTGACTGGAACAGTGGACTTTGGTCTGCCAAACTAGAGCCTGAAAAACCAAAAGAGACTCAAATTCAGTCGAAATAAGTCTGAAAATTAATATGTATTGATGTTGTGAAGTTGGCCATGAACCATCGGTCTTGGACTAATGACTAAGCACATCTCGCTCAGTGTCTCCCTTTAGGAGACACTGAGCGACAAATAATCAGAGTCCTCTTAAAGAGACTCTGATTGAGATTAAAAAACACTGATAATCGTTAACGGATAACCGATAACTAAAAAAATGAAAAAGCTTATTGTATTAATCTGTTTGCTGGCAGCCAGTTCACTATCTGCTCAAGACTATTACATCTATGTAACTGCAGAGTCTGAAGATGAAGTTTCTGTGGTAAAGTTTGATGGAAAGAAAGCTGAAACCATCAAGAACATACCTGTGGGGGTCTGGCCAGCAGAAATTGAAGGCCCGCACGGCATTACTGTAGACCCTGAAGGCGAGTATTGGTACTTAAGCCTGGCACATGGCAACCCATACGGCATGCTTTATAAGTTCAAAACCGGCACAGACGAAGTGGTTGGAACTACGCAACTTGGCCTCTTCCCTGCCTCTATGCAAATATCTCCTGTTACGGGTCTTCTTTACTGCGTAAACTTTAATCTGCATGGAGATATGGTACCAAGCACAGTATCGGTAGTAGATGTTGAATCTATGACTGAATTAGAGCAAATCACTACTGGAGCAATGCCTCACGGAAGTCGTTTATCTAGAGATGGCATGAAGCATTATTCTGTAGCAATGATGTCTGGTGAACTATTTGAAATTGATGCTTTGGACTTAAGAGTTTCGCGCCAGTTAGACCTAGACGAAGCCAGCAAAATGGTAGGCATGGATCATTCTAAGATGGATCACAGTCAAATGGGACATGATATGTCTGGAATGAAAAAACAAGAATCGATGGATCATTCAAAGTTGGATCATTCAAAAATGAATCATGACATGGGTGGCATGAAACATTCGGCTTTTAAACCAACATGGGTAAGCCCTCACCCTAGTAAAGACTTGGTTTATGTGGCAGGCAATGGTTCTGATGAGGTTTTGGAGATTGACACCAAATCTTGGAAAGCTACGCGCAAGTTCAAAACAGACAAAGGCCCATATAACATAGACCTCTCTCCTGACGGTAAATTTATGGTAGTGTCTTATAAGTCTGCAGCCAAGACAGGTATCTGGAATTTAGAAACAGGAGAAGAAGTAGCTAGGCTAGACAACAGCCAGAAAGTTACGCATGGTGTGGCCATTTCATCGGACTCAAAATATGCCTTTGTAAGTGTTGAAGGTATTGGCGATGCCCCTGGCATGGTGGATGTATTTGATTTACAAACGCTTAAGCTGATAGACACTGCTTATCTTGGAAAGCAAGCAGGAGGCATAGCTTTTTGGAAAATTGAGGACTGAAAAAAAAGTTGATATTTTTCTCTCAAAACGTTTTCAAATATAAGATCAAACACTACTTTTGTACTCCCAATTCAAGGATGGTCTATGGTGTAACTGGCAACACGTCTGATTTTGGTTCAGAAGAGTCTAGGTTCGAGCCCTAGTAGACCAACAAAAAGCTTCACAGAAATGTGGAGCTTTTTTTGTTTCGACTGATCAATAACTTCAAGAAACTCATCCTCGATTGTATCGAGGATACCCGAAAAGTCAGTTTATAACTGACACCCAACTCACCCACTAACGTTACTTAGCACCCTAATTTCCTATCCTGAGCGCAGCCGAATGATCTGCCCAATAAAGTCGACTAGCTGATTCCTCCTTTCCTCGGGATGAAAAAAGGCAGTTCATCAGTTATTCGAGCATCTTTGAACTTCGATTTCAATTGTATCGACCAGTTATGGCCACAAGTTTGTTAAAGGTTAGATCAACTCATCCTCGATTGTATCAAGGATACCCGAAAAGTCAGTTTATAACTGACACCCAACTCCCCCACTAACGTTACTAGTCCTAAATTCCCTATCCTGAGCGAAGCCGAAGGACCTGCCCAATAAAGTCGACTAGCTGATCCCTCCTTTCCTCGGGATGAAAAAAAGGTAGTTCATCAGTTATTCGAGCATCTTTGAACTTCGATTTCAATTGTATCGACCAATTATGGCCACAGGTTTGTTAAAGGTTAGACTCCACATCTCATTTCTCCCTATCTTCAGCAAATTTTCAATTATGAGGTTACTTTCATTTTTAGCGCTGCTCCTAATCGCCACTTCATCTTTCGCACAAGAATTTACACGTCAAGACTCGTTGCGTGGTACAATTACAGAAGAACGTAAATGGTGGGATTTAACCCATTACCATCTCAGTGTAGAAGTTTTACCCAATGAGAAGAGAATAACCGGAAGTAACACCATTCAATACAAAGTGCTAGAAGAGCACAACCTTATGCAAGTTGACCTTCAAGCTCCTCTTCAGATCACAAAGGTTATTCAGAATGGCCAAGAGCTGGACTTTAGCTCAGAGGGCAATGCCCACTTTATTCTTTTTACCGAGAAACAAACGCCAGGCTCGATCAATAAAGTTACTGTACACTATGAAGGCAAACCCAGAGAAGCAAGAAGAGCCCCTTGGGATGGTGGTTTCAGCTGGAAGAAAGACGCTAACGGAATGGATTTTATTGCCACCTCTTGCCAAGGTTTGGGTGCTTCTGTTTGGTGGCCTTGTAAAGACCATATGTATGACGAGGTAGACAGCATGGATATTAGTGTGGAAGTTCCAGAACATCTAGCCGATGTTTCTAATGGTCAGCTAGTGAAAATCGATAGAAATAGAAAGAAAAAAACCAGGACATTTCACTGGACAGTCAAAAACCCAATCAACAATTATGGAATCAATTTAAACATTGGAAACTACGTGAATTGGGAAGAAACTTACCAAGGCGAAAAAGGAGATTTACAGGTTAGCTATTGGGCACTTAAACCAGACGAAGCTAAGGCAAGAGAACAATTCAAAGAAGTACCTAGAATGCTAGAAGCCTTTGAACACTGGTTCGGAGCATATCCATTTTACGAAGACGGATTCAAACTTGTACAGGCTCCATACCTAGGCATGGAGCATCAAAGTTCAGTGACCTACGGAAACGGTTTTCAAAATGGCTATTTAGGTAGAGATTTAAGCTCTACTGGCTGGGGCTTGAAGTTCGATTTCATAATAGTTCATGAATCAGGCCATGAGTGGTTCGCTAACAATATTACCCATAAAGACATGGCCGATATGTGGATTCACGAAAGCTTCACCAACTATTCTGAAAGTCTGTTTTTAGACTATTTTTTCGGCAAAGAAGCAGGCCAAGAATACGTTAGAGGAACCAGAACAGCCATTGGAAACACACAACCCATGATTGGTCCATACGGAGTCAATTACCAAGACTACCCAGGTGACGTGTACTACAAAGGAGGCAACATGCTGAACACACTTAGAACCATTGTAAATGATGATGAGCAATGGAGAGGTGTACTCCGAGGGCTTGGAGAACAATTCTACCATAAAACGGTCCATACTTCAGATATTGAAAATTTCATAGCTGAATTTCTCAACCTAGATCTCACAGCATTTTTCAATCAATACTTGAGAGATAGAAGGGTACCCACATTGGAGTACTATTTTAAAGATGGTAAGCTATACCATCGCTGGATCAACTCTATCTCTTCATTCGATATGCCTGTTGACGTTACCGTTGGTCGTCAAAGCATTAGACTTACCCCAACTTCACGCTGGCAAAACCAAGAAGTAACAGGCAAAGAGCTGAAAGCAGACTTAAACTATTACATCGCAACACTTCAAAGCAGGTAAGAACTAATCAAGGGCAATTGATAAAATGGCAACACCCGAAGAACGACTTAAAGAACTAGGACTTATATTACCCGAAGTATCTACTCCTGGAGGGAGTTATGTTTCGGTAAATATCCGCGAGCAAATTGCCTATGTGGCCATTCAGTTCCCAATTCTGAACAAAGAGTATCTCTATCAAGGGCGCTTGGGAGAGTCAATTACAACAGAAGATGGTTACAAGGCCATGCAGCTATGTGCTCTAAACGTATTATCTCAAATAAAAGCGAAAGTAGGCTTCGACAGAGTTATCGGGCTTAATCAGTTTGATGCCTATTATCAGTCGGCAGAAGATTGGGACGATGCACCGAAAGTAGTGAATGGAGCATCTGATCTATTCGCGAAGGTTTTGGAAGAAAAAGGCACACATACTAGGGCTATTTTTGGCGTTCATAAGCTCCCACGAAACTTTTGCGTTGGCCTTACTGCTACTTTTACCATAGCGAAAACCCAATAAGACTCACATCCTAAATTGGAGGTAAAATCTGTTTTCGAGAAACAATTATAAATTCATTATTTTCCCTACCTTTGCAGCTCGAAAATTAGGCATTGTGAGTAATACATCCAGAGAACACAAAATTTTTGCAGGAAATGGTTCAGCAGACCTTGGGAAGAAGATCGGTGAGTTCTTCGGACAGGGATTAGGCGGAATAAAACTGCAAACATTCTCTGACGGAGAAATGGCTCCTTACTTCACTGAATCCATTCGTGGGGCAAACGTATTTTTGGTACAATCTACTATGGCACCAGCAGAAAACTTGTTGGAGCTATGTTTAATGATTGACGCTGCCAAAAGAGCCAGTGCTTATAAAGTAATTGCTGTACTTCCGTACTTCGGTTATGCCCGTCAGGACAGAAAAGACAAACCAAGAATAGCCATTGGTGCTAAATTGGTTGCCAACATTCTAACAGCTGCTGGTGCCGATAGAATTATGACTTGCGATTTACACGCTGGCCAGATTCAAGGCTTCTTTGACATTCCGGTAGACCATCTAGACGGTTCGGCCATATTTGTTCCTTACCTACGTAGTCTAAACCTAGACAACCTGCTTTTTGCTTCTCCAGATGTTGGAGGTGTGAAAAGAACTAGAGAGTTCGCGCAGCACTTTAATGCTGAAATGGTGGTGATTGATAAGCACCGTAAAAGACCAAATGAGGTTGCCGAAATGCGAATTATTGGTAGTGTAGAAGGCAAAAATGTAGTGCTTATAGATGACCTTGTAGATACAGGTGGCACGCTTTGTAAGGCTGCTAAAATCTGTATGGATGAAGGAGCAAAATCTGTAAGAGCAGTATGTACTCACCCAGTGCTTTCTGGCAAAGCCTATGAAAATATTGAAGGTTCTGTATTAGATGAATTGGTAGTAACCGATACTATTCCACTCAAGCAAGAGTCTTCTAAAATCCGTGTATTAACAGTGGCAGAGCTTTTCGCGAAAGCCATTAAGAACATCACCACGGATGGTTCAATTAGTCAATTATTTATTTAACAATTATATACAATGAGAGAAGTAGAGATTATAGGGTTTAAAAGAGCAAATCTCGGAAAAACTGAGTCTAACAGACTAAGAGCTGAAGGTAATGTACCAGGTGTTTTATATGGTGGCGATACGCAAGTGCATTTTTATGCTCCTGCTATTCAATTTAAGCCTGTATTGTACACTCCAGAAGCTTGTTTCATCAAGTTGAACATAGAGGGTGAAATCTATGAAACAATTATTCAAGAGTCGCAATGGCATCCAGTAAGTGAGGCTTTATTGCACGTAGACTTGCTACAATTGTTCAGAGGTACTCCTATTAAAATGAATATCCCTGTTAAAACTGTAGGAAATGCAGTTGGTGTTAAGAATGGTGGTACTTTAATTATTAAGAACCCTAAACTAGCCATCAAAGCGTTGCCTAAAGATATGCCAGAGGTAATCGAGATTGATGTAACTAACTTAAGAATTGGTAAGGCTATTAAAGTTGGTGAATTGCCAACAGAGAACTTCGAGTTCTTAACTAGCCCAATCGTAACAGTAGTGAACGTAGCTATTCCAAGAGCACTTAGAGGTAAATCTGCCGAAGAGCTTGAAGCTGCCGAAGCTGAAGATGATAGCGCTGAGTAATTCAGATAAAATCTTAGAAATGAATCCTGCTCAATTTTGGGCAGGATTTTTTATTTAATACCGTTCAAAGTTTAAAGTATAAATACTGACTGCTTACTTTGAGCATTGAAAACAAACTTGAAACTTAGATTTCATGAAATACCTCATCATCGGACTGGGGAATATAGGCCCCGAATATGAGCTTACGCGTCATAATATTGGCTTTCTAACGCTAGATCGTCTGGCAGACCAAAAAGGTGTCAACTTTGAAATGTCTCGCCTAGCTTATCATGCAGAAGCAAAGCACAAAGGCAGAACCATTCATATGATTAAGCCTACCACGTATATGAACCTAAGCGGCAAAGCCATGCGCCACTGGATGAATGAGCTAAACGTGTCAAAGGAAAACTGTCTAGTGATAGTAGATGATATTGCCATACCTTTCGGTAAGTTGAGAATGCGTGCAAAAGGCTCTAGTGCTGGCCACAACGGGCTCAAGAACATTGAAGATCTTACAGGTGGACAAAACTATCCTCGCCTTAAATTTGGTATTGGTGATGACTTTGCAAAAGGTCGACAAGTTGATTATGTACTAGGAAAATTCACACAGCAAGAATTTGATGAACTACCATTCGCCATGGATAAGGCTATTGACATGATTTATAGCTTCTGCACCATTGGCATCAGCAGAACCATGACAGAGTACAATGACTAGTTAGTTCTATGTTTCATGTTATAAGTTCAACGTTTGAACTTTGAACAAACACATACCTAATTTTCTTATACATAAGAAAATTAGGTATACTTGTATATGTCTTCAAGTAAATTGCTAAAGGGAAGCTTAGCCACTATTGTTCTTCGACTATTAGAAGAGCAAGAAAAGATGTATGGCTATGAAATCACCCAAAAAGTAAAGCAGCTCACTGCTGGTGAATTTAAACTTACCGAAGGAGCCCTCTACCCCACTCTCCATAAGTTAGAAGCAGAAGGCTACCTAACCACAGAAACTCAGCAGGTTGATGGCCGAGTTCGCAAATACTACTCCCTAACCAAAGAAGGCAATGCCGAGGCTAAAGCAAAAGTCTCTGAACTAGAAGATTTTCTAGTAAACCTACAAAAAGTGTTGAACCCTAAACTTGGATTGGGATGAGTATGAATCAACATGATATTATTGGCAAATACCTTCAAGCCATTGGTGTAATGACGAGGGAATTCTTCTATGAAATGGAAGATCATATTTTATCATCATTTGAAAACAGAAAAGATAAGACTCAAACCCTTCAGGAGCATATTCGGGATGAAGTCCAACCCAGTTTTGGCGGAGTTAAGAAGATACTTTCTATTGAAAAAACTCAGATGAATGCGCGCAGGAAGCTCATCTGGAAGCGTTTCTTTCAAATATTAATGAGCTACCTTTTGGGCTGGCCTAACATGATTATAACAGCTGGTGTATCTGGAGTGGTTTACATCTCAAGTCTTTACATCAATAATTCTAAGCTTTTTGGGATATCTCTTGCCCTATGGTTCATTCTCGTTTTTGTATTTATGTCTAGAATTCTCTGGTATTCTTATCAATGCAAGACAAAGAAAAAATACTATAAAACCTCGCAAGTATATTCAGTTTTAGGCAACGACATGTCCCTATTCATTTCTATCCCAAATGTTGTTTTTCAGCTTTTCACATTATCTGGCGGATCGGAATTACTTATGAAATGGGTCAATTCTCCTATTTTAACTATTCCAGGAACAGTGCTACTGATCCTGTTCTTCATTAGCAGTCAGAAACTCTACAAAGAAGAATTTAGGTTGCAAATTCAAGCATTGAACTAATGGAAAGCCTTTTAACTACTCACAATCAGATTACCCCGAGAGAAGCTTACCATATCCAAGAGTTTCTTCTTCTTCATAAGTTCAACACAGAAGAGCTTTACGAGGAAATGTTCGATCACATAGCAACTAGCTTTGAGGAGAATACTAACTATGAAATTAGCATTGTTGATCATTTGAATGCCTTCTACCACCAGTGTGGTGGAGAAACGGGTTTGAGAAAAATTAGGAATAAAAAAGCGTATGCCTACAATTCTGCTCACAGAAGCCTTTTCTTGCAAGAGCTAAAGACATATTTCCGTTGGCCCATATTTATCTATTTACTAGCTGCTTTTGTCTCTATATATTGGCTCAATACCGTGTTTAACGAGAAAACAGTATCACTGATTTTCATACTCTTAAGTTTTGCTTCTGCCATAATAGTTCAGTCTTGTATAATTATAAGTTATAGAAAGTCTTGTAAGTCGCTCAACAAACCATATAAGCGTAGTTTAGCCAATACAACCTCACTGGCATGGGTCTTGAATCCAGTTTTACTAAGCAATTGTGTGAATCTACTCCGCGATGCATTTGGGGAGGATTACTATTATATCTACCTCCCCCTATCCGCCTTTCTAATCACATTTGTGGTTATATCTGAAATAGCCGCCATCAAGGTATCAATGATCAACAGTAAACTAAAGCCAGCACTATGAAACTAGCACAAGATCAAATAACTGAAATCAAGAAATTCATTCACTCCAGAGGCTTTACTCATATTGAAATAGAGATGGAGATTCTAGATCATGTGGCTTCTGCTGTTGAGGCTAAAATGGAGAAAAACCCAAATAAATCAATCTCTAAGGCTATCCATGAGGTTCACGCTGGCTTTGGGGTAATGGGCTTTTCTGTAATGGAAGATGAATTTAGAAAAAGCTTTTCAAAGCTCAGCAGAGATAAATTGGTAGATATAGTTTTCGATTACATTGCCAGTGTCAAAGCTTTAAGAACACTTGCAATCCTATTATTCTTCTACTTAATAGGCGATACGATTCTACCTTTTGAGAACGGTACTTATTACAAGATCTACTTTTACCTACTTGGAATGATTGAGGCTATTATTCTTTTACTAGCGTTATACTCTGGCACTAAAAAATGGAGAAAAAAGTCTTTTGTATTTTCCGTTTACGGAATGTATACTGCGTTTTCATTCACCTTATTTGGACAAGGCTTCGGAATTCTAACCGACATATTCTACCAAACAAATCGCCTAATTCCAGGCTTACTCTTTGCTATGTTCAGCACAATTACGGTTTTATATGCCATCATATTCTATGAAATGATGCAATGGGGATACCGATGGACTAATGAACGGTATTTGAAGTATGCTTAAAGCAAGAACATTTAACTGCTAGACTTCCTTAAAACAGCTGCCAACAAAACATTCGCCCCATTCTCCACATCTTTATCGTGAGAGAACTCTTCCACATTGTGACTAATGCCTCGTACACTTGGGATGAAAATCATGGTTGATGGACAAAAATGGGCCATCATCTGAGCATCATGCCCAGCACCACTTGACATTCTTTTATAAGTTAGCCCTAGAGACTGTGTAGCAATTTGCACACTGTCCGTCATACTAAGGGGAAAACGAACAGGACTAAACCGAACCAATTCCTCTCTTTCGAAATTCAATTCATCAGCCTCAACGGTCTCTTCTATATACTTATCAATTCGCTTTTGGGCTTTGCGAAGCAGTGCTTCATCGGTACTTCTTACATCTAAAGTAAATACAGCAGACTCTGGTACTATATTGATTGCATCTGGCGAGAGCTTAACCGACCCGACTGTAGTTAACACTTTACCTTCTTTCCTTCTGGTGTATTTACCTATGAATTGCTGAATTTTTGCAGCGGCAAAACCAGCATCTTTTCGGTAATAAACAGGCGTGGTTCCTGCGTGATTCGCCTCACCCAGAACTTTATACCGTGTCCAGTATATTCCCTGAACCTGCTCCACCACTCCAATATCAATTTGTTCTAGCTCTAAAACTGGTCCTTGCTCAATGTGCAGCTCATAAAATGCATCGAATTGAATGGCTCCAGGTTCCATTTCACCATCATATCCTATGGATTTCAGGCAACTCCCTACTGTTTCATTGGGATTGTCATAAGCAGGTGAGTTGAGAATATCGGAGAGGTCGGCCATACCAGCATGGACATGACTGCCCATCATGTCTGGTGCAAACCTCACTCCCTCTTCATTGGTAAAGTTCACCAACGCAAGAGGCTTCTCTGTCTCAATCTGATTGTCATTTAAGGTTTGAATGAGTTCCAAACCAGCAAGAACACCCAGTGCACCATCATACCTTCCTCCAGAATAGACAGTATCTAAATGTGAGCCAAAAGCAACTGGATTCCCCTCTCTTTTACCTTTGCGAATACCATTCATATTCCCCAACTGATCGATGTGAACTTGCAATCCAGCATCAATCATTTGGGCTTTTAATAAGTCGCGAGCTCGTTTATCTTCTTCAGATAGAGCAATACGCTCAACGCCAATACTGCCCATCTTCCCTATTTGCGCATAGCGATCAAGGTTTTCCAGTAAGCGTTGGGCGTTAATTTTCATAGAACTGTTTTATGTTCAGGGTTTAAGGTTTAAAGTCTATGTCCACCCCCTTCCCCCGCCAGCGGGGGACATTGAGCCACAGTTAATTGCGGTTTGCACGAATACCCTCCTTCGGAGGAGAACACATTAAACAATAACTTTAAACCTTAAACTAACTAACGGTAGAACCAGGGTTTACGTTTTCATTTGGCTGAATGAGTCTAAGGTTACCCTCAGCATCTTCGGCCATAAGAATCATTCCTTCTGAAACAGTACCCATCATTGGTCTTGGTGCCAAATTAGCCACAATGGTCACTTGCTTACCAATCATTTCTTCTGGAGAATAATGTTTAGCAATTCCACTCAAAATGGTTCTTTTATCAACTCCAGTATCTACTAAAAACTGAAGTAGTTTATTCGACTTTTCAACTTTCTTAGCTTCAAGGATAGTTCCTACCCTTAAATCGAGCTTCATAAAGTCATCAAATACGATAGTATCTTTCAATGGCGCTACTTCTATTTCCTTATTCTCCATCTCGTTCTGTTTCTTAGTATTTTCTAGTTTTTGTACTTGTTCTTCTATGGTTTTGTCTTCGATTTTATCGAAGAGCAACTGCGCTCTTTCTAATTGATGTCCGGCAGCTAAAAGCTCATCAGAACCTGCACTCGACCAATCGAGTTCACCAAGGTTCAAAAAGTCTCTAAGCTTATCTGTGCTGAAAGGAATAAATGGTTCAGCAACAATTGAAAGGTTGGCGACCAATTGTAAAGCAATATTCAGAATAGTCTTTACTCTTTCCTCATCTGTTTTGATCAGCTTCCAAGGCTCGGTGTCAGCTAAGTATTTGTTACCAATTCTAGCCAAGTCCATCATCTCAGCTAATGCCTCTCTGAAGCGATATCTTTCGATAGAATCGCCTACCTTTTTAGGCACCTGACCTAAAGCGTTAAGCACTTCTGAATCGATATCGAAAAGCTCTCCCCTCTCAGGCACTTTCCCTTCAAAATACTTGTGAGTCAACACCACAGCACGATTCACAAAGTTACCGAGGATGGCTACTAATTCGCTGTTATTTCTAGCCTGAAAGTCTTTCCAGGTAAAGTCATTGTCTTTGGTTTCCGGAGCATTAGCACAAAGCGCGTAACGCAATACATCTTGCTTGCCAGGAAGCTCCTCTAAATATTCGTGTAACCAAACAGCCCAGTTTCTTGAGGTTGAAATCTTGTCACTCTCAAGGTTCAAGAATTCATTGGCTGGTACATTATCAGGTAAAATATAATCACCATGAGCCTTTAGAATGGCTGGGAAGATAATGCAGTGGAACACGATATTATCCTTTCCGATAAAGTGAACCAGCTTGGTGTCCTTATCTTTCCAGTAAGGTTCCCAATCAATTCCCTTTTCCGTTGCCCATTCCTTAGTAGCCGAAATATAGCCAATTGGTGCATCGAACCACACGTAAAGGACTTTTCCTTCAGCTCCTTTTACTGGCACTTTTATACCCCAATCGAGATCACGAGTCATTGCTCTAGATTGTAAGCCTCCATCGATCCACGATTTACACTGTCCCCAAACATTCGACTTCCAGTCGCTCTTATGTCCTTCTACTAT
This sequence comes from Roseivirga spongicola, assembly GCF_034376045.1. Lineage (NCBI taxonomy): Bacteria > Pseudomonadati > Bacteroidota > Cytophagia > Cytophagales > Roseivirgaceae > Roseivirga > Roseivirga spongicola. The sequence continues at coordinate 4,041,837 of NZ_CP139724.1, forward strand.
CCACTGGTTCAACCACTTTTCATAGTCTTGCAAAGGCAAATACCAGTGCTTGGTTTCCTTTAATACAGGAGGGTTTCCGGTAAGCGTAGACTTTGGGTTAATCAGGTCTGTTGGGTTTAATGACGAACCACAATTTTCGCACTGATCACCATATGCTGAAGGATGACTACACTTAGGACAAGTTCCAATAATGTATCTGTCGGCTAAAAACTGCTTAGCCTCTTCATCGTAATACTGCTCGCTTTGGCGTTCTTCGAATTTACCATCATCATAAAGGGTTTTGAAAAACTCCTGAGCTGTTTCATGATGAACCTGATTAGAGGTTCTTGAATAGATATCAAAAGAAATTCCCAACTGACCAAAACTGTCTTTGATCATGTTATGATACTTATCTACGATCTCTTGCGGGTTAATTCCTTCTTTTCTGGCACGCATGGTTATGGCCATTCCGTGCTCATCGGAACCACAAATGAATGCTACATCTTCTCCCTTAGAACGCAAATAGCGCACATAAATATCGGCTGGGACATATACACCCGCTAAGTGACCTATATGCACAGGTCCGTTGGCGTAAGGTAAAGCAGCCGTTACAGTATGTCTTTTGAAATCCGTTTTTGTCATGGCTGCAAAGATAGTTTTTAGATTGCTGAAGTCAGATTTTAAGTGCTCAATTTTGCCTCGATTTGTGAAGGAAGCAGTTCCTATTCTGGTAAAAGATGAAGCAACCAAATCATTTCGTATCCTGAGCGCAGTCGAAGGGTCTACAATAATTTGTAATTAAGCCGATCCCTCGTCCCGATGCCTCGAGACCTCGGGATGGAAACAATAAGCCCACGGTTGAGGCCGTGGGCTTATTGTTGTTTCTAAAGATTTGGAGATTTCCGCTCCCGATGGTTCGGGACGCGAGGATGACAGTTCTCACTCCTTCAGAGTCCCTCTTAGGAGACTCTGAGGGTGGTTTTACCTCTTGTTATTCATTTTATTTTTTCTTGCTCCCTGATAGATAGCATTAAAGATGAGCTTATAAGTACCTCTTGGTTGGCCTCTGAACTGTGGCTTAAAACCAAATAAAACAAGGTTTCCGCCTCCATACTGAGCGTTCAGCATAGCCGAAGTTCCAGCAAGATGTTCGTCTTCGCCCATGGCCCAACCACTCATTAGTAAATCTTTATCGGCATAACGAGCTACCTCTGTGATTCCCTGAGCACCAGATTCAACCTCAAATGCTCCGCTATTATCAAAAGAAGCCGCTACTTCATCCATCATTCCGAAAGCCAGTGGGTTAGATGTATCTATCTTGGTTCTAATTAATGAACCAGGAATAAAGAACTCAGAGCTATTGAGATCTGATAGCACATTTTTGACTGGTAGATTAAACTGGTTGATAGCGAAATCAGTAGAGCCATCGAAGAAGATAATTGAACCGCCACTCTTAGCATAGGTATCCAATGCAGCTACGCCTTCTTCTCCTATTCCTCCTACAAATTTTTCAGGGGCTCTTCTCGCGCTATTTCCTTCTAAAATTCCTCGCTCGCTTTGATCTGGGAAAATAATAGCACTGTACTGAGAGAGGTTTCCACTTTGGATGTCTTCATTATGAAGGGTGTCTAAATCGAAATCGAATTGTTCTAGCATCCAGCGTGTCCAACCTTCATCCATATTTGCCTGCCAAGACTTGTAAATACCTACTTTTACAGGGTTCAACTCAGCTAGTTCGGCCGAAGGCTTACTTCTTAAACCAGTAAAGTTTAGACCTAATTCTTTGCTTAGGTTTTCAACCTCTGAGTCTAATCCTCGCTTGCTTCTCACTATGATAGAACCTGCCTTAACATCGCCTTCATCTGAGCCCAGAACACTTACCGTGTAACCCGCTTTTTGAAGCTTATTCACTGCCTTAGCACTCAAGTTATCTCTATTAGAAAAAGCATATCCATATCTTCCTGTTCCACTAACTGTACCTGGCGTAGGCTTCAGCTTTTCAGTTATTTCTTCTGCCTGTGCATTGAATGAAGCGGTAATTCTATCTACCTGAACTCCCATTTGCATTGGAAGTGTCCAACCAGCTAAATCGTATGGAGGCATTGGCGGGCCACCTGGGTATCTAAACTGATCTGGATAAACTTGCTTCTCCATAAGATCGGCCAGAAAAGGCCTGAAGGCTTGTGCTCCATAAAAAATAATTGAACCAGCCTCGTAATTCTTTCCATTTGCAGTGAAGTCGGAAGTAGCTTTATGCGCCTCTACCCCACCTTGCATCATAATATTGGTAAGGTTCATGGCCTCACTCGGATTCCATTGCCCCTTAGGTATTACATAGGCAAATGCACCCGTTTTGTCTTCAATAGCATCTCTACCCATGCTGTAGATGTTATAAAGAAACTCATCTTTCTTATCTGCAGCTAAATCAAGAATTGCTATTGACGATTCTAGCATATATTCAATGGCCGATCGGAAATGTAGTGTCCCACCTTTCCATGGGTATGGATAGAAAATCTCGGTTGAGTTTGCTTGCTTTCCTCCTACAAACTCAGGCATTTTTTCTGGGTCATATTCTGTTGGTGTTGGAGAAGGCTGCGCTGTTTCGGTCAAAATACCAATCTGATTATGGTAGTATGGAGCAGTTCTCATTCCACCATTCCAAAACATACTGTATGATGTGGTAGCAATAGCCCCAGGCATCTTCTTCATGGCAAAACGGTTTGCCATTGCAGTACCCACCAAATTCACACCTGTAGTTACTCCTGGATGAATTTTCTGGTTAACAGGGCTTCTGAATGGAGGAATGAATATCATGGCCCAACGTGGAGCAGTTTGGTGATGGTTATGTACAATTTGAGGATACCACTCATCATACAATACCTTAGTAATGGCCTGAGTCTCTACCATGTTATTCATAAACCAGTCACGATTATTGTCGTGACCAACGTATTTCTGATAAAGCACAGGAGGGCTAGAAGTCTCGTAAGGTGTACCCAAATTCTTTCTATACCAATCAGCCACTATATCTAATCCATCGGGGTTAATAACGGGCGCTACTAGGGTAATAACATTTTCCCTTATCTTTTGCATTTCTTCCGACTCCTCAGAAGCCACTCTCCACATGAGTTCAGCGGTCATCTGAGCAGGAGCCCTTTCAGTAGCATGCATTCCACCATCAAACCAAACAATAGCCTTTCCATCTTTCGACAATCTTCTTGCTTCAGCTTCGGAAATTTCAGCCCTAGAAAGCTTTTCACTAATTTCTCTCCACTTTTCAAGCTGAGCCATGTTTTCTTCACTAGAAATAAAGAAAAGCTTCATTGATTTGCCCATAGAAGACTTTCCAATCTCTATCATCTGAACACGATCTGTAGAAGCCGCTAGCTTGTTATAGTACTCTAACATTTGACTGTAGTCTGCCAGCTTGTAATCTGCTCCAACTTCATGTCCAAATGTTTCTCTCGGATGAGGAATTTGCGCCTGAGCAATAGCAGACGCTCCAGCCATAATAGCCAGAAACATAGTTAATAGTCTTTTCATATCAGGTTTAAGATTTCCTTGAATATAACAGGTTATACTAGACATGCCTGCCACTTATTGGGCAACCACCAAATTTTTGAAATGAATGGGAAATTATTGGTATAGACAGTTTTACAGGTACTACTAGAGAGAATTTGACCATAAGATTTGCTAAAAGAGTGATAGCACCTGATATTCAATGGAATTTTGAAACGCGCAACATGAAAAAATCATTAAAAACCATCACTTTTACACTTGCCTTAATGAGTGCCTCTGCATTTGCAGGATGGCACGGTAATGAGTTATTCGATAAAGATATCTCTAGTCAAATTATCAGCCGGGCTGAAGCTGATCACAGCTCAGAAGAATGGGGAGAGTTTATTGTTTACACACCAGAAAATGGCACTAATACTTACGGCACAAAGAATATGCTTACTGCTATGGCTGAAATAAAACCAGGTCAACAAATACACCCTCCTCATCAACACACTGCAGAAGAATTCATCTACATATTAGAAGGAACTGGTATTTGGAGCATGGAAGGACAAGAAATACCTTTAAAAGCAGGTGATGTAATGTATGCTGAACCTTGGGACTGGCACGGCTTAAAAAATACCGGAGAAACTACACTGAAATTCTTTGTAGTAAAATGGGATAGTAAAGGGGTTAAAATGCCTAAACAGAAATAACCCCTCCATTATTTTTAAAGGATAATGATTAATAAGAGAATAACGATAATAGCACCGGTAGAGATGAACAATCCACCAGATCTGTGTCGGTGCTCATCTCTTTCTCTAATATCCTTTCTCATATCTCTCAGCTCTTTTCTCAATGCCTTTTTCTCATCGCGAGTAAGCTCAGATTTATCCATTTCTTTAATTTCCATTATTCTGGCCTCAATAGCCATTACTTCTTCTTTAGTATATGGTTGCACTTCACCTTTAACATCGGCTCCATCATTAGGGTCTGTTGCTGATACTGCAGGCAGTGCGAGAAGAAGAAAGATTAATACATAAACGATTTTTTTCATTTCTAAAAAAGTTAGGTTAATAAGAAATCAACCCGGAACACTTTCAAATGTTTAGACTTGTGACCAACTATTCTACCTCAATACAACCATCGCTACTAATGAGAGAATAAGAAGCTAAAGGTTTTGTCAGACACTCCACTCTAAGTTTAAACCTGAAAACCCCACCTCCACTAATTGATTTTATACACTTATATAAAGCCATTTTTAACTCTTCCATAATCTAACATCAAACCAGTTCTAGTTTGAATCCATCATCAGATAAACTAGATTCAAACATTCTTAAACATCTATGAAACTCACTACCTCTACCCTACTTATAGTTCTTCTATTTACGCTTTCCTGTCAGCCTAAGCGAGAGATCAAATTCCCAACCACCAACCTTGAAGAAGCTGCGGTTATTCCTAAGCCGCTAGAAGTATCAGCCTCAAGCAGCGGGTTTGCTCTAGACCAATACACCAAGCTCAGTGTGGTTTCGGAAGATGAAGCATTCGAAGATGTTGCTAACTATTTAAGCGATAAAATCAAAAGTAGAACAGGAGTTGACCTGAAAAACACCTCAAGAAACTATACCCAGCTAAGTATTCAACAGGCTGAAGGTTTCACCAATGAAGAAGGTTATGAGTTGGAGATAAGACAAGACTCTCTAATTCTAAAGGCTGGTACGGCCGCTGGTGCCTTCAGAGGAATTCAAACCATTCGACAGCTAATTCCTGAAGAAGCCAATAAAACCCTTACTGATTATCCTATATGGGTAATTCCTACAGGCACTATTAAAGATGAACCTCAGTTTGGTTTTAGAAGTACCATGCTAGATGTAGCCAGACATTTCTTTACCGTTGAGGACGTGAAGAAGTACATCGATATTCTGGCATATTATAAGTTGAATACTTTTCACATGCACTTGACCGATGACCAAGGATGGCGAATTGAAATTAAGTCTTGGCCGAAGCTGACTGAAGTAGGCAGCACAACGGGCGTTGGTGGTGGACCTGGTGGTTTCTACACTCAGGAAGACTATAAGGAGATTGTTGCTTATGCGGCTGAAAGATACATCACCGTGATTCCTGAAGTGGATATGCCAGGGCATACCAATTCGGCTTCGCTGGCTTATCCTTTCCTCAATGGCAACGGAAAAGAAATCGAAATAGTGACCAGTATGGCAGTGGGTTACAGCACCTTCGACACGAGAAAAGATACGGTTTACGCCTTTATCGATGATGTGATTCGAGAGATAAGCGCCATGACTCCTGGCCCTTATTTTCATATTGGTGGCGATGAAAGCTTAGTGACTAAAGACGATGATTATGTTTATTTCATTGAAAAGGTTGAAAAGATAGTCAGCAAGTACGGTAAGAAGATGATAGGGTGGGACGAAGTAGCTACGGCTAACCTAGGCAGTGGAGCTGTTGCTCAATGGTGGAACAGTAAAAAGAATGCTGACTTGGCCATTAAGCTAAACATGAAGCTAATCCTCTCCCCTGCTAAAAAGGCTTATCTCGATATGAAGTATGATGACAATTCCGAGTTCGGTCTGCGCTGGGCTGGTTACATCCCGGTTGATACGGCTTACATATGGAATCCAGAATCGTACTTTCCAATGGAGAATGTTTTAGGGGTTGAAGCTCCACTTTGGTCGGAGACTATCCGCACTCTTGATGAGCTAGAGTACCTAGCCTTTCCAAGAGTGATTGGCTATGCCGAGCTAGGCTGGTCTACCCAGGAAAACCGTAATTGGGAAGACTATAAAAAGAGATTGGCTCACCATAGATTGTTTTTAGATGCAAATGGCGTGAATTATTATAAGAGTCCTGTGATTGAGATGGAGCATTGAGCCCCGAGGCCTCGGGATGGGTATTGAGTAGAGAGTATTGCGATGTGGGTAATGAGTATAGGGTAATAAGTATAGTGATCTTCGTATGGAGTATTGCGACAAACTCCTTTTAGGAGAATGAACTCCAAATCAAAAAATCCCCGATATGTACCCAATGATAGCAGCACTTGTGAACTGAACATTCTCCCAATTAAAGTCCTCCTTTTTGTTATAAACTCTACTCCTTCTTTGAAGGATAGTAATAGTTATACCAACTAACAGAAATGCAAAACCTATCAGAAATTCATAAATATCCATTTTACTTCTCACTCTGGTTCGCACGTGCTGTGCAGAGCCATTTTGATTAAGACTTGAAGTCTAAAGTAAGAAAGTACTCACCTGCGGTGAGTACTTGTTAATTAAACATTAGCGCAATCTAACTCCCCTCCTGATTCAGGAGGGGCTGGGGGTGGTCAACCAAAAAGTGCCCCAGCGATAGTGGCTGTCATCATGGTGGCGAGGGTGGCGGCCATAAGGGCTTTTACCCCAAGTTTGGATAGGTCTCCCTGACGTTCTGGTGCCATTCCTCCAATACCTCCAATCTGAATAGCGATAGATGAGAAGTTTGCAAAACCACAAAGTGCATAGGTAGAAATGATAATGGCTTTCTGGCTTAACAAACCATCAGCTTTCATATCTGCTAAGGCCAAATAGGCTACAAACTCATTGATAACTGTTTTCTGACCAATTAATGAACCTACCTGAAGTGTTTCATTCCAGTCTACGCCCATGGCAAAAGCAAATACTCTAAAGATTTGTCCAAGAATGTACTGTAAGCTCAAGCCATCGAACACACCATTAGTACTTTCGATAATTATAGCATTAAGGCCAGTGATTTCACCGATTCCATCAACCAACACCCAGTTGAGGGTATAGATAACGGCAATAAAAGCCAAGAGCATGGCTCCAATATTAGCCGCTAGTTTCAGTCCATCACTAGCTCCACCGGCCAATGCATCGATTACATTCGCTCCAATCTGGTCTTTGGAAACCTTCAATTCTTCATCTACCTCTTCTGTTTCTGGAAGGAAGATTTTAGCCATTAGTATGGCAGCTGGCGCATTCATAATTGATGCACTCAACAAATAAGTGGCAAACTGAGCTTGCTGTTCAGGATCTCCTCCACCCAAGAAAGAAACATAAGCCCCAAGCACAGAACCTGCAATGGTGGCCATTCCACCCGTCATTAAGCAGAGTAATTCTGACTTAGTCATTTTGCCAATAAAGGGCTTTACAAGAAGCGGTGCTTCTGTTTGACCCAAGAATACGTTACCTGCAGCAGACATAGACTCTGCTCCGGAAAGCCTCATGGTTTTGGCCATAATCCAAGCAAATACGTAAACGATTTTTTGGAGGATGCCCAAATAATAAAGTCCTGCTGTTATGGCCGAAAAGAAGATTACCGTTGGTAGCGCCTGAAAAACAAATAGGAACCCAAGGCTGTGCCTAGTTCCTTCTACAGCATCACTATTTCTGGCAAGGTCACCGTAAAGGAATTCAGCTCCGTCTAAAGCAAAGTTGAGGAAGGTAACGAAGCCTTCACTCATTAGTCTGAAGGCAGACTGGACTATTGGAACGTAAGAAATTAATAGGGCGATAATTATCTGAAGGGTGATACCTACTCCCACCAATCGCCAGCTAACTTTCTTCTTGTTTCCTGACAATAAATAGGCTATTCCGATTAGAATAGCCAGTCCAAATACTGCTCTTAATATGTCCATTATTGTTGTTCTATTACAGGAGAATCATCAGTGGACACAACAATAGCCCTCTGAATGATTTGGAAGTTAACTTCTTCTGTTGATTTCGTCTCTAATTTTTGCCGCTTTTTCGTAGTCTTCGGCTTTTAATGCTTCATCTAGCATTTCATTCAGCTTATCTACGGTAAAGTCTTGAAGCCTGTCACCTTTCTTCTCTACTACTATCGGCTCATCCTCTTCGTCCACAATCTCTTCCTCATCGGTAAGAATAATTCCAGCTTCAGACAGCACTGATTCGTAGGTATAAAAAGGAACTTCGAACCTGATACCAATGGCTATGGCATCAGAAGGGCGTGAGTCTACTTCGATGGTTCGGTCACCATCGGTACAAATAATCTTAGCGAAAAATATTCCTTCCTTCAGGTCAGAAATAATGATTTCAGTGATTTCATAGTTGAAAGCATGCGCAAACGACTTGAAAAGATCATGCGTCATAGGTCTATTTGGAGTAATCTTTTCGATTTCCAATGCAATAGCCTGAGCCTCGAACATACCAATGATAATTGGCAGTCTTCTCTCGCCTTCTACTTCACCTAAAACAAGGGCAAACGAGCCAGTCGATTGTGACTGACTCGATGACAATCCTAAAATTTCAATCTTTACTTTTTCCAAGATAAAAAAGTCTAAGCTAGGGCTTTCTTAAGCGCCTCATTCAGCTTTGGTACAACTTCGAAAGCATCTCCCACAATACCGTAATCTGCGGCTTTAAAGAATGGAGCTTCCTCATCTTTGTTAATAACTACAATATACTTAGAAGAATTGACACCTGCTAAGTGCTGAATTGCACCAGAAATACCAACTGCAACGTAAAGCGTAGGGCTCACTTTTACTCCCGTTTGACCCACATGCTCGTGGTGAGGTCTCCAGTCCATATCAGAAACTGGTTTAGAACAACCTGTTGCTGCACCAAGTGTTTTGGCAAGATCTTCGATCATTCCCCAGTTTTCAGGACCTTTCAATCCTCTTCCTCCTGAAACTACAATGTCTGCTTCTGGTAAAAGTACATCGCCTTCAGCTTTATCTGTAGAAGTAATTTTTGCACCGAAAAGCGCATCGTCTAGAGATACGGAGAATGCTTCAACAGCAGCTGAACCACCATCAGTTTTCACTTCAATAGCATTTTTCTTGATGGCCAAGATTTTCTTATCGGTTGTAATGGAAGTATTCGCGAAAGCTTTACCTGTGTAAATGCTTCTCTTCACCACAAAGCCATTCGAAGTATCTGGTAAACCAACTACATTAGAAACCAATCCGGCTCCAAGTTTAGCAGCAACTCTACCAACTACAGCATCGGCCAAAGAAGACTTTGCTGTAACAATTGTTTCTGCACCTGACTCATTAGCCGCGGCAGCAAGCACCTCGGCATAAGGTTGAATCAAACCTGCATTTAATCTATCATCGGCAACATGAAGTACTTTTGAGGCACCATTGTTACCAGCTGAAGCCAACTCATCGGCATCAGCAGTTCCAAGTGCTACAGCAACGGTGTCTCCCATTGCAGCTGCAAAAGATATAGCCTCTCTAGAAGATTTCTTGATTTTGCCTTCCTCTAATTCTATAAATACTAGTACTGACATTTCTTTCTATTTAAGGTTATATCACTTTTGCTTCGTTCTTCAACAAGTCTACCAACTCTTCAACATTGTCGGCATCTATCATCTTCACAGCACCTTTTGCAGGTGGAAGCTCATACTTTGAAAGCTCACTGTGCACTGTGGCATCAGTTGGCTCAACAACGTTCAAAGGCTTAGTTCTGGCAGACATAATTCCACGCATGTTAGGAATTTTCCACTCAGCAATTGGCTCTTGGCAACCCGCAACAAAAGGCAAGTTCACTTCCAACTTCTCTTTTCCACCTTCAATTTCTCTGGTGATTTTAGCAGTAGAACCATCAACATCTAGCTGCATTACTGGAGAGAAAGATGGTAAACCTAGAAGTTCTCCAACCATACCATGCACCATACCTCCGTTAAAGTCTATAGACTCACGTCCCATTAAAATCAGATCATACTCACCTTGCTTAGCTACTGCAGCTATTTGATTAGCAACAAAGAATGAATCTGAAGGGAATGCATTTACTCTAACCGCTTCATCGGCACCAATAGCCAATGCTTTACGAATAGTTGGGTCAGACTCTGCTTCACCTACGTTAAGAACCGTAATTTTTCCTCCATGCTGTTCCTTTAACTCAACAGCTCTTGCCAACGCATAATCATCATAAGGCCCAATAATGAACTGGACTCCATTCTTATCGAATTCTGTATTATCGTTGGTAAAAGCAATGCGAGAAGTGGTATCAGGAACATGTGTAATACAAACCAATATGTTCATGCTTGCTTTATAGTTTAATGATTTATGAATCAAACCCAGAGTCTGCTTAAGTGTTTATAAAAGTCGCCCTTAACAAAAGCTAAAGCAGTGGGTATTGCTTAAATTTGCCCGAAGATAGTCAATAATGAAGTAAATAAAAACGAGTGTTAGGCATGAATGAAAGCCGAATTGAACTACTAGAAAAGTACATTAAAGAAGAACCAAACGAACCTTTTAATCACTACGCTTTGGCCAACGAATATATGGCTTCAGATGGTAAAAAGGCGTTGGATATTTTCTTGAATGTATTAAAGGAATTTCCAGACTACCTGCCTACTTACTATCAGGCCGCCAAGCTTTTAGAAGAGTTTGAAATGGAAGAAAAAGCCCTAGAAGTTTACACCTTAGGAATTGATTTGGCTAAAACTCAGGGCAACCACAAGACTTTAAATGAACTAAAAACAGCCCATCAGAATTTACTGTTTGAAATATAGAATACAGCTTGATACAGGCCCCCTTCAAATAATTTCACTTTATGACAAAAATTAATATCCGAGTTGGCGGAGTACCAGAACATTTCAACCTACCTATTCACCAGATTAATGAGAATGGTACATTAGATCGCAATGGAATCTCCCTTGAGTGGACCGATTTTTATGGTGGCACTGGTCAAATGACAAAAGCACTGAGAGAAGGTGAAGTTGACATTTGTATTCTTTTAACCGAAGGGATTGTAAAAGACATTATCAAAGGTAGCCCAAGTAAAATCATTAGTGAATATGTGATCACTCCACTTACTTGGGGAATACACACAGGTCTAGAAAACTCGTTACAAAAGAAAGACTTCATTTTCGATAAAAAGCATGCAATCAGTCGGTTTGGGTCTGGTTCACATTTAATTTCCATTGTAAATGCGAACAGTAAAAACCAACAGATTGCTGAAGATCAGTTTACTGTAATCAATGATATTAATGGCGCTATAAAGTCATTGAATGCACTAGAAACAGATGTCTTTTACTGGGAAAAATATACAACCAAACCATATGTTGACGCTGGTATTATCCGCAGAATTGATGAATACCTGACTCCTTGGCCTTGTTTTGTCATAGCTGCTACAGACAGTATTCTAGAAAAGCACCCTGAGCAAATAGATCTGTTACTCGACCTGATTCAGGAAAGCTGTAAAAAGTTTATGAAAGATGATTCTGTGATTCCAGTTGTTGCGGAACGATATGACCAACAACTACCCGATGTAGAGCGCTGGTATCATAGCACTGAATGGGCCACCAACAGCTGGGTAAGCGATAAGATGCTCAAGAGTGTGATCTACCACCTTAAGTCGGCCAATATTATTAATGAAGATGAGTACATTCCAGAATTGATTTGGAAGAAGTAAATCCGAAAAGCCACGTTTATTAGTATATAAGTGGAATAGAGTGAACATCAAAACGCAACGTCCACCACACTTAACACTGAAGAAACACTCAAAAAGTGAGCATTCATTATCTTCGCAACCAATGCTGAAACTGATCAGACACGTATTAATACTCCTTCTGCTTTTTAGTTTCACCAAGGCTTACACTCAAGAAAAGGAATCGCTCCCCTACACTAAAAAAGGGCAATTCTACTTTTACTGGGGCTACAACTGGTCTTCCTACACGGACTCTGACATCCACTTTAGAGGTTCAGACCATGACTTTACGCTGTATGATGTGGTTGCGCATGATAGGCCTAGCAAGTTCACCTTAGAGACCTACTTTAATATTTTCAACTTTTCGGCACCCCAGTTTAGCACTCGCTTTGGCTATTTCATTAAAGACAATTGGGAGCTATCATTAGGAATGGATCACATGAAATATGTGGCCAAACAACTTCAAAACACCACCATAACAGGCTGGATTGAAGAAGACGGCACAACCACAATATACAATAATGATGACATCAGACTACTTTATAGCTTTCTACAATACGAACATACTGATGGATTGAACTACATCAATCTAGGATTGAGAAGAACCATCAATATCATTAACAAGGGTAAGTTTGACTTAAACCTAATTGCAGGCTTTGAGTCTGGCATTATCATGCCTCGCTCTGATGTAACTCTGCTCGGGAAAGACCGATCTGACCGCTACCATTTATCGGGTTATGGTTTGAATCTGGTTGGCGCTATCAACTTTACTTTTTTCGAGAAATACTTCTTTCAAGCAGAGCTGAAAGGTGGCTATGTAAATATGCCTAAAGTCCTGACTTCATTTGAAGGAGATATTGCCAGTCAAGACTTCTTTTTCTCTCAAACCAACATCTCTTTTGGTGGATACTTTCCTTTGTTTAGACGGAAGGTAAAGGATTAAAGAGCTGCTACCTAAGACTAAAACCTGAAAAGGTTCAGCATAAAAAAACCGACCTCCTTCGAAGTCGGTTTTTTTTATTTTTTTATTGATTATCTGATAATTACCTAGTCACCACACCACCTTTGGCGCTGTCTACAGTAATTTTCGGAGTACCTCTACCTGATACAATCCAACGAACCTTTACAATTGAATTACCTGGAATGTTATTCACCTCAAGCTTTGCAGGATTCACCTTTTGTTCTCTGGTAACATTGGTATCTTCATTGTCTACAATCATACCTGCCTGAACGTCTACACCTTCAATAGTTATATAATCAGGACGCTCAATTCTATACTTCAAGTCTTGTGAAGCGTGAGTTGGCATTAACCTTTCGTTCTTGATGTAAGCAGTAATTTCTCTCATTCCGCCACCAAGATCTTTCTCCTTAACCTCAGCAATACTCAACTTAGGCATGTGATAAGCATGATACATGGTGAAGGCCATGTTTCTGTGTAATTCTTCTTCTAGCATAAAACCAGGAGTAGCTCTACCAAAATTCTTCTTGAAGCCACCAATTTCTATCTCACCATAAGTTGGGTGGTCGTAGGTAGTCCAAGGCTTAAATGCATCACCAAACAGTAAGTCTGAATCTACTTTATACGACTGATCTGGATCTCTCTGGTTAGACTTATAATAGGCGAAGTTGGTGAAGATTTCATTGGTAAAAGTATAAATACCTCTACTACCGTAGAACCAATCCAGCTCACCACCAAACACAGAGTATAAGTCTTTATAAACTGTTAGATAGCGGTAACCAGGCATTATCTCTTCACCTTTTCTACCAATAGCATCATAAATTCTAAGGTCAGCACGGTTGTAAGTAGAAAGGTCTTCTTCAGCTCCAGGGCCTCTAAGAATCATTCCACCTGAGTTATGGTAACTCTGTGCACCTGCAATGTTAGGATGAGCCAATACAAAGTCGGCTACATTTCTATTCTCCGGCACACTGAATGGGTATTTATAAGCACCACCTTGAATATAGTCTGGCTGCCACTTCCAAGCCCAGTCTCTGTTCGGATCGTAATAACCGATTCTATCCTCGTTTATACTTCCATCACCATCATTGTCTATACCCTCTGAACCCAAATACTCGTAACGCTCTACGCCAGCAGGCACTTCATCGTCAGGTCCTATCTGAATCATTTTTCTAGGATCTTTCGGATCGAGAATAAAGTCGCCATAAGGATTCTTTCTTCTCATCTGAGTGATAGAACCGTCTCCATCCAAATCGTCTGGCTGATCTTCATCGAACAAACCATCTCTATCATCATCTAGAGGAATCATACCAGACCTTGGCGAACTACCAGTGTTTGGTTCCGTCATGTAGTTGTGTCTAGCATCTGGATTTAGGGTTGGAAGAATGTAGAAAATTCTATCGTCCAACATCTCAGTAATGTAATCAATTGCACCATACTGCTCAGTTAAATACCAAGCGGTATAAATTGAAATTTCAGCTCCTTGGATCTCATTAGAGTGGATGTTACCATCTATATAGAAACCAGGTTTTCTATCAGGGTTACCCTTCTGAAAATTAGTGATTTGCAACATGTACATTTCCCTTCCTTCAAAAGATTTCCCGATAGAAACTCGCTTTACCAGATTAGGATGAGCGTCCGCAATCTTTTTAGTAATAGCAGCTAAACCATCAGGTGTATAGTACCTATTGAAAGAAATCTGAACCTTAGGATTCTCTGGTGAACCCACAGCTCTGAATACTTCACTTGCCGACTGAGCAAATGCTGGAATTGAAAAACCTATTAAAAGGAAACCAGCGAATATATGTTTGAAATACTTTTTCATCTGTTCTCTTATTTAAGGTTTACACTAATTTGATCAGTACCTGCATGTGCTGCACCAGCTTCAATCTGAAGACTACCCTTTCCTTTTACCAACCAAGTTAGCTGTCTAGACTCATCGCCATCTAAGCTGCTGAACATTTGTATTTTGGTTCCAGAAACAATCTCCTGACCATTTCCTAGTTTCACCTCTACCTTAATTCTTCTCAACCACTTAGATCTAGTTCCCATTTGTGAATGAGTAGGTAAAGTACCAGGGTTATAAAGATCTACAGTAACTCTAGTAAGCCCTTTGCCAACCGCTTCAGTTTTTAGGTTAACCAATTGAACATCAGACTGCATTGAGGCTAATTTTAGAATAAACTCGTTGTGCTTTTGTGCAGCATCGTCAATCATAGAGATTGGAGGGTTCATCATTTTGAAAGGTGCAATTCCACCTACTTCAACCTTCTGACCTGGGAAATCAGGGTGTTGAATTTCTGTCCACTCTACAAAGTAGTTTGACAAGCCTTCTTGAGCAGCCCATCTTAAGAAATTCACCTCTCTATTTTTGTCCTTATTAGCAGTTTCTCCTTCTTGAGCCTCCACCATAGGAGCCCACCAACCTGGTGTACCAAAGCTCATTCTACCAAAGTGAAAATAAGCCCATTGGAAGAAGTCGCCACCTTGCGCACCAGATGCAGGAGCATCTTTCATACCTACTACATCATTGTAAGCTTTTGAAGCTAGAGCATTCAAACCAGCATCTTCATTAAGAACGCTAGTAACCACTCTTTTAGAAGCTCCAGCTCTGTTATATTTCCAAGGGGAAGAAAGGTTGTTTCCTGGCCCAAAAGTAAAGAAGCCATAAATATTGAACTTAGTGTAAAGTTCATCTAATAGCGCTCTATTTTCCAGTTCAGAAACAGAGTGCTCTCCAGAACCAGCAACAAAATAAGGATACTCATAAGTTAAGTTTTTATTGAAGTGGATTCCACCAGGACCATCTTCATTGAACTTACCGTCCTTATCATTATCTCTTCCTTCAGTGAAATAGTGATACTTACCTTTTTCACCCTCACCTTTATCGGCTTTAATCATTACTCTATCATCGGCAGGATGAGTAACCCAATCACCAGTTACGTCTTCTACCCTCATCATGGTAATGATTCCGTCACCGTTTAAATCTTCGAATGGGTCTTCACCATTTTTTCCATCACGGTCATCATCAGTTTCCTTAGCATTACCGCTTCTTTCCCATTTTAGAGAAGCAAAATATTGTTCATAAGCGTCTGGGCTCATGTTTGGAAAAACATAAAAAGTAGTGTTATCCAATGCTTGCGAGTTATTCTTCACAACATCTTCTGCAAATCTAATGGCCATTTCTACGCCCAAAAGATGACTACCTTCTACACCACCAACTACAGCCATTGCTGGCTTATTTTCAACATCTCCCTTACCCAGGGTTAACATCCAAATGTCTTTACCACCAAGTGTTTTGGTGAGTGATTTGAGTGAAGCCAGGTCTGAAGAATTTGCCAACGAGCGTAAACGCTGCGACTGTTCATTTAGCGTAGGGTAATCTTGTGCCCACACCGAGAACATCATGCAAACTCCCATCCCCAAAAGGCTCAGCTTTCGTAAGTTGTACTTCATAGAGTTCTTAGTTTGATAAAAATTGAAACAACAATTAACCAAAAGGCCACTTCTGGTTAAATAGTTGGACTTCTAAACGGTTGCCTATTGTTATGGATGGAAAGTGAGACTGTGAAATCAGCCAAACATCATAATTCTAAATCGTCATTATTTCGAAACACACAATCAGAAAAAACTATCGCACCACCAGAAATCCTTTCTTCATCATCAAGATCAGACATTTTAAAAATTGCACTTTTCTAATTAACATCAAACAAACCATCGAATCATCAAGGCAAAAAATAATTACTCTCCAAATGAGCAAAAAGAACACCCCAAACAACACAAAGACTAAATAAAGATAAAATTTAAGCATTTTTTCAGAGCAACACTCTTACACATTGTCACAAAAAAAATGTTGATGAGCTTAAATTATACCAGAAATCAGGAAAAACCGACAACGTACATCAAATCAATTTATTGCATTATTTTAACCAACCCCGTACATTCATGGTACAGATTAAGCAAGCGCTTAACTCTGTTAAGTAACCTAAACTTCAGACTCATGAAAATCAACAGAAGCAAAGCTATTGCTCAGGAACCATTAACTGTAATAGCGGCTGGAACCACATTTACTGGCAGAATAGAATCTAACCAAACAGTCAGAATTGAAGGCAACTTCATTGGAGATATTAACGGAACTGGCAAAGTAATTACCTGCCCTGACTCATCCATTCAAGGCAATGTTGAAGCCAATGAATTAATAGTTGGAGGAAACATCAAAGGAGAGCTGTCGGGATTTACATCCATAACTATACAGAATACAGGAGTTGTTGAAGGAACCATTCAGTCGGACACCATAGTAATTGAAAAGGGAGGTCTTTTTGAGGGCGACTGTGTGATGTACAGAAAAGAAATAGAGGTTATAGAAATGGGGCCTCACCTTCTTGAAAAACAAGCATAACAGCATATCAACCATCTAAAAATAATGGTTCATGAGAGCATTCTTGCACCGTTTATCTATAGCTTTGAGCATACTCTCTTGCTCATTCGCATACTCCCAATCTGTGGGTATTGGCGATGAAAAATTCACCCCGCATCCATCAGCTTTACTCGAACTAAAGTCGGGAGCAAAGGGGCTTCTCATCCCAAGAGTTACGGAGTCAGATCGACAGGCTATTGACAATCCAGCCGAAGGCCTGCTAATTTACCAGACTGATGGCAGTGCAGGCTTTTATCTCTACTCAGCCAGTAGATGGTCACTTCTGATCACAGAATCGAACCTCCCTGTAGACGACAACCAACAACTGTCCTTCAACTTAACCAACTATCGACTTACTCTAGAAAACGGTGGAGAAGTTGACCTGTCGATTCTTAGGAATGGCAGAAGTCTAATAGAAACTATAGACAATGGAGATGGCACATTTACTTTTAAGTATAATGATGGCACATCTTTTACCACAAGAAATTTACAAGGTCCACAGGGACTAAAAGGAGATAAGGGAACTGACGGCACAAATGGAGTAGACGGTGCTGACGGCCAAGATGGCAACACTATTCTTAATGGCAACATTGACCCAAATAATACACAAGGGACGGATGGAGACATCTATATCAACACAGCGACCAATACTTATTTCGGACCTAAAACTGCTGGGGTTTGGGGTGCCGGAACTTCTCTCATTGGCCCTGCTGGGGCCGATGGTGCTGACGGAACTAATGGTATAGATGGAACCAATGGAGTAGATGGCCAGGACGGCAACACTATTCTTAGTGGCAACACTGACCCAATGAATACACAAGGAAAAGATGGCGATATCTACATCAATACAGCTACAAATACTTATTTCGGTCCTAAAACTACTGGGGTTTGGGGTGCTGGAACTTCCCTCATTGGCCCTGCTGGAGCAGATGGTACTGACGGAACTAATGGAATAAACGGAACTAACGGAGTAGATGGCCAAGATGGCAACACTATTCTTAGTGGCAACACGGATCCAAACAATACGCAAGGAACGGATGGTGATATCTACATCAACACAGCTACAAATACTTATTTCGGCCCTAAAACTGCTGGGGTTTGGGGTGCCGGAACTTCTCTCATTGGCCCTGCCGGGGCTGATGGTGCTGACGGAACCAATGGAATAGACGGAACCAACGGAACAGATGGCCAAGACGGTAACACTATTCTTAGTGGCAATACTGATCCAAACAATACGCAAGGAAAGGATGGCGATATATATATCAACACAGCTACAAATACTTATTTCGGACCTAAAACTGCTGGGGTTTGGGGTGCCGGAACTTCCCTCGTTGGCCCTGCTGGGGCCGATGGTGCGGATGGCGCAGATGGCATCAATGGTATAGACGGAACCAACGGAACAGATGGCCAAGACGGAAACACTATTCTCAGCGGCAACACTGACCCAATCAATGCACAAGGGAAGGATGGCGATATCTACATCAACACAGCTACCAATACTTATTTCGGACCGAAAACTGCTGGAGCTTGGGGTGCCGGAACTTCTCTCATTGGCCCTGCCGGGGCTGATGGTGCTGACGGAACCAATGGAATAGACGGAACCAACGGAGTAGATGGCCAAGATGGCAACACCATTCTTAGTGGTAACACCGACCCAAACAATACACAAGGAAAAGATGGAGACATCTATATCAACACAGCTACAAATACTTATTTCGGACCTAAAACTACTGGGGTTTGGAGTGCCGGAACTTCTCTCATTGGCCCTGCCGGGGCTGATGGTGCTGACGGAACCAATGGAATAGACGGAACCAACGGAACAGATGGCCAAGACGGTAACACTATTCTTAGTGGCAATACTGATCCAAACAATACGCAAGGAAAGGATGGCGATATATATATCAACACAGCTACAAATACTTATTTCGGACCTAAAACTGCTGGGGTTTGGGGTGCCGGAACTTCCCTCGTTGGCCCTGCTGGGGCCGATGGTGCGGATGGCGCAGATGGCATCAATGGTATAGACGGAACCAACGGAACAGATGGCCAAGACGGAAACACTATTCTCAGCGGCAACACTGACCCAATCAATGCACAAGGGAAGGATGGCGATATCTACATCAACACAGCTACCAATACTTATTTCGGACCGAAAACTGCTGGAGCTTGGGGTGCCGGAACTTCTCTCATTGGCCCTGCCGGGGCTGATGGTGCTGACGGAACCAATGGAATAGACGGAACCAACGGAGTAGATGGCCAAGATGGCAACACCATTCTTAGTGGTAACACCGACCCAAACAATACACAAGGAAAAGATGGAGACATCTATATCAACACAGCTACAAATACTTATTTCGGACCTAAAACTACTGGGGTTTGGAGTGCCGGAACTTCCCTCATTGGCCCTGCGGGAGCCGATGGTGCGGACGGAACTGACGGAACTAATGGTATAGACGGAACCAACGGAGCAGATGGCCAAGACGGCAACACTGTGCTTAGCGGTAGCTCTAACCCAACCAACGCCACAGGCAATACTGGAGACTTCTACTACAACTTCAACACCTTTACCTTTTTTGGACCAAAAACTGGCACTGGTTGGCCTGCTGGAGTTGTCTTAAAAGGAACTGGGATTTCCTCCACGTTAGACAATCCTGATGGTTCTTTAACCTTCAACTTCACTGACGGCACAAGTTTTACATCTCAGCCAGATGGAGACTTCAGTGACACTAATGAACTAATAACATCACTTAGCTTATCTGGCTCAAGCTTACAAATTAGAGAAGGCGGTATAAATCGTTCAGTAGACCTCTCCTCTATCGGTACTTCATCAGAAATAACCGACACCGACAATAACACACTCATTACTGTAGACAACAGCGGAGCCAATGATGATATCATCAGGTTCAGCATACAGGGCAATGAAACCATGCGACTAAGAAACAGAACTCTCGAACTTCTAGCGAATAGTGGGTCGACCTTTATTGGTGAAAGCGCAGGCATAAGTAGTTCTGGAGCTGGAAATGTAGGCTTAGGTTCAGAGACAATGCTTAACAATTCTTCAGGAAGATTCAACGTTGCAGTGGGTTACCGCGCACTAAGGCAAAACGCTACTGGACAGGGAAATGTGGCCATTGGCTATAACGCAGGATTCAACGAAACTGGGAGCAACAAACTCTACATTGCCAATTCAAACACAAACACACCACTAATTTGGGGCGATTTTCAAGCTGGAGTAGCTAACATTAACGGAAAGCTAGGAGTTGGTGTGGCTAATCCAGCCGCTATGACCAACGAGCTAGAAGTCAATGGACATGCTACCGTAATTACACTTACAGAAACTTCTGATCAACGATTCAAGAAGAATATCCTTCCCTTGGAAAACAGTCTGAGCAAGCTACTTTCTCTCCGTGGAGTAAGTTACCAATGGAGGATTGATGACTTCCCTAATAGGCGATTCAAAGAAGGCTCTAACATTGGCCTTATTGCTCAGGAAGTACAGCAACTTTTCCCTGAACTGGTTTCAACCAATAGTGAAGGTTTCCTGAGTGTATCTTACTCAGGCCTCTCTCCCATCATTATTGAAGCCATGAAGGAGCAACAAAAACTGATTGAAGATTTACAATCTGAGCTTAAAGAAGCAGACAACAGATACAAAGCCCTTTTGGAAAGAATCTCATCCATTGAACAAGCCTTAAAAAAACAAGATCGATAAAATGCGTTTTGCCCTACTATATGGTCTGTTAATCTGGCTTCCGCAAAACTTAGCGGCTCAGGGGCAATTAGCCATTTCTGAAGGAACATTTTTTCAAAGTTTCGATAACGTTTCACTCAATATAGATGATACCGAATTGCTTACAGATGGAGAGTTAATAGGAACCAATTCCAATATTTTCATCTCTTCCAACTTCGCTCAGACCAATTTGGGAGGCGAAGGAAATAACCATTTTGGCCGACTTTACCTCTACTCTCCGAATGGAGAATTCCTTCTGGTCAACTCAATAGAAATCAATGATTTATTGGAATTAAATAAATCTAGCCTAAACCTAGGCTCAGCAGATTTAATCTTCCCGAGTGAAGGTGGCTATTTAGAGGGCGAAACGAATGAATTCAGGGTTTACAGCAAAAATGGAGGTAAAATCATCAAAACAACCACTTTAAATAAACCACAAAATGTTAGCCCCGGAAACCTAGGTTTTATCATAAGCAGCAACGAAAATCTAGGTCTAACCGAAATCTATAGAACTCACTCTTCCACCACCCTACCGTCTGGCGAAGGCATCTCTAAAACCTTTGAATTATACACCGATATAAACCCATCATCTCCTTTGAATATCAGTATTTCCTACTTCGATACTGAGGCTAAAAACATGGACTATGAGCCTCAAATTTGGATGCTTGAAAACACAGGCGAATGGACCCACGTGCGCACTTCTTCCGAAAGAAACAGTGACACTCAAAGCAATAGAGTAAGTGCAAACATATCTGAGCCCACCTTAACCTATACAGTGGGTCCAGAAAAGGTCTACCCAGTAGATATCTCTTCCATTCCAACAGCCTTTACACCTAATGGCGATGGCACCAATGACACCTTCCTCATCCCATTCATCGATGAGGATTTCAATGGCAGGGTAACCATCATTAGCAGATGGGGCGATGTAATTTACTCCAGCGACAATTACTATTACGCACCATGGGATGGGCATTACAAAGGCAAGCTAATGCCTACAGCCACCTACTATTATGTAGTGAGTTTTGGAAGCGATCAGCGAAACGAAATCAAGGGTAACATTTCAATTGTCAGGTAATGAAAGGACACACCATACTCTTGTTGTCTCTTTTTTGTTGCTCTTTACAGGCGCAACAACTCTCTCAATTCAGTCAATACCTAGATAATAATTATCTAATTAATCCGGCAGCCACAGACCTTCAAAACAACATCAAATTCGGCATGGGCTTCAGGCAACAATGGGGCGATATTCCTGGCAACCCGAGAACTCTCTACCTCACAGCATATGCCCCTATTTCAAAGCCAGAAGAGTCTCAGTATATGAGAGCATCCATGAGGATGAACGGCCAAATACAATCTAGACCCCGTAATGAACTAAAAAAGTCGAGCATTAGCCATGTTTTAGGTACTGTAATAATGAGCGATGACTTCGGATTATTCAACAAAACCACGGTACACTTCAGCTATGGAATACACCTGCCACTGACCAAAAAACTGAGCGTTTCTGCAGCGCCAAAAATTGGGGTAGTGAACCTTAACCTAAATGATGATTTATGGGTGCTTGATAAAAATGACGACCCGTTTAAGCACTTTCTAAGCGCTTACAGTTCAAAAACCCTTTTAGACATTGGCTTTGGCCTTTGGCTTTACTCTGACAAATTTTTCATGGGATACTCCCTTGAACAAATGGGTGGAAAAAACCCAGATCAGCTAGGCGAAACTACAGGTTACGAATCTGTAGCCCATCACTTTATGTCATTAGGGTATTCTTTTAGCATCAACCCTTACTTGCGAATTGTACCAAGTAGTATGATTAGATACTCTCCTACCGGACCTATCAGTATTGATTACAGCTTAAGATTTGAATACCAAAGTAGAATATGGTTAGGGCTTTCTTTAAGAAAATCCAACGCCCTAGTAGGCATTTTTGGGCTTTTCCTGAACTCCAACATTAGGTTCAATTACACCTATGACCATGGCATGGGCTCTGGTGATAGAGATGGACTCAATGCCCACGAGTTTTCTCTTAATCTCAGTGCATTCCAAAACCTCTACAAAGAATGAAAACTGCACAACTTATTATATTAATCCTCCTGACCTACGGAACAGCAAATCCATTGTTGGGTCAGCATTTCAATACGTATAGTTTCGATCGGCCTGTACCAGTAAAGCCTGTCAACTCGGTAGAAGAGGAAGAAGCCGCTCCACTAATTAGTCCCAAAGGAGATAGAATATATTTTACCCGAACCGCCAACGTAGTTCAATTCGACAAAAAGGTCAGCATTCATGAAATATGGTTTTCTGACTTTTTGGAAGAAGGTTGGACCAAGGCTGTCAAGGCGTTTCATCCACTCAACGATAACCAGAACACCGCTGTAATTGGCTTTAAAAATAATGGACTATACCTGTTTGGTGATTATTCAGGTGGCTTCAAAAACAAGAATGGAGCTTCTGAAACACATATTGAAAATGGTGCTTACACCAAACCACAATCATTAGAAATCCCCGACCTGAAGATCAAAGGTGGCTATTACGGCTTAAGCATGCACAGCTCAGAAAAAATTCTCTTGGTCTCTAAAGGAGACTCAGGTAACGAAGACCTATTTGTGACCCTATTGACACCAGAAGGCCAATGGTCTGAGTTGATAAACCTTGGCCCAACCATCAATAGCAAAGGCTATGAAATTGCTCCATTTTTATCATACGACTCTATTCACCTGTTTTTTAGCCGAGGCAACCAGACCAAAGACGCAGACATATATGTTTCAAAAAGGTTAGATGACACTTGGAGAAACTGGACTGAGCCAGAGCGCCTACCTGAACCAATCAACTCAAACTTGTTCGATGCCTATTTTTCAATAAGCTCAGACAGCACGGTTCTTTTCTCTAGTGATAGAATGGGTTCAAATGATATTTATAAATCCAAATTGAGGGTATTCAAAAATCTACCAGAAGAAGTTGAAATAAGCAGTATTGAACCCATCGCACTGACAGAAGAAGAACCTATAGAGCAAAAACTTGAATTAACAGCGATTACAGAAACTACTCAACATATACCAGAACTACAAAACAAGAGCAGTGCTGATGGCTATGCTTTCTTCGACTTTAATAAATCTACCCTGACCAACACAGCTAAGACAAAACTCAACGCTATTCTAGAAAGACTAAAATCTGACCCAAGCTTAAATATCGAATTGGTAGGTCATGCTGATTATATTGATGAAGAGGACTTCAACCAACAATTGTCGGAAAAGAGAGCAGCATCGGCAGCTAAATACCTTACCTCTAATGGCATAGCAAGTCACAGAATCACAACCTCAGGATTTGGCGAACTACTTCCTATTTCCAACAATGAATCTGATATAGGCAGAAGGCTTAATAGAAGGGTAGAAATTTATTTTATAAGTCAATCACAATAAGGATCAATCAAGGGTTAAAACCAACTTCCCAAATTGCTTACCTGCCTTCATTTCATCAAATGCTGAGATAGCCTCATCAAATGGTCTAGCAGAATCTATTATGGGCCTAAGCTGATGTTTATTGATGAAATCAACCATCTGTACAAACTCCTCATCATTACCCATGGTACTCCCCTGAAGAGTGATCTGATTCCAAAACATTCTATGCAAGTCTAGCTTTGAAGGTACTCCTGTTGTTGCACCGTAGAATACTATTCTTCCAGCAGGCTTCATTAACTTAATGAAGTCATTGAGTTGATCTCCACCTGCGCTATCCACTACCAAATCGAAACCTCTAACAGCCTTTGCTTCTTTTATCCAGTTTTCAGATCTGTAGTTGAACCCGCCTTTAGCGCCTAATGACTTACACTGCTCAATCTTTTCTTCACTACTAGAAGTAACCCAAACATTGGCTCCGGCATGTTGAGCAAAAAGAAAGGCAAACTGAGCCACTCCTCCTCCTACACCAGAGATTAAGACATTCTTACCTTCTTGGCATTGGCCATGAAAAAACGTTGCTCGAAAAGCAGTTAGCCCTCCTAAAGGCAAGGCCGATGCTTCTTGAAATGAAAGGTGATCAGGTTTTTGGACTAATCTATCGGCTTCGATTAAAACGTATTCTGCTAAAGTGCCATCTTTTGGCATACCAAACACCTGATATTCTGCCGACTGAACTGCTAGGTTTGGCCCCCAATTTCTATTAGGGTTAATGATTACTTCCTTGCTTAACCATTCCACATCTACGTCTTCTCCAACTGATGTAACCACTCCTGCTCCATCAGAACCAAGTGTAGTTCCGAACTTAATTCCAGGATACATTCCTTCTCGAATCCACTGGTCGCGGTGATTTAAAGAAGCTGCTTTAAGCTTCACCAGAACCTCACCGGCTTTGGGTTCAGGAATGGGTTTATCTATAAACTGAAGGGGTTCTTTTTGGTCTGTAATGCAAAGTGCTTTCATAGGTTCTCAAAGTTAAAGAAATTAGGTTGTGGGTTAAACTAAATTAACCGAACATGAATTTCTTTACTCGCACCCTAAGCTGTTAGAAAGGAGCTTCCTCATCGTTAGTAGGCAAATTAGGCTTATCACCACTATTGGCCTTACTTTGGAAAGTCATAGTATTTCCGCCTCCCGACTCAAAATTACTTCCTCCTCCTGAAGGGAAGGTATTTCCGTAAGTTGCGGTACCGCCATAATTCATATCTAGATCACAGAATTTGGTGTACTGACCAATAAACTTCAACTGTACATTTTCTAATGAACCATTTCTGTGCTTGGCAATAATCACCTCACCAGTTCCTTGAGTTGGCATGCCACTTTCATCTTCCGTAATACCATAGTACTCAGGTCGATAAAGGAACATTACCATATCGGCATCCTGCTCAATTGAACCGGATTCCCTGAGGTCGGAAAGCTGGGGACGCTTATCTCCGCCTCGGGTTTCTACGGCACGGCTTAACTGCGAAAGTGCAATTACGGGAACGTTAAGTTCCTTAGCCAAGTTCTTCAAAGCTCTGGAGATTGACGCGATTTCCTGTTCACGGTTACCGCTTCCTCCTCCACTTTTTGAAGAGTCGCCCGACATCAGCTGGAGGTAATCAATTACCACTAGCTGAATATCGTGCTGTTGTTTCAACCTTCGGCATTTCGCCCTCAATTCGAGGATTGAAAGACCTGGGGTATCATCTATAAATATGGGGGCTTTAGTCAAATTAGCCGTTTTGTGCACCAACTGAGCCCATTCGTGCTCGGCTAGTGTACCTTTCTTAATCTTTTCACTACCTAGTTCAGCTTCTGCAGAAATCAATCTGTTAACCAACTGAACCGATGACATCTCTAGCGAGAATATGGCGCAACCCTGTCCGTGATCTACTGCCGCATTTCTCAAGGCTGAAACCACAAAGGCAGTTTTACCCATACCCGGACGAGCCGCGATAATAACCAAGTCAGATCGTTGCCATCCAGAAGTCACTCTATCTAGAGCAGTAAAGCCTGAAGGCACACCTGTTAGACCATCTTGATGGTCTTTTCTCGCCTGAATTTCTTCTAGGGCTGTGGCCATAATGTTCTTCATGCTGTCATACTCCTTACGAATATTCGCTTCAGAAACCTCAAAGAGCGACTGCTCCATGCGGTCTAACAACTGAAAAACATCGGTAGTATCTTCATAGGCATCTTTCTGAATCTCAGAAGAGATTCTAATGAGCTCACGCTTAATCGATTGTTCAACAATAATTCTGGCGTGGTACTCAATATTGGCTGCCGAAGAAACTCGGTTGGTAAGTTGAGTAATGTAGTAAGGACCACCTGCTATCTCCAGCTTACCTGCCTTTCTTAAATGACTGGTTACTGTTAAAATATCGATAGGCTCTGAGGCCTGGAAAAGATCATAAATAGCCTGATAAATTTCTTTATGGCTGTCTTTGTAAAAAGAGTTTGGACTAAGAATATCAATTACATTGGTAAGCGCATCTTTTTCCAACATCAACGCACCCAAAACCGCCTCTTCCAAGTCCGTTGCCTGAGGTGGTAGTTTACCCAATTGGGCTCCTTCCACAGACATGTTTTTAGACTTGTATCCGAGTCGAAGTGCTGCTGATTTCCCTTTTTCCATTTTACAAAACTATCTCTATCAACCTCATAAATTCAAGCAGATGAGCACCTTTATTTTTCAACCATCTCATAGACAGTGATTAAACATTGGCAATCAACTTTTTGGCAGTTGTCCACATCATTATCCACTTTTACCAACAAGGAGCGTTCAACATTTGAACGACCCGTCATTTCCTTTATTTTTGAATCGTTCTTCAGAATATAATTCATGCTAAAAAATCAGAAAATTCACTTTATCGCTATTGGCGGAAGTGTAATGCACAACTTGGCTATTTGCCTTAAACTTCTTGATAATCAAGTAACTGGATCGGACGATATGTTCTTCGACCCATCAAAATCCAACCTAAAAAGACATGGCCTACTACCAGACAATGAAGGTTGGCATCCAGAGCGAGTGCATAGCCAACTTGACTATGTAATACTTGGCATGCATGCTAAAAATGACAACCCTGAATTACTCAAGGCCAAGGACTTAGGATTGAAGATTTACTCCTTCCCTGAGTTTATCCACGAGGTTTCAAAAGAGAAAATCAGATTGGTGGTAGCAGGTTCCCATGGCAAAACCAGCATCACCTCAATGATTCTTCACGTGCTCAATAAGGCTGGAAAATCGTTCGATTATCTAGTGGGTGCCCAACTAGAAGGCTTCGATACTATGGTGAAGATTTCCGATGCACCTATGATGATCATTGAAGGCGATGAATACACCACAAGCCCGCTAGACCTAACCCCAAAATTCTTACACTACAACCATCATTTTGCTTGTATTACCGGCATAGCATGGGACCACTTCAATGTATTCCCTACCCTAGATATTTATGAAGAACAATTCCTAAAGTTCATCAACCAAACGCCTAATAACGGTAAGGTCTTTTATGCCGAAGTAGATCAGGCACTTTGTAAGATTGTAGAACGTGCCGAACCCAACGAGGAGCAACTCATTCCGTACAACGCGTTCGAATCGAAAATTGAAGACAATCAGACCATTGTACTTTGGGAAGGAAGAGAAATTCCACTTCAAGTTTTCGGAGATCATAACCTCCAGAACCTCAATGCTGCCAGGCTACTATTGAACCAAGTTGGCATTTCGGACGATGAGTTCTTCGAACATATTCAGTCTTTCACAGGTGCTTCAAAAAGACTTGAGTTGATCGGTCAAAATGACTTTTCTACCATTTACAAAGACTTTGCACATGCGCCATCTAAGCTAAAGGCTACTTCTGAGGCTGTAACCAAGCAATTCAAAGACAGAAAACTAACTTCAGTACTTGAGTTGCATACTTTTAGTAGCCTCAATAAGCAATTCATTCATCAATATGAGGGCTGTTATGACCTACCCCAGCAGGCCATAGTGTTTATCAACCCTGAAGCGGTAAAAGCCAAAAAGTTGGAAATGATTTCTGAAGATGAACTGGTTGACGCTTTCAAGCGCAAGGATCTCAAATTATTTACCGATGCGGAGAAGCTTGAGCAGTTTATTCTGAGCCAAGACTGGAATAATAGAAACCTTCTTTTGATGAGCTCAGGAAATTTCGGAGGTTTGGACATAGAAAAAATCAAAGACACAATTCTTAGCTAATGCAACTCAACCTTAAAAACCCGCTGGTATTTTTTGACCTTGAAACTACCGGAATCAACATTGCTCAAGATCGAATCGTAGAACTGGCCTTTTTAAAGGTGATGCCTAATGGCGAAACGGAGAAGAAAGTGCACTTGGTGAACCCAACCATTCCAATCCCTGAAGAATCTGCCATGATTCACGGCATTAGAGATGAAGATGTAGCTGATAAACCCACCTTCAAAGAACTAGCAAAAAACCTAGCTAAGTTCCTCGAAGGCTGCGATTTAGGCGGATTCAATATTGTTCGATTTGACGTTCCGCTTTTAGTGGAAGAATTTTTAAGAGCTGGGGTAGATTTTGAAGTAAGCCAACGCAAGTTGATCGATGCGCAGAAGGTATTCTTCCTGATGGAACAACGCACGCTGACAGCCGCTTATAAGTTCTATTGCGGAAAAGAATTGGAAGGTGCTCATGGTGCTGAAGCCGATAACGATGCCACTTACGAAGTATTCAAAGCGCAAATTGAGAAATACAATGGCCAAGCGGTGACTGATGCTTCAGGTAGAGACTTGGGTAAAATTGAAAATAACATGGCTTCTATTCATCATTTGGTGGCCAGTAACATGGTAGATTTGGCGGGAAGAATGGTTTTCAATGACAAAGGCGTTGAAGTATTCAACTTTGGTAAGAACAAAGGCAAACCAGTGGCAGATGTACTCAAAAGAGAACCAGGTTATTACGACTGGATGATGCAAGGCGACTTCCCTCTGGACACTAAGCGCAAACTGACTCAAATTAAGTTGAGAGGTTTTCAGATGTAATTATGAAAAGGTACTTATTTACATTTTTTGCTCTTTTAGTAATGACTGTGCTTTGGAGCAACAACCTCAATGCTCAAACAAAAGAATATAAATCCAAGACTGGGAAGTTCAGTTTCAAATACTTTGAAGATTGGAGTATAGAGGAAAGCGATGGAAGAGTAACTATATTTGCTCCAAAAGATGGCTCCAGGGATATACACAGGGAGAATTGGGGTATATCTATGGCTCCTGCCAACTATTTAAGTCTTGAAGAATGTTACAAAAAATATATTCTAGATGCATTCCCGGATACTTTCAACAAGTTTAAGATAATTGATGAAGGTAATGACGACCATAATGGCATTCCCAGTCAATGGATCAAATATTCTTTCCAAGAGAATGATCAAGAAATTTCGAATCTTACGACTTTGCTGGTCCATAAGGACCAACTCTTTATTCTAATTGGCTATTCGCTCTCCGATGATTTTAATTCAAAATATGCAAAGCTATTTTCTGATATGATGATCACATTTAGAGTACATAAGGATTAACTCAAAAAACCTCATAGTCAACGGTATTTAGGGTGGTCACATTTTCGACTCAATGGCGGTTGCGGGCTTTCTGGCTTCCAGCCCCCGTCTTCGGTCTTCCGTCCTCCCTCTTTGACCCGAACATTAAACATCTCCCTATTCCGTGACCTCTTTGCAGCTTTCCGTCTAAGGAGCAAATGCTTTCACAAATACTATTAATCCTCCTTGGGTTTGGTTTACTAATTAAAGGAGCAGACTGGTTGGTCTCTGGTGCTACAAAACTTGCCAAGAAGTATGGCATTTCCGATTTGGCCATTGGCCTCACCATAGTAGCCTTTGGCACTTCGGCCCCTGAGCTAATTGTCAATGCGGTGGCCTCATATCAAGGCCATGCAGAAATCGTATTTGGCAACATTATAGGTAGCAATAATTTCAACCTGTTTGTTATTCTAGGTATTGTGGGAATCATCTCTCCTATTGCCGTACAATCTAGCACCATTTGGAAGGAAATCCCCTTATCATTCATAGCTGCAGGGCTATTACTAATTCTCGCCAATACTTGGTTGTTTGGAAGCACTGCAGAGATCAGTAGACTAGAAGCTACAGCATTAATCGCCATTTTTGGTGCTTTCCTATTCTATGTTTTCAAACAGATGAAAACCGATGAGACTACAAGCCATGTTCAACCAATTGGAAGTTTTAAATGGGTTTGGCTACTAATTTTAGCAGGACTTGCCGGCCTAATTATCGGTGGAAAGCTTGTTGTAGATCAAGCCACGCTCTTGGCACAAAGTTTTGGAATTAGCGAAAGAGTGATTGGCCTTACCATTGTGGCTGCAGGCACATCTTTACCGGAGTTAGTAACCTCTGTTGTGGCAGCCTTTAAAAGGAACAGCGATATAGCCATAGGTAACGTTATAGGCTCCAATATTTTCAATATCCTTTTAATCCTTTCAATTAGTGGCCTTATAAGACCAATTCCTTATGACCACGCATTTAACCGAGAAATCTACGTCTTATTAATTGGTACAATTTTTCTTTTTACTGCCATGTTTTCGGGAGGAAAGAAGAAACTCGATAGATGGGAAGCCGCTATACTTCTTATAAGCTTTATCGGCTACTCTGTTTGGCTGATTGGATAAAACGACAACCATTCACCTGAGGTAAAATTAAGGCTATTGGGTATATCTTCTTAATGATCAATTTGAAGCTATTGTTGAAGTGCTCAAGTGGGGAAACCCTGGAAAGAAACCGAGATATACCTCGCGACAAATCTTGGCGAGAGACAAGCCAACTGATGCTTTATAAAGTTAGAAAGCCTTAGATTTATTGCTTGGTAAAAACTTAAAAAGCACGGATAGCATGCTATATTGGATGGCTAGCGCTTACTTTTATAAGCGTTAGCATACGTTGGTTTTAATTGAATGAAAGAATTAGATAGAAATCAAATTATATGGAGGTATATGAGCTTAGATAAGTTTATAGACTTTCTCTTGAATAAAAGATTGATTTTTAGTCCAATTGAAATAATGTCTGACCAAAACGAGGTTAGGTGGATTCTAGACACG
Organism: Roseivirga spongicola; assembly: GCF_034376045.1. Classification (NCBI taxonomy): domain Bacteria; kingdom Pseudomonadati; phylum Bacteroidota; class Cytophagia; order Cytophagales; family Roseivirgaceae; genus Roseivirga; species Roseivirga spongicola. Next base: position 4,073,348 of record NZ_CP139724.1, read on the forward strand.
ATAGATGATAGCAATGAAAATCATCGTGAGGGAGTTGAAAAATTTGTTGAATCTCATTTGAAAAACAACTTTATCAGCTGTTGGACTAAAAATCCCGATGAAAAAATTTCTCTTTGGAGACATTACCTTGGTAAAGATGGAATTGGAGTCGCAATTCAGTCTACGGTGGATAGCATTTATAAACACGTAAATTGGGATGAAAAATCTTTTTCTATCCACGAAGTGATCTATAAAAAAGAACTAAAGTTTGAGGATATCGAAAAAGGTCAACTCAACTTTACTAAGAGCATAGCCTATAAAGACGAAGAAGAATTGAGAATTTTCACCCACTTCAACTTCATGAAATTTGATGAGGAAAAGAGACAACCTGTTTTCTTCAAACCTCCTAATCTTATGTCGATTGAAATTGATTTAGAAAATTTTATAGATAGTATTATGATTTCACCATTCTGTGCGAATTGGCAAATTGATGTTATCAAGCAATTGACTAAGGAAATTGCCCCAAGTCTTTCCGGAAAATTCATTACATCAATGATTAAAGAAAAAAACTAAAGCCAACAAAACCTATACGCAATAGCACCCTACGGTATGCTACTGCGCATACCCAAACCGTTGTGAGCAATTACAAAAATGAAAATAATTCAGTACATATTTTTAATCGGACTACTGTCAAGTTGTAAGTCTCATAGCAAAAATGATAGTACTAAATCAACTCAAAACATTCAAAATTCATCAATTGAAAATCAAGAGAGTATGACCATAGAAGCCCAAATTAAAGTATTTAAGACTTTAGGGTATGAATTCTCTAACGGAGTGACTAAAGATTTGATATTACGAGATGTCTATGAAATGACTTGGGAAGAAGAAACGGAGAAGCACCTTGAACAAAACCCTTATTCAGTTTTATATTATTTCTATGGCTGGCGAGACTCTCAAGTTGAAGGGTACAACTATACAGATGACTGTATCTGGTTTGACTTAGAATTTTTTGACCATAATTCACAATATAAATGGTTCATGGAAAGAATGGGAACAATAACACATGGTGAAATTGAATTCTCTGAAATAACAATTGAGACTGATTCTGAAAACTGGGAATGGATTTCTTTCAAAGTGAACGGGCAACCAAAAAAGTGGAAACTTGAAAAAACTGGATATATAGCCGACCACTTTGTCCAAAGGTTTTCATATCTACCAAAGGAGTTAAATACAAAAGGTAAATACACATACTACGATAATGGTGGTCAGCAATGGGTAATTGATTATGCTACAGAAAAAGAGCAATCAATCTTTAACGAAAAAACTGGATTGAACAGAGAATGGTTAGGAGATGGAGATCACTTCAGCGAACCAAGAGATTAAAAAACTACCTACAACACGGTATATAACAAATAGTGCGTTCGGTGATTCACGAAAGTTCGGTGCTATTTACTGACACCGCCAAATCGTTGATTTGGCTTTTAAGAATGAATAAATTAAAAACAAAATAAAACGTTTGACTCAGTGCAAACTTGAGAGTTTATCGCTTTCTTCTGCCCTACTTACCATACACAAAACCGTTAATCAAACTTCCTACTTCTCGCTCTATTACCTCATCACACTCCTCTCATAGAACTCTAAAGCCTCAGAATTCAGATCGTCTTTTAGTTAACCCCATTTTACTGTCATTTTATGCCAATGACAGCGGTTATTTTAGTAAGCTGAAAGCCTAAGGAACTAATCACTAAGCTGAAAAGTTGGTCAATAAAATCTAAAATACTCATAACTCACATTATCTAAACAACACCTCTACATTCATGAACAAAGCACTAAGAATTTTAAAGAAGGCCGTACTATGGACTCTCGCTTTTATACTATTGCTCGTTGTTACTGGTTTGGTCTATCTATATGTTCTACCAAAAGGACCAGAAGTAACTGAGCAAACTGAGTTAAGCACTGGAAAAGGCTCTTTTGTTATATATGCTTATAAAAACAGTAAGCGAAAATCAATTAGAGTATGGACCTACAAACCAGCAAACTGGAAAGACCAAGATAAAATAGTCTTTGTAATGCATGGTGGCGGTAGAAACGCAGATGACTACCGAGATGCCTGGGTTGAATTAGCTGAGGATAACAACTTGCTTATTATTGCACCTGAGTTTGAGAATAAATTCTCCCACCTTACCACTAACGATTATCAAGAGGGCAACCTCTTCACCTTTTTCAAAACGAAAAACTCGAAAAGTCAATGGGCATATACGGTAGTTGAAAACATTTTCGACCATATCAAGTCTGTCAATAGCATTACGAACGAGCAGTACGATATTTTCGGTCATTCAGCTGGCGGGCAGTTCGTTCACCGAATGATCATGCTTATGCCCGAATCGCGAATTGGAACAGCGGTAGCAGCTAACGCTGGTTTTTACAGCTTTCCAGATGAAACACTTCAATTTCCTTATGGACTAAAAAATACGGAGGTGAAACTCCAGCCAAATATTAAACAGGCTTACAATAAAAGACTAGTGGTACTTTTGGGCGAAATGGATAACGACCCAAGTTTAGGAACCTTTAGAACTACGGAGCTGGCCATGGAGCAAGGAAAGCATAGGCTCGAACGTGGCTCTAACTTTTTCCGTGCCAATAAGAGCTTGAGCGAAAAGAATGGTTGGTCATTCAACTGGTCAATCGACACAGTAAAGAATGTAGGGCACGATTATCGAAAAATGTCTGAAAATTCAGTGAAGTGGATCAATCACTAAAGTTATTCAGTGATTGATCCATTTTCCAGATCTGAACTTAATTTATCTCATTTTGCTGTTCTGGTAATACTCTACAGCTTTGGCCATTTGAGCATTGAGATCACTAATTCTTGTTGAGTGCGAAGGGTGAGTAGAAAGAAACTCCGGTGGTGCTCCACCACCATTGCTAGACATTCTTTCCCAGAACTTTGGAGCCTCTCTTGGGTCGTAACCAGCAATAGCCATAAAGATCAACCCTAGTTCATCAGCTTCCGACTCATGTTTACGTGAGAAGGCTAGCATTCCTAACTGAGAGCCTAAGCCAACTGCCTGAAATACCAGTTGCTGAGCCATGGTTGGGTCCTGCCCTAGTGCTACAGAGCCTAGCGAAAGGCCTATTTGCTGGGCATAGGCTGTGTTCATACGCTCTTGGCCATGTTTTGCCACAGCGTGAGCTACCTCGTGCCCCATTACAACAGCTACTCCAAGTTCATCTTGGCATACTGGCAAAATACCAGTGTAGAAGGCTACTTTCCCTCCGGGCATAGCCCATGCATTTATCATAGTATCATTCTCGATCAGATTAAACTCCCAATCGAAACCATCTAAAAGGCTACTCTGGCCATTATTACTCAAATACTCTTCAATAGCATCCTTAATTCTGAACCCCACTCGCCTAACCATAGCCGTTTGTTCTTCATTATTGGATATTCTAACCGAATCTATAACATCTCTATAAGCTTCGGCACTCATGGCCACCACCTGCTGGTCTCCAATAAGGCCTGTTAGTTGAGATCTACCAGTGATAGGTACTGTAGTACATGCCCAAACGGCAACCGCTGAAAGAAAAATGAGAAGCGCAACGCGCCATTTATATATTGTTTTCATGCTTGTTCTTAACTTTATCTTATCAATTGAAACAGAGGTCCGTTGAAATTTGTTGTGAATTTAAGGTCCTTTAAGCTTCCGATACTAAAACTACTCTATGAAAATTATTGCTATTGGCAGAAATTACGCTGCTCATATTGCCGAACTCAACAATGAGAAACCCGCTCAACCAGTTGTATTCATGAAGCCAGACACGGCTATTCTCAGAAACAACGCACCATTTTACTATCCTGAATTCTCAAAAGACATCCACTTTGAGGTAGAAATCCTCTTAAAAATCAACAGAGAAGGCAAGTATATCGACCAAAAATTTGCTCATAAGTACTACGAAGAAATTGGCGTAGGAGTAGATTTTACGGCAAGAGATTTGCAAAGCCAGTGTAAAGAAAAGGGCCTACCATGGGAAATTGCCAAAGGATTTAATGGCTCTGCTCCTATATCTGGTTTCAAGCCTAAAACAGCATATGACTTGAATAATCTAAACTTTTCGTTAAAGCAAAATGGTGAACTAAAGCAAGAAGGAAACACAAGCCTAATGCTCTTTTCTTTCGATGAAATTGTGGCTTACGTTTCGCAGTACTTTACTTTAAAGAAAGGCGATATTATATTCACAGGTACACCAGCGGGTGTTGGTCCGGTAGCCATAGGAGATAAATTGGAGGCGTATATTGAAGAAGAAAAACTATTGGAATTTGAGATTAAGTAGAAAGAGTTCAATCTGGTGTTTGCTCGTTTTATTGTCTGCTTCGCTGCAGGCTCAGTACGACAATATTGACAAAGATTATTACAGTTTCCCCATTCAACCTGAAAGCGAGAATTTTCTCAGTGGCAATATGGGTGAACTTAGGTCTAGTCATTTTCATGCTGGGCTAGACATCAAAACTAATGGTGTAGAAGGCCTTGAAGTGTACTCAGCTGCCGATGGTTACGTAAGCCGAATTAGAGTAGGAACTGGTGGCTATGGCAATTGCATCTACATTCAACACCCTAATGGTACTTCAACAGTTTATGCGCATTTAAAAAACTTCAATGAGGTTTTAGCCCAATACACGCTAGAAGAGCAGTATAAACGTAAGTCATTCGCTGTTAATATTTTCCCTAAGAGAAATGAATTACCTGTAAAAAAAGGCGAAGTTATCGGCTTAAGCGGAAACAGTGGTTCTTCAACTGGCCCACATCTTCACTTTGAAATCAGAAGTAGCGACCATAAAGTGTTAGACCCACTTAGAATTGGTTTTAACCAGGTGAAAGATAACATTCCTCCTGCTCTGGAAAGACTTGCCGTAAAAAGCATGGACATTCATGCAAGAGTTAACGATCAATTTGGTCGCTTTGAATTCGACATTAGAAGGAAAAATTCTGATGGATTAAACACAGACACTATTGCCGTTAACGGCAAGGTTGGCTTAGAACTTTATGCTTATGATCAACTGAATGGGGCTCCCAACAAAAACGGGGTCCCTTTATTCGATGTCTTTGTAGATGATGAGCTTTACTTCAGCCAAAACATTGACAGCATAGATTTTTCTCTTCAGAAAAACATACTCATTCACACCAACTATCAGGCTACTTTAGAAACCAGAAAGCGCTTCAGCAAGCTCTATATAGATGATGGCAACCCACTCAATTTCTACGGAAAAAAGAAGAACAGCGGCCTCATTAATATCAAACCAAATGAAGTAAAGCATATTCGCATTGAGGCAAGAGATGCTTATGGTAACCAAACAACGGTGAACTTTGTGCTAAAGGGAAAAGAGAAAATTGCTTGTATATCCGAGCCTATAGAGGTAAAAAAAGACAGCTATACGCTCGATAACACCTTAATGCTCTTTCAGCCTAGAGATTCTACAAACAACAAAATCACAGTTTATAATAAAGAAGGTTCAAAGATTTATGAACCAGCCTATTTCAACGATGAGAACAACGTTTACCTAATCGACTTAAGAAATACACTGCCTAGAGAAGTGGTTTATGCCGATGGTAGCGAACAGCATCTACTCTATTCAGATCGAGTACCTGCGGCTAGTGAGCACTCTTTCCTTGCAGACACGTACTCTTTAAAGTTTTCGAAAACCACATTATTCGACACCATCTATTTCCGAGCAAGACATTATGTAGATGAGCAGTCTAAACGAGACGTTTTTGAAATATCAGAAAACATTTACCCATTGAAAGGTGGCATAACCGCTCAGCTCCAATTATTGGGCGAATATGATTCTCTAGACCAGTATCATCTATATGCGGTAAACAACTCCAGATTCCCCTCATTTGTGGGTGGATCTATTGAGAACGGAAAGCTTAACTTCAGCCTGTACAGTTTTGGAAAGTATACTCTTCTGAAAGACCTTAAGCCACCGACAATTAAAAAAAGAAGTGTTCAGAATAATATTATTAGTGTAACTATTAGTGATGAACTTTCAGGGATTAATAACTTTGAAGCCAAGCTAAATGGTGAGTGGTTGCTCATGAATTATGAGCCAAAAAGGAACCTACTCTGGTCTGAAAGACTTGATAAAAACAAACCATTAAAAGGACAGTTTGAATTGAAAGTGGCAGACAATGCCGGAAATGAATCAATTCTAAAACTAAATATTGAATAAAGCATGAGCTTAAAAGAAGGAGACAAAGCACCAGCCTTTGAAGGAATAGACCAAGATGGTAATCCGATTAAACTATCAGATTTTTCAGGTAAAAAACTAGTTCTGTATTTTTACCCTAAAGACAATACTCCTGGTTGTACAGCACAAGCTTGTAATCTCAGAGATAATTATCAGGCACTCTTAGATGCTGGCTATGCCGTAGTGGGAATCAGCTCTGATTCACCAAAGAAACACACTAACTTTATCAATAAATTCGAGCTACCTTTCCCTCTTATTGCAGATGAAGACAAAAGTATTCACGAGCAATTCGGAACTTGGGTAGAGAAGCAAATGTATGGTAGAAATTATATGGGTACTGCCCGAACTACTTTCATCATAGATGAAAATGGCGTTATTGAAGAAATCATCTCAAAGGTGAAGACTAAAGAGCACGCCAATCAGATTATTAAATAGTATTCAACAACCATAAACTTATTTTAAGGTGAGCAAATCAAACATTGAAGAACTTGAGCGCATAGCTTCTCAGGTTAGAAGAGACATCGTGCGAATGGTGCATGGTGCAAGCTCAGGTCACCCAGGTGGCTCTTTGGGCTGTGCCGACTTTTTAGTAGCACTATATTTTAACGCTATGAACCGCAAAGATGGCTTCGACATGGACGGAAAAAACGAAGATCTATTCTTCCTTTCTAACGGTCACATCTCTCCGGTTTGGTATAGTGTATTAGCTCGAGCAGGATATTTCGATGTAAATGAGCTTGCTACCTTTAGAAAAATCGATTCGCGTCTTCAAGGCCACCCTGCCACAGAAGAAGGCTTGCCAGGTATTCGTGTGGCCTCTGGTTCTTTAGGACAAGGGCTTTCAGTAGCCTGTGGTGCCGCTCAGGCCAAAAAGTTGAATAAAGAAGACAACTTGGTATTCGCACTAATGGGCGATGGCGAATTGGAAGAAGGTCAGGTATGGGAAGCAGCTATGTATGCGGCCCATCATAAAATTGACAACCTAATTGCTACGGTAGATTTAAACGGCCAACAGATTGATGGCCCTACTGAAGAGGTAATGTCATTAGGCGATCTTAGAGCCAAATGGGAAGCATTCGGTTGGCATGTAATTGAGAGCAAAGGAAACGACATGGATAGCTTGGTTGCGAGCTTGGAAGAAGCTAGGTCATTGACTGGCCAAGGCAAACCAATCATGAACCTTATGCATACTGAAATGGGCTATGGAGTAGACTTTATGGTTGGTACTCACAAATGGCATGGCGTTGCTCCGAACGATGAGCAATTGGCCTCTGCCCTATCTCAATTGGAAGAAACTTTAGGCGATTACTAATTCAACATCATGGCAAAATTCACTTATACAAAAACACAAGACACTAGATCTGGCTTTGGTGCTGGTTTAGCAGAATTGGGCAGAACTAACCCTGATGTTGTAGCACTTTGTGCCGACTTAGTAGGGTCGCTTAAAATGCAAGACTTCATCAATGAAAATCCTGATAGATTCTTTCAGGTTGGTATTGCTGAAGCGAACATGATGGGCCTTGCAGCAGGTATGACTATCGGTGGGAAAATTCCATTCACTGGCACATTCGCCAACTTCTCTACAGGTAGAGTTTACGACCAAATTCGTCAGTCTATCGCTTATTCTGGCAAAAACGTAAAAATTTGTGCTTCACACGCTGGTCTTACATTAGGAGAAGATGGTGCTACACACCAAATTCTGGAAGACATTGGCATGATGAAGATGCTACCTCATATGACTGTTATTAATCCGTGCGATTATAATCAGACTAAGGCAGCTACTTTGGCTATTGCAGAACATGACGGACCGGTTTACCTTCGTTTTGGTAGACCAAAGGTGCCAATTTTCACTCCTGAAGATCAAAAGTTCAAGATTGGCAAAGCCCTTCACCTTATTGAAGGTTCTGACGTTACCATTTTCGCTACAGGTCATTTAGTTTGGGAGGCTATTTTAGCAGAAGAGGCTTTAGAAAAAGAAGGCATCAGTGCAGAAGTAATCAATATTCATACGATTAAACCTCTAGACGTAGAAGCTATTTTAAAGTCAGTAGCCAAAACCGGTTGTGTAGTAACAGCCGAGGAGCATCAAATGAATGGTGGCTTGGGAGACAGCGTAGCTCAAACCTTAGCACTTAACCATCCGGCACCACTAGAAATGGTGGCAGTGAACGACTCTTTTGGAGAAAGCGGTATTCCTGATGAATTGATGAAAAAGTATGGAATAGACGCTGAAAACATTGTAAAAGCAGCGAAAAGAGTGATAAAGAGAAAGTAATCTCACTAAATCACAGCAAAGCCCTGATTCACTAATCAGGGCTTTTTTTGTGCTTATCGAAGAAAAGGAACAGCTCATCGATAATCTCACCAATAAGTACTCGTTAAGAGCATCTTTGATTGAAAATACAGACATGGAGAAGAGAAGGGTACTTTTGGTAGAAGATGATTCATTATCGGTGAAGCTGTATGTGAAACTCTTGAGTAAATGGGGGTATGACGTAAGCTATGCTAACAACGGCATGCTAGCCCTAGAGATGCTTGAAGAGGAATCTTATGACTTATTGTTAACTGACAATCAACTACCATTGATGACAGGCAGCGAGCTGGTTGAAAAAGTGATGAAAACAAGGCCTACGCTTAAGACTCTTATTGTCACTGGTGACAGTGCTAGTTTATTTGCCTCTCTAACAAAGACCACTGTTCTCCGCAAACCAATAATCCCAGATTATCTGAAGTTCAGAATTAATCAAATACTTGTCAGCAATACCTAAGGATTGTAGTCAATTAAAAATATTGGTTCTCCACGATAATCAAATTCTCTAATTACTTTATGAGACTCTGGTAAATCACTAGCATAACACAAATAGAACCCTTCTTTAAAGTTATTCACCTGATTTAGCACAGATCCTCTCTCCCGCTCAAGATAAAAAACAACGGTAAGCGAGATTCTAACATCTCCCAACCTTCTTAATCGCTCACCTTTAGTTAGTTCTGCCAGTTCAATTCCTAAAGCTTTATCTCTTGCTGCTCCTGTAGTCTTCTCTCTAGATTGTGGTACAATAGCCGAAAAACCTAACCTTAGAACTACTAACAACCCAAGAATCACCAAGTAAGGCCTAACAAGCTGTCTACTCAAACAGACTATTAAGACTGCCAGTAGAAGCACCCCTACAATACTAATCACCCAAAGCCTATCAATTTCTTCTAAACCTCCTATAAAGGGAATTGCCGCAAAACCCAGAGTAAGTATTCCTAGTAAAATAAAGGCCGCATACTTCAAATATTTCTGCTTCCATGCCTTATCAGACTGTAGGTAAACGGCCATTAACACCACACAAGCAAATGGAAAAATTGGATAGACATACCTTGACCTGCCTTCGGTTGAAAACCAATAGATCAAAAAATTGAATATGAAAATAAGAAGGGCAAACCAGACCAACCTATTACCCTTTAACTCTCTGAGAGTCTTTTTAGAAAACAATAATGGCAGCACTAATGTGGCAGGTATCAGGTTTTTAAGGGTATCTAAAGGGAAAGAAATCAAGTGGTTTAACCACGCGACAATTCCACCCCCAGCGGCTTTATCTGCCGATTCTGAATACAGAGTATTCCACCAACCCGACACATCTTCATACTGACTATACTTGTAGAAATAGCTAAAAAGCAAGGCAGAGAAAACCAAAATACCTGAGAAATGAGCTAGAGATAAGAGCCTTTTAAAGTCCCTTTTCCAAATAAAATAGACCAATAAACTGATGGCTGTAAAGGGTAGTGAACTGAGTCCTTTGGTAAGAAAGCCAAGTGCTGTGAGCACGTACACAGTAATGAACAGCGTATAAAATCTTCCTTTTTCACCACAATGGAAAATCAGAAAAATAGAACTACTCGTGATGAGTGCATAAAACAAATCTATTTCTCCTAAAGCACTAAAGTAGACCAGAATATCTACACTCAACAAATAACTCAGCGCTACCAAAATAGCCGCTTGTTTAGTTAAATACTTCCTAGAGAATAAGTAAGTAACTCCACCTAGCAGAGTATGGCTCAGAACTGAAAAAAAACGAGTAGCAAATTCTGTTACTCCAAAAACCTTATACGCGGCAACAAGTGCCCAATTATAAAGAGGTGGTTTCCTAAAATAAAGATCTCCCGTTTGTGTTGGAACCCACAAGTTATCTTGAAGCATCATTTCTAGTGCAATAAGACCACGCCTTGGCTCTTCTAAAAACAAAGGGTAAATACCCAGTTGATAGAAAAACGCGAACATAAGCCCCCCAATTAAGAGCCATAAATAGTTCTTTTCAAACTTAGAAAACTCAGCTTCTGCCAGCATGCATCAAAACTAATAGATAAGCACAATTCAGTAAGCAGAACTTGATTAATTTCGCATATGGATTCAAAGGATGTGTTCATTAAACATGTAGCTCAGACCTCGCCTTTTCCGCTTAAAATTGAAGTTGAAAAAGCTGAGGGTACGTATATTTTCGATAAAGAAGGAAAAAAATACTTCGACCTCATCTCTGGAATTGCAGTGACTAATATTGGTCATCGGCATCCTAAAGTTGTAGCTGCCATCAAAGAGCAAGTAGATAAATACCTCCACGTGATGGCCTACGGAGAGTTTGTTCAAGACTCTCAGAATGGTTTGGCTAAGGAGTTGGCTAAGCTTCTTCCCTCAACTTTAGACTGTTGCTATTTTGTCAATAGTGGCACTGAAGCCATAGAAGGTGCGCTAAAACTAGCTAAAAGAGTAACAGAAAGAACGGAAATCATCTCGTGCCATAAATCATACCATGGAAGCACCCATGGCTCATTAAGTGTTTCAGGAAATGAAACCAAGAAGTACCGATACAGGCCTTTATTGCCAGATGTCAAGTTCATGCACTTTAACAAATTGGAAGACCTTGAGTTGGTTACGGAAAAAACAGCCGCGGTTTTAGTTGAACCTATTCAGGGAGATGCCGGGGTTAGAATAGGTTCTCAAGAATTCCTAGAAGCTCTTAGACTCAAATGCACAGAGACTGGCGCTCAATTGATCTTTGATGAAATTCAAACTGGAATAGGAAGAACAGGTAAAATGTTTGCCTTTGAGCATTACGGTGTTGTTCCTGATATTTTAGCCTTAGCCAAAGGACTTGGCGGTGGAATGCCTATCGGATCCTTTATTTCATCTCATGAGAAAATGAACCTGTTTACTCATGACCCCATCCTTGGCCATATCACAACTTTTGGAGGGCACCCTGTTGTTTGTGCATCAGCCTGGGCAAACCTAAAGGCTATTCAGGAAGAGAACATGCTAGAACATGTGGAACAAAAGGGACAATTACTAGAAGAAACCATTGCACACCCTGCTGTTAAAGAAATTAGGAGGAAAGGCTTAATGTTAGCAGTTGAGTTCGAAAACGCTGATCTTGTTCAAAAGATAGTCCATGCCTGTCTCGATAAGGGCATCATCACTTTCTGGTTTCTCTCTTGCCCTGAGAGCTTTAGACTAGCCCCTCCTATTAACATTTCGGATGAAGATATACTGGAAGCTGGTAAAAGGATAAAAGAGGCAATAATGGCTTCATGCTAAAACAAAAAGCCGCTATGAAATCACAGCGGCCTTTTATGTAATTGATCAGACTGTTTTCTTATTGATTAGGCCCTATGGCCATTCCGTAATCGCTTTGCCTTAAAATCTTCACCTTCTCAGAGCCCATTACTACATAGTCTACTCTGAATTTGGTCATATCCTCAATACTTCCGTAGCAGATGAGTAGCTGAGCTTCACAACCTATAGTTATGCATCTTTCTACTTCTCTATCTCGAATTGCGATATTGATAGGTTCAGCATCTGCTCTAGCTAATACAATCCCTGAATTACCTCTATCGATCTTCTTGAAAGGGTAAATATGGTATTGCCCTCCTAAGCGATCTACCTGAAATTTCCTCAGGTCTAGTTGATCTAACGCATCTTCAGCCAAAAGAGTAACGTAACCGTCTTTAACTCCTAAGGCGGCATTTTCAACTATTTCGCCATTGCCAAGGTGAACATTAGCTCCTAAGAGCAGTCTACCTTCGGTTGCCTCTTGATAATTAACCAATGGAGACTCCGCGCAAGACGAAGCAAATAACAGTAAGCTTAAAAGGATTGATAATTTACCTATCAGTTTCATTTTCTATCTTTTTACAAAAGCCAAAAGCTCTTATATCCGAGTATTTCCCAGAGTGTTAGAAAATGATAGGTGTTGTTGGTGCGTTAAGAAAAAGTTGTACTTTTCCTTAACACAAAGTTAACCAATCTTCTCAATAATCAAATTGCTGTTAGTGTAAATACAGATGTCAGCAGCAATTTTTAAGCTTTCTTCTACAATTTCTTTACTGTCAAGTTGAGAAGCATGCTTTGTTAAGGCTTGAGCTGCAGCTTGAGCGTACATACTACCTGAACCAATTGCCGCAATACCGTTATCTGGCTCCAATACATCTCCTGTTCCAGATAAAATCAGGATATCATCTTTATCTACCACAATTAACATTGACTCCAACTTTCTCAAGTAACGATCCATGCGCCAATCTTTGGCTAGCTCTATAGCGGCTCTTTTCATGTTACCGCCATATGAATTGAGCTTTTCATCAAACCGCTCTAACAACGTAAAAGCATCGGCTGTAGAGCCTGCAAAACCAGTTACAATCTTTCCATCTTGCAACTTTCTAATCTTCTTTACATTGCTTTTAGCAACCGTATTACCCATAGTAGCTTGGCCATCTGCTCCTATTGAAATGGAACCATTGTGCTTAACAGCCAAAACCGTAGTTGATTTTATTTTTGTCATTTTGATATGCTTATAAACAAATCGTCCCGCTAGAAGCGGGACGGAAAATTTTCAATTTAAACTAGAATCCTCACCGGGTCTTCCAACAAACTCTTAAAGGTTTGAAGGAATGCCGATCCTACCGCTCCATCTACTACACGGTGATCGCAAGACAAGGTTACCTTCATAATGTTTCCAACAGTAAGCTCTCCGTTTTTAACAATGGCAGTTTCCTTGATTCCACCTACAGCCATGATACAAGAATCTGGCGGGTTAATGATTGCTGTAAACTCTTCAATACCGAACATCCCTAGGTTTGAGATGGTAAAGGTATTACCCTGCATTTCTTCAGGTTGAAGTTTCTTGCTTTTGGCTTTACCTCCTAACTCTTTCACCTCTGCAGAAATATGCGAAAGTGGCTTGTTATCGGCAAACTTTACAACTGGCACCAACAGACCTTCGTCTACTGCTACTGCTACCCCCACATGTACGTGATGGTTAATTCTGATTTTATCGTCTAACCAAGAGGCATTCACCATCTTGTGTTGTCTTAATGAAACTGCAGCAGCTTTGATAACCATGTCATTGAATGAAATTTTCACCGGAGAAATCTCATTCATGCTCTTTCTTGCCTCTATAGCCTTATCCATATTTATTTCCATGGTAAGGTAGAAATGAGGAGCAGTAAACTTGCTTTGCGCCAATCGCTTAGCGATTGTTTTACGCATTTGGCTTACTCTCATTTCTTCAAAACTTTCCTCACCAACTACTTTAGGTAGCTCTATAGCAGGTGCAGACTTAGCAGATTCCTCTGCCTTTTCTGGTGCTGCAGCTTTCTGAGTTGGAGTAAAGTTCTCTATATCTCTTTTAATGATTCTACCACCATCGCCAGATCCTTTTACCTGACCAAGGTCAATACCTTTGTCTTCGGCTAACTTCTTAGCTAATGGTGAAGCTTTTACTCTTCCATTAGAATTTGAAGATTCAGCTGCTGGAGCAGCATTGGTAGCTGATGATGCTGATTCTGTTTTTTCCTGAGGTTCTTCAGCAGGCTCTTCAGCTTTTTCTTCCGAACTCCCACCTTGTTGGTCTGCTTTAATCAATGCCTCATAATCAGCACCTTCTTCACCAACAATAGCCAGAATACCATCAACCTTTACCGACTCGCCTTCTTTAGCACCTAAGTAAAGCACAGTTCCATCGTTGTAAGACTCATACTCCATAGTGGCCTTGTCTGTCTCAATCTCAGCCATTAGCTCACCAGACTCAACAGAATCTCCTACTTTCTTTAACCAAGAAGCGATAACACCTTCTTCCATGGTGTCGCTCATCTTTGGCATTCTTACAATCTCAGCATTAATGCTGCTAGTATCTATCTTCTCTGCTTTTTCTGCAGGAGCTGATTTTTCTTCTTTTGGGGCTTCCTCTTCCTTCTCTTCAGATGTAGATCCATTATCATTCAAGAGCGCCTTATAGTCTTCTCCTTCTTTACCAACAATAGCCAGAATTCCATCTACTGCTACTGCTTCTCCTTCTTCTGCTCCCAAGTACAGAACTGTACCATCATTGAATGACTCATAGTCCATGGTGGCCTTATCTGTTTCAATCTCAGCCATTAACTCTCCAGATTCTACTTGATCACCAACTTTTTTATGCCAAACAGCAATGACACCTTCTTCCATGGTGTCACTCATCTTCGGCATTCTTACGATTTCAGCCATATTACTTGTTCAAAATTTGAGCCCCAAAAATAGTTTTAAAACAATGTATATTCAAATTAAAGCACCTAGAATAAACGCCCCTTATACACTAGTTTAACCTGTACGTGCATTTATTTGTAAACAACATACAGAGTATTTGATTCAAAAGGCATTTTTACCGATCTTGGTTCAATTATTTGACCAATTAAATGCTTCCGAACTACTCCATTGCATCTGAGTCGCAACTCATAAAAGAACACTTTGGCATAGAAATTCCTGAGAACCACAAAGGGACCTATAACGCTCAACCTACTGACTTACTTCCAATTATTACCAGTGCAGACCCTGATGAACTCAGCTTTTTTCACTGGGGAATTCACCCTTCTTTTACTAAGAGTAAAGGCGTAAGTCAAAAACTGATTTTCGCTCCGGCCGAAGAAATTCTGAGCAAAGCATCACAAAGAAAAAGTATAAAACAACAAAGGTGCATTATACCTGCCGATAGCTTTTATTGCTGGAAGGATGTAGGGAAAAAAGAGCAAGTACCTTATAGATTTTATCTTCAGAACAATAGTCTTTTCAGCATTGCTGGCATTTGGGATACTTTTGAAACGGAAGAAGGTGAACAGGTAAACACTTTTATGATGCTCACTACTATGGCCAATAATGATGTGGCCGATGTGAGTAACAGAATGCCTGCTATTTTGAATGATGATTTGCTAGATGAGTGGCTAAATGAAGCCAATACCTCAGAGAGTATTTTAGAGTATGTAAAGCCTTTTAATGATGAACCATTAAAAAGCTATACGGTAAATCCTAAACTGGCCGATCCGAAGTTTAACAGTATTGATTTATGGGAAAAGGTACCGCCAGCCAATCAGTTTGGCAACTTGACTCTGTTTAATTAATCTGGCTGAACAAGGTCTACTTTAATATTTTCCAGCTTAATATCTGATACCAATTGCAATTGCTCAGTAACAAAGGCATAGTCTAGCTCTTGAGCTGGGAAATCTTTGTCTATAGTATAATTTCTATAGTCTTGAAATAAGATTCCTTCGACCTCTCTTTGATTATAGGCCTCTCTAAACCTTACACCTCCTCCATTAATATTAAAAGAGTAGGCCAAATAGTCCATAGTGAACTTCTCTTTATGAATCCAATAGACATAGGCATTTTCAAAGTCTTCCTTTTCACCTCCTCTTTCGCCATAGGTTATTTCAACCTTATAGTAAGGCTGACCCTTTATGTCTACCGAACGCATTAATTGCCTGTTCACAACAGGGTCGTTCAAATTAAAAGGTAAAAGCGCGAAGTAGATAACTGAGTTGGTTGATGAACGGTAGGTTCGAAGGTCTTCTCTGTTAAGCTGAATTTCCTTCTCATCTATCATTCGCTTGAATTTCTTGTTAGACCAAACATCCGTCACCCAACCATTGTCAGACTTGAAAGTACGTTCATAGACATATTCACCATCGCTAACCTTAGCTCTGTAGTGTCTGTTTCGGAAGTCAAATTGCACCTCCATGTTGTCATAGTTACTCCCTCCGTGCTTTTGCACAGCTTTTTCAATCACTTGATCTGCTGTTAACTCCGATTCTTGATGACCACAACTATATGCCGAGAGAATGGCTATTGCCAAAAAATAATAAATACCGCTCTTTTTCATTTCACTCGAACTACTTCCGAACTCTGATACGAATAAGTGTCTGTGATGTTTCTATTTTTCCAAATATCAATCTTACATCAATTTTTCGGGGTCAGCCAACTATTCATCAAAAATGTTAGTGATTACCTATTTTTCCGTCCATTCTTTAGGCGTAGAATTCTAACTAAAACATGTAAACATTCTGATTTGACTAAATTATGTAACTTGGAAGCCACCAAAAGGAAATTATCAGCTGAACTTCTGGTTTCAGCATGTACTCAAAGTAAACTCATCGCCTGTGAAAAAATCTAAAATTGTTGGGCTGGGGCACTACGTTCCAGAAAAGGTTGTCAAGAATAGTGACTTGGAGAAAATAATGGATACGAACAACGAGTGGATTGTTGAACGTACTGGAATAGAGGAAAGAAGATGGTTCGACCCTGAAAAAGATACTGTATCAAATATGGCAACCCGAGCAACACATGTTGCTTTGGAAAGAGCTGGTTTAGATGTGAAAGAAATAGACTTCATTGTTTTCGCTACCATTACTCCAGACTATTTCTTCCCAGGTTCGGGAGTATTACTTCAAAGAGAGCTCGGGCTTCAGGGTATTGGAGCCTTAGACATTAGAAATGCTTGCTCTGGCTTTATTTATGCACTTTCTATTGCCGACCAATTTATTAAAACTGGTATGTACAAAACCATACTTGTGGTTGGGGCCGAAATACAGTCATCTGCCTTAGACAAGTCTACCGAAGGGCGTTCTAGCTCCGTAATATTTGCCGATGGTGCTGGCGCAGCTATTCTTCAAGCCACAGATGAAGATAAAGGCGTTCTTTCTACTCACCTTCATGCCGATGGAGATTATGCAGAAGAATTATATGTTAAAGACCCGGGCTCTAGCAGAAAAGTCAGACTTTCTAAAGAATTGCTGGATGGTAAAAGTTTCAACCTAACTATGAACGGAAATGCTGTTTTCAAACATGCAGTGGTACGGTTTAGTGAAGTCATTAATGAGGCATTATCGCAGAACGGCCACACCCCAGAAGACATTGACTTATTAGTACCACACCAAGCGAACCTGAGAATTAGCAATTTTGTGCAAAAGCAGTTTAATCTGCCAGACAATAAGGTTTTCAACAACATAATGAAGTTTGGCAATACTACTGCAGCTTCAATTCCTATTGCCATGAGTGAAGCTTGGGAGCAAGGCAAAATCAAAGAAGGTGACTTGATTTGTTTAGCCGCTTTCGGTAGTGGATTCACTTGGGCTTCGGCACTGATTCGCTGGTAGTAATGCTCTCTGAAGAACATATTAACTTCTTGCAGTCCAAAGATTACTTTTTACTAAAGCAAGAAGTAGATAACCAACTCAATTCCATTCTTTACGCCCTACAGCAAAACATTTTAAATTGCTGGCAGAGCTGTGAGGAATGGAATTTACCAGTTGGCATATCTAAAACACCTGGTAAAATCATTAAAGGATACAACCACAACAACTTTCCCTATCAGGTTTTTGACTTCCCCTCTATCTTTGAGAAAAAGAACATCTTTACCTTTAGAGTAGTAGTTTGGTACGGCAACTTCTTTTCCATAAATCTGATTCTCACCAAGAAATTTAAAGACCTATATAAAAATAATCCTGAACGGTTTTTAGACTCTCAAACCCAACTTTTAAAGTCTGAAAACATCTGGGAAACAGACACTTCCTCACTCCAGAGCATTCCCATGCACATAGATTATATGAATGAAATTTCTGCCTATTTCGAAAAAAGCGAATCAATAAGACTCTTTAGAAGGTTTAACATGAACCAAATCAATGACATTCATCGTTTGACACTTGAATATTTTAATGATTGGTTTGCAAATTGAATTGGCTCAATATTTGTTAAAATTAGGCCGTTCTCAACCACCACAATTTATGCGGCAAATAAGAAGCACTTTCATATTCCTTTCTTTCTTAGTTCCATCACTCCTATTACAAGCTCAAGATAACTTCAATCTTATTTTTCCTTCTACCGACACTGAACTTGCCTATGAAGGCGCTTTCAAAGACGGCAAACGCAACGGATTATGGGTAGCATACAACGAAGACAGCTCCTACATTCATAGAGGAAACTATTATGAAGGAGTAAAAACAGGATATTGGAACGTTTTTGTAGACATGGTAGAAAGAGCCAGAGTCAGCTATAAAAACGACAGCCTAAATGGTACCTATTATTTATTCTACCCCAGCAGAGTAATAGCCGTAAAAGCCAATTTTGCTAGTGATCAGCTAAATGGAGATTGGGAATCATTTCGAGAAGATTCTTCTATGCTTGAGAAAGGCACATTCAAAAATGGAGTCAAAACTGGTACTTGGCAAGGTTTTTATAAAAATGGGGCCATTGAATTCATCTCAGACTATCATAATGGTCAGCTGCATGGTGGCTATGTTTCTTATGATGAATACGGGGATAAAACGGTAGAAACCTCCTACAAGAATGGCTTGCTAGATGGCTCATGGAGAAAGTTTGACTTCGATGGTTTTGTCATCGAAGAAGGTCAGTTCGTAAAAGGGGAAAGGGATGGAACCTGGGAATACAGCTATGGACCGAATATGAAGGCTGCGGTAGAATATTACATTGAAGGTAAAAAAACAGGCACTTGGGTAACCTATCATCCAAACGGAAGAAAAGCTTCCGAAATCACCTACAAAAACAATGAACCAGTTGGCACAGCCAAAAGCTGGCACCCCAATAGACAACTGGAGTCTATTACTCATTACAAGTTCGGTTTAGCCGATAGCCTTTATCAACAGTATTATAGTAATGGAGTTTTAACCATGGAAGGCCTTTTTGAGCTTGGCTTGAAAACTGGCCCTTGGAAGATTTTTCATGAAAACGGAATGATTTCAGAACTCGGAAGATATGCCAAAGACAAGAGAATAGGCAACTGGAAATCGTTCGACACGCAAGGCACCCTAATTGCCGAAGGGTCGTACCTAGAAGATAAAGAAGCGGGCCAGTGGTTTTACTACTACAACAATGGAAAACTGGAGTCTATAGGAAGCTTTGTAAAGGGAGAAAAAGATGGCTTATGGGGATATTTTCATAGAGATGGAGACGGTATGAAGGAAGAAAAATGGAACAATGGAAAACTTCTTTCTCTTACTGATTTTACGGATAACAATGGTGACACTCACTCTTCTGGTTCATTAAAAAATGGTAACGGCCTAGTAATTAACTATTATGCCGATGGTGAAGTATTCTCTCAAGGCGATTACGTGAATGGAATGCCTAATGGAAATTGGACTTTCTATGATGAAAAAGGTAGAAAAGTAACCTCTGGAACTTTAAAAGATGGTGTAAAAGAAGGCGCATGGCAAATCTTCAGTAGATATGGTCAAGTAATAGAGGTTGAGCTATATGAGAATGGAGAACTTACCCGTAGTAGCAGAAATGACTAAACAATAAGTCTTACCTTCTGTTCCTTAGTCATTATGGGATTATTTAAGAGAAAGTCTGAAAAAGAAAAGCTTCAAAGCAAATACGAAAAGCTCATTGCTGAGTCTTATAAGTTATCACACACCGACAGAAAAGCCAGCGATTTAAAGGCTGCAGAAGCTGATGAAATTTTAAGAAAGATAGAGTCGCTGAATTAATTTACCGATTTCAATCTCTGCAACAATTCCAAGAGTTTGTTTTTGATTAGCACAGATTCATTCCAGGGCAAAAAATGATTCTGCCCCTCTAGCATAATTAGTTCATGAGGTGCATTTACCGAAGCACTATCTGCAAATGGACCGTTACCAGGAGCAACCAAGTTGTCTTCAGTTCCTTGAATGGTAATGACATCAGCTTTTACATTTTTCCATAAAGGCAGCATCAACTCTAACTCCTCTTCCAGAAAAATCAATTCTTCGTTAGATATTCTAAAGATTTTAGGGACAATAGCACCTACAACTGGCCAACGCATTGGCACTCTAAACCAATCTTCTTCAGGCTCCAACTTTGGGTCTAAAGCAGGAGCTAACAAAACCAAGCCATCTACTAATTCTGGATAGTCCATAGCCATTCGCACTGCAATTGGCCCTCCCAAAGAGTGTCCAATCACTATGCGTGGAGCTGCCGCCACTTCAAGCATAGGTTTTAGTAATCTCCCCTGCTCTTCCAATGAGCGAATAGGTATTCCATAACTCGATTTACCAAAACCTGGCCTATCTGGGGCGTAAATCTGAGCACCGTTATAAAGAGTGCTATCAGCAAAATAATCTATGAATGCATCCCAAGCACCGGGTGTTCCATGAATGAATATGAAAGAACCACTATCAGCTCTATTCAACACTTTATAGTGCATCTGATAGCCGTCAACATCGTAGTAAGTACTTTCAGGTTTTACGGGCTTGTTGGCAAAATAAGCTTCCACCTCCCTTTCCGTTTTAGAGAAGCTAATGCAGCTACTTACAATTTGCGAAACCACAATAAAGCCAATAAAGATTACTAGACACCCGACTTTAACTTTCCTTTTCGCTTTCATAGTTATTCAACCTGATAAAAATAAAAAACCACTCCCAAACGGAAGTGGTTTTAAATATCGCTTCTGTCAGACAATTATCTTAAGAACAACATTTCTCTATACTTCAATAATGGCCAAGATTCATCATCTAGAATTCCTTCTAGCCTATCAACTGCATCTCTAATCACATCAAAGTATGTCCCCTTAATTTTATCGCAATAACCAATTGCTTTATCCCTAGAGTGCTCAAGGTTGTTAATCTCTCCTCTCACATCGTTCATAGCCTGAACATTGTTTTGGATGGTAACAATTTGGGCATTTACCTTTTCAAGGATCGATTTAATGTGGCTATTATCTAAACCAAATTCTGCTAAACCTCTTGCGTTTTGCATCAACTTATTCTGATACTGCACCGCGGCAGGAACAACTTGAGCCATTGCAATTTCAGAGATCAATCTGGCCTCAATCTGAATCTTCAAAATGTAATTCTCGAGCTGAATTTCATTTCTTGCTTCAAGCTCAATGGCAGACATAACGCCAAACTCCTCAAAAGTACTTTTTGCATCATCAGTAATGTAAGCATCAAGTGCTCTTGGAGTATCTTTCACATTAGGCAAGCCTCTTTGTTCGGCTTCATCGGCCCACTCTTGAGAGTAACCATCACCTTCGAACCTTACTCCTTTAGAAGCCTTAATATATTCTCTAAGCACATTAACAATGGCAATTTTCTTGTCTTCGCCTTTGTTAATTCTGTCAGAAACAACTTTGTAGAACTCCTTGAGCTGCTTAGCCATAATCAAGTTCAACACTGTCATTGGTTCTGCAACGTTTTGGTTAGAACCTACAGCCCTGAACTCAAACTTATTACCTGTAAACGCAAACGGGGAAGTTCTATTTCTATCAGTGTTATCCAGTATAATCTGAGGAATCTTATCGATACCCAGCTTCATATACATGTTATCACCCTTGTCTACCTTAATGTTACCGTTATTCTCCAACTCATCTAGAACTGCAGTAAGATCAGAACCAAGGAAAACAGACATAATTGCCGGAGGAGCCTCATTAGCACCAAGTCTATGGTCGTTACCAGCAGACGCAATACTAGCCCTTAGAAGACCAGCATTTTTATGGATGGCCATTACAGTATTTACCAAGAAAGTAAGGAACTGAAGGTTTTCACGTGCACTTGAACTTGGTTGGAAAACATTAACCCCGTTAGAAGCAATAAGTGACCAGTTGTTGTGCTTACCACTTCCATTTAGGCCAGCAAATGGCTTTTCATGGAACAGAATAGCCAAATCATGTCTTTCAGCAACTCTATTCATCACATCCATCATTAAAGAGTTGTGATCTGTAGCCACGTTGATATCTTCAAAGATTGGAGCCACCTCAAACTGAGCTGGAGCCACCTCATTGTGGCGTGTAGAAACAGGGATACCTAATTTTAAACACTCAATCTCAAAGTCTTTCATAAAGTTGTAAACCCTACTCGGAATAGCTCCAAAGTAGTGATCGTCTAACTGCTGACCTCTTGCAGGATGACGCCCGAATACGGTTCTCCCCGCCATCACCAAGTCAGGTCTTGCGTTGTACAATGCTCTGTCTACAACAAAATATTCTTGCTCACAACCCAAAGAAGCACTTACTCTGTTCACATTCCTATCGAACAATTGGCAAACCTTGGTTGCGGCCTTATCAACAGCCTCTACCGCTTTCAACAATGGAGCTTTGTAATCTAACGCCTCCCCTGTGTAAGAAACGAAGATGGTAGGAATACATAGCGTTCTACCCCAAATGAAGATTGGAGAACTTGGATCCCACGCGGTATATCCTCTAGCCTCGAAAGTTGAGCGAATACCTCCGTTAGGAAAAGAAGAGGCATCTGGTTCTTGTTGAATCAGCTCACTCCCTTTAAGAACCTCCACTTTTTTGTGGGCATCAAAGAAAGAGTCGTGTTTTTCTGCTGTAGCTCCAGTAAGTGGCTGAAACCAGTGCGTGTAGTGCGTAGTACCTTTAGAAATAGCCCAAGTTTTAACAGCCGATGCTATTTCGTTGGCAGTTTCTACATCTATCTTCTTACCTTTCTTTATGGCAGATTCTACTTTTTTGAAAGTATCGGGAGCAAGAGTAGCTTTCATTTTCTCCATGGTGAATACTTCATCCGCGAAGAAGTCAGAAATCTTGTCCGAAGGAGCAAAAACACGATCAGTTGTTCTTTGCTGAACGATGTTTAGGGCACGTTGGCGCTGATTCGACATATCTATTGATTTTTGTGTTTTAAAATTCGTCTCGAAATTAACATAATTACGTAATCCATGACGAACAACACTCAGAAAATTATCCGTTTTCGGAATGAAAACGTTTTCAAATTAAAAATTAGGTCTCGAAAACAACCTAAAACGAAAATTTAAACAAAATTGGGAGAAATCGAATTCTACAGGAAATGAACTAAATTGCACTCATAATTCTTACCTTTGCACCCCGTTAAGGAAAGCATGAAGAAAGTTGCCTTTTATACACTAGGATGTAAACTGAATTTCTCTGAGACTTCAACTATCTCCAGACAGTTTGAAGACAGAGGCTTTCAGAAGGTGGAGTTTTCAGACACTCCAGATGTTTTCATCATTAATACTTGTTCGGTTACTGAAAATGCCGACAAGAAGTGTAAAAAGATTGTAAAAGAGGCTCAAAAGATCAATCCGGAAGGGTTTGTAGCTATAATAGGATGTTACGCTCAGCTCAAGCCCAAAGAAATTTCAGAAATAGAAGGAGTTGATGCTGTATTAGGAGCAGCAGAAAAGTTCAGGCTATTAGACCTTCTCCCTACGTTTCAAAAGTCTGACGAAGCTCAAGTGCTTGCTTCAGAAATTAAAGAGGCTCGTGCATTTAACAATGCCTACTCCATTAACGATAGAACCAGAACCTTTCTTAAAGTTCAAGACGGCTGTAATTACCATTGCGCGTTCTGTACTATTCCTTTAGCAAGAGGAAAAAGCAGAAGTGATAGCATAGCCAACATTATTAAATCTGCAGAACAAATTGCGGCTACCGATACCAAAGAAGTAGTTCTAACTGGTGTCAATATTGGCGATTTTGGTATTCAAGAGGGTAAACGCGTTGAAAAATTCGTAGACCTTGTCAAGGCGATAGATCAAGTGAATGGGATTGATAGAATAAGAATCTCATCTATAGAGCCCAATCTATTAACCAATGAAATCATTGAGTACACATTAACCTCCAACAGGTTTGTACCTCACTTTCATATTCCGCTTCAATCTGGAAGCAACAAAATACTCAGGAAGATGCGCAGAAGATATCTTCGTGAGCTTTACGAAGACAGAGTTTCTAAAATCAAAAACATTATTCCAGACTCCTGTATTGGAGTAGATGTGATTGTGGGCTTCCCTGGCGAAACAGAAGAAGACTTCTTAGACACCTACAACTTCTTGAATGAGCTGAATATATCTTACCTCCATGTTTTCACCTATTCTGAAAGAGCCAATACTGCCGCTCCAGACATGGAAGGAACGGTTCCTATGAAGGAGAGAAATAGAAGATCTAAAATGCTTCGCATTCTGTCAGAAAAGAAGAAGCGTCAGTTCTACGAAAGCCAACTTGGAACTACTAGAACCGTGCTTTTCGAAGATGACGTTCAAGATGGTATGATGCACGGTTTCACCGAAAACTATGTTCGTGTAGCTGCCAAATATGATCCTCTTCTGATTAATGAGCTCAAAACTGTTCAACTCACTCACATTAATGACAATGGC
Organism: Roseivirga spongicola; assembly: GCF_034376045.1. Taxonomy (NCBI): domain Bacteria; kingdom Pseudomonadati; phylum Bacteroidota; class Cytophagia; order Cytophagales; family Roseivirgaceae; genus Roseivirga; species Roseivirga spongicola. The sequence goes on from NZ_CP139724.1 coordinate 4,097,974, forward strand.
GTAGTTGAAGTTGAAGAGCCAGAAATGGTTTTTGAAACCCATTAGACACCTTTCAATCTAAGTCTAAGTCCGGTTACCCATATCTCTTTACAAGGCACATCGCTGATCCGTATATGTTGATATGTCTAGTGCAGGTCACGTAATGGATTCTATAAAAAGGATGAAAGCCAACAGAGCGTTAACTACGCGAAGGGACGCTTTCAACATAAAAGAGGCCAATTTATTCAGACCTAGAGCTTCTTCCGAAATCAGAAAGTATAGATTTAAAGAAGCTACCCCTCAATACCTTAGAAAGCTCAAGGCACAACTTTCTACTGAAAAGAAAAGGGAGCTAATTAAGCAAATCATAGTCCTGATCATATCTATATCTCTTGGGATTATCATCTTCTTATAGCCTTCAAAAGCTTCTATTTTCGTTACTCAAGAATAATAAACAGCCCTCCTAAAAACTTGAGTAATTCTGTATCATTTTTTTAGCCAAGGAACCTTTCCACTCGGGTGAGATTTAGTAATTTAGATGTCCAATTTTAGTTTTCCAGCAACCGATCGAACTAAGTCTCTATGTATCTGATATTTGATACCGAAACCACCGGTTTACCCCAAAATTACAATGCTCCGTTAACGGATTTTGAGAACTGGCCAAGGCTAGTGCAAATAGCATGGCAATTACATGACATGAGGGGTAACTTGCTCGTTGCCAGAAACCTCATAGTTAAACCTGAGGGCTTCACCATTCCTTATAACTCGGTTCAAATTCATGGAATTACTACAGAACGGGCTTTAGATGAGGGGAAAGACCTGAAAGAAGTGCTGGCCATGTTTGAAGAAGACATGAAAGGTGCCGAATTCGGTATTGGCCATAATATAGAGTTCGATTATAACATTGTAGGATCTGAATTCTTAAGAGCTGGATTAACCAATCCGTTGGAGCATTTAGAAGAGTTGGACACCAAATTAGTTTCTACCAATTATTGTGCAATTCCGGGAGGTAGAGGCGGACAGTTCAAGTGGCCTACCCTAACCGAACTTCATACTAAACTCTTCGGCAAGGCCTTCGCTGAGGCTCACGATGCCGCCTATGATGTAGACGCTACAGCACGATGTTTCTTCGGCCTAATCAAGGAAAGCGTTGTTCCTCCAGCAAAAGGAATAAAACTTCACGAGGTTATTTATGAAGCCCCTGAGTTAGACGAAGCAAATTTTGCTAAAACAGACACTGCTGGCCCCAAAATAGACCACAATAAAGTAGATAAAGAAGGGCTCACAGAGCTTAAAGAAGTACCATTTTCACACTTACACGTTCATTCACAGTTTTCCATCCTCCAAGCCGTATCGGATATCAATAGTTTAGTTGGGGCTGTAAAAGAAATGGGTATGCCTGCCGTGGCTCTTACTGACCATGGCAATATGATGGGAGCCTTTCACTTTGTAAGTGCCGCTTTAGCTGCAGACATCAAGCCTATTGTAGGTTGCGAATTCAATGTTTGTGCCGACCGATCTAATAAAAAAGTTCAAGACAATGGTTTTCAAACGGTCATTCTGGCTAAAAACAGAAACGGGTATCATAACCTTGTAAAGCTTTCATCTATAGCCTTTACTGAAGGCTTCTACTACGTACCAAGAATTGACAAGGACGATTTAATTAAGTATAAAGAAGACCTAATTATACTTACTGGTGGCCTTTGGGGCGAAGTTCCTTATAAGATTCTAAACGTTGGAGAAACGCAGGCAGAAGAAGCCTTTGCTTGGTGGAAAGAACAGTTCGGAGACGACTTTTATGCAGAAATAAACCGACACGGCATCCCTGAAGAAGACCATGTCAACTCCATTCTACTTCAACTTTGTAAAAAGTATGATGTAAAATATATAGCAGCCAACAATACTTACTACACCACCAAAGACCAGTCTTCTGCTCACGATGTACTGCTTTGTGTAAAAGATGCCGAATCGGTCAATAAGCCGAAAAAATACATAGGTAAGCGCGGTAGAGAGTTTAGGTATGGCTTCCCTAATGACGAGTTTTACATTAAGTCGGAAGACGAGATGAAGAAGCTCTTCTCCGATATTCCAGATGCCATTACCAATACCAATGAAATTGTTGAGAAGGTAGAATCTTATCAATTAGCGAGAGATGTACTTCTTCCTAAATACGAGATTCCAGAAGAGTTTCAACACCCCGAAGACGATATTGACGGAGGCAAGAGAGGAGAAAACGCCTATCTACGACATCTAACTTATGTAGGTGCAGAAGCTCGATACGGAGAAATAACTGATGATATAAGAGAAAGGCTAGACTTTGAGCTTGCTACAATTGAAAGAACAGGTTACCCTGGCTACTTCCTCATTGTTCAAGATTTTACCAACAAAGCTAAAGAGCTAGATGTATCCGTTGGCCCTGGCCGTGGCTCGGCTGCTGGTTCGGCCGTTGCCTATTGTATTGGAATTACTAATGTAGACCCAATTAAGTACGATCTCCTTTTTGAGCGTTTCCTAAACCCTGACAGGGTATCACTTCCCGATATTGATATCGATTTTGATGATGAAGGAAGACAAAGAGTAATTGATTATGTAATTGACAAATACGGCAAAAATCAGGTTGCTCAGATTATTACATACGGTACAATGGCGGCCAAGTCTTCTATCAGAGATACAGCCAGAGTACTTGAACTCCCTCTTTCGGAAGCCGACAGAGTTGCAAAACTGGTTCCTGACACCAAACTGCGAAAACTCTTCGGGTGGTCTGAAAAAGACCTCCGCGACAACCTAAGGTCTGAACAGGTACCACTAGCACAAGAACTTAGAAAGATAGCCGAAGGCAACAACCTCGAAGCAAGAACGGTTAACCAAGCCCGAGTAATTGAAGGCTCTGTTAGAAACACCGGTATACATGCTTGTGGAGTAATAATTACGCCAGACGACATCACCAAGTTTGCTCCTGTAGCCACTGCCAAAGATTCTGACATGTGGTGTACTCAGTTCGACAACTCGGTGGTAGAAAGTGCAGGTCTACTGAAAATGGACTTCTTGGGTCTGAAAACCCTTACCCTTATTAAGGATGCGGTTAAAAACGTAAAAGAGAAACATGATGTAGACCTAGTTCCTGATGATTTTCCACTGGATGACCAAAAGACTTATGAGCTCTTTCAACGAGGAGAAACGGTAGGGATTTTCCAGTACGAATCTGCTGGTATGCAGAAGTACATGAAAGAGCTAAAGCCTACCGAGTTTGCAGACCTTATTGCCATGAACGCCCTCTATCGCCCGGGGCCTCTTGAATACATTCCTTCCTTTATTCGAAGAAAACATGGTGATGAACCAATCACTTATGACTTGGCCGATATGGAAGAATATCTGGCTGAAACATACGGAATTACGGTATATCAAGAGCAGGTGATGCTTCTTTCGCAAAAGCTGGCCGACTTTACCAAAGGTGAGGCAGACGTTTTGCGTAAGGCCATGGGTAAAAAGCAGAGGGCTGTACTAGATAAAATGAAGCCTAAGTTTGTAGAGCAAGCTAAGGCCAAAGGGCACGATGAAAAGAAGCTTGAAAAAATCTGGCGCGACTGGGAGGCTTTTGCTTCTTACGCCTTCAATAAGTCGCACTCAACTTGCTATGCCTATGTAGCCTTCCAAACGGCATACCTTAAGGCGCACTACCCTGCTGAATACATGGCTTCTGTACTCAGCAACAACATGAACGACATTAAGCAGGTAACCTTCTTTATGGAAGAGTGCAAGCGAATGGGGGTTCCTGTACTCGGTCCAGATGTGAATGAATCGAACTATAAATTTACTGTAAACCAAAACGGAGAAATACGTTTTGGAATGGGGGCCATTAAAGGTGTGGGCGAAGCAGCTATTGAATCGATAGTGGCAGAAAGGAAAGAAAATGGACCTTATAAGAATATTTTTGATTTTGCCGAACGCGTAAACCTAAGAGTAGTAAATAAGAAAAACTTTGAAGCCCTAGCACAAGCAGGAGGCTTCGATTGCTTCGAATACCATAGAAGACAATACTTATGGGCTGAAGACAATGAGCAAACCCTAATTGAAAAGGTTATCCGATATGCCAACGCCATGCAGGCAGAGAAAGATGCTGCTCAGGTTTCATTGTTTGGCGGAGATAGTAATGTAGCCACTCCCCTACCTAAAGTTCCTGAGGTAGAAACCTTTAGTCAGATGGAAAAACTTAGGTTAGAAAAAGAGGTCATTGGCTTCTACGTTTCTGGCCACCCTCTCGACCAGTTCGAGATAGAATTAGAATCTTTCTGCAAACCAATTTCAGACATCAATAAATTCCCCAATCAAGATATTTCCATTGGTGGAATTGTCAACTCCGTTCGGAATGGGCAAACCAAAACTGGTAAACCGTTCGGTATACTGAACATTGAAGATTACAACGGGGCCACAGAGCTCTTCTTGATGGGTGAAAAATTCATCAATAATGCCGCCTACTTACGCCCAGGTGAGTTCTTATTCATTCGAGGAAAGGTTGAGTTAAACTGGAGAAAAAAGAAGGAAATTCGAGACAACCCAGCTATTAACCCGAACCCTGAAGACTGGGAGCTCCAGACTCAGACCATCTCACTACTTAGTGAGCTTCGAGAGAAAATGGGGAAAGGAGTTCATATAAGACTAAATGCAAGAATGGTCGATCAAGATTTAATCGATACCATTATGCAACTTACCGAAACCTACGAAGGGGAAACCATGTTGAAGATTGAGCTTTTTGATAGGGAAGAGAACATCAAGGTTGAACTTATCTCTAGAAAAGTGAAAATCGATCCAACTCGTGAGTTAATCAAAACCTTGAATAGCTGTACAGATGGTGCCAGATTAATTACTGCTTAAGGCGTGTGTAATTGAGTAAGTTTCCGTTCGGAACTTTTTGATTACTTTTGATGTCTATTCGGTGTAGCTTAGCAAAAGAAAATAACAAACTATATATAATGGGAAAAGCATTAGAAATAAACGATTCAAACTTCGAGGAAGTGGTGTTGAAGTCTGACAAGCCAGTTTTAGTGGATTTTTGGGCAGCGTGGTGTGGGCCTTGTAGAATGGTTGGTCCAGTGGTAGAAGAAATTGCAGATGAGTACGGTGATACTGCCGTTGTTGGTAAAATTGATGTAGACAACAACCAAGACATTGCCATCAAATATGGTATCAGATCTATTCCTGCTTTGCTTTTCTTCAAAGATGGTGAAGTAGTAGACAATGTAGTTGGAGCTGTTCCAAAAGGCGTTTTAACTAACAAACTCGATGCTCAAATTGGCACCGAAGCCTAAGTAATAAAAAAAAATTATGTTTACTGAGACCCCAGCAATTGCTGGGGTTTCTTTTTATACCATTCTTACAACCTATGTACTTTTGATAGAGAACAAGGTCATTTTCGCTTTAGAAACTCCTATTATTGGGCAAGTAAATTGAAGTGAACTATTTTTTATGACTAGATTCTTATCCCTCCTCACCGTATCTCTTTTAACACTTGGCTCACTATATGGTCAAAAAAAGGACTTGAGATATAACCTCAACGATGACGGCAGTCAGTACATCAAAGCCACTTTTCTTAACCAGACTTGGGTTCGATGGACTCAAAATAACCCGGGCACTTTGGTAGATGGTTATTTAGAAGACAACACTTTTGATATTGGCCTAAGAAGAACCAGAATTCAACTTTTTGGAAAAATATCTGATAGAGTATTTGTCTACACACAGTTCGGCACAAATAACCTTAGCTACATTGGCGAAAGAAAGCAAGGTCTGTTCTTTCACGATGCCATTGGAGAAATAGAATTGGCCAAAGGCAAACTTTCAGTTGGTACCGGGCTCACTGGCTGGGTGGGTTTTCTTAGGTACTCATCTCCTTCTATTGGTAGCTTACTCACTATGGATGCTCCTCTTTATCAACAAGCAACTAACGATGTAAGCGATCAGTTTGTAAGAAAGTATAGTATCTATGCTAAAGGCAAATTAGGGAAGCTAGATTATAGAATTGCCCTATCTAAACCCATGAGCATTTTAGCCTCGTCAGTCCAAAGTGCAATTATTGGCCCTAATTCACTGTTCTCTAACGAACCAGCGAACCTCCAAACACAAGGATACTTCAAGTATGAGTTTTTAGATTCAGAGTCTAACCTTACACCTTATAATACAGGCTCATACCTAGGGTCTAAAAACGTCTTCAACATTGGTGCAGGCTTCATTTTTCAGAAGGATGCCATGTGGCACACAGAGAACAACGGGGCTGATATTGTAAGAGAAAACTTAGCGCTTTTTGGCGTAGATGTATTTTACGACCGTGTGCTTGACGCCTCTAAAAACACTGCCATTACAGCATATGCAGCAATCAGTTCGAACGATTATGGGAAAAATTATGTAAGAAACTTAGGGGTTATGAACCCTGCCAATGGTGGCGGAAGCTCATTTAATGGCTCAGGTAATTCTTTCCCTATCAATGGCACCGGTACACTTAGTTACTTTCAGTTGGGCTATCTATTGAAGAATAATTTACTCGGAGAAATGGGAACCCTCCAGCCCTATGTTGCCTCACAAATCGCTAGTTTGGATTTACTTAATGATACCATGACCATGTATGAATTTGGCATGAACTGGTTAATAAAGGGGCATGCTACCAAGGTCTCTTTAAACTACCAAAGTAGGCCTGTCTTCAACTTTAACAATACCAACGACTTAGTTTCTACAGATAGAAGAGGAATGACTGTTCTTCAACTGCAAGTATCTATATAATAAAACAAGAAAGAGGCTGCTTCAAAGCTTATTCCGTGCACGGTCTAAACTTTAAAGCAGCCTCTTCATTTTATAAAAGGCCTAGTCTTACCTAGCCATATTCCCTAAGAAAATCGCATTTAGGAATAGCTTATTGGTTCCGTACCACATACCTCTGAAGTTTGGGTTATCCGCGAATAGAATCACATTCCCTCTGCCCATTCCACTAGTAATTAAAGAGGCTGTTCCTCCTAGTGCCGCTAGGTTCTCTTTGTTGACATAGCCACTTAAGAGAGGATTATCCGCATACTTTACTACCGTATTGAAAGGACTGCTACTAGGAGCCATGAAAATGGAGTGGTTTCTGTAAACCGGCAATTCTCTACTGGTATATCCGAAAGCAAGTGGATGAGTAATATCTACATCGGTCATGTACATTGAACCACCAATAGCATTTGACCCATAGAAGTCTCTAGACGTTACGTAGTCCATTCTTTCAGGCGTTTCTCGCTGAGGTCTATCTGCAAACTTTCCATTCACAAACTTGGAAGAAATAGCCCAGCTAGTAGCATTTCTGAGCGTAATCATAGTGCCTCCGTCTCTCACCCATTGTTTAATTCTATCTATGGTATTTTCTCCTAAAGATGAATAATAACCAGAAGGTAGAATCAGGGTATTGTAATCGCTCCAGTTAATTCGCCCAACATTATCAGTCCAGACTTTGGTGATTGGCATACCCACCTTAGAATCTAGCAAGTGCCACACTTCGCCAGCCTCATAACTGCTTGTTCCCGGACCAATAAGCATTAGCACTTTAGGCTTTCTTATTGTCTGGAAGTTTCCACTCCCTAAATCTATTCCTGAAGTACTATAGCCTGTAGTGACAGGGTAAGCCATTATACCTGCTAACTCTGTTGCCTCATCTACATAAGCCCTCACCAATTCTGAACTAACCTCTTGTCTTCGAACCGGAATCATTAGTGTACCATATCCAAATTCTTGAACTCCTTTAGGAGTTTCTATGCTGAAAGGTTTGAATGCTGAATTAACATAAAGCCCTTTTTCTAGCAAGTAGTTAAGCGCTTTAGGGGCAAAATATTCATCCCATTCAATTAAATAAGCATATTCTGACTTACCTACGCTTTCGTAGCTACCTTTTAAATCGTCACGTTGGAGCTCTACTCCATTCAATTGATTCTTACCAGCATATCTTTCATAAGGCATATTGTAGCTCAGTGCAGCTGTCCAAGCAGAGGCATCATAGAAAATACTATCATAGAAGGTGGTCACTTTCTCAAACATTGTTCTCACCATTCTGTATTGCTTCTGAGCGTTAGGAACATAGAATGCACTACCAGCTTTAAAGTTCTTATCACCCAAAGAGATATCTTCATTTAAGGCCAAAGTCTTGATTTTATGGCGAAGCAAAAGGTCTAGAAACGCCTCATTTCTACCATTATCTGAAGGGTCTCCAAAAACCCAGCCTCCACCAGCTTGAGCGCCTTCACTTTTAGCTGACTCAAAGTAATTTTCCATGTGAGCCAACAAGGTATTCTTCTCTGCTACAGCTGCCCTTACCGTGGCCATACTTGAGGTTAAATGATTCTTAATGGTAAAGGCAAAAGCTACTTTACCCATTCTTGAATCTTGCAAATGACCTCTAGAGCTAGCTTGTTCGAACACTAAACCTAATGCACCATGAATATCAGGATAGGTAGAACCATAGCCAGGATAACTATTGTCATAACTTTCCTTGGTGAAATAGAGCGAACCAATTTCGTCTAGAGCTTCATGGAAATAGCCAGCAAAAAGATTATTCAACCCATCGTAATTATCTCTCGGTACTACAGGATTCTCCGAGCCAAAAGGTTTTGTAGGCTCAAAGAAATAAGTAGAGTTTGTTCCCATCTCATGAAAATCTGTCACCACATTAGGATACCACTTGTGATAAAAATCAATTCTGGCCTGACTTTCTACATGAGCTAATGGTAGCCAGTCGCGATTCAAATCATACCAATAATGGTTTGTTCTACCACCAGGCCACATTTCGTTATGCTCTGCATCTGTAGGGTCTGAAACTAGAGGGTTAGCTTTGTACGCGTTTGCCCAAGTAGAATGTCTATCCCTTCCGTCTGGATTAAAGTTTGGGTCAATCATTATCACAGCTTCATCCAACGCGGTGGTTACCTCATTATGTAAGCCTGCTACATAATAGTAAGCCGCTAACAATGCCGCTTCAGAACTTGAAGGCTCATTACCGTGAACATTATACCCCAACAACACAACAGACTTATGATCTGCATAATCCCCAATGTGCTTATCTGGGTCTACCAATTGTAGGTGATCTTTTCTAATCGACTCAAGGTTTTCGATATTCTTGGGAGCAGACACAGTAAGCACCACTAGCTTACGGTGTTCGTAAGTTTCACCAATTATCTCAAACTTGGCTCTTTCAGATTTACTAGCCAGTTCTTTCATGTACCCTACTATGGCATCGTGCCGAGTATGTAGCGTTCCAACAGGATAGCCTAAATACTCTTCGGGTGTAGGAATCTTCGGATCAAAGCGAGAACCCTCGGGAAAAAAGTAATCAGATTGAGCAGTAGCTTGTGAGAGCATAAGCATCATCAGCAAGCCAGATAAGAGCTGTTTGAATTTCATAATTAGTAGTTATCGGTTGAACCGCTATTTGCACATTATTTTCAGCAAGGAATTAGCCTTCTAAGGCAAATTAAATTCACCAAAACACATCCTTATCGCTCGTCTACATGTTTGATAGCGGGCATATTATTGACCGTTAAGTTAAACAAATCAGGGCGATGATAATGACCAATTGGGTCGAAGTCTAGCTTAGCTTGTGTAACACGGTCTAAATTGATTTCAGCGGTTATTATTCCCTCCTCATCCCATAGTGGTCCGGCAAGAACTTCACCTAAAGGATCTATAATCACCGAGCCTCCTCGACTCATTACTTCAGGCTGATCCGAAAGCGCTGCCTGAAGTTCTGCAGGATACATTGACTTCTGTACAAACTGATTGCTGGCTAGAACAAAACATCTACCTTCTAGCGCAATATGTTTCATGGTGGCTTGCCAGTTTTCTCTGGCATCGGCAGTGGGAGCTAAATATAGCTGAACCCCTTTCTGATACATGGCCATACGGGCCATGGGCATGTAATTCTCCCAACAAATTAGGCCTCCAATACTTCCATAGACGGTTTTAAAAGTGCTGAGTGTAGAACCATCGTCTTCACCCCAAATCACTCTCTCCTGACCGGTAGGTTTAGTTTTACGATGTTTCCCAATAAATTCACCATGAGGAGAAAAATAAAAGAGGCTGCAATAAAGCGTACCAGAGATGGTATCTTTTTCATTGACGCCAATGACTAAGAATACTTGTGCCTTTTTAGCTAACTCAGCCAGTCTATTGCATGCTTGGTCTCCTTCAGCAACTGAAGAATCCCAATATTTCTGCCATAGTAACCTACCTTGTTCGGTTCTACTCCCTACTACTGTTCCAAAGTTCAAACCCCTAGGGTAAACCGATAAAAAAGCTTCTGGAAAGAGTACTAACTTAGCACCTCTTTGGGCTGAGTCATTCACCAACGACTCAACCTTCTGAAGTGTGGTTTCTAGATCGAATAATACTGATGCTGCCTGCACTACTGCTACTTGATAAGTACTCATGCAGGAAGGTAAGCAGAATTATGGAATCTACTTCTTCTTAGCTAAAAGTCCGATTAACAAGGCTACTAAGCCAAGACCAATAGTGATATATGCATTGTCATTATCCTGTGCCGATGCTTCAGCAATTCCAATGTCTATAGATGCTTCTGGAGTCACTAACAAATACCCTCCATATCCTAAAAGGGCAACTCCAACAATAATTAAAATGGTTTTAATAAGGCTATTCATGGTTCAGTTTATGGTTAAAAAATCTACAGACATATAAACCAACCAAAGTGGCATTTGTTCTTAATGGAAGGCAAGCCCACACAAGTAACCGTTTCAACAGCACTGATTCCGAAGAGATCAATAACTTTGCAGTAATGTCAGAATCGAAGACTGTAAGAATAAACAAATACCTCAGTGAGGTGGGCTATTGCTCTAGGCGTGCTGCCGACAAGCTTCTGGAACAAGGTAGAATTACCATTAACGGAAAAGTACCAGAATTAGGCACTAAAATAAGTGAAGGTGATGAAGTTAGGGTTGATGGAAAACTAATTTCTAACCCAGAAGAAGAGCATGTTTACATCGCTTTTAACAAACCTGTTGGCATAGTATGTACTACAGATACTCGGGTTGAAAAAGACAATATCATTGATTACATCAACCATCAAAAGCGAATTTTTCCAATAGGCCGATTAGACAAACCCAGTGAAGGCCTCATTCTGCTTACCAGTGATGGTGACATTGTAAATAAAATACTTCGAGCCCGCAACCATCATGAAAAGGAGTACATAGTAGATGTGAATAAGCCCATCACTGATGAATTCATTAGAAGGATGAGTAATGGAGTACCTATTTTAGATCAGGTTACACGAAAATGTAAGGTTGAAAGAATCAGTAAGTTCAAGTTCAAGATTATTCTTACTCAAGGACTTAACCGTCAAATTAGACGTATGTGCGAGTATTTAGGCTACGAGGTTTATAAACTCAAGCGTGTTCGCATTATGAACATACACTTAGACTTGAAAGTAGGACAATGGCGAGACCTTACTCCAAAGGAGTTACAGCAGATCAATTCTATGGTAGAAAGCTCTGCTAAAACTCACGATTGAAATTAAAGCTTAGTAAAAGACCTCATTCAGAAACGTAATCATTCTATTTAACGGTTCGATAGCATCTTTCTCAAAGCTATTTCCTAAAAACTCGTTAGACCCAGAATCTAAATAAGCATGATTTCTGCCCTGATATAACCAGAATTGACCTGGCTGACCTTGTGCCTTCAGCTTGTCAAAATATGCTTTTACAGCTACAGGAGGCGTGGTTGAATCTTCACTACCAACATGAAAAAACTGAGGTGGTAATTGTCTTTCTTCAGCAGAAGGAATAAGGTAAATGGGGCTTACGGCCCTGTACATTGCGGCATTATCTTCTACGTTAAACTTATTCCCAAAGAGCCCTCTTGCCTTAGCTCCCCCCATTTGCCAAAAAAAGTTCGATTCCTTTTCAAAGCCACCTTGAGCAGCAGCTAGCATATCAAAGGCTCCATAGCTTGGTATGGCAGCCTGTACCTTTAGGTCTTCATCTTCAGCTACTTGTTCTGCCGTTTTACCTGCCGGTAAATAGCTCGGGTTGAATCCATAAGGTTCTTGGGCAAATCCAGACGATTTAAGATTATGCCCCGCCAGAACAACCATTTCAGTCAAATGACCTCCTGCACTATCACCGGTAACGGCTACGCGATTTGGATCACCTCCATATTGCTCAATGTGGTCTTTAACCCATAGCACCGCTCCAAATACATCTTCTACAATTTCATTAATGGTAACCGTATTGTTCTGATCACCAAGAAGTCTATAGTTAATGTTAGCCACCACATATTCGGCATTGCCAGAGACATATTCCGACATCTGATTCATGATTGAATTATCGTTAATAAGCCATCCGCCTCCATGAATTATAATTAGAACAGGATAACTATTTCTACTTGTTTGAGGAGTATAGATATCCATAGTAAGGTCAAAATCCTCAGGAGAAGCAAACACTACATCTTTGTTTACTTCTACCTGATGTTTCTGTGGTGTTTGCCCCATTAACGAGACAGCATTGGCCATTACGGCACAAATCACCAGAATAATATAAGCGCGTTTCATATAATTTTCTTAGTGTCAATAAGACACTAAGATATAATACATTTGATTAACTTTGGAATCAGTTCCTAATTTTCTGAATGGCTAACCTAAACACTGACCTCCTTACTCCTTCTGTAGCAATTGATTGTGTGGTTTTCGGGTTTCATGAAAACGAACTCAAGGTATTGTTGCTAAAGCTCAAGAATATAGATTTATGGGCCTTGCCTGGAGGTTTTGTACATAAGCATGTAGATATAGAAACGGAAGCTCACAATGCTCTAGAGCTTCGGACAGGCTTAGACAATATTTTTCTGAAGCAGTTTCACACCTTCGGATCAATTGAGCGCAATGACACTGATCACAATAAAATGTTGGTAGAGAAAAAAGTTATTCCAGAAGAATGGTTTCCTTGGTTTAACCAGCGATTTATTTCCATTGGTTTTTATGCATTGGTTGAATATTCTCAGGTAAAAGAGCCTATTCCCGGGCCAATATCTGAGGCATGCGAGTGGTGCTCAGTCAATGACCTTCCTCCCCTTATGTTAGATCATGAGCATATTCTTACCGTAGCTCATGAAACACTTAAAAAAGAACTCAACAACCAACCTATTGGTCTAAACTTACTTCCAAAACGATTCACTATACCAGAATTACAGTCGTTGTACGAAACCATTTTGGGTAAGAAATTAGACAGGCGAAACTTCAGAAGAAAGGTGATGAGCTTTGGTATTTTGGTATGTACCAATGAAAGAAGAACTGGTGTTGCACACAAAGCTCCTTTACTCTATGAATTTGATGAGGCCAGTTACATCAAAGCTAATGAAGCTGGCTTAAGTAGCGGTTGGTAGTCTTTTAACTTTAATCGTTAACTTTTACCCTTATGAAAATCTGGATTGTACTTCTTAGAGGCATTAATGTTGGTGGGCACCACATAGTACCCATGAAAGAACTGAGACAACTCTTAGAAAACAATGGTTTTGAAAAAGTGTCTACGTACATTCAAAGCGGAAATATTGTTTGTAGCTACCCAACTAACCCAAGTCACAAAATAAGTACTCTGATAGAGCAAAAGTTTGGATTTAAACCTTCTACTTTCTCTTTAACAGTTAAGAACCTAAAGTCGGTAGTTGAAAACAACCCCTACCCGGGAGATGGAGGTAAAACGGTACATTTCTTCTTTTTTCATAGTTCACCTTCATCTGTCGACTATAAAACACTAGATGATGTAAAGGCCGAAAACGAGCATTACCAGTTGATTGATAATGTACTCTACCTACATGCTCCAGACGGCATTGGCCGATCTAAAATGGTTGACAAAATCCCAAAAGCCTTCGCAAAGGCAGAAATGACAGCCCGAAACCTAAATACAATCAATAAGTTGGCCGAAATGGTGGAAGAATAAGCCTCATGGCTAAGATCACCTGCTAGAATTCCATAATTGATGTCTTCCATATAGCTGCAATCTCTATTGGCTCAACTCTTCTAACCAACCATAAGAAACTATCAAAAACGGTGAGAACAGGAGGCTAAACAGGTTCAATCGACCAAATCAGTCAATAAAAAGACAATACATACGACTGATCCGTTAAATCTGAAGCCACATAGCCTTGCATCCTCTATTCTCTTATACAGTCCAAACCTTTGCCCTTACTCTAACCTGAACTAGAGATTCTAAGGCAATTATTAAACCTGTTTGACGCAGCGGTAATAAGCTATATGATTCTACTTTTTATAAGTCAGACCTCTCTCCTAAGAGTTCTGTAAAAGCAACGTGCACCTTGGTTTCAAGGTGCACGTTGCTTATTTATGACTGTATGGTAATATTTTATCTAACTCCTGCTGGCCGCTCCTCTGATCAATGAAATGACTAGAAGTACTAGGAATACGAAGAAGACAATTTTTGCAATTGATGCCGCACCTGCCGCAATTCCTCCGAATCCTAAAATGGCTGCGATTACTGCTATAATTAAGAAGGTTAATGTCCAACGTAACATGATGATAAATTTTTGGTTAATAATAATTTCATCTGATAATGAGAAAGAACCGTTCCATGAAAACCAAAAACACACAACTCACTGAATAACAGTCGATTAAAAACAAACAGATTGAACTAAAAAATACTGAATTGAGAAAAACACTCTCAATTAGAAAAAAATCTGGTCAGAACATGAATATTCTTAACTGAATGAACGCATTACTCTACTAAACACAGAGTCAACCGATAGGCAAAATACCTATAACTATCTAACAGTCAATATTTAACGATTACATAATTTACGTTTTCATTGAATGAAAGGAGAAAAATATCTACTTTCATCGTACTCAACCTGTGAATTATGAACAATCAGACTGTCAGACAATTCACACACATAATTTTGGCCAGTCAGCTAGTTGTTTTCAGCGTCTTATATTGGAACTCCATTGAGCGCGGAAAAACCCTTGAAGACTTACTACCTAAGGAGATACAAGAAGTAGCCTTCAATGAAGAGCTTATACAGTTCATGTCGACTAGGCCTAATGCCATGGGCCAAGAGGCTGAAAACGGATCACCAAATACGTATCTGGAGCCTGTGCATTCTGAGCATATTACCTCCATCATTTATTATTTTGATGCAGAGCAACCCAGAATGCCTCTTTATGAAATAGTAGTAAACTTTAAAGATGAGGTTTCTATGGAATTACATGCCAATATACTTTTAGGATCATCTAACCATACTGGAAAAGACGGTCACTCTAAAGAGTGGACATTCGACTTGAACGGAGGGCATATACTCCATTGTTCAACATTTGAGAACAAGATTGTATACAAAATGCCAATCTCGAATACCGAGAGAAATGCATCTAAACGCAACTAGAAGTCTAGATAACCAGCATTGTCACCAAAAAGAGAATTAACCTGTAAAAGGTAAAAATCACAAAAAATGAAAGGATGATGAAGCTCATCCTTAACAGATGATGCCACCACTTTCGACTGAACGTACTAAGCGTTTTCCATAAGTATACAGCTGAAAAAAGTAGTGTTCCACCTGACAGAAACCATTCTGAGAAAACAACCTGGCTAATTGCCCCAAAGGAGAAAAACCTAGAATGAATGAGTATGAGCAGCGAAGATGGTAGGATGAACATGATAATGTAAGCCGACCAAAATTGCAGTGCCACATTAAATGCATCGGAGAGATACATTTGCCGAAAGAACACCCCATAAATTGAAAGCCCCAACAACAGGACTAGCAAGATAAGTAAGAGCTTGCTTACCTCAGTAGTTTTCTGATCATAGACTACCTCTAATGTCTCAAAGCTTTCGCCCGTAACCGACATGTAACGATCTACGATTCTTTCTACCAAAACACTATACACCTGCTCATTAGCTTGAATGCGAAGAGGTGTTTTGAAAGTCTGTAAGCCAGGTATTAAGAAATATAGCAGGTTAGCAATTAAAAACAGGTTGGCCATCTTCAAGTATGGCTTTCTAATACCTTCCTGATAATTGTTAGACAACCGTGCAGGATGAGCCATCATGGATATGATAGTTCTTATTACTTTACCATCTAATTGAGTGACCTGAGAAAGAGTATCCTTGAACCAGTAGCTGACAGACCGGTCTTGGATAGTAAGCCTCTTTTCGCCACATAAGTGACAATAAGATCCTTTTAGAGGTGCTCCACAATTCTTACAGCAACTGTTTCCTGTCATTGAAGTTAGTTCAACCTAACCTTCAATTTACTACTTATTAGTTAATAAAGTATAGCATCAGAATAGTTGAAAAGTAAGAAGCTATCTTACCTTCCAAACTTACCCTTTAAGGCTGCTAACTTAGCCGCCATATCAGTCTCAGGCTCTCGTTGCCTTTTAGGTTTAGCGCTTTTTTTAGCCTGTGGCTTAGCTTCACCTTTCATAGATAAAGAGATGCGCTTTCTGGCTACGTCTACCTCAGTAACGGTAACCATTACCTTTTGCTGCACTGCTACCACATCTGCTGGGTTACTGATATAATGATCTGCCAATTGGCTAATATGTACCAATCCATCTTGATGCACTCCAACATCTACAAATGCACCAAAATTCGTCACATTAGTAACAATGCCCGGAATTTTCATGCCTATTCTCAGGTCTTCAATATGATTTACCCCCTCAGCGAAGCTAAATGCTTCAAATTTGTCTCTTGGGTCACGGCCTGGTTTAGCTAGTTCAGCCAGAATATCTTTGAGAGTGGGTAAGCCAATAGTATCGGTCACATATTGCTTAAGGTCTATCTTTGCTCTTAGTGATGCATCTCTGATAAGGTCTTTAACCTCACAATTAAGGTCTTTAGCCATTTTCTTTACTAGGTTGTACGCTTCAGGGTGAACAGCACTATCGTCTAACGGATTTGCTGCTCCCTTAATTCGCAAGAAACCAGCTGCTTGCTCAAATGCCTTTTCTCCTAGGCGTTGAACATTCTTAATAGCTGCCCTATTGGTAAAAGGACCATTTTGATTTCTGTACTCCACTATATTCTTAGCCAATTGAGGCCCTAGACCAGCTACATAGGTGAGTAATTGCTCTGAAGCAGTGTTGACCTCTACTCCAACGGCATTTACACAACTCATCACCACATCATCTAAAGAGTGCTTTAACGCAGACTGATCTACATCGTGCTGATACTGGCCTACGCCAATCGATTTGGGGTCTATTTTAACAAGTTCAGCAAGTGGATCCATCAATCTTCTGCCAATGGATACGGCCCCACGAACTGTTACGTCTTGATCTGGGAATTCATTTCTGGCAATTTCAGAAGCAGAGTAAATAGAAGCTCCGCTTTCATTGACCATCACAATTGTTACCGAAGAAGGTAAACCTAAATTTCGAACGAAATCTTCCGTTTCTCTACTGGCCGTTCCGTTACCTATAGCAATTGCTTCAATATTATGTTTATCAACCAAATGTTTGATAACTGCTCCTGACTCTGCTACTTTCTTCTGAGGTTCGTTAGGGAAGATAGCCTCAAACTGTAGCAGCTTACCTTGAGCATCTAGACACACTACTTTACAGCCAGTTCTAAAACCAGGGTCAATTGCCAAGACTCTTTTACTTCCCAGTGGTGCCGCCATGAGGAGCTTATGCAGGTTCTTTGCGAATACATCTATTGCTTCTTCATCTGCTTTCTTTTTAGAAAGCATTCGCATCTCCGTTTCCATAGAAGTGCTCAACAATCTTTTGTAAGCATCTTTTATTGCCAACTTCACTTGTTCAGCGGCTGCGTTATTGGCAGTTATAAACTGCCGCTCCAATATGCTGATGGCTTCTTCTTCTGGAGGCAAAACATCGAGCATAAGGAAAAGCTCCGACTCTCCCCTGCGCATAGCCAAAACTCTATGCGATGGCGCATCTTTCAAGGCTTCTTCCCACTCAAAATAGTCCTTATATTTCTGACCTTCTTCTTCTTTACCAGTGTAAACCTTAGACTTAATTGTAGCATGTTGCTGAAAATACTTTCTCATCTTTTCACGAGCCTCAGCATTCTCATTTACCGTTTCAGCAATAATATCCCGAGCACCTTTTAAGGCCTCATCGGCATTAGCCACACCTTTTTCCTCATTAATATATTTAGAGGCTTCAGCTTCTACATCTAAACTAGACTGCTCTAATATGCATGTAGCCAATGGCTCTAAACCTTTTTCTCGAGCCATTGAAGCCTTAGTCTTTCTCTTAGGCTTATAGGGCAAATAAATATCTTCTAAAACCGACATGGTTTCTGCCGATTTTATTTTGGACTCAAGTTCATCTGTTAGTTTGTCTTGCTCTTCTATAGACTTAAGTATTGCATCTCTTCTTTTATCTAGCTCTTTAAGTTGTTGCAGCCTATCTCTGACAGCAGCAATTTGTACTTCATCTAAACTACCTGTTAACTCTTTTCTATATCGGGCAATGAATGGGACTGTTCCACCTTCTTCCAATAGTTTAATTGTTGCGTCTACTTGCTTATTTGCAACCGAAAGTTCTTGAGCTATAAGTTGAGAATACATCATAGGTAAAATTTTGAGCGGGCACAAAACTAAGGAAAGATGATTGTTCAAAAAGTAATTAATTTAGAAATGAAGAACATTTCTTATCCGCTTAACGATTATAAGAGCATGGCAAAATTCTATGAATCTCTAACACCTCAACAAATCGAATTCATTCAAAATCAAAAAGTGTTCTTTACCGGCACGGCTGCTGCATCAGGCAGGGTTAATATTTCGCCAAAGGGCTTAGATTCGCTCAGGGTTATCTCACCTAGCAAAGTAGTATGGTTAAACCTGACTGGCAGTGGAAATGAGACGGCTGCACATTTGAAAGAGGTAAACCGAATGACCATAATGTTCTGTGCTTTTGAAGGAAAACCATTGATATTAAGGCTTTTCGGAACCGCCAAAACCATACATCGACAAGATGCAGAATGGGATGATCTTTACGCTCTGTTCCCAAAAGACAGTGGCGCCAGAAATATTTTTGAAGTAGAGTTAGATTCTGTTCAAACCTCATGTGGTTTCGCAGTTCCATTAATGGACTTCAAGGAAGAAAGACCAATACTTAAAGAGTGGGCAAAGCAAAAGGGTGAAGATGGAATTAGAAGTTATTGGGAAGAAAAGAACCAAGTAAGCATTGACGGCTTGCCCACTGGTATTTTTGAATAATTTGGTTTTTTAGTTGATTCCATCATAAAGTTTTTTTTTTTGTCATTCAATTATTCTAAGTTGTTTAAGTAAAAAAGAAACGTATAAGACGAATGAATATCAAGAAGATAAAGTAAAAGCGTTTCGGTGTTCTTTTAGTATCCAGTATAAGACGGATAGCGAAAGTTTCGGTGGTTCTTCAAGGACTTTTTATTAATAGTAAGGGAAGAAAACCAACCTTACATATAACTATGACATGGAATCAATTGGCTTTCTAATTCAAAAATATTTGATTCTATTCCTCATTATTGGTATCGAGTTTTATTTATGTGACACTAACTCACTTGATTTTGGATTCACTCTTACCAACTGGACCGGTATCCAAAGCGCGTCCTTAAAAATCCGAAATGGATAAGAAATGTCTTTTCAGGAAGTGAATTTGTAATTATAGGGTCAGATGGACTGAATTTGCTAAAGAACAGTATCCTCCAAGTACTTAAGCCTAAATGATGGCTATATTAGTACTACTAGAAATAACACAATTGACACATCAACTAATCTAACTATTTTAATTGGCACAGTATACCAACCGATCAGATCAGATGGCTTGATTGGTATCAACATTACATCTAATACCCGTATACAAATCGACCAGCTTAGAACATGTAATTTTCGACAATAAGCTTATCTCTACATCAAAGCAAAGCGAAAAGCCCCCTCTCCAGGGGCCTTTCAGGTTGACACTACATAAAACACAATAAATCAACATGACTTTATTGAGGAATTATTTCTTTAAATCATTCTGCCTGTTCAATTAGCTTCTTGTTTTCTTCAACCTGCCAATTAAACCTGGATGAACTTAGTTTTCTAACTAATTGAACCAGTGCTACTGTACCCAGTAAAATACACCCAGAGGTGGCCGAGACCTCTGGTCTGGCAAAAAATTCACCACTAGATAGTATACCTAATATCATTAACGTTGAAATGGGCAATGATAACGCCAAAACCAAAATGGCATATTCAGTATCAAAAGTCTTTGATGAATTTTTCTCGCGCTTGCTGAACACAGACAAATGAGCAAAAGGCCAAAAGCTGCAAGAGCTTAACGGAAAAACCATCATGAGGAGGATGGTACTGGTATCCTGAACTTCTAGCAATAGAACCAAACCTGTACTTATCAATAGAGTAACTCCCGCTCTGAGCAAAAGAATATTCAAAATAGCCCAAAGACTTTCCTTTTTAAGCTTAACTGCTAAACCTATAAAGAACAGGACAAGTGGAGTCATAATGAGACTTAACCTACTGAAAGTATCTCCGATGAATACTGGTAGACTATCAAAGTTAAACCCTAATGACAACAGAGCCATAGCTATTATAATTACGAGATTGATAGGCTCCCTTACTAAAGACATAAGCAGCTCCTTGATCTTCCCTTTGGAACTTGTTTTAGCCAAAAGATGAATGCTATAAAACATATTCATCGCCATTACATAGAGAAAAATAAGTACAAAGAACTTATTGCCAACATCGGCCAAGGCAGCATCCGCAAGACTCTTCTCTCCCAGGTATTCAAGTATGAATGGAAAACAAGATAGACCAGGTGCCAAAGAAGGCAACAACAACCTTAAGGTTCTTCCTTTCGCTGAATCATTATCCACACCTACCACTTTAAGTAGCGGTGGTGTAATGAAGTATATAACAAAGTTAAAGGCTAGAGCCAGTATGGGGAAGACAAGCATGCTTGCACTCATTTCAACCCCCATTAAAGCCACAAAAATTGTTGATGGTAAGGCTATTGTTAATATGAATGACTTGATACCATTTACCTGCTCTTTGCTATTAAACTTACTCTTCAGTAAAAAGCCTAAGAGAATGAATGATAAAAAAGTGAAAGTCTTTTGTAAAGCTGGATCCATTTATCTGCTAGGCTATTAATTACTCCATTACTTTACCCAAGGCCGAAGTAAACATTTGCATCTCCTCCATTGTTCCCATACTAACTCTACACCAGGTTTTATCGTAGATCTCAAACGATCTAACACCAATACCTTGCTCAGACATTTTAGTTAAGAATGCTTTCCCTTCCATTGTCTCTTGAGGAAAAATCATGAAGCTCGTGTACGATGGGACGGGACTGAAACCCATGGTTTTCAGGGTCGATGCAGTGTACTCTCTTGCCTGTTTATTCAGATTTTTAGACTTGGCTTGAAAAGCTGTATCATCCATACTAGCTATGGCAGCATAAATTGAGGTATTGGTGATTCCCATACCGCCTCTTGTAATCTTTTGAATAGACTTTAGTGTCTCCGGCAAAGCAGCAACATAGCCAACTCTCAGACCTGCCATTCCATGAATTTTTGAAAAAGTTCTAGCGACAATGACATTCTTACCTTCATTAAGAAGTGACACCATACTTTTACCATTTTCCCCTTCAACAAAATCAAGATATGCTTCATCTATAAACACAGGCACTTTTTCAGAAACCCTCGAGCAGAAATCATAAAGCTCTTTATATCCTGTAATTGTACCGGTTGGGTTATTTGGATTACAGATATAAACCAATTTTGTGTCACTACTGATCGCTGCCTCCATAGCGTCTAAGTCGTGAGACCAGTCTTCTTTTAAGGGAACTCCCTTCCATTCAGCACCGACAGATCTCGCTACATTCATTAGCGACATATAAGAAGGGTCTGCAGATAGAACAGTACCTCCATTCATAAAAAGGACCAGTGCAAATTTCTCTAGCAAGTCAGAAGAACCAGGCCCCATCATGAGGTACTCTTTAGGAACACCTTCTTTTTCTGATATTTTGTCCATCAAAACGGAAAGTTGACCCCAGCCGTACCTATTACCTCCGACAGCAGCAGCTTTGAGAGCCTCTACAGCCTTGGGCGAAGGGCCATAAGGGTTCTCATTGGCATTCAGCTTTGCCACAATTTCTGTCGCTAATGGTACGGTATGTTCTTTAAACAGAGGTGTATATACTATTCTCTCAGCATTATCAATCAACAATGAGTTTCTTGATTCTCCCCAGCTAAGTTGAGGTAGTATGGTAGCACCACCTATGGATAGCAAACCGGTTTTTAACCATTTTCTTCTGTTTAATGAATGTGACATGATGTACTAGTTTTAGTTTGAGTTGATTCAAGGCTTATATTAAACTCAAGTTAACTAGTAAACACCTCATTTCAATACATTTCTGTACTTATATACATATTTGGTTAAAATTTAAACTGAAAACGTATGCATTTATGATTATTGGGTAAATAATGGTTCAATTTTAAACCAATTCTCCTTATAAAACAGTTATCAACCAACAGAAGACCTTACCAAACATCAATTTCAAAAATTATTAAGCTCATCTCGACACAAATACCCCCGCACTATCCGGCAAAACTTATGGACATAAAAAAAGCCCCGCAAATGCGAGGCTTTCAATATCTATAAGGTGTAAATCTATTAGATAGAGATACCCATAAAACTCATAAAGGCAATACCCATAAGTCCGGTAATAAACATTGTAATACCTAGACCTTTGAGTCCATCAGGAACATTCGAGTACTTAAGCTTTTCTCTAATTGCAGCAAGAGCAACAATAGCCAAGAAGAAACCAATACCTGAACCGAATCCAAACACAGTAGCTTCACCAATGCTATAGTCTCTTTGAGCCATGAAAAGGGATGATCCTAAAATAGCACAGTTTACAGCGATTAGCGGAAGGAAGATACCTAGTGAACCGTAAAGTGAAGGAGAAAACTTCTCGATAGTCATCTCTACTAGCTGTACCATAGCCGCAATAATTGCGATAAACATGATAAAGCGTAAGAACGAAAGATCGATAGTTGCGAAGTCAGCACCTAACCAAGCTAAAGCACCTTCTTTCAATACAAACTCATTTAGCAACCAGTTCATCGGTACTGTCATACCCAATACGAATACTACAGCTAAACCAAGACCGAAAGCAGTTGATACCTTTTTCGATACCGCTAGAAAAGAACACATACCTAAGAAGTAGGCGAAAACCATGTTCTCAATAAAGATCGACTTAATACCTAAATTCAATAAATCCATGATTTTCTAATTTTAGTGTTCTACGTAACCAGTTTTAGTTCTCTGAACCCAGATAATGAAACCAAGAACAACGAATGCTCCAACTGGTGACACCATCAAACCATTAGTCGCAAAGTTCTCAATTCCGATTGCCTCGAATACAGGGTATCCGAATACATTACCAGAACCCCAGATTTCTCTAAAGAAGGCAACTGCTAGGATAATCCACGAGTAACCCAAGCCTGAACCTAAACCATCTAATACTGAATCATAAGGCTTATTACCTAAAGCAAAAGCTTCAAGTCTACCCATTACAATACAGTTGGTAATAATCAGTCCGATAAATACGGAAAGCTCTTTGTACATATCAAAAGCATACGCTTTCAACACCTCATTAACCAAGGTTACCAAGGTTGCTACTACCGCCAGCTGTACGATAATACGTACCCTTGAAGGAATAGCTGTTCTCATCAATGAAATGATGAGGTTTGAAAATATCAATACAAAGATTACCGACAAAGCCATTACCAAAGTAGGCTTCATTTGAGTGGTAACCGCAAGTGCAGAACAGATACCTAATACCTGAATGGTAATAGGGTTATCATCATTCAGAGGGTCAGTAACGAATTTCTTTCTTCTCTTCGATAGTAAGGCTTCTTTTTCCTTTACTACCGGTGCTTCAACAGTTTCAGTACTCATTATAATTACTGGTTATTGTTTTCAACATTCATTGTCATACTCTCGTTTCTGACATTCTTCTCGAAGTAGTTTTGGTAGTAACCAAGGTAGTTCTCCAACATGGCGTTAACACCATTTGCTGTTAGAGTAGCACCAGCCATACCATCAACCTTATTTGGACCCAATGCAGACTCAGGAGTATTCTCTCCCTTTACCATTGTTACTGAAACCAAATCTCCTTGATTGTCATACAATTCCTTGCCTCTGTATCTAGCTTGAACATCGTCTGATGTAATTCTAGCACCTAGACCTGGAGTTTCTCCTTTGTGGTCGAAGCTTACTCCAATTACAGTTTCCATGTTTGGCGTAATAGCAACGTAACCCCAGATAGCATCCCAAAGACCAGCACCGAAAGTAGGCAGAATAAATGCCTGCTCACTACCGCCATTGTATTTGAATACTGGGAACAATCTGTTCTCAGGAGTTTTCTTATAATTCTTCTCAATGTTTACATTCTCTGCTACAACTGGCTCACCTTTCTCATTGGTAGTAACAATTTCACCTTGGTAATTTGTTACTTCAGAGCTGATCACCTCGCTGTATCTGCTAAGAATCTCTTCTGGAGTCATTGCTGAAAGCTTTTCTTTTTCAGCAGGAATAGCACCAAGAATTTGCTTCTTAGTATCTAAATCTTGCGCTTTCTTTTGAGCAGGCCCTAAAACCTGAGATACTCCAGATAGCAACCCTCCCAATACCACTGTTAGTATAAGGGAGAATACAATTATATAACCATTAGACTGTCGCACGGGCTAACCTCCTTTTCTTGTTTGCTTGTACTACATAGAAATCAATAAGTGGAGCGAATACGTTCATTAGAAGTACCGCCAACATAATACCTTCTGGATATGCTGGGTTTACTACTCTAATCAATACTGTTAAGGCTCCAATCAAAAGACCGTAAATCCATTTTCCTGTTTCCGTTTGCGAAGCAGATACTGGATCTGTGGCCATAAACACGGCTCCAAATGCTAAACCACCCATTACCAAGTGGTATTGAGCAGGCACATTCATAAATTCATTTGCTCCAACCATGTTGAAAACAGTACCCATAAGGAAAGCACCTGCAAATGCACTTACAATAATCTTCCAGCTACCTACACCGGTTACCACTAGAATGATAGCTCCCAAAAGAGCCATTAAAGTAGAAGTTTCTCCGATTGAACCAGGGATACCTCCTATTAACATATTCTCAAAGCTAAAGAAGCTAAAGTCTCCAAATGGGGCAGCTAAAGCACTATTGACATTAGCTAAACCTGCCGTAACTGCGTTACCAACATTAGAAGAATCATAAGCTACAGAAAGTGCAGTTGCACCACTGTAAGCATCGATTGGGGTTTCTCCAGCTAATTGAGTCCAAACTTCACCAGAAATTTGTGAAGGATAAGCAAAGTATAAGAATGCTCTGGCTGTCATGGCAACGTTCAATACGTTCATACCTGTACCACCAAAGATTTCTTTACCTACTACAACACCAAAAATTGTAGCCAAAGCAACTTGCCATAATGGAATAGTTGGAGGGACAATTAATGGAATAAGCATACCCGTAACAAGGAAACCTTCGTTAATTGGGTGTTTTCTAACTACAGCGAATACTGCCTCAATGATACCACCAGCAGCATAGGCCACCAATACAATTGGCAATACCCATCTTGCACCAAACAGCAAATTATCTACGGAGAAGAAAGAAGTTTGCTCTCCAATAGCTACATGATGCTGATAACCAACATTGAATATACCCCAAATCAAACAAGGGATCATGGCGATGACAACTGTCATCATCATTCTCTTCAAGTCTACTGCATCTCTAATCTGGGCACCTTTGTTCCCTGCAGTACTAGCAGGAGAAAACATAAAAGTTTCACCAGCCTCAAACAGGTAGTAAAACTTCTCCAGTTTACCACCCTTCTCGAACATTGGCTTCTGCTTTTCTAAGATATTATGTAAAAACTTCATTCCAATTAACCGTTTTGCATCAATTCAATCCCGTTTCTAACCATCTGTTGAACGTCATGTTTAGAAACATCTACATATTCACACAGTGCCAGATCTTCTTCAATTACCTCGTAGATACCAAGCGCTTCCATGTTATCATAATCTTCGGCCAAAATAGCTTTTAGTAGATATACAGGATATATATCCATTGGAGTAACTTTCTCAAAAACACCTGTCTCTACAAATGCTCTTGGTTCTCCGTTGGTATTAGTATCTAAAACGTACTCTTTGTTCTTTCCATTTAGGAATGAGAATAGTCCCCATGCTCTGTGGAAACTAAGCACCTCTTTTTTAGGCATTATCCATCCTAGGAAGTCTGCATGGTCTCCTTCAGGAAGAACAGAAAGCAGATTGCTATAGTAACCTAAAGCGCCATCTTTCTCTATCTTCTCTCCAGTTAAAGCATTGCCAGAGATGAATCTCACATTCTCGCTCTTCAGATTGCCTTCAACAATTTTATTAACACATGCTCCTGTGTAGGTTTTGTAGTATTGCGGCTCAGAAACTTCAGAACCTGCTACTGCTACTACTCTAGAAGCATCGTAAACACCTTTATTGAATAGTTTACCGATTTGAGCGACACCATATGGAGTTACTGTCCAAACTAAATCACCTTTTCCGATAGGATCTACGTGATGGATTTGAACACCAACATTACCTGCTGGGTGCGGGCCACTGAACTTATTATGCTGAACACCTTCAACACCGGAGAAAACAGAAGATACTTCACCGTTCAAATCGTGATTGATATGAATAGTTCCTTCAGTAAATTTCTTAAGAATTTCTATACCGGTTTTGAAAGCCTCTTCTTCACCTTTTAAGGTAAAGGCGACATCAGCAGCCAAAGGATGGGTATCAAATGCAGAAATGAAGATAGACTTTGGAGTCTCTTCTTCCTTAGCAATTACACCGTAAGGCCTTTGGATGATGTTCGGCCAAACCCCACCTTTAACCATCTGAGCAGTAGCCTCTTCTCTAGAAAGGCTCTTGATGTCAGACACGTTATAGGTTTGGAAGGTTTCGTATTGAATTTCTTTGTCGGCCAGAATTTTAATTTCGAGTAGTTTTCTCTTGGCTCCCCTCTTCACTTCGACTACTTCACCGCTAACTGGAGAGCAGACCATCACGTTTTCCTGCATTTTGTCATACAAAACAGGAGTTCCAGCCTTCACTACATCGCCTTCAGCCACCAATAGTTTTGGTCTTGTCATTCCGACAAAATCTGTGGGCTTAATAGCAAATGTATCCGAAGGAGGAGTATTCGCGATTTTCTTCTGCGCCTTCCCGGCAAGGTTGATGTCAAAGCCTTTTTTAAGCTTTACAATTTTAGACATACTGTATTGAGTTGCGAATCACTAAGGTTGATCAAAATCGAGGCAAAATTAACACTTTTGCACTCAAAAGAAAGGTTAATCTTCCCTTTTCGGTGCGCAATTTAGTCCAAAAAACTTGCTATAAAAAAGTAGATCGAAATTTATATTTCAACGGTTTCCGCAAAGTGATTTTCGATGTATTGGGCCACATTTTGCATTAGCCACATTGGTGTAGAGGTTGCTCCGCAAATTCCAACATGGTCGGAGGGTCTTATCCAGTCGAAATCTACCTCCTCTTCGTTCTCCACAAAATAGCTTCTTTCGTTCTGTTGTTTACATACTGAATAGAGCGCCTTTCCGTTAGAGCTCTTCTTTCCACTTACAAAGATTATTACATCTACTTCTTCAGAAAACTTGAGCAACTGAGGTTCTCTGTTAGACACTTGCCTGCAAATACTATCGTTTGCTGTAAAGTCAATTTCTTCTAGTTCACCTTTATGAGCCTTTATTCTTTCTTCAATCAGCTCGCGGATATGGTAAAAGCCTTTGGTGCTTTTGGTGGTTTGAGAGAAAAGAGTGACTGGCTTGCTGAAATCGATTTTATCCAGATCAGCTTCTTCCATTACAATAATGGCTTCATTATTAGTTTGACCTGTTAGACCTATTACTTCGGCATGACCAGTTTTTCCATAAATAACAATCTGGCCTCCTGCTTTCTTTATCTTATCGTAGGCAATTTTCACTCTATTCTGAAGCTTGAGCACCACAGGACAAGAAGCATCTACCAACTCTATATTATTCTCTAATGCTAACTGATAGGTTTCTGGCGGTTCGCCATGAGCACGAATTAACACCTTGGAATCCTTGATATTCTTAAGGTCGTCTCTTTCAATTATCTTGAGGCCTTTATCATTGAGGCGTTTCACCTCCATGCTGTTATGCACGATATCTCCCAAGCAGTAAAGAGAGCCCTCCTGCATTTCGTCCTCTGCCATTTGAATGGCGAATTCTACGCCAAAACAATACCCCGAATTTTGATCTATCGTTACTTGCATACACTTATTCTATTCTGCCTCAATACGTTGCAATGCCAAATCTAATACTTTTTGCACTTGCTCTTCAAACAATAAATTAGAAGTATCTACCTCTATAGCATCTTCTACTTTTATTAATGGGCTTTCATCTCTAGTGGAGTCAATTCTATCTCGCTCCTCAAGGTTTTTCATTATCTCATCAAGCGCAACTTCCTCTCCTTTTTCTCTCAACTCTGCCTGTCTCCTCTTAGCTCTCACTTCGGTAGAGGCTGTCATAAAGAGCTTCAGCTCTGCTTCTGGAAAAACAACGGAACCAATATCTCTACCGTCCATTACTACTCCTTTGTCTTTTCCCATTTGTTGCTGCTGTGCCACCATAGCCACTCTCACTTCTTTGATAGCTGCTACTTGACTAACACTCCCCGCAACTCTCATTGAACGTATCTCCTCTTCAACATTTTGTCCATTCAAAAAGGTTTCGTTTTTCTGAGATTCCTGATTATATCGAAAGTCTATTGTAATCTGTTCAAGTGCTTGAATAACAGATTCTTTAGAAGTTAAATCAACAGCTTCATTCAACACATAAAGCGTTACAGCGCGATACATGGCTCCTGTATCTATAAACTTATAGCCTAGAGTTTTGGCAACGGCCTTAGCTGTACTACTTTTTCCACAGCCCGAAAGCCCATCTATCGCAATATTGATTTTCGCCATCACAGAAATTTGGTCGCAAAGGTACAGTTCAAAGTTTTATGTTCTAAACCTTTTGTGGGAACTTAGCACCTCTAAAGCAGAAACATGAAAATATCAGGCCATATAGTTGACGTAAGAAATAGAAGGATGTTTGATGGTGAAATAACCGTACAAAACGATCGAATTATCTCTATTGAAGAAACTGAAAAAGTTGACGATCAATACATACTACCTGGATTCATAGATTCTCATGTTCATGTGGAAAGTTCCATGTTAGTGCCGTCTGAGTTTGCCCGACTAGCAGTTGTTCACGGCACCGTTTCAACCGTTTCCGACCCTCATGAGATTGGAAATGTATTGGGAGTTGAAGGGGTAGAATACATGATTGAAAATGGAAAGAAGGCGAACTTCAAGTTCAATTTTGGTGCTCCTTCTTGCGTTCCTGCAACCACTTTTGAAACTGCCGGTGCAGAAATAACTCCCGAAGAAGTTGAGTATTTGCTTAAGAAACCTGAAGTAAAATATCTGGCTGAAATGATGAATTGGCCAGGGGTTCTCTTTAAAGATGAAACGGTTTATAAAAAACTAAATATTGCCAAGGAATTAGGAAAACCTATAGATGGCCATGCACCAGGCTTGCGAGGCGAACAAGCCGAGCAATATATTAAAGCGGGCATGAGCACCGACCATGAATGCTTTACAGCCGATGAAGCCAGAGACAAGCTCAAGCACGGAATGAAAATAGCCATTCGTGAAGGCTCTGCGGCTAAGAACTTTGAGGCTCTGGTAGAACTCTTTGCCGAAGCACCAGAAATGCTCATGTTCTGCTCTGACGATAAACACCCTGATAATTTGGTTGAAGGCCATGTTGACCAATTAGTGAAAAGAGCTTTAGCCAAAGGCCATGATTTATTCGATGTGCTTACCGCTGCTTGCGTCACACCTATCGATCATTATAAATTAGATGTTGGCTCTTTGCAAAAAGGAGACTTTGCCGACTTTATTGTAGTGAACAATCTCAAAGACTTTAAAGTAAGTCACACCTATATAAATGGAATACATGTTGCCGACAACGGTAAAACCCTAATTGAGCGAGTAGAGAATGACATTATTAATCAGTTCAATTGCAACCCAATCAGCCTTACAGACATCCAGGTAAGAGCTGAGTCGAGCTCGGTTCATGTTATCGAAGCACTGGATGGTCAGCTGATTACGAACTGTTTAGAGTATCCAACAAAAACTGATAGCGAAGGCAATGCTATTTCTGATATTGAGAATGATGTGCTCAAAATGGTAGTGGTCAATCGATACAACCCTGCCCCTCCAGCCATTGCATTCATTAAAAATTTCAACCTAAAAGAAGGGGCTATCGCTTCTTCTGTAGGCCACGATTCTCATAATATTATTGCAGTGGGAGCGGATGATGAATCTATTGTAAAGGCCGTAAACTTGGTGATTGAAGCAAGCGGTGGAGTTAGTGCTGTTTCTCCTACTTCTGAAATGGTTTTACCATTACCTGTTGCTGGTATAATGTCTGCTGAAAATGGCTATGAAGTAGCCAAAAAGTACACTTTAATTGACAAAATGTCGAAGAGTTTAGGCAGCACCTTAAACTCGCCATTCATGACATTATCTTTTATGGCACTGCTTGTAATACCTAAGCTCAAGCTCAGCGACTTAGGTCTATTCGATGGAGAAAAGTTTGAGTTCAAGAGCCTCTTCAAAAAATAGCAATTCGCAACAATTTGATAATCCTTTAGTACATTCTTACTTTATAAGTAAGCGTTACTTTTGCGCCTTAAATAAATTTTGGCTACAACTTTGCTATTATCTATTCGTAAATTTGAGACTATGAAAAAGATATTCTTTCTACTATTATCAATACTCACACTCAATTCAGCCTTTGCGCAGGCTGACCTGAAGCTTCCAGAAGACCCTCAATTACAGGCTGAAGCTAAGAGAAGGTTTGCCATTTCCGTAGATGCAATGTCGGCCGATAGATACAGAGAAGCAGCCAACGCATTACACTGGTTAATGAAAAATGCTCCTGAATTATATGACGGATTATACATTAACGGTTACAAGGCTTATGAAGCACTAGCCGAAGCGGAGAGCGATGAAGCAAAAAAGAATGTATTACTAGATTCAATGTTCTTGAGCTTCGACCTTAAAGCAAAATACTTTGAACTTACCGACTTGGAAGTAAACAACAAGGCATATCGTTACTACAAATATTGGAAGTCTAATAAGGAGAAAATGGGTGAAGCCATTACTGCCTATGAAAAGGCTTACGAAAAGCCATCTGAAGTAATCAACAACAACTTGGTTTCTTACATGGACATTATTAGAAGAGCTAAAGCCTATGGCGAAGATATTCCTAGCGATCAGGTATTTGATGTTTATACTCAAGTGATGGAGAATATAGACATGAAGGAAGCTCAAGGTGAAAATGCTGAGAGATTAGCAAAATATAGAGATGCTGTGAATAGCTTGCTTACCATGACAATGGGCGATGAGCTTAACTGCGACTTCATCAACAACAATCTTGCACCACAATTAGACGAGTCCAATGATATTAAACTAGCAAAGAATGTTTTCCGTTTGCTGTTAAACCAACAGTGTAGCGATAGTCCATACTTTATTAAAGCAGCAGAAATTATTCAGTCAGAAGAGCCTACTGAAGGAATAGCCAAGGTTATTGGTCAGAGAGCTGCAGTTGCGGGAGAGTATGAAAAAGCCATTCAATACTATACTCAGGCTATTGAGTTATCTACTGATAGTGAGAAAAAAGCCGACCTATTATTAAGCCTAACTTCTGTTTACATTAGAATGGGTAACAAGCCAGAGGCTAGAAAAATTGCGCTTCAGGCTGCCGATTTAGACAAATCTGCAGAAAAGCAAGCTCTTACTTTAGTGGCTAACATGTATATGAATAGCTGGGATGAGTGTTCGAGAAAAATATCTCAGATAGATGATAGAGCCATTTATATGGCAGCTTATGATTTATACCAGAAAGTAGGCAACCAAGAGGGTATGGCCGAAGCTAAAAAGCAATTCCCTACTATTTCTGATGTATTTACAGCAAACAAAAAGGAAGGCGACCCAATTAGAGTTGGCTGTTGGATAAACGTTTCAACAACTATTAAAACTAGACCTTCGAACTAAGATGGATACTGAAAAACTCTTAAAAGACATTCGCGATAGAATTGACGAGCTTATTGACAAGGCGAAAGATGCTGGTGCAGAAGCTCGTGAAGAAATGGAAGATGTAATTGAAGACCTGAAAGAGCAGCGAGACAAGCTAGAAGACAAGCTTCAGGACTTCAAAAGCAAAAATGAGCCTAAATTCGAGGAAGCCAAATTCCATATTAGAAAAGCTGCTGAAGAATTAGAACAGGCTGTCAGAAAGCTATTTAGGAAAGGCCCTGGTGCCGAAGAGGTTTAAGTTCCAGAGGAATTTAACAAGAAGAGGAACTGTCATTGACGGTTCCTCTTTTTATTTCAGGCAGTTTTAATTCCCAAAAAGAAATTTATTGAGCATAGTATTATCAGGTGATCCATTTACCTCTAAGACTTCTCAGAAATTTTCACCACTATTTTGCTGCCTTTTAAGAGTTTTCCGAACTCTTCTGACTCTACCTGTTCCCCTTCTACCATCTCCGCATTATTTGGTAATACTACATTGAAGTTTGCATCTGATTGTTCTATACTCAGCTGGCTTTCATTATCTGAAATTCGCTCAAAACGAATACTGATGTTATTAGTACCTATTCTAATATTCTCAAGTTCAGCCTCATTCCAAGCCAATGGCATTTTAGGGGATATTTTCACTTGGTTTAAATGCGCCATCGGCTCTATTCCAAAGAACTGTTTTACTATTGGAACAGCATAAGAATAAATATTCCAAGCCTGTGCGTGCATTCCAAAGTCTGGACTTACTTCATACATAGAGCCTGGCAAAGCATAACTGAATGAATTGGTCATTCTTTGAAGATACTCCAAGGCATTATCTGGCCTGCCATAGTTATTCTCCGCAATAGCCTGAACACCCGTAGGCAAGGTCATAACAGCTCCTGTGTAAGAGAAAACCTTCATCTTTTTGGCAAAGCCACTATCATCTGTGCCAGCAGACTCATCTCTATCTATTCCAGTAACAAACATCCCAAACGGATTTACATATTTGCTTCCTGTGTTCAATCCTTCTATGGCTTTCTCAGGGTCAGCCACTCCTACTTCCATTGGCGTGTTTACCACCCAATTATGATAAAGTACAAAGCCTTGCTTCTTATTGGCAGGGTATTGACTTACCCTTCTTTGCGTAGCTTTTAACTCTTCTACAGCCCAAGGTTTATTCAATGTATCTGCCCGAACAATAGCTCCTTCTATTAGATGCTTTGCTTCTTTGGCCGTTCCTATAAAATCGGCATAAGAGTTAAACTCATCTACCCAAAAGTCATTATTGATGATTTCTGAGAGCTTTTCTGCTTTGCCTTTATAATCTTCTGCTTGCTCAGTTTTCCCGAGCACTTCGGCCATTTCTGCAGCATCTAGAAAGGCTTTGTAAGTGTAGGCCGCTACATCAATCATTTCCGATTCCAACCCATGAATTTCCATCATGCCGTAACCATCGGCCAAAAGGTTTCCGTCTTCATCGTTTTCTTTCAATAGCCAGTCGAGTCCAGCCTCCACGGTTGGATAGTACCTTCTTAGGAAGTCCATATCGCCCGACCATTTAAACACCTCCCATATCAGCGTGGCGTATTGCGGTGTTTCATTCAGGTTACCCGGGTTGAAAACTACCCCGTTGGTACTCATTTCGTGAATGATTTTACCCGAACCATTATTCACAGCATTGGAGACACTATCGATCATTTCTATGGTTGAATAAACAACATCCTTCATTCCGATAGCCATAGCACCTTGCAAGGCATATTCAGAGTCTGCACCAAAGAACCATGGATAATCAGGGTTTCCGGCAGTAATTCCTCTACCCAAACCATCGACATCATTGATGAGCCAATCGGTATTGTACTTCACCCAACGGAAAGCTTCTTCGAGCTTCTTATCAGGAATAGTAAGCTTGGCCTGATCAGCAATGGCCTGATACCTATTGGCTTTCGATTGAAGCATTTGTTCGGCATTAGCCTGCACCTTATTCAGAGTGGTGATAGCCTCTGCATTAGACTCATCA
This sequence comes from Roseivirga spongicola, assembly GCF_034376045.1. Taxonomy (NCBI): domain Bacteria; kingdom Pseudomonadati; phylum Bacteroidota; class Cytophagia; order Cytophagales; family Roseivirgaceae; genus Roseivirga; species Roseivirga spongicola. The sequence goes on from NZ_CP139724.1 coordinate 4,132,143, forward strand.
GAGCCCGCAATGACAAATGGAAGAACCGCATGACTAAAAGGTGGAACTTCCACCGAGTAACTTAGCGATCCGTTGGCACCCACTCCTGCTCTTTGATAGTCGCAGGTGCTAGCATTTAACTCATGAGCAATTGGCCTTAATGTCGAGGCATAAACCACATACCAATCGTTATTTACATCCTTTCCTTCAATGCCCTGAATAGATTCATTCCAGCTCACTTTATCTTCCCCATCAATCATTTCCGACCTCTCACCTAACCAAACGGGTCTAAGGTCTACCATACCATTGAAGGTAAATATTAGCTCTTGCAGGGTCTCACTGTTATTGGTGAGTTCATACTCTACATAAACCGCTTCTTCTCCATCGGGAACAAACTGCTTACGGGTAGCGGTAAGCATCAAATCTTTTACTTCGAACTCGTGAGTATTTGCAAAAGGATAATTCACAAACTGCTTAGCACTATCCAAGCAATAGTCTACTCCATCTTTACTGATTTGTACCGAAAAACCATCCATTAGTTTGATAGGGTGATTCCAGATTCCTCCCATTTCTCCAGTAACGTGCCAGCCCAAATCTGGGAAAGTACCATTCTGATGCCCTACCATATAGGTTTTATCACCTGGAGTTAGATAAGGCGAAGCCAAATACTCTGGCTTACCTGCGATGCTTTCAGAATCAGTTAATACAGTATTGAAAACTGATTCTTCCGGAGCTTTGGTGCAGGCAGAAATAAGTAAAGTACCGAGCAATAAGAGGGCAGGCTTTTTCATATAATCAACTTGATTTGCGCTAAACTTAAGTAATGCCGTCTGTTTAGCAAAGTCGATTTAGGGAATAAAAGCTACTCTTCTCTCAATACATCTGCAGGGTTTTCTTTAGAAACTTTCAATGATTGTGCAATTGTAACAAGCCAACTCAATGACAAGAAGGCCAAGCATGCAATTACAAAAATCAGGGGACTAATTGTTATTCTATACTTAAACTCTTCAAGCCAACCTTGCATGGCGTAATAGGCTATTGGAGAGGCTATGATAAAGGCTATCAGTACTAGAATAGAATATTCCTTATTGAGCATCAGGATGAGTCTTTGAACGGAAGCTCCCAGTACTTTACGAACACTAACCTCTTTTCTTCTTTGTTGAACTGTGTAGATCGTTAAACCAACTAAACCCAACAACGACACAAAAATGGCCAGTGATGAAAAAATCTGGAAAAGAAGAAACTGACCCTGCTCCTTTTTATAAAAATCTCTTATCTGGTCATTCAGGTAATAAAACTCAAATGGCCTTTGAACCATTGATTCATAAACTTCACCAACATTTGCCAATGTTTGCTGTGCTTGTTCACCATTGATCTTTAATAAAGCGTTTCGAGCAGATCTTTCTGTCAAGGGTTGAATAAAGAGTGGTTCAACTTCTTGCTTTAAAGAGTAGGTGTGGAAGTCTGCTACAACAGCTACTACTTCGAGTGGCCTAGTATCAAAATTGTAAATCTTCTGTCCTAATGGGTTTTCCCAACCGAAGTCCTGAACCAAAGCTTCATTTACCACCACTTCATTACTATTGAGCTTATCAAACTCAAAGTGATCCGCTTTCATAATAAAGCTCAATCCTAACGTTTTGGCATAATCTTTATCAGCAGATATAACAGCCGCTTCCCGAGACTCCTGTATATTTTTTGGGTCGTCAGTTATTCCCGTTTTTGCCCCTCCTCCAACTTGCCAACCACTGACACTGGCAAATTCCACCCCGCTGATATTTTGGATTTCATTCTTTAAACTCTCGTGTGAATATTCAGAGCTTCTATAAAGTGGGACTTGAACTACAAATTCAGGATTAAAGCCCAAATCTTTGGTCTTCAAGTATCTCATTTGATTGTGCATTAGAACAGCCACAACCAACAACAGTCCTGAAATAATGAATTGAAAAAGAACTAGAAACTTTCTTAACCCCTCCTTATTGCTTAGACCTAGTGATTTATTATTTATAAGCATTAAAGGCTTAAAGCGAGATATGTAAAAAGCCGGGTATGCCCCTGAAACAAAGCCCAAAGCTATTCCAGCGATAAAAACCCAGCTTACAAACTCCCAACTATCATATTGCAAAATGATATCTTTCTCTAGCCAACCATTGTACAGTGGCATTAGTCGCTCCGCAATTGCAAAGGCCAAAGCAAAAGAAATCAGAGCAACAACTGTAGACTCAAAGAGGTGATAGAAAACGAGATGCAACTTTTGAGCTCCTATCACCTTTCTCAATCCTACTTCTTTTTGCCTCTTTAATGACTGGGAAGTAACCAGATTGATATAATTGACAACTGCCAGAAGCAGTACAACCAGACCTATTCCTGAAAATAACTTAACATATCGAATATCATTATTCTCGTAATAATCAAACTCAAAAGGGGCTTTTAGTCTCTGATCTGTCATTGGCAACAGTGAAAAACTCTCATTTTCTAGAAATCGAGCATAGTCTGGTTTTGGTTTTGCAGCATCTATTTCTTCTGCCACCTGCCCGGCTGAAGAGCCTGGAGAAAGAGTCAGGTAAGTAATAGCTGATTTCACAAAATGCTTATTGGTATAGTCATTCTTGAAATAGCCTTGATCATATACAACCATTTCAAATTGGATATGGCTATTAGAAGGAACCGTTTCAGCTAGCCCAGTAATAATGACGGATTCATCCTTATTGATTTTCAGTGACTTTCCAATGGGATCATCACTGCCAAAAAGCTTTTCGCTTAACTCAGTAGTTATAACCGCAGACCCGCTCTGATTAAACACCGAACTAAGATTCTCTTCATCCAAAGCGAAGGAGAAGAACTCAAAGAAATTCCGGTCGGTATATAAAACTTTCTCCACATTTAATGCTTTGTCTTCAGATTCAACAAGTGAGTAAAACTCCTTGATAGCAAGTCTGGTATAACTTTCTATCTGGGGTGAGTCCTCTTCAAAATAGTCCACATAGTCACTCACGACCAAGCTAGAATATCCTCCCTCCTCGCTTTGGCTAATAACCCTATAGATGTTTTCATGATTATCATGAAACCTATCAAAGCTCAACTCATCCCTCACATAAAGACCAATCAGTAAAAAGGCTGTTAGACCAACGGTGAGACCTAAAATATTTACAAAGGTGTAAAGCTTCTCTCTTTTGAGTTTTCTGAGGATTAGTTTAAGGTTGTTTCTGAACATAGTTAGTGTGGTTTATTCGTCTCTTAAGACATCTGCGGGATTTTCTTGGGATACTCTCAATGATTGGGCAATCGTGACCAGCCAACTTAATGCTAGAAATCCTAAAAAGGCCAAAATGAAAATCAAGGGGCTCAAGCTTATTCTGTATTTAAATTCCTGCAGCCAGTCTTGCATGGCGTAATAGGCTATTGGAGAGGCTATGATAAAAGCTATCAGTACTAGAATGGAATATTCCTTATTCAGCATAAGAATAAGCCTTTGGACTGATGCTCCTAAAACCTTTCTGATGCTGACTTCTTTTCTGCGCTGTTCAAGGCTATAGATAGTCAATGCCACCAACCCAAGAAGGGAAATAATCAATGCGATTGTAGAAAACAGCTGAAACAGTTTAAACTGACCTTCTTCCTTCTTGTAGAACTCGGCAATCTCATCGTCTAGAAAACTAAATTCAAAAGGCCTTCCAAAAAATGATTCATATCGATCACCCAACCCCGCCAGAGTGGCTGAAAGGTTATTCATATCTACCTTAACAAGAATGTTATGTACTCCCCAATCATTCAAGTAGTAGATAGATATGGGCTCAATCCCGTCTTTTAAAGATTTCATGTGGAAATCTTCAACAATAGCAACCACCTTTTTCCCCACCTTATCATTCCATCCATAGATGCGTTTGTCTTCTGGATTATCAAGCGCTCCAATGCTTTCCGCCATAGATTTATTGATAATCACTTGTCCTTCCTTGAATTCTTCAATGGCCTTATCGTGTTCTTCCCAATAAACCTCCATCTCCATCACATCTATAAAAGAAGCATCTCCAATTATGGCGTCTCCTCCAAGTCCGTTGGCATCCTCTCCTTGAACATTCGGTGCATCCATAGCCGATATGTATGCGTATCCACCTGGCTTAAAACCACCTAAACTTGCTTTTTGAACTCCGGGTATCTTCAAAAATTCTTGCTGCAAAGGAAAATATGACTGTGTAGAATCACTATCTAACGTGACGCTAATAAGCGCTTCGGGAGCAAACCCAAGATCTTTTTCTTTCAGGTAATCCATTTGGCCAATCATAATGGATAGACAACAAATCAGGATAGCCGTAACGGTAAATTGGAAAAGCACCAAAAACTTTCTGAAACTTGTATTTTGCCTACTACCGCTAGATGATGACTTAATAATGGCGAGAGGCTTTATCTTCATTATTTGAATCGCAGGATATAAGCCAGAAAGTAGACCAATGACAACCCCTGCGACAATTACCCATAGAAAAAATGTTGAGCCAAAGTATTGAAGGGTTACATCTTTATTGAGTAGCGAATTGAATTGTGGCAGTAACCTTTCCGTAATAGCAAATGCCAAAACAAAAGAAAACACAACCACCACAATTGACTCTGCAAACTGATAGATCATCAACTGGAACCTCCCTGCTCCAATCACTTTTCGAAGCCCTATTTCCTTAGCCTTTTTAGCAGCTTGCGCAGTGACAAGGTTGATGTAGTTAATAATGGCCAATAGAAGTACCACTATAGCTATACCCCCAAACAACTGTAGATAACGAATGTCATTTTTCTCAAAAAATGTTACGACATAATCAGCATAAAGTCTTTGATCTGTGATTGGGGACAATCCATACACCTGATCCCTAGTCATTATGGTATAAGGAGTCTTGTTTTTGGCTGCATCTATTTTATCCAGCACACTATCTAGTGACACATCTGGTTGTAACTTGAGATAGGTGATAACATTTCTTAAACCAGAGGTCTGCTCGAAATTATTCTTAAATCTTCCTTCCTGATAAGTAACCAACTCAAACTGAATGGTGCTATTTGATGGCGGATCTTTCACCAAACCGGTAATAGTGTACACCTCTTTTCCTTTTTCAATCAGCAGTTCTTCTCCAATCGGGCATTTTTCTCCGAACAACTTTTTGCTTAAGGTTTCGGTAATAACAGCACTTCCTGAAGTAGCCAAAACAGATGAAGGCACACCATCAATTAGATCGAAAGAGAAAAACTCGAAGAAGTTGCTATCAGCTGATAACATACCTTTAAAGTTCAACTCCTTCCCTCCTCCTGAAGCTAAGGTCGTCTCGTCCTTAACGCTTATTCGAGAGAAGCTATTTAACCCAACAACATCATCTTTGAAAAACTGAACGTAATCGCTTGCAATTACTCCCCTCCATTCTCTATCTCTATACTTAGATGTTACTCTGTAAATGTTCTCCTTATCCTGGTGGAATTGGTCAAAGCTGAGTTCATGCTTTATGTACAGGCCAATCATCAAAAATGCGGTTAAGCCAACCGTTAAACCCAAAATATTAACGAGAGAAAAGACCTTCTCCTTACGAAGTCTTCTAAATACAAGAATGAGGTTGTTTTTTATCATGATATGGTTTACTCGTTACGTAAGGTTTCAACAGGGTTAAGGCGGCCAGCTTTTAGGGACTGGAAAAGGATAGTAGCAAAAGCTATGGCAAGGGCACATATTCCGGCTACAACAAAGCCTATAACGCTCAAATCAATTCTATTGGCGTAAGTATCGAGCCATAGGTTGACTCCATAAATGGCTACTGGTACGGAAACAATAAAGGCGAGTAGTACCAGTTTAATAAAATCAAGACTGAAAACATGAACAATATCTCTCACATTAGCGCCCAGCACTTTTCGTATTCCAAACTCATGTTGCCTTTGGTCGGCTGCAAAGGCTGCTAAACCAAATAAGCCCAAACAGCTAATAAAAATAGCCAGCACGGTAAATACCATAATAGCATCCCCGTTTTGTTTTTCCTTGGCAAAAACCGAAGCAAAATTTTCATCTAGATATTTAAACTCAATGACTTCGCCCCTTAGCTTACTCCAAGTAGCTTCTAACCTTGGCAGGGCATCTGCCAATGATGGAGCGTTTAATTTAATAGCCAGTTGGTCGGGCGTTTTAGGATCGTAAGCCATGATTGCTGGCCCCACATTAGTTCTGTAGTTATCAATGAAAAAGTTCTCCACCACTCCAACTACGCGCCAGTAATTTCCAAATACTTGCCCTATGGGGTTGCCTTCCAAACCTAGGGCATTAACAGCCGACTCATTGAGCACCACAAGAGAATCGGTTTGTGTTTGATTTTCGGCAAACCAATCTCCTTCCATTACATTCAGGTTAAGAACATCGGCAAAGTGTGGGTCTGCCTGAAAGACATCAAGTAATAAGGTTTCCTCAGCACTCAACATTATTGAAAGTAAGTTGGCTGATTGTTCTGCTGGCATACGGCTAGTAAAACTAGCAGCTTCTACACCAGGTATTTTGAGCAGTTCATTGCGAATGGCAGATCTGTCATCACCCTTTTTGGCCGTATATGGAACTACCAAAACCTGTTCCTTATCAAACCCAATATCCATCTGCTTAATGTGCTGTAACTGATGATATACAAAGTAGGCACCGATTATGAGGGTTGAAGAAGCTGCAAACTGAACCACTACTAAAGTATTTCTAAGTACCCGAGCATTGCCCATATTGAGTATATGCCCAAGCTTCATCCCTTTCAAAAGCGGAATCATCTTTACAGAAGAAAGATAAAAAGCTGGGTAAACACCTGCTAAGCAGCCAATAAGCAGCACCCCTAATAAAATGAGGCCTCCAAGGCTGGGGTAGCTAACTATAGAAATACCAATTACCTCTCCTAGTGACTGATTGAGTAAAAATATAAACAGCTCAGATAAACCGGCTCCTATGGTAGCTGCAAACAAGGTTACCAGTACTGACTCTAATAGAAATTGAGCTATCAACTCTTTTTTCCCTGTACCCATTACCTTGCGCACACCAATCTCTTTAGTGCGCAAAGATGATTTAGCGGTCGATAGATTCATGAAGTTGATAATCGCTATGATGAGAATAAAAACACCGATGATGGTAAGTGTGGCACGAGACTGTGGATCTCCATTGGTGCTGAATTCAAACTCTACACCCTCCTTCAAATGAATGTCGCGAACTGGTTTGGCAAAAAACTGAATCTTATTAGCAGATTGCAGCCATTCATCTCTTGACAATGGGCTGTTGTTAACCACTGGGTAGGCATAAGTTTTGGCTATTTCATCAAGCCGCTCATTAATCAATTGTGGCTCTGCTTGCCCATCCATCTTAACGTAGATATAGCCTGCAATCATCCACCACCTGCCATCAGCATAAGACGGATTGAAAATATTGGTAGAGATAAAGTCGAAATCTAAATGACTCCTATAAGCAAACTCATCTAGCAAACCGGTTACAATAAGCTCCTTATTCTCGTACTGAAAAGTTTTACCAACTACTTGCTCTGTGCCAAAAAGCTTTTGAGCATACTTTTTTGTAAGCACTACCTTGTCTGGCCCTTCTAGGGCAGTAGCCGGATCGCCTTGGGCAAGTTTAAAGTCGAAAACATCGAAAAGGCCTTCAGTGGTTTTCAGTACACGCGGTGACCTTAGCTTCTTATCGCCAAACTCTGCCCATGATGACCGATTTGAGGCCACATCTAAGCGCACATAGCTTGCTACCCCAGGTACTTCATCGAGCTTATATTGCAAATTAGAGGTTGAAGAAGCACCTCGGCCCATACCCAAAAACTCTTCTTCTATCCTGTAAATCTTATCATAGTCGGTGAAGCCCTTTTCGTAGGTATTCTCCTGATAGAGATAGAGCGTGATCACCAAAAAACAGCCAAACCCAACACTTAGGCCAAGTATATTCAGTAATGAAAGTAATGGGTTCTTACCAATGGCTCTAAGCGATATTTTAAGATAATGGCTGATCATGATTTAGCTTTTACTCGTCTCTAAGTGATTGAACTGGATTGGCCGTAGCTGCCCTCATTGATCTATAGCCTGTAGTGAGCATGGCAATAATCAATGATGCCAAAATGCTAACGGCAAAGACAACTGGGCCAATGCTGATTCTGTATTCGTATTGATTGAGCCACACATTCATAAAGTAGTAAGCCAATGGTGCGGCAAGCAAAAAGGCTACACCTACCAATAGGATAAACTCTAGCGAGAATTTCTGCATGATATTGGCAACAGAAGCACCCAGCACCTTGCGGATTCCAATCTCTTTAGCTTTTTGGTTCGCCATAAAAGAGACTAAGCCGTATAGTCCAAGACAGCCAATGAAGATGGCAATACCAGCAAAAACCGTGAGCATTTGCGACATTTTTTGCTCCATTTCATAGTAGTCTACCAGTTGATCGTCTACGTACTGATAGCTGAACTCATACTCTTCATTCACCTGATACCAAATCTCCTCTAAAGCGGCAACCACACTTTCAGCATTTGCAGGGTTTACCCTAACACCTAGTGTTCTATAGCTCCTTGCATCGTTAAACATAGTCACTGGTTCTATTGCCTGACTCAGTGTAGAAACATGGTAGTCTTTCACCACACCAACAATAGGCGCTTTTTTGCCCCAAACCTGAATGGTTTTAAAAATGGCTTCCTCAGGTTCTAGGCCTACTTTTTTAAGGAAAGTCTCATTCACCACATACTGGTTGGTAGTGTCGCTATCGTTGAGCCATTTTCCAGCCAAGAGCGTAAGACCATAGGTCTCAAGATAATTGGCATCAGCCATTTTGACATGGGTTGTAAGTGCATCTCGGGTAGTGTCATTCGAATATACATATGCATCTGTAGCCGAAATTGAGCCTGAAAAAGGAGGTCTGTAATTAAAAGAGTAGTTATTCACTCCAGGTATATTCTGTATTTCCGAATCCCATAGATCGAGCGCTTGTTTGTCTCTCTTAGCCAAGCCAATATTTAGAATCCACTCCTGATCATAACCCATGTCTACGTTGAGGAAGTAGTTCATTTGGGTTACCGCCACCACGGTTCCGAAAATCAATACCTGACAAATGAAGAATTGAAAGAAAACCAAGAAACGTCTGAAACCCATCCCTCCTTTTGTTTGAGCCGAACCTCCTTTAAGTGCGGTTATCGGTTTAGCACTAGAAAGCACGAAGGCTGGGTAAAGCCCTGCGAAAAGTGAAACCGTAACTAAGACTCCTAAAAGATACAGCAGCAAAGCAGGGTCTGAGATTGGGCTAAATGGAATTTCAATACCCATAAAATCATTGATAACCATTGGCAGCAGTCGCTCTGTAATGGCCATTGATAGTAATGTAGCTATAAGCGTGATCACAAATGTTTCACCCAAAAAGCGCATCACTAACTGCTTTCTATCGCTACCCAATACTTTTCTCATGCCTACTTCTTTGCTGCGCTTCACAGACATTGCAGTAGACATATTGATGAAGTTTACACAGGCAGTAACTATTAGAAATGCTCCGATGATGATATAGGTAATGAGCATGGTTTTCGGAATGATACGCTGTGAGAAATTGCTAAAGCGCTCATCGAAGTGATATTCTGTCATTGGAGTGAGTAAGAACGTAGTCTGTTCTCTTCGGTCTTTGTTCCAATGCTTTTCTACGAAATCTGGAAACTGAGCATCGATTTGTTCTGGAGTAACATTATTTTCCAACTGCACAAAAGCTACATTATCGCTTGAAATGCTTCCCCACTCATTGAAATCGTCTGGGTTTTGGGTACGCTTGGTTTCCATAGAAATGAAAATGCCGAAAGGAAAATCGGAGTCCTTTCTAGCGTCTTCCAAAATGGCAATCACTTTTAAATCTAGTGTTTTATTCAACCGTATGGTTTTACCCATGGCCGATTCGCCCGGAAAATACTTCTCTGCCAAAGTCTTGCTTAGCGCTACCACATTTGGTTCCGCCAGAGCTTCTCCTTCCACTACGCCTTCTAGCACCTTCCAGTCAAACATTCTGAAGAAGTTCGGTTCTACATAAACCAATTCCGGATCTTCCTCATAGTGATTTACTTTTCCTGTATTGTCGGTAGCGGAGATAAGGCCGTAAGCCTCATGAGCAACCAGCGTAATATCTTTTAAGCCAACAATTTCTTCCTTGATAGAAGGCGGCATTACCAATGGCAAACCACCTTGAGTATACTCTCTTCCATCAACCACATCGCGATGACCAATGCGATACAGTGAGTCTAAGTTTGAGTGATATCTGTTGAAACTGAATTCTTGTTTCACCACCAAAAACATGATCAGACTACAGGTAATACCCATAGTGAGACCTAGAATGTTGATGAGTGTGAAGGCCTTATTTCTGGCGAAATTCCTTCTAAGTACGTTGAGATAATTTTTGAGCATTTTACTGTTGTTTTTGAGTTTTATTCGTTTCTGAGAATTTCCGTTGGATTTACTCTGGAAACTCTACGGGATTGATGCCATACTGAAGCAAATGCGACCACCAAGGTTATAACCAGACCAATCGCAAATGTGAATGGCGACAAAGTGATTTTATACTTGAAGGTGTCCAGCCAATCAGCCGATGCGATATAAATAATTGGACAGGCTACCAGGAATGATATTAGAATCAGGAAAACGAACTCTTTAGAAAGTAATCCTACCAATTGACTAGCCGATGCTCCCAATACCTTTCTAATTCCGAATTCCTTCAGGCGCTGTTCTGCCGCAAATGTTGTTAAACCAATGAGTCCGATAATTGATATGGAAATGGCTATGCCTGAGAAGACATTGAAAACATTGCCCAACCTTGTTTCCTTTCTGTAGTTGGCATCATAATAATCATCATAGAATTGAAACAGGAAGGGTCTATCCTTAACCATAGAATTCCAGATATCCTCAATTTGAGACAATGCTTCTCTGGTTTGTCCTGATTCGAATCTTATATTGAGAAAATCTCGATGATTCCCCGTGAGTATCAGTGCGCTTGGCATAATTTCACTTTTCAATGACTCATTATGAAAGTCATCAATCACTGCCACAACTTCTCTTTCTTTACCCCAAAACTTCATTCTCATTCCAATAGGATTCTCCATCCTCAGCTTTTCCTGAGCCGCTTTTGTAATAACAATTTTATCCTCCGAGGTTATTTCTGCAATCTCATCGACAGTCATTCCCAAAACCGACCTCATACCAATTGTCTTGAGGTAATTGAAATCTACCTCGAAAGAATTGCTAAAGAAAAAGTCTTCTTCAGACGATTCTTCCTCTCCATTAAATTCACTCACTTTTCCAAATGTGATGCCGTTGTGATCAATAATATTGGTGGTAAGTGATACTTCCTTAACTCCAGAAATTCTGGCAACTTCATCCTTAAAGACACTCGTCCTATCTCCTAATTCTCCATAAGTTTTGATGAACAGAGCATTTTCTCTATCGTATCCGAGATCCTTATTTTGCAGATAGCTTAACTGAGACTGAATGATTACAGTGGCTACAATCAGACTTTGTGCCACCAAAAACTGAGTGAAGACAAGTCCCCTTCTCACCCCTGACCGCTCTTTTACTTTGCTATTGCCATGTAGTGCATTTATGGTTTTGAAACCGCTAAGCCTCAGAGCCGGATAAATGCCAGAAGCCAAACCAACAATCAAGGTTAGGCCTATCACAAAGACGAAAAACTCTAGACTGAAATAACTAAGAGAAAGCTGTCTGTCTATTAAATTATTATAATATGGTAAGAGCCTTTCGGCCAAAGCAAAGGCAAGCAATACACTGATGAAGGTATAGACACACGACTCGAAGATATTCTGTCTGAGAATCTGCTTTCTATTTGCCCCAAATACCTTTCGAAGCCCAATCTCCTTCATCTTTTTAATTGATCTGGCCGTGATCAGGTTCACATAATTCAGGCAGGCGATCATTAGAATAAGACAAGCTATACTACCAAACAGGTAGATGTAGCGGATATCATTAACCGGAAAAAGCGAAAAAGTAAAACCTGATTTAAGATGGATGTCGCTAAAGGGAAAGAAATACATCTTTTGTTCAAAATTTCCTTCTTCATCGAATTTAAGAGCACTCTTCGGCCACTCATCTAACATCAGTTTGTCTACCTTGGCCTGAACAGACTCGATGCTCACATTCTCAGGCAACAGAATATAAGCCGAGACAATTGAGCCTCCGCTTTCTGCAAAATCTGCAGCTGCCTCTTTCAACTCAGATAAGTTGGAAAGCAATAGCTTAAATTGGATTCTTGAATTGGCAGGAGGATCAACAGCAATGGCTGTAATTTCAAAACTACCTGTACCATCCACTTCAATTACCTTGCCTATAGGACTCTCATCGTTGAAATACTGCCTTGCCAAGCTCTCGGTAATTACTGCCTTATTTTCCTGGTTCAGCTCCACATTTCCTTGCTTAATTGGGAAATCGAAAATCTCGAAGAAGTCGTTATTCGACATGTAGACATTTTCAACATAAAAACTCCTATCGTTGGCTTTTATTAAATCGTCAAATCCCAATTGACTAAGCATTGCCATCTGGCTGAGCTCAGGAATACGATCTTGCATTCTTGCCGCATGACTCGTTCGATAACGAGCCCATTTATCTTTTCCTCCATTTACATTTTCTGCAATGATGTATATCTGATCCTTCTTGCTGTGAAATTGATCTACAGATAGTTCATTCTTGACATAAAGTGCCAGAAGAATGAAAGAAGTAACCCCAACTGTTAAACCAACAAGGTTGAGTATAGAAAAGAATTTATCTCTTTTCAATCTTCGAAATGTGCTTATGAAATAGCTTTTGAGCATAGTTTAGGGTTTATTCGTTTCTGAGGATTTCTGCAGGATTAATTCGTTTGGTACGCGCGATTTGAAGTACAATAACACTAAGCGATATAATCAGTGTACCCATTACGGCCGATGAAAAGGAGAAAATACCTGGCTGTATTCTGTAGACAAACTGTGATAACCAGTCGCTGGTGAAATAGTAAACCACAGGTGCGGCCACCATAAACCCAAGCAATATCATCCCTACATAACTTCTGGCAAAGAGCTGGAAGATCTCCCTGTAATTTGCACCCAAAACCCTCCTCAGACTGATCTCTTTGATTCTTTGTTCAATGGTGAAGGTAGAGAGGCCAACAATACCCAAAATGGCAATGAAAATCGCCAACCCTGAGAAGAACAAAAACATCTCTCCTAGCCTTTGCTCAACAATATACTGTCCGTTATAGGCCTCGTCTAAAAACTTGTATTGCATAGGCCGACCAGTGGCCATAGCATCCCATTTCTCGGTAATCTGAGCTAAAGTCTCCTTCACTTCAGTCCCTGTTAAGCGAACTAGAGCAAATTTAGAAGCATTAGGATTGAAGGAAATTACTGATGGTCTGATTTCCGATTTCAATGATTCATTATGGAAGTCTTTAATCACTCCAACTAAAGGAATATCTCCATTGACTAAGCTCAATACATGATCACCTTCAGCCTCCCAGCTAAAAGCCGGCAAGGCTGACTCATTGACAAGAATACCTCGTAGTTCCTTGGAAGGCGTTTGGCCTGAAACCAATTCTATACCCAAGGTCTCAATAAAGTCTTCATCGCCACTAAAGAAATCGGTAAGAACTTCTTTTTCTTCGTCTACACCGAGCTCATCTTTATTTAAAACACCAAAACTGGAATAAGAGATAGATGAGTTAGCCATCGATACCTTTTCAACACCAGAAACGCTCAGCAACTCATTCTTAAAAACCTGAGCTTTATCTCCTATTTTATCATGTAAATCAATCTCAAGAAGTAATTCACGTTCGTAACCAAGGTTCTTAGTCTGAATGAAATTGAGTTGCTGCTGAATAATTACTGTAGCGATAATCAGTAATTGCGCAATGAAGAACTGTACAACGGTTAAGCCTTTTCGAAGTCTAGTTTTTGAACCAACCTTTCCCTGCCCAAGAGCTTGTAAGGGCTTGGATTTAGAAAGAAATAGTGCTGGATAAATTCCTGAAAGAAAACCAACCAAAACCGCAGTTCCGAAAACCAACACGAAAAATTCGGTAGAGAAGTAGTTCAATTCAATCTCCTTTTGGAGCATATCATTTACCCAAGGCAGAAGTCTCTCTGTTAGTGCAAAAGCCAATATGGCACCTATAAACACCAGAGAAAATGATTCGAGCAGATAGTACGAAAGCACCTGAAACCTAGAAGCTCCAACTACCTTTCTGAGCCCTACTTCCTTTCCTCTTTTTATAGACTGAGATGTGACAAGATTAGTATAATTAATAACAGCAATAAATAGCACCAAGAAGCCAATGGCACCAAACAAGTAGATGTATCTAATATCACTTGTATTGCTGCTCGTAAAATCTAGTTCTGCTTTTAAATGGTAGTCGGTTAAAGGAAGTAAGAAAATGTTTTGGTTGGCCTGTGTATTAGTGTATCTATGACTATAAGGCATGCTCATAGCTATAGCCTGCATCTTTTCTTGAACAGCCTCTTTGCTGAAACCTCTTTGCATTAAGAACCAGTTTTGAGCAGGGAAATAGCCATTTTCATTATCCATTAATTGACTTCGCTTTTCAAAAAGCTCATTCTCAACAGATAGAAAATCAAATTGTAAGGTGGAGTTGGCCGGTACATCTTCCAACACACCAGAAATAATGTATTCATCATCTTCATCTACAGTAATCTTCTTACCTAGAGCAAGCGTAGCTTCACCAAAGTACTTCTCTGCCGCAGAACGACTGATAAGCAATGAACCCTTGTCTTCTTCTGCCACACCAAAGGCCAAAGGAAAGTCGAAGACTGTAAGAAACTCATTATTTACATAAGCCATTTCATTATCTAGAAAGGTTTTGTTTCCAGCAGTAATCAGCCTATTTCTCGATTGGTAACTAGCAAGTTTCTGTACTTCTGGTACTTCTTCCGCAATTTGCTTGGCTAGCCCATAAGCCAATCTGTCGCTGGTTACCTTATTATTACCCATCAAATGATAGCTCAGGTATATATCGTCCTTCCTTGTATGAAACTTATCAAAACTCAGTTCATCTTGAATATAGAGACCGATTAACAAAACGGTGGTCAATCCAACAGTGAGCCCGCCAAGGTTAAGTAGTGAAAAGAGCTTTTCCTTTCTGAATTTTCTAAGGAATGTATTGATGTAAGTTTTGAGCATTTGACCGTTGTTTTTGAGTTCTTATTCGCTTCTAAGTGAATCTACAGGGTTTGAAGTAGCTGCACGGAAGGAGCGCAACCCAGTAGTAATGGCTCCAATTAATAGGGTGAAGCCGATAGCCGCAGCAAACACCCAAACTGACAATCCGATTCTAAATTCGAATCCGCTTAGCCAGTCGTTCATGAGGTAATAACCAAGTGGAGCAGCCAATAAGAAAGCGATGCCAATGAGTACCAACAGTTCTTTAGAAAACAGATTCAAGATCTGATTGACAGAAGCACCCAGTACTTTGCGAATACCGATCTCTTTGGTCTTTTGGTTGGCCATGAATGACACTAAGCCATACAAGCCTAAACAACCAATAAAGATGGCCAAACCTGAAAATATCTGAAAGAGTGTGAGCACTCGGGCTTCTTCTTCATAGTTCTCCATGATCTTCTCAGAAAGTAAAGTGTAATCGAAAATAGTATGAGGGTACTGCGCAGTCCAGGTCTCTTCAAGCTTCTTTACTAGGTTTGAAGTCTGACTTTCCGAACCCTCAAACCTTACCGCTCCTTCGTAGTAGTAGCCAGCGTATTTGACCATAATTATCGGGTCAACTTTATCTCTCAAATCCTTATTGTGGAAATCCTTGAAGACCCCAACTACTCTTTTATCGCCATTAAAACCTGAGCGGATGGTTTCTCCAATAGCGTCTTCAGGGTTTTCAAGCCCCATCAGTTTCAATGCTTGTTCAGAAATGATTGCTTCAGAAAGTGTTGTATCGAACTTGCTGATATCGCTTCCCGCCAAAAGTTTGATGTCATATAAATCCAAATAGTTTTCATCAATCACCTTGAATGCAGCATCGAACTCTCCTGTGGTTTCCAACGGAGCATAACCGAAAGTAGAACCAATGTTGTTATCAGAAAGTGGACTTGCGAATGAAAAGCTAACCTTTTCAACTCCTGGAAAAGTCTGCAATTCATTCCCCATAAAGTTTAGCTTCGCTTCTTCGTTGGAAGGCAGAGGAAAAGTGATGATGGAAGATTTTCTGAAGCCTAAATCCTTATTCTCGAAGAATTTCATCTGAGAAATAACCACCAGCGTACAAATAACCAGCACTTGAGAAATAAGAAACTGGAAGACTACCAAACCTCTTCTTGTATTGATATTTCCTGAAAGAGAACTCTGCCCCTTGCTTCTAAGTACTGCTACAGGCTTTAGTCTGGAAAGTATAAATGATGGATAAAGTCCAGCCAAGAGCGTTACCCCCACCACTACGCCTAAAGCCACTAGCAAGAGGGAAGTGTCTTTCATTAGCTCTAACGATAAGCTATAACCAATCAACTCTTCCATATTAGTCATGGCCAATTCGGCTACTCCCAAAGAAATAAGAGTGGCTATCACTGTTATGAGGAAGGTTTCGCCCATAAACTGGAAAACCAGCTGGTTTCTTACACCGCCTAAAACCTTTCTAATTCCAACCTCCTTAGACCGCTTAATGGCCAAAGCGGTAGATAAATTCACAAAGTTGATACAAGCGGTGAGAATTAAGAATACCCCAATAGCAATCGGAACGGTTAAAAAGTCGGGCGACTTGGCCGAGTTTCCATATACATTATACTCTGGTTGAAAGTGCATATCAGCAAGTGCTTGGAGCTGAAAAACAGTTTCATTCTCCGTTTCAGGCATATATTTCTCAGACATGGCCGGAAGCACATCTCTAATTTGTTGTGCCGTAACATTATCATTAGCTAGGAAGTAAACATGTGCATTTGAAGAAGTTGAACCCCAAGAATCTGGCTGGAAGAAATCGAAAATCTCAGCTACAGATTCATACTCTATCAATAACTTAAAAGGAAGAGAGGCATTCTTTGGAGGATCTGTAACCACCCCCGTAATGAAAATCGTTAGGTCATTATTGAGCTTCATTTCCTTACCCAATACTCTATCGTATCCTCCATCGGTCACACCGAAATATTTTTCTGCTAGGGAAATTGAGATTACAGCCGACTTAGGCTTAGACAAAGCAGTTTCAGGGTCACCCACCTTCCACTCATAATCGAAGAGCTTAAAGAACTCCTCGTCAACGAAAGAAATACCATCTCTTTGTTCATAGTGGGTCCAATCACCCGTTACATTCTGAACGCTGAGCTGATTCTCCCCTATGTAGAACGTTCTAACTGGCGTACCCAAGTCTGGATAGTCAGTTTTGAAAGCCTCGGCAAATGGATTCTGCATTCCAGCTTCCTGCTCAACCAAATTCGGGCTGATTACCTTTTTAGTGAAGCGATAAAGGTTGTCGTAATTGGTTAGGTAAGTATCGAAGCTCTTTTCAAAAATTACAATCTTGAAGAGAACCAAGGCAGCACTGATACCTAATGCTAAACCGAAAATATTGATGATGGTAAAAGACCTGTTTCTCGACAGGTTTCTAAGCGCGGTGATGAAATAATTTTTTAACATAGTTGACCTTTGATGTCACAATCTAGCCAAAAGGAGTGCCAAAAACACTACATACTGAATATCAGAACGTTGTAAATATATTTCAGTCATTGATAGTTTTTATCCGTTTGTTTTCAATACATTTAAGTGTTTGTTTTTGATACAGTTTTATGGCGAAGATAGAGGCTAAAATACTGATTGTTGACGATGATATTGATGTGCTCAACACGGCACGAATGTATCTGAAACAGCAGTTTACCTTAGTGCAGATTGAAAGTAATCCGGAACTGATCCCCCTCCACTTTGAGCGAGAATCATTTGATGTGGTATTGCTCGACATGAACTTTAAGAAAGGAGAAAATGATGGATCTGACGGGCTTCATTGGCTCAACCAAATTCTGGATATCGATCCGAATGCCATCGTCATCTTAGTCACCGCCTATGGTGAGTTCGACTTGGCGGTTCAAGCCATCAAATCGGGCGGCACCGACTTCATTACCAAACCATGGAAAAATGAAAAACTCTATGCCACCATTACTTCAGCCTTACAACTTCGGCACAGCAAATTAGAGGTAGACAGACTTAAAAACACCACCAAAAGCATCACCGATGATGTAGATCAGAAGTACTCTAACTTTCTGGGTAATTCAGCTCCCATGCAAAGAGTTTTCTCACTCATTGAAAAGGTAGGACCAACCGATGCGAACGTGCTGATTCTCGGAGAAAACGGAACTGGTAAAGAATTGGCAGCCAGAGCACTGCACAAAAAATCAGACCGAGCTAATCAGGTTTTCATTAAGGTCGATTTGGGCTCTATTAGCGAAACGCTTTTTGAGTCGGAGCTTTTCGGTCATGTAAAAGGGGCTTTTACCGATGCCAAAGAAGACAAGCCTGGCCGCTTCGAACTGGCGCAAGGCGGCACTCTCTTTCTGGACGAAATTGGCAACCTCTCTCTCCCACTTCAGGCAAAATTGCTTTCGGTGCTTCAGCAGCGAAAAGTAAGCAGAGTGGGTTCAGGCAAAGAAATTCCGATCGATATACGTCTGGTTTGTGCCACCAATATGCCCCTTTATGAAATGGTAGATAAAGGTGAATTCAGGCAAGACTTGCTCTATAGAATCAACACCGTTGAGCTTAAAATGCCCTCACTTTCAGAGCGAACTGAAGACATGGACATTCTGGTTGAACACTTCTTAAACGTATTTGGCAAGAAGTACAAAAAGACCAATATGCGCATTGATACGGGCACCATGAATAAGTTAAAGAAGCATCATTGGCCTGGAAATATTCGAGAGTTGGAACACTCCGTAGAGCGAGCCATTATTCTGGCCGATGGCAATAAGCTAGGCCCAAATGATTTCATGTTGGGAAACACAAAAGCCTCGGCCAAAGCACAAGAAGATGAAAACCTAAACATTACGGAAAACGAAAAAAGACTAATATTAAAAGCGCTAGACAAACATAATGGCAACGTAACCCGAGCCGCTAAAGAACTCGGCCTTGACAGACTAGCCCTTTACAGAAGAATGCAGAAGTATGGATTGTAGCGAGAAGCACGAGGTCGGAAGTCGGAAGCAACTTAGCCATCTTTTGCTCGATTACTGATGAAGTAATGCCCCTTTAGGGGTTAGGGGTAGATTGAGACAGAAGTCAGAAGACCGAAGACGGAAGTCGGAAGCAACTTAACCTACTTCCGCACAAGTACTGATAAAATACTGCCCCTTTAGGGTTATAGAGTAAGACGGAAGACGGAAGACGGAAGCAACTTAGCGATCTTCCGCACAAGTACTGATAAAGTACTTCCCCTTTAGGGGTTAGGGTAGAATAAGACGGAAGTCAGAAGACCGAAGTCGGAAGATAGGAGTCGGAAGTAACTTAGCCATCTTTTGCTCGATTACTGATGAAGTGCTGCCCCTTTAGGGGTTAGGGGTAGATTGAGACGGAAGTCAGAAGTTGGAAGTAGGAAGCAACTTTGCCATCTTTTGCTCGAGTACTGATGAAGTAATGCCCCTTTAGAGGTTAGGGGTAGAGAGAAAGAAAAGTTTTACGCGAGGAAGGAATTTCGGAAGAGTAAGAGTAAGAATCGACCTTAGAAGCATTAATATTAAGAATACTAAACAACTCAAATATGAAAACCAACCTAGCGCTAACACTTGCATTGCTCTTAGCAGCTTGTACCAGTCAAAACTATGAACTGGCATACGTTAATGACGAAAACGGAAAGCTAGATATTTTTCTATTTGACTCTAAAAACATAACTGACACTCTCCTTATAAGCTCAGAAAACACTAAGTATAACATGGTTTGGAGTAGTGATGGAAAAAGCCTCTACTATACTGAATACAAGCAGGGCAGCCGCTCCATACTGCGCTATAATCTCGCGAGCAAGGAGAACGAAGAATTACTTAGCGACACCCTTACGCTTACCCTCAACGATGTTTCAAAAGATGGAAAAACATTATTAGTAAGTTCTGGCCGAGATCAGGTTAAAGGTGAAATTTACAGTTACCATCAACCAACAAAAGAATGGTTCAGACTTACCAAAAACGAGCTCTATGAGTCTGGAGCAAAGTTTTCTCCAGATGAATCTCAGGTAATTGCCAGCATACAAACTCAAGCAGGCGACTCAATTTATAGATCTGGAATAGCTGAAATATTTCAGATAAACGTACCAAACCCAATCAATCAAAAACAGCTCACCAGTCTAAAGCACTTCAATGCTCTGCCAGATTACTCCCCCAATGGAGAACAAATTGCCTTCCATCATTGCGACACAGGTAACTGCGACATTTACGTAATGAATGCTGATGGAAGTAATCAAGTCAATATTACCCAAGGCATTGATGATAACCGATGGCCAAGATGGTCTCCCGATGGAAGAGTATTAGCCTTTACCAAAACCCTAGATGGTAATTCGGAAATCTATATTTGGAATTCTTCTACTAAAGAAATTACACCATTAATCACGTCTCCTAAAAGAGATGAAATAGCTGAATTCAGGCCAAAGAACTAAGAGACACTAGGTACAATGGTATCAAAAAGATTCGCTTTACTGGTAGTTATCCGCATCGTGTTGCTCATGCTCACCATGACGGCACTGGCCTTTATTTTCGCCAGAACAGAGCTCTTCTTCAACCAAATTATACTGCTAGGCATAATCATTATTCAGGTCTCTGAACTCATCAGGTTTATCACACACACGAATCGAGAGATTGCCAAACTACTGATGGCCATTCGTTACTCCGACTTCTCCATCTCCTTCAAAGGCAAAAAGCATGGCAAGTCGTTTCAAGAACTGCAAGATGCCTTTGTAGAAATCATAGAAGCATTCAAAAAAGTAAGCGTTGAAAAGGAAGCCCAATTTAAGTTCCTTCAAGTCATTGTAGATAACATTAAGGTAGGTGTGTTAGCAGTGAAAGAAGATCATGGAATTGAGCTAATGAACAAGGCCGCTCAAGATCTACTAAAAATTGCCACTCCAAATTACTGGAAGCAATTTCAGCAGCTACAGCCCACTTTTGCCAACGAATTGGATGCCATGGAAGACAATGAACGTAAGCTGATTGAACTTTCCATCAAGGGCGAAAAACAGCAAGTTTCGGTTCAGATCAACCGACTTAAAATTCTGAATTATCGATACACTATAGTCACCTTTCAGGATATCAAAAGTGAGATTGAACAGAAGGAAATTGAGGCTTGGCATAAGCTTATTCGCATTCTCACGCACGAAATTATGAACTCGGTAACGCCTGTCACCTCTCTTTCTGAGACCATGATTATGCTACTGGAAGAAAATGGTCAGCCGAAGCCATTGGAGAACCTTTCCGAAGAAACGTTGGAAGACCTTCGTTTCTCACTTAAAACCATTCAAAGGCGTAGTGAAGGCCTACTCCACTTTGTAGAAGACTACCGTAAGCTGACCAGAATTAAGACCTTAGAGCTGAAAGAAGTCAACGTCAGGGAGCTGTTAGAAGAAAACGCCAACCTCTTAAGTAAGGAGTTCGAAAAAGCTGGTGTAAAACTCCAGACAAAATCTGAAGCCCGCATGTCGGTAGCAATGGATAGAAAGCTTATAGATCAGGTTCTGATTAACCTATTAACCAATGCTCGACACGCTACAGAAAACCACGAAAATGGCTTAGTAGAAATTCATGCTTATTCTAGTAGTCACCAGTCAGTCATAGAAATAAAAGACAACGGAATCGGTATAGACGAGACCAAAATGGATCAAATTTTTATTCCATTCTTTTCCACCAAAGAAGATGGTTCTGGCATTGGGTTGAGCCTCTCCAAACAGATAATGAAAAAGCATAAAGGCGACTTGACAGTGAAATCCCAACATGGCCAAGGAGCTACATTCAGCCTGATATTCAGGAAATAACAGTTTAGTAAAACACACTTTACCAATTTAAATAAGGTAGTCGGTTTCAGTCATTAAACTGACATTCCAAAAGCAAACACCCTCCTTCTCGCTGAACCTAACTCAACATAAAATCCTTAAATGGTTTTTCAACAAGGTGAAAAGCACACGGCAACTTTAAGCCATACCAAAACGTAATGAGCTTTCATCCACAAACCAAAGGTCATGAAAATATTACTCAACATATTATTGGGCATATTAACGGTAGAGCTAGCCCATGCACAAAGCAAAAGCATTTCAATTCCTATGAAATCAACGCATTGGAATATTCCGGCCGATGCTCAATTTGAACAATTCGACAACAGAGAAACACTAGTTTTAACTACTGGCAGGGCCACAGTAAAAGGTCAACACTTCACCAATGGAATCATAGAGGTAGAGGTTTACGCCAAGGCTAGCAGAAGCTTTGCTGGCATCAGTTTTCGCGAAGAGAACAACAACTTGGAAGAAGTGTATATGAGGTTACACAAATCTGGTCAGGCAGACGCTGTTCAATACACGCCCATGTTCAATAATGAGTCTAACTGGCAATTGTATCGCGAGCATCAGGCCAACGTGACATTCAAAGCTAATGGCTGGAATAAACTAAGGTTAGAAGTTCAGAATCAGCGGGTAGAAGTCTTTATTAACGGAAGCTACGCAATGACTGTGGAGCAAATGAAAACCAGTCAAAAAGAGGGAAAAATTGGCTTA
This sequence comes from Roseivirga spongicola, assembly GCF_034376045.1. Lineage (NCBI taxonomy): Bacteria > Pseudomonadati > Bacteroidota > Cytophagia > Cytophagales > Roseivirgaceae > Roseivirga > Roseivirga spongicola. The sequence continues at coordinate 4,154,834 of NZ_CP139724.1, forward strand.
TGGGCCTTATTTGGCAACCGATTCTCTAATTTCAAGGTTACTCATTCCGCAGTAGATAAATCGACTCAAGAAAAACCGAAGACACCAACAGACCCTACAATTATTTCTAGTTGGCAAATAACATCAGCTCAGTCTTTCCATAAAGAAAAGTTAGATTATGAGCTGCTCGCTAAGACCGAATACACGTCTGTTACCACAGAAGAATCAGGCTTACTACCTATTTCTAAATATGTTAAAAAGACGTCTTCTGGCGGGTTCGAGCAAAACAAAGAAGATTTTATTGTTGCGAAGACCACGATTCATTCAGAAGAGGCTGCTAACAAGCTTTTCTCTTTCGACTACAGCGACAAAATCATCATTTACCTAAATGGTGAAGCGATTTTCTCTGGTGATAACAGCTTCCGACTGAAGGGAGTGCAATTTATGGGGCACTTAAATATTGATGCCAACACGCTTTATCTTCCTCTAAAAAAAGGAGACAACCTAATTCACTGCGTAGTAATTGACCAGGCCAATGGCTGGGGCTTAATTGGTAAAATAGAATAGCAAGCAGCGTTTCTAAACGCCACACTGTTTTGTAAAACAGTTTATTACAATTAGTCAGAAAATATGGATCTATATAAGTGATAAATCTATATTTCTGGCTTATTTCTATGTCTACTCATAATAACCCCAGAGACCTTAGCTTAATAGAAATAGAGTTATCTTACCGAGAGGCCACGGCTAATGAACTCGGCTGGCACATGCATAATGTTACCTGTTCTGAAAAACCACATTCGCGAAAGCAAATCATATGACTCAATCCGAACTGATAGTCTTAAACTTCACAGAGATTAGAAGAAGAAGTATAAAACTTTGGAAAGCGCTTCCTGAAAGCCGGTATAATTGGAAACCTGACGAAAAAGCGATGACTTCTATGGGCATGATTCGGCACGTTTTGGAAGCCGATTATGGATGGAATATGATTATCAATAACGAGAGCATGACTAATTATCATACTCCTTGGGAAAATCAACCATTGATTAGCGTTGCTGACGAACTTGAATTTGCTCAACCTTACAGAAACACATTTATAGAAAGCGTCCGTCAGTTTTCTGATAGAGAATTAAACGAAACAGAAATCGTGCACCCTGGCAATGGCGAGAAAAAGAATCTCGGAAAATACTTATTGCGCATTGGGTATCATGAATCCGTTCACGCAGGTCAATTCCTAACATACTTGAGAGCGATGGGAATTGATCGTCCAAGTGTATGGGACTAAAAACACAATGGCCAACAATGGCACCTAGTCTTCATTTGTCTGAATCAATGTATCTGAAAAGGTCATGAGCAAACAAATGAATAAGCTATACAGCATTGAAGCTGTTTAGCATAAAAATCTCTATCTGGTCTTGAGCGTCTCGCTAAGACGTATGCGGTGGGTAGGCCAAATATAATCTCCGTAAATAATCTCAGCAAGCCATCTAAATATAGTCTGAAATAAGCGAGGCAATGTTTTACAAGGTATTATGAGAGACTGCAAAAATATTCAAAAGCTTATGGCTTTATATTTTACCAAACGTTCGGTAAATATTTATTCATTATATACATTTGCTTTATGAGACCACCGAAAGTATTGGAAGAAGATGTACTGGAAAGCTTAACAAAAGTATTTCGTGAGAAGGGCTACGAAGGTGCTAGCCTCTCGGATTTAGCTGAAGCAACTAATTTAAAAAAAGCCAGCTTATACCATCGTTTCCCGAAAGGTAAGCAAGCAATGGCTGAAGCTGTGTTACAGAATGTAAATAAGTGGGTTCAGGAAAACATATTTTCTGTTTTACAAAATGAAATTTTGACCCCCGAGGAAAGGTTAAAGAATGCGTTGAGTCAAATAAGCGTACTTTATTCTGCTGGAGAAGAAACTTGCATTTTTAGAGCTTTATCGATGCGAGTAGGCTTAGAGCTTTTTGAAGAACAAATCAACAGCGGAATGCAATTGTGGATTATCAATTTCAAAGAAATCGGAATTGAATTGAATTTTGAAGAAGACGAGGCACTCGATCTTGCGCTGCAAACTTTGATCGAAATTCAAGGAGCCTTAGTTGTATCTCGAACCATGAGAGACAAAAACATTTTCAGTCAGACATTACAAAAAATTGAAACCCGCTATCTCCATAGATTTCTTTAAGGAAAAACTATTCTCCCCTTAAAAGCTACTCATGAAAACAACATTACTACTCGCAATATTATTTATATCCATAAGCCTAAACGCACAAGATTTAATAGTAAACACTACTCAATCAATCAACTGGAACAAAGATTACACTAAGTTTTATGGATTTCTTCAATCTGCCTTGGTAACTGATAGCGATGGGAATAAAATTGTGGTGGGTGGATTTGATGGATTGAGTGTAGATTTTGGGACAGACGATACTCTATCATCTGATGAAAATTCCAATATTTTTATCGCCAAATATGACACTAACGACAATTTAGTCTTCTTGAAGGGTATCGGAGGAAGTTTTTTTCAAGAAAGCAGATATAGTAATGATTATGCAAGTGATGTAAAAGTAGATAGCGAAAACAACATTTATGTTTTGGCGACCATTGACGTTGGTACATTGCAAAAGGTGGACTTAGACTCGGAACACCCAGAGAGCAACTCGATTATTTCTACTTCTTACGGGAATGATTTTTCTGACAACAACCATAATGCTTTCATAATAAAATACTCTCCAGAAGGAAAAATGCTCTGGTATAGAGAAATAAAAGATGACTTTACAGATCGAAGCTTTAGTCTCTATATTGATACCAATAATGATGTGTGGGCTACTGGCTATCTAGGAGGTTTTACAGGTGCTAATATTGATTTTGACACTAACAATGAGTACTCGGATAATCGCGATATTATCCAGGGTGAATTTCTTCGTTTAGGATTTGTCGCACATTACAATAGTGATGGCGATTTTGTAGATGTAAAGGGTATTGGAGGTGGTACACTTTCAAGCTTACATGTTTGTGTAGCCCCGAGTGGAAATATGTACTTGGCCGGTGCATTTAATGCTCTTAAAGGCACTAACGCTAAAGGATTATCCTTATTTAAAAATAATGAAACACCTGTTTATGTGGAAAGTCAAGGATTCTTTGAATTTGCTCCACAAAATACAGACATATTTATTTTAAAATGTAATGCTTCAGGAAATGTAGAGTGGGTAAAAACGATTAGTTCAAATTCATTCAATTCTGTTACCGACATTACCTTTGATGACAATGAACATATTTATATTTCCGGTTTTTTTTCAGGTAACAATGTGGATTTCGATATAGATAATGACTTATCATACGATACCAAAACTTCAGTATCCAATGGTTCAGGGCTTGTAGCTAAATATAATTCAGAGGGAAACCTTACCATGCTAAAAACCATTGATGGAGGTACTCGCACCAGAATTCACTCTTTAGCCATAAATAATAATGGTACTATAGCTGTAGGTGGGGATTTTAAAGGTGATGTTTCATTTGGCGATATCTCTCTGAATACTTCCTCTTCAAATTCCAATCCGTTTATTGCCATAATCGATTCTGAGGGAAATTGGAGCAATGTTAAAAAGATCGAAAAAAATGGTTACGCTTCTATTGCAAGCATTGAAGCAACTCCCAATAATGATTTTCAATTTGTAGGTTTCGAGGCAGTGATATACACTGAGGGATACAATATAGAATCTATTTTTTATGGTATTGCTCAAAGCGAATCATTGGTCACAGCAATTCCCGATATATTAGAGAATAATAACATTATTGTCTATCCTAACCCGGCTACAGATTTCCTGAACATTCAGACAAAGAAAGATATTGACCAAATAGATGTTTATAGTTTAAGTGGAAGATTACTATTATCTGAAAAAGACTCTAGATTGATTGATGTAACAACGTTGCCAGACGGAGTATATCTGCTAAAAATGTATTTAAAGAATAGTGAGAGTTGTATGAAACGCATTTTAGTTAAATAAAAACTGGCTACGAACGTGTCAATAAAGCTCGCGCTTCACCTTTCTCAGATCTTAACGCCTCTCCGAGACCTTGGTTTAACAGAATTATGCTACTGAGAAGCCAAGGCTAGTTTTAGTTTTTCTATCTTTACAGCCTGTTTTACTAGCATTACATATCGCATATCCTTGACCTAAGGATATTCAATTAAACGAGCAACCAACGCCCAGATCTGTTGGCTGTCTCTTTCATTCAAATTTTTATTCAAGATCGATCAACCATTGGTCGCAATATCATCTTAAAGTCAATTTCAGACTTCAGGCTTGATATTCATCTAATCTTTAAAATGACTAGTAATAATCTTATAAGTAAAAATATAGAAGCTTTCTATAATCAGGCCTCAGAAGAAACCAGACTCAATAAAGGAATGGGAGTATTCGAGTTCGAAAGAATTAAAACCCTCATTGAAAAGTATATTCCCAATCAACCATCAAAAATTATTGATGTGGGTGGCGGTACCGGAAAGTATTCGGAATGGCTTGCTCAAAAAGGGCATCAAGTCCACTTAGTAGAACCCGTTCGCAAACACCTAAAACTGGCAAAAGGCAGGTCCAATAAATTAAAGAACAAGTTCTCTGTTCACTCAGGAGAATCTAGAAATCTCGACTTCCCCAGTAACTGTGCTGACTTGGTCATTTTGCACGGACCATTGTATCATCTTCAGAATAAAGAAGACCGAAGTACGAGCATTCGCGAAGCCAAAAGAGTAGTAAAACCTGACGGTATCATTCTTGGCTTTGCCATTAATTATACTGCCTCCACCTTAGTTGGACTCTTAAATGGTCTGATCCATAAAAAGCCCTTTTTCCAAATGTGCAAAGAAGAGTTGACCACTGGGGTTCACAACCCTCCTGATGATTTCCCCTGGTTGTTAGCTGAAGCCTATTATCATAGGCCAGAGCAATTAAAAAGCGAGTTTCTTGAGCAAGAGCTGATCTACCTTAACACTTATGCCATTGAAGGAATGGCTTGGCTAGACAAGGATTACTTTGCCAGTATGCTGAACTGTAATAGAAAAAAGACTCTACTCGAATTGATTGAAGTAACGGAAAATGACAGCTACCTCCTACCCTTCAGTCCACATATGATGATCGCAACACAAAAACAATCTAGTAATGAATATTAAAGAAGACTACTACAACCTGTTAATAGCCAACAATGGCTGCTTAAGCGAGATAGAACTTGGAGAAAAGTTAGGACTCAATGAAAACGAAACGCAACGAATAATCTCCCAGTTGCTCTCTGAATATAAAATCGAACACAAGACAAACAAGGCTTGTGATTACAGCCTATTCAAACCTCCAAAAACTAAGTAGAATGTAACCAATGTAGGTTTTATAACCTCAGTATTTATAGCGGAGCCCACTACCGATTTTAAAATCTAAACGTATTCTAAAAGCCTTTTAAAGCCTTTTCTCGATTGATATAACCCACTCCCTTTCACTAAAGGGAGTGATAACCTTCTGAACTACTAGTAGTTCTTATTCTGGCTCAGTAAGAAGCAAATGAAATTCTAGCGTAAATATTCGCACTTTTGTTTCGAATACTTAACACGGCAGTCACATTGGAAAAATGGAAATAAGAGACAAAATCGTTTTAATAACAGGTGGTGCATCTGGAATAGGCAAAATCATGGTTCGTTTAATGTTAGAACGAAAAGCCAAAGTAATTATCTGGGACATCCACCAAGAAGGTATCGATCGAACCATTGCCGAATTTTCAGGCAAGGGAAAGGTATTTGGTTACAAAGTAGATGTCTCTAGCCTTGAGCAGATTCAGGAAACTGCTAAAAAAGTGAAGGCAGAAATAGGCGTGGTAGATATACTGATTAACAATGCTGGCATAGTGGTTGGCAAGTACTTTAATGAGCATACGCCATCAGATATTTCAAAGACAATAGACATCAACACCAATGCGCCAATGTTTATTACTAGGGAGTTTCTTGATGATATGCTGAAACAAAACTCGGGTCACATTTGCAATATTGCCTCTTCTGGCGGCTTAGTTTCTAACCCTAAAATGTCGGTTTACGCAGCCAGTAAATGGGCTCTGAACGGCTGGTCGGACACATTGCGCTTAGAGATGAAGCAGATGAAAAAGAAAGTGAATGTGACTACCATAATGCCCTATTACATCAACACTGGAATGTTCGATGGTGTTAAGTCAAAAATCCCCATCCTAGAACCAGAGGCCACAGCATTAACCATTGTTAAGGCTATTGAAAAGAACAAAAAGCTCATTAGTATACCGGGGTATATTTATAGAGTCACTCGACTAGGCCAAGCTATTATGTCCATCAATATGTTTGATTGGTTTGCAGGAGACATTCTTGGAATTTACAAGACTATGGAACAGTTCAAAGGTAGGAAAAAGTAAGTTTAACATAATCTGCACGCTTTTATCCCTCCCCTCACGATGCTTTTGGAGAGAGTTACACCACAGCAAAAATCAAAAACCACACAACACGCTAGCACATGATATCATCTTCCTCCTACGGGGGAAGACAGGAGATGGGGGCTCCCTTGCAAAACTCCTTTCAATACACGTTCTTCATTGAAGAAAACACACCAATTCATTTAGAGTCTCTATGCTTCTCAGAAGTATTGATAACTCATTATAGCAGCACCATAATGTCACATCATTAACCTGAGCCACAATTTGACATAAGAATGAAAAAGATACTAGTTTGTTTATTTGGCATAGCGGCTTTAACAACAAATGCTCAAGATGTCTATGATTACTATGAAAAAATTAATGAGGGCAGAAAGTTTGTCATTGATAGAGATTTATCTTCTGCCTTAAACTCTTATCGCTCTGCTTTTGAAAAATATGACCATCCATTTGCACGAGATTGCTACAATGCAATAGAATTATCCATATCAGCAAAAGACACTATTAACCTTGATTTCTTTTTGCAAAAGGGTTTAACAAGAGGAATCAGAATAAAAGACCTAGAATCTTCGGGGCTTACAACCAATTATCTGAAAAGTAATTTCTACAAAAAAATCAAAGAAAAAGAAGATAGTTTATTGACTATTTATTCTTCTAAAATCAATTGGGAATTAAGGAATGAGGTTAATCAAATGTTTTTGGAAGATCAGAAAATGCGAGAATTATATTATAATTCGAGCTTCTTTAAAAAGAGGAAAATAGGAAAAGAATGGGAAGTATTGAACAGGAAACAAATCGAAAGATTAATAGAAATCACAGAACAATACGGTTTTCCTGGTGAGAATTTGATTGGAATCGACAGAAGCGAAATGCACTCTAAGATTAGAACAAACAACTATTCAGCGGGGATGCCTATAGTGATTTTAATACATCATTTCAGTCAGCCAAATTTGTCTTATGATAGTCTACTTTTGGAAGAAGTAAAGGAGGGTTATCTATACAACGAACATTTTGCGACAATCTGTGACTTTGAAGCCCAATTTGGTAAAGCTAAATATGAGAATTTTGGTTACTATGGACTGAGACATAGACCCAGAAAGTTGGATTTACACACCTTGAACTTAAAACGAGGGGAAATTGGAATTTTAGGATTCACGGAAATTGATAAGCTAAATCGGGTCCGGAACCTAACAAAATTTTGGAATCGACTTTACTAAAAACAACGGCCAACAATAAGTATAAACGTGAAACAAGGCTCAACGCAGTCAGAAAGACTTTCTCTTCGAAATTCATTAGCTTTTTTTGGTCTTAGATTTCGCTGAGACCTTAACCTTTTTCTTCAAAAAAAGTCGAAGCGTAAAAAATGGTTTGTTGAGAATAGCCCCACCCCTGCCTGCTGCAGGCAGGCTTTTACCTTTCCCCTCCCGAAGCCTTGGGAGAGAGGGGCAGTACACCACCGCAAAAATCTAACAACCACACAACACTCTAGCACTTGGTATCATCTTCCTCCTTCGGGGGAACCTGCCTGCCGGCAAAGGCAGGGACAGGAGATGGGGGCTCCCTTGCAAAACTCCTTTCAAAGCACGTTCTTCATAGGAGAAAACGCACAATCTCTTTTAGAATCTCTGTGCTTTTCTAGACTAATGAAACTTCCTTATAGCACTACAATATGGTATGCTATAAGGAAGTTTCACCAACCTATATTAAATATAACCGCCACTACAGTGGCGCATAGCTAACGTTCAAAACAACCGAAAAAATGAAATGAAAGAAATTATTGAAAATAGAAAATCTGTATTTAAGGCAGAACTCAATAATGACCTCATATCAGATACGGTAATTATCAGAAAGAACCTGCTACATGGAAACCCGATAATTTATCATGATGACGAAGACAAATACTTCTTCTTGAAACAAAAAGTTGCCAACTTCTTCAATGTAAGTACTACAAAAGTAGTTATGGTAGGCTCGGCTAAGCTAGGATTTAGCATAGCTCCCAAAAAAATATGGAATGACTTTAATGAAGAATCTGACATTGATATTGTAGTTATCAGTGAAACCATATTTGATGAATATTGGCAGGAACTTCTCAACTTTAATATTAACGTTAAAGCAAGGAGTGAACAAGAAGACAAAAATTATAGAGAATTCCTGGAATACTTCTTAAAAGGATGGATTAGACCAGATTTATTCCCTTTTAATTATCCGAAGAAAAATGAATGGTTTGAATTTTTTAAAGGTATTTCGTACGGAAAGTATGGGAATTATAAAATAGCAGGTGCCATTTTTCGAAATGAATACTTTTTCGAACAATACCATTCTCGAAATATCAGCAGATTAAGACTAGAAAACTATGAATAATATAGGAACAGCGGACAACGAGAAATTACTCGATTTATACAACGATTTGAAAAATGGGACTCTCGTTTTACGTCCTACTTTTCAGAGAAATTTGGTTTGGAATAATTCACATAAAGAAAAATTTATTGACACCATTCTTAGAGGTTTTCCTTTTCCGGAAATCTACCTTGCTGATGGAGATATAGACTTAGAAACTCAAACTTCAACTCGCTTGGTAGTTGACGGGCAACAGCGATTAGATACTATATTTTCTTATATCAACGGGGAGATTGCTACTCGGGGAATACCATTATTTAAAGAATTATCTGCTAAGCAACAAACTGATTTTTATGATTACAAGATTGTAGTTCGCGACTTAGGGAGATTAGACGAGAATCAAATAATTGAAATTTTTCAAAGAATCAATTCTGTAAGTTACGCTTTGAACGCAATGGAAATCAATAATGCGTTGTATGAGGGAGCATTTATTTCTACGGCACAGACAATTCAAGAGTCAAAAGAATTTGAAGCATTGGATATCTTCAGCCAAAATCAATATGCAAGGATGAAAGACACTGAATATATTCTGTTAATAATGGCAACAATAGAGGAAGGCGGTTATTTCACCGGAAATTCGGAAATAGAGAGATATATCAAGCTTCATAATGATGAGTATGCAGATTCAGAAAAGATTAAATCAGATATTACTGAGACCTGCCAAATGATTATTGATTTGAATTTAGAACCTGATTCTCTTTGGTTTAGAAAGACCAGTTTTTTCACATTGCTTGTTGAATTGGTTAAATTAAAAAGAAGTGGAACTGACTTTAGTAAGATTAATTTGAAAGCTGTTTTGACCGACTTAGAAAATCAAATCTTAGAAAACAAATCAACTGACCCGGAAACGAATGGATATGCAAAATTCTATAAATACGTATTCCAAGGCACTAGTGGTCGTGCTGGACGAATTGCCAGAGGGACTTTAGTCGAAAATGAAATAAAAAAGGCAGTTGCTAACAATGGCTAAAAAATCATAGCCACCCTACGGGATGGCAAAGCTTTTTAGCCTAACCGTTAGCAACGGTTATTAAACTGAACCCAGTAAGAGAATTGAAATGGAAGGACTCTTCAAAAAAACTGTAGAAAACGGTATTGAGATGCTAAGTTTCAGCCCTGCTCTTTCGACTAAAATTCGAGTGACTTATGTTATTGAAGACGGGAAATTTATCCATAAGAAAGTTTGGCCACATGGTGGAGTTCAGGAAACCGTGGTGATTAAAGAAATTCAAAGTGTTGAGAAAGGCAAATGGAACTTTAAAAGCCTCAATGGCATACGAACCTTGATAGTAAAAACGTCAACAACGAATATGGAGTTAGAGAGCATTTCCAATCCCGACAAAATTCGTTCTTATATTCTTGGACTAAAAACTGCTAAAGAAAACGTAGAGCCAAACAAGGATACCGAAGGAGAATTAGCTCCAGAATATGTATATGTACCCGCCATACCAGATGTAATTTATAATCTTTTAAAATCTATACAGACAGGGGGGCGTGATAAGCTAATAAGTTGGGAAGTTACAACAGGTGAATTCGTAAAGGCAAACCAAGTAATAGGACAGCTAAATGTCCCGGTAAAAAAATATAAATATGACGATATAAGATACAAAAATATCGCAATTATAAGAGCGCCTATTTCTGGTAAGATAATAGAAATCACCTCTGATGAATCCACATCAATTTTTGAAACCCGACTACCAACTGACTCACTTCAAAAGTATCGCTTTTTCAAGCATATGCTTATAATTCAGCCATTAGCATCAGAGAAATTTGCTGGTAATCCGTTCACCAAACCCCTGGCAGATTACTGTTTTTTTAAATTTGCTGATAGAAATAGTAGTTACTTTGAACCACTTGAGGCCTTGTATAAAATTGTCAATAGGTCAGAACCTGTAACTATAAAAGAAGATTGGAAAGTAACATTAAGCGATGACGATGATTTGGAAGAATTTGCGGTTCAAATACCATATCCATCCTATTACCTATGTGAAGCTCTTTTTGGGAATTTTGGAACATCCTATTCAGTTAAGAGACAATCCAGAGTAAACCAGGGAGACTCAATTGGTGAATTTAATTCTTACGGTAAAGCTATAGCCTCTATAATCTCACCCGTTGACGGTCTTATACTATTTACAGGATTAGACTACTCAGATTCAGAAGTAATGAAAATCGATAGAAGTTACAAAACAGAATTTCTGCAAGGAACTATATGGGGTGATGATAATTGGCCCATAAAGGAATTTTATAATGAAGAATACAATCGCGTTAAAACTATTTTATGCATCATACAACCGAGAAGGGGTTCAGACATTACGAAATACGTAAGAGAGTCCTACAAACATGTGATTCCAGCTATCGAAGAGAGATTAAGTGAAAAATTAAGAGACGACTTCAGCTATAGTAAAGAAAAATACAAAACCGTTGTGGAAAAAGAAATTCTTAAAATAAAAGAATCGGATGGTCGATTGATTCGTAGAAACTAAAACATTTGCTAATTACGTAGACTGCCCTGAGCCATAAGCCCCCGGTGCGCCTCCCGATACCTCGAGAGAGGGACAGCAAAAAACAGCAAAAATCTAACAACCCCACAACACTCTAGCACTTGGTATCATCTTCCTCCTACGGGGGAAGACAGGAGATGGGGGCTACTTACCCAACTCCCCCAAAACACTCTTCCCTTTCTCTATTAAAAAGCCTGAATCTGTTCCGCAGGTAATCAGCTGGTAGCTTTCATTTTGTAGGTATGGTTTTACAGCTTCTGGGTTTGTGCCGAAATAACCCATCGGAATTCTAGCTTTAGCGCAAGCCGTTTCTACTTTTTCAATGGCCACCTTCACCAGTGGATGCTCCACCTGACCTGCCACACCAAAACTGGCAGAAAGATCATACGGCCCAATAAAGACTACATCCACTCCTTCTACCTCCACTATTTCATTGATGTTATTGACTCCTTCAAAGTGTTCAATCTGAATCACCACAAGGGTTTCTTTATTCGCTCTTTCCACATATTCTTTAAAGCTCAGTCCATAGCCATGAGCACGGGCAGCTCCTACCCCACGTACTCCCTGAGTCGGGTACTTGGCATAAGAAACAATCTGCTTGGCCTCTTCAGCAGTATTCACTTTCGGTACAATAATTCCTTCAGCACCAATATCTAATACCTTTTTGATATTCGCTTCACTGACTTCTGGCACTCGCACCAAAGCACCACAACCAGGCTTCATAGCTTGCAGCATTCGCTGGAGTTCCATAAAGCCATGCGGGCCATGCTCTAAATCGATAAAAAGCCAATCGAAACCTACCATACTCATAATTTCAGCAATTTCCGGAGAAGGCAATGAGAGTAACGTTCCTATCAACTTTTCACCCTGATCTAACTTTTTACGCAATTGGAAGTTCATACACTAAGAGTTTAAAGCCTCAAGATGCAACGAACACACTGCCTATCAAAAGACTGACAGAAAATCGAAGCCATCGAAAATGTAGGACCTAACACTTTTATCTACCTTACATTTGATATTTTTTTATGAATAAGTCCTGGAAAAGAGTAATAAAACGAATAGCAGTGGGCCTGCTTATATTCGTTGCCTTGCTTGGCGTATTTGCTACCTTCTTTTTAAAAGACATCGTCAACAACCAGCTTCAAAAGCAGATAAAAAGCACTTTTGGTGATTTTTACCAGCTCTCATACGAGCGCAGCTCTACTGCACTATCTACCTCTGGTTTTAGCATTAACTTTGAAAAGGTTTTGTTTGAAGCTGATACCAGCAACCAGCTGATGATGAGGAAATACCCTGCTATTTTCTTTAATACAGACCTGCTAGAAATTACCGACATCAATGTTATTGGGCTATTGCTTAACTCTAAAGTAGCCGTAAAAAACATTGAAATTGATGATCCTAAGCTGCTCTTCTATATCACAGGTTCGGGCGAAGCCTCAGACTCTACCGAGTCTAATACGCAATCAGACAACCTTATTGAAAGCATTAAAGTGGGGCATATCTCGATCGATAAAGGCAGTGCTTCCTTCATCTTCGAAAAAAGCCGAACCGACACACTATTTTCAGGGAAAGACCTTTCCTTAGAAATTGAAAACCTTGGCTTGGACTTAAGATCTGAGGAAAACATTGTACGAACAGGCACACTAGACCAACTTGCCTTTTCTATTAAAGAGCTCCGAATGTCACCTAAAAGATCCGACTACAACTATGGTATAGAAGCGCTGAAATTCAATTATAAAGATCAATTATTTCAGTGCTCTGAGTTCTCCCTAGAACCCGTTGGCAACCCAGCAGAAATGGCGGCCAATAATCAATACAGAAAGTCAATTCTACGGATTAAAGTAGATTCGTTAGCTTATCAATCGGATGATTTCAAATCACTTAAAAACCTTACTTCCATCAATGGTCAAGCGCTCAATATTATGGGAATTGACCTGATTATTGATAGAGATAAACGCCTGCCACTGGATCAGACAGTGTATAAAAAACTCTTTCACGAATCTCTCTTAGAGTTACCCATTGCAGTAAATCTGGACTCTATAAACGTTTCTAATGCACGAATAGACTATAGAGTACATAATGCTTCTAGTGCTGAACCGGGCAACCTTTTGCTTAGCTCGGTCGATGGGAATATTACCAACATCAACACCAAAGACTTGAGCCAGATTGAAGCCAAATTCAATGGCATCTTTATGGAAGATGGCCCTTTCAACCTAAATATTCAGCTTCCACTGGCAACACCACATAACCACAGCTACAATGGTTTTATAGGTAAAACTGACTTCACTTCTATCAACCCACTTATTGCTAACCTCACAAAAGTGAGAATGGAAGAAGGCTGGATTGAACGCATAGATTTTGATGGAAAAGGAAGCGAATACCTCAATCAGGGTGTTATGAAAATTGCTTTCCATGACTTGAAGCTTTCAGTTACCAACGATAACAACAAGAAAAAGTGGATTCAATCGGGGCTTGGCAACCTAATAACCCGAAACAATAACCGCACAGATGAATCTGAAACAGCAGACCAACTGGAGTATTCGTATGAACGACCACACTATAAAGACCATTTAGATATGTATGGCGGTGGACTCATTAATGGTTTTGCTTTGGGTATACTGCCCAAGCCCATCTATAACCTAGTTATGAATAATTAGTGTCAATTGGCTCTCAAACTTTGATGAGTCTGTATAAACCAATTATTTTGAAGCCTTAACCTTTTAATCAGCACAATGGACATTTTTGCCATCATTACCATCCTCACCATTTTATCTGCGGCTTTTGCCTTCATCAACACCAAATTCTTGAAGCTGCCATTCACTATTGGTTTGATGATAATAGCCATGTGTTTTACCCTACTTATTGTAATAGTGGGGCAATTCAATAGCAGCATTTTAGAGCAGTCTAAAGAACTCATTCAATCCATTGACTTTAAAACTGTATTGCTCGAAGTGATGCTGAGCTTCTTGCTTTTTGCGGGAGCTCTACACACTAAACTGGACGACTTGGCTAAACACAGAGCTCCAATTATGCTCTTTGCCACCTTCGGAGTAATGGTTTCAACCTTTTTAGTGGGTGGCATTTTCTATTTTGTGGCCGAAGCCATTGGCCACCATATTGACTTTATTTACTGTCTGCTTTTCGGGGCTTTGATCTCTCCTACCGACCCAATTGCGGTGTTAGGAATTCTAAAAGATGCGAAAGCTCCTAAGAAATTAGAGATCAAAATTGTGGGTGAATCACTCTTCAACGATGGTGTTGGCGTAGTAGTATTCTTGGTTATTTTCTCAATTGCTCAGCGTGGAATTGCCTCTGTAGAAGCCGAAGAAGTAGGTCTACTTTTCTTTGAGGAAGTATTTGGCGGAATTGCTCTGGGCCTATTAATGGGTTGGGTTGGATTCAAAATCATGAAGACTATAGACCATTACGAAACTGAAGTGATGATTACTTTAGCGATGGTAATGGGAATTTATTCTATTGCTCATGCGGTGCATTTCTCTGGGCCTTTGGCGGTTGTAGTTGCCGGTATTTTCATTGGCAATAAGTCGCCAGAAATAGCTTGGTCTAAAACCACTCAAAACTATGTAGATAAGTTTTGGGAACTGATTGATGTATTCTTGAACGCCATACTTTTTGTTCTGATTGGTTTTGAACTACTCATTGTTACCATCAATGGCGAATATATTTTACTCGGAGTTTTGGCTATTCCTATTACGCTCATTGCCCGATACCTAGCATTAAAAGGGCCGATTATGCTTTTCAATAAAAAGCTGGAGTTCATTCCTAAAACTGATATGATTATGACTTGGGGTGGAATCCGTGGTGGTATATCCATTGCCCTTGCCCTCTCCCTTCAACCTGAAATGGAAAGAGAACTCTTCCTTACAGTAACTTATGTAATTGTGGTATTCTCTATTATTGGCCAGGGCTTAACTATTGGACCTTTGGTGAAGAGAGTTTTGGGGAGGTAGAAACAAACCAACTCATCCAACTCATCATGGATTGCATCGATGATGCTGGAACAGTCAGTTTGTAACTGACTATTGGAAAAATTCTAAACAAAAACTGGATACTTTATGCCGCTTCTACGAAGCTGAGTTCTGTCAATACTTTGAGGTTTTATAACATATCGTCCCGCTGAGACTTAGGAAATGGATTCGGTGAGTACTTCTTCTACCCACAGGAGGGCTGAGATCCAACATCAGCGTGACCATCGACAGATACTACGCCTATGAAAGACTTGGCCAATTCGATGGTTTTGATGTTGGTCGCTTTTTCTTTTAGAGAATCAAAAGAAAAGGAAGTCTAGAAAAACAACCCTAAACAAAGACAAGGATAAGTTTTGGCAGATCCCTCCCAAAGTCGGGATGGAAAATTTAAAACCACCTTCTTCTAACTCATCATCGATTGTATCGATTGTGCCAGAATGGTCAGTTTGCAACTGACACTACAAACTTAGATTCCCCCAGCTCTTCCGAAACATCGGGAGGATGAGCGATCTTGTTTCCACACATGATAAAGCCCCCTTCAGGGAGTTTATTGATTAGGTTAGAGTCGTCAGACCACTTAAAGTGGTCGGACGACTAATCTCTTCTCAATTATAGTAAATCACTACTTTGGGCCGCTCTGGTAAAGCTCGGTAGATAGAAGTTAGTTCAGCACTTGGAGCAGCCAAATAGATTTGAGGCCGATACTCCATTGTTTCAAAAGTAAATACCGAAGTCACAAGTGAGCTCAAAGCTTTGATTCTTTGGGAACCAAAAAACTGTCTTTTTACTCTTCTATCTAGCTTTTCGGAATTCTCTTCTTGACTCAAAAATAGCTCAAGGCCATTCTCCAAAATCAGCTGAATATGAGTTGGCTCATAAACCAACGAATCAGGTTGTGATACAGATGCTAAAAACTCTTCCTGCGTTTTTGGAGCAGTCTTCTCAATAATCGGTTCCTTCACAATGGTCGCTCTACTAGAGTCGACTTGTAATGGTTTTGAAAACTGTGTCCAGTACTCCTTCTCTCCTAGTCGTTTCAGCAAAGGATCTATTTGCATTTCAGCAAGCTGAACCTTGTAAATGGACATACCATTGATAAACAAACTCAAGGAGCTATCTGGAACATTGAGCACTAGGCTGATCGAGTCTTTCTTCGGCAAAGCGAGTAATGCCTTTTTAAAAGCAATCTGTCTTTGAAGGGAGTCGAGTCCGTTTACAAACTCTGGTGATTCCATTTCAGCACCCTCGTTTCTCCACTCCTTCAGCTTTGAGATTGGAGCTGAAATTAAGTGAAACAAACTCAACAAAAGCAATATCCCGAACACACAAGCTACAGCAATAACCGGCTTTCTATATCGCTGAAAAAACGATTTTAAATAGGCAAATATTTCCATCTTAGAAGATATAAACTTTGGCACCCATTGGCATAGACTTATAAACAAGCTCAAGGTTTTCGTCATTTAGGCGAATACAACCATGCGTAACCGGAAGCCCTAAAAACCGCTGGAAAAGCGTACCGTGAATCAAATAGCCATCGCCTAGGCTTAGAGAATAATCTCCAAGCACACCATACTCAAACCTTGAGGGGTGATTGTACGATGGTACAGGCAAACCTTCTTCTACAAAGGCCCAGTCTGGTTTTTTCCATACCGGGTCTTTGGTTTTATTTAATATTCTGAATTCGCCTTTAGGCGTTTTAAACATCCACTTTTCTTTCTCGCTCTTTTTAAGAAGCACATAGCTACCCGTTGAGCACATGTCTTTTTTAATCAGTTCATCACCCTTGTATAGGTAGAACTCGTTCATGGTGCTATTCACCACTAGGTAATTTGTTTCGGGCATATTAGCCTTCAGTTTTTTATCTAGCGAAGTCAATTCCTTTTCGGCATTGGACTTCATTACCTGAAAGGTTGAATCGTTCACCTTAGGCTCGTTGCCAATGGTAGCCAAAGCAATTGTAACCGACTGTAGGTTGAGTACAAGCAACAGCCCTGAAATGCTCAGGCTTACAATCATTAAGGTTTTTACTATTCTCTTATTCATTTCAATTACCCGTTTTGGGCATGTTTAGTGCACCGACAATGAGGACTGGCGTGTTTTCTGGAACCAGTTTCCATATTTTGTCCATGTCTGAATTTTCTAAGGCAATACATCCGTCTGTCCAATCGATGCCTTTTCCACCATCTCCATGTATTTCGATCAGATTACCAATGCTTGCGCTTTGGGGAATTATTCCTTCAGCTTTATTCTGTTTAAATCTCTTTTTATCCTCCTCATTCGGGTAGTCCAAAAGAAAGGCCTTGTAATACTTAGTTTGGCCATTAGCCTTTCGCTTCAATACCTTGTAATGACCTTCTGGAGTAGTTTTATCTCCCGACCGCTGCTTATCGCCAATCCAATTCGCACCCAACTCCACTGAATAAGTACTTAGCAGTTTGCCTCTACTATAGATTTTAAGCTCCCTATTGTACTTGTTCACCACTACCAATGCCGAACCTGTTCTTCTAGAATTTTCAATGGCTGAATTCACCCACTTTTTCCAAGTTGGAACCTCTCTTGAAAATTCTTCGAGTGTATTTTTTGCGTAAACAACCAACTCCCCCACACCAGACTCCAAGACTTTGAGCTTTTGCTCCATCTTTCCAGTATTTCCTTTCGCTAATGAGTTAGTCAACTCCTGATGTTTAAGCCTACTACTCGCCAGCAAACTCAATTGCCTTTTACTCATTGGCAAGCGCTTATAGCTATCATCGAATAGTGTTAGCTGTCCACCAATATTTTTAAGCCTATTGGCAAAACTGTTCGTCAGCTTTTTACTTCCTGCTTTTGCCTCTTGAGCGGCCATTTCGGCATACTCAATTGACTTCTTAGCGAAGTCTCTGCTCTCGCTATAAGTTCTCAGAAAAAAGAGCCTTTCGTTTTCAGCGCTCCACGAATTCATGGCAGAATCGTAAAACGTCTTGGCTTTCTTCCAGCTACTTTTAGCATAAACCGAAGCCTTTTGTTTATCGGCCAAGGCTAGTTTTTCTCTAGCCAGCGCCAGTTCATCTAAAGGCGGTTTGGGATATAGCGCATAACCCGACAAAACCAACAGCACAACTAATGCCGACAATCCCAAAACCAACCATTTAAATCTCATAGGCTTTCATAAATAGAAAATCCCCTAGAGCCTAAGCTTTCGGGGACTTTTCACATGATTCAAATACTATTACTTTCTTGCAGTTTTGTATTTGCTGATCACCTCTGTTAACTCAGTGTTGATAGAGCTAGCCTTTTCTCTGGCAACAGATAATTTCTCCATTGTTGGTTTCAACTGACCGCTCTGGAACATCTCGTTAGACTCGTTCATTGATGTTTCGATAGCATCTAGCTCTGCTTTGATAGCCACTAAAGCAGTTGAACCTTCTTTACCTCTTGGGGCTTCAGAAATAAGCGTTCTAGCTTCTGCTACTAATTCAGATACTTCACTGATGGTAGCTGTAATTTCAGATCTTAATGACATAATCACCTCGTTGGTGTTAGCAGTAAGCTCTGTAGCTTGCTCAGTTACAGCATTTAATTTTTCGATAGTAACATCGTACTTCTTGAAGAATTTAGATTTCTGCTCTTCTAGGCTAGCCATTGCTACAGCCATAGAATCGTTCAATGCCTGAAATTCATCTTCCAAGTAAATGTCTGCACCAGCAACCTGCGCTCCGCTGATGGCTGCGTTTGCTGCATCAACTTCTGCTTGTGGAACACCAGCACATGAGGTTAAGCCAATAATACCAATGAACAATGCACCGATAAATGTGTTTTTAGCTTTCATAATTAGTCTTTCGTCTTTCGTTTTTAGTAGCCTTTATTAAGGCCATTTTTTTAAATCGATCATTTGACGAAGACCTGATAAAAGGTCACATGTTAGTACGAAAAATATTTTTCTTCCCCACAATATTGCTTGAACAAAGCCTGTTATAGACCTATTCTACCTGCTTCAACCCATTTCGGTTGCCAGATTCTTTTTCTGTTTCCTTAACCTCACAATAGAAACTGCAACTATTATTCCCATGGCTGCCATAGCCGCACCAACTAAATCGGCAGAGGTAAAGCCGTAGCCCATGGCAATTGGCAACCCTGCCAAATAAGCACCAGAAGCATTGCCCATATTGAAGGCACTTTGATTGAGCGATGAGCCCAACATCTCTGATCCTTTAGCAGAGCGAATCATCGTCATTTGAATAGGTGATGCTAAACTGAAAGCTAAAGCACCAATAATGAAAGTCATTATAAGTAGGGCTGTCTTATTTTCTGCAACCATTGTGTTGACCACAAGTGCAATTACCATTAGAATCAGGAAGAAAATCACAGCCTTAATTGGTGAAACTCTATCGGCTACTTTTGCGCCTATAACGTTACCTACAGTCATGCCTACGCCTGCTAGCACTAAGATGTAGCCCACGTGGTTTTCCTGAAAGCCAGCCACATCGGTAATCAACGGTGCTATGTAGCTATACCACGCAAAAAAGCCACCCGTACCAATGGTTGTGAGAATAATGACTAACCATGGTTCTGTTCTTTTGAGTAAACCAAAATCTTTGAGAATACCTCTTTTCGATGCTTTCGGAAGCTCTGGCATCCAGAAATAGATGCTCAGCATAGCCAGAACACCAATTACACCAACTATTAAAAAGGCCAGCTTCCAGCTAAAATTGTGACCTAAATATGTACCAAGAGGAACTCCCAATACATTGGCGAAAGTCAAGCCGCTGAACATTACGGCAATTGCCTGAGCTTCTTTCCCTTTTTTGGCTAGTGTTCCGGCCACCACAGCACCTATACCAAAAAAGGCACCGTGTTGTAACCCAGAAAGAAAACGTGCCACCAGTAGTGTCCAGTAATCATTTGCTAAAGCAGAAGCTGTATTGAAAATTGTGAACCATAACATCAGTAGCAGTAATACCTTATGAGCAGGATACTTACCTCCTAGTCCTGTAAGTATTGGAGCCCCAACAACCACACCTAATGCATAGGCCGAAATAAAGTGTCCAGCTTGTGGAATAGATATATCTAAAGCTAGAGCTACATCGGGTAAAATCCCCATAATTACAAACTCGGTCATACCAATACCAAAGCCGCCAATAGCTAGAGCCAACAATGATTTTTTCATAATAGCGCGTTTCAAATCAGGCACTCATTCACCTGAGAGTGGGATAAGCTTTGAAAGCCATTAAAAGTTTCCCAATAGTGCAAATTGATTAAATGAGTGGTAATAATGGATAAATGAGAACAGAAGTGAGGAATCTCAAGTAGTAACAGCACTTAATTCAAAGGTGATTAAATGTGCTAGGGAAAGGAGTAAAAAGGTAAAAGAGTTGAGAGTGAAGTATGAAATTCAACCTCACCCTCAACAGATTAGTATTTAATCATTAGTTCTTGCAGGCGGCAGTGCTCTATGAATTCTATCTACCAATTTGCTAAACGGAAGACTTTGCAAATACACTTTCCCAGGCCCAGTAAGGTTAACCAAGAAAAGTCCTTCCCCACCAAATAAGGCATTTTTGAATCCGCCAATAAACTGAACATCATAATTTACCGAAGGGCTGAAACCTACCACGCAGCCAGTATCCACTTTCAAAGTCTCGCCAGGCTTAAGCTCCCTTTCAATGATTGTACCACCTGCATGGATGAATGCCAATCCATCGCCAGTCAGTTTTTGGAGAATGAATCCTTCACCGCCAAAAAGCCCCGCTCCAAAACGTTTAGTGAAAGTCACCTCTATCTCAATTCCGTGAGCAGCACATAAAAAAGCATCTTTCTGGCAGATGAACTCTCCTCCTTTAGCTGCTAAATCTAGGGGTACAATTTTTCCCGGATAAGGAGAGGCAAAGCCTACCACTTCCCTGTCTCTACCCATGTTGGTAAATGAGGTAATAAAGAAACTCTCACCTGTAAACATACGCTTCAAGCCTTTCATAAGACCTCCACCAGTACCTGTTTCCATTTGAATGCTCTGATCCATATACATCATGGTTCCTGCCTCTGCTCTTACAGTTTCTTGAGGATCTAAGGTAATTTCCACCAATTGCATATCGTCTCCAATGAGCTTGTAATCTATTTCGTGCGCCATAGTTTGATTTATTCGTTATTCGTTATTCGTTATTCGTTATTCGTTATTCGTTATTCGTTATTCGTTATTCGTTATTCGTTATTCGTTATTCGTTATTCGTTATTCGTTATTGGTTAATTGTATAATCTACTACCACAAGGGCTTCTATAATTCCGCCATGTGTATCTCCAAAAGCTTTATGAGCAGGGTGCGGTAAATACTCGTCTCTAGCTCTCTCATTTTCAAAAGTTAGCAAAAACACATGAGTCATACCTCTATCAAATCCCTCTGGACTATTATTCAGACCCCATTCGAAAGATAAAATTTGTGGAATTTCATTTTGAAGTCCTTCAAATCCTTCAATCAGAGCAGCTACTTGCTGTTCTGTAGCATCTGGCTTGAATTTGAACGACACTACATGCCTCAACTTACCCTCGTTGTGTTCTAAAGTTGAACATGCTGGAATCGTTAATATAAGTACTAGTAAAGCAACTAATTTCTTCATATCTGATTTCTAAAGTTTAATCTAATAAATCTATGGAAAGACCAAGTAAGAAACCTGAGTAACGGAATCCTCTCGTCACCAAAGGTGCCTTGGAGATTTAAGAATAAAAGACACCTACAATTGTGGCAGACCACTTTAAAGCTTCTCCTAACCAAACTACCAAAATGGCCGAACGTGACCTCAGCTTCTTGGGATTTCGGAAAAACAAAGCACCTCCGACTATGCAATACAACATACCAAAAATGTACTTTGGCATTAATTGACTGAAGCCCAACACCTCCGAAACTGTGATCAATACAATGACCACTGCTGTAACAATAAAGAAGGATTTATGACGAGGTTTTAAGTTCAGTGAGTTAGATGGCTCTACTGAAGCTAATATAGAAGCGAAGGCAAAAACATAATCTCCAAATCTACCAATACCGAAAAAGGGATCTAAATATATAAGACTAGACAAAGCCAGAAATATCGCCAGATTTTTGGTTAGAGGCTTACGGGCAAAGCTTACCAATAATAGTGCGGCAAAGGCACAGGCAATGGTTATGATTGAGGAGATCATTAAGGCATAAAGTTACCACTAATATTCTCCCTGTATATACCCTAATTAGGGTACGAGATAGATCGGAAGTCAAGTTTCCTTCTCAATACCCAAAAACATTTTAATACTCTCTGATTTTAAGTTACCGGAGTACTCACTCCAAACTCAAAGGGAATCAGATCAATCACAACCCCGTGAGCTCCTGTGAACCGTATCATGTATTAAATGTACTATTCCATTGTTTACTTTGCCTTTGGGTATAAATTAGCGTATGCAAAAAATTAAGAAGGTTTGTGTCTATTGCGCTTCGAGCGATAAAATAGACTCAAAGTATTTCGAAGCAACCAAAACTCTTGCTAAGGCATTAACCAAGAATAATACTACCGTAGTGTATGGTGGTGGTGCCAGAGGGTTAATGGGACAGTTGGCAGACACTGTTCTAGAGGAGAAAGGACGAATAATTGGTATTATGCCACACTTTATGAAGGAAGTTGAGTTTCATCATAAAGATGTTAACGAATTCATTTTTACGGCAGATATGCATGAAAGGAAAAAGCAGTTCATGGTGGGTGTAGATGCACTCATTACCTTACCAGGCGGCTGTGGCACATTCGAAGAGCTAATGGAGGCCATCACCTTAAAAAGACTTGGCATTTTTACCAAGCCAATAGTTATCCTAAACCTAGACGGATATTATGACGACCTCCTTAACATGTTAGAAAAGGCAATATCAGAGAACTTTCTTGCTGATGCCCACCGAGATATCTGGACTGTATTCACAGACCCTTCTAAAGTTCTTGAAGCTATTCACAACAGCAAACCTTGGTCTAATGATGCAATTAAGTTTGCTCAAGTATAAAATTTCGCATATAGGCTGGAAGAATTCTTATACATAATTTGTAAAATCCGTAAGAATCTAGAATCTTTCAGCGGTAATTGATGAGGTTCTTAAGGCTATTTTTTCTTCTATCCGGTATACTACTCCCAAGCTTAACCCAAATAGGTTTTGCCCAGCAGCGTTTTTCCAAAAACCTCCACATCATAAGTGGGCATACCAACAGAGAGTTAGACCAAAATAGAATTCTCGTTTATATAGATGAGTCCAATGAGCTGGAAATAGAAGACATTCTTAAGCTTGAACAAAACGATTACATAGAAGCCAACTACCTAACTCGGTTCGATGAGAGTAATACATATTGGATGTATTATAGAATTAATGACTCAGGAGATGAACCCCTTTCTCATATTCTCAGAGGTGGAACAAATGCGAAAGAGACTTACTACGTAGTTATTAATGACCAAATATCAGAACACAAAACGGGCTATCTTTTCCCTGCTTCGGAAAGAAGTATACCTCAAGGGCACGATACTAAAATACGGATTGACCACCCACCTAAAGGAGAAGCTCATGTTTATGTAAGAGTTCAGAATACGGATGGCACACCAATAGATTTAAAGGCAAGGCTAGAGCCCTACCAAGAATGGTATGATAATAAAGAGCGAGTAAACCTATTCCAAGGCTTTTTTACCGGGTTAATTATAGTAGTTGCTATGCTCAACTTCTTTTTGTTCGGCTTCACTAAACAAAAGGCTTTCCTCTTTTTTGCGCTTTACTGTTTATTCAACCTATCATATTTTCTTGAAGAATACGGAATACTCGAGGTTTGGCTGTATCCAGAAACAGCAAATCTAGTCTCATTTTTAAAGTTTGGACCTATTCTATCCGTAGCCTTCTATTGTCTTTTTGCCAAAGAGTTTCTTGAACTGTATAAAGGCTTTCCTTTTTGGAATAGGACTGTAAAAACCATTGCCTATTTCTCTTTTGTCTTCTTTGTATTGGTAGCAGGCTTCAACATTATTTCTGGTAATCATTATACCTCTTTCAGAATCTTTGAAGGCTATATGGCTGTAGCATCTTTTACTGCTATTGTATTTCTAATCTCCATTAATCTAAAACCCAACCTTTTGGTTAGGTACTTTTCAATGGGTACCACCTTGTTGATTATTACCGTATTAGTTTCTGCAATTGCCAAGTCATTAGACCATTCGTTCGATATTCACATATTTATTCAAGTAGGTTTAATCATTGAATTGATAGTATTCTCCATAGGAATGAGCCATAAGCTCAAACGCAATTTGGAGAACCATGAAATCACCCAAAAATCGCTGATTATTCAACTTCAGAATAATGAGAAATTACAGCTAAACATCAATCAAGACCTTACTGAACTAGTTGCGGCAAGAACACAGCTTATCAAAAAGCAGAATAAGGAATTGGAAGAAGCCAGAAACGAAGCTGAAAAGGCCACTCAAGCCAAATCTGAATTCCTTTCTGTGATGAGTCATGAAATTAGAACTCCTCTAAACGCTATCATTAGTCTGTCTCATATAATGGAAATGGACAATGAGAATGAGGAGATGCAAGAATACATTGATGCACTGAAGTTCTCTGCAGAAAATCTACACTCACTCATTAATGATGTACTTGATTACAATAAAATTGAAGCCGATAAGCTTGTTTTAGAGACTATTGAATTCTCTGTGATAGACTTACTGAGAAACATTAGAGATAGCTTTAAGTACAAAGCTAAAAATCAAGGTATTGAGTTATTGGTAGAAGTTGGCGAACACATGCCAGATAGAGTCATTGGCGACCCAACCAGACTTACTCAAATATTTAATAACCTCATTGGTAATGCAATTAAGTTCACTCATGAAGGCCACGTTCATATAAAAGCTACCCTCTTAGGCCTTAAAGATGATATAGCCACTGTAACCTTTGAGGTTAAAGACACCGGTATAGGAATACCAAGGGAGAAACTAGAAACGATTTTTGAAGCTTACGAACAGGCCGGCAAAGAAACTACCCGTGAATATGGCGGTACTGGTTTAGGCTTATCAATTACCCAAAAGCTACTTAACCTGATGGGTAGTAAAGTTAGAATAGAATCTGCCGAAGAAGAGGGCACTAGCCTCTCGTTCGATATTTCGTTTATGATTAATCAGGCCTTTGATATGGTAAGTCTCCAAGATCAGATGAGAGATAAAGATCTTCATGGCAAGCATATTTTAGTGGTTGATGATAATGACATGAACCGTTTGGTTCTCAAAAGACTTCTCACCAGTTGGAATGCTCAGTTCGATGAAGCTAATGGTGGAGAAACAGCCTTAAAAAAATGCGGAGAGCATCAGTACGATCTCATTTTGATGGATATTGAAATGAAACCATTATCTGGGTTTGAGGTAGCAGCCACCATTCGTGAAGAGTGCATAAACAATAAGGAAACTACAATCATAGCCATGAGTGGCTACCTAACTTCGGAGTTTGACAAAGAGATGGATAAAAAGCATTTTTCTACCTTAGTGCTTAAGCCATTTGAACCTAATGAGCTATACCGTCAAATATTGAAGTATACACAATGAGCAAACGAAATAACATAAGCAGTGGTAGTCCGTGGGAAGATGTTGTGGGTTATTCCCGAGCAGTTAGAATAGGAAATGTTGTTGAAGTTACTGGAACAGTAGCAGATAATGAAGGTGAATTAGTAGGCGGAAACGACCCTTATCTTCAGACTAAATTTGCCATTCAGAAAATTAAAGGCGTATTAGCACAGGCTGGTGCTTCTTTAGAAGATGTAATTCGCACTAGAATATTCGTCACCGATATCACCCAATGGGAGGCAATTGGAAAAGCTCACCAAGAAGCTTTTGGTGAAATTAAGCCCTGTACCACCATGGTTCAAGTTTCCCGATTTATAGATGACAAGTATTTGGTTGAAATTGAAGCTAGTGCCATTATAACTGAAGCTTAGCTTCAATCTCATCTACCACATAAGAGAATTCGCTGAGCATCATGGCTGTTGCTCCCCAAACCACTTCTCCATGAATATCAAAGTAAGGAGATTGTATGGTGTAAGGAGGAAACTTCATCTCTTTCACCTTCCGCAAAGCTGGGTCTTTTAGAGCAGCCAAAGGCATTGGCAATACATCTGCCACCTCAATAGGGTCTGGTATAAAGTTCGGCTTGTTTCTTACTACACCGATAGTGGGAAGTACTTTGAAGTTGCTGGCAATTATGAATAACTCAGATAGGCTTCCTAATACCTCAACATTATCTTTAGGCACACCAATCTCCTCATGGGTTTCTCTCAATGCCGTATCAACCAAATCGGTATCTACATCTTCCAGCTTACCACCAGGAAAACTAACCTGTCCGCTATGAGCCCCATCATATTCAGGCCTCTTCATTAACGGAATGTGCACCCCTCCCCTGTCTGGATAAAGTAAAATCATAACCCCTCCCAACCTGGCTGGCCGCATTGGGTTTTCTCTGAACCTATTTTCATCTATTGGCTTTGGCGCCATCCTTATTTGCGCTGTCCTTCCTGGCAAAGGCTCTTTCAACCTATCTCTAAGTTCAGATACAAAAGATTCAAAATACTGATTGCTCACTGCTGGAATTAATGTTGGCTTTTCAATCTTAAAGTAATAAACTAAGACACTAATTAATCGTTCCTTCAAAACGAGAATTGATTTTCATGAAAAAATTTGGTTTAACCATACTGCTGCTGGCCTTCTTCTCTGGAGTGAGTGCGCAGTCCGAAAAAATTAAAATCGCAAAACTTCAATATAGTGGTGGTGGAGACTGGTATGCCAATAAAACCGCACTGCCCAACTTGGCAAAATTTTGTAATGAGCAGCTAGGTACAACAATAGATGAAGAAAATGCCGTAGTAACAGTGGGGAGCCCAGAACTTTTCAATTATGCATTTGTATACATGACAGGCCATGGAAATGTGGTGTTTAGTCCCTCGGAAGCAGAGAACCTAAGAAAGTACCTTACTTCTGGTGGCTTCTTACACATTGATGATAACTATGGGCTAAATGATTACATACGCTTAGAAATGAAGAAGGTGTTTCCTGAACTTGAGTTCATAGAGTTACCTCATGATCATCCGATCTATCATCAGAAATTCAATTTCCCAAATGGTATACCCAAAATTCATGAACACGACAACAAACCCGCACAAGGTTTTGGCCTGATTTATGAAGGTAAACTAGTGTGCTATTTTTCTTATGAATCTGATTTAGGAAATGGCTGGGAAGACCAAAGAATTCACAATGATCCTGAAGAAGTAAGACTCAAGGCACTGCAGATGGGAGCCAATCTCATTACATATATTTTTACCGAACTTTAAAATTATTTAAATAAACTAACAGGTTAGTTTGAAAACTAGCGCGATAGTTGTATAATTGATAATTACGCAACAACTCGATTGATATGAAGGAATTAACAAAGGCTGAAGAACAGGTAATGCAGATATTGTGGGATATTGAACAAGGCTTTGTCAAAGATGTATTGGCAAAAATGCCTGAGCCAAAACCTGCTTACAATACTGTTTCTACCATTATCAGAATACTCGAGAAAAAGGGTTTTGTGGGCTACAAAGCTTATGGTAAAACGCATGAGTACTTCCCACTGGTTGATAAAAAAACCTACAGCAATTTTTACTTGAAGAATTTCATTGGCGGCTATTTTGGAGGGTCTTTCCAAAAGTTAGTTTCCTTTTTTGCCAAAGAAAACGAAATGGACATTCGCGACTTCCAGTCATTAATGGACCATGTAAAAACTGATTTAGATTCGGAAGAAGAAAAATAAATGAAGCAGCATCCAACCATAGAGCTCCTAGAATCACTCAACATTACTGTGATTTACCTAATTGAGTCTGCTACTTGTTTAGCAGTGCTCTATTTGCTTTATCATTTCTTTTTAAGAAATGAGAAGAGCTTCCATTACAACAGAGCCTATTTGTTGGTTGCTTTATTTATCTCTGTTTCTTTCCCAATGATGGAGTTTTCTTACAACCCGGCCAATACACCGGGCTTCTTTAACTCACTTCATCAATTGGGCAATGGTGTAGGAGACGATCCGATTATTGAAGCGGAAAGAGCTTACTCCTATACCATTACCGCCAAGTCTGAAAGACCATTTTTACTATGGTGGGAGGCATTACTTCTGCTCTATGTAACGGGTGTAACTTTCGGCCTTTTAAAGCTTTTAGTAAGAATTCGCCAATTCAAAGAAGTTATATGGTATAGAAGGCATGCAACTCGTTTTAAGAAGAATTTTTTCTTAGTTCAGACTGAAGGAATGATGCCTACATTCTCTTTCTTCAATTACCTTTTCTGGGATAACTCTCAAGAGTATTCAGAAGAAGAAAAAGAGCAAGTAATTGCTCACGAAAGGGCTCACATAGACCAAAAACACTCTTATGACATCCTCTTTATTGAAATTCTTAAGGTAATCTTTTGGTTCAACCCACTAATGTACCTTTACAAGGCTTTGCTAGAAGAGGTTCACGAATACGCAGCAGACAAAGCAGCAATTGGCAATGCCAACCCTGCTATTTATTCTCAGCTGTTAGTAAGAACAGTTTTCAAAAAAATGGGACTGGAATACGGTAGCTATTTTGGCAAAAACAAAACAGTAAAAAGGCTTAATATGATGAAAAAAGTAGCCTCAACTAACTACTTTAAACTTCTATTGCCTGTACCATTCATCGCCTTGTTATTCTTCATTTTCTCTTTCGATGCATTACCTATCGAAAAAGTGATCATTGAAAATTATAAGGTAGAAGCCAACGAAAACTTTGAGTCGTTCCCTGAACCTACTATTGGTATCGAAGACTGGAAATCTTTCCTCGAAAGTAATATTGTTTATCCTGAAGCAGCAAAAGAGGCAAACCTAGAGGGTGAAATGCTAATCTCCTTTAATGTAAACCAGTATGGCAATATTCAGGAGTTGGTTTTCAGTAAGAAGTTAGGTTATGAAACTGAAAAAGCTGTTTTAGAAGCTCTTTCTAAATCTAGTAAGTGGAAACCTGCCACAAAAGATGGGAATAACGTACCTTCTAGAGTAGAAGTACCTATTGTTTTCAAAAAGTCTTAATTGAATTTTCTATTGAAAATTTCGGATGCGACAAATGCCTTCTTTGCGGAGTCTAAGTCAGCAAACATATCGGCATAGTCATTCTCAGAGTCAACCTGCTCTTCTATTTCATAAGGCTCTAAATGATCATTGAATTTTGAGCGAATTCTAGCTGCTTCGGCTTCTGCCTCTCTTTTACGTTTAGCAGTATTCTCCTTGGCAACTTCGTAAGTAGATCTATAAGGCCTCTCCTCTTTTATGGGTTTAGCTTCAGCCACTGGCTCCAATACAGGTTCTGGACGGACAGTTTTTTGCCCAGTAAATTCTTCTAGTAACTCTTCAAATGTTGGTCTTCTTCCAGTTGAAGTAGTCTTTCTAGGTTCTTTTTCCTCATATCTCTCATCTTGCTGCTGTCTCTTCTTATTCTTTGAATTAGCCTGAAAGATGAAGTAGATGATTCCGAGAACTATATAAATAACCGTTCCAAAGTCAATATCCATAGAATAACAAAGCTAACAATTTGGGCGACATAATTCGTTTTTTAGTTCGTCTTGTACCGAACATCAATCTCATAAGAGCATTCGCAGAAAACAGGCTATTCCACCACTATTTTTTAAAGCATAAACCGTGAATTGTCAGTCTTAATTTTAATTTTGCTAGATACACCCATTTTTTAGGTAGCCCATTCATGCAGCTAACCAAGCTAGAAATAAAAGGATTCAAGAGTTTTGGTGATAAAGTCGTTATCAACTTTGATAAAGGCATTACTGGCATTGTTGGACCCAATGGCTGCGGAAAATCCAATGTAGTAGATTCTATTCGCTGGGTACTAGGTGAGCAGAAAACAAGAATGCTCAGATCTGAGAAGATGGAAAACATCATCTTCAACGGAACGAAAAAGCGAAAGCCAACTCAGCTTGCAGAGGTTTCTCTAACTTTTAAAAACACTAAAAACTTACTTCCTACTGAGTATACCGAAGTTACTATTACCAGAAGATACTACAGATCTGGAGAAAGCGAATACCTGCTCAATGGTGTTAGTTGCAGGCTAAAAGACATTACCAACCTGTTTATGGATACAGGTATTGCATCTAATAGCTACGCCATTATTGAACTAAAAATGGTGGATGACATCCTTAATGATAAGGATAATTCTAGAAGAGCGCTCTTCGAAGAAGCAGCAGGCATATCAAAATTCAAGACTAGAAAGAAGGAAACACTTAAGAAGCTTAAAGATACTGACGATGACCTCGACAGGGTTGAAGATCTTCTCTTTGAAATTGAGAAAAACCTAAAATCGTTAGAGAAACAAGCCAGGCAGGCCGAGAAATACTACAAGCTCAAAGAAGAATATAAGGTTGAAAGTGTAGCCCTTGCAAGAAAATCGGTAGCTGAAAAATCCAATAGATTTAAGTCTTTAGAAAAAGGCATTCAGCAAGAAACCGATCGCAAGCTCGAAATCAATCAAATGATGGCGAGTCAAGAAGCCATTATTGAAAAGGGAAAGACAGAACTCATAAACAAAGAGAAGCTTCTTGCTTCAAGGCAAAGAACACTCAATGAGCACGTCAATAAAATAAGGCAATATGAGAGTGAGCGTAAAATTAAAAATGAGCGTCTCACATTCTTGGAAGACAAAAGTGATAGCCTTAGAGAACAATTAGAAGCTGATAAGAAGAGTAATGATAGAGCGTCTTTCAGCTTAGAGAGCCTTAGAAACGAGTTAGAAGATGCTGCCAAACAACTACAAGTTGTTGAACAAGAGGTAAAATCTCTCGAAAAAATTTATGCTGAACAGAAGCAGATAAGTCAGGAAGCTCAGTTGGCCTATGAAGAGCATAGAAAAACGTTCACCTCAAAACGAGAGCGTTTATTCAACCTTCGGAAGGAAATAGAAATCAAGGAGATTCAATTACAAACACTAAAGTCTGAGTTTGAAAAAACAGAAACAGACTCAACCGAACAATCGGAAACCCTTGAGCGCTTCGATGACAAGTTGGCCATGCTGGAAGAGCAGAAAGAAGAAACAGAAGCGCTGCTAACCAAGAGAAAAACTGAAGAAGAACGACACACAAAAGCCATTCAGGACACGACTGAAACCATTGATATTATCCGGGAGGAAATGACTCAGGTTAGTCGTAAGCTCGACAGCAAGAATAACGAATACAATCTCACCAAATCACTAGTAGAGAACCTCGAGGGCTTTCCGGAAGCAATTAAATTCTTGAAGAAGAAAGCCAACTGGAACAAAAACGCCCCACTCCTTTCTGACATTATCGCCTGTGACGACAAGTATCGTGTAACTATTGAAAACTACTTAGAAAGTTACATGAATTACTACATTGTTGACACCGAAAGGCAAGCTTTTGAAGCTGTCAACATCCTCAGCGATGCATCTAAAGGCAAGGCCAACTTCTTTGTGCTCGATGCTTTCGACAAGTTTAGCCCACAACCTTCTAAGTTATATGACAATGCTATCCCAGCCACCGAGATTGTAGAATTCGACCCTAAATACAAAAGACTTATTGGCTACATTCTAGAGAATGTATTCATTGTTAAAGGTGGCCCTGGGGATATTCCAATGGATACCGATGCAGTATTTATTACTGAGAGTGGCAAGTACACTAAGAGAAGATTCAGTGTTTCTGGCGGTTCAGTAGGCCTCTTTGAAGGCAAAAGGATTGGGCGAGCCAAAAACCTTGAAAAACTGCAAAAGATTATCAAGGATCTTGAGGCAAAAAGCGTAAACATTAAAGATCGCCTAGATCAGAAACAACAAGAACTGGCGCGACTCAAATCAAACTCCTTCAAATCTGATATTGAAGAACTACAAAGAGACTTCAACCAAATTAACGAAGAGTACATCTCTGTAAAAACTAGAAAAGAGCAGCTTTCTCAAATGCTTTCTAACCACGCCAATAAAAAGGAAGAAATGGTTAAGGGCATAGAAAGACTAACTGGAGAACTTGAAAAGCTAAAACCTCAAGTTGAAGAAGAGGAGGCAGTATTTGAAGAATTGGAAGCTGGAATTGTAGAGCTAGAGGAGAAAGCCAAAACAGCAGCCAATGCGCTCTCTGAAAGATCTCAGGTTTTTAACGATAAGAACATTCTGTTCCATCAAAAGCAGAACAGGGTTGAGTCTATCAAGCAAGAGATAGGTTATAAAGAAACTGCTTTTGAAAGTAGTAAACAGCGCATAAGTAAAAATCAAGAAGAGCTAGAGCGCAACGAACTAGAGATCAGAAAACTCATAGATTCTTCGGAAAACAATGAGGACGAACTCATTGAAATGTACGATGAAAAAGATGCTATTGAAAAAGGAGTCAATGAGGCTGAAAAAGAATATTATGCTCACCGAGGCGATATTGACGTAGCCGAAAAAACACTCAGAGAGCTTCGCCATAAAAGAGAATCTAGCGATGCACTCATAATGGAGCAGCAGAACAAGCTAAACGACACCAGGTTAGAGTTAAGTGCTGTAAAAGAACGACTTTCTGTTGAGTTTAAGGTAGACCTAGATGCCATTCTAAAAGAAGAAGCCGAACCTGACGAAAGACCTGCAGACGAAATAGAGGAAAGAGTATTAAAGCTTAGGGATAAGCTTGAAAAAATGGGGCCAATCAACCCAATGGCCATGGAAGCTTATGATGAAATTAAAGAGCGCCACACCTTTATTACTGAGCAGAAAAACGACCTAGTAGAGGCCAAAGACTCTTTGCTTCAAACCATAGATGAAATTGACACCGTAGCTAAAGACACCTTCCTCGAAGCATTTGCTTTGATTAAGGAAAACTTCATCAAAGTGTTCAGGTCTTTATTTACAGAAGAAGACGATTGTGACCTGCGACTTACAGACCCAAGTAATCCATTGGATTCAGCAATTGACATTATGGCTAAGCCAAAAGGAAAGCGACCTTTAACAATCAATCAGCTTTCTGGTGGCGAAAAAACACTAACAGCCACCTCTTTGCTTTTTGCCATATATCTGCTTAAACCGGCTCCATTCTGTATATTCGATGAGGTTGATGCGCCTTTGGATGACGCCAATATTGACAAGTTCAACAACATCATTAAGAAATTCTCCAACGATTCACAGTTTATCATCGTAACGCATAACAAGAGAACCATGGCTTCTACAGACATTATCTATGGTATTACCATGATTGAACAAGGTGTCTCAAGGGTTGTACCCGTAGATCTAAGAGAACTAGCCGATTAACTTAACTCATGAAAACAATCACCTTAAAACTCATTGCCATAGGTCTTATTTTCTGCACCATGGCATGCTCATCTGTTTCAAATTCATCATCTATGAACAGGACAAACAACAATTCCCCGCTCAACTATTTAGCCTTGGGCGATTCTTACACAATTGGTGAAAGTGTGGCCGAAAGTAAAAGATGGCCTGTGCAATTGGCTGAAAGGCTTCGAGCTGACGGTATAGCTATTAATGACCCAAAGATTATCGCCACAACAGGTTGGAGAACGGACCAACTCAAAGCAGCTATTGAAAAAGATGATGAATTACTCGAAACGTATGACCTAGTTTCATTACTTATTGGTGTAAACAATCAATACCAGAACCGATCGGTAGAGAGCTTTGCTCCTGAGTTTGAAGAACTACTTCAAAAATCTATTGAATTAGCAGGTAGCAATACAAATAAAGTTTTTGTGGTATCCATTCCAGATTATGGAAAAACCCCATTTGGTGCTTCCAAAGCAGAAAAAATCGCTAAAGAACTAAATGAATACAACCGAGTTTCTAAAGAGATTTGTGAAAAGTATAAGGTTGAGTATTTCAACATAACCCCTATTTCTAGACAGGCCGATCCTGATGCAAAACTTGTTGCCGAAGACAACCTCCACCCTTCTGGTGAGCAGTATCGCCAATGGGTAGAGTCTTTTTACAAAGAGGTTAAGAAAATTGCGAAGTAATGAGAGCCTTCTTCCTTCTTTTCACTATAGTTCTTGGGCAGTCTTTAGTTTTTGCGCAAACCACTGGCCCTGAAAAAGGCCATCTGATTATTGCTGGAGGCGGCTTAAAAGACAAGGCTGTTTTCGACAAGTTTATCGAACTGGCTGGAGGAAGTGATTCTCACATTGTGATAATACCTACAGCCGGTGGTTATGAAGTTACCGAAGAGGCAATAGAAAGACTCACTCAAGAATGGCTAAATAGAGGCGCTAGCAAGGTGAGCATCTTACATACCATAAACCCTGATGAATCAAATCAAAAAGAATTTGCTAATGTTTTAGATGAGGCTACGGGTGTTTTCTTTCCGGGTGGTAGACAATGGAGATTGGCCGATTCCTATTTGAACACTTTGGTTCATAAGAAGCTCAACCAGCTTTTGAACCGAGGAGGAATTATAGCTGGCTCTTCTGCCGGAGCCACCACTCAAGGTTCATACTTAGCCCGCGGTGACTCTAAAACCAACACCATAATGATGGGCGATCATGAAGAAGGACTCAGTTTTATAAGCAATATCGCCATAGACCAACACACACTGGCTAGAAATAGACAATTCGATATGTTTGAAATTCTGAATAAGCATCCCCAATTATTAGGCATTTCAATAGATGAAAACACTGCTATACTTGTTTCAGGGAACGAATTTGAGGTTTTAGGTCAGAGTTATGTCATGGTTTATGATGGCACTCACTGGGATCAAACCAAGGGGGAATTCGTAAAAAACGAAGCGCATCAAGAACGATTTCATGTTCTTAGGAAAGGTGGAAAGTATAATATGAAAGAGCGAAAGGTAATAAGATAGGTTATTGCTCCAAGCTCAACTCTAAACGAACATTCAGCTCTTCTTTCACTTTTAGCAACCCTAAAAACTTTTTGGGAGGCTCTAGGTCAAAGTAGCTTAAGTTGAGTTCAAATTCTGCTTTTAGAAGCTGTATTCCGTTTTCTTCCACCAGAATAAAAGGAAGCTTCTCCATGTATAGCTCCTTGCCTACCAGCTTAAGCCTTAATGAACTGAAGTAGGCGTTTTCCTCCTGAAAGAACTGCTCTACCAAAACATGAATAAACGGATAGTCATCAGACTGAAGCGTTTTATTAAAGTCTCTATTGAGCATTTTATTGCCACAACCAAAGCCATTTACGGGTAGGTATATATCCATCAACGGACTATCTCTTACATACTTTGCATCAAATAATAAAGTATCCTTTTCATTGCTCTGTTGATAATCACAGGCAAAACGTCCAAAAGAGGTTACCCCGTCTATAATAACAGTCTTCCCTGTTACCACATGAAAGTCTTGCGCCTTTACGGATAACAGGGAAATACTGCAGATTATGAATATGATTGTTCTTCTGATCATGCCAATTTAGGCTAACTCATATAACTCAATCACATTTTTTAGAAACCAATTACTGCCTCAATGACAATACCGTTGAACTTACCATCTTGATACTTAGTGTTGGTGTAGCCAGCCCCAGAATACTCTTGGTTCACATATTCGAGTTTCATAAGCACATTGTCGGTCATGAACCAACCCCCACCAAGGTTAAATCTACTAATCTCCTGAGTAGCTGCCACATCGCTCACTTCTCCCTCAACAGAGTTGTATCTAGCCCCTAGGTACCACTGCTCACTCACACCAAATCTGTACAAACCTTCAAGACCAACTTGAGTAAAACTACCTCCTACAGCGTCATCTCCGTTAGAACTCACTTCATACACTCCAAAGAATTCAAGCCCTTTAAATTTCACAAATGGGTTAATTTGTACCGCTGTGTGGTATGCAAAACGAGGGTTAAATCTTGGGTCGAAATCACTTCCACCTGCTGCTTCAGTAGCCAAAATATTATAGTATCTGGCACCAGCTCGGTCTCCATTATAGATGTAGTCTCTTGTGCCCTTTTCTGAACTAGAGTACAATGAGCCTGTTAGCCTCAATCTAAGGTCATCATTCATTTGTTTGTCCCAACCTACTTTACTGAAGAAAACAAAGCCATCGTCACCTTTTATTGGGCTTTGGTTTAGTCTACCATTGGTTACACCAGCCACCAATATCCAATCGGCAGGTTGTAAGGTTACTTCTAAGAAAGGTTCAGTAGTAAAAGCATCCATTATGTAATTGCCAACGAACGGGTTGTAAATTGCCATGGCATTATCAGATCTTCTAAACTGAGCATCTCCATAGTTTATTTGATCCATACCAACACGAATGGTTGCTATTTCCATTAAACCAGACAAGAATCCCTCCTCTATAAAATCTAACTTATCGAATTGCAAGTACCCACCCTTCACATAGGCTTCTGTATGGTGACGAGAAGACAGGTAAGTTCTCAAGTGCATGCGCATACCGTCTGCCAATTGAGCATCGATATTTAAATTGGCTGTAGGTAAGTTGAAGTTAGATCCAAGATCTACGAGTGGATCTCCTATTATTGAGTTTTCATGACTCAAGCCTTGAAACTGAAGGGCAAAATCTCCTCCTACCCTTACTCTAAAGCCATCGTACCCGATGGTATCATTTTTAGAGGTTTCAAAAACGTTGATACCTGCTTTACCTACTGGTCTATAATACTGAAGCGATCTGCTTGGGTCTACTTGGGCAAACCCCATGATGCTGCTAAGTAAAAACAGCACTACAAATGTTAGTTTTAGGTTTTTCATAACTATTTAGTTTTGGAAAGTTGCTTTGAATTCGATGGTAACTTCGTCACCAGTTTTAATTGTACCCATTAGGGCCGTTGGCGGGTCTATTTGAAAGTCTGTTAGGCGAAAATCCGTGGTTCCCTTCACCGTAAAAGCATTACCCGATTGCTCCACCTGTATGTCGAAGGTCACGTCTCTACTGAAGCCAGCAATAGTAAGTTCAGCCGTTGCTTTACCTAGAACTGCAGACTCCATGGTACAATGGTTAAGCACAAACTCAATGCTGGGATACTCTTCTGTTTTGAGTGCCTTGTATGCATTTTTGTCCATGCCCTTTTTTCCACTCTTTAGGCTTTCGGCCTTAAGAGTTATTTCCGACCCTGTAAAGCTGGGCACTCCATTGGCGTCCTTCTTAACAGTTATAAAACCCACGGCCTCCTCGGAGGTCATGTGCCAATCGTGTAGGGTTGAAGTTCCCTTAACTACATATTCTTGAGAATTAGGTTTTAGATTTACTTTCTGCTGGGCTTGCAAACTGAAAGCTGCAAACATGAGTATTACCAGGCTCAGAATTTTCACTCTATTTTTAGCTCCACTTTTCATGATTCCGGTTCCTTATTTGATGTACTCAAAGGTATTTAGCCGGTATTCGCTGGAGCGTGACGGGAATCAAGTCTTTTTGTGATCTTTATTACACAAAAACCTGACTTAGATCATGATTTTCGTTGCTGCGGAAAGCATAAAAAAAGAGGCTCTCAAAGCCTCTTTTGGGTGCGTTGCCTGTTAAACACTTCTATCTATTTGATATCGTTAGCTTTAACCAATGGCAATTGCACTTCAATTTTTAAATCATCTTCACATTGTACTGCACCACCAAAATCTGTTGGAGGCTCCAGACCAAATGCACTGAATTTTGACTCCGCAGTAGCAACTATCCAAACAATTTCATCCTGCATTCTGGTAGAGAATGTAAACAACAGATCTACATTCTTTCCAGCCATATACAAATTGCCATGCATTTGCATGGGTTCATCATTTAACTGGGAAAAACCATAGGCAAAAAAAGTAACCAGTGGGTTGTCTTCCGTAAGTAAAACAGATTGAGCTTTCTTGGTCATTCTCTTATTCTCAGCATTCTTTATGGTCTTTGCATCTATGTTTACAATAACCCTAGACAAATGCTGCAACTGATCTCCATTCATCAGTATTTGGGCATCTCCTTTCAACTGGTTGGACTTGAGCATCCATTCCGAAGTATTGGATTTGCCACTAATCACTAGATAGCCTGAGCCATCTACTATCTCGTATTTCTCTTGTGCCTCAGCTTGAACTACAAACACGAGAAACAGTGCTGAAGTTATGATTCTTAAAGTTCTCATGGCCTTAGAATTTACTTAAGTAAAGCTATTGCCATGTCAAAAAAACTTGGCTAACCAGTGTCATAACCAAGTATGATAATTATCAGATTTTGAACACTTTATGAAAAAAAAGTATAGTCAACAAAAAAGCCCTGGAGTACCAAGGCTTTGAAAATAATTTATAGACTTATCTTATTTCTCTTCTTCTAAAACAAGAATGATTTCGAGTTGAAGATCATCTTTAGCTTTAATGGTTCCTGCCAAAGCTGAAGGAGGATCCAAATCGAAATCAGTGAATTTCACATCTCCTTGTGCAGTTACAACTAGCTTCCCGTTCTCAACCTTACTCGTAAAGCTAAAGTCCTGATCACTGTCATAGCCCGCTACATTAAGAATACCAGATACTTTTCCGTCATCTGCCATATCGAAGGCGATATATGAAATAATTGGGTTAGCCTCCGGCTGAAGAGTTTTCATGGCATTTCTTTTAAGGCCAGACTTAGAACTCTCCAAGCTCTCTGTTTTTAGAGTAACCACCACTTTTTTGATTCCGGTTATTTCACTACCCTCCATATAAAGATCGGCACTACCCTTAATCTCTTCCGACACCAGGGTGAAATCGTGCAAATTTGAGGTACCGCTAACCGTTATTTTACTTCCTGTTTCAGCAATTGAGTAACTAGATTGTGCTTGAGCCATTGTACTAAAAAGGACAAGGACTAAAATTGTGAGAATCTTATTATGGCGTTTCATATGCAAAAAATTTAATTGCTGAAATTAATACCTTCTTGATAATTTCCATCGGTTTTTAACTCTTATCAAACAGAAGACCATTTAAGCATTGGGAAAAGAATTTTTAAATTCATTCAAACTTTTCTCTGGGAGCATTCATCCTAAACATGGAAACACGATGAAATGAGGGAAATCAACCTGATGCCACAAACCAACTTTCTCGTCAGAGCTGCTAAGCAAGGTGATGTAATTGCTCTTAACCAACTGGTAAAGCAATGGCAAAAACGCATCTATAATTTTGCTTATAAATACTTTGGCGACTACGACATGGCCATGGATGTAACGCAAAAAACATTCATCTCCATGAGTAAAAACTTGGGAGGCCTAAAAGACGAAAGCAGCTTTAAGCCTTGGCTTTACAGAATTGCTTCCAATTACTGCCATGAAGAAGTGAGAAGGCAAAGCAAGCGCTGGGTACTTCCATTTATGAAGGTAAGTTCTAAAGACGACCAAAAAGACATCAGCAATACCTCATCTAATCATAGAAGTGAAGACCCAGAAAAAGTATTGGGTAATGAAGAGCTCAAATACCTCCTGAAAAAAGCATTAGCTACCCTGCCAGAAGAACAGCGCATGGTGGTAATTATGAAAGAATATGAAGGTTTAAAAATCAGAGAGATTGCCGAAGCAATGGACATCTCTGAGAATACTGTAAAGTCGAGGCTTTACTACGCATTGGGCAGCCTGAAAAAGCTGCTCGACCAATGGAACATTACAAAAGAAACGGTGCATTATGAAATATAAACCGACACAGGAAGAGCTTATCTCCTATTTGTACGATGAGCTATCCGCAGAAGAAATGGAAAAGGTTGATGGGTATCTTAAAGAACACCCTGAGGCCAAACAAGAATTAGAAGAGCTGCAAGAAACCCGCATGCTCATGGGAGACTTTGAGGACGAAGAAATGCTGGAACCTATGGCTTTTATGAATCCAACCAAAAACGAAGAATGGCTTTACTGGAGAAAATATGTCGCCATTGCAGCTACTCTCCTACTCATCATCACTTTTGGAACTTTAAGCGGGTTTAAAGTAGTGAACACTGACCAAGGCATGCAAATTGGTTTTGGTGAAGCGACCCTTGGTTTAACTGAAGAACAGGTGGCCGACCTCATCTATCAAGACCGTGTAAACCTCTTGGATTATGTAAACAACACCTTAGAAGCTCGCAATGATAGCATAGACTATAAGTTCAATACACTACAAGCGAGCCTTACTAATGAAGACTTGGTTAGGCAAACCTTTGAGAACGAAAAGGCCGCTTTTCTTCAAGAGATAACTTTACTCACAGACAAGCTCGGAGACGACTACAAAGGCATTCTTAGAGAAATTGTAGTGAACTTTTCAAACAATATTGAAACCCAGCGCATCGAAGATTTAAGAAACATTCAAGCTGCGTTCGATGCTTTTGAAAACGCAACAGTCAACAGACAGCTAGATGTAGAAGATGCTCTTTTCACTCTATCAGAAAAAGTAAAAACCATCGCAGCAAGTCTTTCAAACAGAAATTAAAATGGTCAAAAACTCAAAATATCTAATCGCTTTTTGCCTGATGCTGGTTACATCTGGGCTTTGGGCTCAAACAGGGAGCAAGTTCAGCCCTATTCAACGAGACACTGAAATAAGCAGAGTCACCTTAGAAAATTTCTTAAAGAAATGGGATGGCGACCCGCTATTGAACAGAGTCCATGAAACAACCAGCTCCTACACTAAAGGAAAAGGTGTTGAATTTCACATTGATGCTCCAAATGCGATGATCTTCTTAGATGGAAGAATTACCTGGAGCAAAAACCAAGACAAAGCGTTGATGGACACGTTTTATGATGAAGAAATCATTCGCCTTCAAAAAGACAGACTCAAAGTAAGCGTTGCCAGATTCTTAGAAGACTTCAGCAGTTACTTACCCAAAGTAGAGGCCAATGAAAGCATCAGTTTTGTATTCAGTGTAAAAGACCCAGTAAATAAGTCTGAAGAACAACCAGGCACATCGCCAAAGCAAAATCTTAGAACCTACCAAATTGCTTTTAGCATTAGCGGAGCAGACCTTAATACGCTCAACTCGAACGACTTGAGTCAGAATGAAATTGAAAACAGAATAAAAACAGCAACAAGATAAATATCTGAATTATGAAAAAAGCAACAATGAAAACCGGCCTATTAGCTATGGCTCTGATGTTCTCAGGCTCTATAGCACAGGCACAGCAAGCTACTTTAGCAGAGACAGTGGTTGTTGACGGTTGGGGCAGAGAAGAACAAGACCTCTCCAAACTTCCCAAAATGGAGAAAGACATTGTAATACTGCAGAACGTTCTAGGCGACCTCTTCGGTAATGGAGATAGTTATTTTTCTTCCAGCAGAAGCGCAAAAGGAATGTACATTCCTGGTGGTGGAGTAATCTTCAGCATGTCTAGTAGAAGTAGCTATGGAGCACTTCTGGTTGAATATGTCGATGTAGCCAGAGTCTCAAGCGGACAAAGTGGTGACGCAGAAGAGGAAGTGGATGTTGAAGAGTTCAACAAGAAGACAGAAGATGCCATTCGCGAAAAGTCTAAAGAATTTCTGACGAACTATGGCAGTCTGCTATCGGAGCTCAAGTCTGGCGAAAAGCTTATGCTGAATGTAGACTACTCAGTTCGTCAAGACAGAGATGGTCAAAGAAGTAGCGGTAATAGAATCACTTTTGTTTCTCGGTCTAATCAAAAGCGCATGCAGAGTAGCATTTCTTACAAAACCTTAAATGATTTCAGCACGGGTAAAATCAACCTTCAGCAAGCGATGAGTGCCGTAGAAACCAGCATAATTGAAGATGCTGAAAAGGATATGACAGACGCTAAAATCTTGGCTGGAATTCTAGACGACCTAATGCAATCTTCAATGGATGGTAAATTCAGAAGAAGATCTAAAACCAACTGGACGTACTTCGATGGTTTCGGGCTTATGCTCAATATCCAAATGTCTACCAGCATGAGAGGGACTGATGTTCTTGTATACAGCCAAGGTTCGAGAGTTATTTCAAGAGTAGATGAATCTGATAAAGAAAAAGAAAGAGCAGATTTGGCGAAAGAGCTAGAAGAAGCCTATCCTGAATTTGAAAACATGTTAAAGGAGAACATCATTCAATATGGCAGAACATTGAGAAGCTTAGGTGCGGGAGAAAGCGTAATTGTGAATGTGGACTTTGGCTCAATTATAAGAGACTCTAAAATGCCAAGAAGCATCAGAATGATTATACCTAAGAGCAGTATTGACGCTTATGCAAAAGGGCAAAAGTCTTTAGAACAAGTGAAGAAAGAAATAGACATTAAAAAGTTGCAAGGAAGCGTTGGCAGTAGTAGTACCTTCATCTATAATGGATCTAGCAACTTCTTTCCTGCAGTATACGAGACAGTTCCAGAGCCACCAGCCGCCCCTGTTATTAAGGGCACAAGCCGATCTAGGTCTAGATCGAATAGATAAGAAAGAACTGATAAAAATGAAGCTCGGTTGGTCACCGGGCTTCTTTTTTTAGGGTATTAGATTAATAGTATTCTGACACCCCGTGTATAGAGATAAGAAGCTCAGCTATTAAA
This sequence comes from Roseivirga spongicola, assembly GCF_034376045.1. Classification (NCBI taxonomy): domain Bacteria; kingdom Pseudomonadati; phylum Bacteroidota; class Cytophagia; order Cytophagales; family Roseivirgaceae; genus Roseivirga; species Roseivirga spongicola. The sequence goes on from NZ_CP139724.1 coordinate 4,197,524, forward strand.
GCTTAATACAACCTACGCCTGCCGTATTATAATCGTCACGGAAACCCATCAAATCTAAGGACGCTCTCCAAACGGAAAAGCTTTGAATATAAATCTGACCAACACTACCCTATGCAAGATGAATGAGGATTGCTGCAACTGAATAATTCATTATTTTTAGTCAACTTTTTAATTATGATAAAGGTCTTAAAATACATTCTCCTGCTACTCTTTATTGGCTTAGTAATTATTCAGTTTATTAACAAACCTGAAAGAATAAGCGAACCAGTTTCTGAAAACGACATGATTGAAAGTTTACAAGTAAATGCAGATGTTGCTGGACTTTTAAAAGCGGCATGTTACGACTGTCACAGCAACCAACCGCGCTATCCTTGGTACGCTTCAATAGCACCAGTGAGTTGGTCTATTGCCGAGCACATAGAGCATGGTCGTAGTGAGCTCAACTTTTCAGAATGGGCTACCTATTCTGCTAGAAAAAGAGACCACAAATTAGAAGAAATGGTAGAAGAAGTTGAGGTGGGTAACATGCCCATGCCTGGCTATGTTGCTCTACACAAAGATGCTAACCTAAGTGCAGATCAGTTTGAAATGCTCAAAGCTTGGGTTGAACAAGAGAGAACCAAAATAGCTCAAGAAAGCAACTAGCTGAAGTTAAGAAATGAGGATTAGTAAGGCAGAGAGCTCTTAGAGAGCTCTCTGCCTTACTTTTTTATATCTAATCAAAACCGCAGAGCATAATACCGTCCCAGAGGGACGAAACATCTGTAGTTCAGATAACTGGAAATATTTGACAGTGCCTTTAGGTACTGAATACGATATAATGCACCTAAAGGTACATAACTCACTACCTGTCAATAATTTACTACCTAAGTTTTGCCCCTCTGGGACAACCAATGGATAGTAAACATTGAACTGATTATTGCTGAAATCACATCTGCACCTCATTTTGATAACTAAATTCTTGGTTCACAACTTTATTATTCTACATTTGTAGAATAGAATTGACAAAAGTAGAATGAACCTACCCAAATCAGAAGAACAATTGATGCAATACCTCTGGGAAATGGAGAAGGCCTTTATGAAAGACCTAATCGAAAAATACCCAGAACCGAAACCTGCATCTACTACTATTGCCACACTCTTGAAACGTTTACTCGACAAGAAGGCTATTGGCTTTAAGAAATATGGCAGTGTAAGAGAATATTTTCCTCTTATCAGTAAAGAAGCATACTTCTCGAACCAAATGAATGGAGTCATAAAAAACTTCTTCAATGATTCTGTTTCTCAGTTTGCCTCCTTCTTCACATCGAAAGAAAACCTTACTGACGAACAACTAAAAGAGCTCCAAGATATTGTTCAGCAACAAATTAACGCACGAAAGAAATGATCGAATACCTCCAGAAATTCATGCTTGGAAGTCTTATGCTCTACAGCATTTACTACCTGCTTTTGAGAAACGAAAAAGCCTTTCGCTTCAATAGATTCTATTTGCTTTTGATTATTCCAATGTCCCTGACAATTCCATTAATAACGGTTCAAACAAGTTATGTGGAAGTTCCGATAGTCACACCTCAGACTTCTATAGAAACACCACAAGAAGAGGTTCTATTTTCAATCCCTATGCAATCTTACGCTACTGAAGAAGAACCTGTTATCTCCAAAGTAGATTGGAATCAAATATTACTCTACTCCTACTTTTCCATCTGCATAGTGCTATTGATCAGGTTTACGCTCAACCTCTACAGGTTGAATAACTTCAAAAAACAAGGTCATTTGATCCAAAAGCAGAACTATCAGCTCTGTTTGCGAGATGACTTGAAAAGCTCTTTCACCTTCCTTAATACTATTTACACCAATAAACCGAAGTACTTAGCCAACCTACTCCCTTCCACCATTTTAGAACATGAAAAGGCTCATGTACTTCAAAAGCACAGTTATGACATCATTCTGATGCAATTGCTAAACACCGCATTATGGTTTAATCCGGTCATCTATCTCATTAAGTACTCGATAAAACTCAATCATGAGTTTCTGGCCGATGAGGCTGTATATCAGACCTCTACTTCCCTACCCGATTATCAAAAGACATTAATAAATTATACCAAACTTAATTCAAACAACGAGCCATTGCTGGCCAGTAGGCTAACCTTTGGCGAAACCAAAAAACGGTTAAAAATGATGGTCAAAGCAACACACCAACCTACATTATGGGTGAAGCAAACTATTGGAATTGCATCCATTCTACTAGCAATATTTCTATTGGGAAAGCATGAAACTATTGCCAAAGAAATTTCAGAAGGTCCTGAAGCTTTGACAAACTTTGTTCATGAAGACTCGACTTTAATAGGAAAGAAAGTAATCCCTCTGGTTTCACTCTCGCCAGATACTAAGGTTCGTTACAAGAATGAAAATGGAAAGGTAATTGAGTCTGAATTCGGCAAACTTTCAAGGGAACAGAAAGTCTTATTCACTTCACCTGAATGCAAGGGTGAAGTTTGGACAAATTCATTTTTTGATTCGACCATTAAATGGAGAAGCTATATGGAATTATTGAATTGGGCCAAAAGAGCCAAGCAAAATAAAATCCCAAACTTTTTTGGAGGAGAAAATGGAATACAGTCTCCACAAGACACTTTGCCAAATAAGTCCAACTTCTTTGCTCCTAGCCCAAATCGGATGGTAAGGTTTATTTCTACAGAAGGAGATACCATTAAAAAACTATATAAGAACCTAAGCGATTCAGAACTCGAGCGGTTCAAACAAAACGAGGCTGAACCTGCATATCTCGCTCCACCTCCTCCAAGAGGAATTGTACCCGACAACTTTGCCGAACAATTCTCAGATGAAAGAGAATACGGTGTCTGGCTTGATGGAAAGAGGATTCGTAATTCAGAACTCAAAAAATACTCTGCAGATCAGATTCATCATTACTGGAAAAGTGTGCTTCATAGGAATGCCAAAAACTATGGGGTTCATACCTTCCAACTCAATATGTACACTAACAAATACTTTGAAGAACGCCTAAACAATGGCACATGGATCAACCTTTTGACTATTCCAAAAGGTGGAATAGAAGAGCTCAAAGAACAAAAGAAGAGTGGTAACAAATCAGGGAATCACCCATTTCCAGGTTAAGTATTCCATGACGACATAAAGACAAGATGGGTAGACGAAAATGGGCAAGTCGTTAAAGATTGGGAGAGAAAAGGAACAGAAGACTTCCAATTTTATGTACCTCCAGTCAAAGCCAGCTCTGTATCGGAAGAGACTCTTCAGGAATACATTTCCAGTCATAATTACTATTTATGGTTAAACAATGAGCCGGTTCTTGATAAAAGTGATTTAGAAATATCAGCAGACCGAATCCATCATACACAGGATATTTTCTCCAACTGATTGGAAAGTAAACACAACAACTCTCAAAGAGCTGCCAGCTTTTTTTGCTTAAGCTTAAATCAAGCCTTGAATGCTCAAAGAAACTGGTCTGACCAGTAATACCACAGACCTTCACACTGTAACATGATTAATAAATATTGAAATAGCAGCTACTGGCCTAAACAGTCATAAAACAAAAAAACCCCGACCAGTGGCCGGGGTTTTATATTTTAGTCAGGTAAACCTACTTATCGATTGAACCTACAACGCGTTTCATAAACTCGTTTAGGGCTTCTTTCTTAGGCTTACCGTCTTTGATGGACTTGCTAACTTCTACTGCTCCGTAGAAATTGGATATTAACTCTCCTAGCACGTCCAACTCTTCGTCTTTGAGGTTTTCACATTCAGTCAGATTCTCAAGTGTTTCGATTGTTTCCAGCACAAAGTCCTGGTCGTTTTGCTCAATAAAATCTGTAATGTGCTTAATTAGCGGCAACCTCATCGACTAAAGCTTTTAGAGATTCGAACTTGTTAGTTTGCACTTGATTCACCAGCTCACCACCTTCATATGCAGCAAAAGTTGGCAAGTTGTCTACGTTTGCTAGTTTTCTAGACTCAGGGAATTTTTCAGCATCTACAATTACAAATGCTGCATCTTCTCTCTCGTTAGACAACTTTTTGAATTTCGGCTTCATGATTCGGCAGTTGCCGCACCACGATGCTGAAAATTGCACAAACACTTTTTTATTCTCGTTTAAAACCTCTTGAAGGTTATCTTGACTCAATTCAGTTACCATAATTACCTCCTCGTTTTTTCTTAGTTATTGCTTAAATAAGCTGAAACGCCTTGTCTGTTTGCAGACATTGCTTCTTTACCTTCTTCCCAGTTTGCAGGGCAAACCTCACCGTGCTGCTGAACGTGAGCATAAGCATCGATTAGTCTCAAGTACTCATTCACATTTCTACCTACAGGCATGTGGTTAATTCCTTCGTGGAATACAGTACCTTCCTCATCAATAAGGTAAGTAGCTCTGTAAGTCACGTTATCACCTTCAATCATATCAACACCAGTTTCTTCATCGTAAGAAACACCTGTGATATCAAGAATATCTAAGGCTCTTGAAAGGTTTCTGTTGCTATCTGCAAGTAGGCTGTAGCTTACTCCTTCAATTCCACCATCGTCTTTAGAAGTATTCAACCATGCAAAGTGAACCTCAGCAGTATCGCATGAAGCACCAATTACTACCGTGTTTCTTTTCTCGAATTCTGGAAGTGCTTCTTGGAAAGCGTGAAGCTCAGTAGGGCAAACAAAAGTGAAATCTTTTGGGTACCAGAAAAGCACTACTTTCTTCTTGTTTTTGATGGCCTCCTCAAGCACATTCAACTTGAAAGTATCACCCATTTCGTTCATGGCATCAACTGCAATGTTTGGAAATTTTCTACCAACGTAGCTCATAATGTTCCTTTAGTTTTTATAATGTAAAAATCAATTCTTAATGATGCTACGAAGGTAATTGACAGCCTTCAAAATGTTGGTCTACTTCCTATTAGTTTTAGGTATTACTTATAGATTCTATCTATATAAATCTGAACTTTATATCCACCTTCAACAACAACTTAACACAGAACACTCAATGTCAGACACTTAGACATTTCAACCTTTCCTAAAGGTTTTCGCTAAACAAGTCTTAAACGAAAAAGTCCGAAAACAGAAAACGATTGCCCTTTTTACATCCTCACATAATAAACCGTTTTCCAAAAACCAACGAGAGCACAATTATATTTTACTCAAATAACTTCACACAAAACATAACATAAGCTAAGACCAACCCAAACACAACAAATCACTAATTCTATAGATTCAATCAATATAATTACTGACTCCGACAACTTATCTTTACCTTCACTTTTCGACATGAAGATTACTGAAGACGAGATAATTAAGGGACAAGATTTAGACAAGTTCTTAAGACAAAGCATGCAGTTTGAGTACTGTACTTTTAAGAACTGCGATTTCACGCAGAAAAACCCATCTGGTATTACTTTTCTAGAGTGCACTTTTGTAGACTGTGACCTATCGGGGGTGGAACTGGTAGACACTGGGTTTAAGGAGGTAAAGTTCAAAAGCTGCAAACTCATGGGTTTGCGTTTCGATCAATGTAGTAAGTTTCTCCTTGCTATGAACTTTGAAGATTGCAAACTCGACTTTTCTAGCTTCTACCAGCTTAATCTACAAGGTGCCCAAGTGATAAACTGCTCCTGTTTGCAGTGTGACTTTGTAGAGGCAAAATTCTCCGAAGGAAGCTTTAAAAATACCGATCTCAGCGAAGCTACTTTCGATAGAACCCACTTGGAAAAAGTAGATTTTAGCGATTGCCAAAACCTCTTGCTCGACCCAGAGAAGAATTTCATTAGTGGTGCTATTATAGATAGAGACCAACTCCCTGGGCTTTTAGCAAAGTACAACCTCATAATCCGGTAAACTGGGCTACCTTTATTTTTCCATCAAACAGAATTACTTGATTTAAACCATGAACGACTCTCATCTTTTCGAGCATCAGGCAATGGCCACATATTTTAAACTGAACATTTATAATGAAGAAGCCAAATATGCCAAAAACGCAGCCCAACAAGCATTTGCTTTAATTGATGATTTAGAAGGCAAGCTTAGCCGGTTCAGACCAGACAGTGATATTTCTAGAGTAAACAAGCTTAAAAAAGATGAGCAACTGCCACTAGATTTTGAAACGTGGGAGGTGCTAAAACTGGCCATATCCTGCCATATTGAAAGCAATGGTGCATTTGATGTTGGCGTAGCTGAACACATGAAAATATTTAGAGCGGCCAAAGAAGGCATCCTAAATGAGTATGAAACCTTCAAGGCATTAGAAAAAGCTCAAAATTCTAAAGAAGAATCAAGCCTATTTGTAGACCCTGACCAACCTAGAGTTTACTGTGTCAACCCTGGTATGTTCTTCGATTTAGGTGGAATTGGCAAAGGCTATGCTTTAGATAAAATTGATGCTTTAATGAAGGACTTGGGTATTGAGACCTATACATTAAGTGCTGGCGACAGCACACTTCACATCAAAAATAACCTAGCCATCAAACCGCATTTCACATACCCTATTGCTGCCAAACAAGACCGAAAAATAGTAGAGCTAAGCAATATCAGTGTAAGTGCCAGCGGTACTTTCCACCAAGGAAATCACATTTTTGATCCGAGAACAGGAAAAAACGACTTCAAACCAGAATTTGACAGAGTTTGGGTGGCTGCCAAAACCTCTTCCTATTCCGATGCCTTTTCTACTGCTTGCTTTATACTCTCTTTGCCAGAAATAGAAGATATAGTGCAAACGAATGATCAAATTGAGTGGGTCACCTATGCAATCGATGGAAAGCTAACTACACTTAGGAAAAATCAGCTATCTTAAAGGCTGGATTTCAATTGTCCACTTTACTATTTTTTGAAACGCGAAAATTCAGATTGTTATGGAAAAAACTAACAGAAGAGACTTCCTAAAAAGGTCGTCCCTCTTCGGTACTGGTCTTTTACTGGCCAATCCCTTCAACATTACAGCTAACCCTTTAAAGGCTGCCGACAAAGTAAACATTGCTATTGTTGGTTGTGGTGGTAGAGGAAGCGGAATGATTTTTAGCAACATTCCAAAAATCCCTAGTGCCAACCTAGTGGCTGTTTGCGATATTATTGAAAGCAGAAGAGAGCGTGCTAAAGAGCGCTACAATGCTCAATACGATGCCAATGTAAAGGCTTATGAGGATTTCTATGAAATGATAGAAAAGGAAAACCTCGATGCAGTAGCTTTTGCTACTCCAGATTTCTGGCACATGCAACATACCGTAGATGCTCTAAACGCTGGCATCCATGTGTATTGCGAAAAAGCCATGTCTAACAACATTGAAGATGCTAAGAAAATGGCTTTAGCCATGAAGAAAACTGGCAACTTACTTCAAATAGGACGCCAAAGAAGGTCTAACGATAGGTATCGTTTTACTCACCAAGTTTTGCTTGAACAAGAAAAAGTTCTTGGCCGCTTAACACATGCTATGGGGCAGTGGAACCGTTCTGAAATTTGGACTCAGCAACCTAACAAGAACGATAATATCGACATTAAGCAGTTGAACAAGTACGGTTTCGACACTATAGACCAAGTGTACAACTGGAGAAACTACAAAAAGCTTGGTGGTGGAGTTGTTTCAGATTTGGGTTCTCACCAAATAGATATCTTCAACTGGTTCTTAGGTGCATATCCGCATACGGTTTATGCCACAGGTAACAACTCATATTTTGGCCTAGAGCAAGCCGATACCATGGCTACCATTTTGGAGTATGACACTCCTGGCGGACCTGCCATAGGTATATATGAGAACATTTCGAACTCTAGAGCCATAGGTGTTTATGAGCGATTTATTGGAGACGAAGGTTCTATGAACATTTCAGAAAGCACCGAAAACAAGATTTTCAGAGAAGCGAGTATTCCTGAAGAGAAATGGCAAAAGTTTGTTGACAAAGGCTACATAGCTAACCTTGCCGATATGAAAGAATACAAAGAGAAAGAGCTTGGTGATTCTGGAATTAAAGAAACCGCTCCGCAAATTAGCTACGACATTAAAGACATGAGCGGAATGAAGAAGGTGTACAACCTGCAAGCGCATACGGCTCACTTATACAACTTCGTAGAATCAGTTCGTGAGAAAGAAACGCTGAACTATGATGCCATTGAATCTTATAAATCTGAAGTATGTATTTATAAAATTCATGAGGCCATCAATGCCGGTGGTGGTAGAATCAAAATCGACCCGAAAGAGTACGATATATAATCACCATACTACTCCAACATACAAAAGGCCATCCAAGATATCTTGGATGGCCTTTTTGGTACATTATCTAAATAAAATCAGTCTTAGAAGCTAAAAACCTTGTGGAGCCTGTAAAACAAGAACCTCCCCTAGCTTAGAAAAACTAATGGGAGATTCCCTATCTAATCAGATATGGTAATTCTGTTTTAAGACTGGCATAAACACATATTAATTCCCTCTGCCAGAATTTTCTAGCTTCAAGCTCTCGCCTTCTTTGATTTTCTCTTCAGTTTGTTCATCAACCAGATCATAACGAAGTGTTCTGCCTTTAAGAGTAGCTGGCAAACCATAGGCCATCCACTCAGGCATTGGAGCCCCTTTCAAGTAGTGATCAAAGAATTGTCCCATTCTAACAGAGAGGTCTTTTCTGTTCTTTCTTTGACGCAAGTTGTGCGCTTCATCATTATAAACTACCATCCAAGAAGGCTTCTGTAGTCTTCTCAAAGCCATATAAAACTCAATTCCCTGATACCAAGGCACAGCACCATCAGCATCGTTGTGCATAATGAATAGAGGCGTTTTGATATTCGGCACACCAAACAATGGCGAGTTTTCAATGTATAGATCGAACTTGTCCCATAACGTTCCACCAATTCTAGACTGAGTTTTTTCATACTGGAACATACGGCTCATACCAGAACCCCAACGTACACCACCATAAGCTGAAGTCATGTTAGAAACTGGAGCACCTGCACCTGCTGCAGCATACATATCAGTTTGCGTAACAATATGCGCAACTTGGTATCCACCCCAGCTCTGACCTTGAATAGCCATTTTACTTTCGTCTACAAAACCTTTAGCTACCACGGCTTTAGTTGCAGGAACTACGTGGTCCATTGCAGACTTTCCTGGTCGGCCATCTTCATACTTAATGTCTGGCACAAGCACCAAATAATCATTACTTACAAAATAAGGAATGTTCACAGTACTGGCACTTGGTGCAGGGCTTGGGTGACTATGAAGAGAATTAGACCTTCTTTCATAGAAATAAGCAATTAGAGGGTATTTCTTTGTTGGGTCGAAGTTCTCAGGCTTGTAAAGAATAGCCTGCATAATCTCACCATCGTAACCAGACTCAAACTCTACTAACTCAGCAGTACCCCAGTTGTAAGGATCTTCCTGAGCGTCCATATCTGTTAACTTCTTAAGGCCATCCATCTCTACGCTATTAGCAGCATAAACCTCAGGATATTCCTCGTAAGTAGACATTCTCACTAATACACGATCAGCGTCTTTAGCCTTGTTTAGGCCATAAACACTCATGTCTTTCATTACAATTTCTGCAGGAGTCATTGGGTCGTCCATGCTTCCATAAGCATAACCTGAAGCTTTGGTCCACTCATTGAAAACGCTTAGAACTGCCTTTTCTCTGAAGTTGATGAAGTCCTCGTCTCTATCTAGTCTTTGATATCTATAAGTTAGCTTGTTAGCTCTGCCATTACCATTGGTTAAGTTCACAGCAGCTCTTTGACCTTCTGGTTCAAACTTCCAGATATCGTAACGATCGTTGATGTAAATAGCCTCGTCTGAAGGTGCCCATCCAGCAATTCCGTAGCTCCCAGCTAATGAAGGAGAATCGTGAAGTTCATTAGCAAAACTCACGTCCATACCAGCAGTTAGGTTGGTGATTTTGCCACTAGCCACATTCATTGTATAGTAGTCGCCATCTTGCTGATTGAACCAATAGATATATTCACCTCCAGGAGAAAGTGATGCAAAACCTATTGTGCCTTCTAAAAGCAATTCTACCTCACCTGTTCTAGCGTCTACTTTATAGTAATCTCTTGGCAATTGAGTATCCCAAGTGTATTGTGTTCTGAATCGCTTATCATCCATGGCAATGAAGAAGTCGCGATCATTTTCTGTATCAATGTAAACCGACTCAAGATCAGAACCTTCTAATTGTACCAACGAACGATTGGTAAGATCATATAGCACCTGATAAGTTCTATTTTTCTCTCTTGTAGCCTGCAACTTCTGCATTGGCTGAATGTATGGATCATTGTAAGACCAAACATCTACTTGAGGTCTTTCTTCTTTAAGAATGGTAGTGTCGCTCTCGTAAGCGTATTCCATTGGGTCAGGAGCAGTTCCGAAGAAAAGTCTCTTTCCACTTTCCGAAAATCTGAGGCTACTGTTATCACTTACTCTCCAACCTTCAGGAATTCCGGCAGTCATAGAATCTGCTAAAATATTGGCTGCCCCATTTCCAGACCAGTACATTACGCTCCAAACTTTGTCGTCTTCATCTTTCTCACTACTAGTAGCGAAAAATGCTAACTGATTTCCAGCCTCACTTACCGACATTTTTTTATAATCGGTCATTCCAGAGCTCAGCTCCATTGGAGTTCCAGTTGCAGTGTTCATTGCAAACAGACCAGCCGGATTTAAAGAGTCTACTTTGTCTAACTCATAGTATAGGTAATCTCCCTTCTTAGACATGGTATAATCCATAACACCAGTTACGCTAGTCATAGCGCCTGTAGACATATTATAAAGAACAAGCTCAGTACCCTTAGATTTAGCTCTAGGATCTTCTGGCTCGCTTGGCTCTTCTGCCGCAGCTTCAACCTCTTCTTCCTTCTTTTTCTTTCTTTTCTTTTTCTTAGAAGTCTCCTCTTCCTTTACCTCCTCCTTCTTAGGTTCAGGCTTTTTCTTCTCTGGAAGCGGCTTTTCGTGCAACCAAGCTATCCATTCATTAGACTCTTCTGGCAGTTGATAGTTCTTAACTCTAGCGAACTTTTGAACTTCTCCGTTGCCCAAATTCAAGACAAAAAGAGAGTCTTTTGGCATCTTGCTAGCCGCTGTTTTCTTCAGCTTCAATTCTCTTTCTTCCTCATAAGCAGGCTTAATTTCTCCTACTACGTACTGACTGTTATTTGAGAATGAATACCTAGACACACGGTCTATCATAATGGTCTCATTGGTGTTTAGGTTGCGGATTTCTAATTGAGCATCGCCCACCTGAGGGCTTATTCTCCATCCGGCCCATTGACCATTATTACTAATACTCACAGACTGAAGTCCTTTCCAGTCGTCATAAACATCGTGAGTTAGTGGCTTTTTCTGAGCCCAGCATACAGTCGCCAAAACTGTAAAAAACAAGATGAGCCTTACTTTTTGAGTTGACATATTCTAGTTGTTTAATATTGATACCCCACAAATATAATTGACTGGCTGTGTTGACAAAGACTTCTTATATTGATGGATTCAATCCAAATAATAAACTTCAATGAAACTTAGATTTTCACTAACCCTGGCCATGCTTTTTATTTTTGGTTTGGTACAGGCACAAAAGTCAATAGAAGACGTAACCTCTGGAGCTGAGAAGAAAGAGGGTTACTTCACTTATTACTGGGACGAAAAGTCCGGAAAAGTATGGTTAGAGATAGATAAATTCGACACCGAGTTTCTCTATGTAAATTCATTAACCGCAGGTGTAGGCTCTAACGATATAGGCCTAGACAGAGGGCAACTTGGCGGAACTCAAATAGTAGAGTTCAGAAGAGTTGGTCCAAAAATCCTGATGGTTCAGCCCAATTACAGATACCGCGCGGTTTCTGACAATATGGATGAAGTAAAGGCCGTGAAAGAAGCTTTTGCCGAATCGGTACTTCAAGGCTTTAAGGTAGAAGCAGAAACAGATGGAAGAGTTTTGGTTGACCTTACTTCCATGTTGCTTTCCGATGCTCATGGCGTAAGCAATACTTTGAGCAGATCTAGACAAGGTAATTTTAGAGTAGACGCAAGCCGATCGGCCATCTACCCTCCTATGCTGAAAAACTTTCCTAAAAATTCAGAATTTGAAGCTACAATTACCTTTACTGGTAGTGGAGCTGGTGGTTACCTGAGAAGCGTAACGCCTTCATCGGATGCCGTTACCGTAAGAATGCACCATTCTTTTATAGAATTGCCAGACAATGGATACGAAAGAAGAAAAGCTGATCCGAGATCTGGCTACGGAACTATAAGCTATTTAGACTACGCTACTCCTATTCAGGAAGACATTCAAAAAAGGTTTACCAGAAGACATCGCCTTGAAAAGAAAAACCCAAAAGCACGCGTAAGTGAGCCAGTAGAGCCAATTAGATACTATGTAGATAGAGGAGCCCCAGAGCCAATTAAATCAGCCCTTATTGAAGGTGCGAGATGGTGGAATCAGGCTTTTGAAGCTGCCGGCTATAGAAATGCGTTCCTAGTTGAGGAAATGCCAGAAGGAGCCGACCCGCTGGATATTCGTTATAACGTCATACAATGGGTTCACCGCTCTACTAGAGGTTGGTCTTACGGTTCTTCTGTTACCGACCCAAGAACTGGAGAAATCATTAAAGGTCACGTAAGCTTAGGATCATTAAGAGTAAGACAAGACTTCTTAATTGCCCAAGGTTTATTAACTCCGTATGAAAACGGCACTACGCCTGATCCAAGAATGTTAGAAATGGCACTAGCCAGACTAAGACAACTTTCTGCACACGAGGTTGGCCACACCATTGGTCTAATGCACAATTATATCTCTAGCACCAACGACCGTGCATCAGTTATGGACTATCCGCATCCGAAAATTGACCTGGTTAATGGCAAAATCTCACTAGCCGATGCGTATGATGTTGGTATAGGAGCTTGGGACAAAGCAGCCATTACTTGGGGTTATCAAGACTTCCCAGATAACGTTGACGAGGATAAGGCCTTAGACGAATTAATCGAAAAGCAATTTAAAGATGGCCTAGGCTTCATTACCGATTCAGATTCGAGACCAATTGGTAGCAGCCACCCTCAGTCACACTTATGGGACAATGGCAAAAGTGCTACTGAAGAATTGAACAGGTTGATGCAGGTAAGAAAGCTGGTAATGAACAACTTCTCAGAAAAGCAGATTCCGGTTGGAGCTCCAATGACTACTTTAGAAGAGGTTTTAGTTCCTATGTATATGCTTCACAGGTATCAGTTAGAAGGTGCTGCTAAAGTTATTGGTGGAACTTACTACAATTATAAACTAAGAGGTGATAGCCAGCCACTCCCTAGAACTGCTCCAAAGGCAGAGCAAGAAGCAGCTCTGAACGCGTTGTTGCACACCGTTCATCCGAGCAACTTGGCTTTTCCAGAGCATATTTTAAAAATGATCCCTCCGCGTGTTCCTGGTTTTGGACGTTCTCGTGAAACTTTTAAAGTGAGAACAGGAATTGACTTTGATGCTGTTGCACCAGGCGAAACCATTGCTGGTGCCGTAATGAGCTTTATATTCAATGGCCAAAGAGCTACTCGTTTGGTACAACAAAAAGCAATGGATTCTAACCAAATCGGCTTGACTGATGTAATCAATACAGCCATAGAAAACACTTTTGGTAAAACATATACGAATGATTATCACCGTCAGCTCAACTTTGCAACAGAAAACCAATTGGTTTATGCCTTAATGGATCTATTCAAAAACAGAGGAGCATCGGCACAAGCGAGGTCTGAGGCTTTACTTGGCTTAGAGAAAATTCAAACTAAAGTAAGTAGAGGTGGCACAAGTGGCGACTCTAGTACCGCTGCACACCATGCTTTCTTGCGTCTGACTATTGAGCAATTCATGGAAAATCCGCAAGAGCTACAATTGCAAGATGCGCTTACTCCACCAGACGGCTCTCCTATTGGAATGGGAATGATGCACTGGTGCACTTTGCATGACAACCATTAACAGATTACACTTTGTGCCTTCTTTGTCGGCTATGACTGAAAGAAGGCACAAAGTTTTTTAAGTCTAGACAATATTCGCTGTTACTTTTACATTACATACACGTCTACCTGCTGAAAGCTAGCTTATGAACAAGAGAAACATAGTTGCCCTAATCTTAATAATCATCTCACTCATTTGTCTTTATCCAGGGCTAACCTTACCTATTCTGAATATTCATATTGGAGCTCAAATACCTCTTTTAGGCGAATTTGAATTGTATGACAGAACTCAAAGTGTAATTAGTGGGATTCAGCAGCTTTACGAGTTCGACAACACCTTGGTAGCCTCGCTCATTCTTTTATTCTCGGTAATTGTACCTGTTCTTAAAGCTGTATTACTGTGTCTTGTTTTGGCCTTCAAAAACTGGAGATATAGAACCAGAGTCTATCAGTTTGTAGCACTCATAGGCAAGTGGTCTATGGCCGATGTATTTGTGGTAGGCGTTTTCTTGATGTATTTAGCTACTGCATCAGAAGAAAACATCACCTCAAGTATTCTAGAAGGTTTCTATTACTTTGCTGCCTATTGTATTATTTCCGTAGCCGCTATACAAGTAATGACCTTGAAGGAGATCACCTCTCAGCCTGGCGTAGTGAAATCTGCCGATCCTATTCAGTAATTTCTAAGGCTAAATAGTGCTGTTTTGAGGCCTTATCAGGCGTTTATGCATTAAAATCAAAGTGGTTCGAACCGAATAGTTTCTACGAAGGTTAAACCTTCTGAACCTTTCATTTATCTTGTATAAAAGTTGAAGACCTCTTCTTCTCAAATCACTCTATATGGATCAGCTTAAAGACTTTCTTGCCTCTACACCTTGGTGGGCTTATGTTCTTGTATTCCTTTTTATAGTATTTCTGCGAGACATCCTCCAGAAGAAACACACCATTAGTCATAACTTTCCAGTAGTAGGACACCTTAGGTATCTACTAGAAACCATTGGTCCAGAACTTCGACAATACATTGTAGCCAACAACCGAGAAGAGCTTCCTTTTAACAGAAGTCAGCGATCATGGATTTACGCCAGCTCTAAAAAGCAAAATAATTATCAAGGCTTTGGTACAGATCAAGATCAAAGCGCAGCTGGCTACGTTTTCATAAACCCCGCTCTATTTCCATACAAACTCAAGCCTGACCATCCTAACCTTAAGGAAAAAGACCTTGTTCCTTGCGCCAAGTTAATGGGTGAGTATCATCAGCGTAGAAGGCCTTTCCGACCAAGATCTATCGTCAATATTTCCGCAATGAGCTTCGGTTCGCTTTCAGCTAGAGCCATAGAATCTTTGAACAGAGGTGCCTACGCAGCTGGTGCATTCCACAACACTGGCGAAGGAGGCTATTCTCCATACCACAAAAAAGGGGCAGATACTATGCTTCAGATTGGTACTGGATACTTTGGAGTAAGAGATGACGATGGTAATTTCGATATTGATAAACTGATAAAACTTACAACTGACTATCCTCAAATAAGAGCCATAGAAATTAAGCTCTCCCAAGGAGCGAAACCAGGAAAGGGCGGTGTTTTACCAGCCTCTAAAATCACTAAAGAGATTGCTGAAATCAGACACATCCCAATGGGGCAAGATGTAATTTCTCCCTCCAACCACTCAGCTTTTACTACCCCAAATGAGCTGTTAGATTTCATTGAAAATATTGCAGACAAAACTGGACTACCTGTCGGTTTTAAGTCGGCCGTAGGTAAAATGGAGCTTTGGGAAGAGCTCACCGACTTAATGCTAGAACGAAACATTGGCCCTGACTTTATTGCTATTGACGGTGGAGAAGGCGGAACTGGTGCCGCTCCCCCATCTTTTGCTAACCATGTGGCCCTTCCTTTTGTATTTGGTTTTGCAGCAGTTTATAAGATTTTTCAGAAAAAAGGACTCGCTAATAGGGTTGTATTCATTGCCTCAGGGAAATTAGGCTTTCCATCTAGCTCGCTTATGGCCTTTGCCATGGGGGCCGATCTAATCAACGTAGCACGTGAAGCCATGATGTCCGTGGGTTGTATTCAGGCACAATCTTGCCATACAAACACTTGTCCAGCTGGAGTTGCCACTCAGAATAAATGGTTAGAAATGGGTATTAACGTAAAAGATAAATCTGAACGTTCAGGTCAGTATTTGAAGACACTCAGAAAGGAAATTCTAGAGATCACTCATGCTGCAGGCTACGAACACCCTTGCCAAATGACTATGGATGATGTTGATGTTGGCATGGGCGACAACAACTACACCACTACTCTAAAACAAGCTTACAAGTACGAGAAAGAAGCAGTTTCTTTTACAGACATGAAAAGCTTGATTGAATGCCCACACATTGGAAATATTCAAAAGATAGAAGATCAGGTGAGCTAAGCTTTTGTACTTTCCTTTAAGGGACGGTAAACCTTACTTCAACCTAACTGGCACCCAGAAGTCTTCTTCAGATTCTGGATCGTTGTTTTTGTACTTCTCTCCCATTAAAGCAAAGTGAGGGCGATTATCTAGCTGATATTTAGAGTGCGGTAACCAAACACCAAAAATATGCTGCATAAACTGAGGAACATTGGCAGGAGTGCCTTTGAATGGAAATACCGCATACAACCCTTCAGGAACCGTTAGGCTTTCCATGGCTTCAGGCAGATCGGTAACTTCTTCAACTTTTACCGCAGCCCACTTCTCAAATTCAGTGTTTGGATTGAAGTGCTCGAAGTAACCTTCTGGATAAACCTCAACAGAATAGTAATTGTCATTCGCCCTATTCAAAACACTGTCCCTCACAGGCATAAAAGCGCCCCATAATTCAGCAGTTCTATTATTCGAAAGAGACATGGTGATGTGTTTACCCACAAGCTGCATTTTTTGAAGCTTTTCAATTTTCGGTTCCTTCATAAACCCAAGTTATAAAACTAAAATAAGTAGGCAGCTCTAAGAACTAAGAATTGCTCAGGAGGCAGAACTGGTCTTGGATGATTTTTTTAATTAACCAACCTCCACTCCTTCACTAAAACCCTAGGCGTCAATAGGTTCATGTGCCGCACAGCTAGAAAAATGAATCACTCTTCATTTTTAAAGTTCAATAAGACTGTTTTTGTAGAATATTTACCAGCAAGAGATTGGTGAGGACTTTCTTTTGTCAACAAAAGAAAAGGCAGCACCGTCCTCCTGAAAGATACCATCGGTCATACTCAAACCCAACACTATGAAAAACCTCATTTACGCATTGCGTGTACTCCTCAAAAACAAGTTCTATGCCTTCCTCAACATTTTTGGTTTAGCACTAGGCTTAGCTGTAAGCATTATAATTCTTCTATATGTGCAGAGCGATTTAACATTCGATAAGCATCATGATAAGTGGGATCAAGTTTACCGGATTGAATCTAAATTCTACATTCCACCTAAAAATGATGAGTTTGCTCTTACCTCTGTTGCATTGCCAGAAACCATGCAAATGGAGTTCCCTGAGATACAATCTTTCACGCGTGTACAAAGTGCAGGACAATTACTATTCAGAATTGAAGACAAAAATTTCTATGTAGATGATATGTACTTCGCTGATTCTGCCATGTTCAACATATTTACTCATGAGTTTATTCAGGGCGACCCAAGGACAGCTTTAGTGGAACCTAGAAGCTTAGTACTAACTGAAAGTACAGCCAAAAGACTTTTTGGAAACCAACCACCTCTTAATCAACTTGTAAAAACTGATCAGAATACTTTTACCGTAAAAGGTGTAATTAAAGACCTTCCTGACAACGTTCACCTGACCTTTAATGGACTGATTTCTTATTCCACCTTAACCTCTGGCCAACCTCCTATGAATGCGCAACAGCGCATGAGTCAGCTATGGAATATAGGCACCTACTCTTATGTGCTCTTACCTAAGAATTACGATGTCAATAATATTTACAATAGGTTCCATGAGGTATTTGATCAGTATATGGCACCTATCAGACAGTTTGCTCCATCACTGCGTGAAGCCAGCTTTGAACCTAGGCTAGTTCCTTTGAATGAGATACATTTCAATTCGAAAGTTCAGTACGATTTAGCCACTGGAAATAAAGCATATACTCAGTCATTTATGGCAATTGGCATTTTTGTATTGATCTTGGCCAGCATCAATTACATGAACTTAGCTACTGCAAGAGCCACAAAAAGATCTAAAGAGGTAGGTATTAAAAAAGTTCTTGGCTCTACCAAAGGCAAGTTAGTTTCTCAGTTTCTTAGTGAATCTATACTTATTACATTCTGTTCTTTACTCTTAGCTGTCGGCTTGGTATACCTTCTTATTTATGGAGTTAACATCAACGAATTACTAGGTAAACAACTCAGCTTAGACTGGTTCAACAACCCACTATTACTATTTGGGTCACTAGGTATAACCATTATTCTAGGTGTTCTTTCTGGCCTATATCCGGCATTTTACCTATCCGCCATCTCTGTTATTAATGCCATGAAGGGCTCTGTAAAAACTGGTCCTGGTAGCACCTTTATGAGAAAGGGCTTAGTTGCCTTTCAGTTCTTTGTATCTATTGGTGTAGTGATTGCCACACTTTTAATGAGCAACCAGATTAGCTACATGCGAAACAAAGACCTTGGCTTCAATAAAGACAACGTAATTATTATTCCTACTAGAGACACACTGGTAAGCCGCAGATTAGAAGTAATTCAAAACGAATTAAGAGAGAACCCTAATATTATAGATGTAACCACGACTACCGGATTAAGCGCCAGTAATGCTAACTCCGTTGGCAACCGATTAATTGGAGGTGGCCGACAAGTAATGATGGTAGAAGAAGCCGATACCACCATGAAAACTGACACTTACAATCTGATGTTTATTGGTGAAAACTTCGTGAACGCTATGGAAATGGAGTTAATAGCCGGACGAGACTTTGATGAAAACATACCAACCGATCCTACCCAAGGGGTGCTGGTAAATGAGGCTATGGTGGCTTATCAAGGTTGGGCTGATCCAGAAAGCGCCTTAGGCAAAAAAGTCCAACCTGCAGGACAACAAGGCAATCCTAGTAGGGTAATAGGAGTGGTTAAAGACTTCAACGCTTTCTCTCTTCATGTTAAAGTTGAACCTACCCTTATTTTGAGGTATGAACGATTTGGAACTCTTACTCAGGTTAATCCGTCTGTTGTAGTTCACGCTAAGGCTGGCACTTTACAACAGACCTTAAATTACCTAGAGAACAAGTATGACGAGCTAGACCCAAGTCACCCTTTTGAATATGGATTACTAGATACTCAAGCAGAAAACCTTTACAAGTCAGACAAACGCCAGAGTAGGTTAACAGCCTCACTCTCCTACATCTGTATAATTATTAGCTGTCTAGGGCTTCTTGGGCTTTCTAGTTATACCACAGCCACCAGAATAAAAGAAATTGGGGTAAGAAAGGTTTTGGGAGCCACCATACCACAATTAGTCTATTTGATTTTTAGAGATATTATGCTGCTTGTAATTGTAGGCTTTGCCATTGCAGCTCCAATAGCATATTTATTGATAGAAGAGTGGCTACAGGTATTTCAGTACACTATGGACCTACCAACCGCCATTATTAGTGCTGCAGCAATAGCTGGCATTCTAGCTCTGTTAGTAGCATTCTTAACCGTGAGTTTTCATTCGCTTAAGGCCGCTCAGCAAAACCCTGTTAAGGCATTGAGGTATGAATAGACTTTAGAGATTAGAAGTCAGACTTTAGACAAACGAAAAAGGCCTCCAAATGGAAGCCTTTTTTGTTTGTGCGGAGGGAGGGGGATTCGAACCCCCGGTACCAGTTTCCCAGTACGACAGTTTAGCAAACTGCTGGTTTCAGCCACTCACCCACCCCTCCGTGTGGTTGTTTTGCTAAAGGTTTGCAAATATAAACTATCAACCGATAATTCAATGTTTTCAAACCAATAAAATGGGCTGTGATCTACACAAAAAAACCAACCTCATTTGGTTGGCTTTTGTCGGGGTGGCAGGATTCGAACCTGCGACCTCCTGCTCCCAAAGCAGGCGCGATGACCGGGCTACGCTACACCCCGAGACCATTGGTTTGAGTAAAAACTCTCTGATAATTATCGTTTGAGCTGTTACCCTCTTCCCTAATGGGAGTGCAAATATAGAGGGAAAATTCTTTTTGCAATAGCCTACACCATGAATTTTTCAGGTTTTTATGCATAAAAATATCACTACCGATGTTGCCATGCATTTAAGTATTTGATAATCAATATTCTCCACCTTCTATTCCCACCACACTAATCCTTCTAAAAATTAGAGTAATTGACTTACCATCTGAATTATTAGTTACTAGGGTGGCGGTTTTATCCTGCCCCCATTTTGGCTGCAATTAAAAAGTGCACGCTCTCCCCTCCTTTAGCATCTGGCGCAGATGCTCTTCTCGAGAATATTTTGGCGTTGTAGTGCTTCTATGCAAATCCTACTATGGCACTGCTTCTATGAGCGGTTCTTGTTGTGCATTGAGCAAATAAACCCTACACAAAAGAAACATAGCAAGCATTAATCTTTCAGGTCAATATGTTTATTTAATTCAATTTGAGCTGAACGGAGCACTTATGAAAGTCAATGCTCTTGTATGGCTACATTGGCAAAATCTAACAAAGGAACAATAGCCTTATAAGATTCTATAACCATACTATCGAAAGAGCTACTGTAAAAGTCTTCTCTAGTAATTGGCCTAAAAGCAGCCAAGCTCTTCATCTTTAGTAAGTGAATATGAGGATGATCCGAAGCATATCCCTTCGGGCTTCCTTTCAACATATCTTCCTCATAAAGTGTAAAATGCTTAGCAAAGAACGGCTGGTTTAAGATGGAGTTTAGCCTTTCTCCCTCATAGTCTATTTCCTGCCTAAGCAGCTTGAGCTTTTCACTTGAAGGATGCCACAAGCCCCCAGCTATCAATTGCTCATGTACCCCAAGATGAATATAGAAATCTGCCAAACCCTTCCCATAACCAAACCCTAGCCCCATATGGTCTTTATAGGTAGGCCTATCTGGGTGAAACATCAGGTTATTGTTGATTCTACTAAGAGACTTTCGAGCATTTGGCTGAACAATTCGAGGATCGATCAACTTAAGCTCCTCCAAAATAGGATCGAAAACCTCGATTAATATCGATTTAGATTCTTCATATCTAGCTCGATTTTTATCCATCCATTCCTTTGAGTTATTCCTACTCAAGTCTTCTAGAAAATCGAAAACCACTTTTCTGTTCATGATGGTTCAACAGTGTAAAATGAGAAATGGTTTTAGTCAATTAACGACATCCCATTGAGGTCTGTAGTGAGGTATTCTGTCATTACATCGAAGAAGGGACGGATGGCCAAAAAGGTATTCATAGCCTCCTCAAGAAAGGCTGAAGATTGAGCCTCTTCATCACTAAAAGACCTAAAGACATACATGGATTTATAGCGTAACAAATCTATGGCAGGATGGTCCTTTTCGAAGCCCTTGGGAGCCGTCTTTAATTGCTCTCCCATCAGCGCTCCAAACACCGATTTGAACGACTCATTTTCTAGCACTTCTCTCAACGGCTCATCGTCTTGAGCAATGTGTTCTCTGATCAATTTCAGGTCGTCAGAATTAGGCCCATAAAAGCCTCCGCCAACCACCGTTTCACCCGGCTTAAATCTAAAAAAATAACCACCTCTCAATGCAGGCTTTATGCGCGAAAAACTCCCTGCAAAACGAGGGTCATAAGGCCGCTTATCTTTTGAGAATCTTACATCCCTATATATCCGCATTAAGCTCTTTTTCCCTGACTCATTTGAGAGCTGATCTACCTCTCTCATTTTAGCCAAAAGCTCATCTACAAACTCAATCACGTAGTCATGCTCTTGCTGATATCTCTTCTTATTTTCATTGAACCAATCTCGATTATTATTGACGTTAAGCTGGCTTAAAAATTCATAAGTAGATTTCGGAATAGAGGTTCTTTTCATTTCGATTCAAACTAAAAATACGCTTCAACTTTTAAGTAATTTACACCCATTACACTCAGCTCATGCAATTGTAGATTTCCGTTAGCTATTCAGAATACCTTAAAGCATAAAAAACTAGAGCCCCTGAAAACTTTAGAACTAAAGGTTCTGCCTCAGAATATGTTCAACCTCATTACTCGAGCAGAAGTTCATCTATGACTTTTATAGAAGTTAGGACTTAGAACTTCCGACAGCTCCCTAACTTCTTCTGTGCTCAATTCCCTACTGCTATACAATCCTAGAACATCATTCAACTGGGCCATAGTTCTTATCCCCACCACAACAGAGGTGACTGCTGAGTGCGCCAACAACCACTTGAGAGCAACCTGAGATTTTGTCATTTTCTCAATTGAGAATAAACTCATCTTATTTCTCAGTAAATCAATATCTTCAATACTATAATCTAAGTAATCACTTAAATCTTTATTAGCTAAAAATCCTTTTGCCAGTACACCCCTAACCACTACTCCAACTTCGTGATTCTCTAATAAATCCAGCAACTCTTCTTCTGGCCTTCTATCCAAAAGACTATACTGCAACATATCGGAAACAAAACCAGAAAACTTAACGTATTCACGAACAACATTAGGTCTAATAGACGAGATCCCCCAATGGAGAATCTTACCCTGATGCTTCAAAAACTCGAAAGCCTCCACTACCTCTTCCCTATCATCCTCTATCGTTCCTCCATGTAGTTGATAAAGATCTATGTAATCCGTATCTAACCTACTCAAGCTTTTATCTACAGCTTCTAAAATATAACTTTTTCTAGGCACCCAATCCCAGCCTTCAGCATTTGACCTAGGCCTATTACTAACCTTAGTAGCCAAGAACACTTTACTTCGAATTGGTCTTAACGCCCTTCCGACTGTCTCTTCATTGAAGCCGTTTTGGTAGATATCTGCTGTATCAAAATAGTTGACCCCACTGTCAAAAGCAGCACGAATCAACCGTTCGTTTTCGGCATTATTCATACCCAAAGACATGCACCCAAAGCCTATTTCGGAAAGCTGAACATTAGCCTTTTTAAGCAACCTATATTTCATCTTCATCGTGCTCAATATCTCTCAAACTACCATTCTCACTAAGCATAATTGCTATGCCTCTAGTAGAAGGGAACTGAGCTGAAATAATGACTAAAATTGAAATGAGAGGCACGGATAAAATCATCCCTAAAATACCCCAAATACTACCCCAAAATGAGAGTGCAATAATCACTACCAGAGGGCTCAGATTTAAGGTGCGCCCCATAAGCTTTGGCTCCACATAATTACCTATAATTATCTGTACTACCTCTACCGTTACAAGCACGTAAACAAAGGGCCAGAAAGAGGCAAATTGAAAGATGGAAAATATGGCTGGAAGCAGGGTCGCTACCAACGATCCAACGTAAGGAATATAGTTTAAAACAAAGATGATAAAGGCCCACAAAACCGGGAAGTCTACCCCAAGAATTCTCAGCAGAATATAACTGACAATTCCTGTCAAAAGACTCACCTCCGTCTTTACCGTGAAGTACTTATTTACCGACCTACTGATGCGATCGAAAATGTCGGCTACACTCTTTCTACTTCCCTCCTTCTGAAACATATTCATCAGCTTCTTATCGAGGTAATTTTCTTCTATTAGAAAAAAGATGACATAGACTATGACAAGCGTAAAATTACCCAACACCACGCTAAGCGAACTAAATGTAGTACCCAGAATAGCCTGATAATCTATTCTCTCAATAGCTTCTTCTACATTGGGCAGAAAGTCGTACCGTTCAGAGAATACATGCATACGCTCTAGAAACAGTTGTAGGTTATCATCATAAGTATCTGCATTCTCTATAATCAGCGCGATATTGACAGATATGATCTGATAAATGCCGTAGATAAATGAGATTGTTAGAACAAAAGCTACAACGCGCTGAAGCCAGTGAGGCAATGCCCTACCGTTAATTGAGAGCTTAGCTATGTACTTTCTAGTGGTACGAATGAGATACCATACTAGTAGGGCCAATACAATAGGCTCAAGGAACGAACGGAAGTAAATAAGGGCAACAACAAAGCCGGTCAGGATAATTATCCAATAGGCTGCCTTTTTAAGGTTTTCGCTAGAAAGATCAGTGTTCATAAAAAATAGTTAGCTGAAATTAGCCAATTCGCTTTAAAGTGAACACTTAAATTTTTCTAAAGATTTTTGGCCATACCCTTTGCATAAGAAAAAAGCATTTCACTATATTTGCACTCGCTTTTGAAAAAGCCCGTTGGTCTGCTAGCTCAACTGGATAGAGCAACTGCCTTCTAAGCAGTAGGTTTCAGGTTCGAGTCCTGAGCGGATCACCAAAAAACCCCATCTGATAGTCTCAGTGGGGTTTTTTCTTTTTTGGCAAGTTATTGGCAAGCTACTACCCCTTTTGAAGTGTTTTTTAGGCTATTCAATCTTCATTCTTGGCCAACTGAAGATCCTCTATTATTAAATAAGTAAAATATCTCCTTCACCTTAAAAATCGTCTTGATGACAGAGCATTATCTCAGCTAGTATTTTTTTTCACTCTAATGAACTTACATTAAGACAAAATCAAAGAACAAAATAGAGAACCTAATAAAACACTAATTACTATTCCTTTTATTCTCTTTTTTTAACCATTCCACACAGTCAAGCTTTGCTTTTTGCTTTTCTCCCTTTAGTTTGAAAGGCTTATTTCTTGAAAATCTAATGAAACACCTCTCTGAAACTGATATCTGTATGAATTACATCACTCCGGCAATTGCCAAAGCTGGATGGGATACTAAAAAGCAAGTTCGCAGAGAGGTCACGTTCACTGATGGCCGAATCAACGTTAGAGGTAATTCATACACTAGAGGTAAACGCAAACGAGCGGACTACATCCTTTACCACATTACTGGCCACCCCATTGCAATCATTGAAGCGAAGGATGCTAAGCATTCCGTGGGCTCAGGAATGCAACAGGGATTGGAATACTCTGAAATGCTCGATATTCCTTTTGTGTTTAGCTCAAATGGAAAAGGTTTCTTATTCCATGACAAGAGTGCTACTGATGGCATGACGGAGAAAGAGCTTGCTTTGGATGAGTTCCCCTCCCCGGAAGCACTATGGAACAGATATAGGCTTTATAAAGGAATTGAATCTCCCGAGGCTGAAAAAATAGTTAATCAAGAATTTCATAAGGACGAGTCGGGCAAAGAACCAAGATACTATCAATCTATTGCCGTCAACAGAACGGTAGAAGCAGTAGCCAAAGGACAACAACGTATCCTATTAGTAATGGCCACTGGAACTGGAAAGACTTATACAGCCTTTCAAATTGCCTGGAGATTGCACAAAGCAGGGGCAGTGAAGAGGATACTCTTTTTGGCTGATAGAAACATCCTGACCGACCAAACCAAGAGTGGGGATTTCAAACCCTTTGGTCAGGACATCATGACCAAAATTACTGGCCGCAAGATAGACAAGGCTTATCAAGTCTATTTTGGCATTTACCAGGGTTTGACTAGCCCAGAAGAAGCGAAGAAGGCCTTTAAAGAGTTCTCCTCTGACTTCTTTGACTGTATTATTATTGATGAGTGCCACAGAGGAAGTGCCTCTGAAGCTTCTGCATGGAGAGAGATTTTAAGATACTTTGATAGTGCAACACACATTGGTTTGACAGCCACGCCAAAAGAAACAGAGGATGTATCCAACATTGCTTACTTCGGTGAACCTCTTTACACCTACTCACTTAAGCAAGGTATTGACGATGGTTTCCTTGCTCCTTATAAAGTGATTAGGTTAGCCTTAAATATAGATGATGGTTACAGACCTGAAACTGGAAAAACTGATAAATACGGCCACCAAGTCAAGGATAGGGTTTATAACACTAAAGACTATGACAAGAGCTTAGTCATTGATGAACGCACACAGACAGTTGCCAATAAGATAACTGAGTTCCTTCAACAAACCGACCCTTTCGCCAAAACGATTGTCTTCTGTATTGATACAGAGCATGCCGAGCGCATGAGACAAGCATTGATAAATGCCAATGTAGAATTAGTCAAAAAGCATCCTAATTATGTCGTTCGAATAACGGGTAATGATGAAGTTGGCAAGCATGAAATTGAGCGTTTCACGGACGTTGAAGAACGTTTCCCTGTCATTGCTACTACTTCGAAGCTCCTTACAACTGGAGTAGATACCAAAATGGTCAAGCTCATTGTTCTTGAAGCCAATATCGGTTCAATGACTGAGTTCAAGCAAATTGTTGGTAGAGGTACTCGAATAAGAGAACAAGACAACAAGGTATTCTTTACCATTATGGACTTCAGAAAGGCAACCAACCTTTTTGCAGACCCTGACTTTGATGGTGATCCTGTACAGATTTACACTACTGACGAAAACGGACCTGTTCTTCCGCCTGACAACGTCATAATAGATGGAGAAGGTGGCCCTGAAGGCACAGAAACAGATGTGCCTACCGGAGTAGACACAGGCTCTGGAGGCTTACCTCCTTTTGGACCTGGAAAAGGTGATGATGAACCTAGAAAGTACTACATCAAAGATGTGCCGGTTAGCATCGTAAATGAAAGGGTTCAATACCTCGATGGCCAAGGCCAGCTCATCACCGAAAGTTTAACTGACTATTCTCGTAAAAACATTAAAGAATGCTATGCCGACCTGAACACCTTTATCAATCGATGGACATCGGAAGAAAAGAAAGAGGCAATCATTAAAGAGCTATTAGAAGAAGGCGTATTTCTTGACGAGTTAAAAAAGGAAGTTGGTAAAGACATGGATACCTTTGACTTGATCGCTCATGTGGCATTTGACCAACCTGCACTGACTAGACAAGAACGAGCTAACAATGTGCGTAAACGCAATTACTTTGGGAAGTATTCTGAAAAAGCTCAAAGCGTAATCAAAGCACTATTAGAAAAGTATGAGAATGAAGGCATCCTTTCCATTGAAGACATGGAAGTATTAAAGGTTCAACCTTTTAATACTATGGGCTCGTTACCTCAGTTAGTGAAGTCTTTTGGAGGTAAGAACCAATACTTGGAAGCCTTAAAAGAATTGGAAACCGAACTCTATAAATCAGCCTAAAAATGGAAAGAAATGAAGTTGAGCAGAAATATGCTGAATTATTAAAAGATCCTTCATTTGACCAACTTGGCTTACTTCTGAAAGAGCCTAATATCTTCAGAGTACTTAGAGTTGAGCACAAAGAACTCAATCACTCAAATTTCATCAGTTGGCTTCTTGACCCCGCAGAGACACATGGCATGAACGAAGTTTTCCTTTCTCGTTTTTTACAGGATGTGTTTGTTGACAATAGATCCTCTTCGTTCTCACTTATTGAATTAGCTAAAATTGATTTAACAAATGTCGAAATCCGTAGAGAATGGAAGAAAATCGATATTCTAATTTTAACTGAAAAAATTGCGATTGCCATTGAAAACAAAGTTTGGTCGGGAGAGCATAGTGAACAACTGAAAAGATATAAAGACACCATAGAAAAGGAGTTTCCCAAACACAGAAAGGCTTTTGTCTATTTGAGTCCTTATGGCATTGAGTCAAGCGAGGATGAGTTCTATGTCAACTATTCTTACGAAAGAATAAATGAAATAATCGAAAACATATTAGCTATTAGAGGCCACCAATTTGGAGAGTCTATAACCAACTATTTGAAAGACTATTCTACCATTTTAAAGCAAAATATCATGTCAAATGATCAAGTAAACTTAATCGCAAAGCAGCTTTACAACAATCATAAAGAGTTACTCGATTTCATTTATGATAACATACCAGATCCCTTTGATGAATTTCAAGAGAAACTAGATCAAATGGTCAAAAGTAAGGGTTGGAAAATTGGTTCAAAAAACAGGTATTATGTAAAGTTCTACACACCCGCTATGGAGGAGATGATCATGAAATATAAGAAAGCCAATGGATGGCCTGATAAAGAAGCATTCTTATTCGAATTGGGATTTTATTACGGAAAGAATATTTCATTCAATTCTTATGTATCTCCGCCTGTTCAATACTTTGACTATGCCGAAAGACTCACAGAAATACTTTCTGAAATACCCGATTCAAGGAAAAAATTGGGTCAAAAATGGAAAGCACATTTCAAAACAAGTTTAAAATGGCCTTTAGAAGAGAAAATGGAAAAATGGGATGAGGACAGTGAAAAAGAGGTCGAGGCTTTTCTTGATAAAATTACCCCAATTGTAAATAAGGTTGAGGCTAAAATGCTAGAACATAGAGACGAATTAATAAAACTGAAAGAAGGAATAGAGCAGTATGACTAACGTAACCAGTACTTTAAAATCTATACAAGACATTATGCGGCAAGATGCCGGAGTGGATGGCGATGCACAGCGCATCTCTCAACTGGTATGGATGATCTTCTTGAAAATATTTGACGACAAGGAGCAGGAATGGGAATTGCTTGAAGACAACTATCAAAGCCCTGTCCCGGAAAGACTCCGTTGGCAACAATGGGCAAGTGATGAAGAAGGTTTAACCGGTGATGAGCTGTTAGAGTTCGTTAACAACGACTTATTCAAAACCCTTAAAGAACTGAACGTCTCTCCTACTGAAGATCCTAAAGGATGGTTAGTGAAGTCTATTTTTGAGGACTCTTACAACTACATGAAGTCGGGTACTTTGATTCGCCAGATCGTCAATAAGATCAACCTGATCGACTTCAATGATCAAGAAGACCGACACCTCTTTAACGACATTTATGAGAAGATCTTAAAAGACCTGCAAAGCGCAGGCAATGCGGGCGAATACTACACGCCAAGGGCTGTAACCCAGTTTATGGTAGACATGACCAATCCTCGTTTGGGCGAAACCGTGCTTGACCCCGCTTGCGGAACTGGCGGCTTCCTCATTTGTGCTTTGGAGCATATCCGAAAAAACGATGTACAGACTGCCGAGCATAGACAGACCTTGCAAAACAGCATTCAAGGGGTTGAGAAAAAACCTATGCCTCATATGCTGGCCGCTACCAACCTGATCTTACATGATATTGAGCAGCCTATCATTAAGCATGACAACTACCTTGGAAGACCTTATAACGATTGGGAAAAGAAAGACCGGGTAGATATCATCTTGACCAACCCTCCTTTCGGAGGTACGGAGGAAGAAGGAACCGACACTAATTTCCCTTCTCGCTTTAGAACCAAGGAAACGGCTGACCTCTTCTTGGCCTTGATCATACGTTTATTGAAGGATGGTGGAAGATGTGCCGTAGTACTACCTGACGGCACTCTATTTGGTGAGGGTGTGAAGACCCGTATCAAAGAGGAGCTAATGGAGAAATGTAACCTCCACACCATTGTTAGGCTACCTAATGGTGTATTCAACCCTTACACAGGCATCAAAACCAACTTACTTTTCTTTGAAAAGGGAGCGCCTACCAAAGAGACCTGGTACTTTGAGCATCCGTACCCTGAGGGAGTCAAAAGCTATAACAAAGGCAAGCCGATTGACATCAAAGAGTTTGACCTTGAAAAAGCTTGGTGGGACAATAGAGAGGAGAATAAGTATGCTTGGAAGGTAGGTATAGACGAAATCAAGAAAAGAGGCTATAACCTCGATATCAAGAACCCTCACCAAGAAAGTGATGACCTAGCTAGCCCTGAAGAACTATTGACGCAATACAGAGCTACGTCTGAGAAGATTACTAATCTGCAAAACGAGATTACCCAAGTATTAACCGAAGCCCTGAAATAAATGAAGCTACTAGACCTATTTCAGGAGTTAACCATACGTCCTAAGAATGCTGAGGAGCTCAAGGGCTTGATTTTGCAATTAGCCATTCAAGGTAGACTGACTAGGAACTGGAGAAAGCAAAATCCAAATGTAGAGCCCGCTTCTACCTTATTGAAGAAAATACAAAAGGAAAAAGCTCAACTCATTAGGGAAAAGAAAATAAAGAAGGAAAAGCTAGAGCCAGTTGATCTTGATGAGGTTTACTTCGAAGTCCCTGAAACCTGGGAGTGGGATCGCATTGGTCAAATTGGTTTTTTGTTTAATGGTAATAGCGTTAACAAGAGCATAAAAGAATCGAAGTATTCTGGACTTAGTGAAGGCTATCCTTATATAGCAACGAAAGATGTAGGCTATTTGAATGACACAATTGACTATAACAATGGGGTTAGGATTCCATTTGATGAACCAAAGTTTAAAGTGGCAAGAAAAGGTACCGTTCTGATCTGCTCTGAAGGTGGCAGTGCCGGCAAGAAAATGGGGATTGTAGAAGAAGATGTTTGTTTTGGAAATAAACTTTTTGCTTTAGAACAATTCGGAAATATAGAGTCAGTTTATGTTCAAAGTTTATATGGTTCAGAATCTTTCCAAATTGCTTTTAGAGATAATATGACCGGAATAATTGGTGGCATTTCAAGAAACTCATTTGCCGCCTTATATATCCCCATCCCACCCCTAGAAGAACAAAAAGCCATAGTCGAAATTGTTGAGCAACTCTTTAAAGAAGTGGAGGCCTTAGAAGAGCAGACCAAATCCAGAGTACAACTTAAAGAAGATTTTGTCACCTCTGCCCTAGTCCAATTAACCAATGAGGACACTAGCAAAAGCTGGAGTTTCTTACGACCACATTTCAATGAGTTCTTTACGGAGAAAAGTGGAGTCAAGAAGTTAAGAGAAAGCATTCTGCAATTAGCTGTTCAAGGCAAGCTCACCAAGCATTGGAGGAAACGTCATCCTGAACTTGTTTCAGGACCTAACTCTGCCTCCACCCTATTAGCCAAGATCAAAGCTGAGAAAGAAGAGCTGATCAAAGCCAAAAAGATCAAAAAGGAAAAACCACTTCCTGAGATCACTGAGGAGGAGATTCCTTATGAATTGCCTGAGGGATGGGTTTGGAGTAGGTTGGGTGAAATAATAACTCTAAAGTCTGGACAAGACTTAAAACCACATGAATACTCCGACTCGGAAGTCATTGGTCTTCCTTACATAACAGGAGCAAGCAATCTTCAGAATGAAAGAGTCTTGATAAGTCGCTGGACGAATGCTCCTAGATCAATTGCGAATAAAGGAGATTTGCTTCTGACATGCAAAGGATCTGGTGTTGGTAAAATGGGATGGCTCGAAGAACCTGAGGCACACATTGCTAGACAAATTATGGCAATCAACACAATCTCCTCAGAGCTAATTTACATTAAGCTGTTCCTCGATATTAATCTGAGTTTTTTCAAAAATGCTGCTAATGGTTTAATCCCTGGAATTGATAGAAAAACGGTTCTTAATATGAGGCTCCCACTTCCAGGTTTAGAGGAGCAGCTAGCTATAATCCAAAAGGTCAATACCCTAATGGCCCTTTGTGACCAGCTAGAGCAAGCCATTGAAGAAGGAGAAGTACAAATTCAGCAATTAATGCAGAGTTGTTTGAAAGAGGTTTTTGAGGGGGCAGAAGAGGAAAGAGAAGAGTTATTGATAGCTGCTGAGCCAGAAGTTAAATACAATTCAAATGCTTGAATTCTTAGAAAGATATCAAGTAAAAGGTGAGTTCAGCTTAGGCTTGAACGAAAATCTCAATGATCAGTGTAACGCACCTAGAAAGTGGAGCGGAATCTATTTAGTATTTGCAAAAAAGATTCAGTTGAACCACCTCATTTACATTGGCATATCAGGAAGAAAAGGCCCAAATGGTAAAATCATTCACCGTTCGGATGGTATTGGAGGAAGAATAGTTAAGGGAAAACAATTCGGTGAGGCAAGAAGAAACTCATGGCAAAAACAAATGAGACTAGCTGGCTTCGACAGAATTTATATCAAATGGTATGTCACCCACGGTGAAGTTGATATAGACTTCCCTCGAGAAATTGAACATGATTTACTTACCAAGTTTCATGAAGCGAGCGGTCAATTACCACTATGGAAT
This sequence comes from Roseivirga spongicola, assembly GCF_034376045.1. Lineage (NCBI taxonomy): Bacteria > Pseudomonadati > Bacteroidota > Cytophagia > Cytophagales > Roseivirgaceae > Roseivirga > Roseivirga spongicola. The sequence continues at coordinate 4,229,367 of NZ_CP139724.1, forward strand.
AAATCTTTCTAGTAATGGCAGTTGATAATTATTCCATAGAGCAATTTAGTCCTGGGACACTTATTGAAACAGAAGTAAAAAGGAAGATAGAACCGGGTGTTTTAGAGTTAGATGTAAGCAAAAATTTCACTTCTACAATCTCAATTCTCGACCTTGACTGGAACCTCACAAGAGCTGAAATTCAATTTAAGTCTATAAAGGAAGGAGATAGAATTAAGGCAGCTGTATATGAAATTACCCCTAATGATAATCATATTAGGTTTAGTGTCCGCCATCTCCTTGATAAGCCAATTGAGACAGACTATTGGAAGAATCTTAAACTTGGTGATATAATTTCTGGCAAATCCGTTGATGTCCTTTCAACGGGGCAAGTAGTTGAACTCCAAAATGATTTAACTGGTATAATTTTCGATCACTCTTATCAAGGTGATGATTTTCAATTAGTTACAAAAGACCGAGAAACTAATCTACTCATTCTTTCAAAGCCAGTACAGACTAGTCAAGAAAATGACCTTGAAGGAAGCAATTTACCACAAAGTAGTATTGTAATCAAAGATGAAGATTTCAGGTCTTTTGAAAGTTTCACTAAATCCATTTACAATGATTTTGCAGGCCCAGATGAGTTAGAATTTCTAGAATCAGCTTTTGAAGCAGAACCACAATTGTTTTCAAAAGAGTTAGTCACTAATTCAAGGTTATACCTTTCATTCGGATTAAACCACTCTGCTTGGGACAACTTTCAGGCACAAGTAATTCCCAGTATTCTCAACAAGGCGAATGATGAGGAAAAAATAATTAAAGAAGCCTTCGAACATATTGAGAAACAATCTTTTTGGATAAATCTTTCCAAGCGTAATGACAAAGAGTTCTTTACAATTTATAATGACCAGCTCAACTTTCATGGAGTTATTAATGAATTTGATGAAGAATCATGTCAATTTTTCATTTTCAATGCATCATTTGGAAGAAAGGATACAAATGCCTCTAGAGGTAAACAAATAAGTTCAAAAATCGGGTCATACGTACTTGTTGACGGAATTTCTTTACTAAGTCCAACAGACAATGTTCCAATCGGTGAATCAAAGAAACAGGTCTCTATTCTTAGACGGTTACAATTAAAAAGTCAGGCTTCAATAATTTTTACTGAGTTAAAAATGAAGACTGGAGAGATCATACGAAGTGAGGGAAAGTCTCTTCAAATATTTGATAAATTTTTAGAATACCAGATAGACCATGCCAAAAAGAATCTGCCTCCTCCATTCCCATTATCTGACATTCAAAGAACACAAGGTGGTGAAAAAATATCATGGATTCTTCCCCCAGAGGTTGATGATTATTTCGGAAAAGATGAAGAGGGAGAAATTTACCTTGACCTCCGTGAAAGAATAAAGTCCAACAAAAAGGATAGGACTTATGAGTATAAAAAGTTCGGCTCTGCAAAAGCTAGACAATTTGGCGAAGTTTGGTTATTAGAAATTGAAGACTCTTTGCCTCTAAAAGAGGTTAAAGAGTTATATATCCAGAAAAAAGCTTCACTCAGGCAGTACCAAGTACAAAGAGAAATTATTAGAGATTTCTTCGATAAAAAATTAAAACTTGATCATGTCGAAAACTTATTGGTAAACCCAAAAAGAATTAAAACTCCTTTTGAATCGCAAGCTGAATTATTCAATGAAAACCTGCGGAAAACAGAAGACCAAAAAACTGATAATCGACAAGTAAAAGCTGTTAGAAAAGCGATTGGTAACAAAGACATTTTCTTAATACAGGGACCACCTGGTACTGGTAAAACAACCGTCATTACAGAAGTTGTTAGGCAACTTGTGAGTCAAGGAGAGAAGGTCTTGGTGACAAGTCAAACCCATATTGCGGTAGACAATGTACTTGAAAAATTGACTGAAGAAAAGTCACTGTCTTTATTAAGACTTGGAGTTAAAAACAAGATAAGAGAGAGCCTACAACAACATCATCCTAACGAGCAAATCAAAGCCTATACTAAAGACTTTCTTAGATTCATCGACACCCAAATTGCAATTATTGAATTATGGGAATTAAAGAAAAGTGATGAAGAAATTAGGGGTACCGTTAAAGTCCTAAGAGAAGAGTACTCACCAGTAGTACGGGATAAATTGGCAGGGTTCAATTTTGACCTAGTTGATTTATTGAAGTCAAATTCACTAATAAAAACAAAGAGTATTTTCGATACACTAAACAAATGGAAAACTAGTGTTGAATCAGGACTTGAAATAATAATAGCACCAATCCTTTATAGCAGTGTAGATGTTGTTTTTGCGACATGTATTGGTATTAAACTCGATCAAGTATTCAATGAAATACAGTTTCAATTTGATACTGTTATAATAGATGAAGCAGGTAAGGCCAATCTTGCTGAGTCTTTGGTCGCTATTTCTATGGCCAAGAAGATCATTCTAGTGGGTGATCAAAAACAGTTACCGCCATATATAGAAAGTGACCTCTTAGACCCAAAAGAAGAGAATAGTTTCCCAAAATCTAAGTATGGTTTCAGGTATGGAAAAGAAGAAATTGAGTATGCACTAAAAACTTCATTCTTTGAATTTCTAACGAAAAGAATAGACGCTGGTCAATTTCCATTGACTAATAAAGAGATGTTAAACTATCAACATCGCATGCACCCGAACATTGGTAGATTTGTTAGTGAATCCTTTTATGACGGAGATGTTAAAATGGGTTCGAGTACACATTTGAATGAATTAGCCTTACCTGCGCCTTTTAATAAAGAAATCATATTTTTCAGTACGGGAGCTTTTGAAAATCCTTATGAGAGGCAGAAAGGATTTTCCATTATCAATCAGACCGAAGCTCAAATTCTTGTACAAGATATACTTCCTAAACTCCTAGAATTTGGCGTAAAGGATAGAGAAGTTGCGGTCATAGCCCCTTACAAATCTCAAGTAGCTCTGATTAAAACAGAATTGGAGGCCTCCGCTAAGCACTCTTTATCCAATATTGAAGTGGCTACATTGGACTCTTTTCAGGGTATGGAGTTCGATATCATTGTATTTAGTTTTACACGAAGTGCTAGCCCAGATCAAGAAAAAAAGAAAGTAGGTTTCCTTGATGATGCAAGAAGATTAAATGTTGCGTTCAGTAGAGCCAAAAAGAAACTTATTTTAATAGGAAATAGTCGAACACTTACTCAACAGTCAAGCCATTATGATGGCTTATTCCCTTTCACAAAATTATTTCAAAAGCTCGTAGAACTAAGCAATGATGAGAATATTGGGGCTTTTTATGAAACTAATGATGATGATTATGACTTTAAAAGCCCACATGAGAGATTCCAAGAAAAATATCCCGTAGGGTCCAATGTAAAGGGTGTTGTAAAAGCGATTGTGCCTTATGGAGCCTTTGTCACTATAGATGGATTGGATGGCTTAGTTCATAAAACAGACATTTCACAACACTTTGTGGCTGATGTGAATGATCATCTAGAAGTTGATCAAGAAGTTGACGTTAAGGTTCTCAAAATCAATATTGAGAATAAACAAATAAGTTTGGGAATCAAACAAACAAAAGAAAATGTCAAGGCACGAACTTCAGAATCAAGAGCAGCCGGAGATTACTTGTTATACGAGGAGTTCAAAAAGAAATTTCCAGTGGGTTCTAAGGTTAGGGGAAAAATTAAGATAATTAAAGACTACGGTATGTTTATAACCTCCCATGGTCTTGACGGACTCTTGCATATTTCAAATATAGGCGATGACAAGAACCTAGACTTGTCTCAAGATTTCAAGGTAAAGGATGAAATTCAAGTTGTCCTTCTAGATTATAATGATGAGCTAAAGAAATTCCAACTCGGGCTAAAGCAAATTAAAGAAATTGAAAAATGGGAGGTCTTTAAAGAAGCAAACCCTGCTCAAACAATCATTAAAACCACCATTAAAGATGTTGCACCTTTTGGAATATTTGTAACATTTGATTCAGGCTTTTCAGGCTTAGTGCACATTTCCCAATTGAATCCCAAAAAGCGGAATGAAATCAAAAAGCACTATTCTAAAGGAGACCCTTTAGACGTCATGATTCTCAGCTACAAAGATCAAAAAAGACAAATAGAGCTATCTGAAACTATGGCATTATTAAAGAACAAAGGCAGGCATGTTTAGAATAACTTTAGACATAGAGCAGCATTACAACACTTTGCTAGAAAATAATCAAGGTTATTTGCGTGCATTGGCTTTCCTTCAATACCCAATCTATTGTATTCATGCTACAATTTTAGACTCTACACCGGATGAACTTGAAATACTAGACAAAGCCATCCTTGACCTAGTCAAAGATAATCCAACCGATGCTAATTCAATCTCAACTATTCTGGGCGTTTCAAAAAGAGCTATAGAAAATAGAATAATAAAGTTAGAGAATGAAGAGTTAGTAGAAAATGGAAAAAGTATAACTACCAAAGGCAGGCTATTTATTACCGAAGGCTCTGAAAAACGGTATAGTAGAAAAGATATTGATATTTACCTAGACGGAACCAATAATCGGCCGGTTTCCAAGAATTTAGCGTGGTACTATAGTTCTCATTTTATAAGTGAAGAATATTATAATTTTTTCACTAAGGATGACGGACAGGTGATTATTCAAAGACCTTTTGCCCCTGACCTTGTACATGAACCTATTTCTGAAGAAAAAATCAAAACCTCCATTGAATCACTGAATGAAGATCAAAAGTCTAGATTTGGTATACCTATAGGGCTTGAAAAGATAGAATCAATGTCTTACACATTATTGACGTTACCGTTATTGGTATCTCTTTCTGACGATGGAAAACCAGTTAAACAGATCACTAATGGCCTAAGTCTTTCTGGTGAAAACGAACCAATAACTGAAATAAAGAAGATTTTAGAGGCAAAGATTCAAGGTTTGCTTGTACAACTAAACCCTTCAAAAAATCACGGCCCCACGATCGGTACAAATTGGTTTGAAGCTGATAACAATGACTTTGGGAATAACAGACTTTTCTATATCACAGAAGATGAGTTTAAAGAATTTATTGAGATTGAATATAGTCTAACTGGCTTAGAGAATGAAAATATAATATGCGATAAAAATGAGCTTGTATTAGTCATTACTAAAAAACTACTGGATCGCACGAGAGACAAAAAGTCTATAATCATAAACCTACTTCGAGGTCGAGACTATATAAGTAGAAATCCTCTTCATGGTGTTTGGAAGTTATTTATAACCTTCAAAACTACTGATGTGCTTGTTCAAGAAATTTGTGAATTATATGCACTATGCAAAGAATATGATTTCTCCCCACCGTTGGAAGAGGTATTAACTATGAAAAACAACATGAAAGGGAACTTCAGGAAAAATCTAATAGATCTAGAACTGAATGGCATTCTAGAAAAAATTGATATGAAGCTTTTTATGAATGATCCAAGCGAGGCATGAAGATTAAAAAAGACACCGATACTTTTAATGATTGGCTTTTTGTCAAGAAAAACAAATCCTTCCAAGCTTGGACGTCAAACAATGAACTACCTATTACGCTAGAAGGACAAACTGAATTAAAGAATATTATACTTGATCTCATTGAGATAGCAGAGGTATGCATAAAACTTTGTTCCTTCATACTAACAGATTCAGAAATCATTAATGCTCTACTCAATAAATTAAGAACAACAGACTGTTGTATTTTCATCCTCACACAGCTTGACTCCTCCAAATTCTCTGCGAGCCTCTTAACAGAAGAAGAACTTCAAGAAAACACAAATGAAACTCATTTAAACGCTATCAACTCACTATTCAATGAAGGGGCTCATATAAGGGCAGCTGAGAATGTCCATGCTAAATTCATCATTGTTGATAATAAAAAAACTTTAGTCACCTCAGCCAATATTACAACTCCCTCATTAAATAAAAATCCTGAGTCAGGTGTTTATTTGCAGCAAAACTCTTCGGATGTAGCATCAAAACTTTTTGACTCCATATATCGCTATGGAACAACCTATAATCAATTTGTAAAGTCAGGAACTGGAAGAAAGTTTATTAAGCATTCGAACTTTTCACTCTCATCAGAATGGCTTCCCAATGACCCGAAAGACTTTTTATATACACTTGGGAACTTAAACAATTCGATTTATTCTAGTCTAATAGAATTAATTGAAGAGGCTCAGAAAGAAATAATTATGTCCTCTTATTGCATCATTGGATTAGAAAATTTAACTGAATTTATGGACTCAATAAAGAGAGCCATTAATCGAGGAGTCGATATACAAATCTTCTGCAGAGGCATGAACTATAGACCATTGCACATGCTTGGTTGTATTGAATTTGCTGAATTAGGGTGCAAAATTTATGGTGACGTTTTTAACCATTCTAAAGGACTTTCTAACGAACAAAGTGGGATGATTTTTACTGCCAATATAGACGGTAGACATGGATTAAAAAGTGGTTTTGAAGTCGGTGCAAAATTGAACGGACCTCAAAATGATGCGCTAAGATCCTTTATGAAATGGCAGGTTGCGAATGCGCCTTATCAATTAGAAAAAGGAACTATCAGGAAGCACTACTTTGCTTCTTATGAGTGGTATGTAAAGGAAAAGGGATTAAAATGCCCTCCTCCATTGAAAAAAATAAGCTTTGACTGCAAAAACTTAAATAAGTCCCAGAGCGATCATTTAGCAGAAAAACCTTTCTATGGCTTTTATAAAGGCGGAAACTTAATGGCCCTCGATATTAACGGAGGTGCTTTTGAAACAAACTTTGAAAATGGAATGATTAAATTGAATCAGGCACAAAGTTCTTACAAAGGTTTTGAAAAATACTTGATTAGATACGAAGAAATGAGTTTTCATTATGAATGAGATAAGATATACCGAAAACTGGATCCAACTGTCAAGATCAGGTGAGTTCGAAGAGGCACAAGAGTTGTATTTCTCCAAACTTCTGCCCGAAATAATAGAGTCTTTTCAAAATAGATTTCAAGATTCCTTTAATAACGAAGATATGTTGATTTCCATTCTAGGCTTCTCTCCTGAACCGATAATCCTTACCGCCAAGGCTATGAAGCCTTCAAAACATGTAATTGTCACCACAGGTGAAAACAAAGCCGTGGAAGAAGTTCTTCAAAAGTATTTAGAAGACGGATATAGCATAATTAGACTGAATGACGAGTCATTTTTAGAAATGTACAAGGCGCTAAAGGAACAATTAATCTTAAATAATCACTCTAAGATTGTGGTAGATATTACCGGTGGCAAAAAGTCAATGGTTGCCTCAGCATCAATTTTTGCAAAAGATTATGCCTGTAAAATTGTTTATGTAGACTTTACCGAATACCTACAGGAGTTACGAAAACCAAAACCAGGAACTGAAGTGTTGAATATCGTTTACAACCCGAATACAGATCAGCCAGAGATCAAATTATCGGAATGAAAAACACTCAAATAGCTTTACTAGGAGGTCAAGTTATACCTATCTATTGGGGGATTAAAGAAAGAAACCCTGACCACGTCCATTTAATTTACACCGAACAACTCAAAGAAAAGCTGAAGTTAATTCAGGAAAGCTTTAGTTTTATCTCTTTTGATTTACACAAAGTAGACCCCTACGACTTTGATAATATTTCATCGGTTATAGAGAAAATTGTGTTTGAAAACGAGAAAGATGAATTTGAACTAAATCTGACGGGAGGTACTAAAATTATGACATTAGCAGCTCATAATGTTTTCAAGGATTTAGGATTGGAATCTTTTTATCTCGATCAGAAAAAGGAGTTTTTCTTCTTTAAGAAGAAAGAATATATACCATTGAAGAGTGATATCAAGATTGAAACTTTTCTTCGATTATCGGGTCATTCAAAGATCAACAAGACTTCATTATCTTCAATTACTGAAAGTGAGTTTGATATTGCTTTCCGAATGTTGGATTTGATCAAAAAGAAAGGCATTAGTAGGTTGTTTAGCAGGGTTGCCTCTAGAATAAAGGATTACTCGAAACCCTACAATATCAATTTGGATAATGGAGTAGAATTAACGTGGAGAAATGAGCTCCTGAAAATTAAATCACCTGAGTTCAATGAACACTTGAACCATAAAAAAGCTTTCGAAATATGTTTTTCCGGTCTTTGGTGGGAATTAGTGGTTGCCAAAACGGTTCGAAGCTGGAGTGCAAAAAAACAATTATTTTTGGGAGTAGAACTTTTGGTCAACTCTGATCAAGAAAAGGCAAAGAATGAGATTGATATAATCTTGAGTACTGGTAAAAGTATGATATTCTTAGAATGTAAAGCCGGTGATGTAAAACAGGAATCAGTAAATAAGATTAGAGCTGTAAAGAAGTTATATGGTGGCATTTCCACTAAGTCCATTCTCGTCTGTTACAGACAGCCAAGAAAAGATATACTTGAAAAATGTAAAGATCTTGATATAGAGGTTTTTGCCCTTCAAAAATCTACTAAGTCAAAAAATCAAGGAGATTTTATTCCTTTATCAAGCATTACAACACTTAATAGCAAGCTTACCGAATTAGTGCATAAAATTGAAGTTTAGTTTTTAGACACTACGAGCATTTTAAAACATTCACACTTTAATACCTCTTCAAATGAGCAAGTGGAAGTCTTGAAGGATTTGTTTCTAAGGAAGGTCAATTTGTATGAAGCAGCGGGCACAGGTAAAATATCCATAACAGCTGTCCATATTGGTTTCTCAATCAATTCAAAATATCATAGAAGATTTGAATGCACAGCAGAAATCGTAAATACAACGATACCTAGAATTCATTTCATGTAGTCGAACCGCAAAACAACAGTTTTCGAAACAGAATAAAGAATAATAAAATGTGAAGTTTTGTTAAGTTTATGAAGGGCAAAATGTCACCTCTTGACAATAACACTTAACGAATGTTTCTTAATTAAAAGGTTAGCTTTTGATAGCAATTAAAAATTGAGTAGTGCCTGAAATGAGCTAAAACAAACGTTCTTAAGAGATGAAGATTTAATATGCTTTATTCTCTTAGAATTTTACTTAACACCTTTTTTAATGACCTTTAGATAGACACATTATGTATACTATTTTCCACATAATAACAAGTTCGAATTAAAGGTCTCAAGCAATAGCTCTTTCAGGTTTATTTTCCCATCGAGTAACATTCTATTTCTTTCGACTGAATCCCTAACCCTTGCAAGATCTGTTTTACCACTAGGCTTCTGTTTTACAATTCTTTGAAACTCCTCAAACCCATCAGAAAGGTAAAGGCAAAGATTTTTGATATCACTAGTTTTTAATCCTGAAGGAATATCTGGGAATAGCTTAAAAACGATGGTTTGAACGACATTTTGCCAATGAATAAATAAAGGGCATTCTCCAATAAAAAGGTCCTCGGTAACTTTTACTCCCATTTTTCGGAGTATTTTTTTATCGTAATACTTTATCTCAAACCTATATGATCCTACGGGTGCGTCTATCACTTCTTTCGCTAAACGCTGCTTAGCTCTTACGTCATAAAGCTTTATTTCAAACTGAGTTAATTGCAAACGCCAACCATACACTTCTCTAGACTTACTTTTTTTCATGGCATCGAAAGCACTGTTCTTGTAAGTCATTCGCACCTTTTGTATCAAGTCAAAGTTTACTTGAAAAAACACGCCAATCTCAAGGTGATTGACCACAAATTGAAAAGCATCCTCCCCTACATCTAAGCACAACTTTTCAAGTGCATCAAAACACTCATTTAAAGTAAAAGAACAGGCGTTATGGCCGTGATAATATTTCCATAAGGAATTACAGAGCTCATGCCTTCCTCTTACCAAGTCAATTTTATGGTAAAACCCCTTCTCATTATCAGAAACCTTACTAGTCCAATATTTAGGAAAGCCTACCTCAGTAGTAGTGAGTGACGGTCTAAAAAGCCTATTCATATACTGAATAGGCTTTCTGTCCATAGTTTGAAAGGCCCATAAATCTGTAGGCGCTTGTAATTTCACAAAGTCAACCGGCATTTTCTTACTATCCTTAAACGGTTGTGCTTCGCATCTTTTGTAAATCATCGATTAACCAATTTCTTGAGAATAGCACCCGGCCATACATTCTTATTGAACGTATATCACCGGCTGCTACCCAACGATCGAAATTAGTCTGTGATGTTCTGCAAAATTCTGCAGCCTCTTCACGAGTAAGAAAGTGCTGAGGTTCTTTTTGATTTGAAAGCTTTTGGTCTACTACATCTTCAACCTGCTTTCTGATTTCTACGAGTAACATAGCATTGATCTGCTTCATGATTTTAGTTTTGAAGCAAATAGTGAATCATATGGGGTAATAAGAACCGGAACCCCTCACTATACATCGGGAGGGGCAAGGGAGGAAAATCTAAATATTAGCCCTTTTTTCAAGGGGTACACTATCCTGAATTTCCTTCATACTCACATTTAAAGACTCTATCATTTCACCCAAGACTCCCCTTACTTTATTCAAATTCTCATAGTGTTTCTCATTTGGATAGTCCTCTTTAAAACTACTGTTCGGCTTGTTCATTCCTAGCCCTTTTCTAAATGATTCCTTACCAACGCCCGTTAGATCATTTGCATTTTCCGCTATTATGGAGTCACTCGCTGACAAAACCTTCATTTTTTTCATCATGCTAAAGAATATTGCCAACTGACTAAAGTTGAAGCATGAATTAATCCCTTCGTTCACAGCGTTATGTGCCCTCTCATTCTCAAACTCATATATTTCATCGAACTTTCGGGTATTGTAATAATCTACATTCTCAAACCTATCATTTAGGGAATCTAAATCATCCCTTAGCCTAAAACTATCTTGCTTAAGCTTATCTAACTCTGACCTTATTGGCAGTATAAAATCATCCAAGAGTTCTCCGTTCTTGAATTGGGTTAAAACACCTTGAATTAACTCAACGAGTTGGCTTTCTGACCACTCAGAAAGAAATTGTCTCTCGTTCATTCTATCTTCTCTATAGCCCATGTTTACTGATTATTAAATAACATAACATCGATTAAGTCCTCATCACTAACGGCATAATAATACTCGTTAATCACTTTTTCTGTTTTTCCAGTAATAGAGGCAACATGCTTGGTTGGAATACCCCATTTATGACAAAGGGTAATAAAGGTTTTAACTGCCAAATGAGATGTCACCAAACTATACAAGGGTTCAAACTCTCCAGGAGCAATTTCTATAGCCCTATCAATTTCAACCTTTTTTAATAGCTCTTTCAGGTACATGTTATACTTCTGATCAGAAATATTAGGTAAAGAGTAATCATATTTTTCAAGGATGCTAAGCGGAATTGGTTTCAACGGTATGAAGCCCCTCTTTTTCTGCTTCTCAGTAATAGCTTCTATAAGCTTCACCTTCTTCCCTTCCCTTTCTATAGTCTGAATATGTTTGATGTTAAGTCTATTCAAGTCACCCACTCGTAGACCCACATAGCAGTTAAATACAAACCTATCCCTGACCCTAGATAGCTTATGATTATCAGAAAGTTCAGCATCTAGCAATCTACTAACCTCCTCCTCTGTCAAATAATACACCTTCTTAGTTGACTTAGCTACTTTAAAAGCCTTAAGGTCAACGTCTGGGTGAACCTCATAACCTCTACTTCTGGCCCATCTGAGCATTGACTTTAAGGTCTTAATATTCTTCCCAACAGTACTCTCCTTAGTTATACCCTTATGAGTTACTTTCAAATAAGAGACAAGAGCATCATAGTAGTTTAAGTCTGCTTGATCTATTGCGTATTCAAAACCCTCCGATTTATGAAATGACTCGATATGATTTAAAGTGCTATTATATTGTTTAAGAGTGCCTTTAGCTACACCCGCATGCGACTGCGCATTGATATAGTCTCTGAATACCTCTTTAATCATCGGACGAAGCTCTTCCTCAGAATCCTGTACAAAACCAGCCTCAAATTCTCGCTTGACGATTTTAGGCATAGGTTCAATACCTTTAGCAATAAGCCGGTTAACAGCGGCTTTTATATCTCTTTTAACCAGGTCAATATTCTCAATAGCATCTAACCTACCTTTCACACGTTGTTTAATGTAAGGTTCCATTATCTCTAGTTTACCTCTCACCTCAACAAACTCTATTGATTTCGGAGCAATTTTGCATGCTTGAAAATCGGCTACCTTACTGTTATGCTGGTACCTAACATAAATGGTAGTTTCTCCCTTTCTACTCAACCTAGGATTACCGTTCGAGTCCTTCTTAACTATTACTTTAATTGTCATTTTGGCAAGCTATTGGCAAGCGAAATGTAGTAAAATACGTGTAAATCATACTCAATGCGCACCATCCATTTTTCAAAAACCTGATTTAAATCTCATTTAAAGGCTTTTTAGAGCAAAGTCAAAAATTAGGTTCGAGTCCTGAGCGGATCACCAGAGAAAAAAGCCTCAGTTTAAACGCTGAGGCTTTTTTATTGCATAGCAATCTATTACCAAAAGGTCTAGTCAAATCTTCTACCATCACACCTGAAACAAACACCATTTTCAACATGAGTGTACTCTGGAAAATAACCAGCACCAAAACACCTTGCACAAGGAGTTAATTGGCCAATTAAATTTCCAAATTGGTCATAATGATCTATTTGGGTGGTTTCATGTAATTCTGTATGACAATCCCAGCAAAGGGTTAATAAAGCTTCATCAGGATATTCCCATGCCATTAATCCTTCTTGGTAATATTTGTGGTGAACAGACAACTTGTAAACATATTCCCAGAAGTACGAATTATTTACCTCAATACTACACTTCAATAGTTCTTTCTCAAGTTCATCTAGCTCTTTTGGTTTAACTTCCATTTTATTTAAAAATCCTCTTCTGTAAGACTCCCAATGACTCTCATACAAAGAGCCTAAGTTAATTCTCCTGAGTCCAACAACTCTTTTTCCCTTCATAGATGTACTAATACCAGTAGACTCATCCATCCTCGTATATTCAATAGAAGTTGACCCACTTTTTATATACGCCAAATAATTCATATTGGAAATCGGAGTGGACTTGTAAAGTGTATGAATTTCAACTATCGCTTCCTGAAAAAAAGCCACAAACAAATCGTAGCGTATTTTCTCATTGAGAACATATTTGACTAAATCTTCAGATAAACAAATACCAACCTGTGCCCCCTGGATAACCTTGTTGTTGTTACAGTGTTGGCAAGTGTTACAATCTCTTAAAAGAATCTTATCTCGTTTACTATTCCACTCAGACTGCCCTAATTGTTCTATGTAATCCATCACTCCCCCATCCCTCCTATGAATGTATCCACGAAATCGACCATTCTGTCGATAATGCGGTTAATGGTGGTTCTACGCTCCTTAAGCTTTGGCTTCTCTCCTTCTATCATTTCCATTACTTCGGTATTGATAGGCTTTCGCTCGGTAAAGAGATAGTTATCTATAGCACTGTGTAAAAGCCCTTCATTAAGGCTTTCTTCTTTAGCCAACAACTCAAGTGCTTTGGAGCGCTCAGCATTCCAAAAACTCTCAAAGGCATCATCTATCTGCTCTACATCTTCAATTTCTGGTAAGTTCTCTTGAATGAACTTCTCAATGAGTTCCTTCTTGCTTCTAAGTTGGGCGTCACCGGAAATGGCATCAATGATCTCCTTCTTGCGCTTCTCTTGATCTTCAGGCTTTTCTTCTTTCAGCTTGGCCAGCAACTTTAGTATATAGGCTACATTGACCTCATCTCTATGGATTAACTCCAGCTCAAAGTCCACATCGTTGAGAATTGAAACCTTCTCCTTTTCTCTGTCATTTCTGACCTTGTCATGAATATCTAGGTACTTGCTTTTGTAGTCCTCGAACTCTTGTGGATCAATGCCAATTTCATTTTCATCAAAATCTGCAAAGCCACTTAAAACATTCTTCAATCTCAGCAGCTCCCTAAATGCTTTTACAAACTCGAACTCCTCTTCTTCTGAACGCAGATCATTTACACTATCAACCGTAGGGGCGATCTGCTTCATCTTCTCCAATGCCTCTCTGAACTTCTCGACATAGTTCTCATAAGGCTCCATCAAGATTACCTCTTTGGCATCCTTATTCGAAAAGAGCGCTATAGCATCGTCAGTTGCTTTCTTGAGGTTTCTGAAGCAAACTATGTTCCCTTGAGACTTAGTCTCATCTAACGTTCTATTCGTTCGTGAGAAGGCTTGAATTAGACCATGGTACTTTAAATTCTTATCGACATAGAGTGTATTGAGTTTCTTTGAGTCGAAACCCGTTAAGAACATATTCACAACTAGTAGGATATCTACCTGCCCTGCCTTTACTCGCTTAGAGATGTCATTATAGTAGTCATAGAAAGATTTTGAGTCTTTGGTAGAGTACTTGGACCCAAACATTTGATTGTAGTCGTCTATAAACTCGTCTAGCTTCTCCCTACTGTGTTTATCTAAACCATAGACTGCTGCAGCTTCTTCAACAACTGAAACCTCCTCTCCAATCATTCCATCTGAAGCATTGTCATCTTCGTTCGGATTATAGCTAAAAATGGTTGCAACCTTAAGGTTGTGCTTACCCTCATTTTTAGCGGCTTTAAGCAACTCGTAGTAAAAGATTAAGGACTTAACACTACTCACACAGAAGGCTGCTGTAAATCGCTTACCATGAGTTTTTCTGTCATGGTTGACTGCTATGTAATCAACTATCTTACGTAGCCGTTCCGGGCTCTCTAGAAGCTCTTTGGTATCGATATCTTCTACCTCAATATCGATTTCATTATTACTTCCTTCCTTCTCTCGATAACGACCGACATATTCTATTGAGAACTTAAGTACGTTTTCATCCTTAATAGCATCAGTGATCACATACTTGTGAAGACACTCTTCAAATAGATCTTTTGTGGTGCGCTTGCCTAGCTCATTCTTAGTGGCATTGTCAGCAAAAATGGGTGTGCCCGTAAAGCCAAACATCTGCGCTTCCTGAAACCAATCTTTGATCCGTTCATGTGTTTCGCCAAACTGTGAGCGGTGACACTCATCAAAGATGAAGACGATCTTCTTATCCTTCTGATGCTCCATTCTGGACGTGTAGCGCTTCTTAGAAATCGCAGTATTCAGCTTCTGTATGGTAGTAACGATCAATGGCGTATCATCAGAGAACTGCTTGACCAGAATATTGGTATTGTCCGTAGAACTCACACTATCCTTCTGGAAGCTATTGTACTCTTTGGCTGTCTGGAAGTCGAGGTCTTTTCTATCTACTACAAAAACTACCTTATGAATCTGTGGAAGCTTAGTGAGGATCTGTGCAGCCTTAAATGAAGTAAGCGTTTTACCCGAACCTGTAGTATGCCAGATGTAGCCATTCTTGGTGGAGTTCTTTACTCTTTCGATGATGGCCTCTACCGCATAGAATTGATAAGGCCTAAGGATCATCAGTCCTTTCATCGTTTCATTGATGACCACATACTTGCATATCATCTTGCTCATGTGGCAAGGTTCTAGGAACTCATTGGCGAATTGCTCTAGGTTAGTGATGACCTTATTCTCTTTATCTGACCAATAGAAGGTGTTCTTAAAGCTCTCTCGCTTCTGATTTGAGAAGTACTTTGTATTAACTCCATTGCTGATGACATAGAACTGGATGTATTGAAAGAGTCCTGCAGAGGCACCAAAGGAATGCTTTTGATAACGCTTGACTTGATTAAAGGCTTCTTTGAGTTCTATCCCCCTCCGCTTGAGTTCTATCTGCACTACCGGAATACCATTCATGAGCAAGGTGACATCGTAGCGATTCTTATACTTGCCCTCCATAGTCACTTGGTTAGTGACTTGGAAGAGGTTCTGGCACCAGTGATCTATATTGAGGAACTCGATATAGGCAACGGTACCATCCTCTTTCTCTAAAGCATACTTATCTCTTAGTGTCTTGGCCTTATCAAAGACAGACCCTTTACTCAAATGATTGACCACCTTGGCAAACTCTTTCTGAGACAGAGACACTCCATTGTGCTTCTCTAGTTGAGCTTTCATATTAGCTAAGAGATCAGCTTCATCCTTAATGTTGACTCGCTGATACTTGAGCCCCTCTAACTGCTCAATAAGCTTGTTTTCTAATGCCTGCTCTGGTTGTATGGTCATTTAAAACTTTATTTTACTTTTTGCGTAAACCACTATAAATCAATTGATTAAAAAATTATTCTTTGAAGAATCTAATTCATTCTGTAACATTGTGTTACAAAAGATAATAAGTCGACTTGGTAAAAGCCGTTTGCTTTTATCGGGCCGCATAGAAATCCTCGGTTTTTCAACCGAGGTTTTTTTATTTCCTAAAAATATCCAATTCTTCCTCTTTACTTGCCTTTTTCAATAATATAGGTTCTAATCTATCAAACTGTTTTTCAAACCCATATTTCTTGTTCTTCCCATCCTTCCAAAAAACCAATCTTATAGATCGGAATGTCCGGATAAGTTGCGAAAAGTGATTTGATCTTTGTTTTAATCTGATGACCAGGTGTAACTCTATTACAGAGATAGAGCATACAAGTAAGAGACAAAAAAATACGTTTTTGTTGTACCTCTTGAAGAGGCATTGATAACCAAGTACTTCTTGGGTTTCTTAACTCATGGATAGGGCGCTTGACTAAATCTCTACTCCATAATCTAGAATGATGAGCCGCTATATTTCGAACGTAAACAATAGCCTCTAACCAACTTTCCAATTCAGTATGCAAATTGAGATCCATACTATTGGCAATTTTGGATTTAGCCGGAAGTTGTGTTTTTATATTCTTATAGATCTTAGATAATGTACCCATTGAGGCGACTTCAAGTATTTTCATCGCTTCTGGATGTTCATTAGGAAATCTATTTTTGTGATCAACTACGAATATTTCTGTACTCCAAGAAAATTCCTTTTCAAGTTTATCAAGTGATGATCTGAACCAATTATCTCGTCTAAAATACTGTGACTCTCGGTACCAGAATGGACCATGATCTTCCCACATGAAGTATATCATCTTGGTTCTAAGGGCTATCTCAATTCTTTCGATAGCGTCTAGAATGATCAGTCTCAATTGTCTATCAAAATTGTACTTATCAATAACATCCTCGAAAGATACACCTTCCTGAAAAGTATGATTTTGAAAATCAGCTTGTAAATCCCACCAATAGCCTTTTAGTCGATAATAACTAATGTTCTGAAGAAAATGACTTGCGAGATCTTTGTCTTGAAAAGACATCCCTCGGTCTTCGAGACGCTGAATTTGTTGCGCTATGGTAAGGAAGGGTTTAGGAGCCATAGCCTATAAAAAAAATGACCCAGAAGCAGTTCTTATGGTATGCTATCCGGGTTCTGTTAATACAAATATACGGACCCGAAGCATAATTGATGCATAAAACGCCAACAAATGTTAACGCTTTATGACTAGTAACGACATCTTTTAATTTATTAATCATTGATTAACAGATACTTATATATGATTTTTTGTCACTCATTTTCTTCTTTCTTCAAGCCCCCGACTTCAAGCTTCAAGCGGCCGCAGGCCCTCACACAAACATCTGCTGCAATAGTCATTGTCTAGACTGTGATTGATTTGATTTACGTGATGAGCATGATTAAATGCTGCAAAGCCTTAGCACCTCCATACAAAATCACATTAATCTCAAAATCACAATAATCACAGTACAGACACTTTCCCGTTTACTTATTTTTTCTTGAACTTTTTATTCTTGAATCTCTTGAATTGAAGGCTTCGCTCGCCAAAGTTGACCAACAACCCGATTTCTAAATTATAGGCTTCAAGATAGTTAATTGCCTGAGCGTAGTGAACATCCTCTAGTCTAGTGATCGCCTTAAGTTCCACTGAAATGGCATCCTCTACCAAAAAATCAACTCTTCTTGTTCCTATCTGCTCCTCTCGATAGAATATGGGCATTTCAAATTCTCTATTGAAAGCCAGCTTATTCTCATACATCTCTATGGCTAGTGCTCTCTGGTAGATTACCTCTTGAAAACCATTGCCTAAAACTTTATGGACTTCCATAGCACAGCCGATGATTTTACTAGTAAGATCTGAGTACTTGTACTGTGTGTTTACTGCCGTGTTCATTATGTAATTTAATTAATTGTCTTGACTGTCTTAACCATGATTTATTTGACTATTGCGATAACCATGATTAGACCACCACAGCCCTAACGCCTACAACCAAAATTGTCTTGACTGTGATTAATTTGATTTACATGATGAACATGATTTAACCTCCAACAGAAATCACATAAATCCCATAATCATAAAAATCACAGTGCAGACTGTATTAACCATGATTTATTTACAACTATAATGTCCATAATTAAACCACCACAGCCCTAACGCCTACAACCAAAATTGTCTTGACTGTGATTAATTTGATTTACATGATGAATATGATTTAACCTCCAACAAAAATCACAGTAATCCCATAATCATAAAAATCACAGTGCAGACTAAACAAACATCTGCTGCAATAGCCCTTTTTTAAAGTCCTTCATATGATCGATTTCTTCTAAGCAACCTTTAATTCGATGGTCTATTGATAATAGAAAATCAACTATTCTTTCTTGCTCTTCCTTACTAGAAAGTCCAATTAAAAGCCCTTTGAGCTGACTCGAATACAAGTGAATTACAGAGATACCCTGCGACAATCGAGCGACTTCAATTTTTCGAGCAGAACACAGTTGATACGCAATAAAACTACCATTCTGTTTTGTCCTGAAAACATTGACATCTCCGCCCAAGATCACACCTTTCTTATTTATGCTAGAAGCAGTAGCTATATCAATTTGAGTTTCTCCTGAAGCAGGAATAAGCACATCATTAGGCTCACTCAAGATAGACTCCTCAATACTTTGATTCGATTTTGAATACACTTTTTCAATTACCTCTCCATATGAGGTATAAAGCTCGCCATAACGAATACATTCATTCATTCCCTCTTCATCAATATCAGATTTGGAAACTCCTTTCCCTTTTAGAAATGAACCTATCTCCCCCAACCTTTTCTCCTCCCAATCCGGAAAGGCGGTACCATCAGGACGTTTAAAGCGAAGCTCGGGGTTGGTTTGACCTTGTTTGGGGAAGAGCTTTTGCATCACCCCTTTTTTGTAGGTTTCGAGCTTGTCTTTTTTCTCAGTAAGCAGTCGGATCTTCTCATCTACCGCACTCAAAAAGTCAGCGATCTTGCGCTGTTCGGGGAGGGAGGGGTAAGGAAGTCTCAACACCTTTACATCACTAGCCAAAATATGTTTAATCGTATTACCAGTCGTAATCTTGTAGATTAGTCTTTTACCAAAGTCTGTATAGAAATATTGAGAATAAAAACTACTATCACCCTCACCATTAGGCTTCAATATTAGAAGTGCATGACAATTTGATCCAGCATATTCTTTTGTTATTACAGCACATTCCCCGACATGACCAGACTGTACCATCACAATATCTCCCTCTTTTAATTGAGACTTCTTTTGCTTATTGTGAAAAGTACTATTGACATAAATTAAGCCTTCGGGATCAATGCTATTACTCTTTACATTTTTACCCTGTAAGTACATTGTCCCTCTCTCAGCATAGAAAGGTGTCGCCACTCCAACAAATCCATTAGTAACTGTTGGAAATAGCTTGCGAGCTTCAATATCTTCCCACTCTCCAACAAAACCCCTAAACCTTAAACTCGGAACCGCCATACTCAAAACTTTACGGGTGAATTTGTCTGCATCAGGATTCGCAGGATTACTTGATTTACCTGATTTAGTTTGTGCCCTCTAATTGATTCTATCATCTCTTCCATTTTATCCTTTTTATCCTATCATCTTGTTAATCCTGATCCTGATGGATATTTCGGGTTGAATACTTTCTTAAACTGTAAGCTTCTGGCTCCAAAATTAATAAGCAAGCCAATGGGCTTATCATAGGCAACTACGTAGTTTTTAGCCTGAGCTCAGTGAACATCTTCAAGGTTGATCAATGCTTTTATTTCTACAATTACCACATCTTCTACCACAAAATCGGCCCTTCTTGTGCCTACCTCTATGCCCTCATAAAAAATCACATGATCTTCTTCTCTTTTATAGCCCAAACCTGCTCTTTCTAATTCTATGGCCAGACATCTTTGGTAGATAACCTCTTGAAAACCGTTGCCCAAAGTGTTATGCACCTTCATGGCACAGCCGTTGATGGCATAAGTGAGTTTATCGAGATTAATCTTGTTCATCTTATTATTGTCTGGATCTTGATTTACTGGATTACCAGATTTACTTGATTTAATTCATACCACGCAATTGATTCTATCATCTTCATAACTTTATCCTGTTCATCCTAACATCTTGTGAATCTTAGTCCTGACAGGGTTAATTGTCTGCATCAGGATTCGCAGGATTACTTGATTTTCTGGATTTGGGTTGTGCTTCATTATACTTTCCCTGTTGCTTGTTCTTTTATCCCTGTTCATACTTTTATCCTGTAAATCATGATCCTGATGAATATTTCGGGTTGAATACTTTCTTAAACTGTAAGCTTCTGGCTCCAAAATTAATAAGCAAGCCTATGGGCTTATCATAGGCAACTACGTAGTTTTTAGCCTGAGCTAAGTGAACATCTTCAAGGTTGATCAATGCTTTTATTTCTACAATTACCACATCTTCTACCACAAAATCGGCCCTTCTTGTGCCTACCTCTATGCCCTCATAAAAAATCACATGATCTTCTTCTCTTTTATAGCCCAAACCTGCTCTTTCTAATTCTATGGCCAGACATCTTTGGTAGATAACCTCTTGAAAACCGTTGCCCAAAGTGTTATGCACCTTCATGGCACAGCCGTTGATGGCATAAGTGAGTTTATCGAGATTAATCTTGTTCATCTTATTATTGTCTGGATCTTGATTTACTGGATTACCAGATTTACTTGATTTAATTCATACCACGCAATTGATTCTATCATCTTCATAACTTTATCCTGTTCATCCTAACATCTTGTGAATCATGATTCTGACGATACTGGCGAGTCAATTCCTAATTCAGCACAGTAGTTCGCTATTTTTTGGTCAAGAGCACCCATCTGCTCTTCTAAGTCGCTTAACTCTTTGCTTACGGCTTGTAAGTCAATGGGTTCTTCCTCTTCAAAGGTGTCCACATAGCGTGGGATATTGAGGTTGTAGTCATTCTCTTTGATCTCGTCTAGTGTGGCGATGTAAGCATACTTGTCTTCAACTACGTAACCTTGACCCCCTTGACCCCCTCGGCCTTCGGCCACTCCCCCTGAATCAGGGGGAGAGTAGGTGCCAGCGTTATAATTGCGGTAGGTATTAATGATCTTATCGATGTCTTGCGGGCGGAGGTAGTTCTGGTTCTTGGCCTTTTCAAAGTGTTGGCTAGCATCTATAAACAAGACCTGCTCAGGATGTTCCTTGCACTTCTTAAACACCAGAATACTCGTGGGGATAGAGGTACCATAAAAGATATTGGCGGGTAAGCCGATCACGGCATCCAACCAATTGCGGTCTTCTATCAAATACTTTCTGATATGTCCTTCGGCCGCCCCTCTAAACAATACACCATGAGGCAATACACAGGCCATGGTGCCATTTTCATGCAGTTGATAGAGCATGTGCTGTACAAAGGCAAAATCGGCCTTAGAGCTCGGTGCTAGCTTACCATATTGACTAAAGCGGTCGTCCGTCATGTGCAAGCTACTCGCAGACCACTTAGCAGAGAAGGGCGGATTAGCCACTACCGCCTCAAACTGAAGGTCGGTGTGTTGCGGATGTTCTAAAGTGTCTTCTTGCCTGATATCAAAATGCGCAAAGTGTACATCGTGGAGGATCATGTTCATCCTCGCCAAATTATAAGTGGTGCGGTTCATCTCCTGACCATAGAAGTGGCCTACTTCCTCCACCTCTTTGGCTACACGCAATAGAAGCGAACCGCTACCACAAGTAGGATCATATACAGATTTGAGTCTTTTCTTTCCGGTAGTCACCAGTCGGGCCAAGATGGTAGAAACCTCTTGAGGGGTATAGAACTCCCCTGCCTTCTTCCCTGCTCCAGAAGCAAACTGCCCAATGAGGTATTCATAGGCATCACCCAATACGTCAGACTCGCTGTCTTCCAACTTAAAGTCTATTCTATCTAAATGGCCAAGTACCTTTACGATCAAGTCGTTCTTGGCTTTCTCTGTTCTACCTAATTTGGTGGAGGTCAAGTCGAGGTCTTCAAAAAGCTTATTAAAGTCGTCCTCAGACTCTGTACCCATGGTACTCTGCTCAATGTAGTTGAGGATCTGTGTGAGCTCTTCGAGGATAAAGCTGCTATCGCCCTCCTCGGCTTTGCTTGCTCCTTTATTGGCAATGGTGCTGAACAACTGTGAAGGCTTGAGGAAGTAACCAATGCCTTCCAAAGCCTCCTCTTGCAGGAACTCAAGCATTTCATCGCCATCTGTTGTTCCTTCAATGAGTTGCTCATATTGGAGCCCATCTTCTTTGAGTTGCTCATTGGCAAAGAGGTACATCTTTTCAGAGAGGTACTTATAGAAGATAAAGCCCAACATATAGTCTTTGAACTCATCGGCATCCATCTTGCCTCGTAGTTCATTGGCAATATTCCAAAGATGTTGTTGTATCTGTTTTTTCTGGTCTTCTGACATTTGTGATGACAGGTTAATATTTATGGTATAACTAGTACTTCTTTAATGATTACTTGAAATCAACATTCGTTTCTAGGAAGACAAAAGCTCTTTTAGTTCTTCAATAACTTCAAGCCATTGTTCTACTAGACCATCTAGTTTATCAAGGTCAAAGTCAATATGGTTCAAGTCATAATTTTTAGTTGCGACTCCAATCCAATTTCTCCCTTCCTCAGAATACAGTGATATTTTTTTCTTACTCAAAAACGATTCAAAAGACTTCAATTTTGCGGTTTTTCTTTTCGAAAGAATTGATTTGTACTCAGTCTTTAATTTACCATATAAGAAGATGTAAATTGAAAAATGCTCATTTTCTAATTCTTCATTGAAATAGATTTGAAGACCTATATTTTTAATTTTCGACCTTTTTGATGTACCAATGCTATACTCTCTATAATCTTTTGACCTTTTTGAGAGTATCTCAAAGCCTCTAGATTCACCTATATTATTGACCTCGTTCATAAAGGCTTCTTTTACCCTAAAATGAAGCTCGACAACTTCATTTATCTTTTCCTTATGCTCAGCGTAAAACTTCAGTAACCCAGGTTCATGACGTTGATTCATAATTTGATAGTTTATATTGAGGAGCAAGTCTTTTAAAATGAAAACATCTCTGCTCTGTGAAAATTCTAAATATTGACCCTGAAGGTTCTTTACTTCTTCGAAAAACTCAGAATGCGTGATATTTATAAAACCGTTGTGCTTTGGCTTTTCTTCAAATAGACTTAAAACGACACCAACTTTTCTATTTGTCTTATCTATTGACCAGTATGTATCTAAATCATTATTCAAGTAATGAAACATCTTGTTTTCTACAATCACATAAGACTCTTCATTACCACCGATCTCTTTTAATAATATGTCAATGCGCTGTTTCTTGACTGGCTCTTCTCGATAAACCTCCCATTCATTCCAATCTGCGAGATACTTCAACTTAGGTTTAAAACTGGTATTTCTTGCCTTCTTTTCGATTGCAGAAAAAAGTGCTCTCAAGTATAAATCTTTGAATCCATGAGAGCGTTCTTTATCAAAGTAATAGGCGTAAATGTTTGAAATGACATTTTCATAATGTGGGAATCCTGCGATATCTAAGAAGGTCCAAACCTCTTCAGGAATTTCAGGAAGTGGCTTTTTAAGGAATTGCTCTAAAGATTTTAAATCACTCTCAATCATTAGCTTCATTTGTTCTTTGGCAACTTGTTCTTTTACCGAAAATCCTCGGCATCCATCTTGCCTCTTAGTTCATTGGTACTGTTCCAAAGCTGTTGTTGTATCTGTTTTTTCTGGTCTTCTGACATGGGTAGTTTTGAAAAGATTTGAAACTACGGCTTTGCAGAATACTAAGCAATAAAGATTTTTCAGAAGTATTTAAATAAGACACTAACTCTAAAACAACAAAAAGGCCGCCCTTTCGGACAGCCTTACGCACTTTTTAAAACTCCTCAACCAACTTCTCATTCAACACACAACATCACGCTTATTAAAGTGCTTCAATTGCTTTTTTAAGATCTAGTAAAACCAAATCCATCTTTTTAGCATCGCTCATCATTTCGTCTAATACGTCCTGATGCTTTGCAATTTTAAAAGGAGCTGAGCCCATAGCTTGAGCATGCTCTTTTAATTGCCCCCAGGTGAAAAGGAGTTGCTCTGTTAACTTTGTAATCTCTGGTAGAGCATTATCACCTTCAGCCCGATCATCATTATGACTCAACTTCACGCGTCCCCCCTCCTCAATCACGCAGCAAAATTAGCAGAGTGAATTTCAGTAAACATTCGAGAAACACGTAATCTAAAAATTAGGTGTTACACCTATATTCTTACAAATGGGTGAAAATCTGATTCTCTAATGCAAATATTACCAGGCCGGCAACATTCTTACTTCCTGTCTTGGAAAGCATATTCCTTTTATGGGCTTCGACTGTTCGACCACTAATAAACAGCTCTTCTGCAATCTCTTGATTGCTTTTCTGAGCTAGAATTAAAGCGAGTATTTCCTTTTCCCTATCGGTAAGGTCTGCTGCACCAACAGGCAACTTCTGGTCTACCCCGCGCAACTTATTCATCATGACCTCTGTAATCTCTTTTGAGTAAAAATGCCCTCCATTGGCAACGGTGTTCAGGGCATTATATAGCTCTGTCCTGTCAATATCTTTAAGCACGTAACCATCTACCCCGAGCTGCAACAGCTTCTTAATGTAAGGCGCATCGCCAAACATTGTCAACACAATAATCTTCTGATCTGACCTTTGCTTCTTGAGCTGCTCGGTAAGCTCTATACCAGAAATACCTGGCATTTGAATGTCAGTCATTACAATATCGGCAGACACCTCTTTAAGCTTGGTTAATGCCTCTTTGCCAGAAGAAGCAGTACCAACAATTTCAAAATCAGACGATTTATTGATGTAGGCATTCAACCCATCTACAATTAGCGGATGGTCATCTACAATAAATAGGCTTACTGGCTTATTCATGTGCACCTGCCTCCCTTGGCAACCAAACCACTAAACATGTTCCTCGACCCGGACGTGAGTCGACAGTTAATTGACCGGATAACGCAACAATTCTATTTTTCATGACAGTAAGTCCAAAACCTTGTCTATAAAGATCAATTTTATTCTTGTCAAAGCCAACTCCATTGTCTTCAATCATCATTTGAAATTCATTTTCGTTAGAGATTAATTGCACACTCACCTTAGTGGCTTTTGAGTATTTTGAAATGTTATTGAATGCTTCTTGAATAATTCTGTAGAAACTCAGTTCTATCTCCTTACTTGGCTTTTCTCTGAGGTTGTCATAATAACTGATCTCAATTCCTAAATTTTCTTTTAACTCATCTAGCAACTGTTGAATGGCTTGGTTAAGGCCTAGTTGGTCTACTTCATAAGGCATTATTTGATGTGCAATATTTCTACTCTCTTGAATACCTTGCTGCAAATATTGCAAACTCTTTCGATAATGTTCTTGTGCCGACTTAGACAACTTCTTTACCTCTTCTTCTATATTCTTGAGATTGAGAGAACTAGCCCCAAGTATTTGCTGAACACTATCGTGTAAATCTGAAGCAATACGTGCCCTCTCTCTATTTTCTGCAGCATAAATAGCCTGACTGAGCTTTTCTTGGTTTCGTATAATCGGACTGATATCAAAAACACAGCCTTCTAAGCCTATATTTTCTCCTTCGGCATCAAAAACACCAACACCTTGCTCCCACATCCATTTTTGGGTTCCGTCTTTGGTTTTTATTCTATATGTTATTCTAAATGGCGCCTTTCTTGAAACACTCTCTTGTACCTGATTCCAAACCTCGTCTCGCTCTTCTGGCACTATCAGCTCTCCATACCTAACATCACTCGGAGAACCATAAAACTCGGCCTGTTTAAACCCAGTAATTTGCTCACAGGCCCGGCTTATATAATCCATTGTCCAATGTAGGTCATTGCGGCACTGATAAACAATTCCGGGCATATTGCTAATCAGATTATTGATTTGCCTATAACTCTGCTGCAATCTAATTTCTGCCTCCTTTTGCTCCGTAATGTCTGAAACAATAGCCATTATAAGTGTCTCTCCTTCTAGACTCACAGGGCTCAGACCTACATCAATAAAAAATAATCGCCCATCTTTTCGCCTCCCCTTTAAGTTCAAGTCTCTTTCTGGAGAATATGTATAAGGTTTCTCAAAAAATATCTGCATAAAGTCATTGTACTCCTTACGCTTATCTAGAGGGATGAGCTTTTCCAGCTTCATACCCTTCAACTCAGTATGAGAATACCCAAACACTTCTATAGACTTATTGCTGTGCAGCAGTATTTCATCTTGCTGGTTGATCAGAAATAGAGCATTTGGATCGTCCCTGACCACCGCCCTAAACCGCTCTTCTTGCTGAGCCAATTGCTGGGAGTAAATTTTTCTTTCATGAATATCTGCATGGCTCCCAACCACTCTAAGTGGCCTTCCGTGCTCATCCCAAACAGCTTTGCAAGTAGCTTTGAACCAATGATAATCTCCATTCTTTTTAAGGAGTCTAAACTCCATAATGTATGGCACTCGATTATTTAGGTAATCATCGAACCTTCTCCTAGCCTCTTCTCGCTCGTCAGGATGAATGAGATCATAAAATCCGTCAATCAAGTCAGAGAGTTCGCCCTGCTCGTAGCCTAAATTGGCATACATCTTTTCCGACCAGAAAATTTTATCGCTTTGAGGCTCCCAATCCCATATTCCATTCTGAGTACCCTCAACCGCCAATTGAAACCGCAGCTTGCTATCCTCTAGTTCGGCAGTTCGCTGCTTCACCTTTTCTTCTAACCCCATCTCCAAATTTTCTCTCTCTACTGCAGCACCAATAGAATTTGCTAACGAAAGAAGTAGCTTGGTTTCTGATTCGGTCCAAATATTTTCTTTCTCCATATTAGAAAGAGAAAGCGCTCCCCATAACTCTTGTTCTACCAAGATTGGAAATAAGCCAACAGCCTTAGTACCATCGGCTGCCATATGATTTTTTAAAAGCCCTGTGGCATTAGAGTAGGTTATAATAAAAGGCTTCCCTGAAAGCAACAACTGATATAGCTGACCAAACTCGGTAAATGAAATCTTTTGATTATTAGCAAAGCGTTCTGGTTTGCTGGCTTGAGAAGAGAAAGACATTAGAGAAGCCACTAGAGCTCCATTGCTGTCTTTAAATGTTTTATAAAGTCCTGTAGAAGTGACTTCAAGGTTGTCGCAGAGAGTTTTTAAGGCAATAGCAGTACCCTCTTCCAAATTAAGGGAGACTAGTGCGTTGGTTGCTTCGGCTATGCCTAAAAGGAAGTTATCTATTCCTTTTTGGTTCTTCATATTGATAGTACTGCTATTACCAATATAAGAATTTCAAAATGCCCATCTAAATGAGAGGCAAACAAAAAGGCTTTCCCGTCTGGAAAGCCTTTTTTGACCTAAACACTAGATGTGTATACTACTTTCTTATAAGTCTTGCTGATAATTGTGAACTGGCCAATGTTTTACCCATTCTATAACTCAGCTGATCTTTGTCTATTACTACATAATTGTGAGCACCGTCATCTTTCAACCAGAGGAACATTTTCTCTCCCATTGAAGATTCTCCAATAATCGGATCTACATACCCATCATATTCCCAGTTAAAATCATAGTAACTAGAAGGTATTACTCCTGGTGCAGCTTCAAAACCCATATTTGAAAGCAATGCTTTCATATCTGAGCTTGTTGGTAAATTCCAGCCTTCTGGCTTTAGCGATTCAACTTCTTCATAAGTCAACAACTCATCAGCAGTGAGCTCTGTAACATTAGCTAAGTTGCTAGTCATCCACTCGGCAGTCCCAAAAGTAGCTGTAGTAAACTCAGCTTCTTCTGCCAATACATCAGCATTCGAACTCTTATTAGATAGTGCCAGCTCAATAGGCATATAGAGCAATGGTACCGAAAGAATAAAAGCGAATAGTGACTTGAGAGTTTTCATCGTTCTTGATTTACATTTCAAAGATGTGACTTCAATACTGTCTGACTATTGGTAATTCTCTGCACCGATAGAAATAGGTAATTCTCTTAGACGAATACTGTCATGGAGCTTAACAATCTTTAACGCTTGATTTTCCGTAGCAGTTGATGAATGGCATTACATACTTCCATTACTTAATTATATTTGAACTTTGCGATAGAAAATGACTTGGTTTAAAAGTATAGGTACAACAGAGTTAGTTATTATAGGAGTGTTTTTGGTGGCCTACGCCATTTACATTTCGCGTTTATTGGTAGTGGCCAAAAGAATGAACACCACTTTTAGGCCTTTAATTTTTAAAATACTAATAAGAAGCTTAGCTCTTGCCTTTCTAATTGTAGCACTTCTTGGCCCTTCATTCGGAGAAACTACCAAAGAAGTTAAATCTGAGGGCAAGGACATTTACATAGCAGTAGACCTTTCGCAATCTATGAATGCCTTCGACATTCAACCTACTCGATTAGAAAAGATCAAGTTTGAACTAAAGAACATAGTCGAAGCTTTTAGCTCAGACCGTATCGGACTCATCATTTTTAGCTCAGAGGCATTCGTTCAGTGCCCTCTTACCTACGACCAAAGCGCCCTGAGCCTTTTTATAAGCACACTTAACACAAGCCTTGTACCGAATGCGGGAACCGACTTTGGTGCTCCGCTAAGCATGGCTTTCGATAAACTAGATGAAACTGAATCTCCCATTACTCAGCAAAAAGCCAAAATTGTATTAATGATTAGTGATGGTGAAGATTTTGGAGACGAAACTCAAGAGGCCGCAGAACAAATTGTAAAAAGTGGTATTCAGTTGTTTGCTTTGGGTGTTGGTACCGAAACAGGTTCTAAAATAAGACAAGCCAATGGGTTTAAAAGAGACAGAGAAGGTCAAGAGGTAGTAACAAAGCTCAATAGCAAATCGTTAAGGAAACTGGCAGTAGATACAGGCGGTAAATACTTTGAGATTAATGAAAATCAAAATGATGTTGAGCGCCTAATAAGAGCCATAAACGAAGTAGAAGGCGAAGTAAGAGACGCCAGAACAATAGACGCTTCGGCCAATAAATTTTACTTCTTTCTGCTAGGTGCCATTGTGCTACTAGCGTTAGATGCTTTAATAAGAAGAAAGACTTTAAGAATATGAAGTACCTAATTGGTGTATTAATCTTAATAGCGAGTATCACAGACCCGGTAACTAAAATTGCCAAGTCCAACAAGCTAAAGAGAACCGCAGAAGCTGCGTATGAAGCAGAAAACTATGCAGACGCTGTTCAGGCTTACCAACTCTTGTTAGACTCTATGCAGGTTGAGGATGACAAAGCTAGACTCAACTTAGCGAATGCTGCCTACATTATATCGTACGGTGGTGAAAACATGGGCTTACTAAGCGACATTAGCAGCGGAAAGACTAAAGTACAGGATAGCTCTCAGCTAAATGCCATCAGTGATGATCTTCGATATTTTGACATTGCCGAGAAGAACTATAAAGCGGTAAGTGCATCTAACAACAACAGCCTGGCTTCTTCCGCACATAATCAGTTAGGAATTATCTCCTATAAAATGAGTGAGCAATCGCCAGATGAAAAGGAATCGTTTATGCAGGGTGCACTGGGCAACTTTAAAAAGGCGCTCTTGAAAAACCCTACCAACGAACAAGCCAGATATAATTATGAATTGCTAAAAAAACTGATTCAGCAACAACAAGAGCAAGAGCAGCAAAATCAGGATCAGAATCAAGATCAGCAGCAACAACAAGATCAACAGAACGAAGACCAGCAACAGCAAGATCAACAGCAGAAGCAAAAGGATCAAGAACAACAACAAGATCAGGAGCAGCAGCAACAAAACGATCAA
Source organism: Roseivirga spongicola (assembly GCF_034376045.1). NCBI lineage: Bacteria > Pseudomonadati > Bacteroidota > Cytophagia > Cytophagales > Roseivirgaceae > Roseivirga > Roseivirga spongicola. Next base: position 4,259,397 of record NZ_CP139724.1, read on the forward strand.
GAACAGCAGCAAGATCAAGAGCAGAAAAACGAGCAGCAACAGCAGGAACAAGAGCAGCAAGAGGGCGAACAAAAGGAAGACCCTATGGAAAAGCTGATGGAGAAGCTCAAAGAAATGAACATTCCGCTTGAGAAAGCGCAAATGATTCTTGAGGCTATGAAAAATAACGAGGTGCAGTACGTTCAGCAGAAAAAGCGCAAGGCATCACAGAAGAAAGATTCTAGCAAACCAGATTGGTGATTTATTAGCAAAAGGTTGGAAGATGGATACGGAAACTCAAGGCAAGAGAGCAAAAATTTCTCTTGAGTCTATTGGCTGAGGTCTGACATCTACTATTGCAACTCTCCCCTTTCATTCTCCACCTCATTTCTTATATTTGCTAACGATCGTTAGGAAAACTATAATTTGATTATGAAGGAAGTATATATAGTATCGGCTGGGCGAACCCCAATCGGTAGTTTCGGAGGTAAATTAGCAGGTTTCTCTGCTGTTCAATTAGGTACTTTTGCTATTAAAGGAGCCTTAGAAAAAGCTGGAGTTAGCGCTTCAGAAGTTCAAGAGGTATTTATGGGCAATGTAGTTTCTGCTGGTTTAGGCCAAGCCCCTGCTCGTCAGGCAGCATTAGCCGCAGGTATTAGTAATGAAACCCCTTGTACAACTATTAACAAGGTTTGTGCCTCAGGTATGAAGTCCGTAATGCTAGGTGCCCAATCTATTATGTTGGGGCTTCAAGATGTTGTGGTTGCAGGTGGAATGGAAAGCATGTCTAATATTCCTTATTACATTCCTAAAGCCAGATATGGTTACAAATATGGTAATGGCGAACTAGTAGACGGACTACTTAAAGACGGTCTTTGGGAAGCTTATCACGAGTTCCCAATGGGTAACTGTGCCGACAATACCGCCAAAGAGATGAACATCTCTAGAGAGGAGCAAGATGAATATGCTATTAACTCTTACAAAAGAGCAGCCGCAGCTACTGAAGCAGGTAAGTTCAAAAGTGAGATAATTCCGGTGGCTATTCCTCAAAGAAAAGGCGACCCAATTATTATGGATGAAGACGAAGAGTACAAGAACGTCTTCTTCGATAAAATTCCTGCACTGAGACCAGTTTTCAGCAAAGAAGGAACAGTTACAGCGGCTAACGCCTCTACTATTAATGATGGTGCTTCTGCCATGGTATTAATGAGTAAGGAAAAGGCAGAAGAACTAGGCGTTAAGCCAATTGCTAAAATCTTAGGCTTTGCCGATGCTGCTCAAGAACCGCTTTGGTTTACTACAGCTCCATCAAAGGCTATTCCTAAGGCTATGAGCGTAGCAGGAATTAGCAAAGAAGATGTAGACTTCTACGAAATCAACGAAGCTTTTTCTGTAGTAGCTTTAGCTAATAATAAAGAACTAGGCCTAGACCCTGAAAAAGTAAATGTTAATGGTGGTGCTGTTGCTCTTGGTCACCCTCTGGGGGCTTCAGGAAACAGAATCGTTACTACGCTTTGCAGTGTACTAGAGCAAAACAATGGCAAAATTGGTGTTGCTGGCATCTGTAATGGTGGCGGTGGTGCTTCTGCCTTGGTTATTGAGAAAATGTAAGATTATTATACTAATTGTGAGAGCCTTACGTAATTTTACGTAAGGCTTTTTTTATGAAAAGAACAATCTACACCATTGCATCACTAGGTGTTTTAGCATTCAACACACTTGCTCAAGACACGGTTACTAAGTTCTACCCACCAGAATTCAAAACTGTAAAAGAGAGGTATACCATTTTAGATGGCGACTCTACCATGATTCATGGTGAATACACCAAGTATTTTGAAGAAGGAGAAGTTGCAATGAAGGGCAAATTCGTTTCTGGTAAACCAGATGGCCTTTTTGTGGAGTATTACGAAGATGGAAAATTGCTCTCCAAAACCACATACGAAAACGGTAAAAAAACTGGCCCTTTTGAGGTATTCTCAAAAAGCGGAAAACCAATTCAAAAAGGTGAGTATGTAGATGGCGAGCTTAATGGACAAGTAAAGACTTACTACGAAAATGGTGACCTTAAAAACAACATCAACTTTGATGCAGGTGTGCCCAATGGAAAAGCTGTAGAATACTTTCCAGGAGAAATAAAGAAGCAAGAATTCACTTACCTCAACGGCAAGCAACATGGCGTTGCAAAAATCTATTACAACAATGGAGAACTCTCTTCAGAATTCACTTATAGCAATGGAATTATTGAAGGAGCATACCTCACCTATTATAGTAATGGAGAAAAAGAATGGGTCTATAACTATGTTGGAGGATATAAAAATGGGCCCTACAAAAAGTACAACCCAGAAGGCAAACTCATTGATGAAGGAACTTACCTAGATGGAATTTTCAATGGACTAAGAAAAACCTATTACGACAGCGGAAAACCTAAAGAGATCCACAACTATCAAAGAGGAGCCAAAATTGGTAAAAACATCACCTATTTTGAGACAGGTGAAGAAATGTGGGTAGAGAACTACACCAAAGTAACCAAAGATGGCACCATCAGAGAATACTATAAATCTGGTCAGCTTAAATCTGAAGAAATCTATATAGAGGGAAGAAAGAGTAAAGTCTGGCGTACCTTTTACCCTAACGGACAAGTAGAGTCTAAAACTCCTTATGAATCAGGAGCAATCAATGGGTTTATTGAGCTTTATACTGAAGAAGGCAAACTCACTAAGACCATTCCCTACAAATTCGGGAGAAACACTGGTGTAGAGACGGCATATTTTCCTAACGGCAAAAAGCATACAACCACTACCTACTTAAATGGTCAAAAATCTGGAGTCTACTATGAATACTTTGAATCTGGAGAGGTAAAAGTGAAAGGCAACCACCTCTATGATGTAAAGCAAGGCAACTGGACTTATTACAATAAGGCACAAAAAGCGATCAAAGGAGAGGTTTACAACAGAGGCAAACTAATTAGCTCAACAGAAAATTAACAAGCCTTATATCGAGAATCGATTTTTGACTATTTTTACCCGATGATCGAAGGTATCAAGGAAACGAATTTTCATTTTCCTAATCAAACTGGTTTTTACAGCGGAAAAGTAAGAGACATTTACTTTTTTGAAGACAAGCTGGCCATGGTGGCCACAGATAGAATTTCGGCATTCGATGTCATTCTCCCACGCCCTATTCCTTACAAAGGTCAGGTACTTAACCAAATTGCACAGAAATTTCTGAAAGCAACAAGCGATATAGCACCAAACTGGATAAGCGATGCTCCAGACCCAAATGTGAGTATAGGGCTTAAGTGTGATACTTATGCGGTTGAAATGGTGATAAGAGGCTATTTGGCTGGTCACGCTTGGAGAGAATATAAAGAAGGAAAAAGGGTGCTCTGCGGAGTAGCGCTACCAGAAGGACTGAAAGAAAACGATAAGCTTCCAGAACCTATTATCACTCCTACTACTAAAGCTATGGAGGGGCACGATGAAGACATTTCCAGAGAAGAAATTCTTGCCCAAGGTATAGTTCCAGAGTCTGAATATATTCAGCTTGAAAAATATACAAGAGCTCTCTTTCAAAGAGGGACTGAAATAGCCGCAGAACAAGGCCTCATTTTAGTAGATACCAAGTATGAGTTTGGTCGCTTCAACAATGAAATCTATCTTATCGATGAAATTCATACGCCAGACTCATCTAGATACTTCTACAAAGAAGGCTACGAAGACAGACAAGCTGCCGGAGAAAAACAAAAGCAACTATCGAAAGAGTTTGTAAGACAATGGCTTATTGAAAATGGATTTCAAGGAAAAGAAGGCCAACAAATTCCGACCATGACAGACGAAGTGGTGCAGTCAATATCTGACAGATACATTGAATTGTATGAAAAAGTGACAGGCGAACCTTTCGAAAAACAAAGTGGAACGAACGTTGCAGAACGCATCCAAAAAAATATTAAGAACTATTTAGCAAAGCATTAATATGAAGTTTTCTATAGAAAAAGAATCTCTTTACACCGTCTTCAAACTAGAAGAAGAAAAGCTTGATTCAACCCTTTCTCCTGAACTAAAATCTGAATTGGTGGCCCTGCAGGCACAAGGAGTTAACAACCTTATTTTAAACCTTTCTGCAACTAAGTACGCAGACTCTTCTGGCCTAAGCGCACTTTTGGTAGGTAACAGAGCTTACACCGAGAACGGTGGTGCATTTATTCTTAGCGAGGTTACTGCATTTGTAGATAAGCTATTGACTATATCTCAGCTCAACAACGTGCTGACAGTATTAGCTACTGACGAAGCAGCCAAAGACTTAATTTTGGCTAACAGCCCAGAAGAGGAAGAAGAGTAATTCTCCAATTTTGAGCATCAGAGTAAAAATATTAGGCTCCAATTCAGCCACTCCTGCACACAGGAGACATCACACCTCTCAACTAGTAAATGTAGAAGGCAAATACTACATGATTGACTGTGGTGAGGCTACCCAATTGCAGCTGAAACGCTACAAACTTAGAGCTCAAAGAATTAACAATATTTTCATTTCTCACCTCCATGGTGACCATTACCTAGGTCTGATGGGGCTTCTTTCTTCCATGCACTTAATGGGCAGAAACAAGCCTCTCAACCTGTATGGCCCAAGAGGTCTTTCAGAAATAATTACGCTACAACTTAAGTATTCAGATACTGCTTTTAATTATGATGTAGCTTTTCATGAAGTTGACACACAAAAGTTTCAATTGATTCATGAAGACGAGTTAATTTCTGTTCATTCCATTCCTCTAGACCATAGAATACCTTGTTGTGGTTTTCTATTTGAAGAAAAGCCTAAGAATAGACGCCTAATTAGAGAAACTATTCCGGAAGACTTATCTGTAAGGAATATCATTAGGCTCAAAAAAGGAGAAGATATATTCGATGAAGAAGGCAAGCTCCTCTTCAAAAATGAGGACATGACTCTTCCGCCAAGGCAATCTTTCAAATATGCCTATTGCTCCGACACTAAATATAACGAGTCTATAATCCCGATTATAGAAGGCTCAGACATGCTTTACCACGAATCAACTTTTCTGGAAGAGCACAGAGATAGAGCACATAACACCTTCCACAGCACAGCCAAAGAAGCTGCAACCATTGCTGAAAAAGCAAAGGTTGGTAAACTGTTACTCGGACATTTTTCTGCTAGGTACAAAGAGCTAGAACCTATTCAAGAAGAGGCAAGGCTTGTGTTCCCAGAATCTCATTTGGCTATAGAGGGCGAAGAGTATATCTTAGATAGCTAGGCGTTATGGTCACCTCTATTCTTAAGGACAAAAAGAACAGTTTATTCATTATCCTGAGCGGCATATTTATTACCAATGCCCTTATTGCTGAACTTATTGGCGGGAAAATATTTTCAGCAGAAAAGTCATTAGGCTTCCAACCTTTAGACATTCCCTTATTTGGAGATTTCTTGCTTCAGTTCAACCTCACTGCTGGAGTAGTGCTTTGGCCAGTAGTTTTTATTACCACAGATATTATCAATGAATATTTCGGCAAAAAGGGAGTTCGGAGAATAACCTTTATTACGGTTGGCCTCATTACCTACGCCTTTTTGGTGATTTACTTAGCAATGAAATTAGCTCCAGCCGACTTCTGGTTATCTGTAAATGCCACCAATGAGCAAGGCGAAGCTTTCGATATTAATTACGCCTTTGAAAAGGTGTTATCCCAAGGACTCAACATCATTTTTGCATCGCTTGTAGCCTTTGTTATTGGTCAACTGGTAGATGTATCTGTTTTTCATCGATTAAGAAAAATGACAGGACCTAAAAGAATCTGGCTACGTGCAACGGGTTCTACGCTCATCTCTCAGCTGATAGATAGTTTCGTAGTGCTTTTTGTGGCATTTTACTTTCTTGGACCTTGGAGTATTACTCAGGTATTAGCCGTTGGTCTTACTAATTACACTTATAAGTTTCTTATTGCCATTTTGCTTACGCCAATTCTTTATGTAGCTCATTACCTAATTGATAATTACTTGGGTAAAGAAACAGCAGAAGCTATGATGGCCGAAGCAAGCTCACAAGACACCTAATTTCGAAAGAAGTTATCTAGAACAACAGCAGTAGCAACTCCTACATTTAGAGACTCAGCCCCTCCTCGCCCAGGTATTTTAATAGGGTCGGTAATTAACTTCCTTAATTCTTCTGATATGCCGTGAGACTCACTACCCATCAGTACTATCCCTGGTTTCAAATCACTTTTATAGATAGATTGTCCCTCTAGTAAAGCACCATAAACCCTACAATCTGACTCAGCTATAAACTCCTTTAGTTTCCCATATGATACCTTTACTCTTGTAAATGATCCCATGGTAGAATTGATCACTTTAGGGTTATAAACGTCTGCTGTATCTTCACTACAAATAATATTATTGATACCGTACCAATCTGCAATTCTGATGATTGTTCCTAAGTTTCCAGGGTCGTTGATGCCATCTAAGGCTAAAATCAGTTCATTTTTATCAGCACTTAGTTGAGACTGAATAGGGATTTTCACCACAGCCAAACCGGCCTTGTTCGTCTTGAAGGTACCAACTTGTAATAAATCGGCCTCCTTTGCTTCTATTACCTCATTAGCTCTGGCTTTTACCCTTTCAGACAACCTGTTTAGAAACTCGGCAGTACCCAATAAGCTCTCAACTTGGTAGCTAGATCGAAGCACTTCTTCCACTCCTTTGGCTCCTTCAACTAAAAACTTAGCTTCTAGCTGACGATATTTTTTTAATTGCAGAGATTTAAAGTACTTTGATTGTCGTTTAGAGAGCATATTGATTGTTGTTCGTGAAGCTAGGAATCCGATTATTCTTACTGTTTTTCATTACCCTTTTTCTTGCAAATTGCACCGGAGTTAAATACCTACAACCTGGTGAAAAGTTGCTATATAAACAGCGTATTGAAGGTGTAAAAAAAGCAAATAAAAATGACATCGCAGATCAGATTCTTTTAGAACCAAATACAAGATTCCCTATTCTTGGTCCCGTTGGTGCCCACATCTACGAAACTGGTGAACGAGCATTCGATTCTGCCAAAGTAGCTAAAAGCCGAGCTGAGTTCATTGAAAAAATAGATGCAAAAATCGAAGAGAAAGAAGCTGAAGGAAAACGCATTGACCGATTAGAATGGCGCAAACAAAGGCGCCTAGAACGCTACGACAAGCAATTAAGGTTAGGTAATGGCAGAATGCGCACTGGAGACCCTCTAGCCATTTATGATAGCACACTGATTACTCAGTCAGCTACAAGAATTAAAAACTACTTACTTAGCAAAGGCTTCAGAAAAGCCGAAGTAGAAATAGAAAAGGAGGAGAAAGGACGTAAAGTAATCCAAACCTTTATCATTACTGAAGGGGAAAGAAGTTTTCTAGATAGCTTAAATCTAAGGACAGGTGATACCACCATCACGAGAATAATCAATGAATCTAGAAGTGAATCTTTCCTCAAAAAAGGAGAATACTATGACAGGGAGAACTTAGCTGCCGAACAAAACCGAATAGACTTACTCTTAAGAAATAATGGCTACTTCGCCTTTAGCAAACGCTATGTGGAATTTGTGGTAGAATATGCTCCAGACTCTGAAGATATGTGGTTAACCACCATTGTAAATAAACCTGCAGAAAGAGATTTCCATGAACAGTTCGAACTAGACTCCATTATTGTAAGCGCCAATGGTTCCGAGCCCGTTGCTACACAAGAACAATTCTTAGACGTTACATACAACTATGGAAGCACTTATTACAAACCATTAGTGTTAGACACTCGCTTAAAATTAGAGCCTTACGAAAACTACAGATACTCTGACGTAGTAAATACTCAAAGACAGCTTCTGAACATGGATATGTTCAGGTTCGCCAATATTAACTTCGACACAACCTTAGTAGAGGGAAAATTCATCGCCAATGTTTACACTGCTCCTCTCCAGAAGTTTCAGCTCACACAAGAGCTAGGAATTAACTTTACCGAAGGTAGACCAGGTCCTTTTTACAATCTTTCGCTTAGAAATAGAAACACATTTAAAGGAGCTGAAATAATGCAATTTACAGGCTTTGTTGGTTCAGACGGTGTCTCTGCTGCAACAGACCAGAGTGGTGCATTGAGTAACCTTCAATATGGTGGCTCAGTGAGTCTAACCTTTCCTCGTTTTGTAACTCCTTTCAACTCTAGAGAACTCAGTAGACAGTCTTTTAACGCAAAGAGTGCGCTCACTATGGGATATTCTTTTACTTCTAGAAGAGAGTATTCAAGAAGTAACCTCAACGGCTCTTATGCTTACTCTTGGCAAAACGAACAAGGAACCAACTCTTACAGACTCACTATATCAGAAATAAACCTGATCAACACTACTAAAATAGATTCTGCATTTAACCGCCAACTGCAAGACTTAGCCCTTCAGGGAAACACTCTAGCCCTAGCTTTCGATAGGTCTTTTGTGTCTAACACCTCGTTCAATGCTGTATTCAACTCCAATTATGGAACGCTAGTAGAGCCTTCCAACTACTTTAGGGTCTATCTAGAAGCTGGTGGAAATATCTACAACTTTGTGGGCACAGGTTTGCTGGAAAACAATGACCTAACTTTTTATAAATACGCAAAGGCACAGTTAGACTTCAGAAGACACATCCCTCTGTCGGAAGAAAAGTCTTTATCTATGCGGGCAAACATAGGCTATGCCAGGCCTTATGGTGACAACGAAGCACTTCCTTACGAAAGATACTTCTTCAGCGGTGGTAGCAGCAGCAATCGTGCTTGGTTACCTCGAAGATTAGGCCCCGGTTCTGCGCACCCTCTAGCCTTAGATGAAGACGGGTTCAACATAATTGAAAATGGCGAATATGTATCGCTTATTGCTGGAGCCGATAGCTATAGGTTCGAACAACCAGGAGAGATTTTGCTAGAATTGAGTTTGGAATACCGAGCTAACATTACTGGCTTTTTAGACTGGGCCTTTTTTATTGATGCTGGCAATGTCTGGAGGTTTAAAGAATTTATAGATGATTCCTCACCATCTTCTAGCACACGCTTAAGGTTATCTAGTGGTGGAGCATTCGAATTCAATGACTTCTACAAAGAAATTGCCGTTGGCGCAGGCCTTGGCTTGCGCTTCGACTTCAGTTTCTTAGTATTCCGATTCGATGTAGGCCATAAAATAAAAGACCCAAGATATCCTGAAGGTCAACGTTGGAGAAGACCTTTTTTCAAGAGCTCACAAACCGTTTGGAATATTGCTGTAGGGCTGCCTTTCTAGTAATTCAATAAAGTCTCTATCTGCTGCTCCACCTTCTCAGGAGTTGGAAGCATTGCCTTTTCCAAGTCTACATTGAGTGCAATTGCAGGAAGGTTCTCTGCTCCATAAGCCATTACGGGGGCATCTAATATTTCGAAACAGTGTTGAGATATTCTACCAGCCAATGACTCTGCAAATGAATTCAACAATGGTTCTTCGGTTAGAACTAACGCTTTATTATGTCTTGATACTGCCTCTTTTATGGCATCCCAATCTATAGGGTTCAATGTTCTCAGATCTAGTATTTCTACTCTACCTTCAAACTTCTTACTAGCTGCTTTCGCCCAGTAAACTCCCATACCATAAGTAATCACCAAGCAAGACTCTCCATTTTCGATAGCTTCTTGATTAGCCTCCTGATCTACCCTAGCCCTACCCAAAGGCACAATGTATTCAGAATCTGGCTCAAACGTTTTTGCCAATTCAGTACCAGGCACTTTCGACCAATAGAGCCCCTTATGCTCTAACATCACTACCGGATTAGGGTCGTGAAAAGCTGCCTTAATTAGGCCTTTCATATCAGCAGCATTTGAAGGGTATACCACTTTAATACCTCTGATATTTAACAAAGTGGATTCCACACTACCAGAGTGATAAGGACCTCCTCCGCCATAAGCACCAATTGGCACTCTAATTAACGATTGAATTGGGAACTTACCTTCACTCAAATAACAGCTTTTGGAAAGCTCTTCTACCAGCTGATTGATACCAGGCCAGATATAATCTGCAAACTGAATTTCAACAATTGGCTTAGCACCAACTGCCGACATTCCTGCTGTTGACCCAACAATATATGCTTCCTGAATAGGTGTGTTAAATACCCTACCATCTCCATATTTCTGCGCAAGTGTGGCCGCTTCTCGGAAAACACCTCCAAGCGTACCTCCTACATCTTGACCATAGAATAGAGCTTCTGGATAGTTCTTTAAAATATCGTCTACTGCATGAAGAGCTGCATCAACCATTACCACTTTTTCCGCACCCCTAGGCTTTCTCTCACCTTTTTCTTCAGTTATAGGAGTTGGAGCGAATTCGTGATTTAATACCGTTGAAGGGTCTGGATCATCAGCATTCAATGCTCTGGCATATTCAGACTGTACAAATGCCTTCGCTTCGTCTTCAAGCTTAACTAAATCGGCCTCTTTGAACTTAGCCGACTTCAATGCTTTTCTCAATTTCGGTATCGGATCATTGACCTGATGCTCATCTAAATCATGATCTCCTCGGTACCATTCTTTCCTTACACCTGATGTGTGGTGTCCAAGCAATGGCGTTTTAGCATGCACCAAAATTGGACCTCTATTTTTTCTTACGTATTCAAAAGCTTGGCTCATTCCTTTGTAAGAGTCTACAAAATCAGAACCATCGACTCGCATACGTTCCATTCCTTTAAATCCGGCTACAAATTCATACGCATCCATAGCCCTCATCTCTTTCCCCGTAGCACTAATTCCCCAATCGTTATCCTGAATAAGGTATACAATTGGCAATTTATGCAAGACAGCCATCTGCATGGCTTCAGATACTTCACCCTCAGTAACAGAACCGTCTCCTAGTGAGCACAAGACAACGGGGTTATTATTTCCACCTAAAAGGCCTTGCCCCTCTAGGTAGTGAATTCCATGTGCCATACCAGTGGCAGGAATGGCTTGCATACCTGTGGCCGAACTTTGATGGGGTATAGTCGGGAAACCCTCACGCTTAAGAGAAGGGTGTCCGTAATAGGTTCTCCCTCCAGAGAAAGGATCGTCCTTTTTACCCATTAACTGCAGCATTAACTCGTAAGGCTTCATGCCTATACCGAGCAAAATAGATTCATCGCGATAGTATGGTGCAGCAAAATCGAACTCTTGAAGTTGAAAGGCAGCGGCTAACTGAATAGCTTCATGTCCACGAGATGTACTGTGAACATATTTACTACATACCGCACGGTTTTCATCATACAAAACAGCCATATTATAAGCTGTTTGCATGAGGCGATATGCCTTTTCAAGAATATTTTTTGGGACTTGTATGTTTTTGGACTGTTGTTCTTTCTTAATCTCTTCTCGCGTCAAATCCATTAGTCTTTATTTCTATTCAAAGTTAGTCAATAATTCAAACCAAATCAGAAAAAACTAACAACCATTAGTTTTTTTTAGTTTAACTGGTATTTTGCTCACGTGGTTACATCATACAATCCCTATTGTTGCTTTATACTTAGAGTTAAAAAGCTAATTTTGCAGCATGCCACAAGTCAACAAAGAAGACATATCTGCAGTTTTTAAAAACATTCAAGACCACATTTGTAAAGAGCTCGAAAGAGTAGATGGTCAGGGAAAATTTATCGAAGATAAATGGCAAAGACCTGGCGGTGGCGGTGGACGAAGCAGAGTTATTCGGGCTGGTAATATCATAGAAAAAGGTGGAGTAAACTTCTCGGAAGTACACGGCAAAACTCCGGAGAAAATCTTGAGTTCTTTCGGATTGACTGAAGGCGACTTCTTTGCCACTGGTGTATCTATAGTACTGCACCCAGAAAACCCTTGGGTGCCCATTATACATATGAACATCAGATACTTCGAAATGTCTAATGGAACCTATTGGTTTGGTGGTGGAATTGACCTGACTCCACATTATGTAGATACTGATGATGCTAGAACCTTCCACCAAAAACTAAAAGCGGTCTGCGACAAGCACGATACCGACTACTATAAGGAGTTCAAACCGTGGGCAGACAATTACTTCTACATTAAGCATAGAAAAGAAACTCGAGGTATTGGCGGCATATTCTTCGACCACCTTTCAGAAGACAAGAACAAAAGCAAAGAAGACATTTTCAATTTTGTCAAAGATGTAGGATTAATATTCGCACCTATATACACTCATTTCATGACCAAGAACTCAGTGAAGACATACGGTAAACGCGAAAAAGATTGGCAAATGAACAGGCGTGGAAGGTATGTGGAATTTAACCTAGTGCTAGACAGAGGAACTAAGTTTGGCTTAGAAACAGATGGCCGAACTGAATCCATTCTTATGAGCTTACCTCCAATGGCTGGCTGGGAGTACAACTACCAACCAACAGCAAACTCCCTAGAAGCCAAAACTTTAAGTATGCTAAAAAAAGGTATTAACTGGGTGGAATGATAGAACAACTTGAAATTTGGGACAAGGCGCTTTTTCAATTCCTTAACGGTCAGCATAACAGTTTTTTTGATTGGCTCATGCCATGGATCAGCGATAAATATGTATGGATACCTTTCTATGCATTGCTATTATACCTGATGATTAAAAAGTCTGGATTCAGATGGTGGCAAATTATAATAGGTATAGTAATTCTGATTCTTATTAGCGACCAAATAGCCTCTGGTTTATTAAAGCCATGGGTGGAAAGGCTGAGACCTTGTTACGACCCCGAACTGGAAGGCACAGTTCACCTTCTCAAAGGGTGCGGTGGCAGATTCGGATTTGCATCGAGCCACGCTAGTAACTCTTTTGCAGTGGCTATGTTTTGCTGGCTATTATTAAAAGATAGCTTGAAGCATGTCTGGTTGCTTTTTGTCTGGGCTTCTTTAGTTGCCTACTCTCGGGTCTATTTAGGCGTGCATTTTCCTGGAGACATTTTGACTGGAGCATTGATTGGTATCTTCAGTGGCTATGTTGTTCATTTTGTGCTAAAAAGACTGAAGTCATGAGGTTTATAAAACCACTAGTCTTTACTGCCATACTATGTATTATAAGCACTAACTCAGCGCTTGCTCAATTATCTGAGGATTGGCACGGCAATTTTTCTGGAGAAGTGAGTATTTACAACGAAAAAGGTCTATCTCAAAAAGTGCATATGCGGTTAGAAATAAAACCACTTTCTGACAGCACCTATCAATGGAAGATTACCTACGGTGAAGGAGCCAATGCAGACATAAGAGATTACAGAGTTCTTAGCAACCCCGAAGATCGAAATCAACTAATTTTAGATGAGCTTAACGGTATTAGACTTTACTTGAGCTACATAAATGAAGGGTTATATAGCTGGTTTGGGCTGAACAATTCGGAGCTACTACTGAGCTATGAGCTTAGCGATAACCAAATTCAATTTTCGGCTATTAGCTCACAGAATAATAAACTACTAGAAAGCGGAGGTTCGAACGAAAACACGTCATCAGTAGTTACTCAACCAGTGCGGGTTGTTCAAAAGGCCACGCTAATTAAAAACTAATGGGAAAGAAAGACGCTATTGTATTTAAATATTTCAAACGCGTATTTGACGATTATCAGGTACTTGTTTCTGTTAACCCTATTGACTTTTCAGGGATAGAGTTAATCATTCACCCTGACGGAAGAATTGAAAAAACTGACATTCAGTTTGACGAAGACATCTATGAAGATCTAGAAGTAGATGAGTTCAAAGAAAGCAGCCCGCTGGAGTTTCAGCTTTACATGAAAAAAGACTTCTTCACTAGAGAAGATTAGCGCTACTCCTATTCTAAATTATCTGACCACAGCGAGTGGTCAGACGATTATAAAAGGTTCTTTTCAAAAGCGAAACGCACTAGGCCAGCAAGGTTCTTTACCCCCAACTTATTGATGATATTCTTTCGGTGTGTATCTACAGTATAAGCACTAATTGAAAGTTTTTCTGCTATTTCATTGGTAGTGTTTTCAAGGGCTATGAGCTTTACTATTTCTACTTCTCGCTTAGTTAATTGCACTTCATCAATTGCCTCTTGAGTTTTATCTAAGCTCTCTTTTAGTGAATCTGTTACGGCTTCTGAATAGAAGGTTCCTCCATTGTTCACTTCAGTAATCGCCAAGATAAGATCCTTCTTACCTGCATTTTTTAACACACAACCCTGAACTCCTTCGGCAATTAGTTCTTTAGTAAACTGAGGGTTGTTGTGCATGGTGAGAACTAGCGTGTTTAGCGTCCTCCCTTTTTCCTTAAGCGCTCGAACCAACTGAATACCGTCCATTTCTGGCATATTGATATCTAAAAGAAGTACATCTGGAGACTCTGTTTCCAACTTTCTAAGCGCCTCTAAACCATTCAGAGCACTGCCAATAATCTTTATTTCTTCAACCTCTGAGAGAATAGAAGAAATACCATCAATCACAACTTGATGATCATCAACTATAAAAATCCTAATCATTTTCTACTGGTATGTTTACTGAAACCGATGTTCCCACGCCTTTTCCTGAGTCTACATGAAAGCTTCCCTGGAGTTTATTTACTCTAACCTTTAGGTTGCTAAGCCCAATTCCGCTAGAGGGTGAAGGCGTTGAAGGGTCGAAGCCTTTGCCATCATCCTCTACAATTAAATTAACTATCTTCTCATCCTTATTTCGGATCAATTGAATAGTAGCCTCTTTAGCATCAGCGTGCTTTAGAATATTGCTGATCAACTCTTGAACTATTCGGTACAGCTGTAACTCTTGCTCACCGTCTAGTGCATTCTCAACATTATGGTGAATTAGGTTGAGTTTAATCTCACCAGACTCATTAATTCGGTCAGTTAAATCCTTTAAAGCTGGTAAAAGTCCAAACTTTGCTAAAACTCCAGAAAGTAGGTTGTGGGAGATGTTTCTAACCTCCCCTGCCGCTAAATCGAGGAGTTCACTAGCGGTAAGAAATTTCTTCTTTTCAGGATTATCTTCTGGCAGTTTCTCTTCTACAGCACTAAAATGGAGTTTTACCATAGAAAGAATTCCCCCTAATCTGTCGTGCAAGTCTATAGCCACACGCTTTCTTTCCTGTTCCTGTCCTTCTAAAACACCCTGAAGTGAAGCGATCTCTTGTTCTTGGAGCAATTCATCTATGCGCTGTTTATTAAGCTCATCGTTTTTAGCTGCAATAGCTTTAATGTTCTTCCTTTTCTGATCTAGCAAGTAAAGCCAAATAAAAAGAATGACCAGAATTGCAGCCGCAACAATAAATGTGACTCTTCTATCCCTCTCTAAAGATAACGCTCTACTTTTCGCTTGTTCTGCTTCTAGCTCTGCCGAAGCTGTTTGATACTGCGCCCTTAACTCTAACACCTTATCGTCATAGTTTCGGGAGTAAATTTCTTCTAATAGAGAATCAACATTTATCCTATAAAGGTTAGAATTCTTCTCATCACCAACATACTGATTGATTCTCGCTAACTTCTCACTTGCCGCCAAAGCAACCTCGGTCATTTCCTTTTCTGTACCGAGAACAAGCGCTTCCGTTAGATATTTCTGAGCACTATCTAGATAACTCAGGTTTGCTTCATACTGAAACAGATAGGTTTCCCCTAAGGCCTTAATATTATCTATTTCATAAGTGGCATAGCCTGCTTGTCTGTATAATTTAATCGTTTGTCTTCGCTCTTCAATAGACTTTAAATACTCCTTCCTAAAATCATAATTGGCCGCGTAATTATTAGCTACTGTAGCCAACATTAAGTAGTTATCTGGTGTGTTTTCTTGATAATATTTTCTTGATTTATCGTAAAAAATGAGAGCCGAATCTAGAAAGGCAAAGGCCTTTATGCTGTCATAATTTTCACTATTTCTATCTAAAGCTGATCCGGCAAGGTTGTCATAAACAATCCCTTTTGCTAAATCTGCACGAGCCACAAAACTCTTATTCCCCCATAGTTCTGCTGTTCTTCTTGCTTTTTGATATACCTCAGAGGCCAAATCCATTTTATTAATTCTATAATGAACACCAGCCATAGTAAAATAGGCGCGAGTTATAAACTCATAATTCGATTCTCTTTCTGCTGCTAGGGCAATATTTTGGGAAATAATAAGTGCCGAATCGTACTTAGCTGCGGTACTATATTCATCCGCTTTCCTTATAAGTCTTAGCCATTCCTCTTCTTGTGCAGTACGTTCATCATCCTGCCAAGCATGTGCATCAACAGAAAACAAAAGCAGCACTAAAAAGAGGAAATAGTTTCTTGAATTCATGGCTCAAAAATAACAGAACTAAGTACCACTGCCAGGAGGAGGGGTATTTGTTTCTACTGCTCCATCTTCATCAGGATCAGGATTTCCTGGGTCGTCTGGATCAACAGGATCATCTGGATTTGGCATTCTACTTACAAAATTGAAATTAAGACTCTTAAAAAGCACTCTTTCTGAAGTGTTGAGTTGTTTTAACATCGGACTGTTGTTTTAGTTAAAGAAATCCTTCAAAGGAGGTTGCCAATCCAAAAGTACCGTCTATGCTCTTTGGTTGAGTATCGTGTGAGGTTTATGACAAAAAAACCTTTATTTCCGATTCATGAAAATACCTAATTCTCGGTATTTTATTCTTTTTTCAATAACCGTTTTCTCATTAATAAATTCTTAATACCTTTGCCCCCCAATGGCAGAGGGATGCGACCAGCTCCTGCTGAACTCCCCCAGGCTGGGAACAGAGCAAGGGTAGGCGGTTGTAGCGGTGCGACATCCTGATGCCTTTTTTTATTCCCCTCTTTATCGTAATATCAAGGTAAACTTTTTCCTATGTCTGTTTACCTAGCTGAGTTTATTGGCACCGCAATTCTCCTTTATTTTGGCAATAGTGTAAATGCAGCCACCACCCTTAATTTCTCTTATGCAAAAGGTTCGGGCTGGATTGTAACCGCTATTGGCTGGGGCCTCTCTGTTACTTTTGGAATTTACGCTGTGGGCAGTATTAGTGGCGCGCACATAAACCCAGCGGTTACCACATCTTTAGCAATAGCCGGTGAATTAGAGTGGACCTTAGTACCAGGATATATTATAGCTCAAGTTTTAGGTGGCATTTTTGGCGCCACACTTACTTGGCTTCAATATTTACCCCACTGGAGAAAAACAGAAGATAAGGCAGCGAAGCTAGGTGTATTCTGTACTGCGGGAGCGGTAGACCAAAAAAGCGCTAACCTAGTGAGTGAAATAATGGGCACTATGATCCTTATGATGGGCTTATTAATGATAGGCGCCAACGAGTTTACTGAGGGCCTCAACCCTCTTGTAGTTGGCGGATTGATTACTTTAATAGGAATGGCTCAGGGAGGAACAACAGGCTACGCCATCAATCCAGCTAGAGATTTTGGCCCTAGACTTGCGCATTTCTTGTTACCAATCAGTGGAAAAGGTAGTTCAAACTGGAGTTATTCGTGGATTCCAATCTTAGGCCCAATCATTGGAGGAGGCTCAGGAGCAGCTCTTTACTACTTAATATTTAAAGATGGCACAAACACTCTAGGTTGGATCGCCATAGCTGGAACACTTTTGGCAATTGCTTATGCTGTAGCCGTTGAACTGAAAGCTGATAGAACAACAGCATAGCACCAACAAATCTCTCGAAAGCCACTTGGAGTATTCCCAAATACTATAGTTATTCCCATAACGGGACTACCCATTCCTTAAAATCGCTGTTTTTGGACAAATTTCGATATGGTAGGTGTTTTGCCTAAGAAATAGGCAAAACACTGATTTGATGAAAACTTATAAGAAAATGACCAGCGTCAATAAAACATTCATACTTGTCTTTGGTATGATGGCCTTATTTATGAGCTACCAAACCATTACCAATCTATTCATTGGATAGACGTCTCTTCCTCATTGAAACAACTATTCCTTTTTGCCCCCAATCATGAGCAACTCATTCAAGTTTATTTCGGTAATGAATCTTCTCTCACCTGAATTAGTTTCATAGCTTCTATGTGTCAATTTCCCTTCTAAGGCCACCTCCTGTCCTTTAGTAAGATACTCTCCGGCAATCTCCCCTACTTTACCCCAAGCCACAATATTATGCCACTGTGTTTCCTCAACTTTGTCTCCACTAGAGTTTCTATAAGAGTCTGAAGTGGCAATAGAAAAGGTAGTTAGTTTCTTTCCACTTGTTAATGTTTTGACTTCAGGATCCTGACCCAATCTTCCAATTAACTGTACGCGGTTTCTTAAATTTTGCATGATTATAAAATTTATATGTTGAAAATTCTTTGCTGTCATTCGGTTATCGAATTGACAATGGCAAAGTAAAAGCAAGCTCAAAAAGAGAGTCGGTTGTTAAACAGTTGTAACCATTTGTAGTCGTTTACAAACGGATAATCCCTGTTTTTCGCTATTTTGAGAGAATTGTTAAAACACACATTATGAAAGAAAGAACTTGTTTAGAATGTGGTGAGCCACTAAAAGGCAGAGCAGACAAGAAGTTTTGTGACGATGCCTGCCGCAATTCCTATAACAATCGGCAAAATTCAGATGCCAACAATTACGTTCGCAATGTGCATTATGTGCTCCGAAAAAACAGGCGGATTCTGGAAGAGCTCAACCCAGAAGGAACCACAAAAGCCCACCGCTCGAAACTGGCAGAGAAAGGCTTTGACTTTGATTACCACACCAGCATGTACACCACCAAAGCAGGAGCGACATATTTATTTTGTTATGAGTACGGATACTTACCCATTGAAGGTGATATGATGGTTTTGGTTAAGAAAAAAGAGTACGAGAATTGAGCTTCAACCATATCTTCTTCTGGAACGAAAAGCTTCATTAGCACTGAAGGCCGGATGGACTATCAGAAACTTTCAATTGCTATTTAACGCTTCTCAAAAAACACTAGCTTTGTAAACAATCATAAACCCAAAAAAATCGAAAATGAAGTTCTTTATTGATACTGCGAATTTAAGTGACATTCAAGAGGCTTACGACCTTGGCGTTTTGGATGGGGTAACTACCAATCCTTCACTTATGGCTAAGGAAGGAATTGCCGGACACGACAAAGTAATGGCACACTATAAGGCAATATGCGACATTGTTGATGACAATGTAAGTGCAGAGGTAATTGCTACCGATTTTGACGGGATAATTAAAGAAGGTAAGGAGTTAGCGAAAATTGACGACAAGATTGTTGTTAAAGTTCCTATGATCAAAGATGGAGTGAAAGCAATTAAGTATTTTACTTCTGAAGGAATTAGAACTAACTGTACCTTGGTATTCTCTTCTGGCCAAGCTTTGCTAGCTGCAAAAGCAGGAGCATCTTACGTATCTCCATTTATTGGAAGACTAGATGACGTTGGAGCAGATGGCCTTCAATTAATTCAAGACATTGTAGACATTTATGACAACTACGGCTACATCACAGAAGTATTAGCTGCATCTGTTAGACATACCATGCACCTTATTCAATGTGCAGAAATTGGTGCCGATGTAGTTACTTGTCCTCTGAATGTAATTACTAGTCTTTTGAATCACCCATTAACAGACAAAGGATTAGCTCAATTCTTGGCAGACCACAAGAAAGCCAATGGATAAAACATTAACTACTGCTCCGGGTTATTCAAATACCCCGGAGCTAACTTCAAAAATGTATATCATCAAGGTTAAAGGCAAGGCCAAAATTCCAGATTACATACAACTGCGCGATGAGAACTTTGTGCTCATTGCCTACTTTAGAGCAGATCGTCCATTAAAAAATCTGGATAAATATGGACTTGATGGCAAGGAATCTGCGTTAAAGCAGTTGATTACCGATTTACCTTTTGGTAAACTTCAAAAACTAGAAATCTAAATGACTTTTTCCGGAGAACCCATTGTACGCATTGTTGACGCCAGTATTTTTCAAGAAGACACTACCGTACTAAATAATATTGACCTTAAAATTGAAAAAGGTGAATTCGTCTATTTGGTGGGCAGAACTGGAAGTGGCAAAAGTTCGCTGTTGAAAACTTTATACTGCGACCTCCCCCTTTATATGGGAAGTATTAGAATTGCAGGTTTCGACATTGAGAGCATTAAGCGAAATCAGATTCCTCTATTAAGAAGAAAGCTAGGCATCATATTTCAGGATTTTCAGCTTCTACCTGACCGAAACGTGGCAGAGAACATATACTTTGTAATGCGTGCTACTGGCTGGAAAGACAAAGCAAAAATGAAAAGTCGTTTAGCGGAAGTATTGATGAGAGTGGGTTTAGGCGCAGTATCTAACAAAATGCCGCATCAGCTATCTGGCGGAGAACAACAAAGAGTTGTAATTGCCAGAGCTCTCATAAACGAACCAAGCCTTTTAATTGCTGACGAACCTACAGGAAATTTGGACCCCGAGGTTTCCGATGGAATCTTTAAAACTTTCTTAGAGATCAATAAAAGTGGAACAGCAGTATTAATGGCCACTCACGACTTCAAGCTGATCGAGAATTACCCAAAGAGAACTTTACGCTGTGAGAACGGAAAGGTAATAGATTCTGCAGCACAAAAAGTAGAGCCTACTATATAGAAGAATCCATTAGTTCTTCTTGCATGCTTTCAGGAAGCTTCTCTCTTTCTATTATCTCTAACTGCCCATCCATCACTCGCAATTTCTGTCGTAATAGATGTATTAACCTTTCCATGACTTGCTCAGAAGGCTGACTTTCTAAGAACAACTCTTTGAGGTCTGCATAAATATCATCGAGCTCCTGCATCTCTACTTTCAGGTTTACCGTGGCCACTTCAGAATCTAACTCTGACTCCAACCTCTCCTTTTTATTAGCAATAAGTGAGGTATAGAAAGTCTCTAACTCCTGAAACTTCTCAACATTAGAAGCTTCTAGGTCATTCGTAGGCTGAACTTCATATCTGTCGACAAGCAAATATCCTACTACCCCTAACAGCAAAAACACGGCTGCTTTCCAATACCAACCTACATTAGGTTTAGAAACAGGCTGAGCTTCAAAATTCAACCGAGACTCAATGCGAGTCCAATTGTCTTCTTTTGGTTCTGAAGCATCAAAAGCCTCTCTGTTCTCTATAATAAATTTCTCTAGTTTATCCTTACCCTGCATATTTCAATTCCTCCTTCAGTATTTCCCTCAACTTCTTTTTCGATCTATTGAACTGAGATTTAGAAGTAGATTCAGTAATATCTAGTATCTGCCCAATCTCTTTATGGTCATATCCCTCTATTAGATAAAGTGTCAGTACCAATCGATACCCCTCTGGCAACTTACTTATACCTTCCTTCACCAAGCCTACATCGTAAGAGAGATTGGCTTCTTCTACGGGTTCTGCTATTGCACTCTCATCTTCTTTACCATCAACAGACTCAAAACTCATTCTCCTTTTTTTGACCGCATTGATAGCATTATTGACCACAATTCTCTTTAACCAACTGCCAAATGAGGCCGAGCCCTTAAAACTAGAGAGGTTCTTAAATGCACTCACAAAAGACTCTTGAAGCACATCTTCAGCATCCATTTCATTACCGGTAATCCTAAGGCACGTGTTATACATTGCTTTAGAATAAAGCTTGTAGATTTCATAATGAGCCGTACGGTCTCCTTGTAGACAGCGGTCAATTATGGGTTGATGAATATTATGGTAACTAGTATTCAAATCTTATAAGATCATGCTAAAGACAACACTCATTTAAGTGGGTTGCATGTAGAAAGATAATTATTAAAAATCAAAGCGAGAACACTCAACTAAAAGGCATAAAAAAAGCACCGTTTCAGGTGCTTTCACTTAGAATCTTATTGAAACCTACTTG
This sequence comes from Roseivirga spongicola, assembly GCF_034376045.1. NCBI lineage: Bacteria > Pseudomonadati > Bacteroidota > Cytophagia > Cytophagales > Roseivirgaceae > Roseivirga > Roseivirga spongicola. Next base: position 4,281,128 of record NZ_CP139724.1, read on the forward strand.
AGGCCGTTAAGGCTATTTTGCGCAGCTTCAAATTCAGGGCTTATTTCCAAAGCTTTGGTAAAGTGTCCTCTAGCCTTTTCTTTATTTCCTTGATCTAAAGCAATTAGGCCTTTAAGGTTCTCTACAGCTGCTGAAAACTTTACTTCCTGAGTTGAACCATCTTCTTTAGCCAAACCGATAACCTCATCTGCTGCCACCTTTCCAGTAAGAATACCAAGGTTAGAATTTGCCTGCTCATACCTATCTAGTAAATACTGTAAGTAAGAAACCTGATACAAAATGGTTGAATTATCAGTAGCTAACCACATGGCCTCATACTGCTCAATGGCCTTATCGTAAAGCCTTAAATTTTCATAGCTAACCGCTGCAACCTCTAAGGCAAATAGATTATTTGGATGTAGGTTGATCATATCCATGGCTACCATGGCACTAGAAACGAACTGACCATTTCCGAAGTAAATCTCAGCCAAAGACTTTAAAACAGAGGTATCGCCAGGGTTAAGCAAAGTCATTTCTAACAAGGCCTGCTTACTAACGGTCACATCGTTGTAACGTTGGGCTCGGTTATACAAGGCCATAGCCTTAGCATATTCATTATTTACATAAGCACTATCCTGAGCCATAGCTTCCTGACCTACAAAACCTAGAAACAAAGCCAGAAACAACAGTTTTATCTTTTTCATTTTATGGTTATTAATTCTTAGTATTTTCAACAATTAAGCCCCGCTCCTCACCTAGCTTAAGTAAGAATTTAAAGGCATCCTCATATTCGTTTTGAATTTCACCTTCTAATACCGCCTCTTTCAACGCCTCTTTTAATTCACCAACTTCTTTTCCTGGCTTTAAGCCGAAAGTCTGCATGATGATTTCTCCGGTGATAACTGGCTGGAAGTTACGAATTTTATCCTTCTCCTCTACTTCCCGCATTTTTTCTTCAACCTTATCAAAGTTGTTCAAAAAACGCTGAACCTTTTGATTGTTTTTGGAAGTAATGTCTGCCCTGCAAAGCATCATTAAGTCATCAATATCATCGCCTGCCTCATAAAGCAGCCTGCGAATAGCTGAATCAGTAATTTCATCTTTAACCAATGCTATGGGTCTTAAATGAAGTCGCACTAGCTTTTTCACATAGCGCATTGGCTCGCCCATTGGTAGCTTCATTCTCCTGAAAATACCCGGAACCATTCTGGCTCCTTTGTCTTCATGGCCATGGAATGTCCAGCCTACCTTTTTGTTGAAACGCTTAGTGGCAGGTTTGGCAATATCATGCAATATTGCAGCCCATCTCAGGTATAAATCATCCGTATTTTCACTGATGTTATCTAGCACCTGAAGCGTATGGTAGAAGTTATCCTTATGTGACTTATCTTCTATAGTTTGCACCCCTTGAAGCTCAACCATTTCTGGGAAAATCTCCTTCAAAAGCCCCGTATAGTAAAGGAGCTTAAACCCATAAGAGGGTTTTTCAGACATGATGATCTTATTCAGCTCTACTATAATACGTTCGGCAGAAACTATAGAAATTCGATCTTTCATCTGCTGAATACCTTCAAAGGTATCCCCATCAATATCAAAATTCAGCTGAGAGGCGAAACGAATAGCACGCATCATTCTAAGAGGATCGTCCGAAAAAGTAGTTTCAGGCGCCAATGGAGTTTTAATGATTTTCTCCTTTAGGTCTTCCATTCCATTGAATGGATCTACCAACTCCCCGAAGCGATCTTTATTCAAACAAATAGCAAAAGCATTGATGGTGAAGTCCCTTCTATTCTGATCGTCTTGAAGGCTGCCATCTTCTACAATGGGCTTCCTTGAATTTCTTTGGTACGACTCTTTTCTGGCGCCAACAAATTCTAGTTCCCAGTCATCTTGCTTAATGTTGGCAGTACCGAAGTTCTTAAAGACGTTAAAAGGTAAATTACCTCCCAATTCTTTGTGCACCGCCTTAGCCAACTCAACTCCACTGCCTACACAGACAAAGTCAATATCCTTGCTAGATCTTTCCAACAGAATGTCGCGCACGAAACCTCCAACAACATAGGTTTCGAGGTCAAGCTGGTCGGCTACCTTTCCTACGGTTTTAAATACGGGTTCCGTTAAATGCTTAGATAAATTCATGGTACTTTCTGCCAAAAGGCTGCAAAGTTAGGGCTTTCTTCAGGCCTATTCAAAAAGTAATTTAGGGCATGCCTAGAAAGAATATATTTGTCGGGCAGGTTTAAGCACAAAAGTCTTACCTTTGTATCCCATAAGTTAATTTCTGTTTATCCAAACTTATGGCATCAGCTAAATACATCTTTGTTACCGGTGGGGTAACATCTTCCTTAGGAAAAGGCATCATTGCGGCATCGCTGGCTAATTTATTGCAAGCCAGAGGTTACCGTGTGACCATCCAAAAATTCGACCCGTATCTCAATGTAGATCCTGGAACCTTAAACCCTTATGAGCACGGTGAGTGCTACGTAACGGATGATGGTGCCGAGACCGACCTTGACCTTGGTCATTATGAGAGATTTTTGAATACCCCGACCTCTCAGGCCAACAATGTAACTACAGGTAGAATCTACTATAATGTAATTACCAAAGAAAGAAGAGGCGATTACCTCGGGAAAACTGTTCAGGTAATTCCTCATATTACTGACGAAATAAAGCGCAACTTCTTCAAGCTTGGAGAAACTGGCGACTACGATATTGTTATTACTGAAATTGGTGGTTGTGTAGGCGACATTGAATCGCTTCCATTTATTGAGGCTGTTAGACAGGCCCGATGGGATGTTGGCGAATCTAACTGCATGGTAATTCACCTTACTCTAATTCCTTACCTAAGTGCAGCCAAAGAGCTTAAAACTAAGCCAACACAGCACTCTGTAAAGCAACTCCTTGAAGCAGGTATTCAGCCAGATATATTGGTGTGTAGATCTGAGAAGTCTCTTCCTAATGACATTAGAAAGAAATTGGCACTCTTCTGCAACGTGCAGCTCAATTCTGTTATTGAAGCATTAGACGCAGACACCATTTATGATGTGCCAATGCTTATGAGAAAAGAAAAACTCGATGAGCGTGTACTAGCGAAGTTCAGGCTTCCACACAAAGAACAACCTCAAATAGATGAGTGGAGAAGATTCTTAAGCAAGGTAAAAAACCCAACCAATGAGGTAAATATTGGCCTTGTGGGTAAATACGTGGAGCTACCAGATGCTTATAAATCAATTGCAGAGGCTTTCATCCATGCAGGTGCCCATTTAGAATGTAGAGTGAACGTTCACTGGATATCTTCAGAAACTATCACCTCTAAAACCGTAAATAGAACACTGAAAGACATGGATGGTGTTTTAGTGGCTCCAGGCTTTGGAGAAAGAGGCTTTGAAGGAAAAATTGAGGCCATTCGCTATGTAAGAGAGAACGATATACCTTTCTTTGGCATTTGTTTGGGAATGCAGTGTGCTGTGGTAGAGTTTGCTAGAAATGTATTGGGTCTTGAAGGCGCCACCTCTTCTGAGATGGATAAAGAAACTGCTCATCCGGTTATAGACCTCATGGAAGAGCAGAAGAACATTCAAGATTATGGCGGTACTATGCGACTTGGTGCTTATGACTGTAAGTTGAAAAAGAACTCTAGAAGTTATTCGGCTTATGGTGATACAGAAATTAAAGAAAGACACCGCCATAGATACGAGTTCAACAACAAGTACCTGAAAGATTACGAAGCTGCTGGTATGAAGGCTGCTGGTACAAACCCTGACTCCGGACTTGTAGAAATAATGGAAATTCCGAAACACCCTTATTTTGTAGGTGTTCAGTTCCACCCAGAGTTAAAAAGTACAGTTATGACCCCGCATCCTCTATTCATAAGCTTTATAGATGCGGTAGTTAAATCGAAGAAAAATAAATTGAATTAGAAATATGGACAGAAATCAGGCCATTGGCCTTGTCTTAATTGCCGGAATACTGATAGTATATTCATTGGTATTCAGGCCACCAAGCCCTGAAGAAGCAATTGTTTCAGGAGCTGACACTACGGCTGTAGTTACCCCTGAAGAGAATCAGCAATTGGTTGATAACACTCAGGCAGAAACCACTCAACCAGCCAATCAAGACTCTCTTTTAAACTCTAAGTATGGTGCTTTTGCTTCAGCAATGTCTGGAAACGAAGAGACCTTTACTGTAGAAACCGAGAAAGCTAAGTATAACTTCAGCACTAAGGGTGGAGCTATTAAATCAGTAGAATTAAAGGAATACAAAACTCATTTAAAGGAGCCTCTAATTCTCTTCGATGAATCTAGCAACAGTCAACAATTACAGATTGGTACTACCAATGGCATTGTAGATTTAGCTTCACTAAACTACAAAGCTAATAAAGGGACCCTTAGCATTAGCGAAGGAGATTCTACTACCATAGCTTTTGTGGCCACATTAGCCGATGGCTCTAGTGTTGAACAGTCTTACACCATCTTTAACGATAAGTATGATCTAGACTACAGCATTAAGCTAAACGGACTAGAGAATAAGGTGCTAACCAATGACATGACTATTGTATGGGAAGACAATATGAAGCGCTTTGAGCACAACCTAGAAGATGCTAGAAACAAGACCACTGTTCGTTACTATACTTTAGAAGAAGACTCTGATAACCTAAAGGAAATTGCCAACGATCCGCAATCTGAAACCGTTGGTGAAGGCGTTAAATGGGCATCGTTTTCTCAAAAGTTCTTCAACGCAGGTATTATAGCTGATAAAGGCTTTAGCAGTGCTACTTTCGCCACCATTCCTGTTGCAGATAGCAGCCATGTAGAAATTGGTAAAATGGAACTGATAGTTCCGATGAGCGACCTATATTCTGGCGCTGATTTTACTTATTACTTCGGACCGAACAGCTACAAGGTACTTAAGAAAGTTACTGACGGATACGAGGACAACGTATACATGGGCTACAAGCTAGTGAGCTGGGTAAATAAGCTCATTATTGTTCCATTGTTTAGCTTCTTGGAGCAGCACATTGCCAACTATGGTGTAATCATCATCATTATTGTGTTGATCATTAAGCTAGCGCTATTCCCGCTTTCTAGAAAGTCTTACCTCTCTATGGCGAAAATGAAGGTTTTAAAGCCTGAGTTAGATGCCTTAAAAGAAAAGACTGGTGGAGACATGCAAGCTCAGCAACAAGAGCAAATGAAGCTATACAGAGAGATGGGCGTTAACCCTATCAGTGGTTGTGTACCTCTCCTACTTCAGATGCCTTTCCTTTTTGCCATGTTCTTCTTCTTCCCGAATAGCATTGAGTTAAGAGGAGAATCTTTCTTATGGGCTCACGATCTATCAACTTATGATGTATTGATTAACCTTCCATTCACCATTCCATTCTATGGCTCTCACGTGAGTGGTTTCACTCTATTGATGACGCTTTCAACTTTGGCTATTACCTGGTCTAACAACCAAGTAAGCTCAGTTCAAGGCCCAATGAAGAATATTGGTTATTTCATGCCAGTTATCTTCATGTTTGTGTTGAACAGCTACTCAGCAGGTTTAAGTTTCTACTACTTTGTTTCCAACCTAGTGACTTTCGGTCAGCAAACATTGATTAGAAGGTTTGTTGATGAAGATAAAATCAGAGAGCAACTGATGGAAAACAAAAAGAAAGCTGGCACTAAAGGCAAGTCTAAATTCCAGCAACGATTGGAAGACGCCATGAAGGCCAGCCAAGAGGCTCAACGACAAAAACAGAACAAGAAGAAAAAGTAAATATTAAAGCCCTCAACCGAGGGCTTTTTTATTATAGCTCATTAAGTTGAAGGTTATCAATACCTTATAAAGTTATCAACGATTAAGGTTCTTTTTGTGTTAATAACCTTTGGATTAATCTTTCACCTATTCTTATATATTTGTAGCCTCTAATTAGAAGATCAAAAGTCAGGCGAAATATGAAATTTACTTATTACGGACACTCGGCATTTATGATCGAAACCATGGGCAAGCAATTGCTTTTCGATCCTTTTATTTCTCCGAATGAGCTAGCTAAAGGAGTGAATATCAGCAAAATTAAACCAGACTACATTATTCTGAGTCATGGCCATGGAGACCATGTAGCCGATGTTGAAACCATATATAATCAGTCTAACGCTACGCTTATTTCTACTTTTGAAGTAGTTGGCTGGTTTGGTAATAAGGGCTTAGAAAGAAACCATCCTATGAACCATGGAGGCGCCAATACTTTCGACTTTGGCACATTAAAACTGGTCAATGCTGTTCACTCTAGCTCAATGCCCGATGGCAGTTATGGCGGTAACCCAGCAGGAATTGTCATTAAAAATGAAGAAGGTTGCTTCTATTTTGCTGGCGACACGGCCTTAACCAAAGACATGGAACTGATTGGTGAAGAATTTGATCTCGATTTTTCAATTATGCCCGTTGGAGACAACTTTACTATGGGAGTAGCAGACGCCATGAAAGCCTGCAAAATGGTGCAATGTAATAAGCTAATAGGCGTACATTTCGACACTTTCCCATATGTTGCCATTAACCATGAAGAGGCATATGCAATAGCCAAAGAAAATGGCGTTGACTTAACGTTACCCGAAATAGAAGAAATCCTTTCACTCTAAATTTTTACATGGGCAAGATTATAGCCATAGCAAACCAAAAAGGTGGTGTAGGCAAAACTACAACAGCCATGAACCTAGCAGCCAGTATGGCTGTGTTGGAGTATAAAACGCTAGTGATCGATGCCGATCCACAGGCAAACACAACATCGGGTTTAGGGCATAATCCAAGAGAAATAGAAAAAAGTATTTATGAATGCATGGTGGGCAAAGCCGACATTCGTGAGTGCATTATAGAAAGCGAAGTATCATTTCTACACTTGGTACCCTCTCATATTAACCTAGTAGGTGCAGAAGTAGAGATGGTAAACTTGAGTAACCGCGAAGAAAAAATGCGTGAGGTACTCAAGGAGGTGCAAGATGAGTATGATTTTATACTGATAGACTGCGCCCCTTCTCTAGGTTTAATTACCGTAAATGCCCTAACCGCTTCTAACTCTATAGTAATTCCGGTTCAATGCGAATACTTTGCCTTAGAAGGGCTTGGTAAGCTCTTGAATACAATTACCATTATTCAAAAGCGTTTGAATTCTAAATTAGAAATTGAAGGTATTCTACTCACCATGTACGATGTAAGGCTAAGGCTGTCTAATCAGGTAGTAGAAGAAGTTCAGACACATTTTAAGAATATGGTTTTTGATACCATCATTCCAAGAAATGTAAAATTGAGTGAGTCGCCTAGCTTTGGTGTTCCTGCCATTGTGCACGATGCCGAAAGTAAGGGCTCTTTGGCTTATTTAAGCCTAGCAAAGGAAATAGCAGACAGATATAATAAATAAGAATGGCAGCAGCTAAATCTCCAAAAAGGAAGAATGCATTAGGAAGAGGGCTTGGAGCACTTTTGGAGGATTCTTCAGATAACATTTCATCAGATGTTCAGAGCACAGGTGGCAATATGAATGAGATTCTTTTGAGTCAAATTCAGGTAAACCCATACCAGCCTAGAACGCATTTTGATAGAGAAGCACTTGAAGAGCTAGCTGAAAGTATAAAGGTTCAGGGAATCATTCAGCCTATTACTGTTCGTAAACTGAGTGAAAATGAATACCAGCTCATTTCGGGTGAAAGGCGTTTTCAGGCCTCTAAGATTGCCGGCCTAGAGTCTGTTCCAGCTTATGTAAGAACTGCTGATGACCAGCAAATGCTGGAAATGGCCCTAATAGAAAATATTCAGCGCGAAAACCTGAATGCCATAGAGATTGCCCTCAGCTACCAAAGACTATTAGAAGAGTGTGATCTTAAACAAGACCAGCTCGGAGAGCGTGTTGGCAAAAACAGAACTACAGTCAACAACTACTTGCGTTTGCTTCGCCTGCCGCCAGATATTCAAGCAGGAATTAGAGACCAGCAAATTTCTATGGGTCATGCCAGAGCGCTGATTAACATAGAAGATGTTGCTAAGCAGCTTTATCTGTTTAAAAAGATTGTAGAAGAAGGACTTTCTGTTAGAAAAGTAGAACAGCTGGTACGTGATTTGATGTCGAAAAGCGTTGACGATCCGAAACCAGAGAAGAAAGGCAGCTCACAACATAAGAATTATGAAGTGCAGCAGGTTCAAACAAAACTTTCTTCGCACTTTGGCACAAGGGTGAGTCTAAAGGCTGACAACCAGTTCAGAGGAGAAATAAAAATACCTTTTGTTTCTACCGAAGACCTGAATAGAATTTTAGAAATCATAGACCTATAATGCGTTCTGCGCTCTTTGCTTTTTTATTTCTTGTTTTAGTTTTTTCTGCTAACGCTCAGAACAGAGTAATCGCAGTTCAAGACGATGTAATTCTTGGCGATACTGTTAAAATAAAAAGAAACACTGGCAAGTATTACGACCCTAGAAAAGCAGCCAGAAGATCTGCCATAATTCCTGGTTGGGGACAAATTTATAATGACAGTTGGTGGAAAGTACCAGTGCTCTATGGAGGTTTTGGTGTGGCAGTTTACTTTGTATTCCTGAACGATCAGTACTTCCATGAGTTCAAAACTCTACTGGCACAAGAAAATAGTAAAGCTCCGCAGGACAGGAATGAAAATCTAATTAGGACTTATAGCAGAAAAGCTGATACCTGGCGAAATAACAGAGACTTGGTGGTACTTACCATGGTTGGCATTTACGGTCTCCAGATTATTGATGCCACAGTAGATGCACACCTTAAAGGATTTAATGTAGATGAAGATTTGGCATTGAACCTAAAACCCAAGTTTGGTGTCATTTCTAACGGAACGCCATTTATTGGCTTCAAACTAACCTTACCCATAGGGCAATGAAAATATTACTACTAGGCTACGGCAAAATGGGCCAGCTTATTGATAAACTGGCCACAGCAAAAGGACATGAGATTGTTGGTAAAATCAATATCGACAACCGAAATGAACTTGACCAATTCAACTCATCTAATGTAGATGCTGCCATTGAATTCTCTCAACCAGAAGCTGCGGTGGAGAATATTAAATGGTGCTTGGAAAGACAAATTCCGGTTGCAGTAGGCACCACAGGTTGGTTAGACAAAAGAGCCGAAATCAACAGTTTCTGTAAAGCGAACAACGGCACCTACCTTTTTGCCTCCAATTTTAGTATTGGGGTAAACATCTTCTTTAAGCTGAATGAATATTTGGCTCAAATGATGGCCGATCAGGACTACTCTATAACCACCAAAGAAATTCACCATACATCTAAAAAGGATGCCCCAAGCGGCACTTCCATCACTTTAGCCGAAGGCATTTTAAAGCATGTTACCTCTAAAAAGAGTTGGGTAAATCAGAAAACCGACAATGCTGAAGAACTAGAGATTATCTCCGAAAGAATTGATCCTGCACCAGGAACACACGAAATCACTTACTCCTCTCCTGTCGACACTATTGAAATCTGTCACACAGCGCACTCCCGTGAAGGCTTCGCCAAAGGTGCCATCGCTGTAGCCGAATGGCTCAAAAACCAAAAAGGCGTAAAAACCATGGATGATTTTTTGGAGAGTAGGTTTTAAGCTCAACGGAGTTACTTAACCAACCCTCTCCCTTTCTTAGTTTTACCTTAAGAAAAATTAATTTAATTATATAATATTTTCTGAGTAGTATAGGGTAAACGACACACTTTGAAAGTCTCCCTTTTTCTATTCGCTCTTCTGTTCTGCCATCAACTTTGGCCTCAAACTGACCCTGATTTTGAGCACTACCAAATAGACATTCATGGTGAAAGAACCAACTTGTTCGATATTATTGAACATGTGGAAATCATTCCACTAGAAGAAACTGAAAACTCTTTACTTAAGTTAGCGGACAACTACTTTAAAACCCCTCTTGGGTTTGCTATTCCTCAAACAAAAAAGATATTTCTGTTTCATGAAAATGGCGAATTTCATCGGGTAATTGATAATTCTGGCAATGGTCCAAATGAATACGCCAACATAAGTTCATCTTGGTATAAAGATGGTCATATTGAATTATTCAGTGGCTTATCTCGAAAACTCCAGAAATACACACTAAATGGAGAATTGAAAGAAACTATAACAGCTAAATATTCAAAAAATATTATTGGCGGCTCGATGCATCCGTTTGAAAATGGATATGTATTTCAACCACTAGATCCATCCCCAAATAATAAAGCAGAGCTGTCCCTCGTGTTCACAGATTTAGAGCTAAATCAAATAGGCGATATAGGTCTAAAATCACCACCACACCCCTTTCCTCTTAATTTGGGCAAACGCTTCACCTTACTTAATACCGGTGAGTTAATTTATAGGCGCGTATTATCAGAAGGGGCATTCTTAGTTGACCTAAACCACTTAACCCCCTACCTTAATTTCGATTATGGAAACGACTGGATTTGGAAAAACCCAAAGAACACTAGCTCTATTAAAGTTGCATCAAAAGCCATTTTCGGTGAGAAGGGGTTTTTCGAAGTAATTCCTAACTTTTCAGAATCATTCATAACCTTTACTTTTTATCACTCTAACCGGACTACCACCAAAGGAATTCTCGACAGAAGTACAAAAGAATATTTCAATTTAAGGGTACGAAAGAGTGACAGGTCAGTTTTAGAGATGAATTTCATTAAATGGGAGAACCATCGTCTGGTTGCCTCTATGCATACATCGGAGCTTGAAAACATATTATCTAACCTCAATCCTAATCAATACATCATTAGAGGTAATCTGACCCCGAGTGACTTTAAATACTCTGAAAACCCTGTCTTACTTAAAATCAAATTTAAATAACATGAGGCTAGCACACACACTCTTATTCCTTCTTCTCTCAGTTAGTCTCAAAGGACAAACTCCACCCAAATTTGAGCACTTTAAAATTGATGTTGACGCTCCAAGAATCAGCTTTTTTGATGCCATTGAGCATGTTGAAATTATTCGGTTTGAAGAAACCGACCACTCACTTTTACCAAAAATAGAGTGGTACTTTGAAACACCTCTGGGTATTGCTGTTCCAATTGCAGAAATCAATAAACCGAATTCCATCCCACTATTTGATCCTAAAGGCAACTATCTGGGTGTGATTGAAAAGGAAGGCCCAGGACCGGAAGAATATAAAAACATCACTGACGCATGGTTTCATGAGGGTGTCATAGAGCTTTATAGCAGTTTTTCTCGGAATCTTCAGAGATATACTCCTCAAGGCCAATACATAGAAACAAAACGGTTCAAAGAAAAGGTTTTTGGCAAATCAATGACTCCATATCAAAATGGTTATCTGTTCCATCAAAGAAATTCTGCTCAATTAGGCAAAGAATCATTCTATCATGAATTGGCATTTATGGATAAAAATCTAGGAGTCAAAAAATGGGCTGCACCCAGGTCAAAAATCAACCCCAACCCTTTTAATCTTGGCTGGAACTTTAGCTCTTTGGGAGAAGAAATATTCTACAGGAAACCATTAAGAGACACAGTCTACCAAATTATTGGTCAAAAGCTTTACCCTCGCTTCAAATTTGATTTTGGAGATAAATGGGTATGGAACGAACCTAATAGCACTGAAAACCTGAACAAGGGAATCAAATTGATGCTCGATACAGAAAAGGTAATTGAGGTTCTTTCAACAATAAGTGAACAATATATATTTCTCACCTACATCCACTACGAAGATAGAATTGGAAAATTTTCAAAGGGATACATCAACAGAAAATCAAGCGAGTTCTTTCGTTTCGATTTGCGAAAAAAAGACAAGTCTAACTTCGAATTAGAATTTCTTAAGCGGGACGGAGAACGTTTGGCGGCTTCACTGGCCGCCTACGACTTTGAAGAGTTTATAGAAAACTTAGATGAAGACCAGTGGACAGTAAGAGGCGGCTTTAAACTTAGAGAAATACTGTACTCTGAAAACCCTGTCTTGCTCAAAATCAAATTCAAAGAATCGCTTAGATAGTCTACCAAACAATTTCTCCCACCCCCTTCTCAGCCAAATACTGGTTGGCTTTGCTGAAATGACCATTACCAAAGAAGCCTCTATGTGCAGAAAGCGGACTCGGGTGTGGTGATTTGAGCACTAAATTCTCCTTAGGGTCAACTATGGCAGCTTTCTTTTGGGCATAGCTCCCCCAAAGCATATAGACCAAATTCTTCTTCTGAGAAGCCAAGGCCTGCACCACTGCATCCGTGAATGTCTCCCAGCCTTTCTTCTGGTGAGAACCTGCTTGATGTGCTCTAACAGTAAGTGTTGCATTCAACAGAAGCACCCCTTGTTTTGCCCAACGATCTAACGAGCCATGAGGTGGAATGTCCTTGCCTAAATCGTTCTTTATCTCCTTGAATATATTTACTAATGAAGGAGGAAAAGTAATGCCTTCATGTACCGAAAAACAAAGTCCGTTTGCTTGCCCAGGGCCATGATATGGATCTTGCCCTAGTATCACCACTTTAACCTCATCGAATGGGCATTCATCGAAAGCTCTAAAAATATCTTTCCCTTTCGGAAAAACAGTTTGGCTTGCATATTCGGCTTTTACAAAAGCTATAAGTTCTTGAAAATAAGGCTTTTCAAACTCTTCACTAAGTACATTACTCCAACTCTCCTCAATCTTTATAGCCATCTAAAATTCAATTTTGGTATTAGCAATTTTAAAACGAATCCTTTACTTTGAAACACGATAGTAAGAGATTTGAAAGAGATATTCAATCAAATATGGTTTTCAATTCTTTCCCAACTCTTCCCGAGACATCGAGAGGGTGGAATTGAAAATTCGCTTGCTCCCTTTAGAGTTAGAGGTAACAAGCTATATTCTTACTTGAGAGCTTTATAAGCAATGATTGTAACTGCAACAACAAAAGGCATAAAGGTTTGTGTAGAAACCACCTATCAACCGGAGTACTCCAGTCCTGGGCAGTTGCACTTTGTCTTTACTTACCGCATCACCATAGAAAACAACGGTGACTTTACCATCAAACTTCATCGTAGGCACTGGTTTATTCACGATGCGAACAACACCGTTCGCGAAGTAGAAGGTGAAGGCGTTGTAGGTCAACAGCCAATATTAGAACCTGGTGAAAAACATGAATATGTCTCGGGTTGCAACCTTCGATCTGGCTTTGGCAAAATGTATGGTACCTATTTAATGGAGAAAATAGCTGACGGACGTGAGTTCGAAGTCAAGATTCCTGAATTCAACATGGTGGTTCCATTCTTACTTAATTAAGTTTTCACAGCCTATTAATATTTTCTACCCCTAAATCTCTTGAAGGGGACTTTTGTCATTCAGAAACGGATCTCTTTCGGTCACCCTCCCGATGTCTCGGGAAGTTCAGGGGTCAAAAGTTGATTTATTGAGCGTTTGCTTAATAGCCATTCAGGTGCCAATTCATTAATTTCGAGCTAATTTTTACTCCATTTTGTTTCAGGTTCTAGCATTTCTAAAATATTGGTTGCTTCAGGCAGATGAGCACTCGCTTCATTCTCCGTTTGTTTTTGACCTATACAACAATGTCATTAAAACTGCCTCTCGATCAGTAAATCCGAAAATAGAAGAACTAAGAAATAACTTCTTGACTGACCAAACCCCTATTGAATTAGTCGACTTTGGTGCAGGTTCAAGAGTTAAATCAGGCAATCAACGAACGGTCTCAGAGATCGCAAAAAACTCAAGCACTCCACCTAAATTCTCCGCCTTACTAAAGTCACTTGCCGAACACTTAGAGTTGAAGAATATAGTGGAGCTTGGCACTTCACTAGGTCTGAATACGCTCTATTTAAGTGAAGTGGAAAATTCTAAAATCACAACTTTTGAAGGCGACCCATCCTTATCAACTAAGGCTAGAAAAACCTTTTCAGATTTAGGAAAACACAATATCCGACTAATCGAAGGCGATATTGATAAGACTCTAGCTTCTGAGATTAATTCTATCGACCGAATTGACATGGCATATATTGATGCCAACCACAGATATGAGCCAACTCTACGCTATTACGAAACCATTCTAGTCAAATGTAATGAGAGCAGCCTAATTGTTCTGGACGACATTCATTGGTCGAAAGAAATGAACCAAGCCTGGACTGAGATTAAAAGCCGACCAGAGGTCATTGTTTCTATCGACCTTTTTGAAGGTGGCCTGCTATTTTTCGACCCTAAGCTCACCCGTGGAGATTATGTCCTGAGGTTTTGAAGTTGTGAGGTTGAGAGGTTGAGAAGGGTGACTGCCTTATCCGCATTATCAAGAGTGTGCTAAAAACAACTAACGTTGATATTTTAAGTCCCCTTTAGGGGATCTAAGGGTGTCAAATCACATTGAACCTAGAACTTTAAACTTTGAACATTTTTATGAACAACTCACTCCCTTGCCTTGGAGGAATACTATTATAAGCTGTCTCCATATTGATGTTCTGAAATGATTTCTCAAACAGGTTGAGGTATTCTTCTCTACTTCCTCCAAAAGGTGGCTTATTATCATTTAAAGGAATTTGAAATAGCAGACCAACCAACTTACCTTCAGGTTTTAAGAGTTCAGCAATTTTGTTCAAATAATCGTTCCTCAGCCTTGGTGGTAAAGCACAAAAGAAAGTCTGTTCAATAATAAGATCATATTCTCCCTTATGGTCGAAAAAGTCTGCATGAATTAGTTGAGAAGATGGAAACTCAGGAACCCTTTCTTGCAAGTGCTTCAATGGAGGTTTGGAGATATCGAGCACCCATACATTTTTGAAGCCATTATTCCATAAGTATTCCGCTTCATGGGCATTTCCAGCCCCTGGAATAAGAATCTTAAGTTCTTTATCCTCCAATTGATCGACATATTCCTTAATCGGTGTAGAAACATGGCCAATATCCCAGCCAGTTTCTCCCTTTCCATAACGTTCCGTCCAGTAGTTTTCTTCTAACACTATTTGATCATCCATCCCGCTCAAATTGAATATTTTAAAAAAGTTTAGCTAATTCGCCCAATAATTAACCGCAAGGTCGTTAAAAAGTTGATTCAAATTTAGGGAAAGCATGAGTGAGGCATCATCGGGAAAAAGCAAAAGAGATCAGATTAGAATTATACTAATCGCTGCAATAGCAATTATTGTATTAGGTTCTGCTTACAAAATTTACACTGATCATCAAGCCAAAGAAGCCTTACAAGCTGAATATGATGCAACCAGAACTCAGCTGACAACCAAACTCGACAGTATTTCAGGTCAATTAAGTGACCGTATCTCAGAAATTGCCCGACTAGGAGGAAACATTGACTCTTTAGTTACCCTGAAAGACTCTATCACCTCTGAAAGAGACCAGCTCCAAAGAACTAGAATGGCCAATAAAGCCTTGATTCAGAGACTAGATAGAAAAGTAACTGGCTATGAAGAATTGCTAATTGCTAAAGACGATGAGATTGCCGAACTGAAAGAGCTCAATACGCAACTGTTGGACGAAAACAATACGCTAAAAGAAGAGCAAAACGTTCTGAATAAGACAATCAATGAGGCCGAACAAAAACAAGAGCAACTTCAACAACGCATTAATCTTGCTGCAAAGTTACAGGCTGAAAACATTCAGGTGTTCAATGTAAATAGCAGAGGTAGAGAACGTGAAGGTGACTTTAGACAACGCCAAGCGCAGAAAGTGAAAGTGACTTTCAACCTTGCTGAAAACGAAGTAGCTCCTGCTGGAGGACACAAAATAATGATTCAAGTAGTTGACCCTGCTGGCAATGTAGTGTTCGATGTGGCTCGTGGCTCTGGCTCTTTCAAGATTGATGGTCGCGAGCAATTCTACACCTCTATGCAACAAATTGTGTTCGATAACTCAAAACAAGAACTGAGCTTCGTATACGATAAAGGTTCTGACTTTGAGGTTGGAGATCATAAAATCATTATCTGGGCCGACAACTATGAAATTGGGCAGGCGAGCTTTAATGTGAGGTAAGAAAGACTACAGGTTTCAGAATTCAGATTTCTAGTCTTTTGCTTTAAGGTTGAAGCTTCCAACTTCAAAAAACAATCTTCTTCATTAGTTTGACAATGAACTAGGAGTCGAATGTTTACATTGAGATAAATCTCAATAATATAGATCCCCCTAAACACTAAGCAATGACTGAAGAATTACTGATCGGCCTAATCGTTCTTTCTATTATCAATATAGCCCTGCACTTCAGAAAGAAGTCGGATAAAAGTGGTCAAAATGAAAGACTAAAAAGCATTGAAAACGCCATCATTAAGTTCGATGCATCTCTAGATAAAAATGAGAAGTCCGTTAAAGACGAACTTCAAAGGAATAGGCTCGAAAGTGGTCAGGCCGCTAAAGAAAATAGAGAAGAACTAAGTAGAAATCTTAGGTCGTTTTCCGAAATCAATAGCACCAATAATAAAGAGCTGAATGAGTTGATTCGTCAGAAATTCAGCGATTTCAGCAAGCAACAGACAGAGCTCAATAGACAGTCGACCGAGAGCATAAAGGAAGTCAAAGAAACAATTGAAAAACAGTTAAAAGCCATTCGAGAAGATAATTCACAGCAGTTGACAGAAATGAGGAAAACTGTTGATGAGAAGCTGCAAACCACCCTTGAAAAACGATTGGGAGAATCATTCAAACAGGTAAGTGAACGATTGGAACAAGTTCATAAAGGCTTGGGAGAAATGCAGACATTGGCTACCGGAGTTGGTGATCTAAAAAAGGTACTTTCTAATGTAAAGACTAGAGGTGTTTTGGGAGAATATCAACTTGAGAACATTCTCGAACAGTTGCTCACCATTGACCAGTATGCTAAGAATGTACCAACCAAAAAAGGGAGTCAGGCTCATGTTGAGTTCGCCATCAAATTACCAGGCAAAGAAAGCGATGAAGACGTATGGATGCCAGTGGATTCCAAGTTCCCAATAGAGAACTATCAGTTGCTACTAGACGCCTATGAAGAGGGAGACAAAACCAAAGTTGAGGGATCTCAAAAACTACTTTTAAAATCTGTGGAGAGTTTTGCGAAAGACATAAGCGACAAATATCTAGACCCTCCGCATACCACAGATTTTGCTATTATGTTCTTGCCTGTGGAAAGCCTCTATGCTGAAGTATTGCGCCATCCTGGCTTATTTGAGAAGCTTCAACGTCAGTATAGAATTACCATTACTGGGCCAACCACACTTTCTGCACTACTCAATAGTTTACAGATGGGCTTTCGAACCTTGGCTGTTCAAAAGAGAAGCAGTGAAGTCTGGAAGATTCTAGAGGCGGTTAAAACTGAGTTCAACAAATTCTCTGAGCAACTGGACAAGGTTGATAAGCAGCTCAATACGGCTTCAAAATCTTTGAATGATCTCCGTTTAACCAGAACCAATATGATGAGTAGAAAGCTAAAAGATGTGGGTACTATTGAGGCTATAGAAGCTAGTGAGGTACTGGAACTTCCTTCAACCCAAAACAACTTCGAATCAGAAGAATAAAAACACCTGACCACAAAGGCGGTCAGGTGCTAATTCATATACTATATGTCTCGAATGACTTTAGCCATTCGCTTGATTATAATCATATAAATCTGGCTTGATGCTGACCATAGGGTTATAACCTGGGGAATTCAATGTCCCTCCTATTGATTGAATCAGTGAGCAAGCTGCATTCATTCCTGTCTGCAAGGCTCCTTCTGTCCAGCCTCCTGTCCAGGAAATAGAATCTCCAGCCAAATACACCTGACCAGCATTTGAGTCTGATTTCTCCAAATAATGGAAGAAGGCCGACTGCACATAATGGTCTTGCCCTGGTCTTGTCAACTTGAAAGCACCATAGTAATGTGGCTTCAATTCCCAGTCTATAAACTGTACATTCTGATCGTAATCGTCATTCAAAGGATTCAAATGCTCGATAAAATCAGGAGCGAAAGGCGCCAAAGCCTCCTTCAACATGGCCAATCTCTCTTTTGGGTTCTGGAAAGAAATCTGCTTGATAGACTGATCGCCCCAAACATAGCTTACCAACACTACACCATAGTCCCCGCCATAATCCAGCGTATAAAGGTTAGCAGAAAGCGAGTCGCTCAAAATACATCTCGTACCTTCTTTCAAACTGGTCCAGAACTTGTCTTTGGTTCGAATAAATACCTTCGATGAATTCATAATATGAATATCTCGAATTGACTGAGCCACTTCTGTCGGCATAGTCGGTTCTACGTTACCAACCTCCGGCAAAGTAAATGGATCGAATAAACCGAGATTCGAATCGATCTCCATAGAGCGTTGAGTAGTGGCCACAATAACTCTATCGAAAGGAGAACCAGGTACTTGTTTGCCCGATTTGTCTAACACCACAATCTTATCACCAGACTTATATACCCCTCCAATTGGACAGTTTCTGGTTGTATTATCTGACACCTTAGCTGTTGTGCCATCTGGCAATACCACTTCTTCACTATAAAGTCTATGCGCCACCGTTTCAATGCCTTTCGGAACGAAAACCTGACCTACTTCAAGCCCGTTAGTGATCAACCTCATGATCTCTAAGAAACCTACCTGATACAATGGACCGAAGCCACCAAAACCGGTTCCCAAAGACGCGAATCGCTCGTAGTCTTCAGGATAATTCCAAGCTTTACCTCCTGGAGGATTTGATCCGTTGAAAATGGTTACTAATCCATCAAACAGACTCTTATTCAGAAATACCTCCATGTAGCTTTTCCAAGCCTCCACTGGATCAACTTTGGTGCTTTTCGGATTTCCATCTGCATCAATCATTAAGGCATCTGCAATATCATTAGGAGCCGCTAAAGTCACCTTTTTTTGAGTTCCTGTATGGTCGGTATACTCAATGGTGGCTCCGTTTTCAGCGAAGTCATTCCACCCTGCATGAACCGTATCGAACTCAGCCGGAATATCTCCATTAGCAGGCACATTGTAAGTATTGTTCTTGTAGCTAATGAGCGTATTGACCGTTAGCGGATCTGGAAAATCAGGAGTAGTGGCAATCTTGAACTGATTGAAATAATCGAACAATAGCTCTTCGGAAGGAGGAAATCTCATGGCACCGAGCTCCGCTATTTCAGGATCTGATTTGGAGAATTTCTTGCTATACAAGCGACCGCCAATTCTATCACTAGCTTCAAAAAGCGAAACTTCCACTCCGCATTTCAGTAACTCATAAGCCGAAGAAAGACCAGCCAAACCAGCACCTATAATTGCTACTTTCTCGGTTGGCTTAGTGTCAAAAGTGGCTATACTACCACCCGCTTTATGTTTCCATAGTCCGTATGAGAAGTCGGGAGTATCTACATATTTGTAATAGATTTTTTCTTCTGCTGAAGTATCAGCAGCCAACATGAGCTTTGCCGCCTTACCAGCAAGCGTGTCTTTTTTAATCGATCGATTGGGAATTAACCAAGGCATGTGTTTTTGTTTAGTTGGAAATTGATTTGATGAGAGGCCTTTGCCCCTCTAAAAGATTCCAAAAGTTACAGGTTTCGTATACTGGAAGACACCGTATTTACACCTGTTTTGTACATTGCTAATGAAACTTCATACAATCAGGGCAATGGCCAAATCATTCCAAATTAGCTACACCGAGCCTTTCAGTTATGAAAAGTGCTTTAATGCGCTCTACCGGTCGGAAGATGAAATTCTTTACAGACTAGAGCATCAAAGAATCTACAGGCTGATCAATGTTGGCGGAAATTACATTACTTTAGTAATATCAGAAAGTGCTGATCATATTCTTGTGGAAACAGAACATGAAATGAAAGAGACAGAGATTTCCTATCTGACTCATTACGTTCAAAACTGGTTCGATCTAAATAAAGACCTCACTCCGTTCTATCAGCTTCTTCAAAAGGATAATCGTTTAGCTCATCTGCCTGAGCAATTGCATGGTTTGCGAATTGTTGGAATCCCTGATGTTTTTGAAGCCATTTGCTGGAGCATTATTGGCCAACAGATTAATCTCACTTTTGCACACAAACTAAAAAGGCGGCTTGTCGAGCATTACGGAACCAAGGTGCAGTGGAATGGAATAGAACTTCACCACTTCCCTAGCCCTGAAGCCATGATGGAAATTGATGAAGTATATTTGCATAGCACTCAACAATTTTCGCGCAGCAAACTCAAGTACCTTAAAAATGTAGCTGAGGCTTTTAGCTCAGGAGAAATCAGCAGGAAGAAACTACTTTCACTCCCGACCTTCGAAGAAAGACAAAATCTGCTCACCTCAATAAAAGGCATTGGGGTTTGGTCGGCCAATTATACGCTAATGAAAGCCTTGAATCAGCCAGAGGCAGTCCCCTATGGAGATACTGGGTTGAGTCAGGCGCTCTTTAACCTAGGCATCATTGACGACAGAAAAGACATCAAATCGATGGAAAGGTTTTTCGAAGATTTTTCCGGTTGGGAAGCCTATCTGGTATTCTACCTTTGGAGCAGTTTATAGCCTCCTCTTCAATAAAAGAGAAGGCTTTATTCAATTATTCTGTGCGTAAGGTCTGAGCAGGATTCATTCTCTTCACTCTTCGGATTTGCAGGTTCAGTGTAAAGAAGGTCACCAGCAATAAAATTAGTACCGCAATACTCAAAGGCCCCGCCCCTATATTTGGAGCATAAGCATAGATGTCGTTAATCAGCATATCGACCAATAGTACTGCGACAGGACAGCCGATGAGTATAGCAAAGAGCAACACAAACCTGAATTTCTTCACTACGGTAGATGTCAAATTCATACCTGAAGCGCCCAATACTTTTCGAATACCAAAGTCTTTGATTTGACTCGATACGTTGATGCTTACCAACCCATAAAGTCCCATTGCTGCCAGAAGAATTGAAACTGATGCCGTAAACAACATTATGTTTCTAATGCCCTTCATTTCTTCATAAAAGCCTTCAAAAATCAACTCCTGGATTCCCACGTAAACTGTTTTTTCTTCAACCAATTCTTGAAGCTGTGATTGTAGCTTATCTCTTTGATCGAAAATATTACCCTCATTCATTTCCACCAGATAAGAAGTAAACTCGTTGGCAGGAATCGCTTTCAAAGCGGCCCCTCTAATTTTCTGCCCTGGGTCCATATAATGATAATCTTCAACCACCCCAATAATGGTATACTCCACAGAATCTTGAAGAATCTGAATTCCATCGGCATTAAACTCAAGCTGATACTGCTCTAAAAAAGATTCGTTCACCACCAGTTTCCTATCCAAGTCGCTTTCCAAACTTGGATCGAACATTCTGCCGGCCACCAAACTCAAGCCTAAAAGCTCTGGGTAATTTCTCCCAACCTGAAAAAGCTCAGCATAAGATTTTACTTCACCATTTTTAAACTGAACTCCGTTCAAATCTTGACCAATATTCGACCTGGTGCCCGCATATCTCGCAATATTTGGCTCAGCCTCTAGCACATCTCTATATGCATCAAGATACACCTCACCCGGAATTCCCATCACAAGTTTATTGTACTGATCGTAGCCCCAGTCCATGCTTTCATTGACTCTATTGGTGTGCACAAACATGATGGCCGTTACCACGGTAATCATGGCCAGAATCATCTGGAAGGTGAGGAAAATATTACTAAGCCACCTTCTACCACTCTTTTGAGTGGCTTTTCTAAGAATGGAAATCGGCTTGTAAGAAGAAGCTACCACAGCTGGATACAGGCCTGACGCCAGAGTGATAAACAAGAGCAATCCAATGAGAAAATACCAAAAATTTAGATGGCTCCATAAGTCTAGCTTAAAGTCTCCACCTGCTATTTCATTAAAGCCTGGTAAGAAAAATGAATGAGCCAGCAAGGCACCTAGAAACATGGAAAAGCTGCAAAGCAGAAAATTTTCAATCAAAAACTGAGTGACCAACTGCTTTCTCTTGCTACCAATTACCTTTCTGATCCCGATCTCCTTCAGCCTTTTCATAATCATGGCTAGAGAAATATTAACGTAGTTGAGGGTGGAAAGAATAAGCATAAAAACTCCAATAGCTGAAAGTGTAATAATTGGAGCCATATTTGGCCCAGAACCAACACCATTCATCATTTCATATGAATTATTGGCCATAGTAGATAATGGCTCTAGCTCAAAGTATGTGATGGCATACTCTTCGTTATTCTTGTTATAGACTGGCAAAAGCTGATCCATTGCACTAAGCAGACTGGCGGGCTCAACGCCATCTTCACGCTGAATAAAGAAATTCGTATTCCATGTAGCTCGGTCTCTAAATTCTTGCTCGTAGTGAACATAGTTGACAAGCATATTAATCTGAATACTAGAGTTGTTTGGCTTATCGCGATAAACCGCACCAATGGTAAAGGTCTTCCAATTTTCACGAATCTTTAGATCCACTTTTTCACCAACCGGGTTGGCATCACCAAATAGACTAATTGAAGTGCTTTCATCTATGATTATCTCACCCTCATTATAAAGCGTGTTGGGGTTTCCATAGAGTAAATCGAAGGAAAACATGTCCATAAAGGCTTCATCCACAAAGAGTGCTGCTTCATACTTGGTCTTATTCCCGTAGCGTACTTCAGGTTGTCGATAATTGTATCTGGTTGACGCCTTGATTCCCGGAACAGACTTAAGAATTTCTCCGACTAACTGGTTATCTGTCCCACCATTTCGACCCTTGTTAGATTCTAATTCTTCCCAGTGAGTTACCAGAAAGAGATCGTCTTTATTTTCGTGAAAATCGTCTTTCACGTAGTTGTACTCTACAAACTTAAAAGCTACAATAGAGCAACCTATGGCCAGTGAAAGTCCGATAATATTGATAGCACTAGGCATGCGCTGCTTCCATAAATTGCGCAGCCCTATTTTGAAATAGTTTTTAAAGATTCCCATGTTGTTTCGATTTTGAGATTTATTTGACCGTTTAATATTTGACCATTTGAAGAGGCGAAGAACATCCCAGATAAATGACCGCCTGGCTTTGCTCTCTCCTTTTTCTTTGATTCTCCAATGATAGAGCTCGTGAACATCGCCCTGAATCTGCTCTAACAGTTTAGGGTTGCAGTACCAAGCCAAAAACCTATCTGCCCATTTGGGTGGAGATTTTACAGGCTTCTTTTTCATGATGAAAAAGAATAAGACACACCTACCGGAAGCTGACCGTACAATTGATCTCTTTGAGATTTCACCTCATCGAGCATTTGCTTACCTGATGCCGTGAGTTGGTAAAATCGTTTCCTTCTTCCTCCTCTTTCTTCTGTTGCTCCTCCCATATTAGAAGACAGCCATCCTTTTTCTTCCAAGCGATTAAGCACGGCATGTATGGCACTAATATTCAGCTCCCTTCCAGTTTGATCTTTCATTTCTTGAAGAACAGAAACAGCATAGGCATCATCATTCAAAATACCCACCAGCAGAAGCACCAGCTCTTCTAACTCACCGATATAATTACCTTTTCCTTTCATAATTAATATCTACAAACATAGAACAAATATATTATCTCTATTCTTGTAGAACAAATAAATATTTTAATAGAGTCTTTGAAGATAGGTCAAAAAAGACGGGCAAAAGATTAAAGCCAAATAGGAATTAGGCTTTCAACAGCTCCAATTAATAGACTTATAACCAAGCCCT
Organism: Roseivirga spongicola; assembly: GCF_034376045.1. Classification (NCBI taxonomy): domain Bacteria; kingdom Pseudomonadati; phylum Bacteroidota; class Cytophagia; order Cytophagales; family Roseivirgaceae; genus Roseivirga; species Roseivirga spongicola. The sequence goes on from NZ_CP139724.1 coordinate 4,304,667, forward strand.
TATAAGACAACTTCTGTGTGTCGAATAAATTAGAATGGGCAATCCACAAGGCAGGGATTGCAGCAGTGAGCAAAACCACCGTAGCTATGGTTGAGATATTCGGCAAGGTGATTCCTATGAGGTCGAAGAGAATTTCTAAAACCAGCATGTAGCCGAAGATTGCCAACATTAAATTAGCCTTAGGTAAACCTTTCAGAAGCAAAATACCGGCATTAAGTAATGTAAATGCAATTAGAATGGCAGAAAATTTCAGATAGTATTCCGGCTTAAAATAAGTTTCGAACTCTACCTTAATTTCAGTATTGAGTAGAAAGTGAATAATAACAAAGAGAGCCAAAACAATAAAAACTCCAGATACGAAAAGTCTGTTCCTTTGCATGTAACGAATTGAAATTAAATCAGAAGGTAGTAATAATTCAGGGAGTATCAGGAAAGACAGCTCTCACAAATATTATTAACTTAAGCCAAGTGGTGAAAACTGTTCGTATGGAAGCAACTTCAAAAGAGCTAATCGACCGTAAGGTTTCAAAGCTTCAGAAACATTATAAAACAGGATCAGCCAAGTCGGTTGACTCTAGAATATCGAACTTAAAACGATTCAAAAAAGCCATTCTTTCGAATGAGTCTAGTATCTATGAAGCCCTCTACAAAGACCTAAGAAAGTCTGAAGAAGAAACACTGCTTACTGAAATTGGCCTCGTCATTAAGGAGATTGATCACCACATTAAGTACCTAAGAAAGTGGTCGAAAACCAAAAGAGTTTCGACACCTTTATACTTACTCCCATCCTCTAGTCATTTAAAACATGAGCCTCTGGGTGTGGTCATGATTATTGCCCCCTGGAACTATCCTTTTCAGCTTTTGATGAATCCTTTGGTTGGTGCAATATCAGCTGGCAACTGCGTTATGCTTAAACCTTCCGAATTCTGTATTCATACCAATGCGGTGATGGAGAAAATAATTGAGGAGGCATTCGATACGGAGCATGTAACTATGGTTCATGGCGGGAAAGAAGCCAACCAAGAGTTACTCTCTCATAAGTTCGATAAAATCTTCTTCACTGGCAGTCCGAGGCTTGGCAAAATAGTCATGAAAGCTGCTTCAGAACATCTTACTCCTGTTGTGCTAGAGCTTGGAGGAAAAAGCCCTTGTATTGTAGACAAAGATGCCAATATAGACATTGCGGCAAAACGCATTGCTTGGGGAAAAACCATTAACCTCGGGCAAACCTGCATAGCCCCAGACTATTTACTAGTTCATACCGATGTAAAAGAAGAATTGCAAAACAGAATAATTCATTATTGGGAAGAAACATTTGGAAAAACCCCACAAGAAAGTGACTGGCTGCCACGAATGGTTACTCAAGAGGCTTTCGATAGAGTTTCAGGGTATCTCAACCAAGGCAGAGTTGTTTATGGCGGAAAAACGGACAGAGAAGACAAGTTCATTAGCCCAACATTGTTGGACAATATTGATATTTCAGCACCGATAATGGAGGATGAAATATTCGGACCTATTTTGCCCATTTTATCATTCACAGATATTCAGGAGGCGATTGATTTAGTCAATGCTAAAGAAAAACCATTGGCCTATTACTTTTTCGGGGCGAGTTCAAAAGCCAAGCAAATGCTAAATGCTAACACCTCTGGTGGGGCATGTATCAATGATACTATTATGCATATTTCTAACCACAAACTACCGTTTGGAGGAGTTGGCAATAGCGGAATGGGGCATTATCATGGCAAGTATAGCTTTGAGGTTTTCTCACATCAACGTTCGATTGTAAAATCGCCAACTTGGATAGATCTGCCCTTCAGGTATGCTCCTTTCAAGCACTTCAGCATAGTTAAGAAGCTGCTCACTTAATTTTGATCGAATTGAACGACTGACCTGAAACTTCTGTTTCGGCTTGAGAAATTAGTGTATGATAAAGCAATTTGGTGGTAAGCTCACAAAAGAGCTGATTGAAAGGTATAGCCAGTCACCCAACTGGAAAAACGGAAAATTCGAAAACCTAGAAGATACTAACATGAGCATCAGCTTGGCATCTATGCCTAAGCTACTCTACAAGCAGTTTTTCGAGAATAAGGGTAGAATGCCAGAAACACCAATTTCCGTCATTCCCTTCAATAAACAGGAATTTTTAAAACCTTCAGACAAAGCTAAATTTATCTGGTATGGTCACTCTGCGATACTGATGAGAATGAATAACAAAACCATTCTTATTGATCCGATGCTCGGGCCAGATGCTGCACCAATCGCTCCTTTCAAAACCGCAAGGTTTTCGAAAAACACGCTCAACTTAATCGATGACTTCCCTGAGATAGACCTACTCTTACTCTCACACGATCACTACGACCATCTTGATTTAGCAAGCATTGAAAGGCTGAGACCAAAAGTAAAGCAATATTATACTGCCCTTGGCTGTGGTAGACATTTAGAGCATTGGGGAATTGACCCAAGTATAATCGAAGAATTCGATTGGTGGGACACGAGCGAATTTGAGGGAATTGAAATCACCTTTACCCCTTCTAGGCACTTTTCTGGCAGAGGACTAACAGATAGGTTTAAATCACTTTGGGGTGGATGGGCATTCAAAACAGAAAGTGAAAACATCTACTTCAGTGGAGATGGCGGCTATGGCAAACACTTTAAAGAAGTGGGAGAAAGACTCGGACCATTCGACTTTGGATTCATGGAATGCGGCCAATACAATGAACAGTGGCATCAGATTCACATGTACCCAGAAGAAGCTATTCAGGCTGCACAAGACGCCAAGGTTGAAAAAGTAATGGCGGTACATTGGGCTGGCTTTAAACTGGCCCAACATACTTGGCAAGAACCAATAGAACGGTTTTCAGAAGCTGCTCAAATCAAGTTAACAAACCTCACCCCACAAGTAGGTGAACTTTGTAACTATTCGGAAAACTTTACAGAGCGTTGGTGGTCTTAGCCTCAACAACCCCTTGTCTTACAGCACTTTAATTTCATTACATAAATTTTATACCTATCTTGTAAGACTATGAACAAGCTCAAAACCTCATTATTCGCGCTGGTAATTCTACTTTTGGCTACATCAACCTTTGCTCAAACCAAACGAGTTACCGGGAAAGTCTTTGCATTTAAGGATACTCCTATTGCCAACATCGAAATTATTTCGAAGAAGTCTAAGCAAACCGTCACCACCGATGAAATGGGGAATTTCTCCATTGAAATCAATGCAAAAGACAAACTGGTCTTTGAAGGAAATGGATTTCGAAAAGAAGTTCGAAAAGTGGTAGAAGGCCAAAAGCTCGATGTAAAAATGTTATTCTTAGAGGGCGAAAACAATGAAAAAATAGCCATCGGATCAGGGCATCTTACCGAAGAATCTTTATTCTATTCTAAGTCTAACTTTTTAGAGTATAACAATGACTATCATACCTACCCAGACATTTTCACTCTTTTACAGGGTAAATTTCCTGGTGTTAAAGTTTACACCGAGCTAGGTCAAAAAAGAGTTGTAATACGAGACATAGGATACCTCAGTGGTAAAGACAACACTGCTCTTTACATGGTAGATGGGCAAATTTGGCAAGACATATCTGTTCTAGCCCCAGAAGAAATAGTTTCAGTCAATGTAATGAAGGATGGTGCTCCATTAGGCTTTAGAGCAGTAAATGGAGTGGTAATTATTACAACCATGGTTGAGGCTGGAAAAACCCGGCCCAATGGTTTAGAAAATTAAACAGCCGTAGATTTTAAGAATATAGCAAGCCATTCAAATTGAATGGCTTTTGTTTTGATCTACCCCATAAAGAAATAGCTAACCGCTATCAAAAAAATCTTTGTTTCCCTACTTTGATTTCCCCTAATTCACGCGCAAATCCTCTAACTCCACAATGCTTAAGCAAACATTCACTTTTTTCGCTTTCCTAATCTGTTTTTCTGCAAACCTTAGATCACAGACTTATAGCTATCCGGTTGCACCAAAAGACAGCATTTTCGATAAATACTTTGATACTCTAATCTACGATCCTTATCAATGGATGGAAAATCCTAATGATCCTAGGTTGTCAGAATGGCTAAGTGAACAAAAGAAAATAACTGATAAGGAAGGCAGGCAGCAAACTTACAAAAGAACTCTTCAGGCTCAGATTGGAAGCATTTACTATGATGTAAAAGAAGAGTCTACAGAGTCTTTCAAACAATTGATTGAAAAGGAACGCGTTGAGAAGTTTCAATTCAAATTTGAAGCTAAAGAGTCGTTCAGGTCTGCTGATCTCTTGTACAAAAGAGGAAATGAAACCAACTGGAAGTATCTAATTAAAGCAAGAGATCAGCAGGAAACAAAAGGTGAATTTGTATCTGTAGATGATTATTACCTCAATGAAGAAGAAAGCCTTGTTGCTGTAACAGTTTCTGTAAATGGCTCTGACTGGCGAAAAGCGTATGTCTTCAACCTGCTCACAGGAGAGATGCTTCCAGAAAATTTACAGTTCTTAAGGATGAGCAGCAATATAGTATGGAATGGCCGATCTTTCTTCTACGATCGTTATTCAGCACCAGCTGAAGGTAGAGAGTTATTAGACAAAGCTACAGGACAAGCACTCTACGTTCATCATATTAATCAAAGTCAGGAAAAAGACGAATTAATCTATCTAAACCCAGATAGAACAGGTACTAATTCTTTCAACTTTTTTGAAGCCAATGATGATGTGCTGATTATGAATCATTTTGGGTATAGATCTGGAAAAGCTTTTAAAGCCATTTCATACATCCGAAAAAGAAGCAACTCAGGATTTTCTTTAAACAACTTTTTAGCTATCCCTAACGACCAATCTACTTTTACAATTGAAGAGGTTATAGGAAGTCAGGCCATCATCAGAACTACACTAGGTGCTCCCAATGGTAAGGTCTTAGTGGCAGATATTAACCAAGTGAATCAATTGGGGGAGTTAGTACCTCAATTCGATGCAAACCTTCGAGAAATTAATCAAATAGACACCGATAAAATAGCCTGTATTTACAGACAAGACGATCAGTTTCTTGCACTAATTTATAACCTAAAGGGAGAGCTACTGAAGACTATCAATGTTCCTAAGGGTAAAAGGATTAACGGCCCGTTTAAACCAAAGACTGACACCAATTATACGCTATTCAATATCAGCTCTTTTTACCACCCAGACCTTTGGTACAAATTAGATTTAGAAACTCTGGAGTTTGTCCCCATAGAAGAAATAACGGTTCCTTACAAAGTAAATGACATTGAAACTAGGTATGTAAAGTTTCATTCTAAAGATGGCACCGAAGTACCAATGTATATCACCTGCTCTAAAGAGACGAAACTGGATGGTAAAAACCCTACTCTAGTATACGGTTACGGAGGTTATGGAATAACTGTAGAACCTGGCTATGATGAGAGCTTAGCATTATTTTTAGCCCATGGAGGTGTTTTAGCAATGCCTAATATAAGGGGTGGAGGAGCAGAAGGTGACTCGTGGGCTTTAGAGGGAAGGCGATTGAAAAAGCAAAATGCTATAGACGACTTTATTTCAGCCTCAGAATACCTTATAGAAAAAGGGTACACAACAAGTGGTAGAATGGCTATCAATGGAGGTTCTCATGGAGGAATGTTGGTCTTGGCTGCTATGGTTCAAAGACCTGAATTATTCAAAGCAGTAATAGCAGAAGCAGCACCAACCGATATGCTTAGAAAAAGCCTGTTCACAACAGCTGGCACAAGTATCAATTTGTTAGAATATGGCTCAGCAGAGTACGTGGAAGATTTCGAAAATCTGATTTCCTATTCTCCACTTCATAATATTAAAGAGGGTGTTGAATATCCTAACCTATTATTGATGACGGGCGAAACTGATGATAGAGTCGTACCTCAGCATACTTACAAGTTTCTTGCGACCATTCAAGAAAAGGCAAGTAACGAATCTCTATATCATGTGTATGTAACGCCAAAGTCTGGACACGGAGGAGAATTAACTCGAAATGACTTTACAGATAAAATACTGTTTAAATACTACTTTATTTTTGACCAGCTAGGCATTAAGCTCTAGTTCTCCCGAAACAAAGTAACAGCTAACATTTGATGATGAAGTTCGGCTAAACCACGTTTGGCCGGACATATTTCTCCGTAGCTATAAAAACCACCAATAGGCACTTCATTTCCTAATACGGATTGAGTCGATGCTATTTCCTCCTCTATCTTTCTATCGAATAAAAGTTTTCTCCCAATGCAGCTTATTACTAGACAAAACTCTGGTACTCCATTAAGGGTGCTCAGCGCCTTTTGTACTGCCTGAGATGAGCCGTTTAGTAAGTCATCGAACTCAGCCTTCATAAAGCGAATTTCTGTACCAACAGGAATTTCTTGCCCAACAATTAAATGACCTAAAACTTCGTCTACTGAATAAACCGTCCTTACCAAGGGCGATTCTGATTCAGGAATAACAACAGATAATGGATATAACAATGCAGCCCCTGGCAATCCATCCGCATCATCTCCCATAAACTGTTTGTATAAGCTTAATGGAGACTTTCCATCTAAAGTCTTTATCACCCTCCCTTCTGTGGCCGTCACAATATGAGAATCTCCAAAAACATCCCAGCCTCCGTGCGAGCCAAAGCCTATTTCAATCTGCTGACCATAAAAGCCAATTGCCACAACTTGTCCTTCATCAATTTCTCCATTTAGCCCAACCAATGTTTTTGAGAAATTGGCTCCATCTCCAGCCAAACCTCCACTGATTAGAACATCTCTACCTAAAGCCCCATACATTCCCTCAAGCAATTCTACTCCATTAATGAGCCAGCCATCACTAAAGACCAAAACATGCCTGAGGTCGGTCGAAGTAAAACCAGCAGAAAGCCTCTCCCCTAGTGCTTTACTGCTATCTCCATCTTCAAGTTTCATAGAGTGGATTTCTACCGAAGACTTCTGTAATGCTACGGCCATTCCTGTAACTGAATTATCTAAAACTTCAGATAAGTAAACCTCTCCAGAGCTAGAGCAACTAACAATATCTGCCTGCGGATACTTTTCACTAATACCTTTTAACCAACCTTGAGATTCCATCTCCTGCCTAGGGGCAAAAACAAGAACAAAAGAAACCGAATTCTTATCTTCTATATTTTCATGAGAGTATTTAAATTCATCGTCCTTAAACAGGAACTGGTCGACTTTCATTGGTTTGTGTTTAGCGCTACTTCAATAATAAGCATGTAATTACACTTCTCTACTAATTAATTGTGATCAATCAAAAATCTATAGCCGTATTACCCTTCAACAATATAAGTGGAGACCCTGACAATCAATACTTTGCCGATGGCATTTCGGAAGAAATAATCAACACCCTCTGCAAAATTAAAGGGCTTAAAGTGACAGCCCGGACCTCTTCTTTTAGCTATAGAGACAGACAGGTAGATGTTAGACATATCGGAAATGATTTGGGAGTAAGCACAGTTTTAGAAGGAAGTATAAGGCGAGCAGCCAATAGAGTAAGGATATCTACCCAGCTGATAAGAACAGACACTGGTTTTCATATTTGGTCTGAGAGTTTTGATAGAGAACTGACAGACATCTTCAATCTTCAAGACGAAATAAGCCGACTAATCGCAGACAGAATTCGAGAGCAGTTTGGCCACTTTGATATACAGGACGATTTTGAAACTCCTAAAACTTCAGAAACTAGAGCATACCAAGCCTATCTCAAGGGAAGGTTCTTTCTTTTACAATGGACCGTTGAGAGCATTCAGAAAGCGCAAGAGAGTTTTAAAGAGAGCATCTCTTTAGACCCAGAATATCCTTTACCATATCTAGGTTTAAGTCAGAGCTTTGTCCATCAGGCGGCTTGGAATTTGGCCGATAGAATGAAAGCGCTTTACATGGCCCACCACTTCATTAAGAAATTAGGAGATAAACAAACAGAACTCGCTGAGTATCATTACACCAAGGGGCTGTATCACTTCATTGGTAATTGGGACTTTGAGAAAGCCCAATCACACCTCAATCAGGCATTGAGGATTAACCCAAATTTCTCAGATGCTTTAGAATTTAAAGCAGAACTACTTAATGCCAATGGACATTTTGACGAAGCCAAACAAAGCATAGATAGAGCTATTGAATTGAACCCAAATTCTCCCAATCACTTTTACATCCTTGCCTGGAATCATTATCTACAAGAGCAATACAAAGAGGCTATTACAAGTATAGACAAGGGCTTAAGCATCAATGAAGGTTGGGAAATGGCACTAGAGTTAAAAGCTATTTGCCAAATACAACAGAATGAAGAAAATGAGTTCATAAATACAACAAAGCAATTCGCTTCCGATAAAAGAGAAACGCTACTCCACCTATGGAAGACGATAAAACAAGGAGAACAATCAGGCCTAAGTTTGAACGAAAGTTCCACGTTTCACCTACCCGTTTGTACCTATTTAGCCTGGTATGGCGGTACAAAAGACAAAGCAATTGAGCTTCTCATAAATGCCTTCTACGACAAATCTGGTCAGCATATTAATTTCAGATTCGATCCACTCCTTGCCCCTTTAAGGCAAACAGACGAGGTGAAAAAACTAAAGTTTACCTATTCCCTTGATTCTGTAAACTCTTTACATGAAGAGATAAAGGAAAGTAAAAGTGAGACATTATCGGAAGAAGAAGTAACCGACTATTTAGAATTGCTAAATAGCTCTATGAGTAAAGACTTGCTTTATTTAGACTCTCACTTAAGCTTACGTGAGTTAGCCATAAAACTAAACCTACACCCAAATAAACTCTCTTGGCTGCTAAACAACAGAATTGGCAAGGGATTTAATGAATTCATTAATCAACATCGTTTAGCCCACTTCAAAAAAATAGCGTTAAAACCTGAAGTACAACACCTCTCTATATTGGGCATTGCTTATGAAAGTGGCTTCAACTCCAAGTCAGTTTTCAATGAGTTTTTCAAGAAAAACACTGGCACCACCCCAAAGGCCTGGGTTAAACTACAGACCAGCAAACAAGCCTTTTAAAAGCTCCGAAAAAAGTCCGGAAACTCACTTTGCAGTTCTGAATTACACAGCCGGACGAAAGCCTACTGTCAGTAGCTCATCTTTACAGAAAAAACAATGGAAGGAAGAAGAGTAATTGTAGCTGGAGCCTCTGGGTATTTAGGAAAGCATATAATAAGGGAGTTACAAATTAGAAAGATAGAGTTCGGGGCAATTGTGAGAAAGAAGGAAAGCGTTTATGAACTAAACCTAACCGACAAACAGCTGATTGAAGCAGAAGTAACAAAGCCCAACACGCTAAGCGGCATCATAAATAATGGAGACGTACTGATCAGCTGTGTAGGTATTACCCGTCAAAAGGATGGCTTAACTTATAAAGATGTAGACTTTCAAGCTAATGTCAACTTACTAAATGAGGCGAAAGCATCTGGAGCTGTTAAAGTGGTTTACATCTCCGTTTTGAATGGAGAATTGATGCGCCACCTAAAGCTAGTTGAAGCAAAAGAGGCTTTTGTTGATTACTTAAAAACGTCAACTCTCAACTACACTGTCATTCGACCTAATGGATTTTTCTCTGACATGAAAGACTTTCTACAAATGGCTAGAAAAGGTAAAGTATTCTTATTCGGGAAAGGTCAGTTTATGCTAAACCCAATTCATGGAGCGGATTTAGCTAGGGTTGTGGTTGACTCTATCGAAACTTCTACAAATGAAATTGAAGTAGGAGGTCCGGATATTTTAACTCAAGAAGAAATAGCTGAGTTAGCACTAAAAGCATTCAAGTTTGAAATAAAAATAAGCCATATACCCGACTGGGTTAGGAAGAGCATATTAGCCTTACTTAGAGCCTTTACCACCTCCAAAACCTACGGACCTTACGAGTTTTTTCTGAGTATGATGGCTCAAGACAATATTGCACCACGGTATGGTGTACATCGGCTTAAAGATTTCTTTCAGGAAGAGGCAGATAAAATTAATACGCATAAAAAAACACCAAAGGAGATATAGTCCCTTGGTGTTTTTGTAATCAACCTTTCGATCTACCTTCTTCCCATTCTTAGCTGCTGATACGGGAAAACCACTGTAGATTCATTTCCATCTTTACCTACCGCTGCAACTCCGAAGTAATAATTATCTATCACTATTCCTTCTAAAGTATACTCATTCGTTCCGCTTACGTAAATAAAATTATCCCAAGTAGGAGAAGTAGTTAGCCTCCAGTATAGCTTATAACCTGCTATGTCAGGATCGTTAGACTCTGGCCATTGCAATGTGGTAGACGGCTGAACAGCTCCACCAATTCTCACATATTCTGGAGCAGGAGGAGCCCATGCAAGTCCTGCTAAAGAAATAGCGTTAACTGCTGTAAGTTTCTTAGCGTACTCAAAATTCACTCCTTCTATTACGTCACCATACTTTATACCATTCTCTTCCCTTATATCTTGGTGCTGGCGCACATAATTTTCATGTGCTTCCATTATTCTCACACCTGGGTAACCTAAATCATTGAATGGTCGATGATGCCCTCCTCTTCCGAATCGGTCTAACCTGTAAATCATCATAGGGTTCATTTCTGGCATATAGGTCAACACTTGGTTGTGAATGTACCTAGCCAGTTGTCTAGAGTTTCCATCAACCTCACCGCCAGTAAATCTTCTAGAAGCTCTAGCTCTATCTGACTCATTTGCTGGAGTAGGTTCAGAAAATATTCTAAAGGTTCTGTTATCTATTACACCATCTACACCTTCAATATTTCCAATCATATCGTTGTTCAACACACCAAGAATATTCCATTTATTCTCTTTGGCGTACTTAGCTAAACCAGCACCTCCAAAAAGGCCTTGTTCTTCTCCAGAAAGACCAACAAAAGCAATGCTATTCTTAAACTTATATTTAGAGAGTACCCGAGCCGCTTCTATAGTACCAGCCATACCTGAGGCATTATCATTGGCTCCAGGAGCATCGGTTGTAAAATCCATTGTATTAGATGCTCTGGAGTCGATATCTCCAGACATCATCACATAATTATTTGGGTTGTCTGTTCCTCTAAGTACAGCCACTACATTCACCACATAAGCGTCATGAGGCACTCTTCCACCCATTTCTTTGGTTACCAAATCTTTCTGATAAAAAACCTTCAAGCACCCCCCGCACTCAGCAGAGATTTTCTCGAACTCCGCTTTCAGCCATCTACGGGCAGCACCAATTCCTCTGGTCTTAGAAACCGTATCGGAAAAGGTATTTCTAGTACCGAAGCCAGCCAATGTTCTTATATCTGCTTCAATTCTCTGAGCAGAAACACCATTGATAATTTCGTACATTCTAGTGTCTACTTGAGGAGCTGCTTGTTGCGCTGGTAGACTCATGGCTCCTAGCAACATGAAGCCGAATAAGGATATTGTAAGTAGTTTAGTCATATTCATCAGGTTATATTCTTGGGAATTTACTAAAGATTCTAAGCCGTCAAAACTGTTAAATGACCAGTGGAAATTTTTATTCAAAAACTGAATCCTTTTGATAGGGGTTTTACGTTCATTAAGTGTGTAAATGATGAGACTTTTCTAAGACAAAAGAATAATATCTGACGACTGTAACAAACTTGGTACAATCATTGTCTTAAACAGGGAGATCACAAGAAAAATGAAAACGAAAACTATTTTACTCACAGCTGCAGTTGTTGCCACCGGTCTCGGTATTTATAGTCTGGCAGGAAAGAAAATTGCGTTACCTAAGAAGAAAGGTGCGACAAAATAAATTACTTCACCAAAAGCGTTAAATACTGTTAAGTAGTTAGGCCTCGGAAAAACCGAGGCTTTTTAGTTTCCAGAGTTTATTATTTTTGAGCTGATATTTACTTATGAAGAGACTTACATTCCTCTTAGTACTGTTTGCATCTTGCTCTTTTATAGCCAATGCCCAACAGAAGGAAGACCCCAGAAGATATATAGATAGTGCAGTGCATTACATGGACCTTGAGCAGTATAGCAAGGCCGATGGATATTTTATGGCTGCGCTAGATAAGATAGACGTACTCTCTGCCGACTTCTGTTTTTACTTCGGTAAGAATTCATATTACATGAATAAGCATACTCAGAGTATTGACTGGTTGAATAAGTACCTTGAACTGAAGGGAAGCCGTGGACAGTTCTCAAAAGAAACGCTAAACTTATTGGAGCTGGCCGAAGAAGCATTTAGAAACAACAGAGGCACCACATCTAGCGCAGATGTTAACTCTAAATTCTTTTACCTAAATACCATAAAGTGCGATAGCGATGATTTGATTACTTGCCCCGTCTGCAAGGGCGATGATGTAATTACCACAAAGAATAGGTTCGGTGAAACGCTTTACAAAACGTGTCCATACTCTCACAACGGAGTACTCACCTGTGTTGAATTCAATTTGTTAATTCAAGGAAACCTAAAACCTAAGAATAAGTAAGCTTCTCTAAAACTAGCTGAATAAGTCGCTCTACAGTTTTTTCATGATTGGATGAAAAAGTCTGATTGGCTCTGTTAGCTATTAGCGCATTCAGGCTTATCATTTCATGTCCTAACAGCTCGGCCATTGCATAGTAACCAGCAGTTTCCATCTCAAAATTTGTAAACCTTCCGAAACTGGTTGGGGTATTGGCTAGAGTATCAATAAAGCCTGTAATTTTTGGTTTAAGCCTTATTTCTCTTCCCTGTGGAGCGTAAAAACCAGGAGCAGTAACGGTAACACCATGGTGCATATCATCTTTAAATAGATCGAATAGCTGATCGGACCCTTTGGCAAAATATGGCTTAAAAGGTAACTCTAACAATCGCTGAATTTTATTCTCCACTACAGCTAAATCTTCACTCAGACTACGATCATAAAAGCTCATGAGCGTATCGAGTCCTAAACCTGCTCTTGAAACCAACAGCGCATCTAGGGGAATATCAGCTTGCATGCAACCCGAAGTACCTATTCTAATGATATTGAGCTTCTTTAACCTTCGGTTTACCTTTCTAGACTTAAAATCAATATTAACTAAAGCATCTAGCTCAGTCATGAGTAGCTCAACATTATCCGTTCCCATTCCAGAACTAATAATAGAAAGCGGTTTTCCTCCAATTTCACCAGTATGAGTAACTAATTCTCTATTAGACTCTTGGAAATGAATTTTATCGAAGTGCCTACTTATTTTCGATACTCTATCAGGGTCACCTACAACAATAATGGTATCCGCTACCATCTCAGCGGTTAGATTGAGATGGTAGATTCTATCTCCATCGTTCAGAATTAGTTCTGATTCTGGAATTCTTCTGGCAGCCATTAGTCGATTTTAGCTGGCTCTCTTTTCACACCCTTTAAAGGGTTATAGTGATTGGTATTCTTTTGATAGTATCCAGTACCATCGTAAGGTCTTCTTGCAGGATTTTTTCGACACTCATCGGAACAACATCCATCCATTAACCATCCAGCTTCTTCAGTCATAGGAATATGCGCATTACACTCCGGGTTGGCGCAATTCACCATTCTATCCGTAGGTTCACCAGTGATGAAACACTTAGAAACAATGCTTGGATTTACATGATTTACATCGGCAGTAATACGGTTATCGAAAACGTAGCATTTACCTTCAAAATCCTTTCCTTCAGCCTCAATTCCGTATTTAATAATCCCACCATGAAGCTGATAGACATTATCAAAACCCTGCTCTAATAAGTAGGCACTGGCCTTTTCACACTTAATACCACCTGTACAGTAGGTAACCACTTTCTTACCTTTAAGGTGGTCTAACTCCTTCACCTTTTCGGGAAAGTCTCGGAAGTTATCTATATCTAAGGTTAGGGCATTTTTGAATCGACCTACATTGTGCTCGTAGTTGCTCCGAACATCTAGAATAACGGTATCCTCAGGTTGTTCTTCAAGGATTTTTCTAAAGTCTTGCGGTTCAACGTAAGTCCCAGTTTTTTGCCTTGGATCTATATGCCTCAAGCTTGAGTGAACTATCTCTGGTTTTACTCTCACATGAAGTTTGGCGAAAGCCATGGTTTCATGTGCCTCAACCTTGAATTCCGTATCGGCAAATCGAGCATCGGAATGTACATAAGCCATGTACTTCTCACAGTCTTCTTTTAAGCCCGAAACAGTTCCGTTAAGTCCTTCAGGTGAAATAATGATTCTACCTCTTAAGTTGTTTTCAACACAAAAAAGGTGATGTTCTTCTCTGTACGCTTCATAATCCTCGATTTTCGCGTAGCAGTAATACAATAAAATTGAATACTTCTTTTCCATATGTTCTGCCCTATTGCTTGTAGGGTGAATTTCTAGTTGAATATCAGAAACCTCTTCCGCCCTGCGGGCTCCTCCTCCTAAAGAAGATTATCAGAGCATTCTCAATCTGAATTCTAAACTTTAGCAGCTGGATTTCCGAATACTGTTTCTCCATCAGCAACATCGGCAATTACCACCGACCCTGCTCCTATTCTAGCATCTTTACCAACTTTTATTCCTGGTACAATGGTTACTCCGGAACCAATGAATACGTTATCGCCAATTTCTGCCTCGCTTCCCACAACACTACCAGGTCCAACCTGAACTAAGTCTCCAAGTTTGGCGCTGAAGTCTATAGTAGCGTTTGTATGGATCATACAGTGATCGCCAATTTTAGCATTTGCGCCAATGATTACTCCACTATTTATAAATTCTCCATGACCTACACTGGCAGACGGTGCTATTTCAGTATTGCTATGAATAGCATTCACTGGCATCATCTTTCTTCTCTCCTTTATCAACTTTACTAAGCCTTTTCTTAGCTGACGGTCATCAACTCCAATAAAGGCTTCACACTTTTTACCGATAAGTTTAAGAAAGCCATCATCGTCAGTTCTGCCCAAAATACTTAGCTCACCAAGCGTTTGTCCGTGCAGTTCTTCATTATCGTCTAAGAAACCATAAACGATAATATCATTACTTTCAAAAATCTCTTTTGCAGCTCTACCGAGTGCATTTGCTCCAAATATGATTACAGGATTCTCCATAGCTCTTTTTGCGGGTGCAAAGTTAAGCCTTTTCGTATCAAAAAATAAGTATTCAGGCCTTTACCAACTCAATACCAATCTTACATTTCATGCATTTACGAGTTAAACAGTACTCGTTATAAAGCTCGATTAGTCCCTGAGTATCGAAACTAGAGTTTACGTTCCACCCTAAAGTCTGCCACTTTCGAATTATATGATTTTGCTCTACAGGAAGGGTCATTAAGATATTCATGGCCCGATCTAACATATCAGCATCATCTTTATATTCCGAATAAGCCACTAGTAATGGGGCAATGGTATTTATCATAAGTCCTTGAGCAGCAGATTTAGACATTGCCTTATTCTGAAACTTGCTTTTCGCCCCAAAATTCAAATGCGATTTCCAATACTCAGACGGACTAACCTGAAGCAGTTTTTGAAGACTAACTAAATCTGTAAAATGGGTAAATAGACTAAATAAGTTTGGATGGCTATGAACCAACGCTGCGAACTGAGCAATTCTTACTGTAGGAAAGTTAGAAGGACGCACTCCTGAAAAGTGCCATTGATTATAGCTAAGACTTGATTTCACTTCATACTTACGTTCTAAAAAAGCGTATTCTCTACGTAATTCATTAGCGTAGGCATCATTGTCAGAAGCATTTAACAAGCCGCTAGCACCGAACAACAATGCCTCCCATTGTTTTAAATCTGCATGCTTTTGCAAAACTTTGAGGGGCACAGCATTAGCCAGTTGCAGCATGTTCTCTGAATTTGTTTTAAAGCCAAATCCGCTCGCCAACCATTGGTAGGTGCTTTGCTCCCAGTCTTGATTATTGCTTTCCAGAATCTCCTTGAAAAGATCTCCCTTACGTTCCAACCTTCTTACCAAAGTAAACTCTAACATAGAGAGCTTGGTAACCGCCTTAACTTTATGAAATGAATTGCCACATGGAATATCGGTCTGACTTTCTACAATAGTTTTGTACCTAGAAAGGAGGCCTGGTTTAACAAGACCTTTGAGTTCTAATGTTGGAATGGGCTGCCCATCGGCATTCAATATCTCACGGTCATGTGTAAACACCACATGGAGCACAACATTGTCATAGTTGCTATCTCCATCATGTTTATGCGCACTCCAATCAGACGACTTAACGTGAATTTCTACTGAACCTGCCCAAAGAATTCCTTCAAGCTTGATACTAGCCTCCTTAAAGTCTGGGCCTGCCAGATGGTTATGGTATCCAGGCTTCAATACTTCTACCGATTTACCATCGGTAGTAATTAGCTGTTTCGGATTGAAATATTGATGTAGCCAGACGAAATGTAGGAACTCTTCTTGAATCATTTGGTGCGTGTTTACACCAAATAATTTAGCAATATTTTTCTAAATATTTAGACATTTCCTGTTGCAGAGTATTAGCCTCTTGACCCGCAACTTGGGCAAATGCTTCAGAGGAGTCTTTATAAATGATTCCGCGTGAAGAGTTTACAAGCAGTCCACACTCACTATTCATTCCATACTTAGAAACCTCTTCAAGGCTACCGCCTTGAGCTCCTACACCAGGTACTAAAAGGAAATGATCTGGCACAATCTGTCTGATATTCTTTAAAGCCTCCGCTTTTGTAGCTCCAACCACGTACATCAGCTCTTCTGAAGAACCCCACTCCTGACTTTTCGATAGAACTCGCTCATAAACTTCCTCCCCAGAATCTAATGTGAGATTCTGAAAGTCCTTTCCACCCGCATTAGAAGTAAGAGCCAAAAGAATAACCCACTTATTCTTGAAATCTAAGAAAGGTTTTACAGAGTCTTCACCCATATAAGGAGCCACCGTAATGGCATCGCAATTCATTTCTTCAAAGAAAGCACGAGCATACATTTTTGAGGTATTCCCAATATCGCCACGTTTAGCATCTGCAATAACGAAGGCCTCTTTGGGGATATACTCAATGGTTTTCATTAAGCTCTCCCAACCTTTGAGACCATGAGCTTCGTAAAAAGCTATATTAGGCTTATAGGCCACCGCATAATCTATGGTAGCGTCTATAATTTGCTTATTAAACTCAAAAAGCGGATCGTCCGCTTTTTTGAGGTGTTCAGGAATTTTCTGAATATCAGTATCAAGGCCAACACATAGGTAAGATGATTTAGCCTTGATTTGACCGAATAAGTCTTTTTTGTTCATTAATTACGGAGGTCTTCTTTGTATTGAACAGGGTTTTTCTCTTCGTCAAACTCGAAGAAACCTGGAGGAAAAGTAACATTTGGTTTGAATGAAGATACCTCGAAAGCTGTCTTAGCACCAGCATAATCAATCAAATCCCAAGCCTTTAGATATGAATCTTTCTGGCCTATGTACATTATAACATTAGTAAAATCAGAGTCATCATCCGTAGAAGTTAATTCTACCACGTGCACTAATTCTCCTTTAATGTTATCCTGCCTTTTATAAGCATAGGTAAAACCCTCTTTGTAGATATCATAAACGTTCGATGGGTTTATTACTGCCTCATCTGGTTCAAAATTAGTGATTGTCAACTCCTGAGATTCTACTAAATATGTCCAAAGCACCGTTCCATTACAGTAAATATGCTGTGCCTGAAACTTGATCAAAAACTTATCTTTAGAAACAGAAGCTTCGCCAGTTAACCTATCTACCACTTCAGACTCACTTAAAATTTTCTGAACGAATCCGATCTCATAACCCGGCATTGCCTTATAAACCGAACTCATTTTATCCAAAATTGCTTTTGGATTTTGTTCTTGCCCTACAGCCACCAACGAGGCAGCCATCCAAAACATCACAATTAATATTCTTTTCATTCTTTTCTTAATTACTGAAATCAGTTATCCAGGTTATTCAATAACTGTTCCAAACTATATTCATCGGGCACCAACACCTCTCTTGCCTTACTTCCTTCGAATGGCCCGACAATTCCTGCCGCCTCTAATTGATCTATCAAACGGCCTGCTCTATTGTATCCCAATTTGAGTTTACGCTGAATCAAACTGGTACTTCCCTGCTGATGAGATACTATGAGCCTAGCAGCTTCATCGAACAATGCATCTCTTTCAGAAAGATCTACATCTGCTCGGCTACCTCCTTCATCTTCACCAACATATTCTGGTAATAAGTAAGCGTCTGAATAACCCTTTTGGTTACCAATGAATTCGCAAATTTCGTCTACTTCTGGCGTATCTACAAATGCACACTGAATTCTTATGATATCGGAACCCATTGAAAGCAGCATATCTCCTTGTCCGATCAGTTGATCGGCCCCTCCAGCATCTAGAATGGTTCGGGAGTCTACTTTAGAAGTTACTCTAAATGAAAGCCTTGCAGGGAAGTTAGCCTTTATAATACCAGTAATTACGTTTACAGATGGTCTCTGAGTTGCTACCACCAAGTGAATACCAATAGCACGTGCTAACTGAGCTAAACGAGCAATTGGAGTTTCCACCTCCTTACCTGCCGTCATCATCAAATCAGCTAACTCATCTATAACCAATACAATGTATGGAAGGTATCTGTGTCCCTTTTCAGGATTCAGCTTTCTATCCATAAATTTCTTATTGTACTCCTTTAGGTTTCTACAAGCAGCATCTTTCAATAAGTCGTAACGCTGATCCATCTCAATACAGAGTGAATTAAGCGTATGGATTACTTTTTTAGTATCGGTAATAATTGGCTCCTCATTATCAGGAAGCTTAGCCAAGTAATGTCTCTCAATTTTATTGAAAAGGGTTAATTCTACCTTCTTCGGATCTACCAATACAAACTTCAGCTGGGAAGGATGCTTCTTATATAAAAGTGAAGTTAGTATTACATTTAGTCCAACCGATTTACCCTGACCCGTAGCACCTGCCATCAATAAGTGAGGCATTTTTGCTAGGTCGGTAACGAAAATATCGTTGGTGATGGTTTTTCCAAGAGCAATTGGTAAAGCCATATCGGAATTCATGAATTTATCAGTAGAGATTACCGACCTCATGGACACCATTTCTTTATTGGTGTTTGGCACTTCGATACCAATAGTTCCTTTACCCGGGATTGGAGCGATAATACGAATTCCTAAAGCAGCTAAACTCAGGGCTATATCATCTTCCAAGTTTTTGATCTTAGAAATCTTCACCCCTGCTTCTGGCACAATCTCGTAAAGCGTAACCGTAGGGCCAATAGTTGCTTTAATACTAGCAATACCAATCTTGAAATTGGTTAGGGTTTCAACGATCTTGTCTTTGTTGGCCTGAAGTTCTTCTTTTGTAACCTGAACTCTACCAGTAGAGTATTCATTCAGCAAATCTACTTTTGGAAACTGGTATTTTGGCAAATCTAAAGTAGGGTCATAGTGGCCTGCCTGTTCAACAAGTTTTTCAGAAGCCTCCTTAATCTCTACTTCAAAAGCTGGCTCCTTTTCTTTTGCAGGCTCTTGTGCTACTGGCTTATTAACCGGCTCTTCAACCTCTAGTTCAATAGCACCATCATCTTCTTTTTTCTCTTCGACCTTATTAGGTGTAGATGGTGCGGTACTCAAGTTAATGGCAGAGGCTAACTCTGGCTCCAACTCACTTTCCTCTGGCTCAGACTCTTCATTTTTAACTGTTACCACCCAATCTGAGTCATCAATTTCTTCTTCCTCATCAACCTCTTCACTCTCATCTGATGTAGACTCAACAGGTTGGTTCACTGGCTCTGAATCCTGCTGTTTTTTAGCCTCATCTTCTTTTAGTACAGATGGTTCTACAGTAGCCTTTTTCAGGCTTAAAATTTCAGTGATGTTAAAGAAGAATATTACAAAGACCAGTAATGTAAAAGCTAAGAAAAGGATAGTTCCGTAGCCCAAAAGACTATCGAAGAACAAAGAAAGCTCATAACCCAAGCCTCCAGAATAGAAGCTCCATTCGGAAACTGAGTCGTCTCCTTTAATCATGGAGCCCATAAGCAGGCTAATCCACACCAGAAAAAAGCTGGTAGCCGCAAAAGCCCTAGAAAGTTTCATCAAAGCTTTGCCCCATACAATCTTGTACCCTAGAATAAACAGAAACGGAGGAATAAGGAATGCCCCAATTCCAAACCATGAAAAAATAAGTTTATGGGCTGTTAAGGCACCTAGTAATTTCATCCAGTTAGATGCTTCTCTGCCTAGAGACTGAACTGTTTCACCATCTGAGAAGAAAGCTTCAACCACACTTTGGTCTGCCTTACCTGTGAATAGATAGCTAAAACAAGCTAGAAAAATAAACACCGATGCCAGCAATAGGAAAAAGCCCACAGAAAGCTGCACCCTTTTATCCTTTAGAAAAGGCATACTCAGATTAAAGGAGAGTTTTCTTTTGGTTTTGGGTTTTTTGCCCTGGTTACTTTTAAAGGTATTGGACTTATAGGTGTTTTGGGCCATTGAAAAATTTTAAACCAGTTTGTACGAAGTTAAATGAATTTTAGAAACCGCATAAGCCAACTAGGCCTTGTGCTTTGCTTTTTTCCAACGAAGAATTCCCTTGTTAATTTTCTTAATCATGGCTGGGCCTTCGTAAATAAACCCTGTGTATACCTGAACCAATGAAGCCCCCGCCTCTAATTTAGCAATAGCATCTTCTGCGGTAAGTATTCCTCCTACTCCAACAATAGGAAAGTCCCCTGCAGATTTTTGGTGTAAGTAACGGATAACCTCTGTAGATCTATCAGTTACAGCTGCACCACTTAGGCCTCCAGCCCCAATTTGCGAAACAGTTTGCTTTGGCGTCTTTAAGCCTTCTCTAGAAATAGTAGTATTGGTAGCAATAAGTCCATCAATTCCTGTGTCTTTCACTATGTCTACAATATCGTCAAGCTGAGAATCAGTTAGATCTGGCGCAATTTTCAATAGAATTGGTTGTTTGGCATTTAGCTCTTTCTTCTTCTGCTGAAGTGTATTTAAGAGTGCCGTTAGCGGCTCTTTATCTTGAAGTTCTCTTAAGTTAGGCGTGTTTGGTGAACTCACATTCACCACAAAATAATCTACGTAAGGTTCCAAGGCTTGGAAGCAGTACACATAATCGTCAACGGCCTGTTCATTGGGAGTGACTTTATTCTTCCCTATGTTTCCACCAATCAACACTTGCGTTCGCTTCTTTTTTAGTCGCTCTACAGCCACTTCCACCCCTTCATTATTAAAACCCATGCGGTTAATCAGGCTCATATCATCGGGCAACCTAAATAGACGAGGCTTTGGGTTTCCATCCTGACCTTTGGGTGTAAGCGTACCGATTTCAATGAAGCCAAACCCAAATGCTGATAGCTCATTGAAAAGTTTAGCGTCTTTATCGAAGCCAGCAGCAAGTCCAACTGGGTTTGGAAACTTCAAACCAAAACACTCTACTGCTAGTTCTGGATGTTGAAAGTTGTACAAACCTTTGGCTACAGATGCAGCACCTGGTACTTTAAAAAGCTTTCTAATGAGACCAAAAGTAAAATAATGAGCTGGCTCAGGATTTTTTAGAAAAAGGAACGGACGGATTAAGAACTTATACAAGGGTGCAGATTTCGAGCAAAAATAATTCAGAACTCTAAGAATTGAAATTTTAAACCGCCCTTTCAACTATTTATCTGCTTAGACTTGTCACTTATTGAGATATGTCTGAATTTGAATTAAATTAAAACGAGATGTACGAAAAGATTCTTGTTCCTGTAGACTTTACGGACAAAACGTCTAAAGCTCTAAATGTTGCCAAACAAATTGCTTCCGTTACCGGAGCAGAAATATCACTAATTCATGTAGTTAAAGCGGCCCTTACAGTTTATCTAGATGAATTGGGTTTGTATAAAAGCAAAGCCCCTGGTGGGCAGAAGTTTTTAGATGAAGTAATTGAGAAAAATGAAAAGAAGATGGAGAGGTATGTAGAAAAGCTCTCCAATGAAGGCATTAAAATCTCTTACAAACTTAAGGTTGATAGCTCTCCAGATAAAATTGCCGAATTAGTGGCTGAAGAAGGTTTTGACCTAACCATAGTAGGCAACTATGAACATCAGAGGTTCGATGAATTCTTGAAAAGAACTCACCCAGAAAGAATAGCAAAACTGGCCATGAACCCTGTAATAACGGTAAACCAGAACAAGGAAGATTTTGCACCTAATAAAATTCTTATCCCAACTAACCTAGAAGACGACTGTAGTCAGAGAATGAGCGACCTCTTGGCGCTCGCTGAAAAATTTAACTCAGAACTTCAGTTCGTATATGTAAATACTCCAGCATTTTTCCATACTTCGCCCCAAATTAGAAAGAAGAGCCATTTATGGTTTCAGAGAAACGGTCTAAAAGGGTACGAAATAGAGGTTTTTAACACCAAACAATTGCAAAAAGGAATTCTTAATGCAGCCGATTTTTACGAGTCAGATATGATTGCTCTCTTTTCTAAACATTCGGAGTCTATCAAGGACTTAATTAAAGGAAATATCACCGAGTATCTGATTACTCGTTCAGATATTCCAGTAATGACTTTTAATCTCAATATTGGATAATGGAGGTAAATCTGCCTTTTGATTTTTTACACTACACGCGCTATGAAGCGCTTAATCTGATAACTTATGTTGCCGCCATTCTTGCACTGGCACATATACTCTTAAGAATTTTAAGAGCCATTCTAAAGAAAGCAATCAATAAGTCGTCTGATGAAATTAGAGTAGACCCAACCAAGTATAAGTTTTTAAGCAATGCTTTAGGCTTTATTATTTACACTGTTGCTACTATTCTAATCTTCATTTCAATACCACAGTTCAGAACAGTTGGAGTAACTCTGTTTGCTTCTGCTGGTATCATAGCAGCCATTATAGGTTTTGCTTCTCAAGCTGCTTTCTCCAACATAGTAAGTGGTATCTTCATTGTTATCTTCAAGCCTTTCCGAGTTGGAGACATTGTAAGAATATCTAACCTATATTCTGGAACAGTAGAAGACATTACCCTGCGGCACACCGTTATCAAAGACTTCGAAAATAAGCGCCTAATCATTCCCAACTCCGTTATAAGTGCCGAAACCATACACAACTTTAACATAGTTGATGAAATGGTCTGCAATCATATATTCTATGGCATCAGTTATGACTCTAACATAGATTTAGCTATGAAAATTATTCAGGAAGAAGCCATGGCTCACCCTAACTTCATAGATAAAAGAACTGATGAAGAAAAAGATAAAGGCAACCCAGCAGTGATTGTTAGATTATTAGATTTTGGCGAATCTAGCATCAATCTCAGGGCTCAGGTTTGGGCTGAGGACCCTGGAAAGGGATTCGAATTAAAGTGCGATATTAATAAGTCAATTAAAGAAAGATTCGACCGTGAAGGAATTGAAATACCTTTCCCCCACCGAACTATTGTCTATAAGGAGGCGAAGAAAAAAGAAAGCTGAACCTAGTAAGGTCTCTAAAAAGCTTAACCAAATGCCCGGAGCGCTCATCTATACTGGTGAGCAGCATGTAGAGAATGTAAGGTTAGAGTTAATTCAGTTTAATCAAACTGAATTAAGAGATGAGCACATTACATTAGACCATTTGGCTGAACTGGTTAAACCAGAGTTTACCACTTGGGTGAATGTTGTTGGCTTGCATGATATTAGCGTGGTTCAGAAAATTGGTGAGTGCTTTAATATTCACAATCTGGCGTTAGAAGATATCCTCAATATTAACCAGCGTCCTACTTTCGATGAGTATGACGACCACTTCTTTATAGCAGCAAAAATGTTCCGAACCTCGGAAGAAACTATTATCTCCGAACAATTCAGCATGATTGTGGGCAACGGCTACATCATTACTTTCCAGGAAAAAGAGGGGGATATTTTCGATGGTGTGCGCGGGCGACTCAGAAACGCGAAGGGCCGAATAAGAACCCGAAAGTCTGACTATGTGGCTTTTGCTCTGCTCGATGTAATTGTAGACCATTATCTAGGTATTATCGAAGAATATGGAGACGAAATCAATGAGCAGGAGGCTAGGCTGCTAGGTGATTTTAGGAAAGACATCTTAGGCGATTTGAACCTAAGTAAGAAAGAGGTTAATTACCTGAGACGTTTCGCCAGACCTTTACGCGATACAGTAATCGGCTTTAACAAATCAGACCTTCCGATTATAGACAAAAAGACACGTCCGTTCCTCAAAGACCTCCACGACCACATTACGAATGTGACTGAAACCATTGAGGTTTATAGGGAGACCATCAATGACAACCTCAACACCTACCACACGCACATGACCAATAAGTTGAATGATGTACTGAAAGTTTTGACCATATTTTCGGTGGTTTTCATTCCTCTCACCTTTATGGCTGGGATTTACGGAATGAACTTCGAACATATGCCTGAGCTGAGTTACGAGTACTCTTACCCTATTTTCTGGGGAGCCATTGTTATAGTGGCTTTAGGAATGATCTATTATTTCAAACGGAAGAATTGGCTGTAACCAGTTCAAAGTTTCAGGTTTAATGTTCGAAGTCGGAGTTACATTAGAACCATAAACCAACTACACCCTCTCAGAGTCTCCTGAAAGGGACTCTGAGAACGGCAAGCTCAATCATCAGAGTCCTCTGTGAGAGACTCTGATGGAGTTGAAAATGGTTTTGATTTCTGATTTGATAATAAGTTAATTTGATGATTTGAGAGGATATAATGTTAAATCGCTACAATATCTCTGACACTGATACTGAGTTTGTAATCACCAAAAACCCGACAAGAGCAAAGACCAACTTTTACATATCAGTTTTAATTCTTGTCATTTGGTATGCCGTATTAATTAACAACCATAAAAGCGATGTAAGCAGTCTAATCTATCTGTTTTACCTTCTACCGCTCCTAGTCATTCCTCGAATTTTCAAGTATTTAAAAGGAGGCATTTCTCCAATAAAAATCATTTTTTCTAAAAAGCAGAAAACGATAAAAGTACCTTATCATAAAGAGGTTGATTTTGGAGATGTGCAAAAAGTGGTAATCGATTACCCTAACACATTCGATACACAAGAATGTACTCTGAACTTAATACTATCAGATGGCAAGAGAATTGAAATTGACAAAACTGATGCTAGTTTGAATTCTGAAGTTATTCAAGCAGGAAAATCCATATCACGTCTTTTAGGTGTGCCGATTGAAGACAAACATCCATACGAGGAAAAGCTTTGAGCTACTATAAACGCATTTTTTAAAGAACCCTTAGTGGTCTGAGAATCGAAATTCACTCTTGCATCTGATTTCGGAAGTTCGGTCTTGCTATCCTCAATCTCAGTGTCTCCTGAAAGGGACTCTGAGAATGTTGAATCATCAGAGTCCTCTGTGAGAGACTCTAATGGAGATGAAAGTTTGATGCTTAATGTTTCAAGTCAGAGTCACATTAAACATTGAACCTTGAACTTTAAACTAACTTCTAGGATGGAATTCCTGTATCACTTGTCTTAGGTAATCTCTATCTAGGTGCGTGTATATTTCTGTGGTGGTGATGGATTCGTGACCTAGCATTTCCTGCACTGCCCGGAGATCAGCCCCGCCTTCTATTAAATGAGTAGCAAATGAATGCCTGAAAGTGTGCGGACTGATGGTCTTTTTGATTCCGGCTTTTTCAACCAAAGTTTTAATCACAATAAAAACCATTTGCCTACTTAACTGCCTACCGTTTCGATTCAAAAACATAAAGCTCTCATTGCCCGACTTTATATCTAAGTGAACCCTAACTTCATTTTGGTAGATCTTAATGTATTTCAGCGCCTCCTTACCAATAGGCACCAAACGCTCCTTACTCCCCTTTCCGAAGATCCTCAAGAAGCCCACATCAGAATGCACATTCGACATTTTCAGT
This sequence comes from Roseivirga spongicola, assembly GCF_034376045.1. NCBI lineage: Bacteria > Pseudomonadati > Bacteroidota > Cytophagia > Cytophagales > Roseivirgaceae > Roseivirga > Roseivirga spongicola. The sequence continues at coordinate 4,330,460 of NZ_CP139724.1, forward strand.
CCAATTAATTCAGAAACACGAAGACCTGAGCTGTACAAGGTTTCGAGCATGGCTCTGTTTCGCATTCCTTCTGGCTTGGAGTGGTCAATGGCAGCTAAAATCTGATCTATTTCCTCTACACTTAAAGTATCTGGGAGTTTTCTACCCAACTTAGGAGCCTCCAAAAGTTCTGTTGGGTCAGAGTCCAACTCACCTTCATAAAGCAAGAATTTGTAGAAAGACTTTAGCCCTGAAATGATCCTTGCCTGAGAAAAAGCACTCATGCCCAACTCATTGATGTACTCAATGAAGTTCTGTAGCTCCACCATGCTTACTTGCAAAGGCGTAATATCAGAACCAGAAATTTCTAGAAACTGCTTGAGCTTGGAAACATCACGAACATAGGCCTCCACCGAGTTTGCACTAAGCGAACGCTCTAGCCTTAAGTAGTTCTCATATTCCTGAATGTAAATATCCCAAGCCATTTTCAAGTTTAGTGAATTAGGATATTCTAATATGGCAAACTCCGTATTTTATTTGTTGAACGTCCACCTCCTACCTCTTCTGATGGCCATTATGAGTGGTAATTTAAAGATGGAGGTGTATAATAGCATTCTCCGAAAGCGAATTACAAACCTTTGACAAACATTAGCCTCCCAAACCTGCAAAAACCTAAGAGCTCCCTGGTCTTACCTAGTTTAAGTTTGTCAAAGGTTAGCAGCCTGAAAACGGCATACTGCGTTTATTGCAGAGAATTGGAGATAATCATGTAGTTTTAGCCTCATGAAAATCATCATCATCAACGGACCAAACCTGAACCTGCTAGGAGTAAGAGAAAAAAGCGTTTATGGCGACCAAAGCTTTGAAGAATACTTTGAAGGACTAAAGTCGAAACATCCGGAAGTTGACTTTGAGTACTACCAAAGCAATATTGAAGGTGAGTTGATTAACAAACTACACGAAGTTGGCTTCTCCTATGACGGTATCATTCTAAATGCCGGGGCTTACACTCACACTTCTGTGGCCATTTCTGATGCTGTGGCAGGTATAAAAACTCCGGTTGTAGAGGTTCATATTTCGAACATTCATGCCCGAGAGGAGTATCGACACCTAAGTCTTATTACTGCTAATTGTGCAGGCATGATCACTGGCTTCGGCTTGAAGGGCTATGAAATGGGGCTTTTCTACCTTCAAGATAAATGACGGTTCTGTTCATTACCTTTTTCATAGGTACTGTCTTTATTATCGTTGGAATCAAATTCAACTCAAATTATAAGTACTTACAAAAGCATGGGGTAAGAACCGAAGCCAGAGTTAGAGGTTACACAGAGTCTAAAAGTGGTTCGACCAAAATTTTCTATCCAATTATTAGCTACTACGACCAAGAGAAAAACATATATGAAGAAGAGTTGAGCTTTGGCTTTTCTTATAAGCCTTGGCACAAGGGAGAGAAATTTGAAGTTCTCTACGCCCCAGACGACCCCTCAAATGTTACACAGGCAAAACAGTCCATTCTTAGTCTCGGGCCAATGCTTTTTATCTATATCGGTGTTGGTGTTCTGATCCTAGGTCTCTTGAGCTACCTAGAAGTTCTCTGATTGTTTTATTCGTTTTTCGAAAGTGTTAGCAGGCTAACAAAGACTAACAACGCCTCTAGAAAGCACTAGCCTCTGTTACAAACCCTCTAGTGTAGACAAAAGCTAGAAAACTCGGCAAGAAATAGAGCAGAAAAAGACTATACCTCATTCCTTTCTTTGTAGACTCTTTAAACTCCACCACTATATTGGGCCAAAAAATAAAGAAATAGGTAATAAATAAGCCTACAGTAAGTAGGCCAACAGATAGGTAACTGCCATCAAAATTCTTGATTGAAAAAAGGCCTTCTCCCTCTAACTTACTAAAAGCAATAAACTGATCTTTCAAAACCCAATGCGCCAAACTGGTAATGTACAAACTGGTAGAAAGTGCTACCCAAAATGCCGCTCTAGAGAAGAAAATATTACTATGATCTCCCCTTTGCCTATGTAAAGCTCCGAGTAAAAGGAACTTAAAAAATCGCTTTATCATTACTATACACCATTCCTTTTCTAAAAACTTTTCGGTAATGGAACTAAACTAACAAATACTGTCTGTAATGTTATATTAGACAATGCTTTTCCTACATTCGCGCAAAATTTTTAGGCTATGCTGAATTTCACACAAATTCTATCCGTAACACTTATTCTATTCTCGGTAATTGATATTCTGGGCTCCATTCCCATCATCATCAACTTGAGGAAACAAGTAGGTCATATTCAATCTGGTAAAGCCACTTTGGTTGCCGGAGTTTTAATGATTCTATTTCTCTTTGCAGGAGATAATTTGCTAGGGTTATTCGGTATAGATGTCGGGTCATTTGCCATAGCAGGTTCCATTATTATGTTCATTATTGGTATGGAAATGATTTTGGGCCACAACTTCTTTAAAAATGAGCCAACAGCCTCTAATAATACCTCTGTAGTTCCTATTGCTTTCCCCCTTATTGCTGGCGCAGGAACATTGACTACTCTAATTTCCATCAAAGCGGAATATGATGAATTGAACATTTTGGTAGGCATTATCATCAACCTAGCATTTGTGTATCTGGTACTGAAGTCTACCAACTGGCTAGAAAGGAAAATTGGAGAAGGCGGTATTGGCATTATTCAGAAAATATTCGGAATTATTCTGCTTTCCATTGCCATCAAGCTGTTTAAAGACAATATTGCGAACCTATGATTACCATCTACACAGATGGCTCCTCTAGAGGCAACCCCGGACCGGGAGGCTATGGAGTGGTCATGAAGTTCAGAGAACACCGAAAAGAAATCTCACAGGGATATCGCAAAACCACCAACAACAGAATGGAGCTCTTGGCCATTATTGTTGGGCTAGAGTCCATTAAGGTGCCAAATGCACCAGTAAAGATTTACTCAGACTCTAAATACGTTATAGACTCTGTAACCAAGGGCTGGCTTTGGGGCTGGATTAAAAAAGATTTTAAAGGGAAGAAGAACAAAGATCTTTGGCTTCGGTTTGTAGACATCTACAACAAGCACAGAGTTACATTTCAATGGGTAAAGGGTCACGCAGGAATTCCTGAAAACGAGCGTTGCGACCAGTTGGCCGTAGATGCTGCCGAAGGCTCCAACCTTTTGGTCGATGAAGGCTTCGAGTCGGGGCTCTATTCCTAATGATTAATTTTGAATGTTGAATGTTGAATTAGACTTGATTCAACATTCATAATTAAGCCTTCAACATTCCAATGGCAAACACCTACTTCCAGTTTAAGCAGTTTCTGATTGAGCAGGGCAATGTGGGCATGAAGGTGACTACTGATGGTTGTTATTTTGGTGCAGTTTTTAGGCCCTACTCTACAGGCAGAATTCTTGACATTGGGGCAGGCACAGGCCTCCTCTCTTTAATGGTTGCACAAAGGACTGAAGTAAATATTGATACCTTAGAACTTAATGCTGACGCTTATAATCAAGCCAAGGCAAATTTCAACAGTTCACCTTGGCCGGAACAACTTTCCATATTTCATACATCGCTTCAAGAGTTTCAAGCAGCGATCACCTACGATCAGATCATTTGTAATCCGCCTTTCTTTGTGAACTCACAGGCCGGACAATCGAAGAATAAGAACCAAGCAGTTCATGCAGAAACACTCAGCATGGAAGACTTGGCCTTTCACGCTTCCCGATTATTGAAGGAAGATGGAGAGTTTTGGGTGATGTATCCAGCAGCTGAAATGGAGCAATTCATATCAAAAGCTGAATCCATTGGGTTCAAAGTATCCGAAAAACACGTGCTTCGAAATAAAGAAGGTGGTCCGGTTTTTAGACTAATAGCTCAGTTTAGAAAAGCAGAAGTGAACCTAATAAACACCACCGATGTCTTTATTAAAGAATCAGACGGAAGTTATAGCCAAGCCTTTTCGGCACTGCTTAAAGACTTCTATTTACATTTATGAAAGACTATCAAGTTCCTGAACAAACCCGAATAGGACATGTACACCTTAAAGTTTCTGACCTACAAAGGTCACTCGACTTTTACTGCGGTTTACTTGGCTTCGAGTTGACACAGCAATATGGCAATCAGGCGGCTTTCATTTCGGCCGGAGGCTACCATCATCACATAGGTTTGAACACTTGGGAGAGCCAAGGCCAACCACCTGCTCCTAAACATCACCCTGGTTTATTTCACACTGCTATTCTTTACCCTACCAGAAAAGACTTAGCAGCAATTTTCAAAAGGCTTCAGGATGAAGAGTATCCTTTTACCGGATTTGCAGATCATGGGGTTTCAGAAGCACTCTATTTAGACGACCCCGATGGCAACGGAGTAGAACTATATTGGGATAGACCTAAGGAGGACTGGCCATTAAAGGCGAATGGCGAAATAGATATGTTCACCAAAGCATTGAACCTAAGCAGCCTTTTACAAGAGTTAGATCATTAGAGCTATCAATGATTGCAGACTAATGAGAATTACAATATCTTGATGCCCTTTATTTAAACAATTGTATGGAGATTCTTGGAATAGATGTTGGTGGCAGCGGTATAAAAGGCGCTATTGTAGAAACCGAAACAGGGAAACTTATATCAGACAGAATTAGAATAGCGACTCCTCAACCCTCTACCCCAGAGGCTGTTGCAGAAGTAATTCGAGACATCAAAAACCAACTCAATTGGAAAGATAATATTGGTGTGGCTTTTCCTACGGTAATTGTCAATGGCAAAGCTATGTATAGCAGCAACTTACATAAAAGCTGGAAGGGCACGCAAATAGATGATCTACTGTGTGAATTTTCGGGAGAAACTGTAACCGTTATCAACGATGCCGATGCTGCAGGAATTGCCGAAATGCGTTTTGGAGCTGGCAGACACCATAAAGCCGGACTTGTAATAGTCATTACTATTGGCACAGGGCTGGGCAGTGGCGTTTTCTATGATGGCCAGATTATTCCCAACTTTGAATTAGGTCGTTTATACTATAAAACCGGTGATCTGATAGAGTACTTTGCGGCAGATTCGGCCAGAAAAAGGGAAGATCTCAGCTTTGAAGTTTGGGGCAAACGCGTAAATAAGTTTCTCAAGCATGTAGAGCGCATTATTACCCCAGACTACATTATTCTAGGTGGTGGAGTAAGCAAGCATATTCACAAGTTCCGCGATCAGATTAAGATTAGAACACCCTATGTGGTTTCTGAAAAGCTTAATAATGCTGGTATAATCGGAGCGGCAATAAATGCAGCCGACCATCATAAGTAAGTTCTTTCTTTAAAACGAAAATGAACAAAAGCTTTATTTGAGGGAACATAAAGCCATTCGTACAAGTTTTGTTATTTTGCCGTTGTTAGACAGGCATTCACGCAGCATTAGAGCCTTATGAGCAACCTGGGAAGGTACATTATATTTCTTGGCAAACTTTTTACTAATCCTGAGTCATTTAGAACTTACGTAAAACTCATTTTCGATGAGTGTGCTTACATAGGACTGAATAGTATTGTTTTAGTAGCTATTGTATCGGTCTTTATGGGTGCAGTATCAACAGTGCAAACTGCCTATAACTTAATTAGCCCACTTATCCCTGATAGTGTTATTGGTTTAGTAGTTAGAGACCTCACTATTTTGGAGCTGGCACCTACTATTACCGCTATCATTTTTGCAGGGAAAGTAGGATCTAGTATAGCTGGCAATTTGGGTACCATGAGAATTACCGAGCAAATTGACGCTCTAGAAGTAATGGGGATCAACTCTGTATCTTATTTGGTACTTCCTAAAATATTCGCATCGGTTGTAATGTATCCGTTCTTGGTAATTCTTGCTGGAGCCCTGGCCATTAGTGGTGGTTATCTGGCAGCAGAGTTAGCAAGCGTAGTTGGTTCTGCAGACTATCTAATGGGATTGAAAATGAACTTCAATCAGTTCAGTGTCACCTTCGCTCTTATTAAATCCGTTGTATTTGGTTTCCTAGTTTCTTCTATATCTGCCTATATGGGTTTCTACACCAAAGGTGGTGCATTAGAAGTTGGCCAATCGAGTACAAAAGCAGTAACGGTAAGCTGTATTGCTATTCTTTTAAGTGATTTTGTTTTAGCTCAACTCCTATTAGTAAGATGATCGAAGTAAAGAATTTAACGAAATCATTTGGAGATAAAACTGTTCTTCAAGATATCTCAGGAACCTTTGAACAAGGCAAAACTAACTTGATTATTGGTGCCAGTGGCTCTGGTAAGAGTGTAATGCTGAAGAACATTGTAGGCTTGTTCAAGCCAGATTCTGGTGAGATTCTTTACAATGGCAGGAACTTCGTGAATGCAGATAGAGACACCAAAACTGATATCCGAAGGGAGATTGGTATGCTGTTTCAAGGCGGAGCTTTGTTCGATTCCATGAATGTTGAACAGAACGTAAAATTCCCGCTAGATGTGTTGACTAAAATGCCAGAAGATGAAAAGCTGGACAGAGTAAACACCATGCTTAAGAAGGTAAAACTTGAAAACACGAATAAGCGAATGCCATCTGAAATTAGTGGTGGTATGCAGAAGCGTGTAGGTATTGCCAGAGCACTAGTGAATAGCTCCAAATATCTTTTCTGCGATGAGCCTAACTCTGGTCTCGACCCGATGACCTCGATTAAGATCGATCAGCTGCTTGCAGAAATTACCGATGAATATCAGATTACAACCGTCATTGTAACGCACGATATGAACTCTGTAATGGAGATTGGTGAGTATATTCTATTTATCTCCAACTCTAAAAAACTTTGGGAAGGCACCTCTTCTGATATTATACATTCTGGGGTTCAGGAACTAGATGAATTTGTTTTCGCCAATAAGCTAATGCGCAAGGTGAAGGCAATGAATGGATAATGCCTAAGCTATTCATTAGAATCAACAACTGTCTCTAAAAAAGTGCCGTCACTTGCACTCTTCCTAAGTGAACAACTGGGCTTCCTTCAGACTTTCTACCATCGTAGCGAACCAACAGTTGCAGCCCACTACCAAGTTTTTGTTGCCAATTGAGGTTCCAGGTTAAGTTAGTACCCGGCCTTAAAGCTTCCAGTAATTCATAGCCAACAGGCGAGGTCTCCGTTCCTTCAAATTTGATATCGATATACTTAAAATTGGCGGTAATACTTGTTTGAACTGCCTTTGAAAATCTAGCCCCCAAGCCTAACTCTGTTAATTCTGCTTTTTCTGTAGAAGTTTCTGTAAATACATTACCCTTATCTTTAAAAGCATAAGAAGCTGTAAATCTCAAATTTCTAGAAGGTTGAAGTGTTAATGAGGGATTAAAGTTTTCTGAAACCACCCGATAGTTTCTCTGTGTTAGCACATCAGAACGACTGACTCGCTGACCATCTACAAAGTTCAAATCCAGGTTTAGTCCCCTATTAATGTTCCACCTTAAGTGATATCGAAAATCTTCGCTAAGCCTGTCCTCAAAACCATTAACGAGAAGTTGCTTATTCTCCAATCGAGCAATGCCTACATCGGCACCAAATACAGCGTTAGATTTATTGAAAAACAAGGTAGAACGTAGGTTTTCATTATACCCCAGCACTTCAGCATCGGGCACGTTGGTAGGTAAAAGTCTTTGGCCTAGGTCATCGTCCGTAATTTTAGCATTTAAACCCCATGCCGTTGTGTTTGAAAAGTGTGAAAGCATTTTCCTAATACCCTTCTCTGAAGACCATTGAAGTGGGAAATTTAGATTAAAACGATATGTGATGATGGTATTGAAAGCCTCCTCAAAAGTATCGGTAGGCACAAAAATCTTAGCATAGTTCTTTTCATCTGGGTTCACAGCAAGGTAGAATTCATTCAAATCTTGAACACCATCACCATTATCGTCTCTCCAGGTATGAGTTCCTTCTCCTGTAGGTACTTGAATGAAAATAAACTCCCTTCTCAACTCTCTACTGTTAGCCAAGTTATAGTTTAAATCAGACCGTATGATTCCATCGAAAAATGAACCTGACCAATCAATTCTTCCCATAATGGTTTCATCATTTCTATCCTCTCCAGCTTCGTTGAGGTTCTCTAGGTTACGGTAAGTGAAGAGCATATAGAGTTGATTGGTATTATCGATGTTAGTTCTGAAGAATGCATTGAAGGTCCTAGACTGGTTATTATCCACCAACTCTCCATTAATTGGCAATCGGTCTTCTCTCAATTGGTACTCAATTCCGTAGGTAGTTCGCAACGTGTCAGAATTCCTCAAATAGAATGAATACTCTTCAAAGTTCATGGCAGAACGCACCACTTCACTTGTAGTTGAATTGACTACAGAATTTCTATCTATTCGGTACTTGTAGCCGGGAATCAACCACTTACTCCGATAAGAAAAGTCCAGATTGAATCGGTTCCATTCTGACTTCAAAATCTGCTGATCATTATTCATCAGATAAGCATCTGACTTTAGCTGAAACCTCCCTAGTCTTTTAGATAGATTCAGGTACTGCTGAAAACCATCTACTGCCTCGCCCCTTTTTCTCCTAACCAATTTATAGGAGAGATTATTAGAGGCATCCTTGCTCAAATCGAAGCCAGCATTGAATATGTTCTCTGTGAAACTCTGATTGAAATCTTCCGGATTATAGCTCCAATCTCTATCGAACTCTATGTACCTCAGACGATCGATAAAGGAGAATGACTCACTGTTATACTCATAAGAAAGTGTGGAGTTAAGCTTATAGTTAGGCAGAAAGCTAACTGAGCGTCCTTCTGTTTCGTGGGATACTTTGTAAGCCAAACCGTCATCATCTTCACTATCTTGTTCTGAGTACAGGTTAACATCGTTTTTAGAAAAAGCCACCTCTGCTTGGAGCTCATCCGTTTTATTGAGCTTTACTCCACCTGCCAAAGTCACCATAGACCTCTGATTGGGAGCATTTAAAATAGCAATCGGTTCGTAATTGCCTTGTGCCTGCCCATTGACAGGAGCAACCCAATCATAAATTCTACCATTGGCAGTTGTGTTTCTGAGCACGTAATTACCACCACCAAAACCAACCTCAGTAAACCTGACATCAAAGAAGGCACTATCCGGGTTTGTCGAATATTGGTAGATATCATAATTGACTCCTAGTGCATCTTGCCCCTCTGTTTTACGATAAAGGATTAGGTCAGGATTGTACTCTACACTATCGACACGAGAGGTTACTGCATTGTCCAAATCATCACCAGCATTCGCCAAAATGACCTTTTCTTCATCCGATAAATCAAATAAGAGCGGCTGATTTCGATTATCCTTTTCATTGTAATAATTGAAAGCAAAATTCAACTTATCGTTTCGCTGATAATGACTTGCCTGAATAATTGAACGTGAATAATTCTGATCAGAATACTCATAATCAACTCTAATCCTGGTAAACTTGGTAATCAGTACTTCGTTAGTAAACGTGATTTCTCCGAGATTATAATCTATCACATAGTCATTATCGAAGCCACGAGTCATCTGTTCCCCATCAATAAACACCTTTTCCGAACCAGCCAGAATAATGATAAACCTTTCGTTGTTTGGCCCTTTTACTCGGTACGGCCCTAAAACTCCTTCAATAGGATCGATGGATACAGAGGCAAAGCGGCCTTTGGCTACAGAGCCAGCCACTGTTGTTTCCGCTTCAAACCCGCCAGCCATCTTATACTTTGTAGTGAATTGAGCTCCCTGAACATTCTTATAATACCTTAGAAAATTCGACTCCCCATTTTGAAGTACCACATCTCCACCTTTCAGTCTCCATTTATCCTCGTTGAATAACTCAATAAACACATTATCAAAGTCCTGAATTTGCTGAGTGTTTCCTTCAGGCTGAAAAGGAACATTCCTATCCGTAATAACAGCCCTCAGATTTACATTCTCTGTAAGTTGCCCTTCCATTTGAAGGTTCAGGGTCGAATTGACAAATACATCTTGCCTGTTTCCGAAAGAAACGCCTCTAGAGATACTTCCTGTCTTATAAATGTTTTCTGTACTAATCACTTCTTCCCTTTTAGGTATTGCCAAAGCCTGCTGATAAAGCACCACATCTTTAAACAAAGCGGTAGAATCGTAAATATCGAGTGTCTTATTGGCTTTGGTAGAATGCAAATCAAAGGGCAAGGTTCTGTAACAAACCCTGACCGAATCGAAAGGGCTATTCTGAAAACTGATGGTATTGGTATTGAGGTCGAACTGAAATGCTTGACTGGAATCTGGTTCGGTTATTCGAATTGACTCAGGGAAAACAGTTAGAGAATCTAGAATTTGCGGTGAATCAGTCTTCACCCATTTACAGGCTTCTGAACTAGACTGAGCAGCCAGAGCCGAGCCTATGAGTGTGAGTAAAAGAACCAGTGACCAACGTTGCACACTTAATCAGTTAGCGGAAATTCTAAGAAGAAGGTTGTGCCTTCCTCAGCGGCAGATTCAAACCATATACTCCCTCCTGCGTGTTCTACCCCACGTTTGGCTATGGCCAGACCAATTCCTGACCCTTCTGCTTTGGTGCTAAATTTAGGTATAAAAATCTTCTCTCTGATTTCTTCTGGTATACCTTCTCCGTTATCTGCAAAGGTAATTCTGGCCTTGTTATGCGTCACCAAAAGTTCAACTTCTAACATACAGATCTCATTATCAGGCATGGCCTGTGCAGCATTTAAAATAAGGTTATTGAAAATCCTTCCCAATAATTGATCATCTGCCATCACCCAAACAGCTTGTTTCGGAATATTGGTCTTAATTTCGATGCTATCTTCATTGAACAAACGCACCGACTTCTTAAGTACTTCTACTAGATTAATCCGCTCACTCTTAGGCATTGGCATTTTCGCGAATGACGAGAAAGAAGTGGCGATATCACTCAAAGTTTCTACCTGAGTTAACAAGTTATCAATGGGTCTGTTAAAATCTATTCCAAGATTTGGTGCTTCTGCTAAAACACGCTTTAAGTGTTGAAGCTTCAGTTTCATTGGTGTAAGCGGATTCTTTATTTCATGAGCCACCTGTTGAGCCATCTCTCTCCACGCACTTTCCTTTTCACTCAAAGCCAATGCTCTCTTACTCTTCTCAAGGTTGGCAAGCATTTTATTATACTCCCCTACCATAAGGCCAATTTCGTCATCGGCAGGCCAAGCCAATGGCTCATTTAAGTTGGATAAAGTGGTGGTCTTTATCTTTTCAGTTAAGAATTTGAACGGGTAAGTAAGTATTCTTGAAGCCAAGAATGAAAGCACTACAAAAATGACAAAAATAAAGGTAAAAGAATTGAGAATATTGGAGAGTATATCTCTTTGTTCAGACTTCAATTGTTCCTCAGAGTCGAAAAATGGCATACTAAGCACCCCTAGCAGCTCATTATTCTCGTTAGATCGAATACCGTAATAAGTAGACTTGTAACTCAGATCTAAATTCCCGACACGCTCTGTAAAAAGCTCCTCTTTTACTCCCGACTCAACAATGTTGGCCATGGCCTTAGGGTTAATAAATGGTGCCAACAACTCATTGTCGAAAATCAGTCGTTGGTTGGTTGCTATCAGCCTTCCGCTATTATTGAATAGGTTTATATCGGCACGAGCATACTGACTTATCTCCGAAATTCGGTTTTCGAGCACCTCGTTATTCTCATTTCTTCCTTCTAAAAATAACTGCAACTGATTTGCCAGATTCTCAGCTGCACTTTCTGCTGTAGTCAAATATTGATTCTCAATATTTTCTTCTACCGTAGTGTTTACCAATCTAAGTACCACTATACTGACAATTATAAGAGGCAGGAAGAAGGCAAAATTCAATAGAATCTGAATCTTTGCGGATAGTGTAACAGATTGTTTTTTGGAGTTGAAATAGCCAGTAGAAATCCCAAAAATCAGGATTATCATGGCTACAGTAAATAAGAAAAAGACAGAGAAATTGGTGATTACATATTGTAATGGATAATGCGGGCTAGAGACTACATAAACCTGATCATTGCCCTGATTTCTTACCGCCAAATGATCATACCCAGAAAGTGGCACAGGCCGTTGATAAATGAGTTCTTCACTTAATTGACTCACATCAAAATCTCTCCTGTAGTTGAAATCTCCTACACTATTGGTCAGTTGCCTTCCATCATATACCGCATAATCTAAATGCTGAAGGTTTGTGGAAAGGCCAAAATCTGAAAGCAAAAGCTGGGGTAAAATACTATTATTGAGAATTTCCTTTCTATCCAACCTAACCAATACATAGCCAATTACGGCATCATATCTTCTAATCTCATTGAATAAATAATACTGGTTTAGGGCCACCGGATAGTTAGATCTATAGAAAAACAACCCTTCTATAGCCGTCTGATTTTCTGGTTTTCCGTACTCCGACTTCAGCACATCATAGTTCAGGCTAGTAGAACTATTTACAGGATTGCCGCTACCGTTGAAAATGAGAATTTCAATCTCATATTTATCGAAATAATCGCCCAAGAAAACCCGCTGTATTTTCTGCCTAATAAGGTCTTTAGATGAGAACGGATTGGCAATGTTCGTTTGAATCAGCACATCAGATTCAATTCTTGTTTTAGCCTGAGACAGTAAATATTCCGCCTCAAAATCATTCTCTGATAAAAGCCTTGTTGCCAAGCTGCGCTTATCTTGCAACTGCTCTTTTCTAATATGTTCGCCCAGAAGCACATTACAAATAGTGGCAACCAATAAGGCTGTAGTAAACAAGTAAAGAAAAGTGGCATAATTGGCTTGATAAAGCTGTTCGGCAAAACGAAAACTGAACACAACCAACAGGTATATTGTCAGCACCAGTAATACAATAAGGTATTCGCTTCTAATCAAGTAAATAGTTACGCCCAAGGCCAGCGCAATGAGAATAAACACTATGATTGCAGGCTTCTTCTGTTTGAGCTTCCTCAATTCTATGCTCAGGTATTGCGCTATTAAGAAAGGGATTACACCAATTAAAAAGATCCCTAAATAGGCCATTAGCTTGAAGGAGGAAAAATTAATATCAGACCCTACATCGAAAGACCATTGAGAATTGGCGTAAAGTGATTGTACCTGCTCAGTGAAATAGTACATACCTAATATTAGCAGCAGTACAGATATTATCAGGTTAGACCATTTAGTATAAGCTCTCATCTGCTGATAGGCAGTAAGCTTAATGAAAGCATAAATAACAAAGCTCAATATGGCGAGCTGGTTCAAGAGGAAATCTCCAAGTGAAGGTTGCCATATACTAGCCGCAAAGTAATCTGGCTCGAATAACTTCCATTCTACAACACTCAATGGATATTCATATTTCAACATGAAATAGCGAGCTACTCCAAGAAAGGTACCCCAAAGTAGTATAGATGGAAGAACAAGCTTTCTACTGCCTAATTCTCCTGCATATTGATACCCTCCCTTCAGGAAAAAGTAAATGGCTATCATATACGACAGCACGATGAAAATAGCATAATTGGGGTAGTCAATCTTCATTCGTTGCGTACCCTCAAATGAAAAAAGGAAAATACCCTCGGGTGAATAAATATTCTTTGACTTATCTGGAGACTCTACCTGAGTAAAGGTAAAAGTAGACCTGCCGAATATTTCCCCGTTAAGTCCATAATCACGATAAGAATCATTAAGAGGAACATCTGAACTCAGTGGCAACAAGGCATAAATCTCTACCACCCTATTTTGGGCGCTATTAATCACCTTCCTTTTTACAATATATTGTCCACTTTTGAGGTCGAGGAATTTATAAATATAGGTACCATCCAGCGTACCATACTTCGGTACAAACCGATTAGTACTCCAATAAATCACCTCTCCATCCTCGAAAATAAAGTAAGGGAACTCTTCATTACTAGCGAAACGATTAAACAACCTACTGAGGTCTACCACAGCCACATCACTGATCTGCTGCAGTTGTTGCTCTAACTTATCTAGCTGTTGATGAAGATTATCAGTTATGGTTTGGTCGGGGTTGACCCTTCTCTTCTGATCTGAAAATATTGCCTCATCTATAATGAGGGTGAGCCCCACCAGTAAAATACTGAGCAAAAAAGCCTTGTGCTTAAAAATGAACTGACGGATTTGATTCAAGTCTGCTTTGCCTTTAGGGATATGGGAATCTACTAATAATTTCTCGCTTGATGCGAATTAGCACATTCATAGCAAAAATACTACCTAAATGAAGTTCTCAGAGAGAAAAGCGAATGATTGAAACTACAAACACGAGAGTTGATACTTTGTCCCTCACATAATCACCCTCTTTTTTATTACTATTTAAATAAAATTATATATTTAACGAATCATATAAAACCAATAAACATTAAATATGAGCAGGTTAAAAAGACTTAAAACAAAGAAGGTTTTACTATACATTGGTATAGCTGCATTTTTGTTGATTACTGTTAGTGTAATAGTAGAATGGGATAGCTTCTTAGCTGGTCTACAAGGTGAGCCGATGCTAGGAAATTAAAAGGTTAGAGCTCTAAGCATATAGACTAAATCATCACGTAGGAGGCCAATATTAGAACTCTGAAGTTACGGTGAGAACTACCTTACTTTCTAATAGCATCTTTCTTATTACTTCTTCTTTCCTCCGTATTTCAATTCTCCAAAAATATAGAGGTAGAAAACACGTGAAGAGCGAAAATTATCAAATCAGGGAACTGAACTCATCTGATCTGAAGCACAGCAATGTTGACTTTTGGACGATTGCAGGTAGAATTGCTATAGCTGCTGGATTACTTAGGGCTGCTGAAGATGTTTTTTTGAGGGGCACATAGTTCATTTAGAAATTAAGAGCTTACTGTCAGACAGTATTTTTTTGAAAATTTAAAAACTACTTTAATGAAGGTTTGGATAAAAACACTTTTGATAATTGGAGTAATACTTCTTATCAATTCAATTAGTATTTTTTTCACCCAAGGCGTATCTAAAGATTTTATAATAGATTTTTGCATAGGTGGTATTTGTATTTTCTTATTTTTCAAAATCCATAATAAAATACACTGACGGCCCTTAATTCTTATTAAGAATGAAAATAGATAGGGTAGAATATAGACTGCAGTCATTTAGTTTAAGCCGTGTAGTATCAATTCTTTCAATATTCCAAATTGGAATTATATTTTTATTCTCTTACATCCTAGAATCAATAGATAACTCTTTAACAGAAGTTGATTTTCTACAGAACCTATCACTGGTGAATATTTTTATTCTTAGTGTAATTATAGCTCCAATAGTTGAAACCTTTATTTTTCAATTTTTCCTTATAGAGTTTTTTCAATTCACTCTTAATAAAACCAAATACATAAAACATGTCTCCATTTTAGTCGCAGGTATACTGTTCGGTTTAACTCATAATTACAATATCTATTATGTTCTAGTAATGATAGTGATTGGGGTTTACTTTGCTTGGGTTTACTGGTTTATATCGAAATGGAAAGGCATAAGCAGTGCCTTCTGGAGTGTAACCCTCATACATGCTATTAGTAATCTGATTGGATTTATAGTGGATGAATTAACAATGTGAACGATAGGTTCTTTAAATAATCACAAAAGATTATGATGACTCCGTATAAGCTCAGTTTTAAACTACTATCATTCGAGTAAAGTAAAGAATAAACGAAAGCGGGGTATTAATCTTTATTATTGATGCTGTATTGAATTGGGTCGACAATGCACAAGCCTTTCTGGAAGGCGATCAAGAAGGAAGGAGACGTTAACAACAAATTTACTTCTTCTTTCCTCCGTACTTCAATCCTCCAAAAATATAGAGGTAGAAAACACGTGAAGAGCGAAACATGATTGGGTACAGCAAAACCACCTCTGAAATGATGGCTATCATATAAACGTTTTCCGATACAGGATGAAAGAACATATATATGATAAATGCAGATACAAGAAAAAGACCTACCGATAAGCCATAGCTTATATACATAGCTCCATCAAAGAAACGAGGCTCTCTTTCGAACTTAACTCCACAAGAGGAGCAATGCTCATTAATCTTTGTGAATTTGGTAAGGTTATAAGCAGCATGCGGAAAAAGTTTACCTTCTCTGCATTGAGGGCATCTACCCTGCAAAACTGCCAGTAGCTTGGGTCTTTTTGACATTTTTCTTACTCGCTTTGTACCAGATATAAGCGATTACCGCAGCTAAAACATAAGGCGCAAAAAATAGATATAGTATACCAAGATTTAGATTGGCCGCCATAGAGGTATCTCCAGCACTCACTGAAGACTCTACAGAGCCTCTACACATTGCACATTGTGCAAAGCTTTGACTTGCTGCTAATACTAGCAAAGTCAAGGTCAACAAGTATCTTTTAATCCGTTTTAACATCGCTCAAAGGTAAGTTTTAAACCACTGAAATCCGATTAATGTGCATAATAAGGGCTAATCATTAAGTATACTGTAACTCCAGTTACAGAAACGTAAAGCCAAATAGGAAAGGTGTATTTCACAATTCGCTTATGCCTTTCAATCATTCCATTTAAAGCATAGAAGAAAGCCAAAAGCACCAATGGTACAACTCCTATCGAAAGTAGAATATGAGTAATTAAGAAGAAATAATAGATGTACTTGGTTGTATCATCTCCACCAAAAGCTGTTGATTCAGCACTTGCGTGATAAATTACGTATAACACCAAGAAGATTGCTCCTAGAATAAAAGCTGCACTGTTCATCTTTTTATGAAGTGCGATATTCTTCTTCTTAATAGCCACAAAAGCCACTATTAAACAAATTGAAGTTAGTGTATTAATGGCTCCAATAGCATGTGGCAAATTATATACCCAGTCTCCCAAATCTAACTTGGTGGGTAACGATAGCAATACTGCTACAGCCAATGGGATAGCTATAGATAAAACCCTAATCCATAGCATAGACTTCTTACTCTCCAACTGCTCCGACATTATCTTCTTCGGTTTTTAAAATTCTTAACTCAAGTATGAGCCTGTCTGTTTCTTCACGCTCAATAATATTGTAATATCCCCTTATTCGGTTCTGCTTATCTACCAAAACAACTCTATTATCCAGGTTGGTCATAGCCACTGAGCAATATTTAAGGTTAGCCCAAGCTGTGGAGTCTACTTCATTAATCTTCCAGAATTGATCTTGAAACTGAATTCTCCGGTCATAATCCGTGATATCGCTTAACGCAATACTGGAACCATTAAGATATGTGCTCAGGTTAATTTCGTCATCATTAAAGAACACATCTTGAACCCGTTCTAATTCCTCCAGCCGAGTCTTTAACACAGGCCCATCCAATCTTTCAAAATGAATTATGTTAATCTCTCCTTTTTGAACTAACGGGTTGTTCACCACATACTGCTCTTTAGCCTTATCTAAACAAGGGGTACTTAGTGAGTCTCCAAGTCCTTGTTCGTAATAGACAGGTATTGTAAACTCATTTCTGCCGAATGACTTTAAAAAAAGAAAGATGATAACCGGCAAGGCAATAAGTAAGAAGAGAAAGACAGACTTTTTACGCATACTGTATAAACTAAAAAATCAGGCCAATGTGTTCAGCCTGATTTTGATTTATATAAATCTAATATTTCGCTTAGTGTTCTTCATCTACATGCTCAATACCATCGCCTTCGTAGTCTACAATACCACGAGCGTCTTTAATAGCTGCGCCTTCCAAATTCACCAAGGCCATGATAAGCCATAGAATGAAAATCATTGGAAGAATGATTGAATACACAAGACCCTTTACCTCATGACCCAAGTGCATAAACTCAGCTACAATGTAGAATGCTTTAACAATTGTTAAGCCAATGAAGATAACGTTTCTTAATGCGCCTGCCTCCATTTGAAAGGCGAAGACATATTCTATACCAGTAACCACTGCTAAGATAAGAGCAACTTTCCAGATACCCCAGATTTTAGCCTTATCAACAGGTTGAACTTGTACGTTAGTTGTTGCTTGTTCCATTATAAAAAGTCTTTTAGATCAAGTAGAAGAAAGTAAATACGAATACCCAAACGAGGTCTACAAAGTGCCAGTAAAGGCCTACTTTTTCAACCATCTCATAATGGCCTCTTCTTTCATAAACTCCTGTAGCAGCATTGAAGAAAATAATTACGTTCAATACAACTCCAGAGAATACGTGGAAACCGTGGAAACCAGTAATGAAGAAGAATAAAGCAGCAAATGCTGGCGGTCCGTATTGATTGAAAGTTAAGTTAGCTCCGAAAATCTCATAATTTTCTTTCCAGATACCATTAACCATCACATCACTGATAGTTGCAGTATCGGTACCTGAAATAAAGTGAGACCACTCCCAAGCCTGACAGCTCAAGAAAGCGAAACCACCAATAATTGTCCAAAGCATCCACTTTACTACCGCTTTTTTATCCATTCTATGACCTGCTTCTACAGCCAATACCATAGTTACAGAAGATAAAATGAGAATAAAGGTCATCAGACCAACGAATACTAGAGGAAGTTCAACCCCATGAAAACCAGGGAAAGCCTCATATACTTTTTCAGGTATAGGCCAGTATTCAGTAGAGAAAGTAAATGCTTCAGGGTCTCCATTATACGCAGGAGCACTCCATCTTAAGAAAGCATAAGCAATTAATAATCCAGAGAAGGTGAAGGCATCAGACACGAGGAAAAACCACATCATCAGTTTTCCGTAACTCGCCTTCAGCGGCTGGACAGCTCCACCACCCCATAGGGATCTTTTACTCATTGTAGCAGTAGTTGCCATAGTTTGGGTTAGTTATTAATGATTCAGCAATAAAAATATGAACAAATAAATCCAAAGTCCTCCCAAGAAATGCCACCACGTAGAAGACATCTCCATATTGAGCATATTTTCAGAATGCACTTTATTTCTTAAGGACGAAATTAGCATATATATCAGATATATCACACCGCTAATTAGGTGCAAAGCGTGTATACCTGTGAATATGTATAAAAAGCTTCCTGCAGGGTTTCCAGTAAAGTAAACATTAGCGTCTACCATCTGCTCCCAAGCTTTCAATTGACCAAACAGGAATAAAATTCCTAGAATGGTGGTTATTCCTAAAGCAAGCTTTACCTGCTCCAACTTATCTTTTTTAGCTGCAATGTAAGCCCACTGCATAAATACACTACTCAAAATGATAATTCCTGAAGTGTACCAAAGCATGGAAGGCAGGTCATATATCAACCAATCTCCATCCGCCTGTCTTACAATATGGGCACTTGTAAATGCCGCAAATATCATCACTACGGTAACAATGAACAGCCACAATGCAAACTTCTTAGGGTGCATTGAAAGCGGTTGTTCTACCGGAGCATCTACCAATTTGTAATTTTCTGCCATCATCACTTTACCATATCCAACAAATACGCAATCTGAACAATCGGTAAGTACAAGAAAGAACCAAACATGATTCTTAGGGCTGACTTACGAGACTGATCTTTCATTAACTTAATAGTGGATGCTAAGAAAAGCACCCCACATACCGTGGCTATCACAGCAGAATTTATTCCTGTCAATCCGAAATACGTTGGCAACAAGCCTAGCGGAATGAGGAATAATGTATAGGTCATTATTTGGAAAGCGGTTTTCATATCTTTCTCACCTTTTACAGGAAGAAGTTTAAAACCAGCCTTCTTATAATCTTCATCGGCCACCCATGCAATAGCCCAGAAATGAGGGAACTGCCAAACAAACTGAATACCGAAGATGATTAATGCTTCATGAGAAATGGTACCCGTGGCAGCTGTCCAACCCAATAAAGGAGGCAGTGCACCAGGAAAAGCACCGACAAAAACAGCTATTGGCCCTACTCTTTTTAAGGGAGTATAAACAAAGCTATACAATATCATAGAAAGCACTGACAAACCAACTGTTAGTAGGTTTGTGGAAGCCCATAATAATGAGATTCCAGCAATAGCCGTAAACAATGCAAACCAAAGCGATTCAGAGTTATTCAACCTTTCCGTAGGTAACGGACGGGTTTGAGTTCTCTTCATCAGCTTATCGTAATCTTTTTCGAGCACTTGGTTTACAGTACAAGAAGCTCCACTAATGAGCCAACCTCCAACAAAGAGTGCTGCTAACTGCAACCAGTCAACCCTTCCTCCCATAGCTAAAGTATAGCCGAAAGCAGAAGAAAAAGCTACCAGCAGAGATAGTCTCATCTTCATCAGTTCTACAAAAGACCTAATCTTTTGAGAAACTGACATTCCAACGTTAATATTTACCGAATTCTCAACCATTTTCAGGCTAACTTCAATTCTTTATTTCTTAGTAAGAGCCACAAATAAAACTGGACTCCTATTATTACAGATCCTAATAACAAGTGTATTGGTTGAATGAATGCTGGCACTCCAAAGTATGCCATTAATGCACCACTTACTATCTCCACCACTACAACGGCTAAAAGCCATTTGGTCGGATTCACTAATTCGTTCCTTCTAATTCCTTCCTTCATAAGCTTCCACAATAAATAAACGTGAAGCGCCAATAAAAGCAGCGAATAAGACCTATGAATCAAGAAGCTAGAACCAAGGTTGTCGATCCATTCGGATCTGGCCAAAGCGTTAGATAGTGTGTCAATAGCTTCTCTTACTTGTGTTCCTAATACTATTTGAATAACAGTAAACACTAAGCATAACATTACAATCCATTTTAATTTACCTAGTCGAGCCGAGCTATACTCGGTGTTTCTATTCTTAGACCTATGGTAAACGTATATGAGCAAGCACACTATAACAAGGGCTAGTAACATATGAATCGTAATCATCCACTCTAGTAGGTTCGTACTCACAACAATGGAACCTATCCATCCCTGAAAACCTACCAATACAAATGCAACAAATGAAAGAACGGTAATTAGTTTATCTTCTTTCCAGTACCTAATAGACAACACAGCTGTGCCAAAAATTAGAATACCTATAACCGCACCAATTAAGCGGTTGACATATTCTGTCCAGGTTTTGGCCGCATTGAAGTCCTCTTCAACTAAAATCTGAGGATCATTCAATATTTCATGAGCCAACTCATCGAATCCAAAACTAGTAAGGTAATTAGCGAACCTTACATTCTTTTCAACCCTCTGCTGAACGTAGATGTCTTTATAATCATTTGGGAGCTGAGTTACATCCGTAGGTGGAACCCAACTCCCAAAACATTTTGGCCAGTCGGGACATCCCATTCCTGAGCCAGTACTTCTTACAATACCGCCTACTGCTATCAGCAAGTAGACGGCTATGATTGTAACGGCTGAAAACCGTCTAAATAATCTGTCTTTAGTGTTTGTTTGCATCAACCACAACTATCTCCTCTGCTTCCATCTCCTTCTCTAAAGCAATCTCATCATTCTCATGAGGTAGATTTGACTCCATAGTTTGAGAGAAAGGTACAGTTTGTGGTATAAAGTCTTCCTCGGCACCAGGCTTCGAATAATCATAAGGCCATCTATATACCTTAGGAATTTCACCAGGCCAGTTTCCATGACCAGGAACTCTTGGGGTTGTCCACTCCAAAGTAGTAGAATTCCACGGGTTAGCAGGAGCTTTTCTACCTCTGAAAATACTGTAGAAGAAGTTAAACAAGAAGATGAATTGACCAATGAATGTTGCAATAGCCGCTATTGAAATGAACATGTTCAAATCGGTGAATCCACTGAATGCATCAAAGTTGGTGAATGAATAATATCTTCTTGGGAAACCTGCAATACCAATGTAGTGCATTGGGAAGAACACTGAGTAAATACCAATGAAGGTTAACCAGAAGTGGATGTAACCCAACTTAGTATCCATCATTCTACCAAACATCTTAGGGAACCAGTGATATACACCAGCCAATAAACCGAACGATGAAGCAGCACCCATTACTAAGTGGAAGTGAGCCACTACAAAGTAAGTATCGTGCAACTGAATATCGATAGCCGAATTACCTAAGAAAATACCTGTAATACCACCAGAAATGAATACCGACACCAGACCTATTGAGAACAACATAGCCGGTGTAAATATGATATTACCTTTCCATAGGGTAGTAAGGTAGTTAAATACTTTTACGGCCGATGGTACGGCAATAATCAAAGTAAGGAACATGAAGATTGAACCTAAGAAAGGATTCAAACCAGACACGAACATGTGGTGTGCCCATACAATGAACGAAAGGAATGTAATACCCATCATTGAGATAATCATTGCCTTATAACCGAAGATTGGTTTTCTCGAATTAGTAGCAATAATCTCAGAAGTGATACCTAAAGCTGGAAGAAGTACAATATATACCTCTGGGTGACCCAAGAACCAGAATAAATGCTGGTAAAGAATTGGGCTACCACCTACGTTTGGTAATGCCTCACCTTGAATATAGATTTCTGATAAGTAGAAAGAAGTACCAAAGCTTCTGTCAAATACCAATAATAAAGCCGCTGCGAATAGAACAGGGAATGACAAAATACCAATTACTGCAGTTAGGAAGAACGCCCAAATAGTAAGAGGTAATCTTGAGAAGGTCATACCTTTTGTTCTCAAGTTGATTACTGTAGAAACGTAGTTGATCCCCCCAAGCAAAGAAGATGCAATGAAGAACACCATAGCTACTAACCACATAGTCATACCTAAACCTGAACCAGACATTGCTTGAGGCAATGCTGAAAGTGGAGGATAAACAACCCAACCACCTGATGCAGGCCCTGTTTCAATGAAAAGCGAAATCAACATGATGACACTGGCAATAAAGAAGAACCAGTAAGAAAGCATGTTCATAAAGCCTGAGGCCATATCTCTAGCTCCAATCTGTAGAGGAATTAAGAAGTTAGAGAAAGTACCACTTAAACCCGCTGTCAATACAAAGAATACCATGATAGTACCATGCATTGTAACTAAGGCTAAATAGAATTCTGGATCTAAAGCACCTTCAGCCGAAATCCACTTTCCTAAGATTGGTCTTAACCAACCCAAGTCAGCTTCTGGAAAACCCAACTGTAATCTGAAGATTGCAGAAAGAGCCGCTCCAATGATCGCCCAAATAATACCTGTAATCAGGTACTGCTTAGCGATCATTTTATGATCCATTGAGAAAATATATTTTGAAATAAATGACTGCTCGTGGTGATCATCATGATGATCATCATGGGCATGTACATCAATATGTGCTTCTGCTGTTGCCATACTTTTTGATGTTAATTTCTTATTCGTTAATACCTGCTGTTACTAATGCTAACTCTTTCATGTCTTCTGGCACCTGAGCCATAAAGTCAGGATTCTTAGACAACCAAGATTTCTGCTCTGCCTTCCACTCCTCATACTCTTCTGGCTCTAGCACCGTCACAATCTTCTTCATTGAGAAGTGACCTTCACCACAGATTTCAGTACAAGCTAATTCATAGTTGAAGTCAGGGTTACCCTCTTCAACTCTCATTTCAGCAGTAGTTTTATTTGCTACAAACCAGAACTGAGTTGGCATACCTGGCACAGCATCCATCTTCAACCTCATGTGAGGAATAAACACTGAGTGAAGTACATCTCTTGCTCTAATCTTCAACAAGACCGGCTTTCCTTTAGGGATAACTAGTGAGATATTCTTGAAATCATCGTAGTTGGCTCTGTCAGACATATCCATACCATGATCGTTCACAGCATCAATAAGTCTGTAGTCATAGTCTCCAACCTTGTTATCCATTCCACCATAGCGGATAGACCACTGGAACTGATAACCCATGATTTCAATTTGCTCAGCATCTTCTGGAGCTTCGCTCATAATGCCATCCCAAGCCATCCAACCAGAAATAACTAACCAAGTCAAAACAATGGCTGGAACACCAGTCCATAAGTACTCAAGTTTGTTATTGTGAGGATAGAAAAGTGCCTTTCTATTCTTGTCGTATCTGTATTTATAAGAGAATACAAATAGCAAGATGTTAGTGATCATGAAAACGATACCAGTGATCCACATGGTTCTCCAGAACAATTTGTCTGTCAATTCACCATGTTCTGAGGCTACAGGAGGGTCGTAAGCATCGAAGTTTGCGAATGAATACCATCCAGCAAGTCCGAAGAACAAGACCATAAACACCACCATCATGATAGCGTTAAAGTTGTTGTCACTCTTCGTTGTTTCCTCTCCCGTTCCCTTAACAACATTAACAAGTCTAGATATTCTGAAGATTAACAACAGAATAGCGACTACTAAGAATACTGCAAGTGCAATGTAAAAACCGAACATATCTAGTCTCTAATTTTTTTTAAATATGATGATGCTTTGCCTCTCCAAGCATTGGGTGATTCTTAGGCACAAGGGCATAAGAAGACAACGCTCTGAGTACTACAAATACGAATGCTGATCCGAACATTAAGAACATACCAATTTCAGTGAATCCGAAGAAACCGTTCTGACCCATAGTACCAGGAGTCATCATTAGGTAGAAGTCAATAAAGTGACCAAACATTACCACAATACATACCATCTTCAAGAATACATTCAACCTCTTTGCATCTCTTGTCATCAACACAAGGAATGGGAAAATGAAGTTTAGAATAATATTGATAAAGAAGAATGGTGAGTATTTATCGCTCAAGAATCTCTCTACAAAGTATACTGACTCTTCAGGAATGTTAGCGTAGTAGATAAGTAGGAACTGTGAGAACCATACGTAAGTCCAGAAAATACTGAATGCAAACACGAATTTACCCAAGTCGTGTAAGTGGTTAGATGTAACCTGTGGCAAATAACCTGCTTCTTTCAACAATACAGTTACTAAAGTAATGAATGCCAAACCTGTTACCCACCAGCTAGCAAATACATACCAACCGAACATAGTTGAGAACCAGTGCGTGTCTACCGACATAACCCAATCCCAAGCTGATACTGAAGAAGATACCGCAAAGATCACTAAGAATATTGCAGACCACTTTCTCATCTTGAACCAGTAGCCGTCACCACCTAATTCATCTTCTGCCAAAGACAAGTTCTTCAACTTAGTAAACAACCAAGCCCATAGCACAAAGAAGATTACCATTCTAGCAATAAAGAAAGTAGGGAATCCACCTCCTTCACCGAAGAAGAAGAAACCACTCTTTCCTGCAATTAGCTCATCATAATGACTATCAGTTGGGTCGTAAAGGTTAGAATGAGTCCAGTGGAACACATCATGGTTTACAAAGAACCAAGTCAATAACATTAAAATACCAGCAGGAACAATCCATTGCCCCATAGCCAAAGGAATTCTAACGATGTAAGCAGACCAACCTGCTTGCGCTGCATACTGCAATGCAAAGAAGAAAATACCAATTAAGGCAAGTCCTGTAAAGTAAACATTGTTGATCCAAAGATCTACTTTGAATCTTTTAAACCAACCTGCACCGTGCTCTTCACCAGCCTCAGCTGAATCGGCCACAGTAACAGCCTCAAAGTCTTCAGCACCATTAAAGCTATGGGTATCATCGCCATGGCTATCGCTACCTGCATCGTGGTGCTCCTCAGTGGCATGGTCAGAACCATGATCATCACCGTGGTGCTCATTAGTCTGAGGGAACAACCCTCCTACTAACAACATAACCGCTCCTATTGCGAAAGCAATGAATACTTTCTTTTTAAGACCAGCGCTAAAATCAAATTTTTCGTTTGCCATTTCTTAAAAGTTTACCGGTTATTGTTGTTGTAATGTTTGAACGTAACGAGCAATTTTCCATCTCTTATCGGCACTCATCTGAGAACCGTGAGCTCCCATTCTTCTAATACCATGAGTGATAACATGGAAAATGTGACCTTGAGAAAGATTAGCTTGTGCTGGGGCAGTGTATGAAGGTACACCAGCATATGCAATACCGGCTTTACCATCTCCTTTACCACCTGCACCATGACAATGCTGACAGAATTGACTGTAAAGTCTTTGTCCTTCAGTGATGATCTCTGGAGTAGCTTCAAAAGGGTTTTCAATTAAAGCTGCCTCAGCAACATCGTCCTTACCAAGTCTGTAAGGCATTATGTCATGATTATTTCTTCTCACTGTACCTTCTACTGGTTGTCTGACATTTTGTGAGTGAGGATTGTTTATGTTGGAATTAAAAAATTCTCCTCTTTCATCCTCTCTATTACTCAACCAAGACCCAGCACTTTCGTCCTTGATTTGTGTCAAAGGCTCGTAAGGTACTGAATGATACATTTGAGGGGCATATTCCAAACCAGGGTTGTCTCCATTGGCAGTACAGCCAGAAAGAACCACCACTGCAATGGCCGGAATAATAACTTTCAATTTCTGAATCATATCTCTAGAAGGCTTATTCATCAACGTCTTTATTATTTACTTCAACAGCACCTGAATCTTTCAATAGTGCATTGATTGAGGCTACCTCTACAGCTCTGTTGGTGCCAAGATCGATAGCCATTACGTGCTTATCATCAGTAATTCTGATGTCCAAAAGCTTAGGGTCTTTCCAAGGCTTAAGATCGCTAGACACCAAGAAGGTACCCACCATACCAAAAGCAGCAAGTAATACAGTAAGCTCAAATGTTACAGGAACAAAGTCTGGAAGTGCAACATGGTTCTTACCACCAATAATCATTGGCCAGTCTACACCAAGCATCCAGATTTGCATTACCAAGGCCAATGTGGTACCTAAAGCACCGAACATAAAGGCAGCAATTGGCAATCTAGAGCGCTTATAGCCTAACTCTTCGTCAAGACCGTGCACCGGAAATGGGCTGTAAACCTCATGAATCTTTACACCAGCTCCACGAATCTTTCCTACTGCTTTCAACAATACATCTTCGTCATCAAAGATGCCTAGTACGAATTTTTTAGAGTCACTCATGATTACGCAGCAGTTTTTTCAGATGATGATTTCACAATACTTTTAACTTCAGCCATGTTAATTACTGGGAAGAACTTCGCGAAGAGGAAGAAACAAGTAAAGAACAATCCGAAGGTGAATAAATATACCCCTGCATCGTAAATGGTTGGGTAGAACATTGCCCATGAAGAAGGCAAGAAGTCTCTGTGTAGTGAGGTTACGATAATAACGAAACGCTCGAACCACATACCAATATTTACAATGATTGAAAGGATAAATGTAGCAGCAATGCTTGTTCTAATTTTCTTGAACCAGAAGAGCTGAGGTGAAATTACGTTACAAGTCATCATAGACCAGTAAGCCCACCAGTAAGGCCCTTGCATTCTATTATAGAAGGCATATTGTTCAGCTGGCACACCAGAGTACCATGCAATAAAGAACTCAGTGATGTAGGCAATACCTACAATTGAACCTGTAACAATAATTACAATGTTCATCAACTCAATGTGCTCAATAGTAATATAGTCTTGAAGTTTGAACACTGCTCTTGTTACCAACATCAACGTTAGTACCATGGCGAAACCTGAGAAGATTGCACCAGCAACGAAGTATGGAGGGAAGATAGTGGTGTGCCACCCAGGAATTACTGAAGTAGCAAAGTCAAACGATACAATGGTGTGTACAGAAAGTACAAGTGGAGTAGCTAAACCAGCAAGGATCAATGATACTGATTCGTATCTAGACCAAGTTTTAGCTGCACCATCCCAACCTAATGACAATGCACCATAAATTTTCTTTCTAATACCATCTGCTCTATCTCTGATGGTAGCAAAGTCAGGTACAAGACCCAAGTACCAGAACACCAATGAAACAGAGAAGTAAGTTGAGATAGCGAAAACGTCCCACAGAAGCGGAGAGTTAAAGTTTACCCACAACGAACCGAAAGTGTTAGGTAGTGGAAGTGCCCAATAAGCACCCAACCAAGGTCTCCCCATGTGAAGGATTGGGAACTGAGCCGCACAGATTACAGCGAAGATAGTCATCGCCTCTGACGCTCTGTTAATAGCCATTCTCCACTTCTGACGGAAGAGAAGAAGTACGGCAGAAATTAGGGTTCCTGCGTGACCAATACCAACCCACCAAACGAAGTTAGTAATGTCCCATGCCCAACCTACAGTTTTGTTCAGTCCCCACATTCCAATTCCTTCCCATACTGTAGCAACAACTGCCACGAGACCAATTAGAAGTGTTACAACTGATATACCAAAAGCCATCAACCAAAGCTTAGAAGGCTTGCCTTCTACCTGCTTACAGATGTCTTCGGTAACATCATGAACGGTCTTACCGCCAGTGATTAAAGGTTTTCTTACGGATGAAGTAACCTGCATGTTCTTTCGGTTTATATTATGCTTCTGTTGATTCTTTAACCTTGTTTCTGATTTTGGTCATGTACCAAATATTCGGATTCACATTTAGTTCTTCCAATACGTGGTATGCCCTTTCCTCATTAACAACTCTTTCGGTAGCCTTCTCGCCTTCTTTCTTCTCTTCGATCTGAAGTAGTTGAGAAATCTTAGACTTAGGATCGTTCAAGTCGCCAAAAGTGATTGCATCTGATGGACAAGCTGACTCACAAGCCATGTTGATTTCACCATCAACTGGTCTTCTACCTTCGCGCTTAGCAGCCAATTTACCTGACTGAATTCTCTGCACACACATAGAACACTTCTCCATCACCCCTCTCGCACGAACAGTTACGTCTGGGTTCAATACCATTTTACCCAAATCGTTGTTCATAGATAAGTTTTTGTCGAACTGAGTGTTATCGTGGTACTTGAACCAGTTGAATCTTCTCACTTTGTAAGGACAGTTGTTAGCACAATATCTTGTACCAATACATCTGTTGTAAGTCATCTGGTTAAGACCTTCAGTACTGTGCGTTGTTGCAGCCACAGGACAAACTGTCTCACATGGTGCATTATTACAGTGCTGACACATCATTGGTTGGAAAGTAACCTCAGGGTTAGCCGCAGCTTCTTCCAACTCCTTTTTATTTCCAGCAGGATTAGCAGCAGAATAATATCTGTCGATTCTAATCCAAGCCATTTCTCTTCTATTCAGAACTTCTTCCTTACCAACTACAGGAATGTTGTTTTCCGCTTGGCAAGCCACTGTACAGGCCGAACAACCAGTACAAGAGTTCATGTCGATGGTCATTGCCCAATGGTGGTTGTTGTACTCGTGACCAGACCAAAGGGTAATTTTTGAAGGCTTAACAAATTCACCTTCTTTATAGATATGCGGATGCCATCTACCTGCACCTGCATCTTTCTTATACTCATCTAGAGTTGCCTCTTGAATAACATTCTCACGACCCATATAGGTTTGGTGAGTTTGAGTTTGGGCAATTCTGTATGCTTTACCAGTAGTTGTTACCGAAACACCCGCTAACACATCCATAGTGTTGGCACCGTTCAGTTTTGTAATGAAAGGATAAGCGTTTACACCTACTCCATTACCAACCTTACCAGCTTTAGTTCTTCCATAACCTACTGCTAGACCTACAGTACCAGGAGCTTGACCAGGCTGAACCAAGACAGGCACTTCAATTGATTGATCACCTACCGTTAGGTTCACCAATTGAGTTTCGCCCTCAGTCATTTTGATACCTAATTCATTAGCCATAGCCAATGAAATGGTTAAGTAGTTATCCCAAGTAGCCTTAGAGATAGGATCTGACATTTCTTGCAACCATGGGTTGTTGGCCTGAGAGCCATCTCCCATACCAGACTTTTGGTAAAGTGCTAGTTGTAGTCCCGATCCTTGAGTTTTATAATTCTGACCTATGCTTGTTGCGGCTACTGATGCAGCTGCAAAATCATAGGTAAGTGCTTTCTCGCTTCCACCAAGTTCAACAATACCATCATATAAAGCTTTATCCCAGAAAGTCTGGAAGCTAGAAATTTCAGATTGTTGAGTGAAGTAAGATTCTTTCCAGTTGTTCTGAAGGTAAGTATAGTACTCAACTGTTTGCCCTGCCCATTTCAAGAAAGACTCTGGAGTCTGCCTAGTGCTGAACAATGGAGCAATAGATGGTTGAGATAAACTCAAGTGACCTTCTCTCAACTCAGCATCATTCCACTGCTCTAAGTAGTGGTGATCTGGAGCTACATACTTAACAGCAGCAGCCGTCTCATCCATTCTATCAGAAGTAGAAACAGTTAATGAAGCCTTGGCTAGCGCTGCAGTTAATGCAGAAGCTTCAGCAGAATTGTATAATGGATTACAGTTAAGGAATATAACTGCAGCTACTCTACCACCATTCAAGTCCTTCACAAAGTTAGACATTGCCATATCGTCTCCTTGACGATAGTTAACTGGTGCGGTAGTATCTATTGTAGTACCATAATTGCCAAGCATTGTATTAATACCATTAATCAATACTTGAACCGCAGGGTCGTTAGAACCACAAACTACTAGAGATTTTCCTCTGTTAGCCCAAAGCTCATTAGCTGCTGCTGTTAGGTGAGCAACATCACCTGCATTTCCTCCACTAACTTTTGATTGACCTGCCTTAGCCGCTATTGCATTGTACATTGCAGCAACTAAAGGACCAACCTGAGACGGAAGAATTGGAGTTCTATAATCGGCATTAGAGCCAGTCAAAGAAAGGTTAGACTCAAATTGATAGTGTCTAGACATCTCTCTGTGATGCTCATTAATTTTTCTTGTTTGAGCAAACTGCTTAGAGAATTCAATTGGAGAAATCCATGTACCTAAGAAGTCTGCACCTACACTCACTACAGTTTTAACCTTACTGAAGTCATAAGAAGGGATCATGGCAGCGCCAAAAGATCTTCTGTTTCCTTCCGTAATACCGTAAGAAGAAATAGGATCGTAAGTTATGTGTTCCGCAGTTGGGTACTTTGCAATAAACTCACCAACCGCCTTTTTAGTAGTAGGGCTTAATACCGTGTTACTAACTATTCTGATTCCTGAACCTTGAGCTTGAGCAGCAATTTTGTTCAGTTGAGAAGTAACTTCTTTATCAAGGGTAGCCCAGTCTGTTTCTGCACCATCTTTCATTGGCCCTACTAGTCTTTCTTTATCATATAAAGAAAGAACAGAAGCCTCAACTTGGGCAGAAGAACCACCTTTAGTAATAGAGCTATACTTGTTGCCTTCAACCTTAATTGGTCTACCTTCTCTGGTTTTCACAACAACACTAACTGCATCACCACCATTTACATAGGTAGAAGCATAGTAGTTAGGTACAGAAGGATCTACATCTACAGGTTTATTCAAGTAAGGAATAGCCTTTCTTACAGGAGCTTCACAAGCTGCTAAACTAGCTGCTGCGATACCAAAGCCCATAAGTTTAAGGAAGTCCCTTCTATTGCTAGACTCTCCACCGGTCTCGCTGATTGGAAGGTACTCTGGAAATTCAGATTCGTTTTTCTTCACGAAGTCAGCATCATTAGATAGCTGCTCGATCCCTTTCCAGTATGTTTTTTGATTTTCTTTCATTGTATATCAATCAGAAATCGCGAATTCAATTAATTAATAGTGGCACTTAGCACATTCCAAACCACCGATATCTTCAACATTCATTGGAGTACCAGAAGTCTTGTTATGTAGTTCTACCAATTTGTCGTAGTAACCATTGCCCTGAGTATTTAGGCTTGTATTTCTATGACAATCAATACACCATCCCATAGTAAGAGGAGCGTGTTGCTTAACAACTTCCATTTCCTGAATTTCACCATGACATGTCTGACACTCAATGCCACCTACCTTCACGTGTTGTGAGTGGTTAAAGTAAGCCAAGTCAGGTAGGTTGTGAATCCTTACCCACTCTATTGGTTTTCCACTCTCTTGAGCAGCATATAATTTTTGAATCTCCGGAGAGTCCGTTTTGATTTGGCTATGGCAATTCATACAAATATTCACTGAAGGAATGTTTGCTGACTTCCCAATTTCTACACCGGTGTGACAATACTGACAAGCAATCTCATACTCACCTGCGTGAATCTTATGAGAAAAAGCGATTGGCTGTTCTGGCTGATAACCTTGCTGAACACCAATAGTATAAAGACCATCAATAACATTCTTCGCTGCCAAGGCAATAACCAAGAATGTAATGATACCAATTACTGTAGGGCTCTTAACAAAAGCTGAGAAGCTGAATTTCTCATTTACTACATCCTTATCGGCCTCATCCAATCCTTCTTTATCCTGAAGGTATTTTTTGAGCACACCAATGATAATCACTAGTACTACCAAAATAAGAATGAGTACAACCACCAAGGCTGCAACAATGATGTTCAAATAGCTGGAAGGAATCCCTGAACCATCTCCTCCAGCAGCAGCACCATCACCTGTGGCAGCAACTTCTGGCATTGGAGGGTTCTCCTCAACATCTCTAACATAGGCTAGAATTGAAAGAATTTGCTCATCTTCCAGATCGTAAGGAGCCATTACCAACTGATTAAACTCATTGTAGAGTGCAGTGGCTTGAGGGTCTCCAGAAGCAATTAAAGCTTGTGAGTTTTTCACCCATGAGTAAATCCATTCAAGGTCTCTTCTATCGTATACTCCAGCCAGGGCCGGACCAACAAGTTTAGAGTCTACCTTGTGACAGGTATTACATTGATACTCATTAAACAGCTGCTCTCCCTGAGAGATTATCTCAGGATCTGTCGGAACAGCATCTCTTTGGGCGAAAACCTGCTTCCCAGAAAAAACAAAACAGCATACAAGAAAGAATGCTGTCGCATAACGGACAATGGTTGTTTTGGCTACCATGTAAAGTCTTTTTTTAATCACAGATTGTCTCAGTTGTAGAAACACGTGGCAAAGGTAGTATTGGAAGCCCTTATTTCAAATAAATTTTTACTGATGGAAACTTGATTTAAGAGTCTCTTAACACCCCTTTAACCATCTGGATAACAGTAATTTACTATACATGTTTCAGAAGATCAATTTATTTAGAATCAATTTAAATAACTCACTCAATGCAATAGAGTGAAACCTTTCCAAATCCGCCTATTTCAACTGTTAAGAGGGGCAGATATTCAAAGTTTTTATAGAAAATATTTCTAATTAAGCTAAGTATACTGTGCATGAATGACTTGACTTAAGAGAAACTCAACCCAATTAAAATCAGAAATCATGTAGGTTCATTAGCCAAAAAAACCTAGACCTACTTATTGCTGGGCGGAATTTACTTTCCATTTTATCATTACTGCTTTCTTAGATCACATAAACAACCCGTACAGTACTTTCTGAATAGAGACAGATCAACTAACCTTAAATAATTTTCAGAAAGAGCAACGCAATTAAACGGCAATTCTTTGGTGGAAGGACATAATCCAAAATCAAATTAAAACTTAGATGGAAAGGTTAACAACAGAGCAGATAGCAAACGTTTTCAATAGCAAAGAATGAAGACCCTTAACAGCTTGGAGTATGCTCCTTTGAAGGCGAGGCCATAAGCGGATTACTCGCTGTTTCAATAATTTTCTTTTCGTGCTCGCGAAGCTCTCCAGAACAATCGGGATCGCTTTCGAACCGCGCGGTCCTTTTCCACTCAAGAAGTCTGAAAACAAAAAAGCAACCTTTTTAGGGTTGCTTTTGGAATTGAGGCGCTGAGCGGATTGCTCGCTATGCTTTTAGTGTTTCAAAGGTGCTCGCGAAGCTATCTCGAACAATCGGGATAGCTTTCGAACCGCGCGGTTCTCATCCACTCAATGAGACTGTAAGCAAAAAAGCAACCCTTTGGGGGTTGCTTTTGGAATTGAGGCGCTGAGCGGATTCGAACCGCTGTACAAGGTTTTGCAGACCTCTGCCTAGCCACTCGGCCACAGCGCCATATTTTGGAAGCGCAAATTTAGGGATATTCATCAATTGCGCCAATAAAAGTTGAACTATGTCAAATAAAAAAGCATCCCGACCAAGCGGGATGCTTCTATATATTCAAAAAGATTAACCTTCAGCAGAGTCTTCTGACTCAGAAGCTTTCTTTTTAGCCTCTGCAGCCTTCTTCTCATTAGCTTTCTTGGTGTTATCTTCCATTTCAGCTTTAAGTGCAGAAAGTGCATCTAAATCACCAAGAGTAGCCTGCTCTACAGGAGCCATCTTAGCTTTAGGTGCTCCACCACCACTCTTCTTCTTAGGAGCTGGTTTCTCAGCAGCCTCAGGATTATGAATGTTAGTGTGAGACATTACAATTCTCTTATCGTCTTTAGAGAATTCTACTACAGAGAAGTCTAGAGTTTCTCCTACTTCTACCATAGAACCGTCTTCTTTCTTAAGGTTTCTGTTAGTTGCAACACCTTCAAGACCGTAAGGCAACTCAAGAGTAGCACCTTTATCGTTCTTAGAGATAACAGTAGACTTGTGAACAGAACCTGGAGTGAATACTGTTTCGAAAGTATCCCAAGGATTCTCTTCAAGCTGCTTGTGACCAAGAGCCAATCTTCTGTTTTCAATATCTAACTCAAGAACCTGAACTTCAAGCTCATCACCTACTTTCACGAATTCAGAAGGGTGCTTGATTTTCTTAGTCCAAGAAAGGTCAGAAACGTGTACCAAACCATCGATACCTTCTTCTAGCTCAATGAATAAACCGAAGTTAGTAAGGTTTCTTACTATACCTGTATGGTTAGTTCCAACACCGTACTTAGTCAATACATCAGACTTAGTCCAAGGATCTTCAGTCAATTGCTTGATACCAAGAGACATTTTTCTTTCCTCTCTATCAAGAGTCAATACTACTGCCTCTAGTTCGTCACCAATGCTGATGAAGTCTTGTGGATTTCTCAAGTGCTGAGACCAAGACATTTCAGAAACGTGGATTAGACCTTCAACACCAGGAAGAAGCTCTAGGAACGCACCGTAATCTGCAACGTTTACGATAGAACCTTTCACTTTAGAACCTACTTCGATAGTAGACTCTAATTTATCCCAAGGGTGCTCAGTCAATTGCTTCATACCCAATGAGATTCTCTTCTTATCATCATCAAAGTCAAGAACAACAACGTTCACTTTCTCGTCAAGGCTCA
Organism: Roseivirga spongicola; assembly: GCF_034376045.1. Classification (NCBI taxonomy): domain Bacteria; kingdom Pseudomonadati; phylum Bacteroidota; class Cytophagia; order Cytophagales; family Roseivirgaceae; genus Roseivirga; species Roseivirga spongicola. The sequence goes on from NZ_CP139724.1 coordinate 4,365,242, forward strand.
ACACCTCAGACGGATCGTTGATTCTACCCCATGAGATATCAGTAATGTGAAGTAGACCATCAACACCACCAAGATCGATGAATACACCGAAGTTAGTCATGTTCTTGATCACACCTTCTAGTACCTGACCTTTCTCAAGGTTCTCAAGGATTTCAGCTTTTTGTTGCTCAAGATCTTTCTCGATCAATACTTTGTGAGATACTACAACGTTGTCGTTAGAGTAGTTGATTTTCACAACTTTAACCTCCATTTTCTTACCTACGAAAACATCGAAGTCTCTAATTGGCTTCACATCGATCTGTGAACCTGGAAGGAATGATTCTACACCGTAGATGTCCACGATCAAACCACCTTTGGTTCTTCTCTTCACGAAACCTTCAATTACTTTATCGTTATCTAGACCATCTTGGATAAGCTCCCATGCTCTAACGATTTTGGCTTTTCTTCTTGAAAGTACAAGCTGTCCAAGAGCATTTTCTTGCTCTTCGATATATACTTCAATTTGGTCACCAACTTTCAAATCTGGAGTATCTCTGAATTCAGAGGCACTTACCAAACCATCAGATTTGTAACCAATGTTCAACACAACGTCTCTGTCACCAATAGAAACAACAGTAGCCTTAATGGTCTGCTTTTCTTCGATAGAGTTCAAAGTGTCTTCATACATTGAAGCCAACTCTTCTTTTTTCTTTTTAGAGTAGCCCTCACCAAAACCTCTAGTTTCAAAATCTTCCCAGTTGAATTCTTCTGGTTGTTTAGCAGCCTTTGGTTTTGACTCTTTCGCAGTTTCTTTAGAAGCAGGCGCTTCAGCTGCGGCTTGAGGAGTAGCTTGTTCTTCTACTGCCTCAGGTGCTTTTTTTTCTTCTGACATGATATTATCGCTCTGTGATTACTCCATTTCGCTGCCCAGAGCGCTCAGCGAAGGATTTTTGTTCTACATTTCCAATTGCTCGGAACCGCCTCTTCTGAAACGGACTGCAAAGGTAAGGATTAATTTGATAATGAGGTAATTTGTTGACTTGATCGTGAAAGCGGAAAGCGAGAAGCCAGAAGCGGGAAGCGGAAAGTCAGAAGTCGGAAGTCGGAAGTCAGAAGCAGGAAGACAAAAGCAATAAGCACAAATACTACAAACAAACTAATAAAGTGCTGCCCCTTTAGGGGGCAGGGGTGGAAAAGTCAGAAGTCTGAAGACCGAAGATGGAAGCGAGAAGCAGGAAGCTTGACGCAGGAAGTCGAAGTCAGAAGTCCGAAGCTTGAAGTCGGAAGACGGAAGACGAATGGAATAAGCACAAATACTACAAAGAACCTAATAAAGTGCTGCCCCTTTAGGGGGTCAGGGGTCAAAAAGTAAGAAGTCCGAAGACGCAGGTCAGGGGGTGAAAAAATAAGAAGTCTGAAGCCCAGAGCAGTTTCTCTTACCTATCCTGAGAATAGTCGAAGGATCTAATACTATACTCTCAATTCTTAATCCTTCAATCTCATTCACTAAATTTCTCTAATTTCGCGCATTCAAATCTATAGCCATGTCCGAATTCCCTCCTTGTCCAGAATGTAAATCTTCCTATACCTACCCAACAGGACAATCACTTATGTGTCCAGAATGTGGTCATGAATGGAAACCGAGTGAAGAGTCTACGGAAGATGAGAATGTAGTAAAAGACTCCAATGGCAACATTCTTGTAGATGGTGACGCTGTGGTAGTAATCAAAGACTTACCCGTAAAAGGAGCTCCCAAACCTGTAAAAGCCGGCACCAAAGTAAAGAACATTAGGTTAGTGGATGGCGATCATAACATTGACTGCAAAATAGACGGCTTCGGCTCAATGGCTTTGAAGTCGGAGTTTGTGAGGAAGGCGTAAAGAGCGGAAAGCAGGGAGCGGGAAGCTAGAAGATAGGTACTCGCCAAAGGCAAGCACCAGGCACTGCGGCAGACAAGTGAGCACTAGATGGTAGTTAAGCTAACTTTATCCTATTGGCAATGATGGCTAGGGATTTCAAATAATATCGTCCTATTATCATATTCTACGAATAAAGTATCAGAATGAGCATTTTTGAATACTCTAAAAGGAGGGAAAAGATCATATAGATGGCATGGTCGTTCTTTTCCTGATGGAGTCCAAACTGTTTGAGACCTCAATTCAATACTATCACACAGACTCTTATCAAGAGGCTCTAAACCTGCTGATAAAAATAGTTTTTCATTCAATAACCAACCTCCTCTATTTGCATCATTAGAAATAGAAGTGGTATCAACCTTTGCCTTACATGATAAAAACTCTACTTCATTATTTTCATTAGAAAGCCCACAGGAACATAGTCCAAAAACGATGAGTAGATAAAAAAATCTTATTTTTTGAATACCCATTTTTTGTGTCTGTGAAAAACCTCTATTAGCCCCTAATGTAACAGGTAAGAACTCCAAAGCAGAAGCTCCTACCGAAACAGTTGCCCCCAATATTAACATTTACTTTCCTCTCTGGTCTTAGGTACTCGCCAAAGGTGGCACCATTTACAGTGTCATACAAGTAAGTACTAGTAGTAGTAGTTAAAACCAGCTGATAAACCAAAGCAAGATTAAAAACCAGGCATGGCCATGACAGGAGGATTACCTTCTAACCTAAACAAAGATTGGGGTAAAGTCATGGGTTCCACTAAAACAGCGATAGTTACAACATTATACTCTTCTCTTTCTGAGATATACTTCATGCTCAGAGCCCTGGTCTTTTCTATTACAAATCCCCAATTCCCAAAATTATGATTGGTAAATAGACTGGGGTCCATCTCAAACTGTTCATTGACAAAATAGGTTGTCTTCCCAGTCGATTCGACAACCTCGAACATCTTGCACTTGTAACCCAGTACCTCAGCTGTTTCATCTAAGAACCTAAAAGACATCACCTCAGTATCTTCAAAAGCACCATCTATCCAGTATAGAGTATCTGATTGAGCTGTTTTGTTATAAAGCCTGTTTTCTGAATGTATGTAAAGCTGAGACTCAAAGAACTCACCATTACTCAACAATTTGTAATCACCACCTTTTAGATAGTAAACATGATCTTCTCCCATAAAGGCAGTCATCTGATCATTACTTACATCCTTAATCTTGCTCTCATAAGAGACTTTATAGACTATTTTCCCCTCAAAACTTTGAGCGTTTATTGCTGAGCAATGTGCAATCGTCCACGCAAACAACGTAGCGACTAAGAGAAGCTTTACACGTTTCATTTTGAAGTGTTATAAATTCTGAAAGCTCAGATTCTCTAGTTTTGTTTTCAACCCGATGAAAAAAAACCAATTATTTTTCAAACAATCTGTTTTAACAAAACCATGCCTCCCACTTAAACACCAGTCAATATCCAACTATACATGCAGGAAAATGAGTTTCACCATAGAATCATGAATTGAACAGTATTGTGGAAAAATTTTCAAAGATGTGGCTCACTCTAGATAGACTCAACTAACAACTTATTGCAAACTCTACTAGTTCTCAATTGCAGTATAGACTCATATTAATGACTAAAAATAACAGAGCAAACATGTACTTTGGAAGGTAGTTACTCGCCAAAAGCAGCCACCAGTTGCTGCTGAAGACAAGTGAGAGCTAATAGAAATAAGAAAACCTTTCAATCAAAGTTAAAAGCCTCTCCAAGAATATTAGTTTCTGCATATAAACCGAAGTCCTTATTCTTAACAGTCAACCCAATAGTCATAGACATACCTTTATTGAACACTTTCATTGTATCGTAAAATAACTCAAACCGGCCATTCAGCCTAACATCGCCACAAGAGTTGGTATTTATAAAAAACTGCCCTTCATTCATATCAATTGAGTATTTACATTCATTTATGCCAAAATCAGAGGGAATAATAATTATTTCTTTTGAAGGGTCAATCACCATTGTTTGCGCAAACCAGGCAGACTTGGTTTTATCCGTACCACTAATATCAATTCCTTCATATTCAAGCACAAAAAGGCTCCAATTCCCTCCTAACTCCAACCTTTCATCTTTACAACCAGATGTCACAAGGCAGAAAGAGATTATAATTAACCAGATTTTTAGTGAATACTTCATCGCTTGCTCTCCCATAGCCATTCCATATCTCAATTAACCCCCAGATACTTTAACCATTCTTCGGAGGTGAAGCCACTGAAGTTTCTGACAAACATGATATAGGATGGCTTAAAAGGTTTAGCGGCCAAAGGCATCTGTGCTTCTTCAGGAGTTTTGTCGCCCTTTAGTGAATTACACTTTTTGCAGGCAGCCACCAGATTAGTCCAGGTAGATTTGCCTCCACGCGACTTAGGTAGCACATGGTCAATGGTGAGGTCTTTGCTCTTTCCGCAGTATTGGCACTTTTGTCTGTCGCGTTTGAAAACATTTTGGCGTGTAAGAATTACACTCTTAAAGGGAATAAAAATATACTTCTGAAGACGAATAACTGAGGGCATTGGGTGCTCTGCATCTATAGAGCGCAGTTTAGTTTCAGGGTCGTCATGAACCAGTTCAGCTTTTTGCAGATATAGTAGCAAGAAGGCTCTTTCTGCTGAACAAACAGATATTGGTGAATAGTCCTGATTCAATACCAATACCCGTCTCATACTCTATGTGATTATCCGTTTGAGTTTATAGAAATGATGAGTATACGCATTTTTCTCCACATTTCTGATTCCCTTCTCATCGAACTCATCAATACGAACTTTACCGGAAGCATGGATAATCCGGCCTTCATCCATCAGAATTCCTACATGGTTCATTTTGCCTTCAGCATTGGTAAAGAAAGCCAGATCGCCTCCTCTCCTATCTTCAAAGCTTATTTCTTTACCCTTCAAAATTTGTTGAGATGAATCTCTTGGCAGCTTATGACCTCCAGTTTTAAAAACCACTTGAGTGAAGCCGGAACAATCAATTCCAAAGGGTGACTTGCCTCCCCATAGATATGGCGTATTCAAATATTTAGTAGCCTGATTGAGCAAAGTTGTCACTCCCCATTTTTGATAAAGGGTTTTAGACATCCCATTGAAGGCCACGTTTTCTTCGTCTTTAAAAATAGGGTTATTCAGTAGTGGCAAAACAGAACCAGCTACTATATGATTGATCTGCTGTTTGAACAGAATTTTGGAAATCAAGTCTATACAAACCTTGTATTCTGTTTCGCTAATCTGGTCGAAGTATTCTTTAGAAATATGATGGTGTTGCTTCTTATCAATCCAGCCCTGATAATTGTCATAGGCGTTACTAATCTTGAGCCACTTCCTATCTTCAGACTCTTCTAAAACCACGTAATGTTCGCCAAAAAGTAATTGAGAAATCATTTCGGATGCATCGGAAGGCTTTGCCCTCATTGGCACCAAACTCAAGCGCTGAACACCGTAATCTATTGTATCCATTAGAACTTCATTCTTTGTAAATCGCGTTTCACATCTTTCTCTTTGATAGAATCGCGTTTATCGTGTATTTTTTTACCTCTTGCCAAAGCGATTTCTAATTTAGCAAAACCTCTTTCATTTATAAACAGCCTAGTCGGCACTATAGACATTCCTTTCTCTTCAGTCTTTGCCAGCAGTTTACTTAACTCTTTCTTATTGAGCAGTAGCTTTCTTTCTCGAGTCTGATCATGATTATAGTGGGTTCCTTGGGCATAAGGCGTAATGTGCATTTGTTTTACCCAAAGCTCCTCATTTCTGAAATAGCAATAAGCATCGGCCAAAGTGGCCTTACCTTCACGGATCGATTTTATTTCAGTTCCCATCAACTGCATACCCGCTACGTACTTGTCAATAAGCTCGTATTCATAGCTTGCACGCCTGTTTTTAATATTGATGCTGTTAGAAAACCTACTTTTATCTTTATTCGCCATCCTTCTCTAAACTACTGAATATCTCTTTTATCTTATTTTTTGGCAGAATCTTTTGTCCTGTTGAACCGATCGCTACCAGCCGATCTCCACATTTAACCTCAATCTCGCAAATGAGTTCATTTCTTTCGAAAGAACTAACCTTTGCTATGACCGAAATCTTCTGCCCTACCAAAGCTGGAGACCTGTGCGAAACATTTACAAAAGTACCAATACCTTCTTCATGATCTTCGGTCATTTCTAGTACGAATAAACGGCTAGACCATTCCATTTCGCGAGCCAAGGTAAATGTTGAACATACTGGATGAACCTCACCTGCCTCAAACTTGGCTACATCTTCACTCTTTACGGTGAAATGATGGGTTTTAATATCTCCTGGCTTAAAAATGTTTTTCATGTTTATCATAAACACCCACGATTGAAATCGTGGGCTAGAACTTCATTCTTGGTAATGCGCTTACACTTTGGTCTACAAATTCACCTTCTAAGAATTTATAATGGCCTGCCATGGCAATCATACCTGCATTGTCTGTACAATACTCAAAGGCGGGAATAAATACCTTCCAACCTTCTTCAACAGCCATTTCGGTGAGTCTATTTCTCAAACCACTATTGGCTGAAACTCCTCCCGCAATAGCTACCTGATTCACTCTATATCTACGAGCAGCTTTCCTTAGCTTTTGCAAAAGCATATTAATAAGAGTCTTCTGTATGCTTGCTGCTAAATCGGCTTTATTTTCTTCTATAAAGTTCTCATTTTCTTTGAGTTTGTCTCGCAAAAAATAAAGCACAGCAGTTTTAATTCCACTGAAAGAATAATTAAGACCAGCCATTTCAGACTCTGGGAATGAGAAAGCATCGGCATTGCCTTGCTGAGCCAGCTTATCTACCATTGGCCCTCCGGGATATCCCAAACCCATCATTTTAGCCACTTTATCGAAGGCTTCGCCCACAGCATCATCTTGTGTTTCTCCAACAACTTCCATATCCATAAAGCTTTTGACCAATACTATTTGAGTATGGCCTCCACTTACCGTAAGGCATAGAAATGGAAACTTCGGTTTAGGATCGTCAATGAAATGAGCCAAAATGTGCGCTTGCATATGGTTGACTTCAATCAGTGGAACATCTAAAGCCAAAGCCAGTCCTTTCGCAAAGGAAGCCCCTACTAAAAGTGCCCCCATAAGACCTGGGCCACGAGTAAAAGCTACAGCACTAATTTCTTCTGGAGAAATGGCAGCATTTTTGAGCGCTTGATCTACTACTGGCACTATATTTTGCTGGTGAGCGCGGCTTGCCAATTCTGGCACCACACCTCCATAATTTTCATGCACCGATTGCGTTGCGACTATATTATTGAGTACTTTGCCATTGACTGCCAAAGCCGCAGATGTCTCGTCACAAGATGATTCGATGGCCAGGATTTTGATATCAGAGGAAGGCATTGAAGGAGAATATTAAAAGATCGCAAGTTATTAAAAAACGGATTGTCAAATCAATCCTTTGGATCATAGCCTCCCCATTTATCTTATTGGCATTAGTTGCGCTACTCATTAACCTACCGCCAATTCAGAATTATGTAATAGACAAAGCCACTACTTACCTCACGGAGGGAACGGGCTATAGAACTGAAATCGGCTACGCTAACATCAAGTGGTTCAACTCGATAGCTTTAGATGACACCAGAATTTACGATGAAAATGGAGTGACCATGATTGGCATTGATGAGTTGGCTCTTTCCTTTTCCATCAGCGATATTCTGGGTAAAAAAAATATTAAAACTAAAGAGGCTTGGCTCAATGGAGCAGATGTAAACCTGAGAAATCATGCCAGTGGCGGACTGAATATTGACGAATGGGCCGATAGAATTTCAGCACTTTTAGCATCTGAAAACACCCAACCTGGGGAACCAAGTATGTTTTCTATCGATCAAATAACACTGATCAATTCGAAATTCAGTATTTCTGACAGTAGAAAGGATAGTATAAAAGATGGTTTCGACTACAATCACTTTCAACTACTAGACCTTAATGCGGACCTACTCAACCTTAAAACAGTCAGAGACACATTTCAGATTGACGTAAAACAACTCAGGACGAGAGATTCAGTTTCTGGCCTCAGCATCGACAACCTAGAAACCTTCTTCAGAAACTCTAGGCATGGTTTAACCTTCTTCGATTTAGACCTTCAAATGGGTAAAACCCACATCAAAGACTTTGTAGAGTTAAAACGCGATAAACCGAGTCAAATGGCTTCTTTTATAGATAGCGTTGCTATAAGGGCCGACTTTGACAACACCATTATTCACACCAATGAGTTGAGCTATTTTGTACCAGAACTAAAAAAATACGATCAGGCAGTAGACATTTCAGGGCTATTTCAAGGAACAGTTAATCGTTTTTACTCCGATAATTTCGCCATTGCCTTTGGCAACGATTCTCGGTTTAAAGGCTCCATTGATATTGAAGGCTTACCGAATATCAACCAAACTATATTCAGTTTAAACCTGCGAGAGTCTACACTTAAAGCCACAGACCTGCGGCAATACATGGGTCAGCAGACATTCCGAATTTCCAACAAATTTGGCCTGATTAAAATGTCTGGCAACTTTGATGGGCTACTTAACAACTTTGTGGCCGATGGAATTTTCGACACCCGAATGGGGCATATCGAATCGAACATTAAGATTGAAATTGAGGACAATGAATTGCCGCAATATTCTGGTGAACTTTTCCTCAAAAACTTTGAATTAGGCCGATTCACGGAAGTCTCTAACTTTCAAAGGGTAGATTTAGATGGAAGCTTAGCAGGCAAGGGCTTTACACTTGAAACTGCCAACTTTCAACTAGATGCGCTTATTCCAAAGGTTGGCATTAATGGCTACAACTATACCAACATTGAAACTGATGGTACTTTTGCTGAATCGTTTTTCAATGGACAGGTAGATGTTAATGACCCCATGTTTAAACTCTTTGCCACAGGGTCTGTAGATTTAAGAGACAACAATAAAATCTTCAAACTTCGCGGTCGACTCGACACAGCCTTGCTAAAAGAAGTGAAACTGACAGAAGAAGACATGGAGCTTTCTACTAGCTTCGACCTAGACATCAGTGGCCTAAAACTCGATAGTATTCAAGGGAAAATAGACCTCACCGAAACTTTCTACAGATATGAAAGCCAAAGTATTGACTTAGACTCAGTTTACTTTGGTGCATCTAGAGGAGCCACAGGTAGAAAATTAACCGTCTCCTCCGATTTATTTTATGCAGATTTCAATGGCGATTTCGAGTTTTCAGAAATTTCGCGTGAGCTCTCCAACATTAGCGAACAGTACAGACTTCAGTTCTCCTCTAGAAGTGATGAGGTAGCTCAATTCATTCGTAGAAACCCTAGAACGAGTAATAACTTCAACATGAACTATCAGTTTGAGTTGTACGACATTACCCCACTCATTCACATATTTGATAGCACAATATATGTATCTAAAAACACCAACATTGATGGGCGTTTCACCAATGAGAACAATGAATCGATAGTACTTAATACTAAGATCGACACCGTACAATTCGGCAAAATCAACTTCTATGACAATGAGATAAACATTAACGCCACTAATATTCGAGACCAAGAGAAAGTGCTTGCCTTAGGTTACATTTCTAGTGAAAAACAGGTTTACGCCAATTCTACAGAAACAGATAAAATGGTTTTTGAAGCTGTTTGGGACGGAACACACATGGACTTACGCCAAAACGTAACACAGCTAAGCAGTGGTAATTATGCTGAAATAGGTGCCGACTTAAACTTTTTCCCAGACCGAACCGAACTGCGTTTTGGTAATTCCAACATTACCATTCTGGAAGAGACCTGGCAAATCACTGACAACAACGTGGTAGTATTCGGAGATGAAAAAATAACCATAGAAAACCTCAGTGTTTTCAACACAGACCAATCCATCAGTTTTGACGGAAATATTGCTATTGCCCAAGATACCGCTCAAAGCTTATCAATAGAGTTTCAAGAGGTAGAGGTAGCCAATATTAACCCGCTGGCTAATGAGTCTTATACTGGAAGGGTGAATGGCTCTATTCAGGCACAAAACCTTTACTACAACCCGTTAATCTTTGGAGACCTATCAATTGAAGAGTTTAGAATCAACAATTTCTTGGTGGGTGATTTAGAAGGAAGTATGAGCTGGAACGATTATCGAGAACGTTTTGACATAGATTTTGATGTAGATCGACTGGGCAGAAATACTATTTCCATGACGGGCGCCTTCTACCCCTCTAGAGATGAAGAGCAACTAAACATAGATTTACTGTTAAATGAGGCCAACATCAATATTGCCGAGCCTTATATAGATGATTACTTCTCCGAATTAGGAGGTTTTATAGATGGCAGATATAAAATTACAGGTAACACCAATGCACCAGTAATGAAGGGGCAGGGAGCCATCAAAAATGGCCAAATGAAGATCAATTACCTCAATACAAAATACAGCTTTAATGGAGATGTTGATTTTCAAGAAAGATACATTTCACTTGAAAACCTTCAATTCTTAGACGCAAGAAGTAGACAAGCCCAATTTAGTGGAAGAGTCAGTCACAACTATTTCAGAGACTTCAGGCTTGACTTGATTGGTCAACTGAATCAGTTCCAAGTACTAAACACCAATCAAGATGTTGGAGATGTATATTATGGAGGCGCCTACGCAACAGGCCAAGTCTCTTTAACAGGAGAAGCTTCTAACCTCACCATATCTGCTAATGTAAGAACGGAAGCCGACACTAAAATCTACATTCCAATTACTGAAGAAATTGAAGACAACGATGTCCCCGAATATATAACGTTCGTAGACCGAACTGTTCAAGACACCACTTCTACCGAAAACATCATAGATTTAGATGAGGTAAACAAGATTAAGATAGAAGGGCTAAAACTAGACCTTGATATTGAGGTAACACCAGACGCTTATGTTGAAATAATTATAGACCCAAAGACTGGTGATATTATTAGAGGGCGTGGAGAAGGGCAGTTAAGACTTTTGATCGATACACAGGGAGAATTCCAGATGACTGGTGACTTAGACATTACTGAAGGAGCCTACAACTTTTCACTTTACAACCTCATAACCAAAGAATTTGATATAGAACAACCGAGCACCATCACTTGGTATGGAGACCCGTATGAGGCTATTGTAGACATTAAGGGTTCGTACAATCAAAGTACCTCAATTGCTCCACTTTTAGTTGATGCTGGTTTTGTAGAAACCAATGAAGATGGTAGCTCATCGGCCTCATCCAGAAGAATTCCAACCAAAGTCTTATTGTTCCTCACTGGCCCAATGCTTTCCCCTGAGATCAGCTTTGATATAGACTTTAGCGAAGCCAACATTAACGACTATAATGTAACTACCGCCTTAAATGCATTTGAAGCAAGAATAAACGGAGATGAACAGGAGTTGAACCGTCAGGTTTTAAGTTTAATTGTACTCAATAACTTTCAAGCACAAGGAGGTTTGACAGTGGGCGGAAGATCTTCTACCCAAAACGTAAGCCAGTTACTTTCTAATCAGTTGAGCCAGCTAGTCGCGCAATTAGATGAGAATCTGGAGGTGAATTTTGACCTCGCAGATTTAGACGAAAATAGCTTCAACACCTTCCGCTTAAGGCTAAGTTACACATTCCTCAATGGTCGACTAAGAGTTACGCGAGAAGGTGGTATTAGCGGCCTGCAAGATATTAACAGTATTGCTGGTGATTGGACAGCCGAATACCTCCTCACACCTGATGGAAAGTACAAGGTGCGAGTTTATTCACAAACCAATTACGATTTGGCCAATTTGGCGGTTAACAGAAACGCCACCAACCAAACCACAGGAGCCAGCATTTCGCAAACCACCAGCTTCAACACGCTAAAGGAATTTTTTCAGGGAGTGAATAGAAAACGTCAAGAAAGACAAAGTGATAATTCTAAAGAGAATAATTCGGGAGGATCGAACTAAATCAGATGGCGATAGTTTGGTTTAGAGAATTACAATCCAATGTCTAAAATTTCAATTTTTTGGTTCCGGAGAGACCTTCGCTTTATAGATAATACAGGGCTTTATTATGCATTAAAAGAGACGAAAGATGTGCTTCCTGTTTTCATCTTCGATAAAAACATTCTGGATAAATTAGAAGACAAAGCCGATGCAAGAGTAGAGTTTATTCAATCTACACTTGAAGCCATGAACAATGATTTAGCTTCGAAAGGCAGTGGAATTAAAACCTTCTACTCTACCCCACTCGAGGCATATAAACAGCTCATTGATGAATATGAAATCGAGGCTGTTTACACCAATCGTGACTATGAGCCTTACGCTAAAGACAGAGACAAGCAGATTGAATCTCTATTGAAAGAAAACAACATAGACTTCTTCACTTTTAAAGATCAGGTGATCTACGAATACGAAGAAATTGTTTCTGGTTCAGGAAGCTTTTATAAGGTATTCACCCCTTACAGTAAAAGTTGGAAAGAGAAATACAAGGCCAACAGACCTGAAATTAAGTCTAGTGCATTGCGCTTCGAAAATTGGGCGAAACTTAAAAACAACCAAGTCCACTCGTTAGAAGATATGGGGTTTGAGCCTACCGAGGTCAAGATACCATCATCGAATGTAGAAGAGGAAGTACTCAAACATTACGATAAAAAAAGAGACTACCCTGCACAAGATGCTACCTCTAGACTAGGCATACATTTAAGGTTTGGAACTATTAGCATAAGGCAATTGGCCGAGAAAGCCATCTCCTTGAATGAGACTTTCCTAAACGAACTGATCTGGAGAGACTTCTACGCCATGATTCTGGCCAATAATCCAAAGGTAGTAGACAACGCCTTTAAGAAAGAGTATGATCAAATACCATGGAGACAAGATGAAGAAGGCTTTGAGAAATGGTGTAAAGGCAAAACTGGCTACCCAATTGTAGATGCCGGAATGCGCCAGCTAAATAAAACCGGTTACATGCACAACCGAGTAAGGATGGTTGTCGCCAGCTTCCTGACCAAACACTTACTGATAGATTGGCGATGGGGTGAAGCTTACTTCGCCAAAAAACTGCTAGACTTCGATCTAGCCTCTAATAACGGTGGCTGGCAGTGGGCTGCAGGAACTGGCACCGATGCACAGCCATACTTCCGAGTATTCAACCCACAATCCCAAACCGAAAAATTTGATCCAGACCTGAAATACATCAAAAAATGGGTTCCAGAATACGGCACAGATAAATACCCAGACCCGATAGTTGAACATAAATCGGCCAGGCAACGAGCAATTGACACTTACAAAAAAGCTTTGGACAAATAGAATAAGTATATTTCGGCATGCGGAGATTTGCCATTTTCATCTGCTTACTAATATGTACTTATGCTCAACTCTTAGGACAAAGTGGGATTGCTCACCCGGTGGAAGTTGATTATCCAATCAACCTTAAAAAGGTAAAATTTTACGGAGGAATTGGCTACGCTACTGGAATGCTAGTGCTCAGCCAAGCTTGGTATGCAGAAAATGGCTTAGAGCACTTTAAATTCTTTAATGACAATGCCGAGTGGCTCCAAGTAGACAAGCTTGGGCATACTTACGGCACTTATCATTTGTCTAGAATCAATTTTGAGCTTTTAAGAAGAACTGAATTAAGCGATAACAAAGCACTACTTTGGAGCTCATTGTTAAGCTCAGCCCTATTTCTCCCTATTGAAATACTTGACGGTTTCTCTCCTGATTACGGCTTTTCATACGGAGACATAATTGCCAATACTGCCGGATCTGGCATGTTCTACTTTCAACAGAAGGCATGGAATGAACAGCGTATAAAATTCAAGTTTAGCTTTCAGCCAAGTAGTCTAGCGGAGTTAAGACCAGAAACATTAGGGAGTAATTTTCCAGAAAGGTTACTCAAAGATTATAATGGACAGAGCTATTGGCTTTCTTTCGATATCCATGCATTCGCCAAAGAGTCTAATTGGCCCAAATGGATAAATCTTACCTTGGGATATGGTGCACATCAAATGATTTTTGCCCGAAACCATGAAAATGAAGCAGCTGGATTCAACAATTACAGACAATATTATTTGGGTTTAGATTTCGACTTAAGCCACATTCAAACCAGCAGTAGATTTTTGAAAACTGTTCTCTTCTTGACCGATTTCATCAGACTACCGGCCCCAACTTTGCAATTGAGTCAAAGTAAAGTAACTGGCCACATTCTTTATTTCTAACACTAAGCTCTTCTTGCTTACGTTATTCTATCTGAATTCAATCTAAATACACATGCAAGCTAAGTCTACGGTAAAGTTCATCATTGTTTCAATACTTTTTTTTGGCTGCTCTAAGGTAAACCCTATCCCTACCGTAGAAGAACAGTTCGATATTCCTGAAGGAGTGAAAGAGCCATTAGCCTTTGAGTTTATGATTCACGATGTTGAAGGAATTGTCTTTAACCTTCTCCACTCTCTTCATGAGCGTGATCAAGGTGTGGTTTCTACCCATGAAGACTATAATGTTTTCGCAGGGAGAGGTGAATGTGCCAACCAACAACTTGATACCGACTTAAACATTCTACTATTAAACTATGGTAACGGATGTACTGATGATTCTCAAAAGATTAGACGTGGGCAGATTGAGCTGAACTATTCAGATCCTAATGACAAGATTGGTAACGTTGTAACTGTCGTTTTAAGAAACTATCATCTTAATGGTTTAGGATTGCATGGTCAAATAAGGATTGAAAATATATCTCAAACCAATTCAACTGATGCCAAAAGATACAGTCTCTCTTTTTCGAACCTAGAGCTAACTATAAATTCAGAAAGCTCCATTTTCACAGGTAACCGTGAAGTTAACTACGCTAAGAATAATGGCAGCCAATTCGAAACTACTGAGCTCGATTACTTCGCTTCAAATAATTACAGGTTCGAAATCTCTGGTCAGAAAGCATTCAACTTAAGTACACCTTCCACTTTGTTGAACACATTTAACTGCTGGCTGAATGAAACGTACTTCCCGAAAAGTGGAGCTTTTTCTATTCAAGAAGTAGCTCAAAAAGAAACCACCTCCATTGATTTTGGATCGGGCGCTTGTGATTACAGTCTTCTCATTACAGATATTGACAACAATCAGAAAAGCTTTGATCTCTCTGCCATACTGTAAACCCAACCATTCAACTATATTTGCAGCGATATAGACCGTCTTATCGCTGTTCTGAGTAATCGGAAGGGAGGAAAGTCCGGGCACCACAGGGAAGCATAGCGGCTAACGGCCGTCATTCGTCAACTGACGGAGAGGACAAGTGCAACAGAAAGAATGTACAGGTAATGCTGTAGTGAAATCAGGTAAACTCTATGCGGTGAAATGCCACGTATACTTGTGCTTGAGGGTACCCGCCCGATACAAGAGGGTAGGCAGATTGATCCTGATAGTAATGTCAGGACTAGATAAATGATAAGATCATCCCAAAAGGGAGTAGACAGAACCCGGCTTACAGGTCTATATCTTTTTCTTTTTATTGTGTTTGGTGAAGTAAAACCAGTTTATTGGTAATTCACAGCATAAACACTCACCTGTTTTCAATTTTAGCACTATTTTCGCTAGAAGAGTAAAGCAAAACTAATTACCCAATTTACTAATCCCCTAATTCACCAGAGATATGGCAAAAATCCTGATCATTGATGACGAGCAAAGCATAAGAAGTACACTCAGAGAAATTCTGGAGTACGAGAAGTACACCATCGATGAAGCCAAAGATGGCCAGGAAGGGCTTGAAAAACTGATTTCAGATAAGTTCGACATTGCACTTTGCGATGTAAAAATGCCAAAGATGGATGGTATTGAATTGCTAGAGCGTGTTCAGATGGCCGGCATAGATACTCAGTTCATCATGATCTCTGCGCATGGCACTATTGAAACAGCTGTGGATGCCACCAAAATGGGAGCTTTCGACTTTGTGCCGAAGCCACCAGATTTGAACAGACTCCTGCTTACGGTCAAGAATGCTTTGGATAAGTCATCTTTAGTCACTGAGACTAAAACGCTTAAAAAGAAGCTTTCTAAGAAGTATGAAATGATTGGCGAGACTGCTGCTTTGTCTGAAGTGAAAGAAATGATGGACAAGGTAGGCCCTACTGACGCCAGAGTATTAATCACAGGCCCCAACGGAAGTGGTAAGGAGTTGGTGGCTAGAGGTCTTCATGAAAGAAGTAACAGAGCCTCTGCCCCATTCATAGAAGTGAACTGTGCGGCCATTCCTGCCGAACTCATTGAAAGTGAGCTTTTCGGTCACGAGAAAGGAGCGTTTACCTCTGCTCACAAACAAAGAATCGGAAAATTTGAACAAGCCACGGAGGGAACGCTTTTCTTGGACGAAATCGGAGACATGAGCCTTTCTGCTCAAGCTAAGGTACTTAGAGCATTACAAGAGCATAAAATCAACCGTGTTGGTGGAGATAAAGACATCAACGTGAATGTGCGTGTATTTGCAGCAACCAATAAAGACCTAAGAAAGGAAATTGCAGAGAACAGGTTCAGAGAAGACTTATACCATAGACTAAGCGTAATCGTCATTCAGGTTCCACCTTTGAAAGACAGAAAAGAAGACATTCCTTTATTGGTCGATAAATTCTTAGAAGATATTGCCCAAGAATATGGCACCAAAAAGAAGTCGTTGAACGAAAAAGCCATTAAAGCCTTACAAGACTACGATTGGTCTGGAAATATCAGAGAGTTACGCAACGTAACGGAAAGGCTTGTGATAATGTGCGGAGAGGAAATCGGTGAAGAAGATGTAAAGAAGTACCTGATTTAATCAGAACTGACCTTCTTTCTTTTCTTCTTTTTTCTCCTGCTTATCTACTTTTACGTAAGCAGGACATAGTTCTTGAGCGCAAGAAGTGATTCCTAAGAAGGCCAGAGATACTAGCAAAATGATCAGTTGTTTTTTCTTCATGATCTAGAATTGTGGCTTAAAGATAAAAATTCAAATTATTTTTCAGCCTTGTTGATGAATATAATCTTTGATTTAACGGGCTGAACTTCCAATTATTTTAAACTACTAAAAGGTTACACCCTCTAATATCGGAGTTATCTAACCTTCCCTTTACCTCAAAACTACCATCACTATAGACAGAGCCTAGGTCTTTGGTTTCAATGAATGAGCAGGTATAAATATTAGCCAAATCAATCACATTCAAGGCCACCGTTTTGTTCTTAGAAGGGTAGTTAAGTGGATCATTCACATCTCTTCCCATTACAGCCATAGTATTACTGCACTGAAACACACCCTGTCCTTTAGAGTATCCCTGAGAAAACAGTTCCGTCATACCATATTCTGAATGAATACCTACCACTCCAAAAGCATCTTGCAACCTATTGTGAACTTCCGAACGCACTAGCTCTTCTCTCCTACCCTTCATTCCACCGGTTTCCATGATAATTAGATCTGGAAAATTTATGGAGTACTCTTCTGCAAAATCCAACAAGGCGAAAGTCACACCCCACAAAATTACTTTCTTACCAGTCTCTTTTAAGCTTAAGAGATGATCATACAACTGCTGAAACTCATTTAAGTAAAACCCTGACTCTTCCGATTCCGTCTTCTGAATAAAATGATTGACCATTGAAATTAGGCCAGAATTACCTCTCTCTAAATATGAGGGAAGCAAGGCCAGAATCACATAATCAGATAAATCACCGTACTCCTTTTCAAAAGCAGTAACGCAATTTTCTAGATACAAATACTCACTGTGTACGAAATGCTTACTAGTTTCTGAACCAGTAGTACCACTGCTCTCAAATACCAATTGTTCATTCCAACTTCCTGTTCGGATATCATGAGATTTAAAAAACTCTATAGGAAGAAAAGGAACTTGCTCCAACCGCTCAACCAAGTTAGGTGTCTTCTTTAAAGAATCGCACCACTCTTTATAAACCTGATTATGGGTATACTGAAGTTTAAAGATATCTATGGCCAGCGCCTCAAAGGTATTTGGGCCGACTGTTTTTATTCTGTCTATTAAACTATTGAATTGGAGCATTCGTTATACAGCCTGGGGTGATGATTCACTTAGGGCAAATATTATTATAATTGTATTCATATAAAGGTAATCTATGGGATTAAGCTTCTCGAAATCGTTAGTTTTTGCATTTCTTCTTAGCATGGCCATTTTGGCTTGTAACAGACCACCCGATTTGCCAGTAACACCTGAGGTTAGTTTTGCCGATGTGGTTTTTGAAGTAAAAAATGCTGGAGACCCACTATTTGAGGAAAACACCCTAAAACTTTCTATCAACATTCAAGATGGAGATGGCGACTTGGGCCTTTCGGGAGAAGAAGCTTCTGGGCCTTATGCTCCATATAACCTGGTTGAAGAAAATGGCGAACTTGTCCAATTTGGTCAACGCCCAGAAGACCCACCATTCACCTGTCTAGATTACATAGTTGAAGATAAAGAGAACTTAGATGTAAATGGCGATGGTGATTTTGCCGACACCTTGTTGATAAACTTCAATGAAAATCAATTCAATATTGAAGTAGACTTTTTTGTAAAGCGGAATGGAACTTTTGAAGAAGTAGATTTAAGAGCCCAACCTGCAGGAAGTGCCAACGAGAACACCTTCTGCGGTATATCTTTCGATGGTAGATTCCCTTGTCTATCTTCTGAAGACAACCCTTGTTCTATAGTTAGAAACTCAAATCGACCTATTGAGGGAGTTATCACCTATGATATGGTTTCTGGCATATTTCTACCTCTGTTTAGAACAGATACCATTAAACTGGAATTTAAGATAAGAGATAGGGCTCTGAACACTAGCAATGTAGGTGAGAGCCCTGAATTTACTCTTCAAAGTATTAGACGAGAGGTAAACTAAGCCCCCTAAACCTTAGTAAAGCTTAGGAAACCTATCTGGCTCTACTTCGCCCATTAAATCGTACACCTTTTCAAAGACCGTCTCTACGCTAGGTTTAGACCAATAGTCGCCATCAGATGCATAAGCTGGTCTATGTTCTGCTGCAGTAATAGTAACAGGCTGAGAATCTAAGTGGAAGTATCCATTTTGCTCCTCAAGTACCTTCTGCATCATGTAAGCAGAAGCACCACCTGGTACGTCTTCATCTGCAAATACTACTCTATTAGTCTTCTTCAACGACTCAACAATGGAGTGATGTACATCGAAAGGAAGAAGAGATTGTACATCAATAATTTCAACTGAGATTCCTACTTCTTGCAGTTCTTCAGCAGCTTGCTCAACAACTCTGCACATAGAACCGTAAGTAATTACGGTAACATCTGAACCTTCTTTGATCACCTCTGGTACACCAACAGGCACGGTAAACTCACCAATGTTATCCGGAATTCTCTCCTTAAGTCTATAACCGTTCAGACATTCGATAATCAATGCTGGGTCGTCCGACTTGAGCATTGTATTGTAGAAACCAGCAGCCTGAGTCATATTTCTTGGCACCAATACATTGATACCTCTAAGGCTATTCAAAATCATTCCAATTGGAGAACCTGAGTGCCAAACACCTTCTAACCTGTGGCCTCTAGTTCTAATAATTAAAGGAGCCTTTTGACCTCCTACAGTTCTGTACTGCAGAGTAGCCAAATCGTCACTTAGGGTTTGAATGGCATAAAGCAAATAATCCAAATACTGAATTTCAGCTATTGGCCTCAAGCCTCTTAAGGCCGCACCAATACCTTGACCAATAATGGTGGCCTCACGGATACCAGTATCCGTAACCCTTAGTTCACCATACTTAGCCTGAAGACCAGCAAAAGCCTGGTTAACATCGCCAATCTTACCAACATCTTCACCAAAAGCAATTACTCTTGGGTCTCTGCTTAACGCAGCATCAAAGCAGGCTTGTAGAACTTCTCTACCATCTACCAAAGGAGAAGATTCAGAAAAAGATGCCTTTACCTCTTCAACTTTAAGAGAAGCCTCTTCAGACTCACTCATTACATGAGAGCTAAATCTTCTATAATTCTCCTCATCACTTTTCTTTAACCAAGCAACAAGAGAAGCTCTAGAAGAAGTATTTTCATTTCTGGTAAGGCGTAAAATCTTCTTAACTGCCTTATAAGTATCTAAACGAATTGGGTTTAGAGTTTTCTTAAGCTCAGAAACAATCTGAATTATTTGGCCACCATGCTCACTTTCTTGAGCCAGCGCTTCAACAATTTCAACCGCCTTTTCTTGGTCTTTCTTAATATCTTGAAGGAAAGCATTCCATGCAGCTACTCTTGCCGACTTGGCCGCATCTTTTGCTTCTTTCTCTAATTGCTTTAGCTCTTCCTCAGACGCTACATTATTTTCTAAGATCCACTCCTTGAACTTCACTAGACAGTCGTGGGCTTTTTCCCACTCTAATCTCTCCTTAGTCTTATACCTCTCGTGTGAACCAGAAGTAGAGTGTCCTTGTGGTTGAGTAACCTCTTGAACGTGCACCAATACTGGAACATGCTCTTCGCGAGCCACCTTTTCTGCCTTTTGGAAAGCAGCTTTGAGTCCTTCATAATCCCAGCCTTTAGCCTTGATTATTTCGTAACCCTTATTGTCTTTATCTCTCTGAATTCCGGCTAAAAACTCAGAAATGCTGCCTTTGGTGGTATGATATTCCTGTGGAACCGAAATACCGTATTCATCGTCCCAAACGGCCATAACCATTGGCACTTGTAGCACACCTGCCGCATTAATAGATTCAAAGAAGTGCCCTTCTGAAGTTGAAGCGTTTCCGATAGTACCGAAGGCAACTTCATTACCCTTTAAAGAGAAATCGGTAAACTGGTGTAGGTCTTGGTTTTGCTTGTAGAGCTTGCTGGCGTACGCTAAACCAACTAATCTTGGCATTTGCGCTGCTGTTGGAGAAATATCTGAGCTTGAGTTTTTCATAGAAGTCTGAGACTTCCAATTGCCCTGCTCATCTAGTAATCTGTTAGCAAAGTGACCATTCATTAAACGACCACCAGAAGCAGGATCTGCCTCTACAGAAGTATGTGCATAAAGCTGCGCGAAATATTGCTGAACTGTAAGCTCACCAATAGCGAACATAAACGTTTGATCTCGGTAGTAACCAGAACGGAAATCTCCGTTTCTGAAAACCTTAGCCATTGCAATCTGAGGGAGCTCTTTACCATCGCCAAAAATTCCGAATTTGGCTTTACCCATAAAGACCTCTTTTCTACCAATTATACTGGCTTCCCTACTTTCAACCGCTAGTTTATAATCTTCTAATACTTCCTGCGCGTTTATTTTCTTCTTACTAACAGTCTTTGATTCTCCCACAAGCATGAAATTTTAAATTTCTACGTACTATTACGTCTAACAAATGTAACCAGAATAAGAGACAAATCAAATTTGGTAAACCCTTATTTTTCGAGACATTTTTAGAATAAAATACCGCAAAGCGTAATTTTTCATCATTTTTATTGGTCAAAACAAATCTATGGCAAATTTTATTCCTTTTAAATATTAGGCTGTAAAAGAAAATTTCACGGTTTTCAACTTTCGAAATACATCATTCTGATTCTCAGTAAAATGGGCGTTTTTAGGCCAAACGGCAAACGTTTGTAATATCCGCTTACTATATTTGCCACTCAAAATTTTAAACTCATTAGACATGATCATTGGCGTTCCAATAGAAATTAAAAACAACGAGAATAGAGTGTCTCTAACCCCTGGTGGAGCACTAGAGTTGATCAAACGTGGTCACGAAGTTTATATACAAACTAATGCCGGCTTAAACAGCGGTTTCCCTGATGAAGCTTATGAGGAAGTTGGTGCCAATATACTACCAAGCATTGAGGCTGTATATGACAAAGCCGAAATGATCATGAAGGTGAAAGAACCTATTGAGCCTGAGTACAAACTCATCAAGAAAGATCAATTGGTATTCACTTATTTCCACTTCGCATCTTACGAGCCATTAACACACGCCATGATTGAAAGTGGTGCTGTTTGCTTAGCATACGAAACAGTTGAAAAAGCTGATAGAAGCCTTCCTCTTTTGATTCCTATGTCTGAAGTAGCAGGTAGAATGGCCACTCAGCAAGGTGCAAAATACTTAGAGAAGCCAATTATGGGTAAAGGTGTTCTTCTTGGAGGAGTACCTGGCGTTTCTCCTGGTAAAGTATTAGTTCTAGGTGGTGGTATTGTAGGAACTCAAGCCGCAAAAATGGCTGCTGGTTTAGGTGCTCAAGTAACCATTATGGATGTGAACCTAGACAGAATGAGATACCTTAATGACGTTATGCCTCCTAATGTGGTTACAAGATACTCTAATGAGGTAAACATTCGTGAGCTTATCCCTCACATGGATTTAATCATTGGCTCTGTACTTCTTCCTGGTGCTAAAGCGCCTAAGCTAATCACCAGAGACATGTTGAAAGAAATGCAACCAGGTACTGTATTGGTAGATGTTGCTGTAGATCAAGGTGGCTGTTTCGAGACTTGTACTCCAACAACGCACGAGAATCCAACTTTCATTATCGATGATATTGTGCACTACTGTGTTGCAAACATGCCAGGAGCTGTACCTTATACTTCTACCATTGCTCTTACCAACGCTACACTTCCTTACGCTATTCAGCTAGCCAACAAAGGCTGGAAGAAGGCTTGTCAGGAAAACAAAGAGCTCGAAAAAGGCTTGAACGTAGTGAACGGTGATGTAGTTTATGAAGCGGTTGCTGAGGCTTTCGATTTAGATTACGTTCCAGTAGAAAAATACTTGGCCTAAGGGTTCAACTTGTAGAGATTGAAAAGGAACTCAGTTGGGTTCCTTTTTTTATTTGTTAAATTTCCGAGATGAAGAAAACAGCACTTGTAACAGGAGCTGCTGGTGGCATAGGTTTAGAGTTCTGCAATGTTTGTGCCCTCAATGGCTACAACCTACTCCTTATAGACATCAACTTTCAGTCTCTAGAAATTGCTAAAAGTAGTCTTGAATCATTGTATTCAGTAGACATCAAAATCTTTTCTCAAGACTTATCAGACCCTGAGGCAACTAATAGTATTTGTAGCTTTATAGATAGAGAGCATATTGAAGTAGAGCTCCTTTTCAACAATGCCGGCTTCGGAAATTTCGGTTATTTCGCTCAAAGTAGCTGGGCAAAAGATAAAGCCATGCTCCAGGTTCATATGGTTACAGCCACAGAGTTAATGAAAAGGATATTGCCAGGAATGGTAGAAAGAAAAGTAGGCTACATTCTGAATAATGCATCGGTTGCTGCTTTTGTTCCAGGGCCACTTATGTCTACCTATCATGCCTCTAAAGCCTATTTATTGAACTTCTCACAAGCATTAGCCAACGAGGTTAGGGCTAATGGCGTTCATGTGGCTGTTTTATGTCCCGGAATGACAAGGACTAACTTTGCAAAGTCCAATGGAAATGAAAACCCGAACATAAAATTCAATATTGCCGATGCAAAGAGCGTTGCTGAATTTGGCTATGAAGGGTTAATGAGTGGAAAAGTTGTCTTAGTACCAGGCTTCTGGAATAAGCTGAGTGCTTTTTTACCACGCTTACTAAGCAGAAACAGAGTGGCCAATATGGTCGGCAACATTCAGCGAAAAAACCATGCTAAACGCATAGACGGTAAAGCTGCCGAACCAATTTCTTTAGAAAAAGCTTCTTAAGTTCTTAAAAGACAGTAGACACACCTTAACCAATTGTTTGGTTGCTAATTTTGTACATTAGATAAAAGAGAGTCTACTGTTGGACCCATGCTATTTGTAAAAGCTTTCATTATTTCCTTGTTGCTAAACTTCTTTAGCCCCTACCAAAACTCAAGGGAAAGAATATTTATAGACGATTCTAGCGATAGGTTTCTGCTCGCATTTAATGATTTACCCATTCTCATAGACAGTACTGGCTCTATGTCTTTTGAGTTAGTCAGAAACTCTCAGAAGCAGTTTCTAATAACTCCTGGCTACAAGCCAAAAGATTACTGCACCACCTGCACCTATTGGATAAAGGTACCATTACTTGTAGCAAGAGACCTTGAAAAGGAATGGATGATAGAATTCTATGACCAAACCATAGACCACATCTGGGCTTACTTTCCTCAAGAAGACGGAACCTACAAACAATACCACGTGGGAGATGCCATCCCTTTTAAAGACAAATCTTTCAACCATAAAAACTTTCAATGGATAATAGATTCAGAACTAGAAGGTCAGCAGGAAGTCTACTTTAGGGTGCAATCTCATCTGTATGCCGACCTAAGGGTTTCTATTAGAACAGTTAACCAGTTTGTCGGATATGCTCTAAATGAATACTTCTTATACGGCATCTTTTATGGAATGATTTTCATCATTTCCATCTATAACATGTTGATTTTCTTCGCAATAAGAGAACAGAAATACCTCCTCTATACTTTCTATATTCTGAGTGTGGGCGTCTATGCCATGTGCGTAGATGGCATAGCCTATCAATATCTATGGCCTAATTGGCCTCAGTGGAACCAAATTGCTTACGGTACGGCCTTATTCTCACTTATCTTTTGGTCCTTATTGTTTTCTAGAAGGTTTTTAACCACCAGTACCAAAGCACCTCAGTTAGATAAATTACTACTGGGTACGCTCGCAGTAAGAAGCCTCATATTCTTATATGCTTTGGTTTTCGACCATTCAATTTTTGAATACCGCAACATAGAAATCATTCCCCTTTCTTTAATCTTCTATTCTGGCATTCGGGTATGGTTAAAAGGTTTTAAACCAGCAAGATTCTTTGTAGTGGCCTATGGCATTCTCTTTTTAGGTTTCTTAACTAAGGCCCTCATCTACCTATCCGTAATACCATTAGTAACCATAAGCTATTATAGCCTTCATATTTGCTTTTTGCTAGAAATGATATTCCTAACGTTTGCACTAAGCGACAGGGTTAGAATTCTTAAGTCGAACAGAGATAGAGCATTACAGAGAATAATCAACCAACAAAAGGAGAATGCAGAGCTCAAAGACAAGGTAAACAGAGAATTGGAAGAGAAGATCAAGGAAAGGACTCGCCAGCTTGAAGAGAAAAACCTTCTACTAGCCTCTACCAATCAAAAGCTAATTGAGCAAACTAAAGACATCAACGCAATCAATTCAAAGCTCGATTTAGACAACTGGAAGCTAAAGAACAACATAAAAGAAATTCTGCAAGACAGACTTATTAATAAGAATCTGAGCTACGAGCAGTTTCAGAAAATATTTCCAGATCAGCCTACTTGCTACAGGTTTCTAGAAAAACTTAAGTGGGGCGATGGCTACCATTGTGCCAAATGTAGCAACACAAAATACAATGAAGGAAAGACTAAATTTATGAGAAGGTGCACTAAGTGCGGCTATAATGAATCGGTTACCAGTAACTCCATTTTCCACGGCATTAGGTTTCCAATAGACAAAGCCTTCTTCATTCTGTACGTTACGAATAATAGACAAAAGGAATACACCTTAGATCAGCTTTCAGAAATGTTAGATTTAAGGCGTAACACCATCTGGAATTTTAAAAAGAAGATTGAAAACGTTTACGATGGCGATGCCAAAAACTCAACAACAGTTTTGGTTCACAACCTATTCAGCTCACACATAAATTAGCCCCTAATTCAATCTTGTTACCAAAGAGGGACATGCAAACGTTTTCACCGTTTAAACCAAATTAAAGGCCGTTTTTTAATGAGATTAAGGCGCAAAAAACGTCTTCCAAAAAGACCGTTTTAAGCGCATAAAAAAGCGATTTTATTTTCCACTTCTTGACAGTTTTTAACACAACGATTACAATTACATAGTGTAATTCAAACGATTTACTCGCACGACTTTACCTATTACCAAAACAAATGAATAAGGCATGAAGAAAACTCTAAGCTCGTACTTTAAAGTACTTCCTTTACTTCTACTGTTTGCCCTGAGCCAACCACTCAGTGCGCAGACTGTACAGGTATCAGGAACTGTGTTGTCTGCAGAAGATGGACAACCTCTACCAAGTGTTACTGTCCGCGAAAAGGGCACTAACAATGGTATGACTACTGACCTTGATGGTAAATACCGACTTCAGGTATCTAACAATCAAGCGGTTCTCGTATTTAGTTTCGTTGGTTTTGTTACGCAAGAAGTTCTTGTGGGCAATCAGACCACAATCAATGTTACGCTTTCTCCAAATGTGAGTGAATTGGGAGAAATTGTAGTAGTTGGTTATGGTAGCCAAGAACAGAAAGACATTACCTCCTCAATCTCTACTGTGAAAAGCGAAGAAATCGCTAAAGTACCAACTGCGCAAGCCATGCAGGCGCTTCAAGGTAAAGTTCCAGGACTGCAGATTGTAAGTAGCGGTGCTCCTGGTGCAGCTCCTACAGTTAGAGTTCGTGGAGTTGGTTCTTTAGAAGGTAATGCAGCCCCTCTATATGTGGTTGACGGTATGTTTTTTAACAGCATCGACTTTCTAAACACTTCCGACATCGCTTCAATCTCGGTATTGAAAGATGCTTCTGCTTCTGCTATTTATGGTGTAAGAGCATCAAACGGTGTAATCCTGATCGAAACTAAATCAGGAAGTTACAATAAGCCCGCTGAAATCGTCTACAACGGATACTACGGTATTCAAACTGCCCAAAACGTATTGAAAGTGGCTAACGCTCAGCAATTCACTAACTATGCTTTAGCTACTGGCTCCAGTGCCGATGCTGCATTTATCGACAATGCCTTACAGAGGTTCGGTAGAAGCAGAATCGATCCGAACATTCCAAACGTTAATACCGACTGGTATGGAGAAGTAATGGAGTCTTACGCTCCTCAGCAAAACCATACGCTTTCTGTAAACGGAGGTAGCGACAACACCAGATACTCTCTTGGAGTGAGCTACTTTAAGCAAGACGGTTTAATGAAGTTTACTAGAAACGAGTATGAGCGTGTAAACTTACGTTCTAAAATCGACTATGATGTAAGTGAAAACTTCAGAGTTGGTGGTAACATCAACATTAGTAACGGAACTCAATATGTTGGCGAAAACTCGGTTTGGTTCAAGAGTTTCTTTGCTGTTCCTATTCTACCAGTTTATGACGACTTAAACACGGCAGCCTCTCCTAACAGGTTTGGTAACGCTCAGGTATTAGGCTACAGAGGTTCTCAAAACCCTTTGTTCGACCTTTACTACAATGACAATAGAAACAAAATCAACAAGTTCTTGGCCAACTTCTATGCAGAATTGGACATTATACCAGAGACTTTAAAGTTCAGAACAGCTTATAACTACAGCTTCTCTCAGGTAAACTCAAGAAACTTAAATTTCGACTTCAATGATGGTGTAACTGAGCGCGTTTCTTCAATCAATAGAAGCCACGCAACCAGCTTTAACCAAATCTCCGACAACTACTTAACATTCAATAAGCAGTTTGCAGGAAAACATAACGTAACTGCAGTAGCTGGTTATTCTTACAGATCTGAAACAAGCGAAGGTGTGTTTGCCGGTGGTACCGAGCTTTTCCCTTCTCCTAGCAGATTAAATGAAGAGTTATGGTATATCTCATTAACTCAAACTAGAGATGAAACTGCTTATGGTGACTACGGAAGCAAGCTTTACGGTTCTTCTTACTTCTCTAGACTAGCCTATAACTTTGACGACAGATACCTACTTTATGGAACTTACCGAAGAGATGGTAACAACAAATTCCAGCAAAAATGGGGTGACTTCTTCACAGTTGGTGCTGGTTGGGTACTTACCGAAGAAGACTTCTTCGATGTATCTGCTGTAGACTTCCTTAAAGTAAGAGGTGGTTGGGGTCAGCTTGGTAACGATGGTGTTGCTGCATCAGTTGGTGAGCCAACTATCGATCAGAGATTTGTTGCTATTGATGGCGAAAGAGTATCTGGAAACGTAGTAATCCCAACCTTTGACTATGTAGATAGATGGGAAACTACAGAAGAGTTGAACATTGGTGTGAGTGCTAGAATGTTTAACGAAAGACTTTCTGTAGAGGCTGACTACTTCCAGAGAGATACTAAAGACGCTTCAGTAACTATTATTCTTCCTCTTATTAGATCTAATGTAAGACGTAGTGCAGGTAGCTTCAGAAACGAAGGTTTCGAATTGGCTCTTAACTGGTCTGACGAAATTGGTGATGTAAGATATAGCGTTGGTGGTAACCTAGCTACGTTGAACAATGAGGTATTGAGCCTTGGTGGCCCACAATACTTAGATGCTGGTTCTGCTGAGTTCCGTCAAAGATCAATTATTGGTCAGCCATTACAGGCATTCTTTGGTTATGAGACAGACGGTATTTTCCAAAATCAGTCAGACATTGACAACTATGGTTACACTTCAGAATTTGTAACAGACTCAGGCATTGAGCCAGGAGACTACAAATTCAAAGATCAGAACCAAGATGGTGTAATTGACGACCAAGACAGAGTTGTTCTAGGTTCTTACTTACCAACTTTAACGTACGGGTTCAACTTTGCAGTAAGCTACATGAACTTCGACCTTTCTGCAGACTTCCAAGGAATGTCTGGACATAGCATTCTGAATAGAAAAAGAGGTGAAATCATCTTTACTACAGATACTAACATTGATGCTGAGCTTGCCGAAAACCTTTGGACAGGTGAAGGAACTTCTAACAAATACCCTTCTGCTGCTGGTCTAAGAAAAGGTTGGAACCAGAGCATGAGCGACTACTTTGTAGAAGATGGCTCATACTTCAGAATCCAGAACATTCGACTCTCTTATAACCTAATCAACCAGACTGTTTTAGGTACAGAAATACCTGAAACCCGCATCACGTTCACGGCAGAAAAGCCGTTGACCCTGTTTAACTACAATGGTTTCAACCCAGAAGTAGCTAACGGAATCGATAGACAGACATATCCAATCCCTGCTGTTTACACCCTAGGTTTAAATATCAAATTTTAAGATAAAAGAGATTGAAAATGAATAAGTTACAATATTTCAAAAGTCTATTCGCCCTTTCGCTCACATTAGTGTTTGCAACGGCTTGCGATGATTCATTGGACGATCCGTTGGAAGGTCAAGTGCTTGTTGAAGGTACAGATTACACCTTAACCGAGAACATGCCTTTATTGCGCATTGGAGCATACGATTTGCTTTACGACCTTCAGTGGGAAACCTTCCCTATTATCTCTGTAAGAGGTGATGATGTTAACCCTGCGGGAGATCAGTTTCCTTTAACTGAAACTGACCAGTTCAGATACGATCGTTCATTCTGGATGTACAACTCTACTTGGTTGAACTTCTATGATGACATCATAAAATGGCATGGCGCTATGGAAGAAATTGCCAAGTATCAGGCCAATGCTGCTAACCCAGCAGAAGGAGATCAATACATTGCTGAAATCAAGGTAATGATTGGTTGGGAGCTACTCCAACTTTCAAGACTATGGGGAGATATATTGATTCCTACAAGTTCTCAAACTGATGATCTTTACACCACTCCTGTTTCTTCTCAGCAAGAAGTGATGCAACACATCTCAGACTTAATGGATGAAGCTGCTCCATTATTAGCAAGCATTCGTCCTAACCAGAGAACTGACATCAAAGGTGGAATAACCAAGTACACAGCTTTAGCAGTAAAAGCTATGGCTAACCTTGAGATGAAAGACTACCAGGGTGTGGCAGATGCTACTGGCGAAATCATTAGCTCAGGTGCTTTTGAGCTTTACAATGACTACTACGAACTATTCAAGATTCCTGGTAAGCTTAGCAATGAAAGCCTTTTAGAGTTCCAGTACTCAGACTTTGGTCAGAGTTCAGGTAACGCAGAGTACTATCTACACCAATTCTTCGGTCCTAATAACTGGACTCCAGCAGTAGCTGGTTCTGGCGCAGGCTGGGGTTTCTGGGAGCCTTCTATGAAGTACATCAAGTTCATGCTAGATAGAAATGAGACTGTCAGACTAGAAACAAGTGTACTCTTTACCAGAGAAGGAATTGAAATGATTCAGTCTGATCCTAACTACATCAACCTTCCTGCTTTTGTGTCTAACACAACTCGCGATGGTGATGTAATAGGTAGAACAGACGCTCAGCCAAACCCAAGAGCTAAATTCTCTAGTGGTAAGCACTACCTTCCATCTAATCAGTTAACTACAGGCAGAGTTCGATACGGTGAAAACAAAAACGTATTGGTGATCAGATACTCTGAAATTCTACTAATGCATGCAGAAGCACTAGTAAGTGGTGCAACCAGTTCTGCAATGAGCGCTGTAGACGCAGTAAACGAAGTAAGAGGAAGAGCTGGTCTTACAGACCTTGCCACAGTAACGCTAGACGATGTACTGAACGAGAAGTTTGCTGAATTTGGTCTTGAGTGGGGAATTCGTTTTTACGATGTAGTAAGAAACGGCCGTACTACTGAATTGAACAGAGATGGAAGAACCTTCGGTACTGACGATCAGTATTTGCCTTACCCATTGGCTCAACTAGACTTGTTAACTCAATTATCTGACAATTAAGAATAAACGATATGAGAATTATAAAATCATTATTTCTAAGCACCTTACTCATCTTCTTAATTGCTGGGTGTAAGGATGCCTTTCTAGACGAAATAAAAACGGTTGAACCAGGAGAAGATACTGCTGCTCCTGAAGTAACTGTAAACTACCCTGCAAATGGTACTGAAATACAGGTTTACGAAAGTGTAACTTCAGTTAATATTGAATTTGAAGCTACTGACGATATAGAACTAGCTACCATTACCCTAAACTTAGATGGTGCTGAAATAGCTAGCTTCTCAGACTTTGTAGATTATAGGAAATTCGTTGGTGAATATACCTATTCAGAGTTAGCAGACGGTGACCATACTTTAGTGGTAACTGCAACTGATATTAATGGAAAGTCTACTACTGAAACCATTAACTTCTCTAAGATTCCTCCTTATGTAACTAAGTATGATGGAGAGATCTTCTACATGCCGTTCGACAATGACAATGTTGAACTTGTAAATGTAAGGTTCCCTACTGAGGTAGGAAACATGGGCTTTGCAGGAGAAGGTAAAGTAGGTGGCAATGCTTTGGCTGGAGCTACAGATTCTTACCTGACCATACCAGTTAGCGATATTTTAGATGACGAGTTTAGTGCTGTATTCTGGATGAAGGTGAACGATGACCCTGACAGAGCAGGTATATTAGTTGTAGGCCCGCCAGACACAGACCATGCAAATTACCCTGATGTTCAGAACGACAGAACAAGTGGTTTCCGATTCTTCAGAGAAAATGTAGCTGGTAAACAACGCTTTAAGCTGAATGTTGGAAATGGAACTAGCGATGCTTGGATAGACGGTGGAGCTGCTGCAGATGTAGCACCTAACTCAGGGGAGTGGGTACATTTTGCCTTCACTATATCGAACAGCGAAGCGATTGTCTACATCAACGGTCAGCCAGTTAAAAACACTGCTATTTCTGGTGTAGATTGGACCAACTGCGACATCCTTTCTATTATGTCTGGTTCTCCAAGATTTAACGAATGGGGCCACCTATCTGACAGAAGCTTAATGGATGAGCTAAGACTCTTCAACAAAAGCCTTTCTCAGACAGAAATTCTTACCATCATTAACGATGAAGGTGGAACCGTTTATAATGGTGAGTTTGGCGAAAAGTTCTACATGGACTTTGAAAGCAACTATGTAGATGCTGCTTCAGGATTGGCTGCTACTCAAGTAGGTTCAATCAACCTTGCTGGTGAAGGCCTAAGAGGCAGTGGAGCTTTCCAAGCTGCTACCGATGCTTACGCAACCTTCCCGTCTAACGGAATTGAATTCGATGAATTCAGTGCTTCTTTCTGGTATAAAGTAAATGCTACTCCAGACAGAGCTGGAATTCTAGTGGTTGGCCCTCCGCATACTGAAAACGCTGACTACCCTAACACTCAAAACTTGCGAACTAGTGGCTTTAGGTTCTTTAGAGAAAATGCTGGTGGCAAGCAGAGGTTCAAACTAAATGTAGGAACTGGTGCTGGAGAAGTTTGGGTAGACGGTGCCGCAGCCGCAGATGTAGACCCTACTACGCAAACCGACTGGATTCATATGGCCTTTACTATCTCTGGCTCTGTAGCAAGAGTATACATAGATGGCGTGATGGTTTCAGAATCTGATTTACCTGAAGGCTTCAGCTGGGCCAACTGTGACATTATGTCTATTGGTTCTGGTGCGCCTAGATTTAACGAATGGGGCCATAAGTCTGACCTAAGCTTAATGGATGAGCTTAGAATCTTCGACAAAGCCCTTACTCAAGCAGAAGTAGATGCAATTAAAGCAGCGCGTTAAGCAGCTGACTATCAATTAAGAGTCGATTGGGGAATTTGGCTTCAGCTAGAGTCCCCAATCGTTTCTAAAACCCCAATCAATTAATGAGAATTAGGCTATTATACATCTTATTAATTACTAGCCTCTTAGGCTGTAAATCTGATGAACCTTCAGCCGAGGCACTCCAATTGGAGTCAGCTTTCGCTGGTTCCCTTCAACTTAACCTCACAGGAGATATTACAGCGTCTATTCCTGTAGACCGTAGCATTTCCCTTTTATTCTCCACAGCTTTAGACCCTGCCACTACTGCTACAGGCATTAAATTGTTAGCAGGAACACAAGAAATTACTAAAACCGTATCACTGTCTGCTCAAGGTAAATCTGCCTTGCTTTCGGTAAACGGAATTTTAGAAAACAATACGGTATACACTGTTAGCTTAACCGATGAATTAAGAAGTGCCGATGGTGCCGCCATCACTCCTACTTCGTTTCAGTTCAGAACTCAAGCCGGAGAGCTAGAGCTAGTTTCCGTATTGATGAATGGAGAAGCCATTAGCAATAATCCAAGGGTTCAAAATGTAGACCCTCAACTTACACTCACCTTTGAGTTTAGTACACCCATTAATGTTTCAACCTTTGAAACGGCCTTTAGATTACAAGGCAAGTCGGTAAACATTGTCAGTTCTAATGAAGACAAAACAATTACTGTTACTCCAACCACCTCATTAGACTACATCAAAAAATACAACTTCAGCATTTCTGACGATTTAGAAAGTGCTGAGGGGCGCGGATTCGATGGCTATTCTTTAGAATTCTATACCAAATTAGACCCTTCATTTAAGTTTCCTCAGATATCTGAAGAAGACCTCCTGACTAAAGTACAGGAACAAACTTTCAAATACTTCTGGGATTTTGCCCACCCAAATTCTGGTTTGGCCAGAGAAAGAAACTCTTCGGGCAACACCGTAACCATTGGCGGCTCTGGCTTTGGCGTAATGAGCATCATTGTAGGAATAGAGCGAGGCTTCATTACCAGAGAACAAGGTGTTCTCCAACTCAAAAAAATTGTAGACTTTCTTAAAGGAGCAGACCGATTCCATGGGGTTTGGCCCCACTGGATGAATGGAAACACTGGTGAAACTGTACCTTTCAGCGCTAATGATAATGGGGGCGACTTGGTTGAAACGGCCTTTATGATTCAAGGACTCCTAACTGTTAGAGAATACCTTAACCCGGGCAATACTCAAGAACAAAGCATTAGAAACACCATTACCCAACTTTGGGAAGAAGTTGAGTGGGATTGGTACACTCAAGGCGGGCAAGACGTGCTCTACTGGCATTGGTCGCCAAACTATGGTTGGGAAAAGAACCTTAAGATCCGTGGCTGGAACGAATCATTAATTGTATATGTCTTGGCCGCTTCCTCTCCTACCCATCCAATTTCGGCTAGCGTATATAATGAGGGTTGGGCTAGAAATGGCGATATGGCCAATAATAATGAATACTATAATATTCAGTTACCGCTGGGTAGTTCGTTTGGAGGTCCGCTATTCTTCTCTCACTATTCATTCCTTGGCTTAGACCCGAGAAACCTACAAGATCAGTACGCCAACTATTGGAATCAGAATGTAGCTCATGCTAAAATTAACCACGCTTATTCGGTGGCTAATCCTAAAAACTTTGTTGGCTATGGAGAAGGCGCTTGGGGGCTAACGGCCAGCGATAACCACAATGGCTATTCTGCTCATTCACCTACGAATGATTTGGGTGTAATAACACCAACCGCAGCCCTCTCTTCTTTCCCATATACACCAGAAGAATCTATGACTGCCCTTAAACATTTCTACTACATAATGGGAGATAAACTTTGGGGCGAATACGGTTTTTACGATGCATTTAACCTCACGGAAAACTGGTATGCGAGCTCTACTTTGGCCATAGACCAAGGGCCAATTATTCTAATGATAGAAAACTACAGATCGGCCTTATTGTGGAATCTTTTTATGAAAAACGAAGAGATTTCAGACGGGCTAGACAAACTAGGATTTACAAGTTATTGATTGAAATAAAAGACATAACCTTACTAATACGATGAACAAAAAAACAGTTTTACAAAGCATTCTGGCATTGACCCTCTGTGCGGTCATCATTTCTTGTGGCCAGTCTAGTGCTTCAAGTAATGCAGATGTTAGCAAAAGCGAATCGAAAGAAGATTCTCTACTCAACTTGGTGCAATACCAAACCTTTCAGTATTTCTGGGAAGGTGCCGAACCTAACAGTGGTATGGCCAGAGAGAGATACCATATGGACGATATTTACCCTAGCCATGACAAAGACATTATTACCTCTGGTGGTTCTGGCTTTGGCCTTATGGCAATTATTGTTGGAATAGAAAGAGGCTTTATCACCAGAGAGCAAGGAGTTGAAAGATTTGAGAGAATCACAGATTTCCTAGAAAATGCAGACACCTTTCATGGGGTTTTCCCTCACTGGTGGGATGGTAAAACAGGTAAAGCAAAAGCTTTCAGCCAAAAAGATGATGGAGGCGACCTTGTAGAAAGCTCATTCTTAGCCGCTGGCTTATTGACTGTTAGACAATACTTAGATAAAAACGTTGATAGAGAAGCTAAACTAGCAGACCGCATGGATGCTATTTGGAAGAACATTGAGTTCGATTGGCACACCAGAGGCGAAAACGTACTTTACTGGCACTGGTCTCCTAATTACGGCTGGGAGATGAACTTTGACGTTCGCGGTTATAACGAATGTTTGATTATGTATGTATTGGCTGCAGCCTCTCCAGATCACAGCATTGACCCTGCGGTTTATCATGAAGGTTGGGCAATGAATGGAGAAATTGCCAACGATACCGTTTTTTATGGCCTTGAAACCGAGTTAAACCACTACGAGACCAACGATTCGCCTGTTGGCCCTCTTTTCTGGGCTCACTATTCATACCTAGGCCTAAACCCTAAAGGACTTAAAGATCAATATGCTGATTACTGGAAGCTTAACCAGAACCATGCAATGATCCATTACAAATATGCTGTAGACAATCCTAACGAGTTCGAAGGTTATGGACCAAACCTTTGGGGTTTTACCTCTAGCTACTCTATGAGAGGCTACGCAGGCCACAGACCAGACAGAGACTTAGGAGTAATCTCTCCTACCGCTGCGCTTTCTTCTTTCCCATATACACCTGAAGAAAGCATGGCTATGCTTAAGCACTTATATACCGACTTAGATACTTTGGTTGGAGAGTTCGGTCCTTACGATGCGTTCAGCTTACAAGAAGACTGGCACTTACCTAGATACTTGGCTATTGACCAAGGTCCAATTCCTGTAATGATTGAAAACTACAGGTCTGGCTTAATCTGGGAGCTATTTATGTCTGCTCCAGAAATCAAAGTTGGACTAGACAAATTAGGCTTTACTTATGAATAAGGTATCTCTAGTATTGATAGCACTAATCTGTGCTATCAACACCACCCATGGGCAAAATCCAAAAGACGCTTTTGAACATGGGCAACATGAATTTAAAGAAGGCAGCCTGAACTATCGTGTGCTGTATCCTGAAGGGTTCGATCCTTCTAAGGAGTATCCTTTAGTGCTATTTCTTCATGGGGCTGGAGAAAGAGGCGAGAACAATGAAAAACAACTGATTCATGGAAGCAAACTTTTTCTGGATGCTCAGAACAGAAAGGACTTTCCTGCGGTAGTCATTTTTCCTCAATGCCCACCAGATGACTATTGGGCCAATGTTCATAGACCTTTAGATGAAAATGGTAAAAGACATTTCACCTTTTTCAAAACAAGTAAAAAGCCTCATCAATCTATGAAAGGATTAATGTCTATGGTAGATTCTTTGAGTAGCGTATCGCACATAGATACTGAAAGAATGTATGTAATGGGACTTTCAATGGGTGGTATGGGCACATTTGAGCTAGTAAGCAGAATGCCTAAAACCTTTGCTGCGGCAGCACCTATTTGTGGTGGAGACAACCCTAAGAGTGCCAAAAAATACGCAAAAAAGGTTCCGTTCTGGATTTTCCACGGACTAAAAGACGATGTGGTTCCTCCACATTTTTCTCAAGACATGGCCAAAGCCATAGAGGCCAAGGGTGGTAAAGTAAAGCTTACTTTATATCCAAATGCTAACCACAACAGTTGGGACCCTGCATTTGCAGAACCAGAGCTTCTACCATGGCTATTCTCTAAAACAAAGCAATAGAAAGCTATAATGAAAAGACTTAGAATTCAGATAAAATCAATTACTAACCTAGCGCTAATTCTTGCACTAGCAGCAGTTTCATTCACTGCCTGCAACTCTTCTTCTAGCAGCAGTGGCAATTCCGAAATGGATGCATTCATAGATTCTTTGATGAACGAAATGACTGTAGAAGAAAAAGCAGGGCAACTCACCCTATACACCAGTGGCTGGGATGTTACAGGCCCTGTGTTGCGCGATGATTACATGGATGAATTAAGGGCTGGCAGAGCTGGTAATTTATTCAATGCCCACACTGTAGATTACGCTTCAAATCTTCAACGAATTGCCGTAGAAGAGACCAGGTTGGGTATTCCCCTACTCTTTGGACTAGATGTAATCCATGGTTACAAAACCACTTTCCCAATTCCTCTGGCCGAAGCCGCTAGTTGGGACATGGATATCATTGAAAAATCTGCGCATTTGGCAGCAAAAGAAGCCGCATCTGCTGGAGTTAACTGGACATACAACCCTATGGTAGATATTGCCAGAGACCCTCGCTGGGGACGAATTGCCGAAGGCAGCGGTGAAGATCCTTACTTAGGCGGACTTATAGGAGCAGCCAAAGTGCGAGGCATTCAGGGTACCGACTTAAGCGACCCTACTACTATTCTTGCCTGTGTAAAACACTTTGCAGCCTATGGAGCTTCTCAAGCGGGCAGAGACTACCATACGGTAGATATGTCTGACAGAGAATTGAGACAGAACTACCTTCCTCCTTACAAGGCGGCCTTAGATGCTGGAGCCACTACTGTTATGACTTCATTCAATGAAGTAGATGGTGTACCAGCATCGGGAAACAAGTACTTAATGACTGAAATTCTTCGCAATGAGTGGGGGTTTGATGGCTTTGTTGTCACCGACTATACTTCTATCAATGAAATGGTGCCGCATGGTGCAGTGGCTAATTTGAAAGAAGCTGCAGAGTTAGCCTTTAATGCTGGTGTTCAAATGGACATGCAGGGTGGGGTTTATAGCCAGTATATTCCTGAATTAATTGAGGAAGGAAAAATCAAAGAGTCAGACCTAAATGACTATGTGCGCCAAGTGTTGGAAATGAAGTATAAGCTAGGCCTCTTCGAAGACCCTTACAGATACCTGAATAAAGAGAGAGAGCAATCTACGCTTTACGCTCAGGAGCTAATGGATCATTCACTTTTGGCTGGAAAAGAGTCAATAGTATTGCTCAAAAATGAGCCTGCTGGTAAAAATTCAGAGAACCTTCTTCCACTTTCAAAGAACACAAGGTCGGTAGCTCTTATCGGACCATTGGCCGACAATCAGAAAGATATGTTAGGCACATGGCATGTTGCTGGAGACGAAAGCAAAGTAGTGACTCTATTGGAGGGAATTAAGCAAACTGCTCCTAATGTAAGAATCAATTATGCCAGAGGAGCAGGTTTCAATGGAAACGACAAATCAGGTTTTGCTGAAGCCATTGCAGCAGCCAGAAGATCTGATGTTGTAGTTATGGCCATTGGTGAAGACTACACCCAAAGTGGCGAAGCAGCCAGTAGAACTGAAATTGGCTTGCCTGGGCCTCAGCAAGAATTAATTGAGGCAATACATGCGCTTGGCAAGCCAGTAGTTGCTGTTGTTATGGCTGGCCGTCCGTTAACAATTAACTGGATTGATGAGAACATTCCTGCAGTAATGAATGCTTGGCATTTAGGTACCATGTCTGGTAGAGCCATAGCAGAAACACTCTTTGGTGACCATAACCCAGGAGGAAAGCTGACCATCACTTTTCCGAAAAACGTAGGTCAAATTCCTGTTTACTACAACATGAAGAATACGGGCCGTCCTTTCGATGCTAATAACAAGTACACAAGTAAATACTTAGATGTATCGAACGAGCCACTTTATCCATTTGGTTATGGTTTAAGCTACACCACATTCGAATATTCTAACCTCAACTTAAGCAGTAATGAACTTTCAGCCGAAGGCTCAATTACTGTCAATGTTACGGTGAAAAACACTGGCAAGTATCAAGGTAAAGAAGTGGTACAGCTTTACATCCGAGACCTAGTGGGTAGTGTTACAAGACCTGTGAAGGAATTGAAGGGTTTTGAAAAAATAAGCTTAGCTCCAGGTGAGTCTAAGCAAGTGAGTTTTACTATTACTAACAAGGACCTAGAATTCTATACGCGTGATATGACTTTTAAGTCAGAACCAGGTGATTTCAAGGTTTTTGTAGGAACCAACTCTGTGGAAACGCTAGAGGCAGACTTTGTACTTAAATAAAGAGAATGTCCCGTATTTCAGGTCGTGCAATCATTTGACCCTTGTTAAGTTTACTTGTGCTCTTTTTTGTCGATGGGCATGACAAGAAAGATATATCAAAGAATAATAGGCGAAATACACTAGGGACATCTTTTGGGAATAGTCGATGGCAATTCCAACGCGCAGGAAGCCATTGACATTCCCATTATGATTATTTGAATTTCTAAACCATCAACCTCATGACCAGTCAAAAAAGCATTTTTTTCTTCTTTCTTATTGGCCTCTTTTTTACTGCAGCTTCTTGTACAACTCCAGATACCAACTCAGAAGCAGACGTATTAAAGCTCGATCAAATTGAAGGTACCGAACCGTTGAATGTTATTTACATTTTGAGCGATGATCATAGGTATGACTTTATGGGTTTCACTGGTAAGGTTCCCTTCTTGGAAACTCCAGCTATGGACAAAATGGCCAAAGAAGGCTCGCACATTGAGAATGCGTTTGTTACTACTTCACTTTGTTCTCCAAGCAGGGCCTCCATTCTAACAGGTCAGTTTTCTCATCACCACCAAGTGGTAGACAATCAGTCTCTCATAGCAGACAGCGTGCGCTTCTTCCCTCAATACCTTCAGGCAGCAGGTTATGAAACAGCCTTTATGGGAAAATGGCACATGGGAGAACATCATGCAGACCCTCGGAAAGGTTTCGATCATTGGTTCAGCCTAAAAGGGCAAGGCAACTATTACAACCCATTGATTAATGTTAATGGTGAAGAAAAAGTATTTGGAGACAGCACCTATATAACCGACCTTCTGACAGAAGAAGCGCTGCGTTGGTTAGGTGAAAGAAAGGGCGAAAAACCTTATTTCTTATACCTGTCTCATAAAGGAGTTCATGCCGATTTTAAGCCAGCCAAACGTCATCAGGGGGTATATGCTAATGGGCAACCTAGCTACCCTCCTACCATGTTCCCTGAAAAAAACCCTGATTACAACTATGAAGATGTTCCGGATTGGGTGAAAAAACAGCGCTACAGCTGGCATGGTGTAGACTATATGTACCACGGCCAAATTAACTTCGATGAGTTCTATCAGCTTTATAATGAAACATTACTTTCAGTAGATGAGAGCATTGGAAAGGTATTGGACTTTTTGGAAGAAAGCGGTCAAATAGAAAACACTATTGTTTTCTACATGGGCGATAATGGTTTTTCATTTGGTGAGCATGGCCTTATTGATAAGCGACAAGCTTATGAAGAATCTATAAGAGTACCACTTCTAGTTTATGGCGGCAAAGATGTAATCAAGCAGAACACGGTAAAGCAGATGATTCAAAATATAGATATTGGCCCAACCATTCTGGCAATGGCAGGTCTGGAGACTCCCGAGAATATGGATGGCGAAAGCTTTTTACCTATTCTGAAAGGGGAAAATCCAGCTGATTGGAGGGAGCGCATCTATTATGAATACTTCTGGGAAAGGCCATTTCCTCAAACCCCGACAGTTCATGCAGTAAGAACCGACAAGTACAAATTCATTCGTTACTATGGTATTTGGGACATTAATGAGCTTTACGACATTGAAAACGATCCTTGGGAAATGAATAACCTAATTCGAAACCCAGAGTATGCTGATATTTCAAAACAACTCCGTGAAGACCTCTTTCAATGGCTCGATGAAACCAACGGTATGCAGATTCCACTAAAAACCGATGGGTCAGGGTCTAGGTTCGACCATAAGTACAGAGGCTCCTACTAAATTGTACCGTGGAATGGTCTAATGATATATTGCTGATTATAGGAGGCCTTTTGGCCGGCATAGTAAACACTATTTCGGGAAGCGGAACACTCTTTAGCATGGGAGTGATGACACTTACCGGTATTCCGCTGGTAATGGCCAACACCACCACACGACCAGGTGTATTTTTCCAGAATCTTACAGGAATTCTAGTACTAAGAAGGTTTAACAACTTCAACACTAAAACCATCCAATTGGCTCCAGTTATAGCAACTGTTTTAGGCGCTATGGCAGGTGCTTGGTGTGCTACTGTAGTTTCTAATGCCTCGTTCAACCTAGTGGCCTCTGTGGTTATGCTTGGCCTTTTGTCTACCTACATTTTTCCCGCACGCCTATTTAGCAAACTGAAAATATCATTCCCTAAGTCTGGAGTGCTTTTAGCGCCCTGCTTATTCCTTGGTGGCTTCTATGGTGGCTTCATTCAAATTGGAGTAGGCATTTTAATTCTGGCCATTCTTTCAAGCGCTTACAAAATGCCGTACAACGAATCTAACACCTACAAACTCATTATCATTTTAATCTATACGGTGCCCACAACGCTATACTTCAGCTTCACAGATAATATTCTATGGCGGCCAGCCATACTTTTAACTGTAGGGCAAGTTATTGGTGCCTTTGGCGCAGCTCGATTTATAAGTAAGAATAACAAGGCTCATTTATGGGCTAAAACAATATCAATTTTAATGATTATAGCCACACTAATAAAGGTGTGGTTTTATTGATTCTAGTGTTAAATACTAAAAGTAATAATCAAAAAAGCGGAAATTCGATGAAAATGGAATTTCTAAAAGGAGTGAAGTACTGTACACAAAGTAAATATTACAAGCTTCATAAGATTACTCATAATTAGGCTTTTACCCCTTAGATTATTTTTGTTACATCAATTATTAAAACGATCGTCTGCAAAAATTCGTAGAATATACCTAACACCTAAATTCT
Organism: Roseivirga spongicola; assembly: GCF_034376045.1. NCBI lineage: Bacteria > Pseudomonadati > Bacteroidota > Cytophagia > Cytophagales > Roseivirgaceae > Roseivirga > Roseivirga spongicola. The sequence goes on from NZ_CP139724.1 coordinate 4,406,582, forward strand.
AGTATCTAAATACCTAATTTTAAGACGTAGGCTCTATTTTTTCAAGCACAAGAGTCAGCTCAAGTGTAGAGCCTACAAGTTAGATGGATACTGCAATACAGACTGTTTAAGTCAATTCTCATGTTGAGTTCAACTTGGGCTTACAAATAAACCCATTAGTGATTTGAAGATTATTGTCTTTGGTGCTTCCGGTTCAGGTACTACAACCCTAGCTAAATCATTAGCCGAGCGGTTGAGCTTTCGCCATTTAGATGTAGATGATTTCTATTGGGTGCAAACAGCCGTACCCTTCCAGATAAAAATTGCCAGAAGCCAACGGGTTGCTAACCTTCGAAATGCCATGGAGGCTTGCGACAATGCAGTGGTAAGTGGTTCTTTGATAAGTTGGGGTGATTACTTTTGCGATGCCTTCGACCTCGCCATATTTTTGACTCTTCCCAGAGAAACAAGAATGGAAAGGCTTAAACATCGTGAATTGGAAAGGTATGGAGATCGACTTTTCTCCGATCCAGATTTAAAAGCTCAATCTAAGGCTTTTCTAGATTGGGCGAGAGAGTATGATAATCCCTTATTTTCTGGCAGAAATATAGCGAAACATAAAAAATGGGCAGAATCATTAGCCTGTAAATGTGTTGAAATTGGCGATCTAACCAATGAGCAACGCATTGATATAGTCATATCCGTAATTGACCCTAAATGAACTCCGTATATGGCTAGGTTAGAAAACTGACCACATCCACTTTATCAACCTTGATGGAATCGAAAGAGATATGCCAGCTATAGTGCAATGGTTTAGTAATAATTCTTAGACTCCATTTGTTCTATGCACTCAGGTTTTCATCTATTTAACCTACACTTTGGTCGATGTAGCTTATTTAATACCCATTCTTTGCGTTAGCTGAGATATGAAAAAGCTCTTCTTAATCTCTGTACTCAGTATTTCATCAGTTCCAGTCTTTTCCCAAACTCTTGGTGGACCTTGCGAAGGTTGCGAAGCTCTTCTAGAGTATGGTAACAGGCAACTCAGCTCTATAGACACCTTACCAGATTACTCTATAAACGAACCCAAAATGATAGTTACTGGTACGGTCTATAAACTGGATGGAAAAACGCCTGCCAGTGGAGTAATTATCTACGCCTATCACACTGACCGTTCAGGTATTTACCCAACTAAAGGTGATGAGAAAGGCTGGGCCAGAAGACACGGGTATATTCGGGGTTGGACAAAGACAGATGAAAATGGGCAGTATACCTTCTACACCTTTCAGCCAGCCACCTACCCCAGCAGAACCGAGCCAGCACACGTTCACTTAACAGTCAAAGAACCTGGTAAGCAAGAGTACTGGATAGACTCTATTCAGTTTGAAGAAGACGAATTACTGACGAAGAAGGTTAGAGAAAAAATGGGGAACAGAGGTGGTTCTGGAATCGTCAAACTAAAAGAGAAGGGATCCTTTCTACTAGCTGAAAGGGATATTATTTTGGGAATGAATATACAAAACTACCACTGAGGCAATAAGTCTAAAGGGCGATAAAACATATTCAAAGAATTAGCTTCCCTACATCTCCTTTAACTGTTGATGGGTAGGAATTTGATCTAACATTTCCACTTTTTGTCCTTCTCTACAAATTCCGGCATACGTGTTCACTCCGTTGGTAACTATAATCAATGGAGCTTTACAAACTTGATTATAAGAACCAATTTGTTCTACAACGCCATAACCTAATTTCACGTTTGGTGCCTTACATTCTATCAGTACTGAAGGATTCAATTGTTGATCGTAAATAAGAATATCACTTCGCTTCTGAAGCTCATTATATTTAAGCCCCGATTCTACCTTTGTTCTAGACGCGGGGTAGCCAAGGTTATTAATCAAATGATTAAGAATATGTTGCCTTACCCATTCTTCAGGTGTCAATTGAATGAACTTCTTCCGAATGGGGTCGAAAATGAATAACTTGCCAGCTCTATTCTCAAGTCGGTATTGAAAAGTCGGCAGGTTGAGTTTCAGCATTCCGCAAATCTAATGAGACCAAACATTTATTAATGAAGAACAAGCAAGAAATCGTAGAAAACTGGCTCCCCAGATACACTGGTGTAGCCCTTGATGAATTTGGCGAGTATATTCTCCTAACCAATTTCATCTCGTATGTACACATGTTTGCAGACCAATTTGGCGTGGAGGTAAAAGGTGAGGACCGGCCAATGCAAAGTGCTACTGCAGAGAATATCACCATTATCAACTTTGGTATGGGTAGCGCCATGGCAGCAACCGTAATGGACCTACTCTCTAGTATTCATCCTAAAGCGGTACTCTTTTTAGGAAAGTGTGGTGGGTTGAAAAAGAAAACTCAGCTGGGTGATCTCATTCTACCTATCGCGGCTATTAGAGGTGAAGGAACAAGCAACGAGTATATGCCAGCAGAGATTCCTGCACTTCCTTCTTTCCGCCTGCAAAGATCTGTTTCTTCCATGATTAAAAAGCATGCACGAGACTACTGGACAGGCACTTGCTATACCACCAACCGCAGGGTTTGGGAGCATGACAAAGCTTTTAAAAAGTATCTTAGAAAGATCAGAGCCATGGCAGTTGACATGGAAACGGCTACGCTTTTTACCGTAGGTTTTGTGAATGAAATTCCAAGAGGTGCCCTCCTACTGGTTTCAGATAACCCAATGATTCCTGAGGGTGTGAAAACCGAGGCCAGCGACAAAAAAGTTTCTTCAGATTACGTCAATGCTCACCTAGAAATTGGTATCGATGCACTGCGTGAATTAAGAGACTCCGGGGACTCAGTTAAGCACATGAGGTTCGAGTGATTTAACTCTTCAATACTTTAAAGATCTGATCCGTTACTACCTTCATGAAACATATTCTTGAAGGTAGTGATGAGATATCTTTCCAACTGGAAGTTCACTCACTGAAGCCACCAGAGTAAACGATGTTTCTATATAAAGGCTCAAATTGCGCTTATACAAGTGTTTGGTATTAGCTAGCAGTGAGCATAATGTCATTAGAAGCTACTAATGCGGCACGTTTATAAAGCTCCTGAAACAGCATGTTTAGGGTTTCATCTGGAAACCCTTGTTCTTCGAACGAGGAGAAAGCCCAGTATAAAAAAGACACTGAGACCTAATGCACTATATCGCATACTGCCAGTTAGGTGTTCTATGATTCCATAGGCTAGCGTACCGAAGACGATAGACACGTTGAATGTTACATCATAAAAACTAAAGAACGAAGCATGATCTGTTGTATCAGCCGGAATGAGCTTAGAAAAAGTAGCCCTAGACAAAGATTGAATGCCTCCCATGATTAGTCCGACTAAAAAGGCTAATCCGTAAAACTCAACACTTGTAGAAACGAAGAAGGCTAGCAAACAGACTACCACCCAAATTATAATCATGGTAGCAATTGAATAAATATTCCCTCTCTTTTTAGAAAGAAACGCAAAGCCATAGGCGCCACCTATAGCAACTAATTGAATAATGAGCACTGTCAATATTAATTCTCCAGTAGCCATCTCCAACTCCTTAGCTCCAAAAAGTGAAGCTAAATACATCACCGCCTGTACTCCCGCGTTGTAAAAGAAGAACCCGACAACAAACCTTTGCATATCTGGTAGTTGCCTAATTTGTCTATAAACCTCCTTGAGCTCTCGATACCCATTATAGATCCACCTCCCTTCAGTCTTCTTATTATAAGGATTGGTAGGAAGTCTCCTTAGCGCAAAATTGGAAAAACCTATCCACCAAGCTGCCACGGTAACAAAGGCAATTCGAGCTGGTAAAGAGCCTTCAGGTATTCCGAACCACTCGGGTTTCTCAATCATTAAGAGGTTTAAGATTAAAAGAATAACGCTACCGATATAGCCAAGAGAATAGCCTTTGGCACTCAACTTATCATATTGGTCTACAGTAGCAATTTCTGGCAAGAAGGCATCGTAGAACACCAAGCTACCTGAGTAACCGATACTAGCCAAAACTGCCATCAATATTCCAAATTCAACATTATCTCCAATGAAGAAATACATACCCCCACATGACAGTGCACCAAAATAAGCAAAGGCCCTTAAGAAAAGCTTCTTTTTACCAGAGTAGTCGGCTATTCCAGACAGCAACGGAATGAGTAATGCCGTAATCAAAAAAGATGCGCTTAATGCATAAGAATAGAGTACTGTATTGGGTAGTGTTAACCCGAAGAACTCTACCGTCTTATTCCCACTCTCAGAAGTAGTCACTGCCTCATAGTAAATAGGAAATACGGCTGTGGTAATGGTTAGTGAATACACTGAATTGGCCCAATCGTACATACACCAACCAGTGGTAACTCGTTTATCATTAAGGTGTACAGTCTTCTGCATAATCAGAAAAATAGGCATAAAAAAAGAGACTGTAGTTACAGTCTCTCTTTAACAGTTAAGTAAGTTATTCGCTTAGTTTAGTTATCTTCTGACTTTTGAGGTGTCGCATACATGATCTTACGAGCATTTGCATCTCTTAACTCTGTCTGAATGTCTACAATAATACCCATTTTGGTTTCATTGTCTACTTTCATAGAGACAGTAATCTGATCTCTTTCTGCTTCACTCAAGTTAGACTTCTCTTGGTTAATCCAGTTAATGATACCATCAATACCGATAAATGCATCATTCGCTTGAATGAGGGCTTCAGTACCCATTGATTTATCTTTTGGTTTACCAACATAGAGGTAAGTCACAAGTTTCTTCTTTTCAAGCTTCACTAATTGTTCAGCTCTAGGAATCCTTTGTTCTACCTTAATCTCTGTTTCTCTCAATACGGTTGTTACCATAAAGAAGAACAAAAGCATGAAGATAATATCAGGCAATGCCGCAGTAGGGATATCCTGACTCGATTCGCTCTTTTTCTTAAACTTTGACATATTAACCTCCTTGACTTGACGGTTCTGCAATGGAAATTGCCTTAGGAATACCCATACGGGCTCTGTCGTACATTTCCTTTTCCTTAGGATCGGTTCGGTTTAACTTCCTGAATTCTTCATCAGTTATACCTACTCTTTCACCGTAAATTCTGTTATAAGCCGCATTCAGCTCATCTAGAATCTGTATGAATATCTCGTAACTACTACCACGGTCGGCCTTAAGGGACACAATCGCTGCACCAGGGCCATCAGATGAATCATCTTTGCCAAGGCTTCTTGTAATGTAAGACTTCATAGATGCTGGCAAAGAATTGTAAACATCTACATCACTTACATTATCACTACCTTTTTTGGTACTGCTTGGGTTACCGAAGTTCAACACAAAATCATACACCATATCTCTGATCAGAGTAACATCATCTAAAGGCTCATCTTCTACTAGAAGTAAGTCGGCAGAGTTAATCTGAATTTTGAATACGTTTTTCTGATTTTGCTTGATCTCCAATGGCTCATCGTCCTCATTTTTCGGAGGAAGCAAAAGAGTCAAACCTTTATTTGTGGCAATTTGCGTAGTTACAAGGAAGAAGATCAAAAGTAGGAATGCAATATCGGCCATTGAGCCGGCATTCACCTCTTGACTTCCTTTGTTTTTACTTCTAGCCATAATTTTATCTTACAATTCTTGCAATTGATGAATATACGAGACCAACTACGGCAATTACAATAAGTGCCAAAGTAGTTGTCATTGCACCGCCTACAAGCTTGTAGACAGAAGCAGCTTTTTCGCTAGTCGGATCAATTTTGGCTGCTTCCATAACACTTGCTGTAGAAGAACCAAACTCGGCCGGAGCCATGCTGTACCCGATGAAGAAAATAGCTACTAAAACTAATACTCCAATTCCACCTTTGATCAATGACTTAGGATTTCCAAAGGCATTGACCAGGTTCATTACTATAGCTGCTACAATGGCTACTCCAATAAGGATGTAAGCCGCATATAGCCCTATATCAATCCACTGTTCCTGATCCATATTTAATGTCTTTTAAGATGGAAATTATTTAGAAAGGTTGTGCTTCACTAAAAGGTCTACCAAAGAGATAGATGCATCTTCCATTGAGTTAACAATAGAGTCGATTTTAGAAACACAGTAGTTATAGAACAACTGAAGGATAATCGCAACGATCAAACCAGCAACTGTTGTTAAAAGGGCTACTTTAATACCACCAGCAACCAATGAAGGAGAAATATCTCCAGCTGCTTGAATAGCATCGAAGGCATCGATCATACCAATTACAGTACCCATGAAACCAAGCATTGGAGCAAGAGAGATGAATAGGGAAATCCATACAAGACCTCTTTCTAGTCTACCCATTTCTACAGATCCGTAGGCAATAACTGATTTCTCAACCATTTCAATACCTTCAGACATTCTCATCAAACCTTGAGTAAAGATAGATGCAACTGGGCCTCTAGTGCTCTTAGTTACTTCTTTAGCAGCTTCTACTCCTCCTGACTCAAGAGCGTCTTCAACTTTGCTCAAAAGCTTAGAAGTATTAGTAGTTGAAAGGTTTAAGCTGATGATTCTTTCAATAGCGATTGCTAAACCAAGAATCAAACAGATTAGAGGGTAAACCATGAACGCAGGGTCACCTTCAATGAATTTGTCTTTAACGATTTGATCGAATGATTTTTCCTCTTCCATGTCTGACTCCATGTCATAACTAGGAGATTCTGGGTAGGTGTCCTCAACAGCAGCTTCAGTAGCAGTAGTGTCCGCATCGTCTTGAGCAACTGCATTAAATCCGAAGGCGAAGATACCCAGGATCATCAGTAAAGAGAATAACTTTTTCATAGTCTAGTTTTGATTAATAAAGGTTAAAACGGTTTCTAAATTATTAATAATTATTATTAAAAGAAATTATACTTAAAACTTTAGTTGATAACTGAGGGGAAGGCTCCAAAAACATCTGCTTTATCACCTTGTCCGCCAATTCTCCTCTAATTGCGGAGAGAGAGGGATTCGAACCCTCGATACCCTTTAGAGGGTATACACACTTTCCAGGCGTGCTCCTTCAACCACTCGGACACCTCTCCCTTAATCTTCTGACGCTTCTCGCAGGGGAACAAATAAATTAATAATTATCTGTCCATGCAAGCCCATTTTTGTTTTTGTAAGACACAAAAAATCAGTTCATTTCGCCCCTTATGGGAGTCCTCAGGCATTTTTTTGCATCGCGCAGATTAGAGAACCTAGCCAGCACATACATCATCTTTGCGGTGGCTGCTTCAGAGGTAAGATCGTGTCCACTTACTACTCCAATTTTATCTAACTCACTGCTTGTCTCATACTTACCATGCATAACTCTACCCCCGTTACACTGAGAAACATTGAGTATAAGCTTGCCCATTTTGGCACTTTCTCTTAGCAAATCCAGAAACCATTTTTCATTTGGCACATTGCCAGATCCGTAGCTCTCAATAATAACACCCTTTACAGCATCGGCTAAAAGAATACTAGCAGCGGTAATTTTATTTAATCCTGGAAACAGTTTTAACACCACAACATTATTGTCCATTTCAGGATTTACCCTTACAAAGTCTTTGGCGTATGGCTTTAAATACGACCATTGATAATCTATTGAAATACCAGCTTCTGCTAAAATCGGGTAATTTTCAGATTCAAATGCATCGAAATGTTGACTCTCAACCTTCTTTGCACGGTTCCCTCTTAGCAATACATGGTTGAAAAAAATGCATACCTCTGTAATAATTGGTTTGCCATTCTTCTTATCTGCAGCAATTTCTAGTGAGGTTACCAAATTCTCAGTGGCATCTGAGCGTGGCGAAGCAATTGGCAATTGAGCTCCTGTAAAAATTATTGGCTTGTTCACTCCTTCTAACATAAAGCTCAGCGCTGAAGCAGAATAAGCCATAGTATCGGTTCCGTGAAGAATAAGAAAACCATCGAATTGATCGTAATGGTCATAAATCAATGACGCTAAAAGCTGCCAATGCTCTATATGTACATTAGAAGAATCTATTGGCTCCTGAAAACTGATTACAGAAATATTGACTTGAAGCTCTTTTAGAACAGGAACTCTCTCTAGAATTTGCTCGAAGCCACAAGGCACCAAAGATCCTGAGTCATTGAAGTCCATTCCTAAAGTACCACCAGTATAGATTGTTAAAACTCTGCCTTTGGGACTTTTATGGAAGTCGAAATGCTCAATTGGTTTTACATCAATCATTGAATTGAAAAAGTTTAATGGCGTTAGATGTTGTCTGTGTCTTTAGGTCTTCTAATGACATTTGTCGGTAGTCGGCAATTTTCTGAGCAATCAACTCTAAAAACGCGGGCTCGTTTCTTTTGCCTCTGTTTGGTGTTGGTGCCAAATAAGGACTATCGGTTTCGAGTACTATTCTTTCTAAATCTAACTCGGGCACTACTTTATCCATTCCTGCATTCTTAAATGTAGTCACCCCACCTAGACCCAAGTAGAAATCTAACCCAACAATTCGCTCGGCTTGCTCTGCTGAACCATTAAAACAGTGAAAAACCCCTGTAAGCTCATCGGTCTTAAGAGACTCTATCAGGTCAATAGTTAAGTCTAGTGACTCTCTACAATGAATAATAATGGGCTTTTTAAATTGCTTTGCCCACTCTACCTGAATCTTAAAGGCTTCAACCTGCTGATCTTGAAATGTTTTATCCCAATAAAGATCGGTACCCATTTCACCAATGGCTACGAATTCTCTTTTGCCAAGCCACTCCTCTATTATATATAGCTCTTTTTCAAAGTCCTTTTTAACCGAACAAGGGTGAAGCCCCATGGTAGCGTAGCAGAAACTAGGGTTTCTCTCTTCCAGCTCCATCATTCCATCTATAGAAGTGTGATCTATGTTAGGCATAACAATTTTCTCTATGCCAGCCTCTTGAGACCGCTCCAAAACGTGGTCTATATCTTCCTTAAATTGCTCTGCATAAATATGGGCGTGAGTTTCAATCATATCAGAACTTCCTTCCTTTCCAGCTTACTTTTCCTTTAAATATTATTCTCAGCAACGCAAAAGTATCTAAAAGGCTGATAAAAAAAGGTTCGTACAAAAAGAGTTTGAACTTTCTATTGGTGTGTTTGTGCATCTGCCAATATTTAAGGCAAGTTGTAAAGTAGGCATAGCTCAAAATGAATAAGGCTAGGTCGATATAAGCAACAAATAGAGTCAGTAAAAAAGGTACTACCCAAAGCCTTGCGAAGAAGGCTGGAACGGCCAATATCCAGTGGTGAGTAAAAACTCCATTCATCCATCGGCAGCGTTGCGTAATCATTTCCGAAAAAGTGAGTTGTGGCCGGGTTTCCGCAAACCCTGTTTGTTCTATCACTTGACTGGTTTGTAGTCCAGCCTTTTGAAACCGCTGCAGCAAGCCTAAATCCTCCACATCGGTTGGGCCTAAAGCTCGAAAGCCACCAACTTGATCATAGGCCGACTTGCGAAAGCCCATGTTGTTACCAAGAATTGAAATAGGCCTAATGGCATCGGCCATAGCTTTCATGCTGTGCAACACAATTTGCCAATCGAAAAACTGAAGATGACTATAACGACCAACCGAGGCAATTTGAGTGTAACCACTAATTAACTGACTCTCTTTTAGGGCACCAACCATAGTCCTTAACCAGTCAGGCTGAACCTCCATATCTGCATCTATGATTACCTGAAACTCGTCATTACTCAGATCGATCAACTGATTTAACACATTGGCCTTGGCAATCAGTCCTTCCTTTTCATTTTCAACCTTTACTCCTTTTATATGGTTGTGCCTTTTTTCGAAATGCTCAATTATATTCCAAGTGCCATCTTCGGAATTATCATCTCCCACCAAAACCTGCATCGTTTCTTGTGGGTAATTGAGTGTTAATATTGAATCGAGACAACGCCTAAGGTTATGTTCTTCGTTTCTAGCACAGACTAAAACGCTCACTTTAGGGAGTTCATTTTCAGCTTTTGTCGAAGTGTTAAACTTAAACCTAAAGAACAGCATAAGGATTAGCTCAACTGTAAACAGTACTGAATAAACTGAAACTAAAACACCTCCTACCACGCTCATAATGCTTCGAATCGATAACCCGCTTTTTCAAAATGTCTCAGATAGGCAGGCAGAACGGCTTTCAGGTTTGCCTCTGCCTTTACATTGTCGTGAAAAACTACAATCGACCCCTTTGAAGTGGCCGCAATGGATTTTCTGAGAATTATACTTGGATCGATGGTTTGATCATAGTCTTGAGTGAGCACATCCCACATTACAATTGTCTTATTTTTCAGTAGCTCTTTACGTTGAGTATTTGTAAGTCTACCATAAGGTGGTCTGAACAAACTAGAATATGACTTATCAGTATCCAAAGCTTCATCACAAGCCAAAACATCTGCCAGATATGCTTCTGCTTTGCTTCGCTTACCATTAATATGATGCTGAGTATGATTTCCCACTTTATGACCCTCAGCCAGCATTCTATTATATATAGAGCGATTTCTTAGTACATTCTCTCCAACACAAAAAAAGGTAGCCTTAGCATCATACTCTTTGAGTAGGTCTAAAACCCATTCAGTTAGATTAGGAATAGGGCCATCATCGAAAGTGAGGTAAATTACTTTTTCAGTAGTTTTCACTTTCCAGAGAAGTCTGGGGTAAATGTACTTGGCTACAAATGGAGTTTTAAACGGAAGCATTATTGACCCTGCAAGATAAGAAAGTCAGGTCGTCAGTAAAGTTGCGCTCTTCAGAGAAGTTATAAAGCTCAGCCAAAAGCTTAGAGTGTAGCTCTGATAATGGAGTATTATAATTAGCCTGTAAAAACTCTTCTAATCTTTCACTACCAAACTCTTCTTCCGCCTTATTAAAGGTTTCGGTAAGACCATCAGTAAACAAGAAAAGTGAGAATTTATCTAAGTCTTCTACCCTTCCCATTTCTATAAATGGAAGTGGTTCAAAGGCGCCAAGTACCGTTGTACCCACCGTGAGTTTTTCAACTTCTGGCTTGCCATTCATTAACAATGGAGGGTTATGACCTGCGTTGATGTACCTCAGGTCTTTCTTTTTGTAGTCGTAAACTGCCAAAAAGAAAGTAATAAAATTTTCCCTGTTGGCATTTTTACAAAGGTGATAGTTCAGCTCATTAACAACAGAAACAGGATTATCGGCTGTTCTTGAAATGGTTCTTAAAACGGCCTGAAAGTTAGACATCAAAATAGCAGCAGGAATACCTTTACCGGATACATCAGCAATACAGACTACAAACTGATCGTCTTGCTCTAGCGTTATATAATCATAATAATCGCCCCCTACCGTACGGCACGGCTGATAGTAAGCCTCAATATGAATCTTATCATTATTAGGGAGATCTTTAGGGAAGAGGTAATTCTGAACGTTTTTAGCAATCTCCATATCGCGCTGAAGCGCCTGCTGCTCCAACTGCTTTCTGGCTAATCGTTTATTCTCAATGGCCACCAACATGATGTTACTCAAGGCCTGAATAAAGGTAGTATCTACATTGATTTCAGGGCCTTTAGACTTCACAAAAACGAAAGCCAAAAGCCTGTCTTTGTGCAACACGGGAATGATTATCTCGAACTCTTCGAAGCAAGAAACATCTAAGTCCATCTGATCTATGTAAGTGATTTTGCGAGCACTCAAGCAAGTTTGCCCCATCTTTACTTGCGTAAAATCTTGGGAAGTACCGAACTGCACCTTACACTCCCAATCTTCTTCCATTACAAACAGAGAGAGCTTTTCCATTTGAAGATTCGCCCTTAGAGTAAATTCAAAGATTTTATAAAGATCCTCTTCCGGTAAATTATTATTCACCGCCTGAGTGATCTCCATCAAAGCATTTACTTCGAGCTCCTTCTGAAAAAACTTAGTCTGTAATGAATTCTGATCCATTCTTATCTCCCGTTATGCGCCAACAAACCCTTCTTACTTGCCAGATAATAGTAGTCTTTAAACTCCACCTCAAAGTTCAGTTTATCTTCAAACACTTCATCATTCATATTGAATAAGCATTTGATATAGCCTTTCTGGAGAAGTGAAAACAGCACCTGCTTCAATTCTTCCTCTTCCATTTCTAACTCCTCAATTAAAAATGAAAATGGCTGAACAAAGTAAAGTTCATCTAACACATCGAATTCCTGATCCGTCATTGTCATAGTCAAGAATACTTTCTACCCTTCCATTGATATGAACCAAAGTTAGCAGCTATACCTATATAAATGGCATAAAGGGGATAGAATAAAAAGGAAATTATGAACGACAAAAAATTAGTTCGCTGCCCTAAATCGTGCCTTACTTGAAGCAGCAAAAACATCTCCGACATAAACTTGAGCCAAAGTACCCAAATACTCACCCTTGAAGCCATCGGGTCTGTTAAAAAGTCATAAATCAAGAAGCATTGAGCCAAGTTGACCAGCAGAATAAACAAGGCCAACAAAATTGTACTCCATCTCTTATTGAATTTCCATTTACTAGCCCAGCGTTTTTTTTGATTGATCATTGAGCTCAATCCTTCAGCCCCAGCTGTCAAAACCACCGCCCGAGAATCTTTAGTAAAAAGAATCGACCCCGGGTATTTAAGCTGAATCTTGTGCATGAAAAGTTCATCATCACCCGTTGGAATCTGATCTATCCCTCTATAGCCTTCCAGCTCTTCAAAAACTGATTTTCGGAAAGCTAAATTAGCTCCGTTGGCCATGGTAGGCTTTTCCAAAAATGCGCTTACAGCTGTCACTCCCATTAAGGCAGACATTTCAAGGCTTTGAAACTTTTGCCAAAAGCCTTCACCAGTTAAAACTACAGGTCCCAAAACCATCTTGACTTCCTCCACCTCAAACTGGTTTAAGAGTGAAGCCAACCAATGCTCATTCATTTGGCAGTCTGCATCGGTAGTTATTATGAACTCGTTCGAAGCTTCGCTAATACCTAAACTAAGCGCTGCTTTTTTCCCTTCAACTTCGGTTACTTCCAAAACTTTCGCTTGTAGAGAATACTTCTTGAGTGCTTCGCGAAGCACCCTCACACTCCTATCTTCCGAATGGTCATTCACAAAAATGAATTCGGCACTTTTAACTGACTGCCTTGAAAATGCTTTTACCAGCTTGACGAGTGTAGCTTCCTCATTTCGAAAAGGAATAATTACCGAACAAGGCTTATCTACAAATTCGAACTTATTTTTCTGCTTAGTCCATAGCATAAGTACTACAATGAGTAGCACCGACCAAAGGAATAAAACCGAATAAATAAGAAGCATGTGCGAAGAAAGAGCTTTCAATACCAAATTGAAAATTCGTCAGTTTGTATATTCGCTTTTCAGTTCAGAATGAAGCATGACAAGCAAATGTCATATGAATGTCGTGCAGAGAAAACCCTAATTAAAGAGCTTACTAGATACTTTTACAATGCAGACAGAAAAACATAAGATGATTGCTTCTGTAGTAAAAGAAAAGAGAACAGACCTTAATTACACGCAACAAGAGCTGGCCGATTTATGCAAGGTTAGCCTTAGGTCTATTCAGAGAATTGAAAATGGGGAGGTTTATCCGAGACAGTACACTTTAAATGAACTGGCTAAAAACCTAAACTTCTCTTTAGATATTTTAAGCTCGAAGGAAAAGCCTGTTGAACCTAGTGCTAAAGGAAATCTGGCTAAAAAAAGGATAATCAGCTTAGCTTTTGTACTTGGCACAATCCTTTTATCGGCTGCTTTTTTAGCGCAATCGAGTCAGTTTCCAGAAACGAACTTTGAACTCTATCTTTTCTATACCGGAATACTAATTGTCTTAAGCCTTGGCTTACTCTTTCTGTGGAGAAAAAAACAGTAGCTTAAAATATTCTGACAATGATTGGTATTGTGGTGATTCTGGGAGTCTCTTGGGTTCTACTCGTCTTCATTCAAGAAAAGGGTTTATCGGTTTTAGGTTTTATTCCGCTTAAGAAAGCTCTAATACAGTTTAGCTATGGACTGGCTTCGGTCATGCTTATTCGCGCAATAATTCTCTTTTTTGAAGCGCAGTTCAAGTCCTTTGAGTTTACCGCTAACCCAGTTTTTAATCCAGAAGAGTTATTCAGCTCATTTTGGTATCATTTCAAGTCGGCTTTAACAGAAGAACTAATGTATAGAGGAGCCCTTCTATACATACTAATACAGCGGATAGGTCCTAAAAAAGCCATTTGGATTACCTCATTGATCTTTGGAGTCTATCACTGGTTTTCCTACAATATGTTTGGTGGCGCTATTGTACCGATGATTTACATCTTGCTTATCACGGGAGTTGCTGGCTTTGTTTGGGCCTACGCCTATCACAAAACCAATTCTATGACAATGGCCATTGGCATGCATTTAGGATCCAATTTCTTCCTTAGCCTTTTTCTGCCCAACCAACCTTATGGTGAGTTGCTTTATAGCATTACTGGAGTGTCAGAACTCTCGGAGTGGAACCAACTATATGTGGCACTGTTTTCTGGGTTAGGTCCTTCAATCCTTATGTTTTTTGCCATTAAGCTTTACTTAAAGATGGAAAAGAAGTTCAATGACTCGGAAAAAGCATTGACCTAGGCTTTTGCTTATATTGCCACCAATGGCAAAAGCGATTCAGGAAAAGATTATTCTAGGTATTGACCCCGGTACTAGTGTAATGGGTTATGGAGTGATTAAAGTGGAAGGAAAAAAGCTTTCACTGCTTCAATTTGGCGTCATTCACCTGAAGAAATACGTTGGCCATGAACTCAAACTCAAGAAGATTTTTGAGCGTGTCACTTCCATTATAGAAGAATTTCACCCGGATGAAGTAGCTCTGGAAGCACCTTTCTACGGAAAAAACATTCAGTCTATGCTGAAGCTAGGCAGAGCGCAAGGAGTTGCCATGACAGCCGCTTTGGCCAGAGACATTCCTATTACTGAATATGCTCCTAAGAAGGTAAAGCAATCAGTTACCGGAAATGGAAATGCCTCAAAAGAGCAAGTAGCAGCCATGCTTCAAACCTTGCTCAACATTAAAGAGCTCCCGAAAATGCTCGATGCTACCGATGCGCTAGGCGTTGCTATTTGTCATCACTTTCAGAACGGAAATGCTCAATCTCGTTCCGCTAGTTGGAAAAGCTTTATCAGCGAAAATCCGGGGAGGGTGAAGTAGGAAATTGGTCATTAGTTGATTGGTCATTTGTCAATCTCTGTGCTCTTAACTTGATCGCTCTATTCCCCCCTAAAAACTTTTTTGTTTAAGATTCTCTAAAAGCGAAATAGCTCCGTCTGCTTCGAAAAACAGAATTAACGGTTTCAACTACAAACTATTCATTGCGAAAAAAATGTGCTAAAAAAGCCAAACATATGTACATACATCTTGTTGACAGGGCATCTATAAAACTAAATGCATTATTATGAAAACAAGTAAAATGAATATTAAAATATGGTCTTTCCTTTTAGCTCTAGTGTTCACTGTAGCCGCCTGTGACGATGATGACCCGTCTAATCCAGGTTCAGAATCACAGACCATTACAGAAATTGCAGCATCGAACGATGACTTCACCATATTAACTTCTGCATTGATCAAAGCAGACCTTGACGGAGTACTTGATGGAAGCGGTTCTTTTACAGTATTTGCCCCAACCGATGATGCCTTTGAGCAAGCAGGCATTACCAACCTAGATAATCTAAGCGCTGAAGATTTAAGACCGATCTTATTGAACCATGTGGTGGCTGGCACTATTTTATCTACCGATTTACAAGCTGGTGACAACTATGTGAGTTCAGAGAATGCCACTGGCCCTAATGAAACTAAGCTATCATTATATATTAATAATGGTGATCAAGTTGTTGTGAACAATAACGCAACTGTTACCACTCCAAATTTAATGGCTAGTAATGGAGTGATTCACGTAATTGATAACGTGATCAGTGCCGATGTAGACGTTGTAGATATTGCTATGCAAAACTCTAACTTCAGCGAATTAGTTGGTGCACTTCAAGCAGCTGAGGGTAACTTAGTAGCTACTCTTCAAACTGATGGTCCTTTTACAGTATTCGCTCCGACTAACGATGCTTTTGAGGCCATTGCTGGTGTAACTGCACAGTTAAGCGCTGCTGAATTGGCTAACGTGCTAACCTATCATGTTGTGGAAGGAAACTTTCAATCGTCTCAACTATCAGACGATATGTCTATAGAGGCTCTTAACGAAAACACTTTCACCATAGATTTGAGTGGTGCTAACCCACAAATTTTAGACGCATCTGGTGCAGTGGCTACAATTGTAGTTACAGATGTACAAGGTAAAAATGGTGTTGTACACGTAATCAACAAAGTATTGCTCCAAGAGTAATCAGATTAGACGTTATTGTTAAAGGAAACAGGGCTACAGAAATAGCCCTGTTTTTGTTTTAGTTGAGTCAATTAACTAAATACAAAGTGTAGTTATAAGAGAACAGAGCACATAACATCGCTATAGAATTACTATCCTAAACCTAATCTAATTACTCTTTAAGAGTTGCGATGTCATGTACCTGCTCAACGAGATAAATATCATTTACTACAACCAACCAAAGGCTGCATTGAGTTCTTTGCTTTCTGTTCTTTCACATAATTAGCATAGGGACCAGAGTCGAAAGGCCGATCACTTACAGCAAACATTACATCTGTACATCTAATGTTAGCATACTGGCTGTTGCCATCTGCGCTTTGCATGTGAAAGATTCTGCTGATATAGCTGTCATCTTTAGCATCAATAAATCTACCGACATCATTCCCATAGTTACCTGGCTTTCTCCAATCTGGTGAAACCAGCTTATTATTCACCCTATAATTTTTAAGTTGAATAAAGTTGGATTGTAAGATGCCGTCCGTAGTATTAAAAGGCTCAAAATCATTGGTATGATCACTTTTAGTGATGTTGTTATTCGGCTGAATGTATAGAATCACTTTCCCCAGTAGTCCACCTTCTTTCGACCCGTTCTCATCCATATAATACAAAGTCTTTCCATCTACTATCTTACTGGCTTCCACTAGCTCTTCATTGTAAAAACCGCTTGAACTATGATACCTCAACCTCTCACCAAACTGTTCTTGCATTAACTTTATAATATTCTGCCATTTGGCATCGGCCATCCAGTGTTCATATTCTTTCAGCTCTGTCATAATGAAGAGCGGCTCATGATTAGGGTTTTCATCGCTCCAATTGGCCATATAGCTGATCCAATCTTTCAGTAAAATTGAATTTGGGTTATCTACGGTAAGGTCTACCTCATCTCCTGGGGCATCGTGACCCAAAGCTAAATCTCCAATGTTCAATTTTGCTAGTTGCATTTTGTTCGACTGTTTTAACTGTGCGTAGAAGCCACCCTTAGCAGCAAAAAGTTCAACATTAGCTCCAGCTAAAAAGTCTATCTCCCCATTATATTCCTCCACAACATTAGGCTTTCCATTATCAAGAATAAGCTGAAAGCTATTCATTTGCCCGCTCGCCAAATACGTATTCAAAAACAGCTTTTCACCGGAATAAATAGTATTTACTTTACCTACTAGCTTAGAAGAATTACCATTTATTTCGCCTTTTTGTGACCAATTAGAAGTAGATGTTTCAACCGAGGTAATACTAAAGCTCGAAACATACTTTTGGTTGTGCTTAAATAGATGCAGCTGCTCATTTTGTACGAAAGGAGTAACTGTCATATCTGCACTTACTCCATCGATAATGAGCTTCCGATTTCCTATTAGCGGCTCTGCTCCCTCAGTACTGAACGGATAAACGGAAACAGTTTGATCATCTTGATTGTGAAGAGATAAGTAAAGCTCATTTTGAAAGGAGAACAATTTTAATTCAGCATCTGAAGGAGTTAAACGCTGCTGTTTCACCAGGTTTAAACCGTTGCCAGAAAAGTCATAAGCTATCAACTCTCCCGACTGACTATAATAAACTACCAAATAAGTTCTGCCTTGAAAATTGTAAACAGTAAGGTCCGCTTCACCTGCGGTCCATAGGGCACTAGCATTCTCATAAACCTGCTGACCAGTTGCTATGTCTTCTATGCTTACTAGGCCATTGGTTTTATCTAGCGAAAAGAGGTATGCTTTCTCATTGTGCTCTAGTGTTAGGTGCTTAAGGTTTGATGTGGTTTCCGTGGAAAGTAATTCTTCGGTATAAAAAGAGAACATATCGAATTCAAAAAACCGAAGCCCTTTGGCCAACTGAGTTTTAATTCCCTCCCTCTTCAATCCATTTTGGTTACCAGAGTATGAGTTATGAGTTCCTGTAAAAAAGAATTGTCGATAGATGGCGTTGGTTGAGTCTCTTGTATCTACAGGAGTTGTCGGATCTGGCTCAGTGTCTGGATTCACGTCCTCAGAATCGCAAGAAGACGCTCCCAACAAACAAGAGAGTAAGTGAAATACTACAAGGATTTTCATGGTTAGACTTTTCATAAAAATTGGAAGCAAAAAAGAGAAGAGGGTAAAAAAGCCCTCTTCTCAAAAACAACTAATCTAATTTGGTCTGCTACAGAAGGAGTTATTATCGAATTTACTCACTAAGAATTGTGGCTTGTGAGCATCGTCCCAGTTAGGTGAATCTGTATCGAAGTCTAGGTTACACTTCACGTTGCTTACGTCCCAACCAGAAAGGTCTTGATTAAACACCTGGTTCTCTTTGAACAAGTTTTGCATGTTAACCACATTGCTTACATCCCACGAGCTAATGTCTTGGTTAAACTTACAGTTCTTTCCACCAAACATGGTTTCCATATTGTCCATGCTACTCAGGTCCCAATTGGCAATAGATGCATTGTTAAACTCGGCATCTTTGAACATGTCCCACATACTTTCCACTTTAGACATGTCCCAAGCACTAAGGTCGCCATTGTAGCTAGAGCCACGGAACATCTCTCTCATGGTAACTACATTACCGAGTTTATCTCCCCATCCTGAAAGGTCTTGGTCAAAGACTTTGTTATCTCTGAAAGTAGACTGGAAAGAAGTAACATTAGCCACATTCCAATTACCAATTGGTTGGTTGAAAGGTGACTTTCTGAACATGTTTTTCATGGTTGTAGCACTGCTTACATCCCAAGAGGAGATATCTTGATTAAAAGCTGACTCTCTAAACATAGTTTCGAAAGTCTCAACATTGCTAACATCCCAATTATCCAAAGGCTGATCAAAGTTTGTTGCCTTATAGAACATGTCCCACATGCTAGTTACTCCGCTAACATCCCAATGATTAATGTTGCTATTGAAAGAGCTAGCTTCTCTAAACATGGTTCGGAAGTTAGTGGTCTCGCTTAAGTCAGGGGCGTTGGTGGCAGAAATCTGTAGATTAGAACAGCCTCTAAAGTAGCCTCCATTGTTACCTAACTTTAACTGACCCCAGTCTGTAATATCAATGATATTATCTCTACTTGCTTTAGTAGCATCAAAATTAAAACCGTTGATATCTCCCCAAATAACTACTTGGTAATCTCCAGCTTCAGCGTAAGTATGAGAGGCAGAAGACAGATCGTAGCCAGCTACGATATCTTCTTCACCATCTCCCCAAAACACTTTAAAGTTATACTCGCCATCTTCTTCAAGTGGCAGGGTTATCTCTCCCCCAGCATCTACCCTCCAAACAGAAACAAACTCTTTATCCGATTGAAATGGAGCTAGCACGTTTAACTGAATATCGAACTCTTCTTCCAGACCAAAACCATAGGCCAAAAGAGTAGACTCACCAGCAGCTACACTTTGGCCTGAAGCTGGAGTACTTTCAATTCCACTAGGCAAATTGATGGTTAACACCACTTGTTGACCTTCTGCCTCTGGTGGTAAAGAAGCCGTGATTAATCTTGAAGGGTTAACCACTGCCGCTTCGATATCGGCTTCTAAAAAGCTATTATTCTTAGCTTCAATCAATATCGACTCGATGTATACATCGCGATCATCAATATCGAAATCGGTACTATCTACATCGCAGCCAAAAAACGCCAAGGCCACGGTAAACAAAATGAATTGATATATTCTATTTAAGTTTTTCATGAGTTTCGGTTTAGAGATTAATAGCCTGGATTCTGCTGCATAGCAGTAATATCTACTTGAGACTGAGGAATAGGAGCCAAAACCCTAAAGTCTTGCACAACAATGTTTTTTCCCTCACTAGCAAAGAAGTTATTCATAATGCTAACGGCATTACCGCTACGCAATAGGTCTGCCCATCGATGGCCTTCACCAAAAAGCTCGAATCTTCTTTCTAGTGCAATGGCATCTCTTAAAACAGCTTGATTGGTAGAGGCAATACCCGATAAACCAGCTCTAGTTCTGACCGCGTTCAAGTGAGTTAATGCCTCGGCAGAACCGCCTGTTTCGTTCAGTGCTTCAGCAAGCATTAATAGCACATCAGCATACCTTACCACATAATGGTTATCGCCACCATCACCAGTATTGTTATTGGGAGAAGGGGTCCATTTATTGGCATAGTAGGCGTTATCCGAAACATTGATTAGGTCTCTTCTTTTATCAGCAGCATCGAACAAATTATAGAAGGCAGGTTCCATGGCCATTGCCCCTCTACCTCCCTGATTATCTGGTTGTGTGAAATTGTAGTAATAAGCACTTCCTTCACTGTTCCCATCCAATTCCGAAGCATACTGAATGCTAAATACCTCTTCAGCATTGCCTTCATTTTCTACCCCGTAAAGGTCGTCTAGGTCTACTAGCGAATATTTGCCGCTACCAACAATCTGCTGTAATTGCTGAGCTGCCTGAGCAAACATACCTCGCTTCATATAGTTTTTAGCGAGAATAGCTCTTGCGGCCTGTTTATCTGCCCTACCCGCAGCATTTGTTACAGGCAATAAGTCTATAGCCTCCAATAAATCCGCTTCAATTTGAGCATAAACTTCAGCCTTAGGAGTTCTTGTATCATCAAAAGCATACGATGGATCCGTCACTTTTGTCAGTAAAGGCACATCACCATAAATGGTAGTCAGGTTGTCGTACAAGAAGCTTCTAATAAATAACACCTCGCCTCTTCTAACATTCTTTACTTCCGAACTATTAAACTGAATTTCATCAATTACCTCTAAGACCATGTTAGTATGGAAAATTCCGTCATAGGAACTGTTCCATATACTGTTAACAAACCCAGTAGTGGTACTCCATGAAAAGTCTTCTAAAGAGCTAACTCCACCATTTGAGTTTGGAGCTTGCACATAAGCGTTATCTGAAGTTACTTCTCCCCAAAGAATCATATAGTAGCTATAAAGTCCTTGCAGGTTGTTGTAGCTTGCTGTAACTGTAGACTCCACGCTTTCTGGAGTATTGTAGTAGTTTTCGGTTAGTATTCCTGTTTCAGGAAATTGATCTAAATCATCGTGGCACGATAGGCATAAGCATACCGCCATTGTAAATGCGAATAGTCTTTTTAACATGATTTCTTCTGTTAGAATGTGAGGTTAATTCCGGTAGAATAAATGCGCGGTACGGAAGTAGTTCCGTGAATATGGCCTCTGTTCAATGGGTTTCCATTATCTCCGCCATCAGGGTTCATTCCCCTATAGTCTGTCCAAGTGTGCAGGTTATTTACTGAGAAATAAATTCTGGCTTGTTTTAGTCCAACTCTGTCTAATAGGTTAACTGGGAAAGTGTAGCCAACTTGCAGTCCTCTAATTCTGAAATAATCTGCATCTAGCACATTGTAGTTTGTTGGATTACGGCTAGTTTTTCTTGTTTCAGTATTTCCGTATGCGTCTGGTGCAGCTAAAAAGCCGTCAGGATTGGTAACCGGGTCCCAATAATTATTGAAGTAATGGTAGTTTGTGTTTGAGAATGCCTCTCCATACTCTAAATAGCGAGAAGTCATTTCATCGAAAGCCACTCTACCTAGCGTTCCATTAAAGGTCATGTTAAAGTCAAAACCTTTGTAGGCAAGGTCTAAACCGAAGCCATAGCTTACTTCAGCATTATAATCGCCTAGTGAGACTCTATCATCAGCGTTAATTACATCATTACCATCGGTATCTTGGAAAATGTAGTCTCCTACTTCGGCCGAAAGTGTAGTAGACTTTCTAGATAAATATTGGTCTACCTCTTCTTGCGACTTTAAAAGGCCAATTATTTTGTACCCGTAAAGGTTGGCTAAAGAGCCTCCTACTTGCGTAATAAATCTTTGGCTTCCACCTTCATACAGTTCTTCGGCACCACCCAACGAAATAATTTCATTTTGGTTGGTTGAAAGGTTAGCATTCAAACCAATCTCTAGCTCACCAACTTTAAGCCCCGCTGTGTTTAGGATAAACTCCCAACCTTTATTTTCCATCTCACCAACATTTTGAAGTGAGCTACCAAAACCGGTATGTGTAGGTACAGGTCTATCTAGCAAAAGATTACTAATGTTGGCGATGTAATGATTCACCTCTACATCTAGCACATCATAAATACTGAAGTCTACCCCAAAATTGTGCGAAGTATTGGTTTCCCATGTTAAACCAGGAGATGGCGCACTAGATGGACTTGCTCCTGGATGAAGTGTTCCATTAAAAGGATAATCGCGACCAGTTCCGATTGACGCGTACTGAGCGTAATTCCCGATCTGGTTATTACCCGTTGTACCCCAGCTATAGCGCAGCTTACCAAACGTTAAGATGTCGTTTTGAGGGAAAAAACTCTCGTTGGTGAACACCCAACCAGCAGAGAATGATCCAAAAGTTCCAAAACGGTTATCCTCTCCAAAACGAGAAGAACCATCTGTTCTAATAGAACCTGTTAGAAAGTAAGTGTTTCTAAAGTTATAGAGCAATCTGGAGAAATAGGAGATTTGCACCCACTTGCTTCTTGAAGCATCAGCAGTCTGCACCGTTGAACCATCAATATTTTGAATGATATCGTTCGGGTAATCCGCACCTGTTACGCTCAAGGATTTGTATGCGCTACTTTGGTAACTCTGTCCGAGAAGCACGTTAAATGAATGCTCCTTAACATCGAACTTATAGTCTAAGGTATTCTCCCAAAGTATATCTAACCTGTCATTTCTAGATTCGGAGCCTTGGCGGGTATCTCTCTCGCTGATTAGCCTACGGTAAGAACCTGTAAGCATTGGCGCAAATTGATCTGTAAACTTGTTATTATAAAGATAGCCCAAAGACGACTTCAACTTTAGGTTGTTGATAGGCTCAAACTCTACATAGGCATTTCCAAAAGTATTAAACTCTTCGCGCTTGTATTTAGAGAGCTCTGCCATAGCTACCGGGTTCTCCTGCATATTAGCATTGTAAGGACGGTTGGCCAGTATTTGCTCTTCTACACTATAACCATGAGCAGCTCCGTTTTCCGCATCGTAAGCCGAAAAGAATGGGAACATATAAACCATGGCTCTGCCGGCAGGGTCTATCGGAAAACGATAGTTGTTGCTTCCGTTGGTAAGTCCTCTTTCTGCGTACATACCATTTACGTTCACACCAAACCTCACTTGATCACTGATGTCTGTATTGGTTTTAAGATTAAGTGTATATCGCTTCTGATCTGCAGTAATTACTATACCCTCCTCATCGCTGTAGCCTAAGGAAACCGAGTAATCGGTACCATCATTTGCTCCAGAAATGTTTAAGTAATGGTTCTGAATATTACCAGTTCTGTAAACAGCATCTTCCCAATCGAAATCGGTAAGCCCTTGTTCTCCATTCAAGTATGGCAAAGTATAATCGAGTAAAAGCTCTCTTACATTGGCTCCTTTTGCCAGACGCTCAGCTTCTGTATCGTTGATGTCAGCATCAGGGTGGTTTTTTAGATATGCATTGTTTCGGCCATCGGCAAAAAACTTGGCCGCATCATAAGCATTGAGCAAGTCATAAGAACCAGAACGCTCTTGCACACCAAAAACAGAACTAAAATTAATGGTTGGTCCTCTTTTCTTACCTTTTTTAGTGGTAATCATAATAAGCCCATTGGCAGCACGAGAACCATAAATGGCCGTAGAGGCAGCATCTTTTAGCACATCAACTCGCTCAATATCATTGGTATTGATTATGTTCAATGAACTTCCTTCCGCTAAGGGAAAGCCATCTACCACCACTAGTGGGTTGGTTTCTCTTGTGATAGAACCTGCTCCTCTAATGGTAATGGTGTTACCATCTCCTGGGTTTCTGGCGTTGGTTAGAATATCTACACCTGCAACACGACCTACAATCGCTTGATCAACACTTGTACTAGTATACTGTTCAATGGCAGTAGCGTCTACACTAGAAACAGCACCAGTTATTTTTTCTTTAGAGTTGGTTCCGTAACCAATAACTACAACATCTTCTAACCCCAAGCTTTCCTCTTGCAAAGCAAAATCTAGATTGTTAGCGGATGAGGTAATAGTTCGCTCTACCGTGGTATAACCCACAAATGACACCCTTACGGTGAACGAATCTACTGGTACAGTAAGTCTATAGCTTCCATCAGCATCGGCAATAACACCATTGGTTGTTCCCTTTTGAAGAACCGAAGCACCTGGAAGAGGGTTATTCTCTGTATCTCTCACTTTACCGCTAATAGTTACGGCTAGCGCTTCAGATTTAAGATTATCATTCGTTTGTTTTGATTTGGTTAGATAAACCCTGTTTTCTACAATTCTAAAAACGGTATCAGTGTCTTTAAAAACGGCCTTCAAAACCTTATCGATTGGCTCATCTTGAACATTGACCGACACTTTTCTCTGTAGGTCTACATCGCTCACCTTATAAATAAACCTGTAATCTGTTGAGTCTTCTAGAATATCTAAAAGCTTGTTTACTTGTATACTTTCTAAATGCAGAGTAACCTTGGTTCCTTGCCAAGTCATTCCTGATACATTGGTCTTAGAAAAGCCAAGAATCAAGAACATTGCTAGTATTTGTAAAAGCAGGCCTGAAGCGAATTTTGGCCTAATCTTACAATATGAGTTGATTTTTTTCATAGTTTTATAATTCGTAATTGGTGGTTGAAAGAAATTTCTTCACATCCCTGAGTCGGAAGATGTCCCCACATTTTCCGATTTGTTTTTTAGGGCTATGCTGTCTGATGGTCTTCCTGATTTTACATAGGCATATTTCATTTTGGTTATTGGATCGTTATTTGGTTTTCGTTGATTTCGAATGATAATTCATAGAGCACAGCTAAATCATTCATTACTTGCTCTAGAGACGGATTTTGGCCGAAATTGGCACTAATAAGCTCTCCGTTTAATTGCGCATTAGTATTTTCTATTTCTATGTTGAACCTGCGCTCAAGAATTTTGAGCAAGCCACTAAATGCCATGTTTCTGATGACCAACTCACCATTCGTCCAGGCGGTGTAAGGAGCGGTTACCGTAGGTGCTGTAGAAAATAGTAGGCTATCTTTATTGAAACTGGCTTTGAACCCTGGCTTTAGAATGGTGCTTCTATCTCTAGAAAAATTAGCTTCAGTATACAAACCCACTTCTCCTTCTACCAAAACAACCTCGTCAACCTCATTTTCCTCATAGGTATTGATATTGAAAGCTGTACCCAGTACTCTTACTTTGAAACCATTTGCTTGAACTACAAAGGGTTGATCGGCATTCTTGCTTACCTCTAAAAATGCTTCTCCGTTGACGGATACCAATCGGTTCGGACTAGGCAAGTAACTAGTTTGATAGCTAAAAGATGTTCCTGCATTAAGGTGAACCTGGGAACCTTCTGATAATTTGACCTGAAATGTTTTACCGTAAGGGACATTTAGTTGATGGGTCTCGATTGGCAAACTGTTGTTTTCATAAACCAGCACCCCATCTTCTACAGAAGCTATAAGCTCTCCGTTGACTTCAATAAGTTGCTTTTCGTTTGAGTTATTCAAGACTAGGTAGTCTTCGGCTCCCATTTTAAGGGTAATCTGATTTGAGAAATCGGACAATGTAGGCTGCGAATACTGCCTAACTAAAAATACTGCAGTAGCAAGCACTAGGAATAATGCTGCAGCGTAACCCCACTTTAGCCAACCAAACTCATTTTTCGAATCAATTTGGTCTATAGATTTATCAATTCGCTTTAAGAGATTAACTCTCAGCTTATCTTTCTCTGATTCACTTAAGGTAGAACTGATCTTGAGCCTCTGCTTAACTTGCACCTTCTCACAGTATGCAATTAGATGTGCCTCTTCTTGCGGAGAGCACTTGCCCTCATCATACTTTTTTACCAATTCTAAAAATTGCCGCTTGGTCATTTCTTCTGCTTTTCAGAATAAGGACTAGGCTAGCGACAAGAACTCACACAGATGTTTTGAAGGTTTTTGCTATTTAATATTAGGGTAACTTTTGGGATATGAATCGGTCACTTAAGCCTCTAAATGTTAACTCAGAGTGAAATACCAAGAAGTGACTACTAATAATAAGAGTTATAGAAAAAGCACTATAAAACCCACATCGCGTACCGACTTTCTAATGTGTTTTAGTGCTAGAGAGATTTGATTCTCTACTGTGCGAACGGAAATATTGTAATACTCAGCTATTTCAGAGTTGCTCAATTCTTTGAACCTACTCATGAGAAAAATTTCTTTGCAGCGTTCAGGTAAAGATGCTGCTGCACTTTCTATAACGGCTCTTAAATCTTCTTCATTGAGCTGATTTTCTCCATCGGGAGCGCTAGAAAGTCCGTCAATTATTACTTCATCTATAGCTGTAAAGGTGACTTTGGAGAGCTGAGAAATGCTTTTGTTTCTAACAGAAACAAGAAGATAACCTTTGAGACTAGATATCTCTAGAGATTCACGCTTAACCCACAGATTGGTGAACACATCATGCAGTACATCTTCTGCCAAAGACCTGTCATTCAAAACATTGAATGCATAATAGAAGAGCTCTTCCCAAAACTTATCATACAATAAGTTAAAGGCCATTCTATTTCCAGATTGAATTAAATGGATTAATTCCTGATCCGATACTGATTTAGCTTGCTCTTGTTTCACCAAGAATGTTTTGCCCGAAAGTAAAACATGGCACTATAAAAGACGCCAATAGCGTATTAAGATTGAATTATTTATTCAGGCCCTGACGGCTATGCCATATTTGCCGAGATCTTCTGAGCAATAGTTTCGAACTCTTCTTGGCTCAACTTCAGTTTAGGTCTACCGAAATCAATATCATGCATACCATGGAGCGGTATAAGGTGTATGTGTGCATGAGGCACTTCGAGCCCAATAACAGCTACTCCAACCCTTAGGCAAGGGATGGCCTTTTCAATGGCCTGTGCAACCTTGTGTGTGAATGCTTGTAATTTGAGGTAAGTATCTTCATCCAAATCAAAGAGCTTATCCACTTCTTTTTTGGGTACTACTAAAGTATGTCCCTCATTTAGAGGGTTGATATCCAAAAAAGCAATAGCATCCTCATTCTCAGCTACTATGTAACCAGGAATTTCTCTGTTAATAATTCGGGTGAAGATACTTGCCATAATAACTTAGTCTAGCGTGATGTCTAGAACTTCAAATTCCATTACGCCTGCAGGTGCTTTTACTTCTGCTACCTCTCCTACTTTTTTATTCAAAAGTCCCTTTCCGATTGGAGATTCGTAAGAAATCTTGCCAGATTTAAGGTCAGCCTCTTTTTCAGATACTAGCGTATATTTTACTTCCATGCCGTTTTTCAAGTTCTTGATTTTAACGGTAGAAAGAATTGACACCTTAGAAAGATCTACATCTTCTTGTTTCTTAATTCTAGCATTTCCTACTAAGCCTTCTAGTTCAGAAATACGCATTTCCATAAGACCTTGAGCGTCTTTGGCCGCATCATATTCAGCGTTTTCACTCAAGTCGCCTTTATCTCTGGCTTCAGCAATTTGCTTGGCCATATCGGCTCTTCCTTTTGTCTTTAGCTCTTGAAGTTCATCTTTCAACTTCTTCAAACCTTCTTCGGTGTAATAACTTACACTTGACATATCTCTATTATTTAGTGTTTCTACAAAAAAACAACGGTCTCGAAACGAAACCGCTTAAAACAAATAAAATCGCCTCGTGAGCGATTAAGTAGCCACAAAGTTAAGCTATTTTTCGGATAACTGGAAACCACCCTAATTAGCCTCTATGCGGTAGTGAGTCGCTATTTTGCTCACCAATACTTCATTAATTCTCTTGTACGAAGCAAAAGTCCAACCTGCCACATGTGGCGAAAGCACAACGTTCTTTCTACTGAATAAGTCTTCGAATCGAGTCTTTTCTTCATCAGATAATTGATTGAATTTCTCTTTCTCCAACACATCTAAAGCAGCGCCTAAAACTTTGCCGTCATCAAGTAATTCCAATAGATCTTTGATGGGCAAAATCTCTCCTCTCGCTGTGTTCAATACATGAATATCTTTTCTAAACTGCTGAATGAAATCTTTGTTTATCCAACTTCTAGTTTCTGGTGTCAAAGGCACATGAAGACTCAGAATGTCTGTCTTACTAAAGAGCTTTTCCAAACTAACCTCTTCTACCTTTTTTGTTCCGAAACCCTTCTTATACTTATCGTAAACAAGAATTCTACAGTCGAAAGCGCGCAACCTTTGAACAAATGCCTGCCCCATGTATCCGTAGCCAACAATACCCACGGTTTTGTCGGAAAGTTCTACTCCTCTGTTTCCTTCCCTGTCCCAAATCCAGTTTCTCACCTGCTGGTCTGCTGCATTGATATTGTTCAGCATACTGAGCAACAAACCTACGGCATGTTCAGCCAAAGCATCTCTATTCCCTTCTGGCGCATTCAGTATTTCAATGTTTTTACTTTCCACATATTCAACATCGATCTTATCTAAGCCTGCACCAGCTCTACCTATAAATTCGAGCTTTTGGGCATGGTCTATAAACTCTTTATCTATAGTAGTTTTGGATCGAACCAGAATTCCTTCATAATCACCAACGGTGTTGAGAATTTCAGCTCGGGTCATGCCAGGCGCATAAGTAGCTTCTATACCAATTTCGGCAAGTAGCGACACTATGCTTTCGTGCATATCATCTATAATTAGACACTTTTTATTCATTTCAGGGAAGTAACAAATTAGCAATTGCCAGATAAACGATAATACCTAAAATATCGTTTGTGGTTGTAATAAATGGACCAGAGGCCAAAGCAGGGTTAATACCTAGTTTATCGAGAGCAAGTGGTGTAGCAGTACCCATAAAAGACGCCAGCATAACTACACAGACCAGCGATACAGCCACTACAGTACCAAGAGTTTGATCGTCTTTCCAGAGAAAAACAATCAAGAAACTAATAATAGCTAGAACAACTCCCGTAAAAATAGCCACCAAGAACATTCTACCAATTCTCTTACTGATTGAGTCTTCGAATGCAGAACGATTGGCTAAACTTTGAACAACAAGGGTTGAAGATTGAATCCCCACATTACCGCCAGTAGCCATAACCAAAGGAATAAAGAAGGCCAACGCAGCATTTCTCTCTAAGCTTCCTTCAAAAAAACCAATAGCCCAAGCACCAAGAGTCCCTCCTACTAGGCCAATGAGTAACCAAGGCAAACGCGCTTTAGAAATAGCCCAGATGGAATCATCTTCTTCCACGTCTCCAGATATACCAGACATTAAGGCTCTCTCCTCTTCTGCCTGCTCAGTGATAACATCTACAATATCATCGATGGTAATTCTACCTACCAACTTGCCTTGCAGGTTTACAACGGGAACAGCATCTAAATCATACTTACGCATAATGTCTGCCACCTCTTCTTCATCCATATAGGTTTCTACATGAATGATGTCACTATCGTAAATATCTAGAATTCGCGTATTATCTCTTGAGAGGATAATTTTCTTAACTGAAACTTTGCCTTGCAGCTTATTTTTATCGTCTACAACGTAAACAGAGTAGATCTTCTCAACATTTTCTACCTGACGCCTGATTTCATCTATGGTTTGAATAACCGTCCAGTTAATGTTGGCCACAATCATCTCTTTGGCCATCAAACCACCGGCACAGTCTTCATCATAGCGCATGAGCTCCTGAATGTGAGCTGCGCTTTCAGGATCATCTATTGCGGCAATTACCTCTTCTCGAGTCTTCACGGGAAGGTCGTTGATGATATCTACCGCATCATCAGACTCCATTTCTACAATGTATTGAGCAATCTCTTGGGGCTCTAACTCTTCTAGAAACTCTTTTCTTGTATCTTCCTCTAACTCCTCAATTACCTCTGCACCAACTTCATTATTCAGTACATCGAGTACATAGCGAGCTTCATCAGTTTCTACCTCATCGAGCAAAGCAGAAATATCAGCAGGATTCACACCTTCCATAGTATCCCTGATAAACCCAGCATCGCGCTGTTCAACAGCCCGTAAAACGAGGTCTAAATACTCTTTAGAAAGCTCAAATGGTACTCTCTCTAACGACACGCTGAGATTTTATTAGTTAGGTCTACAAATTGTTTAACTGAAAGTGTTTCTGCCCGCAGGTTAAGGATTGGATCATCTGCCAATGCTTCAGGCAAATTTATTGGTTTTAGTGCATTCCGCAACGTTTTTCGCCTCATTTGAAAACCTGCTTTAACTACTTGTTTAAAGAGCTTTTCATCGCAGTCTAGCCTTTCAACATTATTTCTCTTTAGCCTAATTACACCAGAGTTGACTTTAGGTGGAGGGTTGAACACACCTGGCTTTACGGTGAATAAGTATTCGATGTCATAATAAGCCTGAAGCAATACACTTAAGATACCGTAAGTTTTAGATCCGGGAGGTTCGGCAATCCGGTCGGCTACCTCCTTTTGAATCATACAAACTACTTCCGGTACTTCATTTCTGAGCTCCAATATTCTAAAGAAAATCTGAGAAGAGATGTTGTAAGGAAAGTTGCCAATAATGGCCAATGGAGCCCCAGTATCTTTTAAAATATCGTATTTCAAAAAATCACCATCAATAATTCTGCCCTCCAATGCTTTGAAATTCTCTTGAAGATAGGCTATAGACTCCTTATCTATATCAACCACCCAAGTTTCGTAGGCCTCTTTAAGTAAGAATTGAGTGAGTACACCAGTACCAGGCCCAACTTCTAGCACCGAATTGTACTCTCCATGGCCAGTGAGTGCTTTAGCTATTCGCTCGGCAATTGACAAATCTTTTAAGAAATGTTGGCCTAAATGTTTTTTGGGTCTTACTGATGACATGCTCACAAATATTTAAAAAAGCGTAATTTGCGCCCAAAGTTAGAACTTCAATAATAAGAAAAGCGAAATCGGCTTTTGATATGCAGGAGAATAGCAGAGAGACCAAACTTATACCCACTTTAGGCATTACCATTGGCGATATGAATGGAATAGGCCCTGAAGTAATTATAAAATCTGTATTGAATCAGAGAATTTTCGATCTAGTAAACTTGGTGGTTTACGGTCACGGAAAGGTTTTCTCTCATTACAAAAACCTTTTAGGTGTTGACAAATTCTCATTCAACCAAACCAATTCGCCAGACCAGATCAGACATAATAGACTGAATGTCATCAATTGTGTAGAAGATGTGGAAGTTGCCCCAGGTGAAGAAACAAAAGAAGCAGGTGCTCTAGCTCTTGCTGCACTTAGAAGAGCCACGCAAGATCTTAAGGATGGTAAGATTCATGGAGTAGTGACAGCTCCTATCAATAAAAACAACATTCAGAGTGATGATTTTAAATTCCCTGGACACACTGAATTTTTCACAGAGGCATTTGGCAAGCAAGACAGTCTAATGTTTCTATGTGGTGAACAAATAAGAATTGGAGTAGCTACAGGACATATCTCGGTAGCTCAAATTCAGGAAAAACTGAACGCTGACCTTATCAGGAAGAAACTCGATTTGATGTTACAATCTTTGAAGAAGGATTTTGGCCTTCAAAAACCCAAAGTGGCCGTATTAGGACTAAACCCACATGCTGGAGAAAATGGCCTTTTGGGGAATGAAGAGATAGAAATTATCCGACCTCTTATAAACGATTTTAAAGAAAAAGGTGAGTTAACTTTTGGCCCATATCCTGCAGATGGATTTTTCGGAATGGCCAGCCAAACCAAGTTCGATGGTATTTTAGCTATGTATCACGATCAAGGGCTTATACCATTTAAAACCCTGGCTTTTGAAGAAGGCGTAAACTTTACTGCAGGCCTACCAATTGTCAGAACATCTCCAGACCATGGGACTGCATACAATATTGCAGGCAAAGGATTAGCCAATGAGCAGAGTATGAGATCGGCTATATACATGGCCAAAGATATTTTAGCATCTAGAGGAGTTTTGGACTAGTTTTATGCTGTTCAGCATAGTTTATACTATTTTTATCGATATACTTAACCCTTAAGCAGCATCGACCGTTTATTTTGGTTAATCAGAGTACAGTGAAAGGATTTATAACAATCTTACTTCTTATGCTTTTTACAAGCACCTTATCACTAGATGTCTACGCCAAGACAAGCTTTGATTATACAGTCAATTATGAACTAATGGATGTTGAAGAAGATCAAGACTCTGAAGAAGAAGATTCTAAAGAAGAATTTAAAAAAGACGAATACTTCAGCTACCTAGAAAGCTTAGACTTTCTGTCGAATCTGATCGACCTTCAGTTCTCTGAAAGACAATACGTATGGAAACTGGATGTTCAGCAAATACTGCTGCGGCCTCCAATGGTATAACCCTACACTTTTCCATCAAGATTACTTCATTTTTTTTTCAAACCTTAATTTGAGCCAGCTCCATTGGCTTAAAACATATAACTATGAATAAAGACTTATTTAAAAACCTTAAAGCAGATGCCCCAGCCGGACTGGTAGTGTTCTTAGTGGCAGTACCGCTCTGTCTAGGAATTGCGCTGGCATCTGGCGCACCGCTATTTTCCGGAATTATTGCCGGTATGGTTGGTGGTATAATTGTAACCACTTTTAGTGGTTCGAGCCTAGGTGTATCAGGCCCTGCGGCAGGACTTGCCGTTATTGTACTTGCAGCAATAGAAGACCTTGGCTCATTCGAAATATTTCTAGTAGCTGTAGTAATTGCCGGTGTAATACAGATAGTACTTGGCATTCTAAGGGCTGGTATTATCGGATACTACTTCCCTACATCAGTAATTAAAGGAATGCTCTCTGCCATTGGCATAATCATCTTCTTAAAGCAGATACCTCATGCTTTTGGCTATGATGCTGACCCAGAAGGAGACCTTGGTTTCGTTCAGGCAGATGGAGAAAATACTTTTTCTGAGCTAATTAACATGTTAGATTTCATCACTCCTGGTGCTGTAATCATATCGTTTGTCTCTTTGGCAATTCTTATCCTTTGGGAACAGAAGTTCATGAAAAAGGTGAAAATATTCCAGATTGTTCAAGGGCCACTAGTAGTAGTTATTCTAGGTATAGTTTTCGGCAAAATATTCGCAGGTGGCAACTTTGAAATAACCAATGACCACATGGTGAGCATCCCTGTCTCTGATGATTTCAGCGGATTTATCGGTCAATTCTCTTTACCAGACTTTTCTGCAATTACAAACCCGGAAGTATGGATTATTGGTATTACTATGGCCATTGTAGCCAGTTTAGAAACCTTACTATGTGTAGAAGCAACAGATAAGCTCGACCCTCAGAAAAGAGTTACTCCTACCAACAAAGAACTAAGAGCACAAGGTATTGGAAACATTGTATCTGGCCTTATCGGTGGCTTGCCTGTTACCCAGGTAATTGTGCGTAGCTCAGCCAACATTCAGTCTGGTGGTCAAACTAGAATGTCTGCACTCATACATGGTATTTTAATTTTTCTAGCTGCACTAGCCATACCAAACGTAATGAACATGATTCCGCTGGCGAGTTTAGCAGCAATTCTGTTGGTAGTTGGTTACAAATTAGCCAAGCCTGCATTGTTTAAAGATATGTACAAAAAAGGCTTACTGCAGTTTGTACCATTTGTGGTAACGGTTTTAGCCATTGTATTTACAGACTTATTAGTAGGTATCGGAATAGGTATGGCTGTTGCTGTATTCAACATTTTGGTTACCAACTTGAAGAACCCTTACATTCTGAAAACTACACACGATACAGCCGACAAGCACTATCAAATTGCGCTTTCAGAACAGGTTACATTCTTAAATAAGGCCCAAATATTAAGAGAACTAAACAAGGTTCCTGATGGTGCTGAGCTTTATATTGATGCCTCTAAAACTGTTTTCATCGAGCACGATGTTCTAGAAATCATTGCTGACTTTAAAGAAAATGCCAAGTACAGAAATATTGATATCAAAATAAGCCCACTGAGTCATTTAGACCTTAATGGATTTACACAATCGCTAGAACAATTAGTGGTTGGCACAGATGAGGTGCAGCAAATTTCAACCGCAAAACAATTAAAAGTTATTACCTCTATAGACAAATAATATGACAGCTTTAGATAAACTAAAACAAGGTAACGAAGAATGGGTAGCAGAAATTAAAAAGTCTGACCCTGAATTTTTTGATAGACTAGCAGAAGGCCAAGCACCAGAAGTGTTATGGATTGGCTGCTCAGATTCTAGAGTTCCTGTAAATCAAGTAACCGGTGCTATGCCTGGCTCTATCTTTGTTCAAAGAAACATTGCCAATATGGTAGTTAACACCGATACTAACTTACTAAGTGTAGTATTTTATGCAGTGAAAGCGCTAAAAGTTAAGCACATTGTTATTTGCGGCCATTATGGTTGTGGTGGTGTTAAAGCTGCCATGGGTAATGATAGCATTGGCATGATTGATAGCTGGTTAGTAAACATCAAAAATGTGTATCAAAAGCATGCAAAGGAACTAGAAGCTATTTCAGATGAGAATAAACGTTTTGATACTTTTGTAGAGCTGAATGTAAAAGAGCAAGTTCAAAACATGGCAAAAATTGCTTTCATACAAGAAGAGTGGGCTGCAGGAAACACCCCATCTATTCACGGATGGGTATTCAGCCTAAAAGAAGGCAAGGTGTTAGACCTAAATTATAGCATAGATTCTAAAGATCAGCTAGAAGAAATCTATCGTTACAATTAAATATTTGAACCTTAAGCTAATTATCCAAAATAAGGATGCGCTATGCTTTTACTATTCGAAATGAATTCCATACCTTTGCACTCCTGAATTTTGGGCGGTATCTATGAGAGCCAGAAAGAAATACGATATACATATCTACAAACTTTCAAATGGCGTTCACGAGTACCAGTTTGAAATTGGGAAAGAGTTCTTTGAAATGTTTGATGGAGACTTAGTTGAAAATGGCCAACTCAATGCAGTTGTCAGTCTCAACAAGTCAGACTCTATGATTCAGGTAGACTTCAACATTGAAGGTTCTTTGGAACTAGAATGTGATAGAAGCTTGGAGAAATTCGACTTCCCTATACATATTGATCAGAACATGATTTATAAGTATGGAGAAGAAGATAAAGAGCTATCTGAAGATGTATTTGTGATTGAGAAAAATACCCAAACACTTAACGTAGCGGGTATTATGTACGAATTCATTGGCTTAGAAATTCCTATGAAGAAGCTTCATCCGAAGTTTCAAGAAGAGGAAGATGAAGACGATGAGTCGGAAGGCAGTATGATTTACACTTCAGAAGCAGAAGAAGACATCGAACAAAAAGAAGAAGACATTGACCCACGTTGGGCAGCATTAAAGAATTTAAAGAATAAAAATTAGCGAAAGCTTAAAACAGAATAATAATGGCGCATCCTAAACGAAAAACCTCGAGAACCAGAAGAGACAAAGGAAGAACTCACAAAAAACTTTCTGCGAAGACTTTAGTGGTTTGTCCTACAACTGGTGAATTGCACATGCCTCACAGAGCGTTCTGGCATGAAGGTAAACTTTACTATAAAGGTAAAGTTGTGATGGAAAAAGAGGTTTTAGCCTAAGGCTTACCTTTGACAATATTTGCTCCTGGATTAAGATATTCAGGAGCATTTTCATTTATAAGGGTGCAGCTCCTTTCTCATAACAATCTATTATGATTCTGTAGGCATTCCCCTTATATTGGCAGATGTTTGCATCTCAACTCTGCATGTCTAACTAAAAAATAAGCATGAGTCAGCTAAGAGCTCAAATTTCCGGTGTCCAAGGTTATGTTCCAGAATATGTACTAACCAATCAAGAATTGGAAACCATGGTGGACACCACAGATGAGTGGATCACCACCAGAACAGGAATCAAAGAAAGAAGAATCTTAAAAGGTGAGAATCAGGGCACCTCGGTCATGGGAATCAAAGCGATTCAGGGCCTACTTGCCAAGACCAATACTACACCTGAAGAAATAGACTTAATCATCTGCTGTACCACAACCCCCGACATGGTTTTTCCGGCAACGGCCAACCTAATCGGTGATGCTATTGGTGCCAAAAATGCTTTTGGCTTCGACCTACAGGCAGCTTGCTCAGGCTTTATTTATGGCCTAGCTACGGGCTCGCAGTACATTGAAACTGGCAAATACAAGAAGGTAATTGTTGTAGGTGCAGATAAAATGTCTTCTATAGTAGATTATACTGACAGAACCACCTGTATAATTTTTGGTGATGGAGGCGGTGCCGTACTGCTTGAACCTACTACTGAAGAACATGGAATTATGGATTCCATCCTGAGATCAGATGGTTCAGGGGCTCCTCACTTACACATGAAAGCTGGAGGAAGTAGAAAGCCAGCCACACAAGAAACAGTGGCCAACCGAGAGCACTACGCTTACCAAGAAGGCTCTGCAGTATTTAAGTTTGCCGTTACAAACATGGCAGACGTGGCTGCTGAAATTATGGACAAGAACAATCTATCTGGAGATGACATCTCCTATCTTGTTCCTCATCAGGCCAACAAAAGAATTATTGACGCTACCGCCAGAAGAATGAATGTTGGAGAAGACAAAGTAATGCTCAACATTCACAGATACGGCAACACTACTAGTGGAACCATCCCTCTTTGCCTTTGGGATTATGAATCTAAACTCAAAAAGGGAGACAACCTTATTTTAGCCGCCTTTGGTGGTGGTTTTACTTGGGGTTCTATTTGGTTAAAGTGGGCTTACGATCCTAAATAAGAAAGACTAACCTAAATTATTCATGGCTACTACAGCAGATATTAAAAACGGTCTTTGTATTGTAATAAACAATGACCTGTGGATGATCACAGAGTTCCAACATGTAAAGCCAGGCAAAGGACCTGCTTTTGTTAGAACAAGGTTGAAAAACATTAAAACCGGTAAAGTGGTAGACAACACTTTCTCTGCCGGACATAAAATTGAAACCGCCAGAGTTGAGAAAAGAACTCACCAATTTCTGTTTAAAGATGAATTCGGCTTTCATTTCATGAACACATCTACTTTTGAGCAGGTTATGATACCTGAAGAGATGATTGAAAATGCCGACTTAATTAAAGACGGACAGGAAGCAGACATTCTTTTCCATGCCGAGACTGAGCAGCCTCTCACATGCGAGTTACCTGCTTACGTTGAGCTAGAAATTACTTACACGGAACCTGGGCTTAAAGGAGATACTGCAACGAATGCCAGCAAACCAGCTACATTAGAAACTGGTGCTGAAATTCAAGTACCATTATTCATTAACTTAGGAGATAAAATTAAAGTTGACACTAGAACTCGCTCTTATGGAGAGCGTGTAAAATAAACCTTAACTCATTATGAACCCGAAGGAAATTAAAAACATGATAGACTTTATTGCTAAATCTGGTTTAGCAGAAGTCAATATTGAAACGGAAGAATTCAAAATTAAGGTAAAAAGAGACACTGAAGCACAAGTTATTGCTTCTGCTCCTGCAGCTGCCCCTGCCCCAGTAGCGGCTCCTGCACCGACTGCTCCTGCTTCAGCAGCAACTGAAGCTGCTCCAGCTCCTGAAAAAGCAGCTGCTAAAGATGATTCGAGCAAATACGTTGAGATTAAATCTCCTATGATCGGTACTTTCTACAGATCTCCTAAGCCAGAAGATCCTGCATTCGTAAATGTTGGAGACACTATTTCTGCAGGAGACAAAGTTTGTATCGTTGAAGCAATGAAGTTATTCAACGAAATTGAGTCTGAAGTTTCAGGTACAATCGTAAAAGTATTGGTTGATAACTCTTCTCCTGTTGAGTACGATCAGCCTTTGTTCTTGGTAGACCCGGCTTAAATAGCCTTACCGCTTATTGAGTTTTCAACCTAAAAGAGCAAACGTGTTTAAGAAAATATTAATCGCCAATAGAGGGGAAATTGCCTTGCGTGTTATTAGAACATGTAAGGAAATGGGTATTAAAACTGTAGCCGTTTATTCTGCTGCAGATAAAGACAGTTTACATGTTCGCTTTGCGGATGAAGCTGTAAACATTGGCCCTGCCCCATCAAATCAGTCTTATTTAAAAATACCTCATCTCATTTCGGCTGCAGAAATCACTAATGCCGATGCGATTCACCCAGGGTATGGTTTCCTTTCTGAGAATGCTGAATTCTCTAGGGTTTGTGCCGAATATGGCATCAAATTCATTGGAGCTTCTCCCGATATGATCGATAAAATGGGTGATAAGGCTACTGCTAAAGCTACCATGAAAGAAGCAGGTGTACCAACTATCCCTGGTTCTGATGGCCTACTAGACTCTGTTGAGCAAGGCATTAAGCTTTCCAATGAAATGGGCTACCCTGTAATTCTTAAAGCAACTGCCGGTGGTGGTGGCCGAGGAATGAGGATTGTGAAATCTGACAAAGAATTTCAAAAAGCTTGGGACGATGCCAGAATGGAATCTGCCGCAGCTTTCGGAAACGATGGCCTTTACCTAGAAAAATTCGTTGAAGAGCCTCGTCACGTAGAAATCCAGGTAGTTGGAGATAGCACAGGTAGAGCTTGTCACCTTTCAGAAAGAGATTGTTCTATTCAGAGAAGGCATCAGAAACTTGTAGAGGAAACTCCATCTCCTGCCCTAAATCAAGAGCTAAGAGACAGAATGGGTGAGGCCGCAGTAAAAGCCGCAGAAGCCATTGGATATGAAGGTGCTGGAACGGTAGAATTTTTACTAGATAAGCATGGCGACTTCTTCTTTATGGAGATGAATACTCGTATTCAAGTTGAGCACCCTATTACTGAAGAAGTAACAGATTTCGACCTGATTAAAGAGCAAATTAAGGTAGCCGCAGGTGAGCCGATATCAGGTAAAAACTACTATCCTAAGCTTTTCGCTATGGAGTGTAGAATAAATGCGGAAGATCCATCTCATGGGTTCAGACCTTCTCCAGGAAAAATCACTAACCTTCACTTACCAGGTGGTCATGGAGTTCGTGTAGATAGCCATGTATATGCTGGTTACTCTATTCCTCCAAATTATGATTCAATGATTGCTAAGCTGATTGTAAGCGGTCAATCTAGAGAAGAAGTGATTGTGAGAATGAAAAGAGCTTTAGAGGAATTTGTTATTGAAGGAATTAAAACAACTATTCCATTCCATATTAAATTAATGGAAGATGAAGGCTTCAAATCGGGTAACTTCACAACGAAATACTTAGAAACCTTCGATTTCTCGAAATTATAAAATAAAAAAGCCGGCAAAAGCCGGCTTTTTTATTTCCCTTCAATCTCATTACATAACTCCTCATACCAAGCCTCTCCATATTTTCGAATCAGAGCGTCTTTCAGAAATTTGTAAACTGGTACCCCAAGCTTTTCTCCCAATGTACAGGCAGCAGAACAGATATCCCAACGATCGTAGTTTAGCGCCTCATAGTGGTCGTATTTTGAAATTCTGATTGGGTAAAGCTCACATGAAATTGGCTTCTTGAAAGTAGTCTTTCCATCCCTATAGGCCTGTTCTATACCACATTTCAGAATACCCTTTTCATCATAAATAGCAAAAGCACATTCCTTACCGCCAATGGTTGTGGTTGAATAATCGCCTTCAAAGTCCATTAAATAAGTACCCTCTTTCTCAATAGCAGCAATTCCTTCTGCTGACAAATAAGGTTTTACTACTTCGTATGCATTTTCCAACTCTTTTAACTCATGCTCCTCTAAAGGGGCACCTAAATCACCTTCCACACAGCAGGCACCTTTACACTTCTCTAAGTCGCAAACAAAGAATTGCTCTTTTATGTCGTCACTTATTACTGCATTATCAACTAAAATCATATCCTATCCTTCGCTATGGCTTCTCCATTTTTAATCAACTGAATCTTCAAGCCTCTTGAGTAGACATCATATGCGCTTAAAATTGCGATATGAAAACCAACCTTCCCATTTAGAAACCCAAACCTCACTAGGTACTCATAAAAAAAACGCCAAAATGGCTTTATCACTGTCGTAACAAAGAATCCGGTTGGCTTCCCTTTTTCTATTTTGTCATAGGCCTTCCAGGTAGAATACCAATTTACCTTTACAATAAACTCATTGATTCCTTTCCACGTGTAGTGCCTCAGATGGTTATTGAGTATTCCAATTTCCCCTTCCGTTTCAATCTCTGAATGAACCTTTTTGTCCTGATACCTGCATTCATCCCTCAAAAACAACCTCACAACTTTATCACTTCTCCAACTCCCATATTTCACCTCTTCCCCCATAAAAACAGTCCTTCTCTTAATCCAGTAGGCTGTTTTATTCGGGTTCCTCAATGTATTTAATATTTCTTGCTCTAATTCAGAAGTTACTACTTCATCAGCATCTAGAATAAAAACCCATTCATGCTTAGCCTGAGGAATTATCCAATTCTTTTGAGTTGCTGAATTCACATACTCATGTTGAATAACATTCACATTATCATAACTCTCCGCTATCTCCACCGTTTTATCATTGCTAAAAGAATCAACCACAATAATTTCATCCGCCCACAAAACCGATTCAATAGCCTGTCCAATATTGACCTCTTCGTTATATGTAGGTATTATCGCTGTTACTTTATTTCTTGTTGAAGTCATGGTACAATGAATTATGACAGTCAAAATTAGCAAAAGACTTAAATAACAACGATCTCTGAGCAACAAACACTCTCGATTTCATACTTTTGCCAGCCAAATGATTAAGTCAGGTTCAATGAAAAACATTTGTTTTCTAAATACTACGAGCTTTTGGGGTGGTGGAGAAAAGATACACTTTGATTACGCTAGCAAATTTAAAGAAAGAGGCTATACAGTCTTTATTGCAGCAGATAAGCGTAACGAACTATACTCTAGGGCAAATAAAGCTGATATTGACACTTTTGCCCTTAGGCTTAAAAACCTATCATTTCTAAACCCATTTAAATACATTCGACTCTATAGGTTCTTTAAAAAGAGCAAAATAGATACAGTTATTATTTCTACGTCACACGACACAAAGGTTGGTGTCTTAACAGCCAAATTAGCAGGGTTAAAAAGGATAGTTCTATACAGGGCTTTGGCAGCACCCGTTAAAGCAAGTAAAATTAATCAGTATTTGTACAATAATGTAATAACTCATCTGATAGCCAACTCTTTAGAAACAAAACGCACAATGTCGATGAATTTTGGCAATAGGCTGAAACGAAACATCCAGATCATTTACCAAGGTTTAGACTTTGAAGAAATGAGTAACAGAAAGATAAATAGGCATTCATTTGACAGTGAAAAAATCATTATTGGCAATGCTGGTCGGTTGACAATTCAAAAAGGGCAACATCATTTCATAGAAATAGCCAAAATCCTAAAAAAGAAATCAGTCAATTTCAAAATTGTGATTGCTGGAACTGGAGAGTTAGAAGAGCAACTATTGAAAGAAATAAAAATAAATGAACTTCAAAATGAAGTTGAACTACTCGGCTTTGTGGAAGATATGAGTTCATTCATGGAATCCATTGATATTTTTGCACTCACTTCTGAATGGGAAGGCTTTGGCTATGTCATTGCGGAGGCAATGTTTGCCAGAAAACCAGTAGTTGCGTTTAACATCACGAGTAATCCTGAGTTGGTAAAAACAGGTTTCAATGGATATCTGGTACCTTTTGAGGATTTAGAACTATTTTCAGAAAAGCTGGCTGAATTAACGAAGAACAAAGAAATAAGAGAAACACTAGGCTCCCAAGGCTGCAAATTTGTTCAAGAGAACTTTAGCC
Source organism: Roseivirga spongicola (assembly GCF_034376045.1). NCBI lineage: Bacteria > Pseudomonadati > Bacteroidota > Cytophagia > Cytophagales > Roseivirgaceae > Roseivirga > Roseivirga spongicola. The sequence continues at coordinate 4,448,485 of NZ_CP139724.1, forward strand.
TTGACAACATAATTGATCAATTTGAAGAGCAATTAGCCTCCTAAATCTCTCCTTTTAACCGCCTTTACAATCAAAGTTTCTCCAAAAAGAACGTTCTTATTGAACACTTGGGAGAGCATACTCCTGTTAACTTCTACCGTTCCTTCTCTTGGCCCTGTTTTTTTATAAATCCAAATTGTTGATAAATAAACCCAAGGAACAAAGACCATGTATAGCCAACTAATAAGTTTAATTCTATTTGTCGAAATCTGCTCAATTTCAAAGCCTCGAGTATGTAATAGATACCTAAGCTCATGGAATGATATCATTCCTACATGATGAAGAGGTGTCGGATTTCTTTCATCTAAAGGCGAACTGCATTTATAATGATGCCCTGTCCAGAACCACCTCCACCTAGAACGAATGCTTGATATATTTGGGGTTGATATTATAACTGAACCTCCAACTTTAAGACTCCTGTTTACCTCCTCCACAAAAGAGGCTTGACCATAGATGTGTTCAATTCCATCTATGCAGACGACAATGTCTTTACTAGCCGATTCTAAAGGCAATCTTTTAGTCATATCACCTAGAACAAAATCGTCATGTTCTATTTGTGAAATATCTTCGATATCCACCCCAGTTACATTGCTAAAGCCATTATCCTTTAACCGAAGAATAAATGCACCACGTCCAGATGGAATATCAACAACAGATTTCTCTGTATCATGTTTTATTAAATTATAAACCTCTTTATGGGTACCTTTTGTGGTATTTATAAATATTCCCTTGTACGAGTCAGGCATATATAAACTAAATTTGGGTGTTCTTTCTGAAGCCTCCAAAAATAGTAAGTAATAGATATGATTCTTAATAAAAAAGAGATAGTTGAATTTCAGTGGACTCATTCACGTTCTGCTTCGTATCTGATATTTGCACTCATATCTCTCCTATACTTCTATAACTTTCATGTTAATGATATATGGACTCCGAACGAGAGTTTTTATGCAGAAGCTGTTCGTGAAATGTTTGAGTCTGGCAATTTTGTTGATATTAAATACAACTACGAACCTCGATATAACAAACCTCCTCTCACCTATTGGGCGATTGCCGCCAGCAGTGCCATTTTCGGACTCAATGAGTTTGGTATTCGCCTGCCAATTGTTTTGATGGCCCTTGGCTCTATCTGGCTTACTTATTTACTGGGAAAACGTATGTATGGCCAGTCTGGTGGTTATTATGCCATGATAATAATGGCTTTGGGTTTACAACTCCTTGCAGTAAAGCAGTATGCCTCACCAGAAGTTCCTCTCACCTACTTTTTCACACTTACTATGTATTGGTTTTACAGAGGATATGAAGACCGATCTACGAAATATTTAATACTCAGCTACATTGCCCTAGGACTCACCGTGTTAACTAAAGGGTTTCCATACATTATTGTGCTTGGTGGCATTGTAGGGTTCTACATATTGCTAAAGAACTGGGGGCAGTGGAAGCAACTCTGGAGAGATATAGTTTTTCTAAAACTGCCATTAGGAATATTAATTATTGGGGTGATTGGCCTGAGTTGGGTGATTTTTATGTACGTAAAAGATGGTCAGGAATTTTGGGATATTTATTATACCGAAACATTCGGACGAGCTCTTCAGAAGAAATCAAATGGTATGAAGCCCTTCTTCTACGTAGGAGTTCTGAGCTGGACTATTATACCATATTCGTTGACATTCTTTTATTCCATTGTGTATTGGATAATGAACCGAAAGGAATCGAAAAAAGTACTTTTTCCAATTGCATGGATTACTGTAATGTTTGTGATTTTCACCGTTTCAAAAGGTAAAATACCAACTTACATTATACAAGCACATCCAGCCTTAGCTCTTATGATTGTACCAATGTTCATTGGAGATAAAGTACCGAAACTAGCAATCAAAACTATTCATTTCATCATTTCAGCGTTACTGACAAGTGGAATGACCTACCTTATTTTTGAGTTGAATCTATCTTTGGCATTCTATCTTATACCTTTCACCTTAGTTGTAGTTACCATATTATTTATATTGAAGAAAGACGGATTTAGGTTTAGTCTAATTTTACCGTTTTGGACCATGTTTGGTTTTATGATTGTATTCACTTCTTTTCTTCCGAGAATGGAGGCATTCAGGCCTTATGATGAAATAGGCAGAATTGTAACTAAAAACGAACAGATTGACAAGAACACACCATTGCTACTAGATGCTTGGCTTATTCAAAACTTACCCTACTATACCGAACGAAAGAATTTAAGAGATTTTTCTCCAGCGATGATAAATGAGTATGCTGAAGGAAATGAAACACTGGCATTATTACCTAAAGACCACCTTAAAGAAATTAACTTTAAACATGACGTACTATGGGAGGGTCTAATTTACAGCTTCGCTTCAGAATCGCAGTTCTTCAAATTTACAGTAGCCGTAAATCAAGCATTAAAGGGCAATACGGAAAAGTTTGAAACCTACGTACTTATACACAAACCTTAAGACGTTTGCAGCCTAAATGGCTTGGCTTTTTTACCCATTAGAAACTTGAACTTGAAAAAGTTTGAAACCACACTATCCTTTTTCCAAAGAGCAGCATGCTGCTTTAGACTCACCAATTGAGTCACATCTACATCATTCGAGGCCAGACCTAATCCTCCTGCCGTTTTTCTAAAATCTTCTAGAATAAACCAATATTTGAACTTCTTGATATGATCATGATATTCCTTACGATTACTATCATGAACCACAACTATACCATTCTTAGCTAACAATTCATGCGCTAATTCTATGCAGTTCTCTCTTCTTATTCCATCCACCAGAATAAAATCATAAGGAGCGAATTGCTTAGGGAAAGTGGCATACAAATCATCTTCTGGAACCTTGGGATCATTACCATCAACATCTACAAAATGTAAAGATAAATTAGGTCTATCGATTACTTTTGAAATCTTATCGAACCAACCTTTATGGTGTTCAATTGAAACCCATCGAGCTCCATCTGGCAAATGACTCATATAATAAGGAGTGCTAGTTCCGCAACCATACTCCAAACACTTATTTGGTTGAAACTTGGCAAATAGCTCTTTGAAGAAATCAATCTCTTTATATTTCATGTATGGATCCTTAGAATCCATACCCAAAAATTTCTGGAACTTTCTTAATGTCCCCTTAGTGTAAATGCTTGCTAGTGTTTCCATAAAAAAATTAAAGACGAAGATATAGATTAAAAAAACACTCTTTAGAATGGATTAGCAAAAGAACTAATCTATTTAAACAATCAAGAGAAACAGGGCTCGATTATCTCTTTGCCAAATGTAAGAATTGACTTAAGGAGCATTAAGTAAGTCACCATCATATCTTTTATAAAAAAGACAACTAGAGTAATTATGTGAATCCCTTGCATAAAAAAAGGCTCCGAATTGGAGCCTCTTAATCATCTTTTGTAAGACTTAATATCTATAATGCTCTGGCTTGTAAGGTCCATCAACAGTTACACCAATATATTCTGCCTGATCTTCTGAAAGCGAATCTAACTCCACTCCAATCTTAGCCAAGTGAAGAGCCGCTACTTTCTCATCTAAGTGCTTAGGAAGTGTGTAAACCGCATTCTCATAAGCATCCGTATTTGTCCACAACTCAATTTGTGCCAAAGTTTGGTTAGCAAAAGAGTTAGACATTACAAATGAAGGGTGGCCTGTAGCACAACCAAGGTTTACTAATCTACCTTCAGCCAAAACAATGATGTCATTTCCTTCAATGTTATAAAGATCAACCTGAGGTTTGATTTCTACTTTAGTATCACCAAACGTTCCGTTCAACCAAGCCATGTCAATTTCATTGTCGAAGTGACCGATGTTACAAACGATGGTTTTATCCTTCATCGCTCTGAAGTGTCTTTCGGCAATGATATCTTTGTTACCTGTAGCTGTTACAACAATATCAGCTCTCTTTACAGCATCATCCATTTTCTTCACCTCGAAGCCGTCCATAGCAGCTTGCAGTGCACAAATTGGATCTATCTCTGTAACGATTACTCTAACACCAGCACCTCTCAAAGAAGCAGCAGAACCTTTCCCTACATCGCCATAACCAGCAACAACAGCAACTTTACCAGCTAACATAACATCGGTTGCTCTTCTGATAGCATCTACCAAAGACTCTTTACAGCCGTATTTATTGTCGAACTTAGATTTAGTAACTGAATCATTCACATTGATGGCTGGCATCGGAAGAGTGCCTTTCTTCATTCTTTCGTAAAGTCTATGAACACCAGTGGTAGTTTCTTCTGAGAGACCTTTAATAGCAGGTACTAATTCTGGGAACCTATCAAGCACCATATTGGTAAGATCACCACCATCATCTAGAATCATGTTCAATGGCTCGCCACCTTCAAAAGCATGAAGAGTTTGCTCAATACACCAATCGAATTCTTCCTCGTTCATTCCTTTCCATGCGAAAACAGGAATTCCAGCTTTAGCTATTGCAGCAGCCGCATGATCTTGAGTTGAGAAAATATTACAAGAAGACCAAGTAACCTCAGCACCAAGCTCTACCAATGTTTCAATCAACACAGCAGTTTGAATTGTCATATGAAGACACCCTGCAATTCTAGCCCCTTTAAGTGGCTTACTAGCACCATACTCTTCTCTCAAAGACATCAAACCAGGCATTTCTGCCTCTGCCAATTGTATTTCTTTTCTACCCCACTCAGCGAGGTTTATATCTTTTACCTTGAATTTTACTCCTGTTTCTTGCATTGAATGTCAATTTTTCGAGGCGCAAAGGTAACACCTCAAGCATTGCAAATCAATAATTTGAGTCAATTCCAGATGAATTCTATCTCCTTGAAATCGAAAAGCTTATCTCCTTGCTGTGTTGCTAATTTCAGTTGACCAGAATCTAGAACATCTACGATTTGACCATCAAATACATATTCAGACCTATATTTTCGCCACTGATTAAATCCTATCAGGTTTTGTAAATACTCATCTTTTATTTCGGAGTATCTCTCGGCTTTCAATTTCAAATACAATGCTTCAAACTGACCTAATAGCTTCTCAAAAACAGATTGAAGAGAAAAGGCAATTCCTATCTCATTAGACATAGAAGTTGCCGTGGCCAAGCCAAATGCCTTTTGATTCACATTTAAGCCAATCCCTACCACGGAATGCTCTAGAAACTGTCGCTTTATGCCATTCTCAATCAAAATACCGCAGACCTTTCTGTTATTTAAAAGAACATCATTCGGCCATTTGACTTGACTATTAGCATCTGGCAACCTATCATTCAGAACACGTTTCACAGCAAGTGAACTAATCATATTCAGATAGAACTGCTTGGAAAGCGTAAGGAAATTGGGCTTCATAATTAACGACATTGTCAGGTTAGCACCCTCGGCACTGAACCAAGAGTTACCTCTTTGCCCTTTGCCAGCAGTTTGATTATCGGTTATGACAACAGTGCCCTCTGACGTGTCATGCTGAAGGAGTAATTCTCTAGCACTGTCATTAGTAGAGTGACAGGATGGCATATATTCCACCACCTTGCCGACAAATAAGGTATTAGCAGGAATTTTGTACAACAGTTTTCGTAGTTTTACGCGTAAAGAAATCAAAAATACTTCACTAAACTCATTAATGAATTCGGAAGAACTGAGCAATGTAGTTGTTAAGGGAATGGAGGAGAGAAAGGCAGAAGACATTGTCGTTATGGATCTCCGTAAAGTAAAAGGCTCTATCTGTGACTTTTTCGTTATATGTTCCGGTAACTCAGACACCCAAATTGAAGCAATTGCCAAGTCAATTGAATCTGAGGTTGACAAAAAAGATGAAAAACCCTGGCGAAAAGAGGGTTTCACTAATAGAGAATGGATTCTAATTGACTACGTGAGTGTTGTAGCCCACATATTCAGAAAAGACAAGCGACAGTATTACGGCTTGGAAGATCTATGGGGCGATGCCATAATTACTTCTAAAACTCACAACGCTTAATTAACCTTTATTGTGGCAAAGCGTTATAATGTAGATTTTAAAAAGACTCAAAAAATTTAATAATGCCAGATAGTCCAAGAAAGAAAAACATACTGGGCAAACCAGCTCCAGGAGGAGGCAAAAAACCGAATAATCAAATTTGGATATTCGTTTCCCTAATCATTCTGTTTTTCGCAATTTCATTCTTCACCAACTCAGGAGGGGGAATAGCAATTACCAAAGCTCGATTCGAAAACATGGTGAAAAGCAACGATGTTGCTAAAATTCTCTATGTAGAAAATCAGAATATTGTTGAAATTACTTTGAAGTCAGAAGCACTTCAAAATGCGAAATACAAAACAGAATTAGAGAACCAAAACTTTTTAGGTTTCGGAACTGGCCCTCATTACAAGATCGAAAAGCAATTCTTTTCAGCAGAAGACTTTAGAGGCTACTATCAAGATTTTGTCACCGACACTGACATTCCGAGCAACCAGCAAGTATCTATTGAGTTCGATAACAGAACAACGATTATTGAATTCCTAAGCACTTGGGGCTTCTTAATCTTAATTATTCTGTTCTTCTGGCTTATGATGCGTAGAATGACAGGTAATGCAGGCCCTGGTGGTCAGATTTTCAATATTGGAAAATCTAGAGCAGCCTTGTTCGATACTGAAAACAAAGTGAAAATCACTTTCGACAATGTTGCAGGACTTGACGAAGCCAAAGAAGAAGTTGCGGAGATTGTTGAGTTCCTAAAGAACCCTTCAAAATTCACCAAACTAGGAGGAAAAATCCCTAAAGGCGCCTTGCTTGTAGGCCCTCCAGGTACTGGTAAAACATTATTAGCGAAAGCCGTAGCAGGTGAAGCAGCTGTTCCTTTCTTCTCGCTTTCTGGTTCTGACTTTGTTGAAATGTTTGTGGGTGTAGGTGCTGCCAGGGTTCGTGACTTATTTAAGCAAGCGAAGGAAAAGGCTCCTTGTATCGTATTTATTGATGAGATCGATGCAATCGGTAGATCTAGAGGCAAAGGTCAAATGCCGGGATCTAACGATGAAAGAGAAAACACGTTGAACTCTCTCTTGGTTGAAATGGACGGTTTCGCTACTGATTCAGGTGTAATTATCCTAGCGGCTACCAACCGACCAGATGTACTTGATAGTGCACTATTGAGACCGGGAAGATTCGATAGACAAATCAGTATCGATAAGCCAGATATTGTGGGCAGAGAAGCCATTTTCAAAGTTCACCTTAAGCCTATTAAGCTAGAAAAAGATGTTGATCCTAAGAAGCTTTCAGCTCAGACTCCTGGTTTTGCTGGTGCAGAAATAGCCAATGTTTGTAATGAAGCTGCACTAATCGCTGCCCGTAGGGATAAGAAAGCAGTAGACATGCAAGACTTCCAAGATGCTATTGATAGAGTAATCGGTGGTCTTGAGAAGAAGAACAAAATCATCTCTCCAGAAGAGAAAAAGATTGTGGCATACCACGAGGCTGGTCACGCAGTAGCTGGCTGGTTCTTAGAGCATGCCGACCCATTGGTAAAGGTATCGATTGTACCTAGAGGTGTTGCTGCATTAGGATATGCTCAGTACTTACCAAAGGAACAGTTCTTATACCAAACTGAGCAGTTGATGGACGAAATGTGCATGACCTTAGGTGGTAGAGCTGCCGAAGAAATTATTTTCGGTAAAATTTCTACAGGTGCATTAAGTGATCTTGAACGTGTTACCAAAATGGCTTACAGCATAGTTAGTGTTTATGGTATGAACGATAAAATTGGTAACATTTCATTCTACGACTCTAAGCAGAATGATTACAGCTTTAACAAGCCTTACTCAGAAGATACAGCTAAAATTATTGACCAAGAGGTTAAAAAACTGGTAGAGCAAGCTTACCAGAGAACTAAGCAGCTCTTAACAGATAAAAAGGAACAATTAGAAATTCTGGCCAAAGAATTACTTGACAAGGAAATCATTTTCCAGTCCGACTTAGAAAACCTAATTGGGAAAAGACCTTTTGAAAAGGAGACTACCTACCAAGCTTACACTAACAGTAATGGAAAAGTTAAAGAAAAAACCGCTCCAGATGCTGATACTAAGCAAGAAGAGGTAGTTGAGCCACAATCAGAAGGAACAACCTCAGAAGAACAAGAAAATAAAGAGTAAGCGTCTATAAGGCCTACAATACAAAATCAGGTTTAACGACCTGATTTTTTTTGTTTTGGTCATTGGTTATCTTTCACCATTCAATTGAAAGCATGAAGCTTAATATAGCAGCGTCTAAAAAAGTATACTTCGCCTCAGACTTCCACCTTGGAGTTCCAACTGCTCAAAAGAGTAGAGAAAGAGAATTAAAAATAGTTCGCTGGTTAGATGAGTGTAAAAAAGATGCGCAGGCCATCTTTCTAGTTGGAGACTTATTCGATTTCTGGTTCGAATACAAAACCACCATCCCGAAAGGTTTTTCTCGTTTTCAAGGCAAACTAGCTGAGTTGGTTGACGAAGGTATTGAACTACACGTTTTTACTGGCAATCATGATTTATGGATGTTCGGCTATTTTGAGCAGGAGTTCAACGCCAAAGTATATAAAGAGCCGTTAGAATTAGACATAAATGGAACTTCGCTTTTTGTTGCTCATGGCGATGGACTTGGCCCAGGAGACAATGGCTATAAGTTTCTGAAGAAGGTATTCACAAACAACTTCTTTCAATGGTGCTTTCACTGGTTACATCCGAATGTGGGTATTGGCCTGGCCAATTTTTGGTCAGGAAAGAGTAGAGCTCAGGCCAACAATACAGAGCAACGATTTTTAGGAGAGGAAGAATGGCTATGGACTTTTGCTAAAGAACAAGAAAAGCTAAAGCATCACGATTATTACCTATTTGGACACAGACATCTTCCGCTAGATCTAGAAGTTGGCTATAGCAGCAGGTATATCAATTTAGGTGAATGGCTGAACTATTATACTTACGGGGTTTATTCAGATGGTAAAGTAGAACTAAAAACATTTGAAGGCTAGAATAACCATAACAGCCTTATTCTTTCATTGCTTGCTTTTTAGCCAAGAAGCCAAGATTATAGAGAGTTTTCCCATTCCATTCGAACCTGTAGCCGCATCAATTGACAGGCAAGGATTCCTCTACTTTGCATCATCTGATGGAGTTATTGAGAAATACGATAAAAAGGGTCAGCTTCAGTACCACTTTTCACCTCAAAGAAAGGCTACTCCTAGTCTATTAGAAGCTTGGCAAGGTTTGCGAGTTTTTGTTTACTACCAAGGCTTTCAGGAGTATTTATTTTTGAATAGGTTCTTAGCCAACTCAGAAAGATACAACCTCAATAGATTCAACATTTCACAAATCAATGGTATTGCTACGCTATCAGCAGACAATAACCTGTGGCTATTGAACACCGGTAATTTAACACTCAGTAAGATTGATGTAAATAGCGGTGAGTTGCTCTTAGAGAACATTCTCAGTCTAAGCTTAGAAAACAAGAAACTCAACCCTAGCTTCATCAGAGAATATCAGAACTTGCTTTTTATAAGCGATTCTAAAGGTTATATCCTTGTTTTCGACAATCTTGGTAATTTCGTTGAAGAAATTAATGCAGCAAATAACGGGTTCTTCAGTTTCAGTAAAAACTGGCTAATTTCTTCATCTCCTGCGCAAATTGTTTTGACCGATATCTATTCTAAAAAAACAAAGGAGATCAGCTACGCTAATCTCCCTTATCAATTTGTGTTTATGGAAAACGACCTTTTGTTTGCCATTTCAGGCAAACGAGTAGATATTCTGAGTATTAATTAGTTCCGGGCTCCATTAACTCACCCTTATAAATATCAAGAATGAACTGCCTAAGTAGTATGGAATACTTGCTTCTTACAAGCTCCAAATCTCCACGATTCTTAGCAGTCAAACTCTGTAAATAAGTCACAAAGTCTATTGTGCCATTATCATATCTATTTTTGGCAAAATCAAATGACTGATCCAAACTCAACTTACTCTCTTTAGCTGCAGCATAAGAAGTCTTAGCATTTAGTAAATCTAAGTAGGCTTGCTGGACTTGATTTGTGAGATCGTTCTTAGCCTGCTCCAAAGCCAATTGAGAGTTTAAGACCTGAATTTTAGAGGTCTGCAGTTGTGTTCTATTTTGAAACCTACTGAACAAAGGAATGCCTAAACTTAAACTAGCTGATTTTACTCTATTTCTATCTAGCTGAGTTGACAAGTCTACAACCGAACCATCTCCCTGATTTCTTAGGTTTGAACTCCACCCAGTGCTCCATCCTGACCTCAAGCCTAAAGTAGGCATCCAGTTAAACTTTGATATTTGAAGATTTTTTTCTGCTGCATCTAAATTAAGTTGAGCAGATTTAACAGAAGGCGAGAAATCCATAGAACTGCTATAAACAGTGTTGTAATCCTCTAACTCCTTATTAAGTTCAGCGTCATTCGAAGTAATTCCTTCAAACTGATAATCTTCAGCAGGATCTAAAAGGAGCAGCTGAATAAGGCTCAGCTTGGCAGATTCAAGCTGATTATTTTGATTTACAATAGTGAGCTGCTGTTGAGCAACTTGAGATTGGAAGTTATAGACTTGCTCCATATTTCCAACACCTGCGTTTTCTCGCTTCCTTTCTCTATCCAATTGCTCATTCAATAAAGAAAGCGTTGCTTCATTCATTTTCAAACCTTCTTTAATAGTTATAACCTGCAAAAAGGCACCAACTATTTGCGCTTGAATAGACTGAACAGTTCCTCTCACAGCCTCTTCTGATGCCTGATAACTAGCTTTCGCTTGTTGCTTACCATATAAATTAGAGAAGCCATCAAACAGTGTCAAACTTGCATCAATGGACATCCCTCCACTTAATGCTGTTGTATTCACTAAGTTACCAGTAGTCTGGTCAAACTGAAGTCCCTCCCTCCAAGAGTGAGAAGCTCCTGCACTTAGAGAAGGTAAAAAGTTAAACTTGCTTTGGGTATATTGAGCTTTAGCTATTTCTGCTTGGTTTTTAGCTCTTTTTATACTCAAGTTGCTCTGCAATGCTATGTCTATACATTCCTCTAACGTTAGCACCCTCTGAGCCCAAACCGTTGAACTGGAAAGCAATGCTAACAGAGCTATTGTGAATAATCGTTTCATACTAATGTTTTCTATCCTTTGGGCAATATTTTTCTGGAAGAGCTGTCCCAAGCTCTTCAATATTTGCCCACCTACCATTTTTGGCAAGTGGACTTTTAACCTTTACAAATGCTTAAACTAGCGAGTTCTCTTTTGAATTAATGTTCTCAGATACTACCTGACCATCGAACAAGTTCACAACTCTATGAGCATACTCAGCATCGGTAGCAGAGTGAGTTACCATAATCACAGTTGTACCATTGGCATTCAAATCACTCAAAAGAGTCATTACCTCTTGACCATTAGTTGAGTCCAAGTTACCAGTAGGCTCATCCGCTAGAATTAGGTTTGGCTTAGCTACAACGGCTCTTGCTACCGCAACTCTTTGCTGCTGACCACCAGAAAGTTGTTGAGGGAAGTGATCTTTTCTGTGCATAATCTGCATGTGCTCAAGCACCTCTTCTACTCTTTGCTTTCTTTCAGAAGCAGGATATTTCAAGTAGATTAAAGGAAGCTCTACATTTTCATATACAGTAAGTTCGTCAATGAGGTTAAAGCTCTGAAACACGAAACCAATGTTTCTTTTTCTAAGCTCTGCTCTCTGTCTTTCAGAATATTTTGAGACCTCTTCATCGTAGAAATAGAATTCACCTTCAGAAGGATTATCTAATAGACCAATGATGTTTAGAAGAGTAGACTTTCCGCAACCGGAAGGTCCCATGATAGCAACAAACTCACCTTCAGCGATCTGAAGATTTACGTTATTCAACGCTGTTGTTTCAATTTCATCTGTGTAGTAGAACTTCTTCAGCCCTTTAGTGGTGATGATACTTTTGTTGTTTCCCATAATTGTAAAAGTTAATTAGTTGTTTGAATTAATTATTTCTTGATGACGAGTTTATCCTTATCGTCATAACCTTCATAAGATGAAAATATCACTTTTTCTCCAGGTTGTAAACCTTCTAGCACCTCATAGTTCCTCGGAGTCTGGTTTCCAATGCGGATATTTCTTCTAGTTGCTTCGGTTTGATCTTCATTTAGAACGAAAATCCAGTTACCACCAGTAGTTTGGAAGAAGCTGCCTCTAGGTATTTGAATAGCATTCTTTTCTTCGCTCAATTGTAGTCTGATTGAAAGGGTTTGACCTCTTCTTACTCCTTCAGGAATCTCTCCTACCATTTCTACTACGAATGTTCCATTATTAATTTCAGGGAACTTCTTTCTGATCTCCAATCTATATTCTTGGCCAGCGAAATCATAAGTACCTACCAGGCCCTCATAAACTCTAGGCAAATAGTGCTGATCTACATTAGCAGCAATTTTGAATCCATCTAAATCATCTATTTGGGCGATAGTAGTACCCTGACCAATAGACTGACCAATCTCAGCATTCACCGTAGAAAGTAATCCATCAATTGGAGCAGTGACCCATAGATCTTGTAGCTGACCTTGAACTATTTTCAAACTCTCCTCTGAAGTAATTAACCTTTGTTCGTTTTGTGTTACCTGACTAACAGCATTGATGGAATCGAATTCCATTTGCTTGACTATATTCTCTCTTGATGCCTTAAGTCTATTATACCTTCTTTTAGAATTTAGGTAGTCTTGTTCTGAAATTACTTTATCCTTCCAAAGCTGCTCATTTCTAGTAAACTGATCTTTTGCTTCATCAATATCAAAATCGATATTGATTACTTGAGCACGAGAAGTGAATAGCTGTTGTTGCAACCTATTGTTCGTGTTTTCAATGTCATTCCTTAATCTATTGGTCTGGGTTTGCTCTTGAATGTAACTCATTTCCAAGGCTCTATTTTCCAACTTTAAGATTGTATCTCCTTTTTTAACCTGAACCCCTCCTTCAAGGAACTTATCTTCTACATTTCCACTCACTTTAGAATCGAGGAAAATAGTTGTCTTGGGTTGTACGGTACCTTCTAAAGGAATGTATTCTTGAAATGGGCCTTCAACCACATCACCCACACTGATTTTTTCTAAGTCTACGTTGAGTTTTGACGCATTGTCTGCAAAGACGAACACGTAGAGTATCAGAAAAAGGATACCCCCACTTCCAAGAATGGTTACTATTCGTTTAGTAGTCCATGTCTTTTTCTTAATCTTTCTGTCCATTGCTATTTAGTCTAGTCGTGTTTTCTAATCCGTCCTGCAGTTGACAACAAGGATGCCACTTTTATAAACCACTAAAAATCAACAGAATAGACTCAACTGACATTAATTAGACTACCAGCAAGTGTACAGTATTAAAACAAGGATTGAACGGAATCGAACACTTTTAGAGTCTCCATGAAAACCTTAAGCATAAAAAAAGGCTCAGCGTGGTCAGCACTGAGCCCAAAGGTCAAAAACTCAAAATATCTGAATTAATCTTTACAATTAATTCAAAACAACGAGTGCAATATAATGACTTTCAGTTCATCTGCAAAACCTATTTTCAACATAAGTGTGTCTTTAATACACAATGGGTCATATTTATATGTTTGTACTTACTTTTAGCAAACTTCTCCTTAATTTAATTCAAAATCATTCTTTATATAAAAAGGAAGAAGGCTTTATGAGCACTGCAATTAGCTGTACGATATCGTGCTTATTTATGTACTAATTCGGACAGTTTTTAGACAGAATCTTCTAAATTGAGCCGTAATGCCTATTGGCACTATTTCAGTTGATAAACAGCAAAACCCAAGCTTGTGGAGAAAGAATTAGGAAAAATTTTGATCATCGATGACGATGAAGATGTACTCATTGCGGCTAAACTACTATTGAAGAAGCATGCCAAAGAGGTCATAATAGAGAAAAACCCAAAGAAGATTCCATTCTTAATGAATAATGGAACTTACGATGTTATTCTTTTAGATATGAATTTTAGCCATGATACTACTAGTGGTAAGGAAGGGTTTTATTGGTTGCAACAAATTCTTGAAGCCGACCCAAAAGCGGTAGTAATTCTAATCACAGCTTTCGGAGATGTAGAAATGGCAGTTAAAGCACTAAAGGAAGGTGCTACAGACTTTGTATTAAAGCCTTGGCAAAACGAAAAGTTAATAGCTACACTTTCATCGGCCATAAAACTTAAACAAAGCTATAAAGAGGTAGAAAAGCTTAAGAGTGCCAAAAAGCAGTTAGAAGATGATATTAACAAACCGTTCAGTGATATCATTGGTGATAGCCCTGCAATGAAGAATGTCTTTAGCATTATAGATAAGGTAGCTCAAACAGATGCAAACGTCTTAATTCTAGGGGAAAACGGAACAGGTAAGGAACTAGTGGCCAGAGCACTTCATAAACGATCGCTCCGAAAAGACAATGTTTTTGTAGGTGTTGATATGGGTGCTATTACTGAAACGCTCTTTGAATCGGAGCTATTCGGACATAAAAAAGGTGCCTTTACTGACGCTAAAGAAGACCGAGCAGGAAGGTTCGAAGTAGCCCAAGGAGGCTCTCTCTTCCTAGATGAGATAGGAAACCTGAGCATGCCGCTTCAATCCAAGTTATTAACGGTATTACAAGGCAGACAAGTAACACGAATAGGAACTAACAAACCTATAGATGTCAATATCAGACTGATCTGCGCCACTAACATGCCTGTATACGACATGGTGGCTGAAAACACTTTCAGACAAGATTTACTTTACAGAATTAATACTGTAGAAATTCATTTACCTCCTTTACGAGAGCGTCAAGATGACATTAACCTGTTGGCTGACCACTTCGTAAAAATATACTCAGAGAAATACAGAAAGCCACAGAAGAAAATAGCTCCTTCTACTTATAAAAAGCTTTCTAAGTACTCGTGGCCCGGAAACATCCGAGAATTGCAGCATGCCATAGAAAGAGCCATTATCATGAGTGAAGGCAATGTACTTATGCCTGACGACTTCTTCTTTTTGGTTCAGAAAGCAGATAATCAGAATGAAGCAGCCGACAACTTAAACCTAGATGATGTTGAGAAAAATGTAATTCTCAGAGCCATCAACAAGCATTCAGGAAACATTTCTAAAGCTGCCAAAGAATTGGGCCTAACCAGAGCTTCTCTGTATAGAAGACTAGAAAAGCATGGGCTTTAAAAACTTAAGATTTGTCATTCTTATTAGAGTAGCACTACTGGTTCTCTCTATCTTTCTTTTGGCCTATATCATATATGAGGTTCCTAATACTGTGAACTCCGTTTTTATTGCAGGCCTTATTATTGTCCAGATTTACTTTCTGGTGAGAACACTGGATAAGACGAACAGAGAGATAGCCTCGTTTTTGAGCTCAATCAAATACGATGACTTCACAACAACTTACCCCTCTTCAGGGAGAGGTAAATCTATGAATGAGCTGTATAATGAGTTCAATACAGTAATTAGAAAGTTTAGGGAAATCAGGGCCGAAAAAGAGGCTAACTATCACTATTTCAGAACAATAGTACAACACGTAGCCATTGGTCTTGTTACATTCAATAAGCTAGGAGAAATTCAGATTATTAACAGTGCGGCCAAAAAACTGATTGGTGTAGACTCATTAAATAGCATCTTTGAGCTGAGCAAAGTAAGTCCTAAACTCGTTGAATCTCTAGTTAAGCTTAAAACTGGAGGTAGTGCGCTAATTGAACTTACCAACGAAGGTACCCGAACTCAGCTCTCCATTTATGTGATAGAGTTGGTTTTAAGAGGTGAGGAATTCAAACTAGTATCTATTCAAAACATTCAGTCAGAACTGGAAGAAAAAGAAATGGACGCTTGGCAGAACCTGATTAGGGTACTGACCCATGAGATCATGAATTCCGTTACCCCTCTCTCCTCTTTGGCAAATACCGTTGAAGTAAATCTGGTAGATAACATTGAAGATGATGTACCTATAGAAAAAGAGGAACTGGAAGATATTTACCTAGCGGTGCAAACTATTAAGCGCAGAAGCGAAGGACTAATCCGTTTTGTGTCAGACTTCAGAAATCTCACCAGAATTCCAGAGCCTAAAATTCAGGAAATTGAATTCAGTAAGGTAATAGACCATATCAAAGTGCTTCTGGCTCATGAAATGGAAACTCGAGGTATTCAGTTTGTCGTGAATATTAATCCGAAAGACCTGAAAATTCATGTAGACAAAGAGTTAATAGATCAGGTATTAATAAATATAGTACAGAATGCTATGCATGCCTTAAACGAGAATGAAGAGGAAAAAATGATCATTATTAACGCTTTTGTAAACGAATACGGAAGACCAACTATGAAAATCAGAGACAATGGATCTGGTATAGATGAAGAAGCTTTAGGCAAAATATTTATTCCATTCTTTACTACTAAAAAACAAGGTTCGGGGATTGGCTTGTCATTATCTAAACAAATAATGAGAAAGCATGGAGGTGCAATCACCGTCCGTTCAGTACTTCAAGAGGGGACAGAATTTACTTTAAGGTTTTAGTTTTTATTGAAATGGCTTAACTTCCGCCATCTAATTGACCACTAATCGAATGAGCAATACGCTAGAAAAGGTTACTCAAATACTTGTTGAAAAAATTGGAATTGCACCTACAGAGGCCACCCTCGATGCCAACTTTATAAAAGACTTAGGAATTGATTCGCTAGACTATGCGGAGATCGTAATGGAGTTTGAACAAACTTTTGATATACGAATTCCCGATAGTGATGCAGAGAAGCTTCAAACCGTTGGCCAGGCTGTCAAATATATAGAAGAGCAAACCAAATAATTTCTGGTATTAAGCCAGTTTTACCTTAGTATTTTTTACTCTACCTAATTATTACATTCTAATAATTCACTGGTCACAGAGGGGTCACACAAAAGGGTGATATTGTATTAACCCGAACCCCAAATACCCAGACAGTGAAGAACGAGTGTAAAACCATTATTGTGTCCGATGTGCACCTCGGAACCAAAGGCTCCAAAGCCAAGGAGCTGGTTAGGTTTCTGAAGCAATATCGGTGCAAAAACCTTATCCTGAACGGAGACATCATAGACGGATGGCAGCTTCGTAAATCAGGTAAGTGGAAACGTAAGCACACGCGCTTCTTCACCAAAATCCTCAAAATGATTGAGGAAGACGGCACCAAAATCACTTACATCCGAGGCAATCATGATGACTTCCTAGATCAGGTTCTACCCTTCACTGTAGGCAACTTGAAGATTGCCAGAGACATGATTTATGAGTCTAACGGCAAGAAGTACTACATTACTCATGGCGATGTTTTCGATTCGGTAACTTCTCAATTTAAGTGGATTGCAAAGTTAGGAGACATTGGTTACACCTTTCTGCTTTGGCTAAATAGGCAGTACAACTACCGAAGAATGAAAAAGGGCCTCCCCTATTTTTCTCTGTCTCAAAAGGTGAAAGGCAAGGTGAAACAAGCAGTTAAGTACATAGACGATTTTGAGACGCAACTGGCCTCAATGGCTCGCTACAAAGACTGCAACGGCATAATCTGTGGTCATATTCATCAACCTGCACTGAAAGTGATTGACGGTATTCACTATATGAATTCAGGAGATTGGGTTGAGTCTATGACTGCCCTTGTTGAGGACATGCAAGGCGAATGGAGCTTGGTTTATTATACTGAAAGCGATCAGAAAGAGAAGCAAGACAAAGAGTCTGAAAGCAAAACCATTGCGCTTAAAGACTATTTCGAAGAAGGTGAGGCAGAATCAGAATTGAAAGTAAATAAAGCTTAGGTATGAAGGTAATGTTCATCGTTCAGGGCGAAGGCCGTGGACATATGACTCAAGCATTAGCGCTAGAACAGATACTATCAAATGCAGGACATACGGTAAGTGCTACGGTTATAGGTACTAGCAATAGAAGAGAAATACCAGCCTTTTTCAAACAAAAAACCTCTGCTGAACTTCACCCAGTAAAAAGCCCAAATTTCTATTACGATAAGAAAAGCAAGTCTATTAATGTATGGAAGTCATTGCTTTTCAACTTAGTTCGAATTCCAGTTTTCATTAGACAGCTCAATAAGATCAATCGAGCAAAAAACGTACATCAACCCGATGTAATTGTCAATTTCTACGATGTTATGGGTGGCTGGTACTTCCTTCTTTTCAGACCAAAAGCCAAACGCATAAGCATAGCTCATCAATACTTGGCAGAACATCCTGAGTTTCCATTTGCCAAAGGCTACAGCACACAAAAATGGGCTTACAGAATCAACAACAAAATCACTTCATTTAATACTCATAAGAAACTCGCTCTTTCATTTAGAAAGCTAAAAAGCACAAATAATAAACTGAGCATTGTACCTCCACTTTTACGGACTGAAGTATTAAAGCTGTCTCCTGAAAACGAAGATTACATCTTAGCTTATGTAGTAAACAAAGGCTACAGCGATGAAATAATTAAATGGCATTCGCGAAACAAGAAAATCAAGCTTCACTGCTTTTGGGATAATAAAGAGTTTCCAGACGAATGGTCTCCAAATCCCAACCTCACTTTTCATCATATTAATGATCAAAAGTTCCTAAAACTTATGTCGGGCTGTATTGGCTATGCATCTACCGCTGGCTTTGAGTCAATCTGTGAAGCCATGTATTTAGACAAACCAGTACTGATGGTACCAGTAAAGGGTCAATACGAGCAGGCATGTAACGCAGAAGATGCCAGTTTAGCCAATGCCGGCATCAAAGCCAGAAAGTTCAACATTGGCTTACTTTTAAACTACATTACCAGAAAACATCAAGGAAATAGTGATTTCAGAACATGGATGGAGGGCTATGAAGAGCTATTCATTCAAGAAATAGAGCAGTTAGAAGCAGAGGCTCATCGACTGAAAAAGAACAACCCGATAAGTTTTATTCCTTCGTTCAATAATAAATGACACCTTCTTCAACTAGTCCAGATCTTTGAGTCTTTTTCTGAAGAAAACGTTGACCTATTTCTAAGCAAAGTAGTGCGTCCATATCATGAGAAGATAATATTTCAGCTGTTGCAAATACTCCTCCTAATTTGTTAAGTATGGCCTTAATATCGGGCGTTTTGCCTCTGTAGCCAAATTTATGCAACTCCAGAGCCTTCGCTCTAAACACTGGGTAAGCCTCAATAATCTTAATTTCAGAAAGCATCGCCTTCAATTTCATGGCTCGCGCAGTTAAGCCACCCAAAAACATGGGCGACATAGCCTTTAGCTCCTTATCACAAACACGGTAAAAGTAATCTTGAAAACCATCTTTTGCGGAATAAACTCCTGGCAATGACAATGGTGCGTCTAATGCGATTAACTCGGGCTGCTCTCTCTGACAAAAAGCTAGAATCATGGCATCAGCATCTTGCTTTTTAGTCGATCGCTCAATTTTTACCACGCCTTCCTTTATATAGCAAACACTCGTTGTACCTGCCATTTTACTACCGTAATCTATCCCACAAACCATAGTTTTAGACTTTTTGCCGAATGTCACCTAAGTTACATTCCGAATTTCTAGATGGAACCATAACCACTCTATACTCCTTATTGATTTAGAAAATGGAAGATATGAAAACGAAACAATTGAATTTAGCAGACTTTGAAACCAAAGTCTTTAATTATAAAACAGAAAAAGAATGGAAGTTTGCTGGTGAAAAACCAGCTATTATCGATTTCTATGCCGACTGGTGCGGACCATGTAAAATGGTGGCCCCTATTTTAGAAGAATTGGCAGCCGAATACCCTCAAATAGACATTTATAAGGTAGATACTGAAGCCGAAGAGCGATTGAGTGCCATGTTTGGTATTCGCAGCATTCCGAGCTTGCTATTTATTCCTGCAGACGGAAGAGAACCTATGATGCAAGCTGGTGCATTGCCAAAAGCAACAATGAAAGAAGTGATTGAGACAGAACTTTTAACACAAAATAAAGAGTCATGAACACCATAAGCCGAAACTTTGAAGGATTTGACGAAGTACATTTAGAAGAACTTCTCAAGTCTAATTTTAAAGAGATTGGCTTTGGCGTACTTCATGAAATAGATTTTCAAGAAACACTGCAAAACAAGATTGGGAAAGACATCGGGCTTTATAAGCAGCTGCAAATTTGCAATCCGAGCCTAGCCTATGAAGCTATTCAACTAGACCCGACCATTGGTATTCAGTTGCCTTGCAATGTGGTGATTAGAAAAGAAGAAAACGGTCTGGCCGTAGACATTCAAAGCCCTCTTGATTCTATTCCCAATAATTCTCCTAAAGATTTAAGGGATATGGCCGAAGAGCTAACCCAAAAAATTGAGAAGCTATTGGAAGAAATAGACAACTAATTGGGTAGTTAACAAAAACATCTAACTTAAAGGAATGAAACACACATCATTCCTTTTTTTGTGCCTATTGATTTTGTTCTCATGTTCTGACAAGCCTTCAGAAACTGCCATTGAAGAGAAAGAAAAGCAGAATCAGATCACTCTAATTTTTAAAAACCCTGTCCAGAATGGTGCATATTATAAACCCAACGCTACCAAGCCTTCTTTCTATACCACTCAAACTGGCGATGAGATTGAGTTTATAGATGACAACCTAATTACTCAACGACTTCATATCGACTTTGAAGCAGAAATCGATACAGTTATTATTCTCAGCAGACGAGAATGGGTAGAAGTAGGCCTCTACTATAAAGGTGTAGATCAGCTTAAATATCTTTTCCAAAAAGGAGACACCGTTTTATTCGATTATGAAGGCAGCAAACCCATCGCATATGTTCAAAATAGATCGGAAGGATTCCGTGTTACCAACTTTGACTTAATTGAACGTGATAGTATTGCGACTTCAGAATTCACAGCAGCCATGTTCATTGAAAAACAACCCTTACTGAACTATTTCGGAGAGAAGGGAAAGAATCTTGAAGAGTACAAACAGATCAGGAAGAAAAAAGAAGAAGTCAATCTCAAGAACTTCACTCAAGAGTTTGATAAAAAAATGGAAATGCTTCAGTCTCTTAAAGCGAAAGGGCTTATTGATAAAAGACAATACCAATACCGAGTCTTGAATCAATACTTCCAGCTTGCAGAAATCATAGCCGTTGAGAACAGATTAAATCCCGAAATAGAGGCAAATGCAACTACTATATACACAGAAGCAATAAACCGAGTAAGAAATGAGCTGCCAACTTCTTTCAATTTAAGAAACGATTCGCTGCTCTACTCCAACCGCTACACTTCTTACTTTATCAGTTCTATACGTGCCGAATTCAACAAAAAAGCAGATTATTACGAGTATAAAACTGAAGCTTCCGGAGGTAGAATTACCAACTATCCACAGGCCTATGATTCGGTTCAGGTGGCAAGACATTTAAGCCAAATAGAAAAGATGAAGGCTCAGTATTATTATGTCGAATATATCTTCAAAGATGCTGGTTATTTCCCAATTGAGACCCGATGGGAATACCTCAATAAGTTCAAGAATCAATATCAAGATACAGCCATGTATAATCACTTGATTGATAAGTATAACATCAAATTCTCTATTGATAACGATTTAAAATTGATAAACACAGAAGGGGAATCAACCTCTTTGGAAGCTTTAGTAGCCTCTAAGCAGGATAAAGTAATTTATGTCGATTTTTGGGCTAGTTGGTGTGCCCCTTGTATTAAGGAAATGCCTTACTCCAAAGAGATTCAAACTGAATTTGATTCTGATCAATTAATCTATGTTTATCTATCTGCCGATCGTAAAGACTTGCCATGGGAAAATTCCATGAAAAGACACGAACTAAACACCGGACTTCATTTTAGAATAGATAATGCAGGATATACCACAAAAATGGAAGAACTTAACATTCCGGCTCTTCCACATTATATGATCTACCACAATGGTCAGCTAGTGAATAAAGATGCACCACGGCCTAGCGAAAAGGATAAGCTAATTGCAGAGTTTAACCGATATTTGGGCGATCAATAAACTTTCTGGTGAAAGTACTTGTTCCTTTTGCCATAAACCGATTGCCTATGCTTACCTGGTCAGATGTTATCAAATTTGCCAACAATGGAAATCCTCAACCCGACAGAAGAGTCGAAAAGACTGATGCTGAATGGAAAGAGATTCTCACTCCCGAGCAGTTTCAAATTGCCCGCTTAAAAGGAACCGAAAGAGCCGGAACCGGAGAGTTTTGTGAGAGACATGAACCCGGGCTTTACGGCTGTGTTTGTTGCGGCACTGCCCTTTTTGATTCCAGAGTAAAGTTCGAGTCAGGTAGCGGTTGGCCAAGCTTTACTCAACCTGTAAAGCAAAATGCCATCAAATACGAAAAGGACACAACCTACGGCATGATTCGAGTTGAAATCATGTGCAATACATGTGATGCTCATCAAGGGCATGTTTTCCCTGATGGACCAGAACCCAGCGGATTACGTTATTGCGTCAACTCAGCTTCAATGAAATTGCTTTCAACAGAACTAACGGAAGTTACTGCTATTGTTGGCGGAGGCTGTTTCTGGTGTACAGAAGCCGTTTTCCAAAGAGTAAAAGGGGTTAGCAAAGTAGAATCGGGCTTTGCTGGTGGACAAATCAGTAATCCAACCTACAGAGAAGTTGTCAGCGGTAGAACCAATCATGCCGAGGTCATTCAAATTACCTACAACCCGAAAGAACTCTCTTATGCCGATTTATTGAGAATTTTCTTCTCTACCCACGACCCTACTACGCTCAACAGACAAGGGTATGATATGGGAACTCAATATCGTTCTATCATCATTGCAGCCGATGAAGAGGAGCTTAAAATAGCTGAAGAAGTAAAAGCAGAAATGGCTCAGTACTTTGACGATCCAATTGTTACAGAAATTACCGGACCAGCTGCATTCTACAAAGCCGATGAAAATCATCAGAACTTCTATAACGACAACCCAGAGCAACCTTACTGTCAAGCCATCATCACCCCAAAAGTGAATAAGCTAAGAGCGATGTTTAAGGATAGGTTGAAGGATTAAGTCGGAAGTCAGAAGACGGAGGACGGAAGTTTGAAAGCCGGTCATTGCATCTGAACCGTTACAGTGCTGCCCCTTTAGGGGTTAGGGGTGATAATAGTCGGAAGTCAGAAGACCGAAGACCGAAAATCAGTTGATCAGAAAATAGGAAGGCGACCGCTGTAAGCGTCACTCAGAACGTAAAGAGGTCCGCTGATAAGGAAGACCGATTGTAGCGAAGAGTCTCCAACAGGATCGATGCCGTAATTCCCCTTTAGGGGTTAGGGGTGAAATAGTCGGAAGTCAGAAGAGAAATCAGAAAACAGAAATCAGTCAATGCAGTTCTGGTAAGCGTCACTCAGAGCGTAAAGCGGTCGGCTGATAAGCAAGACCGCTTGTAGCGAAGAGTCTCCAAAGGAACTGACGAGGTTATCCCTAGGAATAAATCACACGAAGTCTGAGGTCGAAAGTTTCTTTGCGTTCTTAGCGAAGTCTGCGGTAAATTTTAAACCGCCAAGGACGCGGAGAACGCAAAGGGTAAATAAAAGAATTTATATTAATCCTCCTCCGTTCTGCGGACACCTCCTCCAGAGGAGGACATTCTTGCAGTCGGCCATCGCATCGGGCTCATTGTCCCCCGCTGGCGGGGGTAGCGAAGCAGGGGGTGGACTAACACTAGATTTCTCATCAACCAATCACTCTTCACTTTTCTTCAACACCTCAAATCTCCTTACCAACTCATTCCCTAAATCATCAACCAGTACCAGTCGGTGGTTGCCATTGTTGGGCTGGAACGACATAACATGCTCACTTTGGGTATAGCCCTGGTATTCACCATCCAAATGCCAGTGTACTTTGGTGGTTCGGTTTTGATGGGTAGCTTCAAAGACTATCTTACCTAATTGACCATCCTGCTCCACCGGCAGGTAGAATGAAGCATTTGGCTCAGGATAAATCATTTCCATAGCTTTCAGTCTTGTCAATTGAGTCTCGCAACCCGGCATAAAAGGAGGCGGTTCGGCATAAGTCGGGTTTTTCATCTTGTAGTAGTAGGCCAGCTTAGGCGGTAGCTCAAACCAGCTCTTGGTGACCATTTCTGACAAAGGCACACAACCTGCATTTACCTGAAATTTCTGTGATGCATCCAGATGCACCAGTTGATGGAAAGGTGAAGAAGCAGTGCGCAAACCCACTTTTGGGATAAAAACAGTATCAATCTGGCTGGAATAAGGCGAAGCGAGATAGCCACTTTCCCTGTCTACCGCGGCTGTAACCAGCTCCGCTCTCGGCATGTTGAACCAAGTGGTTTCAGGCAATCGATCAAAGATATCGAACATAATGGGCGCTGCGGCCTTGATCCCTGTGAGACCCGGGCGGCCTTCTCCGTCCGCATTGCCAACCCAGACACCAACCACATATTCAGGGGTAATACCAATGGCCCAGCCATCGCGGTACCCAAAGCTTGTCCCTGTTTTCCAGGCAATTTTGCTGGCGCTGGAATACAGCTTCCAAGCAGCATCCTCATTCGGACGATAAACCTCCAGCATGGCTTCAAAGGCAAACCAAATGGAAGCGGCAGAAAGATGATTTGGAATGTCATTCCCATTTTTTGATTTGTCATTCCCACGTCCCGAGGCATCGGGAGCGGAATCCCTCGCGAACTTAGAACTCTGTAACCTAGCAAACTCAAAATCCCCTTCCCTATACCGCTCTCTATTGAAATGGCTCAAAGTGCGGGACATGCCAGCATACATGTTCGTTAGGTCCCAAAGTGTGCCTTCAGAACCTCCAAGAATTAGCGATAATCCGTAATGTCCTGCCGGACGATTGAGCGTACTCATTCCCATGTCTCTGAGCTTCTGATGGAATTTCGGATAACCATACATCTTCAGCATTTCTACCGCAGGAATATTCAGGGAACGGGCAATGGCCATATCGGCATGAACGGCACCGTCATAGGTTCTGGAAAAATTCTGCGGAGCAAAATCTCCAAAGAACATGGGCACATCGGGAATTAGTGTTTGGGGCAAAATCTGACCTCCATCCAGAAGACTCGCATAAAGGATGGGTTTTAATAAACTACCCGTACTTCGAGGAGCCTGAATCACATCTACAAATTCCTGATGCTCAGAACCAGCACCCATCACATTTCCGGCATAAGCCAGTACTTCATTCCTTTGAACATCGAGCACAATGGCAGAAGCATTATGAATTCCTTCAGTTTTCAGCAATTGATGGTGCGCATTCAGAATATTCACTACATCTCGCTGCGTATGAATATCCAGGCCAGATTGTATCTGCTTGCCCTCCTGACCAGAACTGATCAGGAAATTAGTGTAATGACTCGCCAGTTGAGGCAAATCCTGGGGTTTTCTCGGTAGAGGTTCTGATAGAGCCAACTCAAGATCGGTTTCATCCATCTCACCTCCTTCAAATAGTTTTTGGAGTAATCTATCCCTTTTGGACTTGAGCGGATCTACACTTTTACCCGGATAGAGCATAGCAGGTTGATTAGGCAACACCGCCAACAGTGCCGCCTCCGCCCAGGAAAGTTGTGCCGGATTTCTTTCGAAGTATCGCCAGGCAGCGGCATTAAGCCCCACTGTATTACCTCCGAAAGGCGCATGTGAAGCATATAGTCTCAGAATCTCTTCTTTGGAGTATCGCAGCTCCAATCGGGTGGCCAGCACCATTTCAATCAACTTCTCAAAAATCGACCTATCCTTCCCTTTTCTATGCAGTCGGATGACCTGCATGGAAAGCGTACTGCCTCCACTGACAATTCTTCCAGCCTGCACATTCTGCTTAATGGCCCGACCAAATGCTAGCGGATCAACTCCAGGGTGATAATAAAATCTCTTGTCTTCAAAACTTAGTAAAGCCGTGACATACTTTTGAGGAAGGGAGTCCAGTTCAGGGAATCGCCATTGACCGTCATTGGCAATTCTGGCTGAGAGCAGCGCTCCACTTCTGTCGTTAACAACAGTGGCATAAGGATCATCGAACAGTGTTTTCGGCAAACAGAAATAGTAGCCCACTCCCAGTATGAGCAGGGTCACCATTAATGCTTTTCGATATTTTTTGATTCGTTTGATCACAATTCCGTTTTTAGCCTCACCCCTAACCCCTCTCCTTGGAGAGGGGCACTACCAACTGCCAGAATTGACTGATAATATCAACTCTGGCAGTCTGCTAAGCCTTCCCCCATGAGGGAAGGTTTGGATGGGGGCTTTCTTAATCACTCTAGCACTGAACTCAACATTCATCATTCAACATTCATCAATCCAAAATCAATTCACTCCTCTCACCTCAACCCATTTACCTGCCTCACGGCCATAAATAGTATTATCATACATAGCCTCAACCGATACTGCAGGTAAGTAATACCTTCCTCCATAAGTGGCATTGAGATTCACCTTGAAGGTTTTGGAATCATTCGCTCTCAAGTCGAAATAAGTGTAGACCCTGTCGTCCCGGATATCTCGGTAGGTATAGTTATTTGCAGTTGAAGCACCTGGGATTTCATTCAACCTGTCATTCAGAATTTCCCAACCTGAAGGAAATATCTGAGACAAAGCCAGGTCGCGGTAGACTCCCTGACTGCCGGTGCTGTAAACTGTGATCTCAGCTGTAAAGTCAGTTCCCTGGGCCAGATTAGAAGGATCAATCGGCACATTATTTCTATCGAAATAGTTGACCTGAAGTCGCAGTCCGGAACTACCGCTGGTCTCATTGCCGGTCAGGGGCTGGCCTCTTTGAATCACCCTGACAAAGAGTATAGACTGACCATTGTTTTTTACATTCACCTGACCGCTTTGCTGGTCATTGGCTAACTCGGCCACTTTAATAGGCTTGGCCGTGTTAAGCGTTTCCTTTCTCCCTCCACTCACCGTGTACTCAGCTTGAAGGCTATTTCCAAAAGCAGAACCATTCAGGCCAACAAACTTGATAACTCCCAATAATCCATAAGCAGTGGTCTGGGTACTCATCCATCGGTCTTCGCTTAATCCTTCTGCAACAGATCTGAGAAGGTTCATTCCTTCCTGCTGCATATTCAATAAACCCATAGCTTCCAGAATCATGGCATTATCGCGCAATACAGAACCATAGTAATAATAGTAATCCTTCTTAGTCGAACTTTTAGGCAGGCTGTTGATCATCTCCCTGGCCACCTGAGCTCTTCCAGTGAGCGCATAGGCTGCGGCCAATCTCCATTTGGCTTCAAGACTTAGATTCGAATCTTCACGTAGGCGGTTCATAGCTCCCAATTCAGGGGATTGTGCCTTGGCCAAGGTATAAAGTCTGTATGCCTGAACGATGTCATCATTATACTGACCATGTCGGGCCCAGCGTCTGGCTCGTTTGCCCTGATAGCTTTTCCAGTTATTGAAAAGGGCCGTGGGAATATTATATCCCTTGTCCTTTGCTTCCAGCATAAAATGTCCTGCATAATTGGTACCCCAGTCATTATCATCGCTCTGACCCGGCCAATAGGCAAAGCCTCCCTCAGCAGTCTGAAACTTGCTTAGTCTGTCGATAGTGGCAATAATATTTCGCTGTATCTCCTTTTGCTTACTTTCACTCAGATCCATGATATCTGAAAGGAATAGCTGCGGAAAAGCGGAAGAAGTTGTCTGCTCAATGCATCCATGCGGATAGCTGATCAGATAATTCAGTCTTTTACCAAGGTTAATTGGAGGAAGAATAGAAAGTTCCAGCTGAGTGGAATTGGTACCATTCATTCCTATCGCTTCGTAGGTCTGTTGCCAGCTCTCCCCTGGTTGAATAGAGGCCTGAAGTACATATGTAACTGGTGGATTCGGATTTCTCACCTGAATCTCAATGGTGTGAGTAGCCACTTCTCTTCCTGATCTGGCCGTAATTTCCACCTTTCCAACGCCAAGTTCAGGCTTCACTTCCAATCCAAAATCGATCAGTTCATCACCCAAAACTGCGAAAGTCAAAGTTTTCTTCGCGGCATCAGCCAATTGTAATGGGCCGCTGACTTTCACTTCCACTTCAGCTTCCTTCACAAAATCTTCCAAAGCGAAGACGCTCACAGGCAGGTTCAGTTGTTCACCAGGACCCAACACACGAGGAAGTGTACCAAGTACCATTAAGGGTTTTCTCACCGGAGTAGCCTTTTCAGTATTTCCGTAGGCACCATTATCTCCAGCAATCACCATAGTTCTGACGGAACCAATGTAATTCGGCATTTGGATGGTGTGACTTGCGGTTTTTCCTTTCTCCAGTTTGAATGGACCCAAATGTTTGACAACGGGCTTGAATCTGTTTGCCTTCGCACTTTCAGGTTTGGCCCCTGAACCATCGCCTCCGAGCGCCAGGAGTCTGGACAAATCTCCATTAAATGCTCCGATGACTTCATCATACACGTCCCATGACTTCACACCCAAAGCCTGACGGGCATAGAAAGTGCTCCACGGATTTGGGGTCTGGAAACGGGTGATATCTAACAAACCTTCATCGACCACAGCAATAGTATAAGTCATCGGCTTGCCATTGGTTTCTTTTACTTCCACCTTGAATGATTCTTCCGGCTTCAATACATCGGCCATTGATATTTCAGGTCGAAGAACGGTTTTGTCGTCTGTTACATTAATGGGCACAATGCCATACAATCGGATGGGCAGGTCATTTCTGGTTTGCGCATGAGGTTGCAGCAAAGTGGCATTCACATAGACATTGGGCGCCATTTCAGGAGTGACTTCGAAGCTGAATTCATTCGATCCATTCTTGGTCTCCACCCAATGCGCATCAATCACCTTGCTTCCATTTTCAATGCTGACTAGAGCACGTCCTTTGGTACTTGCCGGAATTCTTAGGGTTACTTTTTCACCTACCTTATAATCTTCCTTGTCGGTTGAGAAATTAAGCAATGATGCCCCACCCGGACGATTATTAGCTTCTGCCCAACCCGGCCAATCGAAGTAGACTGTAGAACCAGCAGAATGACCTGATTTGGTATCTCTTACCCGGATATAATAGCGGCCCCAGTCATTATTTGGAATGCTCAATTGCACCTGAGCTTTACCATTTTTGGTAGTCACTTTTTGTCTGAAATATGGACTGTTTTCATTTCTGCTCACGTAGTAGGCCAGATTGTCGCCTGACCTATCCCACCACCAGCGCCATTGCAGCTTGAAGGCTTCGACAATCAGATCGGAGCGATCTATAGGATTACCTTCTGCATCTACTGATACAATGTCCATTACATGTTTTTTATCAGTCAGCAACTGACCTCTTCTATCGCCTTCAGGTTTTTTGAGACCTACAAAATGAGTGTATGGATAGAAAGGCACCGAAAACTGATCGATGCTGAAATCTCCTCCCGGCTCATACACTTTTCCGCTGAAAGTAGCCATCAGCATACCGGGAGCATTGGGCTGAGTAACGAGGCTAATCGGCACGTTGGCATTGCCCGTAGCATCCACTCTGCCCTCAAAAATGCGCTCTGTTTCCGGATAGTATTCCTTGGCTTCATCGTCAAAGGAGTAGCCGGAGAAATCCTTGAAAGTAGTTTTGGCTGGATTCAGATAGAGGTCGAACTCCGCCTTTAAGCTTTTCGCAGTAGCACCAGTTAACCATTTCACATTGAGTTTAGCATTCACTTCCTGAGTGCCCGCAGTGATTTTATCTTTACCCAAATCGAAATTAATCTTGAGTCGATTAGGTTTGATGGTTTCAATTTTCACCCGTTTATTGAAGATAGAGCCTCCCACATTCACCCGTGCTAGCCAGTTTCCGGTCGGGTCATCGTCTGATGTCTGTAGCTGAAAATGATAGAAACCTCCAACTGACTGAGTGCTGACTTTTCTGTCTTTCAGGTTTCCAGATGGGTCGAGGAATTCCAGTACCACCGGATGATCATCGGGAATATTATTGTCTTTGTCTTCGAGAATGAAATCGAGGTAAATCGGGTCTCCAGGTCTCCACACGCCTCTTTCTCCATAAATAAAGCCCTGAATACCTCTTTCAACCTTGGCTCCACCTACATTGAAATTGCTGACAGAGAGTGAGGTTCCATCAGTCAGTTTCAGGTAGCCCTTTTCGACACCTCGGATAGCTTCCAGCAAAAATGGTTTCCTGTCAGTATCCAGTTCAATCTTTCCACTGGCATCTGTCTGTAGGGTTTGCAACACCTCCTGCTGAAAGTCATAGACCTTCACCTGAATACCTGACACAGGCTCGGTGGTTTTCAGATCGGTTACAAAAGCAGTGAGCTTTCTGTCATTGCCTAATTTGGCGATCAGCCCTAAGTCTGAAGCCAGAATATTGGTTGAAACCATCCTTTCGGTTCCGGCATAATAGCTCTCATGGCAGGGGTTATCCCGCTCGCGCCAGTTGTAATTTCTTCCGTAATTGTAGTTGTAATAGCTATCGTAATCTCCATGATCTGAGATGTCAAATTCATCCCAGTTGTCCTCTTCAATTTGTCCTTCCAGGCTCAGTTCAGATTGTTTTTCGCCACAGTTATACAGAGAATATTCTTTACGAATATTCACCCGAACCTGATAAATAGCACCTCTCTCCGGGTTGATCATATTGGCCAGATCGAGAGTAAATCGGTTCCATTTACTGAAATCAGTTACTCCTGCTTCATCTAGCAAGACAGCCCTATTCACAATCGGTTTACCTACTCTTCTTAGTTGTTCGTTTCCACCTAATTGGTTCACTTGCAGAAACTGGAAAACATTGGATTCATTGATCTTGATGATGGTCACGTCAACGGCACGGACATTCACCGCATCAAAAGGGAGAATAAGTCCATCGGAACTAGGCAAAATGGTACCGGAATGGGTCAGTCTAAGGGCTGGTTTAATCTGGCTGAAGTTGACGACTTGCTGATAACCCTTCGCCATCTTAAAATCCAGCTGGTTGCGAATGCCCTCATAGACTTGCACCAACTTATCTCCATTCAGGTCGGTGGAAGGGTATACCCTTACCTCGTTGCCTTCAATTGAAAATCTTGGATTGTTGTCATCTTCCAGCGTAATGAGTCCTGTAAGGTCCTGACGCTCATTGAGCGGGTCGGAGAAGTTCAGTACCACATAAGGATCTCCGCTTTTCTGAATCCGGGTGCTGATGACCGAAAAATCGTTGAGAGAAGGAATATTAATGCTTCCATTACGACTCCTATTCGCCCCAAAGCTTTTACCATCTACCTTAAAATCTACTTTGGAAGCTTTGTCCTTTCTATCGACAGATAGCACGGTAAAAGAGTGATTTTTACCAGTGGTTTCATCGAACTCCCAATTAACCTTTAAGCTCTTCCCCTCCTGCTTAAAAATAACCGCCTTGGCCAGCGCAATGGTATCAGCAAAATCGGCTGTGGTGAAAGTACCCTTAACCACCTGCTTGCGCATAGGATCGGCCTCATCGCTGTTGATGCCCGTTATGTCCAAATCATAATCCTGCTCAATGATGTCGAAGACAAACTCGAAAGGTTTCAGGTTGGTGGCTTCTTCAATACCCAATCCA